>OZ257246.1:0-2828449 GCA_965279595.1 Sphingobacteriaceae bacterium
TTATCATTCACTACTTTACCTGAAATCAATTTTATTTTTTCTCTGATTTCATCAGCTTCTGATTTTCTAATTCCGCTAAAAGTAAATCTTGATAAACGTGCTCTTTCTTTTAAAACTATATCGAAGAAAATTAGATTGCCTTCAGTTCTTAAAATATTTAATTGCACATCATCAAATAATCCTTGCTTCCATAATTTATGAATGGCACCACTCATTTTTTCTCCTGGAACAGTAATTTTATCACCCACTTCTAATCCTGTTAATTTAATGAGTGCGGAATTATCTAAATAGCGAATACCACTCACGGTGATACCACCAATCTCAAACTCTTTGGGTTTTTGATAATCTAATTCAATGCCTTCTGCTTCGCCACCAATTCTTACTTGCGCAATTAAGGGAATGCAAAATAAAATGGTGATGGGTAATAGTAATAAGAATTTTTTCATAATTTTTTAAGCGGTAACCTGTTCACTTGTCATACCAAATCTTCTTTCTCTTTGTTGAAAATTGATGATTGCTTCATACAAATCTTCTCTTCGGAAATCAGGCCATAACTTTTCTGTAAAATATAATTCAGCATAGGCAATTTGCCATAGCAAGAAATTACTGATGCGATGCTCACCACTCGTGCGAATAAGCAATTCCGGATCAGGGGTGTTTTTTGTAGTTAAATAAGAAGCAAATAATTCATCATTAATTTCTTCCGTTTTTATTTCATTGTTTTTAACTTTCTCGGCAATTAATTTTACGGCATTGGTAATTTCCCAACGGGAGCTATAACTTAAAGCCAAATGCAAAGTCATTCTTGAATTGTCTTTCGTTTTCTCTATGGCTTCATTTAATTCTCTTAAGCAACTTTTTGGTAACTGCTGTAAATCACCAATTGCATTCAATCGAATGTTATTCTCCATTAAAGTTTTGGTTTCCTTGCTGATGGTTGATATCAATAATTCCATCAAGGCATTTACTTCAAACTTGGGTCTGTTCCAATTTTCAGTAGAGAAGGCATACAAAGTTAAATTTTTGATACCTAATTCTGCCGCACCTTCTACAGTATCTCGTACTGCTTTCACTCCATTTTGGTGACCGAAGACCCTTAATTTACCTTTTCCTTTAGCCCAACGCCCATTGCCATCCATAATGATTGCAACATGATTAGGTAATTGTTGAAGGTTTATATTTTCTTTGCTACTCATCTATATTTCTTAAAAGGCGGACATTTAATTGGTGTAAAAGTATAAGAAATGGTAATTCCTGTAAACATAAAAAAATCCCTGCGACTGTCATCACCACGTTGAGAAAAAGTCTCACCAATATATACACCCGAGTTGACTTCTCCGGAACGATCCGATAAGTCAGACGCTATTTGACCATTAGTGGTTGCAAGCACTGTCTTATCTACATAAGTTTTACTTACATCATCCAAATAATCAGTAAAAGTGTTTCTATATCCTAACTCAAATCCAATATTGTAATTGGATGCAAAATTATATTTAATTCCCATTCCAAAAGGTATTGCAAAGGCCAAATTGGAATATTTCTTTTTGGTACCCAATAATGTTCCTTGACCCTCTGTACCTAAGTCTCTTAGGTTCACCACTTGACCATTATATTCTGTTTTAGGATTGAATAAAAAACCTGAAAATCCGAAAAATGCATAAGGTGTGAAACCATGTTTGGAACTACCTGGAATGAATTCGTAAAAATTAAACTCATAAACCAAGGCCAATTCAGAAATTGAAGAGTTGAAATTTAGATTTCTTAATTGCTGATATTTCGATTTAGAATCTGCATCATTTGCCTGAACTTCTCCTTGTGTAAAAGAAAGTTTCAAACCATTGAACGGATCAAAATTGTATTTGATATTGAATGAAATTGCTGGATTGGTAAATTTAATGGGGTTAGTAGGATTTAAATCTCCAATATAGCCTGAAGCACCCGCCAATGCACCCAATTCCCATTCTTGAGCCTTTGTGGCTTGAATTGAAAGGAGTAAAAGGAATAAATATAAGCTAAATCGCTTGAGCATAAATGGTACTAAAATCGCGCTAAAATAAGGAAATAGATTAATTTCTCGTGTCTAATCCCCACATGAGTTTGTTTCTTAACGTTCCAAGGTAGTTTTCAGTACTCAATCTGATTAAATTTATCTGGAAAGCTTCCTTGCGAACAGCCAATTGAACAGAGGATTCGATGGTTTCGGTTCTTGAATCTAATGTTGCTAAAAAATGAGCACTTCTTCCTTCCACTTCAAATGTGATTACTTGGTTATCAGAAATAATGATGGGTCTTACATTTAAATTATGCGGAGATATTGGGGTAATTACAAAATTTTCAGAATTTGGAAATATAATTGGACCACCACAGCTTAATGAATAGCCTGTAGAGCCTGTAGGTGTAGCAACAATTAACCCATCAGCCCAATAAGAGTTTAAAAATTCACCATTCAAATAAGTATGTATGATGATCATGGAGGAAGTATCTTTTTTATGAATGGTAATTTCATTCAATCCATAATTCACTCCGTTAAATAATTCAATGTTAGATTCTAATCGAATGAGTGTCCTTTTATCCAAAGTAAAATGACCTTTCACTAAACTATCAACTGCTGTTCTGATTTCTTCTTTAGCGATGCTGGCTAAGAAGCCTAACCTACCCATGTTGATTCCAATAACTGGTATTCCTGAATCGCGAACCAAGGTTACGGTATCTAGCATTGTTCCATCACCACCAATACTCACTAAAACATCTACTTGTCCGACCAATTCATCGTGCTTAGAAAATAAAGTAAGGTTAGTAGGTAATTTTACACGTGGTACTAAATAGGCATGAAAGGCAGCGTATACTACTATATCGATATTCATTTCGGTGAAACAATCCATCAATTGCTGCACATGTTTGATTGCAGAATCATTAAATTTTCTACCGTAAATTGCAATTCTCATTTTATAGTAATTACCATGAATTTCTTCATGCAATGTTTAACTAAATGTTTAAATAATTCATAAACGAATCAAATCGATCCATTGAATCGTCTTCTGATTTATTATGGTGAAAAGAATGCGTAATGGAATAATTAAATCTTTCAAAGGATTGAATGATTCCGCTTAAATCTGTCTTATCAATTTTTAAAGTAATTTCAACTTTGGTTGAATCGGGTTTAGAGCTGATATAGGTACTTAAAATATGTGCATCATTCGATTCTACAATTCTTGCTATTTCAGATAAATAATAATCGCGTTGACCAACCTCTAAAATGATGACTGCACCTGGGTTTGATAAGGATGTGATTTCTGCAAAATAATGAATCATAGAGTTGCTAGTAATCAATCCTAGGTAATTATTTTTATTATCGATAACAGGAACAATAGATAAATTTTGTTTAGCCATTAATTCCATCACATCATAAATATGTTGCCATGCATAAACAAATGGATTAACGATTGACAATTGATGGTTCCCGATGGGCTCTTCTAAATTATTAAATTCAATGAGTTCATCTTCAGAAATCAAACCAAGGAATTGTGTTTCATTGACGATGGGCAAATGACTAATTTTAAAATCATTCATAAGAGCCAATGCCCTAGCCGCACTATCAGATGTTCTAAGTGAAGGGATTAAATCATTAAGTAACTCGTTTGCTTGCATAGAAAATGTTGTTTGAAATTTAAACAACAAAAATCTTAGTGTATTTTTTTCAAGAATTTAGCTAAAATCTCATTGAATTCTTCTGGACGTTCCATCATTGCAGCATGTCCACATTTATCAATAAAAGTCAGTTCTGAATTCGGTAATAATTGATGAAACTCTTCTCCTACTTCAGCTGGGGTTATGTGATCTTGTTTACCCCAAATTAAGGAAACAGGAATGGTGATTTTGGGAATTTCTTTTCTTAAGTTATGACGCATAGCTGATTTAGCCATGGAAAGTATGCGTAGAATTTTATTTCTGTTATTAACTACTTCAAAAACTTCATCTACTAAATCTTTACTAGCAACTTCAGGATCATAAAAGGTATAAGCTACTCTTTCTTTGATGTAATTATAATCTTCGCGACGAGGATATGTTCCTCCCATGCCTTCTTCATATAAACCTGAACTACCGGTCAACATCATAGAATGAACAAACTCAGGATGAGCTAATGTATAAACTAATCCTACGTGTCCGCCTAATGAATTTCCTAAAATGGTGAATTGATTAAAGTTCTTGTATTCTACAAATTTATGAACATGCTTAGCTAATGCTTCAACATTGGCACCTAACAAGGGCAATTCATAAATAGGTAATAATGGAATTACTACTTTATAATCTTTTGAAAATTTCTGAGTAACGTCTTCCCAATTACTTAAAGCACCAAATAAACCGTGCAATAGCAATAAAACTTTACCTTCACCTTCTTCAACAAATGAAAAACCGTTTTCTTTTTTTACTTCTAGTGCCATTCTTTTGATTTGCTACACTATGCTAAAATAAAAATAAATAGCATAGGAAACTGATTTATTTACAGTAAAAATAGCTTTTATTGGGAGATACCGAAATAATAATCTAAAAAATTTCAATTGTCCAATAGCTTGAATTCTGACAACCAATTGTTTAACATAGTCATTCCGTATTCAGAAAGAATAGATTCAGGATGAAATTGCAATGCCCATATAGCATATTGTTGATGCGCAATGGCCATAATTTCATTTTCCGAACTGCTTGCTGTGGCAATTAATTCATTGGGCAAATTTTCTAAAATTAAGGAGTGGTAACGCATGGCATTGAACTCCAAAGGAACATCTTTGAACATGGCATGTTGCTGATGTTTAATCAAACTTGTTTTGCCATGCATTGGATTTTTAGCTTTTACTAATTGAGCTCCAAAATATTCGCCAATGGCTTGTTGCCCTAAACAAATGCCTAAAATTGGAAGCACTTGATGATAATGTTTGATCAATTGCATTAAGTTACCTGCATCTTTTGGCCTGCCGGGACCAGGAGAAATAACAATGCCATTAAAGTTCAAGGATTGTAACTCTTCTAAACTTTTTTCATCATTACGAACTACTATGCACTCTGCTCCTAGTTGCTCTAAATAATCGAGCAAGTTATAAGTGAATGAATCGTAATTATCGTAAAGTAAAATCAAAAAGTACGTGTCGAATTAATTTGAACTTAAAACTTTCTTAACCATTTCAGCAATTGATTTTCCATCTGATTTGCCTGCCAATTGCTTATTAGCTGCTCCAATTACTTTACCCATATCTTTTGGATCAGTAACTCCTAATGAAGTTATAAGATTTTGAATTGCAGTTTGTAATTCTTCTGGACTTAATTGCTTAGGTAGAAATTCTTCTAACACAGCAATTTCTTCTAATTCTACTTTGGCTAAATCAGCGCGGTTTTGTGTTTGGTAAATTTCAACAGAATCTTTTCTTTGTTTGATTTGTTTTTGAAGGGCTTTTGTTTCGGCTTCATCAGACAATTCCTCTTGTGCACCCTTCTCTGTTTTTGCTAATAATAACGCGGCTTTGATGGCTCTTAAGCCTCTTAAACGAATTTCATTTTTTGCAAGCATGGCTTGCTTTATTTCTGAATCAACTGTTTGAATTAATGACATATTTTAAAAATTTAAATTGTTCGATTGATAGTGGTTGCATTGGCTTGAGCGGTTGGCATAATCACCAAGTCATTGATATTAACATGTGCAGGTAAACTAGCTACATAGGCAATTGCTGATGCAATATCTTGTGGATGCAAAGGTTCGAATCCTTCATACACTTTTTTTGCACGAGCTTCATCTCCTTTGAAACGTACAATAGAGAATTCTGTTTCAACAGCACCTGGATGAATGGCTGTTACTTTAATCCCATGAATTAACAAATCCAATCGCATGGCTTTTGTTAAAGAATCAACTGCATGTTTTGTAGCACAATAAACATTTCCATTGGCATAGGTTTCTTTACCTGCAATGGATCCAATATTTATGATGTGTCCACTTTTTCTATTGACCATCCAATCACTGATAATTTTCGAAACGTAAAGTAAACCGTTTACATTGGTATCAATCATGGTTTCCCAATCATTTAAGTTGGCTTGATGAAAAGGATCTAGTCCCAATGATAAACCCGCATTATTTACTAATACATCAATGTTCTTCCAATCAGCATCCAATGAATTCAATGCTTTGGAGACTTCCTCTTTATTTTGAACATCAAAATTCAAAGTCAAAATGGGTACAGAAAATTGTGTACTTAATTCTTGCTTTAATTGCAACAAACGATCTTCTCTCCTGCCTGTAAGGATTAAATGAAATCCTTTTGCAGCAAACTCAAAAGCTGTTGCTTTGCCTATGCCTGAAGTTGCTCCAGTAATTAAAACTATTTGACTCATGAAATGGATGCGAAATAATGGATGATAATTTGAAAATTGATTTCAAATTTACTCGAAATAAAAGGTCATACAAATAACTCTTGAAAATAATTTGTCGAGTGGTCGAGCATAAATATGATCTTCCTTTTTAAGCAAATTAGTAGTACCGTAAGAGAATTTTATTTCAGGTGAAAATTTAAAATATTGATAGTATAAGTCCCAGCCAAAGCCCCATTCATAAGACAAGTCAGAGGTTAATAATTTTACTTTTCGAGTGGCTTCATCAAATGGATCTTCTCCTTTTGTTACTTTTTTATTGGAGATAACATCATAAGAATATTTCACCCCACCCAATACATAAAAGCCTACGTTTCTATGTCTGAAGGCCCTTATTTTAATATCTAATGGAAACTCTACATAAGTAGATTCAACTGCACGTGTGGTATTTTTTAAACCATCAGTGAATGTATATGCCAAGGTTCTATCAACAAACGATAAGTTTGGAGTCATTCTTAAATCAACCATTTTGAATAAAAGAATATTGGAAACAATACCTAAATTAAAACCTGGTCCACCACTTGGGGTGATGCTTAAAACAGAATCGTACTGATAATAGTTAGCCGATTTAATGGCTGTTAAGGCTGAATTATTGAAACCTATAGAAAATCCAAAATGTACTTTTTGACGGTCATAGCCAGGGGTATTATCTTGGGCAAATGCAAAATTTGTGCAAATCATCCATAAAGAAAGGGCTATAATTTTTTTCACTTTTTAACTCCTGTATAAATTGAACATATACCAAAACCAAGTTCTTTGGCTTTAGATTCAGCAAAACCTGAACGATTTAATACATCCAAAAATTGTTGTCCATCTGGAAATGCCTTCACGGATTCAGGCAAATAGCTATATGCTCTTGCATCCTTTGAAAACAATTTTCCGAATAAAGGTAACAATTGAAATGAATAGAAATGGTAAAACTGCTTGACAGGAAAGGATTTAGGGTTTGAGAATTCTAAAATAACAGCTTTACCCCCTGGTTTCAACACACGGAATATATCAGCAATACCCTTATCTAAATTTTCAAAATTACGAACTCCAAAACTTACTGTTACGGCATCAAAAGTATTATCCTCAAACAATAATTTTTCAGAATCTCCTAATCTAACTTCAAAACGGTGTGACTCTTTTCTTTTAATTATTTTCTCCTTAGCAATGGCCAGCATTCCTTCTGAAATATCGACACCAATTATTTTATCAGGATTTAAGCTGAGTGCTTCAAATGCAAAGTCGCCAGTGCCTGTAGCTACATCTAAAATTAATTTAGGTTGATCATTCTTTAAACAAGCGATTGCTTTTTTTCGCCAAATAATATCAATACCTAGAGACAAAAAGTGATTTAGAAAATCATAAGTTTTGGCAATTTTATTGAACATAGTAGCGACTTCTACTTTTTTAGAATCGGTACTGTTATAAGGCTTAATCGGAGTTCCCATGCGTGGCGAAAGTACAAAAAAGGAGAGAAATTTAGGAAATTATCATATTGTACGTTTTTAACAAGGGATGGGGGGATTTGTTTTTGGAAGGCGAATGCCAAATTTTGAATTTTAAGCGTTGAACAAAAGAAATTTTAAATTTTTAGCTTTAAATTTTGAATGTTAATTAAGAAATGATGAATTTTGAATTGGGCAAATTTGTAGAGTTTTAGCTAATTTTACTCATTAACACTTTCTATCAATCCGATGGTAATTAGCTAATCAGCAAATTGTCTAATTAAATTCTTAGCAACCAACAACGCAGTATTAACACATCAACACATTATCACATCAACACATCTCCACCCCACGAAGGAAATTAGCTAATCTGAAAATTAGCCAATTAACCAAAAACTTCGTTTTTAGAATAGACCAAACTATATTTGTTTTCACAAAACCTATTGAACAAATTTTAAAAATGAAGAAAAAACTTATTTTATTACATGGAGCCATTGGTTCCAAAGAAGAATTTACATCCTTAACTACAAAATTAAATAATCAATATGATGTATTGGCATTGAATTTCCCAGGGCATGGACAAGAACCCTTTTCTAACGAATTATTTAGTATTGAACTTTTTTGTCAACATGTGTTGCCATATATTGAATCTGAAAAAGAACCAATTACTTTATTGGGTTATAGTTTAGGTGGATATGTTGCACTTTTGTTGGCAGCTAAATATCCTGATAAAATAGAATCAGTAATTACTTTTGCCACTATTTTTGATTGGAGTGAAATGCAAAGTGAAAAACAAATCAGACAAATTAATCCAGAAAAAATTGAAGAGAAAGTACCTGCTTTTGCAAAACATTTGGAAAAGGTACACGGTAGTGAATGGAAAAAAGTGTTAACCAATACCCATCATTTATTAGCTGAATTAGGTAAGAATCCATTATTGAATGAAGAAGTATTTGCAAGAATCAATCAAAAAGTAATCATCACTGTAGGTGATCGTGATGCATTGGTAAGTATTGAAGAAAGCATAAAAACTTACAAGGTTATCAAGAATGCAAGTTTAGCTGTGTTCCCTAATACAGGACATCCCATTCAGAATTTAAACATGAATTATTTAGCTGATTTATTAGGTAAATAATTAGCTGATGTTATAAAAAAAAGGAGGAATAAATTCCTCCTTTTCAATTTATAATTTTATCATTCTGGAAACCCAATGATTTTCTTCGGTTTTTATTTTTAGGAAATAAACACCTTTAGGTAATTTAGAAATATCAATTTCTTTTGAGAAATCCTCTTTGTCTTTTAATAGATTTTCATTCCAAACAATTCTTCCTAATTCATCTACTATTTGTAAGGATAAATTTCCTGTCAATTCATTTGATAAATTTACTGTAACCAATTCATTGGCTGGATTTGGATAAACAGAAAGTAATGACAATGTTTCTTTAGCATCCACACCTACATTTAAACCAACTGCAATTTCATCAGAATAATTTGAAAATCCAGCTAAGTTTGCACAACGCACTTTGAAATAATACAATACTCCTACTACTAAATTATTACTTACGTATTGTTTAGCATCCGTTGAAAGGCTTGCTACTTGTGTATAATGAGAATTATCACCATCAGAACGTTCTACTTTATAAGAAGATTCATTATTTGCATTATCAACCCAACGAATGGTTAAACTTGTTCCTGTATTGGAAAGTTTTTTCAGTCCAGTTGGTGTTGCTGGAACTCCACCTGTAGTAAATGAAGTGATGGTTGAAAACGGCGCATCTCCACAATCATTTTGAGCAGCAATTCTTGTGTATAATTTTTTATACTGAGGTAAACTTAAGTTTCCAATTGATGTTGTTGTTCCACCTAAGATTATTGTATCCAAAAATAAATTATTCATGTTAGTATCCAATGCTATTTGCAAGCGATAGATATTAGCCCCTGTAACCACTGACCATGCAAAGTTGATGTTCGGTATTACATTTAATTGTTGTTGCGCTGGAGAGCTCATGGTTGATTGTGCAGTCAATTTAGGAGCGATCACATAATCAACAGTTGAGCTATGTGAAATTCCATTAGCTAGGGCATTTACTTTTAGTGTTTTATTACCAGCAATTAAACCTAAGCTTGAAATTTTGATAAAAGAAGTATCACCAGGCATTACAGGATTCTTACTAAAACTTCCTGCCACTGCACCTGCAGGTAATGCAGCTACTGATAAAGTTATTGGACTAGAAAAATTCAACAAACTAGATGTGATAATTTTTATTTCTGCTGAATCAGGAACACAAATACTTAATTTTTCGGCTCTTGAAAATAGAGAATAATCAGGGCTTACTGGATTAATTACAGAAATAGAAGCATTATTGATATCAAAGAAAATATTGTTGATGGGTTGAACTTTTATTCTACCTAAAGCAGTGATTGTATTTGGTACCACAAATGATGCACTGCCATCATTTTCTGTACTATCAATTAAAATAATAGGGAAAGTATTTCCACCGTCTGTAGAAAAAGAAATTCGAACTTTACTGCAATTTAATGGAGCGGCAGTAGTATTGGCAACATTCCAAAAAATATTTCTTGTTGTACCTACATAAAAAGTATCTATAAAATTTGTGCTTGTGATATTGAATGGACCAGCATGACTTACCACATCAATTTTCATATTATCAAATCCAAAAGTCCCAGCCATTGCACTTGGGTCACGAGCCAACAATCGCATCACCATTGATCTTGGATAGCTTGCCATTTTCTCACCTTTAGTTTGTGAATTAGCTAATACATTTGATAATCTAGGGAAAATTCTAGTTGTTGTAGTTGCTGGTGGAAATGACCTAAAGGTGGGTGCATTTCCAACTGGCGCATTGGGTCCACCGGCTGCGCCTAAATCCATCTCCACCCAATTGTATAATAAAGAGTCTCCATCAGGATCAACAGCAGAGCCAGTCAAAGAAAATGGAGTGTTAATTGGAATTATATAATCTGGACCAGCTTCAACAACCGGAGGAAAATTACCTGTTGGAGTTTTAACAGGACAAACATTTCCTGCACCAGTAGTTATGAAAGCTTGAATTTCATCTAAGGCACTTGCATGAAAAACACGATCACCTACATTGGTGATTACATCAACACCACATTGTGTATAGTATGCCATAATGGTAGAACCTCCACCTGGTTCATAAGCTGTACCCCCATTTCTATTTCCATTACATCCACCAGTAATAGAATTAAAAGTATGATTAGCACCAAACATGTGACCAACTTCATGACTTAAAAAATCGATATCAAATTCTATACCTACAGGATTGGGTAAACCAGTTACTCCCATTGCTTTTCGAGCATTTACACATATCGCAGCTAAAGAAGCGATTCCCCCTGGACCAGTACTAAATGAATGTCCAATATCATAATTGGCATTTCCAATTTTAGCAGTTAATAAAGTTTGATTTTCACCTAACATAGTTCCACCGCTTTCATTGGTAAATGGATCAGCACCTGTTAAATAAAATAAGGTATCAGTATTGGCAATTAAATTAAAATGCACTGCCACTTCTCTTTCATACAAACCATTTACTCTATTTATTGTTGTAACCACTTTCGACAAAACCATTGCTTTTGTTGGTGTTGCAGAGCCAGTTGATGCTTGAGCATATTCAATGGTACATGATACTGCCATTCTATAAGCACGGTATTGAATTTCATCTGCACTATTTTTATTAGCTAAATATCTTTCAACATTTTGGCTATTTTCTTTATTCAAAATTTCATCATTTTCCATATTACAAATTGGAGATTGACTCAATTCAGGATAATCATTTGCATAAAAAACTAAATAATTTTGACGGTTATCTTTACTGATAGGCTCTACATAATATCTTCCATCAGTAGAAAATACCAATGCGTGAAAGCCCATGTAACCAACATCAATTTTAACTGTATTTAAAGGATTAGAAATACTAATACCAGTGTATGTTTTTATTTCAGGATATCTATTTGCTAAACCCTCTTCCATCATAGGTGTTTCTACAATTCTGAATGATTCTACACCACCATAAGGCAAGGGAATATCTAATACAACTCCTGTGCTTTTAGCTTGATTGATAAAACTAAATGTAGGTGCCTTTGCCAATTCATTTTTTAAATCAGCATAATTAATTTGAACAGTTCTGAACTTATCTGGTAAAGGATTTTTAAATGCTTTACTTGCGATTGCTTTATTTGTTTCATTCCACAAAATTCCGGTATTGGCCAACAAACCTTTGGAAAGTATGGTAAACAGGGCAAGGATAAGAATCAGTTTCGATTTTAATTGCATGGTAAATGTTATTGTATATTGTGTTATTAATTTATTCAAAACTTTATAAAGCTAAGGCGATGATAAATCATCGCCTTAACAAATATTAAATCAATCTAAAAAAATAGACTGAATTAGAATTTCATTATTCTTCTTAGCAATTGATCGTTATCAGTTTGCATTTTCAAAAAGTAAACTCCTTTTGGTAAATCAGATAAATTCATTTCAACATGTAGTTCATTATTTGATTTATTAACATTGCTTGTATAAACAATTCTTCCTAATTCATCTACTATTTGAATTTTCACATTACCCTTGTACTCGTTATCCAAATCAGCAGATAATAAATTATTTGTTGGGTTAGGATAAATAGATAAAATAGTTGCACTAGTTTCATTGTTTACACCTACACCAAAATTCACACTTAATTCATTTGAATAAAGTGAAGAACCCACTAGGTTAGTACATTTCACACGATAAAAATAAGTTACTCCAACTGTTAAACCATTACTGATAAATTGAGTAGCATCAGATGAAAGTGATCCAACTTGTTTATAATTGGTATTCGTTGTATCTGATTTTTCTACTTTATAACCTGATTCATTCATGGCATTGTCTGTCCACTTAATTGTGATACTAGTTGCAGTGCTTGTAACCTTAAATAAGTTTGTAGGAGCTGCAGGTACACCATTGGTTGTAAAACCATTGATGCCAGAGAAAGGTCCATCACCACAAGTATTTAAACCACCAACTCTATAAAATAATTTAGTGTATTGAGGTAAAGCTGTAGCGTTGAATAAAGTTGAACCAGAACCATTGATTATAGAGTCAACAATCAAAGTATTAAAACTTGAATCACTTGCAATTTGAATATGATAAGCAGTTGCATTTGCAACATTGTTCCAAGTAAATGATGCATTAGGCAATACATTTAATTGTTGTTGTGTTGGTGAAGTGATAACAGCTGCAGCACTTACAGATGCTAATACTGTAAAGTTAGCAGTTGTGTTAGCATTCACAGAAGCATTGACACCATTGATCTTTAAAGTTTTTGCACCAGCTGTTAAACCTGCTGTAGAAACTTTTACATAAGAAGTATCACCTGGCATCATTGGGTTTTTGGTAAATGGACCTGCAACTGCTCCTGCTGGTAAATTAGAAGTTGACAAAGTTATTGGTGAATTGAAACCAAGTATTGCGCCTGCAGTCACTCTGAATTCAACTGAATCAGGAGGACAAGCATTTGTTGAAGTAGCAGCGTTAAATAAATTAAAACCTGGTCCTGCAGGAGCTAAAACTTTGATAGCTGAATTGTTGATATCAAAAAAGATATTTCCAATTGCCTCTACTTTAACTCGAGCTGTTGTGCTTAAATTATTGGGAACTGTAATATTTTCTGTTCCATCATTTGCTGTACTATCTGCTAAAATAATCGGGAAAGTAACTCCATTATCAGTTGATAATAAAATACGAACCATTGAACAATTTATAGGAGCTATATCAGTATTTCCAACTAACCAATTTACTGTTTCAGTGGTACCCACATAAAATGTATCTGCTGTATTAGAAGATGAGATTGAGAAAGGTCCAGCAGCTGCAGAAACAGCGATGGTCATTTCATCTTTTCCAGTTGCACCTGCATTTGGAACGTTATCTCTAACTACTAATCTGAATTTCATATTACGAGCATAGCTCGCCATTTTTTCACCTTTAGTTTGTGAATTAGCTAATATGTTTGATAGCTGAGGGAATAATCTAACTGATGTTGTTTTTGGTGGGAAAAATCTAAATAATGGCGCATTTCCAGTTGCACTATTTGGTGCACCTTGAGGGCCTAAATCCATTTGTTCCCAGCTATATGTTAATCCTTCTGGACCATCAGGGTCAACTGCTGAACCTTTTAATTGAAAAGGAGTATTAATTGGAATAGTATAGTTTGCACCTGCATCAACAGTAGGTGTGTTATTTGTTGTTACAGTTTTTGCTGCACATGCATTTGCAGTAGTTGTAATGAATGCATTGATTTCATCAATACTGATAGCATGAAAATATGGATCACTATGTAAAGCAATATCATCTGCCCCACAAATACCCGCATAAGCCATGATGGTTGTTCCACTACCTGGCTCATAAGCTGTGGTTGAATTTCTATTTCCTCCTGCACAAGAACCAGTAACTGAATTGAAGGTATGGTTACCAGCAAATTGATGTCCCATTTCATGAGCAACATAATCAATATCAAAAGCATCACCTACTGGTGAAGGAGAACCTGTTACACCTTGTCCTTTACGAGAAGTAACACAAACAGAACCTAATGAAGCGATACCACCACCACCTGTACTGAATACGTGACCGATATCATAATTAGCAGAACCAATCCTTGCATTAACAGTAGTTTGATTTTGAGATAACATGGCTGCACCATCATTATTTGAATATGGACTCGTACCAGTATTATAAATTAAAGTATCATTATTAGCTACTAAATTCATGTGTACTGCAACTTCTGTTTCATATACTCCATTGATACGATTCATGGAAGTAACCATTTTAGCAAGTACTTGCGCTTTAGTTGGAGAAACTAATCCAGTTGCTGCTTTCGAGTATTCAACTGTACAAGCTAAAGCCAAACGGTATTGTCTATATGTTACTACAGCCGAACTTGATTTAGCATAATATTCTTCTAAACGATTTTTATTTTCTAATTCAAATTGTTCATCTGATACTGTTGAACAATTAAAAACATTCGCCCAAGTTGGTAAATCACGACGGTAATAAACGATATAGTCTGAGTTGTTTTCGTTAGAAACAGGATCAATAAAATATCTTCCTTCAGTTGATAATACCATGGCATGAAATCCCATATAACCCACATCTATTTTAGCAATATTTCCTGGGTTAGTTAAACTAACTGCCGTATATGTTTTTATTTCAGGATATTTTGCAGCTAAACCTTCTTCCATCATAGGTGTTTCAAAAACTTTGAAATTTTCATACCCACCATAAGGCATTGGCAATGCAATTTCAATAGTTGATTGACGAGAAGCAATTCCGAAATTTTGAATGCTAGCATTTGCTAAATTCATTCTTAAAGATTCGTAATTGATTTGAACACTTCTAAATTTCTCAGGTAAAACTTTTTTGTAAGATTTAGTGACTACTTGAGCATTGGTTTCTTTCCACTGATTTGTTGCTGCTGTTGATGAGCTAATCGCTCCAATTAAAACAGCAAAAAGCAGAAGGGTTGGCTTAAATTTAATGAACATAAATATTTAGTTTGAATTCGAAGTTAAGAATTTTTGCAATTGTTAAGCAAAAATCATCCCAAAAAGAGATAAAATGGGCATTAAAGAAGATAAATCTATAATAACTAACAATGAGGAAATATTATCTTGAAATACATATAATTTCAGTTGATAAGATGGGCGCTTCCCAAATAAAAATTGTCATTTGAGTGTCATCAAAGAATTTTAGTATGCTTCTTTAGACGTTTCCTTACTTGTAGTGAACTCATTCATTTTACTGATTGCCTTTGCTAAACGGGTAGCCAAATTGGGTTCATAGGCAGCACCTTTATCAAAAGCAATAATTGTATTGAAATGAGTGAATTTAGTTTTATTCATTGCACTTGCTGGAGCAAATGTTAAGGTAAATGGATTAGTTAAAGTTAAAGGGAAAAGCAAAACTCTTTTGGTTGTTTCCACTGAGTTTGTTCTTTTCATATCCAATAGTCTAATATCAATTTCAACTTGAATCAATTGATCTTTATAGCAAGTCGAAGCAGGATCAGCCTTGATAGTTAGTATTAAATTATCATTTGCATTGAAAGCTACATTGGTAACTAACCATTCACAATTATTTTTTGTAGGAATACTACTGGTGATATAAACGATTGGTTTATACTTCAATATTTTTTCAATAATCCATGCTTCCGTTTCTTCTTTAGTGGGTTCAATAACAGGTGCAACTACAACAGGAGCAGGTGCTACAGGCTTAGGTGCAACTTTCTTCACTGGTTTTTTACGTTGTGAATTAGGTACTTGTGCTTCAGCCAAATTAAAAGCAAAAAAGAAAAGTAAAAATGCAATTATTGGGAAATATCTTTTCATGAATTAATAGGCTAATAATTTTTCGATTGCCAATGCTACTTTGTTTGCATTAGGAACCATGGTTGCTTCAAGTGTTGCATTCAATGGAATGGCTGGTAAAATTTCAGACCCTAATGTAGCAACTGCTGCATCTAAATTCTCAAAACATTCATTAGAAATTCTACCTGCTAATGCTTGAGCAAATGAATTCTGAATAGGCTCTTCAGTTAATACTAAACAACGATGATGCTTATTGACAGATTTTTGAACTGCCTCAAAATCCAAAGGATGAATGGTTCTTAAATCAATTAATTCTACCCTACCCTCAAATTCTTTCATCGCAGCTTTAGCCCAATAAACTCCCATACCGTAAGTAATAATAGTCATGGTAGTTATTTCTTCTGAAGACTCCACTTCTGTAACCATTCTAGCTTTTCCTAATGGAATAATATAATCTTCATCAGGTTCAATACTTTTGGCTTCTTCTGTTCCTTTTATTTTCGACCAATACAATCCTTTATGCTCCAACATGATTACCGGATTAGGATCATAGAATGCAGCTTTCATCAATCCTTTTAAATCTGCACCCGTTGAAGGATAACAAATTTTTATTCCTCTAATATTTGAAAGCACAGATTCAACAGAAGAAGAGTGATAAGGACCACCACTTCCATAGGCACCAATGGGTACACGAATAACTGCACTCACTGGCCATTTTCCATTTGATAAATAACATGACCTAGCAACTTCAGTAAATAATTGATTCAAACCTGGCCATATATAATCTGCAAATTGGACTTCTACAATTGGCTTCAAACCCACTGCAGACATGCCCACTGTACTTCCAATTATAAATGCTTCTTGAATTGCTGTATTAAATACACGATCATCACCGAATTTTTGAGCTAAGGTTGCAGCTTCTCTAAATACTCCTCCTAATCGACCACCAACATCTTGTCCGTACAATAAGCATTCAGGATGTTTTTGCATTATTTCTTGAACAGCAAATAAAGCTGAATCAACCATGATAGTTGCTACTTTTCCTGAGGGTTCTCTTTCCCCTTTTTCTTCTGTAATTGGAGTTGGAGCGAAATCATGTGTATATAAATCTTCAGGACGAGGATCTTCTGCTAAGAGCGCTTGATTATAATCTTCCTGAACATTTTCAATTGCTTTCTTTTCAATGGAACTGAGTAAATTTTCATCAAAACCATTTTCTAATAATTGAGCTTTAAATTTGGGAAAAGGATCACGCAAAGCTGCCTCTTCCAAATCATCGCGATACCATTCTTTACGTACTCCAGAAGTATGATGATTCAATAAAGGTACTTTTGCATGAACTAAAAACGGACGACGTTCTGTTCTAATAATTGATAAAACTTCTTGAATGGTTTGATAAGATTGAATGAAATCAGTTCCATCAATACTTCGCGTTTCAATGCCTACAAATCCTTTGGCATATTCACTTGCATCCATAGCTCTAATTTCTTTAGCGCTTGCAGAAATATCCCATTCATTATCTTGCACTAAATATAAAATAGGCAATTGCTTCAAAGCTGCCATTTGAAAGGCTTCTGCCACTTCTCCTTCGGTAATACATGCATCACCCAAAGAACAAACAGCAATTGCTTTTCCAGATTCATCATTGTTTGATAAACCTAATTTTTCTTTGTATTGAATGCCCATTGCAACACCAGTTGTTGGTATGGCTTGCATACCAGTTGCGGATGATTGATGAGGAATTTTTGGCATGTCAGCTCTATTCAAACTAGGGTGACAATAATAAGTTCTTCCTCCAGAAAAAGGATCATCTCTTTTTGCTAATAATTGCAACATTAAGTCGTAAGGCTTAAGCCCAATACCTAAAAGCATAGAATCATCGCGATAATAAGCTGATAAATAATCTTGAGGTAATAATTGCAAACTAACTGCTAATTGAATTGCTTCATGTCCACGTGAAGTTGCATGCACATATTTTGCTGTTACTTCTTTATTAGCTTCATACAATTCTGTCATTGCCTTAGCCGTACACATGAGTGTCCAAGCTTGCAGCAAAGTATCTTCAGATATGCTTATTTTCGGTTTGTTTTCAACAGCAGTTGGCATCTTTTAAATTGATAAAGGGACAAATTTAGGATTTTTGGGCAGAAAAATAATTTTAAATTTTAAGTTTTAAATTTTGAATTTTAATTAAAAAAATGATGAATTAAGGTTGCTTTTGTGCTAATTACTACTTCATTGCCGCTCAATTCTGGGTTCTCAGTTCCAAAGTGAATGTGGTAATGTGTTGATGTGGTAATGAGACCTTGTTGGCTACATTGCTTGAAATTGCCCAATTCAAAATTTTCAATTACTCAATTGACAATTAAAATTTAAAATTATTCGCTCCAACCTACCTCCCTACTACTATGTTAAACTGAGATTGATAAAAGCAGAAATGTGTTAATGTGTTAATGTGTTGATGAGATAATGTGTTAATTGGAAGATGGTGGTTAATTTGTACAAAACTGCCCAATTCATAATTTATAATTATTCAATTGACATTTAAAATTTAAAACTTAAAATTTAAAATCATTTTGTTGAAGTCAAAAAGTTACTAGTTTGAATTTGCTATTAAGTGCATTATTGGTTACATCCTACAATTTTGCCCAATTCATAATTTATAATTATTCAATTGACATTTAAAATTTAAAACTTAAAATTTAAAATTATTTGTATACAACACGAAATGATGTTTAAAAGTACAATGTTTCAAAACTTACAAAAGGATATAAATTAGCAAGATCTATTTCTTCTTAAACTGATTAATTGCATTCACTGTAAAGTCTGAAAGCACAAGTTTTCCGCTCATTTCAGCGCGTTCAATTAAAAGGGTATCCCAATTTTCTGTTCCTAACCATGCGGCTTGTTTAAGGAGTTGCATCGCTTCTGGATTGCTGTTTGCTAACTTAGTTGCTAATACTTGAACTGCTTCATCTAAATCACTTATAGAGGTAAAAATTTCCGCATACAATCCTTTTTCTCTAGCCCAATTAGCTGTTTGCCATTCAGAAGCATTGATAGCTAATTGACAAAATGCTGAGGAACCAATTTTGCGTTCTACTGCAGGACCAACTACAAATGGACCAATACCTACAGCCAGTTCACTTAATTTCACTGATGAAGAATCTAAGGCCAAAGTATAATCAGCTGCTGAAGCTAAACCCACACCACCTCCTACTGCTTTACCTTGTACACGAGCAATCACAAATTTAGGTGCTTTACGCATCGCATTAATTACACTTGCAAAGCCTGAAAAAAATTGTTTACCAGTTGCTAAATCTTTAATGGAAATTAATTCATCAAAACTTGCTCCTGCACAAAAAGCTTTTTCACCTTCACTTTGTAAAACAATAACGTTTACATTTTTATCAGCACCAGCAGTTTCAATTTCGTTGGCTAATTTTCTTAAAATCACACCTGGTAAGGAATTGCTTTGTGGGTGAAAAAATGTAATGGTTGCTATATGATTTTGTATAGTTGTTTTTACAAATGCTTGGTCTGCCATAGTTTTTCAATTTATACTACAAACATAAATAAAATGACCAATATCTTAAACCTTAAAAATGCAATGCTGGAAAGAGGTAGTGTTGAATAAATCACCTAATTTTCTTCCTCACAATTTTCCCTTTAATTCGACTGAAAGCCTCTGGTGATATGCCAATAAAGGAAGCCACCATGTATTGTGGTATTTCATTCACAACTTCTGGCCGGATGGTTAATAATTTCTCATAACGTTCTTCTGGCGTATGGTTGAGAATTAAACCATTCATTTCAGAAACACTTTTTAATTGTTGTTCCGCCATTAACCTTCCGAACTTTTGAAATTGTGGAATTTCATGATATAATGTTTGTAAATTTTCAAAGGAGATTACCCAAGTAGTGCAATTTTTCAAAGATTCTAAAATAATTTCTGATGGTAATTGATTGATAAAACTGCTGAACTCCGAAAAGTAAGTATTTGGAAAATAAAATTGTTGGTGAACTTTACCCTTATCTAAAATTTGATACTGTGCAACTAAACCCTTATTCAAAAAATAAGCTTCTTTACACATTTCAGAATTTTCTTTAAGCTTTTCTCCTTTCTGGAAAGCTCTCCATTCAAAAGCTTGTAGAATTTTTTTCATTTCAGCCCCAGTTACTGAAACATGCTTTTTAATAAAATCTTTTAATTGTTGTTGTTGCCCAATCATTAGTTTAGTTTAGGTTTTGAATAGAAAAAGTAAGAGTTCGTATTGAACTGAAATAATAATTATACTAACAGGTTGGGGCTACCTTTTATGAGCGTTTCGATAAAGATATATACTTCTATGAAAGAAACTAATTTTTGTTTGATCTTATTGTATTTCTTAATCTAAATCAATATTTTATTAATTTAAAAACAACTAAAATAACATGCTAAATAAAGAATTTTTTATTCTAACTGAAATTATCATTAATAATTATAAAATGAGCTATTAAAAATTAATAAAATCCTTTCAAACAAAAAAAAGGCCCAAAGGCCTTTCAAATTCTAATCTAATTACTCTTATGCTTGATTTCGCTTTTTAACCATGGTCAAAATGGTAGCAATAGCAACAGTTTCACCAGTTTCATCATACACATCCACTAAAAACTTAACTATGCCTTTGGCAATGTCTTGATCATCTTTTTTCTCTTGATCTATTTTTTCTCTGACAGTTAATTTAACGCCAATAGTCATACCAGGGTAAACAGGTTTGGTAAAACGACATTCATCTAAACCATAGTTTAATAATACTGGACCTTTCTTTGCATCAACAAATAAACCAGCTGCAGCAGATAAAACAAAATAACCATGTGCAACTCTTCCTTCGAAAATTGTACCATCTAAAGAAGTTGCATCTGTATGTGCATAGAAATGATCCCAACTTACATTTGAAAAATTAACAATGTCGGCTTCTGTTACTGTTCTTTTTGCTGTGATTACTGTTTCTCCAATTTCAATATCTTCAAAATGTTTACGAAAAACATGAACATCTTTTTCAATTTGTTCAGAACCTATTTGATATTGATTAGTTATCGCAGTAAGGGTTGTAGGTGATCCTTGTATGGCAGTTCTTTGCATATAATGAAATACTCCTCTTTTGCCTCCCATTTCTTCTCCACCACCTGCTCTACCTGGACCACCGTGAGTTAGCAATGGCATTGGTGATCCATGTCCTGTACTTTCTTTAGCACAATCATTATTCAATACCAATATTCTTCCATGATGTGATGCAGCACCTAATACAAAATCGCGAGCAATTTTATTATCTGCAGTTACAATTGAACAGACTAAGCTTCCTTTTCCCATTTTAGCTAAAGCAATTGCATCTTCTAAACGATCATAAGGTAACAGTGTACTCACTGGACCAAATGCTTCGATGTTGTGACAATCCGTATTCTCAAAAGGTTTATTATTTAAAAATAATATTGGCGACATGAAGGCACCTTTATTTTGATCAGCACCAGTTAACGCCACAGTATCAATATTTCCATAAACAATTTCTTGTGATTTTGCTAAAGCTGCTACTTTCGCTTTCACATCTTTCAATTGCTCCAAACCCGCCATCGCGCCCATTCTTACTCCTTCTACACTTGGGTCACCTATCACTGTTTTTGCTAATCTCTTTCCAATTTCTATTTGCACATCTTCTATTAAATCTTGAGGTACAATTATTCTTCTAACTGCTGTACATTTTTGTCCAGACTTAATAGTAATTTCTTTAGTAACTTCTTTTACAAAGATTTCAAATTCTGCAGTGCCTGGTTTAGCATCAATACCTAAAATACTTGCATTTAATGAATCGGCTTCCATATTAAATGGCACTGACTCAGCAATAATTTTTGGATGTGATTTTAATTTCATACCTGTGCTTGCAGAACCCGTAAACGTTACCACATCTTGTGATGTAACGAAATCTAAAATTCCATTGGCACTTCCACAAATCAATTGCAATGCACCTTCAGGCAAAATCTTACTTGCAATTATTTCTTTTGCAACTGCTTCTGTTAAAAACGAAGTAACTGTTGCTGGTTTTACAACTGCCGATACTCCAGCTAAAAAATTAACTGCGATTTTTTCTAACATTCCCCAAACTGGAAAATTATATGCATTGATATGAATGGCAACTCCTTCTTTTGGTACACAAATATGATGACCGTTAAAAGTTCCTGCTTTGGAAAGTTTTGCAATTTCTCCATCTACATAAAAGGACTCATCAGGAAATTGGCGGCGTAAACTTGCATAGGCAAAAAGATTTCCAATTCCACCTTCAATATCAATCCAACTATCAATTCTAGTAGCACCAGTTGCTGCACTTATTTTATAAAAAAACTCTTTCTTTTCAGTTAGATGAAAAGCTAATGCTTTCAGCATTCTTCCACGTTCATGAAAAGTCATTTTACGCAATGCTGGACTACCCACATTGCGTCCATAATTTAACATGCTATTAAAATCAATCCCTTCAGCGCTGGCTGAATAGATTGCTTCACCTGTAATGGAATTAAATAAATCAACTCCATTGCCTGAACCTGAAACCCACTCTCCTGCTATATAATTTTGTAATTTTTGCATACGGTTTAAAATTTATTTTGGTAAAGTTGTTCCTGCTTTGGTCAACCATTTATGATATTCAGGAATTAAACGACCAGCAATAATCGCTGGGTCTTGATTCACTTGATCCTTTATTTGATCAGCATTATCCACATTAAAAATTAAAATTCCTTTGATATCTCCTTCATCTAAAAATGGACCTGCAGAAACAAGAAATCCTTCCTCAGCCATTTGCCTCAAATGATTTAAATGTCCCTCTTGAATTTTTGCAGCTTCTTCTTTTGACTGTTTTCTATTTGGACCAGCTTTCAAGAAAACCATTACATAAGTTTTCATATCTCCATCTTGATCCATTTTCGGACTAGGTGCTTGTGGTTGCAATTTTGATTGCGCCATTAAATTAATTGTTGAAAAAATCAACAGCACTATTAGTATTTGAATTTTATTTTTCATTTTATTTTTTTGTTGTTTTCCAAGTTTGATAAATTGATTGTTGATTTGGTCTATTCTCTTCTTCCTTACGTAGTGGTTCACATACTTTTAAACTTGCCATACAATCAGCAGGAAGTTGTTGATACAATTCTGTTCCTTTTGTTTTCCACTCTAACATTTGGTCACTCACCTCTTTCACTATTTTTGCTGGATTACCAACAATTACTTTTCTGTTTTCTACAATAGTTTCAGCACCTATAAAAGTTAGTGCGCCAACAATACATTCATCACCAATCACTACATCATCCATAATCACAGCATTCATTCCTACTAAAGTATTGCGACCAATGGTTGCTCCATGAATAATTGCTCCATGCCCAATGTGTGCTGATTCTTTTAACAAAACAGTAGTTCCAGGAAACATATGAATAGTGCAATTTTCTTGCACATTGCATCCATCTTCAATAATTATTTTCCCCCAGTCTCCTCTTATTGCTGCACCTGGACCAACATAAACATTTTTGCCAATGATTACATTTCCAGTAACGGCAGCTTGTGGATGAACGAATGAACTTTCATCAATAACAGGAATATAACCATTGAATTCGTAAATCATTTTCTATAGATAAATATCATTAACACTTTTCTATGATAATCGCAAAACCTTGACCGACGCCAATACACATGGTAACCAAAGCATACTTTTTATTTTGTTCATGCAACTCAATTGCTGCTGAATTTAAAATTCTTGCACCCGACATTCCCAACGGATGGCCCAATGCAATTGCTCCTCCATTTGGATTGATACGTGGATCATTATCTGCCAAACCCCAAGCTCGAATGCATGCTAAGCTTTGTGCAGCAAAGGCTTCATTCAATTCAATGATATCTATATCATTCATTGTCAAGCCTGCTTTTTTCAATGCAATATTGGAAGCTTCCACTGGACCAATGCCCATGATGCGTGGTTCCACTCCAATAACTGCGGAAGAAATGATTTTTGCTTTTGCTTTTAAATTATATTTTTTCAATCCTGCTTCAGAAGCTAATAAAATAGCAGCTGCTCCATCATTTAAACCTGAAGCATTACCAGCTGTAACTGTACCATCTTTTCTAAATGCTGGACGAAGTTTTGCTAATATTTCTAAGGTGGTTGTTGGCTTAATAAATTCATCCTCTTCAAAGATTATTGGATCACCTTTTTTCTTTGGAATATTTACTGCAACAATTTCTTTTTTAAATCTTCCATTGGCTCTTGCCTTTGCAGCTTTAAGTTGAGAGTTCATTGCAAATAAATCTTGATCTTCTCTGGATATGTTATGTATGTCTGCTAAATTTTCAGCTGTTTCACCCATGGCATCAACTCCATATAATTCTTTCATTAATGGATTGATAAAGCGCCAGCCAAAACTACTATCATGCATTTCTACATCTTTACCAAATGGTGTTGAAGATTTAGATAAAATAAAAGGAGCGCGTGTCATGTGTTCCATTCCTGCAGCAATCATTAAATCAGCATCACCAACCATTATTGTTCTTGCAGCATCCATGGCAGCTGACAAGCCAGAAGCGCAGAGACGATTTACTGTAACACCAGGAACTGTTTGTGGTAAGCCAGCTAATAATAAAGCCATTCTAGCCACATTGCGATTATCTTCCCCTGCTTGATTTGCGCAACCCATTATTACATCGGTAATATCCGCTGCATTGATAGAATTATTTCTTACAATTAATTCTTTTAAAACAATAGCAGCTAAATCATCTGCACGTACTGATGAAAGTGATCCACCGAAACTTGCAATTGGAGTTCTAATTCCGTCAACTATATAAGCGTTATTCATTTTCTTTTATTTAATTACCACTCTTTACTTGTTCTGTAAACTGTTCCTTTAAATAGGGCTACTTTAATTTTATCTTGATTAAAAACTTCAATATCATAAACCGCTATTTTATTTGAAATACTTTTTTCAATGGCAATTGCAGTTAAAGTATCACCGCTTTTTACAGGATGAATATGTGATATGGAAGTTTCAATAGACATACTCAAACGTCCGTGCGCATTGGATGCAAAGGCCAGTGCGCTATCTGCTAATGAATAAGTTATTCCACCATGAGTAACTTCAAATCCGTTAGTCATCTCCGCACGCACTAACATTCTTACAGTTGAAAACCCTGCTCCTTTTTCAAGTACTTCAATACCTAACCATTGGCTGAAGGCATCTGTTTTCATCATGCGATCAACAATTTCAGCAGCTTTATTTTGATTACTCATTCAAATAATTAATTATAAAAATGTTGATTCAATCGAACCATTTTTTTCAATAAAACACTTGGTCTATAACGATCCTCTTGGTATTCCAAAGCAAGCTCTTCTAAATTTTCTAAAATGCTTCCTAATCCTAATTCATCCGCCCAAGCTAATAACCCTTTTGGATAATTTACTCCTTTGATCATTGCTAATTCAATATCATCTTTTGAAGCAATATTTAAATACAAAGCATCAATTGCTTCGTTAATTAACATTGAAATAATTCGACTAAAAATATATTCTCCTAAAGTATGGTCTTCATTGGCTTTGGGAGCAATTGCATTTGTTGAATAATCATAAAAACCAATACCTGATTTTCTTCCAAACCTATTCGCTTCAAATAATCTTTTCTGACTTAAAGATGGTTTATACCGATCATCAAAAAATAATTGAGTCCAAACGGTTTCAGTAACTCTATAGTTAACGTCATGACCAATAAAATCCATTAGTTCGAATGGGCCCATTTTAAATCCACCGAATTGTTTCATTGCCCAATCAATTGTTGCAATATCTGCAATACCTTCTTCCAAAATACGAATAGCCTCACCATAAAATGGACGTGCAATTCTATTCACAATAAAGCCTGGTGTATCTTTACAAATAACCGATTGTTTTTTCCAAGAATCAATACAATTCTTAGCAGCAACAAGTGTTTCAGCGGATGTTTGAATGGCTGGAATTATTTCTACCAATGGTAAAATTGTTGCTGGATTGAAAAAATGAATACCAATAACTCTTGAAGAATTATTACAAGCAGCCGCTATAGAGCTGATAGATAAAGAAGAAGTATTACTTGCTAAAATACAATCAGCACTCACTACTTTTTCTAACTCTTCAAACACTTGTTTTTTAATATTGATATCTTCTACAATTGCTTCAATAATTAAATTACATGCTGATAAATTATGAAGAGAAGATTGAAATATAATTTTATTGAGTATATCATCAGCAGATTTTTTACTGCACTTCCCTTTACTTACTAGCTTATTTAAAGATTCTATGAGATTTTCTTTAGCAACATTTACTGCAACTGGATTGGCATCATAAACATGCACTTCACATCCAGCTGTAGCAGCCACTTGTGCTATACCTGTGCCCATTGCACCTGAACCAATTATACCAACAATTTTTATCATAATTATTTCAATAGGTTCAAATTATTTTCCTGTAAATACAGGTTTTCTTTTTTCTAAAAATGCAGCAATTCCTTCTTTGTTATCAGAAGTTTTTGCAGCTTCTGCTTGCAATACTTCTTCTAAATTAAGTTGTTCTTGTAAATTTGAAGCGAGTGATTTATTCAATGCTCTTTTGGTTAATCCAAATCCTTTAGTTGGCATGCTTGCTAATTTTGTAGCTAATTCCAATGTATTATCCGATAATAATTCAGAAGAATGCATTTGATAAATCATACCATACTCAAGTGCTTTTGTTGCAGTAATTTTTTCAGAAAGAAACATCATGGCAGTTGCACGTTGCATTCCAACTAAACGAGGAAGAAAGAATGTTCCACCGCTATCGGGAATTAAACCAATGTTAGCAAACGATTGTATGAAACTTGCATTTTCAGAAGCTACTACTAAATCACAAGCTAATGCAATGTTTGCACCTGCACCAGCTGCAACACCATTAACCATAGCTATTACAGGCTTTTCTATATTTCTAATTCTAAGTATGATTGGATTATAATGTTCACGCACTATTTGTTCGATAGGTAAACCATCTTCTGCAATTGCTTCTGCTAAATCTTGTCCTGCACAAAAAGCTCTTCCTTCTCCAGTTAAAATAATTGCTCTAATCGATTCATCCTTTTCACAATCATCTAAAGCGGTTTGTAATTCTAAGGCCATTGCTCTATTGAATGAATTCAATACATCAGGGCGGTTTAAAACTAAAGTGGCAACATTATTATTTTTTTCAAATTTTATAAAATCCATTGAGCATTTATTTTTAAATACACTTAAAATAATCGAAAGTTTCTAAACAATCTTTACATTGATATAATGCTTTGCAAGCAGTAGAACCAAATTCTGAAATAAGTTTTGTTTGGTTGCTGTTGCATTGTGGACAAACAATTTTCAAATCATCATCACTCAAAAGGGCATTGATTCTTTGTGAAGTATGTTGTTGAGGAGGAGCAATTCCATAATCTTTTAATTTCGATTTTGCTTCTACAGACATCCAATCGGTAGTCCAAGCTGGAGAATAAATGGTTTTAAGTAAGAAGTTATTTATTCCATGAGCTCTCAAGGTAGTGTCAATATCAATTTCCATCGTTCTCATGGCTGGACAGCCTGAATAGGTTGGAGTAATTGATATTTCTAATACATCATCAACCCATTTAATTTCCCTAATCACACCCAATTCAACAATACTGATAACAGGAATCTCCGGATCAGGAATTGTTTCCAAAAACTTCCAAATTTCTGAAACTTCAATAGTTGAAAGTTGGTTCATAGTTTAATTCTCCAAAAATATTTTCGACTCGATTTTGAGTGCAATGACTACCACTTCACTCCAGGAAATGAACGATGAATATGTTGCATTTCTGCTAATAAATAACCTAAATGTTCAGAATGTACAGCATCTCTACTTCCTCTTTGCATAAATACATTATTAGGAATTTCTAAATTAGCTATTGCAAATATTTCTGAGATTTTTGCATTCCATTTAGATTTCAAAATTGATAAATCAACAGCTATTCCTGAACTTAATAATACTTGATCAACTTCAGTCATTTCAAATAATTCATCGGTATAACACCATAAAGCATTGATTGCATTTTGAATTTTAGAATGACTTGTTTCTGTTCCATCTCCTAAACGAATAATCCAATTTGAAGAGTGACGCAAATGGTAAGTAGTTTCTTTTAAGCTTTTTGAAGCTAGTGCTGAAATAGTTTGATCCGAACTTTTTTGAAGCGCATCTAAAAATAAATATTCAAATGCATCCATTAAAAATTGGCGAGCCATAACAAAAGCAAAGTCTTTAGAAGGCTGTTCAGAAAGTAATGAATTATAGAATTCTCTTTCATTTCTAAGAAAAGCTAAATCATCTTCTGATCTTCCTTTACCTTCCACTTGTGCAGCGTAAATGTATAATGAATTGGCACTTCCTAGCAAATCAAGTGCAATATTTGAGCAAGCAATATCTTCTTCTAAAAAAGGACCTTTGCTACTTTGTTCAGATAATCGATGACCTAGAATTAGGTGATTATCTGCAATGCGTAATAAATATTTAAATAAGGCTTCTTGTTGAGTCATAATTACATGTGAGTAATACCTTCAGGTACTGAATAAAAAGTTGGGTGACGATAAACTTTATCATTTGCAGGTTCAAAGAAAGAACCAATATCTTCAGGTGAAGAAGCAACAATATCAGAAGCAGGTACTACCCAAATATTAGTTCCTTCACTTCTTCTGCAATATAAATCTCTTGCATTTTGAAGTGCCATTTCTTTATCATGGGCATGTACAGA
This sequence comes from Sphingobacteriaceae bacterium, assembly GCA_965279595.1. GTDB lineage: Bacteria > Bacteroidota > Bacteroidia > Sphingobacteriales > Sphingobacteriaceae > CAIKLP01. The sequence goes on from OZ257246.1 coordinate 29,037, forward strand.
ACCACTGTGTTTATGCGGTAATCCTGGTTTACTTTGCACGAATACTTCCCATAAAATTCCTTGTGAATCATTCATAATTTAAGCGGCTTTAGTTTTATTTAATTTTTCTGCATGGGCATTTGCAGCTTCTCTAACCCAAGCCCCATCTTCATGTGCTTTTATTTTTGCTGAAATTCTATCTTTATTACAAGGACCATTTCCTTTCACCACATTCCAAAACTCATCCCAATTTATCAATCCAAAATCATAAGCATTTCTTTCTGCATTCCATTTCAAATCTTTATCAGGAACGGTTAATCCGATTAATTCTGCTTGAGGAACTGTTTGATTAACGAAACGTTGACGCAATTGATCATTGGATTCTCTTTTGATTTTCCATTTTATTGCATTTGCAGAATTTGGAGATTCTTCATCTTTAGGACCGAACATCATTAATGATGGCCACCACCAACGATTAAGCGCATCCTGAGCCATTTGCTTTTGTTCAGGCGTACCTTTAGCAAGTGTAACCATAATTTCATATCCTTGGCGTTGATGAAAACTTTCTTCTTTACAAATTCTCACCATTGCTCTTGAATAAGGACCATAAGAAGTACGTTGCAACATAACTTGATTCATAATGGCCGCACCATCAACTAGCCATCCTATGGCACCCATATCAGCCCAAGTAACAGTAGGATAATTGAAAATACTTGAGTACTTCGCTTTACCTGTATGTAATTGATCTAACATTTCTTCACGTGATATACCCATTGATTCAGCAGCACTGTATAAGTATAAACCATGCCCAGCTTCATCTTGTACTTTGGCAAGTAAAACCATTTTCCGTCTTAAACTTGGGGCTCTTGTAATCCAATTGCCTTCTGGCAACATTCCAATAATTTCTGAATGTGCATGCTGTGAGATTTGACGAATTAAATGTTTTCGATAATCTTCAGGCATCCAATCTTTAGGTTCAATCATTTCATTCTTAGCTAGTTTAGCTTCGAAATTGGCAATTAATTGTGATTCATCTAATGGATTCATACAAGTAAATAAGTATAACTAGTGGACAAATTTAACATTTTTTGCATATTAAAGTAATGACCTCAATACTGCTTAAATTTAAACAAAAGGAGGTATTTATTGTTCGATAAATCGATCTTATTTCTATTTTAGCATCAAAATTTAACAAATGGCAAAATTTCACCCACTCACCGTAAAAGACATTCGAAGAGAAACAGTTGATTGTGTTAGCATCGCATTTGAAGTACCTACTGCATTTCAATCTGATTATCAATATATTCAAGGTCAATATGTAACTTTAAAGTTTATCGTTGATGGAGAAGAAATTCGCAGGTCCTATTCTATTTGCAGTAGCCCGGTTGCAGACAATGAATTGAGAATAGCAGCTAAAAAAGTAACTCAAGGAAAAGGTTCTGGCTATTTGAATGATACTTTAAAGGTTGGGGATATAATGGAAGTTATGACACCAATGGGTAATTTCCATAGTCCATTAGATGCAAACAAGTCTAGAAATTTTGTATTATTTGCTGGAGGCAGTGGAATAACTCCAATGTTATCTATTTTAAAAACAGTACTAAAAGTAGAAACAAAAAGTTCGATCATATTATTTTATGCAAACTTAAATGAAGAGAGTACCATTTTTAAGGATGAAATTCAATCACTTGAAAATGCAAATCCGAATTTTAAAGTGATTACCATATTAGATCAACCAGCAACGGAAGTGCCTCAATTACATAAAGGCATAATGACGAAGAAAAAAGTATTTTCATTGATAGAAAATTATGTTGGCTTGAATTTAGATAATCAATTTTTCATTTGTGGGCCTACCCCAATGATGAAAAATGTAGAAGAGAGTTTAATCGATTTAAAAATAGAAAAAGAAAGAATTCATTTAGAATATTTCACTGCTACTTTAGAAGCTGCAAAAACAGAAGTCAAAGCAAGCGGAAATGTAATCACCTCACAAGTAACCATAATACTAGATGGTGATGAAACAACCATCGAATTAAAATCAGATGGGTTGTGTATTTTGGATGCAGCAATAGAAAACGATTTAGATGTTCCATTTGCCTGCAAGGGTGCTGTTTGCTGTACTTGTAGAGCTAAGGTTATTGAAGGAGAAGTTGAAATGCGTGCAAATTTCGCTTTGACTGAAGATGAAGTTGCTGAAGGATTTATATTAACTTGTCAATCACATCCAAAAAGCGCAACCGTAATTGTTGATTATGATGTTTAAGCATTCTATAAATTTTTAGATGAATATAATAATTACTGGAGCAAGCAGTGGCATTGGATTTGAAACAGCCTTAGAATTAACAAAAGTTGATCATCATGTGGTTATCGCGATTGCTCGCTCTGCTGAAAAATTAAAAAAACTTCATCAAATAGCAAAAGAATTAAATCCTAATTGTCAATTATTACCTGTACAATTTGATATTGTTTCTGGTGATTATGAACAAGGTCTGTTACCTTTTCTCACACAAAAAGCTGGACCAATTTCCATTATAATAAACAATGCAGGCAAACTAATAAATAAACCATTTTTGGAGCAAACCGATGAAGATTGGTACTCCATGTTTGAATCAAATTTACTAGGTCATGTAAAGATGATTAAACACTTATTGCCAATGATGGCAAATCCATCTCACATTGTTAACATTGGAAGTATGGGAGGTTATTTAGGTAGTTCTAAATTCAATGGACTTAGTTCTTACTCAGCAAGTAAAGCAGCCTTACATAATTTAACTGAATGTTTAGCAGAAGAACTTAAAGACAAAGGCATTAAAGTAAATGCACTGGCATTGGGGTCAGCACAAACCGAAATGTTAGAAGAAGCATTTCCTGGTTATGAATCACCCGTTTTAGCTTTTGAAATGGGTAAATATGTAGCGGATTTTGCATTAACTGGTTCCAAATTTTTCAATGGAAAAGTGTTGCCGGTTGCGGGGAGTACGCCGTAGGTGTAAGTTCGGAAACTATCAATTTTCTCTCCATTACAATTTTGAAAGTTCTTTTTACAGAACACAATTATGAATTTTAAATTTTGAATTTTAAATGTCAATTGAAAAATGATGAATTTTGAATTGGCAAGTAAATAGCAAAAGGAAAGTTTGAAAAGCAAATATTTCTAGTTGCAGTAACCAATTCAAAATTTAAAATTTAAAATCATAGTTATTTTCTAATAACGATATAACCAGTTAACGGTTTTACATTAGGTACACCAAAATCAAGGATATAGAAGTATGTACCGCTAGGCAATAATCCTTCAGCTAATACTAAACCTCCAGAGTTTTGAGCATTACCACCCCAACTATTATCGTAAGGAGATTTGTCATAAACTTTATTTCCCCAACGGTTAAATATTTCTAATTTATTTTTAGGGAAATCTTCAATACCTGGAATAAAGAATTTATCATTTACTCCATCACCATCAGGAGAATATCCTGTTGGTACAAATAAGGTAATTGAAATACTTGTTGGTACTCGCTCAGATTCTTCATTTGGATTTCCATTTCCATTTGGATCAGGATTAACACCATTTGTTGAAATATCAGTAATTACATTTAATGCACTTGCATACGATGCACTTACTTCTACACTATTATCAAAAGTAGAAACAGGCTGATTTGGTAATAGATTCACCGTAACTCTAAATTCTTGAGATTCATTTACACCTAATGAATTAGAGCTACTATCCAACATTAAAATGTCATCATTCCCATCAAACATTGAATTGGTTTTTATTTTTCCAGCACCATTTGCTTCAACCACTTTAAAGATGGCAGGTTCAGGGAAAGTCACTTTTAAATTCTCTCGAATTTGAATATTTTCCAATTTAATATTTCCGTAATTTTTTACATTGAATGTATAAGTTAAATTGTAAGATCCATCAGGCATTAATGTAGGTTCAGATACCGACTTAGAAATACCAATCAATGGTTTTGCTACAAAATTAATTCTGATAATACATTTAGCAGTATCACATAAACTAGGAATTCCGTTGTCACAGATTACATACATAAAACTATCCACACCCATGAAATCTAGTAATGGCGTATAAGTATATTTTCCTTTTGAGTTCACAAATACAGAACCGTTCTTTGGAATTGTTAATCTAAAGAATGAAATATCATCACCATCAGGATCTAAATCATTAGATGCTAAGGTAGACTCAAACACCGTATTTTGTGGTGCATCTGCGGTATCATTAATTGCAATTGGAGGATTGTTTATGCTATTGATAGTAATAAATACCGTTGCAGTATCACAAAGACTTGGGTTACCATTATCACATAAACTATATTTAAATTGATCTAAACCTACATAGTTTGCTTGTGGTTGATAATTAAATGTACCATCAGAATTTAATGTTACACTTCCATGTGCAGGCAATGCAGAAGCAATTATTGTTGTAGATAAACTATTTGCATCAGGATCAGAATCATTAGTCATCACCTGATTGTTGATAGCTAAATCCATATCCGTTTCAAAATGATCATCAATTGCAATTGGTGCAATGTTTACTGAAGTAACATGAATATAAACAGTAGCTGTGTCTTTGAAACTTGGATTTGCAGTTTTGAATGCGATATAATTAAATGTATCAATACCAACAAAATTATTGTTTGGAATATAACTAAATACACCCGTAACATTAAATGAAAGTTGTCCGTTTTGAGTTGAAGAAATTGAACTAAAACTCAAATTATTTCCATCAAAATCTTTATCATTTACTGCCACATTTGCATTCACCAAAGTGCTATTCATTTGTGTATAGAATGTATCATTCACAGCTAAAGGTGGATCTAAAGCAGGAATAACCAAAATGATTAATTTAGCTGTATCACAAAGTGAAGGAGATCCATTATCACAAACTACATAAATTAAAGTATCAACACCGTGGAAGTTTAATCCAGGAGTATAAGTGTAAGTGCCATTTACATTCAAAATAATTGAACCAAATGAAGTTGATTTGATTTTACTAAAGTTTAATAAGTCACCATCAATATCAAAATCATTAATTGCAACTGTTCCAGAAACATTAACATCTTCTAATGTTGTATCAGCATCATTAATAGCAACTGGTGGATCATTAACTGGTGTTACAGTTATTATTAAAGTTGCTGTATCACACATCATTGGAACTCCATTATCACATAATACGTAAACTAAAGTATCCTTACCAATATAATTGAGTAATGGCATATAAGAATAATTACCTCGACTATCAACTGTGATACTACCATGCTTAACATTATTAATAATTGCAAATGTTAAATCATCATCATTAGGATCTGAATCATTGATTGAAAGTGTACCTTCTACTTTAACATCTTCTGGTGTAGTGTTTAAATCATTGATTGCAACAGGAGGTAAATTAAAGTTTTTAACATTGATTATTAATAAAGCTGTATCGCATAAACTTGGAACACCATTATCACAAATCTGATAAGTCAAGGTGTCTTTACCAAAGAAATCTAAGTTTGGAACATAATTAAATGTTCCATTTGAATTGAAAGTTATTACACCATTTTTTGTTGACCCTAATGCACTAAAGAACAATATATCACCATCTACATCAGAGTCGTTAGTGGAAGTAGTACCAGCAATTGCATTATTTTTCAAAGTCACAAATAAATCATTTTGTGCAATCGGTGCATGATTAAAGTGAGTAACATTTATAATTAATACCGCGGTATCACATAATGAAGGTGTACCATTATCACAAACCAAATAGGTTAATGAATCCACACCACTAAAATTAGGATTTGGAATATAATTATATGAACCATTAGGAATCATAGTTGTAGTTCCACGTAAGGTAGATGTCAAGATTGAGAAGGTTAATAAATCTTTATCAATATCATGATCATTTGTTGCTACAGTACCTAATAATATAATGTTCTCTGGTGTTGTATTTAAATCATTAATTGCAATTGGTGGATCATTAACTGGATTAACAGTAATAATTAAACTTGCAGTATCACATAAAGAAGGAATTCCATTATCACATACTACATAGTTTATGGTATCCTTACCATTAAAATTAATATTTGGTTGATAAAAATAATTACCTAAAGCATCTAAAGTAATTGTTCCATGTGCAGGTAATTTAATTGTAGAGAAACTTAAACTATTTCCATCTAGATCAAAATCGTTTGTAGCTACAGTTCCTGAAACATCAACATCTTCAAGTGTTGCATTAGCATCATTGATAGCTATTGGTGGATCATTTACTGGAGTAACATTGATGACTAGAATTGCAGTATCACATAATGAAGGAATACCATTATCACAAACTTTATAAATTAAGGTATCCTTTCCGTTAAAGTTTAAGAATGGCATGTATATATAAGATCCATTTGCATTGAAAGTTATACTTCCTTTAGTTGTTAATTTAATTGTGCTGAATGCAATTAAATCTCCATCCACATCAAAGTCATTACTAGCAACCGTTCCTGTTACACTAACTTCTTCTGGAGTGGTTTTAGCATCATTAATTGCAATTGGTGCATCATTGATTGGATTAACTGTGATGATTAATAATGCTGTATCACATAATGAAGGACTACCATTATCACAAACTTTATATACTAGTGTATCGATGCCATTGAAATTCAATGTTGGTGTATAATTATAGCTACCATTTGCATTTAGAATTAAGACACCATGTTTGGTATTGCTAATAGTTGAGAAAGTGATTGCATTTCCATCAATATCAAAATCATTACTTGCAACTGTTCCTGAAACTACAACATCTTCATTAGTAGATTTTATATCATTTACTGCAGTTGGTGGATCATTGGTAGGTGTTACCATGATTACTAAAATTGCAGTATCACACAATGAAGGAATTCCATTATCACAAACTTTATATACTAAAGTATCTAGACCATTAAATTGCGCTACTGGATTATATGTATAATTTCCGTTTGCATTTAAAGTAATCAGTCCGTGTTTAGTAGTTTGTAAAGTATTAAATGATAATAAGTCTCCATCAATATCAGAATCGTTAATTGCAACAGTACCACTTGTTGGATTACCTTCTGTAGTTGATTTGTTATCATTGATAGCAACTGGTGGATCATTAACTGGTGTGATGGTGATGAAAAGAATTGCAGTGTCACATAATGAAGGGCTAGCGTTATCACATACTTTATAAACTAAAGTATCCAAACCACTATAATTTTGGTTAGGTGTATAGGTATAAGAACCATTTGCATTGAATACTACAATACCATGTTTTGTATTATTGATTAAACTAAATGAAATGTTATTTCCATCAGGGTCTGTATCATTAGTAGCCACAGTTCCGTTTGCAGTTACATCTTCAGAAGTTGCTTTAGCATCATTGATAGCAATTGGTGCATCATTGGTAGGAGTTACAGTAATAATTAATTTTGCAGTATCACACAAAGTTGGGTTGCCATTATCACAAACTTTATATGTTAATGTATCTTTTCCGTTGAAATTTAAATTCGGACTATAAGTATAATTTCCATTTGCAGATAAAATTAACTGTCCGTTTTTAGTAGTTGAAATAACACTGAAACTTAAAATATCAGCGTCAATATCTGAATCATTTGATGCTACCGTTCCGCTTGTTGAAACATCTTCATTAGTTTGTTTGCTGTCATCAATAGCTATTGGAGCATCATTACTTGGCGTAATATTGATAAATAATTTTGCCGTATCGCATAATGATGGACTTCCATTATCACATACTTTATAAACTAAAGTATCTTTTCCATTATAATTTAATGATGGATTATATATAAAGCTTCCATTTGCATTAAGTGATAATGATCCGTGTTTAGTATTTGAAACTATGGCAAAAGTTAAAGTATTGTTTTCTAAATCAGAATCATTTGGTGCAACAGTACTATTCACACTTACATCTTCTTTAGTTGTAATATTATCATCAATAGCTATTGGAGCATCATTCACTGGATTTACAGTGATTAATAAAATAGCTGAATCACATAATGAAGTTGATTTGTTTTCACATACTTGATAAACTATAAAATCTAATCCGACGAAATTTGCACTAGGAGTATAAGTATATGTTCCATTTGCATTCATTACGATAGATCCATTTGTAGGATTGTTTACTATTGAGAAATTCAATGTATCTAAATCTATATCCGAATCATTAGAAGCAACAGTTCCGCTTACTGATACATCCTCTAAAGTACTTCTGTTATCATTGCCTGCTATTGGAGGATCATTAACTGGAATAATTGTAATAACTAATGATGCTGTATCACAAAGTGAAGGAGAACCATTATCACAAACTCTATATATTAAAGTATCAATACCATGATAATTTAAATTAGGAGTATAAACATAAGTCCCATTGGTATTGAAAATTATATTTCCTTTAGAAGTATTTTTTATTGAACTAAATGATAAAGAATTTCCATCAATATCTGAATCATTGGTTGATACAGTACCACTAATAGCAACATCTTCCAATGTAGATTTTGAATCATTCAAGGCTACTGGTGGATCATTTAATGGACTAGTTGTAATGATCAATGTTGCTATATCACAAAGTGAAGGAGACCCATTATCACAAACTTGGTAAACTAAAGTGTCATTACCATTGTAATTTAATGCTGGTTGATAAATATAAGAACCATTGCTATTGAAAGTGATACTTCCTTGAGTCACATTTTTAACAAGTGCAAATACCAATGGATCATTATTTGGATCAGTGTCATTACTTGCAACTGTACCTGAAATTTGAACATCTTCCGTAGTAGATTTACTATCATTGATTGCAATTGGTGCACCATTGATCTTTATTTTAACCCAAGCCAAATTAGAACGCAACCCTTTTACGTCGCTCATTTTATAAGCGAAACTATCTATTCCTGAGAAACCAACATTTGGAGTATAAACAATTAAGCCTGTTAATTTATTATAAACCATTTGACCATGCAATAGATTAGTCTCAACAGTTGCTGATTGTTCATCAATTCTGAAATCACCTTTCACATCGTTTGTCCAGATATTAATAGTTACAGGAACAGATGAAGATGTTGAAGCAAAATCATTCATTGCAATTGGTGGAACATTTACATGAACACTAACCAATGCAGTATCACGCAAACCACTTGCATCAGTAATGAAATAATAGAATGAATCTAATCCAAAGAAACCAGATGATGGAACATAGTTAATTGAACCATTAGGATTCATTGAAATACTTGCATTGTGTATTGATGAATTTGTTAAACTATTTACAGATAGATTTCCATTTTCAAAATCAGAGTCATTAGTTAATACAGTAATTATTATTCCAGTATTTATTATGGTACTAGCCGAATCATTTCTTGCAATTGGTGCATGGTTACTTGGAGTTGCATTACAATTTGCAGTTGCTGGTGGATAAGTTACAGCGACAGTATCAAAAGGATTTACACTAACAACTATAAAAGCATTAGGTCTTGTTTTTTCAAATCCATCTGCTGCTTGAACCCAAAGTCCATTTGAAATAATCCATCCTGGCCAATCAATTGGGCTGCCTGTTGAATCTAAAACAGCACCAGGCCATAATAAGTCTGCCTCTAAAACTTGATTGCTTAAAATTGATTGAGCAGTAACAATAGTTTTATCTGAATTCAACCAAGTAATTGTTGCTGGGTTAGCTGATGAAGGAACAAAATTTGTTACTATTTTATAATGTAAATAAGGTACATCATTTCTACATATTGAAGTAGTAGTAATTGTAATTCCTCTTTCTATTTTAACTAAAACATTTGCTTGATCACAGTTTGCATTGTATGCTTTTTCGCAAATGCCATAAGTAACTGTATAGGTACCTTCAAGAGTATTAGTTGGAATAATTAACTGACCATTTGCATTTATTAATAATCCAGTTATACCACCATTAGAAATTAAATTGACAGTAATTTTTGATGTATCAATTGCTTGATTATTGAATTTATCATTGCTAAGAATACTTGGCGTTGTAAATCCTTTCGCTCCATTTATTATTAAGTTCGTAAAGTTATCATCAACAGCATCAATGATAATTGATGGTACAGTGATGGTAACTTGTGCAATATTTGAAACTAGTCCACTTAAATCCTTTACAGTATATGTTAAAGTATCAACACCATTGAATCCTAAAATTGGTGAATAAGAGAGAATTCCAGTTAATGGATTAACAATAAAATTACCATGTTTAGCTGTGCTAACTATGCTTACAGATGTAACATTTAATGCATTATCAATATCGAAGTCATTAGCTAAAATACTAATCAATGAAGTATTTCTAGGGTCTGACATAAATACTGAATCATTGATTGCCACAGGTGGATCATTCACTGGTAATACGGTGATAAACAATCTTGCTGTGTCACATAAACTTGGAATTCCGTTATCACAAACTTTATATGTTAAAGTATCCTTACCATTGTAATTTGTGTTTGGAGTATATGAATATGTTCCGTTTGAATTGAATGTGATTGTTCCATTATTGGTTGAATCAATCATTGCAAAACTTAAACTGTTTCCATCAATATCTGAATCGTTAGTTGAAACTGTTCCAGTAGTTGTGATATCTTCTGAAGTTGTATCTACATCATTCAAGGCAAGTGGTTTATCGTTACCTGGTGTGATGGTAATAATTAAGCTTGCAGTATCACATAAACTTGGAGTTCCATTATCACAAACTTTATATACTAATGTATCCTTACCATTATAGTTTGCATTTGGTGCATAACTATATGAACCATTTACATTCAATGTTAAAGTTCCATGAGTAGTTGAACTTATTGTTGCAAAGCTTAACACATCTCCTAAATCAATATCAGAATCATTTGTAGCTACGGTTCCAGTTGCAGTGTTATCTTCAGTTACAGTTTTAGTATCGTTGATTGCAATCGGTGCATCATTGCTTGGAGTTACTGTGATGATTAAGGTTGCAGTATCACATAAACTTGGAGTTCCGTTATCACAAACTTTATATGTTAAAGTATCCTTACCATTGTAATTTGTGTTTGGAGTATATGAATATGTTCCGTTTGAATTGAATGTGATTGTTCCATTATTAGTAGAATCAATCATTGCAAAACTTAAACTATTTCCATCAATGTCTGAATCGTTTGTTGCAACTGTTCCTGTAGTTGTGATGTCTTCTGAAGTGGTATCTACATCATTCAAGGCAAGTGGCTTGTCGTTACCAGGTGTGATGGTAATAATTAAACTTGCAGTATCACATAAGCTTGGTGTTCCATTATCACAAACTTTATATACTAAAGTATCCTTACCATTATAGTTTGCATTTGGATTGTATGAATAGGTTCCATTACTATTTAAAGTAATTGTTCCATGAGAAGTTGTACTGATAGTTGCAAATGACAATACATCTCCTGCATCGATATCAGAATCGTTAGTGGCTACTGTTCCAGTTGCAGTGTTGTCTTCAGTTACAGTTTTAGTATCGTTGATTGCAATCGGTGCATCGTTGTTTGGTGTTACAGTGATGATTAAGGTTGCAGTATCACAAAGTGAAGGTGTTCCATTATCACATACATGATAAGTTAATGTATCTAATCCAATATAATTTGCATTTGGAGTATATGTGAAAGTTCCGTTTGTATTCCAAACTACCGTTCCATGTTTTACTGTTGCTACTAATCCAAAGTCTAAACTATTTCCATCAATATCATTATCATTTGTGGCTACAGTTCCTGTAACTGGGGTATCCTCTCCTACTGATTTTGTATCTAGTATTGCAACCGGTGGATCATTCACTGGTAATACGGTGATAAACAATCTTGCAGTATCACATAAGCTTGGAGTTCCGTTATCACAAACTTTATATGTTAATGTATCCTTACCATTGTAATTTGTGTTTGGAGTATATGAATATGTTCCGTTTGAATTGAATGTGATTGTTCCATTATTAGTAGAATCAATCATTGCAAAACTTAAACTATTTCCATCTAAATCACTATCGTTAGTTGCAACCGTTCCTGTAGTTGTGATGTCTTCTGAAGTGGTATCTACATCATTCAAGGCAAGTGGCTTGTCGTTACCAGGTGTGATGGTAATAATTAAGCTTGCAGTATCACATAAGCTTGGTGTACCATTATCACAAACTTTATATACTAAAGTATCCTTACCATTATAGTTTGCATTTGGATTGTATGAATAGGTTCCATTACTATTTAAAGTAATTGTTCCATGTGTAGTTGAACTGATGGTTGCAAAGCTTAACACATCGCCTGCATCAATATCAGAATCGTTAGTTGCTACTGTTCCTGTTGCAGTGTTATCTTCTGTTACTGTTTTAGTATCGTTGTTTGCAATCGGTGCATCATTACTTGGAGTTACGGTAATGATTAATGTTGCAGTATCACATAAGCTTGGAGTTCCATTATCACAAACCTTATATGTTAAGGTATCCTTACCATTGTAGTTTGCATTTGGTGAATAACTATATGAACCATTTGCATTCAATGTAATTGTTCCGTGTGTAGTTGAACTTATTGTTGAGAATGATAACACATCTCCTGCATCAATATCTGAATCGTTTGTTGCAACTGTTCCTGTTGCAGTGTTATCTTCTGTTACTGTTTTAGTATCGTTGTTTGCAATCGGTGCATCATTACTTGGAGTTACGGTAATGATTAATGTTGCAGTATCACATAAGCTTGGATTTCCATTATCACAAACTTTATATGTTAAGGTATCCTTACCATTATAGTTTGCATTTGGATTGTATGAATAAGTTCCATTACTATTTAAAGTAATTGTTCCGTGTGTAGTTGAACTGATGGTTGCAAAGCTTAACACATCTCCTAAATCAATATCAGAATCATTCGTTGCTACGGTTCCAGTTGCAGTATTATCTTCTGTTACTGTTTTAGTATCGTTGTTTGCAATCGGTGCATCATTACTTGGAGTTACGGTAATGATTAATGTTGCAGTATCACAAAGTGATGGAGTTCCATTATCACAAACTCTATAAGTTAAAGTATCCTTACCATTGTAGTTTGCATTTGGATTGTATGAATAAGTTCCATTACTATTTAAAGTAATTGTTCCATGTGTAGTTGAACTGATAGTTGAGAATGACAATACATCGCCTGCATCAATATCTGAATCGTTTGTTGCTACTGTTCCTGTTGCAGTGTTATCTTCTGTTACTGTTTTAGTATCGTTGTTTGCAATCGGTGCATCATTGCTTGGTGTTACGGTGATGATTAATGTTGCAGTATCACATAAACTTGGAGTTCCGTTATCACAAACTTTATATACTAAAGTATCCTTACCATTGTAATTTGTGTTTGGAGTATATGAATATGTTCCGTTTGAATTGAATGTGATTGTTCCATTATTAGTAGAATCAATCATTGCAAAACTTAAACTATTTCCATCAATGTCTGAATCGTTTGTTGCAACTGTTCCTGTAGTTGTGATGTCTTCTGAAGTGGTATCTACATCATTCAAGGCAAGTGGTTTATCGTTACCTGGTGTGATGGTAATAATTAAGCTTGCAGTATCACATAAGCTTGGTGTACCATTATCACAAACTTTATATACTAAAGTATCCTTACCATTATAGTTTGCATTTGGATTGTATGAATAAGTTCCATTACTATTTAAAGTAATTGTTCCATGAGTAGTTGAGCTAATTGTTGAGAATGATAATACATCTCCTGCATCAATATCAGAATCATTTGTTGCTACGGTTCCTGTTGCAGTGTTATCTTCTGTTGTTGATTTAGTATCGTTGATTGCGATTGGTGCGTCATTGCTTGGAGTTACTGTGATGATTAATGTTGCTGTATCACATAAGCTTGGTGTTCCATTATCACAAACTTTATATACTAAAGTATCCTTACCATTGTAATTTGCATTTGGTGAATAACTATATGAACCATTTGCATTCAATGTTAAAGTTCCATGCGTAGTTGAACTGATGGTTGCAAAGGTTAACACATCTCCTGCATCAATATCTGAATCGTTAGTTGCTACAGTTCCAATTGCAGTGTTATCTTCAGTTACAGATTTAGTATCGTTGTTTGCAATCGGTGCATCGTTGCTTGGTGTTACGGTGATGATTAATGTTGCAGTATCACAAAGTGTTGGTGTTCCATTATCACAAACTTTATATGTTAAAGTATCCTTACCATTGTAATTTGTGTTTGGAGTATATGAATATGTTCCGTTTGAATTGAATGTGATTGTTCCATTATTGGTTGAATCAATCATTGCAAAACTTAAACTGTTTCCATCAATGTCTGAATCGTTAGTTGAAACTGTTCCAGTAGTTGTGATATCTTCTGAAGTTGTATCAACATCATTCAAGGCAAGTGGTTTATCGTTACCTGGTGTGATGGTAATAATTAAGCTTGCAGTATCACAAAGTGAAGGCGAGCCATTATCACAAACTCTATAGGTTAAAGTATCCTTACCATTGTAGTTTGCATTTGGATTGTATGAATAAGTTCCATTACTATTTAAAGTAATTGTTCCGTGTGTAGTTGAACTGATGGTTGCAAAGCTTAACACATCTCCTAAATCAATATCAGAATCATTCGTTGCTACGGTTCCAGTTGCAGTATTATCTTCTGTTACTGTTTTAGTATCGTTGTTTGCAATCGGTGCATCATTACTTGGAGTTACTGTGATGATTAAGGTTGCAGTATCACAAAGTGATGGAGTTCCATTATCACAAACTCTATAAGTTAAAGTATCCTTACCATTGTAGTTTGCATTTGGATTGTATGAATAAGTTCCATTACTATTTAAAGTAATTGTTCCATGTGTAGTTGAACTGATAGTTGAGAATGACAATACATCGCCTGCATCAATATCTGAATCGTTTGTTGCTACTGTTCCTGTTGCAGTGTTATCTTCTGTTACTGTTTTAGTATCGTTGTTTGCAATCGGTGCGTCATTGCTTGGAGTTACTGTGATGATTAAGGTTGCAGTATCACAAAGTGATGGTGTTCCATTATCACAAACATGATAAGTTAATGTATCTAATCCAATATAATTTACATTTGGAATATATGTGAAAGTTCCGTTTGTATTCCAAACTACTGTTCCATGTTTTACTGTTGCTACTAATCCAAAGTCTAAACTATTTCCATCAATATCATTATCATTTGTGGCTACTGTTCCTGTAACTGGGGTATCCTCTCCTACTGATTTTGTATCTAGTATTGCAACCGGTGGATCATTCACTGGTAATACGGTGATAAACAATCTTGCAGTATCACATAAACTTGGAGTTCCGTTATCACAAACTTTATATGTTAATGTATCCTTACCATTGTAATTTGTGTTTGGAGTATATGAATATGTTCCGTTTGAATTGAATGTGATTGTTCCATTATTAGTAGAATCAATCATTGCAAAACTTAAACTATTTCCATCTAAATCACTATCGTTAGTTGCAACCGTTCCTGTAGTTGTGATGTCTTCTGAAGTGGTATCTACATCATTCAAGGCAAGTGGTTTATCATTACCTGGTGTGATGGTAATAATTAAGCTTGCAGTATCACATAAGCTTGGTGTACCATTATCACAAACTTTATATACTAAAGTATCCTTACCATTATAGTTTGCATTTGGTGAATAACTATATGAACCATTTGCATTCAATGTAATTGTTCCGTGTGTAGTTGAACTTATTGTTGCAAAGCTTAACACATCGCCTGCATCAATATCAGAATCGTTCGTTGCTACTGTTCCAATTGCAGTGTTATCTTCAGTTACTGTTTTAGTATCGTTGTTTGCAATCGGTGCATCGTTAACAGGTGTTACGTTGATGATTACTTTTATTGTATCGAATCCTCCATGACCATCAGTAATTATTACCGTGGCTGTATCGATTCCTGAGGTATCTGATTTTGGTGTATAGTTGAAACACAATACACTTGATCCAGAACTGGTAGTTCCTAAATTACTTATTCCATTTATTGAACTGATTGAAACTGCATCACCTTCTGCATCCGTTGCTGTAATACATATTTCTACTGGAGTATCTTCTGGAGTATTTTTTCTGATTGTATCTGTTGATGCAATCGGTGCATCATTCATTGGAGTTACTGTGATGATTAATGTTGCAGTATCACAAAGTGAAGGCGAGCCATTATCACAAACTTTATATGTTAATGTATCCTTACCATTGTAGTTTGCATTTGGATTGTATGAATAAGTTCCATTACTATTTAAAGTAATTGTTCCGTGTGTAGTTGTACTGATAGTTGAGAATGACAATACATCTCCTGCATCGATATCAGAATCATTTGTAGCTACCGTTCCAGTTGCAGTGTTATCTTCTGTTACTGTTTTCGTATCGTTGTTTGCAATCGGTGCATCATTACTTGGAGTTATGGTAATGATTAAGGTAGCAGTATCACATAAGCTTGGTGTTCCATTATCACAAACTTTATATGTTAAGGTATCCTTACCATTGTAGTTTGCATTTGGATTGTATGAATAAGTTCCATTACTATTTAAAGTAATTGTACCATGAGTAGTTGTACTGATAGTTGCAAATGACAATACATCACCTGCATCAATATCTGAATCATTTGTAGCTACGGTTCCTGTTGCAGTGTTATCTTCTGTTACTGTTTTAGTATCGTTGTTTGCAATTGGTGCATCGTTGCTTGGAGTTACTGTGATGATTAATGTTGCAGTATCACAAAGTGATGGAGTTCCATTATCACAAACTCTATAAGTTAAAGTATCCTTACCATTGTAGTTTGCATTTGGTGTATAACTATATGAACCATTTACATTCAATGTTAAAGTTCCATGAGTAGTTGAACTTATTGTTGAGAAGCTTAATATATCTCCTGCATCAATATCTGAATCGTTTGTTGCTACCGTTCCTGTTGCTGTATTATCTTCTGTTACTGATTTAGTATCGTTGTTTGCAATCGGTGCATCATTAACTGGTGTTACGTTAATGATTACTTTTATGGTATCAAATCCACCATGACCATCAGTAATTATTACCGTTGCTGTATCGATTCCTGAGGTGTCTGATTTTGGTGTATAGTTAAAACACAATACACTTGATCCAGAACTGGTAGTTCCTAAATTACTTATTCCATTTATTGAACTGATTGAAACTGCATCACCTTCTGCATCTGTTGCTGTAATACATATTTCTACTGGAGTATCTTCTGGAGTGTTTTTTCTTAAGGTATCTGTTGATGCAATTGGTGCATCATTCATTGGAGTTACTGTAATGATTAAGGTTGCAGTATCACATAAACTTGGTGTTCCATTATCACAAACTTTATATACTAAAGTATCCTTACCATTATAGTTTGCATTTGGTGAATAACTATATGAACCATTTGCATTCAATGTAATTGTTCCGTGTGTAGTTGAACTTATTGTTGCAAATGATAATACATCTCCTGCATCAATATCTGAATCGTTTGTAGCTACCGTTCCAGTTGCAGTGTTATCTTCTGATACTGTTTTAGTATCGTTGTTTGCAATCGGTGCATCATTGCTTGGAGTTACGGTGATGATTAACGTTGCTGTATCACAAAGTGATGGAGTTCCATTATCACAAACTTTATATGTTAAGGTATCCTTACCATTGTAGTTTGCATTTGGTGAATAACTATATGAACCATTTGCATTCAATGTAATTGTTCCGTGTGTTGTTGTGTTGATTGTTGAGAATGATAATACATCTCCTGCATCGATATCAGAATCGTTAGTGGCTACTGTTCCTGTTGTAGTGTTATCTTCTGTTACTGATTTAGTATCGTTGTTTGCAATTGGTGCATCATTCATTGGAGTTACTGTAATGATTAAGGTTGCAGTATCACATAAACTTGGTGTTCCATTATCACAAACTTTATATACTAAAGTATCCTTACCATTATAGTTTGCATTTGGTGAATAACTATATGAACCATTTGCATTCAATGTAATTGTTCCGTGTGTAGTTGAACTTATTGTTGCAAATGATAATACATCTCCTGCATCAATATCTGAATCGTTTGTAGCTACCGTTCCAGTTGCAGTGTTATCTTCTGATACTGTTTTAGTATCGTTGTTTGCAATCGGTGCATCATTAACTGGTGTTACGTTGATGATTACTTTTATGGTATCGAATCCTCCATGACCATCAGTAATTATTACCGTTGCTGTATCGATTCCTGAGGTATCTGCTTTTGGTGTATAGTTAAAACACAATACACTTGATCCAGAATTGGTAGTTCCTAAATTACTTATTCCATTTATTGAACTGATTGAAACTGCATCACCTTCTGCATCTGTTGCTGTAATACATATTTCTACTGGAGTATCTTCTGGAGTATTTTTTCTTAAGGTATCTGTTGATGCAATTGGTGCATCATTCATTGGAGTTACTGTGATGATTAAGGTTGCAGTATCACATAAGCTTGGTGTTCCATTATCACAAACTTTATATGTTAAGGTATCCTTACCATTGTAGTTTGCATTTGGATTGTATGAATAAGTTCCATTACTATTTAAAGTAATTGTACCATGAGTAGTTGTACTGATAGTTGCAAATGACAATACATCACCTGCATCAATATCTGAATCATTTGTAGCTACGGTTCCTGTTGCAGTGTTATCTTCTGTTACTGTTTTAGTATCGTTGTTTGCAATTGGTGCATCGTTGCTTGGAGTTACGGTGATGATTAATGTTGCAGTATCACAAAGTGATGGAGTTCCATTATCACAAACTCTATAAGTTAAAGTATCCTTACCATTGTAGTTTGCATTTGGTGTATAACTATATGAACCATTTACATTCAATGTTAAAGTTCCATGAGTAGTTGAACTTATTGTTGAGAAGCTTAATATATCTCCTGCATCAATATCTGAATCGTTTGTTGCTACCGTTCCTGTTGCTGTATTATCTTCTGTTACTGTTTTAGTATCGTTGTTTGCAATTGGTGCATCATTAACTGGTGTTACGTTAATGATTACTTTTATGGTATCGAATCCGCCATGACCATCTGTAATTATTACTGTGGCTGTATCGATTCCTGAGGTATCTGATTTTGGTGTATAGTTAAAACACAATACACTTGATCCAGAACTGGTAGTTCCTAAATTACTTATTCCATTTATTGAACTGATTGAAACTGCATCACCTTCTGCATCTGTTGCTGTAATACATATTTCTACTGGAGTATCTTCTGGAGTATTTTTTCTGATTGTATCTGTTGATGCAATTGGTGCATCATTCATTGGAGTTACTGTAATAATTAATGTTGCAGTATCACATAAACTTGGTGTTCCATTATCACAAACTCTATAAGTTAAAGTATCCTTACCATTGTAGTTTGCATTTGGATTGTATGAATAGGTTCCATTACTATTTAAAGTAATTGTACCATGAGTAGTTGTACTGATAGTTGCAAATGATAATACATCTCCTAAATCAATATCTGAATCGTTAGTTGCTACGGTTCCTGTTGCAGTATTATCTTCTGATACTGATTTAGTATCGTTGTTTGCAATCGGTGCGTCATTGCTTGGAGTTACTGTGATGATTAATGTTGCAGTATCACATAAGCTTGGTGTTCCATTATCACAAACTTTATATACTAAAGTATCCTTACCATTATAGTTTGCATTTGGATTGTATGAATAAGTTCCATTACTATTTAAAGTAATTGTTCCATGAGAAGTTGTACTGATAGTTGCAAATGACAATACATCTCCTGCATCGATATCAGAATCGTTTGTTGCTACTGTTCCTGTTGCAGTGTTATCTTCTGTTACTGTTTTAGTATCGTTGTTTGCAATTGGTGCATCGTTGTTTGGAGTTACTGTGATGATTAAGGTTGCAGTATCACATAAGCTTGGTGTTCCATTATCACAAACTTTATATACTAATGTATCCTTACCATTGTAGTTTGCATTTGGTGAATAACTATATGAACCATTTGCATTCAATGTTAAAGTTCCATGAGTTGTTGAACTTATTGTTGCAAATGATAACACATCTCCTGCATCAATATCTGAATCGTTTGTAGCTACCGTTCCAGTTGCAGTGTTATCTTCTGTTACTGTTTTAGTATCGTTGTTTGCAATTGGTGCATCGTTGCTTGGAGTTACTGTGATGATTAAGGTTGCAGTATCACAAAGTGATGGAGTTCCATTATCACAAACTCTATAAGTTAAAGTATCCTTACCATTGTAGTTTGCATTTGGTGTATAACTATATGAACCATTTACATTCAATGTTAAAGTTCCATGAGTAGTTGAACTAATTGTTGCAAAGCTTAACACATCGCCTGCATCAATATCTGAATCGTTTGTAGCTACGGTTCCTGTTGCAGTATTATCTTCTGATACTGTTTTAGTATCGTTGTTTGCAATCGGTGCATCATTACTTGGAGTTACTGTGATGATTAAGGTTGCAGTATCACAAAGTGATGGAGTTCCATTATCACAAACTCTATAAGTTAAAGTATCCTTACCATTGTAGTTTGCATTTGGATTGTATGAATAAGTTCCATTACTATTTAAAGTAATTGTTCCATGTGTAGTTGAACTGATAGTTGAGAATGACAATACATCGCCTGCATCAATATCTGAATCGTTTGTTGCTACTGTTCCCGTTGCAGTGTTATCTTCTGTTACTGTTTTAGTATCGTTGTTTGCAATTGGTGCATCGTTAACAGGTGTTACGTTGATGATTACTTTTATGGTATCAAATCCACCATGACCATCAGTAATTATTACTGTGGCTGTATCGATTCCTGAGGTATCTGCTTTTGGTGTATAGTTGAAACACAATACACTTGATCCAGAACTGGTAGTTCCTAAATTACTTATTCCATTTATTGAACTGATTGAAACTGCATCACCTTCTGCATCTGTTGCTGTAATACATATTTCTACTGGAGTATCTTCTGGAGTATTTTTTCTTAAGGTATCTGTTGATGCAATTGGTGCATCATTCATTGGAGTTACTGTAATGATTAAGGTTGCAGTATCACATAAGCTTGGAGTTCCATTATCACAAACTTTATATGTTAAGGTATCCTTACCATTGTAGTTTGCGTTTGGTGAATAACTATATGAACCATTTGCATTCAATGTTAAAATTCCATGAGTAGTTGAACTTATTGTTGCAAAGCTTAACACATCGCCTGCATCAATATCAGAATCATTAGTGGCTACTGTTCCAGTTGCAGTGTTATCTTCTGTTACTGATTTAGTATCGTTATTTGCAATCGGTGCATCATTGCTTGGAGTAACTGTAATGATTAAGGTTGCAGTATCACATAAGCTTGGTGTTCCATTATCACAAACTCTATAAGTTAAAGTATCCTTACCATTGTAGTTTGCATTTGGATTGTATGAATAAGTTCCATTACTATTTAAAGTAATTGTTCCATGAGTAGTTGTGTTGATAGTTGAGAATGACAATACATCTCCTGCATCAATATCAGAATCATTTGTTGCTACGGTTCCTGTTGCAGTATTATCTTCTGTCACTGTTTTAGTATCGTTGTTTGCAATTGGTGCATCATTAACTGGTGTTACGTTAATGATTACTTTTATGGTATCGAATCCGCCATGACCATCTGTAATTATTACCGTTGCTGTATCGATTCCTGAGGTATCTGATTTTGGTGTATAGTTAAAACACAATACACTTGATCCAGAACCGGTAGTTCCTAAATTACTTATTCCATTTATTGAACTGATTGAAACTGCATCACCTTCTGCATCCGTTGCTGTAATACATATTTCTACTGGAGTATCTTCTGGAGTATTTTTTCTGATTGTATCTGTTGATGCAATCGGTGCATCATTCATTGGAGTTACTGTAATGATTAAGGTTGCAGTATCACAAAGTGATGGAGTTCCATTATCACAAACTCTATAAGTTAAAGTATCCTTACCATTATAGTTTGCATTTGGATTGTATGAATAGGTTCCATTACTATTTAAAGTAATTGTTCCATGCGTAGTTGAACTTATTGTTGCAAATGATAATACATCTCCTGCATCAATATCTGAATCGTTTGTAGCTACCGTTCCAGTTGCAGTGTTATCTTCAGTTACTGTTTTAGTATCGTTGTTTGCAATCGGTGCATCATTACTTGGAGTTATGGTAATGATTAAGGTAGCAGTATCACATAAGCTTGGAGTTCCATTATCACAAACCTTATATGTTAAGGTATCCTTACCGTTGTAGTTTGTGTTAGGTGAATAACTATATGAACCATTTGCATTCAATGTAATTGTTCCGTGTGTTGTTGTGTTGATTGTTGAGAATGATAATACATCTCCTGCATCGATATCAGAATCGTTAGTGGCTACTGTTCCTGTTGTAGTGTTATCTTCTGTTACTGATTTAGTATCGTTGTTTGCAATCGGTGCATCATTACTTGGAGTTACGGTAATGATTAATGTTGCAGTATCACATAAGCTTGGATTTCCATTATCACAAACTCTATAAGTTAAAGTATCCTTACCATTATAGTTTGCATTTGGATTGTATGAATAAGTTCCATTACTATTTAAAGTAATTGTTCCATGTGTAGTTGAACTAATTGTTGAGAAAGACAATACATCTCCTGCATCAATATCTGAATCGTTTGTAGCTACTGTTCCTGTTGCAGTATTATCTTCTGTTACTGTTTTAGTATCGTTGTTTGCAATCGGTACATCGTTAACAGGTGTTACGTTGATGATTACTTTTATGGTATCGAATCCTCCATGACCATCAGTAATTATTACCGTTGCTGTATCTATTCCTGAGGTATCTGATTTTGGTGTATAGTTAAAACACAATACACTTGATCCAGAACTGGTAGTTCCTAAATTACTTATTCCATTTATTGAACTGATTGAAACTGCATCACCTTCTGCATCTGTTGCTGTAATACATATTTCTACTGGAGTATCTTCTGGAGTGTTTTTTCTTAAGGTATCTGTTGATGCAATTGGTGCATCATTCATTGGAGTTACTGTAATGATTAAGGTTGCAGTATCACATAAACTTGGTGTTCCATTATCACAAACTTTATATACTAAAGTATCCTTACCATTATAGTTTGCATTTGGTGAATAACTATATGAACCATTTGCATTCAATGTAATTGTTCCGTGTGTAGTTGAACTTATTGTTGCAAATGATAATACATCTCCTGCATCAATATCTGAATCGTTTGTAGCTACCGTTCCAGTTGCAGTGTTATCTTCTGATACTGTTTTAGTATCGTTGTTTGCAATCGGTGCATCATTGCTTGGAGTTACGGTGATGATTAACGTTGCTGTATCACAAAGTGATGGAGTTCCATTATCACAAACTTTATATGTTAAGGTATCCTTACCATTGTAGTTTGCATTTGGTGAATAACTATATGAACCATTTGCATTCAATGTAATTGTTCCGTGTGTTGTTGTGTTGATTGTTGAGAATGATAATACATCTCCTGCATCGATATCAGAATCGTTAGTGGCTACTGTTCCTGTTGTAGTGTTATCTTCTGTTACTGATTTAGTATCGTTGTTTGCAATCGGTGCATCATTGCTTGGTGTTACGGTAATGATTAATGTTGCAGTATCACATAAGCTTGGATTTCCATTATCACAAACTCTATAAGTTAAAGTATCCTTACCATTATAGTTTGCATTTGGATTGTATGAATAAGTTCCATTACTATTTAAAGTAATTGTTCCATGTGTAGTTGAACTAATTGTTGAGAAAGACAATACATCTCCTGCATCAATATCTGAATCGTTTGTAGCTACTGTTCCTGTTGCAGTATTATCTTCTGTTACTGTTTTAGTATCGTTGTTTGCAATCGGTACATCGTTAACAGGTGTTACGTTGATGATTACTTTTATGGTATCGAATCCTCCATGACCATCAGTAATTATTACCGTTGCTGTATCTATTCCTGAGGTATCTGATTTTGGTGTATAGTTAAAACACAATACACTTGATCCAGAACTGGTAGTTCCTAAATTACTTATTCCATTTATTGAACTGATTGAAACTGCATCACCTTCTGCATCTGTTGCTGTAATACATATTTCTACTGGAGTATCTTCTGGAGTGTTTTTTCTTAAGGTATCTGTTGATGCAATTGGTGCATCATTCATTGGAGTTACTGTAATGATTAAGGTTGCAGTATCACATAAACTTGGTGTTCCATTATCACAAACTTTATATACTAAAGTATCCTTACCATTATAGTTTGCATTTGGTGAATAACTATATGAACCATTTGCATTCAATGTAATTGTTCCGTGTGTAGTTGAACTTATTGTTGCAAATGATAATACATCTCCTGCATCAATATCTGAATCGTTTGTAGCTACCGTTCCAGTTGCAGTGTTATCTTCTGATACTGTTTTAGTATCGTTGTTTGCAATCGGTGCATCATTAACTGGTGTTACGTTGATGATTAACGTTGCTGTATCACAAAGTGATGGAGTTCCATTATCACAAACTTTATATGTTAAGGTATCCTTACCATTGTAGTTTGCATTTGGTGAATAACTATATGAACCATTTGCATTCAATGTAATTGTTCCGTGTGTTGTTGTGTTGATTGTTGAGAATGATAATACATCTCCTGCATCGATATCAGAATCGTTAGTGGCTACTGTTCCTGTTGTAGTGTTATCTTCTGTTACTGATTTAGTATCGTTGTTTGCAATCGGTGCATCATTGCTTGGTGTTACGGTGATGATTAATGTTGCAGTATCACATAAACTTGGAGTTCCGTTATCACAAACTTTATATACTAAAGTATCCTTACCATTGTAATTTGTGTTTGGAGTATATGAATATGTTCCGTTTGAATTGAATGTGATTGTTCCATTATTAGTAGAATCAATCATTGCAAAACTTAAACTATTTCCATCAATGTCTGAATCGTTTGTTGCAACTGTTCCTGTAGTTGTGATGTCTTCTGAAGTGGTATCTACATCATTCAAGGCAAGTGGTTTATCGTTACCTGGTGTGATGGTAATAATTAAGCTTGCAGTATCACATAAGCTTGGTGTACCATTATCACAAACTTTATATACTAAAGTATCCTTACCATTATAGTTTGCATTTGGATTGTATGAATAAGTTCCATTACTATTTAAAGTAATTGTTCCATGAGTAGTTGAGCTAATTGTTGAGAATGATAATACATCGCCTGCATCAATATCAGAATCATTTGTGGCTACGGTTCCTGTTGCAGTGTTATCTTCTGTTGTTGATTTAGTATCGTTGATTGCGATTGGTGCGTCATTGCTTGGAGTTATAGTAATGATTAAGGTTGCAGTATCACATAAGCTTGGTGTTCCATTATCACAAACTTTATATACTAAAGTATCCTTACCATTATAGTTTGCATTTGGATTGTATGAATAAGTTCCATTACTATTTAAAGTAATTGTTCCATGAGAAGTTGTACTGATAGTTGCAAATGACAATACATCTCCTGCATCGATATCAGAATCGTTTGTTGCTACTGTTCCTGTTGCAGTGTTATCTTCTGTTACTGTTTTAGTATCGTTGTTTGCAATTGGTGCATCGTTGTTTGGAGTTACTGTGATGATTAAGGTTGCAGTATCACATAAGCTTGGTGTTCCATTATCACAAACTTTATATACTAATGTATCCTTACCATTGTAGTTTGCATTTGGTGAATAACTATATGAACCATTTGCATTCAATGTTAAAGTTCCATGAGTTGTTGAACTTATTGTTGCAAATGATAACACATCTCCTGCATCAATATCTGAATCGTTTGTAGCTACCGTTCCAGTTGCAGTGTTATCTTCTGTTACTGTTTTAGTATCGTTGATTGCAATTGGTGCATCGTTGCTTGGAGTTACTGTGATGATTAAGGTTGCAGTATCACAAAGTGATGGAGTTCCATTATCACAAACTCTATAAGTTAAAGTATCCTTACCATTGTAGTTTGCATTTGGATTGTATGAATAGGTTCCAATACTATTTAAAGTAATTGTTCCGTGTGTAGTTGAACTTATTGTTGAGAAGCTTAATATATCTCCTGCATCAATATCTGAATCGTTTGTTGCTACCGTTCCTGTTGCTGTATTATCTTCTGTTACTGTTTTAGTATCGTTGTTTGCAATCGGTGCATCGTTAACTGGTGTTACGTTAATGATTACTTTTATGGTATCGAATCCTCCATGACCATCAGTAATTATTACCGTTGCTGTATCGATTCCTGAAGTATCTGCTTTTGGTGTATAGTTGAAACACAATACACTTGATCCAGAACTGGTAGTTCCTAAATTACTTATTCCATTTATTGAACTGATTGAAACTGCATCACCTTCTGCATCCGTTGCTGTAATACATATTTCTACTGGAGTATCTTCTGGAGTATTTTTTCTGATTGTATCTGTTGATGCAATCGGTGCATCATTCATTGGAGTTACTGTGATGATTAATGTTGCAGTATCACAAAGTGAAGGTGAGCCATTATCACAAACTTTATATGTTAATGTATCCTTACCATTGTAGTTTGCATTTGGATTGTATGAATAAGTTCCATTACTATTTAAAGTAATTGTTCCGTGTGTAGTTGAACTGATGGTTGCAAAGCTTAACACATCGCCTGCATCAATATCTGAATCGTTCGTTGCTACGGTTCCTGTTGCAGTAATATCTTCTGTTACTGTTTTAGTATCGTTGATTGCGATTGGTGCGTCGTTAACTGGTGTTACGTTAATGATTACTTTTATTGTATCGAATCCTCCATGACCATCAGTAATTATTACCGTTGCTGTATCGATTCCTGAGGTATCTGCTTTTGGTGTATAGTTGAAACACAATACACTTGATCCAGAATTGGTATTTCCTAAATTACTTATTCCATTTATTGAACTGATTGAAACTGCATCACCTTCTGCATCTGTTGCTGTAATACATATTTCTACTGGAGTATCTTCTGGAGTATTTTTTCTGATTGTATCTGTTGATGCAATTGGTGCATCATTCATTGGAGTTACTGTAATGATTAAGGTTGCAGTATCACAAAGTGATGGAGTTCCATTATCACAAACTCTATAAGTTAAAGTATCCTTACCATTATAGTTTGCATTTGGATTGTATGAATAGGTTCCATTACTATTTAAAGTAATTGTTCCATGCGTAGTTGAACTTATTGTTGCAAATGATAATACATCTCCTGCATCAATATCTGAATCGTTTGTTGCTACCGTTCCAGTTGCAGTGTTATCTTCTGTTACTGTTTTCGTATCGTTGTTTGCAATCGGTGCATCATTACTTGGAGTTACTGTGATGATTAAGGTTGCAGTATCACAAAGTGATGGGGTTCCATTATCACAAACTCTATAAGTTAAAGTATCCTTACCATTGTAGTTTGCATTTGGATTGTATGAATAAGTTCCATTACTATTCAATGTAATTGTTCCATGAGTAGTTGTATTGATTGTTGAGAATGACAATACATCTCCTAAATCAATATCAGAATCGTTAGTTGCTACCGTTCCATCTGCAGTGTTATCTTCTGTTACTGTTTTCGTATCGTTGTTTGCAATCGGTGCATCATTAACTGGTGTTACGTTAATGATTACTTTTATGGTATCGAATCCTCCATGACCATCAGTAATTATTACCGTTGCTGTATCGATTCCTGAGGTGTCTGATTTTGGTGTATAGTTAAAACACAATACACTTGATCCAGAACTGGTAGTTCCTAAATTACTTATTCCATTTATTGAACTGATTGAAACTGCATCACCTTCTGCATCTGTTGCTGTAATACATATTTCTACTGGAGTATCTTCTGGAGTATTTTTTCTTAAGGTATCTGTTGATGCAATTGGTGCATCATTCATTGGAGTTACTGTGATGATTAAGGTTGCAGTATCACATAAGCTTGGTGTTCCATTATCACAAACTTTATATGTTAAGGTATCCTTACCATTGTAGTTTGCATTTGGATTGTATGAATAAGTTCCATTACTATTTAAAGTAATTGTACCATGAGTAGTTGTACTGATAGTTGCAAATGACAATACATCACCTGCATCAATATCTGAATCATTTGTAGCTACGGTTCCTGTTGCAGTGTTATCTTCTGTTACTGTTTTAGTATCGTTGTTTGCAATTGGTGCATCGTTGCTTGGAGTTACTGTGATGATTAATGTTGCAGTATCACAAAGTGATGGAGTTCCATTATCACAAACTCTATAAGTTAAAGTATCCTTACCATTGTAGTTTGCATTTGGTGTATAACTATATGAACCATTTACATTCAATGTTAAAGTTCCATGAGTAGTTGAACTTATTGTTGAGAAGCTTAATATATCTCCTGCATCAATATCTGAATCGTTTGTTGCTACCGTTCCTGTTGCTGTATTATCTTCTGTTACTGATTTAGTATCGTTGTTTGCAATCGGTGCATCATTAACTGGTGTTACGTTAATGATTACTTTTATGGTATCAAATCCACCATGACCATCAGTAATTATTACCGTTGCTGTATCGATTCCTGAGGTGTCTGATTTTGGTGTATAGTTAAAACACAATACACTTGATCCAGAACTGGTAGTTCCTAAATTACTTATTCCATTTATTGAACTGATTGAAACTGCATCACCTTCTGCATCTGTTGCTGTAATACATATTTCTACTGGAGTATCTTCTGGAGTATTTTTTCTTAAGGTATCTGTTGATGCAATTGGTGCATCATTCATTGGAGTTACTGTAATGATTAAGGTTGCAGTATCACATAAACTTGGTGTTCCATTATCACAAACTTTATATACTAAAGTATCCTTACCATTATAGTTTGCATTTGGTGAATAACTATATGAACCATTTGCATTCAATGTAATTGTTCCGTGTGTAGTTGAACTTATTGTTGCAAATGATAATACATCTCCTGCATCAATATCTGAATCGTTTGTAGCTACCGTTCCAGTTGCAGTGTTATCTTCTGATACTGTTTTAGTATCGTTGTTTGCAATCGGTGCATCATTAACTGGTGTTACGTTGATGATTACTTTTATGGTATCGAATCCTCCATGACCATCAGTAATTATTACCGTTGCTGTATCGATTCCTGAGGTATCTGCTTTTGGTGTATAGTTAAAACACAATACACTTGATCCAGAATTGGTAGTTCCTAAATTACTTATTCCATTTATTGAACTGATTGAAACTGCATCACCTTCTGCATCTGTTGCTGTAATACATATTTCTACTGGAGTATCTTCTGGAGTATTTTTTCTTAAGGTATCTGTTGATGCAATTGGTGCATCATTCATTGGAGTTACTGTGATGATTAAGGTTGCAGTATCACATAAGCTTGGTGTTCCATTATCACAAACTTTATATGTTAAGGTATCCTTACCATTGTAGTTTGCGTTTGGATTGTATGAATAAGTTCCATTACTATTTAAAGTAATTGTACCATGAGTAGTTGTACTGATAGTTGCAAATGACAATACATCACCTGCATCAATATCTGAATCATTTGTTGCTACGGTTCCTGTTGCAGTATTATCTTCTGTTACTGTTTTAGTATCGTTGTTTGCAATTGGTGCATCATTAACTGGTGTTACGTTAATGATTACTTTTATGGTATCGAATCCGCCATGACCATCAGTAATTATTACCGTTGCTGTATCGATTCCTGAGGTATCTGATTTTGGTGTATAGTTGAAACACAATACACTTGATCCAGAATTGGTATTTCCTAAATTACTTATTCCATTTATTGAACTGATTGAAACTGCATCACCTTCTGCATCTGTTGCAGTAATACATATTTCTACTGGAGTATCTTCTGGAGTATTTTTTCTGATTGTATCTGTTGATGCAATTGGTGCATCATTCATTGGAGTTACTGTGATGATTAATGTTGCAGTATCACAAAGTGAAGGCGAGCCATTATCACAAACTTTATATGTTAAAGTATCCTTACCATTATAGTTTGCATTTGGATTGAATGAATAAGTTCCATTACTATTTAAAGTAATTGTTCCATGAGTAGTTGAACTTATTGTTGAGAATGACAATACATCTCCTAAATCAATATCAGAATCGTTTGATGCTACTGTTCCTGTTGCAGTGTTATCTTCTGTTACTGTTTTAGTATCGTTGTTTGCGATTGGTGCATCATTGCTTGGAGTTACGGTGATGATTAAGGTTGCAGTATCACAAAGTGAAGGTGTTCCATTATCACAAACTTTATATGTTAATGTATCCTTACCATTATAGTTTGTGTTTGGTAAATAACTATATGAACCATTTGCATTCAATGTTAAAGTTCCATGCGTAGTTGAACTTATAGTTGCAAAGCTTAACACATCTCCTGCATCAATATCAGAATCGTTAGAAGCTACTGTTCCAGTTGCTGTGTTATCTTCTGTTACTGTTTTAGTATCGTTGTTTGCAATTGGTGCATCGTTGCTTGGAGTTACTGTGATGATTAATGTTGCAGTATCACAAAGTGATGGAGTTCCATTATCACAAACTCTATAAGTTAAAGTATCCTTACCATTGTAGTTTGCATTTGGATTGTATGAATAGGTTCCATTACTATTTAAAGTAATTGTACCATGAGTAGTTGTACTGATAGTTGAGAATGACAATACATCTCCATCTACATCAGAATCATTTGTGGCAACTGTTCCTGTTGCTATTCCATCTTCATTTGTAGTTTTAATATCATTATTTGCAATTGGTGCATCATTTACTGAATTGATATTAATAATTACCCTTGCAGTATCACAAATAATTGGATTTCCACTATCACATAACTTATATAAAAATGTATCTAAACCGTTGTAAAAAGAATTAGGTGTATAAGTGAATGTACCATCAGAACTTAAATTCAAAACACCATGACTAACATTTTCCAGTAAACTAACATTCAAAGTCCCATCAACATCATAGTCGTTTGTGATAACGTTTGCAAATTTTGTAGTGTTTTCTAATGTACCAAATGCATCGTCAATTGCAACCGGAGCATCATTAATTGGATTAACAGTAATAATTAATAAACCTGTATCACATGCAGATGGACTACCATTGTCACAAACAACATAAACTAATGTATCATTCCCAAAGTAATTTGCATTTGGTGTGTAACTATAACTACCATTTGTATTTACTGAAACTGTTCCATTTAAAGTACTTCTTAAAACACTAGCAGATAAAATTCCATTCTCAATATCAGTATCATTGCTGATTAAATTTCCAGAAGCAGAATTATCTTCATTAATATTCTTCAAATCAGTATTGGCAATTGGTGGATTATTGAAAGGAGTGATAATAATTTGAATTGCATTGCTTTCGAAATCTAAACATCCTCCTGAGCTTACTAATCTTTTGTACCATGTAGTATTTGAAATTGAACTTGGATTATAATCCCTTCCGTTTGCTCCCGATATTAAAGTAAATCCAGAACTTGAACTTACTGTCGATTTATACCATTTATAAGTATATAATTCATCCCCTCCAATAGGTGTGGTACCCACAATATTTCCTGGATCACCATTTACATAAAATGTACTTGGACTTGGTGTGGTTATACTATTATTAGATATCACTGGATTAACTGTTACTGTCACCGCTTTTCCAGTGTTGGTTAAGTTCTCACATTTTTCAGTTCCTGATACTGTTACATAATAGGTAGTAGTAGCAGTTAAACTTGCAGTTGTATAATTTGCTCCTGTCGATAATAAATTGGTTAATGCTGCATCACTATACCATTTGTAAACTGCTGATGTAATTCCTGTTGAACTTGCAGATAAACTTGTTGTAGTATTTGCACAAATGGTTGTTCCTGCTGTTGTAATATCTGATTCTGTTGCAGCTGGCGTAATTACAATTTGTATTGCTGTTGAACTATTAATTGTTAAACATGCACCTGATGTTACATTTCTTCTGAACCAAGTTGTTGCAGATATTGTTGATGGATCATATGATATAGCTGTTGCTCCTGAGATATCTGTAAATCCAGTTGTTCCACTTGTTGTTGATGATTGCCATTGATATGTATAAACTCCACTTCCACCTGTTGGTGTTGATCCAACAATGTTTGATGGATTACCACTTGCACAAAATGTAGTAGTGCCTGGTGCTGTTAATGTATTTGCTCCAACAATTGGTTGAACAGTTACTGTTACTGCTTTTCCTGTGTTTGTTAAGTTCTCACATTTTTCAGTTCCAGATACTGTTACATAAAATGTTGTTGTTACAGTTAAACTTGCAGTTGTATAATTTGCTCCTGTCGATAATAAATTTGTTAATGCTGCATCACTATACCATTTGTAAACTGCTGATGTTATTCCTGTTGAACTAGCGGATAATGATGCAGTGGTGTTTGCACAAATGGTTGCTCCTGCTGTTGTAATATCTGATGCTGTTGCTCTTGGTGTAACTGTTACTGTTACTGCTTTTCCTGTGTTCGTTAAGTTCTCACATTTTTCTGTGCCTGATACGGTTACATAAAAAGTAGTAGTAGCAGTTAAACTTGCAGTCGTATAATTTGCTCCTGTCGATAATAAATTTGTTAATGCTGCATCACTATACCATTTGTAAACAGCTGATGTTATTCCAGCTGATGATGCTGATAAACTTGTTGTAGTATTTGCACAAATGGTTGCTCCTGCTGCTGTGATATCTGATGCTGTTGCTCTTGGTGTTACAGTTACTGTTACTGCTTTTCCAGTGTTAGTTAAGTTCTCACATTTTTCAGTGCCAGATACAGTTACATAATAGGTAGTAGTTGCAGTTAAACTTGCAGTTGTATAATTTGCTCCTGTCGATAATAAATTTGTTAATGCTGCATCACTATACCATTTGTAAACTGCTGATGTTATTCCAGTTGAACTTGCAGATAAACTTGTTGTCGTGTTTGCACAAATGGTTGCCCCTGCTGCTGTAATATCAGAGGCTGTTGCAGCTGGTGTAATTATTATTTGTACCGCTGTTGAACTATTAATTGTTAAACATGCACCTGATGTTACATTTCTTCTGAACCAAGTTGTTGCAGATATAGTTGATGGATCATACGAAATAGATGTTGCTCCTGAGATATCTGTAAATCCAGTTGTTCCACTTGTTGTTGATGATTGCCATTGATATGCATAAACTCCACTTCCACCTGTTGGTGTTGATCCAACAATGTTTGATGGATTACCACTTGCACAAAATGTAGTAGTGCCCGGTGCTGTTAATGTATTTGCTGCAACAATTGGTTGAACAGTTACTGTTACTGATTTTCCAGTGTTAGTTAAGTTCTCACATTTTTCAGTTCCAGATACGGTTACATAATAGGTAGTAGTGGCAGTTAAACTTGCTGTAGTATAATTTGCTCCTGTCGATAATAAATTTGTTAAAGCTGCATCACTATACCATTTGTAAACTGCTGATGTTATTCCTGTTGAACTTGCAGATAAACTTGTTGTCGTGTTTGCACAAATTGTTGCCCCTGCTGCTGTAATATCAGAGGCTGTTGCAGCTGGCGTAATTACTATTTGTATTGCTGTTGAACTATTAATTGTTAAACATGCACCTGATGTTACATTTCTTCTAAACCAAGTTGTTGCAGATATTGTTGATGGATCATATGATATAGCTGTTGCTCCTGAGATATCTGTAAATCCAGTTGTTCCACTAGTTGTTGATGATTGCCATTGATATGCATAAACTCCACTTCCACCTGTAGGTGTTGATCCAACAATGTTTGATGGGTTACCACTTGCACAAAATGTAGTAGTGCCTGGTGCTGTTAATGTATTTGCTGCAACAATAGGTTGAACTGTTACTGTTACTGTTTTTCCTGTGTTAGTTAAGTTCTCACATTTTTCAGTTCCTGATACGGTTACATAAAATGTAGTTGTTGCAGTTAAACTTGCAGTCGTATAATTTGCGCCAGTTGATAATAAATTTGTTAATGCTGCATCACTATACCATTTGTAAACTGCAGATGTTATTCCAGTTGAACTTGCAGATAAACTTGTTGTGGTGTTTGCACAAATTGTTGCTCCTGCTGCTGTAATATCAGAGGCTGTTGCAGCTGGTGTAATTATTATTTGTACCGCTGTTGAACTGTTAATTGTTAAACATGCACCTGATGTTACATTTCTTCTGAACCAAGTTGTTGCAGATATAGTTGATGGATCATACGAAATAGATGTTGCTCCTGAGATATCTGTAAATCCAGTTGTTCCACTTGTTGTTGATGATTGCCATTGATATGCATAAACTCCACTTCCACCTGTTGGTGTTGATCCAACAATGTTTGATGGATTACCACTTGCACAAAATGTAGTAGTGCCCGGTGCTGTTAATGTATTTGCTGCAACAATTGGTTGAACAGTTACTGTTACTGATTTTCCAGTGTTAGTTAAGTTCTCACATTTTTCAGTTCCAGATACGGTTACATAATAGGTAGTAGTGGCAGTTAAACTTGCTGTAGTATAATTTGTTCCTGTCGATAATAAATTTGTTAAAGCTGCATCACTATACCATTTGTAAACTGCTGATGTTATTCCTGTTGAACTTGCAGATAAACTTGTTGTCGTGTTTGCACAAATTGTTGCCCCTGCTGCTGTAATATCTGAGGCTGTTGCAGCTGGCGTAATTACTATTTGTATTGCGGTTGAACTATTAATTGTTAAACATGCACCTGATGTTACATTTCTTCTAAACCAAGTTGTTGCAGATATTGTTGATGGATCATATGATATAGCTGTTGCTCCTGAGATATCTGTAAATCCAGTTGTTCCACTTGTTGTTGATGATTGCCATTGATAGGTATAAACTCCACTTCCACCTGTAGGTGTTGATCCAACAATGTTTAATGGATTTCCACTAGAACAAAATGTAGAAATAATTGGTGCTGTTAATGTATTTGCAGTTACAACTGGTTGAACAGTTACCGTTACTGCCTTTCCAGTATTCGTTAAGTTCTCACATTTTTCAGTTCCTGATACGGTTACATAATAAGTAGTAGTAGCAGTTAAACTTGCAGTTGTATAATTTGCTCCTGTTGATAATAATGTTGTAAGTGCTGCATCACTATACCATTTGTAAACTGCTGATGTTATTCCAGTTGAACTTGCAGTTAAACTTGTTGTAGTATTTGCACAAATGGTTGCTCCTGCTGCTGTGATATCTGAGGCTGTTGCTCTTGGTGTAACTGTTACCGTTACTGCTTTTCCAGTATTCGTTAAGTTCTCACATTTTTCAGTTCCTGATACGGTTACATAATAAGTAGTAGTAGCAGTTAAACTTGCAGTCGTATAATTTGCTCCAGTTGATAATAATGTTGTAAGTGCTGCATCACTATACCATTTGTAAACTGCTGATGTTATTCCAGTTGAACTTGCAGTTAAACTTGTTGTAGTATTTGCACAAATGGTTGCACCTGCTGCTGTAATATCTGATGCTGTTGCTCTTGGTGTTACTGTTACTGTTACTGCTTTTCCAGTATTCGTTAAGTTCTCACATTTTTCAGTGCCTGATACGGTTACATAATAAGTAGTAGTAGAAGTTAAACTTGCAGTTGTATAATTTGCTCCTGTCGATAATAAATTTGTTAATGCTGCATCACTATACCATTTGTAAACTGCTGATGTTATTCCAGTTGAACTTGCAGATAAACTTGTTGTCGTGTTTGCACAAATGGTTGCTCCTGCTGCTGTGATATCTGATGCTGTTGCTCTTGGTGTAACTGTTACCGTTACTACTTTTCCCGTGTTCGTTAAGTTCTCACATTTTTCTGTGCCTGATACGGTTACATAAAAAGTAGTAGTAGCAGTTAAACTTGCAGTCGTATAATTTGCTCCAGTTGATAATAATGTTGTAAGTGCTGCATCACTATACCATTTGTAAACTGCTGATGTTATTCCAGTTGAACTTGCAGATAAACTTGTTGTAGTGTTTGCACAAATGGTTGCTCCTGCTGCTGTGATATCTGATGCTGCTGCTCTTGGTGTTACAGTTACTGTTACTGCCTTTCCTGTGTTCGTTAAGTTCTCACATTTCTCAGTTCCTGATACGGTTACATAAAAAGTAGTAGTAGCAGTTAAACTTGCAGTCGTATAATTTGCTCCTGTTGATAATAATGTTGTAAGTGCAGCATCACTATACCATTTGTAAACTGCTGATGTTATTCCAGTTGAACTTGCAGTTAAACTTGTTGTAGTATTTGCACAAATTGTTGCCCCTGCTGCTGTGATATCTGATGTTGTTGCTCTTGGAGTAACTGTTACTGTTACCGCTTTTCCTGTGTTTGTTAAGTTCTCACATTTTTCAGTTCCTGAAACCGTTACATAATATGTTGTATTTGCAGTTAAACTTGCTGTAGTATAATTTGCTCCAGTAGATAATAAATTTGTTAATGCTGCATCACTATACCATTTGTAAACTGCTGATGTTATTCCAGTTGAACTTGCAGATAAACTTGCTGTCGTGTTGGCACAAATGGTTGCCCCTGCTGCTGTGATATCTGATGCTGTTGCTCTTGGTGTTACAGTTACTGTTACTGCTTTTCCAGTGTTCGTTAAGTTCTCACATTTCTCAGTTCCTGATACAGTTACATAATAGGTAGTAGTTGCAGTTAAACTTGCAGTTGTATAATTTGCTCCTGTCGATAATAAATTTGTTAATGCTGCATCACTATACCATTTGTAAACTGCAGATGTTATTCCAGTTGAACTTGCAGATAAACTTGTTGTGGTGTTTGCACAAATGGTTGCTCCTGCTGCTGTGATATCTGATGCTGTTGCTCTTGGTGTAACTGTTACCGTTACTGCTTTTCCAGTGTTGGTTAAGTTCTCGCATTTCTCAGTTCCTGAAACTGTTACATAATAGGTCGTAGTTGCTGTTAAACTTGCTGTTGTATAATTTGCTCCTGTCGATAATAAATTTGTTAATGATGCATCACTATACCATTTGTAAACTGCAGATGTTATTCCTGTTGATGATGCAGATAAACTTGTTGTGGTGTTTGCACAAATGGTTGTTCCTGCTGTTGTAATATCTGATGCTGTTGCAGCTGGCGTAATTACAATTTGTATTGCTGTTGAACTATTAATTGTTAAACATGCACCCGATGTTACATTTCTTCTGAACCAAGTTGTTGCAGATATTGTTGATGGATCATATGATATAGCTGTTGCTCCTGAGATATCTGTAAATCCAGTTGTTCCACTTGTTGTTGATGATTGCCATTGATAAGTATAAACTCCACTTCCGCCAGTTGGTGTTGATCCAACAATATTTGTAGGATCTCCACTTGCACAAAATGTAGTTGTGCCTGGTGCTGTTAATGTATTAGCTGCTACAACCGGTTGAACTGTTACAGTTACCGCTTTTCCTGTGTTTGTTAAGTTCTCACATTTTTCAGTTCCTGAAACCGTTACATAATATGTTGTATTTGCAGTTAAACTTGCAGTCGTATAATTTGCTCCTGTCGATAATAAATTTGTTAATGATGCATCACTATACCATTTGTAAACTGCAGATGTTATTCCTGTTGAACTTGCAGATAAACTTGCTGTAGTGTTTGCACAAATTGTTGCACCTGCTGCTGTGATATCTGATGCCGTTGCTCTTGGTGTTACTGTTACTGTTATTGCCTTTCCAGTGTTCGTTAAGTTCTCACATTTTTCTGTGCCTGATACGGTTACATAAAAAGTAGTAGTAGCAGTTAAACTTGCTGTAGTATAATTTGCTCCTGTCGATAATAATGTTGTAAGTGCAGCATCACTATACCATTTGTAAACTGCTGATGTAATTCCTGTTGAACTTGCAGTTAAACTTGTTGTCGTGTTTGCACAAATTGTTGCACCTGCTGCTGTAATATCTGATGCTGTTGCTCTTGGTGTAACTGTTACCGTTACTGCTTTTCCTGCGTTCGTTAAGTTCTCACATTTTTCAGTTCCTGATACTGTTACATAATAGGTAGTAGTTGCAGTTAAACTTGCAGTTGTATAATTTGCTCCAGTTGATAATAATGTTGTAAGTGCTGCATCACTATACCATTTGTAAACTGCTGATGTTATTCCAGTTGAACTTGCAGTTAAACTTGTTGTAGTATTTGCACAAATGGTTGCACCTGCTGCTGTGATATCTGATGCTGTTGCTCTTGGTGTAACTGTTACCGTTACTGCTTTTCCAGTGTTCGTTAAGTTCTCACATTTCTCAGTTCCTGATACAGTTACATAATAGGTAGTAGTTGCAGTTAAACTTGCTGTAGTATAATTTGCTCCTGTCGATAATAATGTTGTAAGTGCAGCATCACTATACCATTTGTAAACAGGACTTGTAATTCCTGATGAACTTGCAGATAAACTTGTTGTGGTGTTTGCACAAATTGTTGTTCCTGCTGTTGTGATATCCGAGGCTGTTGCAGCTGGCGTAATTACTATTTGTATTGCTGTTGAACTATTAATTGTTAAACATGCACCCGATGTTACATTTCTTCTAAACCAAGTTGTTGCAGAAATTGTTGATGGATCATATGATATACCTGTAGCTCCTGAGATATCTGTAAATCCAGTTGTTCCACTTGTTGTTGATGATTGCCATTGATAGGTATAAACTCCACTTCCACCTGTAGGTGTTGATCCAACAATGTTTAATGGATTTCCACTAGAACAAAATGTAGAAATAATTGGTGCTGTTAATGTATTTGCAGCAACAACAGGTTGAACAGTTACCGTTACCGCTTTTCCAGTATTCGTTAAGTTCTCACATTTTTCAGTGCCTGATACGGTTACATAAAAAGTAGTAGTAGCAGTTAAACTTGCTGTAGTATAATTTGCTCCTGTTGATAATAAATTTGTTAATGCTGCATCACTATACCATTTGTAAACTGGACTTGTAATTCCTGTTGATGATGCAGATAAACTTGTTGTGGTGTTTGCACAAATGGTTGCTCCTGCAGCTGTGATATCCGATGCTGTTGCAGCTGGCGTAATTACTATTTGTATTGCTGTTGAACTATTAATTGTTAAACATGCACCCGATGTTACATTTCTTCTAAACCAAGTTGTTGCAGATATTGTTGATGGATCATATGATATAGATGTTGCTCCTGAGATATCTGTAAATCCAGTTGTTCCACTAGTTGTTGATGATTGCCATTGATATGCATAAACTCCACTTCCACCTGTTGGTGTTGATCCAACAATGTTTGATGGGTTACCACTTGCACAAAATGTAGTAGTGCCTGGTGCTGTTAATGTATTTGCTGCAACAATAGGTTGAACTGTTACTGTTACCGCTTTTCCTGTGTTGGTTAAGTTCTCACATTTCTCAGTTCCAGAAACTGTTACATAATAAGTAGTAGTAGCAGTTAAACTTGCAGTAGTGTAATTTGCACCAGTCGATAGTAGTGTAGTTAAGCTTGCATTACTATACCATTTATAAACTGGATTAGTTATTCCTGTTGATGATGCAGATAAACTAGTTGTTGTGTTTGCGCAGATTGTTGCTCCTGATGCTGTGATATCTGAGGCTGTTGCTCTTGGTGTAACAACAATTTGAACTGCAGTTGAACTATTAATTGTTAAACATGCACCTGATGTTACATTTCTTCTGAACCAAGTTGTTGCAGATATTGTTGATGGATCATATGATATAGCTGTTGCTCCTGAGATATCTGTAAATCCAGTTGTTCCACTTGTTGTTGATGATTGCCATTGATAAGTATAAACTCCACTTCCGCCAGTTGGTGTTGATCCAACAATATTTGTAGGATCTCCACTTGCACAAAATGTAGTTGTGCCTGGTGCTGTTAATGTATTAGCTGCTACAACCGGTTGAACTGTTACAGTTACCGCTTTTCCTGTGTTTGTTAAGTTCTCACATTTTTCAGTTCCTGAAACCGTTACATAATATGTTGTATTTGCAGTTAAACTTGCAGTCGTATAATTTGCTCCTGTCGATAATAAATTTGTTAATGATGCATCACTATACCATTTGTAAACTGCAGATGTTATTCCTGTTGAACTTGCAGATAAACTTGCTGTAGTGTTTGCACAAATTGTTGCACCTGCTGCTGTGATATCTGATGCCGTTGCTCTTGGTTTTATCGTTACTGTTACCGCTTTGCCTGTGTTTGTTAAGTTCTCACATTTCTCAGTTCCAGAAACTGTTACATAATAGGTAGTAGTAGAAGTTAAACTTGCAGTTGTATAATTTGCACCTGTTGATAATAAATTTGTAAGTGCTGCATCACTATACCATTTGTAAACTGGACTTGTAATTCCTGTTGAACTTGCAGTTAATGACGTTGTAGTATTTGCACATATGGTAGTTCCAGCAGTTGTAATATCAGCTGCAACTGCTCTTGGTTTAATAGTTACTGTTACTGCTTTTCCAGTGTTCGTTAAGTTCTCACATTTTTCAGTGCCTGCAACAGTTACATAATAAGTAGTAGTGGCAGTTAAACTTGGAGTAGTATAATTTGCACCTGTGAATAATAAACTTGTTAAAGCAGCATCACTATACCATTTATA
This sequence comes from Sphingobacteriaceae bacterium, assembly GCA_965279595.1. Classification (GTDB taxonomy): domain Bacteria; phylum Bacteroidota; class Bacteroidia; order Sphingobacteriales; family Sphingobacteriaceae; genus CAIKLP01. The sequence continues at coordinate 69,537 of OZ257246.1, forward strand.
AACTGGACTTGAAATTCCAGTTGAACTTGCAACTAAAGTTGTGCTTGTATTTGAACAAATTGTTATAGAAGAAGCTGTTATATCCGAAGCAACTGCTCTTGGAGTAACTAAAAATGTTACTACATTACTTGTTGATTGAGTACAATTATAAGATGTATTTACTATCCTTCTAAAATAAGTTGTTTGAGTCAACAATCCTGGATTATAATCCACCATGTTCCCCCCACTGATATCAGTAAATCCAGTAGTGGCACTTGTTGTAGATGATTGCCAGTTTATAAAATAAACCTCACTACCACCAGTTGGTGCACCAGTCATTGCATCAGGATCACCTGAACCACAATAATTCAAAGTACTTGGAGCGGTAATATTATTTACAATAGAAGGGAAAATTGTAATTGTAATAACGTTACTATAAACCACACATCCATTTGAAGTATTTCTTCTTCTATAATAGTATGTTCCAGGAACAGTTATATTTGCTGGATCATAGCTTGAAGAAGTAGAAGGACTTGTTGCATTTGTAAAATTAATATTATCAGTTGAGACTTGCCATTGATAACTTGGAGATCCAGAATTAGAAACATTAGTTATTACACCAGGATTTCCTGATTCACAAAAATAAATTATAGCTGGCTCATCAATTACATTTGAAATAGATGATGAAACTGTAATAGTAATTACATTGGTTGTAACAGCAGCACAAACACCAGATACAACTTGACAACGATACATTTGAGTACCTGTTGTTGAAAATGGTGGATCATAATTTTGAGAGGTTGCTCCTGAAATATTACTATAATTTTCTCCATTATCAGTTGAAAGCTGCCATTGATAAGTATAAGTTCCAGTACCTCCTGACATGATAGGACCATTAATTTCAGGCGGATCAAAAGATCCACATGAATTTGTAGTCCCAGAGTAATTTGGCTGTGTTGCAATGGTAGGTGAACTACTCATATAGATTACTGCTACATTACTATACACAGGTGAACTACATCCTGAAATAGTTACTTTCCTTCTAAAATATCTTGTACCAGTAAAACTGGAAGGATTATAATTTCTCACATTTGAACTTGAAATAACATTCCAATTACTTACACCATCTGAAGACCATTCCCATGAATAAGTAGCTCCAGAAACAGATGTACAATTGAATGACCCTGGATTTCCTGAATTCCCGCAAAATGAAGCTGGTGCAGTAATCACATTGTTTGCTCCAATAGTAATTGTATTTGTTAAAATATTATTACAACCAACTTCTTCTGCATCACATTCATCTTGTGGATCTGTTGGTACCGCAGGATTTGGATTTGTTGCATCTGGGTCAGTAACATCCGCTGGTCTCATCATACTTGCAACTACTGACATACTACTTCCTGTAGGGTTAGTTGCAATCGTACCTGAAATTGTAAATGTTACTTGTGCAGCATTGTTCATATTCAATACAGCATTAGCTTGTTGAGCAACTGTTAAATCTGTTGAAGTGACGGTTGCTGTTCCCGATGTCACAGAACTTGTAATGGAAGCATTAGTTAAATCAGTTGGGTATGCTAATCTAAACTTTGCTCCCGTTACATTATCTGGACCATTATTTTTTACAACTACCGTATAACTTATAGCCCCTGAAGGACAAACTGTCGAAGAACTTGAAGCAATACTAAAAACTTCTAAATCTGATTCTCTAATTCCTATACTTACCGAAGAAACTACGGCTGTACTAGGAATATATGTCCAAGTATCAATAGATTTTTCATTACCAAATCCTATATCCGTTCCATCTCCAAATTTATGACCATTACTTGTACTTCTTAATCCATTGATGTTTGCTTTTATAGGACTAGATGGGCCACCAGAAACTGGTGTAATACTTGCATCATTCCAATAAACGGTATCTTGATTTGAAATGATTGTACCAGATGAATTTGTTCTAGAAATAATTATTCCATTTCTATTATCTTCTAAATCTAAATATGGAAAATGTACTTCCGCTCCCAATAAAACAACTTTAACTTTTATGACAGTAGTACCTGATCCAATTTTTACACCTAAACCATCATTGCCATCAAAGTAAACAGAATTCTGTCCGTAATAAGCGGTTCCTGTTAATCTTCTATCAACTGCGTCTGTATAAATTCCATTATTATTTGCATCAATATCAATGTTGTAATTACAAGTTTGATTGGAAATAAAACCTATGTAACCACCTGCTGGATTACTTCCTGCAGCATTTGGAGTTCCTTCAACTCCAGTAAATGTATAATTGGAAACAGTTGGTGTTACTGGTGATGTTTTCAACCAAGTATTACCAATGATGGAAACAGAATTCTGCGGCAAGTCACTTGATGGTGGATTGAAAAATAATTTCTGAGTAATATTATTTATCCCATCCGCTGACCTTGGATCTTGTACAGGGATATCAGTTGTACTATTGTAACTTAAATAAGATGCTTCTCCAGAACTTGTTTTGAAACCTTTATTATTTACAAAAAAAGCAGAGTTTAAACCTTGACTTCCGTTATTTTCTACTTTGTAATAAAATCCATCATTTGTTAAAACATAAAACTTACCATAAAACCCAGAAGAATAATTTGAAGCCTGTACACTGTGAAACATTGTTGTAAATAATCTTCCGCTAACAAAATTTGTATTTGCTGAATTTCTAACCGAAACATCAAAAGCTGCAATTAAATTATTGTCTGTTGGCTGGTCAGATGTATTAGTAGCTGTCCAACTATCATTTGCATTCTTTGCATTAGGATTTGCTAACTGCGATGAATCAGGTGAAATAAAATCTATTTGCCATATACCTTCCTGTCCTGCTGTTACTGTTCTTGTGAATGCTGTATATCCAGCTGTATAACCAGAATAATCTGGCCCATTTAATTCTTCTGTTCTATTTGAAATTCTACCTGTACTTGTAGATGTTCCAGAACTATAAAAATTTCCATTAGGTGCAGTTAAATCAATTCTTCCTTTTCTTGTTGATGTTCCAATGCCTTGTGCACTTGATCCAACATAAATTGTTTCACCTGATTTTACATAAACATACATTGTTCCCTTTGTTGGAAAAGGGTTGTATACTGATGTATTTACATGACTTCCTAAATATGCTCTAAAACCTAAAACTCCACTTGGATACAAATCCTTACTTCCCTCCGCATAGGTATTCCCAAATGCTAAAAGCAAAAACAATTTGAAAAGAAAAAGGATTCGTAAAATTCTTTGCATACTTATTTTAATCAGAAAAATGCTTAAATAATTGATTTCAACTATATTTAACAGTATTTTCCTAATGAACAAAAGTGAACTAAAAAACCTATTTTTATTGTAGTACTAGTACTAACTACTTGTAGTATTTATACTACAAATTTGAAAATAAGTAAATACAAATTAAATTTTGTAATAGTTTAGAATTAAGATTGTTAATTTGCATATTAGTTTTAATAACAATAGTTTACATGGAATTACAAGAGATTTACATTATCGCTTTTCTCATTCTTTTTCTTTTCATTTTGGTTTTAATCAGATTAAGGCAACAAAATCAACAATTAAAGCAAAATGCTGATTCGAAAACCAAAGAATTAATGGCCTTGGAAATTGAAAAAAACAATTTGTTAAAATCTCTAAACAATAAGAATAATTCAACTGCTGTTATTTCTCAATTCTACCAAAAAATAATTTCTATTATTTCACATGATCTAAAATCACCCTTAAAATATTTAATGATTACTAGTAAATCATTATCATTAGAAAACCCCAATCATAAATCTGAAGATTTTCAAGATAATTTAAATTTGATAAGCCTGACTTCAGAGCAACTATTTAATTTTACTTCTAATATAATTTCTTATTCTAAATTATTATTAAAAGATCATTTCAAAAGCAAAGAAAAATTTGAATTATTTAACAGTCTTAATGACAATATTTCTCTATTAAAAGATCATCAAATTAATGCAACAAATGTTGAATATAAATCATTCAATCAATCTGTTAATTTATTCTGCAATAAAATGCTATTTGATATTTTCATCTACCACTTATTTGATTATAAATTAGATATTTCAAACCCTTCAAAAATAGAATTTGAATATTTAAATTTTGAACGAAAATTAACTATCACAATTAATAATAATACTCTACAGAACTCAATGGATTCGGTATTTTCAACCGAATTTAAAAATGAAAATAATTTACAATATTTTAAAAAAATATCAGAACAAATTGTTGAAAATTTAATTGAAATTCTCGAAATAAAAATTTCCTACTCAACAAATGAAATGCAAGAAAATAAATGGGAAATATTTTTAGGAAATATTATTGAATAGAAGAATCGTACAATCTGAATTTTTCAATTAATTCTGCAATATTTGATACAGCTAATTTTTCAAAAATTCTATTCTTATAGGTACTAACAGTTGACATGGATAAATTAAGTTCTTTAGTAATTTCTAAAAGTCCTAATCCTTGAATTAAAAAACGAGCCACTTCAATTTCTCGGTTAGATAAATCACCTAAAGGATTCTCACTTGACTTAACTTTATTAATTACATTATTTACCAAATGTTCCTTTATCATCGGACTCATATACTGACGATTATTCAATATCGTATTAACAGCTGTTTGAAATTCAATCTCAGAAGAATTTTTATGTAAATAGCCATTTACACCAGCCTTTAAATAACGTGTTGCATACAATTGTTCATCATAAGCTGAAAACATCAAAATTTTGATGTCTGATTGCTTTTGACGTACATTTTCAATCATTTGAAAATTATTTCCACCAGGCATATTAATGTCTAAAATCAACAAATCATACTTTTCTATATCCAACTTTTGCATCATTTCATTGAAACTCTCTGCATGGTGAATAGTAACATTTGCTAAGAAGTTTTTAATGATCATTGATGACCCAACACGCACTATTGCATGATCATCTGTGATTAAAATCTTTACATTTCCTTGCTTAGGCAATGTGTTTGACATATATTTTTGGTGTAGAGTGTGAAGCAATTATACGAAATGTTATTTTAAAAACAATACTTCAGCCTTGAATCAACAAATGTTAAAATATTTTGCAATAAATCTATTAATATTTAAGAAGAGCATAAAACCGTTTTTAACTAAATGTTAACAATAATTTCCATGCTGCTATAACATCACCATCATCTAAAATCTTTTTAACATAAGCATGCAAATCATTCTCTAAAACAAAATTGTATTTTAATTGTAAACTACTTTTTTCTTCATCACTTATTTCAGGAATATGTTCTATATTACCTAATTGTCCCAAATTATTTCCAGTTAATATTTTTGAATTAATTATTGATAATGGCAACTTATCAACACCAATTCCCATTGTAGTTAAAGGTTTCGCAACTTTAAATAAACTTTCTGGAATTACTCTAGAGTACCAATCTCCACCGAGCCTTGCAACATGATCCATTTTTATTTGATCAATTTTACCCTCTTCATCTAAGACCGATTCAGCAATATGCATTTTTAATACTTCTGCAATAACTAAATTTCCTGCACCTGGTGTTTCAGCTAATGAAATTACTTGATTTATTTTACATTCAAATTGTATCGGAGATTCTTTAACTCGAGGTGGTCTAACCAAATCAGATGCTAATTCCGTGAAACCAGCTTTCTTAAATTCATTTACTCCTTTAGGGTATTCTGTACTTGACAAAGAAGTTTGTTGAACCATATTATAGTTCACAATATTTATGACACACTCTTTTACTTCCAATACGTTTTGTAATGTGTGTTTAGTGCTATTATCACGTACTCTCCTCGCTGGTGAAAAAATTAAAATAGGAGGATTAGAACTAAATAAATTGAAGAAACTAAATGGACTCAAATTAATATTTCCTAAAGAATCAATTGTGCTCACAAAAGCAATGGGTCTAGGTGCCACAGCGAATTGTAAATACATTTGAATTTGAGTTGGACTTAATTCACTAAACAATAATGATTTCATCAAATCTTATTTTTTTAATTTTAAAATCGAAAAATCATTAGTTGATTTTCTAATAGTATTACTTAAAATTCCTAATCCAGTTATTTCCATTTCTACCACATCTCCATCCTGCAACCATTGTGGTTTAAAATTTTTATCATTTAATAATCCAGTTCCATTTAATTCCAAGAAACAACCAGTCCCCACTGTTCCACTTCCAATTACATCGCCTGGTAATATATCAACACCGTATGCACATCGTTCAATTATTTCTGCAAATGTCCAATCCATATCACTTACATTACCTCTAGATACTTCTTGTCCATTCACCCAACATTTCATTTCCAAATTATAACTTGCTCCTGTATGACCTTGCTTTGCTGGCACTTTAAAACTCTTCAATTCATCTGGTGTCACCAACCATGGACCAATTACAGTTGAAAAATCTTTCCCTTTTGCAGGACCTAAATTCAATAACATCTCCTCCATTTGCAAAGTTCGTGCACTCATATCATTCATTATCATAAAGCCAGCTATGTATTCATCTGCATCTTTTGCTTTAATATTTCTTCCCTTTTTCCCAATTACAATTGCAACCTCTAATTCGAAATCTAGTTTTTCAAAATGATCAACCATGCATTCAATTTCACCTGGACCTTGGATTGCATTATGGTTTGTAAAATAAAATATTGGATACTGATCAAATTCTGCAATCATATCAACGCCTCTATTTCTTCTTGCTGAAGCAACATGCTGTCTGAATGCATATCCATCTCTACATGAACTCGGATGAGGCACAGGAGCAATTAACTCATAAAAAACTTCTTCTCTAGCTTTTAAAGAACCATCAGATATTTCTTTATTAATTTTTTTTGCTCTATCCATTAATTCCTCTCCTCCACTCAAAAATTCACTCATTGAATTTGGAATTAATTTATCACATAAATGAAGATTGTAAATATGTCCATTGACAAAAATCCCTAAATGTTCTAACTCTTCTGTTTTATAAGATACTAGTTTCATATATTAAAAATAGTTTTTGTTTATGCTAATAATTGGCTGCTATATTTACTTTGAAATGCTTTCGCCTAATCGACTCAAATCTATAAAAAAAGCATTAGTTCAGTCAATTTCATTCAATATTTTAAATTTTATTGAGATTTACTACCTTCGTACACATGAAAATTACTTTTCAAAAGAAACTTACAATCCCTCATCCCGTTGAAAATAATTTTAGAAAGGCCCTACTCGCTAAAATTATTTTCGCACAATATTCAAGAATTACTTTATTCTAGTAATAATTCCCCTTATTTTTATAAATTCAATTCCACTTTAAGATAAATTATATGCCTATATATCATCATTTAGGACAAATACCCGCCAAAAGGCATACTGTATTCCGTAAACCCGATGGCAAATTATATGCAGAAGAACTAGTTTCGACTGAAGGATTTTCAAATGTTTACTCTTTGGTTTACCATTGTCACCCTCCCACTATTGTGAAAGAACTGGCAGAACCATATTCTGTTGAGCCGAAAATTGCAAGAGAAAAACACCTGAAGCACTTAAGTCTCAAAGGGTTTAAAATTAAACCGGAAGATGATTATTTGAAATCTCGTAAACCAGTCTTAGTAAACAGTGATTTACACATTTCATTGGCTGCACCCAAAAAATCAATGACCGATTACTTTTATAAAAATTCTCAAGCTGATGAAATGATTTTTATTCATGTCGGTTCTGGAATATTAAAAACAGGATTCGGTCAAATTAGATTTGAATATGGTGATTACCTCATCATTCCAAGGGGCACCATTTACCAATTACATTTCGATGATGAAAACAATAGATTATTTATAGTTGAATCATTTTCACCAATTCGTACCCCAAAAAGATACAGAAATGAAGTAGGTCAATTATTAGAGCACTCCCCTTTTTGTGAAAGAGATTTAAAATTACCTCAAAACATTGAAACTATTGATGCTGAAGGTGACTTCAAGGTGTTGATTAAAAAGCAAGGTCTCATTTATCCATATACTTATGGCACTCATCCATTCGATTTTATAGGTTGGGATGGTTACCATTTTCCATATGGATTTTCTATTCACAATTTTGAGCCAATAACAGGTAGAGTGCATCAACCACCTCCAGTACATCAAACATTTGAAGCGCATAATTTTGTTGTGTGTTCTTTTGTTCCGAGAAAATATGATTACCACCCTCAAGCTATTCCTGCTCCATATAACCATAGTAATGTAGATTCTGATGAAGTATTATATTATGTTGATGGAGATTTCATGAGTAGAAAAAGCGTTGAAAAAGGGCAAATTACCTTACATCCAGGGGGCATTCCTCATGGACCACATCCAGGAACTGTTGAAAAAAGTATTGGTAAGGATGCAACTGAAGAATTAGCAGTAATGGTTGACCCCTTCAAACCTCTTATGATTACTGAAGATGCTATTGCCATTGAAGATGAAAACTATTATAAAAGCTGGCAAGAAGACGTTTCTTAATTTTTAAATTATTCAATGTAAAAAATACAAATCATGGAAGTTATAGATAAAGCGAATAAACTCGCAGAATTACACAAAGACAATGATCCTTCTCAGGATTTCTTACCTCTTTTAGGTACTGATTATATAGAATTTTACGTAGGAAATGCCAAACAAGCAGCTTACTATTATCGCTCTGCTTTTGGGTATGAATTAATTGCTTATGCTGGCCCAGAAACTGGTATTAGAGGAAAAGCTTCTTATGTTCTGAAACAAGATAAAATTAGGTTGGTGTTTACCACTTCATTTGATCCAGAAAGTGAAATTTCTAAACATGTAAATTTACATGGAGATGGTGTTAAAGTTTTGGCTTTATGGGTAGATGATGCTGAAAAATCATTCAATGAAACCACCAAACGTGGTGCAATTGCTGTTGCTAAACCAAGTGTTCAAAGTGATGAACATGGTGAAATAAAAAGCGCAAGTATCAAAACTTATGGTGATACCATTCACACATTTATTGAAAGAAAAAATTACAAAGGTGTTTTTTTACCTGGATTTAAAGCTACACCTAAAGATCCAATTGCTAAACCCATTGGTTTGAAATTCGTAGATCATTGTGTAGGAAATGTTGGCTGGGGAGAGATGAATACATGGGTGAAGTTTTATGAAGAAGTAATGGGCTTCAAATTATTATTAACATTCGATGATAAAGATATTTCAACTGAATATTCTTCCTTAATGTCAAAAGTTGTTTCCAATGGAAATGGCTATATTAAATTCCCTATCAACGAACCGGCTGAAGGAAAAAAGAAATCTCAAATTGAGGAATACATTGAATTCTACAAGGGACAAGGCGTGCAACATATTGCAGTTGCTACAGATAATATACTAGAAACGGTTGCTGAAATGAGAAACAGAGGTGTTGAATTTTTAGTAGTGCCTGATTCGTATTATGAAGATTTATTAGATAGAGTCGGCAAAATTGATGAAGAAGTAGATTCACTAAGAAAATTAAATATTTTAGTAGATAGAGACCCAGAGGGTTATTTATTACAAATATTTACAAAACCTGTGGAAGACAGACCCACAGTTTTCTATGAAATCATCCAAAGAAAAGGTGCTACATCTTTTGGTAAAGGAAATTTCAAAGCCTTGTTTGAGTCTATTGAAAGAGAACAAGATCTCAGAGGAAATCTTTAAAAAAAAGCGACCAATGGTCGCTTTTTTTTTGAATGAAGATTTTAAATATTTTAGAACAAAATATTTACTACTTTTGAAATTCTAATAAAACAAAATTGAAACGTATTGCCATTTTTGCTTCTGGTTCAGGATCCAATGCTCAACGCATCATGGAGCATTTTAAACGCAATAAAGAAATGGAAGTAGCTATAGTGCTTTCAAATAGAGCTGACTCATACGTTTTACAAAGAGCTGACAATTTTGAAATTCCAACTCATGTGTTCTCTCGAGAGGAATTTTATTCAACTAATTCAATACCTCAATTATTAGAAAATCTACAAATTGATTTAATAGTTTTAGCAGGTTTTCTATGGCTCATTCCTGAAAATATTTTAAAAAAATATCCCAAGAAAATTATTAATATTCATCCTGCGTTATTACCTAAATTTGGTGGCAAAGGCATGTTTGGGGATAAAGTTCATGAAGCTGTTATTGATGCTGGTGAATCTGAAACTGGAATCAGCATTCATTATGTAAATGAAGCATTTGATGAAGGTGAAATAATTTACCAATCTAAATGCACAATTGAAAAAAATGAAACCGTTGAAAAACTAGCTTATAAAGTGCACCAATTAGAACATGTGCATTACCCTCGAGTTATTGAGGATTTATTAAAAAAAAGTGATAAATCAGCCCTTGTTATTAGATAAGCAAACCTTATTAATTTCTTTTAATTTATTTGAATAAGATCAACCTTATTGTTGCTTATTTTTGTTAAACTTGCGCCTCCAAATAATCCTTCATGAACAGCATAAAAAAGGTCAAAAGCGCCCTGATTTCCGTATACTATAAAGATAAGTTAGAACCTATAATTCAATTACTTCATAAAAATGGAGTTTCCATATATTCAACAGGTGGAACTGAATCGTTTATCCGCAACTTAAATGTACCAGTTATTGCAGTTGAAGATTTAACATCTTATCCTTCCATTTTAGGAGGTCGTGTTAAAACACTTCATCCAAAAGTGTTTGGTGGTATATTAACCAGAAGAAACAATCCTTCTGATCAAAATCAAATAAAAGAATTTGAAATACCAGAAATTGATCTAGTTATAGTTGACCTTTACCCATTTGAAGAAACCTTGGCTTCTGGTGCTTCAACAGAAGATATTATTGAAAAAATTGACATCGGTGGAATTTCATTGATAAGAGCTGCCGCTAAAAATCACCAAGATGTGATTATTGTTTCTTCTAAAAATGATTATTCCTTTTTAGAAGAAGTTTTAAGAGAAAATGAAGGAGGATCAACTCTTGAACAACGAATTGAATTTGCTAAGAGGGCTTTTAATACAAGTTCTCATTATGATACCGCAATTTTTAATTATTTCAATCAATCAAATCCATTAACAGTTTTCAAACAAAGCCTACAAACCTCATCAACATTAAGGTATGGCGAAAATCCTCATCAAGAAGGCAAGTTTTATGGCGATTTAAATGCCATGTTTGATAAGTTAAATGGTAAAGAATTATCTTATAATAATTTAGTTGATGTTGATGCAGCAGTTGAACTAATCAAAGAATTTAATGAGCCCACATTCGCTATTCTTAAACATACCAATGCTTGTGGTGTTGCATCTAGAAATAATATAAAAGATGCCTGGAAAGATGCTTTGGCTTGTGACCCAGTTTCTGCTTTTGGAGGTGTCTTAATTTGTAATAGAGAAATAGATAAAGCAACTGCAACAGAAATTCATAGTCTTTTCTTTGAAGTATTGATTGCACCTGGTTTTGATGCTGATGCTTTAGAATTATTATCAGAAAAGAAAAATAGAATTTTATTAGTTCAAAAAAAGGTTGAACTTCCAAAAAAACAATTCAAAACACTTCTAAATGGAGTGATTGAACAAGATAAAGACTTAACAATGGAAGGTGTTTCAGAAATGAAACCAGTTACTGATCAAATCCCTTCTGAATCTGAATTCTTGGATTTAGCTTTTGCCAATAAACTAGTTAAACACACAAAATCAAATACCATCATACTGGTAAAAAATAATCAATTGCTCGCAAGTGGAGTTGGCCAAACTTCTAGAGTTGATGCATTAAATCAAGCAATCTTAAAAGCAAAAACTTTTGGATTCGATTTAAAAGGAGCAGTAATGGCATCAGACGCCTTCTTCCCTTTTCCAGATTGTGTAGAAATTGCTCATTTAGCTGGCATTACTGCCGTAATTCAACCTGGAGGTTCCATCAAGGACCAATTATCTATTGATTTTTGCAATACAAATCAAGTAGCAATGGTGATGACTGGTGTTAGACATTTCAAACATTAAACTATATTTGTATCAAATACTTAAAAGTTAGTTGATTATTTTTTTATTTACGTAAATTACACAGTTATAAAAACTGTTTATACTGATTCAAACAATGGGATTATTTAATTTTTTCACCCAAGAGATTGCAATTGACCTAGGAACTGCAAATACCTTAATTATTCATAATGACAAAGTAGTCGTAGATGAGCCATCTATTGTTGCTATTGATCGTAAAACAAATAAAGTTATCGCCGTTGGTAAACAAGCCATGCAAATGGATGGTAAAGCCCATGATGGTATCAAAACTATTAGACCACTGAAAGATGGAGTTATTGCAGATTTCGATGCTGCTGAACACATGATCAGAGGTATGATCAAAATGATCAATACTGGTAAAGGTTGGTTTTTGCCTTCCTTAAAAATGGTTATCTGTATACCATCTGGTATTACAGAAGTTGAAAAACGTGCTGTTCGAGATTCAGCAGAAATTGCTGGTGCTAAAGAAGTTTATATGATTCATGAACCTATGGCCGCTGCAATTGGAATAGGAATCGATGTGGAAGAACCGATGGGAAATATGATTATAGACATTGGAGGTGGTACAACAGAAATTGCTGTCATTGCTTTATCAGGTATCGTATGTGATCAATCAATTCGTGTTGCAGGTGATAATTTTGATAGTGATATTGTAAATTATATGCGCCGACAACACAACATTTTAATTGGAGACCGCACAGCTGAAAAAATTAAAATTGAAGTGGGTGCAGCATTACCTGAAATTACAGACCCTCCTGCTGAATTCGCAGTTCAAGGTCGTGACTTAATGACTGGCGTACCTAAACAAATAAAAGTTTCTTACTCAGAAATTGCACATTGCTTAGATAAATCAATTTCTAAAATTGAAGAAGCAATTTTAAAAGCACTTGAAATAACTCCACCTGAATTATCAGCTGATATTTACCAAACAGGAATTTATTTAACTGGAGGTGGTGCGTTATTAAGAGGTTTAGATAAAAGAATATCTGCCAAAACAAAATTACCTGTTCATATCGCTGAAGATCCTTTACGCGCAGTGGTTCGTGGTACTGGCATTGCCCTTAAAAATATTGGCAACTTTAAGTTCTTAATGACTTAATTATTTTTTTGACAAAAAATTTAATTAAAAAAACGAATGCGTAATCTTTGGATTTTCTTTTTAAGATATTATTCCTTTTTCTTATTCCTTATTTTAGAAATCATCGCATTCACAATGATTTTTAATAATAATAGTTATCAAAGTGCAAGCTATTTTAATTCATCAAATAAAATAAGTGGACAGCTTTTTGATTTTACTTCTAACGTTGAATCATTTATCAATTTAAGTATTGTTAATGATAGCTTAGCTCAAGAAAATGCCAGATTAAAAAATCAATTGATAGCTGACCGATATACAAATAGAACAAATAAAGGAAAATTTTCAGACTCTAGTATATCATTTCAACAATACAACTATATTCAAGCAAAAGTCATTAACAATACTATTCTTAAAAGAAATAATTACATCACTTTAAATAGAGGAAGTATTCATGGAATTAAAAAAAATATGGGTGTAATTTGTGGTGATGGTATTGTAGGAATTGTCAAAGATGTCTCCAATCATTTCTGTACGGTTATCTCTTTTCTTCATAAAGATTCCAGAATTAGTGCACAATTAAATTCAACAAAAGATTTTGGTTCATTAGTATGGGATGGAATTGATCCAACCATTGGTTCATTAAAAGATATTCCTACTCATGTTAAAGTCAAAATTGGAGATTCGGTAAGTACAACAGGTTACTCATCTATTTTTCCAGAAAAAGTGATGATCGGTAAAGTCAAAACCGTAAGTCAAAAAAGTGGCGATAACTTTTTTGAAGTAGAAGTAAAGTTGTCAACTAATTTTTCAACGTTAAGATATGTTTATATCATCTCTGATATTTTAGCAGATGAAAAAATTAAATTAGAGGAGGGCCAAAAAAATGATTAGTTTATTTACAACTAACACACTCCGATTTATTTTCTTAATATTAATTCAGGCTTTGGTATTAAATAATGTTGGTTTATATAATATGGTTAATCCATATTTGTATGTGCTATTTATTATTCTATTACCCTTAGAAACTCCTCTATATTTATTATTAGGCATTTCATTTTTGATGGGTTTAAGTATAGATACATTTTCTAATACAGGAGGCTTACATGCTGCAGCTAGCACATTCATTGCCTTTCTTCGCCCATTGATTCTTTTGTTAATTACACCACGAGGTGGATATGAACATCAAACCGTACCAAATTTAAAAAGCTTGGGGTTTATTTGGTTCATTTCATATGCAAGTATAATGGTTTTTATTCACCACCTTTTACTATTCAATATTGAAGTTTTTAGATTTTCTGAATTTTTAATTACTCTTTCAAGAACTGTTTTTAGTTCACTATTTACATTAATTTTAATCATCCTTTCACAATACTTATTTAGCAGTCCAAAAAAACGATAAATGAATATTTTCTTCGAACGAAAGTTCGTCATTCAAGGCATAATAATTTTTACTTGCATTATTCTATTAACTCGTTTATTTTATATACAAGTAATAGATGATAGTTATTTTTTATCTGCCAATAATAATGTATTAAGAAAATTAACAGTCTATCCAGCTAGAGGAATTATTTATGATCGCAATGGAAAAATAATTGTACAAAATGAACCAGTTTATGACTTAATGGTTGTACCTAAACAAACTGGATTTATTGATACGCTAGAATTTTGCAAATTATTAGGCCTAAGCAAAAGTCAGTTTCTAGAGAAAATGAAAAAAGCTAGAAACTATTCCCCTTACAAAGCCTCTATTTTTGAAAAACAACTTTCTGCCAGAGTTTATGCGGGCTTCCAAGAAAGATTATTTGAATATCAAGGTTTTTTTGTTCAAAACAGAACTGTAAGAAAATATCCTGATTCAGTAGCGGCACATGTCTTAGGTTATATCGGTGAGGTTGATGAAAATAGAATTAAAAAAACAAACAACTATTATCAAATTGGTGACTATATAGGTATCTCAGGTATTGAACGGTCTTATGAAAATATTTTAAGAGGACAAAGAGGTACAAAAATTATAATGGTTGATGTGCTCAATAGAGAACAAGGAAGTTATGAAAATGGAGCTTATGATACGGTTGCAATTGCTGGTGAAAAATTAATCTCCTCTCTTGATCTTAGGATCCAAAAATTGGCCGAACAATTAATGCAAAATAAAAAAGGAAGTGTTGTGGCTATAGAACCTTCCACAGGAGAAATACTTTGTTTTGTTAGCAGCCCAACTTATGATCCCAATTTATTAGTGGGTCGTGAACGTGGAAATAATTATATCAAATTATTAAAAGATAGTGAGAAGCCACTTTTCATTAGACCCATTATGGCTCAATACCCACCAGGCTCTATTTTTAAAGCTGTGGAAGCATTAATCGGTCAACAAGAAACATTAATTTTTCCCGAAACGAGATTTCCTTGTAATGGAGGTTATTCAATTGGAAACAGAATGGTTAAATGTGAACATAACCATTCCCCTTTAAATTTAAACGAATCAATTGCACAATCATGTAATTCATATTATTGTTGGTTATTTAAAAAGCTAATTGATCAAGGAAATTATGGCTCAGTTGAAAAGAACTTTTTAGTATGGCGCGACTATATTTTGAAATTTGGAATGGGCAAGAAATTAAATATCGATTTGCCGAATGAACTTGGTGGTTTATTACCTACTGTTGCATTCTATGATAAATATTACGGCTCTGGGCATTGGAAATCTTCAACAATAATTTCTTTAGCTATTGGACAAGGAGAACTTGGTGTTACCCCATTACAAATGGCAAATACAATGGCTATTATTGCCAACAGAGGTTACTACTATAATCCACATTTAGTAAAATCAATTGGAGATAAACTTGTAAAGAAAAAAGAGTACACTACAAAAAATTCTGTTGGTATTGATACTTCCTATTTTACTGTTGTTATTGATGGAATGCAACAAGTGGTTGATCATGGAACTGCATATTATGCTAAAATAAAAGACATCACGATGTGCGGAAAAACAGGAACAGCACAAAATCCTCACGGAAAATCACATTCTGTGTTTGTTGCTTTTGCACCTAGAGAAAATCCTAAAATTGCAATCGCTGTAATCGTTGAAAATGCTGGCTACGGGGCTACTTGGGCAGCACCAATTGCGAGTATACTTGTTGAAAAATATTTAAAAGATACGGTTTCAAGACCTGCTTATTATGTTGATAGAATATTAAATGCCGATTTAATTCATCCAGTTGTTTCAGAAAAAAAGGAGGACAAAAAACATGAGTGAGCTGAGACAAAATAAATTCTGGAAAAATATAGATAAACCAACAATCATACTATATGCACTTCTTGTGTTAATTGGATGGTTAAGTATTTATGCAGCAGTTTTTGATGAAAATCATGCGAGTATTATTGACCTCGATAAAAATTATGGAAAACAATTACTTTGGATTGTTACTGCATTTTTTATCGGACTAATGATTATTCTAATAGAAAGTAAATTTTATTCCGTTTTCTCTTATGGAATATATATTACTACGCTACTCATGTTGGTCTCCGTATTGTTTTTTGGGAAATATGTAAATGGTTCCCGTTCGTGGTTTGAAATAGGTAGTTTCAGATTACAACCCGCTGAATTCGCTAAATTTGCTACGGCACTTGTTATTGCGAAATACATTAGTACTGGTGTACGATTAGAAAAACTAAGTACCAAATTAAGCTGTTTAGGATTGCTTGCAATACCCATGGGTCTTATTTTATTACAGGGAGATGTGGGTTCTGCTATTACTTATGTTGCCTTTATTTTTGTTTTATATAGAGAAGGGTTATCAGGAATAATATTAGTAATTGGATTGTTAATTGGAATCGTATTTGTATTATCCCTACTCTTCGCCAAATTTTATATCTTATTAGGTATTGCATTAATCACCTTTTTACTAATTATTTATTTTAGAAAAAAAAGGCAAGCCATTGCCGTAATCGTATCAGGTGCCGTGCTTGCAGCTACCATGGTTGTTGGATTTAATTATGTTTTCAATAATGTAATGAAACAACATCATCGCGACAGGTTAAATAATTTAGTTGGAAAAGAAATTGATTTGAAAGGTGCTGGCTACAATGTTAATCAAAGTAAAATTGCAATTGGTTCTGGAGGTTGGACGGGTAAAGGATTTTTAAATGGTACACAAACCAAATATGATTTTGTTCCTGAACAAAGCACCGATTTTATTTTTTGTACTGTAGGTGAAGAACATGGTTTCGTAGGTAGTGTTATTTTGATAGGTTTATTTCTTGCCCTTTTACTTAGGGTTGTGTTTATTGCTGAACGACAGCGATCTCCTTTTAGTAGAGTTTATGGATATGGTGTTGCAAGTATTTTATTTCTGCATTTAACCGTAAATATCGGAATGACCATTGGATTAGTGCCAGTAATCGGAATCCCTCTACCTTTCATTAGCTATGGAGGTTCTTCTTTATGGAGTTTCACCATTCTTTTGTTTATTCTTATCAAATTAGATTCTAACAGACAAAATATTATTAGATAAAAAAAAGGCTCCAAAATTTGGAGCCTTTTTTATATAACCATATTAATGATTTTTCCTTTTACAAAAATTATTTTCTTCGGCACTTTCCCTTCCAAATATTTTTGAACTTCTTCATTAGCTAACACAATTGCTTCCACTTCTGGTTGCAATAATTGCAATGATACAGATAAATTCATTTTAGTTTTTCCATTAAAAGAAATCGGATATTCAAATTCATCTTCAATTAAATATGTTTCTTTAAATTCAGGGAAATTAGCATATGATAAACTTCCTTCTTCATTTCCTAATAAACTCCACAACTCTTCACATAAATGTGGTGCATAAGGTGACAACAAAATAACTAAATCTTGAAGTATGATTTTTTTATTGCATTTTAATTCTTGCAATTCATTTACACAAATCATAAAACTACTAACCGAAGTGTTGAATGAAAAACGTTCAATGTCCTCTTGAACTTTTTTAATCATCTTATGCAATGATTTAAATTCAGCCTTACTTGGTTCACTTTCATTCAAAACAAAATTAAATTGCTCATCATGAAATAACTTCCAAAATTTTCTTAAGAACTTATATACCCCTTCAATACCATTAGTATTCCATGGTTTACTTTGTTCAAGTGGCCCTAAAAACATTTCATACATGCGTAAGGTATCTGCACCGTATCGCTCTACAATATCATCTGGATTTACCACATTGTATTTTGATTTTGACATTTTTTCAACTTCAAAACCACATAAATATTTCCCTGCACTTAAAACAAATTCAGCATTTGCATACTCAGGAAATGAACTCTTAAACTTCGAAATATTTAATAAATCATTCTCCACACAATTTACATCTACATGCAATGATGTAGTTTCATACTGATCTTTTAAATCAAATGATACGTATTGATTAGTTCCATTAATTCTATAAACAAAATTTGATCGCCCTTGAATCATTCCTTGATTAATCAATTTTTGAAAAGGTTCATCAAAATTCAAATAGCCTAAGTCTTTTAAAAATTTACAGAAAAAGCGCGCATATAATAAATGCCCAGTGGCATGTTCTGAACCTCCAATATATAAATCAACTTGATTCCAATATTTTAATGATGATGATGAAGCGAATGCATTGCTGTTTTGTGAATCCATATACCGTAAATAATACCAAGAAGATCCAGCCCAGCCAGGCATGGTAGTAGTTTCATACTCAAACTCACCCTTATATTTCCAATTGTTTGCCCTTGCTAAAGGCGGTTCACCATCCTCAGTAGGTAAAAATTTATCTACATCAGGTAAAGTCAAAGGCAAATCTTTTTCATCAATTAAATAGGGTATTCCATCATTGTAATAAACAGGTATTGGTTCACCCCAATATCTTTGTCTTCCAAAAATAGCATCACGTAATCGATAATTTATTTTGCCTTTACCTAATTTGCTTTTTTCAATTGCTTCAATTGCTTTTTTAATAGCTTCTTTAACATCAAGTCCATTTAAGAAATCCGAATTTATCAATTTTCCCTCTTTGGCATCATATGCTTCTTTACTAATATCGCCACCTTCTACAACTTCTATAATTGGTAAATTGAAATGAGCTGCAAAGGCAAAATCTCTGCTATCATGAGCAGGAACAGCCATTACAGCTCCAGTACCATAACTAGCCAAAACATAATCACCTATCCAAATTGGAATTAAACTTTCATTAAATGGATGCTTAACATAAGAGCCAATGAATTGTCCACTCACTGTTTTCACATCGCTCATTCTATCTCTTTCTGTTTTGATAGATGAAGCTTTGATATAATTTGCTACAGAATCTTTATATTCATTAGTAGTTAACTGACTTACTAATTCATTTTCTGGAGCTAACACTAAAAATGAAACTCCAAAAATAGTATCAGGTCGAGTAGTAAAAACTTCGATTTCTAAGTTTGAATCATTCACAAAAAACTTCAAAGAAGAACCTGAACTTTTACCAATCCAATTTCTTTGCATTTCTTTAATTGGATCTGTCCAATCTAAAGTATTTAAACCTTGAAGAAGTCGCTCAGCATATGCTGAAATCCTTAACGACCATTGTTTCATTAATTTTTGTTCAACTGGAAATCCTCCTCTCTCTGAAAGCCCGTCTTTTACTTCATCATTTGCAAGAACAGTTCCTAATGCAGGGCACCAGTTTACCCAACTATCTGCCAAATAAGCAATTCTATAATTCAATAATATTTTTTGCTTTTCTTTTTCTTTAAAACTATTCCACTCAGAAGCAGTAAAACTTATTTCTTCTGATTGATTAGCATGAATACTTACATTTCCTGATTTAGCAAACTCTTTTATTAATTCAGTAATAGGCTCAGCTCTATCAGAATCTAAATTATACCATGAATTAAATAATTGTTGAAAAATCCATTGTGTCCATTTATAATATGAAGCATCACTTGTTCTCAGTTCCCTACTCCAATCAAAAGAAAATCCTATTCTATCCAATTGTTCCCTATATCTATTGATATTGTTTTCAGTTGTAATGGCTGGATGCTGTCCGGTTTGAATGGCATATTGCTCAGCAGGTAAGCCAAATGAATCATAACCCATGGGATGTAAAACATTAAATCCCTTTAATCTTTTATATCTTGAAAAAATATCTGAAGCAATATACCCTAGCGGATGACCTACATGTAGGCCAGCTCCAGAAGGATATGGAAACATATCTAAAACATAGTATTTCGGCATTAAACTATCATTAGAAGCTTTAAAAGACTGCTTTTCAGCCCAAAAAGTTCTCCATTTGCTCTCTATACTTTTAAATTGGTAATCCATAATTATTAAATATGTCGCGAATTTATTAAAATAGAAGCATATTTTCAGATTTTCAAACATTCACTCATTTAAGCAAGATTTTTTATCTTCGCACGTTAAGTTTCCTTTATGTCGATAAATAATTCAGATACTCCTAAAAAAAACGTAAAGACGTTTTATATTTCAACCATATTTAGCATATCCCTGGTGTTGTTAATGGTAGGCCTTTTAGGACTTATTGTTTTACACGCTAAGAACTTATCTAATTTTGTTAAAGAAAATATTGTCCTGAACATTGTTTTGGATGAAAATGCAAATGAAGCTGAGGTTTTCAAACTTCAAAAAAACATTGAAAAAAACGAGAGCATCAAAACAACTCAATATATAAGTAAGGAATTAGCTGCAAGAAATTTATCTAAAGATTTAGGAGAAGATTTTATAAAGTTTTTAGGATATAATCCATTAACAGCCTCAATTGATGTTTATTTAAAAGCAGAATATGCAACTAATGATCAAATTCAATCTTTAGTTAATAAATTAAAAAAGAAAGATTTAGTTAAAGAAGTAATTTATCAGGAATCATTAGTGGATTTAGTGAATGAAAATTTAAGATCAATAAGTTTAATAATCTTAGCATTTGGAATAACTCTATTATTAATTGCAGTTGCATTAATAAATAACACCATTAGATTAGCAATGTATTCACAAAGGTTTATCATCAGAAGCATGCAGTTAGTCGGTGCAACTAGAAATTTTATTAGAAAACCTTTTTTAATAACTGGCTTATTACATGGAATTTTAGGCTCACTTATTGCAGTAGCAATTTTATTGAGTACACTATATATAGCGCGAACAGAAATTCCTGAATTAATTATTCTTCAAAATTATTTTGAATTCATTTTACTTTTTATAGGCATACTTTCAATGGGTGTAATCATTTCATTACTTAGTACCTATTTTGCAGTTAACAAATATTTAAACCAACATATTGACGATCTTTACAAAAAATAACCATGACAAAAAAACAAGAAACTATTAAAACAGAATCAACTACTTCAAGTAAACGTTCGGATTTTGTTTTCGGAAAAGAAAATTATAAAATGATAATCATCGGCGTATTAGCTGTATTGGTTGGATTTATACTAATGAGTGGTACTGAAAATATTTTAGATTTTAGAAAAATAACCTTAGCTCCTATTGTAGTAATTGCTGGATTTATTATTGTTACTATCGGCATTCTAAAAAAGTCAAAAGAATAATTAATGACTATTTTCCAAGCTATCATTATCGCTATCGTTGAAGGTTTGACGGAATTTTTACCTGTATCTTCAACTGGGCATATGATTATAACTACTTCTATAATGGGAATTAGTTCTGAACAATTCACAAAATTGTTTACTATTTCCATACAATTCGGAACCATTTTGTCTGTTGTTGTATTATACTGGAAAAGGTTTTTCCAAAGTATCAATTTCTATTTAAAATTAATTGCAGGATTTATACCCGCGGCAATTTTAGGCACATTATTTTCCGATTATATTGACTCCCTTCTAGAAAATGTTATTGTAGTTGCAATCACGTTAATAGTTGGAGGAATTGTTTTTTTACTTTTAGACAAATGGTTTAAATCAACAGAAAATAATCTAGATAAAGAAATATCATATCCTTCAGCATTTAAAATTGGAATATTTCAAAGTATAGCTATGATACCGGGTGTTTCCAGATCAGCGGCAACTATCATTGGAGGATTAACACAAAAATTAAACAAAAAACAAGCAGCAGAATTTTCATTTTTTTTGGCAGTACCAACTATGTTTGCTGCAACTTGTAAAAAAGCATACGATTTTTCTAAAATCGGAATTGATATCACTAACAATGAAATTCTCTTATTAGCAATTGGTAATCTCGTTGGATTTATCGTTGCTATCATTGCAATCAAATCATTTATCAACTTTATTACAACCCACGGTTTTAAAGTCTTTGGATATTATAGGATTATAATTGGAGTTGCAATTCTCCTTCTTTATTTCTTTGGAATTGAACTTTCTATATTATAATAAATCAAAACAATGAACCGCCAATTTGATTTTGTGAATGGAGAAATCTTATTAATAGATAAGCCACTTGAATGGACCTCGTTTGATGTTGTAGGAAAAGTACGAAATTCACTTAGAATCAAAAAAATAAAAGTTGGACATGCTGGAACACTTGACCCACTTGCAACAGGGCTACTTATTATTTGTACAGGCAAGCTCACCAAAAAAGTGGACGAATACATGGCGCAAGAAAAAGAATATACTGGCACGATGACTTTGGGAGCTTCCACCCCATCATATGATTTTGAAACAGAAGTAGAAAAAGAGTATCCAATTGAACATTTAAATGAAATTGCAATTAAAGAAAATTGCAAATTATTTTTAGGTGAAATAGATCAAGTTTCGCCAGCATACTCAGCATTAAGAATAGATGGTGAAAGAGCTTACCACAAAGCTAGAAGAGGTGAAGAAGTAAAAATAAAATCAAGAAAGGTAATAATTTCAGAATTTGAAATTACTAATATCAATTTGCCAGAAGTAGATTTCCGAATAGTATGTAGTAAAGGAACCTATATTCGGTCTATCGCTAATGATTTTGGTATTTCATTAAATAGCGGAGCTTATTTATCTAAATTAAGAAGAACAAGAAGTGGTGACTTTAAAATTGAAGATGCATGGGATTTAAATATTTTGCTTGAAAAAATCAGAGAACAAAGAGAAAGATGGATTGTTAGGACAACAGATAAACAAGAATTAGGAAATGAAAGTTTATAGAAGTTTGGAAGAGTTTGTAGCTATCCCAAATGCTGTGGTAACAACTGGCACCTTTGATGGCGTACATATTGGTCATCAAAAAATTATTTCACGTTTAAATGAAATTGCAAAACAAATAAATGGGGAAAGTGTCATTATTACTTTTTATCCTCATCCACGTTTGGTTTTGTTTCCTGAAGACAATAATCTAAAACTGATAAATACACTTGAAGAAAAAATTCAATTATTAGCAAATTATGGCGTTCAACATTTAGTAATTATTCCATTTACAAAAGAATTTTCCAGATTATCTTCTATTGAATTCATACAACAAATATTAGTAAATAAAATAGGAACAAAAAAATTGGTAATTGGATATGATCACCATTTTGGGAAAAATAGAGAAGGTAGTTTTGAGCATTTAAAACACTATGCCCCAACTTATGGATTTCAAGTAGAAGAAATTCCTGAACAAGATATAAATGATGTTGCTGTAAGTTCAACTAAAATCAGAGCTGCATTATCAATTTCAGATATAAAAATTGCCAATGAATACTTAGGTTACACTTTTTCAATTGAAGGAAAAGTGAAAAAAGGAGATCAAATTGGTAGAACATTGGGTTTTCCTACCGCTAATATTCATATCGAAGAAAGCTACAAAATTATTCCTGCTGAGGGTATATATGCTATTGAAATTGACTTAAATAATAGGCAATTTATGGGAATGCTTTATATAGGA
This sequence comes from Sphingobacteriaceae bacterium, assembly GCA_965279595.1. Taxonomy (GTDB): domain Bacteria; phylum Bacteroidota; class Bacteroidia; order Sphingobacteriales; family Sphingobacteriaceae; genus CAIKLP01. Next base: position 93,411 of record OZ257246.1, read on the forward strand.
AAAAGACCAACTGTAAATGGATTAAACTTAGTTATAGAAGTAAATATTTTTGATTTCTCAGAAGACATTTATGAAGAAAAATTAAAAATTAGTTTCAAACATTTTGTAAGAGCAGATAAACATTTTAAAAACTTAGAAGATTTAAAAATTGCTTTGCAAAACGATGAAGTAAATTGCAGAAAACTTTTAAACATTTAAATTATTGCAAATTCAAAATACCTCTAAAATCTTATCTTATAATTACTCCTTTCTATTATTCGTTTTTTTAGAAACTTTTTTACATCATTTTTGGCCTGTTTTTTAGCCTTCAAACCCTTTACTGCATTGCATTTGAAAAGGTATCACAAATTGTGATACCTTTGGTCAAAAAAACTACTTTTTTGTTATCTTATATCCAATTTGTGTTAAAGGTTTGGTTTCTCTTTTCACTTCTAATAATTTATCAATGTATTGAAAAACAAGTTCAATATTTTTATCATGCTTATTGATTTTTTTCTTAATCATTTCTAATTCCAATCGCAATTCAGCATTACTCATCATCATATTTCTTAAAGCAACAAATGTTCGCATGATGGTAATATTGATCTCTTTTGCTTTCATGCTTTTAAGCACACTAGATAACATAGCCACCCCAGTTTCTGTAAATGCATACGGCTTTGACCCTCCAAGTTGTTGTTTACTTGTAATTATATTCTGAGCTAATATTAAATCGACTTCCTTTTGTGTCAATAAAAACATGAAATCCTTTGGAAATAAATCTAAATTGCGCCGAACTGATTGTTTTAATGATCTAGTTTCTACCTCATAAATCTCTGCTAGATGAACATCTAACATTACTTTCTCACCTCTTAAAACAATGATTTTATTCATTATTTTTTCATCAGGTTGTATTTTTGTTTTTCTCTGCAGCACCATCCTATTCTAACTTATATTAAACTGAAATACATAAATTCAATTTAATATTATAAAATAATGGTCAACACAACAAATAAAATTTAATTAGTTTTAACTAATTAAGGATGATAAATAATACCTAAACATTTAACTTTTCTTTTAAATATTTAGCTGTTCTGGAATCTTTACATAATGCTAATTGTTCAGGAGTGCCGGCAAATACAAGGTTTCCACCATTTTCGCCTCCATCCGGACCAATATCAATTACCCAATCAGCACATTTAATCACATCCATGTTATGTTCAATCACTATAATTGAATTTCCTTGAGCTATTAATGCATCAAAAGACTTTAATAGCTTTTTAATATCATGGAAATGTAAACCAGTAGTAGGTTCATCGAAGACAAATAAAGTATGTTGTTGTGAATTTCCTTTAACTAAAAAAGAGGCTAATTTAATTCGCTGTGCTTCACCACCTGATAAAGTATTTGAAGATTGCCCTAGATGAACATAACCTAAACCTACATCAGATAATGGACTTATTTTTGAAATTATTTTCTTTTCTTCTACAAAGAATTCCAAAGCTTCGTCAATAGTCAAACCTAATACTTCAGCTATATTTTTTTCTTTATAAGTAATTGCTAAAACCTCTTGCTTAAATCTTTTACCGTGACAACTATCACATAGCAAAAATATATCAGCCATAAATTGCATTTCCACTTTTACTTCACCTTCTCCTTGGCAAACTTCACACCTTCCGCCGTCAACATTAAAAGAGAAATGCGAAGGTTTCATTCCAGCAGCTTTTGCAGATCCTTGGTTGGCATATAAATTTCTTATTTCATCATATGCCTTCACATAGGTAACTGGATTTGATCTTGATGATTTCCCAATAGGATTTTGGTCTACCATTTCCACTTGCTGAATTTGTTTTAAATCACCTTCTAATGAATTAAAAAATCCAGTCTGATCAACTGCATAATTTCCAATTTGTTTTTGTATTGCAGGAACTAAAATTCTTTTTACCAAACTTGTTTTTCCAGAACCACTCACTCCAGTTACAGCAGTAAGTGTATGCAATGGAAATTTCACATCAATGCTTTTTAAATTATTTTCTCTCGCTCCTTTTACAGAAATAAATTCTGACCATTTTCTTCTTTGTGTAGGTACTTCAATTTTCTCATGACCTCCTAAATATTTTCCAGTCCAGCTCGCTTTATCCTTTTTAATTTGATCATAGGTCCCTTCAAATATAATATTTCCTCCATGTGCACCTGCATCTGGACCAATATCAATTATATAATCAGCTGCCTGCATAACTTCTTCATCATGCTCAACCACAATAACAGTATTTCCTGAATCACGCAATGATTCCATTACTGAAATTAATCGTTGAGTATCTCTTGAATGTAAACCAATACTTGGCTCATCTAAAATATACAATGAACCAACTAAGCTACTACCTAAAGAAGTAGCTAAATTAATTCTCTGTGATTCACCACCTGACAATGAATTGGATAACCTATTTAATGTTAAATAACCTAATCCAACATCATTCAAATAAACCAATCTGTTTTTTAATTCTTGAATGATTCTTTTTGCAACTTTTAAATCATGCTCATTTAATTTAATTGATTTGAAAAATTCAGAAACTTTTTCAACAGGCATCAATACAATATCTGTAATTGACATTCCATTAATTAAAACATAATTTGCATCTTTTCTTAATCTGCTTCCTTTGCAATCAGGACAATTCGTTTTTCCTCTATACCTAGATAGCATTACTCGATATTGAATTTTATAAGTCTGTTCTTCTAAGTGTTTAAAAAAATCATTTAATCCTTGAAAATATTTATTCCCTTGCCAAACTAATAATTGTTCTTTTTGAGTTAATTGAAAATATGGTCGATGTATTGGGAAATCAAATTTTGCTGAGTGTTTAATAAAAACATCTAACCACTCTTTCATTTTCTCTCCGCGCCATGGTGCAACTGCCCCTTCAAAAACTGTTTTGCTTTTATCTGGAATAACTAAGTCCTCATCTATCCCAATTACTTTACCATAACCTTCGCATGTTTTACAAGCACCAAAAGGATTATTAAAACTAAAAAAATGGACACTTGGCTCTTCAAAAGTTATTCCATCTAATTCAAACCGATCACAAAAAGAATAAGTATTTTTCTTTAATTTATCTATTCCTTCAACTTCAATTGTGCAATCACCATGTCCTTCAAAAAAAGCAGTTTGCACTGAATCTGCTAATCTTGAATCGGTATCCTCATCATTTAATTTTAATATAATTCTATCTATTAAAATATCAACTTCACCTAATTTTTTCAAGGTGCTGTTTTTTACTTTTTTATCTTCTATGATATCTTCAATTTTATTGATTTCACCTTGATAACGTACCCGTTTAAATCCTTTTTGTAATAATATTGCAAGTTCTTCCTTTAATGTTCTATCTTTTTTTGGTTGCAATGGAGCTAAAATATAAATTGCAGACTCTTCCTGTTGTTGTAAAATGAAACTAACAACTGAATCTACAGTGTCTCTTTTTACTTCTTTACCTGATTTCGGAGAATATGTTTTACCTATCCTTGCAAATAACAATTTTAAATAATCATAAATTTCAGTAGAAGTACCAACAGTTGATCTAGGATTATTTGAGGTTACTTTTTGTTCAATTGCAATTGCCGGAGCTATCCCTTTTATATAATCAACCTCAGGTTTGTTCATTCTCCCTAAAAATTGCCTAGCATAGGAAGACAAACTTTCTACATACCTTCTTTGCCCTTCTGCATATAAAGTATCAAAAGCCAAAGAGGACTTACCCGAGCCGGATAGCCCTGTGATTACTACTAACTTGTTTTTGGGTATAGAAACATCTACACTCTTTAAATTATGAACTCTTGCTCCTTTTATTAGGATATAATCTTTAGGGTCTTGTAATTCTATATTTTTAGACATTATCATCATTCTGCATGCAAAGCTAAAATAACATCAGAATTTTAATATAGTTTAAACACTTAATTGTAACATATTTATCATTAATTAAATAAAATTTTGATTTTTGGAACAATAATTGTTTATTCGTTTATTGTAAATCATAAGATTCTAACTAAAAACCAAAAGGAGGGCCAACTATAGATTAAAATTCTACGCTAATTAACTTTTATTAACACGGAGGGAAAAACTATGAACCGTAAATTAATTAGTGACCAAGAATTAGTCAATCTGTATGTTACAGGCGATGAATCTGCATTAGGCGAACTGCTTATACGTCACAAAGCGAAAATCTACACATCAATCTATCTTTTAGTAAAAGATACTTTTTTGGCTGAAGACATTTTTCAAGACACTTTTATTAAGGTTATTAACACCCTTAAAAATGGCAAATACAATGAAGAAGGTAAATTCTTGCCTTGGGTAATGCGTATTGCTCATAATTTAGTAATAGATCATTTCAGGAAAGAAAAAAGAACTCCTGTAATTACAAATAGTGATGGATTTGACATATTCGACGTAATTGGTATTGCAGATGAAAGTATTGAAGATAAAATGTTACGCGATCAAAGTCATCAAGATTTAAGAGCATTAATTCAATTGCTTCCTGAAGAACAAAAAGAAGTATTGATAATGAGACATTATGCAGATTTAAGCTTTAAAGAAATTGCTGAATTAACTAATGTGAGTATTAACACTGCTTTAGGAAGAATGAGATATGCATTAAATAACTTAAGAAAAATGATGACTGAAAAAGAATTCAGTTATAAGCAATACTTATAAAACACAAAAAACATCAAAATAGGCTTCAAAATGAAGCCTATTTTTTTTTGCTTGATTGGTAAAATAAGTTTAAAAGACAGACGTTTAGTTTCCATAACAATCAAAAAAGACCCAAAAGCGTATGGTAAAAACTTTTACTCAAAACGAAATGATTATGGCAATGTATCACGAATTATCTGGAGATAACATGGCTGAATTAGAAAATCAGTTAGAACAAAATAGCGAAAGTGAGCATAACTTTGAAAACTTAAATCAACTAAAGCATGAATTAAACCAATTATTGGTTAATCCAAGTAATGTTGTTGTAGAAAGTATCCTTGCATATTCTAAATCATTCTAATAAGATTATCTGATCCAAATCCCAACCTAAACAGTTGGGATTTTTTTTGATATAAATATTTACTAACAATAATTGTGGATACTAATTTTTTTAATTCAGGATGTTAAACAATAACTTCGTGAATGACAAAAAAGGAGCGATATGAAGGAGTTTTAGGCTTATTTGAAAAAAATATGCCAGATGCAGAAACTGAATTGAGCTATTCAAATCCTTATGAATTACTAGTTGCTGTGATCCTTTCGGCACAATGCACTGATAAAAGAGTGAATCTAGTTACTCCAAACCTTTTTAAAAAATTTCCTAAACCAGAAATACTTGCAGAAGCTTCCATTGATGAGGTTTTTAATTTAATTCGAAGTATCAGTTATCCAAATAATAAAGCGAAACATTTAATAGGAATGGCAAAGATATTAGTGGAAGACTTTCAATCCATTGTACCATCAGCTATTGAAGATTTGCAAAAAATGCCTGGGGTAGGCAGAAAAACTGCTAATGTTATTTCTTCGGTAATATTCAATATGCCTGCAATGGCAGTTGATACTCATGTATTCAGAGTTTCAGCTCGAATTGGATTAACAACAAATGCCAAAACACCATTGGCTGCAGAAAAACAATTGATACAACATATACCATCAAGTAAAGTTCATATTGCCCATCATTGGTTAATATTACATGGTAGGTATGTTTGTTTAGCAAGAAGTCCAAAATGCGATAAATGTTCAGTAATTCATTTTTGCAAATACTTCAGCTCAAAAAACAAGGTGAAATTTTTGACTACCTAAATAAAAACCTGCATAAATACGGTTGTAGTGACTATATATCATTTTGAAATTGCATTTAAAATTAATTTTCAATTAAAAGCAAATGAAATAGAAATAAAAAATACTAAAAAAAACAGAACTTTACAATAAATTCAACCAAAAGCATTTTAATAAAAGTTGCTTTATGCTTATTTAAATAGCTTTTTTTAGAATGTTGATAATTAATTTTGCAATTTCCAATAAATGCTATTATTTTTAGCAAAAATTAAAGATAACATAAAACATAAAAACATGGCAGCAGACAATAAAGAAAAACTAAAGGCATTACAAATGACTTTAGACAAACTTGAAAAAACATATGGAAAAGGCACCATCATGAAATTAGGTGATTCTGTAATTGAACCATTGGAATCAATATCAACTGGTTCATTAGGATTAGACATTGCATTAGGTATCGGAGGATTACCAAAAGGCAGAGTGATTGAAATTTATGGCCCGGAATCATCTGGAAAAACAACTTTAGCTTTACATGCAATTGCAGAATCACAAAAAAAAGGTGGTGTAGCTGCATTTATTGATGCTGAACATGCATTTGATAAATTCTATGCAAGAAAATTAGGAGTAGATGTAGAAAACTTACTAATCTCACAACCAGACAATGGTGAACAAGCGTTAGAAATAGCAGATAATTTAATACGCTCAGGTGCAATTGATATAATTGTGATTGATTCAGTGGCAGCGCTTGTTCCAAAAAGTGAGATTGAAGGTGAAATGGGTGATTCGAAAATGGGCTTGCAAGCAAGGTTGATGTCACAAGCATTAAGAAAATTAACCGGAACAATAAGTAAAACTGGATGTTGCTGCATATTTATTAACCAATTGCGTGAAAAAATTGGTGTAATGTTCGGTAATCCAGAAACAACAACTGGTGGTAATGCTTTAAAGTTTTATGCATCTGTTCGTCTAGATATTAGAAGAACTGGACAAATTAAAGATGGAGATGAAGTAATTGGGAATAGAGTAAAAGTGAAAATTGTAAAAAACAAGGTTGCTCCTCCTTTCAGAATTGCAGAATTTGATATCATGTATGGTAAAGGTATTTCAAAATCAGGTGAGATCGTTGACCTTGGTGTTGATTTTGAAATTGTTAAAAAGGCAGGGTCTTGGTTTAGTTATGGTGATACCAAATTAGGACAAGGTCGTGATGCAGTAAAACAATTAATAGAAGATAATCCCGAATTGTCTGAAGAATTAGAAGGTAAGATTAAAGCAGCATTAACTACAACTGACTTAGCAGTAGTAGAAGAGAAGTAAAAAGCTATCAGATTTAATATCTTTTTAATACCCAATTGGTATTCAATATTGATATTGCTAAAAATAAAATTTCCATGTTTTATGTTAAAGGCGGCACAGAAATGTGTCGCTTTTTTTTATTTATACATTATTTAAATGAAAAACATCCATAAAATATGGAGATGACCTCCCTTAATTTTTATCATTTTAAATAAATATTAACAACTATTAGTTATTAATTATTCAACTTGATTCTCAATAACCATTTCATTTATCGATATTTACAGGCTTTTTAAATGCAACTATGAAAAAAACCTTACTCTCATTTTTATTATTAATTCAAACAGTATTTTTATTAGCTCAAATTCCAGCAGGTTATTACAATACTGCAACTGGTTTAACAGGTACTCCACTTCGAGCAGCTTTGCATAACATTATTGATAACCATAGTGTAAAAAGCTACGGTTCATTATATACTTATTATCAAACTACAGATAAAAAACTTAGCGGAAAAGTTTGGGATATGTATTCAGATGTTCCAAATGGCATCCCTCCATACGATTTTAATTTCAGTCAAACTTGTGGTAATTATAGCAAAGAAGGTGATTGTTTTAATCGTGAGCATTCTTGGCCACAAAGCTGGTTCAATAGCAACTCGCCAATGGTTTCTGATTTATTCCATGTTTACCCAACAGATGGTAAAGTAAATGGAATAAGAAGTAATTATCCTTATGGTGAAGTTAATAATCCAACAACAACAACATTAAATGGAAGCAAACTCGGACCATGCTCATTCCCTGGTTATACAGGTACTGTATTTGAACCACTTGATGAATATAAGGGAGATTTTGCAAGAACCTACTTCTATATGTGTACAAGATACTATACAGAAGACTCAGGCTGGTTAACAAACGATATGATTATTGGTGCTAGTTTAAAGCCTTGGGCATTAGAGTTAATGAAAAAATGGAATCAACAAGATCCCGTAAGTGCAAAGGAAATTGCAAGAAATAATGCAGTATATGTTATACAAGGAAATAGAAATCCATTTATTGATCATCCCGAGTACGCTTGTATTATCTGGCCTGGTGGAAACTTCTGTACAATTATTCCCACAATAAATTTAATTACAAGAACTCCAAGTATTCCAACTAATATAGATTCAGTTCTAATTACTGCAACTATTACAGATGACGGTAGTATTTCAAATGCTCAGTTAAAATGGGGTTTAAGTTCAAACACTTTAAACCAAAGTGTTCCTATGATTTTAACTTCTAATAATATTTTTAAAATTTCAAGTAAAATACCTCCACAAGTTAATGGCACAACAATTTATTATTCTGTTGTAGCAACAGATAACAATGCAAACATGAGTAGCTCAGCAACGAATAATTATTTAATAGGAACAGCTGCTTCTCCTTCACCCGTTATTGCTTCTATAAATAAAACACCTAATGCCCCAACTTCTGCAGATGCAGTAAATATCAATTGTACCATTACTGATGATGGAACAGTGAGTCAAGCAAGTTTAGTTTGGGGAACAAATGGAATTTCATTTCCAAATACTATCAATTTAAATAATACATCTGGTAGTAATTTTTTAACTACTTCTTCAATTCCTTCTCATGCTGCAGGAACAGTTATTTCATTCAAAATAAATGCAACAGATAATTTAGGACAATTAAACACATCTTCAATTCAAACATATACTGTTGCTGCTCCAAATACTAGCACATGCGCAAGTGATTTAATTATTTCGGAATATTTTGAAGGTTCGTCTAACAACAAATATTTAGAAATATTCAACGGCACCACTTCTACCATTAATTTATCAGATTATAAAATTCAATTATTTGCAAATGGAGCAAGTGCAGCAACTCAAGATATTGCCTTATCAGGTACACTTTCTCCTAATAGTGTTATAGTACTTAAAAATTCAGCGGCAACTTTATTTTTAGGAAATGCAACAACTAATAATGCAACTAACTTTAATGGAAATGATGCAGTAGCATTATTCAAAGTTTCAAATAATTCTTATGTTGATATATTAGGGAAAATTGGTGAAAATCCAGGCACTGCATGGGCTAGCGGCAATACTTCCATGTTAGATCAAACATTAGTACGTAAACCTTCCATCATTAATGGAATTAGTACAAATCCAGCAGCTGGTTTTCCGACATTAGCAACCGAATGGGATACTTATGCAAAAGATGATATTAGCCATTTAGGTGGACATACAATGAATTGCCCTACAGGAAACACAAACACCATACAAACTACAATAAATGCTAGCAATGGATTTTGTGTAGGTTCAATTATCAATGTAAATTATGAAGTAACTGGAAGCATCAATCAAAACAATACTTTTAGTTTAGAGCTTTCAAATGAGTTAGGAATTTTCAATCCTGCAACAATTATTGGAACTTTAACTTCAAATAATTTAACAGGCTCTATTTCGGGTATTCTTCCTAAATCATTAACTGTTGGAAATAATTATAAAGTAAGAGTAAATTCTACAGATCCACAAATTACTGGAACAAGCAATACAACAGGATTTAATATTTTCCCATTGCCAAATGTAAATGCTGGTGCTGATTTTCACATTTGTAAAGGCCAAGGTATTGTTTTAAATGCAACAGGTGCAGGTTCTTTTAGTTGGGATAATGGTGCTGGTGATACTGCCTCTGTTATGGTAAACCCTTCCGTTACTACTACATATGAAGTAATAGGAATCAATGCAAATGGTTGTAGTAATTTTGATTCAGTTACTGTTTATGTGGATACTATTGCTACACCTGTAATAATGATATTACTTAATGATTCATTATTTAATTCAAGTTATGTAGAAGGTAACCAATGGTATAAAGATTACTTACCCTTGCAAGATGAAATAGATCAAACATTTAAACCATATGAATATGGTACTGGGATTTATTTTACAATTGTTACAACAAATGCTGGATGCGTTTCTGACACTTCAGAAAAATTAAATTATGTTGCACAAAATATAGATTTCAACAAAAACTATAATTTAAAAGTTTATCCAAACCCTAGCACAGGCTTAGTTTCTATTCAATTAGATGAAGTTAATAATGAGATTTTTGAAGTTAGGGTTTATAATACTTTAGGAGAATTAGTTTTAGAAAAAACAGAACAAGCAGATTCAAAAATCAAAGGAATCAATTTATCTCCATTTATTAATGGAATTTATATTATTGAAATTTCTAGTAATGATTCAATTAAACGTGGCATTCTAATAAAAAATTAATTTAACTATAAAAAACATCCTACCTATGAAAAAACTAATACTAATCTTAAACTTACTTCTGTTGAATGGAAGTTTGTTTGCACAAATTGACAGTAATTTAATTGCGAATTACAAATTTAATGGAAACACAAATAATGAAGTATTAACCGCCGCAAATGCAATTAACCATGGAGCAAATTTAACTATTGATCGATTTGGGAAAGCTGATTCTGCTTATCAATTTGGTTTAGATTCTCAACAAATCACTGCTGCAATTCCATATAGTAATACTGCTGCCTTCACACTTTCTGTATGGATCAAATTAGATGAATATCCAGGATCAAAACCTGGAAACGGATTTGCAAATATTTTTACAATGAATGGACTTTCATTTTATATTCAAAAGGTCAATGACCACAAAATGAATATTACTGCAAGTACTAGAACAACTGTTGGAGCTGGGAGTTTATTAGTTTATCCAACCGATACTTTAGACTTTCCTAGAAATGTATGGTACCATTTTGTCTACAATCATCAACCAAATGGAGACCATTATTTATATTTAAATGGGGTTGAATTAACAAGTGGATTAAGTAGCCCAGATTTAAAAACTGGAGCACTTATGTCTTTTGGAAATTTTTACAATAACCCTCAAACCATCAATCAATTTTATGGGTCAATTGATGATATAAGACTTTATAATGTTCAGCTTGATTTGAACAGAGTTAAAGAAATATATTTAGCTGAAAAACCTAATACATTAAATTCAAATTTGGTTGCACACTTTAAATTTAATGGGAATACTGATAATTCAATTGTAGGCTCAGCTAATGCTGTGAATTTAAATGCCACCTTATCGGTTGACCGTTCAGGCAATGTCAATTCTGCTTATTCCTTTGCTATAGGTCCACAATTGATAACTGCTGCAGTTCCACATCAAAATACTTCAGAGATTAGTTTTTCTACTTGGTTTAAATTAAGCAATTACCCAGGTAGTGTTTCTGGTAATAATTTTTCTAATTTATTTACTATGAGTGGACTTTCATTTTATATTCAAAATGCTACTAATACTACAATGAATATTACGGCAAGCACAAGAGCTACAACAGGACCTGGAAGTCTCTTGGTTTTTAACATTGACACTGCTGATTTGAAGTTAAATACCTGGATGCATATAGTATACACTGCCATACCAAATGGTACCCATGCAATTTATTTAAACGGGATAAAGGTTACAGACGGGCCAAACAGTTCTGATTTAAAAAGTGGAACCTCGATGGGTTTTGGAAATTATTTTGCAGGAGGAAGTGATGCGAATCAATTTTTAGGAAGTTTGGATGATATAAGAATATATAATAAAGCACTAAGCTCAAACTTAGTAACTGAATTATTTAACTTCGAAGAAATTTTATTAGGAGTTGGCAACGCAAAAAATGTTAAAAGAGATTTACTTTTTTATCCTAACCCAACAGAAAATATAGTTTATATTGAAGGAATGAAATCAGATGAGCATGTTAATATATTTGATATAAATGGCAAATTAGTTTTTAGTTCAAATGAGCCAACTATTAATATTTCACAACTGAATCAAGGGATTTATATTGCAAAAGTATTATCAGCTTCGAACCAATATATTTATTCAAACAAGATTATCAAAAAATAATAAAAACATTTAAATGCTAAAGCTCCTTAGTTACCTAAGGGGCTTTTTTTTTAAGTTTTAGAAATGATAGGCATTCGAGCCAATGGTGTAATTTCTTGACCTACAAATTCCTTTGCTAAGTATTTATAATATCCAGCAATGGCAATCATTCCGGCATTATCGGTACAATATTTAAAATCTGGAATAAATACTTCCCAATTCATTTCCTTCCCTAATTTCAAAACGGCATTCCTCAATCCTGAATTTGCAGAAACTCCACCTGCTACTGAAATTTTATTTACATTAAAGTCTATTGAAACTTGCCTTAATTTATTAATTAAAATAGAAACAATTCGATCTTGTATAGATGCGCAAATATCATTCAAGTTTTCTTGAACAAATGAAGGATTCTCTTTTTGGTTTTTCTGGATGAAATATAAAAATTGGGTTTTTAGTCCGCTAAAACTAAAATTATAATTAGGTATTTGTGGTTCTGTAAATAGAAAAGCATGTGGATTACCTAATTTAGCATGCTTATCAACTAAAGGACCACCAGGGTAGGGCAAACCAATAATTTTTGCTGATTTATCGAATGCCTCACCAGCAGCATCATCAGTGGTTTCTCCCAATACTTCCATATCAAAATAATCTTTGACTAGTACTAGCTGAGTATGTCCACCAGATACAGTTAAACATATAAAAGGAAATTTAGGTTTAGGATCATCAATAAAATGAGCTAAAATATGTGCCTGCATATGATTCACCTCAATCAGTGGCAGATTTAATGCCAAGGCAAAACTTTTTGCAAAAGAAGTACCCACTAATAATGCACCCATTAATCCAGGTCCACGAGTGAAAGCTACTGCAGTGATATCATTTTTGTGTATTTTCGCGTTGTTAAGAGCAGTATCAACAACAGGAATAATATTTTGTTGATGAACTCGTGAAGCTACTTCAGGAATTACACCTCCATAGTTTTCATGTATTGCTTGAGTCGCCGTAATTGTTGATATAATTTTTCCATCTATACAAATCGAAGCTGAAGTTTCGTCACAAGAGGATTCTATACCTAAAATTACGTTCGATTTAACTTGATTATTTAACATATATAAACGTATCAAAAGGTTTTTAAAAATACTAGCATGGACATTATCAAGTATCATTATTCTGATACTTAGTGCCTATTTGCTTATACGTTTACCAAGTGTACAAACCTGGGTAACCCAAAAGCTTGCTAGCTATCTTTCAAAACAATTAAATACAAAGGTAAGCATCAAAGGAGTAGATATAGAATTTATTAAGAATATTGTTCTTGAAGATTTATATATTGAAGATCAACATTCAGACACTCTTCTATTTGTTAAAGAACTAAAAGTAAATATTGGTCCAATAATTATAGATAAAAGTAAATTTAGCATTAATTCAGTTAGTCTTATAAAACCTAAATTTCATTTAAAAGTATATAAGAATGAAAAAGTCAGTAACCTACAGTTCATATTAGATTTTTTTGCCAGTCCAAAAACAATTGATACCACTAGACCACAACCATTAAATTTAAAAGTTAAATCTTTGAAGATTTTTGATGGAGATTTTCTTTTTGAAGATCAAAACATAGCCATTGATAATTTCAAAACAATAAATTTTGATGATACCCATGTTAGTCAATTAAATATTGATCTAAAAAACTTTTCCTTTTATGAAGGTGAAATAAGAGCAGATATAAACAAACTTGCATTACAAGAAAAGAGCGGATTTATCATAGAAAATTTAAGCACACGTTTCAAGATGACTCCCACCGAAATGGAATGCAATAATTTAAATTTAATTACACCGTATTCACATATCAAAGATTATTACCTAATGCGTTATGATTCGATTTCGGAAATGGGTAATTACATTGAAAAAGTGAAAATGAATGCTAATTTTAAAAACAGCAAAATTTCATTTAGAGATATCTCATATTTCAGTTCAACTTTGGTAAATTTTACAGAGAAATTTTTAGTTGATGGTTCTGTATTTGGTACTGTAAGCGACTTAAGTTCCAATCAACTTAAAATCAAAACCAGCAACAACACTCATGTGGAGGGAGTATTTAAAGTTAAAGGATTGCCGAACATTGATCAAACAGTTTTCATTTTAAAAATTGACAAATTCAATTCATCAATAGTAGATGCAAAAACATTTTTATCACAAATTGATCAAAAAGATGTTGCAGAAAGTATACCAGAGGATCTAAATAAACTTGGAGAAATTAAATATGCTGGATATTTTAAAGGCACCCTAACTGATTTCAGCTCGAAGGGTCAGTTACAAACTGCTATTGGAGGTCTTATTGCAGATTTGAAAATGTCTTTTCCTAAAACATCTGCACCAATTTATGTTGGAAGTATAGAAACTATTGATTTAGATATTGGAGAAATTGCTAATAATAAAATCTTTGGAGCAACAAATTTAGTTGCTAAAATTGATGGTAAAGGATTTAAACTAGATGAACTAAATACAAAATTAATTACCAGTATTAGCGACATTAGAATTAATGGATACCAGTATACAAATATAACTGCTGATGGAATATTCAATAAAAAGCAATTTAATGGAGTAGTAAAAATAGATGAAGATAATATAAAATTAGATTTTGATGGGAGTGTAGATTACAACGACAAAAGAAATCCAGAATTTAACTTCCATGCTAATATTGAACATGCTGATTTACGGAAGCTTAAATTAATTGAAGACTCATTGATTGTGAGTAGTACTATTAGTGTGAATTTTATTGGAACAAATCTTGAAAACCTTATCGGTAAATTGAGTTTTACTAATAGCGAAGTAAGCAAAGGAAAAGAAAAATATCAATTTAAAAATATCAGTTTAGATTCAAAATTCGATGGAGATGGAAAGCAGTTGTCATTAGAATCTGATATTATAAATGCAAATATTCAAGGTGATTATCATTTAGCAAATATTACATCGGCTTGTAAATCCTTCCTTCGAAATTTTCTACCCAGTTTGAATTACGGAACAATAAGCAAATTTGAAAATCAAGATTTCAATTTTGCAATTGATATTGTCGATGCTGAACCTATCACAAATATTTTTCTTCCCAAATTAAAGATTGCAAAAAGTGCGCATTTTCTTGGTAGTTTAAATACTGAAAAAGAACTGCTAAGAATTACTGGGGCACTAGATTATATTAAATATGAAAACTATGAAGCAAAAGATTTAGTTATTGATGGTGAAAATAATAGTAAAGTATTTGATTTAAACATTGCCAGTAATAGAATTTTAATCAATGATAGTATCAACATAAATAATATTGCTATTTCTAATTCTATCAAAAATGATAGCATACAATTTAACATTAAACTTGCCGACAAGAGTTCTATCAATCAACTCGATTTAAATGGAATTGTTTCTTTTAAAACAGATAGCATTAAATTTGGTGTATTACCTTCTGAATTATTAATAGATAATCAGGAATGGAAAATTCTTCAAGCATTTAATATTATTTATAGTGCCGATAAAAAAATCACAATCAACAACTTTTCACTCGAAAACAAAGAGCAAAGCTTAGTTGTGGAGGGTATTATTTCTAAAGATGTAAATGATGAATTGAAAATAGATGCTCACAATTTAGAGTTGAATTCATTCAATCAAATTCTAAAAAAATACAAAGTCAATATTACAGGAAGACTGAATGCTACAACTAAAATATCGGGAATATTAGATGAATTTAAATTAGTCTCAGATTTAATTATTGATGATTTAGTATATAACAATGATTCAATTGGAACGCTAAGGTTCAATAGTACATTAGACCAACGAACCAAATTAATTACACTTGCTGGCAACATCATTAACAAGACTTTAAAAACTTTGGAAATTGCTGGAACAATTAATACAGAAAAGAAAACCAACAATTTAAATATTGATGTTTTGATGAATGAAACTGAATTGGTAGTTATTGAACCATTTGTAAAAAATTATATTTCTAAAATAAAAGGTGTTGCAAGTGCAGATTTAAAAGTTAGAGGAAGTTTAGATGCTCCTACAGTTGATGGTTATTTGAATTTGAAAAATGTTGGTGTCAATATTAATTATTTGAACACCTACTTTACACTTTCAGATCAAATTAAGTTTACAGAAAATAAAATACTTCTAGACAATATTCAAATAAAAGATGTTGATGGGAATAAAGGAACGATTACTGGAAATGTTTCTCATAAGAATTTCAGCGAATTTAGGTTAGACCTTAAAGTTCAAGCTAGAAATTTACTTTGTTTAAATACAACAGCTAAAGAAAATGAATTGTACTATGGTAAAGCATACACCAGTGGTATGTTTTTCTTTAAAGGTCCAGTAAATGACTTAAGAATTGACATCAATGCAACAACAGAACCAGGTACTAAATTTTTCATCCCAATTTCTGATGAAAATTCAGCTGCTCAACAAAACTATATTCAATTTATTTCAGCTGATTCAACTGAAAATAAAAACAACTATAAAATAGACCTTTCTGGTATAACTTTAAACATGAATTTACAAGTGAATGATGATGCAGAGGTACAATTAATAATGGATCAAACAACTGGAGAAGCTATTAAAGGAAGAGGGAATGCAAATTTAAGATTGGTAATTAATACATTAGGAAATTTTGAAATGTTTGGCAATTATGAAATTACGGATGGGGAATATAATTTTACTTTACAATCTTTAATTAATAAGAAATTTAAAGTTGAAAAAGGTGGAAGAATACGATGGAATGGAGATCCTGTAAAAGCCAAAGTTGATATTTCTGCTATTTATGAATTACGACCAGCAATATATCCACTAATTTATTCTGCAACTAATGATACCAGCTACTCAACAACTGACAAGGTTCTAACTCAATGTATTTTATACATGCAGAATGATTTATTATCACCAGACATCAGTTTTGGTTTACGTTTCCCTAATGACCAAGACATAAGTAGTAAAGTAAGTGGTTACTTAGCGAATGCTGACAATATGAATAACCAAGTTGGAAGTTTGTTGGTGTTTGGAAGGTTTGCCAATACTAGCAACAATAGTTATTTGCCAACAACAGGATTTATTGCAGCACAACTTTCTAATTTAGTTTCAACCAAAAATTTTGATCTTAATTTAGATAATGGAGTTGGCGGTTCTATCCGATTATTTAATGATCGAATAACTATTGATGGAACGGTCACTAATCAATCGAATAGTACAAACGTAAACCAAGCCAATGCCAATTCAAGTGCTTTAACTGGAGATGTTAGTATTGAATATAAAATTAGCAAGGATGGAAGATTTAGAGCAAAAGCATTTCAACGTAATGACAATAACAGTGATATCTTAAAAAGGGGTAACAGTCAAAACGAACAAGGTGTTGGTATTTTTTATAGAATTGAATTCGATACCTTTAGAGAATTGGTTGATAAATTATTTAAGAAAAAAGCAAAGGCTAAAAAATAAATTCTTAGCCTTTGCTTTTTTAATTTTTTCCTTTCAAAATGGAATGACCCATTTTATCTCTCTTAGTTAATAAATAATTTTCGTTGTGAATATTTGAGGGAATTTCAATTGGAATATTTTCTACAATTTCCAAACCATAGCCTACAATACCAGCTCTTTTTGTAGGGTTATTAGACATCAACCGCATTTTGGAAATACCTAAATCTCTTAATATTTGAGCGCCAATTCCATAATCTCTTTGATCCATTTTGAAACCTAATTTGATATTCGCTTCTACTGTATCAAAACCTTGTTCTTGCAAATTATAAGCCTTCAATTTGTTTACAAGTCCAATTCCTCTTCCCTCTTGGTTCATATATAAAATACAACCTTTACCTTCTTTTGAAATCATTTCCATTGATTTGTGAAGTTGAGGTCCACAATCACATCTACAAGAGCCAAAAATATCACCTGTAACGCAAGAAGAATGTACACGAACCATAATGGGTTCATCCTTTGCCCATGTGCCCTTAATCAAAGCTAAATGGTTTTCTCCTGTATCAACTTGGGTATAAGCTAACATGTCGAAATCACCCCATTCAGTAGGAAGTTTAATTGACACTTCTCTTTTGATTAGAGATTCATGTTTTAATCTATACTCAATTAAATCTTTTATACATATTAATTTTAAATCGAATTTCTTTGCAATCAATTCCAAATCAGGAACTCTTGCCATTTCACCATCTTCACGAATAATTTCTACTATTAATCCGGCTTCTTCAAAACCAGCCAAGCGTGATAAATCAACAGCAGCTTCTGTATGTCCAGCTCTTCTTAAAACACCACCATCTTTAGCCATTAATGGAAAAATATGACCAGGTCTTCCAAAATCTTCAGGCTTCATTTCTGGATTTATTAAAGCTAAAACTGTTTTAGAACGATCAGATGCAGAAATTCCTGTTGTACAACCATGACCTAATAAATCAACTGAAATGGTAAAATTAGTTTCATGTGATGCTGTATTTCTACCTACCATCAAATCCAACTTCATTTCATTGCATCTATTTGCTGTTAATGGCATGCAAATTAATCCCTTGCCATGTGTTGCCATGAAATTAATCATCTCCGGACTTGCATTTCTTGCCGCAGTAAGAAAATCACCTTCGTTTTCTCTATCCTCATCATCCACTACAATTACACACTTTCCTAATTGTATATCTATAATTGCTTCTTCAATGCTATTAAATTTCATTCTATTAATTTTTACTAAGCAGTTTCAATAATAATTCTTCTAATTTTTGATTGCTACTTTCCCAATCATAATTAGTAATAACAAACTCATGCCCTTTGTTTGCCAAAGTTGCTGATTTTTGTTCATCATTCAATAATGATCGGACATGATTTGCATACTCTTGAGCTGAATTACCGATTAATATTTCTTCACCTTCTTTAGCCAATAATGACCCATTTGCCAGTTTAGAAGTAATCGAGGGCAGTTTCATAGCCATTGCTTCTAATAATTTATTTTGAAGACCAGTTCCTATTTGCATGGGTGCAATAAATATTCTTGCTTCATTATATGGTTTTCTTAAATCATCAACCCACCCACTAACCATTACATTACTTGAAGCCAATGCTTTAATATTTTGAGTTGGATTTGCTCCTGCGATCATCAAAGTCAATTGCGGAAACTCTGTAATTAATAATGGCATTATTTTTTCAACAATAAAAATCGCAGCTTCTACATTAGGTGGATAACTCATATTTCCACTAAACAATAAATCATACTTTTTTATAACTTGCTCAGATTGAAAATGCTCTATATCTATACCATTTGGGATAATTTCAATGGTGCTATTTTTTTCATGCTTAATTATTTTTTTATCAGACTCAGCAATGATGACGTGAGAATCAAAATAATTAAAAATATCTGATTCATAAATTACTAATCTTCGATTTTCCAATTTAAAAAGCCATTTCAAAAACACAGATTGCTTTTGTATTCTTCTCTCAATTCCTTTGGAAAATGCATCCATATAATCAAGTACTTTAGGAGAAGGCAAATCTTTCACATATTCAGCAACTCTTATTAAATGGCAATAAATTAAATCAGGTTGATTTTTCTTTACTATTTCATTTATTTTATTTTTACCGCTAGTACTATAAAAATAAGCTATTTGAAAAGGTTTAGATTTGAAAAAATTTAAAAATAAACTAAACAGCATTTTCCAATATGGAATCTTTAAAATAATTAATTGGGAAACGTGCTTAGCAACTTCACTTATTGCTTCTTGATTTGGGGTGCCGACACTAACAGCACATAAAATAACTTCATGTTTTTTTTGTAAGAATTTAATTTGATTGAAAATTCTCAATTTATCACCTTTCTCTAACGGATAAGGAATTCTTGAAGTTACTACTAGGATTTTCATCAAATGTTCTTCTTTTTCACTTGTTCAAAAAGTTCAATATACTTTTTAGTTATAGCATTATTTTCGTATTTAGTATTTACTAATTCAAATGCATTATTAGCAATTTCAATTCTTTCATTCTGGTTTTCGAGATAAAATAAAATAGCATCAACCCATTCTTTTGCAGTGTCTGCAATGACAATGTTTTTTTTATTAGTGTATTCAATTCCTTCTGCACCTATTGATGAACTGATAATACATTTTTTTGCAGCCATTCCTTCAATTATTTTCACTCTCATTCCACCTCCTGAAAGTAATGGTACTAACATTAACTGATACGACTTTTTGAAAAGGATTGCATCGTCAACAAAACCATGAATAAACACATTTTTCCTTTCTAATTTTTTCAACCAATCAGGAGTTGACTTCCCAGCAATATGTAATTCGATATTAGGATTTATATTAAATAATTCTTCCCACACATTTTTTAAAAACCATTCCAATCCTTCAATATTTGGTAGCCAATCCAATGCACTGATACTAAAAATTGTATTAGACTTTTCTTTTAGATCATATTTCTTGAAATATTTATCTAACATAACACCTGCAGGAATTATTTGAATGGGTTTAGTTACTCCCATTTCTAATAATCGCTCTTTATCTTCAGCAGTAATAGCAGCAATGCCATCAGCTTTATTATAAAAATTTGCTTCAAATAATTTTAATCTTTTTGCAAGATGATCATAAAACCATTTTCTAAATGGATTCTTTTCATTAATAGCAAGTCTTTGCCAGATTACATATTCAATATTGTGAGTTCTTACAAGTATAGGTGAGTTGGTAAACTTTTTAATTAAATCGATATAATAAATTACAAATGCACCTTCAATCTGTATAAAATCATACTTGTTTTTCTGTAAAAGTTGCTGAAGAACTTGATTTACATTTTCTGATATAAACCGTTCCACATTATAAGGTATACTTTCAAAAAGTACATTTTTAATTAAATTAAAAGCAGATATTTTTGTATCAACAAACACATCATACTGTGTTGCAAGTGCTGACATTGCATCAGCAGGTTGTGAATGCTTAGGTGTATTTATCGAAAGTAAATCAATATCACAATTATTATGATGTAAACCTTTGGTGATGGCATAAATTCCAATGGCGCCTCCATCAGTTGGTGGAAACGGAACTCTATATGTTAATTGTAAAACTTTCACAATTATTTATTTCAAACATTTCTTTATTTCACTAAGCACAGCTGAAGGTACTAGATCCTTCATACATGAGTTTCCAAATTTACAAGTACCCAAAAAATAACATTCACATTTTTTGCTAGGTGATATAATAGCTCCTCTGTTATAAAGTTCAAATTCAAAAGGATTGAAAATATTGTTCATCAAAACCATTTGCTTTTGTAGTGCAACTGAAATATGCATAGCCATTGTTACTTGTGTAACCATTACATCCATTTGATAAACTAAATTGATGAATTGCTGTAAACCAAAATGTCCTAAATATTTAGCACCAGTTAATTTAGAAAGTTCAAGATTTTTAGAATGCTCTTGTTCACCACCTAAAAGAATTGGTTCAAAACCTTCCTTTTGAATTTGATTAATTAAATCAACCCAATGCTCATTTGGCCAAAGTCTGGTAGTCCAACGATCGCCACATCCAGTATTTAAACCAATTAGCTTTTTATTTCTATTTAAATCCCATTGAAAATTTTTGTCTTCATGATTATCAAAAAGATATTCTTCTCCTGCAAATTCCCAACCCACCATTTCAAATATTTCTTTAACATATGATTTCGTATTTGCCTTGCTTACATCATCAAATAAACCGGTACTAAATTTATGCTCAGCTAATTGGTTCATTGGAAATGCAACTCCGTCTTTTAGCTTATATCCAAATCTTTGTTTGGCATTTATAGAATTCACTAAAGCGCAGGCATCTTTATCTTTATCTAAATTATATACTATATCAAATTCAGTTGCTTGTACATACAAAACCGATATAAAATCATATTTCAAAATTTCTTCAATATCATTTGCAGGTAAAATGGAAGGAGTATGTGTCAACCAAGTTATCTTGGCATTAGGAAATTCTGAACGAATTTTTCTTACAAGTGGTGTAGTTCTAATTACATCTCCAATTGCACCTAATTTAATTATTAAGATTCTCTTACTTACTTTTTGATAAGATGGGCAATTATTGCAGTGATACCCATTTTGTTTATGCGGCTTGCAAGGAAGGTCTCCTTTAAAATACAAACAATCAATATTTACATCTAAGCCTCCAATATTCTCCATAATAAGCTATACTTACGCTACAAAAAGTAAAAATACTATTTTATTTATACTTCGACTTTTTTAATTAATTAATTACATTCTTTTGAAATATTTTTTTGAAGAAATCTTTATATACATCAATATTAAAAATAGCGGAATCGGTGGTTGCCATTCTTGTTAAGAATATTGCAATGGGCAATAGAACTATGGAAGCAAGCCACATTCCTTGCCATACTTCAATAACCCCCTGCCTTGCAAATTTTTCTCCAGTAATTGACAATATATGAAAGAATATAAAGAAGAAAATTGATATAACAACTGGCATACCTAATCCACCCTTTCGAATAATTGCACCTAATGGAGCACCAATAAAAAACAAAATTAAACAAGCAATACTCAAAGTATATTTTCTGTGAAACTCAATTACATGTCTTCTAATTTTTTCTTCTAGTTTGTCTTGATCATTTGCAGTGTTTTCTGCATAATTTTTAATATTCCGAATTGTTGCAAAAGATCTAGCAATAATCATACTTCTCATTTCCTTTGGAAAATTCTGTATTATATCAATATTTGCATTGATTTTTTTAGCTTGAATACTAGAATCAACATTAAAAGATTTGTTCATTAAAGTATACATGACTAGGTTTTGTCTGAAATAATCCTGGTCAGCTTTTAACCTTCCTGTTAAAGAGTCTTCATAAAATTTTAATTGCTTAATATTTAACATGGTATAATGATCCTTGAATAAACTTTCATCAGTTCTATTCATTTTAAAAGTTGACAGATCAAATTTTACTTCATGTTGAATAAATTTAATTCGAAGATGTTGCTTCCTATCATTGGTAGTATTAGGAGTTCCACTTTCTTGGTAATTTATTCCATTGAATAATTCAATAATCAAAAACCTCTCATTATCTGATTGTAACATGCGGCCACTATCTGCCATCATTACATTCATATTGCCTCCATTAGCTGAGTGGTTATAAATCACAATATCTTTTAAGGATTGTCCATCGTTTTCTTTTTTCCCCACACGGATGCTGTATCCATCAATACCACCATAAAACACCCCCTCTTTCAAAGCTAGTGTGGGCTTTTGATTTCTAACGTCCCACATCAAAGCACCCATTTTCAAATTTGCAAAAGGCATTACCACATTTGAAAAGAAAAAAGCACATAGGCTTATAACCAATACACAGTAAACTAAGGGCATCATAATTTTTCTCAAAGAAATGCCTGAAGATTTTAGTGCGACTAATTCATAATGCTCTCCTAAATTTCCAAAAGTCATGATTGAAGAAAGGAGAATAGCTAAAGGTAAAGCCATTGGCACTAGAGTAGAGGAAGCATAAGCCATTAATTCCAAAACTACATACCATTCTAATCCTTTACCAACTAAATCATCAATGTATTTAAACAAAAATTGCATTAACAAAATGAACAATGCAATAAAGAAAGTAAGAATGAAAGGACCTATGAAAGAGCCAATAATTAGTTTGTGAACTTTTTTTATAGGCAGGTTCATTTGGTTAGGCTCCTAAAACATGGGTAAGGTCTTGTACTTGATTGGCCCAAATCATTTTTTTATCTTCCATTTCTGATTCAGTTGTAAAATCAGTTACTGCAAGTGCTACATCACCTGTTAATTCATCTTGTAAAATTTCGAATTCTAAATACGAATTTGGATCTTCATCATCCCATTTAAAGCGAACCAATTTATTTTCTCTATTAGCAACCATTTTAGCGCGCATAGATTCATTATCCCAAATGAAATGGAAATAACCATCTTTATAAACTACATCATCAGCAAACCACTCTGCAAGTCCATTTGGGGAGCTCAAATAACTGAACAATATTTTAGGTGAGGATTTCATTGTGAACTCCAAGGTGATTTTCTGTTTTAATTTTTCTTTCTTTTTCATTGATTAAATGCAGAATACTGCTTTTATTTCATCATTTTTTTTAAAGGAAAACAAAATCTTCTATATTTGCAAACCCTTTATGAAATATAAGGGATTTGGCGGGGTAGCTCAGTTGGTTAGAGCGCAGGATTCATAACCCTGAGGTCACGAGTTCAACTCTCGTCTCCGCTACAAAAGCTCTCAATTTTGAGAGCTTTTTTTTGTTAATCTCCACCCAGTTAGCAATTTAAAGAATGTATAAATTTTGTAGTCCAATTTGAATTAGAAAAAAAGGAGACTACTCAAAATGCTTTTAAAGAATTTCTTGAATTTCTATTATTCTTATTACAATTGGATTTTATTGGAAGCCAAAAGTAAAAATTATTAAATTTTGAGATGATTTATAGGGCAGGAGAAAAATATTTAAAAAATATTGAAGGTTGAATTAGGTAATTCTATTTACAAAACTTCACCATTCAGAATTGTTAACAAAACTTTTTCTCTTTCATTTTCAGGTGTAATGATGATAGGTTTTTGGATGGCAATAGACATCAATTTCATCACTTCTAAAAACTTATTATGATGATCTATTGTATGAAAATCTTTTGGGTCTAAATCAAATTCTATTTCATTTGCTTGAAAGAAGTGTACATTCAATTGAATTTTATCAATTAATATATTTGCTGAGGAGCTATAATCTTCATTGCCTTCAAAGAATTCATTTACTATATCAAAGGTAATTTTACTTTCACTTTTTAAAGTTTTACCATTGAGCCAATCAACAATACAATTTTCATTGACAAAGTTTATCCAATTTTTCCAATCGTGTGCGGTTGTATTAAGGACATAAATATCTCTTAATGAACCATCATAATAATAAATTGATTGTTTTAATTCAGGCCAAGTTTTCATATAGAGGCAATGATAATGATAAAGAGATAAATATAAAAAGGAATTATGTAACGGGTTAAAAAAAAAGCTCTGCGAAACGCAGAGCTTATAATAAAATTTGGCGACGACCTACTCTCCCACATTTTACTGCAGTACCATTGGCGCTGTGGGGCTTAACTTCTCTGTTCGGAATGGGAAGAGGTGGACACCCACGCTAAAGTCACCTAAATATGTTTGGCTGATTCTTTACAGAACTGACCTATTTCTTTTGACAGCTACTTGGCTATCAATGACATTTACTTGAAAGAAGTTCCCCCTTAGGGTACAAAAATCGCACGAAGAAAGCTTTCGGGTAATTAGTACTGCTCGACTTTGCTATTACTAGCTTTACATCTGCAGCCTATCAACGTCGTAGTCTACAACATCCCTCATAGAAATCTCATCTTGTGGTGAGTTTCGCACTTAGATGCTTTCAGCGCTTATCTCGTCCCAGCTTAGCTACTCTGCACTGCACCTGGCGGCACAACAGATACACCAGCGGCTGGTCCAACCCGGTCCTCTCGTACTAAGGTCAGGTCCACTCAAATTTCTTACGCCCACAACAGATAGGGACCGAACTGTCTCGCGACGTTCTGAACCCAGCTCGCGTGCCACTTTAATAGGCGAACAGCCTAACCCTTGGGACCTTCTCCAGCCCCAGGATGTGACGAGCCGACATCGAGGTGCCAAACCTCCCCGTCGATATGAGCTCTTGGGGGAGATCAGCCTGTTATCCCCAGCGTACCTTTTATCCTTTGAGCGATGGCCCTTCCATGCAGAACCACCGGATCACTATATCCTACTTTCGTACCTGATCGGCTTGTCGGCCTCACAGTCAAGCATGCTTATGCTATTGCACTCCGCGTACGGTTACCAAGCGTACTGAGCATACCTTTGAAAGCCTCCGTTACACTTTTGGAGGCGACCACCCCAGTCAAACTACCCACCAAACAATGTCTCCGCCTTGGGCGGATTAGATTCCGAATACAAAAAGGGTGGTATTTCAACGTTGGCTCCCCGATACCTAGCGATACCGGTTCACAGCCTCCCACCTATCCTACACATCTTGTATCCAAAATCAATGTTAAGCTATAGTGAAGGTGCATGGGGTCTTTCCGTCCCGTTGCGGGTAACCGGCGTCTTCACCGATACCACAATTTCACCGAGCTCATGGCTGAGACAGCGCCCAGATCGTTACACCATTCGTGCAGGTCGGAACTTACCCGACAAGGAATTTCGCTACCTTAGGACCGTTATAGTTACGGCCGCCGTTTACTGGGGCTTCGATTCAATGCGTCTCCTTGCGGATAACATCCCCTCTTAACCTTCCAGCACCGGGCAGGTGTCAGGCCATATACATCATCTTTCGATTTAGCATAGCCATGTGTTTTTGTTAAACAGTCGCCTGGGCCTTTTCACTGCGGCCTCTATTGCTAGAGGCGCCCCTTCTCCCGAAGTTACAGGGCCATTTTGCCGAGTTCCTTAGCCATGAATCACTCGAGCACCTTAGGATTCTCTCCTCGACTACCTGTGTCGGTTTACGGTACGGGTTTGTTGTACCTGAAGCTTAGAGGATTTTCTTGGAAGTCTGATTAGGAACACTATCCACGCAGCCGAAGCCTTATGGTACTATCACGTTCGCCATTCAGTGCGGATTTGCCTACACCGAATATAACTACTCGCTTTAACGAACTATTCCGTCAGTTCGCGGTTCTTTCACTACTCCGTCTCCCCTTCGCAGCACAACAAAGTACTGGAATATTAACCAGTTGTCCATCGGCTTCGCCTTTCGGCTACACCTTAGGCCCCGACTAACCCTGATCCGATTAGCGTTGATCAGGAAACCTTAGTCTTTCGGTGGGCAGGTTTCTCGCCTGCCTTATCGTTACTTATGCCTACATTTGCTTTTCTAATCGCTCCAACACTCCTGACGGAATATCTTCACTGCAATTAGAATGCTCCCCTACCCCTTACATTGCTGTAAAGCCAAAGCTTCGGTATACCACTTGATGCCCGTTTATTATCCATGCCCGATCGCTCGACTAGTGAGCTGTTACGCACTCTTTAAATGAATGGCTGCTTCCAAGCCAACATCCTAGCTGTCTATGCAATCGGACCTCGTTAGTTCAACTTAGCGGTAATTTGGGGACCTTAGCTGTTGGTCTGGGTTCTTTCCCTCTCGGCCTTGGACCTTAGCACCCAAGGCCTCACTCCAGCGTATATGTGGTCAGCATTCGGAGTTTATCAGGATTTGGTAGGATTTGACTCCCCCTAGTCCTATTAGTAGCTCTACCTCTGCCACACTCAACCGCCAGGCTGTTCCTAAAAACATTTCGGGGAGTACGAGCTATTTCCCAGTTTGATTAGCCTTTCACCCCTACCCTCAGGTCATCCGGAAGCTTTTCAACGCTTATCGGTTCGGACCTCCATGACGTGTTACCGTCACTTCATCCTGCCCAAGGGTAGATCACAAGGTTTCGCGTCTACCTCCTCTGACTATACGCCCTTTTCAGACTCGCTTTCGCTTCGGCTCCGTGACTTAATCACTTAACCTTGCCAGAGAAGAGTAACTCGTAGGCTCATTATGCAAAAGGCACGCCGTCATCCGCCGAGGCGGACTCCGACCGCTTGTAAGCACACGGTTTCAGGTTCTATTTCACTCCCCTGTTCGGGGTTCTTTTCACCTTTCCCTCACGGTACTAGTTCACTATCGGTCTCTCAGTAGTATTTAGCCTTACCAGATGGTGCTGGCAGATTCCCACAAGGCGTCTCCGACCTCGCGGTACTCAGGATACTCGTCCAATTCTCTCGCTTACGTTTACGGGACTATCACCCTCTATCGTGCTACTTCCCAATAGCTTCAACTTCGCTTAAAAATCTTTATACAAGTCCTACAACCCCCATATTGCCGTAACAATACAGGTTTGGGCTCTTTCGTGTTCGCTCGCCACTACTTACGAAATCATTAATTATTTTCTCTTCCTCTGCTTACTTAGATGTTTCAGTTCGGCAGGTTTGCGCTTTTGCATTATACCTTCAGTATAATAGGTTGCCCCATTCGGAAATCTGCGGATCAATTCGTATTTGCCAATCCCCGCAGCTTATCGCAGCTTATCACGTCCTTCATCGCCTCTGAGAGCCTAGGCATCCTCCGTGTGCCCTTTCTTACTTTCTTCTTAGATCTCTACCGCCTTTTGCGTTGGTAGGTCTGCTTTTTTGTACCCTTTATTTGGGTTACTTCTTTCAAGATGTCAAAGAACTTTTATTCCTAATAATGCATTCCCCGCTGGGAATACTCGGAATATCGTAAATAATGTTGGACTCGAACCACTCTGCTTTTGCCCCGACGGCTTATCTATTAATTTTATATACTATGTCGCTTCTTTTCTGTACTCGTTTGTACAGCTTTTTATCCTACTTCTTTACTCTTATGCCTCCCCGATTGGGAAACTTCGTGGAGAATAACGGATTCGAACCGTTGACCCCCTGCGTGCAAGGCAGGTGCTCTAGCCAGCTGAGCTAATCCCCCAAACTTCTTTCAGTAGTCCCGAGCAGATTTGAACTGCTGACCCCTACATTATCAGTGTAGTGCTCTAACCAGGCTGAGCTACGAGACTCTTTTGTTCCCCGCATTGTTCAGTCTGTCGTTCAGTGTTCTCTACTGCGCCACCGCTGCGTTTCGCTTGGGTTAACTGTCAATTATTTTAAAAGTTTTTTGAAATGTCTATGGCATAGCAGACGTCTTGGACTTGCGTCTTCTCTAGAAAGGAGGTATTCCAGCCGCACCTTCCGGTACGGCTACCTTGTTACGACTTAGCCCCAATTACCGGTTTTACCCTAGGCCGCTCCTTGCGGTGACAGACTTCAGGTTCCCCCAGCTTTCATGGCTTGACGGGCGGTGTGTACAAGGCCCGGGAACGTATTCACCGCATCATTGCTGATATGCGATTACTAGCGAATCCAACTTCATGAGGTCGAGTTGCAGACCTCAATCCGAACTGTGATTGGCTTTTGGAGATTAGCTTACTGTTGCCAGCTTGCAGCCCTCTGTACCAACCATTGTAGCACGTGTGTAGCCCCGGACGTAAGGGCCATGATGACTTGACGTCGTCCCCTCCTTCCTCTCTACTTGCGTAGGCAGTCTGTTTAGAGTCCCCACCTTAACGTGCTGGCAACTAAACATAGGGGTTGCGCTCGTTGCGGGACTTAACCCAACACCTCACGGCACGAGCTGACGACAGCCATGCAGCACCTAGTTTCGTGTGATTGCTCACTGATCTATTTCTAAATCATTCACTAACTTTCAAGCCCGGGTAAGGTTCCTCGCGTATCATCGAATTAAACCACATGCTCCTCCGCTTGTGCGGGCCCCCGTCAATTCCTTTGAGTTTCACCCTTGCGGGCGTACTCCCCAGGTGGATTACTTAACGCTTTCGCTTTGACGCTAACAGTATATCGCTAACATCGAGTAATCATCGTTTAGGGCGTGGACTACCAGGGTATCTAATCCTGTTTGATCCCCACGCTTTCGTGCCTCAGCGTCAGTTATAGTTTAGTGAGCTGCCTTCGCAATCGGTGTTCTGTGTCATATCTATGCATTTCACCGCTACATGACACATTCCGCCCACCTCATCTATACTCAAGCACTGCAGTATCAATGGCAATTTTCCAGTTAAGCTGAAAACTTTCACCACTGACTTACAACGCCGCCTACGCACCCTTTAAACCCAATAAATCCGGATAACGCTTGGATCCTCCGTATTACCGCGGCTGCTGGCACGGAGTTAGCCGATCCTTATTCTTTGAGTACCGTCAGCCCTCTACTCGTAGAGGGGTTTCTTCCCCAACAAAAGCAGTTTACAACCCATAGGGCCGTCTTCCTGCACGCGGCATGGCTGGTTCAGACTTGCGTCCATTGACCAATATTCCTTACTGCTGCCTCCCGTAGGAGTCTGGTCCGTGTCTCAGTACCAGTGTGGGGGGTCATCCTCTCAGATCCCCTACCGATCGTCGCCTTGGTGAGCCGTTACCTCTCCAACTAGCTAATCGGACGCATGCCCATCTTCAACTCCCGTAAGTTTGATTATTAAATGATGCCATTCAATAATGTTATGCGGTATTAATCTTCCTTTCGGAAGGCTATCCCCCGGTTGAAGGTAGGTTGCATACGTGTTACGCACCCGTGCGCCACTCTCATAGGGAGCAAGCTCCCTAATCCCGTTCGACTTGCATGTATTAAGCCTGCCGCTAGCGTTCATCCTGAGCCAGGATCAAACTCTCCGTTGTATAATATACAATGAGAATCTTTTGATTCTAACTATTTAATTTTTTGACTCTTCATCTTTTGACATATTTACTACCTAATAGTAAACTGTCCGCTATGCTTCATAGTACATCTCAAAGAACTCTTGAAAATCCCTTCCGGATTTTCTTCGACAATTGGACAGGATTCGAACCTATCTTTATTTCCATTCAATCGATTTTTTTAACCCCCTCCTTGCTCCGCCTAATTCCAACCTCCCGCTCAAAGGACTGCAAAGGTATCAACTTTTTCTCAAGCTACAAATCTATTTTAAAATAAATTAATTTACTTGAATTCAACTCCACAGCTACCATCCGTAGCGGGGTGCAAATGTAGAAAGGAAATCCGATTTCCCAAAGAGTATGCGCCCTTTTTTTTATAAAAAAGGCTAAATGATTGTAAATGAAAGAGAAAAATTGAATCATATTCGAAAATCATAATAAGGAGGATTTTTACGTTAATAGAAAATCTCCGTTTTGGAATTGATAAATACCTATATATTTGCCGCTATGTTATTAAAATTAGGAAAAAGTACAATTATTGCTTTATTGGTTATCTTATTCAGTTTCCAATATGGCTGTAAAAGCGAATACCAGAAAACATTAAAAGGGAATGATATCTCCAAAAAATATGAACTGGCCAAAAAATATTATAATAAAAAAGACTATTTCAGAGCCCTTGAATTGCTAGAAGAACTAGTAAATGTTTACAGAGGATCAGATCAAGCTGAAGATATTTATTATTATTATGCCTATAGCTACTATGGATTAAAAGATTTAACAACTGCAAGGTATCATTTTCAGAATTTTGCTGAAACTTACCCAAGAAGCAAGTATGCCGAAGAGTGTAGATATATGACAGCATATTGCTATTTCTTAGATTCTCCAGATTTAACATTAGATCAAGAAAATACCTATAAAGCAATTGAAAACTTACAATTATTCATCAACTTATATCCAAAAAGCGAAAGAGTTGCAGAATGCAATCAATTAATTGATCGTTTAAGAAACAAATTGGAAACAAAATCTTTCTTAAATGCTAAGTTATACTATAATATTGGTGATTATAAAGCTGCAATTTTTGCTTTTAGAAATTCTCTGAATGATTTCCCAGATAGCCAATTCAAAGAGGAAATGGAGTTTTTAACCATCAAATCAAGCTATTTATACGCTAAAAATAGTGTGGAAATTAAAAAATCTGAAAGATTTTTGGAAACCATCGATTATTATCAGAACTTTGTAGATTCTTACGCTGGCAGTAAATATATCAAGGAAGCACAAGAAATCTTTGATCAAACTAGAAAAGAAATAGAGAATTTAAAACAATCCGTTAATTAATTATATGAATACAAATCTTAAAAATAATACACCTACATCTACTGTAACACGTGATGTTCGTTCATTGGATCTTGAAACTGAAAATATTTACGAAAGTATTGTTGTAATTTCTAAAAGAGCAAATCAAATTTCTGCTTCAATCAAAGAAGAATTAAATGGGAAATTGCAAGAATTTGCTTCTTCAAATGACAATTTAGAAGAAGTATTTGAAAATAGAGAACAAATTGAAATCTCAAAATACTACGAACGTTTACCAAAACCAACACTTCTTGCTACTCAAGAATTTTTGGAAAACAAAATTTACCATCGTAACGTAACAGAAGAATAATACTAACCCTCTCCTTCGAGAGGGTTTTTTGTATCAGTATGTTGAAAGAAAAAAAAATACTAATCGGTGTAACTGGTAGTATTGCAGCTTATAAAATTGCAATGCTCACCCGACTGCTTGTTAAAGCAGGTGCTGAAGTCAAAATTATCATGACTGAAAATGCCAAAGATTTTATAACTCCACTTACGCTTTCTACTTTATCGAAAAATCCCGTTTACTCTTCCTTTTTTAAAACAGAGAATGGAGAATGGAATAACCATGTTGACTTAGCATTATGGGCAGATTTTTTTGTCATCGCCCCTGCTTCCGCAAACACCATGGCTAAAATGTGTAATGGAATTTGCGATAGTCTTTTATTGGCTACTTACTTATCTGCCAAATGCCCTGTAGCTTTTGCTCCGGCTATGGATTTAGATATGTATATCCACCCTTCAACCACAAGAAATATTCAGACTTTAATTTCATTTGGGAATAAAATAATCAACCCTGGTAATGGTGAATTAGCTAGTGGATTATTTGGAGAAGGAAGAATGGCTGAGCCTGAACAAATTTTTGATTTTTTAGTATCAGAGTTAAACCCAATAAACTCATTTAGCAATAAAAATATTTTAATTACTGCTGGACCAACATATGAAGCACTTGACCCAGTTCGATTTATAGGCAACCATAGTTCTGGTAAAATGGGTTATGAAATCGCTTTAGCTTTTGCTAATAAAGGTGCTAACGTAACATTAGTGAGTGGACCAAGTTCCCTAGAAATTAAACACCCAAAAATTAATTTGATTAAAGTGCAAGCTGCAAAAGAAATGTTTGAAATGGCTCGAGAAGCTTTTAAAACAAGTGACATTGCTATAATGAGTGCTGCTGTTGCTGATTATACTCCCAAAGTAAAATCTTCAGAAAAAATAAAAAAATCAAGTCCTGAATTTCAAATTGAATTGGTAAAAACGGTTGATATCTTAAAAAGCTTAGGTGAAGTGAAAAGAGATAATCAACTTTTAATTGGTTTTGCATTAGAAACAGAAAATGAAATTTCAAATGCTAAAACAAAACTAGATAACAAAAATGCAGATTTAATCGTTCTTAACTCTTTAAAAGATGAGGGAGCAGGATTTGCCGCAGATACTAATAAAATAAGTATCTTGAGCAAAGATGGTTCGATTGAACATTACAATCTTAAATCTAAGAAAGAAGTTGCTATTGATATCTTAAACAAAATTGCCAGCATTCAAAAATGAAAATCAAATCGTTAATATTCTTTTCTATTTTATTATTCAGTAAAATATCATTTGCACAAGATGTGAATTGTAGAGTACAGATATTAACTCCGTCTATTCAAAGTTCAGACAAGCAAATTTTCACAGAAATGGAAAAAGCTATTTTTGAATTTATCAATAATACCAAATGGACAAATGATATCATTCAAATTAATGAAAGAATTGATTTAAATATCATCATTAATATTAAAGAGCAAATAGGTCAAGATGAATTCAAAGCAACTGCGCAAATTCAATCAAGCAGACCAGTATTTAACACTTCATATAATTCAACACTTTTTAATTATAGTGATGATGAATGGACTTTTAAATATACCTTAAACCAAGCTTTGGAATTTAGTGAAAATGATGCGCGTTCTAATTTAACTTCTTTGATCGCCTATTACGTTAATATTGTAATTGGAATGGATTATGATAGTTTTTCTTCTCTAGGAGGCACTAGTTATTATCAAAAGGCAAGAAATATAGTCAACCTTTGTCAATCGCAACCAGGCAAAGGCTGGAAAGCATTTGATGGAACAAGAAACCGGTTTATTTTAATTGACAATTATTTAGATAATGCTTTCAAGCCTATAAGAGAAACCAATTATCGTTATCATCGAATAGGACTTGATATTATGTCGCAAAATATTGATAATGGCCGCCAAGAAATTGCAGATTGTTTGCCATTATTACAAAAGGTATATAAGGATCGCCCGAATTCTATGTTGTTGAATGTTTTTTTTGGTGCTAAAGCTGATGAGTTAATCAATATTTTCTCGAAAGCATTGCCTAATGAAAAAAGCAAAATAGTCACTATTCTTTCTGAAACTGACCCAGCAAATAACAATAAATACCAGCAAATTTTACGAGTAAATTAAATTTCTTTTTACTCCATTTATTTAAAATAACCCTTATTTTAGCAATGGAATTTGTAGGGGTAAATCATGCTAAATAAATTAATCATTCAGAATTTTGCGATTATTGATCAATTAGAAATTGATTTTCATTCTGATTTAAATATAATTACAGGAGAAACAGGAGCAGGAAAATCAATCATCCTTGGTGCATTAAGTTTATTGCTTGGTCAAAGAGCTGATGTTAAGTCTTTAAAAAAGACTGATCAAAAATGTATCATAGAGGGATATTTTTCAATAGAGAAGTTTGAGATGAAATCATTCTTCGACGAAAATGAATTGGATTATGAAAATGAAAGTATTTTAAGGAGAGAAATTAGTGTAGATGGGAAATCAAGAGCTTTTATAAATGATACTCCTGTAAATTTAGCCTTACTAAGAGCGCTTAGTGAAAAACTTGTAGATATTCATTCGCAACATGAAACCTTAAATTTAAATGATAAAAGTTTTCAGTTATCAGTAATTGATAGTGTTTGCAACCACAAAGAATTATTAATCTCTTACCAAAGAAATTTCAAGAAATTCAGTCAAAATAAATTAAAATATCAAGAACTCATTCATCAAAATAATCAAAATAAAATAGAATTAGATTTTATTCAATTTCAATTCAATGAATTGAATGATGCAAAGTTATCTTTAGATGAGCAGCCTTTATTAGAATCAGAACAGCAGCAATTAATACATGCTGAAGAAATCAAATCTGCATTAGCCATTATATATGGGATATTGAATGATTCAAAAGATTCAGTAAATAATCAATTGAAAACTGCGATATCAAATCTGTCAGGTTTGGATAAATATTTAACTACAATTAATAGTCTAAAAGAAAGATTAAATAGTAGTTTAATTGAGTTGAGGGATGTTGCAGACGAAATTGAAACCATTGCCAATCAAACAATTCTTGATCCAAATAGATTAGAGATTATCCAAGATAGATTAAACTTAATTTTCAGACTTCAACAAAAACACAGAGTTCAAAATAATAATGAATTGATTGAATTAATGAATTCATTTGACTCAAAACTACTTTCATTTTCAAGCATTGATGATCAAATCTTAAAATTAAAAATAGAATTAGAAAAAGATAATAGTGAATTAGTTAAGCAAGCTGAAATACTTTCTTCCAATAGATCCCAAGCCGTAAATGAAGTTGAAAAACAAATTAATTCATTGCTTAAAGATGTTGGAATGCCAAACGCAAATTTCATTGTTCAGCAGGAACGCTTAACTCTTGAGTTGATGAATGACCATGGACTTGATAAAATAAATTTCTTATTCAGTGCCAATAAAGGTTTTAGCCCTACCGATTTAAGTAAAGTTGCATCAGGTGGTGAACTTTCCAGATTAATGCTTTGCATCAAAAGTATGATTGCAAAAAAAGAAAACCTTGCAACAATTGTTTTTGATGAAATTGATACAGGTATTTCTGGTGAAGTAGCTAATAAGGTGGGCCAAATCTTAAAAGCACTTTCGAAAAACTTACAAGTAATTAGCATTACTCATTTGCCACAAATAGCCGGATTTGGGAGTGCTCATTATTATGTTTATAAAGAAATTAAAAAAGAAAAAACATTTACCAATATTAAATTGCTAAGTGAAGATGAACGAATTGTAGAAATTGCAAAGATGCTTAGTGGTGATAATCCTAGCGATATTGCAATTGAAAATGCTAAAGAATTACTTAAATAAAAAAATATGTTATTATCAACTACACACAACATTGAAGGACAAAAAATTGTTCGTTATGCAGGCTTAGTTAGTGGAGAAGCTATACTAGGTGCCAATATATTTAAAGATATTTTTGCTTCAATCAGAGATATCGTTGGCGGTCGTTCAGGTTCTTATGAATATGCAATGAGGGAAGCCAAAGAAATTGCCATTCAGGAAATGACTGAACAAGCTGTGAATTTAGGGGCCAATGCAATTATTGGAATTGACATAGATTATGAGACAATCAATAATATGTTGATGGTAACTGCGTGTGGTACTGCAGTCGTTTTAGAATAACTATTCAAGAAAAATCATAAACTTAAATTTAAACAAAACCATATGTCTAAAAACTTACTTCAAGGAAAAAGAGGAATTATTTTTGGTGCTTTAAATGAAAATTCAATTGCTTGGAAAGTAGCTCAGTTAGCGGTAAAGGAAGGTGCAAAAATCACATTGACCAATGCTCCTATTGCTTTGCGAATGGGTGAAATAAATAAATTAGCTGAAGAATGTAATGCAGAAGTAATACCAGCTGATGTAACCAACATGGATGAATTAAAACACTTGTTCGAAAAATCAATGGAAGTATTGGGAGGTAAAATTGATTTCGTTTTACATTCTGTAGGCATGAGTATTAATGTTCGAAAAGGCATTCACTATACAGAAGCAAGCTATGAAAACATGCACAAAGGATTTGACATTTCTGCAATGTCATTACATCGAGTTTTACAAACTGCTTGGAAATTAGACGCAATGAATGAGTGGGGTTCAGTAGTAACACTGACATACATTGCAGCTCAACGTGTATTTCCAGATTATAATGATATGGCTGATGCAAAATCATTGTTAGAATCTATCACACGTAGTTTTGGATATCATTATGGGAAGCATCGAAAAGTAAGAGTTAATTCAATTTCACAATCACCTACCTATACAACTGCAGGTTCAGGTGTTAAAGGATTTGATGGGTTTTATAATTATGCAGATAAAATGTCGCCATTGGGAAATGCATCAGCTGATCAATGCGCTGATTATTGTATTTCTATGTTTTCAGATTATACGAAAATGGTAACTATGCAAAATTTATTTCATGATGGTGGATTTTCATTTACTGGTGTAGCGCATGAAGTAATAGAGGCAATGGCAAGTAAAGATGAATAAAATAAATACTCTTGAAAATAAAAAGGGTTCCACAAATTTTGCGGAACCCTTTTTGTTTAATCAATAATTTTAAAATACTATGTTATTGGATTTTCATCTTCTTCTTTTTTCTTGCGTTTTGGTTTTTCGGGTTTCAAAACCTTCACTTCCACAACCAATGCATCTTTATTATAATCCACTTCTAAAG
Organism: Sphingobacteriaceae bacterium; assembly: GCA_965279595.1. Classification (GTDB taxonomy): domain Bacteria; phylum Bacteroidota; class Bacteroidia; order Sphingobacteriales; family Sphingobacteriaceae; genus CAIKLP01. Next base: position 130,560 of record OZ257246.1, read on the forward strand.
TATCACCTTCCTTCAGTTCACCTTTCAAAATTTCTTCTGCAATAGGGTCTTCTAAATATTTCTGGATAGCTCTATTCAATGGTCGTGCTCCAAAATTTGGATCGAAGCCTTTATCTGCAATAAAATCTTTTGCATTATCAGTTAAACGAATTTGATAGCCCATTGTATTTAATCTACCGAATAATTCTTTTAATTCGATTTCGATAATTTTAAATATATCATCACGAAGTAAAGAATTAAACACAATTACATCATCAATTCTATTTAAGAATTCTGGTGCAAATGCACGTTTCAATGCGGTTTCAATTACAGTTCTAGCATTTGATTCTGCTTGTGAAACTTTTGCATTTGTTGTAAAACCAACCCCTTGACCAAATTCCTTTAATTGACGTGAACCAATATTAGAAGTCATGATGATAATGGTATTTCTAAAATCAACTTTACGTCCAAGGCTATCTGTTAAAATTCCATCATCTAATACTTGCAACAAAATATTGAAAACATCAGGATGTGCTTTTTCAATTTCATCAAGTAAAATTACCGAATATGGTTTTCTTCTAACTTTCTCCGTTAATTGCCCTCCTTCTTCATATCCTACGTATCCTGGAGGCGCACCTACTAATCTAGAGATTGCAAATTTTTCCATGTATTCACTCATGTCGATTCTAATTAAAGAATCTTCACTTTCGAACATGAATTTTGCTAACACTTTAGCTAGCTCTGTTTTACCAACACCTGTAGGACCTAAAAATATAAATGAACCTATTGGTTTTTTAGGGTCTTTCAATCCAGCACGAGTACGACGTATAGCTTTTGATAATTTAAGTATAGCGTCATCTTGTCCGATAATTTTCCCTTTCAACTCTTCAGCCATATTCAATAGTCTTTGACTATCCGTTTGTCCAACGCGTTGAACTGGAATACCTGTCATCATTGAAACAACTTCCGCAACATTATCTTCAGTTACTGTATATCTTCTATTTTTAGTTTCTGCTTCCCATTCAGATTTTGCAGTTTCCAATTGCTCTAATAATTGCTTTTCATTATCACGCAACTTTGCTGCTTCTTCATATTTTTGTGAGCGAACAACTTTATTTTTCTCTACTTTAATTTCTTCGATTTTTTGTTCTATATCAATAATATTTGGAGGTACATGTATATTAGTGATATGCACTCTTGAACCCGCTTCATCCATTGCATCAATTGCTTTGTCTGGTAAAAAGCGATCGCTCATGTATCTAGTTGTTAAAGCAACACAAGCTTCAATTGCCTCATTAGTATAAGTCACATTATGGTGTTCCTCATACTTTTCTTTGATATTATTTAAGATGACAACTGTTTCTTCTGGAGTAGCTGGATCAACAATTACTTTTTGAAATCGACGATCTAATGCACCATCTTTTTCAATATACTGGCGATACTCATCAAGTGTTGTTGCACCAATACATTGGATTTCTCCTCGCGCTAATGCAGGTTTAAACATGTTTGAAGCATCAAGAGAACCTGATGCGCCACCTGCACCAACAATGGTATGAATTTCATCTATAAATAAAATTACATCAGGTGATTTTTCCAACTCATTCATCACTGCTTTCATTCGCTCTTCAAACTGTCCGCGGTATTTTGTACCAGCAACCAAAGAAGCTAAGTCTAACGTAACAACTCTTTTATTGAATAGTACGCGAGAAACTTTTCTTTGAACAATTCTCAAAGCCAGTCCTTCTGCAATAGCTGATTTACCTACACCTGGCTCTCCAATTAAAATTGGGTTGTTCTTTTTTCTTCTTGATAGAATTTGAGAAACTCTTTCAATTTCTTTTTCTCTTCCAACTATCGGATCCAATTTTCCTTCTTCAGCAGCACGTGTTAAATCTCTTCCGAAATTATCAAGTACTGGTGTTTTTGATTTTGAATCAATTGGTTTTTTAGGTGCAGAAAATCCATCATCCTCTTTGTAACTATCATCTTCAGAAGGATTCTGAGGCGATTCAGATGTTGGATTTATTCTAAAGTTTTCTAATTGATTTTTAAATACTTCATAGTTCACATTGAACTGCGATAATATTTGTGAAGCAATATTATCCTCATCTCTTAAAATCGATAATAACAAATGCTCTGTTCCAATTACTTCGCTCTTGAATATCTTAGCCTCTAAATAAGTAATTTTTAAAACTTTTTCTGCTTGCTTTGTTAACGGAATATTTCCCAAATTTACATTGGTTCCTGAAGTTCCGCGAACTGCATCCTCTACAGATTTTCTTAATCGAGCAGTATCTATGCCTAGTGATTTAATAACTTTAATAGCTACACCATCGCCTTCTCTGATCAAGCCCAACAAAAGATGTTCTGTGCCGATATAATCATGCCCTAAACGTAAGGCCTCCTCTCTACTGTAAGAGATTACATCTTTTACTCGTGGTGAAAATTTTGCTTCCATATTTTTCCTTTCTTGATTGAAAACGAACTAATGTATTAATTTGTTCTACTGCTTTCAAAAATAATGTTATCCACATAAGTCAAAAACTGAGCCAATGGGGCAATTTTATTCCAAACCAATAATTAAAATGACAATTTGACAACAAAAGGAAAATATTCTAAAATCCCTTAATTGAGCATTATAATTACGATATTCGCAGCAAATTAGATTAAAATGTCGGACGAAAAAATAATATTTTCAATGGCAGGAGTGAATAAGATTCATCCTCCTCAAAAACAAGTATTAAAAAATATTTACCTCTCTTTTTTCTATGGTGCTAAAATTGGAGTACTAGGATTAAACGGTTCAGGTAAATCATCTTTATTAAGAATCATAGCTGGTTTAGATAAAGCTCATCAAGGTGAAGTGGTTTTTTCACCTGGATATACAATTGGCTTATTGGAACAAGAACCTCAATTAGATGAAAGCAAATCCGTAATTGAAGTAGTTCGTGAGGGGGTAAAAGAAGTGACTGATATACTTCAGGAATATGAAGAAATCAATGAAAAATTTGGTTTGCCAGAATACTATGAAGATGGAGATAAGATGGAAAAGCTGATGGCTCGTCAAGGTGAATTACAAGATTTAATTGATGCAGTTAACGGATGGGAGTTAGATAATAAATTAGAGCGTGCAATGGATGCATTGAGATGTCCAGAAAGTGATACGCCAATTAAATTTTTATCAGGAGGAGAAAGAAGAAGAGTAGCCTTATGTAGATTGCTTTTACAAGAGCCAGATGTTTTATTATTAGATGAACCTACCAACCATTTAGATGCTGAATCTATTGATTGGTTAGAACAACATTTACAACAATATAAAGGAACTGTAATTGCTGTAACACATGATAGATATTTTCTTGACAATGTTGCAGGTTGGATTTTAGAATTAGATCGTGGTGAAGGAATTCCTTGGAAAGGAAATTATTCTTCATGGTTAGAGCAGAAAGCAAAAAGATTATCAACAGAAGATAAACAAGAAAGTAAACGTCAGAAAACTTTAGAAAGAGAATTAGAGTGGGTTAGAATGGCACCAAAGGCCAGACAAGCAAAATCTAAAGCACGTTTATCAAATTATGAAAAATTAGCTAGCGAAGAAACTAAAGATAGAGAAGATAGATTAGAATTATTTATTCCTCCTGGACCAAGATTAGGAAATGTAGTGATTGAGGCACATGGTGTTTCAAAGGCATATGGTGATAAATTATTATATGAAAATTTAGAATTGAGCTTGCCCCCTGCTGGAATTGTTGGAATTATTGGCCCAAATGGTGCAGGTAAAACTACTTTGTTTAAATTAATTACTGGTGAAGAGCAAGCTGATGCTGGTTCATTTAAAATTGGAGAGACCGTTAAGTTAGCCTATGTTGATCAATTACATCAAGATATGGATAATGAAAAAACAGTTTTTGAAACTATTACTGGTGGAACTGATACCATGTTATTAGGTAATAAACAAATTAATTCAAGGGCTTATGTTTCTCGTTTTAATTTTTCTGGTGCTGACCAACAAAAGAAAATTGGAGTTTTATCAGGTGGGGAAAGAAATAGAGTGCATTTGGCGATGATGTTAAAACAAGGAGCCAATGTTTTATTATTGGATGAACCTTCGAATGATATTGATGTAAACACTTTGCGAGCATTAGAAGAAGCCTTAGAAGAATTCGGTGGATGTGCAGTTGTTATTTCTCACGATCGTTGGTTTTTAGATAGAATTTGTACACATATTTTAGCGTTTGAAGGTAACTCGCAAGTTTATTTCTTCGAAGGCAATTATTCAGAATATGAAGAAAACAAGAAGAAAAGATTAGGTGATGAAGGTCCGAAAAGAATAAGATATAAGAAACTTTTAAATTAAATACTGAAAGCCCATTATTGCTAATGGGCTTTTTTTATGACTCAAACAATTCCTTAACTATTGGTTGTTAAGATGTTAATAAAATCTTAACTTACCTCATAATCAAATAATGATGATTTCATTTTACCTTTAGTAGACCTCTTGTTTATCCCATATTCTTTGGGATGCATCTGTGTCATTGGATTAGAAATTTTAAAACTAAAACATATGACTTGGAAAAAATTCAGCGGAGAACTTATCGACAATAATATTGTTGAAGAAGTAGAAAAAGCAATTGAAAGAGAATACGCATTAGGAAACAAATTAAAAGTTTGCATAGGTACAGATTCCCAAGTTAAAGGAACACAAATAGATTTTGCAACTGTAATTGTTTTTTTGAGAGAACAAAAAGGCGGCTTCATGTTTATTCAACAAGAGAAAATAACTAAGAAAATGGGAATAAAAGAACGCATGTTAAATGAAGTTCAGCGTTCTATTGAAACAGCCTATTCTTTATGCGATTTACTAGATTTATACGATGTAGATTTAGAGGTTCATGCTGATATCAATACCAATCCAAACTTCAAATCAAACTTAGCATTGCATGAAGCTATGGGTTATATATTGAGTATGGGCTTTGTATTCAAAGCTAAACCTGAGGCATTTGCAAGTTCTTATTGTGCGAACAAAATGGTACAATGAGCAAATTGTGAATTTTGAATAAATCTCAACACTTCTTTATGAAAATATCAATTAGTGCCTAAAAGAGCATTCAAAATTTGTAATTACTTTATTAATCATTTAAAATATAATACTCAAAATTTAAAATTATTTTTATTTAACAGCCAAACGCCTTCTTCAAAAACATTATTTGCATGTCGCTGTTAGGACTAAATGAAAATTCATACACTAAAATTCACACAAAATGTTCCAATAAGTTTAGAAGAAGCTTGGGACTTTTTTTCTTCTCCGAAAAATCTAGCAAAGATTACACCTGAAAAAATGGGTTTTCATATCACTTCAAAATATGAGATCTCAAAAATGTATCCTGGAATGCTTATCACCTACAAGGTAAGCCCTGTTTTAGGGATAAAATTAGATTGGTGTACAGAAATAACACATGTAAAAGAAATGGAATATTTTATTGATGAACAAAGGTTTGGACCCTATGCGATGTGGCATCATCAACACCATTTCAAAACAATAAATGGCGGTGTAGAAATGACAGATATTATTGACTATGCTTTGCCTTTTGGATTTTTAGGAAACATTGCCAATCAAATTTTGGTACGTAAAGAAGTTCCTAAAATTTTCGAATATAGAGAGAAAAAAATAGAAGAGTTTTTTGGTAAAATGAAATGAGTAAAAAAAATGAGATAAAAATTTATTGAATTAATCAAATAAAAAACCTTCCAATTTTTTATAACGTTTTTATTTCAATTACACTTATTTTTCAAGATAAAGTTTGGATCCTTGTATTATTCCTCTATCCTCAATAGTTTTATCTAAGTAATGTTGAATTTCAGATTTTTTCAATCCCCAATTCGGAGCAATCAATAATTCTAAATCTGAAATTCCAAACAATCTTTGTACTACAACATCTGGTCTGATTAAGGGAATTAATTCACATAAAAAATCAGCATACTCTTCCATTGTAAATAATTTAAATGGCTCGCGCTTATATTTTACGCCCATCACAGAGCCTTCAACAATATGAAGGTGATGAAATTTAACAAATTTTATTTGAGAAAATCGATTGATTTCATCTGCATACTTCAACATCATTTCTTTCGTTTCACCAGGAAAACCAAAAACAGTATGCACACAAATTTCAATAGGTGAATCCTCTACTAATGCCAATGCTTTTTCTAAATCTTCATGCAAGCAGCCTCTATTTATTTTTTTTAACGTTTCATCATAAATAGACTCCATGCCCATTTCTAAATCCACATCAAAACGGTCAGAATAACTTTCTAATAATTTTATTTTTTCAGCATCAATACAATCAGGTCTAGTGCCTATTGATAGTCCAACTATATCTTCCGTATTGATTGATAAGGCTTCATCATACATTGATTTTAAATAATGTACAGGCGCATAAGTATTGGTATTGGGTTGGAAATAAATGATGAATTTTTCAGCTCTATAATTTACTCTTGCTCTTTCCATTCCTTGCTCCACTTGTTCTTTCATACTAGGTAAGCGACGAGAAAGTTCTGGGGTAAATGAATCAACATTACAATAGGTACAGCCTCCAAATCCTTTGCTGCCATCACGATTAGGGCAAGTGAAGTTTCCATCAACAATCACCTTATAAACCCTTTGCCCTTTGTATTTTTCTTTGAGATAAGCTCCGTAAGCATTATATCCCTTTCCATTTTCAAACATGGCTCAAAGATACTAATGTTTCAATTGAATTAGAATTTAGCAGGTTTTACTTTAGCTATTCTAAAATTTTCACGATAAACTAAAAACATGCTATTTGAAAACTCAAAACTAGGCTGGTTCAAATCAATATAAGGTTCTAAGCGAGTTGAAATAGAAAAATGATTAGACAATGGAAATTCAGAGATTAAGCGAAAAAACAACAATGACCTATTATCTTCTTGATAGCCTACATTATTTATTTGAGTTGAAGAAGAAGAATAAATAGGAGCACCATGAACGGATTGAAATCCATTGCCATTCCAATAGGTAGTAATAAAATCAAATGCTTTAGTTTGAAAACCCAAATTCAACAATAACCCGCCTCCTTGATTGTAAGCATTTACTTTAGTGAAAGAAAAATCTTTATAAGTGATATAATAATTTTCGGAATGAATAGATTTTAAAAATCCATTCGTTTTATATCTTAGCGTTAGTCCTATAGCAGTATTTAAAATAGTAGTCAGTGGACGATCAGGAGTATCAATTTGTCCACCTTGATGAAAAGCAATGAAATCAATAGGTACACGCAATTCTAATCTGTCACTTTTGAAGATTCTGGTACTACTATGTGCACCACCAGAAATTCTTTCTTGTTGAGGAGAAATTTTATAAATCATATTTTCCCAATTAATCCAAGCATCCAAATCCAGTATCGAATCTTTATACAAATATTGGGTTCCATATTCAACATGATCTGTAATTATGCGATCGTAATTATAAATTGGTTCTGGTAATTGATGATTTACATTTCCGTCTAATGCACCATTAATTAAACGAGAATGCTTTGTATGATAATCAATTCTAAATATCGGTTGGTTATTATAAATCCCTTTACTGCCAAAATCTTTTCGAATAAATAAACCTGTACTTATGGAAAGATTTGGAGATTGATGAAAAGTAAATTCTGGTTGAAGTATGGCACCAAAATAAGTCAGTCCATCAGCAATTTGATTGAAATATTCATAATTACGCATGTAATTAAAATCATATAATCTAAAGTAGATTGAACGACTCGAATCAGCATATGAATGAAAATCATTTTGCAAAGTGCGATTTTCAACTTGTGCATACAATGATTGCAAACTAATTAAACATAGCAAGCTTAACAATTTAAATCTCAACATAGGATAAAGATAGTATGTTTAGTTTAAAAAGGGAAAAGCTGATCGTTATTCTAAAATAGAATTGATTTAATATCGAAATTCCTTAACTACCTCAATAGCATACTTCACATTGTCGAAAGGGATATCAGGCATTATTCCATGCCCCAAATTAAATATAAAGCCAGGCTCATTTCTCATGCGTTCAAATAATCTCAGAATTCTTTCTTTGATTACTTTTTTATCAGCATATAAAATATGTGGATCTAAATTACCTTGTACTGCAATTCCTTTAGGTAATCTTTTTTTTATATCTAATAAATCAACGTTCCAATCAATAGAAATTACATCAGGCTTTGCTTCTGCCATTAAAGGAGCAAATACGGAGCTTCCTTTACAAAATGAAATTACTGGAATATCTTTCCTATTAAGTTTAGAAATGATTTGCTGATTGTAAAAATGTGAAAATTCCTTGTAGTCATCCCATGATAAAGCGGTTGCCCATGAATCAAACAATTGCACAGCATTAACACCAGCTTCAATTTGAAGATTTAAATATTCAACAGTAACATCAGCAATTTTTTGTAATATTTTTTTTGCTAATTCTGGTTCATTATGAATCATCAATTTGGTCAACTTGAAATCTTTTGAAGAACCACCTTCAATTAAGTAACTCATTACAGTGAATGGAGCACCTGCAAAACCAATTAATGGTATTGAACCATTTAATCTTTGTTGTATTACTTTTATCGCATCCGCAACATATTTCAATTTGTCTTTTGTTCCTTCTACTTGCAAAGCTTCAACATCTTTCAAGTTACGAACGGGGTTCGAAAACTTTGGGCCGATACCTGCTGTAAAGGATAAATCCCCACCCATAGCTTCGGCAGTTACTAAAATATCTGAGAATAAAATGGCAGCATCAATTCCTAAAAGATCAACAGGCAACATTGTTACATCTGCAGCAATTTCAGGTGTTTTACACATTTCTAAAAAAGAATATTTGTTTTTGATTTCCCAATATTCGGGCATAAATCTTCCTGCTTGGCGCATCATCCAAACTGGTGGTCGTTCTGTTAAATTTGAAAATGCTGCTTGTAAAAAAAGTGTATTGCTCATTATTTTATTAACTCAATTGTTATTTAGATCTATAGTAATTAATCTGTGTATTTATAACCCACACCTCGTATTGAATGAAAATGTATTGGGTGTTTTGAATCTGGTTCAAAATATTTCCTAAAGGCAAGAATAAAATTATCAATGGTGCGTGTAGATGGGTATACATCGTAGTTCCAAACAGTTTCTAATATTAATTCTCTTGAAACGGCCTCTCCTTTTCTTTCAACCAATAACTTCAATAACATAGTTTCTTTTTTTGTTAGAGAGGTTATTGATCCATCGGCATTCTTCAATTCATAATTTCCAAAATTGATTACTTTATCACCAATGGTATAAGTATTTAGAGATTTCTTTTCTTCTGATTTCAATCCTCTTCTAACTAAAATTCCGACACGAAGAATTAATTCTTCCAAATTAAATGGCTTTGTTAAATAATCATCTGCACCTTTTTTTAATCCTGTAACTCTATCTTCCGAAGTATTCTTTGCTGTTAAAAATAAAATTGGAACTTCAGCATTATCCAGTCTTATGGTTTCTGCAACTTGAAAGCCATCCAATTCAGGTAACATGACATCAAGAATCACCAGGTTGACTCTTTCCTCTTTAAAAATTTTTAAAGCTTTTCTGCCATCAGTTGCTGTAGAGACATGGTATCCCTCTAATTCTAAATTTAACTTAATGGCTTCTAATAGATGTTCTTCATCTTCAACTAATAAAATACGATGTGTGCTCATAGTTTTTTAATTAAATTGTATTTCAAAAATAGTTCCTTTTGGTTGATTGCTAAAAACATTTACTTCTGCATCATGATGCAAAGCAACCTGCTTAACGATAAATAATCCAAGCCCAGTACCTTTTGTTTTACGAGTCATTTCACTACCTGCACGGTAAAATTTATCAAATATTTTAGGCCTATCACTTTCTGATATTCCACAACCCTCATCAATTACAGATAAAGTTATTTTGTCAGAAATTGTAGATAAATTTATTTCGATTTTTGAATCAGCATCTGAATATTTTACTGCATTTTCAATTAAATTATTGACTAATGAGCCCAAAGAAAATCTATCACCTTTAATTAATACTTCATTTTCTAAATTCTGAATTATAACTCTTTTATCTTCCGTATTTATTCTGATTCTTTCAATTATGGAGTCTACTAAATCTGAAAAATTAAATATTTCTTTTGGAAATGCATAGCTTTTATTTTCAATTCTAGTGGCTAATAACATATTTTCAACTAAATCATCCAACCTGCCAATATCATCAATGGAGCTTTTTAAAAATTGATCTCTTTTTTCTTTATCCAAATCTCTTTTTAAAATCGTTTGTAAATAAAGTTTAACAGAAGCTAATGGTGATTTTAATTCATGAGTAACTGACAATAAAAAATTTCTCTGTTGACGATGTATATCTTTTTCTCTTTTGATAGTTCGTTGAAAGAAATAAGCTCCCACTAATAAAATAACAAGGAAAGTACTTCCTTCCCCTGCTATCATAGCCAAGCGATCTGGCTGTGAATCAACCAATAAATAACCCCACCAAAACAATTCTGCCAATGCATAAATGAGCAAAAAATAAAATATGTAGATGGGCTTTTTAAACATTATCTTTTATTATCAAAAACAATATCAAGCGATTCAAATATTGCACGTTTTGCTTTTTCCAAATCAATTTTAGAATGAGCAGCAGAAACAAAACCTACTTCATAACCTGAAGGACCTAAATATATTCCTCTATTTAAAAGTTCTCTATGCATCACTTTAAATTTCTCCATGCTATCTGCGTTGATATCAGTGGCACTTTGTATTTTCTCTAAATTAGTAAAAGCAAACCAAAAAATAGAGCCAATGCTGAATACTTTGAATTGATAGCCTTTAGCAGTTGCAAATCTTTGAATTGCTTCAACGAATTCTTCTGTTTTTGAATTTAAATCTTTATAAAAATTTGATCGCGACAATTCTGTTAATTGAGCTATACCTGCAGCCATAGCTACTGGATTTCCTGAAAGAGTTCCTGCTTGATAAACTGGACCAAGTGGTGAAATATAATTCATAATTTCTTCTCTTGAACCATAAGCCCCAACTGGTAATCCTCCACCTATAATTTTTCCATAGGTAATAATATCAGGCTGAATTTCATAAAAACCTGCCGCACCTTCAAATGAAATACGGAAGCCTGAAATAACTTCATCGAATAAAAGTAAAGTTTGGTTTTCGGTACAAGTTGCTCGTAAAAAAGTTAAGAACTCTTTTTCTTGGAGTAACAATCCATTATTAGCAGGAATTGGTTCAATGATTACACATGCAATTTGATCCTTGTATTGTTCAAATACTTGTTCAACCGCAGCTTTATCATTTAATGGTATTACTAAAGTATCATTCGCAACAGAAGCAGGTATTCCTGCAGAAGAAGTTTCTCCAAAGGTTACTAATCCTGAACCTGCTTTTACTAATAATGAATCAACATGGCCATGGTAACATCCTTCAAATTTTACTATTTTATCTCTTTTAGTAAATCCTCTTGCCAATCTAATTGCTGACATGACTGCTTCTGTGCCCGAGCTTACAAAGCGAATTCTTTCAATGTATTTGTTATGTTTTAAAATCAATTCTGCTAATTCATTTTCAAGGGCAGTTGGTGCTCCAAAAGACATTCCATTTTGAGCTACTTCAAAAACTTTTTCTCTAATTTTTGAATTGTTATGCCCTAAAATTAATGGCCCCCATGAACAACAAAAATCAATGAATTCATTTCCATCTGCATCCCATACTCTGCAACCATCGCCTTTTGCTATAAATAAAGGAGTACCATAAACAGATTTAAAAGCACGCACTGGAGAATTTACTCCACCTGGAAAATATTTTTTTGCCTTCTCGAATAATTGGGCAGATTGATTTCTAGATATATCGGATTTCTCAAATGATCCCATTTGATTTTCGTCTGCAGTATTACTATTAAAAATTTTCTTTAGTGAATCTAACATAGGGTATTTATTACGTCAATTTTACAACCAACCTTTTTCAAAAATTTCTCGTGTATGGTAACTGATGATAATATCTGCACCTGCTCTTGCAAATGCATACATATTTTCCATCGTTAATTTTTGTTCATCAATCCATCCATTCTTTGCAGCTGCTTTTACCATTGAATATTCAGCTGAAACGTTGTAGCATGCCACTGGTAAATGAGTAGAAGTTCTTAAATTTGATATAACGTCTAAATAAGCAAGTGCTGGTTTTACCATTAAAATATCTGCTCCTTCATGCTCATCCAATTCTGCTTCTTTCATCGCTTCGCGTCCATTTCTAAAATCCATTTGATAAGATTTACGATCTCCTTTGCTAGGAGCTGAATCTGCTGCTTCTCTAAATGGACCATAATATGCTCCTGCAAATTTAATTGAGTATGACATGATAGCTGTATTCACATATCCATTCTCATCTAAAGTTTCTCTTATTGCAGCGATACGTGCATCCATCATATCAGAAGGTGCAACCATATCGGCGCCAGCCTTTACATGACTCAATGCCATTTTAGAAAGTACAGAAAGAGTTTTATCATTGTTTACATAATCGTTCTCTACAATTCCACAATGTCCGTGGGTTGTATATGCGCAAGTACAAATATCAGTGATTACAAATATAGTTTCGCCAAATTCTTTTTTCAAAGCACGCACTGCATTGGCCACTACTGATTGTTCTGCATAAGAAGAAGAGGCATCCTCCGTTTTATTTTCACCAACACCAAACAATAAAATTTTATTGACACCAACAGTTAAACCTTTAGCCACATCTTTCAATAATTCATCAACAGAAAAATGGTTGATCCCGGGCATTGCATCGATAGGATGCACAATCCCATTTCCAGGAACTACAAAGTATGGATAGATGAACATGTTTTTTGACAAACGTGTTTCAGCAACCATTTCTCTTAATATTGCACTAGTTCTTAATCTGCGTGGACGATGGGTAATCATGAATTTATAAATTAGCTGTGAAAATTAAATCTACTAAAGTAATTTCATCAGGTTGGTCTGCAATAAAATTGACTTTAATTTTTTGATTTGTTAAGGCATAAGCTGTTGATTTTCCAATTGCAATAATTGATGCATTAGAATTTATTTTATGTTCACTAAGATAAGCATTCACATTGGAAGGGCTTGTAAAAACATAAGTATCAGCTTCTATTGGTTGAATATTTGGTTTAGCTTTTGTTTGATAGATAGGTAATTCAATTACCTTAAAATAAGGTTTTAAATTATTTTCAATAATCTTCAATGAGTCGGCAGCCTGTGGAAATAAAATTCTATCCCCAACAATAGCATTTCTAAACTCTTCAGCAATAATTTCCGAATCAGAATGTTTACCTACATAATTTGCTTTGAGGTTCCATTCATTCAAGGCTTTTTCGGTTGCCAGACCAAAGGCTCCAATAAAAACATTTGCATTAAGTTTTGGCTTTTGTTCGAAGAAATGTTGTACTGCATTCTTGCTACTAAAAAAAACGGAATCAATTGAACTAAAATCCTTATCCTTCATTTCAAGTCCACTAATCTCAATCATTGATTCATCAATTAATATTGCTTCATGGTAATTCAAAATTCTTTTTAAATAAGAATACTTTGTTTTTTCAGAAGAAATAAATATTCTTTTACCTTTTAATATTGGAATACTAAGTGACGCTACGATTGAAGCCGCTATATCTTGCTTTATTGTATGCATATACAACCTTTGAGGAAGTGAGGTATCATCTATTGCTTTGGATGCCCAAATTTTAAATTCATTGTTTTCTGAAATGCAATAAACTCCTAAAGGAAGATGACAGCCTCCATCAAATAAATTCAAAACTTTTCTTTCAATAGCAATTTCACTTGCCACTTTTAAATTATTTAAAGGCTGTAAAAAGGAGAACAATTGTTTATCGGATTCGCGTATTTGAAGAGCCAATACACCTTGTGCAGGTGCAGGTATCAACTCACGCGGAGAAACTTCGAACACATGTAAATCTGATAAATCCAATTTCAAACGATGAACACCAGCCTTAGCTAATAATATAGCATCAAATTGGCCTTCTCTTAATTTCTGAATTCGAGTTGGCACATTTCCTCTAATATCTTTCAATATAATATCTGGACGAAATGATGTCATTTGTACTTTTCTCCTTGCAGAGGAAGTTCCGATGATTGCATTTTTTTTGAATTCAAAATATTCATTTTTATCGAGACATTCTTTTCTGATGATAATTAATTCAGAGGGATCTTCTCTATCAGAAACAGCAGCAATAATCAACCCTTCAGGTGAAGTAGTGGGTAGGTCTTTATGAGAATGTACAGCTAAATCAATGCTTCCATTTAATAATGCATCTTCTAATTCTTTGGTGAAAAAACCTTTGCCTTCTAATTTATCTAAACTTAAATGCTGGATTTTATCACCTTGAGTTTTAAAAATTTCAATAAAAACTTCGGCTCCTAATTTCTCTAATTCTGATTTGATATGATTTGCTTGCCAAAGAGCAAGGTCGCTGCCTCTTGAGCCAATTTTAATTTGAATTTTTTGCATGGAAAATTTGAGTCGCTTACTCTTTAGTCAGTATATCTTTAGCCATTAACATTGGAATGCTAATGTACTTCTTCTCCATATAATTAAGTATTCTATCTAATACTTCTTTAGAATTTTGATCCAATAACCTCATATCTTCAGCAAATACTTCACAAACGGCAGTTTGCCTTATTTCTTTTATTTTCTGAGGTACTTCTTGCATAGCCAATTCTACGGAACGTTGACGAATAATCGACTTAAATTCAGTCATGTTTTCTTCAATTATTTGTTCCGCATTACATAACTCTGCATAACGATCTTCCATATTCCTTTTTACAGTATTTTGTAAGGTTTCCATGCTTATATAATGTAAATTTTTTACAATTACTTCTTCATGAGTATCGTTTGGAATAGCAAGATCTAAAATTACTTTTTTATCTGTTTCTGAGTTTAATAAACTCTCATAAATTTCTTTGGTAATTATAGGTTGAGTAGCACCAGTGCAAGTGATAATTACATCGAAACCTTTTTTATAATTCATTAATTCCTCAAGCGGAAATGCTTCTCCGTTTAATTCATCTGCTAAACTTTTTGCCTTTTCAAAAGTTCTGTTGAAAACTACAAATTGATTTCCTTGATGTTTCTTCAAATATTTTGCAAATAATTGATTGGTTTCCCCAGCACCTATAAATAAGTATCTAGCATTATTTGGTACAGACAATGCTCTCAAAGTTCTGCATGCAATGGAAACAACTGAGATCGGCTTTTCAGCAATTTTAGTATTGGTATAGATTTCCTTAGCAGTTTTAACTACCCGATTCATTACAATTCGCATTTTGTCGCCAGTAAAACCTAATGCCTTAGATTCATCATATGCCAATCGAACTTGAGCTAATATTTCCTTTTCTCCAACTACTAATGATTCTAATGAACTTGACATTCTTAATAAATGAACCATCGCAGCTTCTTCTGAAAAAAAATCAGCCTCTGATGCCAATGAATTTAATTCATCATGATTAATTGTTAATTGTAAAGAGGATAAAAATTGATGAATGAAATGATTGTTTATTTCTAAAGTTGAAGTAAAAATAAACTCGACTCTATTGCAAGTAGCCAAATAAATGATTTCATCTATAGGGAATTGAAATTTAATTCTTCCCAAAAGAGATTCCACCTCTTCTTTGGCAACAACAAGTTTACCTACCTTGTTAAGTCCTAAATTCTTGTGTGTAAAGGCAATAACTCTTAGATCTTTCAAAATATATCCCATTTGATCTGTTGTACAAATTAAAGGTTATACGAAGGATTACATGTCATTGGATTGTCACAGACTCTATTTAGAAGAGTTTTAAATAACGAAACAATTTAGAATGAATTATTGTTGCTAAAATCTAATCCTAATCCCTAAATTTATTCAATTTTTTGCATCTATGATCATCTTCAAAATTATTAAACGATTTACTCTTTTTGGTTTTGGATTGATTCTGCTTTTATTGTTTTTTTCATCATGTATTTTACAAATGCGAATATCAGATCAAAAAGCAAAAAAGGAATTTCAAAACTCTCCCAATCCAATAAGCTTTCATTACTATTCTTACAAAGGTAAAAAGGTTCATTATGCTGAAATTGGAAATCCAAATTTACCTACTCTACTTTTCATACATGGATCACCTGGTTCTTGGGACGCTTTTGCTACTTATTTAAAAGATACTCTTTTGCAAAAAGAATATCACATGATCGCAGTTGATCGATTAGGTTATGGATATTCAGGCTTTGGGCATAAAGAGGAATCAGTAGGAATACAAGCAGAAGTATTTAAACAATTATTGACTACAAGCTCTAATGGTAAAAAAACTATTTTAATTGGGCATTCTTATGGAGGACCAGTGATTGCTCGGTTAGCAATGGATTATCCAGAAAAAGTAGGTGGTTTGTTGTTTTTAGCTGCTTCAATTGATCCAGACTTAGAGCCTAAAAAATGGATTCAGGAACCTGCAACTTGGCTAGTTTTTAGATGGATGATACCTAAAGCATTAGTTGTAAGCAACGAGGAAATATTAGCATTGAAAAATGAACTAACTTTGATGTTGCCGATGTGGGATAAAATAAAAGCACCGTCCATTTTTATTCAAGGTGAAAAGGATGTTTTGGTTCATCCTGGAAATGCAAAATTTGCAGAGAAAAAGCTCATCAATACTCATCTCAAATTAATTATGCTTCCTGAACAAAATCATTTTATTCCATGGACAATGCCAGATACTGTTAAAATGGCTATACGAGAATTGGGATCTTAGGCTGAAAGTATTTCAACCATTCTCATCATATTCATATCTAATTCTTGATTGTGTTTCACTGCCTTTTCAAAAGTGGTGTAGGCTATGTGATTGTTGATGATACCAATCATTACTTCACGTTTACCTGCAAGTAAAGCTTCAACTGCTGCTATTCCCATCCTACTTCCTAAAACTCGGTCTGAACAGGAAGGACTTCCACCTCTTTGTATATGTCCTAAAATACTAACTCTTATATCGTAATGATTAAATTTAGCCTTTACTTTTTCAGCTACTTTATAAGCACCTCCTGAGTCTTCACCTTCAGCTACTACAACAATCATCGAACCTTTATTTCTTCTCCATCCACGTTCCAAAGTCTTCATTAATTGATCTGCATCAGTTACAGATTCTGGAATTAAGATAGCTTCAGCTCCACCGGCTATTCCTGAGAAAAGCGCAATAAATCCAGCATCTCTACCCATCACCTCAACAAAAAATAAACGATCATGTGAATCTGCTGTATCTCTTATTCTATCAATAGATTCAACTGCTGTATTTAATGCAGTATCAAAACCAAGTGTATAATCTGTTCCATACAAATCGCAATCAATCGTACCAGGAATTCCTATAAATGGCAAATTGTGTTCTTTGTTAAATTGCAATGCTCCACTAAAAGTTCCATCACCACCAATACAAACTACTGCATCAATATTTAATCTTTTCAAATGCTCATAGGCTTGCGCTCTTCCTTCAAGCGTTCTAAACCTTTCACTTCTTGCTGACTTTAAAATGGTACCACCTCTTTGTATTATATTACTAACTGAATGTGATTGCATTTCAATCAAATCTCCATCTATCAACCCTTCATAACCTCGCTTTACTCCATAAACCTGCAAATTATTATAAATACCTGCACGGACTACAGCTCTGATAGCTGCATTCATACCTGGAGAGTCTCCACCCGATGTAAGTAATGCAATTTTTTTGATTGAATTTGACATTTTTGGTTTTAATTATGTGCTTGCTTAAGTAAATATAATGAATAATTGTATAAAGTACACTAAGCTAATAAAAAATGACAAAAAGAAATCATTTTGAGTTGATTACCTAACAATTAATTAATCTAAATTTATTCTTTAACAACCCAACGGTTATCTTCTTGAATTAATTCAATTAACTGGTCAACGGCATTTTCTGTATTGACATTTTTTCTGACAACTTCTTTACCTCTGTATAAAGTTATTTTCCCCGGACCAGTGCCGACATAACCGTAATCAGCGTCAGCCATCTCACCTGGGCCATTTACAATGCAGCCCATAATACCAATTTTAATTCCTTTTAAATGATCAGTTCGTGAACGGATAAGTTGAGTAGTTTCTTGTAAATCAAAAAGTGTTCTTCCACATGAAGGACAGGAAATATATTCGGTTTTAGAAATTCTGGTTCTACTTGCTTGTAGAATTCCAAAACTCAATGAATTAATAGTTCTTCGTGAAATATTTGAATTGCCATTGATAAAAATCCCATCCGCAAAACCATCAATTAACAATGCGCCAAAGTCAGTGGCAGCATGCAATTGCAGTTCCTCAATATTTTCACCTGGATAATCTCTTTGAACGATAACGGGATTGCTAATTCCTATTTCTATTAATTTAAAAAAGAAGGCTCTTTGATCAGCCATTCCATGATAATATTTTGTCTTTAATAAAAAAATAGCTTTTGTGTCTTTCTTAATTTTATCTAAAATTATTGTATCAAATTCATCAACGAATCCTGAAACAAAAACCATTGGAAACTGAAAATCTTTAAATGATAAATATTCTTCAATACTTAATATAGGAACACAATTTTCTATACTTTCAAATAAACTCATTGCCTTCCAATCTACCAATTTCCTTAGGTTTCCGGGAAATGTGTAAGTAGGCACATTGCTTCCTAAATAAACTAAATCAACTGCCAAATCACTCATTGTAAATTTATCTAACAAAGCAGAATAGGCATATCCAATTTGAGATAACTGCAAAGGTTCATTTAATTTTTCTTTTGATAAATCAGCGATAACAACTGGAACATGATGTGCACCTATATTTTCAATAGCATGTGTCTTTCTTTTGTTATACTCAAATGGAGAAAAAGTATTTGGAATGCTAATTGCATTTTCTTGTTTTTTTTCTTCAGCCGCTTGCTTCATACGCAATGAATAGCGGCTAGCCAAAGCTGCAGCCACTGGGGCTTCCAACTCCGGTTCTTCTGTTAATGAAACTCGGATTGTATCTCCTAAGCCATCCTCTAATAATGTTCCAATTCCAACTGCAGATTTTATTCTGCCATCTTCCCCATCACCTGCTTCAGTTACGCCTAAATGCAATGGATAATTCATTCCTTCAGCAGTCATTTTTTCAACCAATAATCGATATGCCTGAACCATTACTTGGGTATTACTCGACTTCATAGAAACTACTAAATTGTGGTAATTCTCCAACTCACACATTCGAATAAATTCCATTGCTGATTCAACCATACCCAATGGTGTATCTCCATACCAACTCATGATACGATCTGATAAAGAACCATGATTTGTTCCAATTCGCATGGCAGTACCATGCTCTTTACAAATTTTGATAAGTGGCAAAAATCTTTTTTGAATTCTCTCTAATTCTGCATTATATTCTGTTTGGGTATATACTATTTCTTCAAACTTTTTTTTGTCTGCATAATTACCTGGATTCACTCTCACTTTCTCAACAATACGAGCTGCAGCTTCGGCAGCATTGGGAGTAAAATGTATATCCGCAACCAGAGGAACTTTGTATCCTCTTTTAATTAATTCCTTTTTGATTTCCCCTAAATTATTAGCTTCCTTAATGCTTGGGGCGGTTATTCGAACATATTCACATCCAGCTTCAACCATTCGTATTGTTTGTTCAACTGTTGCAATGGTATTCATGGTATCTGTTGTAGTCATTGATTGAATCCGAATAGGATAATTGCCCCCTAATGGCACATCTCCTATCGTAACAACTCTTGATTGGTATCGTGAATAATCTGTTAAACTATTGCAATAACGACCGTTTAATGCTTTAAAACTACTTTTCGAATCCATTGAATTAATTGATGTTCATTTGATAATGCTAAATAACAAAAAAAATAGCTAATAGGTTTCAATCTATTAGCTATTCTAAATAATTAGTTTGTTTTAATATCTGATTATATCAACACTTGAAACTCCTGCATCTATTGAAATTGTTAATGTTTTTGCATTTGGATCAAAGGTTTCTGATTCATATTTATTGTCATTCACTTTTTTCAATCCTTCTAAATTTTTAGAAGATAAAACGGCATCTAATTTTAGATTGCAATTTACATTTTCTGGAATTCTTAATGTTACACTGGATGCTCCTGCATTTATTTCTACATCATTATCAATCAATCCACCGAGTTTAATATCTAATGCTGCTGCACCTGCATCCATTTTTAATTCTTTGATTTTGTATTTACTCAAATCAAACATAACATCACCTGCACCAATTGAAAAATCCATTGTCCAAATAGGATTGGTGTTCAATTTCATTACGACATTATTATCAAACTCTCCATCTTTAAATTTAAAATGATTGTTATTCATTTTTAAAGTGATGTCTTCTAAAGAATCGGTATGTACATTTTCTAACATGTACTGACTTCCTTTGAAAGTGGTTGTTGCTTGTAATAATTGATTTGTGGTATCCTCAATCGCAAATGAGGCAGCTCCGCCTTCAAAAACCAAATTTGCAATTTTTGTTTCAGGTTTTAATTCTACATTAAAATTTTGAGCAGAATAACTTGTATCAGAGCTATCTGAATGATGCCAACTAAAATCATTCTCTGTGGTTCCCCAATTAACACCTTTAACTAGAATTAAAACAACTGTTACAATCATAATAACTGGAACCAACCATTGAAATTTAGACAAGGCTTCAGTTTTTGTTAAGCTGCTAATACCAATAAATATAAGCGCTACAGGCCAATAACGCACCAATTCTGACCAATGAATATCAAATTCTAAAAAGTTAAAATTTCTAAGTACCAACAATGCACCGATGATTACTAAGAAAATTCCCCAACTTAATCCACGTAATTTCATAATTATTTTATTTTATGATTTAAAAAATCTTATTTAATTAATTTTATTTCTCTGAGTATTATTCCAGATTATTCCAGCACCAACTGCCACTAAAATCATTGGCCATAATTTATGGAAATCAAACCAAGGAATAAATTCATCAGCTAAAAAAATCATACCTAAAGTAACAAGAACCAAACCACCAATTACACTATCGTTTCTTCTTTTTCTTTTGTGGTCTACTTTTGCTTCTGTGAAATTACCGGTGCTTTCATCTTTAATTGTGTAATCAGTTTGTTCTGCATTATTTACATAATTAATTTGTTCAGGAATTACAATCCATAAAATGATGTACAATAAAAAACCAGAGCCAAATCCAATTAATGCTACTAAAAATAGTGCACGAACTAAAGTGGTATCTACATCAAAATAATCTGCTAAGCCTGCACATACCCCACCAATACTTGCTTTTTGTTTGTTTCTAAAAAGTTGCTTTTTCATTTTTTTAAATTAGTTTGTTGTTCAAAAGTGATTCATTATTACAAAACTATATATGGGTACTCGTTCAAATAAGTATTCAACCCGATGAATGCTTGTTTCAGAAAGATAAATTATATTGTTCCTTCTTGGGGTCTTAAAATTATTTCCTCAATACAAGCTCCTGCAGAAAGTTGTATTGCATTTAAAATTGCTGAAGCCACATCATCAGGTAAAATAAACCTTTCTTTTGGTATGGCTGTACCATCCCAGGAGGCAGTTAAAGTAGAACCAGGGATAATTGCAGTCACCTTTATTCCTTTATCCTTTAACTCTTCTCTTAAGCATTTGGTAAAACCATATAATGCAAATTTGCTCACTGAATAAGAAAATGCAGCAGGTATTGGCTCTAAACTTGCAACAGAACATATATTGAAAATATGGCCTTTACGCTGTTGTATGAATGTGGGCAATAGCCCTTTTGTTAAATTATAGGCAGAAAAAAGGTTAATATTCAGCATTTGTTGTAAGGCATTATCAGGTTCATGCAGAATGTCAGCAGCTAAATAAGTTCCTGCATTGTTTACTAAAATATCAATATCCAACTTCATAGCATGAATTGTTGAAATTAAAAACTGCATGCCAACTGGGTCAGATACATCAGCTGCAATGGTTTCCACATTTACTTTATGCATTTTTAATAACTGTTGTGCTTGTTGATCTAATTCACTTTTATTTCTAGCCACTGTTATCAAATCATAGCCTTCTGCTGCAAACCTTTCCACTATTGCTTTTCCCATTCCTTTGGTTGCACCTGTAATAATTGCTCTCATAATTATTCAATTTTGGATAAAGATAATTAGAAATATTTGTGCTCAGCCATTCTTAAAAGGAATTGATTCGCATAAATTCAGCATTTTCTTTACTTTTACCCTAATAATTAAAAATATGTTTTTTTATCATTTTGGTCGGTACATTTTATTATTGAAAAGTGTTTTTTCAAAACCGGAAAATTTTCAGGTCTATAAAAAAGAAATATTTAGGGAAATGGTTGTGATTGGCATTGGTTCTGTAGGAATCGTTTGTATCATTTCTGTATTCTTAGGAGCTGTAACTTGTATTCAAACAGCATTTCAATTGGTTAGTGGAATTATTCCAAGAACTGTAATAGGTCAAATCACTAGAGATTCTACTATACTAGAATTTAGTCCTACCATTACTTTATTGGTTTTATCAGGTAGAGTTGGTGGAAGTATTTCTTCTCAAATAGGAACTATGCGTGTAACTGAACAAATTGATGCATTAGAAATAATGGGTGTCAATTCATCAGGTTATTTAATTCTTCCAAAAATTACTGCTGCACTAATTACCATACCGATGTTGATTATTTTATCAATGTTTTTAAGTTTGGTTGGTGGTTATGTTGCTGGTTCTTTATCAGGTGTTGTTACCCCTCAAGAATATGTTGCTGGTATTATGAAAGATTGGAATTCATTTATCATCACTGTGGCATTGGTAAAAACAGTTGTATTTTCATTTTTGATGACAACAGTATCTGCTTACCAAGGATTTTATACAAAAGGAGGCGCATTGGAAGTAGGTGTATCAAGTACTAAAGCAGTTGTATATAGTTGTGTGTTAATTTTATTTTCAGATTATTTAGTTGCTCAAGTTTTATTATAATGATTGAAGTAAAAAATGTTTCCAAATCATTTGACGACAAACAAGTTCTGAAAAACATATCAGCAGTGTTTAGTCCAGGCATTACCAATTTAATTATTGGTGGTAGTGGGTCAGGTAAAACTACTTTGATAAAATGCATGGTAGGTTTGCATATTATTGATGAAGGTGAAATTTTATATGATCATTTAGATTTTAGTAAATTAAATTTCAAAGAAAAAATTCCTGTACGGAAAGAAATTGGAATGCTATTTCAAAGTTCTGCCCTTTTCGATTCTATGAATGTAGAAGAAAATATTTTATTCCCTTTGAATATGTTTAGCGATATGAGTTTATCTGAAAAAATGGATCGTATCGATTTTTGTTTAAAAAGAGTAAACCTTGATAATGTCAAAAAGCTAAGTCCAGCAGAGCTTTCAGGTGGAATGAAAAAAAGAGTTGGCATTGCAAGAGCCATTGCGATGCAGCCGAAATATTTATTTTGCGATGAACCCAATTCAGGATTAGATCCAAAAACTTCTATAGTAATTGATAACCTTATTCAAGAAATAACAGAAGAATATAATATTACTACAATCATCAATACACATGATATGAATTCAGTAATTGAAATTGGAGAAAATATTATTTTCCTTCATCAAGGTGAGAAATGGTGGGAAGGTTCAAATAAAGAAATTAGGAGTACTGATAATAAAGAATTAAATGAATTTGTTTTTGCAAGTAAGTTTATGCGTAGTCATGAATAGTAAATTTGAAAATTCATTTTACTTTTAAAATATAATTAGATGATACAATTGCTAAAGCCAGAGAATTGGATAGATTATGAATTAATTGATTGTGGCAACTTTGAAAAGTTAGAACGCTTTGGCAAATACATTACTATTCGTCCTGAACCTCAAGCAATATGGGATCCCGCTTTATCTGAAAAAGAATGGGAAAAATTAGCTCATGTAAAATTCAAACCGAAAAGTAGTTCTTCAGGTGAGTGGATAAAACTAAAATCAACAATGCCGGATCGTTGGCATATAGGATATAAAACCAAGGATATTGATATACAATTCAGATTAGCATTAACCTCATTCAAACATGTAGGTATATTTCCAGAACAAGCAGCTAATTGGGATTATTCAGCCAATGCAATTAAACAAATGAAAATTGAGCAACCCAAAGTGTTGAATTTATTTGCATACACAGGAGGCGCTTCATTAGCTGCTAGGTCAGCTGGTGCAGAAGTTACACACGTTGATTCCATTAAACAAGTTGTTACATGGGCAAATGAAAACCAAGAACTCTCCAATTTAAAAGATATTAAATGGGTTGTGGAAGATGCTTTGAAATTTGTAAAGCGTGAGGTGAAGCGTGCTAAAAAATACAATGGAATTATTTTAGATCCACCTGCATTTGGACATGGACCCAACGGAGAAAAATGGAAATTAGAAGAAAGTATCAATGAGATATTGAAAGATGTAGCACAATTAGCAGATGAAAAAAACTTCTTTTTAATTTTAAACACTTACTCTTTAGGATTTTCATCCATTATTGTAGAAAATCTAATTCGATCATCTTTCAAAAACATCAGCAATTTAGAAATTGGTGAATTGTATTTACAAGCTACTAAAGGTGCTAAACTGCCATTGGGTGTATTTGGCAAATTGAGATACTAATCAAAAATTTAGAATTATCCTCAAACTCCCATCGTTTCTTCATTTCTATAAGAAAAAACCGAAAGGTTTTTTCATCTTTGCGGCATGAGTAATTTTATTTCGGCTGAACAGTTAGGGCATTCATTTCAAGACAATTGGCTTTTTAAAGGCCTTAATTTGGGTTTAAATTCTGGGCAAAGAATGGCCTTAGTTGGCGTAAACGGAGCTGGAAAATCTACTTTGATGAAAATTCTATCCGGAAAAATCATTCCACAAGAAGGCAAAGTGGTTGCGAATAAAGATTTAAGAGCTGGCTATTTAGAACAAGAGCCAGAGTTTGATGGCGAACAAAGTATCAGTGACTTTATCTTCAGTTTAGATAATATTCAACAACAATTAATTAGAAGATATGAAGAATTAATTGATGACCCTAATGCAGATCATGCTGAAATAGGTAAACTCACTGATGAATTATCCAATGCCAATGCTTGGGAGTACGAACACAATATTCGACAAATACTAGGAACACTTGATATTCACCATTACCATCAAAAAATAAAAACACTTTCAGGTGGACAAAAAAAACGTTTGGCTTTAGCTAAATTATTAATTGATGACCCTGATGTTTATATATTAGATGAACCTACCAACCATTTGGATATTGATACTATTGAATGGTTGGAAGAATTTTTAAGAGTTGGAAATAAAACTATTTTATTAGTAACTCATGATCGTTACTTTTTAGATAATGTTTGTAATGAAATTGCTGAATTAGAAAACGGAAAAGTATTTACTTATAAAGGAAACTATAGCTATTATTTAGAAAAGAAAGCAGAACGAGAAGCCATGGATGCTTCAAGTTTAGAGAAGAATTTAAACTTGCTTAGAAAAGAGTTGGAATGGATGCGTCGTCAACCAAAAGCACGAACCACGAAATCAAAATCAAGGATCGATTCATTTTATGATTTAGAAGATAAAACAAAAAATAAATCGATTAAAGGTGAAGTTGAATTAAATGTAAAAATCGCTAAACAAGGAAATAAAATATTAGAACTTCATCATGTAAGTAAAGCATTTGAAGACAAGAATGTGATGGATGATTTTTCTTATGTTTTTAAGAAAGGTGATCGAATTGGTGTTGCTGGAAAAAATGGAACGGGAAAGTCTACCTTCCTAAATTTAGTAACGCAAAGAATCAACCCTGATAAAGGAAAAGTTGTAGTTGGAGAAACTACTGTTTACGGGTATTACGAACAAAAGGGATTAAGCTTTGATGAAAATGAAAGAGTAATTGATGTGGTAAAAAACATCGCTGAATTTATCACTATGGCTGATGGTTCTGTAATCTCTGCTTCTGCCCTACTTACTAGATTCTTATTCCCACCAGCAAAACAATATGGAATGGTAAGCAAATTAAGTGGTGGCGAAAGAAAACGTTTACACTTAATGAAGGTATTAATTAAAAATCCGAATTTCTTAATTCTTGATGAGCCTACCAACGATTTAGATATTGACACTTTAAATGTGTTAGAAGAATTTTTACTCAACTTTAAAGGTTGTTTACTACTAGTTTCTCATGATCGTTATTTGGTAGATAAATTAACTGATCAACTTTTTATTTTTGAAGGTAATGGTGCTATTAAAATTTATAGTGGAAACTATACTGACTATAGAGTAGAAAGAGAAGAAGAAGAAGACAAAAAGAAAGCTGAATTAAAAGCAGAACAAAAAGTAGAACGCGATAAAGAAAAAAACAAAGCAGCAGCAACTCCTGTAAAATCAAAGCTTTCATTCAAAGAGCAAAAAGAACTAGAAACTCTTGAACAAGAACTTGCTGATTTAGAAGTCAAACAAATTGAATTGACAAAAGCACTTAATCAAGAAAATACTTCACATGAAGAGTTGATGCAAATTGCAAAAGATATTGAACAAGTGAAGGAAATTATTGATGTGAAAAGTGGGAGATGGATGGAGTTATCGGAACGAGGATAAATCTGAATTTTAAATTAGTCAGTTGTTGGTTTCTTGCATTAATACCCAATTCTCAATTCAACCTATAATTGAGCACTAGAACTATTAGCACGTTTAGCTTTTCTGCCTTTCATCATCTTCTTTGGAATATTAGTTCCAATAGAAACATACATCAACTGACTGGTAGTTGGCTTGAAATTTAGTAGGGCATTGTTTGCATAAATCTTTTGGTTATCTGTTTGTAAAAAATTCTGCAAATAATATTTGAAACGAATGTATTGTCCTGTTGAAGTATGGAGTTCAACAAATAAAGATGGATTAATAGGCGTTACTCGATTAGAAAACCATTCACTGAATTTCTTTTTCTCATCATTATAATATACTTTTTGTTTATAGGCAAACATCCATTCAATTTCTGCACCTAAAGCTATGTATGCTTTTGATTGCATATTGCCTAATTTGATTGCCAAAGGAATCCCTAAACTATATGAACGCTGTTTTACTTTTAGTGAATCATTGAATTCATTGATAAATCCTACGTTCCTCAAACCCAAACCAGAATAGATTCCAAAATGATTATTGAAATTATGGTGGTTTTGACGTTGAAAATGATAGAAAGAAGAGAAGCGAACGATGCTTCTTGAATTTATTGCTGAAGCTTTTATATCTCCAAAAGAAAAAATAGTTTCTGTTACTACTTCTTTATATTTTTTTTCAAAAGATTGTGCATTTGATTGCAAAGCAATCATTGCAATAGATAGAGCAATAAATAATTTTTTCATAAACTATTTTCTAGTTAAGCTATTTACAAGATAATAAGAAAATGTGAAAGCTCCGACAATTCTAAAATAATTTTGTTTGACCTTCGCCATCTAAATCTAAATCATCTGGATTGGTAATTTCAAAATCTACACCCTTTTTAGGGATAGTTGGTTCTTCAACTACTTTTTTCGAATTGCTCACTTTCTTGGCTTTCAAATCTTCAATTGCTTTTTGCATTTCTTCTAATTCATCTTCCTCCACTTCATCAATACCAGCAGATGGTGAAATATCTTCAATTGCAGTTACTCTATACTTGGAAACCTTATTCCCAATGGCTTTCACGCCTTTTACTTCAATAAAGGAAGCAATATTTAATTCTAAATCTGCAGGAGATGATTTTCCCTCTTTAGCAAAACTAATTTTTACAATTGGTTCAATTTTGGCACTTGCATACCAACATTTAGAACCTGGACTTTCCATAATAAATGGAAACTTTTTATTAATGGTTGTATTTTCAACTAAAAACCTTTTTATATAAGTCGCTTTGGTTTCTCCATCCATGTGAATGGCATTGATTACTCTTTCTGAATCAAATTTCTCCAAAACAAAATATTTCTCATCATAATGATTGCTCAAATCAAAATTGGTTAATTCATATGATCCATCGGCATAAATAACTAAAATTTTATCTTCTCCTTGGAAAGAACCTAAAAATCTACCACGACCATCAGTATTCAATCGATGCACTGCATCATCAAACCAAATTTCTCTTCCTCCTAATGTTGAAACACCTTTTGATTTAAGTAAAACTTTTTTAACTGGAAATTTAGTAATCGTATTTCCTTGTGACCCTCTTCCTTTTATAGCTACTTCTGCAAAATCCAAATCAAAACTCAACTTTCTAAGTTTTGCCATTGGTTTTAAATTAACTGTTACAATTTCTGATTCACCATTTGGATTTGCTGTGAAATACAATACCTCACTGCCTTTCGTACCTTGTGTTAAATCATATTCCTTATCACGTGTTACACCTGTTACTGAAAATCTTTTCAAAAATGATTTTCCACTTGTACCATCTCTATAAATTAAATGATAAACAGTTCTATCATCATTTTTCTTAAAGACTGCAGCATGAATAATGTCTTTGCCTACAAAAGTTTTTTCAGAAACTTTCACCACTTTGAATTTTCCATCTCCGCAAAAAACAATAATATCATCAATGTCGGAACAATCCATTACATATTCATCCTTCTTCAAACCTAGGCCAATAAAGCCATCTACACGATTCATATATAATTTTTGATTGGCCAAAGCTACTTGAGTTGCTGAAACTTTATCAAACAATTTAATTTCCGTTTTGCGCTCTTTACCTTTTCCGTATTTCTCTTTCAATCTTTCAAAGTAGGCAATACTGTAATCAGTTAAATGCTTTAGATTAGCTTTAACTTCTTTAATTTCTTTTTCAATTCCTTTCAAAATATCGTCAGCTTTAAAAGCATCAAATTTTGAAATTCTTTTGATTTTAATTTCAGTTAAATCTATAATATCTTCTTTAGTTACATCTCTCAACAACTTTGATTTAAAAGGTTCTAGGCCTTTATCAATAGTTTCAATTACTGCCTCAAAAGTTTCACAATCTTCAATATCTCTATAAATTCTTTCTTCAATAAATATTTTTTCTAAAGATGAAAAATGCCATTTCTCATTCAGCTCATCTAAGCGAATATTAAGTTCAAGTTTTAATAAAGATTTTGTATGATTAGTGCTTTCAACTAAGATATCATTCACACTCATGAAGTATGGTTTATCTTTCTTAATCACACAAGTGTTTGGAGAAACAGAAACTTCACAATCTGTAAAAGCATATAAGGCATCAATGGTAACATCTGGAGAAATACCTGGAGCCAAATGAATCATGATTTCTACATTCTTCGCAGTATTGTCTTCAATCTTTTTAATCTTTATTTTACCCTTATCATTAGCATTGATAATACTTTCAATTAAGCTTCCAGTAGTAGTAGAGAAAGGTACTTCAGTTATAGCCAAAGTTTTTTTATCACGCTCGGTAATTCTTGCTCGAACTCTAACTTTCCCTCCTCTTTGTCCTTCATTATAATTAGTAAAATCAGCCAAACCACCTGTTAAAAAATCTGGAAGTAAGTTGGGTCTATTACCTTTTAGAACTTCAATAGAAGCATCAATTAATTCAATAAAATTATGAGGAAGAACTTTGGTAGCTAAACCAACTGCAATACCTTCAGCTCCATGAGCCAATAATAATGGGAACTTTACAGGTAAGGTAATAGGCTCTTTATTTCTACCGTCATAAGATAATTGCCAATCGGTTGTTTGTGGATTAAAAACAACATCCAATGCAAATTTAGAAAGACGTGCTTCGATATAACGCGGAGCTGCAGCACTATCACCAGTTACTGGGTCCCCCCAGTTTCCTTGACAATCAATCAATAAATTCTTTTGGCCAATTTGGACCATGGCATCACCAATTGAAGCATCACCATGTGGATGGTACTTCATGGTATTACCAATTACGTTTGCAGCTTTGTTGTAACGACCATCATCCATTTCTTTCAATGAATGTAAAATGCGTCGTTGCACTGGCTTTAATCCATCATACATATTAGGCACTGCACGGTCTAAGATTACATAAGATGCATAATCTAAAAACCAGTTTTCATACAGTCCGTTGATGGGTATGATATTCGTATGTAATGTTTCTTCGTTATTCGGCGTTTCCATTTGCTATTTCTATCCTCAATCCTAATTTTAATTGTTACTCTTCTTCTATTTCTTCAACAGGAATAGGTTCTTCAGCTTCAATTTCATCTTTTTCAATTCTCAAATTTCTTACAATAAATTCTTGTCGAGCAGGAGTGTTTTTCCCCATAAAATATTCCAACAGACTTTGAATTTTTTGATCTTTAGAAATGATAACGGGGTCTATTCTTATATCTTTTCCAATAAACAATTCAAACTCTTCAGGTGATATTTCTCCTAATCCTTTAAATCGAGTAATCTCTGATTTTTGACCTAATTTATTTAGAGCTGATCTTCGTTCATCTTCTGAATAACAATAAATTGTTTCTTTTTTATTTCTTACTCGGAACAATGGAGTTTGCAGAATATATACATGTCCAGCTTTTACAATATCTGGAAAGAATTGCAAAAAGAAAGTCATCATTAATAATCGGATGTGCATTCCATCCACATCGGCATCAGTTGCAATAACAATATTATTGTAACGTAAGTTTTCTATTCCATCTTCAATATTCAGTGCATGTTGCAAAAGATTGAACTCTTCATTTTCATACACAATTTTTTTCGTCAGGCTGAAACAGTTGAGGGGCTTACCTTTCAAGCTAAATACAGCTTGTGTTTCAACATCACGAGATTTGGTAATTGAACCTGATGCTGAATCTCCTTCGGTAATAAATAAAGTACTATCGTATCTTCTTAAATGTTTTTCATCATCCAAATGCACTTTACAATCACGTAATTTTTTATTGTGTAAAGCTGCTTTCTTCGCCCGTTCATTCGCTAATTTTTTTATTCCTGCAATTTCTTTACGCTCGCGTTCTGATTGCAAAATTCTTTTTAATAAAGCATCAGCAGTTTCTGAATGCTTGTGCAAATAATTATCCAATTCCTTTTTCAAGAAATCATTGATCCAATTTCTAATGCTCGGTCCTTCAGGTGCAGCATTGATTGAACCTAATTTGGTTTTAGTTTGCGATTCGAAAACGGGCTCTTGAATTCGAATACTAATTGCTGCAACTATAGAAGCACGAATATCACTTGCATCAAATTCTTTTTTATAAAACTCACGCAAAGTTTTTACTACTGCCTCTCTGAAAGCCGCTTGGTGCGTACCTCCTTGGGTAGTGTGCTGTCCGTTTACAAATGAATAATATTCTTCTCCATATTGACTGTTATGCGTCATAGCAATTTCAATATCTTCTCCTTTTAAATGTAGAATTGGATATCGAATACTTTCATCCGTTTTGCGATCTAGTAAATCATACAAACCTCTTTGTGATGCAAACTTTTCTCCATTGAATTGAATGGTTAGGCCTGCATTTAAGTAGGCATAATTCCAAATCATGTTTTCGATAAACTCTTGCACATAGCGGAAGTTGCGGAAAATACCATCATCAGGAACAAAAGTGATTGAAGTACCATTCCGTTGAGTAGTTGCTTCTTCTTTATACTCTTTGGTTAATTCACCTTTGGAAAATTCAGCAACTTTGGTCTTACCATCACGGTATGATTGTACTTTAAAGTAAGAAGATAAAGCATTCACAGCTTTTGTACCCACCCCATTTAAACCCACTGATTTTTGAAAAGCTTTAGAATCATATTTACCACCTGTATTGATTTTAGAAACGCAGTCAATCACTTTTCCTAAAGGAATTCCACGTCCATAATCACGCACAATAACCTTATGATCTGAAATGGTTAATTCTACAATTTTCCCAGCTCCCATTACAAATTCATCAATGGAATTATCAATGATCTCTTTAAGAAGGATGTAAATACCATCATCTAAAGAAGAACCATCCCCCAATTTCCCGATATACATCCCAGGACGCAATCGTATATGCTCTTTCCAGTCTAGCGACCGGATATCGTCTTCACTATAATTTGATTCTGCCATAATTTGAATTTATAATAGAATTGAGTTATCAGTTATTAGAATTGAGAAGCATTTCTACTCAATTCTCTTTACTCTATACCCTATACTCCTCAAGGCAAAGCTAAAACTTTAAGCATTTTGCAAAAGGAAAAGATTTCCACAAAGAATTAAGGGACTGTTTATAAATGTTTTAAATAGGAAATGGACTGGAAAATGGCTATTATAATAGTAAAATGTAAGTCTACTGTATTTATTATTATTAAAATGCAATCATTAAACAACCTGTCTTATCGAAAATAAAATGAACTTTTTCAACTGAAAACTCTTCTAAAAAAAATTCCCTAATTCTAAAATCCAATTTCCAACATCAATTATACAAGCCCCTAATAACTACGGAAGCTACTGTGCAACCAAACATGGCAGGCATATAAGAAAGTGTACCTATTACTGATTTTTTAGGAAAGGCTTTTTCAGATTCAAATATTTTAGATTGGTCAGCAACTTCAGGTGAAAATACCACTTTCAATCCTTTGCGTATTTTTAAGCGATACAATCTTTTCCTTACGTATTTCGCCAAATTGCATTGATAGGTTTCAGAGATGTCGACAATTTTAATTTGGGATGGGTCATCTTTACCACCAGCGCCCATTGAACTTACAATGGGAATATTTCTATCTAAACAAGCTTTAATAAAAAATACTTTTGCAGATAAAGTATCGATACAATCAACTGCATAATCAAAATTACCTTGCTCTAATATTTCAACAGTTCTTTCATCTTTAATGAATTCATTCAAAACAGTTAATTCTATATCAGGATTAATATCACGAATTCTCTCTGCCATTACTTCTGCTTTTCCTTTTCCTTCTGTTGATATTAAAGCTGGTATTTGACGGTTTCTATTACTGGCCTCTACAGTATCTGCATCTACAATGGTCATTTTGCCAACACCAGCACGTGCAATCATTTCAGCGCATATTCCACCTACCCCACCTAATCCTACCACCAATACATTTGCTTTTAATAATTTGAGTACTTTTTCATCATCCAACATGATGGAAGTACGTGAGAGCCAATAGGGGATTTCCATTTTATTTATTTTGAGAACAAAGAAAAGAGAAATTAAATTAGATTCAAAATTATGGTTTAATATGGCCTAGATTAGGGAAGACTTTATGAAAATTCAATAACATTTGATTTTGCAAATCTGTTAAACTTATATTTAAAACTGAAGATACTTCTTCGTAAACTTCTGCAATGTTGATAGTCATTTGATCGGTTTCCAAAAATATTCTTTCTGCAGGAATGATTGACAGTGCTTCTAAAACTCTTTTATTTTTTTCTATCAATTCTTTACCAAAAGAAAAATAACAATTCAATTTCAACAGTTCCAAAGTTTGAATTTTATTTCCACTATAATGGTGAAATATAAAAGGCACTTTGGATTTCTTTAAGAAAGGAATTAAATCTGATATTGCTTTTACACAATGAATAATTAAAGGTTTATTTAATGTTTGTGCTAGATTAAATTGTTTTTCAAAGATGATTAATTGTTTTGCTATAGGAATGGTAATCGCACGATCAAGTCCTACTTCTCCAATGGCTATTACTGCTGAATTTGAAGCTAATTCTTGAATTTTATTGAAACTTGTTGAATGAATTACAGTATGCCAAGGATGAATGCCAACTGAAAAAAAACAATTTGAACTTTGAGTTAATTTATCAGATAAAAAATGGTAAGCATTTCTTATTAAAAATTCATTAGCTAATTGGGGTTTTCTATGTGAATGAATATTGATAAAAACTTCAGACATTCTTAAAGCACATAACTTTTGATAGTTGATAAAACTTCATCAATATCAACCGGTTTATTGAAATATTCATTCATTCCTGCTGAAATTACTTTCAGTTTGGAATCCATGGTCATATCTCCTGTTAATGCAAAAATGGGAACATCTTCATAATTTCTCAATCCGCGAATGATTTTGGTTGCTTCAATTCCATCCATGTTTGGCATGTGAATATCCATTAAAATAAAATCATATCGCAAATAGGAAGATTGGATTCGATCAATTGCTTCTAAACCATCATATGCTAAATCAATTACAAAACCACAAACCACATAAAGCTTTTGAGCAGCAAATTGAATTACTTTGTCATCATCTACACAAAGTATTCTTATTGGTTTTTTTAGGTTATGGCTAATGAAAAATTCTTTTAGTTTTTGATCCATAGGGGTAATGCAATTTAGGTTAATAATTAAAAATCAATTTGAGAACTTGAATTAATATTAGCCGAGTGAATATAGAATAATTGATTCAATTTTTCAAATCAAAAAAAGTCTATATAGACTACAATACAACTATTTTTGAACTTGATAAGGAAATAAATGAATATCTGTATAGTAGAATTTAATGATTTGATCAAACTTTACACCCAAATTCGCCATCCTAATCGAACCTTCCTGGCACATTCCTACACCATGTCCGAAACCTCTACCTTTTAAAACAACTAAATCTCCTTTATCTTCAATTGAAATAAAGGTTGACTTGAGTTTCCAATCTGTTCTTAAATCTTCATAAGATACCTCAACACAAGGCATCATCACTTTACGCTCCTTTAAGATTCCAACGCAAGGTTCAGTAATATGTTTGCCTGATTTTTTACTTAAATATTGTAACCAAGCATTTTTATTAATTTCTTTTGTCCAAACAGCTTGTTTGGTATGTATGCAAAAAGTATCCTTTACTGATTTTAAATAAGACCTAGGTTTCGACCAAATATCTTCAGAATTGGTTGTTTGACCACCACAATTTGCATGAAATACTGCTTCAATTAATTGATCATCTTTATCATAAATCACAATATAACCTGTTGAGTCAACAGCTCCATTAATAATTAAATTGAATCTACATTTACCATGAAAAACTTGACAGTGTACTTTATCACAAACTTCAAACCCTTCCCCTTTGTGTCTATCCAAATGTTTCAATACATAAGTTCTTGAAATTACTGCTTGCACTTTCAATAATTCAGAATTTCTTACATTTCCTATTTCTGATTCAATCACTCCAGCTACATACAAATTCAATTCTGTTTGATTGATTAAATTCAATATTCCATCATGGGCATTTATTTCTAAATTATTAGGATAGATGCTCGTTTTGGGTTTAGGATAAATGATTTGTAATTTAAAACTCGATAAAGAATCTTGAGTATTTAATTTTACATTTCGGTAGGCACCTAAACTTATACCATTCTTATGTATGGTAACATCTTTACCAAAACAAGCAAATACTAAATGATCATTTGCAATAACTTTTATTAATTTTTCTTCTCCTAAATTCAAAAAATATTCACCTTGAGCAATGCTTACATCTAATTTGGTTGGCTTATACTCTGCCAATATGGAAACACTGATGGTTTTTGATTCAGCACTGTATTGATTAAAGAAACAAAGTCCAACAAATAAAAATGCAGATTTAATTATTTTATTCATTGGATTTTTTTATAAAATTAAAGAGAGATTCTGCTGCCTTTTTAGATGCACCTTTTTCTCCAATTAGGACATTTAGTTTTTGATATTCTTCCAACATTATTGTCCTTCCTTCAGTTCCTTTCAAAATTAATTTCAACTCATGCTGTAGAGTTTGGGTATTACATTCTTCTTGAATCAATTCTGCAACTATTTTTTTATCTGCAATTAAATTAACCAATGAAATAAATTTGATACTTACCAATTGACGCGCAATCCAAACTGAAACCGCATTTGCTCTATAACAAACTACTTGTGGGATAGACAAAATTGCCGTTTCAAGTGTTGCGGTTCCAGAAGTAACAATTGCAGCTTCTGCATTTTGCAAAATATCATAAGTACAATTAAATAATATTGGAATATTTTTCATGTTGAATTGATTATAAAATTCAACATCCAAGCCTGGGGCTCCTGCAACTACAAATTGATAATTTAGATTGAATTCAACAACTGAAAGCATTGCAGGTAAAATATTTTTCAACTCCATTTTTCTACTGCCAGGCAAAATAGCAATGATTGGTTTTTCTGATAAATTATTTTCTTTTCTAAAGTTAGGATTGAATTGATAATTTGAAATAGCATCTTTCAATGGGTTTCCAACATAATCTACTTTGTATTCAAATTTATTGTAGAAATTTACTTCAAATGGCAAAATTACCATCATGTGATCGATAATCTTTTTTATTTTATGAACACGCTTTTGATTCCAAGCCCATATTTTTGGAGAAATATAATAAACTGTTTTTATACCAATATTTTTTGCGAATGCTGCAATTCTTAAATTAAACCCGGGGTAATCAATCATGATAACCACATCCGGTTTATAGGATTCCAAATCTATTTTACAAGCTTTTAAATTCTGATTGATCGTTTGCAAATTCATCAGAACTTCTACAAAACCCATAAACGCCATCTCCTTATAATGCTTTACCAGCTTACCTCCTACGGCTTCCATTAAATCACCACCATAGAAACGGAATTCCGCTAGTGGGTCTAAAGCTAAAATCTCTTGCATCAAATTTGAACCGTGCAAATCCCCTGAGGCCTCTCCTGCTATTAGGTAATATTTCATTTAAAAATTTTGAATGATAAATTTTGAATTTTAAATTATAAATAATGAGTTGTCGAAGTAGTCATTCACTGTTTTAAATATTCATTATAAAATAAAAGTTCTCATTGAAAATCTATCTCAAAAACAAATAGGCAAAAATCAAAGCGTAAACAAAAGTGCTGAATAAAATACCTTTAGCAAGATGGTCGAACTGTTTTCTTATGGCAATTTGAAAGCTAATCATATTGATGGCTATGCAAATAATATGAAAAAAATTTGGTCGCAAATAGTGATTGAATTTTTCTTGAATCATATCACCAAAAACATAGGCCAGCAAAGGCAATGCTAGTCCGTAAAGTATACCTAAATAAAATTTATCTTTCATTAATATTGAGATTGTGAGAATTGACTAAACATTAAAATTCCAATTGTTTAAAACAGGAATTGCATGGTAAGCAGTTAAATCAAATTGAACAGGAACTACTGAAACATAATTATTATTCAATGCCCATTCATCGGTATCTTCACCTTGATCATTCAAAGCAAATTCACCAGTTAACCAATAATATTTTCTTTTATGTGGATCTAACCTTTCATCAAATTCTTCTTGCCATTTAGCAACTGCTTGTCTGCAAACTTTAATCCCCTTTATTTCTTCAAAAGAATTTACTAAAGGGAAATTTACATTCAATAAAGTAGATTTTGGTAATCCATTTTCTAAAATTTGTTTGGCAATGGCTAATATGTATTTATGCGTTGGAGCAAAATTTGCAGAAGATGAAAAATCAGATAATGAAAAACCAACAGAAGGTATTCCTTCAATGGCACCTTCCATTGCTGCTGACATGGTACCAGAATATAAAATATTAATTGATGAATTGGAACCATGATTTATTCCTGAAACCAACAAATCAGGTTTGCGGTGCAAAACTTTATTAACTGCTAACTTTACGCAATCAACTGGAGTGCCGCTACATTGATAACTCTGAATACCTTCATATAAATCTACTTTCTCTAACCTTAAAGGTTTGGCAATGGTAATAGCATGGCCCATGGCTGATTGTGGGCTGTCTGGAGCAACGATAACTACATCACCCAACTCTTTCATTAAATAAGCTAAGTTTTGAATTCCTGATGAAGTAATACCGTCGTCATTGGTTACCAGTATGGTAGGTCTTTTAGTATTCATATTGCGCGAAATTACAGAAATTAAGTAGAATGTTCCAATTTGAGCATATTGCTTTTCACAAATTAATTAATTCTTGCTTTGGATATTTCTTCAACAACACTTGGATCAAGTAAAGTAGAAATATCTCCCAAATTTTCAATTTCACCTTCAGCAATTTTTCTAAGTATTCTTCTCATTATTTTACCAGAACGTGTTTTGGGTAATCCTCGAACAAATTGAATTTTATCTGGTCGAGCAATTGCACCAATAATTCTTGATACAGTCATAGCAATATCTTTTCTACGCAATTCGTCATCAGTAGTCTCTTCTTCACAAATAACAAATGCATATACACCTTGCCCTTTTACATCATGTGGGTATCCAACTACTGCTGACTCAACTACTCCTGTATGTGCATTGATTGCGTTTTCAACTTCTGCTGTTCCAATTCGATGTCCGGAAACATTGATAACATCATCTACTCTTCCTGTAATTCTATAATTTCCTTCTTCATCTCTTGAACAACCATCACCAGTAAAATATAAATTTTCATAGGTTGCAAAATAATTTTGTCGACAACGCTCATGATCACCATAAGTTGTCCTTATCATTCCTGGCCAAGGAAATTTAATACACAAATTACCACTTACACCATTTCCAATAATTTCTTTTCCATTTTCATCAACTAAAATTGGTTGAATTCCAGGCAAAGGCAGTGTGGCATAAGCAGGTTTTAAAGGTGTAACATTTGCAATGGCTGAAATCATGATACCACCTGTTTCTGTTTGCCACCAAGTATCAACTACGGGGCAACGCTTTTGTCCAATGTTTTCATGATACCAATGCCATGCTTCTTCATTAATTGGTTCACCTACAGATCCCAATACTCTTAGTGAATTTAAATTTTTCCCATTTACAAATGATAATCCGAATTGCATCAAAGATCGAATTGCAGTAGGGGCAGTATATAAAATATTTACTTGATGCTTTTCTACAATTTCCCAAAATCTTCCAGCATCAGGGAAGGTTGGAATCCCTTCAAACATAAGTGTTGTAGCTCCTTGTGATAAGGGACCATACAATATATATGAATGACCTGTAATCCAACCAATATCAGCAGTACAAAAGAAAACTTCCTTTTCTTGATATTGAAAAACATTGCTAAAAGTATATCCTGCATAAACCATATAGCCTCCACAAGTATGTACTACACCTTTAGGTTTTCCTGTTGAACCTGATGTATATAGAATAAATAATTCATCTTCTGAATCCATTATCTCAATTGGACATTCATAATGATGCAAGGTTTCCATTTTTTTCATTTCATCTTCCCACCAAACATCTCTTCCCTTTATCATTGAAACAGGCATTCTATTTCTAGTAAGTACAATTACTTTTTGAACTGAATCACATTGCATCAAAGCATCATCAATGACCGATTTCAATGGGATGTCCTTATTGCCACGAAATGCCCCATCTGCTGTAATAACTAGTGAACATTTAGCATCTTTGATTCTATCTGCAATGGATTGGGCTGAGAAACCCCCAAATACTACTGAATGAATTGCACCAATTCTAGCACAAGCTAAAACTGCAATAGCCAATTCTGGCACCATTGGCATATATATACAAATACGATCTCCCTTTTTTGCTCCATTGTGCTTTAAAACATTGGCAAATAGACAAACTTGTTGATGGAGTTGGCGATACGTTAACACCCTATGATGTTCTGTAGGGTCATTAGGTTCCCAAATAATTGCCGGTTGATTGGCACTATTAGCTAAATGTCTGTCTAAGCAATTTTCAGTTATATTTAATTGAGCACCTTCAAACCATTTTATTTTAGGCTCTTTGAAATTCCAATCCAAAACATTCGACCATTTTCTTTGCCAGGTGAATTCAGAGGCAATTCCTTCCCAAAATGCTTCGGGTTGCTCAATTGATTTTTTATATATTTCCTGATATTCAGGGAATGATTTAATTTGAAAATTCATATTTCTAAGATTTATTAGCTTTAAAACTTTCCATTTTGAATTAATTCAGAAAGTCCTGATTGAGGCTGAAATTTAACAAATTTTTCCACAGAAAGGCTAATTTTAGTCTAAAACGCAGCTTTTACTTGTAAAAACTATTGGTTTTTTGAAAGGTAATTGGCACTTTTTGGACATTAGAGGGTCAAAATGTGATTATTGCATTTATTTCTTAAAAATATATTTGTGTTTAACAGATAAATTCAGATATTTGCAAACTCTTTAAGAACGAATACAAATAAAATAATAATCATGTCAAAAGTTTGTGATTTAACAGGAAAAAGTGCGATAAAAGGATACAATGTATCAAATTCGAATCGTAAGACTAAAAGAAAGTTCTTACCAAATTTGTTTTTGAAAAGATTTTACATCCCTGAAGAAGATCAATGGATTACTTTAAAAGTATCTACATCAGCATTAAAAACAATCGATAAAAAAGGAATTTCTGCTTGTATTAACCAATTCGTTAAAACAGGTAAGATCTAATTATAACCGTATAGCATAACAAGGCAATGGCAAAGAAAGGTAATAGAGTACAGGTAATTTTGGAATGCACTGAGCATAAAGAAAGTGGTTTACCTGGAATGTCGAGATATATCACGACTAAAAACAAAAAAAATACGACTGAAAGATTAGAGTTAAAGAAATTTAACCCTGTTTTGAAACGTAAAACCACACACAAAGAAATTAAGTAATCCATATTAAGAATTAAGACATGGCTAAGAAGGTAGTTGCAACATTAAAAACCGGTAGTGGTAAAGAATATTCAAAAGTTATTGTAACTGTTAAATCACCTAAAACAGGTGCATACAGCTTCAAAGAACAAGTGGTTCACAATGACCACGTGAAGGATATCTTAAAAGCTGGAAAATAATTTATACAAACGTATTTACAGAAGCTTCTTTCTTTTGAAAGGAGCTTTTTTTATATATACTATATAATGGGAATTTTTGATTTTTTTTCTTCCAAGAAAACAGAAACACTTGACAAAAGCTTAGAGAAAACCAAAGAGTCAATTTTTGGCAAAATCACTAGAGCAGTTGTTGGTAAAACGCAAGTGGATGCTGATGTGCTTGATCAATTGGAAGAAATTTTAGTTAGCGCTGATGTAGGTGTTAGTACCACCTTGAAAATCATTGCAAGAATTGAAGCGAGAGTTGCTGCAGATAAATATTTAAACACAACAGAACTCAACCGTATTCTTCAAGAAGAAATTGCCAAATTGCTTTCCGAAAATAACAGTCAAGACTTTAATTATTTTGAAATTCCTGACACTGCAAAGCCTTATGTAATCATGGTCGTAGGAGTTAATGGAGTTGGGAAAACCACTACAATTGGAAAATTAGCTAATCAATTTAATAAAGCAGGAAAGAAAGTAGTATTAGGTGCTGCAGATACATTCAGAGCAGCAGCTGTTGAGCAATTACATATTTGGGGAGAGCGAGTGAACGTGAGAGTAGTATCTCAGAAAATGGGCGCAGATCCAGCATCAGTAGCTTTTGATACTTTAAAATCAGCAGTTGCAAATGGAGAAGATATTGTAATTATTGATACAGCAGGAAGACTACATAATAAAGTTAATTTGATGAATGAATTAACTAAAATAAAAAATGTGATGCAAAAGGTTGTACCAAATGCACCTCATGAAATATTATTAGTGCTTGATGCTTCTACTGGTCAAAATGCCATTGAACAAGCCAAACATTTTACAGCAGCTACTGAAGTAAATGCATTGGCTTTAACTAAATTAGATGGAACCGCTAAAGGTGGCGTTGTGATTGGCATCAGTGAACAATTTAAAATACCAGTTAAATATATTGGAGTAGGAGAAGGAATTGATGATATTCAATTATTCAATAAAACGAATTTCGTAGCTTCCTTATTCAAATAAGTCTATCAAAAAATTAAAATTCTTGCCGATATCAATTGCATGAAAACAAAAGGAAATAAAGATAAAATTAACATCATCACATTAGGCTGTTCTAAAAACATTGTTGACTCAGAAGTTTTAATGGGTCAACTTTTAGGAAACAACATGGAAGTGAGCCATGAATCTGAGCAATTGGATTTCAATACAGTCATCATTAATACTTGTGGATTCATTGATAATGCCAAGCAAGAATCAATTGATACTATTTTAAAATATACTGAATTAAAAGAGCAGGGGAAAATTGATAAAGTTTATGTGACGGGTTGTTTATCTCAACGCTACAAACCTGAATTAGAAAAGGAAATTCCCAATGTAGATGCCTATTTCGGGACCAATGATTTGGTTCGATTATTAAAAACAGTAGGTGCAGATTATAAACATGAATTAATTGGTGAACGATTATTAACTACTCCATCTCATTTTGCATATTTCAAAATTGCAGAAGGTTGTAATCGTCCATGTTCATTTTGTGCAATTCCAATTATGCGTGGTGTACATGTTTCTAAACCAATGGAAGAATTAGTGAAAGAAGCTAAGACATTGGTAAAGAATGGAACAAAGGAATTAATTCTAATTGCGCAAGATTTAACTTATTACGGATTAGACATTTATAATGATCGTAAGTTAGCTGATTTGATGCGTCATTTATCTGATATTGATGGCTTAGATTGGATTCGAATGCAATATGCTTATCCATCTCAATTCCCTATGGATGTACTAGATGTGATGAATGAAAGATCCAATATTTGCAACTATTTAGATATGCC
This sequence comes from Sphingobacteriaceae bacterium, assembly GCA_965279595.1. Taxonomy (GTDB): domain Bacteria; phylum Bacteroidota; class Bacteroidia; order Sphingobacteriales; family Sphingobacteriaceae; genus CAIKLP01. The sequence continues at coordinate 173,098 of OZ257246.1, forward strand.
ACTTCAACATATAACTGATAATATGTTGAAATCAATGCGCAGAGGAATTTCCAAAAGAAGAACTATTGAATTAGTTGATAGCATTCGTCAACGCGTGCCTGACATTGCGTTGAGAACTACTCTTATTGCTGGTTACCCAGGAGAAACAGAAGAAGATGTAGAAGAAGTTATTTCATTTGTAGAACAAACCCGTTTCGATAGATTGGGTGTATTTACCTATTCCCATGAAGAGAATACTCATGCACATACTTTAGCTGATACTTTAACCGCTGATGAAAAGCAAGAGCGTGCCGATAGAATCATGGAAGTTCAACAAGATATTTCATTGCAATTGAATCAGCAAAAAGTTGGCAAAACTTATAAAGTATTAATTGATAGAAAAGAGAAAGATTATTTCATTGGAAGAACTGAATATGATTCACCAGAAGTGGACAATGAAGTATTAATTGATGCAAAAGATCAATATCTTAGCATTGGAAATTTTGTAAATGCAACAATTACCAGCGCCTCTGAATTTGATTTATATGCAAGCGTAAACTAATTTTCATTTAACAAAACAGTTTCCAATATTATTTGTCAATAGTTAATGAACAATATGGAAAGAACTTTTCAAATACCTTATCAAACAACTGGTTTTTTCTCTCCATTATTTTTGGACTATGTTCAGCAAAAAGAGCAACTGCAATCTTTTTATAAATACGCACCTACACTTTCTGAATTCAGCACAATAATTGCTGATAAAAAAAAAGAAAGTCTTAATCGTACTGTATTAACTACTGTACTGAAAGAGCAGTATGCCTCTCAGTCTACTTCAGACCTTGTTAAACAAAACATAGAAGCATTATTAGATGCAAATACGTTTACGGTAACTACAGGTCATCAGCTAGGCCTATTTACTGGTGAATTGTATTTCATTTATAAAATCATCACCACTATTAATTTGGCCAAAGAAGTTGAGTTATTAAATCCAGGAACTAAAATAGTTCCGGTGTTTTGGATGGCAACTGAGGATCATGATTTTGAAGAAATCAATCATGCCAATGTTGAAAGAGTGACATTCAGCTGGAATAAAGAAACCAAAGGTGCTACAGGAAGAATCAAAGTAAAAGAAGTTCAAAAAATTATTGAATCATTAGACCATTTTTTAGCAGATAGACCTGGCAAAAAAGAGTTGATAGATTTATTTACCAATGCTTATCAAAGTAATTTTTCTTTAGCTGAAGCTACACAATGTTTGGTCAATGATTTATTTAAAAATGATGGCCTTGTTATTTTAGATGCTGACCATCCCCTACTCAAAAAAGAATTCGCTACTATCATTAAAGATGATATCCTTCATCAAAATAGTTTCAGAGAAACAAACAAAAACACAACTCTACTTTCCAAAAATTATTCTGCACAAGTTAACCCTAGAGAAATTAATTTCTTTTATTTAAGAGATGAGTTTAGGGAGAGAATCATCAACAAAGGAAATAATTACGAAACAGTAAATGGTGATAATCAATTTACGGAAACTGAATTGATAAATGAGATTGAAACACATCCAGAATATTTCAGTCCGAATGTAATTATGCGCCCAGTTTATCAAGAAAAAATTCTCCCAAATCTAGCCTACATAGGAGGTCCAGGGGAGTTGGCCTATTGGTTACAATTGAAAGCTGTTTTTGAACATTACACAATTAATTTCCCTATGTTGGTTTGGAGAAATTCATTTATGTTATTGGAAGTAGAAGATTTGAATAAAATAAAAAAACATTTGCCTGACGTATTCTCCATATTTCAATCTACTGAAATATTGATCAATGATTACACGAGAAGAAATGCAATTTCTACTTTAGAATTAACTCAAGAAAAAGAAAATATTGCAACAGAGATTACTTCAATTGAACAAAAATTAATTGCCATTGATCCTACCTTAGTTCCTTCTTTGAAAGGAGTTTTAATAAGGTTAGAAAGAATGCTTGTCAACTTGGAACATAAGATGTTAAAAGCAGAAAAGAAAAAACATCAAATTGCCATTCAACAAATAACAAGTTTGAAAGAAAGCTTATTTCCATTTCAATCATTACAAGAAAGAAAAGAGAATTTCAGCGTTTGGTATGCGAATCATCCGAAAACTTTTATCACTACTATCAAAGCTAATAGTAAACCTTTATCACAGGATTTTAGTATTGTAGTTTTGGAGAAGTGAGAAATTGGATATTGGATATTGGAATAAAAAAAAGCCCTTCGAAATTCGGAGGGCTTTTTTTTTATTGATTGAAGTTTAAATTACTTAACAATCATTTTGTTAGTTACATCAAATCCGCCTGCAGAAACAGTATAGAAATAGATACCAACATTTAAGCCATTAGCATCAATTGCTACTGTGTGTGCACCAGATGCAAAAGTTGTATTTACTACTTCTGAAACTACTTGTCCTAATAAGTTAGTAATTGATACTACTACTTTAGACTCTGAATTCAAATTCATATCGAATGAAGTTGTTCCAGAGAATGGGTTAGGATAATTGTTTGATACATTGAACAAGTTGTTTTGATTATTACTCACTCCTCCTATATAACATTCAATTTCAATATCATCTAAATAAATAAAATCAATTTTCTGATTTTCATTTCCTGATGGAGAAATGAATACAATTGGAAAAAAGGCGTGTCGATCTGAACCCGGGCCTTTTCTTAAAAAGCATTCATTTGATCTTTGTGGCAAAAATGCTTTGCCGTCATATAAACTACCACTAGTTAAATTAGCAGATTGTCTATAATCAATATTGACAAATAAATCCGGGAAATCATTTGGCATAGGATCTCCAGGTGTTTGATTTTCAGGTTTAGTATCTGTCCAACTATAAATCCAACAAACCCCTTCATCAACAATACTTATGGCACACTCATTATCATGCAACAAACTACCAAAAGATGAGCCCCGAAAACTTGAAACAGTATCAACTATAGTAGCTACCCAATCATTAAAATAAAATTGCACATCATACATTGGTAAAGGACTTTTTCCATTGATTGAATAAGGGGAATTTCCACAAGGTGCAATGACTGAGAAAAAATGAGGAATACCGGCAAAATCAACCGCTAAATCAGTATCAAAACCCATACTCATTTTTACACCTTCTGCAAATGGCTCTACTGGGTAAAATGGTATGGAATCAAGATTAACTTTGATTGGACCAGACCAGGTGTTTCCTGCATCTTCAGATTTCCAAAAAATTGGATTGTAGGCAGTATCTATTGGCATTCCTGCAGGTGCTTTCAATTCTCCAGAAACTGCAACCCATCCAATAGTTCCTGAATAATTAAACGCAATTGAAAAATCTAAATAATGTGTTGTACCATCAAAGGTGGTATCAAAAATATCAGAGGGTTTACCTAAAGTAAAAGGAGATTCCCAAATTAAAGTATCATTTATTGGGTCATAAGTTCCTTTGTGTAATTTAATAAAACCATCAGAAGAAGTATCCTCTATTGCCCAATACTCATTCGCTGTTCTTTTAGTTAAGGAAAGCAAGTTGATTGGATTTCCGAAATCAGAATAAATTTTCTTTTTGTTTGATCCATCTAAGGAACTTGAACCAGTAATTAATCCAGCCCAATTGCTATTTAAGCTTGGGGTTTTAGGTGCTACTCCAAATATTTTTGCACTATCTGGATTGCTATTGTTGATAGGATTAAAAACAAAAGATTGAATATCTCTAACTTGACTATTTTGAGGTGAATCTATAACCAATGGGCCTTTATTTGTTAGCCAATTATTTCCTTTATTAAACGATATATCATAAACTCCCATGCTTGCATTCTGCCCGGCTATTAAAGGATTCCCGGGATGCACAAATAAAATAGTTCCTAATTCTGGATTGATAGAAAGACGTGTAATGTTTTTTTTGATTTGACTCAAAGCATTATTTGTTGAGCCAATTTTAATTGGATTTAATCCTTTAGAAATACTAGTATTTTCTGAAGAAGTTTTGATTCGGTTTGGAATAAATAAATTCTTTTCAGTTGAATCTCCATTCAAATTATTTTTTAATGTGAAAAAGTCTTGTGCTTCAACAAAATTTAAAAAAAATATTTGGATAAAAATACAACTAAGCCATTTCATAACAATTACTTAAAATATCAAAATACGAAAAATAAAACTTGAATACTAATAGCATAAAAAAAGCCCTTCGAAATTCGAAGGGCTTTTTTATTGATTGAAGTTTAGATTACTTAACAATCATTTTGTTAGTTACATCAAATCCACCTGCAGAAACAGTAAAGAAATAGATACCAGCGTTCAAGCCATTAGCATCAATTGCTACTGTATGTGCACCAGCTGCAAAAGTAGTGTTTACTACTTCTGAAACTACTTGTCCTAATAAGTTAGTAATTGTTACTACTACTTTAGACTCTGAATTCAAATTCATATCGAATGAAGTTGTTCCTGAGAATGGGTTAGGATAGTTTGTAGATACATTAAATAGATTGTTTCTAGTATTATTAATACCAATAAAATTAGACATTTCATAAATCAAACCATCTAAGTAAGTGAAACCTACTTGAACGTTTTCATCTCCAGTTGGAACTGCAATAACAGTTGCTAATTTATATCCATTAGAAACTACTAAAGCTTCGTTTGCACGAGCAGGCAAGTAAACTACTGATTCTACTGATGAACCAGCTGTTGCATTGACAGTTGTTCCCCATGCACCATCAGCTACTCTAAGGCCTTTTACAAATAAATCAGGAAAATCATTTGGTTGAGGATCACCTGGAGTTTGGTTTTCAGGTTTAGTATCTGTCCAAGAGTAAAGCATTACTTCACCATCAGTAGAAACTGAAACTGCACACTCATTATCATGAGTTAATGTTCCAAAAGATGAACCACGGAAAGAAGAAACTGTATCAACAAAATTAGCAACCCAAGCACCTTGACCATCTAATGTAACATCATACATAGATAATGGAGCACCAGTAGCTAAAGAATATGGAGTTGATGATGCAATAGCAACCACACCAAAGAAATGTGGGTTACCATTTTTATCAACAGATAAACCACAATCAAAACCCATAGAAGGTTTGAAACCACCTAAATTTGGATCAGCCATTACATTAGCCATAGAAGATAATGTAACTTTAGTTGGACCAGTCCAAGTAGCACCACCATCAGTTGTTTTCCAGAATACTGGATTGAAAGCTGTATCAACTGATTGACCTACTCCTGGTTTAATTTCACCATTAGCAGCAATCCAACCTTTCATACCTGATTTATCAAAAGCAATTAAATGCTCTACCCAATGAGTAGCAGTATCTACTGAATTATCATATAAGTCAGACTCTTTACCTAAGTTTTTAGCAACTGACCATGCGATTGAATCTGCAGCTGTATTGTAAACTCCTTTATAAACAAGGATAGCTCCTACAGTATCAACTTCACACATTGTCCAATAAGTTCCATTAACACCTTTTGTTAATGAAGTAGGGATATAACTGTTTCCATCTTCGAATAAGTATTTCTTTTCAGCAGTTCCGTCCATTTTACTTGAACCTACCATGAAACCACCCCATCCGCCACCTAGTGGATTTGCACCAGTTGCATAAGGAGCAGTAGCAATTAATCTTGCATTTGCTACAGTTGTGTTTCCTGTTGGGTTAAAAATAGCACCTTGAGGGTAACGTACACCATTTGCAGTTACTGGGTGATTTCCTAATAATGGGCCAACATTTGAAGTCCAAGTAGCACCACCATCAGTAGAAACATCAAAATAAGAACTGTTTCCAGTTGTACCAGGTCCACCAACAGTTTGATCACCACGGTGATTAAATAATACTGCATTTAAATCTTGATCAACAGAAACTCTTCTTCTGTTAAATCCTACTTGAGTAAATGCGTTCACTGCAGAACCAATTACAATTGGATTCAAAGTAATAGCAGAAGTTGAACTTTTTACGTTCGGATTTCTTTTAACAACACTTACCGTAGATTGCGCTTGGCCATCTTGTAAGTTCGTCGAAAGACGTGACACGTCTTGTGCCGTAGCTTGGATGCATACTGCAACTCCCACGCTAAATAAAAGTAATTTTTTCATCATAGTTTTTTTAAAGTTTGTGTTGTAAAATCTATTTAAATCAAATTTAAGCAATTGAAATCAAAAAATCCAAAAAATATTGGCTTAAATCAATATTTTGCACTGTTTTTTATATCCATATATTACATCCTTCCTTTAATATTTTAAAAATGAGTCATTTAACCATCCCATTGCAACAATTAAAAACATTCGTTTACAATATACTTCTTGCTATTTCCGTGCCAAAAGAGCAAGCAAAATTGGCTTGTGACATTTTAATGACAGCTGATTTAAGAGGAATTGATTCTCATGGAGTGGCGAGATTAAGTGGTTATATCAGATTATGGGAGAAAAAAAGAATCAATAGCAACCCACAAATTAAAATTGTGCATGAGCTGCAAAGTACTGCTACTGTTGATGGTGATGGCGGTTTGGGTTTGGTTGTAGCTCCATTTGCTATGAACCTTACCATTGAAAAAGCAAAGGATTTTGGGAGTGCTTGGGTGGCTGTGAAAAACTCCAATCATTTTGGTATTGCCGCTTATCACGCTATGTTGGCTTTACCTCATGATATGATTGGTATTGCAATGACTAATGCTAGTCCTTTGGTTGCACCCACATTTTCAAATGAACGAATGTTAGGTACAAACCCTATGTGCTATGCATTTCCTTCCAAAAAATATGACCCCATAATAATTGACTTAGCAACTTCTGCAGCAGCCAATGGTAAACTAGAAATTGCGCAGAGATTAAATAAAAATATTCCTGAAGGTTGGGTTCAAACCCAGTCGGGACACCCTTCCACAGATCCTAATGAATTAAAAAAAGGGGGTTCGCTTTTACCATTAGGAAGTGATAGAGATCATGGAAGTCACAAAGGGTTTGGACTTGGAGCTACAGTTGATATTTTATCTGCTGTTTTATCGGGTGCTAATTTCGGTCCCTGGGTGCCACCATTTGTGAGTTTTTTAGACCCCGATCCTAACCCAGTTGGGGAAGGAATAGGACACATTTTTGGAGCCATTCGCGTAGATGGTTTCCGACCCAAAGAAGAATACTATCATTCAATTGATACTTGGATTGAAAGATTTAAAAATGCAAAACCAATTGATAAGAATCAACGGGTAATAATACCTGGTGAACCAGAAATGGAAGCGTATCGTAGGCAGATGCAGGAGGGTGTGAAGGTAGATAGGGTGGTGTATGAGGATCTTTTGGAGCTGGGAAGAAAATTTAAAATTAATTATGAATTTTAAATTTTGAATTTTGAATGTCAATTAAATAATTTTTGAATTGGAAATTAGATATTGGAAAAATGGAATGATTTTCTGGAATTAGTAAGTACACATTAAAAATTTATAATTTATAATTATCAGTCTTGTAGTATCCATCTAACTGTGCCTTTGATATTCGAACGAACAAATTCAAAATTCAAAATTTAAAATTATTTTTCATGCAGTATCCATTTAACTAAGCATTTGCTGTTCGCACGAACAAATTCAAAATTTAAAATTTAAAATTATCTGTCAAACAGTATCCATCTAACTAAGCCTTTGATATTCGGACGAACACATTCAAAATTTAAAACTTAAAATTTAAAATTATCCATAAAATAGTTTCCATTAAACTAAGCATCTGCTATTCGGACGAACACATTCAAAATTTAAAACTTAAAATTAAAATTATCCATAAAATAGTTTCCATTAAACTAAGCATCTGCTATTCGCACGAACACATTCAAAATTTAAAATTCAAAATTTAAAATTATCTTTCATGCAGTACCCATTTAACTAAGCCTTTGATATTCGGACGAACACATTCAAAATTTAAAACTTAAAATTTAAAATTATCTATAAAATAGTTCCCATTTAACTAAGCATTTGCTATTCGCACGAACACATTCAAAATTTAAAATTCAAAATTTAAAATTATTTTATTTTAGTTTATTCCCGAAAAAATTCTCGACCATCTAATTTTATTTAGGAAGCTAGCATTTGCATCCCAACTCATCCATATAAACAAGGCTTTACCAACAATTCTATTTTCAGGCACAAAGCCCCAGAATCTTGAATCTAATGAATTATGACGATTGTCTCCCATCATGAAATAATAATTCATTTGGAATGTATAGGAATCGGTTTTTTGATCATTGATATAAATACCATCATCTTTTATTTCTAATTTATTTCCTTCATAAACTTCAATCACTCTTTTATACATAGCAATGTTTGAAGATGTTAAATTCATAATCATTCCTTTTGCAGGAACTACAAGGGGTCCGAAATTATCTTCATTCCATCCTAACTTGGCATCAAATGGAAAAACATAATCAGCATACTGACCTTTTTCTCTGAATGCGGGTTCAACTGATTTTACGTTTGCAAATTTTTTCAATTGCTCACTGCTTTCTTTGGTCAAGGTAAAAATATAATCTCCATCTTCTGATACTCTTCCGTATTCATATATATTCATATCCATTAATGATTTATCATTGAATGGTGTACCATCTGTGCGTACTAAATAATTTGTTTGTGATTCAGTTGGAAGTGCTTCCTCTATTCCATTCACACTCACTTTCATGTCCTTCAATTGTAAAGTATCACCAGCAATTGCCACACATCTTTTAATATAATTTTCTTGTTTATCAATGGGTCTGAAATCTTCCATTGGATAATTAAAAACTACCACATCATTTCTTTCTACTTTTTGAAAACCTGGTAATCGATAGTAAGGTAATTTGATCCACTCTACATAAGACTTAGTGCCAATGACAGGCATGGTATGATGTGCGAATGGAAATGCAATTGGTGTGATTGGCGTACGAGCACCATAATTTACTTTACTTACAAATAAGAAATCACCAACTAAAAGTGAACGCTCCATAGAAGGTGTCGGAATGGTAAAAGCTTCAATAAACAATCCGCGAATTAAAGTTGCTGCAATAACAGCAAACACTAATGCATCAACCCATTCACGTGTTGCTGATTTTTTCTTTTTATTTTCTTTAGTTTTTTTTGACCAAAATTTCCAATTCATAAATTTAAATTTAAAACGACAATAAATCGTTCATGTTAAAAATGCCTTTTTTATTTAATATCCATTCCGCTGCTAAAACAGCACCACTTGCAAAACCTTTTCTGCTATGGGCAACATGAGATATGCTAATGCTATCTTCATTTGAATCATAATATACAGTATGTGTTCCGGGTACTTGATCCTCGCGAAAGGAACGTATCAATAACTCTTTATTTTGTTCAATGTTATGATCTCCTTCTGTTTCTCTTGTAACGATTTTGTTAGTCCAAGTTTTCAAAACATCAATTTCTTTCAAAATTATTTCAGCAGTTGTGATAGCAGTACCACTAGGTGCGTCTAATTTTTGAGTATGATGTATTTCATCCATACTTAAATGATAGTTGTAATCTTTCATGAGTTTGGCAGACATCTGATTGATTCGCCAAAATAAATTTACTCCAATACTATAATTGGTTGCATAAAATAAGCTTCCACTTTTATTCAACACATACTTTTTTGCTTCTTCAAAATGCTCATACCAAGCTGTAGTACCTACAACTATTGGAATACCTGCATCCGCAGCCATTTTTATATTTGCAATTGCAGATTGAGGTGTTGAAAATTCAATAGCCACATCTGCTAATTTTAAATTTTCTAGTGTCAATTCATTTTGGTTTTCAATGTTGATTTTCAAAACAATTTCATGGCCTTTGGCAATGGCAATTGCTTCAATTTCTTTACCCATTTTTCCGTATCCCAAAATCGCAATTTTCATATTTAAAAAATTTATTTTAATCTGAATGTTAAAGTTAAACCAGTTGTTGTGGGTAAGTAGCGTGTGCCTTGATAAGTTGGAGGAATAACAAAGGGTTTGATATTCATACTCAAGTTATCACTTACATCAAAATTATAAAACTGTGCATAAACATAAGCATCTACTATATTTGCGGCATAAAGCAAAACTAAAACGATTGCTGACAAATCTCTATTTCTTCGATAATAATCTTTCAGCGTAATTAAATTTGCTACTGAATAAACTCCATTGAATTCACTTGCGGTGCTTGATGAAGTATCTGAATCTAATTTATAAGCACTTAAATATTTTTGATAATTTCTATTGTTCCAAACAATTCCATAAACTAAACCTGCAGCACCGGCATACAATACAGGTACTTTTAAATATTGTCTATTATAAACTTGTCCTAAGCCAGGTAATAATGCAGACATATTAGCTGCTTTATTTGCAGAATGCGGATTAATTAATACAGAAGTATCAGAACTCGTTAATTGAGCCTTTGTTTGTAAACTAAAGGCTATCAACGATAGAAATAAAATCAACTTTCTCATAAGAAAGATTACCAATCCATCATTTCTAATATTCGATTCAAATCATCAGTAGACAAGAATGGAATTTGAATATTACCTTTTCCTTTATCGTCTGTTTTCAATACAACACGAGTACCAAACTTAGATGATAAATCATCTTGTATTTTTTGATACTCAAAAGATTGAGAATTTGATTTTGCAATCATTGGATTTTCTTTTTTAGAAGAAGCCATTTCTTTCTTCAAAGACATACTTCTTACTAATTCTTCCAATTTTCTTACTGATAAATCTTTATCTACCACTTCATTGAAAGCGTATAATTGTTTGTCAACAGATTCCATATTAATCATAGCACGAGCATGGCCCATACTAATTTGTCCATCACGAATACCTGCTTGAATTACTGGAGGTAATTTTAATAATCGCAAATAATTGGTAACGGTTGATCTGTTTTTTCCTACTCTATCACCTAATTCTTCTTGTTTCAATTGGCATTCATCCAACATTCTTTGAAAACTAATTGCTACTTCAATCGCATTTAAATTTTCACGTTGAATATTTTCAATCAATGCCATTTCTAACATTTCTTGATCATTGGCAGTACGCACGTATGCTGGAATCTCTTTCAATCCAGCTATTTTACTAGCTCTTAATCTTCTCTCGCCTGAAATTAATTGATAAGCATTATTACTTAATTTTCTAACCGTGATTGGTTGAATGATGCCTTGTATTTTTATTGAATCAGCAAGTTCTTGTAAAGCTTCTGCTTCAAAAGTATCACGTGGTTGAAATGGATTGGCTTCAATTTGATTGATAGGAATGGTATTCATAGAACTGGCAACAGGAGCTGCAGCAGGCATTCCTGTTGATTTCGTATTCACTGCATCTGTATCACTTAATAAAGCTCCTAAGCCTTTACCCAATGCATTTCTTTTTATCGCACTACTCATTTTTATCTGTTAAATCTGTATTGATTACTTCTTTACTCATGCCATTTTTGTGCAAAATTTCTTTCGCTAAATTTAAATAATTAATGGCTCCTTTACTTGTTGCATCATGCATGATCACTGATACTCCAAAACTTGGGGCTTCACTTAACCTTGTGTTTCTTTGTATAATTGTTTCAAAAACTAAATCTTGGAAATGAGTGCGAACTTCTTCAACTACTTGGTTTGAAAGTCGCAAACGTACATCATACATGGTTAATAAAATTCCTTCGATTTGTAAATCTGGATTTAATCTTGATTGCACAATTTTGATTGTATTTAATAATTTGCCTAAACCTTCTAAGGCAAAATATTCACATTGAACAGGAACAATTACTGAATCAGCAGCAGTTAAAGCATTGATGGTAATTAATCCTAATGAAGGTGAACAATCAATTATAATAAAATCATATTGATCTTTAATTTTTGCGAACACTTCTTTCATCTTGTGTTCACGTTCTGTTAAATTGATCATTTCAATTTCCGCACCTACTAAATCAATATGTGCAGGCAATAAATCCAAATTTGGAGTACTGGTTTCTAAAATTGCTTCACGCGGTTCAATGCTATTGATGATACATTCATAAATGCTCGCTTTAATTTCTCTAGGATCATAGCCAATACCTGATGTGGCATTTGCTTGAGGATCCGCATCTACTAATAATGTTCGATACTCTAATACTGCTAAACTTGCTGCTAAGTTGATTGAAGAGGTTGTTTTACCTACTCCACCCTTCTGATTAGCCAATGCAATGATCTTACCCATTTAAATTATTCTCCTAAAATTAAATTATTTTATTCTTGAAATTCGCTTAAAAGAAGCTATTTTGGCGCTTTTATGCAGAATTTCGATGTTTGCTAAAATACGAATCTTTTAAACAATCGGAAACCATTCTTGTTACAAATTGAACTAAAATCAGAATGATTACAGTAATATCCGCTACCAATAGAACAGAAAGCAATTCTTTGCATGTTGCTAATTATTTTCAAAAAAAATTAAATGAAAAGGGGGTGGAAACTAAGTTGCTATCTCTCAAAGATTTACCAAAATACGATGTCAGTCTTTCTAGATTTGAAAATGAAAATGGTGAATTTCAATCCATTCAAGAAATTATTTTTAAAACGGAGAAGTTTATTTTCATCCTTCCTGAATATAATGGCAGTTTTCCTGGCATTTTAAAGCTTTTTATAGATTCATGTAAGTATCCTCAAAGTTTTAGAGGCAAAAAAAGTGCATTAATTGGAATCGCAACTGGAAAATATGGAAATATAAGAGGGGTTGATCACTTTACTGGAATTTGTCATTATGTAGGAATGAATGTTTTACCATTGAAACTTCATATTCCTGGAGTTGAAAAAGAATTAAATCAAAATTTTGATTTTTTTCAAGAAGACACACTTAAATTTACTAATCAGTTAATTGAACAATTCATAGGTTTTTAATTGCTGAACAATTAATTATTGTACCATTCCCAAGCATTTCCTTCCATTCCAAAATAAAATTGGTTGACTTGCAATATTTCGGCAATGATTTCCGCAGAATCAAATATTCTAGGTCCTGAGCGATTGAAATAATGGTTACCATCTGCAATAAATATTTTCTTTTCTTTCACCGCCTTTAATTCATTCCAAAAAGGATGATTAATTAAAATATGCATTTCTTGTTTTGTTCTTTCTAAAGGAAAACCACAAGGTGCAATTAAAATAAATTCAGGATCTGCACTTTTTAATTCTTCCCATGTAATTTGTTTAGAAGGTTTTTCTTTTTCAGATAATAAAACCTGAGCTCCAGCATTTTCGGCTATTTCAGGGGTCCAATGACCAGCACTAAACAAGGGCTCTAACCATTCAATAAAAACAAATGTAGGACGCTGCTTTACAAATTGTACTTTATGTTGAATAATTTCCATACGGTCTTGGAAGCTTTCTAGAATCTCAGAAAGTTTGTCCGTTTTATCTATGGCAGTTGCAATAGTTTTGATTGAATCAAATATTTCAGAAACACTTGAAGGTTGAATGGATATTATTTCGACCGGATAATCAAAAGCAGTATTCATCTGCATTTGAAGATCATTTAAACTAATTGCACAAACTTTACACTGATCTTGAGTAATAATAATATCTGGCTTTAACTCTTTCATCAAATTAAAATCCAAATGATAAATCGACAATCCTTTTAATAAGGTGTTATGTACTTTCTGATCTATTTCTAAACTTGATAATTCATTATTGATTGTTGAGGAAGTACACCTAGGTAAATTTTGAATACTTAAAGGAAAATCACATTCATGTGAAATACCTACTAAACAATCTTCAGCGCCTATGCTACAGATGATTTCAGTAGCGGACGGGATTAAGGAAATTACTCTTTTAATACTCATAAGATTCTATTACTTTGCGAAAGTATTAAAATCATGGGTTTGAATCGAAGAATATTACAAATTTGCTGCTTAATTATTTTTATATCATGTTTTTCTTGTCACAAAGAAAGAAATTCTGACAAGAAAATATTTAAAATGAATATTGATGTAGGGATAACTTCTCTTGACCCTGCTTTTGCCAGGAATCAAATGAATGTTTGGTGTGTGAACCAACTTTTTAATGGACTAACGCAATTAGATAGCAATTTAAAAGTACAACCTGCAATTGCAAAAAGTTGGGAAATAAAAAATGAAGGAGGATTATATATTTTTCATTTGCGCGATGATGTTTATTTTCATGATGCAATACAATTTGAAAATGGTAAAGGCAGAAAAGTAATTGCTAATGATTTTGTGTATAGTTTTAGAAGAATTGTTGATGCGAAGGTGGCTTCTTCAGGTGCTTGGATTTTTAACGACAAAGTGAAAGATGGTTCAGCCTTTCAAGCCATAAATGATAGTACATTCAGCATTCTATTAAGCAAACCATTTCCTGCTTTTATTAGTTTACTTTCCATTCAATATTGTTCAGTAGTTCCAAAAGAAGTTGTTGAATTTTATGGAAAAGATTTTAGAAGTCACCCAATTGGAACTGGACCATTTAAATTCGCATTTTGGAAAGAAGGAGAAGCATTGGCTTTTCTAAAAAATGAAAAATATTTTGAAAAAGAAAATAACAAAGTCCTTCCCTATTTAGATGCTGTAAAAATTACCTTCATTAATGATAAACAAACTGCATTCTTAGAATTTGTAAAGAAAAATTTAGACTGCTTTTTTGGTATTGATGGGTCTTATCGAAATGACGTATTAACTAAACAAGGAAACTTGAGAGAAAAATACAAAGGACGATTTAAATTAGTAAAATCACCATTTCTAAATACTGAATACTTAGGAATGTTGATAGATTCAACCTTACCAATAGTAAAAAACTCTCCACTTAAACATAAAAAAATTAGGCAAGCAATTAACTACGCTATCGACAAGCAAAAAATGATTAGCTATTTACAAAATAGTATTGGAACAGTTGGCAATGCTGGCTTCTTGCCTAAAGGTATGCCAGGTTTTGATGATCAAAAAGTGAGAGGCTATAATTACAATCCAACAAAAGCTAAACAATTATTAGCTGAAGCAGGATATCCAAATGGCAAGAATTTACCAACCATCACTTTAAATACAACCACAACCTATAGAGATTTAATTGAATTTGTACAGAGTGAACTTAATGCTGTAGGAATAAAAACTAAAGTAGAAATTCATCAGGGTTCAAGCTTAAGAGAATTGATTTCGAAAAATAATGTTAACTTTTTCAGAGGTTCATGGATTGCAGATTATCCTGATGCAGAAAATTATTTAGCGGTTTTTTATTCTAAAAATTTTGTTCCAAATGGCCCAAATTACACCCATTTTAGTTCTAAAAAATTTGATGACCTTTTTGAAAAATCATTTTATGAAAGGAATGATTCTATTCGATTTTCCATGTATCAGCAAATGGATGATCTAGTAATGCAAGAAGCCCCTGTAGTAATACTTTATTACGACCAATCAGTTAGATTAGTACAGAATAACATTCATGGTTTAGCAGGAAACGGGTTAAATATTTTAGACTTAAAAAGAGTTGCTAAAATCAATCAACTTTAAGCAAATCTTTGTTTAAGAATTTTATAGAAATGATTTTTATCGGCTTCTTTTTCATTCCAACGATATGGTCTAACACATGTTTCGTTTAAATAAAATTCTACTTCTTCCCATGAATCAAGAGTAGCTAAATGTGCAGTTACTTTAGCGAAATCATTTTGATCATCATCAAATAAATTGGAAACAATAAACAATCTTTCATTTAAACTAAAAGATAAATCTTTTTGGAAGTAATTTTGTTTCAATGAATCAGCAACTGAATGGGTATGGCTTTGTTCACTTAATTTCTCATGCAAGGAAAGTGAATCAGCATCAGGCTGGCTCACATTTTTATGAATTGTATTTTCAGGTACAACAGTTTTTGTTGGTATATGTTTAACTTCTTCTTCAATTTTCATACTTAAATCTTCCATTGATTGAGTAGCAGAAACAGGTTTGCTATTTATTGAAGTTGCCTGTATAGTATTACCCTCTTCTAATAAAAAGTCATTTAAATAATTAGCTTGTTCTGATAAGTATTTAATATTAGAAAGATATACATTCACTTCCAAAGAAGTTATTTCATAATCCTTTCTTATCCAATTGATGGTTTGTTGTTGTAACTCTTCTGAAATAAATGCTATTTTATCTATTAGTGTTTCTTTATTCATAACTCCAAAAGCTGTTTAAATTTTGATTAACCGGAAGAACCTGTTGCTTATTTTTAATCCTTCCAGCCAAATTTAATTGAATATTTTGAATCCTAAGAAATTAGTATATAAAATTATAAACACAAGGCCTACAAGTGTTAAATGTATTAAATACTTACATTAACTAGAAAATTGACATTTTATTTCTATTTACTAAGTGCAATAAATATATTTGACCTATGACCTTATTCAATGAACCCTTTAATCGCAAACATTTAAGTAGAGGAAGTATAGAAGTAATCTGTGGCTCTATGTTTTCGGGTAAAACAGAAGAATTAATTAGAAGATTGCGTAGGGCAGAGATTGCTAAATTTACTGTTGAAATTTTTAAGCCAACAGTTGATACTCGATACGATGACAAAGCCATTGTTTCTCATGATTTAAACTCTATACAATCAACACCAGTAAGTAATGCAGAGTCGATTCTTATTTTGTCAAACAATGTGCAAGTGGTTGGAATTGATGAGGCTCAATTTTTTGATGATGAATTAGCTACTGTTTGTGTGAAATTGGCAGCCAAAGGAATTAGAGTTATAGCTGCAGGTTTAGATATGGATTATTTGGGTCAACCTTTTGGACCAATGCCTGGACTAATGGCTGTTGCAGAATATGTAACTAAGGTACAAGCGGTATGTGTACAATGTGGAAACGCTGCAAGCCACTCTTTCAGAAAAGTAGAAAGTGATGCACATGTTTTATTAGGAGAAAAAGAAAGCTACGAACCTCGATGCAGGTTTTGCTTTAACAATCTTTAATGACTTCCAATTGAATTTGAATCGTAATCAATTCCTTGTTTCTTCAAAATTCCTTTTACTATAATGGCAAAGAAAGCTAAATAGGCAAAGCAAATAACAGGAATCCAATAAGATTGATGTATGCCAATTAAATCAGCAATTTTTCCTTGAAGTGGTGGAATAATTCCTCCACCTAAAATCATCATCACTAAAAATGCAGAACCTTGGGTAGTATATTTGCCGAGACCAGCAATACTCAAACTGAAAATACTAGGCCACATAATACTACACCATAAACCTCCACTTAAAAAAGCATAAATAGCAATTTGCCCAGTTGTCATTAAACCTACCAACATAGAAACAACACCTAAAGAACTAAATAACAATAAGGTTTTAGCAGGTTTATCTTGACTGATAAAAAATGCAGCAATTAGAACGCCAACACATAAAACATAAGCATAAAGTGAAGACATATCTTTTTGTGCTAATTGGTTAACAGCTATTATTATTCCAAATGCAACTAAAGGAACGATTAGCATTAATACTTTTTTTGTGATGTTTGAAAATTTAAATACAGATAAGCTACCTGCCCATCTTCCTATCATTAAACTTCCCCAATACATGCTGATGTATGGCGCTATTTGTGATGAAGCCAATCCGCCCATATTTTCTTGCTTTAAAAGTTCACCTAAATTACTTTGTATGGTTACTTCCACACCTACATAGGTAAATATTCCAAGCATACCTAAAACTAGTTGAGGGTATTGCATTGCTCCCCAACCTTGACTATTTCTTTTAGCACTTTGGTAAGAGAATAAAAGTCCAATGACAATAACAAACAATGCTCCTAACAACCATTTTATTCTATAAATTTCAAGGGCTTGTTTTTCAATTGCTGTAATTGATTCTGAAAGTCCAATATAACTTTTGAAAACTGGAATAAACATAAAAATCAACAAGCCAGTTATAATTACTAAAGTATTTAATGCTTTTTTTGCAGGTTCCATTACATCTAAACTGATACCAGCAGGAACTTTTTTACTGAATGCAAATAATGCAGCTGCTAATATAAATAATGCACCTACTCCAGCATAAAGGAAACTAACATTATCTAAGCCTAAGTTTTTTGTTTGTTCATCAGAAGCGGCTATGGTGCCGAAAAGCAATAAGGACACTACAATTGGGCCGATCATAGTTCCGAAACTATTGATACCTCCGCCTAAATTTATTCTACTCGATGAGGTTTTAGGGTCACCTAATGCAATTGAAAAAGGTTGTGCAGCAGTTTGTTGTAAACTAAAACCAAGTGCAACAATAAATAAACCAAACAACATTCCAGAAAATGTATTTGCATTTACTGCAACAATCATTGCGACTGCACCTAAGGCACTAAACAATAAACCATAAACAATACTTTTTTTATAGCCCCATGAACTCACTAAATCTTTTCCACTTGCACTGCCAACAATAAATAAAAATAATGCCCCTATATAGTAGGCAACATAAAATGCATAATCAACTAATTGACTTTGAAACTGATCTAAATGAAAGTAGTCTTTACAGAATGGAATAAATACTCCATTTCCAGCTGCAATAAATCCCCAAAAGAAAAATACAGTTATTAATGTACTTAATGCACCATAGTTGGTTGGTTGTTCAATCTGAGCATTATTTGTTTTAGGGTCTTGCATAATTTACCTATTAGATATTTAGGTAAATATATTTTATTAGACTTATATTAAGAAATAATTATACTATTATGATTTTTATGTATTTGGTTAATAATTAAAATTAATAGAGCCCACCTATTTTTCTTTTAATTTCTAATCCATTCATATAAATGACAGGTAAGTAAGATGGCTTGGAAGTTAAGTTAACAGTATCGCTTAATGATTTCATAAAACTTATCACTTCTTCCATTTCTATTTTAGATAATTTCAAAGAATCACTAGGAAGTGTTTGATTAGGGACTTCATATCCATGTCCAATTCCGCCACCATTATTATAAAATTCCATGACTTCATCTAAATTATCATAAACTCCATTGTGCATGTAAGGTGCTGTAAATTCAATATTTCTGAGGCTTGGCGTTTTGAAAGCATATTTATGTATTTCCATTTTTGCTGCTTTAAATCTTCCTTCATCTAAATCTAAAGCCTTATTATCTTTTGTTGATGGGACTCCAATTATTTCCCATTCTGTATCATCAAATTTAGGTGGAACTGTGCCATTAAATAAAGGAGCGAAATGACAATTTCCACATTGTGCCTTTCCCATAAACAAATTGAATCCATTGATTTCTTGCTGAGTATAATTAACTTTTTCGTTTCTCATATATTGATCAAATCTAGAATTCATAGAAACTAAAGTTCTTTCATAACTTGCTATTGCACGAATAATCGCATTTTTATTGATAATGGTATCAGCAGTTCCTGCGAATGCTTTTTTAAATAAGACAACATACTCATTACTTGATTTTAATTTTTGAGCAGTTTGATTAAAGTTGCCATGCATTTCTAATTCATTTTGATTGACTGCTACAACTTGATCTTCTAAATAAAAAACTCGAGCATCATGAAACAAACCTTTCTGAAAACCAACATTTAATAAAGTTGGTGCATTTCTATCAACTGAACCCTGTTGTCCGAATACTTGACTTTTAGGCAAAGGTTCTGTAAAAGCATACTCTGGCCTATGACAAGAAGCACAAGCTCGTTGATTATTTCCAGATAAAACCGGGTCAAAAAAAAGCATTTTACCTAATGCTATTTGATCCTTGTTAATACTTATTTCTTTCGTACTTGAAAAATAGGATAGATTCCAAGCTGAAGAATTAAAAATAGAATTTGCATCAGCAAATAACATAGATACAATCGGACTCTTCTCAACATTCATCAATTGCTCAATTCTTGTTGCACTTGAATATATAGGATTTGCAAATTCTTTTAGAAAAAACATTCTATTTAAAGAATCGAAATTAGAATTTTGCAAAAAATAATTTTGAGCGTTAGCAATGAGTAGGTTTAAATCTAACAACTCCTTTTTTAGTTTTTTTTGCTTAGCACTTGAATTTAAAATAACTGTTACTTCTTTTAAAGCTTGCAATGCAAAATATGATTCCTTTATAGAATTTTTTGAATAAGTTGCATCAATACCTGTTAAATTAAATGCCCAAATTCGAATAATTTCTTGTTTAAAGGCTTCAAATATTTGATAATTCAATGGTTCAAAAGATTGAGTAATTTGCTGAGCTCTTAAAATAGCTCCTCTAGTTCTTTTTAATTCTTGCAATAATATATCTCTTTCAATATCACCTGTATAAGTGTAAATTAATTCTTCTACCTTTTGTAAGCCTTCTGGTTCAATAGTTAACTGATTGGGATCATACTCATCAACTTGTGGAACCAATGCCATGTTAAGCATTCCTGCGGTTGATGGTGCAAAATATTCCAATATCATTTCCGCTTTTTTATAACTATACCTAGTTGTCAAAAACAAATCTTTTAATCGATCCTTTGAAATTATTTTTTCATTTTTTACATACAAATACAAAGCATCATAATCCTTTAAAAAATCTTTAATCTGATTTTGAAACATGGATACATATTGCAATTGTATAGTCTCTTTTTCTTCTTTAAAAGAAAAAAGAGACAAGGTTAAACATAGAATTACAAAAGAAAGAAAGACAGTTAGTTTTTTCATAAAAAAAAGCAATCCCGACTAATGCCGGGATTGCAATTAAAAGTATTAATTAATTATTGTTTGGTGATTATTTTTTGCATGTTCACAAAATCATTGTAAACATTTACTAAATACTGTCCATTAGCAAATTTAGATAAATCAACAGACTCAGAATAATTCCCTTCAAAGTTGAATAAATTATTCTCATAAACAGTTTGTCCAATTAAATTTGTAATTCTAATTTTTACATTTGAACGTTGTTCAATATTAAATTTAACTGTGATTTTTCCATCATTTGGATTTGGATAAACTTTGAATTCATTACTTGCTAATGTTTCATCTAAGCCTAACAATATCATAGCAACTGAACTAGATTTACGAGAAACGCAACCTGTGATTGCATCTGTAGTTCTTACAGTGTAGGCACCTGATTCAATTGCAGTATATGTTTGACTTGTTGCATTAGGAATAGCAACCGAATCTTTGTACCACTGATTTCCATTTGCATTGCTTGAAGTCAACATTGATCCATTGATGCTGATTACTGGAGTTTCAGGTAATGGATTAATAGTTACTTGAATAGTATCCATTTTTGAACATCCATTTTGATTGGTAACTTTTACCCAATAAGTTCCAGACTTAGTAACTTCTAAAGTTTTACTTGTTGAATTATCATTCCAAATTACATTTCCATTTACTCCAACTACATTTAACTCAGTTTTTTCACAAGCGACAAAATCTGCACCTAAATCAAAATTCGGTCTTTCAATCACTTTTACAAAAGCTGAATTACGAACACCTTCTGTACCTAAAGCATAAGCGGAAACAAAATAAGTTTTATTGATATCTGTTTTAACTTTGAAAGAATTTCCAACGTGTAAAACAGTTCCACCTGTTGGAACACTATACCATCTGTATTGAGCATTATCATAACCTTCACTTGCAATTAAAGTAACAGAATCACCTCTACAAACTTCTACATTGGAAACTTTAGGTAATTTAATTTTAGCTCTTGGAATATTTTTCAATACAACTAAAGCAGATCCTTGAAATTCTGATTTACGAATTGTTCCACCGTCAACACCCTTGTATTTAGCACCTCTCCAAGTATGTGGTTGGATAGCTAATAAAAATGTATTCGGAATATTTACATCTTCTGAAATGTCGATCAAACCTCCATACTCCCAAGATCCAATTGAACTTGCTGCATAAGCGTTTGCATTTGCATTTTGATTATACTTTGCAGAATCAGGATAAGCAGCTCCTCTTCTTCTATGATCTAATTCAGTAACTGTAAATAAATTTCTTGTTTCAATATCATATTGATAAATTCTTGAATCATGTCTGCTTGGATCACCATTTGGTGCATAACCATTTGGATCTTCTTGCACATATACATAATCATTAGTTACACAAATATTATCTACATCATAAAAAGTTCTTGCTGCATTTGATGCTGATTTATCATCACCATCTAAAATACATTCCAATTTACCGGTTAACATATTTGTTTTATCTAATTTCAAACGGTACACTCTACCATATTTTGTTCTAGAAGTATCAGCATTTAAACCAGTATAATCCTGACCTGTTACAGTAAAATAAATTTCTCTTCCTGCATCTGTATTTCCTTTTCTATAATCTACATCTTCTACTCTGCCAAAACGAATAGCATTGATATTTTGACAGAATGAATTTATTTGAGCACCTGTTAAACTTTTATGATTTGGAATAGCAACAAATTCAACATCATGGGTTGCGCCATTTACTTTCATTTTTGTTTCTTTATACTCACCTGATTTTTGTTTCAAAGCATATAAAGTTCCACCTTGTAAATCACCAGTGTTTGCAACATATAAAGCAACTTGTCCACCAGCTGTTCCTGAATCATCATCACCAATAATAATAACTGTTTTTCCTGGATAAGTATCTTTAGGCAATGGCACTGCATTTTCAGCACTCCATCTACCTAAACCTTTTGCTAAGGTATAAGAAGTAGCTTCTGTTAACATGGTATCAACTACAGGGTTTGTAAATGGATTGATAGCATGAGTCATTGATTCTTCACCACTTTCTCCACAAGTTAGAAAGTATGGCCCAAAACCGTGAATCTCAGGTTTTACCATAGTTCCAGAGCATAATCTCCAGATACCTGCATTTGAGTTCATGATGTATTCGCCTTTCACAGGTTTGAATGAAGGATCTAAAGTTACTCTTGAAACAGAGAAATTATCTTCATGATTTGTCAATAAAGTAAATGTTTGATCGCTATTTTTAATCAAACCTAAACCATCTGCTGATCCACCAAAAACGAAAGAAGGTGATTGAATTAATGAATCATCAGAACCAATTAAACGGTACATTTCAATCCCTGGAATATCGTAGTTGCTAAATAAGAATGAAGGTGCTTTTGAATGATTCGCTAATACCACAGAATTTACTGCTTGGTATTTTTTATAATTCACTAATTTATTTACACCTTTTAAGCTGTATAAGTATAAATGACTTTTGATATTTGTAGCTGTAGCCACTCCATTTTCTGAAGGAGAAACTTGTCCAAAATCATTATCATTACAAATTGCAATTGTACTATCATTAATAATGGTGATTCCTTCTGGTTTCTCTAAAATTGGATCCCAACCATTAGTCAATAAATTCATGAATAATTTTTTCTTTACTGGTTTGATGCCATTATTAGCTAAACCAGTAGAGTCTACTAGAGCTTCTAAAGTCAGTCCACCATATAATCCTGATGATACAGCACTTGCTCCGTTTAAATTAATTTGATAAACATACTTCAAATCTGTTGTGCCTCTCAATGCTTGTTCAATAACTAAAAATACTGAGTCATTCACAGCAGTGATATCACTTAATTTCCAATCTCTTAAACGAATTTGATTTGATCCACTTGCACCAATAATACCTTGGTTCAAATAAGCATACATTTTAGTGCTGTTATTATCTGGGTTTATTTCTAAGATTCTATGAACTCTTGAACCTTCACCAACAGCTTTAGTTGGATACAATAATGGGCTTTGAATAATTGAATAAATTTTTCCGTTTGGAGCAATACATACACCTTCAAATCCTCGGTTATTTTTACGATACTTATAAGCTGTATCAATAGCAATATCAATACTTTCAGAACCTATCAAATTTTTGTAAGGTGTAAATCTTGCAATCACTACTCCATTTGAATTTAATTTCCAAATAGTTGGACCACCTTCTTCACAAATCCAAAAATTTCCTTGACGATCAACAGCTACACCTTCTGCGTCAATTCCCCAAACATCTTTATTAGATAGTTTAGAATTAAAATTAGCACATACTAATACCGTATCAGTTGAACCTGCTTCTAAAGCGGTACTTCCAAAGCCAGTTGGGTTTAATAAACCACTAGCACCATTACCATCAGGTCTTTTCATGGTAATAGTTTTCAATATCAAAATGGAATCACCTTCAATTTTGATTCTATGTATTTTAGGAACATAGTTTTTGAATCCGTATATTTTGTCATAAGTTGGACGACAAGAAGCTGTATTAGCGTTTGCTGCATCTACGTTTACTCCTCTATCAGAAATTGTCCAAAATTCTTTGCCATTGGTTCCTTCAATATAAAACAAACCAGAGAAACCTGCTTCTCTAAAGTTAATATTTTGAAAGGTTCCAATAGGAGCTGATTGATTATTTTGATAATCTTTCAGCAGGTTGATTTGCGCCTTAACACCAATAGATATGAAGGTTGTAAGGGCAATCAGCATTGCAATTTTTTTGGTAAATCTTTTCATGAATTTTATTTTTTGATTGATGCTCAAAAATATCCATGAAGTATTACCGAATTCTTAACCCTATTTTATGCTTAACTTGAATTTGTGTTAAGAGAAAATAAAATTGTTCAATAAATTGCCTATTTATTAATAATTTATTGATGTTAAAGGTGAATTATAGAAACACTAAAATGAAACAGGCTATTTATTTTTCAATAAATAACCTGTTTAAAAAGTATATTAAAATTTAAAATTGAATTTAGTAAACAATCAACTTCACCGTTTCAATTCCTTTTAAAGATTCTAAAGACACTAAATAAATACCTGCTTTTAAGTCATTGATATCAGCATCAAATTGATATGGTCCAGTGTACCAATTACCTTTTGCAATGGTTTTTACTATTCTACCCAATTCATCTCTCACTATTATTTTTGCAACTGCAGGTTCATTTAATTGAAATGAAATTCCCACTTTATTATTACTTGGGTTTGGACTTAACTTTAAACTAAATAAATCCGATTTACTTTGATTCACTGACAAATTCAATACTACTGCATTGTACTTGTTTTGGGCAGCTTGAGCACTTGCTTGTAAATCAGCTAAATTATCACCACCAATAAATGCAAAAGCAATTACTGCATCTTCATTTGGATTAACTGTATATGGTCCAGCACCAATTGTGTATTGTACATCTAAACCAGTTCCAGTAAAACCAACACTATCATTCACAATACCACTAGATAAGGTAGTGTATTTATCAGCCAAAGTAAATCCATCATTTTGTAACCCATCAATAATTGAATATGATTGTCCATAATAAGCAACTGGAGCAAAATTACTCAGGACTTTAACAGCACCCAGGGGGTCAGTTACACCTGTTGACATGGCTACGCCCATTTTATTCGAATCATCCCAAATCAATCTATTAGTTGCTGAACTAACAATATCCCAATCTAAAAACAAGCCTGCATACATACCAGTAATTGCATTTGGGTTGTTGTTTTTAATTTTATATTCAACCATAATGTATTTATCATTTGGTAATTGACTCCATGCAAATTCACGATGTTTGATTAATAAATTTTGTGGTATTAATGCGTTCGCATCATTGAACTCACCTTTTGAAATAAAATCAATACCTGGCTCATTATATTGTGATACGCGTTTGGTTACTACAAAATTCTCATCAGGAGTAGTTGCATCAGATCTTGCGTTATTTGAAACAAGAGTTGGTGATTGAGCTACCATCAATGCAGCTTCATACAACATGCTTGTACCATTATATACAAATCCTAAACCACCTGTTCCATCTCCATTTCTGTATCCTACTCTACCTATTCCAGTAGCTGTACTTTGCACTTGATTAACCGTAATATTTACAGAAGAAATATTTACTTCAATACTAAAGAACTCAGCATCAACATAAGTACCATCAGCATATGCTATTTTAAAATTCACTTTCGTATTTTCTGTTACTCCTGCTTTAACAACAAATTTGAATGGTTGCGCAACGAATGTTTGCATTGTTGAAATTACTCCTGGATTAATAGAAGAATTTAATAAGGTAATTGCTGTTGAAGTAGTAGTAATAGTTGCAGTAAGATTGCTAGTAGCTTGAAGAAAGTTAGTTAAATTTAACATTAGACTAACTGTATCACCTGATAACAACGCGCCATTATTTTTATCTATTAAAGTCATATTTGTGGCTCTAATAGATGGCGAAGTAATAGTCAATGCGCGCAATAAATTTATCCTTCCTTTTCCTAATTTATCTTTGTATTTCACAGCGCTTTTTGAATAAACATCATCAGAAGTTACTCTTAAAAGTTCACCAACTTGCAAACCATTTAAATTGGGAAAATGAGATTTCACAATTGCAGCAGCACCAGCTGTAATAGGCGAAGCCATTGAAGTTCCATCGTATGAATTATAGGAATTATTAAAAGTTGTACTAAATATATTTGAACCTGGTGCCATCACATCAACCGTGTAATTAAAACTTGTAAAACCAGAAGCTTTATCAGTTGAAGTTGAAGATGCTACTGAAAGCACTCCTTTATAAGAAGAAGGAAATTGAGCAATATCAATTCCATCATTTCCAGCTGCTGCAACTACCAAAGCTCCTTTAATGATTGCATAATTAATTACATCTTGCCCGAATGAGCCACCACCAGCACCACCCCATGAACAATTGATAATAGATGCTCCATGATCTGCAGCGTAAACAATTCCTTCATAACCTGTATAAATTGCATTTTCATAAACATCAGGTGTGCATTTAATGAAAAGTAATTTGCATTTATAACCAATACCTGAAATACCTATTCCATTATTTGAAACCGCTGATGCATCACCACCAACATGTACACCATGATCATTACCACCCGACTGTACATTTGGATCACCATCAGGAACAAAATTTGATGATACAGGACCAACCATATCCCAACCTTTAAAATTATCTATATAGCCATCATTATCATTGTCAATTCCATCCATCGGATCAGCATAATTATATTTTACGTTTGCTGCTAAATCAGGGTGATCTAAATCTCCTCCGGTATCAACTATACCAATAACTGTGTTGGTATCTCCTTTTGAAATATCCCAAGCTTCATAAGCTTTAATTATTTTCTGAAAATAATTATGGCCACTTGCTGTGTCAGGATCATTAGGTGTATGATCCGTAAAATAAATATATGCAGGTTCCGCATATACAACATCTTCAGATTTTAAAATTTCATTGATTGCATCTACTACATTTACTTGGGCAGTATAATGCAATTCAAAAATAGTTGTCAAATCAACAGCTTCCTGACCTGGAAACATTTTTAAAGTGGAAACACTTGCATTTGGAAATTTTGCATTTGTTTGATCAACTCCTAAAAGATTAAATGTCTTTTGTAAAGAACTTAAGTTTATTTTATTGACTTGGCAATTTGCCTTTTGATCAGGATTAATCTTTACAATAACTATATTTTCACGATAGTTTTTTACAGAAACTCCTTCAGCCAATTTAAAAGTTCTTGATCTACTTTGTACTTTTCCCCCTAGCTGTTTTAGGTTTGGGTTACTTGCATCAACTGTATTGTTTAATAAAAACAAACACAATGAACTTGTGGCAATAATTTTAATAGGATTAAACATATTGATTATTTATTGTATAATTTGAGGTTTGATATTGCAATTTTCTTTGATCCATGCGAGGTCGAATTCAGCTAATTCTCTTCTTTCTCCTGCAATAATAAAATATTCTAAATTGGAATTTTTACTATCTGTACTTGGCATTTTATTTTGATACCATTCATCTGGACAAGCCCTTTCTAAATTAGTATTGGCATTTTTTTTCTTAGTACAACAAGCACTGATTAAATAAATAGCAGTACACAAAAAAGCAAAAGTTAATAGCCTAGTTTTCGACATAATAAGCAAGATACTTAAATTTTGTAAAAAAGGGAATTAACATTCGCTATGGGGGTTTTTAAATTCTTAGAATTTAAATGATTGGAAAATATTAAATATCATTCGACTTTTAAAAAAAAAGCCCTGTGAAACACAGGGCTTTAAGTGGTGATACCTGGATTCGAACCAGGGACACAAGGATTTTCAGTCCTTTGCTCTACCAACTGAGCTATATCACCCTTTTGGGTCTGCAAATGTAAACGCTTTTTCCGGTTATGAAAATTTTTTTTAAAATTTCTTTATTCTTTTATTATCATTCTAATTAAAACTATTTTGAAAATGCTTCATAAAAGATGGTCAGTATTCTTTAAATTCGTGTCTTTATTAATTGTTGCTTATGATCTTACAAATTCTATTTCTTCTTTTTTTAAGTATAGCTGTTTGGCTTTTCTCAAAAAACGTCAGTAAAATACGTCGCAATATCTTGTTAGGTAGAGATTTAGATAGAAGTGACCGACCTTCAGAACGTTGGATGACAATGATAAAAGTAGCTTTAGGGCAAACAAAAATGGCTGTAAGACCAGTTCCATTTATTTTGCATTTGCTTATTTATGTGGGCTTTATCATCATAAACTTAGAAGTTTTAGAAATAATAATTGATGGTCTTTTTGGAACTCACCGAGTATTTGCACCCGTTTTGGGTCCAGTTTATGACCTTTTAATTGGAGGGTTTGAATGGTTGGCCCTTGGCGTTTGGCTTGCTTGTGTGATTTTCTTGGCTAGAAGAAATATTCTAAAAATAAAAAGATTCAGTGGAATTGAAATGACTCCATGGCCAAAATCTGATGCAAATTATATTTTGATTACTGAAATTTTATTAATGTCAGCCTTCCTCTTGATGAATGCTGCTGATGCCAAATTACAAGCAATGGGGTCAACACATTATGTGACCGCAGGTATATTTCCAGTTAGCTCTTTATTAGTAGACTGGTTGCCTAATGCTGAACAATCACTAATCGCAATTGAAAGAGGTTGCTGGTGGTTTCACATTCTAGGTATATTGGCATTTTTGAATTATGTACCCTACTCAAAACATTTTCACATATTCCTAGCATTTCCAAATACTTACTTTTCAAATTTAAATGCAAAAGGTAAATTCAGTAATATGACTTCAGTAACAAATGAAGTTAAGGCCATGCTTGATCCAAGTTTTACTCCACCAGTAGTTGAAAATCCTGGAAGGTTTGGCGCTAAAGATGTTAGAGATTTAAATTGGAAACAATTGATGGATTCTTATTCATGTACTGAATGCGGTAGATGTACATCTGTTTGCCCTGCTAATCAAACAGGCAAATTGCTTTCTCCTAGAAAAATAATGATGGATACCCGTGACCGCATTACTGAAGTCGGAAAAGGAATAGATAAAAATGGGAAAGATTACGTTGATGAAAAATCTTTATTAGATAATTATATTACACGTGAAGAGTTATGGGCTTGTACTTCTTGTAATGCATGCACTGAGGCTTGTCCTGTTAATATTGACCCTCTATCTATCATTATGGATTTAAGAAGGTATTTAGTTATGGAAGAATCAGCTGCACCTGCAAGTTTAAATGCAATGCAAACTAATATTGAAACAAATGGTGCACCTTGGAAGTTTTCTCCAAGTGATAGAGCTAATTGGATTAATTAATTAGTAAAAAATAGAATAAAATTTTGATTGGCGTATAGATGGATTTAAAAGAAGCAAAAGATCAAGAAGGAAAATTATTAAGTCCGGTATTACCTGAAGAAGTAAAAAATTTTTTGATAGATATTGATGGGACAATTTGTGATGACATACCTAATGAAGAACCTTGGAGAATGGAAGATGCCAAAATTTATGATGGAGCTTTAGATACATTGAATAAGTGGTTTGATCAAGGACATGTGATTACATTTTTCACTTCAAGAACGGAGGCTCATAGAGAAGTTACGGAAAAGTGGTTAGCAAAAAATGGATTTAAATACCATGGAATATTATTTGGTAAACCACGAGGAGGAAATTACCATTGGGTAGATAATCATATTGTACGAGCTACACGATATGAAGGGATGTTTACCGAATTAGTAATGGCAGACGCAAAAATACAAGTATTTAAAACAAGTAAATAGTTTAAAAATATTATCAATATTTATTTTAACAAACATCAAAATAAATTTAAATAATTAAAGATGGAATTTAAGATACCTACAATGGCTGAAATGATTGCCAACGGTGAAGAACCAGAAATTTTATTTTGGGTGGGTTGTGCTGGAAGTTTTGATGAGAGAGCTCAAAAAATAACAAAAGATATTGCTAAGATCTTACATCATGTAGGAATGAAATTTGCTATTTTAGGAACTGAAGAAAGTTGTACTGGTGACCCAGCTAAAAGAGCTGGCAATGAATTTTTATTTCAGATGCAAGCCATGGCAAATATTGAAATACTAAACGCTTATCAAATAAAGAAAATAGTTACCGGTTGCCCACATTGTTTCAATACAATTAAAAATGAATATCCTGAATTAGGAGGAACATATGATGTAATTCATCATACCCAGCTAATTCAAGAGTTAATTGATAATGGCAAATTAAAAGCTAGTAATGGTGAATATTTTAAAGGAAAAAAAATCACTTATCATGACCCATGCTATTTAGGTAGAGCGAATGGTGTATATGAAGCACCACGTGAAATATTGGAACAATTAGATGCTGATTTAGTTGAAATGAAAAGATGCAAAACCAATGGTTTGTGTTGTGGTGCTGGAGGAGCACAGATGTTTAAAGAACCGGAAAAAGGGAACAAAGATATTAATGTTGAAAGAGTAGAAGAAGCTTTAACTCTTAACCCTAATATAATTGCAGCTGGTTGTCCATTTTGCATGACCATGTTAAGTGATGGTGTTAAGCATTTTGAAAAAGAAAAAGAGGTACAAGTATTAGATATTGCAGAAATTACTGCTAAAGCTAATGGCCTTTCTAATTAATAAATAAAATGAACGCAAAAAGCAAAGTTTGGATTTACCAAGCTAATAGAAAACTAACTTTAGAAGAAGTAAAAAATATCAATACTGAATTGGAAATTTTTTGTAAAAATTGGGCAGCTCACAATGTTCAGCTAGAAGCAAATTCAGAAATTAGATACAACCAATTTATTATTTTAAAGGTAGATGAATCCAATACGAATGCAAGTGGATGCTCTATTGATTCTTCTGTTAGATTTTTACATGATCTTGAAAATAAATACCAAATAGAATTATTTAATAGAATGTTATTTGCTTATAAAAACGAAAATGAAATTATTACTTTAAATAAAGATGAATTTCAAGAAGCAATTAATACTTCTAAAATAAAATCAGATACTCTTGTTTTCAACAACCTTGTTCAAAATATTGAGCAACTTGAAACCCAATGGGAATTACCTTTTGATCAAAGTTGGCACAAAAATTTATTTCAAACTTTAGCATAAGAAAATGAAAATTAAATTTATCATCAGCATCCTATTTTTATTTTCAGTTATTAGCTGCAAAAAAGAAAACGAAACAACAGCAAATCCAGCCGCAAAAACTGGTTCGTTAACAATACAAATTGACCATACGGTAGGCGATAGTAATTTGATTTTAAACAAATCAGTTCATACCAATGTCTTAGAACAAAACTTTACCATTAACAAATTCAATTACTTCATTTCAAATATTAAATTAAAAAAAGAAGATGGTTCATTTTTTACCATTCCTCAAGACAGTAGTTATTTTTTAATAAAAGAATCTGATACATCTACTCTATCATTTAAATTAAATAATATTCCTGTTGGAAATTACCAGAGCATTCAATTCATTATTGGTGTTGATAGTGCAAGAAGTACTATGCCTGCTGAACTCCGTACCGGTGTGCTTGATGTTGCAGGTAAAGCTGCTGATATGTATTGGGTGTGGAATACAGGATATATCTTTTTAAAATTACAATGCATGCCAATTATTCCTAGAGGAACCGATTCAAGTTCAGTGATTCCTTATGTTTATCATATTGGAGGCTTTGGAGGATTAAACAATCCTACTTTAAATAATTTAAGAACAGCTAACATAGATTTCAACTCAACTTTAATTATTAACAACACTTCTAAACTTTTTTTAAAGGCAGATGCCTTAAAAGTTCTTGAAGGCACTACTAACATTAATTTCATCAGCACACCAACTGTAATGCTAACCCCATTTTCAAAAAATATAGCTGATAACTATCAAAGTATGTTTAGTTTTATGAAAATTGAAAACTAATTAATATACTAAATCTGAATTTTCTAAGTTAGAATGATTTGTATGATGAAAATGATCCTTAAAACCAAAATATCCCTAATTATTTTTGCCTTATTCATAACTTTGAGTTCTTGTGAAAAGAAAGAAATTACTTCCCAACCAATTAACAATGCAACTTCAGGCAGTTTATATGTAGGATTTGATAATAGAATGGGAAATGATGACTTAGTTTTGGATACTTTATTATATGAAAATGCTTTAGGTCAAAAATATTCAGTAACTAAATTAAATTATATTATCAGTAATATTTCTTTAACTAAAGAAGATAACTCAGTTTATACTTTACCAAAAGACAGTAGTTATTTTATTATTAAAGAGACCAACCCATATAGTAGAAAAATAAAATTAAATAACATACCTGCTGGAACTTATAAATCTATCAGTTTTACTATTGGTGTTGATAGTTTAAAAAGTATTAGTCCAGTTAATGAAAGAACAGGTGTTCTAGATCCTTCAGGTAATGCCTCTGATATGTATTGGGTTTGGAATACAGGTTATATTTTTATGAAAATGGAAGGTGAATCAACAAGTGTTCCAATCGACCCAGCAAGCAATTCACAAACATATTTCTTCCATATTGGAGGTTACGGTGGATTTTCATCTCCAACTATTAACAATTTAAAAAGAGTTACTCTAGATTTCCCTGCCGACAGAGCTATTGTTCCTGCTACAATTGCAGGTGACTTACCTTTAGTTCATGTTTATGCAGATCCATCAAAACTATTAAATGGAAGCACAAATATTAATCTAAGTGTAAACTATTTTGTAATGTTTTCGCCTTATTCAGTAAACATCGCAAATAATTATACCAGCATGTTTAATGTTGAACACGTACATAATCAATAATTTTGAAATTCTATTTTTGCATTTTGTATATTTGTCAAATACACAATGAAAAAAACCTACTTCATCTTATTCTTTTTAATAATTGTTTCTACTGCTTGTAAGAAAGAACAAAATGTGAGTACTGTAGAAAATTTTGAAGGATTTACAATTCCAGCAAACTTCCCAACAACTCATTATGATATGAATTCGAACCCTATCAGCAAAGAAGGATTTGAATTAGGGAAAAAATTATTTTATGATGGAATTTTGTCAAGAGATGGTTCAACATCTTGTGCAAGTTGCCATCAACAAGTGGCAGCATTTGCACACTTAGATCATATGGTTAGTCATGGAATTGATGACAGGTCAGGTACTCGTAATGCCCCTGTAATTCAAAATATGGCTTGGAATAAATTTTTCTTCTGGGATGGCGGTGTATTTCATTTAGATGATTTTTCAATCAATCCAATTACAAATCCTTTAGAAATGGATGAAACCATGCCTAATGTGATGAGTAAATTAAATGCAGATGCAAACTATCGTTCATTATTTAAGAAAGCATTTAATAAAGACAGCATTGATTATGCTTCATTTACCAAAGCACTTTCACAATTTATGAATATGCTGGTAACAGGACAATCACGTTATGACAAATACATAGCTGGAGATATAAATGCTTTGAGCACAAATGAAATTGCGGGAATGAATATATTTATGACGAACTGTAATAGCTGTCATACTGCTCCCCTATTTATGGATAATAAATTTCACAACAATGGTTTATCTCAACTGAGTGACAAAGGCAGGTCAGTGATTACTTTGCAAGATTCAGATCAATATAAATTTAAAACACCAAGCTTGAGAAATATTGAAAAATCTTTTCCTTATATGCATAATGGTAGAGTTCTCACACTTGAAGCGGTGATTAATCATTATAGTTCTGACATTCCTTCTTCGCCAACTCTTGACCCATCACTAGAGGGAGGCATCTCTTTAAGTGCAACAGAAAAAACGCAACTCCTTGCGTTTTTAAAATCATTAACTGATGATTCATTTCTGAAAGACAAAAGATTTGCAGAATAAATAAAAATCTTATTTTGTTTTTTTACTTTTTAGAATAATTTCTTTGTAGTAAGCTTCATAAATTGGCATGATTAATCCTATATCAAATTTCTTTGCATGAGCCAATGCATTTTCTTTAAACTGATCTAATCTTTCTTGATTTTCTAATATGTAAATTGCATTCTTTGCCATTCCATCAATATCTCCTACTTCATTTAAAAACCCAGTAAGTCCATCAACATTTAATTCAGGTATACCACCAGCGTTTGATGATATTACAGGCAATTTACAAGCCATTGCTTCTAAGGCAGCTAAACCAAAGCTTTCCGTTTCTGAAGGCAATAAAAACAAATCAGAAACTGATAAAATTTCTTCAACTGCATCTAACTTTCCTAAAAAACGAACACTATCTTTCAAATTCAATTCTCGAACCAACTGTTCTACCTCACTTCTTTCTGGACCATCACCAGCTAATAATAATTTCGCAGGGATTTTCTCAATTACTTTTGCAAAAACCTTTACCACGTCTGGCACTCTTTTTACTTTTCTAAAATTAGAAGTATGCACCAATATTTTTTCATCATTAGGCGCAATAGCCATTTTAAAATGATTTTTTGCTTTATGATTGAATCTTTTTAAATCAATAAAATTCGGGATAACTCTGATTTCATTTTCAATATCAAAAAACTTACAGGTATCGGATTTTAAATTATCGGAAACTGCAGTCACTCCATCTGATTTATTGATAGAAAAAGTAACAACTGGTTTATAGGTTCTATCCTTACCTACCAAGGTAATATCGGTACCATGCAATGTAGTTACAACAGGAATATGAATTCCGTTTGATGCTAAAATCTGCTTAGCCATATAAGCCGCAGATGCATGCGGAATAGCGTAATGAACATGCAATATATCTAGTTCTTCATAGGAAACTACATCAACTAATTTACTTGCTAAAGCTAATTCATACGGAGGATAATCAAACAAAGGATATTTAGATACGGTAACTTCGTGATAAAATAAATTCTCTGAAAAAAAATCTAAGCGAGCTGGTTGACTATAAGTGATAAAATGGACTTGATGCCCATGATCTGCTAATGCTTTTCCTAACTCTGTTGCAACAACTCCACTACCGCCAAAGGTAGGGTAACAAACAATTCCTATTTTCATTTTAAGGTTTCAAATTATTAGGAGAATTTTCATCTCCATTGTAAATATACTATCGGTAATTAAACTTTTTGTTAAGTATTCAACAGTTTCACAAAAGAAAGGTTTTGGTTAATTGTTAAATGATAATTGTTAAAATTTTTTAAAGAAAAAATAAACAGCGACTAATATGAAGAAAAAACCTACCAAATGATTCCAAGCTATTTTTTCAGATTTAAAAAACATTACTGAAAAAATCATAAATACAGAAATCGAAAGTGCTTCTTGTATAATTTTCAATTGTAATAAAGTAAAGGGACCACCATTTTCTTGATAACCAATTTTATTTGCTGGCACTTGAAATAAATATTCAAATAATGCAATACCCCAACTGATTAAAATTATTGCCAGCAATCCTAAACCTTTACTCCATTCCATTTCTTTAAACTTCAAATGTCCATACCATGCAAAAGTCATGAAGATATTTGAAATTGTGAGCAGGAGTATGGTGTTTAAAGCTTTAAACATTTTTATTAAATAAGATGAAGTTTGTAATTAAAAAATAAATTTTAACAACAATTGAAAAAGAAATACTAAGCAAATTTCTTAGCAATGGGCTGTGGAATTTTTACATAATACCCTGAGCCATCATAAATTCTTTTTCTTGGATGTTCCATGCAAGTACTCGAACAACAGCCTTGCAATTTTTCTCCACAATTATCGCATTGCGTAAAATGTTCATTGCATTCAGGGTTTGCACAATTAATCATTTTAGTAGTTTCAGTACCACAATTAAAACATGTTGAAATTACTTTAGGATTTACTTTATTAACATCAACAGTTAAACGATTATCAAAAACATAACACTTGCCTTCAAAATCTTCCCCTCCTGCTTCTTTCCCATATTTAATTATCCCACCATGCAATTGGTAAACATCTTTAAAGCCTTCTTTAATTAATAATGCACTTGCCTTTTCACATTTAATTCCTCCTGTGCAATAGGTCAATATTTTCTTGTCTTTGTATTGTGCCAATTCATTGATCATTTTAGGGAAATCTCTAAAATTTTCAATATCAAGAGTAATAGCATTTTTAAAACGCCCTATTTGATGTTCGTAATTAGATCTTACGTCTAATATTACTACATCGTCATTATCTTTCATTGCAAGAAAATCTTGAGGTTCTAAATGCTTACCTGTTTCTTTTGTAGGGTCAATTATTTTGGGATCTCTAAGTCCAGAATGAACAATCTCAGATTTATATCGCACATGCATTTTGATAAAAGTTGGTTCAGGCACCTCATCAATTTTAAATTCGGTATGTGTAAAACGAGGATCAGCAAGAATTGCATCACGATATATTTTACAATTTTCTGCTGAACCAGAAATTGTTCCATTTAATCCCTCATCAGCCACTATAATTCGGCCAACAAGTGCTAATGACTTACAAAATAATAAATGATCCGCTGCAAACTGCTCTGCATTCTCAATGCGAGCATAGCAATAGTAAAGTAGTGTTTCGAAATGATTCATTTTCCTTTGATACCGCTGCAAACGGCGTTTAATGGTTTGCAAAAATAACAAAATAATGTCAAATTGAATATGGATAAATGAGTAAATCGGTCTATTTTTTCTATTTTTACATCAAAATTCGAATATTATGTACGATACACTACAATCTGTGCTGCAACATGAGCTGGCTGAAATTGAAAAAGCCGGACTTTACAAAAGAGAACGCGTAATTACTTCTGCCCAAGGTGCAGATATCAATATCGCAGGTGGTAAAGAAGTAATTAATTTTTGTGCTAATAATTATTTAGGACTTTCTTCTCATCCAAAAGTTACCGAAGCTGCAAAAAAAGCAATTGATTCTCATGGCTTCGGCATGTCCTCAGTTCGATTTATATGTGGAACTCAGGACATACATAAAACACTTGAAGCAAAAATTTCTCAATTTTTAGGAACTGAGGATACCATTTTATATGCAGCTGCTTTTGATGCAAATGGTGGTGTTTTTGAACCACTTTTCAATGAACAAGATGCCATTATTTCTGATGAATTAAATCATGCGTCAATTATTGATGGAGTTCGTTTATGCAAAGCACAACGTTATCGTTATAAACATGATAACATGGAAGATTTGGAAGAGCAATTAAAAGCAACACAAAATTTACGTCATAGAATTATTGTGACTGATGGTGCTTTCTCCATGGATGGAACCGTTGCTCAATTGGATAAAATTGCTTTGCTTGCCGATAAATACAAAGCCTTAATAATGATTGATGAATGTCATTGTTCAGGTTTTATGGGAAAAACCGGAAGAGGAACTCATGAACATCATCAGGTAATGGGAAAAATTGATATCATTACTGGTACTTTAGGTAAAGCATTGGGTGGTGCATCAGGTGGATTTACTTCTGGTAGAAAAGAAATAATTGAATTATTACGTCAACGCTCACGTCCCTATTTATTTTCTAATACCCTTGCTCCTTCTATTGTTGGAGCATCTATTGCTGTTCTAGATATGTTGAGCGAAACCACCGAATTAAGAGATAAGTTAGAAAGCAATACACAATATTTTCGCGAACAAATGACTAAAGCTGGTTTCGACATTAAACCAGGCGTTCATCCAATTGTTCCTGTTATGTTATATGATGCTAAACTTTCACAAGAGTTTGCAGCAAAAATGTTAGAAGAAGGAATTTATGTAATCGGTTTTTATTACCCAGTTGTTCCTCAAGGAAAAGCAAGAATAAGAGTACAGATTTCTGCAGCACATGATCGTCATCATTTAGATAAGGCCATTGCAGCATTTACGAAAGTGGGGAAAGAATTGAAAGTAATTTCTTAATCAAAATTTAAATGAAAGATAACATCATAAAATATACTGAAGAAATAAAAGAATTTGTTGCAAAAAATGCAGATGAATTAGAACAATTTCGTTTAAAATATTTAAGTAAAAAAGGAATTGTAAATGATTTGTTTGAAGCATTTAAAGCTATGCCTCCTGAAGAAAAAAAATCTTTCGGAAAAGTTATCAATGAATTTAAAGTTTTAGCTGAACAAACTTATCAAAATTTCAAAGAGCAATTTGAAAATAATAGTGATGTTTCTGCTGATGAAAATGATTATACTTTAACTGGTGATGCTATTTCACTCGGCTCAAGACACCCTGTTTCATTGGTTTTGAAGCAAATAAATACCATCTTCACACGTATTGGATTTACTATTGTGAAAGGGCCTCAAATTGAAGACGACCGTCATAATTTTACCGCATTAAATTTTCCTTTAGACCATCCTGCAAGAGATATGCAAGACACGTTTTTTATTCAAAAAGACGACAACAATCCATTAAACGATATAGCATTGAGAACACATACTTCATCTGTGCAAGTTAGATTGATGGAAAATAATCAGCCCCCTTTAAGATCAATCATGCCAGGAAGAGTTTTTCGAAATGAAGCTATTTCTGCTCGTTCACATTGTATCTTCCATCAAGTGGAAGGTTTATATATTGATGAGAATGTATCATTCGCAGATTTGAAACAAACACTTTATTATTTCGTTCAAGAAATGTTTGGTAAAGGAACTTCAATTAGATTTAGACCTTCTTATTTCCCATTTACGGAACCATCTGCTGAAATGGATATCCAATGTCAAAACTGTGGAGGTAAAGGTTGCGCCATTTGTAAATATTCAGGTTGGGTTGAAATACTTGGTTGTGGTATGGTTGATCCAAATGTATTAGAAAACTGTGGCATCGATTCTAAAAAATATACAGGCTTTGCATTCGGTATTGGTATTGAAAGATTGGCGATGAATAAATTTAAGATTAAAGATATTCGTATGTTTTTTGAAAATGATTTACGTTTATTGAAACAATTTAAATCTGAATTAATATAATGAATAAACTCATTGGAATATGGTTGATTTTATTTAGCTGTTTTGCTTGTACAAAAACGCAAGAATCACCAGTGCCCAATGTTACTGTGAATACTCGAATCAATCTTCAAAGTCCAGTATATAGTCAACTTCAAACAATTGGAGGTACTGCAATGATAGAAGGTGGCTATCGTGGTATTTTAATTTATCATAAAGGACCGAATGAATACGCTGCTTATGATCGTAGCTGTACTTATAATTCTACCGACACTTGTTCTTATGTACGATTAGATTCAGCTATAAGTTCTGTTGGTTGCAATTGCTGCAGTTCTAGGTTTCAATTATATGATGGAACACCAACACATGGCCCAGCAAATAATAGTTTAAGAAGTTTTCAAACTTCTGTAGTTGATGATTATTTATATATTTATAATTAGATGAACGCAGATAAAATTCAACAGTCGATAAAAGAAGCATCTAAAGAACTCTTTAGAAAATTTGGTTACCATAAAACCAGTGTGAATGAAATTGCTAAAAAATCACGTGTTGCAAAAGCTACTATCTATAAATATTTTGAAAGCAAAGAATTAATTTTAGATGAAATTATCATGGAACATTTGACCCATGGTATTCAAGATTTAGTTGGGAAATTACAACCTAATATACCTCGTGAAGATAAAGTTGCTGCGCTCATTTTAAAAACCAGTAGATTATCTTATACCGTTTGCAGTGAATTTATAGGATGGGATTTCATCAGAGAAAGCGCCAACTCTCAAGCCTTTCTAAAAAACTTTTCTAATCAAATGGAAGAGTTGTTAATTAAAACTTTCGTAAGTCTACCCGATTTGCAGTCTGTACCCAAAGAAAGAGTAACATTTTTAATGAAAGCAAGTAAAAGTATCATATTCTCTTTTGCTTTTACTTCTGTTACCAATAGCGATGTAAAGAAAAATTTCATTGTTTTTGAAAAGGAAATTCTCCCTTATTTAATTAGTGCTACTTTATAATCGTTGATTCAAACAAGCTAACTCTCTTTTTAACAATAAAATAACATATACCAATTTGGTTTTTAGTTCAATAATGCTATATTTGCATTATAAAATACTGAAAATGAGAAAGGAATTAACTGATTTTTCATTACTAATTGAAATCGAATTTGATTTTGGTGAAGATATTCACAAATCTTTCAAAAGCTGGTTAATCGGATTTTGGAGAAGATTATTTACTTAACAAGTGCAATGAAACCTGTAATGGGTTCATCTGCAATTTTAATTACATAAATATATGCACCTGCGGCAATATCTTGTGCTGCCCAAGCAAATTCTGGATCTTTAGATTCAAATAATATTTTACCCCAGCGATCAAATATTTGAATGGAAAATTCATCAGGACAAATAGTTCTATCTGATAAATAAATTTTAAATAAATCATTTACACCATCCCCATTCGGACTAAAAACATTTGGTACATAAGGTTTTTCAACTTGTTCTAAAGGATTCACCCTAAATGCAACTGTCCTATAAGTTGTGTCATATTCATTACAAAATTTATTGCTCAACAATTTAAATCGAACGAAATAATCTTGGTTTGAATTGATACCACAATCAGGGAAAACATTTAATTGAGAACTAATTGAATCATTTCCTTCTACAGTTTGAAATTCTATTCTTATAGGTTCTGTACTTGGAAACATTGCCTCAGCAGAAAGGATCATAAAATCATCAAAATCAGGATCAAGCCCAGTAACATCAACGCTTTGCGGGTAACCAGCATTCAAATGATAAACTATAGAATCAGGTTTTATAATAGATGGTAAATCATTAGGAGGTAAATCATAAACTACTTTTAATCGAGTTGTATCAAATTTTTCATTCAAACATTTATTGTCTCTAATTAAAAAATCAATTGATAAATTACTTCCTGCATAAAAATTATCGCAGGTTGGAGTCCAACAAAATTCATATTGTTTCAACCCTGGCACTTGATCAACCAATCTGAAAGTTGCACCATTTGCTAAGAAATCATAATTCACATTTTGTAAATACAAATCCAAATCATCTTCAATATCATTATCAGTACCTATAATAATAGCACATACTGGTTCACCAATAGTTGCATGAATAGTTCCATCAGGTTCAACATTAGAACCGTTAATACCAGATGCCTCCAAGAGAGGTGCATCATTGGCTAATTCCATAATATTCACTTTAACTAAAATGGTATCTAAGGCTTCATGTGGACAAGCATTGTCACTTATGATGAATTCTAAATATGTACCCGTATCAATAACTGTAGAACAATCTGGAGTCCAGCAAAACTCAGCTGATATACTTTGTTGACCTATTATAATTTGAGGAAGAGTTGCACCCAAATTAAAAAGATTAGTGCCTCGTGTGTTGGTCAGAATAGAAATTTGATCAGTAGCATTTAAATCAGTTCCATTAATTTGAAAACAATTAGGCTCATTAATTTTTACATTAAATATATTAGATGGTAAATTGGTATTGATTTTAGGAATTTCATTAGGTACCGTTTGAAATTCAAATTGAACTCTAACAGTATCTTCTTGTGTAAACGGACAAGAATTATCGTATAAAATAAAATCAATAAAGCTTCCATTACTTGTATCAATTGGACAAATAGGAGTCCAGCAAAATTGAGTATTTACAGTAGCCAAACCTGAAGCATCAGATGGATTTAAGGTTGCACCAGAACTAAATAGTTTATGCATACCCAAAGTATCTATTCTAAATCTAAGTGTCTCATCTAAATCACCATCTAAACCATTAAGGTCAAAACATCCTTGTTGACCAACAGTGAATAGCATAATGTTATTGGCTAAACTAGAAGTTAATACGGGTTTACTTCTAGGTGGACATTGAATAACTTCCAACTGCAATTCCCTTCTAATCTCACCGATTTTTACATTATCTCTAAACTCTTCACATAAAACTGAAATAACATAAACCCCAATTTGGGTTGGATTGATATATAAAATTGCTTTGTCGGCTTGAACAGTTAAATTAGGATTTCCATCTATGAAATTACCCGTAGAGGGACCATATCCATTTCTCCAAATTACTTCATCATAAGGGCCTGCAACAGATACTGGCCTTGGGTTATTTGGGCTCGTGTTTCCACCTGCTAAAGGAGTTATTAAACTAAAACGCAATTCATCCCCGTCTAAATCTACTGTTTTGAAATCATATTGAAATGCTTCTCCAACACATAAATAATTTAGGGGGTCACGTGTGAATTCAGGACTATTATTAATGAATTGTGAACCACCATTTGGATATGGTGAAGGAAACTCCATGTAAAATGCCATTGCAGTACCACCTGGATTTACAATGTTTTTTATAATATTATTTCTACAACATCTTTCCCAACTGACGTAATAACCATCCATATTGTTAAATATAGATGCGGGCATATTAAATCTAGCTAAAAAAACCCCAGTCTGTACACACCGTAATTCAGGATTGATACAAAAGGTATTGAACTGAATAATATATATATTAACTCGAGGCATTCTGATAGATAACTTCCTCTGATTAGTAACTTTATCAAAAATTGAAACCGTTATTTCATCATCAAGCGGTGAACCATCACAATCACGATACATTTTCATTTTCATTTCATAAGTATCACCACTGATGTGTTTATAACTAAAATCACCACCCACAATATGGGTTGCATTTGTAGTTTGAGAACAAAAGATTAGTCCACAAATGATAAATAAGAGTCGAAAATAAAAACGCATTAGATTCAAATATACTATTAAATTATTGATTATCAACGGAGCAAACTTAATGTAGCATTATAAGTTTGAGCATTCACTTTTAAGCTTATAAAATAGACACCCTCAGGTACTTTTTCCCCATCCCATTTAAAATTAAGGTCCTTGCTTTGGTATATCAATTTGCCCCATCGGCTAAATATTTTAAGCTCAAAATCATTGCCACAATTCTTAGGAAAGCTGGTTGGTAACTGGAAAAAATCATTAATTCCATCTGAATTCGGGGTAAATACATTGGGCAATTTCTCTTTGAAATTGAATTTTTCTGGAACAGTTAAACTTGCATTTACAAACAAATTCGCTTTTAAAGGTAAAGGGCAAGAAGCATCCCCAACCATAAAGCTAATATTCAAAGAATCTGATTGAATTATATCGCAACTTGCTGTAAAACAAAATTCTGCCAATCTGGGTGAAAGCCCCTTAACACTTGTGAATGTAATTGTACCGTAATTAAATCCAGGATCTATTGAATCAATAAAAATTTGCAAAGTATCAGTTAAATTTGAATCAGTGGCTTCAATTTGAAAACATAATTTTTCGTTTGGAACAAAGTTTAGATTTGAAATATCACTTATTGCATTGAGTTTTGGGCTAAAACGAATTGGGCAATTAACTACTGCAAATTGTAATTCTCTTCTTATCTCTCCCAATTTAACTCCATTTCTATACTCTTCACATTTGATAGCTGCTACATAAACTCCAATTTGATTTGGTCTAACTGTTAATTCCCCTGTAGATGAATCAATTTTTAAATC
The DNA here is from genome assembly GCA_965279595.1 of Sphingobacteriaceae bacterium. Taxonomy (GTDB): domain Bacteria; phylum Bacteroidota; class Bacteroidia; order Sphingobacteriales; family Sphingobacteriaceae; genus CAIKLP01. The sequence goes on from OZ257246.1 coordinate 216,615, forward strand.
AGGGTTTCCATCCATGATATTTGAAAAATTTGGACCATATCCATTTGCCCAATCAATGGGTGCATAAGGCTGTGCTAAAGGTACATTTTGTCCGGTTTGATTAGTAAGATTTGCTTGATCAGTATGTCCTTTCAATGGTTCTACTACAGAATACACCAATGAATCACCATCAATATCAATTGCACTAAAATCCAAATTATATAATTCAGATGCACATAAATTAGCGGATGGATAATTCTGAAAAACCGGACTTGAATTTACCATTAATATGGAAGCTTGTGACAAAGCAGGCATTTCTAAATAAAAAACAATTCCTAAATTTTGTGGATCATTCACATTCAATGCTAATGAGTTTCTACAACACTGCTCATAGCTTAAATAATATCCAGAAGGGTTTGTAAACATACTTGAATCCAAAACAACAGTAGCAACATATTCTCTTTTCTGAACACAATTAATTGGACTACTAATGCAATTCACATTACTAAAATCAACAATATAGGTAGTGTCAATTGCTAATTGAAAGGTGGTGTCTAAATCATTATTCCCAATCTTAAACATTCCTATTTTCAAAGCACCCGGAGGAAATTCAATTGAATTAGGGCCACAATCTTTATAATAATCTAACTGAATTCTATATTGATTTGCACCTAAATATTGAACATTAAAACCTCCACCAACAATATGTGAAGCTTGAGTTTGGCTGAAAACCATAAGCATTTGAAAAACCCATAAAAGCCAAATTTTCTTCCCCATTATATTCTTAAAATTAAGGTATTTAAGCATACCTTTGAAATTTGAATTCAAAATGGCGGAAAAAACTTTTAATAAATATGAGCAAATAGAAATTCTTGACATTGCCTCTGAGGGTAAATGTGTAGCAAAAATCGATGACTATGTGCTTTTTGTAGACCAAGTTGTGCCCGGAGATATTGTTGATTTAGAAGTTTTTAGAAAGAAAAAGAATTTTGCAGAAGCCAAGGCTACTTTCTTTCATCAACTTTCGAATAAGCGAGCTGAAGTTTTTTGTGATCACTTTCATACTTGTGGTGGATGCAAATGGCAGAATTTAAAATATGAACATCAATTAGCATTTAAGCACAAAACTGTAAAAGAAAATTTAACAAGAATTGCCAAAGTAGCACTTCCAGAAATTGATCCAATTGTAGGTTCGGATGAAATTCAGTTTTATAGAAATAAAATGGAATATACATTTTCAAACAAACGATGGTTAACGAAAGAAGAAATAAATTCTGGTGAACAATTTGAAGAAAGTGCATTAGGTTTTCATGTACCTAAAAGATTTGATAAAATTATTGCAATTGAAAAATGCCATTTACAAGATGATAAAGCAAATGCAATTAGAAATAGCACCTCTCAATTTTGCAAGGATCATCAATTTTCTTTTTATGATATCAAACAGAACGTAGGATTGATGAGGAATTTAATCATCAGAAATACGAGTACCAATGAATGGATGATTATTGTAGTTTTTGCTGAAAATGATGAAGAGAAAATTCATTTACTAATGAATCATTTGAAATCAAATTTTTCATTTATCACTTCTTTACTTTATGTGGTTAATGAGAAAAAAAATGATACTATTTACGATCAAGAAATTCATAATTGGAATGGAAAAGATTTCATCACAGAGCAAATGGTAAATTTGCAAGGAACCACTTTGTCTTATAGAATTAGTCCAAAAGCATTTTATCAAACAAATTCAAAACAAGCAGAAAAATTATATCAATTAACAGCTGAATTTGCAGATTTAAAAGGCACAGAATTGGTTTATGATTTATATACAGGCACTGGCACCATTGCTAATTATATTGCAGCTTCTGTAAAAAAAGTAATAGGAATTGAATTTGTTGAAGAAGCCATTATTGATGCGAAAATTAATTCAGAAATAAACAATATCACAAATACTTTATTTTTCGCAGGTGATATGAAAAATGTGTTGAATGATGAATTTATTAATCAATATGGAAGACCTGATTTAGTTATTACAGACCCTCCAAGAGCTGGAATGCATGAAGACGTAACTAATAAATTATTAGAAATGAGAAGTGATAAAATAGTTTATGTAAGCTGCAACCCTGCTACACAAGCGAGAGATTTGGCTATTCTTGACAGTGCTTATGAAGTAATTAAAGTACAACCAGTAGATATGTTTCCACATACGGAACATGTGGAAAATATTGTACTTTTAAAATTAAGAACGAATTAAAATATTCAATAGAATTAATTATTTTTAAAAATGGAATTAAAAGATCTTCTAGACAGTTCACACAATCCAAAACAGGAAAGTCCGCTGAAAAGTTTAGAAACAGACCTCATATTATATAGTGATAGTTTGAAAGAAATTGCAATTGAAATAATTGCAGAAGGAGTCTCTAACTATCCTATCTTTATTGCGCATCAACATGAAGTGTCATTGGGTGAAATGGTTCTAAATAAAGAAGAAGTGTCAACTGAATGGAGTATCAATGTAGCAACCTTAGATGATTTTTTGGAGGCGGGTGCTATTGAAAAAAACAAAGTTGAATTTTTCAAAAAAAACTATAAAGATCCAGAAAAGTTCATGTGTCTTTTTGTTGTTGTTCCTGAAGGTGCTAATTTTGTATTTTACCCTTATAAATAATTTTTAAAGAAATGGCTGCAAAGAAAAAAATTAAAGTTTTAGACCATCAACAAATAAAACAAAAAATTGATCGCATAGCCTTTCAAATTTTGGAAGATAGCTTTGATGAAAAAGAAATTGTAATTGCCGGAATTGCTAGCAGGGGTTATATTTTAGCGGAGCGCTTGCAAAAAGTATTAAAGAAAATTTCTAAAATAAATATAAGTTTAATTGAAATCACTTTAGATAAAGATAGCAATCACTTAGTTGCAAGCACAAATGTGCCAATAGAAAAATGTAAAAATAAAACCATCATATTGGTTGATGATGTTTTAAATTCAGGCAGAACTTTGGTATATGGATTAGCAGTGTTTTTAGACATACCAACAAAAAAAATCAGAACAGCCGTACTAATAGATAGAAGCCATAAGTTATTTCCCATTTCAACTGATTATGCTGGATACACTATTTCTACAGTGTCACAAGAACATATTTCAGTGGTATTTGACAAAAAGGAAGACGCAGTTTATTTATCCTAAATAAAATTTATTTTTTGAAGTTCAGATTCTATTTGATCAATAGAAATTGTTAAACCATTCATTTCAATATCTGCTTGTTGATAAATTGTTTTTCTAATTGAAAGATTTTTTTCAATAAAATCAAGTAATTGACCACCATCTAACCCTTTTATACTTGGTCTGATATTTTTTGCATTCAATAATCTAAAATGAATTGTTTTCACATCTAAAGAAATATAAATACTTAATCCATTTTCTTTAATGAATTGTAGGTTGTTATCAAAACAAGGTGTACCGCCTCCTGTGGCCATTACAAAATTATTTTGATCACGGAACTCATACAAACATTCCGTTTCCATTTTCCTAAAGGCATCTTCACCTAAATATTTAAAAATTTCATTAACAGAACATTGCGCTTTTTGCTCAATTATTTTATCTAAATCAACAAAATTGAACTTTAATTTTCGAGCTAATTTTTTACCAATGGTACTTTTCCCAGCTCCCATAAAACCAACCAAAAAAATATTTTTTTTATGAGCTAACATAGCATCTATGGTTAACTATTAAGTTTGATTCTTGGATCAAGAAATCCATACAATACATCGACTAATAAATTAATGATGACGAATAGGAATGCAATAAATAAAACTGCTCCCATTACCACTGGAAAATCAGATAACTCTAAAGCATCGACTGTAACTTTACCTAGTCCATTCCATCCAAAAATATATTCAACAAAAAAAGCTCCAGCCATTAATGATGCGAACCAGCCTGAAACAGCGGTAACAACGGGATTCAAAGCATTTCGTAATGCATGATTTACTACTATTGAATAAGCAGATAAACCTTTTGCTTTAGCGGTTCTAATATAATCCATACTCAAAACTTCCAACATACTGCTTCTAGTAAGTTGAACAATTATTGCGAGTGGTCTTATACCTAATGTAAGTGCGGGTAATACTAGATTATCTAATCGAAGAATTTTTCCAACAAATGGATCATAGTCATATAAACTTCCTGACAAATTTAGGCCTGTATAATCGCCTAACAAAAAAGCGAATATCCATGCAATTAAAATACCTGCAAAAAAAGAAGGCATTGACACACCAAATATTGCTGATGACATAGCTAAGCGATCAACCCAAGTATCCTTATATATAGCAGCAAACACTCCCATTGTAATACCAACCAAAGTAGCGAATAACATAGAAACTAAAGCTAAAATTGCAGTATTAGGAATGGTATTCCAAAGTATTTCGGTAACCTCTTTTTTAGTTTGATAAGATCTTCGCAAATAAGGTTTTTTCAAAACCAAAATTTTTGAATTACTAAAATTTATGATCGGCAAATAATGATACCTTGCTAAAACATCCGAATCAGTTGAATGGATACTGATTATAGAAAGATCATTCAAATAATTTATAAATTGAATAGATTTTGGTTTATCTAACCCAAACTCTTTTTTCACTGCTTCCAATGTTGCCACATCAGTTCGTTGACCTTGTGTCATACGTGCTGCATCACCTGGCAGAATACTAAATAAAGTAAATACTACAAGTATGACTCCAAACAAAACTAAGAGCCCGTAACCAATTCGTTTGATGAAATAACCAAACATATTAGTTAGGAATTGTTTTTACTAATTCTTCCATAGTAGGCAAAGTGCGATAATGCCATTTATTCAGAATTACACCATTGCGTATCATTAGTATTCCTGGATTTGCTCGTACCATGGTTTTCAAAGTAGTTGCATCGCAATAATAAAATGGATACATCACATTTGATTCATGTCTGAAAAATTCAGTTTGTTCACCATTAGTTGAAGTTAAACCAATGGTGCGAATTTTATAAGTTTTTTCTAATGAAAGCGCTAATTCATTTATTTTTTGGAATGCTGATTTTTCTGACTCAGCTAGATTATAAGCAACTACCCACAATTGCACATCGGGGTAAGTAATAAAATCTTCCGAATAATCATTTCCATCTGCATCTGTAATTCTTAAGTCTTTAATTTTTGGTTTATATCCTTCCCGAATTAATTTATTATCAGTCTTTACCCATTTCCAAGTACTGTCTTGCCAAGGGTAATTTTGCATTGTAAATTCTTTCGTAATGCCATCTTTCTCATAATACATAATGGTTTCAAAAGAATCTTTAATTGCACCTTCTGGAACTTTCATTAATTCTGGAATGTTATTTCCTTTTTTATATGGAAGAAAATCAACCACTGGTAAAAATAGAACACAATAAATTCCAAAAAATAAAGCAATACCTGCAGAACCCCAATAAATAATATATTGTCTGCTTGCACCCATGTTGGAATGAATTTTTGTTCTGTTTAAAAATATAATCAAAATAAAAATTAATAAAATTAAATCTTTTCCAAAAGATTGCCACGGAGTTAATTTAATTGCGTCACCGAAGCATCCACAATCAGTTACTTTACCACTTACAGCTGAATAACCAGTAAGCAAAGTGAAGAAAACTATCAACAATAAAAGCAACCATGATGTTTGTTTTGGTTTAATTGAAAACAATAATGCAATGCCTAATAATACTTCCAACGCGCAAATGAGTACAGAAAGAATTAGTACTAATGGATTTAAAAATGTAGTACCAAAAACAACAAAATACTCTTCCAATTTAATGGAGAAGCCGATGGGGTCATTTAATTTAATTAAGCCGGAAATAATAAAAAGTATTCCAACAAAATATCTGCTAAACTTTATCATTTTTCAAATTTAAATTATTCACCTAATTTTATTAATGCAAAAACAGAGTAATTAATTATATCCTGATAGTTTGCTTTTACTCCTTCTGAAACAAGAGTACTTCCTTTATTATCTTCAATTTGTTTTACTCTTAACAATTTCATTAAAATCAAATCTGTCAAGGAACTCACACGCATATCTCTCCATGCTTCCCCATAGTCGTGATTTTTATCTTCCATTAAATCTTTGGTTTCTTTTACTTTCTGATCAAATAAATTACTAACTAATTGATGATCCAGTTCTAATTCATCAGAATTTATTTCTAATTGAATCATTGCAATGATACAATAGTTTATCATTCCGATATATTCAGGAATAATCCCCTCTTCTACCTTACTGATTTTCTTTTCTTCCAGCGTACGTATGCGTTGAGCTTTTATAAAAATCTGGTCAGTGATTGATCCAATTCTCAGCACACGCCAAGCAGTGCCATAATCTTTTGTTTTCTTCAGAAATAAATCTTTACAGTTCTTTATTACTGAGTCGTATTGTTGTAACGTATTCGTTTGCAATTTTTTTCTATTTTTACCTAGTGGATAAAAATACATCTTTTTACCAAAAAACTTCCATTCTTATAAATGGTAAATTAATTGATCTCAGTAAACCTAAGGTTATGGGGATAATTAACTGCAGCCCTGATTCTTTTTTTGAAGGAAGTAGATATAAAACTGAAGCTGAGGTTTTGAAAGTTGCTGAACAAATGTTGCATGATGGGGCAGATTTTCTTGACATTGGCGGCTATTCTTCTCGTCCAAATGCCATTCATATTGATTTTGAAGAAGAACTTTGCCGTGTTGAAGGAATTGCCATTGCCTTAAAAAAGGAATTTTCTGAATGTATCTTATCAATTGATACATTTCGATCAAATGTGGCTGAAAGGATGCTAAACATTGGGGTTTCAATTATAAATGATATATCAGCTGGTGAACTTGACCCAAATATGTTTTCGGTTATAAAAAAACACAAACCTGTTTATTGTATGATGCACATGAGAGGAAACCCAACTACCATGAGTCAATTGTGCAATTATGATCAATTGATTCCTGAAATTTTCAACTATTTCAATCCAAAAATAAAAGAATTACAAGAAGCAAATGTAAATGATTTAATCATTGACCCGGGATTTGGATTTGCAAAAAATTTAGATCAAAACTATGAGCTTTTAAAGCGATTAAATGAATTTAAATTATTAGGATTGCCTATCTTAGCTGGGCTTTCAAGAAAATCAATGATTTACAAAGTTTTGAAAATTGAAGCAACTGAAGCATTGAATGGGACCAGCATTTTGAACACCATTGCCCTAATGAATGGGGCAAATATTTTAAGGGTACATGATGTAAAAGAAGCAAAACAATGTATACAGCTTGTATCTTTATTGAATATTGAATCAACTGAAAATTAAAACTTAATGGAACTTTACGATTTAGGCTTATTCAAAGTTGGTGTATTTGATGTAATTGATATTGTATTAGTTGCATTCATCATTTATCAATTATATAATTTAATAAGAGGAACCATTGCTGTGAATATTTTCATAGGATTGATTCTGATCTATTTATTATGGTTAGGTGTGAAAGCCTTAAACATGCAATTGCTTTCTGCCATTCTCGATAAAGTAATTGGTTTAGGTGTAATTGCTTTGTTGATTCTATTTCAACAGGAAATTAGAAGGTTTCTATTACTAATCGGAAAAAATGCAATCTCTCGTAAAAATAGTTTTTGGAGAAAAGTCTTAGTAGGTTCAGTAGTGATCAATGATGTAGCAACTACCAATTTTAATCAAGTGGTAGAAGCATGTAAGTCAATGTCTATAAGCAGAACAGGTGCTTTAATTGTTTTTGCAAGAACTTATGACGAGCAGATTTTTAGCAACAATGGAGAAGTAGTGGATTCAAGAATTTCTAAAAGAATAATTGAAGCCATTTTTTCAAAAAGCTCACCATTACATGATGGAGCAGTTGTAATTGCTGATGGATTAATTAAAGTAGCAAGTTGTATTTTACCTTTAACAGAAAACAGTGAACTTCCATCACAATTAGGTTTAAGACATAGAGCAGCTGTAGGTATTACAGAGCAAAGTGATGCTATAGCAATTATTATTTCTGAAGAAACTGGGTATATATCTTATGCAAGTAGAGGGAAAGTTCGAATCAACATCTCCCTTCAAGAATTAGAACGCCTTCTGAATAAAGACGTCAATTAATTAAATATAGAAAAAAGAATTAATCACCTCCACGTTTTATCGTTTTTAGAAATTAATCCTCTTTTCTTATCATGGATTTTATTAGCAAAATTCTTCGTAAGCTGCTTTTAAGTTCTCTGCAATTAATTGCGCAGGGCGCCCTTCAATATGATGACGCTCAATCATATGAACTAATTTGCCATCTTTAAACAAGGCTATTGAAGGTGAAGATGGTGGAAAAGGCATCATATAACCTCTTGCTTTATCTACAGCCTCTTTTTCCATACCTGCAAAAACTGTTACCAATTTACCTGGCTTTTTAGTACTCTCAACAGACATTCTAACCCCTGGACGAGCATTTGCAGCCGCGCATCCACAAACTGAATTCACCATTACAAGCACTGTTCCTTCACTTTTTATTGCTTGATCTACTTGATCAGCAGTTACTAATTGTTCAAATCCAACTGAAGTTAATTCTTCGCGCATAGGCGCAACCATATATTCTGGATACATAATGTTATTTTTTTACAAATTTACTAAAGAAACTACGGTATCTAATAAATGTTTTAACATTATTATGCAAAATCTTGATTTCAAGTATTTTTTGCTATTCACAAACCAATAGGGTATTTTTGCGTTTGATTAAAAAAAACAAAACAAAATGGTAGATACTTTCGTAAAATACAAAGTAAAAGACATCTCATTAGCAGAATGGGGTCGTAAAGAAATTGAATTAGCTGAGGCTGAAATGCCAGGTTTAATGGCATTAAGAGCTGAATATGGTAATTCTAAACCTTTAAAAGGTGCAAGAATAGCTGGTTGTTTACATATGACCATCCAAACTGCAGTATTAATTGAAACTTTAGTTGAATTAGGTGCTGATGTAACTTGGTCTTCATGCAATATCTTCTCAACACAAGATCATGCAGCGGCAGCAATTGCAGCTGCGGGTATTTCAGTTTATGCTTGGAAAGGTATGAATGAAACAGAATTTGATTGGTGTATTGAGCAAACTTTATATTTCGGAGAGGATCGTCAACCATTAAACATGATTTTAGATGATGGTGGTGATTTAACAAATATGGTATTTGATAGATTCCCTGAATTAGTAGCTGGCATCAAAGGATTATCTGAAGAAACTACTACAGGTGTGTTGCGTCTATATGATAGAATGAAAAATGGTACTTTAGTTATGCCTGCAATCAATGTGAACGATTCAGTAACTAAATCAAAATTTGATAATAAATATGGTTGTCGTGAATCATTAGTTGACGCCATTCGTCGTGCAACTGATGTTATGATGGCTGGTAAAGTAGCTGTAGTATGTGGTTTTGGTGATGTTGGAAAAGGTTCTGCTGATTCTTTATCAAATGCAGGTGTACGTGTAATTGTTACTGAAATTGACCCAATTTGTGCTCTACAAGCAGCAATGGAAGGTTATGAAGTAAAGAAATTAGCTACTGCTATTAAAGAAGCTGACATTGTTGTAACTGCAACTGGAAACTTCAACATTGTAAGAGCTGAGCATTTCAAAATGTTGAAAGACAAAGCAATTGTTTGTAATATCGGACATTTCGATAATGAAATTGACATGGCTTGGTTAAATTCAAACTATGGTAAAACTAAAATTGAAATTAAACCACAAGTAGATAAATATACTATTGATGGAAATGATATTTTAATTCTTGCAGAAGGAAGATTAGTAAACTTAGGTTGTGCAACTGGACATCCTTCATTTGTAATGTCAAATTCATTTACTAACCAAACATTAGCTCAATTAGAACTTTGGACTAACTCATCAAACTACGAGAATAAAGTTTATACTTTACCAAAACATTTAGATGAAAAAGTAGCTCGTTTACATTTAGCTAAAATTGGAGTTGAATTAGAAGAATTATCTCAAGATCAAGCAGACTATATAGGTGTTCCAAAAAATGGACCATTTAAAAATGACGCTTACAGATATTAATTCAACGTTTTAAATATTTTAAAAGGTGCTTGGCTTTGGCTAAGCACCTTTTTTATTTTCATGCATGCAACCAAAAGAAACTTTTTTTCGTCATGCAAGCAACCAAAATTTTAAACTTATGAAAAACTATTTACTCAAACTCTACTTCATTTGCCTATTTATTTCAATTTCAATAATTAGTTCTGCACAAGCAATTCAAATTTCTGCATCAAAAAAAGCAAAAATTGATTCAATCATTAAGAGTTACTATTCAGAAGACATGCCAGGTATTTCATTCATACTTGCTCAAAACAATCAAATAGTTTTGCAGAAAGAAATCGGAATGGCAGATATGGAATTGAATATTCCACTTAATGACAAGCATGTATTGGCAATAGGAAGTATCAGTAAACAATTTACCGCAGTAGCTATATTGAAATTAGTAGAACAAGGAAAAATTGATTTAAAATCTGACATCAAAACTTACTTGCCCGATTACAACACACATAATGAAAAAATTAGCGTTGAGAATTTATTAACACATACAAGTGGAATATCTTCTTTTACAGAAATGCAAGGATTTGATAAATTATATAATCAAGATAAAACTAAAGAAGAAATAAGAAAATCATTTGAAGACAGCAGCTTACTTTTCAAACCAAACACTGATTGGAGCTACTCCAATTCTGGATATTTTTTATTAGCAACTATTATTGAAAAAGTAAGCGGTCAAACTTTCGAATCATTTTTACAAGAAAATATATTCAATGTTGCTGGTATGAAAAGCACCTATTTTGGAAGTAACAGCAAAATAATAAAAAATAGAGCAAGAGGATATGATAGTGAAGGAATAAAAAGCCCTGTGAACTGTGATTATTATAGCTGGACATGGCCTTGGGGTGCAGGTAATATTTTATCAACCCCAACTGATATGTTAGCTTGGAATGAAGCACTAAATAGTTCAAAAATTCTAAAAAAAGAAACGCTAAAAAAAGCATTTAGTAATTATTATTTAAACAACGGACTTGCTTGTAATTATGGTTATGGTTGGACTGTTCAAAAATTAGATAATAAAACTATTATCAACCATGGAGGTGCTATTGGAGGTTACCTTTCTGATGCATTTAGAATTGATGAAGATAATATTTATGCAATCGCATTAACAAACACCACTGAATTATCACCTAGTGAAATGTTATCTAAAATTTTGCTAATAGTTTTGGATAAATCAATTGAAAATTTCAAACCCAATCAAGTAACTCAAGATCTCAGAAGTTTAGAAGGTGTATATGAAGTTACCCATGTGAGTGGTAGGGTAATTAAGAATTCAGGCAATGACAAAATTTATAGAACAATAACTGTTGATAGCAATAAAATTTTTATTCAAAGAACTGGCAGATCAAAAATAGAATTACAACCAATCAAAAAAGATTTATTTTTTGTGAATGGTGGCAAACAACAATTTCAATTCAATAGAGATAAAAATGGGAAAGTGATTTCCTTGGCAGCAATTGGTTATCCCTTACAATTAGGCCCTGTTGATCTATCAGCAAAAACCAATTTGCCAATACCAAGCGCTAATGCAGAAATTAAGGTGTCGGTTGAAAAGCTACAAAAATATTTAGGAAGCTATGAATTAGCACCAAATTTTATTTTGGAATTTACTGTAGTTGATGGAAAATTTTATACCCAAGCAACAGGTCAGCCAAAATTTGAAGTGTTTGCGACTACAGAAAAGAATTTCTTTCTCAAAGTGGTAGATGCAAAAATTGATTTTAATTTTGATGAAAAGGGCAATGTAATTAGCTTATTCCTTACTCAAGGAAGAAAAATGGAAGCAAAAAAGATAAAATAATTGAAAGAGGAGGAGTTAAAGACCAAGTCAAATATTCCTCCTCTTTTCTATTCCAACAATTTCCTCATTGAAACTATTAATTGTTAAATTAGCAAGCTAAATATTACCCATTAATTTTTGCTTGCTATAAATGACAAAATTATCAGTAAACATCAACAAGTTTGCAACTCTGCGAAATGCAAGGGGTGGCAACAATCCTGACTTATTAAAAACAGCTTTGGATTGTGAGCGATTTGGAGCGCAAGGAATTACTGTTCACCCAAGACCCGATGAAAGACATATCAGATATGAGGATGTTTTTGAATTAAAAAATCATTTGAAAACAGAGTTTAATATTGAAGGAAATCCAACTGAAAAGAAATTTATTGATTTAGCATTAGCCAATCAACCTGCACAAGTTACTTTAGTACCTGATTCAAACAATCAATTAACTTCCAATCATGGATGGGATACTATTAAAAATCAATCCTTTTTAAAAGAAATAACAGAAGAATTTAAAAGTAAAAATATTAGGGTCTCACTTTTTGTTGACCCATTGCCTAAAATGATTGAAGCAGCTGCAAATACAGGTGCTGACCGCATAGAATTGTATACTGAATTTTATGCTCAACAATATGAAATAAATAAAGAATTGGCAATTAAAGAATATATTCATGTATCAGAAATAGCAAATCAATTAAATTTAGGTATCAATGCAGGGCATGATTTAGATTTAAAAAATTTAGCTTATTTAAAAAACAACATTCCAAATTTATTAGAAGTTTCAATAGGACATGCACTAGTTTGCGATGCAATTTATTTAGGATTAGAAAACACCATTCAACTTTATTTGAAACAATTAAAATAAGCGGATGATTACTCATTTAAGTATAGATGACATTTTTGATCTACATAAAAATGTACCCATATTTGATGTGAGAACAAGTGCAGAGTATGAACATGCACATATTCCTAATGCAATTAACCTGCCTCTATTTAGCAATGAAGATAGAATCAAAATAGGCACTACCTATAAACAAATTGGAAGAGAAGAAGCCATCCTCTTAGGATTTGAATTAGTTGGAAATAAATGGGCAGATTTCATAAGATTTGTAAAAGCACAAACCGATTCAAAAAAAATAATTGTTCATTGTTGGCGTGGTGGAATGCGCAGCGCATCTATGGCTTGGGCATTAAGTTTCTATGGGTTTGATGTATTTGTAATTATTGGAGGCTATAAAGCCTACAGGAATTATGTTTTAGAATATTTCAACAAACCAATTAAAATAAATTTATTAGGAGGATTAACAGGATCAGGCAAAACAATAATCCTACATCAACTCAAAGAAAAAGGGGAACAAATAATTGATTTAGAAGATTTAGCTCAACATCAAGGATCGGCATTTGGCTCGATGGACAAATTGATTCAACCAAGCCAAGAGCAGTTTGAAAATAACTTGAATGAAATACTAATGAAAACAGATCCAGAAAAAATTTGTTGGATCGAAGATGAAAGCATTACTATTGGTAAAAGAGTAATTCCGCTTCCATTTTGGCAACAAATGCGTAATGCCAAATTGATTGAAATAGAATTAGATATTGAAGAACGCATCAATCTTCTATTAACTAGTTATGGGCAATTGCCTAAAGATTTTTTGATAGAATCAACATTAAAAATTGCAAAAAGATTGGGACCCAAATTAACCCAAGAAACAATTGAAGCCATTGAAAATAAAGAGATGGCGCTTTTTATAAGAAATGTTTTGTACTATTATGATAAAACCTATCAAATGGGTTTATCAAAAAAAATTGTTAAACAATTAATTAAAATTGAATTCAAAAAATTTGAACTCGAAAACATGACCAATCAAATTCTAAATTTAGATTTACAAAATATTGAATATGGAAGAAATTAAACTTACACAATATTCACATGGTGCAGGCTGTGGTTGTAAAATATCACCAGCCATTCTTGATAAAATTTTACACAGTGAAATTAGTTATGCAAAAGATACAAATTTATTAGTGGGCAATGATACAAGAGATGATGCAGCAGTTTATGATTTAGGAAATGGAACAGCATTGATTAGCACTACTGATTTTTTTATGCCAATTGTTGATGATGCATTTGACTTTGGAAGAATTGCTTCGGCTAATGCCATCAGTGATGTATATGCAATGGGCGGCAAACCCATTGTTGCCATTGCAATATTAGGTTGGCCAATTGATAAATTAAGTCCAGAAGTTGCACAAAAAGTTTTAGAAGGTAGTAGAGCTGTTTGTGCTGAAGCAGGAATTTCCTTAGCTGGTGGACATAGTATTGACAGTCCGGAGCCGATTTTTGGTTTGGCCGTAAATGGAATTGTTTCTATAAAAAATTTAAAGAAAAACTCTTCAGCAACTGAGGGATGCTTATTGTACTTAACAAAACCAATTGGCGTTGGAATATTAACAACCGCACAGAAAAAAGGAATTTTAAAAAAAGAGCATGAAAGTTTAGCTAAAGATTCAATGATTAAGTTGAATAAATTAGGTGAACTTTTAGGACAATTTGCATGGGTTAAATCTTTAACAGATGTGACTGGGTTCGGATTACTTGGGCATCTAACAGAGATGTGTCAAGGTAGCAACTTATCTGCAGAAATTAATTTTGATAAAGTTCCGAAAATAAAAGGCCTTGAAGAATATTTAGATCAGAAATCTATTCCAGGTGGGACCAATAGAAATTGGGCAAGCTATGGAAAAAACATTGCCACTAATGCTTACTCTCCTATTCAAATTTTAAAGGAAGATCAGAAAACTTTATCAAATGAAATTGCCATTCTTGCTGACCCTCAAACTTCAGGTGGATTATTAATTGCAGTAGATTCAGAACATGCTCAAGAACTTGAATCAATTTTAAAAGAGAAAGGATTTCCAAGTGAATGCATGCATTCTTTTGGGACGTTGACAAACCCAAAGGAAAAAAGTATTTATATAGTTTAACAAATACAGATAAAATTCAAAAATCTGAAACTGAAATTATGATAGAATCATATTTTCAAATTATTAGTGATAAGGTTTCTGCAAATAAACTTATGAATGTGTATAATATTTCAGACCAACTTCATAAATTAGAAAACAAGACCCTTGAGTTAAGGAAAATTAATTGATAAGCTTTTTATTTTCAGAATCTTAAGTATTTTATTAACAATCAATTGCTTGTATGATTTCATTTGATATTCATCTCGATTTTTGCTATTTTTGCGAACCAAAATTCGATTCATGAAATTAGATATTCAGTACAAAGAGGCATTTGAAAGCAGACACATTTCTCCAAACTCTGCAGATGTCCAAAAAATGCTTGAAAAAATTGGAGTTAAAAGTTTAGATCAATTAATTGAGGAAACGGTACCTGCAAAAATCAGATTACCTAAAGCATTAAACTTGCCTCAACCAAAGTCTGAATCAGAATATCTTAGTGATTTAAAATTAGTTGCTTCAAAAAATAAAGTATTTAAATCATACATCGGTTTAGGGTATTCTGATTGCATTACTCCTGCAGTTATTCAAAGAAATATATTAGAGAATCCAGGATGGTACACCCAATATACACCTTATCAAGCTGAGATTGCTCAAGGTAGACTACAAGCCCTTTTGAATTACCAAACCATGGTACTTGATTTAACAGGTATGGAAATTGCAAATGCTTCTTTGCTTGATGAAGGCACAGCAGCAGCTGAAGCCATGTTCATGCAGTATTCCCTTAGAAAGAATGACGATGCTAATATCTTTTTTGTTTCTAATGAAGTATTGCCACAAACTATTGATATTTTAAAAACTCGTTCTAATCCTTTAGGAATTGAAATTCAAATTGGCGATCACCAAACAGTTAATTTATCTGAAAAAATGTTTGGTGCCATTGTTCAATACCCAGCCGCATCAGGAGAAGTTTACAATTATAAAAACTTCGCAAATAGTTGCCATGAAAAAGGGATTAAATTAACTGTTGCTGCAGATTTAATGAGTTTAGTTTTACTAGCTCCTCCATCTGATTTTGGTGCTGACATTGTTGTAGGTACATCTCAACGTTTTGGCGTTCCAATGGGTTATGGTGGACCACATGCAGCTTTTTTTGCTACCAAAGAAGAGTATAAAAGATCAATGCCAGGTAGAATCATTGGTGTTTCAATCGACGCCCAAGGAGAACCCGCATTGCGTATGGCATTGCAAACTAGAGAACAACATATCAGAAGAGATAAAGCAACTTCAAATATTTGTACAGCGCAAGCCTTATTAGCTATCATGGCTTCTATGTATGCAGTTTACCACGGACCAAAAGGCTTACAAAAAATTGCCAAAAAAATTCATGGATTAGCCGTTTCATTAACTGACACTTTAACTCAATTAGGCTATCAACAAATCAATAAAAATTATTTTGATACCATTAAAATAAAAGTTGGCGATAAAATTGCAGCCTTACACAAAGATGCTATTGATAACGAAATGAATTTCCGTTACGATGCTGAGCATATATATATTGCATTAGATGAAACTACTTCAATTGAAGACATCAAAAGAATTGCTAGCATCTTTGCAAAGATGGTTGCTAAAAGTCAAGCAGAATTAAATTTAAATACAGAAATTGAAGACCAATTAGGAAAAGAGAATCATCGTCAATCTGAAATACTAACACATCCATTATTTAATTCTTATCATTCAGAACATGAAATGTTGAGATATATTAAATCATTGGAAAATAAAGATCTTTCACTTTGTCATTCTATGATTGCATTAGGTTCATGTACCATGAAATTAAATGCAACCTCTGAAATGGTTCCAGTTACTTGGGCTGAATTTGGAAAATTACATCCTTTTGCTCCTATTGACCAAGTTGGTGGGTATATGCAGGTGTTTGATGAATTAGAAAAAGCACTTTGTGAAATCACTGGTTTTTATGCTATGAGTTTACAACCTAATGCAGGAGCACAAGGTGAGTATGCAGGCCTAATGGTGATCAGAGAATATTTAAAAGATAAAGGAGAAGGACATAGAAATGTAGTATTAATTCCTTCATCAGCACATGGCACAAACCCTGCAAGTGCTGCAATGGCTGGTTTCAAAATCATTGTTACTAAATGTGATGAAAAAGGAAATATTGATGTTGAAGATTTACGTCAACATGCTATAACTCATAAAAATGATTTAGCAGCATTGATGGTAACTTATCCATCCACACATGGAGTTTTCGAAGAATCAATTCAAGAAGTTTGTGCAATAATTCATGAAAATGGTGGACAAGTTTATATGGATGGTGCAAATATGAATGCACAAGTTGGCCTTACTTCACCAGCAACAATTGGTGCAGATGTTTGTCATTTAAATTTACATAAGACTTTTTGTATTCCGCATGGTGGCGGTGGACCAGGTATGGGACCAATTGGAGTTGCTCAACATTTAGCGCCATTTTTACCTGGACATTCAATTATTAAAACAGGAGGTATCAAAGCAATACCTGCAGTATCTGCTGCACCTTGGGGCAGTTCAAGCATTTTGCTTATATCACACGCATATATTGCAATGATGGGTGGAAGTGGATTAACAAATGCAACTAAATATGCAATTCTAAATGCAAATTATATCAAAGCACGTTTGGAAAAAAATTATCAAGTACTTTATTCAGGTACAAATGGTAGATGTGCACATGAAATGATTTTAGATTGTAGAATGTTCAAAAATTTTGGTGTTGAAGTGGGAGACATTGCAAAAAGATTAATGGATTATGGATTCCATGCTCCTACTGTTTCTTTCCCTGTAGCTGGCACCTTAATGATTGAGCCAACTGAAAGTGAACCTAAAGCTGAATTAGATCGCTTTTGTGATGCCATGCTTTCTATTCATCATGAAATTGATGAAATTGAAAAAGGTATTTCTGATAAATTAGATAACGTATTAAAAAATGCTCCACATACAGCTGCAGTAATTACTGCAAATGATTGGAACCATTCTTATAATAGACAAAAAGCAGCTTTCCCTTTATCATGGGTTAAAAACAATAAATTCTGGCCATCTGTTGGAAGAGTTAATGATACACATGGCGATAGAATGTTGATTTGTGCATGCCCTCCAATTGAGAGTTATGCTGAATAAGCACAAAATTTAAAAGAAATATTACCTTTGGGAGGACAAATAAACTTGTCCTCCCATTTTTTTAAAACATGATCTCAAATTACGCTCCTTCTCAAAAACAAACAAAGCTGATAGTTTTTGTTTTTTGTTTGACATTTTTAACTTTTTGCCATGTAATATCAATTGCACAAAATAATCAAGCAGTATTTAACAAATTCGTTATAAAAAAGGATAAAAGCAGTGTGGTATGGACTGCTAATACTTTGAAAGGTACAGTGAATGGTAGTATTGAAATGGAATCAGGATTTATCATGTTAAGAAATGGTGTTCCTGTTGCTGGTGAAGTTGTGGTGAATATGTTCAATATTGGTATTTCTTCTATTCCTCCTGGAGTTGTTAATTTTCAAATTCTCAATTTAATGAAAGCTCCTAATTTCTTGGATGTGCAAAGCTTTCCAACTGCAAAAATAGAATTCATAAATATTAAATTAATCAACTTCAATGAATACGAAGTAAATGGTTTTTTTACTGTAAAAGGATTTAGAGCACCAGTTAAATTTACAACTATCATTGATCTGCATGACGATATTATTGAATCGAAGGCAAAAACTATTCGAATTAGCAGAGATACTTACCAAATTGGAACTAAAGGTGATTTCGAGTTTGCTGAAAACAAAGGTTCTATTGATGAATCTATAGATAAATTCTTCCAAATTGATGTTTCAATCATAGCAGAAAAGGAAACTCCAACTGAATAAACGATTTTTTCTCCCTCATTAACAGCGATTTATAAAAAAAATATTTTTTTTATAAACTAATTTGCTTCAATAGGTGTTGTAACACTTAATTAACACCATTAAATTATTAAACCTTTTAAAACGATGAAAAAATTAGTATTGGGCATATTAGCCATTAGCACATTCGGAATGATGTCATTTTCAGCTCCGAAAGCAAAGAAAGAAGAAACTTATAAAGTAGATGCTGCAAAAAGTTCAGTGACCTGGTTGGCAAAAAAAGTAACAGGCCAGCATAATGGAAATGTAAATATTTCATCTGGTTCACTAACAATGGCTGGAGATGCCATTAAATCTGGAGCATTTGTAATTGATATGACTAGCATAAATGTATTAGATTTACAAGGAGAGTGGAAAGATAAATTAGTTGGACATTTAAAATCTGATGACTTTTTTAGCGTTGCAAAAAATCCAACCTCTAAATTAGAAATTACAAAAGTAAGTTCAGAATCTGCAGATAAAGTGATAATTGAAGGCAATTTGATTATCAAAGGAATTTCTAAACCTATTTCTTTCCCAGCAGCAATAAGCAAGAAAGGAAATGTTTTAGTGGCAGTTTCTACCTTTAAAATCGATCGTTCTAAATATGATATTCGTTATGGTTCAAAATCATTTTTTGAAAGTATTGGCGACAAGGCCATTGAAGATGAGTTTGAATTACAAGTAAATTTAGTTGCAATTAAATAATCTACTAAAATTGAAAAAAAAGCCTCATTTATACAATGAGGCTTTTTTTTTGACAAAACTACAATTTAAACCTAAAAGCCGTACCTTGTAAACGTTTTTAAAATCGAAATTTGAAGCCCATTCGTACCCTATTATTCTTCTTTTTGTTTAGTACATTTTTTTTAAGAAATGGTATTGCACAAACAACAAATGAAACTCTTGATTCAGTTACTTTAAAATTGAAATGGAAACATCAATTTCAATTTGCTGGATTTTATGCTGCACAAATAAAAGGATATTATAAAGAGGAAGGTTTAGATGTGAAAATTGTGGAAGCTAATGCTGGCTCTCCACCAATTAACTATGTAGTTAATGATTCTGCACAATATGGTGTTACTTCCTCAGATATATTAGAAGCCTATGCCCACGGTAAAAGAGTGGTTGTAATGGCAGTAATATTTCAACATTCTCCATATGTTCTTATCTCTTTAAAATCAAATAACTTAGTTGTGCCTTCTGATTTTATTGGAAAAAAAATAATGGTTTCAAGTGAACAAGGTAGAATTCAACTTTTGGCCATGTTTAAGAAGGAGGGTATTGACCCAAACACAATAAAATTCATTACACATACTTGGAACAATCAAGATTTAATCAATGGAAAAGCTGACGCCATTTCAGGTTATAGTTCAGTGGAACCATTTCAATTTCAAAAATTAAATATTGAAACAAATATATTAAGTCCGAAGGATTATGGTATTGATTTTTATGGCGACTTGCTTTTTACTACTCAAAAGGAATTACAATATCACCCTGAAAGAACTGCAGCCTTCAAACGTGCATCACTTAAAGGATGGGAATATGCAATGACTCATGTTTCTGAAATAGTAGATTACATTTCACAAATGCCAGAAGTAAAGCAAAGAGGCATTAGTAAAGAAAATCTGCTATTTGAAGCTAATGCCATGCAAGAATTAATTTTGCCTTCATTGATTGAAGTTGGGCATATTAACCCTGGTCGATTTGATCAAATGTTAAAGGTTTATAAAGATGAAAATCTAATTCCTATTAGTTCAAATTTAGATGATTTCATTTATAAAACAGATGCTACAATTCCAAGTTACTTATTAAAATATTTATGGCAAATACTTACTGCATTTATCATATTAACAATAATTATTTTTATTTGGAATAGAGAATTACGAAAAGAAGTAAGTAAAAGAACTTCTCAATTTGAGGATGAAAATAAACAAAGAACACTTGCAGAAATTACCAATTTAAAAAACGAACAACGTTTAGAATTGGCTCTAAGCGCAGCACAATTAGGTATTTGGGATTCAGATACCAATTCGGGTATTGTATATAGAAATAATCTTTGGGCAGAAATGTTGGGTTACAAAATTGAAGAAATTGAACCCACTGAAAATGGATGGCTAAAGCTTGTTCATCCAGAAGATATCGAAATTGTTTTTAAATCAAGAACTGCATTACTTATTGGTACAAAAACATTTGATAACTACGAGCATCGATTGAAAACTAAAACAGGTGGATGGAAATGGATTTTATCATTAAGTAAAATAATTGAAAAAGGAGAAGACGGCAGACCTCAACGTACAATTGGTATTCATATCAATATAGATGAATTAAAAACCAAAGAATTACAATTGCAAGCATTAACTAAAGAGTTATTAAATAGCAATCATGAATTAGAAAAGTTTGCATACATTACTTCTCATAATTTAAGAGCACCTGTAGTTAACTTAAATAGCTTAATTGAATTATTCAACATAGATGAACTCCAAAACTCAATTAATTTAGAGATTTACCAAAAAATAAAGTATTCTGTAAATAAATTAGAAACTACCTTAAATGATTTAATAGAAATTGTTTCCGCAAAAAAATCTACTATTTCGCAGAAAAAAAATATTTCTATTTCTGAAACTGTAAAATTAGTTTGTTCAAATTTAGAAACTCAACTTAAAAGAGCGAATGCTAAATTGACTATGGATTTTTATGAAGCTGATTTGATAGAATTTGTTCCTACAGTATTAGAAAGTATAATTCAAAATCTAATAACCAACGCCATTAAATATCGTTCTCAAGATAGAAATTTAGAAATTTCCATCTACAGTAAAAGAATAGATGATCAAACATGTATCTTTATCAAAGATAACGGAATGGGATTCGATTCAGAAAGAATGGCTTCAAGAACATTTGGTTTATACCAACGTTTTCATGACCATATTGAAGGAAAAGGTATCGGCTTATATATTATTAAAACACAATTAGAAGCGCTCAATAGTAGTATATCAGTGATCAGCAAACCCAATGAGGGAGCTGAATTTAAAGTTTGTATTAGATAAATTGGAATGAAAGAAAAAATTACTATTCTACTCATTGATGACGATCAAGTAAATAATTTTATTGTGGCAAGTACCATCAACCGTTTGAATATTCCACATGAATTGATTGTGAAATTAAATGGTTTGGAAGGAATAAATTATTTACTAGATTGTACTAAAAACAAAGACTTGGTTAGTCCTGATATTATTCTTTTAGATATCAATATGCCAACTATGGATGGATGGGAATTCTTAGAAGAATACAATGCAAAACTTTCCCAACTACACTCTGAGATTTTTGTATTTATGGTTTCATCTTCTGTATATAATGAAGATATTGAGAAAGCCAATAGTTATTCTTTTATATCTGATTTTATTTCAAAACCACTTTCATTTGAAAAACTTGGAAGTATTATTCAAAATATCAAAAAAAGATAAATTACTTTTTGATCATAAAAGCGCCACTCAGTAAATCAAATTCAGTCACCGCATGTTTCTGGTCATGGTACATCAAACATTTCCAATCTTGCTCTACTGCTAATTCAGCATAATGGCTTCTTAATTCCATACTTTTTCTACCATCGAAATCATACTTCGCAATCATTTTACGTTGCACTTGTAAAGCCTCGGGCATGATGTCTCCCCCAAAAAAATAAATTCCATTCTCAGTATTTACTTTAAAAACTTGATGATATGGGCAGTGCCCTCCAGTTAATTCAAAATTAATATAGCCATCAATTTCGCCTTCACCCTCTACTAAAAACAAATTGCTTGTCCTCCTTAATTCTTCAATAGCTTCCGTTTGATATGACTTGGAAGATTTGGTTAAAGCATAGTTTAACTCCTCCTTTTGAATAATATAATCTGCCAAAGGAAAACTCAATTCCCATTTATCATTTTGCAGAAACATCATTCCACCTGCATGATCAAAATGTAAATGACTTATCAAAACCTTTGTAACTTCTTTTGGTTGGTAGCCATGTGCTTTAATTACTTGATGAATTATTAACTCTCCACTAACATCAGAATAACCTAATCCAGTATCAAAAAGAATCAAATCCTTTTTCGTCTCCAATAAAAATGGTTGCACATGCACAAATAAACTAGCAGGTCTATCTTTTGGTTGATGTTGCTTAGGGTCAAAAGGAATAAATTTTTTACTCTCATCCACAGAATACTGTCCTTCAGTGAGTACGCTTAGTTTTGTCATGTTAAATTAGCTGTATTTATACAGTAGAAATATCAATTTGGCTTTCGTATTTTCCGTTCTATAATTAAATTGAAAAACGTATTTTTACAAAAACTGATTACAAAGATATGGAAAAAAGGTGGGTAGAAACTAAGCAAGCTGATGGGCTTTTGGCTAATCAGTTGGCTGATCAGTTGACAATCTCAACAGTGCTGGCATCATTGCTAGTTAACAGAGAGATCAATAATTTTGAAGAAGCAAAACAATTTTTCAGGCCTGACCTTAACCATTTACATGATCCTTTTTTAATGAAGGACATGGAGAAAGCAATTCTCAGAATCAATAAAGCCATCGAAACAAATGAACGCATTTTAATTTATGGCGATTATGATGTGGATGGAACTACTTCCGTTGCTTTGGTTTACGGTTTCTTCCTAAGTAAATATCCAAATCTTGATTTCTATATTCCTGATAGATATAAAGAGGGATATGGCATTTCTATTGCAGGTATTGATTATGCCAATGAAAATAACTTTAGTTTAATTATTGCCTTAGACTGTGGTATTAAAGCAATAGATAAAGTTGACTATGCAAATAGTTTAGGTATTGATTTCATCATTTGTGATCATCATTTACCAGGTGATTCAATCCCCAATGCAATTGCAGTATTAGATCCTAAAAGAGTTGATTGCGAATATCCTTATAAAGAACTTTCCGGTTGTGGAATTGGATTCAAATTAATACAAGCCTACAGTCAATTCCATGATATTTCTATTGATGAAATATTCCATTATTTAGATTTAGTAGTGGTTAGTATTTCATCTGATATTGTTCCTGTAACAGGTGAAAATAGGACCCTTGCTTACTTTGGATTACAACAACTAAATTCAAACCCTCGCCCAGGAATAAAAGCGCTCATGAATATTGCTGCTACCAAAGGTGATTTATCCATTAATGAAATTGTTTTTTCTATTGGCCCAAGAATTAATGCAGCAGGGAGAATTGATGATGCAGAACATTCAGTTAATTTATTATTAGCTGAAGATGAAAAATCTGCTTTTGAATTGTGTGAAATAGTTAACACAAAAAATATTGAGCGTAAGGAATTTGATCAATCAATTACATTTGAAGCCATGCAGATGGTTGAAGAAAATGTGCATTTGCAAAATAGAAAATCAACTGTGCTTTATGATGCATCTTGGCACAAAGGAGTAATTGGAATAGTAGCTTCTAGATTAATTGACAAATACTATAGGCCTACCATTATCTTAACTGAATCAAATGGACTAGCTGCAGGCTCAGCGCGTTCTGTTAATGGATTTGATATATATGAAGCCATTAGTGCATGTAGCGATTTATTAGAACAATACGGAGGACATAAATATGCAGCTGGATTAACTTTGAAAATTGAAAACATTCCAGCTTTTCAAAATAGATTTGAAGATATAGTTTCGAGAACCATTGCAGACACTTCATTGCAAGCAGAGATTGAAATTGAATCAGAATTAAAGCTCAGTGAATTTTCTTCTAAATTTTATAAAATATTGAAACAATTTGCACCCTTTGGGCCAGGGAATATGAAACCAGTTTTCATATCTAGAAATGTACAATTAGCCGGAGAAGTTCAATTAGTTGGAAAACAAAATGCGAATCATTTAAAATTTACCATTGTACAAAATGGAAGTTTTCAGTTTGATTGTATTGCTTTTGGTTTAGGTGCATTTAAAGATTCTTTAAAACCCAATGAGCCTTTTGATATTTGTTATACAATTGAAGAAAATAATTGGAAAGAAAAAGTGAGCATACAATTAAACATTAAAGACATTCGCGTTCAACAATAATATATGTTAGAATTAAGAGCAGAGAATCTTGTTAAAACTTACAAGAAAAGAACCGTCGTAAATCATGTTTCCTTTAATGTGAAACAAGGTGAAATAGTGGGTTTACTTGGGCCTAATGGTGCAGGGAAAACAACTTCTTTTTATATGATTGTTGGGTTGATAAAACCTAATGAAGGAAAAATATTTCTACAAGATGAAGACATTACTTATGAGCCCATGTATAAAAGGGCGCAAAAAGGAATTGGCTATTTGGCTCAAGAAGCTTCCGTATTTAGGAAACTAACTGTAGAAGAAAATATTTTAGCCATATTAGAAATGTCGGCTTATACAAAGAAGGAACAAAAAGAAAAATTAGAAGAGTTAATTGAAGAATTTAGTTTAACTAAAGTTAGAAAAAATAGAGGTGATTTATTATCTGGAGGTGAAAGAAGAAGAACAGAAATTGCTAGAGCCCTTGCAGCAAACCCTAATTTTATTCTTTTAGATGAACCCTTTGCAGGAGTTGACCCTATTGCCGTTGAAGAGATACAATCCATTGTTTCCAAATTAAAAAATAGAAATATTGGAATATTAATTACCGACCATAATGTGCAAGAAACTTTATCAATTACTGATAGAGCTTATTTGTTATTTGAAGGTTCCATTTTGAAATCAGGAAGTGCAACCGAATTGGCTGATGATGAACAAGTGCGAAGAGTTTATTTAGGTAAAAACTTTGTATTAAGACAAAAAACATTTTAATTTTTATTTTCAAAATTTTAACATGACTGTTGTAAATTCCATACTTTCTTGGATCATGAAGAAAAGAATTCATCAAATAGAATTCTTTATGAAATACCCTCATGAGGTACAAGAGGAATGGCTATTTAATTTGATCAACGGGGCAAGAAATACAGAATGGGGGAAAAAATACGATTACAAAAATATTGAAACAAGAAATCAATTTGTAGAACGTGTACCTCTTCAAAATTACGATACGCTGAAACCCTATATAGAGCGCATGCTTAAGGGTGAGCAAAATATTTTATGGTCAACAGAAATTAAATGGTTTGCAAAATCATCAGGAACTACGAGTGATAAAAGTAAATTTATTCCTGTAAGTAATGAATCATTAGAAGAATGTCATTACAAAGGCGGAAAAGATTTATTGAGTTTTTATTGCAATAACCAACCTGAATCAAAAATCTTTACGGGCAAATGTTTAATTGTAGGAGGTAGTCATCAAATTAATCCATTGAACGATGAAACTTCTTATGGAGATTTATCAGCAGTGCTTATTAAAAATTTACCCATATGGGCTGAGTTCCACACAACTCCTGATAGTTCTATTGCTTTAATGGATCATTGGGAAGATAAGATTGAGAAAATTGCAAAAGCAACTATCAATGTAAACGTAACGAATATTTCAGGAGTGCCTACCTGGACAGTTTTACTTGCAAAAAGAATATTAGAAATAACTGGTAAGAAAAACTTATTGGAAGTTTGGCCGAATCTAGAATTATATTTCCATGGTGCTGTGAATTTTGCACCTTATCGTGAGCAATTCAAAACATTGATTCCTTCTAATGATATGTATTATTTAGAAACTTATAATGCATCGGAAGGTTTCTTTGGTATACAAGACTTACAGCATTCTAATGAATTATTGTTGATGTTGGATTATGGTATTTATTATGAATTCATTCCTTTAGAAAATATTGAAGAAGATAATCCAAAAACATTGGCATTATCAGAAGTAGAATTAAATAAAAATTATGCGATAGTAATTTCTACAAATGGTGGACTTTGGAGATATGTTGTTGGTGATACCATTAAGTTTACTTCCTTAAACCCATACAGAATAACCATTACAGGAAGAACTAAACATTTCATAAATGCATTTGGCGAAGAGTTAATTATAGATAATGCAGAAAAAGCATTGGTCATTGCTTGTAAAGAATCAAATGCATCTATTAAAGATTATACTGCTGGACCCATATATTTCGGAGACAATCAAAAAGGTGGACATGAATGGATAATTGAATTTGAAAAAGAGCCTGAGAACATTGATGATTTCATCACCTATTTAGATAATGCACTGAAGGAACAAAACTCTGATTACGAATCGAAACGTAGAGCTGATATGGCTTTGCTTAAACCTACTATCCACATTGCACAACCCAATACATTTTATAATTGGATGAAGCAAAGGGGCAAATTAGGTGGGCAACATAAAGTACCACGATTAGCCAATGATCGAAAATATATTGATGAAATTTTGCAATTCATGAATTAACTTAGTACCTCACTTTTCTTACTAAGGCATTTGATCCATAAATACAAATACTAATTCCTGCTACAGTTTGTGCAGTATTTACATTGATAAATGGTGCAAATGCAACACCAAAATCATAAACTGGTTTAAGAACAAACTGCACTTGAGCTTGAATTCCAACACCAAAAGTTTTAGTTTCATTAATGGTTTTGGTAGAATCAAAAGGATAGTAATTGGTATAAACTAATGATGGACCAACGAATGCAGCTGCTTTCCAATATTGCTTTTCAATAACTTTCCCTCTACCTACATTGATGCTATGTAAATAAATGGTAGCACCTCCAAAAGCAATGTAATCAAGTGTGCTAGCGGTATAACCTACCTGCCAAAGTCGATCCATTTTATCATAATAATTAAAATCAATTTGCATGTTGGCATTGGTGAAATTTGAAAGAGTGGGTACAAAATTAGGTCCGAAACCAAATAACAACCAATTGTTGCGAGTTTTAAATTGATAATCGCCGATTACATACTCAGGGAAAACTTTTTTGGGTTTAGCCGCTTTTAATGAATCTGTTTCTTTTTGTGCAGAGGCAGACAAAATGAAAAGACACAAACAAATAAACAAGCTAATTTTTTTCATAACCAAATACTATTTCGATACAACGTGCAAATTAAGAAATAATTACAGACTCTTTCTTAGGGAAAACCAATGATAAAACAACACTTGCACTCAAAATAAATAAAATAACAATAAGGGAGTGAATGGTATCAAAGCCAATGGATTTAAGCCAATCATGCGCCAACATTTTAATTCCTATAAAGGTTAATAAAAATGCTAAACCAATTTTCAAGTAATGAAATTTATGAATAATATTCACCAATAAAAAAAACATAGAACGCAAACCTAGAATGGCAAAAATATTCGAGAAGAAAACAATATAAGGATCCTTTGTTACTGAAAATATTGCTGGGATTGAATCTACTGCAAATATCAAATCAGAAAATTCAATCACAATTAACACAATAAATAATGGTGTAATTAAAACCTTCCCCCCTTTTCTTATAAAAAAATGATTGCCAACATATTTTGGATAAACATTAAAAATGCGCGAAGCAAAACGAACAGCTGGATGATTTTCTGTTTCAATTTTATCTTCTTTATTTCTACCAATATACATGGCAATGCCTGTATATACTAAGAAAGCGCCGAACAAATAAAGTATCCATTCAAAATTATGAATCAAGGTAGCTCCAAGAAATATAAATAAGAAACGCATTAATATAGCCCCTAAAATTCCCCAGAATAGCACACGATGGTAATACTTTTCACGCACATTAAAAGCTGAAAAAATCAATACTATTACAAAAATATTATCAACTGATAATGCATATTCAATTAAGTAACCCGTAATAAATTCTAATGCTAAATTACTTCTATAAATAACTAAACTTTCCGCAAAATCATTGGGTACTAAATGTATGTTATGCTTATTAGTTTCTGTGATGACTTGCAAATCTGCCATGGTTGATATTCCATGTATTAAATCACCGTGTGTTGAAAGTAAAACATAAAACAACAAAGCAAAACTTATCCATATCAAACTCATGATACTGGCTTCTTTTGTTTTGATGATATGGTCTTTTTGATTGAATACTCCTAAATCAAAGGCTAGCATCAACACAATAAACAAGGCAAAGCCTCCAAAAAACATTAACTCATTTGTAATCATTTATAATTTTCTTTCAGTAGTAAATCTAACCAATTGTTCTAATGATATTTTTGCATCACTATCAGGGAAAGTACTTAGCAAATCAAATGCTTTCTGTTGGTATTCAAACATTTTTTTTTCTGCATATTCCATTCCTCCATTTTCTGTAACAAAGCGAATCACTTCATCCACGCTTTGTTTTTCTTCATTATGATTTTTTACCAAGTTTATAATTCTTCTTTTCTCTGACTGCTTACATTTTTGTAAAGCATAAATCAATGGCAAGGTCAGTTTCTTTTCTTTGATATCAATTCCAGTTGGTTTACCAATATCTTCATAACCAAAATCCATCAAATCATCTTTTATTTGAAAAGCCATTCCTATATGCTCCCCAAACAACCTCATTTTTTCAACTGTATCATCATCCGAACCTGCAGAAGCTGCACCACAAGCACAACATGATGCAATTAAAGAAGCCGTTTTTTGTTGAATAATGGTATAATACACATCTTCTACAATATCCAACCTTCTTGCCTTTTCAATTTGCAACAACTCCCCTTCGCTCATTTGCTGAACAGCAGTTGAAACTATTTTCAATAATTGATGCTCTTCATTATTCACTGATAATAATAAACCTTTAGCCAATAAAAAATCACCTACCAAAACAGCAATCTTATTTTTCCATACTGCATTGATTGAGAAAAAACCTCTTCGTTCATAGGCATCATCTACCACATCATCATGAACCAAAGTTGCGGTATGCAATAATTCAACTAATGCAGCTCCTCTATAGGTTGATTCAGTTATACCTCCACAAACTTTTGCTGAGAAGAACACAAACATTGGGCGCATTTGCTTCCCTTTACGCTTGTATATATAATGGGTAATCCTATCTAGCAAAGGCACCGAACTTTGCATCGAGGACTTGAACTTATCTTCAAAAGCATCCAATTCAGCAGCAATGGGTTTACGTATTTCGTTTAATTTGGACATTTCTTGGATTAGTGCTGCAAATTAAGAGAATGATTGGGATTTGGCAAGGGGAATAGGTAGAATGTTGAGGATTGAGTTGGGGAAGTTAGAAGATGGATATTGGAAGTTGGTATATTGGAAGTTGGATATTGGAAGTGGTAATTTGGATAATGGAAATAAATGCAACACATTGAGAATGGAT
Organism: Sphingobacteriaceae bacterium; assembly: GCA_965279595.1. GTDB lineage: Bacteria > Bacteroidota > Bacteroidia > Sphingobacteriales > Sphingobacteriaceae > CAIKLP01. The sequence continues at coordinate 246,568 of OZ257246.1, forward strand.
TCAACTCCTTACTTAATTTGCACAGCAAGATTTTAGAAAACAAAACATCCAATATCCTGAGCATGGTTTTTTCCCAAAATGCAATTCTATTTCCAAAGGCATACATAGACTTTAATAATCTTTTGACAACTCGGTAGCTATTGGTATTTTTGATAATACAAAACTATTTGCAATCATTAGTTTGAAACAACAAGTAATAAAAATGAATATTCTAGAACAAATCAATAATTATTTAGTAAGTCAATCAGAAGTCAAACGGAATGATATGCTTACTCTACATCAACTTATCATTAAAATAAAACCAAAATGTAAACTATGGTTCTTAGATGGTAAAAACAGTGAAAATAAAGTTGTTTCTAATCCTAATATTGGATATGGATCATACACAATTAAATATGCTGATGGTTCAACTCGAGAATTTTATCAAATTGGTTTAAGTGCCAACACTACCGGAATATCTGTTTACATAATGGGCATTGATGATAAAACCTATTTAGCTCAAACCTTTGGAAAGGATTTAGGAAAAGCAAGTGTAACGGGGTATTGCATTAAGTTCAAAGCAATAAAAGACATTAATATTGAAATTTTGGAAGCTGCAATTCGTTTTGGATGTGATGCTCAGAATAGGAAAGAATAAATTAATGCATAATAATTGTAAATTAATAATTGAGTAAAAAATAAACCCAATAACTTTGTCAATAGAAAAGAATAATTCTAAAGTACTCTTCGATATTAATCAACTAATGTTGAATATACCTAATGGAAAAATTGAGTTGAATGATGATAGAACCAAAAACAAATGGGTTGTTGAAATAAAATCATTTTTACTTTCAAAATTCCCTGTGACACAAGATTTATATTTCGAAATAACTGGTGAAGAACCGAGCAGCTTCAAAGGTGAAAAGCATCCAGTTGAAACTATCACTTGGAAAGAAGCCATTACTTTTTGCAATCTCCTATCAAAAAAAAGCGGATTAGATTTGTGCTACCATATTCAGGAAGAAAACGAAACGATTACTTTTGATATAAATGCAAATGGATTCCGCTTACCAACAGAAGCTGAATGGGAATATGCATGTAAAGCAGGGAGTACTGGAATTAGATATGGTGAGTTAAATGACATTGCATGGTTTAAAAACAATTCAAATCAAAGTACGCATAGCGTCGGACAAAAAGAACCTAATGCTTGGGGACTTTATGATATGCTGGGCAACGTTTGGGAATGGTGTTCTGATATTTATGATGAAAGCATTTATGGATCCTATAGAGTTTTTAGAGGTGCTGGTTGGTTTGATGAAGAACGCAGTGTCATGGCTACCACCCGCAGAAGAAGTCATCCTTTAAAATTTAAAATTGATGACTTAGGATTTCGAATTGCTAGAAATATAACTGAAAATTAGAAAGCATCTTCTATAAAAATTTAATAACTTCAATCAAATGACTAAAAAAGAAATTGCACAAAATTTTTTAATGCTATCAGCTAAAGGAAAATCACGAGAAGCATTCGATTTATATGTAAATGAAAACTTTATTCATCACAATGTTTATTTCAAAGGTGATCGAAATACCTTGATGATTGCTATGGAAGAAAATGCAAAAATAAATCCTAATAAGATTTTTGAAATACAAAGGGCATTGGAAGATGCTGATTTAGTAGCAGTGCATTCTCGTGTACAGCTAGCAAAAAACGAAGCGGAGATTGCTGTCATGCATATTTTCAAATTTGAAAATGATAAAATTAATGAGTTATGGGATTTTGGACAAGCATCTCCAGTAGATATGATAAATGAAAATGGTATGTTTTAAATAGATTATTTTATAATAACAATTAAAATTTTGCTCAAAAAATTAAGAAACAATTAAATTAAAAAGAGTAGTCAAAACAAAAAATACTATAACTAAAATTGAAAAATTAAAATGAACATTAAATTAAATTGGACAAAACTACAACCAGTATCCAATTTCCATATTTCCGAAGTGTATGGAGTTTATATTTGGGGTTTCCTTTTTGAAGAGGAATTCGTGCCTTACTATGTTGGCATTGCTTTTAAACATACTATTTCAAATAGAATATTTCAGCATGTTAATGACATATTAGGTGGTAAGTATTGTATTATTCACTCTAAAGACTTAAGGGAATTTTACAAATTTAATAAGGACATGGTTTCTAATGATGAAAGAGGTCTTATTTATATTCCGAAATGGCCAAATGAATACTCTACTTTTCTAAAAAAACGCAAAGAGCTATCGCCTCACATTGATAACATGATCGATAAAATGCATTTTACTTATTCAATACTTGGAAAAGAATTTCAAACAAAAAATGATTATGAAATTGTTGAAAAGGCCTGTATCAATGCAATTGGAATTGAAAAACTTTGGAATAAAAGAGGTGGTTCAGTAGATGTTAAAATAATTGAAGTTGACGGTGACACAAGAGTCACTAAATTATTTAATAAATTCTTCATATAAATACCCACATAGAAAATCATTTCAAATATTTTAGTATAAAAATATTTCCTTTCTAAAATCAAAATATTAAATTCGATAAATAAAATATAAAACTTAGTCAAATAAATGTTTAGTTTAGAAGAAATACTTGCTGCACATCAAAAAGTGAAATCTGGAGCTGATTTTCCAAATTATATCAAAGAAATTAAAGCCTTAGGAGTTACACATTATGAAACCTCAGTAACTGATGGGCACAGCACTTTTTATGGCACAAACAATTACAAAATAGAAGCACCTGCAAAATTTGAAATGGTTAAAATTACCACTATATCTAATAAAAAAAAATTCACAACTGAACTTTTGACTCATCAACAAGGCAAAACTGATTTCTTAACTTTTATAAAAAGTTGCGCTGAATTTGGCATTGAAAAATGGGAAATAAATATGAGTCAGATGACCTGCACTTATTACGACAGAAAAGGTTTAGAAATTTTGATGGAATCTATTCCTCAATAAACTCTAATTTACATAATGCTGGTTTTAATTTAATAATTTGTTTCTCTCTAAAAATACAGAATTAACGAATCCAAAAAAAACAATTAAAGTCCTATTGACTGATCTTTTCACAAATTAAAATTATAAAAAGTCGTATAAATCAAAAGGCTTCTTATATTGCATTATTGCAAGTACTTTCTTCCAATAATTTTATTTAAATTTGAATTGACGATTCCTAAGCCCAAACAAAGGAAACACCCAAATCGTCATACTTATTGCCATCACACTTTTTTTTAACAACAATTCAGTCCCAATGGAAAACAAAGAGAATTCAAAGATTTTGAAGCAAAGGTATATACCTACTGCTGAGTTTTACAGTCAAATAATTGATAGTTTACAAGACTATTCCATTTTCACATTGGATAAAGAATTCAATATCAATAGTTGGAGTTCTGGTTCAACCAAAATATTTGGTTATGAAACAGAGGAAGTAATTGGAGAATCTTTCAATATTATTTTTACGGAAGAAGATTTAAAAAGTGATGTTCCGAGAAGGGAAATAGAAACTGCATTAAGAGAAGGCCGGGCTACCGATAATAGATGGCATATAGCTAAAGATAAAAGTTTGTTTTATGCCTATGGATTAGTGTTCCCATTAACTGGTTTAGATGGCGAACTTTTAGGTTATGTCAAAATTTTACGCGACTTAACAGATCGGAAACAATCAGAAGATGCTATTAAAAAATATGTAATAGAATTAGAAGATTTAAATACACATAAGGAAAGTGTACTTGCTATACTTTCACATGACCTAAGGAGCCCACTTTCTGCAATAATAGGCACAGCTAAGTATCTTAAAAATAATTTCAAACAAATGAAACCTGAAGCTGTACAAGAAATGCTTGACTTACTTTATAAATCAACTACAGATGAATTGGATATGTTAGATTATTTAGTTGAATGGGCTAGAATCAAATATGCCTCTGATGTTTTCTCTCCAACACAAATTATATTAACAGAATATATCAATAAAGTTTTTGAAACACTGAAGGAAACAGCTACAATTAATACAATTAATTTACATCATACCATTGAAGAAAACACTTCTGTATTTGCTGATGGGAAAATGCTTATATCTATAATTCAAAACATTGTATCCAATGCTATTAAACATACTGAAAAAGGAGGCTCAATAAACATTTCAGCTAAAACAATGGAAGATAAAATTATTGTGCAAGTGAAAGATACTGGCATAGGGATGTCACAAGAAATTATTGAAAAACTTTTTACACCACAAATGAAAACACTTTCAGAAACCAGGAAAAAAAATAAAGGAGCTGGAATTGGTTTATTGTTAGTGAAAGGTTTTTTAGAAAAAAATGGTGGAGAAATTTGGGTAGAAAGCACAGAAGGCGAAGGCTCCTCTTTCTATTTCACACTACCAATCGAGAAACCCCTTTATAAAATTGGCAGCTCTGATGAAATCATGTTTGATGAAAGTGCATAGCTTCTTGATTATGTAAATAATCCTTAAAGCATGTGAATTATCAGGTACTTTGATGTTTTTATAAAATCTTTATAACTTATTATCTAAATTTGCTATCTCTCTGATTTAACCATTTACTTGTGAATAGCAAAAAGTACAGTATCGGCAATCAATTTATCCTAAGTATTGCTTTGGTTTTATTGACTTCTATTGCTTGCTTTTTTTTCTCTCATATTGTTGGGTATAAAACGGTTGCCTTACTTTTACTACTAGCTGTTTCAGTTGCTGCAATGCTGTTTGACATTTTACCAGTTTTAATCGCTGCTATTTTAAGCGCTCTAATTTGGAATTTCTTTTTCATCCCTCCTATTTTAACTTTTCATATTGATAATGTAGAAGATCTGTTGATGTTTTTCTTATACTTTGTGATAGCTTTGGTAAATGCAGTTTTAACATTTAAAATCAGAAAAGTAGAATCAAAAGCAAGAGATAAAGAAGAGAAAGAAAATAGCATTAAACTCTATAACACCCTGCTAAATTCACTGTCACATGAATTACGTACACCCATATCAACTATTATTGGTGCAGTGGATACGCTAAAAGAAAACAAAGACAAAATTTCAAACAATAATCAAAATGAACTATTGAATCAAATTGACATTGCTAGCATTCGTTTGAATAGGCAAGTAGAAAACTTATTGAACATGAGTAGACTTGAAACTGGAATGTTAAAACTGAATTTAGATTGGTGTGATACCAATGAACTTATCAATTCAGTGATTCAAAAACTATCTTTATCACATACACAAACTATTATCTTTGAACCAAACGAAAAATTACCATTGTATAAATTGGATAGAGGATTGATAGAACAAGTACTTCAAAATTTATTGCACAATGCTATTAACTATACACCTGATAATTCCACAATTATAATTATTGCATCTCAACATAATGATAATTGTGTAATCAGTATTTCAGATAATGGAATTGGAATTCCTGAATCTGAATTAAAATATTTGTTTGATAAATTTTACAGAATACCACAAAGTAAAACAGGCGGAAGTGGGCTTGGATTATCCATAGTGAAAGGGTTTGTTGAGGCACATCATGGCAAGATTAAAGTAGAAAATAATATTCATTCAGGTGTTACTTTTACTGTTGAGATACCTGCCGAAGCTTCTTACATAAATAATTTAAAAAATGAGTAAGGCAGAAATATTAATCATTGATGATGAACCACAAATTAGAAAGTTGCTTGAAATAACATTAGAAAGCAATGATTATAAAGTGTGGCAAGCTGAAACAGGCAAGGCTGGAATTGTAATGGCAGCCAATCATCCTCCTGAATTGATTTTACTTGATATTGGTTTACCTGATAAAAGTGGTCATGAAATATTAAAAGAATTAAGAACTTGGTATAATAAATCCATCATTATTTTATCTGTTCAAAATAATGAAGAAGATATTGTTTCTGCTTTAGACAATGGAGCAACTGACTACTTAACTAAACCATTTAGAACAGCTGAATTATTAGCTAGAATACGTTCAGCCATACGAAGCAATCAAACTATACAAACAGAGCAAAAAATTATTTGTGGAGACTTATCAATTGATTTATCTGCAAGAGTTGTGCACAAAAATCAAGAACTATTAAAACTAACCGCTACAGAGTTTAATTTATTAGCATTATTTGCTAAAAATGAAGGGAGGGTTTTAACACATCAGTTTATTCTAAAAGAAATTTGGGGAGTTGGCTCTCAAACTGAAACACAATACTTACGGGTATTTGTTGGCACTCTACGAAAAAAAATTGAAAGCAATCCAAATCAACCTCAGCATATTTTTACTGAAAGTGGTGTAGGATATCGTTTCATATAAATTAATCTTTATATTTTCTTTATAAAAATCATTCTATCTTTTATTAATTACAGATAGCATTCATTGCAATTTTGCTCCATCAAATTTGTGATATGGATAAAATAAAATCTGGACTGAATGGAAAAGTAACTGCAGCCTCTCTTTTAGTTGCTCTCGGGATTATCTACGGAGATATTGGTACGAGTCCGCTGTATGTTTTAAAAGCAATTATTTCTGATCGAACCATTAACGAAGCACTTGTATTTGGTGGTATATCATGCATATTTTGGACTTTAGTATTACAGACCACTATAAAATATATTTGGCTCACTTTAAAAGCAGATAATGATGGTGAAGGTGGGATATTTTCTTTGTATGCATTGGTTCGTAGGTACAGTAAATATTTAGTTATCCCAACAATCCTAGGTGCTACTACTCTTTTAGCTGATGGAATTATTACTCCGCCCATTTCTGTTGCATCTGCAGTTGAGGGCTTAACAATGATCAAGGGGTTTGAGCACATTCCTACTGTACCTATAGTAGTAGTCATACTTTCACTTTTATTTTTCTTTCAACGTTTTGGTACTCAAAAAGTGGGAAGTGTATTTGGTCCAATCATGGTAGTTTGGTTCATCATGCTTTTCACAATTGGATTTACTCAAATATTACATTTCCCTTCAGTAATCAAAGCACTAAATCCACATTATGCCTATCAATTATTAGTTGAATACCCTAAAGGATTTTGGTTACTCGGGGCAGTATTCCTTGCAACCACAGGTGCAGAAGCTCTGTATTCTGACTTAGGACATTGCGGAAGAAAAAATATACGCATAACATGGGTGTTTGTGAAAATTGCTTTGGTGGTAAATTATTTAGGGCAAGCAGCATGGGTGATGCATCAAGGTCAATCAACATTGAACGGAAGAAATCCATTTTTCGAAATGATGCCACAATGGTTTTTATTGGGAGGCATTGCAATTGCAACTGTAGCAACAATCATTGCTTCTCAAGCTTTGATAAGTGGAAGTTATACTTTGATAAGTGAGGCCATGAATTTAAATTTTTGGCCAAGAGTAGCTGTTAGGCAACCTTCTGAAACCAAAGGACAAATCTATATCCCTAGTGTAAATAATATACTATGGGTAGGTTGTATTGCGATGATATTGTACTTCCAATCATCAACACATATGGAAGCAGCTTATGGATTTTCTATAACCATTACTATGATGATGACAACCGTTTTACTTAGCTACTTTTTAATCTACAAACTCAAATGGAATAAATTATTTGTGATTGCATTATTATTACTTTTTGCAACTGTTGAAACATCTTTCTTCATTGCCAATGTAGCTAAGATTAAAGAGAGGTGGATGTTTTTATTTTTCGAGTTATTTATTTTCATGACTATGTATATTTGGTATTATGCTCGAAAAATAAATAATCGATTTACAAAATTTGTGGATTTAGGAAAATATGCAGGGCAATTAACTGAGCTTAGTAATGATGAGCAAATTCCAAAATTTGCTACCCATTTAATTTATCTTACTAAAGCTGATAGAAGACATGAAGTAGAAGAAAAAATTATCAATTCTATATTTTCAAAAAAACCTAAAAGAGCTGATGTGTATTGGTTCTTACACATCAATAGAACGGAGCAACCCTATACATTATCTTATGATCTTTCTGAATTAGTTGATGATAAAGTAATAAAAATTAACATTAATGTTGGATTTAGAATACAACCTAAAACAGAATTATATTTTAAAAAAATAGTCCAAGAATTGGTAATTAAAAAAGAATTGAACCTTCACATTCGTGCAGATGGTTCAACAAAATACAACTCCGAACCAGATTTCAAATTTGTTGTCATCGAAAAATTCCTATCTGTAGAAAATGAGTTCGCATTGAAAGAAGGTATTTTACTTAATTCCTATTTCTTCCTCAAACGTTTAGGATTGCGTGATGAAAAAGCATTTGGCTTAGATAAAAGCGATGTAATTATAGAGCAAATACCATTAGTCTATCAACCTATTAATCAAATTGAATTAACCCGTAATTATTAAAAAAATGAAATTAATTTTAATCATCACAAGCCTGTTTATTTGCTTTCAATCTAATGCTCAAACAATATCTACGCAAGAAAAGCAAGAACTAATTAATCAAATAAAAAAGGAAATTATTGATAGCTTGAACAAACCTAGTCCAACAATAATTGACAGCTCAGTAAAAGAAGTTGTAGCTGTAAACATGCAAAAGGGAGAGCCCTTTGAAGGCATTGACATGACTTGGCAAAATGGAAGTGATAGGCGAACGGAGAATATTTGGAAAGACCTTAAATATTTTACACCAAGTATTTTTATTGATGTGAACTACACGTATTCCTTACAAAATCCGAATGACAATACCGTAGTCGGTTCAACAGCATTAACCAGAAATAATGAAGTACAACTTTCTGCATTACACTTTGGTGGCGACTTTTACTACAAGGGTGCTAGAGCAAGAATGATGACTCAGTTTGGAACTCGTTCTCAAGTGGTTCCTCGTAATGATTATAGTCCTTACAGAGGACAATACCAATTGGCAAATGTGTATCGCTATTTAAGTGAAGCATATGCAGGCTATCACATCAATAAGTTTTATGGAATTAATATTGATGCTGGTTTGTTCATGTCATACATTGGATTAAATTCTTTTTATCAAGCAGAAAATTGGGAATACCAAGCATCTTTTACATCAGATAATACCCCTTGGTTTTTTAACGGTGTAAGATTGCAAATACATCCAACCAAACATTTAAAAATAGAACCTTGGATTATCAATGGTTGGCAGAGCTATGGTAAATTTAATTCCATGCCAGGTATCGGTGGAAATATTACATGGGTTCCCAACAATAATTTAAAACTATTAACCAATAATTATTATGGTACAGATGCAGCTGGCATTCCGAAAAGAAAAAGATTTCATTCAGATAATAGTTTATTAGTTAGGTATTATCATAAATCAAATTCAAATGGAATTACAAAAATGGCGTTCTCCCTAACTGCTGATATTGGTTTTGAAAAAGGTGGAGGTGTGAATGGTTTTAAAGATGGTGACAGCACACATGGACCTGCACAATATTTTGTAAGTGCTATGTTTTATAATCGAATTTGGTTTGCCAAAAATAAATTTGCTTGGACCATAGGTGGTGGCATGATGACTAATCCTGGGCGTTACTTGGTTTTGTATCCAACTGGGCAAGCAAGTCCTTTGCCTAATCCAAACAACCCTACACAAACTGAAGGAACTTTTCCCTTTAGCGCAAGTCCAGGCGATCAATTTTCTGGCTGGGATTGCTCAACTAACCTTGACTTCATGCCCAATCAAAGTATTACTTTCAGAATTGAATATGTTTATAGAAACTCAAGCGTACCTTATTTTGCAGGGAAGGGAGGAGTTACTTCACAAACAGGTTATGCAACTTCCGTATTAGATCCCAACTGGCGCCCTGACTTAGTTAAATCAGAAAGTAGGATGGTGGTTGCGATGTTGTTTAGACTTTAACTTTCATTAGTTTGCTGGGGAGATTTGTGCTTTGAAAAATTATGAATTTTAAATTTTAAATTTTGAATGTTAATTAAAAAAATGTTGAACATGAAAGAAATTATGAATTTTGAATTTTGAATGTCAATTAAAAAAATGATAAATTTTAAATTGGCAATTAGGTTGGTAATTGAGTTTAACTTATTAATTAGAAACTGAATTTTAGATTATGCTTAAGTTAGGAATGAATTTTGTATTTATAAATTTCAATTTTGATACTATCAGAATTACAATAAGTACATTTCATAGCTAATGCAAATTGAACAAAAGAGTATTAAAAACATTTATTCTTGCATTAAATCATTGTGAAAAAATAAATGCGGCGAATATATTCACCGCATTTATGAAATGTAATTCTATTTTAAAATTTAGAAACAGATACTTAATGATTAATCTTTTACTCAAGTTCTAATCTGAACACTACCGAAAACTACAAAGACATTTAATAAAGATGAATTATTATTCCAGTAATAAAAAATGAGGCCATCATAATAAACAAGGATGTTAAAATTACAATAACAAAAACAACATATCTTAACACTCCTGGTTTATTATTATTATTAATTATTTCAATTTGCTTAATATTAGTATAATAAATATCAATTAGTTTTTCAGATAAGAAAAAAGAAATAGCTAATCCCATACCAATTAATATTTTCAAGTCGATTTTAAAGGAAATCAAAAATAAAATACAACTAATTACCATTACCAATAACCCACTCAATAAAGGGAATAATAAATAATTTAATACCCATATTGTTGTTTTCTTTGCATTAATATTATTATTTACAGACCAAAAAATATTTAAATAAATTTTATCGAGTAATTCCATATTATTCTATTCTTCCCAATAAATAATAAGTATTCTCTCCTACAAATAATGAAACTTAATACTCTGTAACAAATCTGGATGTAAGCTTAGTGCCACGGGACAAGTTCTTGCTGTATTTTCAAGTATGGCTTTTTCTTTGTCAGTAAAATTGGCTTTGAAAGGAAAATAAATTTCAACAACTAACTCTCCTACTCTGCGTGGATCAGATTTCATGATCTTTTTTATTTCTAATCGAGTTCCTTTCATTCTGCTTTCATAACCATGTGTATTTCCAGCAATGCCCATGACTGTAAGCATGCAACTACCTAATGAAGTAGCCAATAAATCAGTAGGTGAAAATGATTCACCTTTCCCATGATTATCCAAGGGTGCATCAGTTATTAATTGTGTTTCAGATTGTAAATGGGTGGCTTCAGTACGGAGGCCGCCAAGGTAAAAAGTTTCTATTGTTGGCATATACAGAACATTTTAAGCTTTTGTTCGTTATAAAGTTGCATAATTTTTGCGTATTATTGAATATGAAAACGCTTATTTCTCGACTTTTCATTCTACTTTTCCTTTTTTCCTTTAGCAATAAGCTATGGGCACAAGTTGAAGTAAAAACAAATGAAGATGCGCGTTTTGTTTATAAAAAAGAATGGAGTGGAGGTGCAACCATTAGCAATAGAGGCTTTGGAGCAATTGTTCGTCATGCAATCATCACGAACAATTTCAAAAAAATTCAATTTGAAGCGGAGATTGTAAAAATAAAACACCCTAAAGAAATCAAAGTCATCAACCCTTATTATGACAATGCCAAGTCATATGTATATGGGAAACAAAATGCTTTTTATCCCTTTCGCTTTGGTATAGGTACTCAATTTTTATTATTTGATAAAGCCCCTAAAGATGGTGTTGAAATCAGCTTTACCATTATGGCTGGCCCAAGTGTTGGTATTTTAAAACCTATTTATTTAGAAATTTTAAAAGACAACGGGAATCCCTATTATTTAGATGTTGTTTCAGAAAAATTTGATAAAGACAAACACAACCCTTCCAATATCTATGGTTATTCAGGCTTTAATAAAGGATTGAATGAAATCTCTACAATGTTGGGTGGTTATGTAAAAACTGGTTTTAATTTTGATTGGAGTGCGAAAGACGATAAAATATTAATGATTGAAACTGGCGCTGTGATTGATTTCTACGGAAAAGACATTCCCATCATGGCTAATTTTTCAAATGTGACAAACAAACCTGCTTATATCTCCTTATATGCAAGTGTAATTTTTGGTAAAAAATATTAGTTTTGTGCAAATGATTGAATTACCAGTTTTATCTGAAGAGCCAAAAGTAAGAAAGCCTGAATGGTTGCGTGTTAAATTACCAGTTGGTAAGGAATATGCCCATGTGCGCAGCTTAGTCGACAAACATAAACTTCATACTATTTGTGAAAGCGGCAATTGCCCCAATATGGGTGAATGCTGGGGTGCAGGAACTGCAACTTTTATGATTTTAGGAAATATTTGCACTCGCTCATGTTCTTTTTGTGCTGTTGCAACTGGCAGGCCGTTAGCTGTTGATTTAGAAGAACCAGAAAGAGTTGCAACCTCAGTACAACTGATGAGTGTAAAACATTGTGTAATCACCTCAGTTGATCGTGATGATTTAAAAGACGGTGGCTCAACTATTTGGGCAGAAACCATTTTAGCTATCAGAGCAAAATCACCAGAAACAACTTTAGAAACTTTATTGCCAGATTTCAAAGGAGATTGGGAAAACTTAGAAAGAGTTTTAGCAGTTAAACCTGAAGTGGTATCTCATAATTTAGAAACTGTTAGAAGATTAACTAAACAAGTAAGAATACAAGCTAAGTATGATAGAAGTTTAGAATGTCTAAAAAAAATCAGTGAAGCTGGACTAAGAACTAAATCAGGCATCATGCTTGGTTTAGGGGAAACAGTTGATGAGGTTTATGAAGCCATGGATGATTTAGTTGCGAATGGCGTTCATATTCTTACCTTAGGTCAATATTTACAGCCTACACGTAAACATCATGATGTAATTGAATATATTCATCCTGATCAATTTGCCAAGTATAAAGAAATTGGAATGAGCAAAGGATTTAGAGTTGTAGAAAGCGGACCAATGGTGCGTTCTTCCTATCATGCAGAAAAACATTTATTTGAATTTTAACAATAACCATTGTCACCGAAAATAACGAATCGCATTTCTGAAGAAGAGTTAATTTATCTTTTAAAAATAAAAGATACTTCGGGTTTGGAGTATTTATATGATTATTATTCAAAAGCTATTTATAACGTAATTTACCAAGTGGTGCAGAATGATGAATTGGCAGAAGATATTTTGCAAGAAACATTCATCAAAATCTGGAATTCATTCAATATGTTTGATTCTAGCAAAGGACGATTGTATACTTGGTTCATTAATATTGCAAGGAATCTTTCTATTGATAAATTAAGATCAAAAGATTTTAAGAACAATGCGAAAAACCAAGATATAGAAAATCACGTAACTGTGATTGAAAGCCAAGGTAGCAATACCTTAAACCCAGATATAATAGGTTTAAAAGGCTTTGTGCAAAAGTTAAAACCTGAACAAAAACAACTGATCGAATTGGTTTATTTTAATGGTTATACGCATGCAGAAGTATCGGAACATTTAAATATGCCTTTAGGAACAGTGAAAACACGACTTAGGGCTGCAATTATAGAATTAAGAAAACATTTTAACTAAGGTGAACATTCAAGCATATATAGAATCTGGCGTATTGGAGCTTTACACTTCAGGTGCATTGACCGAGCAGGAAATGCGCGAGGTGGAACGTATGGCTGAGAATTATCCAGAAGTAAAAAAAGAATTAGATGAAATTGAAAATGCATTATTCCAATTTCATGAAAACTTACACACTGGTCCAAGAGCGGATTTAAAAGATAGTTTATTGAATGCAGTGAAATTAAGTTCAATGTCTTCAACAGTAAAACCATTTGAACGTATAGCTGAAAAGAAAGAAACAACAAATTCTATTGAAGCAATCGAAGAAGAAAAAGTAATATCAATTAACAAACCTTCGAGATCATTCAACTATGCATTAGCTGCGAGTATAGCTTTACTAATTGCAAGTAATATAGGCTTATTCTTAGTATGGAAAAATTGGAATACAACTAAACAAGAATTAGCAAACGTAAAAGAAGAATTCAAACAATCTACTTTGCAAATTGCCTCTTTAGAAACTTCATACAAAGTTGTGGACCAAGAATTAGAAATGCTGAGAAGCCCTGATTTTGTAAAATTGAAATTAAATGGCATGCCTCTTTCTCCTACTTCAACTGCAGTGATACATTGGAATAAATCAGACAATAAAGTAATGATTGACAAAATGCAATTGCCTCTTGCAGACAAACAACATGATTATCAATTATGGGCTATTGTTGATGGCAAACCTGTCGACTTAGGAACCTTCTCCGTTGCTGATTCATCTAACGCAATGATTGAAATGAAAACAGTTGGAAATGCACAAGCATTCGCTGTAACGCTTGAACCTAAAGGTGGTAGCATCAATCCTAGTATGGATCAGATGTACTTGATGGGGAAAATTTAAAACCAATTTTAAATTTTGAATTTTAAATTTTAAATTCAAAGTAAGTATCTAATTCTTGAATACTAATTCACAAAAATATATTTATATTAATTGAGTGTGATAAAAAAACAATTCAATATTAATTAAATATTTCAATGTGCGAATTTTGAATTTTGCAGTGACATCACATTCAAAATTCAAAATTTAAAATTTAAAATTTTATTTCCATTTCCTTTTTTAAAAATATCCCCGTAAAACTTTTCTTGTCTTTGATTAATTCTTCTGGTGTTCCTTCAAAAATAACTTTGCCTCCACCAGCTCCTCCTTCAGGACCCATATCAATAACATAATCTGCAACTTTTATTACATCCAAATTATGCTCAATAACTAAAACAGTATTTCCTTTTTCAACCAATTCATTCAACACATTTAAAAGAATTCGGATATCTTCAAAATGCAAACCTGTTGTGGGCTCATCTAAAATATAAATGGTTTTCCCAGTATCTCTTTTTGAAAGTTCAGTCGCTAACTTCACACGCTGTGCTTCACCACCTGATAGGGTTACAGAAGATTGACCAATAGTAATATATCCTAAACCAACTTCTTGAATGGTTTTAATTTTTCTTAGAATATGAGGCATGTTTTCAAAAAACGGAACCGCTTCTTCAATACTCATATTCAAAACATCTGCAATTGATTTTCCTTTATACCTTACTTCTAAAGTTTCTCTATTATATCTTTTACCATTACATGTTTCACATTCAACTTGCACATCAGGTAAGAAATTCATTTCAATTAATTTCATCCCTGCTCCTTCACAAGTTTCGCAACGACCACCTTTAACATTGAATGAAAAACGTCCAGGTTTATACCCTCTTATTTTTGCTTCAGGTAATTGAACATATAAATTTCTGATATCTGAAAATACTCCTGTATAAGTTGCTGGATTGGATCTTGGAGTTCTGCCAATAGGTGTTTGATCAATCTCTATTACTTTATCAATATTTTCTAATCCAACAATTTTTTTAAATGGTAATGGCTTTTTCTTTGAACCATATACATATTGATTTAAAATTGGATATAAAGTTTCATTAATCAATGTTGATTTACCACTTCCTGAAACACCAGTTATACAAACAAATTTTCCCAAGGGTATTTCAATTGATACATCTTTCAAATTATTTCCACTTGCCTTTTCTAATTTGATAGTTTGTCCAGTTCCTTTTCTTCTTGTTTTAGGTGTTTCAATTGAGCGCTTACCATTGATGTATTGAGTGGTAATGGTATTGGCCTTCATCAATTCTTTTGGAGTTCCTTGTGCAACCACGTGTCCACCATGAACACCAGCAGCCGGACCAATATCAATTACATAATCCGCTTCCATGATCATTTCTTTATCATGCTCAACTACCAAAACGGAATTGCCTAAATCTCTTAAATTTTTTAAAGCAGAAATTAATTTTTCATTATCTCTTTGATGTAATCCAATGGATGGTTCATCTAAAATGTAAAGTACATTCACTAATTGAGAACCTATTTGTGTAGCTAATCTAATACGCTGAGCTTCTCCACCTGAAAGTGATTTTGAAACTCTATCTAAGTTCAAATAATTTAAACCCACATCTAATAAAAAACCAATCCGTGCTCTTATTTCTTTTAGAATTTCTGAAGCAATACTGTTCTGTCTTTCTGATAAACGTGATTCTAATTTTTCAAACCAATTAAATAAACTTGACAAGTCCATGCTTGCCAATTCATAAATGTTTTTTTTATCGATTTTAAAATGCAAAGATTCTTTTTTTAATCTAGCACCTTCACAAACCGGGCAGACTACTTTCTGCACATATTCATCTAAATTATTATCAATGTCATCAGCGCGTTTTTCATTTTGCTGATCTAACATTTTAATAATTCCTTGAAAAGTAATATTGAAATTGCTAATGGTTGTTGAATAAGGAACACTCACTGCTATGGGCTCTTCTAAGCCATACAAGATTGCATGCATGGTTTCTTTAGAAAGTTTTTCAATTGGTGACTGTAAAGTAAAACCAAATTTTTTCACAACTGATTTCAAAACTTGGAAAGTCCAAACATCTCTATACTCACCTAGTGCAACTATACCTCCATTTGCAACACTTACTTTCCTATCTGGAATTAATAATTTTTCATCTACTTCAAAAACATAACCGAGTCCATCACAATTTTCACATGCACCATATGGGGAATTAAAAGAAAAAGAATTTGGTTGTGGTTCATCATAAGACAAACCTGTAGTTGGACACATTAAAAACTTACTAAAGTGACTTACTTGTTCTGTTTCATTATCCAACACTTTAATAATTCCTTTCGCCTGCTTCATTGCTGATTTAACAGCATCAGTAATGCGTTGACGATCAGATGCACGAACTACAATTCTATCAATAACAATTTCTATATCATGAATCTTATAACGATCCACTTGCATTTTTTCTTCAATCTCTTTGATTTCATTATCAATGCGAACTTTTACAAATCCTTGTTTTCTTACTTGCTCAAACAATTCGCGGTAATGTCCTTTTCTTCCTTTTACAATTGGAGCTAAAACAGTGATGGTTTTATTTTCATAATTTTGAATAAGTGTATCGATGATTTGATCTTCACTCATTTTAATCATGAGTTCGCCTGTATTGTATGAATAGGCATCTGCTGTTCGCGCATAAAGCAATCTCAAGAAATCATAAATTTCCGTTATAGTACCAACAGTTGATCTTGGATTTTTGCTTGTGGTTTTTTGTTCAATGGCAATCACCGGACTCAGTCCATCAATTTTATCAACATCAGGTCTTTCTAATCCACCTAAAAATTGGCGCGAGTAAGCACTGAAAGTTTCCATGTATCGTCGCTGACCTTCTGCATAAATAGTATCAAAAGCCAAAGAAGATTTACCACTTCCACTTAAACCAGTAATTACTACCAATTGATTTCGGGGAAATTTAATATCAATATTTTTAAGATTATGAACACGTGCTCCGTATACTTCAATCTCTTTAATTCCAGTAGATTCAGTTTGTTTTTTCTTCATAGAAATGGTCACGAAAATAAACAAAAAAACCGAGAATCAGTTTTGGATTCTCGGTTCTATTTTGTTGTAAGATATACTTAATTTCCTTCGAAAGGTGCCTTATCTAAAAACCCATCTTTCGGTAATTGTATATAATAGGTTTTCTGAGATTTGTTTTCCAAAAATGCTTCTCGCAACCAAGGGTTAAATGTTTTTAAAATTTTATAATTCACTTTCAATTGAGTTGCAAACTTTGCAAAATCAGTTACTGTTGAATCTAATTTTAAAGTATAGGTTGGAATTTGTGGATATAAATCTTTTTTACGCAAGCGGTAACCATAATCAGCAGGATGTTCCATGATTTCTTTCATAGCCAAAACTCTAAACACATACCTTGATGTTTCTTGGTTAAGCACTAAATCATAATAATTATTAGAACCTTGTCTAGACAATTGGGTTTTCATTCCAGTTAGGCCCATGTTATAAGCAGCCGCAACTAAGGTCCAACTTCCAAACTCTTTATATAGTTTCTTAAAATAATCACAAGCTGCTTGAGTTGATTTCTCTACATGATACCTTTCATCAACTTGCTCATTAATTTCTAAACCAAGTTCCTTGCCAGTACCTTCCATCAACTGCCAAAAACCAACAGCACCGGCTGGAGAAGTTAAATTCATAAAACCAGTTTCAATAACAGGTATGTATTTAAAATCTTCAGGAATTCCATTTCTTTTAAGAATTGGAATGATCACAGGGAACCATCTATTTGCGCGCTTATGAACTAAAATAGTCTGAGTTTGCCAATAGGTATTCACCAATAGCTCGCGGTCCATTCGCTCATAAACTTCAAAATCGTTTAATGGAACTTGTTCACCAGAGAAGTTAAGATTGTTAGGCAAATCAATTGAATAGATTTGATACTTTTCTCTGAAATCTTGTTTGTTTTTTTCGTCATCTATGCGAGTACCAAAAACAAACAATTGATAAATGACAGTTAAAAACAAAATTAGCATAGAGCTATAAATGTATTTAACTTGTTGTTTTGTAATTTTCATATTAATCCTTTCCTTATTCCTGACAAGTCAGGTTTAATCCCCTTCCAATTTTTAATTCAAAGGCAAAGGTACGCAATTAGGAGCTTAATTTATAGGGTTTTAGCCAATGTGGCCAGTGGGTTGTAGACATTTTTCCACACAATTGGTTCAAAATCATAGCCTATGATAAGGAGAGGCAATCATTTTCAAAACACTTTTTATTTGATAAAATTTCTAACATTTTAACATTTTAGCCTGAAATGAACGTATTTTTGCAGAATGGATAAATCAACAAAACCTCGTCGTGATGACGACAAAAGACCTCGCAAAAGAAAAGAATCAGATTCAAAACCAAAATCTGCAAGGTCAAATGAACGTGCAGGGAAACCATTTAAAGTACGTTCTACTTCCGATTACAAAGAACCAAGTAAAGGAGCTTCAAGTAAAGGAAATTTCGATATTTTCAAGAAAGATCGTAAAACTACTGAAAGCAGAGGAGATGGAGAACGTCGTGAGAGAAAACCTTATGCTGATAAAACATTTAAAAGCAGAGGGGATTCTGAAAGAGGTTCAAAACCATATTCTTCAGACAGCCGAGACAAAAAACCATTTGGCGATAAACCTTATAGAGCAAAAAGAGAAGATGGTTATGCTGCACGTGCACCAAAACCTTATTCTTCAGATAGAGCAGATAAAAAACCATATGGAGATAAGCCTTATAAACCAAGAAGAGAAGAAGGAAGAGGCGATTCGGAGCGCGGTTCAAGACCTTATTCAACTGATAGAAGAGATAAAAAACCATTTGAAGCTAAACCATTTAATTCACGAAGAGAAGAATCTGGAGATTCAATTACAGAAGCTCAAGGAAATAGAGATTTAAATCCAAAACCATTTACAGATAGACCTTTCAGAGGTAAAAGAGATTCTGAACGACCAGATACAAGAAGAAGTGCAAAGCCTTATTCATCTGATCGAGCAGAAAAAAAATCATTTGGAGATGATACTTCTAAAGAAAGAGAAGAAAAATCAAGTGGTGATAGAAAACCAAAAAGAGAAGGATCTTATTCAGAATATAAATCAAGAGGTGAAAAACCAAGATCTACAGATAGAATAAGTAGAACTGCAGGTGACACTACTCGACGTGCAGAGAAAGCAGAAGAAACTAAACCAGAAAAATCAAGTACCTATAATCAAAAACGTGCGGAACGAGCTGCTCACGGCACCATCAATACTGATGAGCCAAATGAAATTTATGAAAAAATAGAATTCAGTGGATGGGAAACATATGATGAAAAGGAACATGTTCAGGTTGTCAAAGCTGATAAAGCAGAAGATGATTTATCACCTGCTCGTCCGAAAAGACCTAAAAAATTAAAAGAAGAATTTGGCGACATGCCTTATGAACGCAAAGCTTTGAAGAAAGCGATTATACCTACTAGTCCGAAGAAGAGAGAGAAAACTTTTGCTGATGATGGATTAATTAGATTGAACAGATATATCGCAAATTCAGGTGTTTGTTCAAGAAGAAAAGCAGATGAATTAATTGAGAATGGGATGGTGACTGTGAATGGTGCTGTGGTAAAAGAATTGGGTTATAAAGTACAACCTACAGATGCGATTACTTTCAATGGAAAACTATTAAAGCGCGAAAAATTAGTTTATGTACTATTGAATAAACCAAAAGATTACATAACGACCATGGAAGATCCAATGGAACGTAGAACGGTAATGGAATTGGTAAAAAGTACTACTAATGAACGAGTATATCCAGTAGGAAGATTAGATAGGAATACAACTGGATTATTGTTATTAACGAATGATGGTGATTTAGCTGATACCTTATCACATCCTAGAAATAAAGTTCGCAAATTATATGAAGTTGAATTAGACAAAGCTTTGAGTCCATCAGATTTTGATTTAGTAAAATCAGGTGTTGAATTAGAAGATGGAGTTGCAACGGTTGATGAATTATCTTACGTAGAAGGAAAATCTAAAAAACATATTGGTATTGAAATTCATATTGGAAGAAATAGAATTGTCCGTAGAATTTTTGAATCATTAGGATATACTGTTGAGCGTTTAGATCGAGTGGTATATGCAGGTTTAACTAAAAAAGATTTGACTAGAGGTCGTTGTAGATTTTTAACTCCAGAAGAACTGATTCACTTAAAACATTTAAATAAATACTAATCATTAGCATGGGTAAGGTTTTTAGATTCATTAAAAAATTTATTCTTTACTTCTTTATTTTTAGTGTTGCATTAACTATTATTTATCGTTTTGTTCCACCACCTTTTACAATTCTCATGTTGCAAAGGGTGGTTGAACAAAAAATTGATGCTGAACCTGTCCGTTTAAAAAAAGATTGGGTTTCAATTGATCAAATCTCTCCTTATTTAATACGCGCAGTGATTGCATCTGAAGATCAGCGATTCAATGAACATTGGGGTTTTGATGTGGAAGCATTACAAAAAGCCTATCAGCACAATCAAAAAAGCAAACGAGTAAAAGGTGGTTCAACTATTACACAACAAGTTGCTAAAAATGTTTTTTTATGGCCTGATCGATCTTATTTCAGAAAAGGATTAGAAGCTTATTTCACTATTTTGATTGAAGTGTTTTGGAGCAAAAAAAGGATCATGGAAGTATATTTGAATGAGATAGAAATGGGTGATGGTATTTATGGTGCAGAGGAAGCTGCAAAAAAATATTATCACAAACCTGCAAAAGATTTAAGTAAAAGAGAAGCCGCATTATTGGCAGCAGTTTTACCAAATCCAATTAAATGGACACCCGCCAAACCCAATGCATATATAGAACGCAGACAATATAGAATTTTAAGAGCCATGCGATATGTTGGAAAACCTGCTTATCTAAAATAAATATTTCATTAGCTTATTTATCCCCCATTCAAAATATTAATTAAACAAAAAGCCCCAAGTGTAAAACACCTGGGGCTTTTAAATATTCTGATTTGAATTATTCTGAAACTACTTCAAAAGGAACTTGAATTTTAACTTCTTTGTGAAGATTTAAATTCGCGATATATGAACCTAAGAATTTAACATCAGTTTCAAATGTGATACGTTTACGATCCACTTCATAACCTAATTTTTTCAAGGCTTCTGCAAATTGAATGGTATTTACTGCACCAAAGATTTTTCCTGACTCACCTGCTTTTGCTCCGATTGAAACTGTTACGCTCTTCAATCCTTCTGCAATATCTAAGGCTACATTCTTAATTCTATCTTGTTTGAATTGAGTTTGTTTCAAATACTCAACATGCATTTTACGATTTGATTCATTAGCAATCACTGCAAATCCTTGTGGGATTAAGAAGTTACGACCAAATCCGTTTTTTACTTTTACGATATCGTCCTTGTATCCAAGGCTCTTAACATCTTGCTTTAAAATTACTTCCATGTCTTCTCCTTATTTTAATGAATCTGCAACGTAAGGTAAGATTCCAATGTGACGAGCACGTTTTACCGCTTGTGCCACTTTACGTTGATACTTCAAAGAAGTACCTGTTAAACGACGAGGTAAAATTTTACCTTGATCATTAATAAACTTTAACAAGAAGTTTGCATCCTTGTAATCGATATACTTGATACCATTTTTCTTGAAACGGCAGTATTTTTTACGATTATCCTCCACTTTGGGAGCGGTAACGTAGGTTATTTTGTCTTTTGCCATTAGTTTGCCTCCTCTACTTTAACTTTCTTTGGTAACGGTGCTAATTGACCATTACGCTTACGCTCATTGTATGAAGCAGCATGTTTGTCAAGAGCTACGGTCAAGAAACGCATAATGCGCTCATCACGTTTGTACTCAATTTCTAATTTGTTGATTAGTTCGCCTGTAGCTTTGAATTCCGTCAAATGATAGAAGCCTGTAGTCTTCTTATGAATCGGATAAGCTAGTTTTTTCAGACCCCAATTGTCTTCATGGACAATTTCGGCAGCGTTATCAGTCAAAATTTTCTTGAATTTGGCAATTACCTCTTTCAATTGTTCATCTGATAACAAAGGGGTCACAACGATTAACGTTTCGTAATTTCTCATTGTGTTACTTTGCTTTGTTTTTAATTATTTAATTGATTTATTTTCCGCTTTTTGCGGGTTGCAAACATAGGAGTTTCTTGGGGTATTTGCAAATGATTTTCAAATCTTTAGCCCTTTTTGATTAGGATTTGGACTTAAATTGGTAGAGTTAGTCAATTTAGACCTCAAACTAAGTACTAAACACTTGAATTTTAATAGATTAAAAGTTATGCTGATTTCTACTTCCCTTCTACTGGCTCAATTAGGTAATAAACACAAGTAGTTAAGAAATTTCTGAAGAATGGGATTGCCTGAATAATTCCAAACTGCTTTCTTGGTTCTAATTTAAACTTATATCGATAGATAGGATTAATTAAATAGTGCTGCTTGGCTGTTATTTTATAGCCCGTTTGCTTTACAATTCTTTCAAATCGCTCAATAGAAATACCTGTATCTTTTATTTCTAATAATTCAGTGATGGCTGCTTCTGATTCAGAACCAGCTTTTAATATCGATTTATATAGAAATGCAGGCAATAAATGATAGTATGGCAATTTGCTCAATAATTTGTTTTTACAAATCTGCTGATGTCCTCCAAAAGGCATATACCAAGGTGGAAATCCGAAAAATATTTTACCGCCTTTGGCCAAATACTTTTTCAATTGAGCAATTATTTTCTCTTGTTCAGGAATATGCTCAATCGAATCTTTTAAAATGATGACATCGAAATGAGCAGCAAAATCCTTTTCAAAATCAACATCATAAATATTTTTGGCAATGAAACGTGCTAATCCTTTTTCAACTTCGGATTGCATAAATCCTTCAGCCATTTTAATTCTATCCGGACTTAAATCTACACCTACTACTGTACAACCAATTTCTGTAAATGCCTTCAGTACGCCACCTTCTCCACAACCAATTTCCATAACTTTAGTGTTGGAATTGATGCTTTGATGCTGTTGAATAAAAGGCAACACGTAATTCTTCGAATTTTCGAACTGCTGATTAAAATAAGTTACCCAATCACTGTGGAACTCAAATGCCATAGGTTATTTTTTTGCAATAATACAAATTTTCAGTTTAGTTGCTGGATACAAATCACAGCTTCAAGCAAAATTAGGCCCATATATTAAGTTTTTTTATAAATTTGAATACCTATGAAAAAGAGCACCCTAATACTATTCTGTATAGTTGCAATTCTTGCTTGTAAAAAAGATAAAAATCAAGTGCAATTAAATTTATCTACCAGAGTTGATTTTAAAATTGGA
This sequence comes from Sphingobacteriaceae bacterium, assembly GCA_965279595.1. Lineage (GTDB taxonomy): Bacteria > Bacteroidota > Bacteroidia > Sphingobacteriales > Sphingobacteriaceae > CAIKLP01. The sequence continues at coordinate 270,239 of OZ257246.1, forward strand.
GATAAGCAATATTTCCAAATAAAGACTGAAATGAAAATCGACGATACCTCCATATATAATACCGATACATTGTATCTATCAGAAGTCAATTTTGAGGTATGGATTGAAAAAGACACATTGATCAACAATAAAAATCACATTGTTATTAGAACAACTTATCAGAATGATACTTCTTATCATAAAGGATACTATTTGAATAATAGTGAAGATTTTCTTTATGTAGCGGAAAAATTATCTTCCACATTTGCACACACTTCAGCATTTTATTTTGAGAGATCAACTTCTAAAACAAGAGCTATTAAAAAGGAATTATTAATGAAATACCCTATTGGATTTATTTTGAATAGGATGGAAAACGCTATTTCAAGTGAAACTGAATTGACATTTTTAAGTTCTCCGAAAAGAATTTTTAGCTACCCTTTTTCTAATAATAAAGGTTGGACTACTGAAATAAATTCTACTCAAATAAGAAATAGAATCGTAAGTGCTCAAAAAATAATAACCCCTGCAGATGAATTTGATTGTTTTGAAATTAAACATCAATTCCTTCCAGGTGATTTTTTATATGACGAATCAAACACACAGAGTGTATACGTAAGTTCTAATGGTAGTGTTTTTGAAAAATATCATTTAAAATTACCAATCATGATTCATAATACAAATAGATATGGCATAGCATATTTTGACCAAACAATTTCCAGAATTCCAAAATATAATTAATAGAAATTAGGAATAACTAAAAGAAAAAGCATGTCTGCAATTCCTACATTCAATGAAAAATTATTCGCTTTAATTAATCAAAAAGGTAGTTCCAAAACACTTGCAAAAGGTGCGTTTTTATTGAAAGAAGGTGATATTGAAAGAAATTTATATTTTATTGAATCAGGTGCTGTTAGGGTTTTCTATTTAACAGAATTAGAAGAACAAACCATCCGCTTTGGTTATGAAGGTTCCATCATCAATTCTTTGGCATCATTCATAAAAGCTGAACCTTCTGAGTTTTATATCGAAGCACTTCGTAAAACAAAATTGAAATTTATTTCTAAGCAAGAATTAATGAACTTTGTGAATGAAAGTGAAGAACATTTGAAACAATACATTCAACTTTTAGAAACATTAATCACCCAACAAATTGATAGAGAAATTGATTTATTAATTAGTTCCCCAACAGAAAGATTAAAAAGAGTACTTGAAAGAAGTCCGAACCTGTTTCAACAAGTGCCTTTAAAGTACATTGCAGCTTATTTAAGAATGAAAGCAGAAACTTTGAGCAGAATTCGAAATTCTTGATTTCAATCAATGTTTCGTAATTCAGATTGCTACATTTTTGCATCAAAACAAATGATATGCAAATCGATAGACAAAAATTAATCAACGAATTATTTTTATCAACTGAAAAAACGAATGAACATATTCAGTTTTTCAAGTCACTGAACAATGCTCAGCTCAATTTTAAAAAAGATGAGCAAACTTGGAGCATTTTAGAATGTGTTGAACATTTGAATTTGTATGGAGAATTTTATCTGCCAGAAATAGAAAAACAGTTGCTTAAAAATAAACCAAGTGCTTCTGCAACCATATTCAATAGTGGCGTAATTGGTAATTATTTTGCCAACCTTATGCGAGGTAAAAATGGCAAAATCAACAAAATGAAAACTTTCAAAAGCAAAAACCCCAATCATTCAAAATTGAACATCACTACTTTGGATCGATTTCTCAAACAACAAGAAAGATTGAAACAACTGCTTCTACAATCACAAGAAATGGACTTGACTCAAATTAAAACAGCTATTACTTTATCTAAATACCTAACCCTAAGGCTTGGAGATACATTTCGCTTTGTAGTTTACCATATTGAAAGACACATCCAACAAGCTAATAGGATAATTGAAAAAGCTTAAATGCTTGAAATCAATTGGCTAAGTAAAATACTGGTATTTTCTATCAAAAAATAAGCATGTTTTTTTGAATACAACTTTTGTTTTCAAATTCAAAATCCATTTTTTTTTCTAATTTAGCGGCGATGGATAATTTTATTGTTTCGGCTAGAAAATACCGCCCAGCTACCTTTGACACGGTTGTTGGACAAGGACATATTACCAATACGCTAAAAAATGCCATCAAAAACAATCATTTGGCACAGGCCTTTTTATTCTGCGGACCAAGAGGTGTTGGAAAAACCACTTGTGCCCGAATTTTAGCAAAAACCATCAATTGTTTAACTCCAACTTCCGATATGGAAGCATGTGATACCTGCGAATCTTGCATTTCCTTTAAAAATGGAAATTCAATGAATGTGCATGAGTTAGACGCAGCTTCTAATAACTCAGTAGATGATATAAGAAGTTTAGTTGAACAAGTAAGATTCGCTCCTCCATCTGGTCGATATAAAATATATATCATAGATGAGGTTCATATGCTTTCAACCAGTGCATTCAATGCATTTTTGAAAACATTAGAAGAACCTCCTCCTTATGCAATTTTTATTTTAGCAACTACTGAAAAACATAAAATCATTCCAACAATTTTATCTCGTTGTCAGATTTTTGATTTCAACCGAATTCAAGTAGAAGATATCGCTACACACTTAGCGTACATTGCTAAAAATGAAAATATTAATGCAGAAGAAGAAGCCTTGCACATCATAGCTCAAAAGGCAGATGGCGCTTTGCGTGATGCGCTTTCTATCTTCGACCAAATTGTTTCTTTCGCTGGCCATCATTTAACATACCAATCTGTAATCGATAATTTAAATATTTTAGATTATGATTATTATTTTAAAATTACTGATGCCATTCAAAATGAAAACATGAGGGAAGTTCTTTTGACTTTCGATGAGATTTTGAATAAAGGTTTTGATGGTAATAATTTCATCAATGGATTAAGTGAACACTTTAGAAATTTATTGGTTTCGAAAGATGCCTCTACAGTACAATTGCTCAAAGTAACAGAACAAATCAAACAAAAATATTTAGCACAATCAGCTCAAGTTAATACCTCTTTATTACTATCTGCATTAAACTTAGCGAACCAATGTGATATCAATTACAAAGCAAGCAAAAACCAACGACTGCATGTAGAATTAACATTGATGAAAATGTGTCATATACTTTCGGCTATTAACTTATCTCAACTTCCCGCAGCAACGTCGGAGGTAAAAAAAAAATAGTTAACGAAACTGAGAAAAAAATAAAAATTGCAGAGACAGCAATTATAGAAAGTATTGAAAAACCTTCAACTAAAAGCCCTGAAATAACTATTACTGAAACATCAACAACCACAAACACTGTAGCCAAAGTTGCTTCAGGAAAAATGATGAGCAAAAGTGGTTTCAAACTACCTTCAATTAATGAAGTTCAGTCAGGAAATTTTAGACCTATTGAAGCTGCCAAAAAAGAAGAACTAATACTCCCAACAGATGCTTTTGATGATGCTCAATTTCAAAATGAATGGAAGAGATGTGTAAGCATCTTATCTGAAAAAAATCTAATCTCTTTAAACGCGCTGTTATTAAGCCTTTCGCCTACTCCAATTTCTGAATTTAAATATGAAATCAGAGTAAGTAATAAAATGCAGGCGGAATTATTTAATTCAGAACGCGGTGCAATCAATGATATCATTAGAAAAGCACTTAATAACTTTAGCATTGATTTTGATATTCAAATTGACCAAGACCTAAGCTCGAACCGACCTTATACCACTTCTGAAAAATTCAAAGCCATGGCAGAAAAAAACCCGTTGATGCTAAGCCTAAAAGATAAGTTAGGACTGGACTCAGAGTATTAAAAATAATTATGAATTTTAAGTGTTGAATTTTGAATGTTTTCCTGCAACTAGCACTAACTTAGCATCAAACTAAATTGAGATTTATTAAAATCTAGAATAAATCTAATCCAATATCCAGCTTCCAACTTCCAATAATAATTATGAATTTTAAGTGCTAAATTTTGAATGTTTCATTCAACTAGCACTAACTTAGCATCAAACTAAATTGAGATATATTAAAATTTAGAATAAATCTGATCCAATTTCCAACTTCCAAATCCCAATAAAAATTATGAATTTTAAGTGTTGAATTTTGAATGCCAATTAAAAAAATGTGAAATTTTGAATTAAAATCACACCTAGAAACCAGCATTGTTAATTCAAAAAACAACTCTTCCATTCAGCACGGACACATTCAAAATTCAAAACTCAAAATTTACCACTTTTTTTTGTCTAAAATTCATCACTATTTTTGTCAAGTTTTTCGTAATTTCGCACTTCATTCAAACAAATATGTCAAAAATTAAAGTTGCGAATCCTGTTGTAGAGCTGGATGGAGATGAGATGACACGCATCATCTGGGAATTTATCAAGAATAAATTAATCAACCCTTATTTAGAATTAGATATTAAATATTTCGACTTAGGCATGGAGCATCGCGATGCAACTAATGACCAAGTGACTATCGATTCAGCTGAGGCTATAAAAAAATATAATGTTGGAATAAAGTGCGCTACTATTACACCAGATGAGGATCGCGTTAAAGAATTCCAATTAAAACAAATGTGGAAATCACCTAATGGAACCATTAGAAATATTTTAGATGGTACTGTGTTTCGTGAGCCCATTGTTATGAAAAACATTCCTCGTTTGGTACCCAATTGGACTGCCCCTATTTGTATTGGTCGTCATGCATTTGGAGATCAATACCGTGCAACGGATTTCGTTACTAAAGGCAAAGGAAAATTAACAATTAAATTTGAAGGCGAAGATGGAACTGTGATCGAACATGAAGTTTATCAATTCAAAGGAGATGGTGTGGCATTATCAATGTATAATACTGATGACTCTATACAAGGATTTGCCAGAGCTTGTTTCAACCAAGCTATCATGAAAAAATGGCCTTTATATTTATCAACAAAAAATACAATTCTAAAAAAATATGATGGCCGATTTAAAGATATTTTCGAAACCATTTACCAAACTGAATTCAAAACAAAAATGGATTCTATTGGCATAACTTATGAGCATCGTTTAATTGATGACATGGTTGCATCAGCTTTAAAATGGAATGGAAATTTTGTTTGGGCTTGTAAAAACTATGATGGCGATGTGCAATCAGATACCGTTGCACAAGGATTTGGTTCCTTAGGTTTGATGACTTCTGTATTGGTTACTCCAGATGGGAAAACTATGGAAGCAGAAGCAGCGCATGGAACTGTAACTCGTCATTACCGTGATCACCAAAATGGAAAACCTACTTCTACCAATCCTATTGCATCAATTTTTGCATGGACTAGAGGTTTAGCTTTCAGAGGAAAATTAGATAATAACCAAGAGTTAATAGATTTCTGTACAGCATTAGAACAAGTTTGTATTGAAACAGTTGAATCAGGTAAAATGACTAAAGATTTAGCAGTATGTATTCATGGAAACAAAGTGAATCATGGAGAGCATTATCTATATACGGAAGAGTTCTTATCAGCAATTGATGAGAATTTAAAAGCAAAATTAGGTAAATAAAAATCCAAATATTTTTCTGAAAGGCTCTTGGTTTATAACTAGGGGCCTTTTTTATTTACCCTTCTTGATACAATTTTTAATCTAAATTGACATACATGATTTGCTGGTATTAAAATTAAATTGATAAATTTATCTTACCAAAAAATATAAAATGAAAAAACTATACGCATTACTGATTTTTATAATCTCTATAAGCAACGTAACTGCCCAATGTGTTGGCGGCAATCGTTATATCACTAAAATGTTTGAATATGATTCAATAGTAAATGTGAAATATGGTGCAAATGTAACTGCCAGCTCTTCAACCCCAGCCAATTTATTATATGATATTTATTTGCCCAAAGGAGATACTTTAACAACTAGACCTGTAATATTTTTTACACATGGAGGTTCCTTTTTATTTGGCTCTAAACTAGATGGCGATGTGGTTTCTTTATGTAGAGAATTTGCTAAACGTGGCTACGTAACCGTATCTCAAGATTACCGTTTGGGTTTCGAATCATTTGATGCAACTAGTGCAACACGCGCTGTTTGGAGAGCAATGCAAGATGGAAGAGCAGCAGTTCGTCATGTTAGATCAAAAGCAAGTGAATATAAAATTGATACCAATATGATTATTTATGGTGGATCTTCAGCAGGTGCTTTCACTGCATTGCATGTAGCTTTTTTAGATGAGCCGCAAGAAATTTTACCTGGTATGGACACCTCAGCTTATGTTGCTCCTAACGGCACTGGATTAGGTAATTTTCATGGAACCACTAACAATTTAACAAATAGTTCAAAAGTTAATGCAGTAATTAATCTATGTGGAGCCATTGGGGATACCGCTTGGATACAAAATAAAGATTCAAATATTGCTATCATGAGTATGCATGGAACATTTGACAATACAGTTCCTTATGGAAGTGCCATTATTAAATTGTTAGGTTCCATTCCATTATTAACAGTTGATGGTAGCGCAAGCATCAGAGAGCATTTAAATAACAAAGGTTGGATGAATCGTTTTTATACTTATTGTGGGCAAGACCATGTACCATATGCTGGCTCTTCTGTTGCTCAGAAACAATGGATGGATAGCACAGTTGCATTCATCAGTCAATTTATTTATAAAGATGTTTTTCATTGCAATGGAACTTCTTTGCCAGTAATGTTTGACATTGATAGTACTGATTGTCCGGTTACAGGAATTTATTCCAATCATATCGAACATTTAAAAATTTACCCAAATCCAGCAAATACAACTGTTTCCATTACATTGAATAATCCAAACGATTTGATAAAACAAATAGAAGTTTATGATTACAATGGAAGAAAAGTGATTAGTAATAACATCAACCAATTGAACAATATCAATTTAAATTTAGTTGATTTAGCAAATGGAATTTACTTAATTAAAGTAAGTGCTGGTGACAATACCTACATCCAAAAAATAATTAAAGAATAATTTATTGCAATAAAGAAAAAGGAGAACTACCAAAACATAGTTCTCCTTTTTTATTTAAGAAAGTAAGACTTTGAATTTCTGCCAAAAAGTATCATCAGGCAAATCAGCTTTCAGTTTCATTGGTTCCTTTTTTACTGGATGATTGAACTCAATTTTATAAGCATGTAAACAAATACTCTTATCCCTATTTCCCCTAGGATATCCATATTTATTATCTCCAACAATAGGACAATTCATGGTAGCAAGTTGTACTCGTATTTGATGAGGCCTTCCAGTTATTGGATTTACTTTCAATAAATAAAAGCCATCCAACTCTCCTATCAATTCATAATTTAATTCAGAACGCATACCATTTAACATCTCCGAATCATATGCTTTTGTAATATTTGTTTCTGGATTTTTGATTAACCAATGAACCAAATTACCTTTTATAAAAGGAGGTTTATTTCTAACAATTGCTAAATAAGTTTTTTCAACTTCTCTGTTTTTGAACTGTTCATTCATGCGCTCAAGTGCTTTACTTGTGCGAGCCATTAGGACCATTCCACTTACTGGTCTGTCTATTCTATGTATGACACCAATAAAAACATCACCTGGTTTATTATAATGAATTTTGATATACGCTTTCACTAAATCAGACAATGGAGTATCGCCAGTTTTATCACCTTGCACCAATACACCACATTCCTTATTAATAGCAATGAGGTGATTGTCTTCAAAAATTATTTTCATTGCTATTTAGAAAAATGAATTTAATACTGCTCCTTTTCATTCGGGAAGTCAGTTGATTTAACATCAGAAATATAAGACTTTACTGCAATATTAATTTCTTCATACAAGTTTAAATACTGACGTAAAAATCTAGGTTTAAATCCTTTAGTTAACCCTAATAAATCATTCACTACTAATACTTGTCCATCAACGTGAGGTCCAGCACCAATGCCTATTACAGGGATTTTTAATTCAGCAGTTACTTGCTTAGCTAATTCAGCAGGAATCTTTTCTAATACCAAAGCGAAACAACCTGCTTCTTGTAATATTTTGGCATCTTCTATTAATTTTTCTGCTTCTGCTTTTTCTTTTGCACGTACATTATACGTTCCAAACTTATAGATTGATTGAGGAGTTAAACCAAGATGTCCCATAACAGGTACACCAGCAGAAATAATTCTTTCAATTGATTCACGCACTTCTCTGCCACCTTCCAATTTCACTGCATGTCCACCTGATTCTTTCATTATTCTGATTGAAGATTGTAAAGCCTCTTTAGAATTTCCTTGGTATGATCCAAAAGGTAAATCAACCACTACTAAAGCACGAGTAACAGCACGAACTACAGAAGAGGCATGATAAATCATTTGATCTAAAGTAATCGGCAATGTTGTTTCATGCCCAGCCATTACGTTTGATGCAGAGTCACCAACTAATAAAATATCGATTCCAGCTTCATCTAAAATTAAGGCTGTAGAATAATCGTATGCCGTTAACATGGCAATTTTTTCATTCTCCACTTTCATGGCTTGAAGCACATGAGTTGTAATTCTTTTTATTTCTTTGTGAACCGACATGATGAATTATTTTAGGAGCATTTGGGCTGCATTTTAATAAATAAAACCCATTGCTTTAACTTATTTAAATGTAAAAGTCCACTTTTAAATCCTTCTTTCAAAAAAAGAGCAAGAATATCTGAAAATTACTACCTTTGCAATCGATGAAAATGCTCCAGAATAAATTTGCTTTAGAACCGATCTTTGTCGATCCAAAAGCAATCATTTATGGAGAATAGGCTTTGTAGTTTCTACAAGGCTTTTTTTATACCTGAAAATTAATAAAATGGCAGAAATAGTTACAATTCCAGCAATTCTCTTATTAGCCGATGGCACAATATTTAAGGGCAAAGCAGCCGGCAAAATCGGCACCACAACAGGTGAAATTTGTTTCAATACAGGTATGACAGGATATCAAGAGATATTTACTGATCCTTCCTACTTCGGGCAAATTATGGTAACCACCAATGCGCACATTGGAAATTATGGTATCAGTGATGCAGAAGTAGAATCTGATTCAATAAAAATTGCTGGTTTAGTTTGTAAAAATTTTAATGTTGGCTTTTCAAGAAAAAAAGCGCAACATTCTATACAAGATTATTTTTCTGATGCAAATATTGTTGGGATTTCAGATATTGATACTCGACAATTAGTTAGACATATAAGAGATAAAGGTGCAATGAATGCCATTATTTCTTCGGAAGATTTTTCTATTGAAACGCTAACTGAAAAGTTGAACGCCATTCCATCAATGGAAGGCTTAGAACTTTCTTCAATTGTAAGTACTGATACTCCATATTTTTTTGGAAATGAAAGTGCCAAGAAAAAAGTGGCAGTATTAGATTTGGGTGTTAAGAAAAATATATTGAGATGTTTTTCTGATCGAGATGTATATGTAAAAGTATTTCCTGCGAAAACAACTTTTTCACAAATGAAAGAGTGGAATCCTGATGGTTATTTTATTTCAAACGGTCCAGGTGATCCAGCCGCCATGCCTTATGCCATTGAAACGGTAAAAGAAATATTAGCAGCTGACCAACCCTTATTTGGCATTTGCTTAGGCCATCAATTATTAGCTCAAGCAAATGGAATTCGTACTCATAAAATGTTTAATGGACACAGAGGGTTGAATCATCCCGTTAAAAATATTATCATCAATCATTGCGAAGTAACTTCACAAAATCATGGTTTTGGTGTCATTGCTGATGACGTTCGAAAATCAGAATTAGTAGAAATTACTCATATCAATTTAAATGATCAATCAATAGAGGGCATACGAGTAAAGGGTAAAAAAGCGTTCTCTGTTCAATATCATCCAGAGTCATCGCCTGGACCACATGATTCGAGATATTTATTTGATGACTTTGTAAGTATGTTAAACTAATCCAATCAAAAAAGTAAAGTATGAGTATTATCATCGACGTAAAAGCAAGACAAATTCTTGACTCTAGAGGTAACCCTACTGTTGAAGTAGAAGTGTTAACTGAAAATGGTTTAATGGGTAGAGCTGCTGTACCTTCAGGTGCATCAACTGGAACTCATGAAGCTGTTGAGTTAAGAGATAATGACAAGAATGCTTATTTAGGTAAAGGTGTATTGAATGCAGTAAAGAATGTCAATGAAAAAATTGCTCCTGAATTGCAAGGTATTGATGTATTTGAACAAAACAGTATTGATAAATTAATGATTTCTATTGATGGTTCCGAAAACAAAGGAAACCTAGGAGCCAATGCTATTTTAGGTGTTTCAATGGCCGTTGCTAAAGCCGCAGCACAAGAATCTCGTCAACCATTATATCGATACATAGGTGGTGTAAATGCAAATACTTTACCCATTCCAATGATGAATATTTTGAATGGTGGTGCACACGCTGATAATAAAATTGATTTTCAAGAATTCATGGTGATGCCTATTGGTGCGAAAAGTTTTTCTGAAGGATTAAGAATGGGCACTGAAATTTTTCATCATTTAAAAGCGGTATTAAAGAAAAAAGGATACTCAACCAATGTTGGTGATGAAGGTGGATTTGCTCCTAATTTAGGTTCAAATGTAGAAGCTATTGAATTGGTTTTGCAAGCTATTGAAGTAGCAGGCTATCGTCCAGGTGAAGATGTATATATCGCTATGGATGCAGCTGCTTCAGAATTATATAATGCATCAGAAGGAGTTTATCATTTCCATAAATCAAGTGGTGAGAAATTAACATCAGCAGAAATGGTGAATTATTGGACTGATTGGTGTAAGAAATATCCTATCATTTCTATTGAAGACGGATTGGCTGAAGACGATTGGAATGGTTGGTTAGCGTTAACAAATAGCATTGGAAAAACTACTCAAATTGTAGGCGATGATTTATTTGTAACCAATGTAAAAAGATTAAAAACTGGAATTGAAAAAGGAATTGCAAACTCCATTTTAGTAAAAGTGAATCAAATTGGAACTATCACAGAAACAATTGATGCAGTTAATTTAGCACATAAAAACAATTACACTTCAGTTATGAGTCATAGAAGTGGAGAGACTGAAGATACTACCATTGCTGACTTAGCAGTTGCATTAAACTGCGGACAAATTAAAACAGGTTCAGCTTCTCGTTCAGACCGGATTGCAAAATACAATCAACTTTTACGTATTGAAGAAGAATTAGGAAACAACGCTTATTATATTGGTAAAGATTTTAAATTTCTGAATCGATAAACAAAATATATTTTCAAAAAAATTTTTTGTCAATTCAAAAGAGTGAAAATGATTTAAGAATCTTTCACTCTTTTTTTTTGAAAATCACAGTTTAAAATAATATTTGGACATAAAGATTATTTTTATGTACCTTTATGTTAATATGTTGAAAATAAATATTAACAATTACGAGTTAAGATAATTTTCTTTGTATTAGAAACATAAAACATGAAACCCGCTTGTGGTGAAAAATTTATTTAGGACAGATGTTTACAAGCGGGCATCTGTCCTTTTTTTTTGAAAAAAATGAAACGATTTTTATCTATTCTAAAAAACAAATATTACATCGCATTAACAGTGTTCTTAACCTGGATGTTGGTATTTGATAGAAATGATTTCATTACTCAAATACAACATTACAACGAACTTAAGGAACTTCAAATGCAACGTGACTATTATGTAAAAGACATAGCTCGTATGCAAAAGGACTTAAATGATTTAACTACTGACCAAGCACATCTTGAAAAATTTGCTAGAGAAAAGTACTTAATGAAAAAAGACAATGAAGATGTTTTTGTAATAGTGAAGCTCCCAAAAGCTGAGCCTAAGAAATAAATTAAAAGCTATATTTAATTGCAGATTTTAAAAATGTTCCAACAATCATTTTTCTGTAAATTAAATGTTTTAACTTACTTTAATAACCTCCGAAATACTTTCTAAAGAACCATTCAGTTGAAATAATTAGAATTAACAGAATCATTAACCAATTAATATCAATTAACTCATCAGTTTCTTTTTGATCAGATGTTATGCTTTTGAAATTTTCATTTAGCAATAATTGATCTGCCAAAAGATTTAATTCATCATCTCCAAATGATTCGGCGGAAGTTTTAGCCGCTATTGTTCTCAATAAATTAAAATCAGCTGTTGTATTGATATCTTCTAATTGAATTGCCCTAACTGTAAACTTACCCGCAAAAGTGTGAGCATCGGTCCCTAATTTAGTTTTAGCAACATAAGAATAATTGCCAGATGGCAATACTCCAGCGTTCAAACCATAATTCTGCCCAGACTTTGAAAAAACAAAATCAAATAATTTATTTTTCTCATTCTTTATTTGAATGCTAACATCTGGGGAATTCACCAATTGATAGCTATTGTCATACAATTCCGCATTGAATAATATTTCATCACCTTCATTCCATTCATTGGATTCCATCCTAACACGGAATTTCCTTTTATCTTCTTTGGTTGATAAATACTGAATACTTTTACTTAATAATTCTTCAACGGCATTGAAATTTTGATTTAATTTAAAATTTGTCAATTTCCATTTCCAAATTCCTTCCCCAACAATCCAACCTAATTTTTGCCCATTATTATCACCCAATGAAATTAAAGGCTGTGATGAAGGAACTGAGCCTATTCGCTGGTAGGCCAAAGTTTGCAAGTTTGCCTTAATTTCATAATAACCATATGGCGCTAGAAGAGGTGGCATTTGTGCTAATATTTCTTTGCTTTCATCACTTAAACTGAAATAATAAAAATCAGAATTCCAGATAGGGAAAACCTCATTTGCATTGGATCGTGTGCCTTGAATAGAAATTCCATCAGCGTAACGGTTCAGCATATCTAAATAAGTTTGAGCGCCAATGATAAATAATATGGGTGTACGTGATAATTCTAATTGCTTAAATAAAGATGCTGATTGATTGTCGCCTGATGGTAATTGATGCAAAATAGCAAGCTGATAATTTTTAATGGCATCTAAGTTTAGTTGATCTGCATAAATAATATCAACTTGATAATTTTGATTTGATTCAATACTTGTTTTTATTGCCGCTAAATCAGGATGTGGAGCATTGGCAATTAATGCTATTTTTTGCTTACCATCAATTACTTCAATGTATACAGAACTACTATTATTTATTAAATTCTTTTCTCCTTTTAAAGGATTAATACGTAAAGTATAAGTTTGTAAACCAACTTTATCTGCATCTAAAACTATTGGAATTTGTGTAAAGTAGTTTTGCTTATCAACTAAAAAAGTCTTTTTACTTTTTAAAGTTCCATTTTCAATTATTGATAATTCTGCTTTATTTCCAGCTAAATCATATGATTTAATTTGAGCTGTAATAGAAAACTGATTCCCTTTATAAACTATTTTATTATAAAGCACATTTCTAATAACAATGTCTTTTTGCGGAATAGAATCTCCCATTCTAATTGTATAAACAGGAGCATTGAATGATTCCATTTCGTATAAAGGATCAGCTCCTTTATTGGCAATTCCATCACTTGCTAAAATTACTGCAGCCAAATTCTGATTGCGGTAGTTTGAAGATATTTCTTTAAATACAGAAGAAATATTGGTTTTGTTTTCTGTGAAATCTGGATTTGAATTATTGGAAACACCATCAGCAAATGGCATTATTTTTACATCAAATTTATTCGATAGTTTATTTTTAAAATCAGATAATTGTTGAAGATATTCTTTCTGATAAAATGCTGCTCTATTATTTTTGACAATTGATTTAGAATTATCTTGAGCAAAAATCAAAATTGGTTTTTCAATTCGTTTACTTAACCGCGTAAACATTGGAGAAAATAAAAATAAGCTAACAATAAAAACTAAAACCCACCTCAAAATAGTTAAGGTGATTTTTATTTTCTTTGGATAAAAGTAATTGAGGTAATACAAAACAGCTGAGTAGGCTGTTGCTAAAAGCATACAAAACAATATCCAAAAAATAGAAGTATCAGAAAAGTGAAAACTAAAATCGAACATTAATTATTCTATCTCAAAGGAAGCATTTACAACTGCAGTAATTTCTTTTTCAATGGCACTAACATCATTCATTCCATAATCAGAAACCATATTAGAATTGATTGGTGTTATTTGCAGAACCCCCATTCTTGCTGTACGCATAGGCCCAAGTTTACTTTCAGTTGCTTCTGCAATTTTTTTTGCACGGTTCATAGCATCACGAGCTGCTTCTGCTTGAATATCAATTTTTATCTCAGCTAATTTGGTATAATAATATTCTGGCGGACTGATTTGAAAAGATAATCCTTTTGCATACAAAGAAGTAATATCTAATGACAATTCTCGGATTGCTTGAACATCTTTAGAATCTAATTTGAAAGATTGACTAACATTATAACCAATGATTCCACCTTGGTTGCCATTGCTATAACTGTATTGTGCATAAACATTAACTGTTTCGAAAGCTACTTTCTCTTTTGTAAATCCTTTACTTGCTAAATATTCCATTAACATCGGTTTCTGACTTTCTAATCTACTATATCCTTCTTGTGAAGTTTTTTCAAACGCAGTTAATGTACCTCTTAGTACACCTAAATCAGATGTAATTTCTTTTTTTGCGGAACCAGTAACAGTAATAGTTTGATTTTCTTTTTTGGTAGATTTCCAATCGGAACCAAAAATAATTACAGAACAAATCATGGAAACACCAATGATTGCAAATGGTAAAATGAAGCGGTTGTTATTCATGGACTAGAAAGTTTTTCTAGCGCTAATTTAGTGTTTTTTTAATGATAAAATTTAGCAGCGAAAATTAACACATTAACACATCAAATAATTAACACATTAAATTAGGTCATCATCCCACCACAAACGCTTATGGTCTGCCCATTAACATAACTCCCCATATCAGAAGCCAAAAATAATGCAACATTTGCCACATCTTCAGCTTCACCCATACGTTGTAAAGGAATCATTTTATTCCAGCCATCAATAATTTCTGCTGATAAAGAATCAGTCATTTCAGTCTTAATAAAACCAGGTGCAATTGCGTTACTTCTAATATTTCTTGAGCCAAGTTCTTGAGCAACTGATTTTGTAAATCCTATAATCCCTGCTTTACTTGCAGCATAATTTGCTTGCCCAGGATTGCCTTGCACACCAACCACTGAACTCATATTGATAAATACGCCATTGCGTTGGCGCATCATTGGCTTGCTAGCAGCTTTAGTAATATTGAAAACAGATTTCAAATTCACTGTCATGATATCATCCCATTGCTCTTCACTCATTCTCATTAACAATCCATCTTTAGTAATTCCAGCATTGTTAACTACGATATCTATTGTGCCAAAGTGAGAAACAATATCATTGATCAATTGCTCTGCTGCTTTATAATCGGAGGCATCTGAACGATATCCTTTTACATTGGTTCCCAAAGCGGCTAATTCTTTTTCCAAAGCTTCACCTTTTTCTACTGAAGATAAATAGGTAAATGCAATATTTGCACCTTGAGCTGCAAATACTTCAGCAATCTTTTTACCAATACCTTTTGATGCACCAGTAATCAATGCTGTTTTTCCAGAAAGTAATTTCATGATGTGGTTGTTTGAAACGAAAATAGGAAAAATTTGGGAATTGGGTGTTGGAATTAGGATATTGGTTATTGGATATTGGAGGATGGTGAAAATAGTATTGGAAGGAAGAGTCCTTTTAATGGATAAGATATTCAGATCTTCTCAGAATTATTTGAGTTGGGTAAAATAAATACTAATTGCAGTTTGGCTGTGTCTATATACTTACTTCTAAGCATTCTATAAAAATTCATATAGAAAATCTTATAAAAAAAATGAGATGGAAAAATCAAATGCAATAAGCATCCCCTTTCCATCTCAATATTATATACTCAATACTTATATTAAATTTTCCCAGCTTTTTTAAGCTCTTCTTGCATAGCAAGACCAATAGTTGCAGGTGATTCTACCACATGAATTCCACATTCGCGCATGATTTTCATTTTTGCGGCAGCTGTATCATCAGCACCTCCAACAATAGCACCAGCATGACCCATTCTTCTTCCTGGAGGCGCAGTTTGTCCAGCAATGAATCCTACAACTGGTTTAGTTCCATTTGCTTTAATCCATAACGCTGCCTCTGCTTCCATACCACCACCAATTTCACCAATCATAATGATTCCATCAGTATCAGGATCATTCATTAATAATTCTACCGCTTCTTTAGTCGTAGTTCCAATAATTGGATCACCGCCAATTCCAATTGCTGTAGATTGTCCTAATCCTAAACGAGTAATTTGATCAACTGCCTCATAAGTTAAGGTTCCGGATTTTGAAACAATACCTACTCTACCTGGATTGAAAATAAAACCTGGCATGATCCCAACTTTAGCTTCGCCAGCAGTCATTACACCTGGGCAGTTTGGACCAATTAAACGACAATCTTTATCTGTTAAATATTCTTTTACTGCTATCATATCCTTTGTTGGGATACCTTCAGTAATACATATAATTACTTTGATACCTGCTTCAGCAGATTCCATAATTGCATCAGCAGCAAAAGCTGGAGGTACAAAAATGATAGAAACATTTGCTCCTGTGCCTTTTACAGCATCAGCAACAGTATTGAACACAGGTCGATCTAAATGGCTAGTTCCGCCTTTGCCTGGAGTAACTCCTCCCACTACATTGGTTCCATATTCAATCATTTGACCGGCGTGAAAAGTTCCTTCACTACCTGTAAAACCTTGTACAATTACTTTCGAATCTTTATTGACTAAAACACTCATGGTTCTTTATTTATGCTGCAAAACTAATAAAATTTAGATAATTCGCTAATAGAATCAGTAGCTACTTGAGGCTTAGTTAATTCCCACTGAATTAAACTGTAAATCAAATAACTTTTTATATGCCCCATTCAACTTTAATAATTCCTGATGATTGCCCTTTTCAATAATCGCCCCTTTATCGAGTACAATAATTTGATCGGCATGCTGTACTGTTGAAAGACGATGAGCAATCACAATACTAGTTCGACCTTTCATCAATTTTTGTATGGCTGTTTGAATCAATTCTTCTGTTTCTGTATCAACTGATGAAGTGGCCTCATCCAGCACTAATATTTTAGGGTCATAAACCATCGCTCGAATAAATGAAATCAATTGAGCTTGTCCAACCGAAAGCGTTGCCCCTCTTTCCATTACATTATAATCATAACCACCTGGCAATTTCAAAATAAATTCATGTGCCCCCACTTCTTTAGAGGCTGCTATTACTTGCTCTTTACTGATGCCTGAATTTTTTAAATGAATGTTTGATTCAATTGTCTCTGAAAACAAAAATACATCCTGCAAAACTGTTGCAATGCTTGATCGTAAAAACCCTAATTCATATTGTTGAATTGGTATTCCGTCTAAACAAATTTCCCCTTTATTTATTTCGTAAAACCGATTTAATAAATTAATGATTGAAGATTTTCCTGCACCCGTAGCTCCTACTAATGCTAATGTTTTCCCTGGTGCTAAATCAAAAGAAATATCTTTTAAAATATACTGTTCTTCATTATATGCAAACCAAACATTTTTAAATGAAATTGCTCCTGAAATGCTTGCTGGCTGAAGCTTTCCATCATTAGTAGTTTGTTCTTTGGTATCCAGCACTTGAAAAATTCTTTCAGAACTTACCATACCCATTTGTAAAGTATTGAACTTGTCTGCCAATTCTCTAATTGGTCTAAACAACATATTTAAATACATAATGAATGAAACCAATACCCCCAATGAAACAATTTCATTCAAAACTTCTTTTGATCCTATCCAAACTAAAATACCAATTGAAGTTGCTGACATCAATTCAACAACAGGAAAAAATATGGAGTAATACCAAACTGATTTAATATGTGCAGTTCGATGCCTTTTATTAATTTCTTCAAACTTTTTCATTTCTTCTTTTTCTTGATGAAAAAGTTGAATAATTTTCATGCCTGAAATATGTTCTTGCAAAAAGGTATTCAACTTTGCCACTTCAGTTCTAACATCTTGAAATGCTTTTTTCGTTTTCTCTTTGAAAATATAAGTGGCAATTAGCATAAATGGAATTGTGCTCAGACTGATCAATGTTAATTTCCAATCTACATAAAGCATTACGCCAATAATCACAAACACTTGTAAAATATCACCAATGATGACAATTAGCCCTTCAGAAAAAACATCGGCGATAGTTTCTAAATCTGAGACTGTACGAGTAACTAAAGTGCCTATAGGAGTTTGATCAAAATATTTTAATCGCAAACTCAATAAATGCTCATAAACCAATTTACGTAAATCTAAAATTACAGATTGGCCTAATTGGTTAGTTAAAACAGTGTGAAAATATTGAACCAATGTTTGAATTCCTAAAACTACAAACATCAATGCCACCATCCATAATAAACCACTTTCATTTGATTCTAATACAAAATGATCAATAGTATATTGAACTAAATACGGACGCACTGGAGCAATAATTGCCAAAGCAATTGTTAACAACACGGCTGTATAAAATACTTTTTTGTAAGGATTGATATATTGAAAAACCCTTTTCAGGATTTTAGTATCTATTGCATTTCCACTTACCATTTCGAATTGCCTTTTATAGGAATTCAAAAGTACGGATTTGCTTTTACAAGTATGAATTAGTCTTATTAGAAAATTAAGGCAAAATTATTCAGGAAAGTAGTTTTCAGGATAATCAACTTTGGTTAGAAACAAACCATTGGCAGGCACAGAAGTACCCGCCTGTGAGCGATTTTTTGAGTTTAATATTTCTTGAAAGCCTTGGTTATCGATTCGGCCCAAACCCACATCTATTAAAGTACCTACAATAGCACGCACCATATTTCTCAAAAAACGATTTGCCTGTATTCTAAATACCATGCCATTTTCTATTGCATCCCATTTAGCATACTGAATATGACAAATATTTGTGGAGGAGCCAGAGTGCGTTTTACTGAAACATTCAAAATCTTTATGTTCTAATAAAAGCAAACTTGCACTGTTCATTAAATGTATATCAGGAATTCTTTTGAATGGAAAATAATAACTGTACTCTTCAACAAATGGATCTTTAAAAAAATGCAAATGATACTCATAACTTCTTGCTATTGCATCGAACCTAGCATGCGCTTCATCATGCATCAAAATAAATTGTTTGGCAACAATATCATTGGGTAACATGCCATTTAAATTGACAATTAATTTCTGATCAATGGGTTTACCATAATCAAAATGCGCATAAAAATCTTTGGCATGAACTCCAGCATCAGTACGACCACAACCTAATGAATAAATAGGCTCTCCGAGTAATGCACTTAATTTCTGATCTAATATTTCTTGAATTGTAATTGCATTTGGCTGAGTTTGCCAACCATGGTAGTTTGTACCTTTGTATGATAGGTGGAGGAAGTATCTCATGAGAATGTGTTGATTTGTTAATGTGTTGATTAGCTAATTGAATCCAGTACAAAGAGGTGTAATAATTATTGGGGTGTTAAATTTGTAAAGCAAAAAAATCAAATTTCTGTACCCCAAATTAACACATTAACAAATCAACACATCAACACATTATCTATTTTTTCTCCTCCTTAAAAAGGTCATCCTTATCTACCTTCTCTACCAAAGTTCCATCTTTCAATAATTTCGAAATGGCTAAGTATGGTGCTATGACTACTTCTTCGCCATCTTTCAAACCTTCTTTGATTTGAATATACATATCATCTTGAATACCTGTTTTCACCAAAACCTTTTTCACTTTATTCCCATCAATTACGAAAACATATTCTTTGGTTTCATTCTGTTTACTTGAGGTTGATTTTGTTTCCGTTTTAGTACTAGCAGTTTTATCATCTGGTTTTCCCATTGATTTTTTCGCAGCCATTATAGTATCTTCACGAGTAGTAACTGACTGTATTGGAATAGTTAAAATATTGATGGTTTTTTCTGTTTGTATTTCAACTGTTGCTGAAAGTCCGGGACGGAATGGTGAAGGTAAAGAAGCATCTTTACTTGATAAGTCACCATAAGATTCAGGAAGTATTCTAATTTTTACTGGGAAATTAGTTACTTGATCAGCACTGGTTCCTATTACATTTGCTGAATTAGCAATTTCAGAAACAACACCT
Source organism: Sphingobacteriaceae bacterium (assembly GCA_965279595.1). Lineage (GTDB taxonomy): Bacteria > Bacteroidota > Bacteroidia > Sphingobacteriales > Sphingobacteriaceae > CAIKLP01. The sequence goes on from OZ257246.1 coordinate 290,349, forward strand.
TTGAATTTTTTATCTAAGAAAGCATCTACCTCTACAATGGCTGTATCTCCTAATGATAAGCGATTGATATCATTTTCATTTACATCCACACTTACTTCCATTGAAGTTAAATTCGCAATACGCATAATTTCAGTACCAGTCATTTGTGTAGTACCTAAAACACGTTCACCCAATTCAACATTCAATTTAGATACTGTACCATCCACTGGTGAAAATACAGTTGTTTTAAATAAATTATCCTTTGCTTCTTTTACTGAAGCTTCTGCACTTTTCACATTGAACTTAGCTGCTTCAACATCAGCCTTTGCTGACATATAAGTACTCTTTATTAATTCAAAATCTGAATCAGAAATTACTTTGTCTTTTACTAATTTAGAATTACGATTAAAAGCTTGTTCTGTTTGAATGAATCTCGCATTTGAATTTGCTAAATTAGCTTTTGAAGTATTCAAAGCTGCGGTCGCTCTATCTAAATAAGATTCATAAATATCAGGTCTGATTTTACATAATAATTGTCCTTTACGAACCTTTTGACCTTCCTTCACTTGTAATTCTACAATTTCGCCTGAAACATCTGATGAAATTTTCACTTCAATTTCTGGTTGTATTTTTCCACTTGCTGAAACAGTTTCAATAATTGTACGTGATTGTACTTTTTCAATTGCAACTTTTTGACTTGCTGCATTACCTATCCAGCCAGCTTTCTTTGCTACAATCACAAAAACAATAAGCACAACTACGCCTATAATTAAATATTTTAAATAATTTCTTTTCTTGGTTGCCATTGGTTAAATATATTAAAACTAATTGGGTAATTAGAATGCTAAAGGTTTGCCTAAATAAAAGTCTAACAATTTTTGACGAAATATTAACTCATACTTAGCCTGTAATGCATCCGCTGCTGATTTAGACAAGTTATTTTTTGAAATAATATAATCCACTGAATTAATTAATCCCACATCAAATTTCTGTTGGTTATATTTGAATGATTCATCTAAAGCCTTTTGAGTTTTAACAGTTGATTCTAATTTCTTTTCGGAAGCTTTCAAATCTGCGATTGCTTGTGCGATTGATTTGCTTAAATTTAATTTTGCAGTTTGCGTGTTTATTTCAGCACTTGCTAAATTAATTTGTGCTCTTTTTACATTGATATCAGCTGAATGAGAATTGAAAACCGGTACATTTAAAGTAAAACCCCAAAACTGACCGAAGTTATTTTTGATTTGAGTATTGAATGAAATTCCACCAAGATCTGCATAGTTACTATTCATACCAGTACTAAAACTCAAGCTAGGATAACGTGCTCCTTTTGCAGAAGCTAAATTAAACTGCGCAGCTTTGTATCTGTAATTTAATAAACGTACATCTGGTAATGCATCTACTGCAGTATTATATACATCAGTAATTTGGTAATTAGATATTGATGCTAAATAACTATCTACATTTCCTGGACGTTCTACTTCAAATTTTTCAGCAGGGTCACGATCTAATAATTGAATTAAATTTAAACGAGCAATATCTAATTGATTTTGTGCATTGGTTAAGTTCAATTCATCACGAGACAATTGAGCTTTAGTTTCCAATAAATCGCCTTGTGTTATATTTCCAACTTCCGCATTTTTTGTAGCACGATCTAATTGCTGAACGCTAATGTTTACTTGCTCTTTAGCCACACCAACTAAATCTTGATTATATAAAACATTTAAATAAAAATTGATAATGCTTAAGGCTATATCATTTCTATTTTTTTCAAGATTTGATTTTTCTGCTTCAAAATTTTGAATATCACTTTTATAAGCATTGCGTCTTTGCCCACCAGCAAAAATAGTTACCTGTGAATTTGCTCCCATAGAAATGGAATTATAATCTACCAAACTGGATGAACTGGTAACTGGGTTTACTGATAATCCATAATTATGTGATTGAGAAGCTTGGGCATTTAAATTTGGATACATAGCATAACGACTTTGGTCTTTATCCAAAGCGGCTAAGTCAACTCCTAATTTCCCTTGCTTTATACTTAAGTTGTTTTCCATTGCATAGCTAATGCATTTATCAAGAGTCCATACTTGTGCTTTGGTTGCAACAATTGTTGAAAACAAGAAAATAAAAATCAAAACTGTTTTTTTCATCTAACTAAAATTAAAATAAATATTTCGGCTTGGTAAAAATATATTAAATTCGTTCGCATTCAATCATTGAACACATTTAATACAGTAAATTTTTAGTTACGCTCATGATGTACCTCAGCAAATCTCCTGTCATACTAAAAAAACTGTATTCAAAGTTAATCTGGGATATGCCCAATACTGAAAAATGCATTTACCTGACTTTTGATGATGGTCCTATACCCGAAGTTACTCCATTTGTATTAGACCTATTAAATCAACATCAAATTAAAGCTACTTTTTTTTGTATAGGTGATAATGTAAGAAAACATCCTAAAGAGTTTCAAAGAGTTATAGATGAAGGCCATAGTGTTGGAAACCACACCTATAACCACCTAAATGGTTGGAAAACTAAGGTCGGGCCATATATTGAAAACACTAAAAATTGCGAAGTTTTATTCAAAACAAAGTTATTCAGACCACCTTATGGAAGAATTAGAAGGGAACAAATCTCTATTCTAGAAAAAAATTATAAAATAATCATGTGGGATGTATTGAGTGGTGATTTTGATGAAGATATTGGCTGGGAAAAGTGTTACCAAAATGTAGTTAAACATACTCATGCAGGCTCAATTGTGGTTTTTCATGATAGTCTGAGAGCCTTCCCAAGATTAAAAGAAAGTCTGCCACGTGCAATTGAGCATTGGTTAAAAGCTGGATTTAGTTTTAAAAAATTAGAGGCTGATCTAATTTAGTGCTCGCTCATTTCAACCTTTTAAAACAGAATTAATTTCAAATTGTCTATTTCTTAGTGGACTAGAATAAATAATTATTTTAAATTCGCAACAGAATTATAAAAGCCATGGCATTCGATATAGAAATGATTAAAAAGGTTTACGATAACCTTAATGCAAGAGTAACAGAAGCACGCAAAATCGTTAACAAGCCCTTAAGTTTAACTGAAAAGATTTTATATGCTCATTTATGGGAGAAATCAACAACTGCCTTCGAAAGAGGTAAGTCTTATGTTGATTTTGCACCCGATAGAGTGGCAATGCAAGATGCAACTGCTCAAATGGCTTTGCTACAATTCATGCAAGCTGGTCGCCCTCAAGTAGCGGTACCTTCAACTGTACATTGCGATCATTTGATTCAAGCGAAAGAAGGAGCCACTAAAGATTTAGCGACTGCAAATTCTCAAAATAAAGAAGTTTATGATTTCCTTTCTTCTGTTTCTAATAAATATGGAATTGGATTTTGGAAACCAGGAGCAGGTATCATACACCAAGTGGTTTTAGAAAATTATGCTTTCCCAGGTGGAATGATGATTGGTACTGACTCTCATACTGTAAATGCAGGTGGTTTAGGAATGGTAGCTATTGGTGTTGGTGGAGCAGATGCATGTGATGTGATGGCAGGATTGCCTTGGGAATTAAAATTTCCAAAATTAATTGGAGTTAAATTAACAGGTAAATTATCTGGTTGGACTTCAGCAAAAGATGTGATTTTAAAAGTTGCGGGTATATTAACTGTAAAAGGTGGAACTGGAGCTATTGTTGAATATTTTGGTGAAGGTGCACAATCACTTTCATGTACAGGAAAAGGAACAATTTGCAATATGGGTGCTGAGATTGGAGCCACTACTTCCATTTTTGGCTATGATGAAAAAATGGCGGCATACTTAAGAGGAACTGAACGTGCTGACATTGCAAATTTAGCAGATAAGGTTGCTGCACATTTAACAGGTGACCCAGAAGTATATGCAAATCCAGAAGTTTATTTTGATCAAGTTATAGAAATTAATTTATCTGAATTAGAACCTCAAATTAATGGTCCGTTCACTCCAGATTTAGCTTGGCCATTATCAAAATTTGCAGCTGCAGTTAAAGAAAATAATTGGCCAGCAAAATTAGAAGTTGGTTTAATTGGTTCTTGCACAAACTCATCATATGAAGATATTACACGTGCTGCTTCTATTGCTAAGCAAGCAGTTGACAAAGGTTTGAAAGCAAATTCAGAATTTACCATTACACCTGGTTCTGAACAAGTGAGATATACTGTTGAAAGAGATGGTTACTTAGCTACTTTCGCAGAAATGGGTGGAGTTGTTTTAGCTAATGCTTGTGGACCTTGCATTGGACAATGGGCTAGACATGGTGCTGAGAAACAAGAAAAAAATTCAATCATCACTTCTTTCAATAGAAATTTTGCAAAACGTGCAGATGGAAATCCAAATACACATGCTTTTGTTGCATCACCAGAAATTGTAACAGCATTAGCTATTGCAGGTGATTTAACTTTTAATCCTATAACAGATACTTTAACAAACAACCTAGGTCAACAAGTAAAATTAGATGAACCTCAAGGAATAGAATTGCCATTGAAAGGTTTTGCTGTTGAAGATGCAGGATTTCAAGCTCCTGCAGCAGACGGTAGCAAAGTGCAAGTTTTAGTTTCTGAAACTTCAGATCGATTGCAATTGCTAGCTCCTTTTTCTGCTTGGGAAAAACAAGATATTAAAGGCCTTAAACTTTTGATTAAAGCAAAAGGTAAATGTACAACTGATCATATATCAATGGCTGGACCATGGTTGAAATTCCGTGGGCATTTAGATAATATTTCAAATAATATGTTGATTGGTGCTATAAACTTTTTCAATGAAAAAGCTGATTTAGTGAAAAACCAAATTACAGGTGAATACGGTGCAGTTCCTGCAACTCAAAGAGTTTACAAAGCTGCAGGTATAGGTTCTATTGTTGTGGGTGATGAAAATTATGGTGAAGGTTCATCAAGAGAGCATGCAGCTATGGAACCACGTCATTTAGGTGTGCGTGCTATTTTGGTAAAATCATTTGCTCGTATTCACGAAACCAATTTGAAGAAACAAGGTATGTTGGGTTTAACTTTTTCAAATCCTTCCGACTATGATTTAATTCAAGAAGATGATTCAATTGATATTTTAGGATTAACATCTTTTGCACCTGGTGTACAATTAACTGTTGTGCTGAATCACAAAGATGGAAGTAAAAATGAAATCAAAGTAAACCATACTTATAATCAACAACAAATTGAATGGTTTAAAGCTGGTGGTGCTTTGAATATTATTAGAGCAAGTGTTGCTTAGTTGGATATTGGAATTTGGAATTTAGATAATATTTCTAGGAATTTAGGGAATGGAGTTTGATGAATTGGGATTTAGACTAGTAGAACATTTTCCAAATTCCAATTTCCAATTTCCAATTTCCAAATCTAAAATCCAAAAATGAAATTTGAAAAAACCATTTGATTTCAACACATTACTCTATTCTCACTAATAAAAAAAATGAAATTCACGCTCTTGCTTGTTGGAAAAACAACTGATAAATATCTTCAAGAGGGGATTAGTATTTACGAGAAAAGATTAATTCATTATACTCGATTTAGTATTATTGAAATTCCTGAATTAAAGAATACCAAGAACTTATCAGAATCACAACAAAAAGAAAAAGAAGCGGAATTGATTTTATCGAAATTAAGCAATACCGATTTGGTTATTTTATTGGATGAACTTGGTAAAGAATACAGTTCTATTGATTTCAGCAAACAATTAAACACTTGGATGAATCAATCAGTACAATCAATTGTATTCATTGTTGGCGGTCCTTATGGATTTGAAGAAAAAATAAAAGAAAGAGCGAATGGAAAAATTTCTTTATCAGCCATGACTTTTTCTCATCAAATGGTTCGATTATTTTTTGTAGAACAATTATATAGAGCGTTCAGTATTTTAAAAGGAGAGCCTTATCATCATTCTTAAATTCAAAAGCATAAAAAAAGCCCAACAATAGTTGAGCTTTTAAAAATTTTTCTTCTCTTATTCCTCAGTCTCTTTCTTTTTTGTTTTCTTTTCTTTTTTCACAATTGGTTCAGCTAATTCTTCAACAGCTGCATCGGTAGCATTCTCTTCAACTGAAGGACTTGGTTCATCAAACAATGGAAGTGTTGATAAAAAATTAAACCAAGAAATTATTTTCTTAATATCAGAAGCATAAACTCTTTCAATATCATGCGTTGGAGCCACTGTGCTAAAATAAGTACGTAAAACTTTTCCATCAGCTTTCGGGTCAGGAATTGCATTACTAGTTGCGGTTTCCTTCATCTTTTCTAAGATGCTGATTAAAGTAATATCTTCATCTTCTCCAAAAACAGTAATATCATCTAAAGTGGCTAACTTACTGTTAGCATTTGTTATTAATTTGCTTTTAGCAGCATCCATTGATTCTAAAATAAATCCAGATTTATTTTGACCAATAACTTTATACAATCCAGGTTTACCTGATACTGAAACTATTCCTCTTAAATTCATTGATTAACTTTCTATTACTTCTACACCTAAAATTATATCACCTTGGCGAATGTCATCTACCAAATCCAAATTATCAACTACTTTACCAAATACTGTGTGGTTTCTATCTAAATGAGCAGTGTTGGCTCTACTATGACAAATAAAGAATTGTGATCCGCCTGTATTTCTACCAGCATGAGCCATTGATAAAACGCCTCTATCATGGAATTGATTCTCTCCTGTTAATTCACAATCAATCATATAACCTGGTCCACCTGAACCCGCTTTAAATGCTGTTGCTTCTGATTTTGAATATGGACAACCTGCCTGAACCACAAAATCAGGAATTACTCTATGAAAGGTTACCCCATCATAAAATCCTTCTTTTGCTAATTTAACAAAGTTTGCAACGGTGTTTGGAGCATCTTTTTCGAAGAATTCTACTTTAAGATCCCCTTTGGCTGTTTTAATTAATGCGCTGATCATAATTTTTATTAAGAAGGAACAAAAGTAAAAAAATAATTGAGATGCCCAATCGTTCTAAGGAATAGATTTTTAGTACTTTTACTAGGCTATGTTATAAAAATCCAACCTAAATAATTCGTTTGCAGCACAATGAAGAAAACAATACTCACACTTTCACTTTTACTTTCCATTTTATGGGCCAAGAGTTCATCTATACTAATACCTATGGATGAAAACCAAAGCAATCATTTAAAAGCTTATGGAATTGCCTTTTGGGTTTTAAAACAAGATGTGGAATTGCAATGGCTTTTAAATTATAAAGGAGGTAGTTTTCTTTTACCCAATGCACAAACGATTGAAAGTGAATGTCGCATCAGGGGGGTTTCTTATGAAATTATTGCTGATGTTCAAACAGCACGAATTCTTGATCAAATTGCCAACCCCGAAACCAATATGGATGCAGTGAAATTAGAAAAGGCTCCAAAAATGGCAGTGTATTCTCCCAAAAATAAATTGCCATGGGATGATGCTGTAACGTTGGTTTTAACTTATGCAGAAATTCCGTATGATATTATATATGATGAAGATATTGTAAAAGGAATTCTACCAAAATATGATTGGCTGCATTTACATCATGAAGATTTTACAGGACAATACGGTAGATTTTACACTGCATTTAGAAATGCTCCTTGGTATATAAATGATGTTCGGTTAAATGAAGAGATGGCAAATAAACTAGGTTTTAAAAAAGTTTCTCAAATGAAATTGGCAGTAGCGCAACAAATTAGAGACTTCACAACTGGTGGAGGATTTTTATTTGCCATGTGTTCAGGTACCGATAGTTATGACATAGCCTTAGCTGCTGCGGGAATTGATATATGCGAAAGTATGTTTGATGGGGATGCAGCAGATCCGAATGCACAAAAGAAACTAAAATTTGAAAATTGTTTCGCTTTTAAAAATTTCACTTTAGATACAAATCCTTATGACTACGAATTTTCGGATATTGATAATACTCAAAGTAGAAATTTAACGGAGGCCAATGATTTCTTTTCATTATTTGAGTTCTCTGCAAAATGGGACCCTATTCCAAGTATGCTTACCCAAAATCATGAAAAATTAATAAAAGGATTCATGGGTCAAACTACTGCATTTAAAAAGAATTTATTGAAACCTGAGGTATTGGTTATGGGAGAAACCAAATCAGTAAATGAAGCAAGATATATACATGGTGAATATGGTAAAGGCACATGGACTTTTTACGGTGGTCATGATCCTGAAGATTATCAGCATTTAGTTAGTGACCCTCCTACCGATTTAAATTTACATGCAAATTCTGCAGGTTACAGATTGATTTTGAATAATGTGTTATTCCCAGCTGCAAAAAAGAAAAAACAAAAAACCTAAGATTTGTTCTTAATAAAAATTAAATCAATCAAGATTTTCATACTTGGCATTCGAATTGCTATCTACAACTTTAAATATAATTATACCAAATGAAAAAAATCTATCTATTACTTGCATTGATTTTCATTGCAAGTTCTACCCTTTTAGCAAAAGACATTTTTAAAACCCTAAAAAGTCAACCATTAAGAAAACAGGTAACTTCAGCCCCACACCAATCAAAAGCCAGAGAGCTTTACAAACAATTAAATGCTTTAATTTACAAACCTGGAATTATCATCAATGAAAATTGGGATAACTCACTTTCAATTTGGGATACTAGTCAAAGAGTAGAGATTGACTACAATTCTGTAGGTAATCCTATTTTTATTACAACTGGATTTGGACCTGGTCAACCTGCAAGTAATAGAACAAGTTTTCTTTACAATAATTTAAATTTGGTTACTTCTGAAATAGATTTATTCTTTAACAACAATACACAAACTTGGGATAATTTAACAAGAACAACTTATAATTACGATAATGCAAAGAGAATACTAAGTAGTATTAATGATACTTGGAATGATTTACTTAATATTTGGGAGCCTCAGTTTAGAACTATTTATACTTATGAGACACAAGTTGATTTAGAATCATCATATATCAATGAAACTTATGATGGGAATACATGGAAAATAGAATCTGGAGCTAAAAATATTCGAACATTTCAACAAAATTTAGTTACATCTGAAATCTTTGTAAGCTATGAATCAAATACACTTTCATGGGATACACTTGATCGTGTGTTTTACTCATACAATGCAAATAATTTATTAACCTCGGAAATTTACCAAGGTTATGATAGTGGTTTTGTGAATTTATCAATGACTGATTATTTATATAATGTGAATAATATCATTGATGAAGTTCGTTTTTCAGAATATCAAGTAAATGCTTTTGTACATACTCAAAGAATTACAAATATAACTTGGTTAACATGGAATCCGAATTTAGAATTAAGTGATGTTGGAGCTTATACTTTTCAAGACTATGTAAATGGTAATTATGTAAATGCTGACCGATATAATAAAACTTATACTGATAATAATGGAAGTTATATTGAACTTTTAGAAACCTATAATAATGCTTGGGTGCCTGACGAAAAATATACCATTGGATATAACAACAACCTTGAGTTTGTTTTAAATAAAAGAGAAGTTTATACTAATGGAGTTTGGGATATTGAATATGATGATAGACACAATTTGCTTTACGACAATTTAGTACGATTAGTTTCTGACACCTATTCAACACTTAATCCAAACACTCAATTGAGAGAAGATATTTATCGATCTACTTTCTATGATTTCAATAGTTTTGCTTCTGGGCTTGATCAAACAAATAAAGGAAAGTTGCAAATTTATCCTAACCCAAGTACCAATCAAATATTACATATAACGAAAAACAACAACCAAACAGTTGAGGTTATAATCAGAAATTTGAGTGGTCAAATTGTATTGAATAAATATTTAGAAGTAAATGAAAAGGAAATTAGTTTAACTGGCATTCCTAATGGTTTATATGTGATTGAATTAAATGCCTCTGGAACTGTGAGTAGAGAAAAATTAGTTATTGAGGCTAGATAAATAAAAAAATATGCTAAAAAACCCTATTAAGCTTCTGCCTTCAGAAGTTTTTTAGGGTTTTTTAATTAAAATGATAAATACTTCTCCAATTTGAAGAAAAAAATATAATATTAGTATTTTCAATCTTCATTCAATAACTCATTTTTTAATTACTCATTAACAACAACTCACTTTAATTTTCCAATGAAATTTTTTGCCATCCATATTTTAATCAAAGATCTTTCATATATGATATTTTACTTAATTATTTTAAAGTACAATTTATCACATGAAACTTATTTACCATCAACCATAAGCAATTTCCCTACAGCAGCTGAAATAACTTTCAGTGAAATTTTTAGCAATGCTTTTGTATTTAACATTCTGCCGCTATTAGTAAGTTTGGCAACTTATTATCCAATCTTTTATGTTTGCCGAAAATTCTTAAAAAAAAGGAACTCTACCTATTTCATCACAACGGCATTGATGTTGACTTTAACAACGCCAATTGTTTACTTATTGCTCAATAATCAATCAACACATATAATGAAAGCAGAAATATTTGCTTGGATTTTGTGCTTTACCATTTCAATAATATCTTATTACTTATTAAATAAAAAAACTACATTATCTAATTAAAATTAACTATCAACAATAGTAATTTACCTATGAAAATTAAATACATAATAGTTTTATTAAGTTTAATTGGTTTAGCATCTTGTAAAAAAGAATCTAATGACAAAAATATAGGTGAATCATATTCATTTCCACTTACAATAGGTAAACAATGGAGATACAAAACAGAGATACATATAGTTGAAAATCCTGGACCAATTTATCATGATTCTTATATTGATAGCTATTGGGAGGCAGAAAAGGACACTACTATCAATGGAACTCTTTGTACAAAAATACTTCAAATTGACAGCAATTATGATGGAAGTGTCCGAAGTCATTATTCATATTATGCAAACAAAACTAACGGATTGTACTGTCTAGCTATTTACAATTCGGGGTCACTATTCATGCTCAGAAACATTTCATTAGAAAATATAAATTCAATTAGAAAATCAGGCTTGAGCATAACTAGCAGCTTAGCTTTTGATTCGTTGTATATTTATGATCAAGCTTATCATTTGCTCAATTATCCAATCAATATGAATGAAGTTTGGAATTCTCTTGAATTTAATCTTGCTGTCCCTAATGTTATTAAACGAAAATGGATAGGTTACCAAACAATTACAATTAATAATAAAAATTACAATTGTATGCAACTAAAGGTTTATTTCGATGAAGACAATGATAATGTTCCAGATACTAATAATCCAATTATAAACCAATACTTTAATACTAAAGGATTAATTAAAGAAGAATGGAATCAGGATCTTTTATCTATAAATGGTGAAAAAGGCACATTAGTTCGCACTACACTTTTAGAAGAATAGGATTTCAAATGAATCATATTATATTCAAGGTAAATAAATATACAATCAACTGAACTGTTATAATATCTTTAAGTAAAAAATAATCCTAGTGGAATATTATAAAAACAATAAAACCATTCATGCAAAATCCAGAAAAGAATGGAGAAGTTGGTTAAAAAAGAATCACCAAATTGAAAAATGTGTATGGTTAATTATATATCATAAAAAAAGTGATACTCCAAGTGTATATTATGCGGAAGCAGTAGAAGAAGCTTTATGTTTTGGTTGGATTGATAGTGTGGGGAATAAGCGCGATGAAGAAAGTTCTTATTTATACTTTTCTATAAGGAAACCCAAAAGCAATTGGAGTAAGCTTAATAGAGAAAGAGTTGAAATTCTTAGTCAAAAAAATTTAATTGCCCCTGCTGGACAAGCAATGATTGACCTTGCTAAACAAACAGGAACTTGGATTGCATTAGAAAAAGTAGAAAATTTGGAAATACCTGTAGAAATGCAGAAATTGTTTACAAAAAACAAAAAGGCTTTTGCAAATTTTCAAGCATTTTCACCTTCTTCTAAAAAACATATTTTACAATGGATATTGAATGCAAAGAAAGAAGAAACTAAATTAAAAAGAATAACACAGGTTGTTGAATTAGCAAAAGAAAATATCAAAGCAAACCATCCATAACATTATCAATACATCTAAAAAAATTGACGAAATTACATACTACAAATTACTCAAATACATTTATTCAAATTGCAGATGATTGTCCGATAGAATTTGCTGAAATTCCACCTGTCAAAAAATCTGGTAAAACAGCAGCCAACATTCAATTTGAGATGATAAGTAAACATCCTTACAAATACAGTTCAGACGATGTACTTTTTCAAGTTTATGCTGATAAAAATGATTTAACAAAGGATGAATACAAAACTGCAAGGTTGCAGTTTTTCTCTAAAGGGCAACCCTGTTTTAGAGCTTCACCATTAACAAAAAGATATGGATGGGGCGTACACTATGATGAACAAGGCAAAATGGCATTATATGCAGCAGGTTCAGAAGAATACCAAAAGTTTTTTTCTGAAAAGAATATTCAAATTCTTAAAGCAATGAAATCAAGTAAATAATTAAAATCTAAAAAAATATTATGTCTAAATTAATTGTTAGCTGTTTTTCTATTTCTGTTGATGGATATGGGGCAGGTCCAAATCAAACTTTAGAAAAACCAATGGGCGAAGGGGTTGTAGCTTTGCACGACTGGATGATACAAACACAAACTTTTCAAGATATGCATGGAAATGGTACTGGTAATAAAGGTTTGGACAATGATTTAACAATGAAAGGATTTGAAAATATTGGGGCATGGATAATGGGCAGAAATATGTTTGGTCCTATTCGTGGAGAGTGGCCTAATGAAGAATGGAAAGGATGGTGGGGACCCAATCCTCCATACCATACACCTGTTTATGTATTAACCAATCATCCTCGTCAATCATTAGAAATGGAAGGTGATAATATTTTCCATTTTGTAACAGATGGCATTCATTCAGCTTACAAACAAGCTATGAAAGCAGCCAACGGCAAAGATGTAAGATTAGGTGGAGGTGTTTCAACCATTCATCAATATCTAAAAGAAGGATTAATTGATGAAATGCATATTGCGGTTTCTCCAACATTGATTGGAAATGGAGAAAACTTTTTTTCAAATATTAATTTAGTTGAATTGGGATATGCAGTGAAAGAAAAAATTAATTCTGAGTTAGCTACTCATTTTTTATTTGGTAAAATTTAATATATGAAATGAATAAAGTAGCGTGTAATTAGCAATTCAATAAGTTCGAATTAGAAAATTTAGAACTCAAATAAAATTTTCTAAATTATATTTAAAAAAACAATTTCTTATGCTTCCAATTATTGATCACATTCAAATAACTGTAAAAGATATTAGCAAAGCAGAGGAGTTTTATGATCAATTGATGCCAATATTAGGATTTGATTTAAAAGACAAATCAAAAGGCAAGGTACTTGAGCATGATTTTGAAGTTGTTGAATACAAACACCCTTTGTTAATCTTTGCGATTAATTCACCTAGATCAATTTTCAAGGATGATTCAATAAATAGAAGAAAACCTGGTGCTATGCATCACATTGCCTTTAAAGCAAATTCAAAAGAAGAAGTAAATGATTGTTATATTTTAATCAAAGCAATTGGAGCAAACATAATAAATGAGCCTAAATATTATCCTCAGCATGGTGAAAATTATTATGCACTTTTCTTTAAAGATTTAGATGGAATTAAATATGAAATTGTATTTGAATCAAGAAATTAATTTCAATACCTCAAAATTTAAATATTATAATTTTCAAAAATCAACTATTAAAAAAGTATTATATGAATACAAATAGACAAAAACTAAATATTGCAGAAAAGAAAGCAAAAGATTTATTTCATGTTGTTGAAAATAAAGGACTAATTGTAGCAGGTAAAACTGAAAAAGAACTAAGTGATGAAATAGTTCAAATTGCATTGAATGAATTCGGCATTCATGAACATTGGCATAAAAAAATTGTCAGAACTGGAATCAATACATTACAACCATTTATTGCAGATCCTCCAAATTTAACAATACAAAAAGATGATATTCTTTTCTTTGATTTTCATCCGGTATTTGAAGGATGGGAAGCTGACCTTGGTAGAACATATGTATTAGGGAATGATCCATTGAAAATAAAAATTAAAAAAGATATAAAAGAAGCTTGGCAAATTGCAAATGATTGGTATTTCGAACAACCAAATCTAACAGGGGCTGAATTTTTTAATTATGTAAATAGCTTGACAAAAAAATATGGATATGAATTTGGGAATGCTATTGCAGGGCATATAGTTGGCCCATATCCACATGAACAACCTGACGATCCCAATGATTTATGTCTAGATGTACATCCAGATAATCATGTTGATATTTTACAATTAGATAAAAATGGAAACCAAAGACATTGGATTTTAGAATTGCATTTTGTTGATAGGAAAAATAATATTGGTGCATTTTATGAGCAACTTTTGGTGAAGAAATAGTTTAGCAATAGAAAATATATCCTGATATCTTTTAAACATACAGTTATTGATTAAATGTTATTTCGCATGAATTAAATTCAACTTCATTCCAATTTCTAATATCCAACTTCTATTTCTGTGATACATGTAATTCTTCCTCTCCTATTTGTAACAAATAACTTATTATAAATCTCATTTTTGTTGTATAACAATTAAAGCATTAATTATACAATTTAATAATAAACAAAATGAGCAAAGGAAAAGTAATATTAGGAACAATGATTGGTTTAGCTGCTGGTGCAGTATTAGGAATGTTATTAGCACCAGAAAAGGGTTCAACTACAAGAAGAAAGATAATAGCTAAAGGAGATGATTATTTAGGTGATTTAGAAGATAAATACAACAATCTAGTAGAGTCAGTAACCAATCAATTTGAATCAACTAAGAAAAGTGCCGAAGATTTTGTTTCCAAGGGTAAATCTAAATTTGAAAATTATAAAGATGAAATAAAAACTGCATCTGCTGATTCAAATCACAAAGGTTAATAATTTTCATGAAATCTTGATTGGTTTAAATTCAATAGCAATTACCTATGGAAAATAATGAAACAGCATTAGAATCTCTTTTTGACAAAGCAAAAGACTATAGTAATTCAACAATAGAATTACTGAAGTTAAATGCAGTTGATAAAACGGCTGATGTTGTTTCATCATTAATTTCTAGACTCGCCATCTTTCTAACATTGTCATTATCATTATTAGTGATCAATATAGGTTTTGCATTGTGGATTGGCCAAGTTTTAGGCAATTATATTTATGGTTTTTTTATTATAGGCGGCTTCTATTCATTTCTTTCATTGCTCCTTTATTTATTTCGTCATCAATGGATTAAATACCCAGTTAGTAATTCAATCATCAAACAAATGATGAAAGTAAAATCTTAAGAGTTATGAAAAATGAAACTGAAGATTTAAACAAAGCAATCATTCAACTTAATTTAAAAAGAGATCAAGAGTTTGAAGAATTAATAGATCAATTTAAGACGACTAAAGAAAGCCTCAAACCGCTTAATCTATTGAAGTATTCTGTTCAAAAAATTTCTTCAACAACTAACATTAAACAAGGAATTCTCAATACTTCAATTAGTTTAGCAACAGGATATATCAGCAAAAAAATAATAATTGGAAACTCAACAAATACCAGCCGCAAAATTCTAGGAACTATACTTCAAATTGGACTTAGTAGTTTTTTACTAAAGATATTGTCGAAAAGAGCATATAAAGATAATTGAGTATTAAGTAAGTAAAGTAATCTAAGCTCAACTTACTAATCGTAAAAATTCCAACTTAATCCTACTTTCACTGCACGACCAGCGATTGGGTAATCACTCATCCAATAATCACCTTTTTTAAATATTTGATCGTTAGCATGATCAACTTTAATCATTAACACTGCTCTTTTTACTTTAGCAGTTATGAAAAAATCTACAATAGGGTATCTTCCTAATTTATGACTTGACTCTTGATAAAACTGCATAGTAGCTGGGTCATATCGGTAACCTATAAATTTTGAATAAACTCGGGAATCAAAACCGGTTCGCAATAATAGTGCTTTTTTGAAAAGAAAAGTTTGGAAATACAATGAATTATAGGAATGGAATAAAGGTTGACGAATGATATCAGCATTGCTACAATTTTGAATTGTAAAAATATTATCTAAATGAAATTTCCCAATACTTAAATTTCTTATTATACTGTACGATACAATGTTTATGCTAGGTTTCCATTGTTTAGGTGCCATTAATGAATCGTAATAAACATAGTTAGAAACTGTTCTATAAGTTATAATACTTCGAACACGCAGTGGAACAATGTTCATTTCCAAACTAATTTTTCTATTTTGAATTTTGCTAAATTTATTATTCCATTCAAAATGGTTTGAACGATAAATAGTGCTAGTGATTGCCGCTGTTGAAGTACCAACAAATAAATTTAAAGTTGCAGTAGAATTTTTTCCAATAAAAGGAAAATTCATTCTAGTATCAACATAAAAATTACCTTTATAATCTCCAGATATTACTTTGCCTGCAGTAGCATTGATTGTCCATTTGTTTGATAATGTATAATCCAATTCTGATTGTAATGCAAACTGACTAAAATTTGTATCTATACTTAAATTTTGGTAATTGATAGTTTGATTTCTTAAAATCAATGCAATGCGATCTAAACCATTACTTGAATTTTTCTTCCTCCCAAAAAACTCATACCCCACTCTATTAAGTAATTTATTTACTAGTAAACGATCTGAAGTATTGATTGAGTCAATATATATATTTGCGTACACACCGCTATCTAAAGGTGTTTCATCATATCTAAAATCTTTTTTGGTATAATGAAATTCGTGAAATATGCGATGCCTGGTATTTACTCTTTTTAAAATATTAGTATCAATTTTTAATGTATCAAAATTTCCAAATGCAAAAGATTGTTTGATATAAAAATCTCTTTGGTTAAATTTATTTCTTGCATTATTCAAATACACAGGTTCAAATTCAGTTGAAAATTGAGAACTGATTTGAAAAATTGAATCATTTTTTATTCCTCCATTTTCAAAAACTGTAATGTTATTAGAAATAAAAGCAGTAAGTAATCTATATCTTCTATTTTTAGATGCATACCAAACAGCTGCATCATAATTTAAATGATCAGTTTCTTGTCGGGCAAAATCACCAACAGAAACTAAACGCTTAAAATTTACAGTATAATTTAAACGTGGATTTAAGTTTTGAGAAAAACAAAAACTAAATAACTGCTCTACTCTTCTATTCCAAATGTAATATAGCCTAGTGTATGGAGATTGGGTTCGATAAACTTTGAGATCTTCTACTTTTGTTAAATAGGCATCAAAGGCATGTCTACCTTCATCAAAACCAAACTGATAATTTTCTGTATAAAATAAAGGTTGATAAGCAGAGCCTAAATTTCCTAAATATAAAAAAGGAATATTTTGAACACTTAAGGGGTTGAAATTTTGAAATGCATTGATTCCTGTATCTATGTTATGGAAAAGAAAAGTATCTGTTTTCCAGTCTTTCAATTGCACAAATCGAACCGAGCTAGCTGTATATGTAGTGCTGCTATCTGCAAAGCCAAATCCGTTAAAAATTTGGAAACAAAAAACGAATGCAATAAGGATGCCTTTTTTCACGGAGCTAAATTACAGCTTTGAGATCAATTCTTTCAGAATATGAGTCATTTTAGGTTCAGCTTTCTGTGCAGTTGCTACAATTTCATCAAGAGAAACTGGAATCAAATGATCTGCAAAACCCTCGTCTGTAATAACAGATATTGCAAATACAGGTATTGACATGTGATTAGCTACTATTACTTCTGGCACAGTTGACATACCTACTACATCAGCACCAATTAAACGCAAATACTTATACTCGGCTCGTGTTTCTAAATTAGGACCATTCACACTTACATACACACCTGTATGGACAGTATAATTTTCTTTTTTTGAAATTTCTTGAGCCAATTTAATCATTGAATAATCATAAGGCTGGCTCATATCAGGAAAGCGTGGTCCATATGCTTCATAATTTCTTCCCCTTAATGGATTATCATTTTGTAAATTGATGTGATCTTCAATAATCATTAAATCACCTTTCTTATAATCAGGATTAAGACATCCGCAAGCATTTGAAATAAATAATTTTTGAACACCTAATAATTTCATTACCCGCACAGGGAAGGTAATTTCACGCATGCTATAACCTTCATAATAATGAAAGCGTCCATTCATAGCAACAATATTTTTCCCCGCTAAAGTTCCAAAAATTAATTTACCTGTATGAAATTCAACCGTAGCAATTGGAAAATCAGGAATCATTGAATACAGTAATTCATATTTCACTTCCATTTCTTTCACTAATCCACCTAATCCTGTTCCTAATATTATTCCAAATTCTGGCTCAAATTCACCAATTACTCTTTTTATATAATCAACGGTGTTTCTTGCTTGTTCTAACATAATTTAAAATCAAATTGTCAAATTCCTCTTTATCTTTTTCTTGTATTTCTGATTCAATTGGTACATAATAAATTGGCAAATCAATGATCAAATTTTCAAATTTAGGATGCAATAAACGCATTGCATCTTTCTCAGTTGTGATGATAATTTTTTTATCTGCATCAATTGCTCCAAATGATTTTTTTAATTTTTCAATGTCTGCCTTTTTGTACATGTAATGATCAGCATACTTAACATGTACAATATTTTTAACTTTCATTGTATCAATATAATTTAGAAACAATGTAGGGTCTGCAATGCCTGTCAACACTAATACTTGTGTACGTTTATCTAAATCATTAAAAGTTTTTATTGGATGGCTTTCATGCAAAGGTTTTAATTCTACATACTTCAAATAAGAATAAAAAATATGCTGATTTGATTTAATATTTAATTTCGACTCAACTCTTCTCCTTTCCATTGGAGAAAATATTTTAGGCGTTTTGGTAATTAAAATAATCTGTGCTCTATCCATGCCTGAAATCGGCTCACGTAAATTACCAAATGGTAACATCCAATCCTTTTCAAATACTTTATTGTAATCGAATAACAAAATAGACAAGCCTAAATTTACACTCCTATGTTGAAATGCATCGTCTAATAGGACAGCATCATAATTATCTTGCAATTTCAAAAGACCCTTCCCTCTGTTTTCAGAAACTGCTACAGTTACTTCATTAAATTTTTGTTTGAATTGGGTAGGCTCATCACCAATTTCTTCAGAAGATGATAAAGCACTTGCTTCAATAAACCCTTTCGATTTTCTTCCGTATCCTCTGCTGAGTGTAGCTATTTTAAACTCATCTTTTAATAATCTTATTAAATATTCAATGGTAGGACTTTTACCAGTTCCACCAACCATTAAATTACCTACCCCAATTGTAGGAATACTATAAGTTTTAGATTTGAGAATACCCCAATCAAATAACAAATTTCTTAAACTAATTACTATCCAGTATATGATAGCAATGGGAAATGAAATATTTCTTAAAAATTTCATAGGTCTAATATAGGGAAAAAGGGATTGCATTCAAGGAATGGCTATTTTTCATACGATTTAAGCTTTTTGTATTAAGAATATCATGGTTGCTTAAAAAAATTATTGCTAATAAAAAACCTATTAATTAGTAGGAATAACTAAGAGTAAGGCAACAATCATAGCTAAAAACAATATCAAAACAACATATGATAAAGGATGTGCGAAATTAAGTGTCCATCCCAATGCAGGGTTATGCTTAGGTACAATTATTCTTTTATCCATTTTGTTATGATAAAAAATACCCATTCTCCAGTTGTTAGGATTAATTTGGTTTGTGTTCATTGTTGTTAAACTAAACTCCAAATTAATAATTATTTATTAAAAAACGATGATTAAACTATATAAGAACATGAATTCATTCAATTAACTAAATTTTGAATAGAATTAATTGCTCCAAATAAAATTAAATAAGTAAAAAGTATAACAAAATATATTTTCTATATAAACTATTTTTCGCTTTTGCCCACACTTTTGTTAAAGAAAGTAATACCTACTTTTTAAACAAATATTTATCTATGAAAAACATAAAATTTTATTTATTCACTATACTACTTATTAGTTTAGTTGGCACACTAATTCCTTCATGCAAAAAAGGAGATGATGATCCTGCAATTAGTTTAATCTCTAGAAAGGATCGTTTTACAAATACATGGACTTTATCAATGTATGAGAAGAACGGTACTTCACAAGATATTTCAGGTACTACATATACTTACTTAGTAAGAAATGACGGCACACTTACTCAAACTGTTGAAGGAACAATTTTTGGTCAAACAACTAGAACTGTAACAGATGGAACATGGTTATTTTTGAATGATGATGAAGATGTAAAAATTACCATTGGAAACGATGTTACAATTTACAATATCCAACGATTAGCTGCACATGAATTGTGGTTAAGAAAAACAACCAGTACGGATACTTACACATATTATTTTACAGGTTTATAGTCTGTAAGTAAAGAGATAACTAAGGAGTTAATTAACTAGATGATTTGGGAAGTTTGGTTTTTTAACCCTTAGTTTATTTTAATTTAAGAAGGTATTTCGCCTTCTTTTTTTTGTCTAAATGTTCCATAGCAGTACGCAACATTGTTCTAGGCATATTTGATGCATTTTTATCTAAGAAATCTAATAGCGCCAATTCGTTTGATTTACCTGCCTGCCGAATCCAACCTCCTACAGCCTTTTGAATCAAATCTTCTTGATCATTAACAAGTAATTCAGCAATTTTAAAAGTCTCAACAATATTTCCAGATTTTAAAAAGTATGCAGTACTTACTATTGCTGATCTTCTTTCCCAAATATTTTTTGATTTCGCTAATTTACTAAGTATAGTTTTAGGTTTATCATTTAGATATTTCCCCAACACATGTTGCGCAGCAAGATCAACTAGATCCCAATTATTAATTCTATCATGTCTTCGCAAATATAATTCGAACATCTCTTTTTGTTCGACAATATTTGTTTGCTTCAGTCTGGCTTTTTTATCCAAAATACTCATAGCCCCAGCTCTCACTTCATGAATTGGGCTTTCCATTAATTTTTCTACTTCATTTAAAGGCAATCCAATATACTTTTTAGCCAAATCAAAAACATCTAACATTCTGATGCCAATAAATTGATCACCCTCACCATATTCCCCCTTCCCACTTTTAAAATATCGTTGAATTTTTTCTAACTCCTTGCTAGATTGTTTACTCTTTAATTCAGCAATGAAATCCTTTGCTTTTAAATTAATTGTTTCTTGTTTTGCCATTTTTCTCTAAACAGATTTTGGCATTTTTCCCATATCCATAAAAATCATATTCCAACGGTGGCCATCTAAATCAACAAATGCAAAACCATACATCCAACCTTGAACTTCTGCGGGTTTACTAAACAAAGTGCCTCCTGCAAGTTCAACTTTCTTAGCCATTTCATCTACTTCCAATTTGCTTTCTCCATCAAAAGAAATAATCATTTCATTAGATTGGGAACAGTCAGTTACACCATTTTGAATTATACTTTTAAAAATATTTTCAGCATAAAGCATAATTG
The DNA here is from genome assembly GCA_965279595.1 of Sphingobacteriaceae bacterium. Classification (GTDB taxonomy): domain Bacteria; phylum Bacteroidota; class Bacteroidia; order Sphingobacteriales; family Sphingobacteriaceae; genus CAIKLP01. The sequence continues at coordinate 311,885 of OZ257246.1, forward strand.
CCATTTTCTTCGAACCAACCAATAAACAGGAAGAGTGTGCAGTATCTGGAAATCCATTATTAGACTCGAAACCAATACTATTAAAAAATGTCTTTGATTTGGCAACATCCTTAACTGCCAAATTCAACCAAAATTCTTTTATCATTTTTGAAAATTTAGGTTAAACAAACTAATTATTTGAATTTTGCACTTTGCAAATTGCCTCGTGCTTTACTTTAAAGTTAAGTGAATTTGCAATAAAACAAAACTGGTTTGCTTGATGATGCAATTCAAAGGCTTTAGCAACCATATCTGAATCTTGAACATAAACTATAGGATGCAAGGTAACTTCAGTAAAATGACCTGAGCCATTCTCTTCCATTTGCAAAACAGCACTCGCCTCATCTAGATAATCTACAACTACTACTCCTTCATCAGCACATAAATGCAAATACCAAAGCATATGACAAGAAGCTATTGAAGCTAAAAATAAATCTTCAGGATTGTGCTTTGTTGCATCGCCACGAAAAACTGAATCAGAACTTGCTAATATCAAAGGTTTATTTTTTACCATTATGGTATGACTACGTTGATAGGATGAATAGGAATTTGTACCATTCCCAATATTGCCAGTCCATTGAATAGTTAGTTTATAATTATGCTGTTGTCCCATTTTATTATTTCTTAGTTAACTTAATTAATCTGAAATTTCCATTGAAATCAGCTGGTAAATCTGACGCTAAAGTTAATTGGGTTTGAGATAAAATACTTTCAAAATTTCTTGTGATGTCAGAAAATAAAAAACTGCTAAAAATATTTACGAATTTTCTCAATAACGTTATTTCTTTGTTACTTGGAACAAACTTGTCAAAAACTACTATTGCGCCATTTGGTTTTAGCACTCTTTCACATTCTAAAATACAAGCAATAGGGTCTGGAATTACTGCAAGTATTAAATGCAAAATAATTGCATCAAAAGTATGATCAGGAAATGTTAAAACTTGTCCATCCATTACCATTGTTTTTAGATTCTTATTTTTACTATTTCTATCAATGTATGCAATCATTGAAGGAGTAATATCAGTTGCAACAATTTTGCAATACTCAGGAAGATATGGCAAGTCCAGCCCAGTTCCAGCACCCACTAAAAGTACTTTATCATTTTCTTTTAAATTCAAAGATTGTATAGATTTTAATCTAGAATTTCTAAATAAAGTAGAAATGACATTATAAATTGGCGTATAAAATGTATAACGTATTTTATTCCAATGATTGGTATTTATTTTCATAATTATTCTAGGAAAATAAATGTTCCCATATTCAAATATAATTTTTTTGTTTTGCAAAATGTTAGAGGTAATTCAAAAAAAATGCCTGTTAAATTAATTAACAGGCATCTATCATTATTCAAGCAATAATTAGTCTTTTAAAATCATTATTTTCTTTACAACTTCATTTGATCCACTTTTCATTTTCAACAAATACTGACCAGCATACAATTTTCTTGTATCTAGATGTGTAATGGTACTTCCATTATAAATAGCTGATTGTTGTAATAAAGCCCCTTTCAAATCATACAGTTCAATTATAATATCATTGGTAATAAGTTGTCCAATTTGAATGGCAATCACATCTGTTGCTGGATTAGGAAAAATAGTAATTGCTAAATCATTCAAATCTTGAATAGTCATACCAGTTGTAGGTACATTATAAGTTGTAACAGATTCTGATATTGATGCTACTTTTGCTGCTGTTTTCACCCCATAAAAAGTAGGGCCAACTAGATAAGGATATGCAGAATTCCAATTTTGATCAACCGTTGCAAAGTAACAATATATGCCATTCGGATATTCAGGTGTTACACAAAATCTACCATTGTGTTCATCCAAATAATCAGGAGTAGCTATAGTAGTTGTATTATATTGATAATCCTCTCTGAAATATCCTAAAGGATAAGTAGTGCTAACGTCAGGACCTGCAGTTACCGTTGTTCCATTTGAATAAGTAGTTCGTGTACTAATATTTCTTACTGCATAACTCGATTTCATTCTAACGATTCCTCCTGTGCCATCAACATTTTTAAAGGCATAGGCACCATAAACAGGAAAACCATCATATGCAAATCCTATTAATGGAGAATGCTTTGAACTATCAATTGCATATAAACCATCAGATGCATACAAATCACATACATTAGATATTACTGTTAGATCTAAATTAAATGCACTTGGATTTTGGTGATGATGGTAATTTCCCATGGCTGGATGGGCTTTCGAGCAATCAAATCCTACTCTTTCTCCAACTACTGCATCACGATTCCAAACATTATCTCCCATACCTCCATAAGGTCCACCCTTTAAACTGCTTGAAGAATTTTGCCATGAAGCACCGTCTCTATAATCAAAGAATGCAACCCCATTAATAAAAATTCCAATATTTCCGCCAGTTGTAGCTGTAGCAGTTCCCGTATTTTGAGTTGGATTCAAAGGCATTTTAAAAATGGCATTCTGCCCAGTTGCTATGGATGGATTATTGTCTAAATAGGGACCAGTTATATAAGTTGGAATGCCTTGAGTAGTAATATATACTGAATTAGCTGAATATTGTACTGCTTGAACATTGGCTAAAACAGCATCGTTTATTGGTGTTGAATTACCTTTTAGATAATGTCTTCCAGTAATTGTAGTGTTTTGTAGCCATGATAAAATTGCTGGATTAGTTTGTGCTTTAAGTCCAACTTGAGAAAGTATCAAAGATACTAATAGGAAATATTTCTTCATAGAAAGCGATTGGTTTGAGTTAGTTATAAAACAATATTTTGTTGATTTAGACGATCAACTATTTTTTTTCATTCGGCTTTTTAAAAAAAACTTCTTTAGGATAATTAAAATTTTCATTGAAAAGGAATTTTCTATCAGTAAGGGTTAATAAAAAAGCGATCAAATCTACTTTTTCATTTGCTGATAAAACTATAGGCTTTTGCAATTCTTTCGCTAATGTGGCACTTTTTTGAATGCCAGAAGTATAATGCTTCAAAACATCTGAAAGCTTATTAAATCGCCCGTCATGCATATATGGAAAGGTGAATTCTATATTTCTTAGGGTAGGGACTTTAAACTTTAACGAATCGCTACTTATTTCTGTTAATTTCATTCTTCCAATATCATGTATAACATCATCAACCTGTAAACCATTATTCATCATTTTATAATTGCTAAACAATGGCTCCTGGTGACAACTTGAACAATTCTTTTGGAATAATTGATATCCATTTTTTTCTTGAAATGAAAATTGAGTTTTTGAATTCATTACACTATCATACTTAGATTGAAAAGAAACCAAACTCAACATAAATTGCGAGATTGATTTTAACATTCTTTCAGTTGTAATTGCTGTATCTCCAAAAGCTCGCTTAAACAGCGATGGATATAATTTAGACTTTTGCAATTTCAAAACAACATGCTCAATTGTTTCATTCATTTCATCTGAATTTGCTATGGGTGCTAGTGCCTGCCTATCCAAATGACTTATTGCTCCATCCCACATAAAATATGGTTGCCAAGCTAAATTCATTAAGGCTGGAGAATTTCTTGTTCCAATACTATCGTGTATTCCATGACTTAATTTATGATCAACATGAGTAAATGCATTAAATGGAGAGTGGCAGTTTACACAAGAAATACTGTTATCTTCTGAAAGAATAGGATCGTAAAATAAAACTCGACCCAACAATAATTTATTCTTTGAAATTGGATTTTCCGAGAAATCATAAACTGGCTTAGGCCAATTTTTAGGGATTGGTATATTTGAAGTTTTACTAAAATTAAATGCCAATATGAAAGAAGCAAAAATAAATAAGTATTTGATTTTACTTTTCATATTGAACGATTCGAAATTGCTTACTTAAATTTTCAGATAATTTTATTGCATCAACATTGGGTGACATAATTTGATTTAATTTTTCTAATTCAAATAATTTGAACCAATTCGCCAATTCAATATTGACCATATAATCATTGAATGGCTCGCACTCTAAGCTAATCTGCTGGTAACTCTTCCATGGAAATTGATATCCCCCTAAATGGAAGGCAAATTCATTTTTTTTTGTTTTGCACAAATTACTTTCTCCTTCAATTTTGCAATTGATATAACCACTTTGCCAAGTCCAATACATCCCTTTCATTGGATCTAAATCAGCTCCTAATAATCCTGATACATTGGTTATACTATCAATTCCCAAATTGAATTTTATTTTTTGAAATAGGAGCTTTTTAGGTAATTTCAATTCAGTAAATAAGCTATTGCTATTTGACAGGTCGATTAAATGAAAACTATTTTTCTCTTTCCAAACTACCTTATCATTATTTAACAATTCAATTCCAGAAATATAAAATTTAATTTGACTGAATTTCAAACTATCATTTTCATTTAAATAATAATATTGATTTAAAATTATATTATGACCATCAAATTGTGGGTTAAATTGAAAAAGTTGGTTAACAGCTTTTTGTGCAATACAATTAGTATAAATGAAATTTAAACAAAAAATAACAATGGTAACTTTTACGATTTTCATAAATGAAATAGATACAAAATATCTATAATGATATGAATCTTAGAATACATTTACTAAATAATCCTTCTAAATTATGCTAAATCCAAAAAATTTATTTAAATGATAGCCCTGCTGACTTTAATGATTCTTTGAGGTATGTCAAGGCTTTGGGGCCCATACCATGTAAAGATTTGATATCCTTCTCAGAATAATTAGACAATTCCAAGAGTGAGTTGATTTTAATACTTTCCAAGGCTCTTCGTGCAGGCGCACTTAATGGTTTGAAAAAATCAGCACTTGGTTGTCTCAACTTTTCGCAGATTGGGCAAATTGGACAGTCACTACTTTTTAAATATTGATGTCCATTATTACATATCCTTTTAGTTCCCAACTTGCTCACTTGATTTTATTTTTCAATTAAACTCAACCACTCCTTAATTACGAATTTTAAATCTTTTTCTCTAGCTTTTGCTACTTCCAAATTCTGAATACTAAACATTCTTCTCCCATCTGAAAAATCACCCTCAACTAATTTTGAAGATTTCTTAAGAATTGCTCCGGTAGGAAATATTAGAAGTATAGTACCCTTCCTTAAATTCATTACAACTAAATCTCGTTTATATTCTTTTGCATCAAAGCTCTTCATTTCACCTGAATAAAAAAAACTTGGTGAGTTCCATTTGATGTGTTCAGCAATATTGGAATCAGTTGATAAAATTATTTGACGAACTTTATTAACTAATTTAGCTAAATCGATATCTAATTTTTGAATATAATCACTTACTGCTTTAGGGTTGTTAACTTCTTTCATAAATTTTTTACTCCTTTTCTACCACAAACAATCTAATAGTTAGCTGCAGAAACAACAAAGCAAAAAGCAAACACATAATAGCAGGAATTAAGGAAGCTTCTCCTTGATAAAGTCCATTTCCAAATTTAGAATCTGAATTTTTGAAATCTATGTAGGCATAGAAGCTCATGATCAATAATAATATAATTGACACCCACCGTTGCATAGAAATTTCTTTAATAGAAATGCCCAATAGTATAATTAATAAACCAATAACTAATTGATGAATATAAACCCAACTAATTGCGTCTATGTAATGTAACGAACTCAACACTTCTGTGGGAACTTTAAATTCTGACATTGCAATTACCATGCCTTTAAAAAAAAGTGAAAGCGATAGAAAAATTAATAATGAACCAATCATTATTAAAGTAGATTTAAAGCCCAATAGATTCTTTTTTCTCATAACACTCATTTAAAATAATTGAAACTGTTCATGAAATTTAATCAACTAATAATTCACAATGAACCCCTAAATCTTTCAAAATATACAATACCGCAGGAATATCTATTTGAGCAGATTCTATACGTAAAATATTATCACAATCTGACAAATCGAAATTGATTTTAAAATCAGGGAAACAATGATTTAAAGCATCCATAATTCTAAATGATTCTCTTTCATTTTGAACATTGGTTTTAAAAATTTCAATCATTGTTTCTCCAATTTTTCTAAAGGTAATCTAACTAAGCTGCATTTACTTTTTTATGCGCATAGATATATGACAATATTCCTAAAACAATTGGAAGTGCCATAGGCAAACAATTTAGAAATGTTGTACCAATTGCTATTAGCGAATAAAGTGCACCAACAAGATCAATCATTAGACCGGCGTAAGCCCATTCTCTTAACCTAGGATATCCAGGAATTAGAATGGCAATGACTCCAAGTGTTTTTGCAACACCTAAAAATGGAATTATATAAGCTGGATAACCCAATTCGGTTTGAATAACACGAATAGCATCAGGTACAACTAAAATGTCTGGTATTGCAGACAATAACATAAAGGCTCCGAATAGTCCGGTGAAAACCCAATAAAGTGTATTTATTTTTTTCATATATCTAAATTAATTATTTCTTTCAAAATTTAATAACCAATGATTCCCAAATTGATCTGTTAAATCTCCAAACAAAGCTCCCCAAAATGTATTTTCTAAAGGATGCATCACTTTACCTCCTATTGATAACTGTTCAAAATAATTTCTTATTTCAGTTTCTGATGTGCAATTTAATGATAAGGAGACATTACTACCTTTTATTAATCCAGTTTCAGCTACCATATCAGAACCCATCAAAAGCAGTTCACCTTTTGTAAGTAATGCATGAAGAATACAATGTTTCATTTTTTCTGGTAAATGATTGGCTAGTGGAGATTCTCCAACTGTTTGAATTTTCAAATCTGCATCAAAACATTTTTGGTAAAATTGCATTGCATCTCTGCAATTTCCATTAAATGTTAAATAACTATTTATTCTTAATTGATTCATTGAACTAATGCGACTCTGTATAATTTTTAAAATTTTGAAGTATGGCATTCCAACCTTCATACTGTAATTCCTCAGAATTTTCTGATTCAGCTTCAAATGATTCCGTAACCTCTACAAATTCTCCAATTTGTTTAAATGATATACTTACTTGTCTGCCATCAGCAATTGCATAAGAAATCAATTCATGTTCTTTTACTTGAGAATAAATACCTACAAAATCAAAGCTGTGCTTTCCATCTTTTGATGCCATTCTAGAAAGAAATTTCCCTCCAACCTTTAGATCATTTTCAGCATAAGGAGTATGCCAATCATCGGAGGCATTATTCCATTGCATTACATGTTCTGGACTTGTCCAAAAATTCCAAACTTTTTTAAGTGGGGCTGCAATTTTTGCAGTAACTGTAATTGTGCTCATAAATCGTAATTTTATGTTTTAAATTAATTACTTATTTGCGTTTTTCAAAATTGCTATCTCAATTTTCTTCATGCCTAAAAAAACGTTCATCACTTTGCCACCATTTATTGGATCAAACAATAATGAATCTAATTCTTTTGGCACAATCTGCCACGAAATACCATATTGATCCTTTAGCCAACCACATTGTTCAAACTTTGGATCTGATGATAATGCATCCCAATAATAATCGATCTCTGATTGTGTTTCACAATTCACAACAAAAGACACACTTGGATTAAATAAAAATTCTGACCCTCCATTTAGTGCAACAAATGGCATTCCATCTAATTCAAATGAAATAGTTAATACATCGCCTGATTTCATTCCACTTGCTTTCGCACTTGCATCATTATAATATGTCGTTTTATTTATTTTGGATTGCTTAAATATTTTGGAATAAAAATCAACAGCTACTTTGGCATCATTCTTAAACCATAAACAAGTTGTAAGCTTCCGATCTGTAATTTTTTCTGAATTTTTCATCATTTTATTTTTAAAATCATTTCTTAATACAAATATGCAAAGTAGAAATCAAGTAACCACTGTACATAAATGACAATAAAAGGGTGTTTTGCGACAAACTATTTTATTATATTCGTATATGAAAAATGTAAGCATTCTAGTGCCTGAATCTTCGGTAATGCAGGCTATTGCAGATCCTCAGTATTTATTCTCATCTGTCAATCAATTTTTAGTGATGTCTGGCAAAGACCCCTTATTCAATGTAAAACTTATTGGTGCAAATAGAGAAGTAAAAATTAATGCTGGTGCATTTACGGTACATACAGACCAGTTAATTGAAGAAGTATCACAAACGGATTTGATTTTTATACCAGCACTATTTGGAGATATGTCAAGTGCAATCAATCAAAACAAAAAATTCATACCATGGATAAAAGAGAGGTATGAAGATGGTTCTGAAGTTGCATCATTGTGTGTAGGAGCATTTCTTTTAGCATCTACCGGTTTGCTTGATGGTAAAAAATGTTCAACCCATTGGGGTTTTCAAAATGAGTTTCGAGAAATGTTTCCTAAAGTTGATTTAATAGATGGAAGTATTATTTCAGAAGAAAATAGAATTTATTCAAGTGGAGGAGCCAATTCATATTGGAATTTATTATTGCATTTAGTTGAAAAATATACAGACAGAGAAACTGCAATATTGGCTTCAAAATATTTTGCTATTGATATAGATAGAGAGAGTCAAACAGCATTTGCATTGTTTAAGGGTCAAAAAAATCATCAAGATTTAGAAGTAAAAAAAGGACAAGAATACATTGAAAAGAATTACCAAGAAAAAATTTCAGTAGATGAATTAGCTGCAATGGTTGCTGTTGGTAGAAGAAGTTTTGAAAGAAGATTTAAGTTAGCAACAAACAATACAATATTGGAATACATTCAACGGATAAAGGTAGAAGCAGCCAAAAGGAGTTTTGAAAATAGCAGAAAAAACATCAATGAAGTAATGGTTGATGTGGGTTATACGGACACTAAAGCGTTTCGAAGTATTTTCAAAAAAGTTACCGGATTAACACCCATTGAATATAGAAATAAATACAATAAAATGTAATAATCTTAAAATTAATAACTGAGACTAAGACCTATTCCATATCCCATATCGCTGTCATAATGGGTTCTAAAACTTAAGTTCCTATTCATAATATATTTCAAGCCAAACATATTTTCATTGTCAGTGTTGAACATCATATTCATTCGAATTCTTTTTGACACTGGAATATCATCACGCATCAATTGCATCCGCAATGCACCATCTTGGTAAACTTCAGTTTGGATTTTAAAAAGCATTGGAAGAGTATATTCTAAACCTACACTTAACATTGCACGATTATCTTGACTACTTATTTGATCAAATAAATTCTTTTCAATCTCTCCCATTTTCATATCACGTGTTCTCCAATCAAAACCTACAAATGGCATAATCCATTGCATTTTCCCAATATATTTTCCAATATGAGTTTCAGTTTCATAACCATGCATTTTAGAATAGCCCAATCGCCATTCAGCACCAATACTCCATCTTGTATTCTGAAACATCATTTCGCCATCATTACCATTACTTGCGAAATCGTTCTCAAACATAAAATGGAATTTCCTGTCGTCAGCAAACAATTTTCTCCTTGCTTTATTTACGTTTGTTATTAAAGGATTTTTGGGCTGATTTTCATAAGTAAAAACTCGTCCCATACCACTCATCATGTGGTATAAAATATGACAATGGAAAAACCAATCACCATCAACATTTGCATTAAACTCAAGTGTATCTTGTTCCATAGGCATAATGTCAATAACATTTTTCAATGGGGCATAATCGCCTTGTCCATTTAATACTCTAAAGTCATGCCCATGCAAATGCATAGGATGTCTCATCATAGAGCCGTTGTATAAAATCAATCTTACGTTCTCTCCTTTTTTTATTAGAATTTTATCAGTTTCAGAAACTACTTTATTATTTAAACTCCAAACATATCTATTCATGTTACCTGTTAATTCAAACTTTAATTCATGAATAATTGCTTGCTTTGGAAGAGCTGTATTTATTGGAGATTTAAGCATAGAATAATTTAAAGTAACTACTCTTGCTGGTTTTGTATATTTATTTTGCTTTTCTTTTTTTAGAATAATAGGACCAGTAATTTCTGGATACATTACCACATTCATATCCATTTGATTCAAACTCATTTGCATACCCATATCATCTAAATCCCCATTCATCTTCATCATTTCATTCATCATTTTCATGCCTTCAAAATATTTTAATTTAGGCAAAGCATTGGCTAACTTTTTCTCACCAGAGCCTATAAAAATGGAAGCAGATTTTGTTCGATCTTCAGAAGTAACTAAAAATTCATAGGATGCGTTTTGTTCAGGAATATTAACAATCACATCATAAGTTTCGGATACTGCTATAATTAAACGGTCCACTTCTATGGGTTCAACATCATTACCATCATTGGCGACTACCTTAATTTTACCTCCAGCATAATTCAACCAAAAATAAGTAGAGGCTCCTGCATTGGAAATTCTTAATCTGACCTTTTCTCCAGCTTTAAATTGTGAAAAATCAATTTGATTTTTACCATTGATTAAAAAATAATGATAGTAAACATCACTTACATCCATTGCCAACATACGTTTCCATTCGTTGTTTATTTTTGTTTTAAAATGTTTCGCGCGAATTGCTTCTGAATAACTTTGTGTGGTACCCTTTTTTATTGCAAACCAATCTGAAGCATTGTGCAACAAACGATGCACTGTTTCAGGCTTCATATCTGTCCATTCACTTAAAATAATAGGAACACTTGGCAGATTATCTATTTCATTTCTATAAGAAAAATCATTCCTTCTTTTTTCAAGAATCATTGAACCATACATCCCTATTTGTTCTTGCAAACCTGTATGGCTATGATACCAATGTGTTCCATGTTGTGTAATTGGGAAACGATACAGATGACTACTATGAGCTTTAATAGGCATTTGAGTTAAGTATGGTACCCCATCTTCTTTATTTGGCAGAAACAATCCATGCCAATGCAAAGATGTTTCTTCATCCATTAAATTATGAACCATTATTTCTGCTGTATCCCCTTCCATGAATGTAAGTGTAGGCATTGGTATTTGACCATTTACAGCAATGGCTCTTTTACTTTTACCAGTAAAATTAACTAAAGTGTCTTTTACAAATAAATCAACACGAACAACTTTTTGTGCATGACTATTGGTATACCATACTCCCAAAAAAAATACAAGCAAAAATTTATTCATACTATTATTTCAATCTCTTATCAGAAACACTTCCACAATTTAACATAGATGAACCATAATAAGGATTTTCAATAATTGATTTATTGCTCAGCCAATAAGCCTTTTTCATTGGGCAATATTGATAATAAACATTTGCATCCAACTGTTTAGCTGCTTTCACAACTTTCCAAAGTGAAATAGAAAGCCCATCAAATAACTCTCTTTGTTCTTCAATATCTTTTGATTGATGAATTTGAACTGCTGAAGTTAATAGGTTTGATTTCTCTTTGTTGAATACTTTTTTCTCGTCTGCACTAAGTTGCAATTCATTTTTGTCATTGATGATGACTATTAATTGCTTAGCACTTTCAGCAGCTTTTACCTCATCACTGTTCACCAATGCTTCCTTTAATTCTAAATAGGAATTCAACATACTTTGAATTGGTTTTACTTGGGCATGTGTTACTCCAACTAGGAGTAATAACATAATTGATAATTGAACTCTTTTCATATAATTAGTTATTAATAATTTCTAATTTAAACCCTGTTGATTCAATAGCGTGAATCACATCTGAAGAATCTATTCCGATTCCTTTAACTGTTAAAATTTTATCTAGTGATTGAGTATCTACTTCCCAATTATCAACACCAACTTCTTCATTCATTACAGGTGTGACTTTAGAAACACAGCCCATACATTTAATATTAGTCTTAAATCTAAATATTTTATTTTCTAATTTATTATTTGTTTCCATTTTGTATTTATTTAAACTGTTTATTTTTTCCACTTTAATCTCAAGCTATTACTTACAACACTAACACTACTTAAAGCCATAGCAGCACCTGCAATCATTGGGTTTAATAGAAAACCATTTATTGGGTATAATAGGCCTGCTGCAATTGGTATTCCGATGATATTATAGATAAATGCCCAAAACAAATTCTGTCTAATTGTTGCCACTGTATTTTTCGATAATTGGATAGCAGTAGGTATTTTATTCAAATCAGAAGATAGAATTGTCATTTTAGCAACATCCATTGCAATATCACTGCCTTTGCCCATTGCAATACTTACATCAGCTTGAGCTAATGCTGCACTATCATTAATACCATCGCCTACCATAGCAACAATCTTTCCTGCACTTTGAATGTTTTTTATGAAGGAAGCTTTTTGTTCAGGCAACATCGAAGCATGGAATTCATTAATGCCAATTTGATCAGCTATAATTTGAGCTGTATTTATGTTATCTCCTGTTAACATGATTACCTCTATACCCAAACTTTTAATATCTGATATTGCAGCTTTTGAATTCATTTTTAATTCATCAGCAATAGCAAAAATGGCTATGACTTCATTTTGATTTGCAAACCATACCACAGTTTTTGCTTCTTTTTCCCACTGATTGACTTGCAACTTTAAAGATTCTTTAATCTCAATTTTATGATCATTTAATAATTTTTCATTTCCAATAAAATAAAATTGATTATCAATACATGCTTTCACTCCCTTGCCAGTTATGCTTTCAAAATTATTCAGTGTGATTTCTTCAATTGATGAATAATTATTTATTAGCGCCTCTGCAAGTGGATGTTCTGATTTTTTCTCGAGGCTTAGCAAAATAGACTTTAGCAATTCGTTTGACTGCAACCAAAATTCGTTTACTAATTTTGGTTGCCCTTCAGTTATAGTTCCTGTTTTATCCAAAACAACTACATTTATTGACTTTGTAATTTCTAAACTTTCTGCATCTTTTATTAAAATTCCTTGTTCTGCTCCCTTTCCAATTCCAACCATAATAGCTGTTGGTGTTGCAAGTCCAAGAGCACAAGGGCAAGCAATTACCAGTACTGTAACCATTGACAATAAGCCTTGAGTTAAGCCATTTTCGTTTGCAAAGACAATCCAAAAAAACAAGGAAAGTAATGCAATGGCAATTACAATCGGTACAAAAACTGAAGCTATTTTATCAACTAATTTTTGAACAGGAGCTTTACTACCTTGGGCATTTTGAACCATTTTAATTATTTGAGCTAATCTAGTATCTGCTCCAACTTTATCAACAATGAATTGAAAACTCCCGGTTTGATTTATGGTTCCAGCATAAACATAATCTCCAACAAATTTTTGCACTGGAATAGATTCTCCGGTCAACATACTTTCATCAACAAAACTTTTCCCTTCAAAAATTTCCCCATCCAAAGCAATTTGTTCACCAGGCTTGACAATAATTTTAGATCTAATAATTACATCTTCTATAGGCATTTCAATTTGCTGTCCATTTTGTATTACCCTCACTATTTGGGGTTGTAATCCCATCAATTTTTTAATGGCAGAAGAAGTATTTCCTTTAGCCTTTTCTTCTAATAGTTTTCCTAATAAAATAAATGTGATCACAACTGCAGCAGCTTCAAAATAAACATGTGCATGAATTCCTTTTTGATGCCAATAGTTCGGGAATAAAGTATTAAATACACTGTATAAATAGGCAACTCCTGTGCTTAAGGCAACAAGTGTATCCATGTTTGCAGATTTATGTTTTGCTTGTTTATATGCATTAATGAAAAAATCCTTTCCTATCCAAATCACCACAGGTGTGCTGAATGCCCACATCAAAAAATTGGCGAATGGCAAATTCATAAAAAACATACCAATTACAACAACAGGAATAGTAAAAACAATAGCAGTTATAGTTTTATTCTTCATCCTTTGCCATTTATTAATATTGATTTCTTCCAAAGTGCTTTTGGAATTTGATTCATCAATTAGTAAATCGTAGCCGATTGATTGAACTGCTTTTCGAAATTTTTGCAGAATATTGGCATCTGGAATAAACTCAATGTTAACTGTCGCGTTTGCATAGTTTACTGAAGCATCTAATATATTTTGCTGTTGTTTTAAAATACTTTCTACACTTATAGCACAAGATGCACAAGTCATTTCAAGAACTGGAAAACTCATTTCTACTGTAGGTACTTTATACCCCAATTCTCTAATAGATTGGATTGCAGAAGCTAAATTTCCATTGCTACTATTAATTTCCAATACAGCACGTTTATTATTCAATTCAACTCGATGGCCAATTACACCATTAATAATACTCAAGGCATTATCGATAAGCAATGCACAATGTTCACTAGCCATTCCTTCTATTGGAATTACATAGCTATTACTATCATTTAAAGTCATTTCAATTGTTTTACATCACAAAGCTGCGAACAAGAAATACATTAACTATTACAATATTTGGATGTTGTGTTATAAGATTTACAGCAAATCTAGGGGTTTCCTAGTTTTATTTTTACTGTTTTTAAAGAAGCTAGGAGTTAAGCCAGTCACTTTTTTAAATTGGTTACTGAGGTACGCTACACTTGAGTAATTAAGCCGAGAGGCAATTTCATTTAGCGTCAGCTCATCATACATTAATAGTTCTTTTACCTTTTCAATTTTTTGTGCTATAAAATATTTCTCAATAGTAATACCTTCTATTTCTGAAAAAAAATTACTTAAATAGTGGTATTCGAAATTTAATTTATTACTTAGGTATTCGGATAGGTTTATATTTAATTCATTATTTTTTTGATGAACCAATTCAATGATTAAAGTTTTAATACTTTCTATTAACTGACTTTTCCTATCATCAATTAATTCAAATCCAAGTTCTGATAACTTGTTTGATAATTTAACTTTATTCTCTTTAGTAATTCTGTTTTTCAATTCAACTTCACCTAATACAATAGACAAAGGTTCGAGTTCCATTTTCTCTAATTCGTTTTTAACCACCATAATACAGCGATTACAAACCATATTTTTTATATATAATTTCATTGATTTCAAAACAATGCAATTTAAATAGAATAATCAATCAAAAAAAACAAAGTAATTTTTATTGCAGAAAAGCTGACATTTTATCAAATAACGTTTTTTCATCAATTGGTTTAGAAACATAATCATTCATTCCAACCAATCTGCATTTTTCTAAATCGAAACTTGTCACGTCTGCTGTAAGCGCAATAATTGGTATATTTGAATTTAAGACTTCACGTATATACTTGGTAGCATCAAAACCATTCATCACTGGCATTTGCAAATCCATTAAAACCAAATCATACTTTTTAACTTCCAATTTTTCAATTGCAATTTTTCCATTACTTGCAATATCTAATTTAAATCCAAAATCCTCTAAAATTATTTTGATTAATAATTGATTTAATTCTCCATCTTCCACAACCAAAACTTTAATTTTTTCAGCTTTTGGATTAACAAACAATTGATCTACACTTTTAATTTTCTGGTCAATACTAACTTTCGACTTTTCAAAATTCAATATAAAACTGAAAACTGTTCCAACTCCCAATTCACTACTAACATTTATTTTTCCACCCTGCAATTCAACCAATCGCTTTACAATGGCCAACCCAAGTCCGGTACCTCCATAAGAGTTGGTTACTTCTTTTGAAACTTGTTCGAAATCATTAAATATATGCTCAATTCGATCATTAGGAATACCAATACCTGTGTCGGACACTTTGAATTCTAATTCAATATTATTTTCATTTTCCGAATGAATACTTACACACAATTCAATACTTCCTATTCCTGTAAATTTAACTGCATTACTTAATAGATTTAAAATAATTTGACGCAATCTCAATGCATCCCCTATTAAAATTTTAGGGATTCTATCATCCACTAATTCTCTAAATACTAAATTTTTCTCTTTTATTTTTGATTCAAACAATTGCAACATAGTAGCAATTGAAACACTTAAATCAAATGGCAATTGATCAAATATCATTTTACCCGCATCTACTTTTGCTAGATCCAAAATATCATTGATCAAAACAACTAATGCATCACCAGATGTTTTAATTGCATTGATATAATCTTTTTGATCACTCTCCAACTTAGTTTTCAAAATAACGTTAGTAAACCCAATAATGGCATTCATAGGTGTTCTTATTTCATGGCTCATGTTTGATAAGAATTGCTGTTTTGCCTTTAATGCATCTTCGGCAATTTGGGTTTTAACTTCTGCAATTCTTTTTGCTTCTTGAAGTTCATTTTTTATGGACATATGATTTGTTACTTCATAAGAAATAATCGTAACACCAGAAATGGTTTCATCAACTTCATAATAGGGCTGATATACAAAATTGAAATACAAATCTTCCATTATCCCGTTTCTTTTCAGCGGAATTAAACTCTCGTAGCCCTGATATGGAATACCTGTTTTTATTACTTCATTTAATAAATTCGGCACTATGGTTTCCTTTAACTCCGGTAATATTTGAAATAATGATTTGCCTATTATATTTTTTGTTTTCCCCCAAATTTCAATGATGCTGTCGTTAGCCATTGTAACTATCATGTTGGGTCCTTTTAAAATTGCAAAAGCAAATGGAGAATCCATCAACATCATGCTATACCTTTTATTGCTATCCTCAACCAATTTCATAGCTTCCTTCTCCACTTCCATTTTTATGGTAAGCACTTTATTTTCTTTCACCTGAAGCTCTATAGCCAATCTCTTAACTTCAGTAATATCAGTTATTGTTAATACAATTAATTCTTCATTAGCGCTTTTTTGTAAAATTCGATGTGCATTTAACAACATTGTTTTATGGCCAATAACAGGGAATGTATGTTCCACTTCAAAATCATGAAAACGAATATTTTTGGGAATGATATCTTCTAATAATTCACGTAATTTTAATATACTCCATTGATTATTCCCCAATTTAAATAATGAAACACCTTGACACTCTTCTTCTGTAACATGAAACATTTTACAGAATGATTTATTTGCTGTTCTAATCCTAATATTCTTATCAAGTATTACTACTGGTTCATGTACAGTATCTAAAATTGCATGGTAATAATTATATAATTCCTCTACTTCCAAATTACGTGATTGTAATTCATGATTACTTGTTGTTAATTCTTCATTTGTACTTTCAATTTCCTCTTTTGAAGTTTCCAATTCTTCATTCAAGCTTTGCAATTCTTCGTTGCTTGAAACTATTTCTTCATTCGCACTTTGTAACAATTCATTTGCTTCCTCTTGATCATGTGTAAAGGTGAACAAATCAGTTCTTGCTGAAGCTAGCTCTTCTTCTAGTTTTTTAATTCTCCTGTCCTTCGCGATTGAATTTTTTTTCCCACTTTTTATAGCCCCATCTACATTATCTATATGAGCTTGACTGGTAAAAACAATTACTAAAAGAGGCTCTTCTAACTCTACAACTAATGGTGTAATCTCAATACTCACTAACCGAATTTCCCCAATTAATTTATCCCAATTCATCTCAATTCCAGTTTTTCTTACAGGCAAATTGGTTTTAATGACTTGATGTATCGCATTTCGAAGTTCGAAAGTGATTTCAATATGAGCCATTTGCAAAATATTGAGACTTGCTTTTCCTGGTGAATTTTTTAAATAACTTTCAGTTGCTCCTCTAAATTGTAAAATTTCACATTCATAATTTATAACAACACTGGCAGGCATATAATTATTATGCAGTAAATTATCAAATGCACTTGTTAAATTACTATTACTAGAAACCACCAGTTTCTTTGGATACTTAGTTGTAAGTTCAATTGATTTGGCAGGTATATTTCGTGAAATTCGTGGAATCAAACCACTCAATCTAAAACTATTTTCTTTCTTTTTGCAAGTGAATATTTTGTGTGATTTATTTGTTTGAGTAAAAAGTTGAGGGATATTCCCAATTGTTTCAGATTTCCCCAAAAGCAAAGTACCAGTATCCAACAATGCGAAATGAAACGTGGAAATAATTTTCTTTTGAGCAGATGAATCAAGGTAAATCAATAAATTCCTGCAACTAATAAAATCCATTTGCGAAAAAGGAGGATCACTCAATAAATTATGTTGTGCAAAAACACATGAATCTCTTATTAATTTCGAGATTCGATATTTATTATTTCGCTTAGTGAAATGTTGCTCTATTCTTTTTTCTGAAACATTTTTTAATTGAACTAAACTAAATTCTCCCTGGCGAGCTTTTCGGATTGCTAGTTCACTTAAATCAGAGGCAAATATTTGAAATGGTATTTTCTTCTCTTGTTTTTCTTGCAATTCTGTTATAATCATTGCAATTGAAAAAGCTTCTTCTCCTGTTGCACAAGCAGCTACCCAAATTCTTATTAAATCTGTTGAGTCCTTATTTTTAAGCAATTTTGGGAAAATTGATTTTTTTAGCAATTGAAATGTTTCAGTATCTCTAAAAAACTCAGTAACATTTATTAACAAATCTTGATTTAATAATTCCAATTCATCTGAATGAATTTTTAAATAATCATAATATGATTTCAAAGAAATAATTTTATGAATTGCCATTCGCCTCAACATCCTCCTTTTGATTGTAGTCATTTTGTAATGACTATAATCTACATTCCATCCTTTTAAAAGAAGTTGAACTATTTCTTTTAAATAAGGATCATTATTTTCAATACTTAATTCATCTGGTAGTTTTATTTTCTTAATATAACCTTGAGCTTGCTTACTCATTTTCATTAATGCAAAAGCAATTTCTTTTGGTGAGAGAATAAAATCCACTACACCTTCTGCAATTGCCGATTTAGGCATACTATTATACTTTGCACTATCATCCTGTGCAAAAGTAACGCCACCAGCAAGCTTTATTTCTTTCAATCCTTTTGTACCATCATTTGCATTACCTGACAAAACAATTCCTACAACATTTTTATTATGAGTCTCTGCTAAAGAAGTAAAAAGTAAGTCTATTGATAAATTGGATGATTTGTTTTTTACACGTGGCACTAAAGTAATGTGTCCATTTGTAACTTCTATATTTCTATCATAAGGAATAACATAAACATTATTAGGTTTCATTTTCTCCGTATCATCAATTACCTGCACTTTCATTTTAGTAACCTTTGCTAATAGAGAACTTAAAATACTTTTGTGATCTGGGCTTAAATGCTGAACATAGATAAAAGCCATTCCTGTTGTAGCAGATAAATTTTTTAACAATTCGGTTACTGCATCAAGACCACCTGCTGATGCACCTATTGCAACTACTGGAAAAACGTTATCGTTTTTTTCAACTTTCCTATTAACAGGTAATTTAAGAGTTGCAGAACTTACAGTTGATTTTCCACTCTTATCACTTACAGTTACAGAAGCCTTCTTGACCTTTACTTTACTTTCTGGTGATTTCGATTTCATGAGTGTGTTCTAGACCACCTGTAAGTTAGTTGTAAAAAAACGAATAAATATATATTCTTTTCTAATTAGCTGCCATATACATTATTATTAAAAATTAGGATAACCAATTGCCCATTTCCTTTGCCCAAATTGAGGTTTTAACTAAAATTACATCAAAAAAATAATTATTACATAATTCACTGATTTTTTCGAAAAACTAAATCAAGTAAGGATAGAATTGATTTTCAAAATACTCCATTGCATTTAAATTCCTCTCAGTACCAGTACTGATGAAGAAACAAGTAGCAAATGGTATTTAAATCGAGAAAAACCTCAACTATTTTTGAATTAAAATTTAAACCAATTTTATATGAAAAAAATATTTACACTCTTATTAATTTCAATTGCATCAATTTCATTCTCTCAAACACCCTTTGTTCATTATAAACTTGATGGCAATGCAAATGATAATGGGCTAAATCAAAAAAATGGAATTGCAACTGCAACTATTCCAGTTCCAGATAGAAACAATGTAACAGATGGTGCAATTTGGTTGTTGTCAGGAAATGGAAGCAAAATTGAAATTGCAGATACTTCAAACTTTGGAAATGGAAATGGTAGTTTAACAATTGCAGCATGGTTTAAAAATAATGGATCTGGAATTAATAGTATTTTTACTAGCGGTTTACAAGGCTTTGCACCTGGAGTTTTCTTATCTGTTGGATATTCATTTTATCCAGGTAGTATAACATTTGGTTTAGCAGCTGGTGCGGCAGGGAATTCAAACCTAGTTTTAATTTGTAGTGATAGCAATAATTATAATGACGATAATTGGCACCATGTGGCAGTTGTTGTTAATAAAACAACAGATATTGTTCAGATGTATATTGATGGGGCATTAGCAAGTTTTTCTAAATTTTCAGGATTTGGAATTACTCCAGGCGGTACTTTACAAAATAGTAATTTAGAATTGAACATTGCCGGTGTAACCAGTAATAATCACCCTTCCCAAGCTTATATTGGTATAGGTTGTTCTTCTGGAATTTCACAAAATTATGAAGGATATATTGATGAATTATATTATTTCAAAAGTGCTTTAAGCGCTTCAGAAATAAAAACAGTTGTTAACGGAACGATTGGTACTTCTATAAAAAATGAAAACAAAGCATCAATAGAATTAAGTTTTTACCCAAACCCAACTACAAACACAGCAGTTATCAAAAACAATACTGGGAAAATTTTGAAAGGTGATATTTATGATATTAATGGACGAAGCATTCAAACACTTGAAACTACTGGATTGTATAGTAATTTAGATTTGTCAAATTTGCAAAACGGAATTTATATGATACGTTTTGAGAATGGAAATATTTTAAAGTTTATTAAAGAATAATAAAAAACCGTCCTTAGTTTTGAATCAAAACTAAGGACGGTTAAAACTTTGAGATTATTTTTTATTTGAAATTATAATTAAATGTTTACTTTCTTTCTTTGTATTTTGAGTATAATCCACATACATTAATTCTACGTTCTCAAAATTATATTTTTCTAAATACATCTGTAAATACTCAAGTTCATGGTAGTAAAAATAAACACTATCTATGCCTTTATTATTAGTTTCCCAACCCGACTTAAGATAATCGCCTTCAACCAAACTAAAATACAACAACCCTTTATCATTCAATAAATTCGAGCAATCATGAATTAATTTCCTGCAATCCTCTTTTGATAAATAAGGCACACAAAATCCAATAACTATTGCATCAAATTTATGAGTAATTTTTTCAATTGATCGAGCGTCCATCAATTCAAATCTGGCTGTTGGATTATTTAATTTTGCTAATTCAATCATTCCTTCAGCCATATCTACTCCTAATATTTCAAAATCTGGTCTGTTCTTTAGCAAATATTTTGTGATGTTCCCTGGCCCACATCCTACTTCTAAAATTTTTGCATTCTTATTTTCTACTAATTCGCAAATCCTATTGTAGCTTTCATCATACAAAGACATATCCATAAATTTGTCTTGATATAACTTAGCAATTTTATGATATGTTTGAAAAGTGATTTCGTATGGATCCATCGATTTGGTAATTAATATTTTAATTAGAAATTTTTAAATAATTATGACGCATTCCCTAAAGCATTTAAATTATAAAAAAACTGTTGGTGTTGTTTCTTAAAGATTTTTTGCATAATTGACTTAAAGGGAAGTGCTGAATTGAAAATGATTTTTTCGACAACTATTACGCTATTCTCTTTTTCAGTTAAATTAAATTGCATTTCAATTTTTGTTAGTTTAAAAACTGTTGCATACATTCTGATTGACTTTGTTTCGAAATCACTTTCAATTATAACAGGATAGCTAAATGAAAATGGCAAAAAACTCAACTTTAATGTTTCCTCTACCAAGTATAGATTTCCTCGCTGATGCTTGATTTCACTGATAACTGGATGAATGCTTGCATATAAATTCATGTTCGTTAAATAATCAAAAACCATTTTGATAGGTTTGTTTACCACAAAACTTAATTCCATAAAATAATTTCTAAATTATTTATCAAACATTTTCAATGAGCTTTTCATTAATTGATTTACATCAAAATAAAATCCTTCAATTCCTTCCTTGTTTTTTTCAACAGTTAAATAGTCGCATGTTTTTTTTGTTAATGATTGAGAACCCCCAAATTGAAACCCATAATAATCTAATAAATCATATTCATGGCCTACTGCAATCACATGCCAAGCAGTTTTTTCCTTTAATCCATTTCCCGAAGAATTGATTGTTCTCACAACTGCATCCGCTTTCCAATATGCAAACTCACTTAGTTTCCTCTGACCAGTTCTACTATAACAATAACCAAGTGCATTTAAATGTCTGATGTCAAAAGGAAATTCTTCAACAACATAATTTTCTAATCGTATCATATCCATACAATCGGCATGGGTTAAGCTATCCTTTCTATAATAAACTCTCAAGCTATCATTGAATTTAGAACTACCATAAGCTTTGTATTCATTTGTAAAAATAAAACCATAGTATAATGTCCTCAACTCATCTAATGAAAGTGTACTATCATTATTCTTATATCGATTCATTAGAAGTGAATATGCTTTTGTTTTCGAATCTTCCAAAATCAAATTCTCTAGCTTTTTATAATCGGGTTTCTGAGCAAAAGTTTGAACTGCTAGGAAAAAAGAAATAGATAGAAGAAAAAAATATCTAGACATAATTTAAAATATAAGTTGAAAAATAAAGGTAAATAAAAATAAAGTTTATCATAATTCAACAAGGGTTAAAAAAGAATTTAAATAATTTACAAATCACTAAAAAAGTTCATTCTAAGGCAAATAGGTCTTATTTAAGGAGAATTCCAAGATTGCATGTTTCCACATTTTGCCTATATTTGCAACCTAAATTAAATACTATGTCAAACGGATTTTTTGTAGTGCCAAAACCCATCAATGAACCTATTTATAGTTATGCTCCAGGTAGTAAAGAGCGTAAGGCTTTACAAGCAGCCTTAGCAGATGCTAGAGCAAAAACATTAGACATTCCGATGTATATTGGAGCAGAAGAAGTACGTTCAGGAAATAAAGCTTCACTTCATCCACCACATGATCATCAACATTTATTAGGCTATTATCATAAAGGTGAAGCAAAACATGTTGAGCAAGCAATTGCAGCTGCATTAAAAGCAAAAAAGGCTTGGGCTTCATTGGCATGGGAACAACGTGCTGCTATATTTTTGAAAGCAGCAGATTTAATTGCTGGACCATATCGATATAAACTAAATGCAGCAACAATGTTAGGTCAATCAAAAAATGCATTTCAAGCAGAGATTGATTCAGCATGTGAAATTATTGATTTCTTGAGATACAATGTTTCATATATGTCGCAAATTTATGCTCAACAAGTAGATTCGGCTCGCGGTATTTGGAACAGAATAGAGCAACGTCCTTTAGAGGGTTTTGTTTTTGCATTAACACCCTTCAACTTTACTGCAATTGCTGGTAATTTACCAACTTCTGCAGCCATGATGGGTAATGTAGTAGTTTGGAAGCCTTCGAATACTCAAATATACTCAGCCAATGTATTGATGGAAATATTTAAAGAAGCTGGAGTTCCTGATGGAGTAATTAATTTAGTTTATGTTTCAGGCCCTCAAGCTGGTGATGTGATTTTCAATCACCCTGATTTTGCAGGAATTCATTTCACTGGATCAACTGCAGTATTTCAAGATATATGGAAAACAATTGGCAACAATATTCATAAATACAAAACTTACCCTCGCATTGTTGGAGAAACTGGTGGTAAAGATTTTATTTTAGTTCATGAATCTGCAGATGTTGATGTGGCAAGTGTTGCCATTATGCGTGGGGCATTTGAATACCAAGGACAAAAATGTTCAGCTGCTTCAAGAGTTTATGTTTCTCAAAAATTATGGCCAGCTATCAAAGAGCGTATGCAAAAAGATATGGCTACTTTTAAAATGGGTGGAACAGAAAATTTTGAAAACTTTATCAATGCTGTTATCGATGAAAAATCATTTGATAAATTGGCTTCTTATATTGATGCTGCAAAAAAAGATAATCAAGTAGAAATAATAGCTGGAGGAAATTATGATAAAAGCAAAGGATATTTCATTGAACCTACAGTAATAGTTGCAAAGGATCCAAAATATACAACGATGTGTGAAGAGCTTTTCGGACCAGTGTTAACTGTTTATGTTTATGACGATAACAAATTCGAAGAAACATTAGAGTTAGTTGATAGTACTTCCATTTATGCATTAACAGGAGCTGTTATTGCACAAGACAGATATGCTATTGAAACTGCTACTCGTAAATTAGAAAATGCTGCTGGAAATTTTTATATCAACGACAAATGTACTGGAGCGGTAGTTGGTCAACAACCATTTGGTGGCGCACGTGGTTCAGGAACAAATGACAAAGCTGGTTCTATGATTAACCTATTAAGATGGGTATCACCAAGAACAATCAAAGAGACATTTGATCCAGCTAAGGATTACCGTTATCCTTTTATGGACAAAGAATAATATTTTGATTCAAAAATATTTATAAGGTCGAAGTTTAAAGCTTCGACCTTTTTTCATTCAAAAAACTTGTGTTTTAATCGTAAATGAAGCCTAAAAGCAAAGATTCATTCCCTTTTTATTTAGAAGAAAAACCTTAATTTAGCCCCACAATGGATAAGAAAATCGAATTGCTCAATCAGAAAAAAGCAGAGGCTTTATTAGGCGGCGGACAAGCCCGCATTGATTCACAACATAAAAAAGGAAAATTAACAGCAAGAGAGCGCATTCATTTTTTATTAGATGAAGGATCTTTTGAAGAAATTGGTATGATGGTAACCCATCGTTCAACAGATTTTGGTTTAGAAAAAGAAATTTATTTAGGTGATGGAGTTGTAACGGGATATGGAACAGTAAATGGCAGACTAACTTATGTATTCTCTCAGGACTTTACAGTTTTTGGAGGATCATTGTCCGAAACTCATGCAGAAAAAATTTGCAAAGTAATGGATCTTGCAATGCAAAATGGTGCACCCATTATTGGACTCAATGACTCAGGTGGAGCACGTATCCAAGAAGGAGTAGTTTCTTTAGGAGGATATGCTGATATTTTTTATCGAAACACTAAAGCTTCTGGAGTAATTCCTCAACTATCAGGCATCATGGGTCCGTGTGCGGGTGGTGCAGTTTATTCACCAGCAATTACCGATTTTATATTAATGGTTGAAAACACTTCTTACATGTTTGTTACTGGTCCAAACGTTGTAAAAACAGTCACTCATGAAGAAGTAACTTCGGAAGAATTAGGAGGTGCTTCTACTCATTCTACTAAATCTGGTGTTACACATTTTGCGTGTGCAAATGAAATTGAGTGTATTCAAAACATCAAACAATTATTGAGTTATATGCCTCAGAATTGTGAAGAAGAAGCCCCTTATGTAAATTATGAATCATCATCAGAATTAAGATCAGCATTGGATCAAATTATTCCTGAGAATGCAAATCAACCATATGATATTCGTGAAGTTATTACACATACAATTGATGATAATTCATTTTTAGAAGTCCACAAAAATTTCGCTGAAAATATTGTAGTAGGTTTTGGAAGATTAGCTGGAAGAAGCATAGGAATTGTAGCAAATCAACCAATGTTCTTGGCTGGTGTTTTAGACAATCATGCATCAACAAAAGCTGCACGCTTTGTGCGCTTCTGTGATTGTTTTAATATTCCATTATTAGTATTTGAAGACGTCCCAGGTTTTTTACCTGGTACTGATCAAGAATGGAATGCGATTATTACGAACGGTGCTAAATTATTATATGCATTTAGTGAAGCTACAGTTCCAAGAATAACTGTAATTACACGTAAAGCTTACGGTGGTGCTTACGATGTAATGAATTCAAAGCATATTGGAGCTGATATGAATTACGCATGGCCTTCAGCTGAAATAGCAGTTATGGGTGCTAAAGGTGCAGCTGAAATTATTTTCAAAAAAGAAATTGCAGATGCAAGCAACCATGAAGCAAAATTAGCAGAGAAAGAAAAACAATATTCTGATTTATTTGCAAATCCATATCGCGCAGCAGAACGAGGATTTATTGATGAAGTAATTGAACCAAACCAAACAAGAGCAAAACTTATTAAAGCATTTAAAATGCTCGAAAATAAAGCGGTTAAAAATCCAAAGAAAAAACATGGAAATATTCCACTATAAAAAATAATTTTAAATTTTAAGTTTTGAATTTTAAATATGTTTTGCTAATCGCACAATCTATTCAATATGCAAAACTAAATACCAATTTATAACAATATGGCAAAGAAATCTACAACAAAAACTAAAGTAGTGACAACCTCGAAGTCGATTACTTTCTTTGAAAAATATATTAATAATGCTGCACCAACTTCTTATGAAAAAAGTGGTCAAAAATTATGGTTAGAATATATCAAACCTTATGTTGATGAAACATATGTTGATAATTATGGAACTGCTGTTGGTATTATTAATCCTACCGCTGATTATAAAGTAGTTATTGAAGCTCATGCAGATGAGATTTCATGGTATGTGAATTATATCACATCTGATGGCTTAATTTATGTTATTCGAAATGGAGGTTCAGATCATCTAATTGCTCCTTCCATGCGTGTAAATATCCATACAGAAAAAGGGATTGTGAAGGGTGTTTTTGGTTGGCCAGCAATTCATACAAGAAGCGGAGAGAAAGAAGAAACCCCTTCTTTGAAAAATATTTTTATTGATTGCGGTTGTATTACTAAAGAAGAAGTTGAGAAAAAGGGAATTCATGTTGGTTCAGTAGTAACTTTTGAAGATGAATTCATGACATTGAATGATCGCTATTATGTTGGTCGTGCATTGGATAATAGAGCTGGAGGATTTATGATAGCAGAGGTTGCTCGTTTACTTAAAGAAAACAAAAAGAAATTACCATTTGGATTATATATTGTCAATTCAGTTCAAGAAGAAATTGGATTGCGTGGAGCTGAAATGATTGCAAATAAAATTAAACCAAATGTTGCAATAGTGACTGATGTAACTCATGACACAAGTACTCCAATGATTAGTAAAAATACACAAGGAGATTTGGCATGTGGAAGAGGGCCAGTAGTTTCTTATGCTCCAGCCGTTCAATTAAATTTGAATAAACTAATTATTGACACTGCTGATAAAAATAAAATTCCATTCCAACGACAAGCTTCTTCACGTTCAACAGGAACAGACACTGATGCCTTTGCCTATTCAAACGATGGTGTAGTTTCTGCGTTAATTTCATTACCACTTCGCTACATGCACACTACGGTTGAAATGGTTCATAAGGAAGATGTTGAAAATGTAATTCGATTAATATATGAGACTTTACTGGTTCTGAAAAGCGGACAAGATTTTAAATATATTAAGTAGGTTGATTTTGTGAATTGAATTGTGATTGAAGATTTGGATGTTGGATATTGGATATTGGAATTTTAGAAAAAAAAATTCATCTATAAATAAAATTGTTTATTACAGACAATTGAACCTATATAGCACAATCAACGCATCAACATATTAACACATTAAACATAGCAACACTTTTATAAAAATTAAACCTATAAAATTTTACAAAAAAAAAGACCTTTTACTTCTTTAAAGAAAAAACCATGAAACATTATTTCTTTTTTGCTTCCATTATTTTTATTGCTGCTTGTTCACAAGCCCCAATTAGTAAAGAACAAGATCCAATTGTTCAACATATCGACACTACTTTAAAACCTGGTGACGACTTTTTCTATTATGCAAATAACAATTGGTTTAAAAACAACCCAATTGCAGAAACAGAGAATAGTAATGGAATTTTTAGAACTATTCAGGACACTATTAATAATACTGTTTTAAGAATTTGTGAAAGTGCTTCAAAAAATAGCAACGCAAAAGCTGGAAGTAATGAGCAAAAAATCGGTGATTATTATTTTAGTGGAATGGATACATTGACGATCGAAAAATTAGGCTTGAGTCCACTAAAACCTGAACTAGATAAAATCAATTCCATTAAAGATTTACCAAGCTTATTTAAAGAAATCACGGAACTAAATAAAATTGGATGTAGACCTATGTTCAATTTATTTGTAACGCGTGATGATAAAAAATCGGAAGTATATGCGGTTGCATTAACTCAAGGCGGATTAGGTCTTCCAGACCGAGATTACTATTTCAACACTGATGCAAGAACTGCGAATATAAGAGAAGAATATAAAAAACATTTAACAAGAATTGCAGAATTAATTGGTGATAATACTGAAACTGCAAAAAACAAAAGTGTTGCGATTTTTAGAATAGAAACTGCATTAGCAAAGGCAAGTAGAAAATTAGAAGACACCAGAGACCCATATAAAAATTACAATAAAATGTCGGTCGCAGAAGCTACTGCATTGAGCAAAGTAATTCCATATGCACAGATTATTGCTGATTTTGGTTTGAATGGTGTAGATAGTATTATCGTTGGTCAACCAGAATTTGTTATCGCATTAAACAATACAATTAAAAATACAAGTATAGAAGATTGGAAAACATATTTAATTTGGAATTTAGTTAACAACTACGCATCATACCTAAATAATGATTTTGAAAAACAAAACTTTTACTTCTATAACACAATTTTATCAGGAACAAAACAACAAAAACCTAGATGGAAAAGAGTTGTAGAATTAACCAATGGAAGCCTTGGTGAGTTAATTGGACAAATTTATGTTGCCGAATATTTACCAAAAGGAACTAAAGAAAAATTATTAGAAATTGGTGAAAACATCAGAACTGTGTATGCTGAGCATATCAAGAAATTAGATTGGATGAGTGAGGAAACTAAAACCAAATCATTAAGCAAATTAGCCAAAGTAAATATGAAAGTTGGTTATCCAGATCAGTGGAAAGATATGACTTCAGTTGTTATAAAACGAGATGGTTATTTACAAAACAATATCGCAGTTGCACAATGGGGTTTCCAACGTCAAATAAATAAATATGGAAAACCAGTTGATAGAACAGAATGGGAAATGACCCCTCAAACATATAATGCATATTATAATCCGGTTGATAATGAAATTGTAGTACCAGCATGTAATATAATTGTTCCAGGCTTTGAAGGTCGCATGCCAGATGATGCTGTATTATACGGAATCATAGGTGGTTCAACTTTCGGACATGAAATTACACATGGTTTTGATGACCAAGGAAGCCAATATGATGAAAAAGGAAACTTAAGAGATTGGTGGACAAAAGAAGACAGAGAAAAATTCACAGCTAAAACAAGACTAATTATTGAGCAATACAATTCATATAAGGTTTTGGATAGTATGCATGTAAATGGCTCTGCAACACAAGGAGAAAACATTGCTGATCTAGGAGGAGTGGTTATGGGATATGAAGCATTTAAAAAAACTAAACAAGGAAAATCAACAGAAGTAATAAACGGACTTACTCCAGACCAACGATATTTTTTAGCTTATGGATATGCATGGATGGTAAACCGTCGACCAGAAAATATAGCAAGACAAATAATGAGTGATGTGCATTCTCCAAGTCAGTTCAGAGTAAATGGACCAGTAAGTAATATCGATGAATTCTATAAAGCATTCAATATTAAAAAAGGTGATGCAATGTGGAGAGATGAAAATATGAGGGTGAAAATTTGGTAAGTTTTTTATTTAAAAAAAACTGAAGCCACCTATAAATTAGGTGGCTTTTTTGTTTAAGAATAATCTACTATTTAAGCAGTTGGGATTGGTGGAATTTTTAATATATCGGTGGCATCGCTTAAGCGGTGCCACCAATTCCAACCCAGCATCAATCTTGATCCAAATCAAGAAATTCCAACAAAATCCTTTTTTAAATATTTTAAATCTACTTTCAAAAAAACAACTGTATACATACAGTTATTTTTTCACTATTCCATTTGCATTTTTGAAAATAATTAATGTCAACAATTGACAAAGTTTTATTAAAAATGTGAAATGGAAAAGTGCAGAAAGAATTTTAAAAAAATATTAATGATATTAAATATTGGTTTTATTGTTTCAATTAATAATGGTTGTAAAAAAGACAATAATTTAATAAAAAGTGACAATACATTTTCTAACCCAAGTCAAACAATTGTATTCGGCCAACAATACAATGATCCTTATTCTATTCAAAACATGACTAATGCTTTGGAATCTTTGATTCAAGATGATCTAATTTCAATGGACTTTAATATTTCCATCAGACCAACTCATTTATATGTTAAATTCAACTTAAATAATTGGAATGAATATGATTCATTAACACTTACAGATAGAAATTTGCAATTATACAATTTCCCTTATGATAGAGAAATTCTAAATCAAACAGAAATCAATTTTGAAATTGACACAAATTTAGAAAGACCTGATGCATTATATGGCACTGTGCCAATCAACTACTTATTTAAGTCTGGAATAAATCATGAAATCATTAGAGAACTATACTTTCCTGAAGATGATGAGGGAATTAGAATAAATGCAAATTATCAATCAATTCTTGATTACCTTGTTGATCGTGCAGAACAAATTGCCAATCCAAATTTATATGAACAAGAGAATCTGACATTTGGAAAATTTAGTTGGAAACCGTCAGGAAGAATAATGGTTCATGATGATGAGATTCTTAAAATTGAGCAAGGACCTTGGATTGCTTTAAGAGGAGTTCAAGTAAGAGTAAGAAGATGGGGAAGAACTGAAACTTGTTTGACTAATGAAATGGGATATTTTCAGATGTCGAAAAATCAATCACGCCCAGTAAACTATGCTATTTTTTATCAGAGAAAAGATTTCGATATCCGATCAAATTGGTTTGGACAAGCTTGGTTCAATGGGCCAAAAAAAAGAGATGCTTGGAATTTAAATATTGATGGGCAAAGTCAAAAACAATATGCACATATTTTTCAAGCTGCTGAAGATTATTACTATTCTTACCTCCCCTATTTTAATATAGGGAGTCCTCCAAAAAATTCAAAAGGGAGACCTGCACTCAAAATTGGCTCATTCAATTGGGAAACAGTAAATGTGAATGGTGAAAGTTGCCCACAAATAAGACTGTTTGGATTTTTAAATCAAATTAGAATATTTCATCCAAGTCGTAAATCAAGTGACATTTATAGTACAACAATTCATGAATTGGGGCACTTAGCACATTGGTGGCAAAACAATACCGCATTTAATAATGGTGAAGGAAAAGTGGTTGAAGGGTGGGCGCGTTTAGTTCAATATGAATTCACTAATTATAGATATAAAAAAATAAGTGAAGTAATAAATCAAATCATTCCATTTAACAATGAAGGTGGATGGCAAATGTATAATAAATTGGATAATTACAATTCTCTTAAAAAAGGTTATACTCCATTTGGTATTGACTTAATGGACCAAGAAAACCAGAGAGCAAATAAATCAGGAAATGTAAATTATCCAAACGACGATGTTTCAGGATTTACTCTTCCTGAAATTTGGAACGCTTGTTGCAACATCAACACTTTCAGTGATTGGAAAAAAAATTTGCAAAACTTAAATCGTACGACCCAACAAAATTTAGATGAACTTTACAATTTTTATAACGATATAAAATGAAAACAATAGCATGCATCATTTCAATTATTCTTCTTTCATCATGTAAGAAAACAGTTTGTTACGATTATGAAACTAACTATCAAATTCGAAACGAATTAAACTCTCCAGTTAAACTTGTAACATTCATCTGGCATTTTAGAGATACTATAATTTTAAACAAAGGTGATCATTATAGCAATGAAGAGTTTGAAGCTGGAAATCCATTAAACCAATTTGATTCAGTTGAATTAATTTTTGATAACAACAAAAGAAAATTTGATGTCAGTTGTTCAGCCTATTTACTAGACCATCCAGATATGCCATGTCCATTCGATTCAATAACACTTTTCGATACACAAAACTACGAATACACTCAAGTATCAGAATATAAAACAAAGGCTATTTATAAAATTTCAATGAAGGATTCTTTAGAAGCAAACTAACACAACAACAAGAGCCCCTGCCTGACTATGGGGCTTTATTCTTACTGCAAAAGTTTGTAAAATAAACGAACAAAAGTCAATGAATAAAAATTTAAAAACAAGCAATTAAAAAGGCCATTAGTATTCAGTAACATTCGAATTAAATATTCAAATTTTAAATTAAGTTTTCTATTTCGATAATTTTATTTTAAGGCACTTCATATTCAATTGCCAAGACAAAAAAAAGGCCCCGCTAGTGCAAGGCCTTTTTCTCTTTAATTTTTCAATTTATTTTTGGGACTTTCTCAATTCTAATATATCATATCCCAATTCACAAATTTATTTTTCTTCTTTTACTTCTTCGAAGTTCACATCTTGTACATCATCACCACCAGTATTTGAACCTGGGTTAGCACTGCCATCTGCAGTTGCTCCCGCTTCTTGTGTAGCTTTATATAATTCTTCCGAAGCAGCATTCCAAGCATTAGTTAATTGTTCTTGTGCTGCTGCTAATTCAGTAAAGTTTTTGGCAGTATGCGCTTCTTTCAATTTAGCTAATGCTGTTTCAATTGCTTCTTTATTTCCTGCAGATAATTTATCGCCGTAATCTTTAATTTGCTTTTCAGTTGTAAAGATTAAAGAATCTGCTGCATTAATTTGATCAGCTTCTTCTTTTGCTTTACGATCTACCTCCGCATTTTCTTCTGCCTCTTGTTTCATTTTTTTGATGTCTTCATCAGATAAACCAGAGCTTGCTTCAATACGAATTTTTTGTTCTTTACCTGTCCCTTTATCTTTAGCACTCACATGCAAAATTCCGTTTGCATCAATATCAAAAGTAACTTCTACTTGAGGAACACCTCTCGGAGCAGGTGGAATGCCATCTAAATGGAAACGACCAATTGTTCTGTTTTGATTTGCCATTGGACGTTCACCTTGTAAAACGTGAATTTCAACAGATGGTTGTGAATCAGAAGCTGTAGAAAAAGTTTCTGATTTCTTAGATGGAATTGTTGTATTCGATTCAATTAAACGAGTGAATACACCGCCCATTGTTTCGATACCTAAAGACAATGGAGTAACATCTAATAATAAAACATCTTTCACATCACCAGTTAAAACTCCACCTTGAATTGCTGCACCTATTGCAACTACCTCATCTGGATTCACACCTTTAGACGGCGCCTTTCCGAAGAATTTTTCAACTGCTTCTTGAATTGCTGGAATACGAGTTGAACCTCCAACTAGAATAACTTCATCAATATCAGAAGTTGAAAGACCTGCATTCTTCAACGCAGATTTACATGGATCAATTGTGCGTTTGATTAAACTATCTGCTAACGATTCAAATTTTGCGCGAGTTAAAGTACGAACTAAATGTTTTGGTACACCATCTGTTGCTGTTACGTATGGCAAATTAATTTCTGATTGAGTTGTTGATGACAATTCAATTTTTGCTTTTTCCGCAGCTTCCTTTAAACGTTGTAATGCCATTGGATCTTTTCTTAAATCCATGTTCTCTTCTGCTTTAAATTCTTCTGCTAACCAGTCAATAATTACTTGGTCAAAATCATCACCACCTAAATGAGTATCACCATCTGTTGATTTTACTTCAAATACTCCATCACCTAATTCTAAAATTGAAACATCATGTGTTCCACCACCACAATCGAATACAGCAATTTTCATATCCTTATGTGCTTTATCAAAACCATAGGCTAAAGCGGCTGCTGTAGGCTCGTTAATAATGCGTCGAACAGTTAAACCTGCAATCTCGCCTGCTTCTTTTGTTGCTTGACGTTGTGCGTCATTAAAATAAGCAGGAACCGTAATCACAGCTTCCTTTACTTCATATCCTAAATAATCTTCTGCTGTCTTCTTCATTTTTTGAAGAACCATTGCAGATAATTCTTGAGGAGTATACATGCGATCATCAATTTGAACGCGTGGTGTATTATTATCACCTTTTACAACAGTATATGGCACCCTTTCAGCCTCTTTTGTAACTTCATTAAATGCATTACCCATAAATCGTTTAATTGAATAAATCGTTTTACGAGGGTTGGTGATTGCTTGACGTTTTGCTGGATCACCTATTTTACGTTCACCATTATCTGCAAATGAAACAATGGAAGGTGTAGTACGCTTACCTTCTGAATTTGGAATAACTACGGGCTCATTACCTTCCATTACGGCAACGCATGAGTTGGTTGTTCCTAAATCGATTCCTATAATTTTTGACATATAAATAATTTTTATTTTTCTTCTATAACATTTCTTGTCAATGCTTATGCCAACTTAACAATTAAGTCATATTTGCGACATCCAGACCTATAAAACAAAAAAAACGACATTTTTCGGTGTCGTTTTGTCATAAAATTAGATTGATTCTATCTAAATCCTAAGTCGTTACTCCCAGCATCACGTCCGGTTATAGTACCTTCTTTTAATATAAATATTGCATCCTGACTTAAATTAGTTTTACGAACATCATTAAAAACTTTATTCATTCTAGTTGAAAAAATACCTAATCCATTTTCAATATTAGTGTACTCAGGTCGTACGTCACTTAATCCATCTGAAGAGTTGTTAATTTCGATATATCTACTCAATTCCTCACCTGCAACGTTAAAATAAAATTCTATAGGAGAAATGTACTCTCTTCGAGCAGCAGCATCTTCTAATGGATCCAATTTATTCTGAAGATATGTAAAGAAAAATTCTCCTGATAGGTTGTAATTCAACTCCGCTTGTCCAGAAGAATTGCTGGTTTTAACATTTGTAAACATAGGCATATCCAGGAATTTTTCTTCCGAAGTTCCTAGTTGGTCATTTACTTCTCTATACTTAAACCTTAACTTACATGTATACATTTTACCATTAACTGCACCAGCCCATTTTAACGGATGAGATAAATATTTGATACTTGCTTTACTATATAATTTCAATTCATTTTGAACTCCTTTGAATTGAAAATCAGCTACAACAGGGGCTGTCGTTCTTGCAATTAATTTCCTGTCTGCTTGCCTTCTAACAATTAATTCATAGCTTGCCCAAACAGTATCTCTACCATTAAGTATGTATTTTAATTTGTAACCAGATGGTGTTCTATAATACAAATTATTTGCATTGAAATTTCCTGCAGTTTTATTTAAATAGCACGTGTCTAACTGAATACTATCAATTGTAGTTGATCCGGAAAATCTTCCATATAATTTAACTTCTAATGGGTAAGGTAGCAAGTTCGAATCAGCTACAGCACCTGCATCATAAGCACTACCTTCATTATTCAAATAGGCTTTATTTATTTTGATATATTGAACTGAATCGTCTTTGTTCAACATTCCATAGATTATTGGAATTTCTTTGTATGGAGCAGTTACATCAAAATCAGTTGAACATGAAAACATTCCAAATGACAAACAAACAACTAAAAAATAAATTAACTTTTTCATTCTATTATAAAAGTACAAGATGCGAATAAATAGGCACAAAAATGAAGCCGAAATATTTTTTTACGAAAAACAGACCCAAATAAAAAGGGATACAACCGTAGTTATATCCCTTTAAGTTTTTTATTTGAAAGATTATTCTTCTGATTTTGTTTCTTCAGCTACTGTAGCTTCAGTTACAGGAGCATCAGCTTTCTTCTTAGCTCTACCACGACGAGTAGTTGCTTTTTCTGTTTTACCAGCTTTGCTTGATAACATCAATTCATTGTAGTCAACCAATTCAATGAAACACATTTCAGCATTATCACCAATACGATTTCCAGTTTTAATGATACGAGTGTATCCTCCTGGTCTATCAGCAATTTTCACTGCAATATCTCTAAATAATATAGAAATTGCTTCTTTGTCTTGTAGGTAACTAAATACCACACGACGGTTGTTTGTACTATCTTCTTTTGATTTCGTCAACAAAGGTTCAACATACGCACGTAATGCCTTACCTTTTGCAAGGGTAGTAGTTATACGTTTGTGTAGAATTAATGAAGTAGCCATATTAGCTAACATCGCTCTTCTATGCGGTGTTGTTCTTCCTAAGTGATTAATTTTTTTACCGTGTCTCATTTCTTTTTATTTGTGCATACCGTTCCGTCATAGCGGAGGAATTATGCCTCGTTAACATTTAGTTAAATCAGTTATTAAATAACTGACCGGAATTTTTATTCTTCGTCTAATTTATATTT
The DNA here is from genome assembly GCA_965279595.1 of Sphingobacteriaceae bacterium. Taxonomy (GTDB): domain Bacteria; phylum Bacteroidota; class Bacteroidia; order Sphingobacteriales; family Sphingobacteriaceae; genus CAIKLP01. The sequence goes on from OZ257246.1 coordinate 347,920, forward strand.
CGAAAGGTTCATCCCGAAAGACAATCCTTTAGACTTTACTAATTCTTGAATTTCAGTTAAAGATTTTTTACCAAAATTTCTGAACTTCAACATATCAGCAACATCATAAGTTACTAAATCAGCTAAAGTACGGATATCAGCAGCTTTCAAGCAATTCAATGCTCTTACAGAAAGATCCATATCAACTAATTCTGTTTTCAAGATTTTACGCATATGTAAAATTTCTTCGTCAACTTCATTAGTTTGTTCTTTAGCTTGAGTTTCTAACATGATACGCTCATCAGAGAATAACATGAAATGTTGAATCAAGATTTTAGCAGCTTCTTTCAATGCATCTTCTGGATGAATTGAACCATCTGTAGAAATGTCAATGATTAATTTCTCGTAGTCAGTTTTTTGCTCAACACGATAATTCTCAATGCTGTATTTTACATTTTTAATTGGAGTATAAATTGAATCAATTGCAATTACTCCAACAACTGCATTTTCATTTTTATTTTCTTCAGCAGCGATATATCCTCTACCTTTTGAAACAGAAATCTCCATTTCTAAAGTAACATTAGCGTTCATATTACAAACTACTAAATCAGGATTTAAAACCGTAAAATTATTAGAGAACTTAGTGATATCACCAGCTGTGAAAGCATCTTGTCCTTTGATAACTACAAATATTTTTTCTGAATCACCGCTATCACCAGTTTTCTTAAAACGAACTTGTTTCAAGTTTAAAATGATATCAGTAACATCTTCTACAACACCTTTAATTGTAGAGAACTCATGAGAAACTCCTGAGAACTTTACGGATGTAATAGCGTACCCTTCAAGAGAAGAAAGTAAAATTCTTCTTAATGCATTACCGATCGTAATACCGAAACCTGGTTCCAATGGACGAAATTCAAACGATCCATCGAAATCAGTTGATTTCTGCATAATTACTCTATCCGGTTTTTGGAATGCTAATATGGCCATTAATTTATATGTTAAATGTTATTTTTCTTTTTATTAGTGCCTTGAAATTTTCAAATAATTCAAAAGCAATTTCAATTAGTGATCGCTTATTTAGAGTATAACTCGACAATTAGCTGTTCTTTAATATTCTCAGGAATATCAACACGTTCAGGTGCAGATAAGAATTTTCCAGTCATTGTAGATCTGTCTAATTCTAACCAAGTATATTTAGAAACTCTAGTAGCAGCTAATGCTTCGTTAATTGATTCTAATGCTTGTGATTTCTCTCTTACTGCGATAATATCACCAGGACGTAAAGAGTAAGAAGGAATGTTCACGATATCACCATTAACAGTAATGTGTTTATGCGAAACCAATTGACGAGCCGCTCTACGAGAACCAGCAATACCTAAACGGTAAACGGTATTATCTAAACGTGCCTCTAAAAATTTCAATAAGTTTTCACCAGTAATTCCATGCTTTCTATGAGCTTTTTCGAATAAGTTTTCGAATTGCTTTTCTAAAACTCCGTAGATGTATTTAGCTTTTTGCTTCTCCATTAATTGGATAGCATATTCCGATTGCTTACCGCGTTTCTTAGACAAACCATGTTGCCCTGGAGGATAGTTTTTTCTTTCTAACGCTTTGTCTGGTCCGTAAATAGCTTCACGAAACTTACGCGCAATTTTTGATTTTGGTCCTGTATATCTTGCCATTTTTGTTTGAATTAGTTACTCTTAGCTAAATACCACCGTGGTACTTAGTATAACTAATAATTTTTTTTATTTACAACAAAATGTGATAGCCTTTCGGGTACCACATTTTGCAATGCTTTTTAATTAAACTCTTCTCTTTTTAGGAGGGCGACAACCATTATGTGGAAGTGGCGTAATGTCTTTGATTAGGGTAACTTCAATACCAGAGTTTTGAAGTGTACGAATCGCTGATTCACGTCCTGAACCCGGACCTTTAACAAAAACTTCTACTTTTCTCAATCCTAAATCATGAGCTGTTTTTGCACACTCTCCTGCTGCCATTTGAGCTGCATATGGAGTGTTTTTCTTTGATCCTTTAAATCCCATCTTACCAGCAGAAGCCCAAGAAATAACTTGTCCTTGCGTGTTAGTTAAAGAGATGATGATATTGTTAAAAGTAGCACTTATATGAGCTTCACCTACTGGTTCAACTACAACTACTCTTTTCTTAGTAACTTTTTTACCTGTCTTTGCCATAATTACTTACAATTACTTAGTTGCTTTTTTCTTACCAGCAACTGTTTTACGTTTACCTTTACGAGTTCTAGAGTTGTTCTTAGTTCTTTGTCCACGTACTGGTAGACCTTTTCTATGACGAAGTCCTCTGTAACATCCGATATCCATCAAACGTTTGATATTCAACTGAACTTCTGAACGAAGTGCACCTTCTACCTTTACTTGATCATTAATAATATTACGTATTGCTGTTAACTGATCATCTGACCAATCTTGAACCTTCGTATTGAAATCAATACTTGCTTCTTTTAAAATACGTTGTGCGGTAGAACGGCCAATACCATAAATGTATGTTAAACCTATTTCTCCTCTTTTGTTTTTTGGTAAATCAATACCTGCGATCCTTGCCATTTGTTAATGTATGTTTCTTAACGACCTAAATTACTATTCTAATCAAAAATTAACCTTGACGTTGTTTATACTTCGGGTTTTTTTTATTGATTACGTAAAGCTTTCCATTGCGTCTAATGATTTTACAATCTACGCTTCTCTTCTTAATTGATGCTTTAACTTTCATCTTGTTTTATTTTAATTTTTATGTCCTTACGAACTTTTTATTATTTGTAACGGTAGGTTATTCTACCTTTTGTTAAATCATACGGTGACATCTCTAACTTCACTTTGTCTCCGGGAAGAATCTTAATATAATTCATCCTCATTTTTCCAGAAATATGTGCAATAATTTCATGCCCATTTTCCAGTTCTACTCTAAACATTGCATTTGACAATGCTTCTCTAATAACACCATCTTGCTCGATGGAGGCTTGTTTCGCCATTAATTTTATTTTTTATTTAATACTTCTTCTACAAATTCGAAAGATGACAGAATATCTGCTTTTCCCTTTCGTACTGCAACGGTATGTTCAAAATGTGCAGATACTTTTGCATCTTTTGTTTTAATCGTCCACCCATCTTTATCTTGCCAAATTGGAGCTTTTCCGAAATTAATCATTGGTTCAATCGCAATCACTAATCCATCTAACATTTTCAAACCAACTCCTCTTTTTCCATAGTTTGGAACTTCAGGTTTTTCATGTAAATTTTTTCCAATCCCATGTCCAACTAATTCCTTCACTACTCCATATCCGTGCTTTTCAGCATGCTCTTGAATAGCATAAGATAAATCTCCTATTCGCATTCCAACAACTGCTTTCTCTATTCCTTTATATAAACTCTCCTTCGTAACACGAAGTAAATGCTTAATTTCTTCTTTTACCTCTCCAACTTCAAAAGTATAGGCAGAATCTCCGTAATAACCATTTTTCAAAACTCCACAATCTACAGAAACAATGTCTCCATCTTCTAATGGTTTATTATTCGGAATACCATGCACTACCACTTCGTTCAACGAAATACATAATGAATTTGGAAAATCTCCATAACCTTTAAAGGCAGGTATTGCATTAGAGTCTTTAATAAACTCTTCTGCTCTACGATCTAATTCTAGAGGTGTAATACCTGGTCGAATTATTTTCGCTACTTCTGCTAAGGTTTTGCCAACAAGTAAAGAACTCTCTCTAATTAATTCAATTTCTTCAGCGCTTTTGTAAGTTATCATACAATTACGCTAATATTATATGGCTGCAGCACCAGCTGGTGTACGACCTTTAATGCGTCCAGTTTTCATCAAACCATCATAATGACGCATCAATAAATGACTTTCTATTTGTTGTAGTGTATCTAACACTACACCTACCATAATCAACAATGACGTCCCTCCATAGAAGTTTGCAAATTGACTATTGATTCCAACTATTACAGCGATTGAAGGCAAAATTGCAACAATTGCTAGGAATACAGAGCCTGGTAAAGTAATATGTGAAATAACTGAATCAATGAATTCTCCAGTTTTCTTACCTGGCTTTACACCTGGGATAAATCCGCCATTGCGTTTCATATCATCTGCCATTTGATTTGGATTAACAGTAATTGCAGTATAGAAATATGTGAATGCAATAATCATGAATGCAAATAACAAATTGTATGATATTGAATTGGGGTTACCTAAGTTTGGCCCCATCCATTGTGCAAAACTTGATTCAGGTAAAAAAGAAGCTAAAGTTCCAGGGATAAACATAATTGCTTGCGCAAAGATGATTGGCATTACACCGGCAGCATTAACCTTTAATGGAATGTACTGACGAACACCACCATATTGTTTATTTCCTACTATTCGTTTTGCATATTGAACTGGAATCTTACGAGTTCCTTGTACTAGTAGAATTACTAATATTACTACAAATGCCAAGGCAGCTAATTCAATAATGAATGGAATTAATCCACCACCATTTACACCCATTCTTGAAACTAACTCAGATGAGAATGCTAATGGCAATTGTGCGATAATACCAATCATAATGATCAATGAAATTCCATTTCCTAAACCTTTATCTGTAATTCTTTCACCTAACCACATTACAAACATGGTTCCAGTAGTTAGAATTAAGATTGAAGAAAGAGAGAACAAAAATGAATCAATCATGATAGCTTCTGCTGGAACTTGAGTCTTAATATATCCAATAGCTTGACCAGCAGTAATGAAAATAGTTAAATAACGAGTAATTTGGTTGATTTTTTTTCGACCACTTTCACCTTCTTTTTGTAAGCGTTGGAAGTAAGGAATAACAATTCCAAACAATTGTACTACAATGGAAGCTGAAATATAAGGCATCACACCAAGTGCAAATACAGATGCACGTGCAAAAGAACCACCCGCAAACATATTTAATAAGCCTAGGATACCATCTTGTGCTTTAGTTCCAATCAATGCTGGATCGATACCTGGAAGCACAATAAAAGAGCCTACTCGATAGATTAACAATAAAAGTAACGTATTAATAATACGTACTCTTAAATCTTCGATTTTGAAAATATTTGTTAATGTAGAAATAAATCTCTTCATGTAATTATACAGTTACTGTTGTTCCACCTTGTGCTTCAATTGCAGCTTTTGCAGTAGCAGTAAATGCATGTGCTTTCACTTCAACTTTTGCTTTTAATTCGCCACGTCCTAAGATTTTTACTACATCTGATTTAGAAGCTAAGCCATGAGCTCTTAATACTTCTAAGTCAATTACGCTTAGTGAAAACTTTTCAACTAGGCCTTGCAATACATCAAGGTTAACACCGGTATATTCTACGCGGTTAATATTTTTAAATCCGAACTTAGGAATACGACGTTGAAGAGGCATTTGTCCACCTTCAAAACCAACTTTAGTGGAAGTACCTGAACGAGAACCTGCTCCTTTGTGACCACGTGTAGAAGTTCCACCTCTACCTGATCCTGTACCTCTTCCTACGCGTTTAGCGTTTTTTACTGCTCCTTTAGCCGGCTGTAAGTTATTTAATTTCATTTCTGTTTATTTAGTGCCTTTCGGCTTCAAACAATTAAATATTTTCTACTTTAATCAAGTGGTTCACTTTAGCAACCATTCCCAAATTTGAGGAGTAGCTTCTACTTCAACAGCTTGATTCATTTTTCTTAGACCTAAAGCAAACATTGTTTTCTTTTGTCTAAGGCTTCTGTCTATGACACTTTTTGTTTGTGTGATTTTTATCTTCGACATAATCTTAACCGTTAAATACTTTATTCAATGAAACACCTCTATGTTGTGCTACTGTTATTGCATCTCTCATTTGAGCTAATGCATCAACTGTTGCTTTTACCACGTTATGTGGGTTTGATGAACCTTTAGATTTTGCTAATACGTCTGTAACTCCAGCACTTTCTAATACTGCACGCATTGCACCACCTGCAATTACTCCTGTTCCATGTGATGCTGGTTTTAAAAACACATAACCACCTGAATATTTTCCGTATTGCTCGTGAGGTACAGTACCTTTGTGAATTGGCACTTTAATCAAATTCTTTTTAGCATCATCAATACCTTTAGTAATAGCTTCTGTTACTTCTTTCGCTTTTCCTAAACCGTATCCTACTACTCCGTTTTCATCACCAACCACAACGATTGCCGAGAAGCTGAATGTACGACCACCTTTGGTAACTTTAGCTACACGCTGAATACTTACCAATTTGTCTTTTAATTCAATATCAGTAGTTTTTACTCTTTTTATATTTGCTGTTGACATGTTCTGATTTTTAGAATTGTAAACCACCTTCTCTAGCACCTTCTGCTAAAGATTTAATTCTACCGTGATATAAATAACCGTTTCTGTCGAAAACAACTTTTTCTATACCAGCAGCTTTTGCTTTTTCAGCAATAAGTATTCCTACTGCTTTTGACTGATCTACTTTGTTTAATGAAGCATCAACTGCACTTTTCATGCTTGAAGCCGAAGCAATTGTTTTTCCGTTAAGGTCATCAATTACTTGAGCATATATTGCTTTATTACTTCTGTACACAGACAATCTAGGCATTTCAGGTGTACCTGTGATGGTTAATCTGATACCTTTTTTGATTCTTAATCTTCTTGAAGACTTAATATTTGCCATGACTTCTCTTAATTATTTTTTAGCTGCTGACTTACCTGCTTTTCTTCTCAACACTTCACCAGCAAACTTGATACCTTTACCTTTATATGGTTCTGGAGCTCTTAGAGATCTGATCTTAGCAGCTACTTGACCAATTAATTGTTTATCAATACACTCTAATATGATAGTTGGGTTTTGACCTTTTTCTGCAGTTGTTGTTACTTTAATTTCACTAGGTAACTCGAATATGAAATGGTGAGAATAACCTAATACTAAATCAAGCAAATTTCCTTGATTAGTAGCACGGTAACCAACCCCAACTAATTCTTGTGTTACTTTGTAACCTTGAGTTACACCTACAACCATATTATTGATAAGAGAGCGATATAAACCATGCAATGCTTTATGTCTCTTTTGTTCAGTAGGACGGGCAACAATAATTTGACCTTCTTCTACTTTTACAATAATATCTTTATCAACTTCTTGAGTTAATGATCCTTTAGGACCTTTTACTGTTACAACGTTTTCAGGAGAAACCGTTAACTCTACACCTTGTGGCAAGGCAATAGGTAATTTTCCAATTCTTGACATCTCTGCGCTCTCCTATTAATAAATGTAACATAAAACTTCGCCACCAACATTTTGAAGTCTTGCTTCTTTGTCAGACATAACACCTTTTGAGGTAGATATGATTGCGATTCCTAAACCGTTCAATACTCTTGGCATGCTGACATGGTCAGTATATGCTCTTAAACCAGGTTTACTGATTCTTTCAAGTTTCCTGATTGCTGAAGTTTTAGTAATCGGATGGTATTTAAGCGCAATTTTTATTGTGCTATCGATACCAGCATCCTCAAACTTGTAATTCGCAATATATCCTTTATCAAAAAGAACTTTTGTGATTTCCTTTTTGATATTAGATGCAGGAATCTCGACAACCCGATGGTTGGCCTTGATGGCATTCCTTACTCTTGTAAGATAATCTGCTATTGGATCTGTAGTCATTTTTTTTCTTAATTCTACTATAATTCTACTATATAAACTGAAAATTTAGCGGACGGCAAAGATATGAATATTTTTGACCTTCCGCTAAAATTCCATAACCTTTTTATAATTACCAACTAGATTTTGTCACTCCTGGGATCTTTCCAGCAAGTGCCATTTCTCTAAATGTAACCCTTGAAATACCAAATTGACGCATATATCCTCTCGGACGACCAGTCAATTTGCAACGGTTGTGCAAACGCACAGCGCTTGAATTCTTAGGCAATTTGTCTAATCCTTGGTAATCTCCGGCAGCTTTTAAGTCTGCACGTTTCTGAGCATACTTATCAACTAGTCTCTGACGCTTCGCTTCGCGAGCTTTTAATCCTTCTTTAGCCATTTTACTTAGTTGTTATTTTGATTTTTAAATGGTAAACCAAATGATTTTAATAATTCCAATGCTTCTTTATCAGTACCTGCGTTAGTTACGAATGTGATATCCATACCAGTGATTTTATTGATTTTGTCAATGTCAATCTCTGGGAAGATAATTTGTTCTGTAACACCTAAAGTGTAGTTACCACGGCCATCAAAACCTTTATCATTGATACCTTTGAAATCACGAATACGTGGCAAAGCTACAGAGATCAAACGATCTAGGAACTCATACATTTGGTTATCACGTAAAGTTACGCGAACTCCAACTGGTACGTTTTTACGCAATTTGAAATTTGAAATATCTTTTTTCGATTTTGTTGCAACAGCGCGTTGACCAGTTATCATAGTCAATTCTTCAATTGCATTATCGATTAATTTTTTATCTGAAACGGCAGCACCAACTCCTTGGTTGATACAAATTTTCATCAACTTCGGTACTTGCATGATGCTTTTGTACTGAAATTTTTCTTTTAAAGCAGAAATGATTTCTCCTCTATAAACGCCTTTTAATCTTGGTTCGTAAGCCATTATTTTATCACCTCCCCTGATTTTTTTGCAAATCTTTCTAGTTTTCCTTCTGCATTTGCTTTTCTTCCCACACGGGTAGCTTTGCCTGAAGTAGGATCAACCAACATTACATTTGATATATGTACTGGAGCTTCCATTTTCACGATACCACCTTCAGTATTTTTAGCATTTGGCTTAGTGTGTTTAGTTACTAAGTTAATACCTTCTACTAGTACGGTGTTTTTCGCTAAGCTCACACTTAATACTTTTCCTTGTTGACCTTTTGAATCTCCAGCAATAACTTTGATAGTATCGCCTTTTTTGATTTTCAATTTAGTCTGAGTGTTATATTTTCTTTCCATGATTATAATACCTCCGGTGCTAATGAAACAATTTTCATGAATTGTTTTTCACGTAGCTCTCTAGCAACTGGGCCGAAGATACGTGTACCTCTTGGTTCATCGTTCGCGTTTAATAAAACTGCTGCATTATCGTCGAAACGAATATATGAGCCATCTTTTCTGCGCACTTCTTTCTTAGTTCTAACCACTACGGCTTTTGACACAGTTCCTTTTTTGATGTTTCCTGAAGGAATTGCATTTTTAACAGTAACAACGATCTTATCGCCTACTGATGCGTATCTCTTACCCGTTCCACCTAACACTCGGATACATAATACTTCTTTAGCTCCGCTGTTATCTGCTACGTTAAGTCTTGATTCTTGCTGTATCATGATTATTTAGCCCTTTCTAAAATTTCAACTACTCTCCAACGTTTGTTTTTACTCAGCGGACGAATTTCCATAATACTAACCGTATCACCGATATTGCATTCGTTTTTCTCGTCATGAGCCATAAATTTGTTCGTAGTTTTTACGAACTTACCGTAGATCGGGTGTTTAACCTTACGCTCGATTGCAACTGTTACAGATTTCTCCATTTTGTTGCTAATCACTTGCCCGATTCTCGTTTTTCTTAAATTTCTTGTTTCTTCCATTTCTTGAGACATTTTACAAAATTATTCTGCGCTAGTAATTACTTCTTCGCGTTGTTTTAATTCTGTATTTAATTGAGCGATTGTTTTTCTTAAAGCACGGATAACCATAGGGTTCTCAACTGCTGACACAGCATGGCTGAATTTCAACTTAGTTAAGTTCACCTTTTCTTCTTTTATCCTGTCTTTAATCTCTACTGTAGAGAGTTCTTTAATTTCTGCGTATTTCATCTCTTTTTTTTATTTATTTCAGAGGGAATCCTGAGCTAAGATTCCATGAATACTGTTTTTTATGCTTCTGTATAATCTCTTCTTACTACAAACTTTGTAGCTACTGGAAGTTTTTGTGCAGCAAGACGTAATGCCTCTTTTGCTGTTTCTAATGAAACACCTTCTGCTTCAAAAATCATACGTCCTGGTTTAACAACAGCTACCCAATATTCTGGAGCACCTTTACCTTTACCCATACGTACTTCTGCTGGTTTCTTAGTTACTGGTTTATCAGGGAAGATACGGATCCAAACTTGACCTTCTCTTTTCATGAAACGTGTAACTGCGATACGTGCCGCTTCAATTTGACGACTTGTAATCCAACATTCTTCCAACGATTTGATACCAAATGAACCGAATGCTAGTGTAGCGCCACGTTTAGCGTTACCTTTCATTCTGCCCTTCTGCATCTTTCTAAATTTCGTTCTTTTTGGTTGTAACATAACTTTACTTTTATATTCCCGTTAACAATCCTCTAATTATTTTGTACTAGGTCTTTTACCACCTCTATTGTTTCCACCACCATTATTTCCACCTCTTCTATCGCCTGATCCACCTTTATTGTCTCTTCTATCTCCACCTCTACGGTTATCACGGTCTCCTCTTTCTGGACGGTCGCCTGAAACTTCACCTCTTGATTTTGTATTTACACTTGCACCGATGTTTGGAGAAAGATCACGTTTTCCATAAACTTCACCTTTACAAATCCATACTTTCACACCAATCTTTCCGTATGTAGTTAATGCTTCTGCTAATGCATAATCAATATCTGCACGTAAAGTATGCAAAGGAACTCTTCCTTCTTTGTATTGTTCAGTACGAGCCATTTCAGCTCCACCTAAACGACCAGAAGTCATGATTTTTATCCCTTCAGCACCCATTCTCATAGTTGATGCAATTGAAGTTTTCATTGCACGACGGAATGAAATCCTTGCTTCTAATTGCTTAGCTACACCATCAGCAACTAATTGTGCATCAAGTTCAGGGCGTTTTATTTCGAAGATGTTAATTTGAACATCTTTCTTAGTGATTTTCTTTAATTCTTCTTTAATCTTATCAACTTCTTGTCCGCCTTTACCGATTACAATTCCTGGACGTGCCGTATGAATAGTAATAGTGATACGTTTTAAAGTGCGTTCGATTACAATTTTTGCAATACCTCCCTTGGAGATACGAGCGCTAATGTATTTACGAATCTTTTCGTCTTCTACTAATTTATCAGCGTAGTTGTTACCACCGAACCAATTAGAATCCCAACCTTTAATGATTCCTAATCTGTAACCTATTGGATGTACTTTTTGTCCCATTTCTAATTAGTTCTTGGTTTCTGATAATTTACTGTCTACAACTAACGTAACGTGATTTGATCTTTTACGAATACGGTAACCTCTTCCTTGTGGAGCAGGGCGTAATCTTTTCAATTGACGTCCTCCGTCAACCATAACAGATTTCACATATAATTCGCTTTCTTCCATACGAACACCTTCGTTTTTTGCTTGCCAATTAGCGATAGCAGAAAGAAGTAATTTCTCCACACGTTGTGAAGCTTCTTTAGTGTTGTACTTTAGAATATGTAAAGCATTTTCTACTTTTTGTCCTCTGATTAAATCAACAACCAAACGCATTTTACGTGGTGAGGTTGGACAATCATTTAATTTTGCGATAGCTTCCATTTTACTTTCTTATTTCTTTTTATCACCTGAGTGTCCTCTGAACGTACGGGTCGGGGAGAATTCTCCTAACTTATGACCTACCATATTTTCAGTTACGTAAACCGGAATAAATTTATTACCATTATGAACTGCGAATGTATGTCCCACAAAATCTGGTGAGATCATAGATCTTCTTGACCAAGTTTTAATTACTGTTTTTTTGCTTGAGTCGTTCATAGTAACAACTTTCTTCTCAAGTGTAAAATCAATATAAGGTCCTTTTTTTACTGAACGAGCCATTATTTCTTCCTTCTTTCAATGATGTAACGATTCGATGATTTCTTTTTGTAGCGAGTTTTGAATCCTTTCGCTAACATTCCGTTTCTAGAACGTGGGTGACCTCCTGAAGCTCTACCTTCACCACCACCCATCGGGTGATCCACAGGGTTCATCGCTACTGGTCTAGTTCTAGGACGACGTCCTAACCAACGGTTTCTTCCTGCTTTACCTAATCTTTCAATTTGGTGATCTGAGTTAGATGATTTTCCGATAGTTGCGATACACTCTGATAAAATCATACGTGTTTCACCTGAAGGCATTTTGATAATTGCATATTTACCATCACGTGCTGCTAATTGCGCATACGTTCCTGCTCCTCTTGCAATTTTTCCACCTTGTCCAGGACTCATTTCAATGTTATGAATCAAAGTTCCTAAAGGAATATTTTTTAATGGAAGTGCATTCCCAATTTCTGGTGCAGAACCTTCTCCACTAATGATTTTTTGTCCAACTGTTAATCCTTCTGGAGCTAAAATATAACGCTTCTCTCCGTCCGCGTAATGCAATAAAGCAATACGTGAAGTTCTATTAGGATCATATTCAATTGTAGCTACCGTTGCTGGAATAGCATGTTTATCTCTTTTAAAATCGATCAAACGATACGATTTCTTATGACCACCGCCCAAATAGCGCATAGTCATTTTTCCCGAATGGTTACGTCCACCTGATTTCTTGTGAGAAACAACAAGAGATTTTTCAGGAACGTTAGTCGTAATGTCTGACGTATCAGCACTTACTCTAAAACGTTGTCCCGGCGTAGTCGGTTTATATCTTTTAACTGCCATAACCTAATTAGATGTTATTATAAAAGTCAATCGTGTTACCTTCTGCTAACGATACAATCGCTTTTTTCACTCTGCCTGTAGTTCCACTAACCACGCCGTTTTTAGTACCACGTGATTTGAATTTACCTGGAGCAATCATAGTGTTTACCGAAAGAACGGAAACATTAAACATGGCTTCAACAGCGTTTTTGATTTGTATCTTATTAGCTTTTTTATCTACTACAAATGCATAGCGATTAAACTTATCGCCCATTGCAGCTACTTTTTCTGTAAGTATCGGTTTCTTTAATATTTCCATTTTCTTACTTACTTAATGATTCTTCAATTGTTTTAACTGAACCTGAAGTCAATACTAATTTGTCAGCATGTAACAAATCATAAGTATTGATATCTGCTGCTGAAATCACTTTAGATTTTTGTAGGTTTCTGCTTGATAAATAAATATTATCACTCACCCCTGCTAATACCATTAATGATTTTGTTTCAGAAAGTTTCAAGTTATTCATAATGTTAATGAAGCTTTTTGTTTTCGCAGTATCTAAACTGAAATCTTCCAAAACTACAATGTCATTATTTTTTGCTTTGTAAGTCAATGCAGACATACGTGCCAAAGCTTTTAATTTCTTGTTCAATTTGAAACTATAGTCTCTTGGTTGTGGGCCAAATATACGTCCACCACCTTTGAACAATGGACTCTTGATACTTCCCTTACGAGAACCACCAGTTCCTTTTTGTTTGTGCAACTTACGTGTTGATCCAGAGATCTCATTACGTTGCTTTGATTTATGAGTTCCTTGACGTTGGTTAGCTAAATATTGCTTAACGTCTAAGTAAATTGCATGATCATTTGGTTCAATACCGAAAATGGCGTCGGAAAGGGTAACCTTGTTACCTGTCTCTTTTCCTTCTATGTTTACTACCTTAATTTCCATCGCTTATTTCTCCAATATTACATATGAACCTTTTGCACCAGGGATAGAACCACTTATTACTAATAAGTTTTGCTCTGGATACACTTTTAATACTTGTAAGTTTTGAATTTTCACACGATCACCGCCCATTCTACCTGCCATGCGCATTCCTTTGAATACACGTGAAGGCCATGATGAAGCTCCTAATGATCCTGGTGCTCTTAGTCTGTTATGCTGACCGTGAGTTGCCCCACCAACACCAGCAAATCCATGACGCTTAACAACACCTTGAAAACCTTTACCTTTTGAAGTTCCTACCACATCGATAAGATCACCTTCTACGAAAAGTTCTGCAGTTACTACTTCACCAATGGTTTTTGCCGCATCAAACTTCTTGAATTCAACAAGTTTCTTTTTAGCAGTCGTATTTGCTTTCGCAAAGTGACCTTTCATCGGTTTAGACGTATTCTTGTCTTTCTTTTCGTCATACGCTAACTGTACAGCAGCGTAACCGTCGGTTTCAACGGTTTTTACTTGCGTAACAACGCAAGGACCAGCTTCGATAACTGTACAAGGGATGTTTTTACCATCTACATTGTACACGCTAGTCATTCCTACTTTTTTACCAATTATTCCTGACATTTGTTTTAATTTTTACATCCATCGAAGTGTAGGCCACTTCGTTCAAGATGTGTGTATTTATTATTTAATTTATCAAACTTTAATTTCAACTTCTACTCCTGATGGCAATTCTAATTTCATTAGTGCATCAACAGTTTTTGAAGTTGAGCTATAGATATCCAATAGTCTTTTGTAAGAACATAATTGGAATTGCTCTCTAGCTTTTTTATTCACGTGCGGTGAACGCAAAACTGTGAATATTTTTTTCTCTGTAGGCAATGGAATTGGTCCACTAACCACGGCATTTGTTGCCTTTACAGTCTTAACAATTTTCTCAGCAGATTTATCTACCAAGTTGTAATCGTAAGATTTTAATTTAATTCTAATTCTTTGGCTCATTTTGTTTTTTATATGTGTATCGGGGTAAGAGCTATTTATTACTCCGATTTGTTTATTTTTCTAATTAAGCGTTAACGGTTTTACCTTTAACTTTAGCAATTACTTCGTCTTGTACGTTTCTTGGTGCTTCAGCATAATGATCAAATTCCATTGTTGATGTTGCACGACCTGAAGTGATGGTACGTAATTGAGTTACATAACCAAACATTTCTGAAAGTGGAACCAATGCTTTGATTACCTGAGAACCTGCACGTGTATCCATTCCTTGTAATTGTCCTCTTCTACGGTTCATATCACCAATTACATCTCCCATGTTTTCTTCTGGAGTTAAAATCTCAACCTTCATGATTGGCTCCATTAATACTGGTTTTGCTTTTGGTAATGCCTCACGGAAAGCAGAACGAGCACAAATTTCAAAAGATAAAGCATCTGAATCGACTGCGTGGAATGATCCATCAATCAAACGAACTTTCATACTTGGAAGTGGATATCCAGCCAATACACCATTAACCATGGCTGCTGTAAATCCTTTTTCTACTGAAGGAATAAATTCACGTGGAATTGATCCTCCTGAAATTTCATTGACAAACTGTAATCCGCCTTTTTCGTAATCTGCATCTATTGGTGAAATAATCACTTGAATATCTGCGAACTTACCACGTCCACCTGTTTGTTTCTTATAAGTTTCTCTGTGTTGAATTGTACCAGTGATAGCTTCTTTGTATGCTACTTGTGGTGCTCCTTGATTTACTTCCACTTTGAATTCACGCTTCAAACGATCCATCAAAATATCTAAGTGAAGTTCACCCATTCCTGAGATAACAGTTTGACCAGTTTCTTGATCTGTTTGAACTCTAAAAGTAGGATCCTCTTCAGCTAATTTACCTAATGCAATACCTAATTTATCAACGTCAGCTTGAGTTTTAGGCTCAATAGCTAAACCGATAACTGGCTCTGGGAAGTTCATAGATTCCAAAATAATTGGATGCTTCTCATCACATAAAGTATCTCCTGTTTTGATATCCTTGAAACCAACTACTGCTGCAATATCTCCTGCTCCAACATTAGGAATAGGGTTTTGCTTATTAGCATGCATTTGGAAGATACGTGAAATACGTTCTTTATTTTCTGATCTAGTATTATATACGTATGATCCAGCTTCTAAATTACCTGAGTAAACTCTGATAAAACAAAGACGACCTACGAAAGGATCTGTTGCAATTTTGAAAGCTAAAGCAGCGAATGGCTCTTGCTCATTTGGTTTACGAAGAATTTCTTCTCCTGTTTCTGGGTGATGACCAACAATACCTTCTACATCCATTGGTGAAGGCAATAATTCCATCACATAATCCAACATAGTTTGAACACCTTTATTTTTGAAAGATGAACCACAAACCATAGGAACAATTTTTGCATCTAATACTGCTTGACGCAATGCATCTAAAACTTCACGCTCAGTAATTGTTTCAGGAGCATCAAAGAATTTAGTCATTAAATTCTCATCATATTCTGCAACTGATTCCAATAATTTCTCTCTCCACTCTGCAACTTCGTCAATCATATCAGCAGGGATAGGAACTTCTGTAAAAGTCATTCCTTTATCATGCTCATTCCAAACAATTCCTCTATTGTTAATCAAATCAACAACACCTTGGAAACCATCTTCTGCACCAATTGGCAATTGCAATGGTACAGCATTACTTCCTAACATGTCTTTTACTTGCTTAACTACTTTTAAGAAGTCAGCACCTGCACGGTCCATTTTGTTAACGAAACCAATACGAGCAACTTCATAATTGTTAGCTAAACGCCAGTTTGTTTCTGATTGTGGCTCAACACCATCAACAGCAGAAAACAAAAACACTAAACCATCTAATACACGTAATGAACGATTTACCTCTACGGTGAAATCCACGTGACCAGGTGTGTCAATGATATTGATATGATAATTTTGATTTCTATATTTCCAGTTTACTGTAGTAGCTGCTGAAGTAATGGTAATACCACGCTCCTGCTCTTGTGCCATCCAGTCCATGGTTGCTGCACCTTCATGCACTTCTCCAATTTTATGGCTTACTCCTGCATAATAAAGGATACGCTCAGTCGTAGTTGTTTTACCAGCATCGATGTGAGCAGCAATTCCAATATTTCTTGTAAATCTTAAATCTCTTGACATTTTATCAGTAATACTAGCTGTTATAAATATTAAAATCTGAAATGTGAGAATGCTTTATTGGCTTCAGCCATTTTATGCGTATCCTCTTTTTTCTTAATTGCTGCACCTTCATTTTTAGAAGCTGCAATGATTTCTCCGGCTAAACGATCAATCATGGTCTTTTCACCACGTTTGCGAGCATAACCAATTAACCATTTCATACCCAAAGCCGATTTACGCTCTGGACGTACTTCAGTAGGTACTTGGAAGTTTGCACCACCCACACGACGACTTTTTACTTCAACTGCAGGCATTACATTACTTAATGCTTTTCTCCAAGTTTCTAAGCCATTTTCGCTTGTTTTTTTCTCTACTGCTTCTATAGCACCGTAAAAAATACTGTATGCTGTTGATTTTTTACCTTCATACATCATGTTGTTCACGAATTTAGTAACCACTACATCGTTGAACTTTGGATCAGGTAATATGATTCTTTTTTTAGGTTTCGACTTTCTCATTATCTTTTAATTCAGATAGCTAATAATTACTTTTTCTTCCCTTTAGCAGGTGCTTTTGGAGCTACTCCTGGTTTAGGTCTCTTAGTTCCGTACTTCGAACGACGTTGATTTCTTCCGTCAACACCTGAAGTGTCCAAT
Source organism: Sphingobacteriaceae bacterium (assembly GCA_965279595.1). GTDB lineage: Bacteria > Bacteroidota > Bacteroidia > Sphingobacteriales > Sphingobacteriaceae > CAIKLP01. The sequence goes on from OZ257246.1 coordinate 365,281, forward strand.
GTACCACGGATAATATGATAACGTACACCTGGTAAGTCTTTTACTCTTCCACCACGAATTAAAACAATCGAGTGTTCCTGTAAATTGTGACCTTCACCTGGGATGTATGCGTTAACCTCTTTACCATTGGTCAAACGAACCCTTGCAACTTTACGCATTGCCGAATTTGGTTTCTTAGGAGTGGTTGTATACACGCGTGTACACACACCTCTTCGCTGTGGACATGAGTCCAATGCTGGTGACTTACTTTTGTCAACCAAAGCTACTCTTCCTTTTCTTACTAACTGTTGTATAGTAGGCATTTTAAGCTATTTATTTTTTAAAAAAGACGTAATACTCCCTTTTTGAGGGACTGCAAAGGTAACAACAATCTATTAATTTACAAGTGGTAGCGATAAAATAATTGAAGTTTTTTAGCCTATGAAGGGGTTTTAGGCCGAAGTGTGTGCTAATTAGTTGATAATCAGTTAAATTTAGTCATTGTTAATTCCGTTCCAATGGCTATAAAGCTCTTAATCATATCTACACTTTTTTCAATTAATTCAGGTAATTTTTGCTGTTCAGCTGGTTCAAAGCCACTTAGCACAAAATCAACTTGTCGCCCTTTTGGGAAATCTGAACCAATTCCGAAGCGAATTCTACTATAATTTGAATGACCTAGCATCAAATTGATGTTTTTTAATCCATTATGCCCGGCATCTGAACCTTTTGGCTTCATTTTTACTGAACCAAAATCTAATGCCAAATCATCTACAATAATTAATACCTGCTCAATGGGGATTTTAAACTGCTGCATCCAATAATTCACCGCTTTTCCACTCAAGTTCATATAAGTTGTTGGCTTAATCAGAAAAACTTGATGCCCTCTAGTATTGAATTGTGTTATCGACGCATGACGATCTGTACTAAAGCTTAATTTATGTTCCTTAGCAAAAGCGTCTAACACCATAAAACCAATGTTGTGGCGTGTATCTGCGTATTCTGGACCAATATTGCCGAGACCGACGATGAGATAGTTCATGGATGCTTTTGTTTAGTACTAAATATTAGTGCCTTGGTGTTGTAATTATGAATTTTGAGTGTTAAATGTTGAATTTTGCTTTAGTCAATTTCAATGTTTGAATTCCAATGTTAGGGAAATCAAAGGCACATTCAAAATTTAAAATTCATCATTTCATTTAAATAGAAAGGGCCACGTATCCGCAGCCCTATCTTAAAAATAATTAATTGCTATTACTTCTTAGTTGCGTCTTTTGCTTCTGCTGCTGCAGCTTCACGCAATGCTCTTGAAGTTTCAACAGAAACAATAGAGTTTGCTTTAGCATCAAGTATAGCTAATTTCGGTACTGAAATTTCAGATACACGAACGTTTTTACCAATTTCTAAGGTATCAATGCTCACTTCAATATAATCAAGCATATCTTTTGGAAGACCTTTAACTTTTAATTTTTTGATTTTTTGGATCAATTTACCCCCTAATTTAACTCCTGGAGAATAACCAGTGAATTTAACAGGAACTAACATAGTTACTTCTTTGTCTTCAAATAATTGAAGGAAGTCAACATGGATAATCAAATCAGTTAATGGATGGAATTGGATATCTTGCATTACTGCATTTACCTTTTTGCCATCGATGTTTAATTCAACAAAGTACACATCGGGTGTGTAAACTAAGTGTTTTAAATCAGCTTCAAATACAGAAAAGTGAATTTGCTCAGTACCACCATATAATACACATGGTACTTTACCTTCGTAGCGAAGCTCTTTCGCATCTCTTTTCCCTACGTTCTGACGGGCAGAACCGCTAATGGAGATTGTTTTCATTTTGTTATTTATTTATTTGTTTAATTAATTCACTTTAAATAGATCACTAATTGATCCATGTTCATTTACATTCGATATTGCTTTACTAAATAATTCAGCAACCGAAAGTACTTTGATTTTTGGAGAAGTACGTTTCAAAGGTATAGTATCACATACTATTAATTCTTCCAAAACTGAATTCTCAATATTTTCATAAGCTTTGCCAGATAAAACTGGATGAGTACATAAAGCTCTTACACTTTTTGCGCCTTTATCCATTATTAATTGTGCGGCTTTTGTTAAAGTTCCAGCTGTATCAATTATATCATCAATTAAAACAATGTCCATCCCTTCTACATCTCCAATTACATTCATTGATTCAATTTCATTGGCACGCTTTCTTGTTTTATCACAAATTACTACTTCCACATTCAAGGCTTTTGCAAAGGTTCTTGCTCTGCTTGTTCCACCCATATCAGGCGAGGCAATAGTTAGATTCGGTAAATTCAAACTCTTTATATATGGTACAAAAATTACCGATGCGTCTAAATGATCAACAGGAATATCAAAGAACCCTTGTATTTGAGCAGCATGCAAATCCATCGTCATTACACGGTGAGCACCTGCTACTGTTAACATATTAGCCACCAAACGAGATCCAATTGAAACCCTTGGTTTGTCTTTTCTATCCTGACGAGCTAATCCAAAATAAGGAATAACTGCAATGATATAATGTGCAGAAGCTCTTTTCGCAGCATCAATCATCAATAATAACTCCATTAAATTATCTGATGGAGCATAAGTAGATTGAACTAGGAAAATATCACATCCTCTAATTGATTCATTAAAAGATGGCTGAATTTCTCCATCACTAAACTTGCTGATTGTTAAATCTCCTAAGTTTCGGCCATGCGCCTTTGCAATGTTTTCAGCTAATTCTTTCGAGGCAGTGCCAGCGAAGAGTTTTATCGGATTAAACTGTAAAGGCATATCATTATTTGTTTAAAAAAAAGGGTTGCGAAAATTGAAAGCTTTGCGCAACCCTCTCTATAAGTGGTTGTCCGACTAGGGCTCGAACCTAGACTCTTCTGGACCAAAACCAGACGTGTTGCCAGTTACACTATCGGACAATCTCGTAAACATCCTTTATTTACGGTCTGCAAATGTAGAAAAGTGAACTTGAAGGTGCAAGTCTAATTGAAAATAATTTTTAATTCATTATTAATGAGTACTCCTAATCCTTTAAAGCTGCCTCAAACTCAAGCAGCAAAGGCAACTAGCCAAAAAAGAGGAATAAAAAAATACTTTTTCAATAAAATAAATTGCTATTTTCGACGCTTACATACAATCCTTTTAGACGATTTAAAATCTTTTATGTTAAAATTTAAACAACTAAACAACATCTTCGGATGGTTAGCTTTTGCAATAGCTACAATTACCTATGCGCTCACAATGGAGCCAACTGCAAGTTATTGGGACTGTGGTGAATTTATTTCTGCTGCATATAAACTACAAGTTGTGCATCCACCAGGAGCACCTATGTTTTTATTGATTGAAAGATTGTTCGCCATTTTTGCTGGTTCAAATATTAGTAACGTTGCTTTCTTTACAAATTTAGGTTCTGGCCTCTCTAGTTCATTTACCATTTTATTTTTATTCTGGTCAATCACTATGTTGGCTGCAAAATTAGTAGATGATAAAGGCCCTGAATATTCTACTACTAGCAAAATATTAATTTTTGGTTCGGGATTAGTTGGAGCTTTAGCTTATACTTTTTCTGATACGTTTTGGTTCTCTGCAGTTGAAACTGAAGTTTACGCAATGTCGTCATTATGTACCGCTGTTGTTTTCTGGGCAATTTTAAAATGGGAAAATATTGCTGACGAAAGACATTCAGATAGATGGTTAGTTTTTATTTCTCTAATTGTTGGATTATCAATTGGAGTGCATTTACTAAACTTGCTTGCAATACCTGCTATAGCTTTTGTTTATTATTTTAAAAGATTTAAAACTACTACCAAAGGATTAGTTTATACTTCTATTGCATCTATTGCAATTCTTGGGTTTATACAATTTGTAATTATTCCTGGTATAATTTCTACCGCCACTAAATTTGATTTGCTTTTTGTGAATGGAATGGGTATGCCTTTCTGGACTGGAGCAATGCTATGGTTTATCATTGTTATTGCAGCGGTAGTTTTAGCAACTCGTTATAGTATTAAAAAAGGCAATGTAATATTACATACTGCCATGATGTGTTTAACTGCTGTGTTGATTGGGTATTCGTCTTATACCATGATACCAATTCGTGCTAAGGCAGATCCGAATATCAATATGTATGCAAATGATAATATTTTCAATTTGCTTTCATATATCAATCGTGAACAATATGGAGAAACTCCTTTATTAACTGGACAATATTTTACTGCAAAATTAACTGACGAAAAAGAAGGAAGCATGCAGTATGCTATTGTTGGTGATAAGTATGTAGAAACTGGCAGAAAAACTACTCCAATTTGGGAACCAGTACAGTCAGGGTTTTTCCCTCGTATGTGGAGTAATCAAGCTAACCACATTTCATTTTATAAATCTTGGGCTAGTTTAAAATCTACCACTAAACGTCCAAGCTTCGGTGAGAATATTAGCTTTTTTGTTTCTTATCAAATGGGACATATGTATTGGAGATATTTCATGTGGAATTTTGCCGGTCGCCAAAATGATATTCAAGGACACGGAAATATTACAGATGGAAATTGGTTGAGTGGTATCAAAGCCATTGACGAATATCGTTTAGGCCCTCAATCTAATTTGCCTGATTACTTAGCTTCAAATACTTCAAGAAATGAATTGTATTTCTTGCCTTTAATTTTAGGAATATTAGGATTGGTTTTTCACTTCAGAAAAAACATCAAAGATGCATCTGTTGTTGGAATGCTTTTCTTCTTCACTGGTTTAGCCATTGTAATTTATTTGAACCAATATCCATACCAACCAAGAGAGCGTGATTACGCTTATGTTGGTTCTTTCTATGCCTTCTCTTTATGGATTGGCTTAGGTGTGTTAGGTATCTATGAATTAATCAAGAAAAAATTAAACGGACCTGTTATTGCATTTGGAATTACAACAATAAGTTTATTAGCAGCACCAGTTTTAATGGCTGCTACCGAATGGGATGATCATGATCGTTCAAACAGAACAGTTGTAAAAGATTTTGCTGCTGATTATTTAAATTCATGCGCACCCAATGCTGTATTATTTACTATGGGTGATAATGAAACTTACCCATTATGGTATGCTCAAGAAGTAGAAGGAATTCGTACTGATGTACGTGTAGTGAACTTGAGTTTATTAGGAATGGATTGGTATATCAATCAAATGAAAAAGAAAACATTAGATGGAACTGGTGTACCATTTACTTTATCTCCTGATAAATATACTCAAGGTACTCGCGATTATATTCCTTATTATGATATGAAAATAAATGGCCCAGCTGATTTAAAGGAAGTAGTCAACTTTGTTACTTCTACTAACCAACAAGCCATGATGCAAACACGTGCTGGTAAATCAATCAATGTATTACCAACTCGTACTTTAAGAATTAAAATTGATAAATCAAAAGTAATGCAAGCAGGTGTTGTGTCTGCAAAAGACAGTGCACAAATTGTTGATTATATTGATTTCACTTTAAACAAAGATGGTTTAGTGAAAAACGATTTAATGGTATTGGATTTATTAGCTAATAATATTTGGGATCGCCCAATTTATTTCGCTGCAACAATGGGTCAAGATAATTACTATGGTTTAAATGATTATTTACAACTCGAAGGGTTAGCATTGCGTTTGATTCCTATTCGTTCGCCACGTAACCCTTATGGTACTGCTGGTAGAGTGAATACTGAAATCATGTATGACAATATCATGAACAAATTTAAATGGGGAAATATGTCTGGAGATAAAATTTTCATTGATCCTGAAACAGCTCGTATGACTTATAGTTTCAGAATTCAATTTTTCCAAATGTGTGATATGTTATTAGCTGAAGGTAAAAAAGATTCATGCTTGAAAGCTTTAGATTTAATGATGAGCGTTATGCCTAAGCATGGTGTACCATTAAACTATAAAGTTTTTGATTTTAGATTTGTAGATCAATACTATCGTTGTGATCAGAAAACAAAGGGTGATGTATTAGCTAATAACATCATAGCTGAAGTTGCTCAAAACTTAGATTACTACAAACAATACAATGGTAAAAAATCTCCAATGTATGCAGATGATGTGCAACAAGGTATTGCCGTTATGAATGAATTGGCAAGAATTTGCGCAAGCAATAATCAAGTAAAATTAAGTGATGAAATCACTAAAAAAGTAACTGGTTACCAAAAAGATTTTGCGTTCTTATATAATACTGGACAAAACTAATTAGCTTGAGTAAAACAAAAAAACTCCTCTAAAAAATAGAGGAGTTTTTTTTTGTTCTCTGAATTCAAAATTAATTGTAACCTTTTCGAAACTGCTTCCGTATAAAGTCCATGTATCCTAAACCCTGCATGATGAATCAAACTTTAACAAATCAAATCGAGATTGACAATATCATTCTTAGCTTTAATCAACATATTAAACCTAAGCAAGCAAGCATTCATATTTTGTTAGCTGAAGTGTCTACAAGTATTATAAAAGTAGCGAACTTGTATTATAACTGTGGACAAATTCACCAAGCCAATGAGATGATTAATAATTTAGCAAATTGGTTAAAGAAAGATTTGACTTATTTTATTTCATTCAGTGGAGAAAGCAAAAAGTTATATGAATGGGATGTTGTTTGTGGATTACAAATGCTAGGCAACTTAATTACTTTATTGCAAGAACAGCATCAAATAGAATTAGCAAATATTTTATTAAAAGATTATCGTAAACTAAATGTAATTTATGCCGATGATTTTACACAAGAAAAATTAAGTGCATAATTAACACAACAAAATCAACAACAAAAAAGGGCAAGTAATTTAATTTTACTTGCCCTTTTAATTTATACCAATTCTTTTTATCCTTCAGTTACAACACCCATTGCACAGAATTTTGCAATACGCTCATCAATTCTTTTTTGTGAATCCATCTTTCCTAATTTCGCTAAATCATCAATGATTTGTTGCTTAATGGTTGCTGCCATCATTGCAGGATCATTATGCGCACCACCAATTGGTTCTGGAATAATTCCATCTATCAATTTATTTTGCAACATATCAGGAGCAGTTAATTTCAAAGCTTCTGCTGCACGTTCTTTAAAATCCCAACTTCTCCACAAAATAGAAGAACATGATTCAGGAGAGATTACTGAATACCATGTGTATTGTAACATGTAAACTCGATCTCCAATACCAATTCCTAATGCTCCACCTGATGCACCTTCGCCTACAATGAAACAAAGTACTGGTACTTTCAAAACTGACATTTCCAATAAATTTCTTGCAATTGCTTCTCCTTGTCCGCGTTCTTCTGCTTCTAAACCTGGGTATGCTCCTGGGGTGTCAATGAATGTTACAATGGGTTTGTTAAACTTCTCTGCCAACTTCATTAAACGTAAAGCTTTGCGGTAACCTTCAGGATTTGCCATTCCGAAATTTCGATATTGACGCATTTTAGTATTTGCTCCTTTTTGATGGCCAATAAACATCACTGTTTGCCCATTCAAAGTTCCAAAACCACCTACAATTGCTTTGTCATCTTTTACCGTTCTATCACCATGCATTTCTATAAAATCATCACATATAGACTCGATATAATGTAAAGTATATGGCCTTTCAGGATGACGAGAAATTTGAACTTTTTGCCAACCATTTAGGTTTGCATAAATATCTTTTCTAGTCTTTTCAATTTTTTGTTCTAACTCTTGAATAGTGGCAGTTACATCAACTTTCGATTTATCTGCAACTTGTTTCACTTTTTCCATTTGATCCATCAATTCTTCAATTGGTTTCTCAAAGTCAAATGAATTCTGGTTCATACGCTTTCTAATTATCGAGTGAAATTACTATTTTTTTATGAAGCGAAAAATTTTAATGCCATTTATTAGTAACCGATTGACTAACAGGTATTAAAATGGCAATTTGATTAAATTACAAATAGCAGTTTAAGAAACAAAAAAGCAATGCGTATATATAATAAATAATAAAATAACTATACACATTGCTTTTTGTCAATAAAGAAAACACAGAGACTTTTATTCAAGTATAACCACTTTATAATGATTAATCTCTCCGTTTTCGGGTTTAAAATTTTCAACCAAAGTAATGATAGTAGATTCGGAAATTTTTGTTGAATCATAAACCACTTTTGCTTTCTTAGTATCGTAATTTACCTCAGATAATTTCACACCTTTTTGTTTATACAAAGTAGATTCTATTCCTTTTGCACAGCCCATTTCACACGTCATTCCTTCAATGATAAAATTCATCACTTTTAAATTATTTGCTTTTGCTGATAAAGGATCTCTTTCATACTTACAACAAGGAGGAAGTGCTTTATAATCTTTATCATTCGCTCGGTTATTTTCTGTATCATGTCCAGCTTTTGCAATGGCTTGTTGAATAGCTGCATTGTTTGTTTTACTTTGATCGTAAGTAATTACAACTCTTCCTTTAATGATATCCATTTTTGTTTGACTTACACCTGGAATTGCAGCAGTGACCCCCTCAACTCTTTCTATGCAATGATCACAATTACCCTTTACTTTTATAGTGTCAGTTTTTGTTTGTGCTTGTGTGAAAATAGAACTCAGTAAAATCATCACAATAAATAATATTTTTTTCATTTTTTATTTTTTAGCAGTGAATTGATAACGGAAACCAACATAAATTCTTCTTCCATCCATTGGGCCCCAAATATAAGAGGCATCAAAGTATGGACCATAAGGATCGTCAGAACCCATTAAATGTGTTAATTGTTTAAAATCAAATAAATTTTCAGAACCTGTATATATTTCAAAATTTTTCAACTTACGTGTAACTTGTATATTAACGGTTTGATAGGCTGGAGAGTATTTAGGATAATCTTCTGCATTGAAATGACTATGTACTGCAGGTAATCTTTTTTGTCCAACCCAATTAATGGTAAAATTACTTTTCCATTTTTTGTTGAATGATTCATAATACAAACTACTGATGAATCGATGTTTTGCTATAAATGGATCTTGCAATTTACCTAAGCTAGTTTCAGACTCAACTTCTAAATATTTATAAGCCAATTTCAGCTCAACTGTTTTCAAAATTTTATACATAAAATCTGTTTGAAAAGTTGTTGAGGTAGAACCATTAGTTTGATTATAAATAGTAAATGCTAAAGGGTCTTGATCCATATCAACACGCATTCTACTCAAAAAATCAGTGCGGTAATAATCTACACCAATACTTCCATTGCGATATGCTAAATGAAACTCTTGGGTTAAATTAATTCCAAAATTTATGGCTTGTTCAGGCACTAATTTGTTTAAAATATTGATTGGTTTTGAACTTACCAAAAGTGCTGGGTTCTCAGCAAATAAATGTGGATTCCTTACTCCCATTCCTACACTTGCGCGTACATCTGTATGTTCTGAAAACGAATATTTCACATTGGCTCTTGGACTCCAATAAACTTTATTTACAAATTTATCTGCACGTAAGCCAGCAATAAATGTTAATCTAGCGTTGGGTTTATAGGTGTCTTCCAAAAACACTCCTGGTATATTTTCCACACGATCCAAATTCATTACATCAAACTTTTCATCTATATTTTCTAATCGATAACTGAAGCCAATATTCATTGAATTTTTCTTGCCTAATTCTCTATTATATATCAAACGTAAATTTCCCGAAAGCTGTTCGCCATCATATTTACGCATGCCATAAAAACCTTGCTGGATATGGCTAACTAAAGAATACTGCAATCCAAAACTTTGGTAAGTTTTATTAGGAATAACATAACCTGTGCGTCCATAAAACTCCACTCTGTTGGTATTTATTTTTTGTCCCCATGAAGTTAAGTCTGCACTATTTCTCGAATAATCAAAAGTGCTTTGTCCGCTCATTCTTTCTTCAGTTAAAAACTTAATTGAATTTTGCGACATCAAACCTCTTCGGTTATTGTATTTCCATTTACTCAAAATATTGAAATTAGTTACCATTGGCATATCCAAAAAGGTATCTCCATTTTCATCAACTTTGTATCTAAAATCATCTGCATGTATAGAAAGAAAAGTAGAAAGTTCAGGAGAAAACTTTTTTGCTAAATCAACATTGATTTCTTTTCTTAAATTTTCATCTGCATATCCATTCACAAAAATCATTGGTGCTTTTTCTGGATCTTTTAAATCAACATTAATCATTCCACTGATTGCCTCTGGACCAAAAATAACAGAGCCTGGGCCTTTCACAATATTGATAGCATCTATTTGTGTACCTGGAATTCCGTTCAAGCCATAAGTAATACCTAAGCCAGAAATTAGCGGAGCATTTTCAGTGAGTAGTTGTATGTAAGAACCTGACAAACCCAATACTTGCAACTCTTTACTGCCTGTTAAAGCATCTTTATAAGTTACATCCACAGTTGCATTGGTCTCAAAACTTTCACCCAAATTACAACATGCCGCTTTTCGTAATTCTTTATCTGAAATCACTTCTGTTTTGATAGGGTTCATGGAAATCATAGTCCCTGATTTTTCATAAACTACTTCTGCAGTTTTCAATTGCTTAATACTTTGCAAATGCAACATCAGGGGTTTGTCCATTACAAATGCAAAAGTGTCTGTTTGAAAACCCAACATACTTACAATTAATCGATAATCTGAAACTGAACCAAGTGGAATACTAAAATCTCCTTTATCTCCACTCAAAATATATTGATTGGTATTAATTAGCAAAATTGTAGCACCTGCTAGAGGTTCGTGTTTACCATTTTTCATTTCCATTACTACACCTGAAATTACTTGAGCAGAAACAGAAATCTGCAATAAGCAAAAAAGCGATAGCAAGGCTATAGTTTTTTTCATTATTTAGAATTTAAAATTTAACAAATTGTTAGTGTATGCAATACTTTGTATTACATCAAATTCAATTCATTATATCAAATTCTAAAAATGCAGTAAGAAATGTTTCTTGAAAAAATTTGAACATCAGGCGAGAATTCAAAAACTGTTTGAATTAGCTGATTTGGAAGCTGCAAAATACTAAACTTTACAAAAGTCAATATTTGTAAAAAAAGTACTGGACTGGCTATTTTATTTTCATTATCACTTTTGATGAACTGATCTTTAATCTGTACCAATTGTTGCTCATTGCTGCAACAATCCATTGGTTCAGTAGCTTGCATGCCTTCTTCTTCACAACAACTTGTATTGGGCTGAACAATAACACTAGTTGATTTTAAATTTTCGCCACAGAAATGTGCATACACTTGATAGCCCATAGTATTGAGCAATAAGTAAGCAGCCATTAATACAACAAACAATTTCTTCATCCCTACAAAGATAAAGTTATTCTCCTTCTCCTCAAAATGTTTAAATTAGGGGCTTAAATCGCTTATCTAAATGAAAAAACACTATTTACTTTTAATTGGTTTCTGCATTATTTTATTGCAAGCCTGCTCAACTAAAGAGGAAAAAGACTATAGCGCCATAAAAGCAATTGAAAAGCAATTGTATGCAAAGCAAACAATTGAAGATTTAACTTTAGCAAAAGAGCTCATCAAATTATCAGATGCATATGCTAAGGAATATAAAAACGACCCTAAAACGGCAGAAATACTATATAAAAGTGCAGAAGTATGTTCAGGAATTGGGCAATATGAGCATGCTATCAGAACCTTTCAACAAGTATATTTAGCATATCCAAAATTTAATAAGGCAGCTGAAAGTATGTTTTTATGTGGTTTCATTTATGAAACTAATTTAAATAACATACAACAGGCTAGCTATTATTACAAAGAATTCATTTTGAAATACCCACAACATGCTTTAGCTAAAGATGCACAAGCTTGTTTAGATAATTTAGGAAAAACACCTGAAGAATTGGTAAAAGAATTTCAACAAAAAGAAAAAGCAAAATAATTTTTTTTGTAGCATTTAATTTAATAAAAAAGATGATATTTTGGGTTTGTGTGGTTGCTTTGTTAGCCTCTTTGCTTACTTTTTTTAGTGGCTTCGGCTTAGGTACTTTATTGTTGCCAGTGATGAGTATGTTTTTCCCAATTGAAATTGCAATTCTATCTACTGCCATCATTCATTTCAGCAATAATATTTTCAAATTTGGTTTAACATTTAAATACATTAACCAAAAAATTCTGTGGACATTCGGCTTGCCCGCTATTTTAGCAGCTTTCATAGGTGCATATATATTGAAATATATCAGCAGCATTCATTCTATAAATTATCAATTAGCTGGATATGATATGCAAACAAGTTTGGTAAAAATAATTATTGCAATTCTTATTTTATGTTTCATAGTAATTGAATTACATCCATATTTTCAAAAAATAAATTTCAATAACCAATACTTACCTGTTGGTGGTATGTTAAGCGGTTTTTTTGGTGGCTTATCTGGACATCAAGGAGCATTGCGTTCCATGTTTTTATCAAAAGCACAATTGAGTAAAGAAACATTCATTGCTACTGGAATAGCCATTGCATGTTTAATTGATATCAGTAGAATGAGTATGTATATACCACAGTTTAGATCACAAATTAATCAACTTCCTGTTGGTTTATTATTTTGTGCAACAGTGAGTGCTATTGTGGGAGCTATAATTGGTAATAGATTATTGAAGAAGGTAACGATTACTAGCATTCAAAGAATTCTAAGTGTATGCTTAATTGTGCTGGCTTTGGCTTTAGGATTTGGGTTAATTTAATAATTAAAAAAACCTGGAATTCATTTTCAGAAAAACAAATTCCAGGTTTGATTTTTACTTCAGCAAAATATCAAATTGAGCTAAGTTTACAAACTCATTGATTCTTGATTTCAAATCAGTATCTGCTAAATTCTTTATTCTTTCAGTTCCGAATTTCTCCACACAAAAAGAAGCCATTGCCGAACCATAAATAATAGCACGTTTCATATTATCAAAAGATTTATCATCAGTATTAGCTAAATAACCAATAAAACCACCTGCAAAAGTATCACCTGCTCCTGTTGGATCGAATACTTCTTCTAAAGGTAAAGCTGGAGCTGAAAAAACTTGATTGCCATGAAACAACAAGGCACCATGCTCTCCTTTTTTGATAATTAAATATTGCGGGCCCATAGCTAAAATTTTACGAGCTGCTTTTACCAAAGAATATTCTCCTGACAATTGTCTTGCTTCTGCATCATTGATAGTCAATACATCAACCATTTTAATGGTTTCTAATAAATCAGGCATTGCAATGTCCATCCAAAAGTTCATGGTGTCCATTACAATTAATTTCGGTCGTTTTGTTAAGCGCTTAATTACAGTTTGTTGCACCTGTGGACTTAAATTTCCAAGCATTAAATAAGTACAATCTTGGTAGCTTTCAGGAATAATTGGATCAAAATCTGCTAAAACATTCAATTCAGTAATTAATGTGTCTCTATTATTAAGGTCGTTGTGGTATTTTCCTGACCAAAAAAACGATTTCTCGCCGATTTTCACTTGTAATCCTTCTGTAGAAATGCCATGTTTTCCAAAATCATCGATATCAGCTTGGGCAAAATCATCACCAACTACACCTACTATTTTGGTTTTATCATAAAAGTAACTTGCGGCTAAACTTGCGTAAGTGGCTGCTCCACCGACTATTTTGTCGGTTTTTCCGAATGGAGTTTCAATGGCATCAAAGGCAACGGTTCCAATAACTACTAGGCTCATATTTATTTTAAATTTTTTTTGTACAAATATTGCATAATTAAATTGAATAGCCTAATATTGCATTCCCTTACAAAAAGCAATTAATGTAAGCTCAAAACTCCTGAATAGCTCAGCTGGTTAGAGCATCTGACTGTTAATCAGAGGGTCGCTGGTTCGAGTCCAGCTTCAGGAGCAGAAAAACAAAGCCTTACAGAAATGTGAGGCTTTTTTTGTTATAATTCTTTCACAAACCAATAGTCAGTTTGGGGAGTTAAGCCCAGAGGGAAATCATTCTCAACACCTGAATTCATGAAGCCGTGTTTTTCATAAAAGCCACGAGCGCGAAAGTTGTATTCCCAAACCGATAAATACATTATTTGGAATCCATTTTTACGTGCAAAATCAATAGCGAAATCCATTAGCTTATTGGCAACTCCCGAACCATGAAAATCTTTTAGTAGATAGAATCGAACCAACTCAATACATTTCCGATTTTGAAATAAATCTAATGGACAATCATGCTTTGCATTGATTCGCATATAACCTTTCGCTATTCCATCCTCTTCAAAAAAAAAGAAATTATCAGCATTATCTTGTAACTCTAATTCAACTTGTTTTGAATTGAAATATAATTCTAAAACACCTTGTAGATCTTCCCTGGAACAAGTATTGCCAAATGTATCGTCAAAAGTCTTTCTGCCAATGTTCTGTAATAGCGTAACATCATTCAAATCACCACGTCTTATCATTTAGCTAATTTATTAAATTTAACTTATTTAAACAGCTCTTTATCACAACAAATTTCGTCAATAAAGGGATCAGAATAAATCAAAGACTTTCAGAAATGCGATGTTTTTTTTGTTAAGCCCATAAAATGCTTCTCTATATTCAGACATTAATTTATTTGAAATTTCTTCAAATTTATTTAGCTTCAACAATTATCTAATCAATAATTAACCTAAATATTCTATTCCCATGAATCCTATTTTGAAAAATAGTCTAGCAGTACTTGTAGGTATTGTATTAGGCAGTGTCATTAATATGGCAATCATTACCATTTCTGGTTCTATCATTCCTCCACCTGATGGTGCTGATTTAAAAACAATGGAAGGTCTAAAAGCTTCTATGCATTTAATGCAACCCAAACATTTTCTATTTCCATTTTTAGCCCATGCATTGGGAACTTTAGTTGGTGCCATACTCGCTTTTAAAATTGCAGCTTCTCGAAATTCACAAATGGCATTAATTGTTGCTGTTTTATTTTTGATTGGAGGTATTGCCAATGTGATCATGTTGCCATCACCTATGTGGTTTAATGTGGTTGATTTAGTTGGTGCATATTTGCCGATGTGGTATTTGGGTGTGAGGGTGGTGGGAAGGAATTAATAATTTATTTTACAAATTAAAAATTGAGTTTCCCTTATCTTAAATTCTTAACACATTATAAATATTATTTATCTAAACTAAGTTTCAAATATTAATCAATTATCCACTTATATATAGGGTTTATTATATTTTACTTATTTTTTTGAAAATATATTAAACACAATATATAAAGATCATACTCATGCCTAAAAACATTTCTAGTTTAACAATTAATGCATCAATTCAAAGAGTTTGGGATATACTTACCTTACCTGAATACATTAAGTTTTGGCAATATGGAAGTGATTTAAAAACAACTTGGGAAATAGGAACAGAAATAAGATTCAGAACAGAATGGGAAGACAAAGTTTTTGAACAATGGGGAAAGGTGTTGGCCTTTCAATTTCCAAATTTTATACAATATAGTTTATTCGCACCCAGGCCAGGTTTGGAAGATAAACCTGGAAATTATTTTGTGATGAATTATTTTCTAAAAGAAATTGATGATCAAACTCATCTAGAAATCATACAAGAAGATCATAGAGCAAACGCTGTGCAAGAAGAACCTCAAGGAATTCTTAATCCAATTTTGAAAACCTTGAAAGATTTAGCAGAAAGTGATAAATAAAATTTAAACCCATTAGAAAATTATTTTTGGAACTCTTACCATATTTAATAAATAAATTTGAACAATTAGGATTGGTATTGTATCCAAATCCTATTAAGATTCAAAGCATAGCACAAAACAGTTTTGATTTTAATTTAAATGAACACAAAATAATTTTCAGAGAAGCTCATGAAACCCCTACTAAAATCGGACAATTTGTGAGTATTTGGAAAAGGAACAACAAGGGTATTACAATTCCATTTGAAGAAAATGATGCCTTTAATTTGATGATAATAAACGCCTGCAACACAAAAAATAATGGCCTATTCATTTTTCCAAAAAACATTTTGACTAAACATGGAATCATAAGTAGTAGAAACAAAGAAGGAAAAAGAGGCATGCGTGTTTACCCTACTTGGGATATACCTAATAATAAACAAGCATTTCAAACGCAAAATTGGCAAAGACATTATTTCATTAATTTAGAAGATGAAATAAGTCTTAATAAAAAAATAATTGAATCCATTTTTCAACAATAATAAATATTCATGAAAGCAAGTGTCAACACAATTTACGGTGAACCTGAAGTTTTACAATTAAAAGAAGTTGTAAAACCTATTCCCAAAGAGCATGAAGTGTTGATTAAAATTCATGCATCAACAGTTAATCGAACTGATTGTGGTTTTAGGAAACCAGAATATTTAATTGTTCGCTTAATTGCTGGCTTATTGAAACCTAAAAATACCATACTTGGTTCTGAACTAGCGGGAACTATTGAATCTATTGGAAAAAATGTAAAAACTTTTTCAATAGGAGATGAAGTTTTTGGTTTAAGTACCTACCAATTTGGCACACATGCTGAATATGTTTGCATAGATGAAAAGAAAGCGATTACGCTAAAACCAAAGAACCTCAATTTTGAAGAAGCCGCTTCTATTTGCGATGGTGCTTTTTTGGCTTATGCTATGTTGAAGAAAATTGATTTTTCTAATAAACCTCAAATTTTAATTAATGGTGCCACTGGTGCTATAGGAACCGCTGCCATTCAATTGGCAAAATTTTTAGGTGCTGAAGTTACTGCAGTAGGAAACACAAAAAATATAAATCTATTAAAAAAATTAGGTGCCGATTTTGTTTTCGATTATTTAAATGAAGATTTTACACAAAAAGGAAAAGAGTATGATTGGGTATTGGATGTTGTCGGCAAGAGTTCTTTTTTTAAATGCAAAAAGATTTTAAAAAGTAAAGGCATTTATATTTCTTCAGAGTTGGGTTACCTCTCCCAAAATATTTTTTTAGCATTAGTCAGCCCGTTAATGTTTGGCAAAAAAGTTTTATTCCCAATTCCAAAAGACAACAAAGCTGATATTCAATTTTTCAAAGAATTAATTGAAGCTGGTAAATACAAAGCAGTGATTGATCGAACTTATTCTTTAGATCAAATTGTAGAAGCCACTCGGTATGTGGAAACTGGTGAAAAAACAGGAAATGTGGTTATTAAAATTGTTTAATCAATTCCAAACAGTATAAAATCAATTATAAGTTTCATTAATTTATAGGCTATACAATACCGCCATCCTACTTTTCTCCAAAAAAAATTAAAATTTATTTGCGCAACCGAATAATTGCATATATATTTGCAACCAATCAGTAGCATATTAAATTTTTATAAATGAGAAGAGATGTATTTCAGGCAATAGCCGACCCCACACGAAGAGCCATTCTAACTTTAATTGCCTTACAAGCAATGACCCCAAATGCATTGGCTGAACATTTTGATAGCAGCCGTCAAGCAGTTTCTAAACATATCAAAATTTTAACTGAGTGTGAATTGGTGAAGCAAGAGCAATCTGGTCGAGAAATATATTATCACTTTAATCCAAAAAAAATGAAAGAAGTAAGTGACTGGTTAGTTCCTTTTCAGAAAATGTGGGACGATCGTTTCAACAGATTAGATGATGTATTAGTTAAACTTAAATCAAAGAAAAATGCAAAGTAAAAATCAAACCAAAATTATTGCAGAAAAAGGCAAACAAGAATTTTTTATTGAAAGAGAATTTGATGCACCAAGAGAATTAGTATTTCGTGCTTTTAGTGAAGCAGAATTTCTAATGCAATGGCTCGGACCTACTGACACCAAAATGGAAATCGAAAAGCTCGATAACCGTACAGGTGGTTCTTATCGCTTTATACATGAGCATTGCGTTTCTGGAATGAAGTTTGGATTCAATGGAGTGATTCATGAAGTAGATAAGCCTCTGCGCATGATTAGAACTTTTGAATTTGAAGGCTTGCCTGAGCGTGGACATGTTTCATTAGAATTTTTCAATCTATATGAATTACCTGATGAGCGTTGTCAGTTAGTAATACAATCTGTTTTCAAATCAGTAGAAGATAGAGATGGCATGATTAATTCAGGAATGGAAAAAGGAATGAATGAAGGATTAAGTAAATTGGATAATTTATTAGCAACACTTATCAATAATTAAAATGGAAAACGAATTAATAATTACTCGAATGTTTAATGCACCAATTGACATGGTTTGGGATGCATGGACCAGCACTGAATTAATCAGTGAATGGTGGGGACCAAAAGGATACCATACTGTAGTTAAAGAAAATGATTTTAGACCTGGTGGTAGATGGGAATTTGTAATGGTTGATGGACAAGGAAATGAATATCCTGCAATTGGAGTCTACAAAGAAATTGTAAAACACAAAAAAATAAGTTCAACAGATGAATTTGGTGAAGACTTTAAAGCAAAGACTGAAATTGATCTACCGAAAATATTATTATTTACAGGTTTGTTTGAAGAAGTGGGTGATCAAACCAAAATCACATTAATTTATGAGCATGCTACTGAAGCTGATAAATTGAAACACCTCAACATGGGGATGGAGCAAGGTTGGAATTCAAGCTTAGATAAACTTGTAGAATTTCTTGAAAAAAAATAAATTTTAAAAATTTAAATAATGAAAAAATCAACATTTCAAAGCATAGGAGCTATACTATTAGGAATGATCGCCGTATTTGCTTTATCAATTATTACCGATGTTCTATTAGAAAAAAATGGAATTATGAAATTGCCCTTTGCAAATAATTCATTTGCATTTATTTTATTTGTGATTTTGTATAGAAACATTTTTGTGATAGTTGGTAGCTGTATTGCCGTTAAATTGGCGCCAAGTAAGCCAATGAGACATGCTATTGTCTTTTGCATTTTCGGTTTTATATTGGGTTGCCTAGGCACTATAGCCATGTGGCATGAACCGCCGCATTGGTATCCAATAACTTTAATTATAACTGGAATACCAAGTGCATTGGTTGGCGGATATTTAATTAAGAAAAAATAAATAATTATTTCAATTGCAAATATTTGCATTTAGAATTCAAAAAATATTTTTAAGAGTATATCTAAACAATAAAATATGAATAGCATAGGATATTTTGAAATACAATCAAATAATTTAAACAGAGAAATAAAATTCTATGAAAATATTTTTGGATGGAAATTCATTAAAGAATCATTTGTTCCTATTGAATATTATAGAATTGAAACCAATGGTATAAATGGTGGATTGTTGCAAAGACCAACAACTTCCACAATCAATCGATATAGTACTAATGCATTTGTATGTTCTATTGAAGTTGAAAATTTTGACAGAATTGCTGAATTAATTTTAGCAAATGGTGGTCAAATTGCAATGCCAAAATTTGCAATTCCTGGCCGTTGTTGGCAAGGCTATTTTCTTGACTTAGATAAAAACACGTTTGGGATTTTTGAAGTAAACTTAGAGGCCATTTAATTAAAATTAATCATTACTTAAAAAAATGCCTTTTAATGAGAAGTGTTTTTGATATGTGCATGTAATTCATTTGATTTAGCACTAAATTACCTTTATCAAGTGCAGAAATATAAAAATCTATTTTCATTGAGTTAAAGAATTGTGTGGTACATTATGGAACTTCCACTCTCCAAATTTTAAAATGACAAAATGTGCACTTGTTTAGCTAGTAAAATCTGTTTCAGAAATATTCATTTACATTGATTTTACAATATTACTTCTTAACTAAATTGCTGGTATTCAAAGTACACAATCTAATATAGAAGTAAATTCTACAGCTGTATAGAATTGAGTTCTAGTTGTATAGTCTATTTCAAATAGTAAAGCAAAGTAGCAAGAAAACTTGTGACCCAAGTCTTATAAAAATAGGGAAATGGCAATTGAAACTATTGACATAACAATACTAGAGATTGCATTTTTCTTGAAAAAAATTTGATTAGTACTAGTTTTAACATGAAAAAATAAAACAAATTGCAGATTTTAAAAGATTTTATATAATTTAAAAGCCATAGTGACCCAGGTATACTATACTTTAGTTAATTATTGAAATTAACCTCTGGAACTTTCCATTTATTATTACTAATGAAGCTTCTTAATTAATACTGTGTGATTATCAACTTACTATTACAACTTTTAAAAAAATAAATTGGATATTTTATGAGCATCAATTTCTTCCTCAACCAAACATTCGATAAAATTAATTTTCAAACTGAAGCTCTACAAATTGCTGAATATGAAAATTGCATTTTTAAAAATTGCGATTTTTCAGAAGTAGATTGTAGCAAGGTAAAATGGATAGATTCTGAATTCAATGCTTGCAATTTAAGTATGGCTAAACTGAACAATACCTCATTTTGCAATGTGCAATTCAAAGAATGTAAAATGTTGGGTCTCCAATTTTATTTATGTAATGATTTTAATCTCTCTGTCAATTTTGACAATTGCATATTAAATCATTCTTCTTTCTATAAAATGAAGCTAAAGAAAAGTCATTTCCTAAACGCTAAGTTGGAAGAAGTAGATTTTACTGAATGTGATTTAACTCAAGCGAAATTTGAACAATGTGATTTAATCAATGCAAAATTTGAAAACAGTATTTTAGATAAAGCTGATTTTACACAAGCTTTTAATTTCAGTATTGATCCAAATAAAAACAGTTTGAAGAAAACACGCTTTTCGAAAAATGGATTAGCTGGATTATTAACTGAATACGACATCATCATTGAAGATTAAATATGAAAATAGAAATTAAAAATTGTGAAACAATTCATTTGATTGGATTTCAAATGGCGATGACTTATGCAAATAATCAAACAGGAAAGCTGTGGCAATCATTCATGCCTCGCAGAAATGAAATTCAAAATGCATTGAATAATGATTTAATATCCATGCAAATTTATGACGAATCATTCAATTTTGAAATTTTTGATGCAAATAAAACATTTATCAAATGGGCTGCAAAACCGGTATCTGATATAAAAACAATTCCTGAAGGAATGCAATCATTTCTTTTAGAAAGTGGATTATATGCTATTTTCCATTACCAAGGAAGAAATACCGATACACAAATTTTCAATTGGATTTTTTCCGAATGGATTCCAAATTCAATATATCAATTAGATCATCGTCCGCATTTTGAAGTTTTAGGAGAAAAATACAAAAACAATGATCCGCTATCCGAAGAAGAAATTTGGATACCCATCAAATTGAAATAGTTTAATTATTTCCTTCTAATAACCAAGTGTCCAACATCAATAGGGCTAGCATATAAAAAGAATCTTCAAAAGGAATAGTAATCCATCTAAAGTCTATATTCTCTGCATTGTCATATAGCACCACAGGAAGCGAAGTGAGTAAACCATTCACAATGAAAAAAGGTATCAATGAAAACAAATAAGCAATCAGAAAAGTACTGTGCCAAACTTTAGGTTTCCAATAAAAATACGATACAAGAATTAACAACAAAGAAAAAGTAATTAAAGTATAAATTCTATCATAATACAAAACGATAAAAAATATAGAAAAAATAATTAAGCCTAACCAAACCCATTTAGCAAATCGTTTTTCAATTATTTTAGGTTGATAATATTTTACGCAGGCATAAATAAACAAACAAGAATAAGGCACCACTATAAAAAATAAAATTTCTTCTATTGGTAACTCCCATAATTTTATGCCAGATATATACCTTTCATTGAATGACCATACGCCATTGATCGTAAAAAAATAGTCCCAAACTAAAAACAAAGAACCGCCAATTAATAACGCTGGAAAGAGTTTTGGCCAACTTCTATAGAACTTTACTCTTTTATCAAATGAATATAAAAAAGGGAAAAGCAGTGTGAAAAAATCAATAAGTAAATAATAATAGTGCTCCATGTATTAAATTTTAAAGCAGTGCAGATTTTATTTCGTTTGATTCTGCTTCATTAAATGTATTGGCATTTAATAAATAGCTAGCTATTGTTTTAAAATAAGACTGATCAGCGTTTGAGTATTTTTTTTGAGTCAACAACCAAAACATTTTAGATTTGTCTTCATTTAAATGATTGCTTAATCCCAAAAAACTAGGCAAGCTATTTTGAATACTGAAACGCAAGAAACGAATTTCCAAATTATCAGGTTGTTGAGCAATCAGTTTTCTCATACTTACATCAAAAGCTTTTAAATAATTCAATTTGTCGTAAGGATTCCATGCATGCTTGGCTTTCAGGGCTTCAAAGGAAGCTAAGTATGCTTGTATCAATATATCATTTGATTTATTTGCTTTCAATTGCGCGACTACTTGATTCGTTAATTTCGAATCATGAACTGCAATGGCATAATTTTTTCGGAGGTCATTTATTTCATTGGGGGCTGATGCCAATCCAGTATTTATCATTTTTAATAAGAAGATGAAAACAAGAAAATAAAATTTCATGAACAAAAAATTTAAGCAGCCAAAAATTTATTTTTTATCATAGCTTCAATAAATAGATAAGCTTTTTTTGAATCACTCACTCTAATTCGCTGATTGGCTATGGCCTCTGCAGATACTTGTTTAATTTTTTTAAATAATTCTAAATAATAGGTATATGCAATATAAACACCTAACCTACTTCCGCTAGGTAAATTTTTGATTCCTGAAAAAGCATGTTCAAAATCTAATTGAATATCTTCTTCAATTAATTTTTTCGCTTCATCATTGAAATGCTCGAATTGTACATTTGGAAAATACACCCTTCCTCGCTCTTCATAATCGGATTTAATATCGCGCAAGAAATTTATTTTTTGAAATGCAGATCCCAAACTCCTTGCAGTTGGTGTTAATTCATTAAACCGTTTTTGATCCCCATCACAAAAAACCAATAAGCACATGAGTCCAATTACTTCGGCTGAACCATAGATATATTCTTCATACTGATTTTGCTCATACCTGTTTTTATCTAAATCCATTTCCATACTTTTTAAAAAAGCATCAATGAGTGTTAATGGAATATGATAACGATTTACTGTACTTTGAAAAGAATGTAAGACAGGATTTAAACTTATTTTTTCTTGAATAGCTTTATAAGTATCTGCTTTAAAATCATTGATTAGTTTTTGCTTATCATGACCATGGAATGAATCTACAATTTCATCGGCATACCTTACAAATCCATAAATTGAATATATAGGTAGTCGGTAAGCTTTTGCAAATGCCCGAATACCTAAACTGAAGGAAGTGCTGTATTTATGCGTAATCAACTTGCTACATTCAAAGCATGTGCTATTATACAGGTCCATCATAAATTTATATTTACTTTTTCTGTAAACAGAAAAGTACTTCATTGGTTTGAAGCAAAGCTAAGAATAATAAAATTTGGAGCTAGAAAAAATAAAATGTTCATTTACAGCAATATTTAAAAGAAAAATGGAAGGCTTCAAAAAACAAGAGATAATAGTTATAGGTGCTGGATTTGCTGGTTTAGCAGCAGCAACGGTATTAGCAAAAGCTGGACATTCTGTAAAAATTATTGAAAAAAATGAACAAACAGGCGGTCGGGCAAGGTTATGGCAGAAAGACGGCTTTTCTTTTGATATGGGACCAAGTTGGTATTGGATGCCAGAAGTTTTTGAAAACTACTTCCAATATTTTGGTAAAAAAGTAAGTGATTATTATGAACTCATTCAATTGGATCCAAGTTATCGCATATATTTTGGAGAGAATGATAGCATTTCCATTCCTGCTAATTTTGAAGAATTAAAAAGTTTATTTGAAAGCAATGAAACTGGAAGTGCTCAAAAATTAGAACAATTTTTGGATGCTGCCAAATTCAAGTATGAAACAGGAATGCATGAATTTGTATGGAAGCCTTCTGATCATATTTTAGAATTCATGGATATCCGTATTTTGAAAAGCATTTTCAAAATAAATTTATTTGGCTCAGTAAGAAATGAAGTGAAACAACTTTTTAAAAACCCAAAGTTGATTCAACTATTAGAATTTCCAGTTTTGTTTTTAGGTGCAACTCCACAAAACAGTCCGGGCTTATACACACTCATGAATTATGCCGATTTGGTTTTAGGTACTTGGTATCCAAAAGGAGGTATGCATGAAATTGTAAAAGCCATGACCCAATTAGCCATTGAACAAGGTGTTGAAATTCATTTAAATGAAAGCGTTGAAAGTATTGAAACCAAAGGAAGTAAAGCCATTGCAATTCACACAGATAAAAATAAATATTCAATTGATTTAGTAATTTCAGGTGCTGATTATGCACATACCGATTTAGATTTATTGAATAAAGATTCTGCCAACTATCCCAAAAACTATTGGGATAAAAAAACTTTCTCCCCTTCTTGCTTATTATTTTATGTCGGCCTTTCAAAAAAATTAAAAACTGTTTTACATCATAATTTATTTTTTGATGAAAGTTTTGATCAGCATGCATATGAAATATACACAGAGCCTAAATGGCCAACCAAACCTTTATTCTATGCAAGTGTAGCATCTATTACTGACCCAAGTTGTGCCACTATTGATGGTGAAAATTTATTTCTATTAATTCCATTAGCGCCAGGTTTAAATGATTCTGAATCATTAAGGGAAACTTATTTTCATCAAATAGTAGATCGTTTTGAATTGCTTACTGGTGAATCAATCAAAGACCATATTTTATTCAAACGTTCTTATGCAATGACTGATTTTGAAAATGATTATCATTCTTATAAGGGCAATGCTTATGGTTTGGCTAATACACTTTTACAAACTGCGTTTTTAAAACCCAAAATGCATTCAAAAAAAATTAAGAACTTATTATACACCGGACAATTAACTGTACCAGGCCCTGGTGTGCCCCCAAGTCTCATTTCTGGGCAAATTGCAGCTTCAGAAGCACTGCAATACTTTAAAAAAAACAAATCCAATTAGCTTTAAACATCGTTTATCGTTTAATTAAGGGCGTTCGGCGACTAAAACAATCATTTTATGCGTTTAAACACCATGTTTAACCATGTTAACATAAAAGTTATACAAAATACTTGTTAATGTCATAAATAGCACTTAGATTTGTTCTACTTAAAAAAGGAAAAACCATGACAAGACCGGAATTCAATGATCTAGTAATTAGACAAACCGGATCATTACGTACTTACGCTTTGCATTTCACACATGATAATGAAGATGCAGATGATTTAGTTCAAGACACTTTATTAAAAGCTATTACTTACTATAATAAATTTGCAGAGGGAACTAACTTAAAAGGTTGGTTGTATACTATAATGAAGAATACCTTCATTAATAATTATAGAAGAATTACAAAAATCAATACTTTGGTTACTAAATCAGATGAGATTACTTCAGCTAATTTATTTTTCAGTTCGACTAATAATGATGCTACTGGAAAATTTGTAATGGATGATATCAAAAAAGCGATGCGTAATTTATCTGATGATTACAAAGTTCCTTTCAACATGTATTTTGAAGGTTATAAATATCATGAGATAGCTGATTACTTAACCATTCCAATTGGAACAGTAAAAACTAGAATTCATGTAGCTAGAAAACTTTTGAAATCACAATTGAAACCATACGAAAGAAATATACAAACATCAAAAGTGAATGATGTAGAATCCATATTTGAAGATTAATTAATCATCATAATATAAAAAAAGGCAAAGGAATAAAATCCATTTGCCTTTTTTTATGTTCTATTAAATCTTATTGAAAATAAACAGTTGTATAACTTGAGTTAATCATTAAAGTTCCCTCTCCGCCTTTCCCAATTTTGCCTTTAAAGTCTGACGTGTTTTGATGTTCATCAGATGTTTTCACATAATCTTTCATCCTCATATTGTTCAACTTTAAGTCACCAAATTTTAAATGAGCATCGAAATTCATACCTGCTGTTTCATCAAAATTCATACGCACAGTACTGAAATTTGCATCAATTTTTAAAAGCTCAACAGCTGAAGTTATAGTTCCCATATCTGCATTACCAGAGTACTTCAAACTCAACTCTGCTGATTTACCTATTGATCCAATGCTGATATTGGCAAATTCAATTAAGGCTGATATTGTATGGATTTTTTTGATATCAATATCACCATATTTTTGAGTGATTTTCAAATTACCTGCATTCTGCAAATTGGTTTTCCCAAATGAATTTTTGATCTCTCCCTTATCCATTTTTTCGATGGTCAATCGAGAATATTTAGATTCAACATTTCCATTTTCAATCTCTTCAATATCTGCAGCACCAAAACTTACACTGATTCTTTTATCAGCACCAGTTAATTTTTCAGCTTTGATGTTACCATAACTAACCGATAATTGTAATGGGCCTTTGAAAGATGACATATACACATTTCCAAACTTGTTGATTAAGTTAAGTGGATTGCCTGAAGGCATGTTGATTTGGTAATCAATATGAATTGAATTCTTCCCAGTATTTAAGGAATTTTGCAAATCTGTTTTTAAATAGATAGAACCACCTGCACGTGTTTCCATAAATTTAACTGCGTTAATTATTTCTATTGATTTGGTTGGAGATTTGCTACTTGCTTTGATAGTAATTACCACTGAAATTTCATTTTTATCCCAAGTATTCACCACCACTTGTCCGAATTCATTTTCAATATTTAATTTTTCCGAACCGGAAACTTGGTAATTTTTTGTAATAACTTTCTCTTCAGGAAAATCCATTCCTTTAGCTAAACCAAACATGGGTGCTAAAAGCATTAAAAGCAAACTATAGTGTAATATTTTTCTTCTTTTCATTTTTTCTAACATTTACTTGTTGAACAATTTCTAATTGTTTGTTTAATATTTGTAATTGCAATTGCAGATTAGTAATAAGCGCTTGCAAAACAATTTCCTTTTTATTTTTATCTTTTACTTGAGGTACTAATTCTTTATACATCAAATTCAATTCTTGTAATTGGGTATCAAATTCTTTTACTAATTGAGGTTGTGTTTTTCGATACTGATTGATTTCATTTCTTTTTACTTCAATCAATGAAGCGTAATAAGCTTGCGCCTCTTCAATTTGAGGATCAGAAATAGCAGCCGAGTTATTTTCAATGGCTACATTTGAATGACTATCATTGCGAGTAAAGCGTAACACAATTACCGACGCAACCATAATTATAATTAATGATGCAGCCACCATCCAAATTCTTTTTTGATGATTTTGCTTTTTATGCACTAATTCTTTTTCTACCCCTGCCCATAATCCTTCGCGAGGTTCATGTACATCAAACTGACTTCGGTTTTCAGAAATGAATTTTTCTAATGAATCTTTCATAATCTTTATAGTATTAATTCTCTAACTTTTGCTTTGGCTCTATTGAATTGAGACTTAGCGGTTGACTCGGTAATGTTTAATATTTGTGCAATCTCTGCATGGTCATAACCTTCTAATAAATAGAGGCTAATTACTAATCGATATCCAGTTGGCAAACTTTCAATTGCTGTTCTTACTCGGTTAGCTTCGTATTTAATATCGTCTTCATCGATCTCTGTTTCTATATCAACCATAGCATCATCTTCAATTTGTTCAAGTAATACCAATTTGCGTTTACGAAGCTGGTTGATACATTTATTAACTACTATGCGTTTCAACCAAGCTCCAAAAGTAGCCTCTCCCCTAAAATCAGCAATTCGTGCAAAAGCTTCAATAAAGGAATCTTGCAGGGCATCTTCTGCTTCACCAACATGATTGAGCATTCGAATACAAGTATTATACATTGTTCTTGAATACAGACGATACAACTCAAACTGTGCACGAGAGTCGCCGTATCGACACTTTTCAATCAAAGGCTTTTGTAGATCGATGAGTTTATTATCCAAGTTGTATTCGATTTCGTGTTAAAGACTCTTTACTTTTTTAAAGGTTGCATGAAATTGATAAAAATTTTGAAATTTCATTTATTGATTAGCAAATCAGCAGCAAATATTTGTAAAAATCCTCTTATAAAATTGATTTATTTTGATGGGTTTAACCAATAAATGATAGCTAATTGGACTTCAAGTAAACTTAGGATTATTAGAAAAAATAGGTTATTCACAATAAATATGGCAACAATCTTCAAAATATAATTCACGCAATTATCAGCCTATTAGGGTTTTAAACTTAGTTTTATTGCATTTTGGACCATTCGATTCAAAATATCTCTACCATTGTCAATTAATTATATATATCTTTGCAGAATTAAATTATTATTAAAAATTATCATGAATAACGGAACAGTAAAATTCTTCAACGACTCAAAAGGGTTCGGATTTATTAAAGAAGAAGGAACAGGAAAAGAGTACTTTGTACACGTTTCTGGTTTGATCGATGAGATCAGAGAAAATGACGAAGTAACTTTCGAACTGAAAGAAGGAAAAAAAGGTTTAAATGCAGTAGACGTTAAGTTAGCTTAATTTACTTATAGACTTTATTCCAGCCCTGCATTCATGTGGGGCTTTTTTTATGCCTAAAAATTTAGAGAATTGATTAAATAGGAAAAAATTATAAAATATTTACTTCACGCTCAAGTGTAACTCCAAATTTAGCTTTCACTGAATCAATAATTTGAGTAGAGAAATCAAATATTTCAGCACCACTAGCATGACCGTGATTAACAATTACCAAAGCTTGATTTTTCCAAGTACCTGCATCTCCTATTTGCTTTCCTTTCCAACCACATTGTTCAATAAGCCAAGCAGCTGCTAACTTTATTTGATTATTGGGTGCAGGAAAATTAACTATTGAAGGAAACAATTGAATTAGTTGTTCAAATTGCTCCTTTGCAATTACTGGGTTTTTAAAGAAAGAACCCGAGTTACCAATGGTTTTTGGATCGGGCAATTTAGCTACACGAATTGAAGCAACTACCTCACTCACATCTTTTATTGTAGGATGATGAATACCTCTGTTTTTTAATTCTTCAATGATAGCACCATACTGCAATTTTAATTCTGCTTTTTTATGGAGATTAAAAACTACTGAAGTAATGATATATTGTCCTTTGAGTTCATTTTTAAATACACTTTCGCGATAACCGAATTTACATTCCTCCTTATTGAACTTTCGAATGTTTCCCGTGCTAATTTCTATGGCCTGCAAAGAAAAAAAAGTGTCTTTAATTTCTACTCCGTATGCGCCAATATTTTGAATAGGAGAAGCTCCAACAGAACCGGGTATTAGTGTTAAATTTTCTAAACCAGCATATCCTTTATCAACACAAAATCCAACAAAATCATTCCAAACTTCACCAGCACCCGATTCAACATAAGTATCATCACCTTCCTCACAAACTTTTATTCCTTTAATGTCCAACCGAATTACTAATCCATTGTAATCTTTAGTTAAAAGCAAATTACTTCCGCCACCTAAAACAAATAAATCATTTTGTTTGCATTTTTCTGATTGCAATACAACTTGCAAATCTTCAACAGATTTAACTTCAACAAAATATTTTGCTTTCACATCAATACGAAATGTATTGAAAGGCAATAAGGAAATATTTTCTTTAATCATATTAAATTAAATATGTATGGCTCGATTTGCAGTTGCAGATAAACAAGCTTCTTTAAACACTTCGGTATATGTTGGATGTGCATGACTCATGCGTGCTACATCTTCAGCACTTGCTCTGAATTCCATTGCAACCACAGCTTCAGCAATCATATCTGCCACTCGTGGACCAATCATATGAACACCTAAAATCTCATCCGTTTTTGCATCTGCTAAAACTTTAACTAAACCATCAGTATCCATACTTGCTCTTGCACGTCCGCTTGCAAGAAATGGAAAATTTCCAACTTTGTAATTTACGCCAGCTGCTTTCAATTCTTCTTCTGTCTTTCCCACTGCTGCTACTTCAGGCCAAGTATATACAACACCTGGTATTAAATTATAATTGATATGAGGTTTTTGTCCAGCAATATATTCTGCAACAAAAATCCCTTCCTCTTCTGCTTTATGAGCTAACATTGCACCTTTTATTACATCACCTATTGCAAACACACCAGGAACTATAGTTTCTAAATGATCATTAACATTTATTTTCCTACCTTTTTCTTCAACTTGAATTCCAATTTTATCTAAGCCTAAGCCTTCTGTATAGGCTGTTCTTCCAACTGCTACTAAACAATAATCACCTTTGATAATTACTTCCTTAGCACTGGCATCAATAGCTTTAATTGTTACTTCTTTGGCTGTACTGTTTACTTCTTTTACTTGATGTTTTAATAAAAACTCAAATCCAATTTTCTTCAATGACTTTTGTAATTCCTTGCCAAGTGTTTTATCCATAGTTGGTATGATGCCATCCATGAATTCAATTACTGTTACTTTTGAACCTAAGCGAGCATATACAGAACCTAATTCTAAACCAATAACACCACCACCAATTAATACTAAGTGCTTTGGTATCTCCTTCAGATTTAAAGCTTCAGTTGATGTTAAAATTCTTTTCTTATCAATTTTGATGAAAGGTAGATTTGCAGGTTTAGATCCAGTTGCGATAATAGTTTTATTTGCTTCAATACTTATGTTTTTTTCGCCTGCAATTTGAATAGTGTTTTTATTTAGGAAAGATGCATGTCCGATAAATGTATCGATCTTGTTTTTCTTCATTAAGTAAGTAATGCCATCTGTATTTTGTTTCACTACTTCATTCTTGCGTTTGATCATTTGTGAAAGATTGGCTTTCAAATTACTTAATTCTATACCATGTGTTTTAAAATTATGTGCAGCATTATGATAATGTTCAGATGAATCTAATAATGCTTTGGATGGAATACAACCAACATTCAAACAAGTGCCACCAAAACTTGAATACTTTTCTATCAACGCGGTTTTTAAACCTAATTGGGCACAACGGATAGCGGCAACATACCCCCCAGGACCAGACCCAATTACAGCAACATCATATTTCATATACCTAAATTAAGGCACAAAAATAAGAAAGAAATAGGATTTTGACCTAGTTTAATTAGTCTTTTCTGGCTTTTCGCAACAATCTACTTTAGTTTCATGTGCATGTTGTTCTATCATTGGACTGATATAAGGAATACCCAAGTTCATTCCCCTTAATATTAAGATTACACCAACGAGGATAGAAAATACTGGAATTGCTTTTTTTATTTTATTGCGAAAGTTTAAACTGATGAAGCTACCCATAAGACTCAGTGTAAAAAGTGCAGGAATTGTACCAAGTCCGAATGCCATCATGAATAAACTTGCGTTGATTGGGTCGCCTGTTAGCAGGGCTGCTGACAAGCCAATATATACAAACCCACATGGCAAAAACCCATTGATTACACCTAGAAATAAAAATGCCAAATGATTTTTGCTTTGAATTAATGTTGAAAATATTTTTCGGAACCAAGTAAATTGAAAAAAGGAAGCTTGCTTAATTGAGCGCGGAAGAATGACTGGAAATAAAACAATCAACACTATGAGCACACCTGTTGTAATTGAAACTACTTGTTGCAATCCTCCTAAAAACAAACCTTTACCTAATGCACCAAGAAGCAAGCCCAAAAAACCATAAGTGATTACCCTACCGAGATTATAACTTAGTGATTGAAATGCTTTATAATAAATGCTACTATTTTCTCTTTGAGGCAAAGCCATAGCAATTGGCCCGCACATTCCAATACAGTGGAAACTGCCTAAAAAGCCTAATGCCAATGCTGCTAATAGTTGCATCTAAAAAATTAATTAAGTACAATCACTTCTTCAATTAAAAATAAACTATCATTTGATTGCCAATCAATTTTTACTTTATACATACCCAATTCAAAATCAGATGAATTTATTTTTTGGAAACCATTATCCGTGCTGATTTTTAGAAGATGATCAGCCTTTGCATTGGATGGTTTATAAATTAAAATATTTCCTGAAATTGCTTTACTGTTTTCAATAGAAGAAAAATCAATACTTATTATTTTATCGGCAACTATTATATTAGGTTTCACAGCCAAACGATTGGCATTGTTCAATTTTTGAATGTCGGATTGAAATGCCAATTCCTTTGCATAATAATCTGATGAAACTAAATCTACATTTTGATTAAAGCTTACAACTACAAGCGTTATAATCAATGCAACGAAACCTAAATACAGAAATAAAATTCGATTACCCCAATTCATTTTAATAAAATTTATTTAGCCGGAGCTAAAAATGTTGTTTTAATTGTTTCTATTAATTCTTTGTCAGAATACACACCCACTTTCAATTTGGTACTTCGTGTATGAATATCCTTTGGAAAAATATGTATAAAGAACGTGCCTTGTGCTGAGCCTTCTCTTGGACTAACAATTTTTCCATCTCCAATCATTTGTATATGAGCGTTGGCATTAAGTACTTCAAAATGCAATGGCAAATCTTGATGTGTTTTATTGCTAATTTTAAAATTGTACAAATTACTTATGCTTCCGTCTTGGTTTTCTTGATACATAACACCTGGCGTGCGTAGTACTGTTGTTTCCGTATCGCTTCTACTAATTAAACCAAAACTAAGTCCAGCAACTAAAACCAATAGCACTGCAGAATAAGCAATAATTCTTGCATTTATTTTCAGCTTCTTACCTTCTGCAATTCCTTTTTCTGAAGAAAATGTAATAAGATTTTTAGGAAGACCTACTCGTACCATGATATCATCACAAGCATCAATACATGCGGTGCAATTCACACATTCTAATTGTGTACCATTTCTAATATCAATTCCTGTAGGACAAACAGCCACACATTGATGACAATCAATACAATCACCTAATTCTCTTACTTCACCTTTTCTAAATTTTCCTCTTTTTTCACCACGAACATAATCATAGGCAACAATGATAGATTGCTTATCGAGCAATACACCTTGTAATCTACCGTATGGACAAACAACAGTACAAACTTGCTCTCTAAAAAAAGCAAAAACCCAATAAAAAATACAAGTGAAAATTGTTATAGAAACTAAATCACCGATATGGTTTTTAATAGGCTCATTAATTAATTTAAGAAGTTCATCTGTACTAATGATATAAGCCAAAAAAGTATTTGCTATTAAAAATGAAATGAAAAAAAATAAAATATGCTTTATTGCTTTCTTAGCAATTTTACTGGTTGTCCAAGGTGCTTTTGATAATGCCCTTTGTTTATTTCCATCTCCTTCAATAAAATATTCAATTTTACGAAAAACCATTTCCATAAAAATAGTTTGAGGGCAAGTCCATCCGCAAAACAATCGCCCATAAATAACTGTAAATAAAATAATGAAAACCACAAAAGTGATCATGGTTAATCCGAGCAAGAAAAAATCTTGTGGACCAAAAACCAAACCGAAGATGATGAACTTTCTTTGTAAGATATTGAACATCATAAAAGGTTCTCCGTTCAATCTTAAAAATGGCATACCAAATAATAAAACTAAACATACCGAAGCTACAATGCTTCGGTAGTTAGTATATTTTCCTTTTGGCTTTTGAGGGAAAATCCAAATTCGTTTCCCTTTATCATCTATGGTAGCAACTTTATCTCTAAAGCTTTGATCTAATTCATCAAAATTAAATTCGTCCTGCATACTATTTTGAGCTGGCTACAGCTGTTGTATCTATTGTATTTGTTGTTTTTTGAGTGCTATCTATTTTTGTTGAATCAATCGTTGCACTCTCTACATATAATGTTCCTTGTGCAGCTTTTGGATTACCCGGATTACTGCCATGTATTGATTTGATATAGCTTGAAAGTTGTT
Source organism: Sphingobacteriaceae bacterium (assembly GCA_965279595.1). Taxonomy (GTDB): domain Bacteria; phylum Bacteroidota; class Bacteroidia; order Sphingobacteriales; family Sphingobacteriaceae; genus CAIKLP01. The sequence goes on from OZ257246.1 coordinate 398,936, forward strand.
GCATTTCTAAAGGTTTTATTTGGCTTTCCCAAGAGATCATTCCCTTTTCTTGTTTACCATATTTTATTATTTTGAAAATGCTCTTGATATCTCCACCATTGATCCAATAATCATCAGTAAGATTAGGACCTACTCCACCTTCTCCATTTTGACCATGACATGGAGAACATTTAGTAACAAAATTCATTTTGCCTTTACTCAAATCATTTGCAGCACTTAAATAAGTTACCGTGTTTTCATCAACTAGGGCTGCATTCTGGGTTAGAAATGCATTTTTAGCAATGGCCGCTTCAGCAACTGCAGTATCATACTCTGCAATTTGATCAGGACCATCCATGAATTGAAAATATATAATGTAAACAAAACTGAAAACAATTGTTGCATAAAACATATATACCCACCAAGGAGGTAAACTATTATCTAATTCAATGATGCCATCATAGTTATGATCAGTAGCAACCTCAGATTCTTTTTCCAAAGGAACTGCTTTAGTCATTTTCTTATAAAACCATGACCAAGTCCATGTAAGTTCGTCTTTAGTTTTATAACCTAATGCAACTAACATTTTTTGAAGAATTGAATACAAATAAAGTATCACAAATAATTCAATAAAAATTACAACCAGTAAAACAATGATTGTATTTGGATCTAAACTTCCAACAACTGCTTCAACGGTTGGAGTACTAACACTTGTTACAGCATTAGCTGTTGAAGTCGATTGTGCGTTTGCAGTTCCAATTCCAATACTCAATAATATTAGCACAATACTTGAAGTGTTTTTAATTTTTGAAGCCAATTTATTATTGACCAATCCAACCAGCACAGAACCAATTGCTATTATCACTATTAGCAATGCAATAATTGCGAAAAAAAACACCCAAAACAATGGACTGCTCCAAAGAGATACAGCATTAGTTTCAGCTGGAACGGTAGCTGTGACTTGAGCTTGCGTATTTGTTATCATCATCACAAACCCTATCATTATAAAAATGATTTTATAAAAACTTATTTTTAAACACTTATTCATGTTGGCTATAGTTAAGGTTATCGTCATTTTTTTCTAGTGGTAGATCACTCATTTTTTTCAAGAATCCGTTGTCTTCTTTTATCACATATACAATTAATGCGCTAAAAAAAACTACAAATATGATTAAGGAAATCAATGGATAGATTGAAATACCAGCTATGTCATTGAGGTAATTGATAAATTTCATAATTCGATTCTAATTTATTTACTATTAAAATTTATTGTTTAGGCATTGCTTTGATATCCTTACCGAGTCTTTGCAAATAAGCAATCAATGCAATGATTTCTTTATCAGAAGCAGTTTTAATTCCAGAAGCTGATAAGCCTTGCGCAATTGAATCAGCTTGCATCATTAAATCCTGATTGGCAATGGCATCAAATCCTGCAGCATAAGGTACACCAAGCGTTTGCATGGCTCTTATTTTTGCTGCAGTTGTGCTTGTATCTAAGTCATCATCTAATAACCAAGGATAAGTTGGCATAATAGAATTTGGCGACATAGATGTGGGCTCAAGCATGTGATTATAATGCCAAGAATCAGGATATTTTCCACCTACTCTGTGTAAGTCAGGACCTGTACGTTTTGATCCCCATTGGAAAGGATGATCATAAACAAATTCACCTGCTTTAGAGTACTCTCCATATCTTTCTGTTTCCGCACGGAAAGGACGAATCATTTGTGAGTGACAAGTATAACAGCCTTCTCTTAAATATATATCACGGCCTTGTAATTCAAGCGGTGTATAAGGTTTAACACTTGCTATTGTTGGTATATTACTTTTTATTAAAAATGTAGGAACTAATTCAACAATTCCACCAATTAAAACAACAACTAAACTTAATATCATCAATTGTACTGGGCGACGTTCAATCCAACGATGCCAATGTTCACCTTTAGCACCTGCATATTCTTTAGTTAATGCTGGAGCTTCAGCTTCTTCATTAGCAATTAACTTTCCTAAAGCTGCAGTTTTAAATAAGTTGTAAGTCATTACAATTACTCCAATTAAATAGAGCAGACCACCTAAACTTCTCAAAGCATACATCGGAACAATTTGGGTAACTGTTTCTAAAAAGTTAGGATACTTTAAATAACCTTCAGGTGTAAATTGTTGCCACATTAAACTTTGTGTGATACCTGCCCAGTATAAAGGAATTACATAAATTAAAATTCCTAAAGTGCCAATCCAAAAATGGAAATTGGCTAATTTTTTTGAATATAATTCTCTGCCAAAAATACGAGGGATTAACCAATAGAACATACCAAAGGTTAAGAAACCATTCCATCCTAATGCACCAACATGTACATGAGCAACAATCCAATCGGTAAAGTGAGCAATTGCATTTACACTTTTTAATGAAAGCATAGGGCCTTCAAACGTTGACATACCATAAGCGGTAATGGCAACAACAAAAAATTTCAATATCACATCTTCTCTTACTTTATCCCAAGCTCCTCTTAAAGTAAGTAATCCATTTATCATACCACCCCATGATGGTGCAATTAACATTACAGAAAATACTACCCCTAATGATTGAGCCCAATCAGGTAAAGAGGTATATAATAAATGATGAGGTCCTGCCCATATATATAAAAAGATTAATGCCCAAAAATGGATGATGGATAATCGATATGAATAAACTGGACGATTAGCTGCTTTAGGCAAGAAATAATACATCAAACCTAAATATGGAGTAGTTAAAAAGAATGCAACTGCATTATGACCGTACCACCATTGTACTAAGGCATCTTGAACACCAGCATACCAAGAATAACTTTTGAAAAGTGTAACTGGCAATTCAAAAGAATTTACCAAATGTAAAACTGCAACAGTAACAAAAGTTGCTATGTAAAACCAAATGGCAACATACAAATGTCTTTCTCTTCTTTTAAGAATTGTACCGAACATGTTCCAACCAAATACTACCCAAATAATAGTAATTGCAATATCAATTGGCCATTCTAACTCCGCATATTCTTTAGCAGTGGAAAATCCCATTGGTAAAGTAATAGCAGCCGCCAAAATAATTAATTGCCATCCCCAAAAATTAATATTACTTAGTGTATCACTAAACATTCTGGTTTTACATAAACGCTGTAAAGAATAGTAAACACCTGCAAAAATGCCATTGCCAACAAATGCAAAAATTACTGCATTGGTGTGCAAAGGTCTAATTCTACCGAAGGATGTGTAAGGGATTCCGAAGTTCAAACTTGGAAAAACCAATTGAAGTGCAATAAGCAGTCCAACAGTCATTCCTACTAATCCGAAAATGATTGAAGCGTAAGCAAAGTTGCGCACAATCTTGTTGTCATAATAGTACTTTTCTAGTTGCATATTTTATTTATCGTTTATTTTATCATTTGCTACTAATTCATCATCAAAAAGCATACGCACAGAAGGGGTATAGTCATCATCATACTGACCATCATTTACAGACCATAAAAAGGAAAGTAGAAAACCAATTGCTACGATTAAACTAACACCAACCAATAAAATCAATACTGCCATGCTTGTTTGATTATGGGGTAAAACTAGTAAATCAAGAAAAAATGAAATATGACGAAAGTCATAAAATCAATTGTATTTAAAAAGGGATATTTGTTTATGGTAAACTTTTACTAAAGCTACCAAAATAAAATGAAAAAAGACATCGAAACAAAAGAAGATATTGAATTGTTGGTAAACAAATTTTACGACAAGGTGAATCAAGATGATTTGTTAAGTCCTATTTTCAATATACATGCAAAAGTTGATTGGTCAACACACTTACCAAAAATGGTCACATTTTGGTCTGGATTATTGCTTGACACGAATGAATATAGAGGGCAACCGTTTGACGCGCATGCAAAACAAAAGGAGCATATTTATAAAGAACATTTTGATAGATGGATTTCATTATTTCTTGCCACATTAGATGAAAATTTCTGTGGAGCAAAAACAGAACTAGCTAAACAACGTTCACAAAGTATTGGTGCTATTTTTCAATATAAATTAGACTTTTTAAGAATGAATGAACCTCATTCTTAATCATCAAATAAAACTAATCTTTTAATTTTATTCTGGCAGAAATACTACTTGCAATTGTAGTGAATACTACTATAGATATTGAGCTTATAGGCATTAATATAGCAGCAATAACGGGTGATAGATTTCCTTGAACAGCATAATATAACCCAACTACATTATACAATAAGGAAATTATAAAACTCCCAATAATTATTTTCTTAGACGATTTTGCAAAAGCAATAAATTGATCAAGTTTTTGAAAAACTTTTCCATCCATGATAATATCACATGCTGGTGAAAAATAATTAGCTTGATCAGTTATCGCAATTCCAACATCGCTCTGTCTTAATGCTCCTGCATCATTCAAGCCATCCCCTACCATCAATACTTTTTTTCCTGAAAGTTGAAGTTGCTCTATCTTTTTTAATTTATCAGATGGACTTTGTTTAAAATATAATGGAGTTGTATCTCCTAGTATATAATTCAATGTGTTTTTTTCTGAATCATGATCTCCAGAAAGTACCATTAATTCAAATTTGCTTTTTAACCTATTCACTAATGAAGCAAATCCCGATCTATATACATGTTGAATTGAAAAATAGCCCTTTAAAACAGAATCAATTTCGATATATACTGTGGTTTCTTTTACTTCATGATTCTGCACATCACCAAGTATAAATGCTTCCGATCCAATTCTTATTTGATGATTATTTATAATTGCAATTATTCCCTTTCCTGCAAATTCTTCAAATGAATTTAAGGTCATAGACTTGAAATGTTTTAACTCATCATATATTCTTTTACTCAATGGATGAGCAGAATTTATGAGGCATGAACGTATCATTGAATTCTCTTCTTCAGTTAATGCTAAACCATTGAATTGAACAGTAGCATGCTTGGCTTCTGTTATTGTTCCTGTTTTGTCAAATACCACCACTTGAATATTTGCAAGTTTTTCAAGCACACCTGCATTTTTCAAATAAAATGAAAATTTGCCTAATAGACTTATGCTATTTCCATGCGTAAATGTAGCAGACAACAATAATGCACAAGGGCATGCAATAATTAAAGTAGTTGTTAAAGCATTAATTGCCCTATGGGAATCAATTGGTAGCCAATAAAAAAATGCGATTGCTGTTACTATAAATAATACAATGGTAAAATATTTACTTATTGATTGAACAAATTGAAATTGTTGCTCTTCTCTTTCTTGAAAAACTTCATTATTCCATAACCGCGTCAAATAACTCTGTGAAACTTCCTTAATTACTTCTAACAACAATGAACTACCTTGTTGTTTACCACCTGCATATAATAAATCTCCCTTTTTCTTCGATACAGGCTCTGCTTCGCCTGTTACAAAACTATAATCAATTTGAGCTTCTCCTTTTAGCAATACTGCATCAGCTGGAATAAGTTCATTGTTTCTAACTAAAATATGATCACCTTTTTTCAATCTATTTACTGGTGTGGATTCTTCTTTTCCTTTATTTATTCGAGTAATAGCCAATGGAAAAAAAGATTTGTAATCTCTATCAAAAGATAAATTTTGATAGGTTCTGTTTTGAAAATATCGCCCTAAAAGCATGAAGAAAACTATACCAGTCATTGAGTCAAAATAACCTGCACCTGAGCCCATTATTATTTCATACAAACTTCTTACAAAAGTTAAAAGTACTGCTAAGGCAATAGGCAAATCAATATTCAAAAACCCTTTTCGTAAACTTTTTATTCCAGAAACAAAAAATTCAGAGGCAGAATAAAATAGTACAGGCAATGATAAAAAGAGTGATATATAATTGAACCAAAATTGAAAATGTTGTTGATCAAAGTAATTCCCTAAAGAAAAATATTCAGGAAAACTTAACATCATGATATTGCCAAAAGCAAAACCTGCAATACCTATTTTAAAAATAGCTGTACGATTATGAACATTTACTTTTTTTGCACCTACAATTTCTAAACTGATATGTGGTTCATATCCGATATCGGCCATCAAAGCTGCAATTTCGCTAAGTTTTACGCTATTATCTCGAAATTTTATACTTACTTCTTTTTTGGGAAAGTTGACATTTGATTGAGATACAGCAGGGTTTAGTCGATGAAGGTTTTCTAATAAATAAACACATGAACTACAGTGCATGGTTGGCACTTTAAAAGTTATATGCGTTTCCAGTCCATTACTAAAACTGATTAAAGAAGCTTTTAATTCTGGATCATCTAAATAAGAATATCCTTGTGAATCTTTGTTTGCTTTCTTGCGTGTTCCTGGTGCAGAACTTAAATCGTAATAATTACAGAGGTTATTTTCTGAGAGTAAATCATAAACTAAACTGCAGCCTTCGCAACAAAATAATTTTTCATCGTGAACAATTCGAAACTCTACACATTCTTCTCCACAATGATAACAAGAGTTAATAGATAGCGTCTTTTCTTTCTCAATTTCCATTAGGCAAATATACTTTTGGGAAGTAGAAATAAAATATGACAAAAATCATTTAATGTAGAATTCACTAAATGAAATATTTAATAATTAGTCGTGAATATTAGCCGTTTTAACCAACTCTTTTTGATTTAATATTTTAATTTTCTTACCAACAAACTCTAGCATTTGACTAGATTTAAAGTCGGATAGAAGTCGAATTGTTGTTTCAGTTGCAGTTCCAACCAATGTTGCAATTTCTTCTCTAGATAAACTTACAGAAAGTGTTTGCCCATCAGCTTCAACTCCATACATTTCTCTTAAAAACAATAAAGCCTCAGCCATTCTCTCTCTAACTGGCTTTTGAGCCAAATTTAAAATTGATTCTTCTGCTTGTTTCAAATTATGAGAAAGTAACTTGATAATTTGCATTGATAGTTCAGAATTCTTTTCAATTAATGCTAAGAAAACATTTTTTGGAATGAAACATATGGAAGTATCATCAATTGCAGAAGCTGAACATGAATATTTTTCAGCAGCTAACAATGCACGATAACCTACAATATCTCCAGATTTCGCGAAACGAACTATTTGCTCCCTACCTTCATCTCCCATTTGATGAATTTTTATTTTACCAGTATTAACGCAAAATAAACCGTGTGGGTAACTGCCTTCTAAGAATAAATGCTGACCCTTCACAAGTGTTTGACACCATTTATTTTGGTTGATGACTTCTATTTCATCAGGATTAAGCTGACAAAAGACAGATTTATACCTAGAATTGCAATGTTGGCAATCGGTTTGGGTTTCCTCTTTCTTTATCATTATCGTGGGTAATTTTGATTTGATTAAAAGTAAGCAAAAATTTCTTAGAATTAATCAACTTCTCAAAAGTTCAGAATAAATGAGAATTTCCAAATAAACCCCTCCAATTAATAACAAATAAGAGATTAAAAATGGTTATTAAAGCAATTATTTTGCTTTAATAAGTTTAATCACATTATAATTTGACTTTAAAAAATAAACGCCATTATTTAAATAAGTAAAATCCTGTTCTTGTATATTATTGCCAAAATAAAAGACTTGTCCAACCGAATTAAACAATTTAAAATTTTCTTTCTGAAAAGGTTCCTCAATATGAATAAAGGAATTAAATGGATTGGGCATTACCTGAAAATTGTCAATTAATAAATTTTGATTTTCGAGGCCATTAATTAATTGACAAGAATTGCCTTGCCCAGTTAAGGTTGAAAGTTCATTACACAAATAAAAATAATTTGAACTATCAATAGAACTCATGCCACTAATCATAAGATTGTTTAATTCTAATGGGTCAATAGATAAATTATAAAATTCTTGATAACCTGCATCAAAATTTATTAACTTATAATCCATACTTCGAATTGCTTTGGCATCATCGGCATCGGGAATTACTTTAAACATTTCAGTGAAAGTCCAAGTACGAATGTTAGTTGCTTTGTTCAAAATAACAGGTAAAAAGCTTTTACTATCAACAGGTTTGCCTGATGGTATTTGTTGTGACCAATTTTCATAACCAAACAATTCAAGAACTGTTGCAAATATATCAGCGGTATTTATTAATGCATCGCTAGCCCTACCTGGATTTACAATAGTTGGACCAGAAATAATAAAAGGTACATGGACCCCATATTGATAAACAGTTCCCTTCGCTCTACTAGTATCACTTATTTGTGCTGTGATTGTTGAATTACCATTATCACCAATAAATATAAAATCTGTACTATCAAATCTATTAATTGCTTTTAGTGAATCAAATAATCGACCTAATTCGGTATCCAAAGCTTGCAACATAGATTTGAAATATGGTTTCGGATTATTTCTAATGTCATTATTAGTTCCAGAAAGAGTATTATATGAATGCAAATTTGAGGGTGGCAAATGCAAAGGACTATGAGGAGCATTAAATGCTAACCATAAAAAAAACGGCTGATTGTTTTTAGTTTTTATCCAGCTTATTGCGTTGTTTACATTTTCTGAAGTAGCATAATTTGTTACATTACTTGAAACACCATTTGTATATTTTGTCCAATTGCTATAACTAGGCAACTGACCGATAAATGGACCTTCAAAATGATCATAACCCAAAGTAATGGGATTTAATAAATTACTAGAAGGGTTGCTCGCATGCAAATGCCATTTACCTATGTTGGCTTTGGCTATTGAAGAATTATGAATTGCTAGTAATTTAGGAATAGAAATTTCATTTACATCTAAAATTCCGGAACCGCCTGGTCCTCCAACAATATTGCCAACGCCTGTTCTGAATCCATACCGTCCAGTTAAAATGCTTGAACGTGTAGAAGAACAAACTGGATTTGACATTCCGTTTTTAAAACGAATTCCCTTGTTCACTAACATTCGAATATTGGGGACATCTACAGTATCTGCATGATCTTCATAAAACCCAAAATAATCAGTTCCAATATCATCAGCAATAATTAATACAACATTATGCTGAGCATATAATTGAATATGCAATAAAAGGATCAATGAAAAACTTATTAAAAATTTCTTACTCACTTTTCCTGAAATAAATTTGACAACCAATTGATTTAGTTTCTTCATTCGAAACTTTTTTAGCAGCAAGTAATTCTTGCAATGCATTTTCCACAAAGTTTACTGTTACCTTCTCAGGTTCCGCACCATTATCATCAATTGCACCATTATACTTAATAACCCAACTATTATTTTCTTTCCAAATGATAAATGCATGTGGTGTTTTTTGTGCATTGAAATTTTTCGCTACAACTTGTTTTGCATCTAGTAAATATGGGTAATTGTATAAAAGTGTTTTTGCTATCATTTGCATATTTGCATATCCATCCTCTTCATATGATACAGTGTCTGTAGAACTAATAGCAATCAAGGGAATACCTAACTTTTGATACTTTTCATTTAATTTATTTAAACGCCCAGGATAAAGTTTTGCAAAAGGACAATGATTACAAGTGAATACAACAATAAAACCTTTTGCATTTTCATAATTATTTAATGAAACATAATTTCCATCAATATTCAATAGTTTAAAATCCGCAACAACCCTTTTGCTGTTTGATTGAAAAGAAAATAATACAAAAGACAAAAAGAAGAATACTAATTTATTTATTTTATTGGGAAAATATCTCATTGAATTATTGAAATTAATCTTTAATAAATTTTTGAATGGTCGTCTTTTTATTTTTTTCGTCTATTAATTCCAAATAATAAATACCTTTTGCTAACATGCTAATATCTAGTCCGTCTTTTATCATTGGGCGAGGTAACATTCTGATAGTTTTACCTAAACTATTAATGACTTTGATGTAGTATGCATCATTATTTTCATCAACAAAAGCAATCATTAATTTATCATTAGCTGGATTAGGGAAAAGCGTAAAAATCTTTTCATTATTTTTTGTGGTATTTATACCAGTATTTGTTCCGGTAACAATAAATTGCCCCATCATACCATCATCTTCGTGCAAAGCAATGTGACAATGAAACATAAATGGATGAAGGCTATCTGCATAGTCATCAAACTTGGCAATAAATTTAATTACTGTTGGCGTGTTGCCTGATTTGCCAGGAATAAAAACAACATCTTTCCATCCAGCTTGTGCGCTTTCAGGTGCATTTCCATTTACTGAAAGGATATTAAATTCAACATCATGAATATGAAAAGGATGTCCAAAAACTGAAGTGCTTGTGATTTCCCAAATTTCAGTATTATTCAAAGGCACCTCATAATCATTCTGATTTAATTTGAAAACTTTATGGTTGATTATAAAAGCATTTGGGCCTAATGTTCCAGGTATTCCAGTTGTATCAGAAAGTGTAACTTTCCTTGTAATCATAGCATCAGCAACATTTAGCAATTGATTTGTTGTAAGACTTATTGGTATTGAGTTTACAGCATTGTTATTTGCATTGATAATATTTAGATGAAGAATATTAAAATCTTTTTTTCCTAAAAAATTTGCAAACGGTCCCATATTGAAATTCTCGCCACCTGCAATAAAATTTCCAAGTGTTGAATTGTAAGCTTTTAAATCAACTGTTGTGTTTGCCTGCCCTGTTGCGTTTATCAATATTTCAATTCTTTCACCAGCATGCAAAAGATATCTAGTTAATGGTACCGGAGCATTTAACAATCCTCCATCTGATGTTATAACATAAAATGTTCTATTATCACTAAATCCTAAATTATAAGATCTTTCAACCGCACCATTTAAAATTCGCAATCTGATTACTTGTGCTGGAATATTATACTGCGCTCTTAAAGTTCCATTAGTTAACATACTATCACCATAAGGCACAACAGTAAACTGATTAGAAGAATTGATATCACGATCAGTTAATACAACAGGTATATCATCTACTCCATAAGTTCGTGGTAATGGCAACGAAGATTCAATACTATCTCGAACTATAATCAATCCACCAACACCTTTGGTAATTTGTTCTAAAGTCATTTCATGCAAATGTGGATGATACCAATATGTAGCAGCATGATTGGTCACTTTCCAATAAGGTTGCCAAATTGTTCCAGGTGGAATTAATTGATAAGGGCCACCATCCATAACTGCTGGCAAATGCATCCCATGCCAATGTAAGGTAGTTGTATCATTTAATTTATTGTGAACATTTAAATGCACCACATCTCCCTTATTAAAAAACAAAGTAGGTCCCCAAAACTTTCCATTTATTGCACCTGTTACTGTTTGATTACCAGTAGAAACAATTTGAGAGAATGTATCTTTTATAGATAAATCAAAATTGGTTCCCGACAAAGTATCTGGGATCCACATGGTATTGTAGGTTTGAGCAAAACTGGAATTCCTAGTTAAGTAAAAGAAGGTTAATGCCAAAAGTAAAACAACTTTGAATTTATTCAGGTAAAACATAATGTTAGGATTTTAATAAATTAGAAGACGAGAAAACTAATATCCTTCGATATTATTTAGGCAATTTACTTACTATTTGGTTTATTAATAGTAACTCTTTCAGTAATTACTCCTGATTTCAATTTTAGTTGAATGAAATAAGCACCATTTGACTTTTGACTAAAATCAATCTGGTTTTGAAAACCTTCAACAAAAAAAACTTTCTTGTATTTGGAATCATAAATTGTTGTTGACAAAATCAATTTTTTATCGCTTTTAAAAAACAAACCAAAATATCCATCATTTGAAGGGTTTGGGAATACTACTAATGGAGATGTTGATTCTATGCAATCACTAATCGATACTGACTTATTTACTTCTGTTGAATTATCTAAAAAATGTATTACTAGTCGATAGTAAGCTAACTCATCTTTATGACTTATATCTTTGTAGTAATAATTCCTATTGCTGAAATTACTTTTTTCATTGCTGTTTACTACTGCCACAAAATTCCAGTTCTTGTTATCAATACTTCTTTCAATCTTAAAATAATCAACTGATGAATGATAAACATCTTTCCATTGCAAGATTGGGTGGTTATCTAAACAAGAAACATCTAATTGAAAATTGAACTCTTGAACTTTAAATTTAGAAATGGCTTTTGGAAATCTTCTAATAGAAAGATTATTCTTTCTCCAAATATTATTTTGAAAAAAATGTGAATTTATTGGAGTTGAAATAACTTCCTTTGAAATTAATTCTTGCTCCATGTTATTTTGTCCAGTCAAACTATCTGAGAAAATTAGCATGGATAAAATTAAAAAAATACTGGTCAGGCAATACTTCATTATAATATCAATTCGCTTTTAAAGCGAAGCCAAATTTATTAATTTATGATAGGTTAGATGCAGCTATTTATGTTAAGATTAAGCAATTAAAGACAAAAGAGTGTTTAATTAATTTAAAGACGTTTCTTGTAAAGAATTATTTTTAGAAATGTAGTATTACAACTACAAAATTAATTACCGATAAAGTATTCTTCAACTTAATTAGTCTGATCGGATGAGAAAATCAAACAAATAATGTTAATTATTTGTTAACTAACGGTGTTTTAAAAAAAATTTGCTTAGAATTTGGTCATTTTTCAGACATTTTTCAGTGAATCATTTAATAAATAAACCTTTCGCTTTGAAAAAAAAATTAATAGCTTATTTTAGCAAGAAAAGAAGAATTTATGTTTACAAAAATTAAAAATGATATCCCCGCAAGTATTGTTGTCTTTCTGGTTGCATTGCCATTATGCCTAGGTGTGGCCTTGGCAAGTGGCGCTCCCTTATTATCGGGAGTTATTTCCGGAATTATTGGAGGAATTGTAGTAGGCCTCTTAAGTGGGTCTCATAGTAGTGTAAGTGGTCCCGCTGCTGGATTAGCGGCAGTAGTGTTATCATCTATTTCATCTCTTGGAAATTTTGAAGTTTTCTTATTGGCAGTTGTACTTTCTGGTGTAATTCAACTAGCAAGTGGATTTGCAAAAGCAGGTTTCATTGCAAATTATATTCCTACCAACGTTATCAAAGGATTATTAGCTGCAATTGGAATTATTTTAATTTTAAAACAAATCCCTCATGCATTTGGATATGATAGTGATGTAGAAAACGATTTTACATTCTTTCAAAGAGATGGAGAAAATACTTTTTCCGAACTGTTAAATATTATTGACTTCTTTTCTGTAGGGGCAATTATTATATCCACAATATCTTTATTGGTTTTAATTTATTGGGATAAAACTCCAATGAAAAAATCAAATTTTTCCCTGCATCACTTTTCGTAGTTATGTTTGGAATATTACTAAATTTTTTATTTGGGCTTTTCTCACCAGAGCTCCTCATAAAAGACAGTCATTTAGTAAACATACCCCCAATTAGCAATTTAGATTCATTAATTACTCTTCCAGACTTTAATAGTATTGGAAATTATCAAGTATGGGTAATTGCATTTACTATTGCAGTAATTGCTTCATTAGAAACATTATTAAATTTGGAAGCGGTAGAAAATATCGATCCACATAAACGTCAGGCATCTCCAAATAGAGAGTTGGTTGCACAAGGCACTGGAAATATTTTATCTGGTTTATTAGGTGGTATACCTATTACTTCTGTAATTGTAAGAAGTTCGGTAAATATCAATTCAGGTGCTGAAACTAAACTATCAACTATTTTGCATGGAATATTTTTACTGATGAGTATTTTACTTTTAGCGCCAGTAATGAATTTAATTCCACTAGCATCATTAGCATCTATTCTATTAGTAACTGGATACAAACTTGCAAAACTATCATTATTCAAAGACATGTATAGTAAAGGTTTGAATCAGTTTATTCCTTTTATTGCAACCATTATTGCAATTATTTTTACTGATTTATTAATTGGAATTTTAATTGGTCTAGCTGTAAGTATATTTTATTTATTGAAAAGCAATTTCAAGAATCCATTTACAATTGAAAAAGAGAAATTATATTTAGGAGAAACTATTCGAATAGAATTACCAAATCAAGTTTCTTTCTTGAATAAAGCAACAATAAAAGATACTTTATGGGCTATACCTGCAGGAAGCAAAGTAATCATTGATGCAACTTATAGCGACTTTATAGATCATGATATTCTTGATATTTTAAAAGATTATAAAGAAACTGTTTCTGTTGAAAATAACATCAAATTAAATATGGTTGGTTTAAAAGATAAATATCATTTAGATGACCATATTCAATTTATCAATGTACTTGATAAGGAAAGCCAGCAAAAATTAACGCCAGATGAGATTTTAGAATTATTGCAAAAAGGTAACGACCGTTTTTTAAATGGCAAGTGGACCGAAAAATATTTGAAACATCAAGTAAATGCAACCTCACTGGGCCAAAATCCGATGGCTACTATTGTAAGCTGTATTGATTCAAGAACAAGTCCAGAATTAGTATTTGATGTAAGTATTGGTGATGTGATTTCAATCAGAATTGCAGGCAACATAATCAATGATGATATACTTGGAAGTATTGAATTGGCTTGCGAAAAAATAGGAACAAAATTAGTTGTTGTATTGGGTCATTCAGATTGTGGAGCTGTTGCTTCCGCTATTGAACATTTCAAAGATGGGCATGTATCAAATATTACTGAGAAAATAGAAAAAGCAATTCAATCATGCAATTGTAAACGTGAAGATATCATTGGAAATACAGATGCATTTAATAAAGTTATTAATCATAATGTAAAAAATTCCATCAATGAAATTTTATCAAGAAGTGAATATATAGCTAACAAAGTTAATTCGAAAGAGATTAATGTAGTTGCAGCATTTTATGATACCAGAACTGGTAAAGTAACTTTTCAATAAAAAATTTAAATTTCGAAAAGGGTGCTTATGAAAATTAGCACCCTTTTTTATTTAAAATAAAATTAAAATCTTAGGGATAAAAATAAATGCTGCTATGGCAATTGCAGCTATAGCGGTTATCAATACTGCAGCAGCTGCAAGGTCTTTGATTATTTTTATAGATAATAATTGTTCACTTGAAATTAAATCACAAATATTTTCAATACACGTATTAAATATTTCAGTTACAAAAACTAATGCAATTATGAGTATTAAAAATAGCCATTCTATCCTACTTACATTTAAAAACCAAGCAAAGCAAATCACTAACAGCGCTAAAACTGAATGAATACGAGCATTGTGTTCATTTGCTATTAACCATTTAAATCCATTAATTGCATATTGAAAACTGGCTAATCTTTGGCGGAATGAAAATAATTTATTTTTCATTGATGATAGATTTCTATAAAAACAAAAAATCGAAAGTGGAATACTTATCTACTTTCGATTTTTCATATTAAAAATATTTATTTTAAACTAAACTCCTAAAAGCATTCTTTGTGGATCTTCCAAATATTGTTTTACTTTCACTAAAAACCCTACTGATTCTCGTCCATCAATAATTCGATGGTCATATGATAATGCAATATACATCATTGGTCTTATTACCACTTGTCCATTCAATGCAACTGGTCTATCCACAATATTATGCATTCCTAAAATTGCAGATTGCGGTGAATTAATAATTGGAGTTGACATCATTGAACCGAATACTCCACCATTGGTAATTGTAAAAGTACCTCCAGTCATTTCATCAATAGTTAATTTGCTATCACGAGCTTTGCCTGCCAATTCTACAACTGCCATTTCAATTTCTGCTAAACTTAATTTATCTGCATTTCTGATAATTGGCACAACTAATCCTTTGGGTGCTGAAACAGCAATTGAAATATCAGCATAATCATGATAAACAATTTCCTCTCCTCTTATTTGCGCATTAACAGCTGGGAACTCTTTCAATGCTTCACAAACTGCTTTTGTAAAGAACGACATGAAGCCTAATCCAACTCCATGTTTCTCTTTAAATTTATCTTTATACTTTGCACGAATCTCCATGATAGGCTGCATATCAACTTCATTGAAAGTTGTTAGCATAGCAGTTTCATTTTTCACTGCCACCAATCTTTTAGCAACCGTTTTGCGAAGTGATGACATTTTCTCAACTCTCTCATTTCTATTGCCGGAAACAACTACAACATCTTTCGTAGTATTTTTAATTGGCTGGACAGGATTTGCAGAGATTGCATCTTCTTTAGTTATTCTTCCATCCTTACCATTTCCTTTTACATCTTCAGCATTAATTCCTTTTTCTGAAAGAATTTTTGCAGCTGCAGGAGAAGGATGTCCACTAGCATAATTTTCTGTTTTATTTGAAATGGTATTGTTCTGCACTTGCTCGATTACTACAGGAGCTTTTGCTTCTTCTTTTACTTTTGCAACTTCCGGCTGTTTTGCAGTATCATCAATTATACAAACAATTGTACCAATAGAAATAGTATCACCTTCATTTGCTTTTGTTTGTAATACACCAGCTTTTTCAGCAGTCAATTCAAACGTTGCTTTATCAGATTCTAATTCTGCAATAATTTCATCCATTTGAACATAATCGCCATTTTGTTTTACCCATTTTGATAAAGTTACTTCTGTGATTGATTCTCCTACTGGTGGTATTTTTATTTCTATGCTCATAGTATAACCTGTGGTAATTATTTCTTTACTGATTTTTTAGTTTTGGTTGCTGTTATCTTTTTGGTAGACTTTTTTACTGAAGCTTTAGGTACAGATTTTTTTACATCAACTTTAGTTGTTGCTTTTTTTGCAATCTCTTTCTTTTTAACAACACTTTTATTTGCAATAACCTTTTTAACAACTTTTGCTTGCGACTTAGTTACAATGGCTTTTTTTAAAACTGTATTTGCTACTAATGGTTCAAAAGCTTTAGATATAATATATTCTTGTTGAGTTAAGTGTTGTTTATTGTAACCTGTAGCTGTACTTCCACTTTCTTTCCTAGAAATCACTTCTATATTTTCTCTTCTCATTTGAGAAACCAAATATGGCCAAGCCCCCATGTTCCTTGGTTCTTCCTGAACCCAAAACACTTCTTGAACATGAGCATATTTTTCTTTCAATTTATTTAATTGCTTTATAGGTAATGGAAATATTTGCTCTAATCTGATAATGGCAACATCATTTCTTTTTTCTCTTTTTTGGCGTTCCAATAAATCGAAATAAATTTTCCCTGAACACAAAAGTACTCTAGTTACTTCTTTTACTTTTACTGATTTATCATCTATTACTTCTTGAAAAGAACCATTGGTAAATTCTTCCAATTTACTTACACAACCAGGATATCTCAATAAACTTTTTGGAGTAAAAACAACTAAAGGCTTACGAAAAGGACGATGCATTTGTCGACGTAACAAATGGAAGAAACTAGCAGGTGTGGAACAATTAGCTACTTGTATATTATCATTGGCACATGACTCTAAAAATCTTTCCATTCTACCTGAAGAGTGTTCTGGACCTTGACCTTCATAACCATGTGGTAATAACATCACCAAACCATTTGATCTTCTCCATTTATACTCAGCACTAGTTACAAATTGATCTACAATAATTTGCGCCCCATTCATAAAATCTCCAAACTGTGCTTCCCAAATTGTTAATGTATTTGGAGATGCCATCGCATAACCAAATTCAAAACCTAAAACACCATACTCAGATAAATGAGAATTGTAAATATAAAATGGAGCTTGCTTTGTCGATATTGTTTGTAAAGGAATATATTCTTCTTCTGAATCTTCTAACTTAACCACAGCATGTCGATGAGAAAAAGTTCCTCTTTCTACATCTTGACCACTTACTCTTACAGTGAAACCTTCATTCATTAAAGTACCATAAGCCATCAACTCCCCCATTGCCCAATCAAATGTTTTAGTTTCCTTTAACATTTTTTTACGATCAGCAAAAAGCCTTTCAATTTTTGTTAAAAACTTTTTATCCTTTGGAAGATTAGTTAATTGATCAGCAATTTTTACGAATACCTTTTCATCAACTTTAGTATTGAAAGTAGTTTCAAAATCCTTAGGAGTAGAAAATCTAAAATCTTTCCAAGAGCCTTGAAATAATGGCTCAACTGCTGTTGTGCTTTCTTGTTTGGCTTCATTTAATCGATCTTGCAAATGTTGGCGAAACTCTGAATCCATTTCCTTAGCCATGTTCGCATCAATTGATCCAGCTGCAGTTAATTTCTGCACATAAATTTCTCTTGGGTTAGGATGCTTTTCAATTGCTTTATAAAGTAAGGGTTGGGTGAAACGTGGTTCATCTGATTCATTGTGTCCGTATCTTCTATAACATAGGATATCGATAAAAACATCGGTGTGGTATTTTTGTCTGTACTCTAATGCAATTTGAATTGCATGAACCAACGCTTCAACGTCATCACCATTGACATGGAAAACTGGAGAAAGGGTTGTTTTTGCTATATCTGTGCAATAAGTACTTGAACGTGCATCTTTATAATTGGTTGTGAATCCAATTTGATTATTAATTACTAAATGAATTGTTCCACCTGTACGATATCCATCCAATTTAGACATCTGTAATACTTCATAAATAATTCCTTGACCAGCAACTGAAGCATCACCATGAATTAAAATAGGAGCAATTTTTGTTAAATCATCATTGTATTTTTTATCAATTTTTGCTCTTACCATTCCTTCTACAACCGGATTCACAGCTTCCAAATGTGAGGGGTTTGGAGATAAACTTAGATGAACACTTTTGCCTGCAGATGTTTTCACATCAGTTGAATAACCCAAATGATATTTTACATCTCCTCCAAATGGATCATCTGGATTGAACTTACCCTCAAACTCTTTAAAGATTTCTTTATAGGTTTTGTTCATTATATTGGCTAACACATTCAGTCTTCCTCTATGCGCCATACCAATTACAAATTCTTCTAAACCTAAATCCGCGCCTTTTTCAATTACCGCATCTAAAGCAGGAATAAGGGTTTCAGCTCCTTCTAATGAAAATCTTTTCTGACCCAAAAATTTTGTTCCTAAAAAATTCTCGAAAATTACTGCTTGATTTAACTTACCTAAAATTCTTTTCTTTTCAGCAATACTAAAGTTAGGTTGATTCCTGGTTTTCTCTAATCGATCTATAAACCATTGTAATCTTTCAGGGTGACGAATAAACATGTATTCCACTCCTATTGATTCACAATAAGTAGTTTCTAATAATTGAACAATATCTTTCAATTTTGATGGACCTAATCCAACTTCAATTCCTGAGTTAAATACAGTTTCTAAATCATTATCTGATAACCCGAAATTTGGAAGTTCTTTTCCTGGATAATATTTTCTTCTATCACGAACCGGATTTGTTTTCGTAAATAAATGTCCTCTACCTCTATATCCATTTATTAAATTCAATACGGAAACTTCTTTCAAAAAATGCTCAGGTGTTTCTGAGGAGATAGAAACCGCATCTGAACTGCGTCCTAAGTCATAACCTTCAAAAAATTTCTGCCAACCGTATTCTACAGAATTAGGATCTTCTTGATAAGATTGATAAAGTCCTTCAATGTATGCTGATGAGTTTGTATTTAAATAAGATAATTTATCCATTTTCTATAAAAATTCTGAACCGCAAAATTACACTAATTATAGACCTTTGAAAGGATTTTTTCAAATATTAAAATGTTGGTAAACAGTCATTTTAATTGACAAAAGCAATATTTTGAACAGTTCGGTTAATTCATACAAAATATTGATGAACTAGTTGACTAATCCTTTCAAATGGGCTTGAATACTGGGATTTGTATCAAGTTCATTAAATGAAATTTCATTGATAAAGGCATATAAATCAGAAATCTCATACAATGGAACAATATTTTGATGTGCTTTTAGCTGATGAGTACTTATGCAAGCTCCCGCAAGTAAGACAGGGGTATTGCCAAAATTTTGGCTCATTAAATCTAGCTTTCCTTTCAATTCTTCTTCCGAAATTGAATTTGTAAGTACTGATAAGATATAGTTTGGTTGGTAAGCGGAGTAAACTCCTTCAACATATTGTATAGGCAAGTTTTGTCCAAGATATAGAACTTCATATCCATGAGAACGAATTATAAAATGTGCTACCAATAAGGCAATTTCATGGAATTCTCCTTCTTGCAAAAACAATAAAAACTTTTTGTTGCTTTTATTCAAGCTACATTTGATTTGATCAATTGCAATGATTAAGCGCTGCTTGATTAAATTAGATCCAAAATGTTCTTGAGCTGGATTGATCATACCAGTTTGCCACATAATGCCAACTTTATGTAAATAAGGATAGATCACTTGTATGATTGTTTGTTCGACCCCTAGTTTTTTAATGCAATGTAAAATGGTCTTCTTAAACTCAGATTCACATAGTTGCAAAGTGCTATTGCATAATGATTGAATAATCGAATCGAAGTTGCCAGGTTTTAAACTTATACGATGAATTTCTTCCAATCGTTTTTCATCAGTCATATTTGCAACTTCTGAAATCTTGAATCCATTGTCAATTAAAATAGAAACATTTAATAAAAGTCTTAAATCTTGATCATCGTAAAATCTGATATTAGTATCTGTACGCTTTGGCTGTAACAAATCATATCGATGTTCCCATATACGAAGAGTCGCAGAACGAATACCTGTAATGGTTTCTATATCTTTTATTGAAAATCTATTCACTTCTCTCATAATCTTTTTGGGCAACAACTGATGATGAAAAAAGTTTTAGAACATCATATCATCCATTCCTGAACCTGGTCCATCTTCTCTATTTCCTCTTTTATTTTTCTGAAAATCCGATTTTCCAAAACGATAAGTGAAGCCAACAGTTAATATTTGAGAATCTCTCTTAAATCTTGTGTATTGAGAAAATGTATCACCATATGAATCAAATCTCATTTCACGTGTATTGAAAATATCACTTAAACTCAATGTAACAGATCCTTTGTTTTTAAGGACATCCCTTTTAAGTCCTAAATCTGCTGAGTATACTTCTTTGAATTCACCTTGAGCTGTAACACCTGCTGAATTGTAATTGCCAGATAATTGCAAATCAAACCATTTAGGGATTTTCGTACTTGAAATTAATTTGATTGAACCATTAGAACCTGACCTTACTTGTGAACTAGCGCTATTTACATTAATCTCATTTCTAAATAAATTCAAATTAGAAGTTAAAGTCCAATTCTTCATTAATTCAGTAACAGCAATAAATTCAAAACCAAAATTTCTTGAAAAGCTTAAATTTTGAAAAGTAACAGTTGAAACACCAGTAGAATCAACTGTTCTATACCTTTGCACTTGATCATTAGTTTGTCTAAAATAAAGAGTTGAAGTTAAAGAGTTCTTCTTCCAATATTTTATGTAACTCATTTCATATGAATCAATATACTCTGGTTTTAAATTTGGATTTCCGGTTCTTAAATTCTGCGGATCAGAAAAATCCGTAAATGGATTTAAATTATTTACTTGTGGCCTATTAATCCTTCTTGAATAATTCAATTGCATTTCCTGATCTTTATTCAACTTCCGCGACAAATAAATACTTGGGAAAAGACTCAAATAATTATTATCAACTTTGATATTATTTGTTCTTTGGTCTGCTACTGTATTCGCTTGTTCAATTCTTAATCCAGCTTGGGCTCCCCATTTACCAAAAGTTCTAGCATAATTTGCATAAGCAGCATAAATCATTTCAGTAAATACAAAATGATTTGATTGATTCAAATTATCAGACCAAATCCCAGTGCTGTTATCTTTTACTATAAAATCTGCATCATTATTTCTCATAGAAGTTTTAAAGCCAAATTCTACTTTCGATAATTCATCAATTGGATTGGTAAAATCTAATTTAAAGGCTGCGATTTGAACAATACCATCATTATTGGTGTTTTGTGTTAAATAAAATGGTGTTCCTGTTGATGTATCAATATTTGAATTCAAATAATCTGTTATAGAATTATTATCAGTTGCAGAGTAGGTGATTTCAGTAACTAATTCTTTTTTGGGTTTAATATATGTTCGGCGATAATTCAATCCCAAATCTATTGTAAGATTGTCTTCGCTTCCATCATTTGTTCTAGTAAAAGAATTAGTCAAAATTTTACCTTCATTAAAATATAAATTATTACTAGTACCTATTGAGCTTCTATTATTTTTACTTAAAGTAGATGAAAAACCAATGGTATTGCGATCATTCAAATAATGATCTAAAGAAAATCGAATCACATTCGCCATCATTTTATTTCTATTGAATCCAATTTGATCGAAGTAAAAAGTAGTATCCCCAATAAAATTATCTCTTTCATTTAATGAACGCATTTTCATTCTATTAGATCGGAAACTATAACCCGTTGCAAAATTCCATTTACTATTTCTATAATTTAAATTCAAGCCACCGTTATATCTATTGCCAGCACTTGCACTTATATTCACACTTCCACTAAAACTAATTTGCTTATTTTTTTTAAGTATGATATTGATAATTCCAGAAGTGCCGTCTGGATCATACTTTGCAGAAGGATTGGTAATTAACTCTACACTTTCAATTGTATTTGCCGGAATTTGGTCTAATACGGCTGCTCTGTCTGCACCTGTTAATGTTGAAGGACGACCATCAATCAATACAGTTACGTTTCCGCTACCTCTTAAACTTAAATTCCCATTTATGTCCACATCGACTGCAGGAATAGTTTGAAGCACATCATTTGCACTACCACCAACTGATAAAATATTTTTGTCAACATTAAATACTTTTTTGTCAATTGACATTTGCAACATTCCTCTTTCAGAAGTAACCGTTGCTTCTTTCAATTGTTGTGATGTGCTGACCAATTTGATAAGGCCTAATGATACTTCTGGATTTCTTGGGTTTAATAAAATAGTATCACTTTTTTTATTTGCATATCCAATAAATGCTACCGTTGCAATTACTTTTCCAGGCTTTAATCCAGTAATTTTAAAAAATCCTTTATCATCAGCAGCATTACCCTCTACAATCTTATTTTCTCTGATTGAAAAAATAGAAACTGTTGCATAAGGTACTGGCTTTTTAGTGTTAGCATCTATTACCTGTCCGATTAAACTAATAGTAGGTATTTGACCACTACTTATTGCATTACCTGCTGGACGAGCAGTTTGATTTTGAGCTAAGGAAAATTGACTAATTAAAATTAGTAGGATGAAAATTGTATTTCTGAAATTCATTCGATATGTAAAAAGCTCAAATATACGAATAGAGAACCATTCTGAGTTGATTTTAGAATAGTTGAGTAGTAAATTCATTATTTGTCGATGTATTAAACTAAATATTTAGATTAGTTAAATCTGAATATTGAAATTATAATAATTTACAACTTGAATTTTTCATAGTTCACAATTGGCATTGTATAATCCATTTCAAGATTAATACCATATTTCAGCTGCTCTTCCAAGCTCAATAGATATGGTTGATGAACACAGTTTGATGGTAATGATTTTAAGAATGGTAACCACATTTTTACATACTCCCCTTTGCCATCATAATCATAAGCCTGTTTTAAAATATTAAATTTTCTGATTTCTCTTGCATCATTCCCAACACCAGCTAAATATGCCCAATTGCCCCAATTGCTTGCTGGATTGTAATCAACTAATTTCTCTTCAAAATACGCTGCACCTTTTACCCAACTAATATTTAAATCATGAATTAAAAAACTTGCCACATTTTGTCGGCCCCTATTACTCATGAATCCAGTTGAATTGAGTTCTAACATATTTGCATCAATAAATGGAATTCCAGTTTTTCCATCTTTCCATCTTTCAAACCACTCTAATTCATTGGGATTTGGAATTCGTAATTTAGGAGTTTGAATTCCATCAATTTGAAAAAGTTTTGACCCATATTTTTTGAACATAAAACGAAAATAATCTCGCCACAATAATTCGAAAATCAACCAATAGGTAGATTCATTTTCACCCCTTTCATTTTCATATTTTTTTATTTCCCAATAAATTTTTCTCGGAGAAATACAGCCTAATGAAAGTGCAGCTGAAAGTTTAGAAGAGTAGTCTCTTCCAATTAAATTATTCCTGGTTTCCTTATATTTTTTCAACAAATCACTTTCCCATAAATAATAATGCAATTGATTCAAAGCTTCCGTTTCACCACCCTTGTAAAGTATTGCTGTTCGAGCATCTTGCTTTTTAAATTCAACTCCTAATTCAATTAGAGTTGGTAAATTACTTTTCTCCAAATCCGTTGGAATACTTAATTTCATTGGCTCTTCAAACATTACCCTTATATAAGAATCTCTTTCAACTCGTTTTCGAAAATTGCTGAATACATCAGGTATATCTTTAATTGGAAAAGGCAGATCTTCTTTGTTATGTAGCGTATTTCCTAAATAAAGAGTAAGCGGGATTTTATGTTTCCACAAATTTGCTTCTAGCAAATCTGATAAAATTACTTCTTCGGTTGCCACCTCTTTATAAGCAACAACAGATGAAACTTTGTATTTGAAAGCAATTTCTGGAATTACATCTTCAGGCTTCCCTAAAACTATCAATAAATCGGCTGATTTATTTTTGAATTTATTTTTTAAATCAACTAAACTTTCGAGTAGGAATTTCCATCTCAAATTACCCATTTTATTGGTCCCGTATTTTGTTTTTTCTAACCACCGGGTATCTATACAAAATACAGGAACTATGCAATCTCCTTTTTTTGAAGCTTCAAAAAGTGGCTGGTGATCATGAATTCGAAGATCATTTCTGAACCAAACCAAGATTTTCTTCTGTTCCATTTAATAATATCAAATCAATAACTATGAACTCAATTGCAAATAAAACATCATTTACTAAAAGCTACTAAATAAAAATCAGTCAAATGGTGTTTATGAAAGTAATTGATCTCATGAAAAGCAACAAATATAACCTAATTAGGTTTTTGGTCTTGTTTAATAATTTAATACTAAAAGTTAAACAAGATGCGCTGCTTATTGTTATAGAGTTCTATAAATTAATAGTATGATAAAAAACTCCGACAAAAATATTGAAACAATTCCAAGCAATGAAATGATTGATTTAATGGGAGATGAACATATATCAAGTTCAGCAGAAACTCCTTTAAGAGCAGATGCATTTGAGCTTGACGATTCATTAAAAATTGAATTGATTGAAAAGCATTTCTCAGAAATTATGCAAATTTTAGGTTTGGATCTTACAGATGATAGTTTGAAAGGCACTCCACACCGAGTTGCAAAAATGTATGTTAAAGAAATTTTTAGTGGTTTGAATCCCGCGAATAAGCCTAAAATTTCCATGTTTGACAACAAGTATAAATACAATCAAATGCTTGTAGAAAAAGATATCACATTCTACAGCAATTGCGAACACCACTTTGTACCCATTATTGGAAAAGCTCACATAGCTTATATTTCAAATGGCAAGGTAATTGGTTTATCAAAAATAAATAGAGTAGTAAAATATTTTGCTCAACGTCCACAAGTGCAAGAGCGATTGACTATGCAAATTGCAAATGAGTTGCGACAAATATTAGGCACAAATGATGTGGCGGTATTGATTGATGCAGAACATTTATGTGTGTCATCTCGTGGCGTGAACGATGTAAGTAGTAGCACTGTAACTGCTGAATATACTGGGAAATTTAATGACCCAAATGTTCGAAATGAATTTTTAAAATATTTAACACTTTCAAAATAATGGAAAGTTTAAAAGGCAAAAATGTATTATTAGCAGGTGCAACAGGTGGTATAGGAAAAGCTACCGCACTGCTCTTAAAGCAATCAGGAGCAAATCTTTTTCTAACATCAAGAAGTATTTCTGAATTGTATCTACTTGCAGAAGAATTGGGCCTTTCAAAAGATCAATGCTTTGCAATGGACATTGCAAATTCCGATTCTATTGAACAAGTAGCAAATCAAGTGCATGCTAAAATAAATCAAATTGATATATTAATTAATGCAATTGGAATTGGCATTATTAAACCAATTGAAAATTTAACAATTGCAGAATTCAATCTTTCAATTCAAGTAAATTTAGTTGGTGCATTTTGTTTGGTAAAATCATTCCTTGAACCTATGAAAGCAGTTAAAAAGGGATTAATCATAAATATTCCAGGAGTATTAGGTAAAACCCCAATGGCTGGTGCATCTGCCTACTCTGCCTCAAAATATGGATTAAATGGGATGATGAAGGCCATTAGAGAGGAATTAAAAAGAACCGACATACGCATTAGCAATATATTTTTAGGTGGAACCAATTCTCCTTTTTGGGACAACATTGATTTAAAGGTTCAAAAAGATAAATTTGTAACAGCTGAAGAAGCAGCAAAAGCCATTTGGTTTTTGTGCCAACAGCCACATTCAGGTGTAGTATCTGAAATGGTATTGCAACCATTTAATCATCAAGTTATCTAAATTTATCATGCAAAAAATAAGTACAGAAGATATTGAATTAATGGATCAAAGATTCAGAGCTGTGTTTATAAATTCATTAAGTGGCTATAAAAGTCTGAATTTAGTTGGAACAAAAAACAGAAACGGACTTAGTAATCTAGCCCCTTTCAATTCAATTGTACATTTAGGAGCGAACCCTGCTTTAATTGGAATGATTGTAAGACCAAAAACTGAGAGCCATCAAACTCTTGACAACATTGAATCACAAGGATATTATACATTGAATCAAGTGAGCGAATCTTTTTTTGAAAAAGCGCACCAATGCAGTGCTAGG
Organism: Sphingobacteriaceae bacterium; assembly: GCA_965279595.1. GTDB lineage: Bacteria > Bacteroidota > Bacteroidia > Sphingobacteriales > Sphingobacteriaceae > CAIKLP01. The sequence goes on from OZ257246.1 coordinate 425,512, forward strand.
TATGATGAACAAACTTCTGAATTTGAAGCTACAGGTTTACATGAACATTTTGAAGAAGATTTTCCAATACCTTACGTTTATGAATCTCTAATTCGCATAGGATTAAAATTGATGGAAATAATTCCCATTGATGTCAATAAAACTTTCTTAGTAATTGGGAAAGTACAAGAAGTTTATTTAGAAGAAGCTTTTTTAGCTGAAGATGGCTTTGTAGACATTGAAAAGGCCGGTACCATAACTTGTTCTGGGCTTGACAGTTATTACAGAACCGAGCCTTTAGGAAGATTAAGTTATGCTAAACCTAATAAATTAGTAGAATATCTTGCTACAAAACCAAATTTTTGAAATTAAAAGATAGATTTGTGTAAAATTAAATTGATATGCCGAATAAAGAATTAAAAGAAAAAATAAGAGCTGCTTATATTGATTATGTATTAACTCATGGTGAGCGCCCTTCTACTGTTTATGCTTTCATGAAAGAATTAAACATTAAGGAAGAAGAATTCTATGTATTCTATAGTACATTCGAGTCAGTTGAAGCAAGTCTTTGGAGATATATTTTCAACACCACTTTCGACACTATTACAACTCAGGATATTTATGCTGGATATTCATCAAGAGAAAAAATATTAGCATTTTATTTTGGATTAGTTGAACATTTAAAATCACATAGAAGTTTTGTGACATGGTGTTTCAAAACCAATTCAGCAAAATTATTTACCCCCGCATATTTAGAAGATTTCAAAAAAATGTTTGAAGAATATGCCAATGAGGTAATTCAAGCAGGAGTTGAATCAGGAGAAATTATTGATAGAAAATTATTGACTGATAGATATAAAGACGCACTTTGGATTCAATTGCTTTTTGTTATCAATTTTTGGATTGATGATAAAAGTGTAGAGTTTGAACGCACTGATGAAGCAATCGAAAAAGGAGTAAACATCACTTTTGATTTAATGGCACAATCGCCACTTGACAGCATCATTGAATATGGAAAATTCCTTTATAGAAATTCTCCATTAAAAAAGAGTTAAGGATTTTAAACTTTTGTATGTTTTAATGGTTCTTAATAAATATTGATTAATTCAAATTTATGAAAGAACAGGATAGCATAGCAACTGGTAAAGTAGAACGATCTGCGAAATTCATTAAAACTGGAATTAAGGTTGGCGGTAATTACATTAAACATTACAGTAAAAAACTATTCAATCAAGATACAGATAGAACAGAATTAAATGCTGACAATGCAAATGATATCTATTCTTCTTTATCAGAATTAAAGGGTAGTGCTTTAAAAGTAGCTCAAATGTTGAGCATGGATAAAAGCATTTTACCCAAAGCATATTCAGATAAATTTTCTCAATCTCAATATAACGCACCTCCGCTTTCAGGTCCTTTAATTGTTCGCACATTCACTAAAAATTTCGGCAAATCACCATCACAAATATTTGACAGTTTTGAAATGCAATCAAGTAATGCTGCATCAATAGGTCAAGTACATAAAGCAAAATTAAATGGCAAAAATCTTGCTATCAAAATTCAATATCCTGGCGTAGCAGAAAGCATTTCTTCTGATTTAAAATTGGTAAAACCTTTTGCATTTAGATTATTGGGGATGTCGCAAAAGGAACTATCCATTTATATGAATGAAGTAGAACAAAAAATGCTTGAAGAAACAGATTATGTTTTAGAAGTAAAACGTTCGCAAGAATTTTCAGAAGCATGTAAAGATTTAAGTAATTTAATTTTCCCAAAATATTATCCAGAATATTCAAGTTCAAGGGTAATTACCATGGATTGGATTGAAGGAAAACATTTAAAAGAATTCTTAGCAACAAAGCCGAGTCAAGAACTTAGAAATAAAATTGGGCAAGCACTTTGGGATTTCTATAATTACCAAGAACATGTATTAAAATCTGTGCATGCGGATCCACATCCTGGAAATTTTTTGATTACAGAAAATGAACAATTGGCAGTGATTGATTTTGGATGCGTAAAAGAATTACCTGATGATTTTTATTTTCCATTCTTTGCTCTTACCGTTAAAGAAACATTGGCTAATAAGGCTAAATCTATTGAATGTTTTAGAAAATTAGAAATGATATTGGAAAAAGACAGCCCACAACAAGTTGACTTTTACCATCAATGGTACACTAAAATGATTCGTTTATTTGCTGCGCCTTATTTAGAAGAACATTTTGATTTTGGCAATGATCAATTTATTCAAGATTTATACCAATTTGCAGAATCAATTAGTACCATGCCTGAATTTAAACAAGCAAGAGGAGTAAAACATTTTATCTATGTGAACCGAACGAATTTTGGATTATATAGTTTGTTAAATGAATTAAAAGCTGTTGTTGATACAACTAAATTTAGACCTCAAATAAATAATTTTTCCTTGTGAAAATCTTACTTACCGGAGCTAATGGATATATAGGCACTAGACTTTTGCCCATTTTAATTGAGAAAGGTCATGATGTTGTTTGTTTGGTTAGAGATCCGAGAAGATTTTTAGAAAAAAGCAATTTCGGAAATAAAGTCCAAATTATACAAGGCGACTTACTCGATTTAAAAAGCTTAGATAATATTCCAAATGATATTGAAATTGCCTACTATTTGGTGCATTCTATGGGTGTATCAGGCATGGGATTTTATGATTTAGAAAATCAATCTGCCATAAATTTTATTCATAGAATAAAAACGACCAATGTAAAACAACTTATTTATTTAGGTGGAATAGTAAATGATCATCATCTTTCTACTCACTTATCCTCTAGATTAAATGTTGAAAATATTTTACGAGAAAGTGGAATTAATACATGCATATTAAGAGCAGCTATTATCATAGGCTCAGGAAGTGCTTCATTTGAAATCATAAGAGATTTGGCAGAAAAACTACCAATCATGACTGCTCCTCGCTGGCTATTAACTAAATGTCAACCTATTGCAATTAGAGATGTATTACATTATTTAGAAGGAGTAATTGCTAATCCAAAAGCTTACAATAAAATCTTTGATATTGGTGGACCAACTGTGCTTACATATAAAGACATGATTTTAAAGTATGCAGAAAATAGAGGTTTGAAGCGTCGCATACTAATTATTCCATTTCTATCACCTCGTATTTCATCCTACTGGTTATACTTCGTAACATCAACTAGCTATTCACTTGCACAGAGTTTAGTTGATAGCATGAAAAATGAAGTAATTTGCAAAGATGATAGCATCAAACAAGTAGTACCATTTACAACAATAAGTTATGAAAATGCACTCCAATTAGCATTTGAAAAAATAGAACAAAATTCAATTGTATCTAGTTGGAAAGATGCATTAAATAAGGGTTTACTTGCTACTGATTTTATGGATCAAGTAAAAGTTCCAATCAACGGAACTTTACATTATAAAGTTCGTCAAATATTTCAAAATGATATTGAAAAAGTAACTAATGCAGTTTGGAAAATTGGTGGAGAAACTGGTTGGTATTATTGGGATTGGATTTGGAACTTAAGAGGATTTTTTGATAAAATTGTTGGCGGGGTTGGTTCAAGAAGAGGTAGACGAAGCAATATAGATTTAACAGCTGGTGATGCCTTAGATTTTTGGAGAGTCCTTTTAGCAGATAAAAAAAATAGAAGACTACTTTTATATGCAGAAATGAAATTACCAGGTGAGGCCTGGCTTGAATTTAAGGTAGTTGAAAAAAACAATATTAAAGTTTTAATTCAGACTGCAACTTTTAGACCTAATGGACTTTGGGGAAGAATTTATTGGTTTGCAATGTGGCCGTTTCACCTTTTCATATTTAAGGGAATGGCCAAAAATCTCACAAAAGTTTCATTAAAAAACCCTATAAAACTGTAGAATAAAGGGTTTGAAGACTGATTGCAGAAACAGTCTCATACATATTTTTAAGATTTCGATAAAAATTTATAGCTTTAAGCTACAAACACAAATTTAATTATCAATAAATCTTAAGATATGAAGAAAACAATTACTCTATTAAGTGCACTTTTAATTGCCAATTTTTATGGGCAAGCACAAACTTTCACTGATAACTTTGAAAGTTATAACGTTGGTGCTACGTTAGGACCACAATCACCAAATTGGACAACTTGGAGTAACCTTGATGGCGGATCTGAAGATGTTAACGTGGTAAACAGTGATGCTAAAAGCGGAACGAAGTCAATTTATTTTACTTCCACTTCAGCAACAGGCGGACCATCAGATGTAGTTCTTCCATTTGGAGGGGTTTATACTTCAGGAACATTTGAATTCAAAGCAAATTTCAAAGTGCCAGCTGCTAAGGTTGGTTATTTTAATTTTCAAGCAACAGCTGTGATGGGTGAAACTTGGACATTGGAAACTTATTTTAATGCTGATCAAACCTTAACTATTGGAAATACTTCAGCTGCTTTATTAGCATCAACTTATCCACAAGGACAATGGTTTGAGTTGAAAATTGTAGTTAATTTAAATGCAAACCATTGGGAAGTTTTTGTTGATTCAGTTTCAAAAGGAACATTCACCAATCCAATCAACCAAGTTTCGGCAATTGATATTTATCCACCAAATGCAAATACTTCATTTTGGGTAGATGATGTTTCTTATACCTACACTCCTTATGCATTACCAAATATAAATGCAGCATTAACAAGCATGAGTGCTCCTTCAGGATTAACTGGTCAAAGTAAAATTGCATCAGCTACTGTAAGAAATTTAGGTGTTTCACCAATCACATCTTTTGATTTGAAATTAGAATACAATAACACTACACAAATTAAGAATGTAACAAGTGTAAATGTTATTTCTCTTGCTTCATTAGATGTAAATTTTGACCAACCTATTTTATTAGCTGCAGGAAATAATGTTGCGAAAGTAACAGTAATGAATGTTAACAATGTGATGAATGATGGTGATTCAACCGATAATGAAAAAACTACAAGTATTAACCCTGTAACCCCAGCTATGGGAAAAGTTGTTGTTGCGGAAGAAGGTACTGGAACCTGGTGCCAATGGTGTCCAAGAGGTGCAGTTTTTATGGATAAAATGAGCCATAACTATGATGGATATTTTGCAGGAATTGCAGTTCATAATGCAGATCCAATGACTTATACAATGTATGATGATGGTATTAGTGCAATGATCCCAGGTTATCCAAGTGTGGTTATGGGTCGTGATCAAATTATTGACCCAAGTGATATTGAAGCTGACTTTTTAAATAAAGTTGCAGTTGCACCAATTGCATTTTTAGAAAATGGCGCTACTTATAATTCAACTACAAGAGAATTAAAAGTTTCAGTTACTACAACATTTAATCAAGCTATTGCAGGTGATTACAAAATGACTTGTGTATTAACAGAAGATAGTGTAAAAGGTACAGGTTCAGGTTATAGCCAATCAAATGCTTATTCAGGTGGAACAAATGGTGTTATGGGTGGATATGAATTATTAGCTAATCCAGTTCCTTTTACTAAAATGGTTTATGACCATGTTGCTCGTATCATTTGTCCTTCATTTGAAGGTTATGCAAATGCATTTGGTGCAAATGTTGATAGCGGTGTTGCAACTACACATACTTATACTTATGTGTTGCCAGCAAATTGGAAAACTGAAAAAATGCATATCATCAATATGGTATTAAACCCTAGTGGAGTTGTAGAAAATGCAACTACAACAACTATTGCAGAAGCAGTAACAAATGGTTTTAAACCAGGTTTAGAGATTGGAACAAACGTAGTTGGTATTCAAACTTTATCTGGACCAGATGATATGAAATTAATTCCTAATCCAGCTAATAACCAAGCAAACATTTCATTTACATTAACAAATGAAAGCGACATCACTGTTGCAGTTTATGCTGTTGATGGTAGATTAATTGCTTCAAGAAATTATGGAAAATTAGCAGGTGCAAACTCAATCCCTATGGATGTAAGTGGTTTCACTAAAGGTATTTACTTTGTGAAAGTAAATACTGATAATGGATCAAGTACTTTAAGATTAATTAAAGAATAACTTATCCTAATTTATTATTAAAAAGGTCAGCTTTACGGTTGACCTTTTTTTATGTCTTTAATTTAGATATATTCGTTTTGTTAAATAAAATTATGTTGAAGTTATATTTTTTCGTTGGTTTCATTCTACTCATGTCTTCATGTGCATCAACTTACCATGCAATAGAACCTGAACTATTAGATTATTCCAAACCATTAGTGTATAATCAAATTCAATTCAGTTATAGGTATGATGTTCTTTCAGAAGTAGGGAATAAAAAATATCCTAAAAAAGAGAAAAAAAATGAGATAAAAGTTATTGCGATTAAAATAGTGAATAATAGCAAAAACAATTTATTAATTGGTAGAGATTTCGATATTATTTCTAATGAAAATAAAATTGAATTATTGAATTCGGATTCAATAAGCAAATTAATTAAACAACCTGTTTTACCTTATTTATTATACTTAGCAATTACACCTATTAAACTAACTACAACCAATGGAGCAAGCGTTGCTTCATTCCCAATTGGCTATGGACTCGGTCCTATTCTTGCCTTCGGAAATTTATTTTTGGCTTCAAATGGAAATTCTCAATTAAAAAATGAACTAAGAAGCAAAGATTTAACAAAAAGAGAAATTAAACCTGGAGAAACTGTTACAGGAATAATAAGCATTAAGCAAAAAGGATTTGAACCATTGAGCTTGAACATAAAGTGAAATATGAATAATGCTGAAAATCTTATCCAATGGAATGATTTCGAAAAAATCGAACTTCGAATTGGAACTATTATTGCATCAGAAATATTTACAAACGCTAAAAAGCCTGCATTTCAATTGACAATTGATTTTGGAGAATTTGGTATCAAAAAAAGTTCAGCACAATTAACTCAACTTTATGAATCAGATGAATTAATTGGCAAACAAATAGTAGCAGTTGTTAATTTCCCTAAAAAACAAATTGCAAATTTCATGAGTGAATGTTTAGTTCTAGGAGCTGTAAATGAAAATGAAGTTTCATTAATAACTACTGATATTCGAATGAAAAATGGTTTAAGAATTGGTTAAAAAATTCTTAAACGCTCTACGATTTCATTTTTTTCAATATGGCTATTTACGATTTCTTCTACATCACTTAATTGTACATTACCATAAAAAACTCCTTCAGGATAAATTACTAAAGCTGGCCCAAAATCACATGCATCTAAACAGCCTGTTTTCTGTGCACGAACCTCTGTATTTAAGCCTTTGTCTTTAATTAACTTTTTAAATGAACTTATCAATTCCATTCCTTGGGTTTCACCACAACTTTTCTTTGCAGCTCCATCTGGACGTTGATTTGTGCAGATGAAAATATGTTTCGTATATTTCATTTAAGAATTGTTTATTCAAATTAAAAACCAAAAGTACATTAATCCGTTCTCTTTAAAAAATAACTATGCAAAAGGTTTTAATTACTGGAGGTACTGGACTTATTGGAAAAAAACTGACAGCCTTATTGTTAAATAAAGGTTATGAAGTAAGTCTACTCAGTAGAAAAGCCAATGAATCAAAAACTGTAAAAACATTTACTTGGGATGTAGAAAAAAACATCATCGATCCCAATTCATTAAAAAATGTAGATATAATTATTCATTTGGCTGGCGAAGGCATAGCTGATAAAAGATGGACATCAGAAAGAAAAAAATCAATAATTAATAGTAGAGTGAATAGCACTCAATTATTATTTGATTCACTTTCAAAAATAAAACATCAGGTACATTCATTTATTTCTGCTTCAGCTATTGGATATTATGGAGATAGAAATGACGAATTATTAACAGAAGAATCGCAAGTTGGGAAAGGCTTTTTAGCTGAAAGCTGTTTGCAATGGGAAAATACAGTTGATAAAATAAATGAACTTAACATTCGTGTTGTTAAACTTCGAACTGGAATAGTCTTATCAAAAGATGGTGGTGCATTAGCAAAAATGGCAGTTCCTTTTAAATTTGGATTTGGCACAGCATTAGGAAGTGGCAAACAATGGATGAGTTGGATACATGAAGAAGACCTCTGCAATATGTATTTGCATGCTATTGAGCATTCACAATTAAAAGGTAGCTACAACGCTGTTAGTCCCAACCCTGTTAACAATAAAACTTTTTCAAAGGTGTTAGCTAAAGTTTTGAATAGACCATTTTTCTTGCCTAATGTACCCGCTTTTATTTTAAAAATTATTTTAGGCGAAATGTCAACAGTAGTTTTGAATAGTAATAAAGTTTCAGCTAATAAAATACTAAAAGAAGGATTTCATTTTAAATATGAAAACCTTGAAGAAGGATTAAAAAAAATATTCTAAAATTAAATTTAAAATTGAAATAGAATTGTAACCCTATGAATGAAACCCTTTCCATTTTCTGGTTCCGAAGAGATCTACGTTTAAATGATAATTCCGGTTTATATCATGCATTAAAAAACGAAAAAAATGTTCAACCCATATTTATTTTTGATCCAAATATTCTAAATGAATTGGAAGACAAAACCGATGCAAGGGTAACTTTTATTCATCAAGAAGTCGTAAAATTAAATGAAGAGTTAAAAAAAAATGGTGTTAGCTTGTGGGTATTTTATGCTAGGCCTGATGATGTTTTCGAAAAAATCATTCCAAAAATAATTGATAAAAAAGTAGAATTAAAAAATGTTTATACTAATCATGATTACGAACCCTATGCATTAGATAGAGATAAAAGAATACAGCAAATTTTAAATAAAAAATCAAGTCAACTTCTCACTTTTAAAGACCAATGTATATTTGAAAAAAGAGAAGTTGTAAAAGATGATGGTTTACCATATACTGTATTCACTCCTTACAAAAATAAGTGGTTTAAAACACTTAAAGCATTTCATTTAAAAAGTTATCCAACTGAGAAATATTCTGAAAATTTCAATAAACATTTTCAAGTATTAAATCAAATAGAAATACCAAGTTTGCAATCAATGGGTTTTTCTAAAAGCAATTTGGAATTTCCAAAAATTGAGTTCGAAAGTATTTTAAAAGACTATGCAATACATAGAGATATCCCTAGTATCAAAGGCACCTCGAAGATCAGTTTGCATTTGCGTTTTGGAACAGTAAGTATTCGAGAATTGGCTAGGAAAGCTTTAGGGAAAAGTGATAGTTGGTTAAATGAATTAATTTGGAGAGATTTTTATTTTCAAATTTTATGGAACTTTCCTCATGTGTCAAGTAGCGCATTTAAATCAGAGTATGAAAGAATACCATGGAGAAATAATGAAAAAGAATTTGACAAATGGTGTAATGGAGAAACAGGCTATCCGATTGTTGATGCAGGAATGCGTGAACTAAATTCAACAGGGTTTATGCATAACAGAATTCGTATGGTTGTTGCAAGTTTCTTAACAAAACATTTATTAATTGATTGGAAATGGGGCGAAGCTTACTTCGCAAAAAAACTTTTAGATTTTGAATTGTCTTCTAATAATGGAGGTTGGCAATGGGCTGCAGGTAGTGGTTGTGATGCTGCTCCTTATTTCAGAATATTTAACCCTTATGAACAAACAAAGAAGTTTGATCCTGAATTGAAATATATAAAAAAATGGGTGCCTGAGTTTCAAGAATTAAATTATCCTTCGCCCATTGTTGATCACAAATTAGCAAGAGAGCGATGTTTAGCAGCCTACAAAAAAGGTTTGGCAAAATAGAATGGCATCGTCAATTAAAATGACGATGCCATTTAAATATTAGAAACAATATTTATTTTCTTCAATTACTTTTTTTGCAATGCGTTGACGCGCTTCTTTCAAATTCATTGCTTCAATTTTTGTAAATCTTTTTAATCCCATCAACATCATTCTTTGTTCGTCCCCTTCTGCAAAAGAATTTATAGCTTCTTTACCAGCTACTAAAACTTTATCGAGTGCTTCATGCAGATAAACAGTAGCCATATCAATATGCAATGCACTTGCCTCTTTCCCTTTTATTCCTACTAACTTTTCAGCCCTTAACAAGGCACTTTCACATATATATACATAGCTAGCCATATCTGCAATATTCATTAATACTTCTTGCTCTTTGGCTAATGTCATCATGTATTTTTGAACTGCTGCACCTGCCACCATTAGCGTTGCTTTCTTCATATTTTTTAAAGCCCTTTTTTCTTTTGCAAACATACTATCATCCTCTTCTCCGAAATCAGGAATTTCTAATAATTCCTTAGCAACTGCCATGGCAGGTGTCATCAAATCCAACTCGCCCTTCATCGCACGTTTCAACATCATATCAACAGTCAATAATCTATTGATTTCATTAGTGCCTTCAAAAATACGATTGATACGAGCATCTCGGTAACAACGATCCATTGGCGCTTCTGCTGAATAGCCCATGCCACCATATATCTGAACACCTTCATCAACAACATAATCTAATGCTTCTGATCCCCAAACTTTTAAAATTGCACATTCAACAGCATACTGTTCAGTGCTTTTTAATTTTGCTTTCCCTGAATCCATTCCTTCCGCAACTAATGCATCGTATGCATCATCAATATTTTGACCAGCACGATAAGTAGCTGCTTCCACACACCAAATTTTCATTGCCATTTCTGCTAACTTATAACGAATAGCACCATACTTTGAAATAGGAATTCCAAATTGAATTCTTTCATTCGAATAATTTACTGCAAGGTTCATTACTCCTTTTGATGCACCTAATGCAGAAGCTGCTAATTTAATTCGACCTATATTTAAAATGTTTACTGCAATTTTAAATCCATTCTGTCTTTCAGATAATAAATTTTCAACTGGCACTTTACAATCATTGAAAAACACTTGACGTGTTGATGAACCTTTGATTCCCATTTTATGTTCTTCAGGATTCATAGTAATGCCACCAAATTCTTTTTCGACAATGAATGCACTTAAATTTTCGTCATCATCAATTTTTGCGAACACAGTGAACACATCTGCAAAACCACCATTAGTGATCCACATTTTTTGTCCATTTAAAATATAGTGTTTCCCATCATCAGATAATACTGCTTTTGTTTTACCTGAATTTGCATCTGAACCTGAATTTGGTTCGGTCAAACAATAGGCTGCTTTCCATTCTCCACTTCCTAATTTTGGAATATATTTATTTTTCTGAGCTTCATTTCCATAATACAAAATAGGTAATGTACCAATTCCTGTATGTGCTGATAATGCTACTGCAAATGAATGTCCTGCTCCAACTCTTTCTGTTACTAACATGGATGAATTAAAATTCTTTCCAAATCCTCCATAAACTTCGGGAACTGAAACACCTAACAAACCTAGCTCTCCAGCTTTATCCATTAATGATTCCATTAACCCTTCTTCTTGATTATCTATTCTATCTAAATTAGGATATACTTCAGCTTTTAAAAAATCATCACATGTTTGTGCAATCATGCGTTGTTCTTCCGTCCATTCTTCTGGAATAAAAATAGAATGGGCTTCTGTTTCTTTAATTAAAAATTCACCTCCTTTAGTGTGTGCAATTACATTTTTTGTTTCCATAATATTTTAATGTGAGCTTTTCTAACTCTTAATTTTTTATTTAGTACAATTCAAAAATTCCAGCAGCGCCTTGTCCAGCACCAACACACATCGTAACCATTCCTAATTTATTTCCTCTGCATTTCATTTCATTAAATAATTGAACTGATAATTTTGCACCTGAGCAACCAAGTGGATGACCTAATGCTATAGCCCCTCCATTTACATTTAATATTTCTTGGTTCAATCCTAACTTTCTGATAATAGCTAATGATTGCGATGCAAAAGCTTCATTTAATTCTATCAGTTCTATATCTTCTAATTTTTTATTTGCCGATTTTAATGCCATTGGAATTGCTTCTATCGGACCAATTCCCATGATTCGTGGAGGCACACCAGCAACTGAATAGGAAATTAATCTTGCAACTGGTTCTACATTTAATTCCTTCAACATTTTTTCAGAAACTATTAATACAAATGCGGCACCATCAGATGTTTGCGAAGAGTTACCAGCTGTTACTGAACCTTTAGCATCAAACACTGGTTTAAGTAATGCAAGTTTCTGAATATCGGTATCTGCTCTTGGCCCTTCATCTGTATCAAAAATATATTCTCTTGTTTTTTTCTTTCGATTTTCATCTACAAAAACTTCTTCGACATGGATAGGTACTATTTCATTCTTAAATTTCCCATCTTTTATTGCAGCGATTGCTTTTCTATGTGAATGAAAAGAAAACTCATCTTGATCTTCTCGTGAAATTTGGTATTCTCTTGCCACAGCTTCAGCAGTTAAACCCATTCCCCAATAATAGTCAGGGTTTGTTTTGGCGAGTTCATAATTAGGTGTGATTTTCCATCCACCAAAAGGAATTGGTGACATACTTTCCACACCACCGGCAATAATACAATCAGCCATTCCTGCTTTTATTTTTGCAACTGCAATTGCAATAGTTTCTAAACCTGAGGCACAATACCTATTCACTGTCATGCCTGGAACTTTATCAGTCTTTAAACCAATTAAAGAAATCATTCGGCCAATATTTAATCCCTGCTCAGCTTCGGGTGTAGCATTCCCAACTATCACATCATTCACACGCTCTTTGTCTAATTGAGGGAAGTCACTCATCAGTTTTTCAATAACATCTGCTGCCAAATCATCTGGTCGATAAAATCTAAGTTTCCCTTTTGTAGCTTTTCCAACCGCCGAACGATAACCAGCTATAATATATGCTTCCATTTAATTTTATTTATTTTTCAAAGAGAAAATTCTCTAAATTAATTTCTTAAAGGTTTCCCACCTTTTAAAATGGCTTGTAATCTTTCTAATGTTTTTCTTTCTGCACACAATGAAAGAAAAGCTTCCCTTTCTAAATCAAGTAAATATTGTTCTGATACTAAAGTTGGTTCTGATAAATCACCACCACACAAAACATATCCCAATTTTTCCGATATTTTTTTATCATGCTCTGAAATATAATGTCCACTTGCCATTGTATTAGCGCCAATATAAACCATACCTAAACCTTGCCTTCCTAAAACTCTGATGTCATTTCGTTCCACTGGTTTAGTATAGCCAGCTTCAGCTATTTCAATTGCTTTGTTTTTCGCATCAGCTATTAGTCTGCTTTCATTCAAACTAATTGCATATTTTCCTTTTTGCAAATAACCCAAATCTTCTGCTTCATAACCCGAAGTTGAAACTTTAGCCATTCCAATTGTCAAAAACTTTTCTTTTAAAGTATTCAATTCATAATCTCCATCACGATATGCATCAGAAGCACGCACAGCAAACTCTTTAGTACCTCCACCGCCAGGTATTAAGCCAACACCAAACTCTACTAATCCGATATAAGATTCAGCATTTGCCTGAACAAAATCAGCATGTAAACAAAGCTCACAACTTCCTCCTAAAGTTAAATGATGAGGTGCTGCCACTACTGGTATGGATGAATAACGAACTCGCATCATGGTTTTTTGAAATTGTCGAATTGCAAAATCAACTTCATCATATTCTTGTTCGGCAGCCATCATAAAAATCATTGCAATGTTTGCACCCGCAGAAAAATTTGTTCCTTGGTTTCCTACAACTAATCCACGAAAATCTTTTTCAGCCAAATCAATAGCTTTATTAATCCCTAAAAGTACTTCCCCTCCAATTGAATTCATTTTTGTATGAAATTCACAATTCAAAATTCCGTCACCTAAATCAAAAATACTTACTCCTGAATTTTCCCAAACTATTTTATTCTCACGTATATTATTTAAAATAATAAATGAGTCGTAGCCAGGAATTTTACGATAAGATTTACTGTTAATATCATAATATTGAGGAACTCCATTTTCAATTTTATAAAAGGAAGTTGCACCGGAATCGATTAAATCATAAATCCATTTTGCAGGTTTGTGACCTAACTTTTCCATAGCGGCGACTGTGTTTTTCAACCCCAATGCATCCCATGTTTCGAAGGGACCGAGTTCCCAACCAAATCCTGCTCGCAACGCTGCATCCACTCTGTACAATTCATCAGCGATTTCTGGAATTCTATTTGAACAGTAGTTAAATAAACCGTAGAAAGATTTCCTAAAAAAATCAGCAGCTCTATCAGTACCTGAAGCAAAAATTCGCATTCTTTCTTTCACATCTTCCACATTTTTCATAGCATCCAAAGTATTAGACTTTACTTTTTGCTTAGGTTCGTATGCTAATGTTTTAAGATTTAAGGAAAGTATTTCCGTTTCTCCTTTTTCATTTTTTGACTTCTTATAAAAGCCTTGCTTGGTTTTATCACCTAACCAATTATTTGTTTCCATTTTTTGAATGAATTCAGGTAGCTGGAAAACATCTTTGGCTTCATCATTGGGTAAATTATCAACCAAACCTTTTGCAACTTTTGTTAAAGTATCTAAGCCAACAACATCAGTGGTTCTGAAGGTTGCTGATTTTGGTCGACCTAAAATTGGACCTGTATATTTATCAACTTCATCAACTGATAAATCCATTTCATTTACTAAATGAAAAAGAGACATGATGGAGTAAACACCAATTCTATTTGCAATAAATGCTGGAGTGTCTTTACATAAAACCGTACTTTTCCCTAAATATAAATCGCCATAGTGCATTAGGAAATCTACCACATCTATTGAAGTTTGATCAGTGGGTATAATTTCTAATAATTTTAAATACCTTGGAGGATTAAAAAAATGAGTCCCACAAAAATGCTTTTTAAAATCATCACTTCTGCCTTCAGTCATTAAGTGTATTGGTATTCCTGAGGTGTTGGAAGTTATTAATGTTCCAGGTTTTCTATACTGTTCTACCTTTTCAAATAATTGTTTTTTTATATTTAGATTTTCTACAACTACTTCAATCACCCAATCTGAATTAGCAATTTTTGATATGTCATCATCAAAGTTTCCTGTTGTAATTCTTTTTGCAAAATCTTTACGATAAAGTGAAGCGGGGTTAGCTTTATAAGTTTGTTGCAATGCTTCATTGACAATTCTATTTCTAAATAATTTTGAATCAGTATTTATACCTTTTGCCTTTTCAAAATCAGTTAATTCTTTTGGCACAATATCTAAAAGCAAAACTTCAACTCCTACATTCGCAAAATGGCATGCAATTCTTGATCCCATTACACCTGAGCCCAACACAGTAACTTTATTTATTCGTCTCATTTTGATTATTCCTCTTGTTTATTATAATCGTAAATTCGATTTAAAAGCGATTTGTTTTTTTCAATGATTACTTTTCTTTTAAGACTTAATTTAGGAGTCATTTCCCCTTCATCAATTGAAAATTCACGAGGCAATAGCTCAATTTTTTTTACTTGTTCCCAAGTACCATACTCTTGATTATAAAATGTGACCTCTTTAAATATCCTATCCTTCACACGTTGATCACAAATCATGTCTGCATTATTGCTATAATCAATACCTTTAATACTACACCACTCTTTTAAATATTGAAATGAGGGCACAATTAATGCGGCTGGGAATCTTTCATTTTCACCTACAATAAGTATTTGTTCTATGAATTTCGATTCTTTGAATTTATTCTCCATTGCACCTGGAGCAATATATTTTCCACCAGCAGTTTTAAAAATTTCTTTCTTTCGATCAGTAATTTTAAGATATCTTCCATCAATTAATGTTCCTATATCTCCTGTATGAAACCAACCCTCAAGATCAATAGATTCAGCAGTTGCATCAGGTTTTTTATAATATCCCTTCATAACATTTGGACCTTTTACTAAAATTTCACCATCATCGGCAATCTTAATTTGAACACCTGGAATGGTTGGACCAGCTGTACCAAAATAATGCAAGTCGGGTTCTAAACCATTTACACATACTACTGGTGAAGTTTCAGTTAAACCATAACCTTGTAAGACTGGAATTCCTGCTGCCCAAAAAACTCTTGCAAGCCTTTCCTGTAGAGCTGCTCCTCCAGAAGCCGCAGCCAAAATATTTCCTCCCAATGCAGCTCTCCACTTAGAAAAAATTAATCTATTTGCAATCCATAATTGAAACTCATACCAATACCCATTTGCTTTTTTATATTCGTATCTCAATCCCAATTCCAAAGCCCAAAAAAACAATGCTTTTTTTATTCCTTTTTGTTCAGAACCTTTGGCAACAATTTTATCATATACTTTTTCCAATAAACGAGGAACTGTTGTAAACATATGAGGTTTCACTTCCTTCAAATTATCGCCTATTTTTTCTAGTGATTCAGCATAATATACACCCACTCCTTTACTCAAATACATATACACAACCATTCTTTCGAATATGTGTGAGAGTGGCAAGAAGCTCAAAGCAATCTTTGCATTAACTGGTAATAGTGGATTGGACGCTTTGAAATTACTCACCAAATTATCATGTGTAAGCATTACTCCCTTTGGGTTTCCGGTTGTGCCTGAAGTGTAAATCAGCGTTAATAAATCATCTGGTTTCACAGCAGCTGAAAATGATTTTATTTTTTCTAAATCTTCTCGGTCGCCTAAATCTCTTAACTGATTCCAATTATCTACACCTTCAATTGTATCGTAAGAATAAATTTGTTTAAGGGAAGGGATTTGAGATCTAACCCTTTCCACTTTTGCATATATTTCTTTATCAGCTACAAATAAAATTTTAGCTTCAGAATCATTTAATATATAAACTATATCCTGTTCAGATAAAGTAGGATACATTGGAACATGAACTGCACCAATTTGCATGATAGCAAAATCAATAATATTCCATTCAGGTCTATTTGATGACATGTTTGCAATTTTATCATCCTTCATCACACCCAATTTCAATAGCCCAAGACTTACATCATCAACAGCAACGGTAAAAGTTTCTGTAGAATAATGAATCCAATGTCCATTTACTTTTACTGAAAACAAATCCTTTTCAGGATAATACATTTTCAGAAATGGCAATAAATCAAATACTCTGGTTAACTGCATAAAAATATTATCTGCTCTTAATTTACAAATTAATTCGGTTAGCTTGATTTCCTTCCTAATTATTTTAACTTTAAAGTTAATAAAATAAAAAACAATATACTAATATGGTATATAGTACAAATATAGTCTTATATTTATATTATGCAAGATTTAAAGCTTAAAAACGAATTTACCGAACAAAATAAAATCAGTCTCCCTATAATCATGGCCCCTATGTTTTTAGTTAGCAATGAAGCCATGATTCAAGCTGCAATGCGCAATGGAATGATGGGAGTATTCCCCTCTTTGAATTTTAGACAAGAAGGTGAATTGGATGAAATAATTAAGAGACTTAAACAATTTCAAAAATCCAATCCTGAACTAAAGGGTAATTTTGGAGTAAATATTATTGTTCAAAGGTCGAATCCACTTTATGAGAAACATTTGAAAATTTGTATAGATAATAAGGTTGATTTTTTTATCACATCACTCGGATCACCAAAGCAAGTAATTGAAGAAGCTCATCAATATGGCGCCAAAGTATATTGTGATGTAACGAATATTGAACATGCTATAAAATGTAATGATCTAAATTGCGATGGATTTATTGCAGTTGGTCAGGGAGCAGGTGGACATGCAGGTCCTAATCCGCTACAGGTTTTAGTTCCTTCACTTAGACAGCATTTTCAAAATAAACCGATAATTGCTGCTGGAGGAATAGCAACCGGAGAAGGAATAATTTCAGCATTAGTACTAGGTGCGCAAGGGGTTTCAGTTGGTACAAGGTTTATTGCTAGTGTAGAGGCTGGCGTAAATGATGAATATAAAAATGCAGTTGTTGATGCCAAAATGGATGACATTGTTTTGAGTGAAAGAATTTCAGGAACACCATGTACCATCATCAATACAGCATATGCGAAGAAAATTGGATACAAACAAAATTGGTTTGAAAAATTATTAAATAAAAATCGCACAACTCGTAAATATTTTAAAATGTTAACACAAATACGGGGTATGAAGAAATTAGCAAACTCTGTAAAGCCCGGCAGCTATGATAATTTATGGTGCGCAGGAAAATCAGTTGAATTAATTGATTCCATACAATCAATAAATACTATTACAGAAAATTTAATTAAAGAATCAAACAATGCTTTAGAAAAAATAAAAAATATTTGAAAAAATCAATGAATAATCAACTTAACATTTTAGTCAACAAAGCAAAGGTCTCTACTTTTTGGTTATGGATATTCAATATAGTTTTACATAGAGTAATCCCCTTTAATGCACCGCATAAAATAAAAGTAACCTCTATTACTAATAATTCTATTACTACCTTTTTGCCTTTGATTCGTAAAAACCAAAACCATTTAAAAGGGATGCACGCTTGTGCCCTAGGCACTGTCTGTGAATACAGTTGTGGCTTATTGCTTATCAGCCGATTGGATCCTAGTAAATATAGACTGATTATGAAAACGCTTCATATGGATTACCATCAACAAGCAAAAACGGCTGTTCAGGTGAGATATGAATTATCAGAAGAATTGATTAATAAATTCAAAAGCCAGTTAACTGAGTCGCCTACATTACTAGAAAAATTCGAATTAACTGCAACCAACATATCTGGAGAAATAGTTTGCACAGCTACAATGGAATGGCAATTAAAGCGCTGGGATAAAATTCACAAAAATTAATATAACCAACCTTTATAAATTGCTTCTTGTTCTGCAGTAGGTTTTTCCACCTTTTCCAATTTGTATTTGACTTGATTGCTTTTTTCTAACTTTACAGAAAGTGTTTTAATCATCCCATCTCTATTTACTAAAACATTAATTACATCAGCAACTTTTTTATTTGCTAATGCTTTGCTAATGTCATCCGTTCTGAAATTATCGATGGCAAGAATTTCATCATTCACATTTATTCCTCCTTTGTAAGCGGAAGATGAATAAGCAACAGCAGTTACAACCACTTTGCCATTTGTGTTTGTACTAGTAACTCCAAAATATACATCTGTTTTGCTTGCATTTAAATCAGTAAGCTTTATACCTGCTACTTTAAATACTTCTTCAAAATTAATAGGTTTAGTGCCATCTATATATTGTGCATAAAAATCAGTTAAATTAATACCCGTATATTTTTCAGCAGCTAATTTAAATTCTTCATCAGTATAACCTCTTCCTTTATTTTCATAATATTCGGTATACAGATGTTTCATTAAATTATCTAAATTTTCTTTGCCCGCAGAATGCTGAAGAATTAATAAATTCAACATATTTGCTACCACACTTCCTTTATCATAATAAGAAACTTGAGAGTTATTTGAGTTTTCATTTCTTCTATAGTACTTAATCCAAGCATCATAACTTGATTCACTCAATGATTGTACTTTTGCACCTTGCAAATTTGTAAGTGCTGAAATTTCATTTGCTATTACTTCTAAATATTTTTCATGAGTATGGAAACCTGACCTTCTTATCATCCAATTATCATAAAATGCAGTAAACCCTTCTGCCACCCATAACATTCGCGTATAATTTTCATTGTCATAATCAAAAGGACCAAGTGCAACAGGACGAAGTCTTTTCACATTCCATAAATGAAAATATTCATGTGCGATTAAACTTAGAAATGAATTATAGGTTGATTCAGTTGAATAGGCGTTGCGTTGAACTTGAACGGTTGTAGAATTCAAATGTTCCAATCCGCCACCACCACTATTAACATTATGTACAATAAACACATAACTTTTACAAGGATGTTTAGCAAATATTTTTGTTTCTTCTTCTACTATTTTTGAAAAATCCTTTTTTATTTTTTCTTTATCATAATTTCCAACACCTACCATTGCAACCTGATGCTCAACCCCAGCAGCATTAAACTCAATAATTTCTTGATTTCCAATTTCAATTGGCGAATCTCCTAAAATATCATAATTCTCAGCAAATAAATGAAATACATTTCCTGATTTAATTGGCAAGCTGCATGAAATTTTAGACCAGTTATTATTTGGTTTTATTTTGATTTCAGACGAAGCATTTTTAAAGCCATCAACATACATAAAAATAGAAGTGCCGTTTAAATAAGCATGTGAATCATCTACAAAACTTGTACGCACTGTTAACTCAAAAGCATACACCCTATATTTAACAATGATTGTGCTTGCTTTATTTGTTTTTATTGTCCAAGTATTTTTGTTTGTTTTTGAAAAATTCAATAATGTATTATTCTCTGTGCGAGCAGAAAACCCTTCTACATTTCTGGCAAACTCACGCACTAAATAAGAGCCGGGAGCCCAAACAGGCATTTTCACATCTAACTCTTCTTTGCTATTTTTCGAAATAGTCATTTCGACATCAACATAATGTCCTTGAGATTCTTCAAAAGATAAATTATAATCAACCTTAAGTGATGCAGCATTGGCGATAGCACTCATAACAATAGCAGTAAATAGTAAAATTGGCTTCTTCATTTCTTGAATTAAATAACAAGTATAATAAAAAAGTGTTTACTTAATTCATTTCATTTAAATATTAATACTATTTAGATGCAAATAGACTTATTCTTTTTGAATATTGATTGATGATTGAACCTTGCTAGTATTTAATAATAAGATATAATTACCCTGACTTAGATGTGATAAATTCAATAGCACTTTCCTTTCTCCTTGTGGAAATTCTCCATCAAACAAAACATGATTAATTCTACCATCAATAGATATTAAACTAAGTTGTTGAAATCCTCCAGGAGAAAAATAATTCACATATGTTTCAGCACTAAAAGGATTCGGATAATTTGACAATTTTAAATCAATTTTTTTAGCCTCTTCATCAAGTCCTAGACCAGATTTAATAATTGGCAAAGTTGGAAATGAGCGTAAAAGAATAGCAGTTAATTGTGAGTCAGAAATGCCTAGCCAATCTTTTAAAAGAGAAGCATAAACAGATCTAAAATCATAAACCATAGGCAGACTATCACTTTGTGTGACTGAGGCACTGATAACCGGATTAGCTCCTATAATAGTTGGATTCACTGATGTTCCGAAAACAAATAAGGGAGCTGCTGCACCATGATCAGTTCCAAAGCTTGCATTTGATTTTATTCTTCTTCCGAATTCAGAAAATGTCATACCAACTACTCGGTCTTGTATTCCTAAAAGTTTGATGTCATCTTGAAAAGCATTTATTGCTGTCGACAATTGTCCCAATAAATTAGCATGAGTTCCTTTATCAGTAGTACCTGATGAATCTATTTGTTCATCATGTGTATCGAAGCCACCCATGCTAACCATATAAATTTTTGTTTGCAAACCACCAGCAATTAGTTGTGCTACAATTTTCAATTGATCTGCTAAAGAATTAGTACCTGCTGTAGGATACAAAGTAGAAATATTTGTAGCACTTGTTGCAGCAGCAGTTATCACATTTGCATACAATTGTGTTTGAGAAGTAACTTGTCTAATAAATGTTAATTCATGTCCTGCCGGAGTATTTGGAGCTACATCAACTCCACCTGAAATTAATTGATAAAAAGAAGTAGGATTGGTAATAGCCATACCCATACTGCTGGTAGGTCCTAATAGTGCTAAACTTAAACTTGAACCTATTTGCAATGCCGGAGGGTCGGGGCTTTGGGTATTTGGATAACCAGTTGGAAAATTAGGATATTGAGTATCTAAATATCTTCCGAGCCATCCGGATGTTAATGTTTGATTTGAATCTGATGCAGTAAGCCAAATATCAGTCGATCTAAAATGAGAAAAATTTGGACTATCATATCCAACATTTTGTACAACATTTAATTTCCCATTTATAAAAAGTTGTTGCATTTCAACCATTGATGGATGCAACCCAGTTTCAGGAACTAATGGAAGCACTTTGGTTTCATCAATTAAAATATTGCTTCTTGCTGCACTTAAGTTAGTGTATTGATCTAATGGTATTACAGTATTTAATCCATCATTTCCACCATTCAATTGAATGATTACAAGCACTCGGTCATTTGCACTTGAGCTTGCTATTAAATTCAATAAAGAAGAATTTGCTAATGAGCGAATTGATATTCCATTAAGCGCTAGAATACCTGCCGATACTGGTATTGAGCCTTTTAAAAACTTGCGACGATCCATATCTTTTAAATTAAGAAAGGTGATATTCTGCCATTGCCATCATAAATTTCAGCAATGATTTTAAACGTGCACTTACTATGTCGATATTTGCTTGTGTTGGGTTTGCTATATAATTGTTCCATTCAATTGCCCATTCATATGCTGGCAAACCTGGTATTAAAATTTCTTGCAAGTCAAGTTTTTGATTTTCAGTAATTGGAATTGGAAAAAGTATTTGAGCAAATTCATTAATCAAAATAGTTGAATCACTTGGGTCTGAAACTAAGTTTGCAAATGCAATAACGTCCACAATGATTGTTTTTCCATTCTTCTTAAATCCAACATCAATCATAGTATCAGAAAACTGTGTTCGTTTTGCTATTGTATCAGAGTTGATCC
This sequence comes from Sphingobacteriaceae bacterium, assembly GCA_965279595.1. Taxonomy (GTDB): domain Bacteria; phylum Bacteroidota; class Bacteroidia; order Sphingobacteriales; family Sphingobacteriaceae; genus CAIKLP01. The sequence continues at coordinate 447,960 of OZ257246.1, forward strand.
AGTTTTCATAAAACTGAGGCTCTTGGTAATATGCAGGCCAGCCTGCAACGTTAGGTGGATCGCCTATATCCATTTGACAATTTTTCAATTGCGTACCAATTATTTGCCACAATAAATATTGTGTTGTTAAATTAGTTGCATCAGGAAACAAAACAGCAAATTGTTTGCATAGACCAACCATGTGCTCTGTTGGATTTTTAATCATGCATCCAACACTTGCTACATCAAAAAAGTGTTCACTTTTCAATAATACTTTCAAAGGAACGGACAAATCAAAGTCTGAATTTCTTAACAATGTTGCCATTGGTTGAATTATGTTCGTTTCCGTGTTTGCATCAATTACATAGTAAACAAAATATCTATACAACTTTCGACAAATAAACAATGCTGTTTGATCTTGAGAAAAAATTAAATTAACCACATCTTTATACTCTTGATCACCATTACCAGCTATTACTGCATTGGCATATGCTGAAGAAAATTGTTTGCTAGAATTATCATGGCGGTTGCTTGTAAAATAAGCACTCAAAGTTTGTCTATCAACTCTCCAACCTGTCAATGCTTTTGCTGCAATTTGAACATCCACTTCAGTATAATAAGTATAATTCCCTTGTGAAATTTCAGGGCCTTTTCCTATTGTAAATAATTCTTGCAGTTCACGAGCGTAATTTTCATTTGGGCTACTTGCAGTATTCGTAGTTCCATTTAGGTAAATTAACATTGCTGGATCAACAGTAATTCTTTTTGCAAGTTCTTTAAAATTACCAGTTGCAAACGATCTTAATAAATCTATGTACAGATAGGAAAGTCGCGCATCATTTACATCCTTGGTTCCAGTTACAAAATGATTATGTAACATCAACAACATTCGTTCACGTATAGATATCGAAGGCTTTAACAATTCGCCTATCCACCATGCTTTTAAAGATTGTGTACGTGAGGAATTAAACAATGGGTCGAATGTTGCATTAATCCAAGTGGAACCAACTGGCACGGCAGTATCAGTTGCATTTACATTTAATGGAGGTGCCGGGTTACTTGAAATTGCAAAAAGTTGGTTGATGGTATTATCCAAACCTTGGGCTAATGACCAGTTTATGTCCATTTTTGTTGGCCCAATTAAAGTACGCCTTAATAAATGGGCTGCTACGTCAAAATTCCAGGAACCCGTATATGGATTTAAGTTTGTTTTGCTTGGATTGAAAACTGGAATTCGCTTATTAGCGTATTGAAGTCCAGTATTTTTTATTGATGAACCTTCATTATCTACAAGGGTTTCAGCAACATTAGTTATAAATGATCTTCTATCCATTTTGCTTTTTCTTGAATTGATAGACTAATTAAATCTAAAATGGTTTATTCTAGATAGGTTAAATAAACAATTTCACAAACCATGCCAGTCTTTTTATGTTTAGGTAAATAGTTAAGAATACTATCTTTGCTCTGTTAAATTATCTTATGAAAAGAATACATCTCCTTTATTTATTAATTACAGCCGTGGCACTTTATTTTATTGGTAATGCCATTTTTAAACCGAATAAACAGGGTTCTGAAAAAAAAACTATGCCTATTGCTGCATCAAGTATCTTTTATAAAGTTATCGATGATACAACAATCAATTCCAGTATTAGTATAAATGGCACCATCCAAGCTGATGAAGCAATAGATATTAAATCAGAAATTCAAGGAAAAATTATCAGAATCGGATTTAAAGAAGGTAGTTCGGTAAATGCAGGTGCATTACTTATTAAAATTAATGATGAAGAATTAAAAGCTCAATATGAAAGTTTAAAAACAAAATTAAAGCAAGCGAAAGCTCAAGAATATCGTCAAAGAATATTATTACAGAAAGAAGCAATAAGTCAAGAAGAATATGAATCGGTTGCAACTACTTACGAAAGTTTAAAAGCTGATGCTTCATTAATAAAAGCTCAGCTATCTAAAACAGAAATTAAAGCACCATTTAGTGGAAAGATTGGATTGAGATTTGTTTCAGAGGGAGATTATGTAAATACTACTACTCAAATTGCCAAATTGATAAAAGATGATATCATCAAGATTACTTTTTCAATCCCTGAAAAATATGCAGGCATGCTTCAAAAAAAACCAACCATACAATTTACAGTTGGCGGGATTGATAGTTTATTTAAGGCAGATGTTTATGCAATTGAACCTCAAATTAATGAGAGCACAAGAACATTGTTGGTTAGGGCAAAAGCGAAAAATAACGCTCATTTAGTAGCAGGTACTTTTGCTGAAGTTGCTTTGAATTTGAAAGAAATAAAAAATGCAATTTTAATTCCAAATGAAGCAGTGATTCCAATATTAAAAGGAAAAAAAGTATTTATAGTAAAAAATGGATTGGCTCAAGAAGTAATAATTGAAACTGGCATTCGCACTGCTAAAACGATACAGGTTACCAAAGGATTAATGGTAGGAGACACCTTGGTGACATCAGGAATCATGTCAATAAAAAATGGTTCCCTATTAAAATTACGTCAACAATAAATTTCTAAAAATACTTTCATGAATTTATCAACTACCAGTATAAAAAAACCTGTTCTAACTATTGTTATGAATTTGGTAATTTTATTATTTGGAATAATCGCATTTAAATTATTAGGCGTTAGAGAATTTCCATCTATTGACCCACCTGTTGTCTCAGTAAGAACAAACTATCCAGGAGCAAATGCCGACATTATTGAATCACAAATTACAGAGCCATTAGAAAAAATCATCAATAGTATAGATGGAATAAAAAATGTTTCATCAGCAAGTAATCAAGGATCGAGTGTAATTACTGTAGAATTTAATTTAGACAGAAATATTGATGAAGCTGCAAATGATGTAAGAGATAAAGTTTCACAAGCAGTAAGGTCATTGCCTAAGGATATTGATGGTTTACCGATAGTTTCCAAAGCAGATGCGAACTCAGATGCTATAGTTGCAATGACTATACAAAGTGATTCACGTACTCAATTAGAAGTAAGTGATTATGCAGAGAATGTAATCTCGCAAAAACTTCAAACAATACCAGGGGTAAGTAGTATTCAAATTTGGGGGCAAAAAAAATATGCAATGCGTTTATGGCTTGACCCAGCGAAACTTTCTTCCTATCAATTAACCCCACTTGATGTTAAGCTTGCGTTAGATAAAGAGAATGTTGATTTACCATCAGGGAAAATTGCTGGGAATACAACTGAACTTACCGTTAATACTTCTGGAAATTTATCAACGGAAGAAGAATTTAATAATTTAACTATAAAAAATACTGGGGAAATAATTATTCGTTTGAAAGATATTGGCTTTGCAACATTAGGCCCTGAGAATGAAGAAACAATTTTAAGAGAGTCGGGTGTGCCAATGATTGGAATGGGATTGGTACCTCAACCAGGTGCAAATTATTTAGATATTGCTAAAGAATTTTATAAGCGATATGCTCAATTAGAAAAGGAATTACCTAAAGATTACAAATTAAATATTGCATTAGACAATACCATTTTTATACGTCAATCAATTACAGAAGTAGTTGAAACTTTAGGTCTTTCAATCATTCTTGTTATATTAATTATCTATTTATTTTTCCGCGATTGGAGTATTGCTTTCAGACCATTAATAGATATCCCTGTTTCATTGATAGGTACTTTTTTCATTATGTACCTTTTCGGATTTTCAATAAATGTATTGACATTGCTTGCAATAGTTTTAGCAACTGGCCTGGTGGTAGATGATGGGATTGTCGTCACGGAAAATATTTACAAAAAATTAGAAGAGGGCTTAAGTCCAATGGATGCTGCAATTAAAGGTACAAATGAAATATTTGTTGCAGTTATTGCTATCTCTATAACATTAGCTGCTGTTTTCTTACCAATTATTTTTCTTGAAGGTTTTGTGGGTAGGTTGTTCAGAGAATTTGGAATTGTTATAGCATCTGCCGTTTTAATTTCAGCATTTGTTTCTTTAACCTTAACACCAATGTTGAACGCAAAATTGATGAAAAAAGGACAGAAGAAAAGTAAATTCTACGTAATGTCTGAACCATTTTTTGTTGCAATGGTAGCTTTCTATAAAAATTCTTTAGAGAAATTCTTAAAGAGAAGATGGGTTGCATTAGCAATTATTGGAATAAGTTTTATTATGATTTATTTCTTCGGTGGTTTATTACAATCAGAACTTGCACCAATTGATGATCGAAGTGCATTACAAATTCAAGTTACAGCTCCTGAAGGTGCGTCATTTGAATACACTGATTTTTTTATTTTAAAACTGACGCAATTATTAAATGATTCTATTCCTGAGAAAAAAATAGGTCTAACAGTTACGTCTCCTGGCTTCCAAGGGTCGGGTGCTGCCAATACTGGTTTTGTTAGATTAAAATTAAATGAACCTACTGAAAGAAAAAGATCACAAAATGATATTGCAAATTTATTAACCAAGAATACCAAATCATTTCCAGAAGCAAAGTCTTTTGTTATACAACAACAGACTATATCATCAGGAGGTAGAAGAGGTGGACTACCTGTACAATATGTTTTACAAGCACAGAATTTTGAAAAACTACAAGAGCAGCTGCCTAAATTCTTAGAGAAAGTTTCTCAGAACCCCACTTTCACTATTTATGATGTAGATTTAAAATTCAACAAACCAGAGTTGTCAATTTCAATTGATAGAAATAAAGCAAAAAGTTTAGGCGTATCTGTTTTAGATATTGCACAAACTCTTCAGTTAGCTTTAAGTGGACAAAGATTTGGATATTTCAATATGAATGGGAAACAATATTCAGTAGTTGGACAGTTTGATAGAGTGAATAGGGATGAACCCTTAGATTTGACATCCATTTTTGTAAGAAATAATTCTGGTGAACTAATTCAACTAGATAATTTAATTGAAGTCACTGAAAAAAGTAGTCCACCACAATTATATCATTTCAATAGATTTTTATCTGCAACAGTTTCAGCAGGATTAGCACCAGGTAAGACCATTGGCGATGGCATTAATGAAATGAATAAAATTGCAAAATCCGAATTAGATGAAAGTTTTAGTACTTCACTCACAGGATCATCAAGAGATTTTGCAGAAAGTTCATCAAATATTCTATTCGCATTTATACTTTCATTGCTATTAATTTATCTGATTTTATCAGCTCAATTTGAAAGTTTCATAGACCCATTAATAATTATGCTCACTGTTCCATTAGCATTGGCAGGTGCTGTATTATCCCTTTGGGCATTTGGACAAACAATTAATATTTTTAGTCAGATAGGTATCATTATGCTGATAGGATTAGTAACTAAAAATGGAATATTAATTGTTGAATTTGCAAATCAATTAAAAGAAAAGGGAATGGATGTACAAGAAGCTATTAGAGAAGCATCGGCTGCAAGGTTGCGACCAATTCTGATGACTAGCTTAGCAATTGCATTAGGTGCTTTGCCAATAGCATTGGCATTGGGTGCAGCGTCCAAAAGCAGAATGAGTATGGGGATAGTAATTATTGGAGGAACCTTATTCTCCCTAGTATTAACCCTATATGTTATTCCTTCTATTTATTCTTATTTGTCAAGAAATAATACACATCAAAATGAAAATTAAAATCGCTAGGATAATTGTATTGTGTTTAATTTATCATTCAACTTTTGCTCAAACTTTAGAAAAGTTAAGTTTAAATGATGTTATACAAATTGGATTAGAAAACAACTATTCTATTCAAATTGCTAAAAATAATTTAGAGATAAGTCAAACTAATAAACAAATTGGAAAGGCGCAATTATTACCAACTATTGATGGTGTAGCAGCTTATTCAAAAAGTGTTAATGACACACGACAAGAATTTCTTTCGGGAGGAATTAATGAAAGAAATGGAGCACAAACTACCAATAGTAGTGCGGGAATTCAACTTAATTGGACATTATTTGATGGCTTCAAAATGTTTGCTAGTTACGATAAGATTAAAGAGTATGAGGTTTTAGGAGAGGCAAATATTAAATATACAGTGCAGACTAAGATGTTAGAAATTACCATGACTTATTTTGCTATTGTTTCTGAAAAGCAACAAATTGCATCATTGAATGACGCATTGGAAATTTCACAAAAAAGAGTTCAGATATTTGAAGATAAATTTGCGGTAGGAGCTGGTTCAAAGTTAGATTTATTGAATGCAAAGGTTGATTACAATACCGATTTGAGTAATTTAAGAAATGAAGAAAATATATTAACACAATATAAAATCAAATTGAACGAATTGTTATTGCGTGATACACAAAGCAATTTCGAATTAACTGATACCATTCAAATAAGTAATAATTTAGTTTATCAAGATTTAGAAGATAAAATAAAGAAAGAAAGCCCAGAAGTACTGATAGCATTGAGTCAGAAGAGAATATCCAATTTAAATATTAAAGAAATAAAAGCAGGCAGGTATCCAACAATCAAATTTAATTCCGGGTATAATTACTCAAATCAAATTTCGGAAGCTAGTATATTCTCCAGTAACCGAAATCTTGGTTTTAATTATGGTGTTACTGCAAACATTAATTTGTTTAATGGATTGGCACAAAGCAAAAAGGAGAAAAATGCAAGAATTGAAAATGAGAATGCAAATTACTTTTTGGCACAAACAGAGAAAAGGATAGAATCAGAATTAGCTATCTTATACAGTGCTTACTCAACAAATTTAAAATTAATAGATCGAGAGAGAGAGAATAAAGAAATTGCTAAACAAAATTTAACAATTAGTATAGAAAAATACAGGTTAGGTGGAATCGCTTCAATTCAATTAAGAGAGGCACAACAAAATTATATCGACGCTACTACTCGATATGTAAATGCTTTATACCAGACTAAATTAGCTGAGCTAAGTTTAAAACAGCTTACTGGATCATTATAAGAATTCACAATAGTTTTTTTATTTGAAAGCAGAATAATATATTTGAGAGAACTTATCCCAAAGGCTCTCTTATGCAAAAGATTAATCTATTGATTGTAGATGATCATCAAATGTTGATTGATGGTATCAAAGCGCTCCTTATTGGTGAAGACCAGTTTACAATTAAGGCAGAGGCAACAAGAGGACAAGAAGCATTGAATCTTTTAGGTAAGCATAGTATAGATATTATGCTTACTGATATCAGTATGCCAGAGATGCCAGGTACAGAGCTTGCCAAAACTGTAAAAGAACAATATCCTGCTATAAAAATATTAGCATTATCTATGTTTTGTGAAAAACAAACAATCAGAGAAATGGTTGATGCAGGTGTTTCAGGTTATATTCTAAAGAATACAGGTAAGAAAGAACTAGTTGATGCATTAACAAAAATTGCATCTGGCGGGATATATTTCAGTGATGATGTTACTACTGAAATGATGCGAGCAATGACTGAGCCTATTAATAAAAATAAAATTGAAGAGATAACTTTAACCATTAGGGAAAAAGAAATCTTGAAGCTCATAGCCAAAGAATACAGCAATTTAAAAATTGCAGAAGAACTGTTTATAAGTGAAAGAACAGTAGAAACCCATCGGAAAAATATATTCAGAAAAACAAATACCAAAAGCATTGTGGGGCTTATTAAATATGCCTACGAACATGATTTGGTAGATTAACTCTATTTTCTAGAACACCTTATCCGTACTAACACGTATTCTAAAAATACCCTTTCATGGGCATGTTTACTCTATTGCTCAAATCTATCTTTACACAGCAAAACGTTCAGTAATTATATTATTTAATTCCATTTAGCTTGAATACCATGAAGTGTACAATAGTATGCTTCATAGGGTTTAATTAAGTGGAAAATGCTCCCGGAAACGGGAGCATTTATTAAGAAAAAATTAAAACCTAATTATATAACCTAAACAAAACTATTATGAAAATTTTTACAAAACTATTCTTTATTGCAAGCTTATTATTCGTAACGAATAATTCTAAAGCCCAATTTTTCGGAAGCTTAAAATACCCATACGCATTAGATTCATTGATCTATGAGCAATATGATTTAAGCACAAGCCTTTGGGAAATTGACAATATCCAGAAATACGTTCTAAACCCAGACAAAACGCCAAGTCAAGTTAAATTGTATCAAGGCAACCAATTTATTGCTGTGGTTGATTACAGCTATGCAAATAATTTATTAATTGGCTATGAATTGAAATTTAATTTCGCAGGTACACTCTTATCTTTAACTAGAGTGACATTTAGTTATGATGCGAATGGGAATTTAATTAATGTTTTGACAGAAGAAAAAAGTGATCCATTTGCAACAGTATTTGATCCAAGCTCAAGAACAATTTTAAGCTATAACGGACAAAACAAACTTACCACACAAATTGAAGATGAATGGTCAACCAATGTTAATCCAGCAGCATGGGTACATAGTTCAAAAACAAATTTCACGTATGACGGTACAGGAAATAATATTTCATCTATTGATTCAAATTGGAATACTAACTCAAATATTTACCAATTTTATTTAAAATCAACGAATACATTTGACGCAAATAATAAATTAACAGAAACAATTAGAACTGATGCAGGTAACACTCCTACAGCAAGAGATCGATTTATTTATAATAGTGCAGGTTATTTAACTGAAGAAATCACGGAGGCTTATTTACAAGGTGTTTATGAAATTACTTCAAAAGACTCAACAGTTTACAACAATGATAATTTAATTACTTCTGAATTTCAATACTCAACAGATTTTGGAGTAACAAAAACATTTTACTTAAGCGACCGTATGAATGCTGCAGGTAATGCTGTTGGATTTAATACGCCTTCATTTTCAAAATTAAATGTTAAAATTTTCCCAAATCCCGCTTCTGATAAAATCAATATACTTTTACCATCAAGCGCAAATGCAGAAATTGAAATTTATTCAATCAAAGGCGAATTAATATCGAAGTCAAACACCTCATTAATGTCAAGTTCTATTGATGTTTCAGACTTAAGTAATGGAATTTACATTATGAAAGTGAAACAGAAAGATGCAATTAAAGAACAAAAAATTATTATTAACAAATAATATATAAAACAAATACCCACTTAGTTTAAAATCAAAAAAAATGAAAAAGATATTGCTATTCGCCACATTGCTCTCGTTTGCTGCGGGATCTATGGCACAAAAACAAGTTTCTGATAAGCAAATTGAGCTTACTAAAGATCAAAGAAAAAACGAACCTTTAGGTGCAATTTATAGTGCCAATACAAATGGTGCATTAGTATATTTTGAAAGTAAAAAAGCTAAAAAAGAAAAAGGCGAAAAGAGAACTTGGGAAAGATATGAAATGGCTATAGACCCAAATTTGAATGTAGTTAATGGTGACTATGTTACATTAGGAACTAAACATGCTGTCAAACCAAAAATTTTCTACGCTGATTTTAAAATTGGATACACTTCATGGATTGATGAAGAAGGAAAAACAGACATGATGATGATACAAATCATCAAATTTGATAACAATAATAAAATTTTAGAAGTTCAGGATATTGAAATTTGTCCAGAAAAAGAATTTGGTAATTATAGAATCATAAGAGCAGGAAATGAATTAATTGCAATGGTTCAAACTGAATTAAAAGGTAAAGACAAAAAAACAAAAGGTTTAGATATCGTAAAATATTACAAAATAAACCCTTCAACATTAGAAGTTATTTCACAAAATGATTTGAATTTATTGGGGAAAAGAGAATTTGGGTTAGAGAACTTAATGTTCTTTAACAATAAAATTTTTATGGTGGGTATAGAATTACAAGAGGTTAAATTATTTGACTTGAAAATTCCAAAAGATTATTATTTGTTTAAATTGTCTATGGATGGTAAAGAAGAAGGGCGTTCTATTTTACAATTGCCTACTGGATTTAAAATTGCGGGTGTGCAAATGGAAGCGAATGGGAATAACCTTGTATTGGCTGGAGAATATGCAGCTGCCAATTCGAAATCAAAAATGCCTAAAAGGCCAACAGGCAATAAAACTGTAAAAGTAAGTAACCCATATATTGGTTTATTTATCATGAAGTATGATATGCAAAAAATGGAACAAACTGCTATCAATACTTATGATTATGAAAAAGACATCATGAAAAAATTGAGAAAAGGAAATCCTGGTTTTAATAAAAAAGGTGGTAGCTTTTCATTAACTGATTTTTACTTTCTTCCTGATGGCAGCTTCTTTTTAACCGCTGAAATGTTTGTTAAATATTGGAGAACAACTGTTACTAAATCGACTATTGGAACAACAACTTACACAACCTTCAACTACTATACTGATTACTCTTACTTAGATGCTGTAGTTTATAAATTCACCTCAAATGTAGAGTTAGATTGGTTAGTTCAAATTGATAGAGATATGTATAAGAGAACTTATTCAGGTCATTTAAAAGCAGAAAAACCACTTGATCCTGGAAAATTAAATACTTATCTAACCAAAGAAAATAAATTAGTTTCATTCTATAATACACCAGGTAAAAAGTATAATGGAAAAAGATTTGGTTTATCTGGTATGACTATTACAATGGATGGAAATGCAACGGATCCTGTTGATTTCAATGATGAATTTAATTTCGGTCAACTTGATGGAGGAATTATAAAAGTTGATGATAATCACATTATTGCTGTTGGAATGGATAAGAAAGAAAAAAATCTATGGTTGAAAAAAATTCAAATTAACTAATACTAATAAATTTGAAGAGCTACCTTTCGAGGTAGCTTCTTCATTTAAAATTAATTCAAATGAAAAAAATATATTTTTTAATGATGATTTTGATTGCAACTATAAATCAAAACATCAATGCTCAAAGCAAAGAATACACAGGAGAGTCGATAACATTTATAAACGAAAATGGTGGCACAACTAGTGGTTGGATAATGGGCAAGTACTTTATCAAAAAAGATGGAGCGGCTTATGGATACTATATTTCAGAAGTACCTAAAGCAATTAAAACAACTGCATTTGATGAAAAGAAATATAATAAAAACGAAAATAACAAAGCAGTTCAATTGCAAAATTTTGGTGGAAAATTATTTGATAACCAAGATAAAGAAATTGGAAAATTTAGAATTTCTGGAGCTCAAGGAGAATTTACATTTTATGAGCCTTATAAAGTACTTTACATTAAAGGTCGAAATGGGAAAAAAATGGCAGAACAATTAATTGATGAAGGTTATCTGAAACCATAATCTTATGAAGAAGTTTTTATTCATTATTTTATTTTTTCCGCTAATCGTACAAGCACAAAAATCATATACCTATTTAGGGGGAGGTGTAGGCGCAAGTGTTTTGAAATTTGATAGACTTGATCAATTTATATTAAATTATAACACTTCAAGAACAGGTACTGGAGGTTCTGTAGCTTTAACAAAAAAATTAACTGGACTAAGTTTTCATTCAGGTTACTCTTTATTTTATGGGGGAGTAAACTCAGAAACAGGTTTGAGTTATGAACTTTCATTTCTTACACGCAACTCAAGTGGAAGAGCTGAGGCTGGTGTTAAATTCAGAGAATTTAAATTAAACAATAGTACTCTATCTATTGCCGGAGGCTACACTATAATAAATTCAGGGATGATGGATTTAATAGTTGGATTAAGTTTTGATTTTGGAACCCTCGGAATAGCTACCAAAACTGACTCAATAGCAAAAGTAAACTATGCAGATTTAACAATTGGAAATACCCCATTTGTACAAGCTAATTTTACTTTAGGAATGATCGGATTTAAAGCAAAGGCTTATTACATGGCACAATGGTTTAGTCCAGGTTTAGATGATATGGATGCAGAAATAAATCCAAACACTGCAATGGAACTTGATCATCCACTTAATTATTCAAGTCAAATAGGGCTTGAAGTTGGAGCCTTTATTAAATTTGGAACTAAAAAAATGAACACCAGTAATAAGGTAATTCGAAGAAAATAACCCCATACTCTATACTAAATTAAATGCTCCATACTCTGTACTGGAGCATTTTTTTGTAATATCCTGTTTACTACTTTCAATTCTGAATATTAATCGTCATCTTAGAAATCAATTTAAATTTAAATTATTAATTTTTACGATCAGAATAGTTATGAAAATTTTTCGATTACCATTAATTCTAACATTATTTTTTTTATATTTTTCATCTCAAACTTTTGGGCAGTTTTATAAAACATATTCTTCATCAGATATACAACTTGGCATTGAAAAATTAAATATAGTCGGGTCAGTGCTTTATATTGCCGCTCATCCTGATGATGAGAACACACGCCTTTTATCCTATTTAGCAAAAGAAATGAAAGTTAGAACTGGCTATCTTTCTTTAACACGTGGAGATGGTGGTCAAAACTTAATAGGTAATGAACAATCGGAATTATTAGGAATTATTAGAACTCAAGAATTATTAGCAGCTAGAAGAATTGATGGTGCTGAACAATTTTTCACGAGAGCTAATGATTTTGGATTTTCCAAAAACCCAGATGAAACTTTTTCAATTTGGAATCGAGATAGTATTCTAGCAGATGTTGTTTGGGCAATTAGAAATTTTCGTCCAGATATTATCATAACAAGATTCCCTACTGATGGTAGTGGTGGACATGGGCACCATACTGCTTCAGCATTATTAGCTGAGCAAGCAATGGATGCAGCTGCTGACCCAACTCGATTTACTGAACAACTCAAATATGTTTCTACATGGAAAGCAAAGAGACTATTATGGAATGGTTTTAATTTTGGAGGAAGACCACAAAGCGATGGAAAGGATTTCTTTAAACTTGATATTGGAAAATACAACACATTACTAGGAAAAGGGTATGGAGAGATAGCTTCGTTGAGTAGAAGTCAGCATAGAAGCCAAGGTTTTGGAGTTCCAATGCAAAGAGGTTCTTCGATTGAAACTTTTAAATTTATAAAAGGTGATTCTGTAAAAATTTCAATTTTTGATAGCATAGATTTTAGTTGGAATAGACTTTCTGATTCGAAAAATATTCAAAAGTTGTGCAATGATCTAATAAAAAATTACAGCCCTCAAAAATCATACTTATCAATTAATACATTGATTTTACTTTATGATGAATTAGAAAATTTAAAAGATGGTTATTGGAAATTGCAAAAACAAAAAGAAGTACAAGAATTAATTATTGCTTGCGCTGGTTTGCATTTAGAAATTAATTCCGACCAATTTGCATTGTCAAATAATAATAATGCAAAAATAACTTTACAAGCTATAAATAGATCAGATGCAAAAATAGAAATTAAAGGATTTCAATTTTTTAATTTTGATACCACTTGCACAATTAATTTAAACAACAACGTCACATATAATTATTCAAAAAACATAAGTGTACCTAATGGAATTAAGTACAGCAATCCTTATTGGCTTGACCAAGCACATACCATTGATATGTATAAAGTTAGTGACCAAAGAATGATTGGCAAGCCCGAAAATACTTTCACCGTTAGTGGCATTGTAAAATTAACTATTAATAATCATATGTTTTTGATTGAAAAAGGCATCTCCTATAAATGGACCGACCCTGTTAAAGGAGAGCTTTATAGACAAACAGAAGTATTACCAGAAGTAAGCATAAATGCACTTTCTAAAAATGTATTATTTAATTCAAAAGAATTTAAAAATGTTTCCTTCACGATACATTCAAATGCTGAAAAATCAAAAGGAGAAGTAGCAATTGCATTGCCAGATGGATGGGAAATTGAACCACAAAAAATCTCCTTCGAATTATTAAAAGTGGGAGATGAACAAACAATCACATTTAAAGTTCGGTCAACGAATTCTATTCAAAATAAAACTATTGTTGTTCATCCAGTAATTGAGATCAATAATAAAAAATTGTCATTTGGGTTGCAAAGAATACAATATGATCATATCCCAACTCAAACATTAATTCAAAAAACTGAAGTCAAACTAGAAAAAGTTGAATTGCTAACAAAGGGCAAAAAGATTGGCTATATCAATGGAGCAGGAGATCAAGTAGCTAATTGCTTAAGACAAATTGGATATGAAGTTACAGAGTTAAGTGATGAGCAATTGGCTAGTTATAACCTTAGTGAATTTGATGCAATTGTTGCAGGTATCAGAGCATACAATACCAATGAAAAATTAAAATACTATTATCCAAGATTGATGAAATATGTAAATGATGGTGGAAATTTAATTGTTCAATACAACACTAATAATTTTTTAAGTACCGTAATTCCAGAAATTGGCCCCTACCCTTTTGAAGTAAGCAGAGATAGAGTTACTGACGAAAAAGCAGAAATGAGAATCTTGAAAAAAGAACATCCGATTTTAAATTACCCCAATAAAATAAATGCAGAAGATTTTGACCATTGGGTTCAAGAAAGAGGATTGTACTTTGTTACAAAAATAGATAGTAAATATGAAACAATATTCAGTTGCAACGATCCCAATGAAAAAGCAAATGAAGGCAGTTTAATATATTGTAAATATGGTAAGGGTACTTTCATTTATACTGGCATAGCGTTCTTCAGAGAATTACCTGCAGGAGTTCCTGGAGCATATCGTTTATTCGTAAACTTAATTAGTCAAGGCAAATAAATCAATCTTATTGAACATTATGATTGCAATTGATTGGATTGTATTATTTAGCACCTTATTATGTATTGTTTTATATGGGATCTATAAAAGTAGAAACCAACAAACAATGGATAATTATTTGTTAGCAGGCAGGTCATTACCATGGTACCATGTTGGTTTATCAGTTATGGCTACGCAAGCAAGTGCTATTACTTTTTTATCAGCACCTGGACAAGCGTTTAGTGATGGGATGCGTTTTGTACAATTCTATTTTGGACTGCCATTAGCTATGATAGTGTTGTGTATAACATTTGTACCAATTTTTCACAGACTAAAAGTTTACACAGCTTATGAATTTTTAGAACAAAGATTCGACCTAAAAACTAGGGCTTTTACTGCAATTTTATTTTTAATTCAGAGAGGTTTATCAACTGGAATTACAATTTATGCACCTTCAATAATTCTATCTACTATTTTAGGTATCTCTATTATTTATACAACGCTAATTATAGGCATTTTAGTAATCATTTATACAGTATATGGAGGATCGAAGGCTGTTTCTTATACACACCTTTTGCAAATGTTTATCATAATTGCAAGTATGTTCTTGGCTGGATACCTCATTATACAAATGCTTCCAGCTGGATTAGGATTTACAAAAGCAATAAAGTTGAGTGCAGAAATGGGAAAGATGAATACAATTGATACCCATTTCGATTTAAAGAATAAATATAATATTTGGTCAGGCTTAATTGGAGGATTTTTTCTAGCCTTATCATATTTTGGAACAGATCAATCGCAAGTGGGTCGATATTTATCAGGTGGATCCGTGAAAGAAAGTCGACAAGGATTAATAATGAATGGTATTCTAAAAATACCAATGCAGTATATGATTTTGCTTATCGGTGTTTTGTTATTTGTGTTCTATCAATTTCAAGGTACCCCACTTTTTTTCAATAAGGTAGAGATAGATAGAATTCATCAATCTGAATATGCACAACAATATAATCAATTTGAAATTAAATATGATTCCATTTCAGTTCAGAAAAAAATGAAAGCTAATGAATTGGTTATTGCATTGAATTCAGATAACTCTCAAATTATAGCTGAAAAGAAAAATGAATTTTTAAAATTAAATGAAGAAGGAAAAAAATTACGAGAAGAATCGAAAAAATTAATGTTAAAAAATTCCATACTAGCAGACACAGATGATAGTAATTATGTCTTTTTGAATTTTGTGACTACATTTTTACCACATGGCATCATTGGACTATTAATTGCAATTATATTTCTTGCTGCAATGGGATCAACTGCTTCTGGACTAAACGCACTTTCATCCACTTCAGTTATTGATATTTATAAGAGAATGATCAAAATGGATGGCACAGATCATCATTACTATTTAGCTTCAAGGTGGCTTACAGTATTCTGGGGAATTTTTGCAATGATAACAGCCTTCTTTGCCAGCAAATTAGGTAATCTTATAGAAGCTGTTAATATTTTAGGCTCCTTATTTTATGGTACCATTTTAGGAATATTTATAGTTGCCTTTTATTTTAAAAAGGTAAAATCTAATGCTGTTTTTTCGGCAGCAATTATTGCTGAAATATTGGTAATTGGAATATTCTTAAAAGATTGGATGGCATTTTTATGGCTTAATGTCATTGGATGTTTACTGGTTGTAATTATTTCTCTAACCATCCAAGATTTCCTATCGAAAGAAACAAATGAAGCATAAAAAAAGGTCGCTTATATTAAGCGACCTTTTTTTGTTAAGCTGAAAAATTATTTTTTCTTATTTACAGGTGCAGAACACTCTGCAATAAGTTTGTCATTCATTGCAACGTAATCATCGTTACCAGCTTTTTTAGCCATTTCTTTTGATTGATTTGCTGCTGCTATAGCATCAGGGAAATTATTTTGTTTCTTCAAAATCTTTGCTTTTAAATGAACCATCCAAAATGCATCTTTGTTTATTTCAGTTGCTTTGTTTACCCATTCTAATGCTTTGGCTAAATCTTTACCACTTTCGTAATAGTAGCTAGCTGCTGAAAAATAAGAACCTGCTTCTGGTTTAGGATTAAATGTCTTTTCAATTGATGCCATAATTTTGGTATCTACATCTGTTCCCACTTTGAATGAAGCTTTTGTTTTCTCCCAAGCAATATTGACTACAGCAGTATTCATTGTGATATCAGAAACTGAAATTTCAAATGTTTCAACAGTTGAAGTTAATGCACTTGGTTTTACTTTAATTCTCAATGCATCATTTTCCTCTTTGTAATCACCTGGATCACCAGTACCCCAAAGTTTAGTGTTTTTGTGAAAGATGATTGTCCACTCTGCTTTACCAGGAATAGTATACAATGCATATTCACCAGCTGCTAATTTATTTCCTTCAATAGTTACATCATCACTGAAAGTGATTTTCGAAGAAGCATTAGCACCAGTTCTCCAAATTTTATCAAATGGAACTACATCGCCATAAATTGTTCTGCCTTTTGCAGATGGACGTGAATAAGATATTGTTAAATCACCTAACCCAAAAGCTTGCTTAACAGTTGAAGTTGGACTTGGTGCTGGTGTTTTGATTTGTGAATTGGCATTTGATGCAAAACAAATAATCAAAACTGCAATAATAATTTGATAACTTTTTTTCATAATGTTAATTAATAGATTTAGAATTTATTTTTTATTTGAATAAGAACTGTGTTAATTTTGATAGTGGTTTTAAAAATAATGTAAAAAAATATGGTTTTAAATTATTTAATTCCCATGCCTTGTAATCTTCTCTATGTGCTCTAATTCTGTTTTGTATGGAGGAATTACTTATACCACCGACCCTCATTTTGACAACTATTTCCTCCAAATATCCGATTTTAATTTTGTTTTTATGTATCAATCTTAACATCATTTCGTAATCAGCAGCACTTTTCATTTCAGAATGATATAAACCAAATTTACCATAAATTGTTTTCTTTACATAGAAAGTAGGGTGAGGAGGCATCCACCCCCACATGAATTTTCCTTCACTATATTTTCCTGACTTCCAATATCGAACAATTTTACTTGTATTTTCTTCTTGAACATAAACCAGATCAGCATACAAAGCATCTATTTCTTCATGCTTAAATTTATTTACAATTGCACTTACTGCCTTATTAGAAAAATATTCATCATCTGAATTTAAGATCCCTATTACATCACCAGTTGCAATTTTAATTCCTTTATTCATTGCATCATAAATTCCATTGTCTTTCTCAATAATTACTTTTGAAATTTGAGATCTATATTTTTCAATAATTTTTTGAGTGCTATCTGTTGAATTTCCATCAATAATAATAAATTCAATATTGTTATAATCCTGTCCCAAAACAGAAAGTATAGTTTGCTCTATTGTTTTTTCACTATTGTAACTTACGGTTATGATAGAAATTTTCATTTTCTTTCAATTACAAAATTTTCTAAAACTAACATATCCATTTTTGTTCTTAAATAGCAATTCAATGCCTCCTGTGGTGTGTTTACAATTGGTTCATTTTCATTGAAAGAAGTATTTAATAATATTGGAATATTAGTCTTTTGATAAAACGAATTTATTAACCCATAATATTTGGGCTCTACTTTTTGATCAACGGTTTGTAATCTACCAGTGCCATCAACATGTGTAACTGCCGGTATTAATTTTCTTTTTTCTTCTTTTATTTTAAAAACTCTTTCCATAAAAGGCACTTCATCATCATGTTCAAAAAAATCTGTGGAGTGTTCTTTTAAAATTGAAGGTGCAAATGGTCTAAATGATTCTCTCCTTTTTATTTTTAAGTTTAAAATTTCCTTTGCATCTTCTCTACGCGGATCAGCTAATATAGACCGATGTCCTAATGCCCTAGGTCCAAACTCAGCACGACCTTGAAACCAACCAATCACACATCCTTCAATTATTTTATTTGAAACAATCTCAAACAAATCATCATCTGAAACTAATTGATATGATATATTATTATCATCTAAAACCTTTTGAATTTCTGTATTACTAAACTTGCTTCCATAATAACCATGCATTGCTACTTGGGTTCTAGGATATTTTAAATTTTGATGGTAATGAAATAATGCAGAACCGATAGATGTTCCAGCATCATGAGCTGCAGGTGGTATATAAATATTCTTAAACGGAGTACGATCTTTAATTTTTCCATTTGCTACTGAATTCTGTGCTACTCCACCAGCGATACAAACATTTTCTAATTTAGTTTGCTCATATAAAGCTGTAAGTACATAGGCAAATAAATCTTCAGTGACTTTTTGAACAGAGGATGCAATGTCTTTATGATATTGAGTTAATTCATCTGATGGCAAACGGACTGGACCAAGCAACTCAATAAGCTTAGAAGAATACATGTTATCAATATGAGGTATACCACCATCCCATGCCATCCTAACCCCAGTTTTAGTATGAACGAAATAATCTAAATTTAATTCAAATAATCCATTATTCTTGAATCGAATAATGTCCATAATTTTTTCAGTGTAAAGTGGTTTGCCATAAGGAGCCAAACCCATTACTTTATATTCATCACCATAATGAGGGAAGCCTAAGTATTGCGTAATTGAAGTATAAAATAAACCTGCTGAATGTGGATAATTAACCTCTTGTAAAACTTTGAATTGATTTGCTTTTCCTACTCCAGTCATCATTGAACTAAAATCTCCAAAACCATCAATAGAAAGTAATGCAGATTCACTAAATGGGGAAACGAAAAAAGCACTTGCTAAGTGAGAACGATGATGTTCAACGTTAATAATTTTTGCATTAAGTTTTGAATTTGGGAAATGAATCGTAAACTCATTTTCAAGAGACGCTGCTTTCTTTAAATTAACAACTCTATCTTTTATGTTTGAAAAACTTAATCTGTTCTTAATTGCTTGAATTGCCTTTAAAGTAATATTTGCATAAGGATCTCTTGAAAGAGTTACAAAATCTACCTCTTCAAGATTAATTTTTGCTTCAGCCAAACAAAACTTAATTGCTTCTGAAGGAAACCCAGCCCAATGTTTAATTCTTCGAAATCTTTCTTCTTCTGAAGCAGCAATGAGCATATCATCTTTAAATATGCAAGCTGAAGCATCTCCATGATAGGCATTGAGTCCAAGTATATACATTAGTTTCTGAATTTAGTATTTAAGTTTAGCCATATCCAAATCATTAAAGCAATGAAAAGATATGCTATGATATTAAAAATTAAATGATGATCAATTGAAATTCCACCTCTTGTACTGTAGTAAGAATAAACTAATAATACAGATACTATTCGCAAGACATTAATAAGGTTAATGAGTATAAATCCTATGATGAGCATATAAATTTTGCTTTTAATTGGCTTCGGATATGCTATTACAAAGGCTGAGAAGAAACTAAGTATTCCATAGGCTAAACAAGAATATACTAAGCCAACACTTACTCCACCAACGAGTTTAAGTCGATAGGGGAAAATAATGGTATCATATCCTAAGCATTTTAAGACCAATGCTGAAGCATGTAATAAAAATTCTCTTAGCCAAGCTATATAATTTAGATTAACTGATAACCATTTTGAATAAAAAAGACCTCCTTCACCAGTTATTCCAATAAAGAATAAATTAAAATAATAAAAGGCTACAAAAAGAATTAAAAACCGAACAACAAATTGTTGACTTGCAGATGCAATTAATCTCTTAAACATTTTTCTTTCGTTTAAGTTCTAAGATCATACTATCAACCAACATTCGATACCAATAGGCTTGAAGGTAATGAAAAATCAAACCAACCCTTCCATCTAAGAAACCAAACAATAAAATATATCTATAAAAAAAATACATCCCAGGTCTAATAAATAATGGCATTCTATTCCAATAAGATTTTAACTTTTGCTTTCTTTCATTTTTACTTCCAAATAAATTACCTTTTGAAGAAGTAGTATCAAAGAATTCTTCCGTCGCTTGTAATTCAGCATATTTAATATGTTTCTTCGACCAAAATCCAATATCTTCTTTTAAATTATTTTCGATGATGTCATTCTTCAAATTTTGTGTTTTTCCTTTTACATAAAAGTGATGATCCATCAATTCGCCTGGATCAAGAAAGACAGCACTTTTCTTAAATAACTTCAATAAGTAAATAGGATAATATCCTCCATGCTTAATCCATATTCCTAAAAAATAATTTCTTCTTTTGATATAATATCCATCAGCAGTTTCATTTGTAGAGTTTAACAATAAATTAATCTCTTCAACTAATTGAGGCATCAATTCTTGGTCTGCGTCAATTCCTAAAATCCACTCTGATTGGATAGGCAACTTTTCTAATGCATACATCCATTGCTTCACATGTGTTTCAAATGGATTAGTGAAAAATTGGGCACCAAAGTTCAATGCAATATCTTTAGTATTATCTGTAGAATTTGAATCCAAAACAAAAACTTCAGCATTCAAATCTTTGATACTGTTTAGACATTTAGGAAGATTCAGCTCCTCATTAAATGTTAAAATAATAACTGATAATTTAGCGCTCATCATCAATAATATCTTGATACATTTTTAAATACTTTTCAGTTGTACTAACATTATCAAAAATCCTTTTCAAAATGCCTGAAGCATTATTCCGAATCATTTCTCTTTTCTCTAAATTTTGATAAGCATTCATAATTGATTCTCTTATTGAATGAAAATTTAATTCACAAACCCAGCCCAAATCATTTTCCAAAACCACATCAGATAATCCAACTTCTTTTGAAAGCAATACAGGTGTTCCAACTGCTAATGATTCTATTACTACATTCCCAAAATTCTCATCAAAAGAAGGTAAAATAAATAAATCAGCATTTTTTAACAACTGATATTTTTCATTTGAATAAACAGCATTTTGCCAAACAATTCTATTCTCCAATTCGCTTTCTTTTATTTTCAATTTTAGAAGGTTCTTATATTCTAAATCACCATTTCCTACAATTTGTAATTGAAAATTAATTGGTAAATCTCTTAAAGCATTTATTAATAAATCCAAACCTTTTTTAGGGTCAATCCTGGAAAGGAAAATCATTTTAAACTCAGTATTATCTTTTCTTTTGGTATGATCTTCTTTTGGTAAGAAAACAAAATTTGGTATAATCCATATTTTTGGACTTTTTAATGTATTTTCTAATTGTAATTTTTCTGATAGAGCAGTTGCATGAAAATTTTGATTGAATAGTAATTTATTTCCGAAAATATTTTGAATTAAGCTTTTAAAAAACGAATTGCTATTATGAATAGAAAAATTACTAAACATTCCACGAGGTGAAATAACATATTTTACGTTTCGAATTTTACAAATCAATGCGGAAAAAACAGCTACAGTATTCCACCAAGAATGAATATGAACAACATCAAACTTTCTGCAATTATGCCAAACTGCCAATAACAAACCAATTGAAAAATGACTATGATCTTTTGTTTGACGTCTAAAAAATAGCACTTTTACACCATCGATTAATTGAGGAATTCCAGCTTTATAATCAAGTTCATCGCGGCCATTCGCAAGCGTACTATATACAGTTAAATTGCATTTTATAGAAAGCTGTTCACACATTGAAGCAATTGAAACAATGGGTCCGCCATAAATAAATGCTGGTTTATAAGAAGGTGTAATTTGTAAAATTTTCAAGTTAGTTTTTTATTGGCACTAAAAGATTTAACCTTCTCATTGTATAAAAGATAAGATACATGGTGATGATCCCCCAAAATACGGAATTGAATAAAAACTCCATGCAGGTTCCTCTCCATAAAATTTGAAAGACTCCTGCATAAACCCAAGCTGTTCCAATTGTATAACCTCCAAATAATTCTTCACACTTATGACAAAGCCATGAGGTTATTGCACCAAAAACCAATAACAAAATTGCAATATAAAATATGCCACCAGTTAAATATGCATCAACTATTAAAGGTGGTTTAGCAGATACATCATTCGAACTACTTGTGATTCCAATGCGATAAACTCGTTCCATTACATGTTGTTCAACATCAGGTTTGCCTGGCCAAAAAACACGAGGTATTAAAAATAATATTGCATCCTTATAAATTTGCAAACCATAATAATCTATTTGATTCGGCACTTTATCAACATAATCCACAAACATAGAAATTTCAGAAAGTCGATCTGTTAAAAACAACCAATTGGCTGATGCTAAATCTACTTCTCCAGTTTGTATAGCTTCTATTGCCAATTGTGCAGCTTGCTCATCTTCTACACCACCTGTCCATGCTTGCTCTCTATACAATGCATTATAAGATGGAAGAATAAAAACCACTGCCATGAAAATGGGGATAAACATTATCAATACCGTTCGCTTGTAAATTGGATAGAGATATCCTCCTAAAACTATAATTGTAACAATAATTGGTTCCTTCCAGCCTGATAAAATTGCTGCCAAAAAATTCATTCCAAAAATGAAACTTGCAACGACTAATTCTGATGTGTTTTTTTCTATGATTGCAAATACAAATGCCAGAATACTTGAGATATAACTTAGCTCCCTAAATTTTACTGCAAACTGATCTAGGCCTGGAACAAAATTAAAAATTAAGGAGGCAATGATAGTTACAATTGTTGCCCGTATAAAAAATGCGGAAAGTGAACGATTCCAATTTAATTTCCATTCCTTTTCAACATAAGGCTGAGTAAATAATAATAAACCTGCAGTGTATGAACCATGCCCTAATACATAATACCTTTGGCATTGAGCAACTAAATCTAATTCACGAATATTTACAAATGTAAATGGTTGCAATGTGAAATAATGATAACCTAATGTGTCAACAAAAAAGAATATTGTTGACATAGCCATGTAACCTGCAAAAATTAACTGCACCAAAAACAAAGGGCGCATAAACTGATTTTTTAAAGGCAAGTCTCTTGGTGTAGAAGCAATTTTTCCAGAAATTGAAAGGTAAAAAATTAAAATAGACCCCAACCATGCAATAAAATATGACAACACAGGTGTGCCATCATACAATGAAGACAATGCCCATGGTATAAATAAAATTAAATACCTAAAATTAAACTGCGCTTTCATTTAATTTGACAAAATTGTTTCTAATTTATTTATTAAATTCTGCATCGACCAATTTGTGATTTTAGTAATTGAATGATTTTTAAAGACTGCAAGTTTTGATTTATCATTTGCAATTAAATCCATTTTTTCTTGCAACGAAAGTTGATTTCCAGAATTAAAAATGAATCCATTGCCTCCTTCATCAATTAAATCAATTGCTGAACCAACTTTATTACTAGCAATTATTGCTAAGCCACAATTCATCGCTTCATTAATCCCAAGGCCCCAAGTTTCAGATTCCGAAGGCAAAACAAAGACATCACCTATCCGATAAACACTCGGCATAATAGACTGATTTTGGAAATCAAGAAATTTCACTTTCCCATTTGCCATTGATTTCAATCTGCCTTCTTCTTCACCATTACCAATAAGTACCAAATTTGTATCCTTATTTTTCATATTCAAAAATGCACCCATTAGCAAATCCAATCTTTTTATCTTTTCAAATTTGCCGCAATAAATAAAAGTAATATTAGCATTATTTATTCCTAATTCCTCTTTTAATTGGGATGTGCCTAGCTTAATATGGCTATCATTTTCGCTAAATTTAGATTCGTCAACAGCATGACCAGCAAATAAAATTTGAGAATCTTTTAGTCCAAACTTCCTGAAATAGGCTTTATTATTGGTTCCTACAGCAATAGCAAAATCAATATACTTATAAACTCTTCTCAAATATATACTTCGAATAAAAGATTTTAAAGCATTTGTTTCGTTTAACAGATGAGAATCTCCTCTGAAATAAATTGGCGTCTTTCCTTTAAAGTACTTTAGCACTTTCAAATGACTGTGAAAACTCCATCCTAAAATCACAATTTTATCAGGATTAAATTCTTCTATTTTTGAAATGATAGTTGGATTCTTAATTCCATTAAAATGATGAGTTCCTTTATCATCTGCAGTGTTTAATAAAAATTCACTCAAGTATCCTTCCAATAAAGGCAAATCCCATTCAACAAATTTATTAAATCCTGGATCGAACTTTTTAATTGAATCTTCACCCCAAGTATAAAACACTTTCAATTCAATTAAATCACTCTTGCCTAATCCTTGTAGAATAGGAACATAATATTGAATTGGATGAGAAATTATAAAAGCAACTCTTTTCAATTAAAAACTTGAATTAAAAATCTTAATTTTTTCGGCTAACTTAATTCTATCTTTAACAAACTCTATGTCGCGAATGTAAATGATATTATCACTTTCATTTATACTAATACTTTTTATCTCCCTTTGAAACGGATTATAAGTATAGGATTTAAAGCCAAATGATTTTAATTTCTCATCAATAGCTTCATCAGTATAACCATATTGTTTGCCAGAACTATTCAATTCAATAATAATGGCTTTCAATTCAGGCTTATTTAATAAATCTTCTGCACCTGAAATTACTTCTGATTCAAACCCTTCCACATCTATTTTAAGTAAAGTTGGTTTAACTGCAGAAAGCATATTATCAAGTGTTTCTACTTTTACTTTTTCTGAAGATTCTAAAATATTTTCCTCTTTCAATACATGATTCATTGAAGTATCATTCCCATTTGAAAAAAATAATTCACCAGATTTAGAAGAAACTCCCATATTAAATGTTAGCACTCTACCTTGTAAATTATTAATCTCAATATTATTTCTCATCTGCCTGTAGGTTTTACTAACTGGCTCAAAAGCGAATGATTTTGCTCCGATTTGTGCAGATGCCAATAGCGTATAACTACCAATATTTGCTCCAACGTCTACAAAAATATCTTCAGGTCTAATTAAGTGTAACAAAAAACCCATTTCCTTATATTCATGTAAACCACAATAGTAATTACCAGTTGAACCTGTCATTCCTTTAGAAACAATCAATAAAGATTTAGGTGTAAACTTATAAACAATTTCCTTTTTGCTAACGAGACTTCTCAATTGCCAATAAAAAAATCTATATAAACTTTTAAACTTTGCATTTCCCGAAATTGGATGAGTCAAAATATATCTTAAAACTCTATATAAACTCATTTCTTAATAGCTAAATTAAATAGTTCAGTTTGCTTCTCGGTTTGATAAGAAGCTGTGTAAAAATTAAATTGTTCCCAATCAATTTTTGTTTCCTGGTGCGAACCATTTATCGCAGAATAAATATATTCAGTCATTAATTGAATGTTTTCATTTTCATTTTGATCCAACATAATAGCTAGGCCAGCATTTACAGATTTCATAAAATTATTGACACTACTACTGGTCTCAAATACAGTGAATAGTGGCTTTCTAAGCCAAACATAATTATAAATTTTAGAAGCAGTATATCCTATATTATCAGATCCTGGAACCATTAATATATTGGAGTCATTTAGCAAATTCAAACTTTCGAAATAGGAAATTCTTTGAGTACTTTCAATTACATTCTTCTCCACATTTAAATCTTTTGCTATTGGCATAAATGTAAAGTTGGCATTTTCATTTGTAGCATAGCTGGTGCCAATAAAATAAAGTTTTAACTTTGCAAACAAATCAGGATACTTAATTAATCCGTTTTTAAAGGCCAATAAAATCAACCTACCTGATTTCTCCATATCAGATCCACCTCTACCTACATAAGTCATGTGAAAGTATCCATCACTTTTGTCAAAAAAAGAATTATTTATTTTACTTTTGTTCGCAACTAAAATATCAATTTCATTTGCAGCAAAAGGTATTACTGCTTTAGGTATATTTTTTAAATTACTATATCGATTATTTAACACTTCTAAATAAGTTTTTGAAACAGAAATTAAACCACCTACTTTCTTCATACTAAACTTTTCTAAAAACGAATCAATTTGGTAAGACAACCAAAACTTAGGTGGGCGTTTTGATTTTGGCAATTCTAAATAATGATCAGAACGCCAAGGGTCTTGCATGTCAATAACATAAGGCACTTGAAACTTATTGTGCCAAAGTCTGCCCAATGCACAAATAGGGAAAGCCGTAGTTGAGAAAAAAATTAAATCATATTTCTCTTTTTGCAATAATGCATTTACAAATTTGTAATAATTATACATCGCTCTAAATGCGATATTTCCTAAACCAAATTTTCGTGTTATTTGAGGACTCCATGCTTTTACTTTGTGTATAATTATATGCCTTGGAATTGTTTCCAATAATAATTTATCCTGAACACCTTCAATAAAATTCTCATCAACCATTACTATTTCTGCTTTCCACCCATTTGATTCATAGAAAGCTAAGCTTTGCCTCACTCTATGCATATCAGCAGCATTGACCGGTACAAAATGTGGCGAAATAATTAGTACTCTTTTCAATTCAGAATTTCGTTAATGGATTTACTCCAATTCTTTGACTCAATCTCCCATGAAAATTTTTCCATTGCTAATTTATTACTTAACAATTTAGCTTGCTCTATTTGATTAGGGTTATTTAAACAATTCAATAAAATTTTTGTAAGCGCAGATACATCACCATTTGGATATAAACAATTAATGTTTTTAAAATTATCTAAAATAAACCGATGCCCTTTATTATCAGTAGCAATACACATTAGTCCACATCTAATATAATCAAGTAACTTATTTGAAATACATAGTTCTTTATTTAGATTATTCGCAGTTTCCAATGCTAAACCAATGTCATGCTCTCTATTACGATTCTCTAATTCTTCAAAACCAACAAGATCATGGAAGTAAACTGCATCTGCTTGCAATTGATTAGTAATTAAAGCCAACAGAGAAGATTTCACTTCTTCATTTACAGCACCACGAATATGTAATTCAAATTTATTTATAGGTAAAATATTAAATGCTAGAAAAATATCTTGCAAGCCTCTATTTAATCCAATTGTTTGAGAATACCAATACAGTGATATTTTTCCTTTGCTCATCCTATCTTTATAAATAATATCCTCATTATGATGAGCTGAAAAAACATTCAAAAGTTGAATAGGGTTAGGAATTCCTTTATACATTTTCTTATACAAATCAATATAGAATGGACTTGCTGAAGTAATCATTGCACATGCATTCAGATATTTTTTTTCTAATTCGTAAATACTTTTATTTGGATTCGACTCAAATCTACCATCTTCAACAAAAGGAAAAGCATCCTCAATATCATAAACAACTTTTGAATTATATCTTTTGGCAAGCTTAAAAGCAATTGGCAATAAACTTGGGTGATGTACAATATACAAATCAGCTTGAACATCCTTTAAAGTTTGATTAAACGCGAATGATGTAGATTGCAATAAATCACTATCGAAATTTAAAAGCTTATTGAATGAAAAGATGATTTTGGAAAATGTCACAACAATTGAATTAATATTCCAATTTAATATATGAAATTTCCATTTCGAATGATTAGCTATAATTTCATTATCACGTTTCGCAATTTCAGGTATTGAACTCAAAAAAAAGATCTCGATACTATATCCACTCAGATATAGGTGTTCAGCCTCTTTTAATAAACGCGGACAAGAAGACAAATGACCTGCAGTAAGTAATAATATTTTCTTACTCATTTATCAATTTAGAATTTTGATAGTTCTCTTCCACTTTATCCACTAATGATTTGCTAAAATTTTCCCAAGTATTTTTAGCGGCTGATTTTCTTGCTACAATTCTCATTTGCTTTAATTCAATTGGATTACTGATCATCCATAAAATATATTCCGATAACTTCACTTCACTTCCAATAGGTATAACAAAACCAGAAATTCCATTTTCAATGATATCAGGAGCAGCAGAATTTTCAGTACCAATTACTGCCAAACCATTAGCCATTGCCTCAGACATTACCATTCCATATCCATCTGAATAAGTATTTAAAATTAAAACATCAGCGTTATTGAGTTCTTTCAAATAATTATCTCTTTCCATTCTATCCCTTTTTATTACATTATTTGGCAACCCTTCCCACTCCTTTGAATCTAAAGTATCATCACCAATACAAATCAACTGGTGATTCTTTAAATCGTTTCTATGTTTTTTCCAAACTCTTAAAACATGATGAACACCTTTTAAATAGGAAAGATTACCAGAAACAATAAATTTCAATGAATCCTTCTCTTCAATACTATTTTCGCTAATTGGAGGGAAGCCTAAAGGTATAACTGCAATTTTGGATTCCTGAACTCCGGCATTTAACAAAGTTCTTTTTACATAAGTTGAATTACAAACAACAACATCTGCCAATTCTAATTCTTGATCTCTTCTTAAATTTCTTTTTCTTGATAAGGCTGAATTGAACAAAGCGGAAAAATTATTCTTAAAAAATACTTCTTTTTCAAAAAGCTTCTGAACAATTTCATCAGTGAAATATTTATGATGAACACTTGGTTGCTCATACACTTTAAATATATTTAATTGAGTGGCTCGTTGAAAACTGAATAAACTAGCATGCTCATATCCATGCAATACTTGTGTAGAACTATTTAATTGTGAAGCTACCCATTTATCAAATTTATGCTCTGCCCATTCCCATACAGCATCAGTTGTATTTGGATTAGTCAGTTTTGAAGAACCCAGTCTAAGCAATTCACCAAAATATAACGACTTAATTTTCTGTTGAGGGATCTGATCAAACTGTCGAGATTTTAATTTAGGAAATGCTTTGGTTAAAATATTTCCAAAAAAATTGTTTCGTATAAAAAATGAAGTATAAAAATTTATAAGCTCAGCATGCTTATTATATGCAATTAAAGATTGCTTTACATGTGTGCCTAATCCAGGATTAAATACTGATACTTTCATTATAAAGAATTTATCAAAATCAACCTTAAACTAATTTCCATCTATACGACTTTGAACATATCCCATATCATTTATGAAATAGTAATTATTATTCTCTTCTTCCAATAAATTAATAGTATGTATATCTATTTTGACAAAATACTCTTCCAATCTATACAATTCATACTGGTAATTTGACATCATGTCAACCACATCATCAATTTTCAAATTGAATTTATTAATGTGATTATTTAATTCAAGTTGTATTATTTTAATGGATTTATTTTGCAGCAATTCACTGGCTCCCTTTAAAACAAACCATTCTGCGCCTTCAACATCAATTTTTAAAAAGTTAATGGTTGCTAAATTATTTTGCTTACAAAAATCGTCTAAGGTTTGTGTTTTTACTGTGGTAAATTGTTGTGCAGATTTTTCTGATTCATAAAATAAACTACTCTGTTCATCCAATCCAGAAAAGAATTTCGCTTCACCGTTTTTGTCACTTATCGCAATATCATGAATACTTAAAGAGCTAATATGATTTAATGAGAACCCATACTTAAATCGCTCTAGATTTTTTCTATCTGGCTCAAATGAAAAAATTCTTCCTTTATCATTTATGCATTTACTGAACCAAAAGCTATATACACCTATATTTGCGCCTATATCTACAATTACATCCTCTTCTCTAGAAATTTTCTGAATTAGATTAAACTCTACCCAATCCATAATATAATTCTTATATAACCAATATGATTGATGTGAATCAACCCAAAATTTGAATTTGATTCCCCACACTTTAGCTTCAAAATTTATGTTTAATTTTTTACAAAAATTCCAATAAAAAAATCTTAAAATAGCTGAAACTTTATGCTGTTGGTTATAGGGACTTTCAAACAATAATCTATATTGATATAATAATTTTCGAAAAAAACTCATACTAATTTCTTATAAAGATTTATATAATTATTACTGATAACTTCTTGACTAAATCTATTTTCAGCATCTTTTCTTACAGCAAGTCGAGAAATTGCATGTATACTTTTAACTGCCGATATCATTGATTCTACATTATCACAAACAAATCCTGTGACTCCATGATTAACTACTTCGGGAACAGATCCTCTATTTAAACCAATAACTGGAGTGCCACATGCCATTGCTTCAGCCATAACAATTCCAAATGGTTCATTCCATAAAATGGGCATTAAAAAAGCTTTAGCTGATTGAAGCAACTCATTTTTTTGTATGTCATTAACCATCCCAATATATTCAATTTGATTACTCAAATATGGTTTCACTTGTTCTTCAAAATATTGATTCTCAGCTTCAGGAATATTTCCAGCTATAATTAATTTATTACCTGTTTCTATTGCAACCTTTATTGCTAAATGTGTACCCTTTATTTCTTCTATTCGGCCTAAAAAAACCAATGGTGCATCATCATTTAATTTATTATTAAAGTTGAATTTAGCCATTGAAACACCATTATATACAGTAGATGCAGGAGCTACTGTTGCAATTTGATTGCTTATATAATTACTGCAACCTGTAAAATGCAAACTTCCTTTTCTAGCTATCCACATTGCTTTTTTTATTTGACTAAGCGTAGGTTCTCTTTGATAAGACATAAGCTTAGGCACATTCAAAGGCAGGAGTGGCAATAAATAAATGAGTCGACTGAAACTATGAATGATGTCAAATTTATATTTGAAATAGCTTTTTGTTATTAAGGAAGAATTTGAAAGTAGATTAGAATCAACAGTTGTGTATGGAATAAATCGACATAATTTATTAGGTGATGAATCAGGATGTGCAATTAAAGTTACTTCATAACCTAATTTGCAATATTCATCAATTAACATATCAATGATTCTCTCAATACCTCCATAATGTAAAGGTGGAACTGGAATAAATGGATCAGCTGTTATTGCTATTTTCATATTTAGAATATAATCTGATCATATCTTCAAATAAATTGTGCGTCAACCGTGCGGTGGATATATTTTGAGAGTAGCTTCTAATTACCTCTCTTTTTTCTGGCAGTTTTTTGATTAACAAATTCAATTCTTCTACTTCATCCAATAACCAACCATCCACTTCATTTCTAATTAATTCAGAAGCCCCTCCTCTATTGAATGAAACAACAGGAACTTTTCTAGCCATTGCTTCATAAATCACATAAGGTCCACTTTCTAAACAAACAGTAGGCACTACTAATAAATCAATTTCGTCTAAAAAAATATTAATTTCTGAAGCATCCAAATTTTCAACCCAATTAGCATTCAAACTAATTGCTTGTGATTTCATTTCATCAAAATATTTGTCTTCACCTATGCCCTTTACAGCTGCGATATTTAATTGAAACTTATTTGATTCAGCTTTCTGAATTGCACTGAGTAATAAATGTAATCCCTTTATTTCAACAACTCTCCCAATAAAACCAATTTTTACTTTCTCAGATTCTTTAAAAGCTTTTTTTTCTATTTGGCTATTTTCAAATACAGCCTGCCTACAAATTGAAACATTACTTGAATTAAATCCATTCAATAATAAAATTTCTTTCTGCCAATTACTTACCACCACCAATTCATCAATATCATTTTTGAATTGATCCAAAACATCAATTTTGTTATCATACACAGAAAGTGCAGAATTCAATTGATGGGTAAAATCTAATTTAGAAAACTGGGTAATTATACTTTTCAAAAAAGGGTTTTTATAGCCCTTACTATCTAAAAAACAATTCATGCAACGCAGTCTTTCTATATACCCATCGCAAACTTCTTTTCCTTCTAAAAGTAAATCTCCTCTAATACAGGTGAATGTTGAAAGGTGAGAAGTGAAAAATATTGCTACTCCTAAATTCTTAATAGCACTTAAGTGATAAATGCTTAATGAAGGTGTTATGGTATGTAGATGAAAAACTTCTGGTTTGAATTGATTTACAATACTTAATAATGAATTTAAATTTTGAGGTTGTTCAGATTCAAATGCTATCTCCTTTTCAAATGGAATATAGTATATAGTTAACCCTTCATAAATTAATTCAGATTCAGTATTTGAAAGACTTAAAATTGAACATTCATGCCCATTTGCAATTAGCTCTTTTGCTAACTGATAAACATACATCTCAGTTCCGCCTTTACTAACAGGAAAAAAATATTCCGAAGCTAATAATATTTTCAACTTAATCTTCTCTTAAGGTATGCAATCTTCTCAGCGTTTCGATAGCCAAATAATCTACTAAGCAAATTCATGGATTTTGATTTTTCGGGAATATAATTTGGCTGTATGATTAACAGTAAATTTAAGGCTTCCATAAATTTCGAATAATTCAATTTTGAAAATGAATTGATGCAAAACCGTAATGAATCAATTATTGCACTTTTCCTTTCAATATCAAAATCATCTTTCCACTTTTCATAAATCTCTTTAGTATTTAAAAAACAATCTGAAATAAATTGTTCTGTATTTTGTGTTGACAGGGATCCTGATTGATGAACTCTATATTCTGCAACTATTCCAGGTGTATAAATAAAATTAGCATTTGTTAAAGCTGCATCTAAAAAATATCTTGCATCTTGTATAATTGGGAGATTTACATTCCATGTTCCTATTAAATTGCAAACTTGTCTGGAATATAATATAGCTGCGGGTGGACACCAAAAATCCCTATATATGCTAATTTCTTTTCTACCAACTATTGAACGAACTATATTCTCGATAATAATTTTCTTTCCTTTCTCCCATTCAAATTTTAACCAATCACCATAAGCTACATGTGCTTGCGCATTTTCTAATGCTGCAATTTGCATTTTAATTTTCCCCTCAACCAACAAATCATCACTATCTAAATATTGAATGTATTTTCCTTTCGAAATTTCAAAGCCTAAATTACGTGCATGACTAACTCCTTTGTTTGTGGTTGAGATTATTTTACATCGGCTTTCAAACTTCTTAATTATATTCAAAGAATTATCTGTTGAGCCATCATTAATTAAAATTATTTCAATTTCATTATTATCAATATTTTGATTCAACACTGATTGAATTGTAGCCTCAATCGTACTTTCAGCATTATAAACAGGAATAATAACAGAAACTAATATCATTAAACCTTTATCTTTTTAACATAATTCATTCCTTTATAATGACCAATTAATCCAGCAATTGTCATTCTGAATTCCATTTGATTACTAAAAAAAGTCTTGAACAAATAATAAATTAATCCAGAAAGTCGCCAATTGGTTTGCTTTTGTTTATTGATAAAATTTAAAACTATCAAACTAAAGCTCATGTATTTTTTTAAATTCAAGATATACTTTTTGCTGAGTCTACCTGAAGGCATAAAATGATAAAATTTCAAATCTGTGAACCAAGCAATTTTAAACCCGCATTGATAAGCAATGTATTGCATATCTGAATCACCTCCTGCCATTGGGATATTTCCTATTCTATCAAGTGATTTTCTAATAGGTTCCCTTTCTAGAAACTCTAAATACTTATTTGCATATAAACGAGTAATGCACATGCCAGCACCACTTACTGAAACGTTATCATTTAAATTTGTTCCAATTTGATTTTGTTCTTTCTTGAAAACCGCTAACATTCCCACATATGGTATTAACCAATCAGGAGCTGGAGTTTCATATACAGCAATACTTTCACCTGCACCCCATATTCCTAATTCTCTATTCTGTTCACCATACAAATAAGACAATTCTAAATAATTTGCGAACAACCAATTGTCATCATCACAAAATAACATAGTGTCGTAATTTGCTTTTTTTATACCTGCAGCTCTAGCATTAGTCAATCCAGGTGTGTTCTCAGTAATGATATAAAATGGAATAGGTAATTGATATTTTTTCCATTCCAGTTCTGCAACTTTTACTGTACTATCAGAAGAAGCATTATTAACTACAATAACTTCCCAATCAATATCTTTAGGTACTTGTTGCTCTGCTAAATATTTTATTGTGGTAGGTAACCGCAATTCACTATTATAACAACATAAAATTACAGAAACCCCTTTTTTGTCAGTCATTACAAATTTGATATTCTATTAAATACTCTTTTAAATAAAGGATCTCTATAAAAACTTCGGTTAGATTTTATATTCAAATTTATTTTTTTTGACATTTGCTTTTGGGGACCCTCTAACAATTCTACGATAGCTGGGAATATGTGATAGCTGCTTAGATATTTTCTCTTTTGTTTTTTAATTAATTCCAATTTAGATTCATAGGGATCCTCTTCTAAAAGTCTTTCTATTTCATCTATACTTTTCTTATAATCATCAATATCTATAATCAGCATTGATTCTGTATCGAAATATTCATTTAAATTTGGGCATCCATAATAAATAGGCATAGTATCACTTAAAAAACATTCGGTTAATTTCTCAGTAAAGTATCCATTATGCACATTGTTTTCAATCGCAATGGAGTATTTATAAGGTGCAAGTGCATCATACTTGTTTTCTATAAAATTAAACCCTCTTCCAAAAACATCTAAACGATCTTTAAAATGTCCTATCAATTTATTTGCGAAGGCAAATCTTTTTTTATGCCCAACTAAATCTGTTAAATCAGATGATACCATTGAGATTTTCTTCGATTTGATGATTTCCTTTTCCGAAATAATTTCATCGTAAGTTCTTCCCATTAACCAGGTGTTTAATTCATGGGTATGTATTAATTTACTTTTATTGATATCGTTTCTCGGCGAAAGCACATGACTGAATTGATTCAAAAAATTAGGGTGAAATAATTTATTTTCATGAACTTCATCAGTGATAAAATAAATGTTTTGAGGATTGCATTTAACTGTAAGTTGATTAATTAATGGTGGTAAATCTCCCCAAATTATCCAATAGTCACATTCATTACAATCATTATTGATTTCAAATTTATAATCGCCAATAATCCCTAATGCATTTGGAGTGCGCTCATAAAAGAATGAATGAGCCCATGCTGTATTGAATTTGATAATTTTCATTGCTACAGATTAGGATTTATGCCAATTGTTAATTCTCCACTATTGAAAAGTACAAACCCACTTTCTCTTAAAGCAGCATATATATCTTCTCTACAATTAAATTCATCATGTATTTCTACAGCTATCACTTTTGTGATTGATAAAAAATTCAAATCAACTTTTTTATTTAAAATAAATCGTTCAGCTCCTTCAATATCAATTTTTAAAAGGTCGATTCTTAAAATTGAATATGATTGAATTATAGATGAAAGAGTGATTGCATTAATTTTGTCAACTCTAC
Source organism: Sphingobacteriaceae bacterium (assembly GCA_965279595.1). Taxonomy (GTDB): domain Bacteria; phylum Bacteroidota; class Bacteroidia; order Sphingobacteriales; family Sphingobacteriaceae; genus CAIKLP01. Next base: position 483,597 of record OZ257246.1, read on the forward strand.
CTTTACCTTCAATTTGTTTAAATGATAAAGACCAATCTTTTCCATCTCTAAAACTTTTGTCTAGTTGCAATTCTGTTTCTTCATGCCATATAGCAGCATTAATAGGAATAACCCCATTATTATTATTATTTAAGGAGATATTCTTTTGCAACATTTGGTAATTTTCAACATCAGGCTCAAGGCAAATTATTTTAGAATCAGGAAATGCATTTTTTAAATACAAAGTTGTCAGGCCAATATTTGCACCTAAATCTATTATTACATTCGCTGCAAATTTATTTGAGTGAATCAATGACACTAATGATTCATATTCATGATTAATCATTATCTGATCAAAAACATAAATATCGCTACTATCCTTACGTAGGTTTGTTTTAAAAATTTTATTGCTTATAGAATAATGCTTATTATTTTTTTGAATGTCGAATCCACTATTAGAAATTTTATCAAAAAGTAAATTAAGCTCCATATTGGACACCCAGTTATTAAACCCTAGTAGTCTAAAAAGTTTTATTAAATATGCATAAAATATTTTTTTAATCATTTCACTTTCTTATGAATAGTGCATCACCAGTAAAGTCCCAGCTTAAATCTTCCCCTTTTAATTTGAACCCATTGTTGATTAACCAAGTTTTAAAATCCGAATAAATTCCATGGCCTTCATACAATTCTCTTGTAGATATTTCAGTAAATATTACTTTGACTGTCGAAAATATTTTAGGTGAATTCTTTAAAACTTCAAATTCCATACCTTGCATATCTAGCCACATGTATTCAATGGCTTTAACTTTATTGTTTTCTGCCCATTGATCGAGTGTAAGTGTTTCAACTATTTCTACTTCTGAAAAAGCCACTTCAGGATTTGTTTCTAAATGATCTTTAGGTTTTAGTAAAGAACTTGAACCATCAGATCCGCCAGAACTAATATACATTTCAGTGCTTCCGTTCTTGCTTGATAAGGCAATTCGGTATGTATGCACATTTTTAAAATCTTTTACATTTGATTGCAATTGCTCGTAAATACTTTTAACTGGTTCAAATGCATAAACTTCAGCATTTGTAAGTGTAGCTAAAACTTGTGTATCCCAACCAACGTGAGCACCAGCTTCAAGTATATGATAATTGTTTTTTATATATGTATAAGAAATTTGACGAAGAGATAATTTTCTTCCTAGCCATTTCTTAATTCTAATTTTCCATTTTAAACTTATCATAAAATTTATTTAATGTCCCAATTCAATTTAGGAAATAATACACCTGGAAAATTTTGTTCAGTTAACACCATCTTAAAGTAATCAGACTTATCTAATTCAACATTGAATTTCAACACGGCATCATAGGTGCTTAAAAGGGTTGTTACATTATGAACTGAAAACAATGGCCTTAATAAATAAGTCCCATGATTTAAAAGATGCTTTGGAATTGTTGCAATAAATTCTGATGATACACCCTCTTTAAAATCATGTTTCCCATTTGAATCAATTTGCTGCGAACGAAAAATAACCACACCATCTTTAATTAAATCAAAACCAATTTTCACATACTCTAAACTTTTCTTAAATGATGCATTGATTATAATTTTAATTTCTTCTTCATTACTAAAAGTAGTTTTGACTTCATTTAAGCTATTGGTAATCCTCATTGATTCAAAACGTGCATCATATTTATCTTCTTCGGTATTTAACCAAACTCCTTCTTGCTTAATATCTTCAGAGTTTTCGTATAAATTAATAGTTTCGTTTACTTCACCATGAAATGCCAGTTCTCCTTTTCTGAGTAAAATCCCTTTGTTACAAAGACTTTTTATTGCTCCAATATTATGACTTACAAACAAAATGGTTCTTCCTTCCTTCTTACTCACATCATCCATTTTGCCTAAACACTTTTTCTGAAATTGAGCATCACCCACAGCAAGTACTTCATCAACTAACAAAATTTCGGGTTCTAAATTTGCAGCAACTGCAAAAGCCAATCTGACATACATGCCAGAAGAGTATCTTTTAACAGGTGTATCCAAAAACTTTTCAATTTCAGCAAAATCAACTATCTCATCAAACTTTGCTTTTATTTCATTCCTAGTCATTCCAAGAATTGCACCATTTAGAAAAATATTTTCTCTTCCTGTTAACTCTGGATGAAATCCAGTACCTACTTCTAACAAACTTGAAACTCTACCTTTAATGGTAATTTTACCAGTACTTGGTTCAGTAATTCTACTCAGTAATTTCAACAATGTAGACTTGCCTGCGCCATTTCTTCCTATTACTCCTACTCTATCTCCTTTTTTTATTTCAAAATTAATATCCTTTAATGCCCAAAATTCTTCTTCAGTATCTTTAATTTCCTTTTTGCTGAAAACTGATTTGGCTGCATCAGATATTGAATCTCTTAATGATTTGTACCGCTCAGAATTTTGATGTGATAAAACGAAGCGTTTTGAAATATTTTCAGCAATAATTATGGATTCGTTCATTTTTATAAAAATAAAAGATTACCGTCAATAGCTTGATTCATATTGTTTAATAATTTTAATTCGTAAGGAAAGATTTGATAAATTTTATATTTATTGTTTTCAATAAAATTTTGCCAATTTGAAATGTCACTTTGATTTGATTTTTTTTGATAGTTTAAATCCCATTCAATTAAAATAGTAGGATGATTGATTTTAATGGTTTCCTTCAAACCTTCAATTACATTCCATTCAAAACCTTCCACATCTATTTTCATAAATTTAATTGCTTCTATTCGATTATTTTTAACCCAATCATCTCCTTTCAAAACATCTACTATTAAACCATTAATATCTGCATTCATCAAGCTAATTGCACCCTTGTTCTCTTCATTTTCATCAAATTTAATATGCATACTTTGATTGCTATCTCCTAATGCATATGGAATTAACTCAATGTTTTTTATTCCATTTAATTGAATGTTTTGTGAAAATCTTTTTTGATTATATGGAATAGGTTCGAAAGAATATACCCTACCATCATGCTTTAGTAATTTTGACAATCGAATACTATTGATTCCAATATTGGCACCAATATCAAGAATATTACCAGCTGATGGCACATACGTTTGAAACACTTTTTGAATTTCAGTTTCATATTCACCAGTCATCCATACCCTTCTTTCAATATACTCTTTAGATGAAAAATGAATAGCAATATCTTCTTTTTCAAAATGAGTAATACCAGTGTGAATCCTATTTTTTATATATCGCTTGAAAAGCCAAGTGCTAATTCTTTCGTTGAAAATGCCTTTGTAAGTCCTAGTAAATTTTAAAATTTTATGTATATCCATTATATCGAATCGGCAAAACTTTTTTCCATTTTCCTAAAATAGCGTATACCTAAAATTGTAAATAAAATTGCGATTGTAATTGCAGATATCATTGAATACAGATTAAGGTCACTTTGGGTATCAAGCAAACACCATCTAAAGCCATCAATAACTCCAACCATTGGATTAATAGCATAAAGCCACTGGTACTTTTCTGCAATAATACTACTACTGAATCCTACTGGTGATATGTATAATCCAAATTGAATGATAAATGGAATGATGTATCTAAAATCTCTATACTTGACATTCAGTGCCGTTAAAAAAACGCCTAAACCAAATGCAATAAAAAATACCAATAAAATAAATAATGGAAGAAAAATTATGTGCCAACTTGGAATATATTGATACCATGCAAATAAGCCGATTAATACTAAAAATGAAATTGCAAAATCAATTAAACTTACAATAATTGCACTTGCAGGAATAATCAATCTAGGGAAATAAACTTTACTGATTAGGTTGGCATTTCCAATTAAGCTACCACTACTTTCTGATAATGCATTAGCGAAAAATTGCCATGGTAACATTGCAGCATAAACAAGAATTGGATAGGGGATATTTGCAACAGTTGGAAGTTTAGCTACTTTACTAAAAACGATTGTAAAAATTACCATCGTGAATAATGGGCGTATTATACTCCAAGCTGCACCAATTACTGTTTGTTTATATCTTACTTTTATATCTCTCCAAGCAAGGATATAAAAAAGCTCTCTGTAGCGCCAAAGATCTTTCCAATAATTTCTTTCAGCTCTTCCCGCTTCAATTATTACTTCCATTGATTTCTAAAATTTCTAATAATTGTTTATTTAATTTTTGGTGGTTAAATAATGTATTGACTTCATTTGATAATGAAATTCTACTTTGAACATCAAATGGTTTATGAAGTGCATTCACAATTGCATTTGTAATTTCATCGTTATTCTCTGGATCAACTAATTGTCCAAGCATCCCATCATTTAATGCATCTAAACTTCCATCTTTATTACCGGCAATTACTTCAAGCCCATTTGCCATTGCATCTATAAACACTAAACCAAATCCTTCTCCTTTGCTTGGCATTACAAATAAATCTGCGGCTTGGTAATATTTAACAATTAATTCATCTGACACATAGCCTGTCAATTTCACATTTTCATTTAAATTGTAAACTTGAATTAAAGATTGGATTCTATTAAATTCAATTTCATCATAATTGCCAATGATGTGATACATGAATTTAAATTCATCTTTTAACTTTCTTAAACTTTCAATAACAGCATCATATCCTTTGTATTGTTCATCAGATGAAAGCCGACCAACAGTGATGATTAATTTAACAGAATTAGTGATTCCCAAATCAGATCGAAATGAATCACGCACTTCTTTATCAAAATTATATTTCACAATTGGACTCAAATAATTTGAGACTACTTTAATATTATTTTCATTTAAATTATATTTTTTTAGCAAGACTTCTTTAGTGAATTTGCTAACCGGAAGTATTTTATCAGCTTGAAAAAGCAATCTTTCTTTAATTCCACTTAATTTGTACCAAACTTCAATTCCATGTGTTTGTAGAAACACTTTAGCTCTTGGGTTGAATAGTTTAATTAATAATCCAATTAAAGCTAAGTTGATATGAGGCAAAATTATTACATCAGATTTAATACCTTGCCAAATTGATTTAATGAAAAAAAGAAATTTATTTCCAGCATAACAAGTTGCCAATAATGGATCAATATAATTCCCATCAACTTGTTGATCATAAAGTGAAATTGCTTTTAATCTGATAAGGTGATTTTGGTGAAATTCATTTAATTCAAAAAGCCAATTTCTATTTACTTGTTCAATGCCACCTGTATTAGAAAAAGTTTTTAAACTAAGATATAATACATTCATTAGTTGAACTTTTTTAATTGGACTAAAGCCCACATTTTCGACCAGTGTATTTTATCTTTGTTAAAATCAGTGTACATTTTAGCAGCAGTTTTTGATATTGGTAAAAGTGATTTCAACAAATCAGAATTTTTCAACCATTTCTGAAATGGAAATGAAAATCCCATTTTAGGTCGATTCCAAATTTCTTGAGGTAAAATATTTTTAAATGTATCAATGAGTAATGATTTTCTACCTGGTTCAGCAAACAGCTGTTTGTCTTCAATAGTAGCCACCAATTCCATCAATTCTTTATCTAGAAAAGGAACACGAACTTCTAGACCATGTCGCATGCTCATATAATCAGTGTCTTTTAATAATTGATTTTGCATATAAATGGATTGCTCCATATAACTAATCATTCCATAACCTTTTAAATTAGTTGGAATTTTAGGCGCTTTCTCCATTAATACATTCAACACAAAGGAAGGTTCACAATCTAATATTTTAGCAACTTCATTTGGCGCATAAAATCCTCGTAATAATAAATAAGTTGAAAGCTCAGGACTCAGTTTTAAATAATCGAGGCGGTTAAATTTACCACCTAATAATTTCGATGCAACTGGAGCTGCAAATTTCACTTTTTGTAAAAGTTCTAAATAGTCAACTCTTTTGAAAGAAGGATATCCACCAAATAATTCATCAGCACCTAAGCCTGATAATACCGCTTTTAAATTATTTTTTCTCGCATATTTAGAAATGAACCAAGAGTTTACGGCATCGTTACTTGGTTGGTCATAGTCTGTTAAAATGCCTGGAAGTTCCTCTTCAAATTCAGATTGCTGAATTAAAAAACCAGTATGATTTGCTCTGGTTTTTGAAACTATAATGTCTTGATATTTTTTTTCAGAATATCCTGGTTCATCAAATTCAATGGAAAGAGTATGCAAATCTCTTGTATAATTTCTAGCTAAAAGAGTTAACAAACTTGAATCTATACCACCACTTAAAAACAAGCCTATCGGAGCATCTGAAATTAAATTTCTTTCTACAGATTGATAGAGCGTTTGTTGTAAATGAAATTGCAATTCTTGATTTGATCTTACTATTTTTTTTCGCTCAAAGTTTTGATAATTATGAATCAGTCCTTTGCCAGTGTTTGTATTGAATTTAAAATATGAACCTTTAGGTAGAGAATAAACATCTTCAAGAGTTGTAAATGGTTCGGGTATAAAACCATAACTTAAAAATAAAATTTGCCAAAAGTTATTATTCGTTAAACCAAGTTTCTTGAAAGCCTTTACTTCAGAAGCAAAATAAAGTTGTTGATTATCATGATAAAAATATAACGGTTTAATTCCAGCATGATCTCTAACTAAATATATTTCCTTTTCAATTGTATCATATAATGCAAAAGCAAACATTCCATTAAACTTTGAAAATGCTTGCTCCTTCCATTCAATAAATGCGTTCAGAATAACTTCAGTATCAGAGTTGCTTTTGAAATGATATCCAAGTTCAATTAATTCAACTTTAATTGTTTTGAAATTGTAAATTTCTCCATTAAAAACAATGACATAGCGTTGATCTTGACTGAACATGGGTTGATGTCCATTTTCAGAAAGATCTAAAATAGATAATCGTCGATGACCTAATGCGATTGAATTTTGAATGAAATAACCAAAATCATCAGGGCCACCTGGCTGCATCACATCGCACATACTTTGTATGTCAGATGTAATTTGATCTTGATATCTTATGGGGTCAATTATTCCTGCAATTCTGCACATTTGTTTTTATACAGCTTCGCCCCGTCAGTTACATTTCATGCACTAACAAGACCTATTAAAAATACATTAAAAAACCGGTTCAAGATATACCGGTGCAATATTTATAATAATCGATTTTCCTAACTCCTCGAAACGAATAATGAATCTATTACTACTATTAATATTTAATAATTCACCAGTCATCCCCAAAAGCGGACCAGCTTTAATTCTTACCTTGTCACCAGCTACAAAATGTTCATTGGATATCTCTAATTCATCTTCAGATGCTAATAGCTTTCTTATATTTTCAATTACTACTTCACGAACTCTAGCAGCTTTACCATTATGTGTAATGTACTTAACTATGCCAGGTATTTTTAGAACCTCATCATATTCTTTTGAAGAAACATAAACAAATACGTAAGAATTGAAAAGGGGAATTTCAATCCATTTTTTCCTATCAGACCACTGCTGCAACTTTTTTATTAGGGGAAGAAAAGCAGTGATACCTTTTTTTTGCAATGCCTCGAATACTCGTTTTTCTGCCCGAGGGTTTGTATAAACCACCTGCCAATGAAACTGCTCTTGAAGCATATTAATTCCTTCTGAATAAATTACGAATTTTTATTAGCGAGGTTCTCCACCAATTTCGCTCTACACCTTCGGTATAATACCCATAACTCTTATTTCCATAAGCTGAGTAATCAGTATAATAGTATTGACCACTTCCATAGCTACCTTTTTTATTCGAAGAATAAATTCTTGAATGCAGTGGATCACTTGTAAAGCCGTTAAGCACAATTACTGAATTCTTAATTCCGAATTCTTTGGATACTCTTTCTGGAATGGAAGCTGCATTGAAACTTGAAACACCAGATCTCAAAACAAAAATAGCAACATCACTTGATCTTACTAAAGGAATTGCATCAGAAACTAATCCGATAGGTGCAGTATCCACTAAAATATAATCGAACCTGTCTTTCAACTCGACCATTAATTGACGCATACGCTCTGAATAAAGCAATTCAGAAGGGTTTGGAGGCATTGGTCCTGCAGGTATGAAAGATAAATTTTCTATGTGTGTGCTATGAATTATTTTTTCTACATCACATTGATTAGAAAGATAAGAAGTTAATCCCCAATCATTTTTCAATCTAAAGGTATGATGCAATTTAGATTTCCTTAAGTCACCATCAATCACTACAACTTTTTTATTAATTAGTGATAAGGTGCTTGCCAAATTTATAACTACGAATGATTTACCTTCTCCAGAAACTTCAGAAGTTATGCAAATCATTTTACTTTTTATGTCGCTCGCTAAGAAACTAAGATTGGTACGAACAGATCGAACGGACTCACTAAAAACAGATTTAGGGTTACTTAAACTTAAAATTTGACTTGAGTTTTTATCAATTGAACTTGGGAAAGTTCTTATCACACCTATGATTGGCACATGGGTAATTGACTCTACTGTTTCTTTGTCATATATTTTTTGATTTAATAATCTTGCTAATAATATTAAGCCAATACCAATAAGAATACTTATTAAAATAGCAGTAGTATATATACTTTTTGAATTTGGTGATGTAACTCCATAGCTTGGAATAGCTGGGTCTATTACATTTGAAGATGGCATTATTGCGGATCTTGCAATTGATGCTTCCAATCTTTTTTCTAATAAATAAGAATAAACTTTTTGATTTATTTCAAAATCACGTTGTAAGTTTATCAAATCTCTTTCGGCTCCAGGTATGAGTTTTAGTTCTTCTTTTGCTTCATTTAACTGTTGATTTAAAAACTTTAGCAGTCGATTATTTCTTTCTCTAGCAGCAGCAATATTCATTGTAATTGATCGCTTAGCTTCTTGAATTTGCCTATCAATTTCAAGTACAGGTGCAGAATTATCTGAATACAGTGATTTCCTTTTAATTCTTTCATTTAATAAAAGATTCATTTGGTTCACTAATTCTTTTACTAAATTATCTTCTGAGCCTTCAGCTGTAAAATTTAGGCTCAAAGTTTCTCTATTGGTTTTGATTTGTTCTTCTAGTAAATCAATTGCTATACCTTGAATTTTTATCAAGTTTTTTTGCACATCTAAATCACGCAACTTAGTATAAGACATACTTTTGTTGTCTTCTATATTTAGAATGTTTTTCCCGACTTTAAATGCTTCCAAATCTTGTTCAGAAGATTTTACTTTTAAAGAAAGTTTTTCTAATTGATCATCAACGAAAGTAATTGTTTGAGAAGCTGCGATACTTTTCTGGTCGCGGTCAAACAATCTATATTCTTCAATAATGGCATTTAATATATCCGAAGCAAATATGGGGTTGGAATCAGTAAAATTTAAAGACATGATATTAACACCCTTGCCTACTTCTCTAACATCTAAGCCACCTTGTACCCTTCCTAAAAAATCATTGTAATTGTTAAAGTGGAAATTGAATTCATCCAAATCAGATTTTGCCAAGTTGCATTTTACAATTCTAAATCTGCTTTTGCCTACTGAAATTGGTTGACCATAAAAATAATTTCCAGTAAGTCCATTTATTGTTAACTTAAATTTCAATTGATCAATTTGCTTGAACAGAAATTGATTATTAAAAATAGAAGCACTATCAATATTAGTTAGTTCAAATTCAATAGGTTGATTCGGATAGGTTTCAGAATCTAGAATAGTACCTTTTCTATAAAATGAAATTTTATAGTCGAGTCTTTGAATTGCTCTAGCTAATAATGTTCTTGATCTTATTACGTAAGTTTCAGATTGAATCTTATCTTTTTTATCGTAATAGCTATTTATATTGATGAGTTCAGAAATTTCAGTTTTCTTTTCATCATACTTTAAAAGTGCAGAAGTTGAATAGGTAGAAGGAGTGAATCTGAGAAAAATGAATGCCCAGGAAACTCCAATGATCAAACAACCAACTATCCAATACCACCTACTTAATAGTATTCGAGCAATTCTTAAATAATCAATCTCTAAAGCGGAAACCCCTTTAGAATGTTCTGGATTGGGTTGAACCATTACTGTCTGCTAAGTGTAAGCAGAACTGCAGCAGTGTTTATGATTAAGAATAATGGTTGAATTGCTGTAGCCAAAGCTGAGGATGGGTCAGAAAACTCATACACTCTTTTTGGGTCGACAATTACGATATCATTATCCTGCATTTGCAGTTCTGAATAACGCAATATACCAACTTTTCGTAAATCTACGACAACAATTTCAGGATTTCTAGGGTCACCACGTATGATACGGATGTCCTTTTTACTTGCTCGAGTTGTTAAGCCTCCAGCTTCAGAAAGCAAATCTATCAAAGTTAAATTATCTCGGTCAATTAAATATTTACCTTGACGACCAACTTCACCAAATACATTTACTTTTATGCTTACAATAGATACTTCTATGGATGGATTAGTAAGTACTGTTGAATATAGTTTCTCTAATTTTTTTGCAGCACCTTCTCTGCTTAAACCTGACAATTGGATTTTCCCAACTAAAGGCATATTTGCAAAACCGTTGTTATCAATAACATAGCCAGCTTCAACAGTTGGATTTGCATCCAAGTTAAAAGTGCTTTTGGTAAGATCGTAATTATTTAAAAATTTAACCGCAATTCTGTCACCAGGTTTAATTCTATGTAAGTAAGAGTTATCACTAGAATCTTTTGGATTAAGCACATATACATCCGAACTACTATTTGGACGATCTTTTGGAAGCAACATTCTATTTCTATTCTTGTACGAACAGGATGACAATAAAATTGCAAGAATAAAAACTAAAAAAAATGATTTATTCATAATAATTTAGAGAGCCTTTAAATTGAATTTTCCAATTTGTTTTTAATGTAAACCAATGAGATTTCCATATTAGCTAGACCCTCAAAGCCACTTACTGTATTTATTTAAGTATGCAAATATACGTAATTGATATACTGAACCAAATATTATTTTACGGAAATGTAGAAATTATACTACAAACCAAATAATATTCTACATTTAGTACAAATGATAGCTGAAAATGTTTGAAACCGAAAGATATTATTTGTAACAACAAATTATGGCAATCAATTAATCCTGCTATTTTTTTGTTCTAGGCTTATGCTTTCATCGCCAATTTGATAAGGTAAATAAGTGACAATGAATTGAAGCATTTCATCCTTTGTGCTCATACTACCTTCTTTTTCTCCCACCCATTTTGGAGGATTATTAGGGTTATTTGGATTTTTCCGAGTGTTGTCATAGGTGGCTTCAACAAAAATAGTAGAGCCTTTTGGCAAGTAAACCATCTTTTTAAATGTATAAAAATATTGCCATCTAAAATCCCAATTAGGAATTCTAATTAAATTGATCTTTGATTGGTTGGGCAATACTGCATATGCTAAAAACTCTTTACCTAATAAATGCATATGTGGGTTCACGGTTAAAAGTGACATGTCTTCTTCAATTGTATATTGGGTATAAAAAGTTTTAATTGAATCAGGTGGGACTAACAGCTTAGGTACAATTTCTGAAACACCATAGTTCCCTAATTGAAACTCCTTAAATTTCCTTGTAATTGGCTTGTCAGTAAAAAAAACATTAAAGTTTGACTGATCATACTCATCAATAGCTGTTGGACCATAATGTATATCATTCAATAAAATTGCTCCTCGTTTACGCATTAAAAAACCACCAATTCCATCGGGGTATATTGCTGGCTTTACACCAGGTAAATAATTTGTAGCTGAAGGAATTCGAAGTGGGTAGGTCCCATCATCATTGGTTACTTTTAATTTTTTCCAAACTTCTTGCATACTAGTCTCGTAATTTGAAACATAATATTCACCATCATTCAAATTCTTTTTCTTCCCTTGTTCATAAACTAAAATATATCCATTTACATGATGAACTCTTTTTCTATTACCTGGTACAAATTCAATTGCCTTTACATATTTATCTTGAGGGATTTCGAATGGAATCTTCATGATCAAATAATTGTCTTTATTATTACCTTTCAGCAAAACTGGTTTAGGCATTTTTATAACTAAATCAGGTTTCCCAATTTGTGAGCCTTTTGTAAATTTCGGCAGACTTGCTTTTATCTCCATACTACCTTCTTTCGCACCTTGTTGAACCCACTCTTTTATTAAAGATTTTTCATACTCAGTTAAAAATAATTCACCAACAAAATTTGAATACGAACGATCTGCAGGCCATGGAGGCATGCTACCATTGGAAATAACTTTTACAATTGTTTTCTTCTTTTTATAAACTTGATCATATGTTAATAACGAAAAAGGCCCAGATTCACCCTCTCTATGACAACCAGCACATTTTGTATAAATGATTTGCACCACATGTTCATTAAAAGTAATTTCATTAGGCAATGAAATGGAATCAGTATTTAATTCAAAAGCTTCCGATTTTATACCTTTTTCTGAAGTTTTTAAAGAAGAATCGCATGCAACAAACACTGAAAAAAATAAAATTAAAAATATCCTCATCTTTCTATATAACAACCTATAGGTTTAGTTTCTACGATTTCAATTTTCTTATTTGACAAATAATTTTCAATGGCATTTTTTAAATAAAATTCAGTTATAGATGTTCTCAACTTTGTTAATTCTATTGCCCAATTGTCAATTGCTCCTCGATATAAAATAGATTCATCATTCCCTATAAATATAACTTCAGGAGTAACTGACCCTTTATATTTATTTGCAAAATAATAAGAGGTATCCATTAATATAGGAAAATTAAATTTAAACTTTTGATGAAACTGATCCGACTCTTCAGGAGAATATAATTTACCAGAAATAACACCAAAGAAGTTCACTCCATTTAACTTATACTCAATATTCAATTTAGACAAAACACTTGCATAATTTTCGCTTAATGGGCATTCAGGAGCTAAGAAGATTAATACAATGGTTTTACTTTGATAAATAGAATCAAGTTGTATAATATTGCCTTTGGTGTCATTGAAAAAAATTTCGTTTTTTCTACAACTGAAAAAAAGCAATGTAACAGAAATCAAAAATATTAATTGAGATTTTTTTATCATTTCAATTTCTCATTTTCTTTATGTCGATTGCTATCTCTCTCAGATTTTTTTTTTAAATTTTCTTGAAATGCCTCGGTAAGATTAACATCTGTTTGATTTGCTAAACAAATTAAAACAAATAGCACATCCGCCAATTCATCCGCTAAATTTTTGTCTTTATCAGAATCTTTAAAAGATTGCTCTCCATATTTTCTGGCAATGATACGAGCTACTTCTCCTACTTCTTCTGTAAGCATGGCCATGTTGGTCAATTCATTGAAATACCTAACACCGTTGTCTTTGATCCAATTATCAACTAATTTTTGAGCGTCTTCTATTTTCATAATATTTTAATGTCTATCCTTATCCATGGTGTCAAGAATGATAGTGACTGGACCATCATTTATTAAAGAAACCTGCATGTCAGCGCCAAAATTTCCCGTTTGTATTTTTTTTTCAAGCAAATTTTCTAATTCATATATCATTGAATTATATAATGGAATTGCGAATTCAGGTTTTGCAGCTTGAATAAAAGAAGGTCGATTACCCTTTTTAGTTTGTGCAAATAAAGTGAATTGACTTATTAATAAAATTTCTCCTTTTATATCTAGAATTGAATGATTCATTAATCCATTATCATCTGAAAAAATACGCATATTTATTATTTTTCTTGCAAGCCAAATAACTTCATCTTGAGTATCAGAATTTTCTATGCCAAGTAAAATCAAAAAGCCGGAATTAATCCGGCCCTTACTGAAATCCTTTATTTTAACTTCAGCCTCTTTTACTCTTTGGAGTATGGCTCTCATTTAAGGCAGAGTTGTTTTAAATGTAGCATACTGTGCATCGAAAGTTGATGTACCTGTACATCCTAAACTAGTTCTTTGAGAGTTAATATTTGCTACTCTATTAGTTGGTGAAGGATGTGTACTAAAAAAAGCAGTTAAGGAATTTTCAGTATACCCTTCATTAATTAATTTTTGGAAGAAACCTGCTGCACCTGCTGCGTTATAGCTTGTTGGGCATAAATATTTTACAGAATATTCATCGGCTTCGGTTTCATGTGATTGTGAATATTTTAAACCAATAACTCCAGCAGCTACTTGTGCAAGAGTACCAGAATCAGTACCTAAAATAACTTGCAATAATAAACTAACTCCAAATTGAGTTTGCATTGAACGACTTGTATGTCTTCGATCTGCATGTGCCATTTCATGACCCATCACTCCTGCTAATTGGTCCTTGCTATCCAAGTATTTCATTAAGCCAGTATATACATAAATATATCCACCAGGAGTGCAAAATGCATTCTTAACTGAGTCGTCTTTAATGATTCGTAATCTCCATGAAAAATCGTCTTTATAAACTACTTTGCCAGAGTTTAGAATTTCATTTCTAATTCCATATAGAAACTGGTAAGCTGATGCATATTGGATAGAATCTGCAATTGGATATTCATTAGGATTTGCTGCAATTTCAGCAACAACTTGCGAGCCTAATTTTCGATCATCTGAAATACTAAAGAAAGGCACAAATGGTGCATCTTTTTTACAATTTGTTAAACTAAGAATGATTAGTGCGCAGCCTAAAGCTAAATATCTTTGGATTTTCATATATCACAAATTTATGAAATTTTACTTATTTTCTATTATCCTCATTTGCCATAATACTTAAATAACTCTCATACCTTGGAATAGCTATTTTCCCTGCTTCATAGGCCTTCTTGATTGCACAGCCAGGTTCATTGATATGCTTGCAATTGTTAAACCTGCATTCATTCATGATTGATCTCATTTCAGGAAAATAGTGTGCAATTTCACCTTCGGGTATATCAACAATACCTAATTCACGAATGCCAGGTGTATCAATAATATAGCCACCATTTTCCAAAGGGTGCATTTCAGCAAATGTTGTAGTATGAATTCCTTTTGAAGAAAAGTCTGAAATAGCTGATGTTCTTATTAGAGACCCTGGTATTAATAAATTAATTAAGGTAGATTTCCCTACACCTGAATGTCCAGACAATAACGACTTCTTTCCTTCAATTTGTTTTTTGATTAAATCAATACCATTATTTTGCAATGCTGAAATCTGAATGGTTTGGTATCCAATTTTCTCATACATTCCTTGTACATCTTGAAGAAACTCTAAATCTTCATTATCATACAAATCAATTTTATTAAAAACCAGCACTACTGGAATATGGTAAGCCTCAGCGGTAACTAAAAACCGATCGATAAATCCAAATGAAGTTCGAGGTTTACTTAGGGTAACGATTAATAAAGCTTGGTCAATATTTGAGGCAATAATTTGTGTTTGTTTAGAAAGATTGATAGATTTTCGAATGATATAATTCTTTCTCTCTTCTAATTCATAAATCAACCCAGTAGTAGTTTCAGATTCATGATCAATTTCAACTTTGACTTGGTCACCAACAGCAATAGGGTTAGTAGATTTAATACCTTTTGTTCTAAATATTCCTTTTATACGACACTCTAAACTAGTGCCATCTTCCATCTGAACAATGTACCAGCTACCGGTTGATTTGAGAACTAATCCTTTCAAAATAATAAATTAAAAAATTGATTTTGCAATTTGATAAGTAGGTTCAGCATTTCCCATTGTATAATAATGTAGTACTGGAGCACCTTCATTTATTAATTCTTTAGATTGCTGAACTAACCATTCAATTCCGACTTGTTTTACTTCAGTTTCATTTTTGCATTTATGTAATTCAGTACTTAATTCAATTGGAATATCAATATGAAATATTTTAGGAAGATTGATTAATTGCTTTGAATTGGTAATTGCTTTTAATCCAGGAATAATAGGAACATTAATCCCATTTGCCCTGCATTCTTTAACAAAGTTGATATATTTTTTATTATCAAAAAACATTTGTGTAACAATAAACTCAGCTCCTAATTCTACTTTCTTTTTTAAGTAATTCATATCAGTAGTTAAATTTGGTGCTTCAAAATGTTTCTCTGGGTAGCCTGCCACTCCAATACAAAAATTTGTTGAGCTTAATTGATCTATGTCTTCATGTAAGTAGTGCCCTTTATTCATATCACTTACTTGCCCTAATAAATCAGTTGCATATGCATGTCCACCAACAGTAGGAACAAATTGACTATCTGCTTTTCTTGCATCACCTCTTAATACCAACACATTATCAATACCTAAAAAATCCAACTCAATTAAAGCGTTTTCAGTTTCTTCTTTTGTGAATCCTCCACAAATTAAATGTGGCACTGCATCAACTTTGTATCGATGCATAATAGCCGCACATATAGCTACTGTTCCTGGTCTTTTTCTATAAGATAATTTTTCCAACAATCCATTTTCTCTTTGCTTATAAATAAAATCTTCTCTGTGATAAGTAACATCAATAAATGGCGGATTGAATTCCATCAATGGATCAATTGTGTTAAATATTGATTGAATTCCTTTTCCTTTTAATGGAGGCAATAATTCAAAGGAGAAAAGTGGTTTATCTGCTTTTTTAATATGATCAATAACTTTCATTTAATTTAAATTTTAGTAAGCTAAATTTGGAGCAAGCCAACGTTCTGTTTCTTCAAGGCTCATTCCTTTTCTTTTTGCATAATCTTCTACTTGGTCTTTCCCAATTTTACCTAAACCAAAATACCTTGCTTCAGGATGCGAAAAATAAAATCCGCTAACTGCAGCAGTAGGATACATTGCAAAATTTTCTGTCAATTCAATTCCTGTATTTTTTTCAACCTGCAACAAATCAAAAAGTAATCTTTTTTCTGTATGGTCTGGACATGCTGGATATCCTGGCGCTGGTCTAATTCCAGAATATACTTCTTTAATTAAATCTTCATTAGTCAAATGCTCATCTTTTGCATAAGCCCAAATTTCTTTACGAACCATTTGATGCAATTTTTCTGCAAATGCTTCAGCTAATCGGTCTGCCAATGCTTTAATCATAATTGAATTGTAATCATCATGATTATTTTCAAACTCTTCAATCAATTTCTCAATTCCAATTCCAGTTGTAACCGCAAATCCGCCAAAATAATCTTTCAATCCCGTTTCTTTAGGTGCAATAAAATCAGCTAAAGCGTAATATGGTGTTTGGTCAGATTTCTCCGCTTGTTGACGTAAAGTATGAATAGTGGTTAGCACATTTGTTCTGCTTTCATCTGTATAAATTTCAATATCATCAGCTACACTATTTGCTGGAAAAAATCCAACCACTGCATTTGCAGTGAGCAGTTTTTCTTTTACTAATTTTTCTAATAATACCTGAGCATCTTCATATAATTTTTTAGCTTCTATTCCAACAATTTCATCAGCAAATATTTTAGGATAGCTTCCTCTTAATTCCCATGTATGAAAGAATGGAGTCCAATCTATATAATCAATCAATTCAGTCAAATCAAAATCGTTGAAAACCTTAATTCCATTAATGGTTGGAGCTTGCAAACTAGTTTTATCCCAATCAATTGGCGTCTTTTTAGAACGAGCCTCCTCTATGGTTTTCAAAACTTTAGTATTGCTTTTTGCTAAGTATTGAACTTTTGTTTTCTCATATTCTTCTGCAATTTCTTTTACATAAGATTCTTTCGTTTCTTTATTTAATAAATTACTCACCACAGTTACAGACCTACTTGCATCAAGCACGTGTATAACTGGACCAGAATAATTTGGATTAATTTTTACTACTGTATGTATTCTTGAGGTTGTTGCACCTCCAATCATTAATGGTATTGTAAATCCTTCTCTCTCCATCTCTTTTGCAAAGTGCACCATTTCATCAAGTGAAGGAGTTATTAATCCACTCAATCCAATTACATCAACATTGTGCTTCCTAGCCTCTTCAATTATTCTATTGGCAGAAACCATCACACCTAAGTCAATAACTTCATAATTATTACAAGCTAAAACTACGCCTACAATATTTTTTCCTATATCATGAACATCGCCTTTAACAGTTGCCATTAGCACTTTACCAGCAGATGTGCTTTGTGATTGATTTGGATTTGCTAATTTTTCTTCTTCAATAAAAGGTAATAAGTACGCCACTGCCTTTTTCATTACACGAGCACTTTTCACAACTTGTGGTAAAAACATTTTCCCAGCACCAAATAAATCTCCAACCACATTCATTCCATCCATTAAGGGCCCTTCAATTACCTGTATGGGCCGAGCAAATAATTTTCTTGCTTCTTCAACATCTTCATCTAAAAAATCAATTACACCTTTAACTAAAGAGTGTGTTAAACGCTCTTGAACTGTCCCCTTTCTCCATTCTTCTTCAAGTTTTTCTACATCTTTATTCTTAACTTTTATCGAGTCCGCAAAAGTTACTAGTCTTTCAGTCGCATCTGGTCTTCTGTTGAGTAAAACATCTTCAACCAGTTCTAATAAATCTTTAGGAATTTCTTCATAAACTTCAAGCATACCTGCATTCACAATACCCATATCTAATCCTGCTTGGATGGCATGATAAAGAAATGCGGAGTGCATGGCTTCCCTAACTGTATTGTTTCCACGAAATGAAAATGATATATTACTTACACCGCCACTTACTTTTGCTAATGGTAAATTTTCCTTTATCCAACGAGTAGTATTTATAAAATCAACTGCATAATTATTGTGCTCCTCTAAACCTGTGGCAACTGTTAAAATATTTGGATCGAAAATAATGTCTTGAGCAGGATATTTTACAACTTGAGTAAGTATATCATATGATCGTTTGCAAATTTCTATTTTTCTTTCAAAACTATCCGCTTGACCATCTTCATCGAATGCCATCACCACCATAGCAGCTCCGTAACTTTTTATTTTTTTGGCATTTTCAATAAATTTTTCAGTCCCTTCTTTTAATGAAATTGAATTAACTATTGCCTTTCCTTGTACACATTTTAATCCAGCTTCAATTACTGACCATTTGGAAGAGTCAATCATTATTGGAAGACGAGCTATGTCTGGTTCAGATGCAATCAGGTTTAAAAATTTGACCATGGCAGCTTCAGAATCAAGCATTCCTTCATCCATATTTACATCAATGATTTGAGCACCACCTTCAACTTGTTGTCTTGCTACAGAAAGTGCTTCATCAAAATTTCCTGCCAAAATTAATTTAGAAAATTTAGGAGAACCAGTAACATTTGTTCTTTCACCAATATTTATAAAATTCATATTGGGAGTAAGCACTAAAGGTTCTAATCCGCTCAAGCGTGTATAAGGTTCATGCTTCACTAATCTTCTTGGTGATGCTTTTGCCGCTTCTGCAGCTATCGCTCTGATGTGATCAGGAGTAGTGCCACAACAACCACCTACTATATTCAAAAATCCACTCTCTACAAAATCATGAATATGAACACACATTTTTTCTGGACTCTCATCGTACTCTCCAAATTCATTGGGTAATCCTGCATTAGGATAAGCACTCACATACACATCTGCCTTATCAGCCAATTCTTCAATGTATGGTCGCATTTCTTTTGCGCCTAATGCACAATTTAATCCGATACTTAATAAATCTATATGTGTTACTGAATTTAAAAATGCTTCTGTAGTTTGTCCAGATAAAATTCTACCGCTTGCATCTGTTATGGTTCCTGATATCATTACAGGAATTTTTCTTCCAATACTTTTTGAATAATTATCAAGTGCAAATAAACAAGCTTTTGCATTTAAGGTATCGGTGATGGTTTCAATTAAAATTATATCAGAACCACCATCAATCAAACCTTTTATTTGTTCCTCATAAGTTGCTGCCAATTCATCAAAATTCATGGCTCTAAATCCAGGATCATTTACATCAGGAGAAAGTGAAAGTGTGCGGGTAGTTGGACCAATTGCACCTGCAACAAATCTAGGTTTGGAAGGATTTGCTTTTGTATATTCATCAGCAGCTTGCTTAGCTATTTTTGCACCTTCAAAATTAAGCTCATAAACCAAATTCTCCATTTGGTAATCAGCCATAGAAATTGAATTACTACTGAAAGTATTGGTTTCGATTATATCTGATCCTGCAGCTAAATATTCTTTATGTATAGCAAGAACAATATCAGGTCTTACTAAGTTCAATAAATCGTTATTGCCTTTTAAATCACAAGGATGATTTGCAAACCTGCTTCCTCGAAAATCTTTCTCCTCTAATTTATAGCGTTGAATCATAGTGCCCATTGCACCATCTAAAACCAAAATACGCTTATTTAATTCCTCTTTAATTTTCATTTAATGCGCTTTACAAACAAAGTTTTACTTTGCGATATTGCTTATCTGAAAACCAGGAGACTGATATTCCTTATCGTTCTCGAATTAATCGAGTAGATTTTAGCACCTTGTTAGCACAGGTTGCTAAGACTTCGTAGGGTCTAGTCCCTCCGTCTTTCTTGATAAGCATTGCAAAGAAAAGGAATTAACCAATCAATTCCAAAAATTAAACTTCAAATCCTTAACATTAAATTAACCTTAATTTAATTTCTTTGTTTCTTAATATTACTAAATTGTTGAATGAAGTTTCCTTGGCTACTCTTTCTATTTATTCTTACTATTACTTCGATAACATCTTGTTTTCGTTCTTATTACGATAGAATTAAAGTTGATGGTTCAAGCACATTATTTCCATTAACGGAGGCAGTTTCTGAGGAATTTAGGAAAGAGCATCCTGAAATTAAGGTTACAGTTGGTGTTTCAGGTACCGGAGGTGGCTTCAAAAAATTCTCAAGATCTGAGATTTCTATAGCTGCTGCATCGAGGCCTATATCTGAATCTGAGATTGAATTATGTAAAAAAAATGGAGTAGAATTCATTGAGATTCCCGTTTCTTATGATGGATTAGTTATTGCTGTAAATAAAGGAAACCACTTCATTAATGAAATTACAGTAAAGGAATTGAAAAAAATTTGGGAGCCATCAGCACAAAGAAAAATCAGGCAATGGAGTGATATCAGAAAAGAATGGCCTTCTATACCAATTAGATTATTTGGTGCAGGAACTTCTTCAGGAAGTTTTGATTATTTCACGGCTGCCATAGTTGGAGAAAAAAAAGCATCACGAGGTGATTATTCTGCAAGTGAAGATGACAACTTATTGGTTCAAGGAGTAATGGGTGACAAAGGTGCAATGGGTTATTTTGGTTTCGCCTATTACTCTGAAAATAAAAATAATTTAAAATTAATTCCTGTTGATGATGAAATTGATAAGAATGGTATTGGTCCTATTTTCCCTAATGACTCAACAATATTAAATGGTATTTATCAGCCTTTGGCAAGACCAGAATTTATATATATAAATGTGAAAGATGCTGACAATATAATTGTCAAAGAATACGTAGAATTTTATCTAAAAATGGCGAGTACCTTAGTGAAAGAAGTTGGTGGAGTACCTTTGCCCGCTGAGGCTTACGACTTAGGGTTAAAACGATTTCAAAAAAAGATAACAGGGAGCATGTTTAATGACAAACAATTTGTTGCACTAAATATTGTTAAGCTTTTAAATAAAGGCAATGAATAAAGTATTTAGTTGGATAGAAAAAAACTTTGGCAATAAAGCTAAAATTCAAGAAAAGATAATTGTTACTTTCTTGATGCTTTGCAGTGCAATTACTATTTTAATTACCATTGGTATAATTACTGTCTTAGCAATTGACTCTTTCAAATTTTTTCAAACAGTTTCAATCATTTCATTTTTTACAGATTCGGAATGGACACCATTATTTTATGAAAAGCATTATGGAATATGGCCTTTGCTAAGTGGCACTTTTATTAGCAGTTTAATAGCAATATGCATAGCTATTCCAATAGGGCTAACCATTGCGGTTTATCTGAGTGAATATGCGCCTTCAAAAACAACGTTATACTTAAAACCAATTTTGGAAATTTTAGCTGCTATACCTACTGTTGTGTATGGTTTTTTTGCTTTGCTTTTTGTAACTCCTTTGCTTCAAAATTTTATACCTAATTTATCAACTTATAATGCATTATCAGCCGGACTAGTTATGGGTATAATGATTATTCCATATGTTTGTTCTTTGAGTGAAGATGCAATGAGAGCAGTACCAAATTCATTGAGAGAAGCGGCATATGGCTTAGGTTCAACCAAATTTCAAACTTCATTTAAAATTGTAATTCCATCGGCAGCATCTGGCATTTCAGTTGCATTTATATTAGCCATTTCTAGAGCAATTGGTGAAACGATGATCGTTGCAATTGCCGCTGGGCAAGAGCCTCGCTTAAGTTTAAATCCAGCAAATTCAATTGAAACAATTACTACTTATATTATTCAAGTGAGTATGGGTGATATTTCACAAAACTCAATTGAATATAAAACAATTTTCGCTGCTGGTATGACCCTTTTCATTTTTACATTTATATTGAACAATATCAGTTATTGGATCAAACGCAAATACATTAATAAATATGCTCAACAATAATAGCAATAGGATAAACAATTGGATAGACAAAGCATTTAAGATTTTTGCTATGTCATGTACTTTGTTTGCGTTATTGATTTTGGGTGTTTTGCTTTTAGATATATTAAACAAAGGTTTGCATCGAATAAACTTGGGTTTTCTTTTTAATTTACCATCAAGATTTCCAGAGCAATCTGGGATTTTTACTGCGATTGCTGGAATGGTTAGTTTATTAGCTTTAACTATTGTAATAGCAGTACCTATTGGCATTGGGGCTGGAATCTATTTAGAAGAATACGGGAGTAACAAAAACAGATTTGCAAGAATTATAGAAATCAATATTGCAAATTTAGCTGGAGTTCCTTCTGTCATTTATGGAATACTTGGCTTAGAATTATTTGTCCGTTTAGGAAATTTAGGAAATAGCATTTTATCAGGAGCATTAACATTAGCATTACTTATATTACCAATTGTAATTGTGTCAACTAGAGAAGCGATTCGATCCGTTTCAAATAGCATAAGAGAAGCATCAATGGCAATGGGAGCAACTCGTTGGCAAACAATTTGGAAAGTAGTATTGCCTTCAGCTTTTGGTGGAATAATTACAGGAATTATTTTGGCAATTTCAAGAGCCATTGGTGAAACCGCGCCTTTAATTGTTGTTGGAGCATTGCTATATGTTCCATTTTTACCAGAAGGGATATTTGA
Source organism: Sphingobacteriaceae bacterium (assembly GCA_965279595.1). Lineage (GTDB taxonomy): Bacteria > Bacteroidota > Bacteroidia > Sphingobacteriales > Sphingobacteriaceae > CAIKLP01. The sequence continues at coordinate 506,698 of OZ257246.1, forward strand.
TCAATATACTGTTTTACCTATCCAAATTTTTCATTGGGTAAGTAGGCCCCAACAAGGTTTTGTTGATAATGCAGCTGCAGGTATAATTGTACTATTGATATTTACTTTTATTTTAAATGGCTTGGCTATTTATTTAAGAAACAAATGGTATAAAAAAGTTAAACTATAATAATTAAGATGTATAAACTCGAGACACATCAACTTTCTGCTTATTATGGCAACTTTCAATCGCTGAAAAATATTTCAGTTGGAATAAGACCGAATACAGTGACATCATTTATTGGTCCATCAGGCTGTGGGAAATCAACTATACTAAGATGTTTCAATAGAATGAATGACATCATTCCTTCTTTCAAAATGGAGGGTAATATTACAATTGATGGTAGAGAAATTTATTCAAAGAAGATAGATGTAATACTGCATAGAAAGAAAGTGGGAATGGTTTTTCAGAAAGCAAATCCATTCCCAATGTCGATATTTGAAAATGTAGCCTATGGTTTAAGGGTGAATGGGATAAATCATAAAAAATTTTTAACTGAAACAGTAGAAAAATCTTTAGTGCTTGCTGCATTATGGGATGAAGTGAAGGATCAATTAAACAAACCAGCCCTACAATTGTCGGGTGGTCAACAACAAAGACTATGCATTGCCAGGGCTTTGGCTGTAGAACCATCAGTATTATTAATGGATGAACCAGCATCAGCTTTGGATCCAATTTCTACAGCAAAAATTGAAGAACTAATTTATGATTTGAAAAAGAAATACACTATTTTAATTGTTACACATAATATGCAACAAGCTGCTAGGGTAAGTGACAAAACTGCATTTCTATACATGGGTGAATTAATAGAATATGATGATACTTCCAGAATATTTACTGCACCAAAATTAGAACAAACACAAAATTATATTACAGGAAGGTTTGGTTGAGAATAATAAAAAACAATTATGAATCATTTACACGAAGAATTAAAGAAACTTAAGAAAGACATGGTAGACATGGCTTCATTAGTGAACAATCAACTTAATAAAAGTGTAAAATCATTGATAAGATTTGACAAGAATTTAGCACGAGAAGTTTTATTCAATGAAAAAAGAGTCAATGCATTTGAATTAAAAATAGATAAAGATTGTGAAAACATATTTGCTTTATATACTCCAGTTGCAAATGATTTAAGATTTGTTTTTTCTACTTTAAAAAGCAATTCTAATTTTGAAAGAATTGGTGACAATGCTGAAGGAATTGCAAAATATGTAATTGAATCTGAGCAATTAATAAATCAAGAAATACTTGAGGTTTTAATGATTGAAGAAATGGCCAATTGTATTGAGAAAATGATAAAAACCGTTTGTGAAGCTTATGAAAATGACAATGCAGATTTAGCAAGGAGTATATTTGAAATGGATGTGAAGATCAATCAAATTAATAAAAATGCAATTCAATTAGTAATTGATTTAATAAAGAAAGACCCTAGTAAAACTCAAGAATTACTTTACATTTTAATCATGATTAGGAAGTTGGAACGTGTTGGAGATTTAGTTACCAATATTGCCGAAGAAATTATTTTTTATGTTGAAGCGAAAATACTTAAACATGGTGCAAAAACACTGAGAGATTTTAATTAATTTAACCTCTTACTAATATTTTCTTCCACTTTTTTATAAAATTGAATTGGTTTTAAATTTCTCCAAGCAATATCATCTAGTTCACCGCCAAATAAAATATAATAATCAATATTTGATTTTTTGAATTCATCAATAACATGCTCTCTGAAATTTATTGCAGCAATCCAACCGTCTTCAATATCTTGAAACCATTCTTCATAGTAACAATCATCAGAACTATGAAAGTTCAAAATGTTTTCACCAATTAAAATAAATTTTACAATTCCATTTGCCATTAACAATTCCAGAATTTCTCTTTTCAAAAACATAATATCATTAGTAATACAATCGTTCCATTCACCAATAAACTCAATGATTGCGTACTGTTTATCATAATCAACAAAAAGAATTTTTAAGTAGAGGGTTGGCGAACCAAAAAAATCCCATTGTGGATGTATATAAAAATTATAAATGGTTTCGGAAAATTCAAACTCGCTATATTCTTTTCCATAAAATGGCGATAAATTATCTTCAGATGAAATATAATCATCACGCCATTTAAAAAAAGGTTCTATGTCATGCATAATTTAATATAAATAAAAACACTTGTTTTAAAGTGCTTATTAAAAATTTTATTTGTTTTTATACCCTTCTAAAACATTTCTTACATTTCCAAATTCAATCAACAATTCTTTAGCAACATCTTCGGCAACTTTTAATTCATCCATAATCATTTTTACAGCCCTATCAATTAATTTATTATTTGACAATTGCATGTCTACCATTTTATTCCCTTTCACCTTGCCCAGTTTAATCATGATAGAAGTGGAAATCATATTTAACACCATTTTTTGTGCAGTACCAGATTTAAGACGTGTACTACCAGTTACAAATTCAGGACCAACTAAAACTTCCACAGGAAATTTTGCTTCACGTGCTACTAAAGAATTAGCATTACAAACAATTGCACCTGTTAATATATCATGTTCATTAGCCCTTTTCAAACCTCCAATTACATAAGGTGTTGAACCAGAAGCAGCGATCCCTATTACTGAATCCATTTTATTAATATGATATGCTTTTAAGTCTATCCAGGCTTGATCCAAATTATCTTCTGCAAACTCAACAGCTTTTCTTATCGCCATATCACCACCAGCTATAATTCCAATTACAACACCATGATCAACACCAAAGGTTGGAGGGATCTCAGAGGCGTCAACAACTCCTAACCTTCCACTAGTTCCTGCACCAATGTAAAATAACCTACCACCCAATTTCATCCTTTCAATTATTGGATTCACCAAATTTTCAATCGACGGCAATACGTCTTTTATTACAAGAGCGACTTTTCTATCCTCGGTATTGATATCGGTAATCAATTCGAAAACAGATTTGTTTTCCAAATCATTATAAAGAGAAGATTCTTCTGTTAATTTTTTCATTGTTGATGATAACTAATTAATCCATCAATAGGATCTTGAATAACTTTTCCAATTTTACAGCCATTGATTTTTGCAACTTCTTTTAATTGATTTTGAAATACAAATGCAACAGAGCCTATAGCATTAATAACATGTTGCTGCACATTGGTATATTTTAAAATATGATTTTCAAAAAAATCTTGGAAACAACCTTTTACTAATTCATTTACAAAAGGATGCTGAATATGATTCAATAAAAACTTTGTATGCGAACCTAAGTATGCATTTGCAGTATTACTTTGATAAACTTTATGGAATATTTCTTCTACGCTTTCATTGTTCTCCAATTTAAAAGCATCCATTAATTCTATCGGTGCTGTTTCATAAAGAAAATGAATTAGCCATTTTTTCCCAATTGCTGAACCCGACCCTTCATCGCCCAAAATAAAGCCTAATGAAAGTACATGATCAGTTATTTGGGTGCCATCAAATAAACAAGAATTTGATCCTGTACCTAGTATTATTGCTATGCCCGAATTTTTACCACATGCCGCTCGTGCTGCTGCCATTAAATCGTGATCTACTATTATATTCTCTACAAATGTAAAATGCCTGCTGAATGAATCACTAATCAACTGTTTGTTTTTTAAAGTTGAACAACCTGCACCATAAAAATAAATTGTATTAATTGGCAATGACTTCGTTTTTAAAAAAAAATCATCCTCTATGATTTCAGAAATTCTAGACTGATTTGTTATAAATGGGTTAATTCCAGGGCCTTTTAATTCTTGAATTACTTTTCCCTCATGAATTACTACTCCATAAGACTTACTACTTCCACTATCTACAACTAAAATCATACATTATTGAAAACACAAATTAACTATATTCGTTTCGTATTTGAAACAGATAACCCATTTAATCAACATTTAGTTTAAGACATATTATGCAACAAAAACGCAGATTTTACTTTTTACAACCGATTTTTTTTGCTGTTGTTTTAATATTGGGTATGTATTTTGGTTTTAAATTTAGTGATGAGATTAGAGAAGCAACTAGAAGTAAATCAGGAAATAAGTTTGATCAAATACTAAGGTTGATTGACAAAAAATATGTTGATTCAGTTAATTTAAAAGATATTCAAGATCAAACCATCGAAGATTTATTATCAAAATTAGACCCTCATAGTATTTATATTCCTGCTGAAAATGTTTCAGAAGTAAATGAAACACTTGAAGGAAATTTTGATGGAATTGGGATTGAATTTTTTCTCCTAAAAGACACTATCTATGTTGTTTCTGCTATTTCTGGAGGTCCATCTGAGCAATTAGGAATTCGTTCTGGCGATAAGATTATTAAAATCAATGGCAAACTAATGGCAGGAAAGAAAATTAAAAATTCTGATGTGACTTCGAACTTAAGAGGAGAGAGTGGTTCAATAGTAAAAGTAAGTATTTTACGTAAAGGAGTTCAAAAGTTAATTGATTTTACAATCAAAAGAGGTAAAATACCCCTAAACAGTGTGGATGTATCTTATATGGCTGCCCCGACCATTGGTTATATAAAAATTAACACATTTGCGGCAAGTACATATGATGAATTTTATGAATCAATTGCCAAATTAAAATCAGAAGGTTTGCAAAGTTTAATTTTAGATTTAAGGGGAAACCCAGGTGGCTACCTAACTACTGCAATTATGATTGCGGATGAATTTTTAGGAGATAAAAAATTAATTGTTTACACAATGGGCAATTCATCTCCTAAAAAACAAGAATTCGCTACATCAGCAGGTAATTTTGAAAAAGGCAAACTAATCGTTATGGTTGATGAGGGTTCAGCTTCTGCAAGTGAAATTGTTTCTGGGGCGGTTCAAGATTGGGATAGAGGAATAATTGTAGGAAGAAGAAGTTTTGGAAAAGGATTGGTACAAGAACAAGCGAGTTTGCTTGATGGTTCTTCATTACGGTTAACAATTGCAAGATATTATACACCAACTGGGAGATGCATTCAAAAACCTTATAAAAATGGAGAAGATTATGGTTCAGATATGGTGAATAGGTACTTGCATGGTGAATTAACAAATGCTGACAGTATATTAAATAACAAATCAGAGCAATTTAAGACCCCTGGAGGCAAAACAGTGTATGGAGGAGGTGGAATTACACCTGATGTATTTATACCGCTGGATACGTCAGATTATTCTGTTTTTTATGGAAGATTGGTTTCAGAAGGGATTTTATCTGAGTTCTGTTATAACTACAGTGATTTAAATAAGGCTAAATTCCAATCTTTAAAGACTATTAATGACTTTATAAATGGATTTGAAGTTACTAATGAGGTATTTGATCAATTATTGCAATTTGCCAAAAAGAAGGGCTTGAACTACCAAAATAAAGATTTATCTAAATCTGGGACGTCTATAAAAATTCAATTGAAAGCAATTATTGCTCGCCAATATTTCAAAAATGAGGGATATTATAGGATTATGTCAGCACTTGACATGGGTTTACAAAAATCTGTAGAACTACTAAAAGCAAGTTAAAATATAGATATTCTTAAATTTTAGGCATAAAAAAAAGCCTCTCGTTACCACGGAGGCTTTTAATCTCTTCTGGTGAAGACTACTTTGTAGCAGACGTATCTGATGCTGTAGAATCCATAGCAGCTGAATCAGCAGCCATAGAAGCAGCGTTAGAAATTGAGTCAGCTTGAGCGGCAGCGATTGAATCAGCCATTGCTTTTTCTTTAGCAGCTTTTTGCTCAGAACTTTCACCACATGCTACGAATCCAAAGATTCCAGCAGCTAATAATAATACTAATACTTTTTTCATTTTCTATAATAAGATTTTAAAACGCAGCAAAGGTAAAACAAATTTGTAAATTCAAAGTACTTTTTTAAAATAATTCAAACTATTTTTTACTTCTGTCTGAAATAAACTGCTATAGGGACCCCTGAGAAGTCGAAATTGGCTCTAATTTGATTTTCAATATATCTTCTATAAGGCTCACGAATATACTGAGGTAAGTTACAAAAGAAGGCAAAAGCTGGAGATGAACCCGGAATTTGAGTAACATATTTAATCTTAATGTATTTACCTTTTACACTTGGTGGAGGATATCTTTCTATCACTTCTAGCATCACTTCATTTAATTTTGAAGTAGGTATTCTTTTATTTTTATTGATATAAACTTCGTTGGCCGTTTCAATGGCTTTAAATATTCTTTGTTTGTTGATTGCTGAAGTAAAAATAATAGGGACATCTACAAATGGCGCAATTTTTTCCTTGATTTTCTCTTCAAAAGCTTTACTTGTTTTTTGATCTTTTTCAACTAAATCCCATTTATTCACCAAAATCACCACTCCTTTTCGGTTCTTTTCAATCAAATTAAAAATATTGATGTCTTGAGATTCTATACCCTCCATGGCATCAATCATCAAAATACAAATATCAGCAGCTTCAAGCGCCTTAATTGTACGCATAACGGAATAGAATTCAAGGTTCTCGTTCACCTTTGTTTTTTTCCTAAGTCCTGCAGTATCAATTAACATGAAATCATGTCCAAATTGATTATAGTGAATTTCAATCGAATCGCGGGTAGTACCAGCAATTGGAGTAACAATATTTCTTTCTTTACCTAATAAGGCATTTACGATTGAAGATTTTCCTACATTAGGTCTTCCTAAGAAAGTATATTTTGGCAAGGCATTTTCAACGAATTCTACTTCTTCAAAATAAGAAACTACTTTGTCAAGCAACTCCCCTGTTCCACTACCGGTCATTGAAGAAATACAGAAAGGCTCACCTAATCCGAAACTGTAAAATACTGCTGATTCATTTATTAAATTGTTATTGTCAACTTTATTAGCAACTACGCAAACGGGTTTGTTTGATTTTCTTAATATTCCAGCAATTTCATCATCAAGATCAGTAATACCAGTAGTTACATCTACCATAAATACCAAAACTGATGCTTCTTCAATTGCAATCAACACTTGTTCACGGATTGCAACTTCAAACAAATCTTCTGAATGAGCTACATATCCACCTGTGTCAATAATGGTGAATTTTTTCCCAATCCATTCAGCCGTTTCATAATGACGATCACGAGTAACCCCACTTAAATCATCTACAATTGCCTTTCTTGATTCGCACAAGCGATTGAAAAGCGTTGATTTCCCTACATTGGGCCTACCTATAATCGCTACTATATTACTCATAATTTCTACTTCTTAATTTTAGGACTCGTACCCAAATCCTTTTAAATAATTCTTTTTATTTCTCCAATCAGGGATAACCTTAACAAACAGTTCTAGAAAAATTTGTTTCCCAAGAAATGCTTCAATAGTCTCCCTCGATTTTGTCCCTACCCTCTTAATTTTATCTCCTTTTGAGCCAATCACAATAATTTTCTGAGATTCTCTCTCCACAATTATTTCGGCGCTTATTCTATAAATTTTTTCTTCCTCTTTGAATGAGGTTACTATTACTTCTGTACTATATGGAATTTCACTTTGATAAGTAGTCATGATTTGTTCTCTTATCATTTCAGAAACGATAAATCTTTCTGTACGGTCAGTATAGGTGTCATCCTTTGGATAATAGGCTGGATGCTCTGGCAAACTGTCTAACACAAATTGAAAAACTGCAGGTACGTTAAAATCTTTCAAAGCAGAAATTGGGAAAATTGCAGTTGGGTTTAATAAATCTTTCCAATAATTCAATTTTTCTTCCACTTCTTCTTGTGATTTACAAGTGTCGATTTTATTAATAATTACAGCAACAGGCGAATTGGTATTTTTCAATTTATCCATTACATCTTGCTCGTCATACTTTTCATGTATGTCAGTAACGAATAAAATTACGTCAGCATCAACTAATGATTGATTTACAGCTGACATCATTGATTCTTGTAAGCCGTACAACGGTTTTATAATACCTGGTGTATCAGAAAAGATGATTTGATAATTCTCTTCATTAAGTATTCCAAGTATTCTATGTCTTGTAGTTTGAGCTTTTGGAGTAATAATACTGAGCCTTTCTCCTATCAAAGCGTTCATTAAGGTAGATTTACCCGCATTGGGTTTACCTATAATTGACACAAAACCAGACTGATGACTCATAATATAAAATAAAATTTGGATTGCAAAGAAACGAATAATATCTTTGCAATCCAATTAAAAATAGCCGTTAAGGTTTTTGAGATTGTGTAACAGTGCGGGATGGAGCAGTTGGTAGCTCGTCGGGCTCATAACCCGAAGGTCGTAGGTTCGAGTCCTGCTCCCGCTACCTAGAATTAAAAAGGTATTCGAAAAAATCGGATACCTTTTTTTGTTTATTAGAAACACTGGAATTGGCAGAATTTTTTTTGAAACTTTAAACAAATAAATTGTCGGGCTCATATCCGCCGAGGCGGACGTAGGTTCGAGTCCTGCTCCCGTTAACTAAAGTTAAACGCTATTCGATTATCGAATACTGTTTTTTTGTTATAAATAATTTTTATCAAATATGTTTACTGTTTATGTTTTGTATTCAGAAAAATTCAACAAACACTATACAGGATATACATCAGATCTTGAAGACAGATTAACTTCTCACAATCATTTAGCAACAAAAGGATACAGCACAAAATTCAGACCTTGGTCACTTATTTTTTCAAAAACATTTGAAACTAAATCTGAAGCCTTGAAATATGAAGCTTGGCTTAAAACTGGGGTCGGAAGAACCTTTATTAAATCATTAAACAAATAGATTTCTCGTTGGGCTCATATCCGCCGAGGCGGACGTAGGTTCGAGTCCTGCTCCCGCTACCTAGAATTAAAAAGGTATTCGAAAAAATCGGATACCTTTTTTTGTTTATTAGAAACACTGGAATTGGCAGAATTTTTTTTGAAACTTTAAACAAATAAATTGTCGGGCTCATATCCGCCGAGGCGGACGTAGGTTCGAGTCCTGCTCCCGTTAACTAAAGTTAAACGCTATTCGATTATCGAATACTGTTTTTTTGTTATAAATAATTTTTATCAAATATGTTTACTGTTTATGTTTTGTATTCAGAAAAATTCAACAAACACTATACAGGATATACATCAGATCTTGAAGACAGATTAACTTCTCACAATCATTTAGCAACAAAAGGATACAGCACAAAATTCAGACCTTGGTCACTTATTTTTTCAAAAACATTTGAAACTAAATCTGAAGCCTTGAAATATGAAGCTTGGCTTAAAACTGGGGTCGGAAGAACCTTTATTAAATCATTAAACAAATAGATTTCTCGTTGGGCTCATATCCGCCGAGGCGGACGTAGGTTCGAGTCCTGCTCCCGCTACCTAGAATTAAAAAGGTATTCGAAAAAATCGGATACCTTTTTTTGTTTATTAGAAACACTGGAATTGGCAGAACTTTTTTTGAAACTTTAAACAAATAAATTGTCGGGCTCATATCCGCCGAGGCGGACGAAGGTTCGAGTCCTGCTCCCGCTACCTAGTATTAAAAAGGCATTCGAAAACGAACGACTTTTTTTGTTTATGAAAAACTTCAAGGCAAATTGAGGTTAGTGACTTAAATAGATAAGGACCTATCACTAAACAATTTTACTTTTAACTCACAAAAAATACCCATTAAATAATATAGCAAATACTTTATTGTGTGCTGCTTTGAGAAAATTTAACTTGATAGAAAAATCATTGATTATTAAAGAATTATTTTGAATTGCTTAGAAGCCAACTCATGTTATTTGGCATTTGAGTTCGCCAATTTTGCTCATTATGTCCCGAATTACTGATGATCATTTCAACGCAAATTTTTGAAGACTTTAAATTTAAATGCTGAGCTACATTATTCATATTTTGGATATGTTTTTGACCTTCTAAATCCCCAATGCTCAGCAAAACATCACCTGAAAACAATGTGCTTTTTGAATCAATTTCTTTCAATAATTCTTTTTCATTTGTCCAAAATGCAGGAGACAATAATGCAACCTTTCCAATCAACTTAGGATATCTTAAATATGCATATAAAGAGATTAATGCACCCATAGAACTTCCCATCATGTATGTATGATCAGCATCAGAATAAGTCCTGTATTTTTTATCAATTAAGGGTTTCAATTCCAACAAAATACTTTCTAAATACTTTTGCCCTTTTGCATGAATTCTTCCAATTTCATTATCTGATTCATCACCAAAATCATAAACACAATACTCTGCCAACCTATCAATACCTCCATTATCAATCCCAACCACAATCATACTTTCACCAGTTCTTTCATAAAGACTATCTAAATATTCATCAACCCCCCATTCTCCAAATGCAGCTCTACTTTCATCAAATAAATTTTGTCCATCATGCATATATAGCACAGGGTATTTTTTATTTGAAGAAGAATAATCAGGGGGTAAATAAATCCAAACAGCTCGTTTTACTCCTAATGAATTTAAGGGAAAATTTTCGTTGATTAAAAAAACATTCTTAGAAGCTGTCGATTTTTTTTGTGTCGTTTGAAAAACATCTTTCCATGCACTTACTTCAAAAATAAAAATGGCTTCCTTTTGATTCTCATCCAAAATAATAATCCTATTTGAAATATCTGAACCATCTGCTTGACATTCTACTTTATTCCAATTGCCTTTAGTAAATTTAAAAGATAACTCTTTAATTGATGGTGTAGATAAAGTCAATTCGTATTTGCCTTCATCAATTTTATGAAACAAATAATTTGTATCATTTGGATTCCAATTGTTGCAACTGCCTGCTAAAAAAATAGATTCTCCAGCATTCAATTTCGCTTGTACCTGAATCACGATCGAAATAGCGAAACTGCTTGATACATTTAAAAACAAAATGGAAAAACAAATGAAAAATGAATTTAGAATTTTCGAATTTTGCATAATTAAATCTAATTAAATTTATGGCACTCAAAAATTATTTCAATGCCACTAATTTACCTTCCTTTAAAACTGGGATAGATTGGCAAATATTTAATTTTAAACAAAATGCAATATCTTCTTCAATATGCAAATCTTTTAATCTTTGGCTATGCGAAGATTTTTCAAGTAATGAAATTAAATTATTTTGATAAACATAATATAAATCTTCAGCTGCAATTGCTGAATCGCAGAAATCCTGGAAACTTCCTCTTAGTTGACTCACAACTGCACCTGCAAAGAGCGTATCCTCTAAATTGAATTTATTTTTCCAACCGGCACAAAGTAAAATAATGTCTTTATTTTGTTGAATTAAATAGTTGCAAATTGGATCCAAATTTAAAAATGATCCGATAATTATTTGTTCAGCCTCTTGTGATAATTGAATAGCATTTGTACCATTTGTTGTGGTAAGCACAATAGTTTTACCTTTAACTTTTTCTTTGCTATAACTAAATGGTGAATTGCCGAAATCAAAACCTGAAACAACTTCACCATTTCTTTCAGCTGCTAATAAATACCCTTGGCCTTCAAAGCTTTTACACTCCTCAATACTTGCTACTGGTATTATCGAATAAGCACCATTTTCAATGCCATAACAAATAGATGAAGTTGCTCTAAAAATATCTATTACTACAACTATTTTACTTTTTAAATTATAATAGGGTAAAAGTGCTGGACTTAAACAAACTTCAACTATTTTATTCATTGGAAATACAAATGAATTATGATTTTAGGAAAGGGAATTTTACCACTTTTGCTTTTATTTTCTGATCTCTTATTGAAATAAATATTTCTGTTCCTTCTTTGGCAAATTCTGTTTTCACATAACCCATTCCAATTGCTTTTTGCACTGTTGGTCCTTGTGTTCCGGAAGTCACTATTCCAATTTCATTTCCACTTTCATCAACAATTTTATAATCATGACGAGGTATTCCTCTATCAATCATTTCGAAACCTACTAATTTTCTTTTTACCCCTGACTCCTTTTGTTGTAATAAGTTTTTTGAATTGGTGAATTCTTTACTGAACTTAGTAATCCATCCTAAACCTGCTTCAATTGGAGAAGTTTCGTCATTGATGTCATTACCGTATAAACAAAAGCCCATCTCTAATCTTAAAGTATCTCTTGCACCTAAACCAATTGGTTTAATTCCAAATTCAGCGCCAGCTTCAAAAATAGCAGCCCAAATTTTTTCAGCATATTCATTTTCAAAATAAATTTCATACCCACCGGCACCTGTATAACCAGTTGCAGAAACCAAAACATTATCTACACCAGCAAATTTTCCTTTTTTAAAGGAATAATACTCCATTGATGCTAATTCCATTTCAGTCAATTTCTGTAAAGCTTTAGTAGCCAATGGACCTTGAACCGCTAACAAAGAAGTTTTATCTGAAATATTATGCATTTCTACTTGCTTGGTATTGAATTTATTTATCCAATTCCAATCCTTTTCAATGTTAGAAGCATTCACAACCAACATATAAGTTTTTTCATCTATCCGATAAACTAATAAATCATCAACAATTCCTCCTACTGTATTTGGCAAACAAGTATATTGAACTTTACCATCAATTAATTTTGACGCATCGTTTGAGGTTACACGTTGAATTAAATCTAATGCATTTTCACCTTTCAATATAAATTCACCCATGTGTGAAACATCAAAAACACCCACAGCATTTCTAACTTTTTCATGCTCAATACTTATGCCTTCATATTGAATTGGCATATTATATCCAGCAAATGGGACCATTTTTGCACCTAAAGCATTGTGAACATGAGATAAAGCAGTATTTTTCATAAGCAATGTTGATTAAAGGTGCGCAAAATACCAAAAATTAGGATAGGTTTAAGAATCCTAAATCAAGTTATTAAATAAAATTTGCCTTAATTAAAAGATTTTTAACTGCTTAGGTAACAAAGTAAAAGTCAATCGATGTTCTTTACAACTGCCATATTTGGCAATCGCGTCACGATGCGCTTTAGTTGGGTAACCTTTATTTTGATCCCATTTATATTTAGGAAACTTTTGATGCAATTGATCCATATACTCATCTCGATATGTTTTTGCTAATATTGATGCAGCTGCAATTGCACTAAATTTCGCATCCCCCTTAATGATACAATGGTGTATAACCTTTTTATATTCCACAAATCGGTTACCATCAATCAATAATAATTCAGGCTTTTGTTTTAATTGATCAATTGCCCTATGCATTGCTTTAAAAGATGCTTTCAGAATATTTAATTCATCAACCTCAGCAGCTGTACAGCTTGCAACTGCAAATGCTATTGCATTGGCTTCAATAAATACTCTCAATTCATTTCGCTTTGATTCACTGAGTTGTTTCGAATCATTCAAGTCAGGATGATTGAAATCATCAGGCAAAATTACAGCTGCTGCAAATACAGGCCCTGCCAAACAACCTCGTCCTGCTTCATCACAGCCTGCCTCTAATAAAATATTTTGATATCGTAATTTTAACATACTTGCGTTCAAATTTAAAATTTATATTTGTGAATTATTGATTTCTTATATGTCGCAAGAATTTAAATACAGAGAACAGTTTTATAAAGATTATTTTAACAGTCAATCAGGTAGAACATTTTACCTAGATATGGAAGCTAAAATGAAATCTGAGAAACACTTATTAGCAAAAGAAATTCTCCCTCTTCTACCAAGCAATAAGGATGCAAATATTTTAGATATTGGTTGTGGGTTTGGTTCATTTATCTATATGCTTAAATCCAACGGCTACACAAACATAAAAGGTATTGATTTAAGTCCTGGTCAAGTCAAAGTAGCGCATGAACTGGGTTTGCAAGAAGTAGAACTTCAAGATTTAATGCCCTATTTAAATAATAATCAAAATAAATTTGATGTAATTACAGGAATAGATATTATTGAGCATTTCAGCAAAGACGAATTAATGGAAGTACTTACTGCCGTAAAAAATTCATTAAGAAATAATGGTATTGCTATATTCAGAACACCAAACCTTGATGCACCATTTGCAACACTTTATGCCAATGGAGATTTCACTCATGAAAATTATTTAAACTATTCATCAGCCAATCAAGTACTGATGACTGTTGGTTTTCATGAAATAGAAGTAAAAGATGCTTTGATGGAAAGCATGGGGTTTTTAAAAGAAATTCTAAGAAAAATCACCTGGGCAATTGTGAAATTTGGAATAAAATTACTGCTTTTTTCAACAGCTCGAACTACAAGAGCAATGGTTTACACACCGAACTTACTAATTAAAGCAAGAAAAAAATCAAGCTAGCAATTCATCTATTTTTTGTTTCACTTCCAATTCTGAGATTCTATTCATACAAGTATTTGTTGGATGAACACAATGAATCTGATCACATGGATTGCATTCTAAAACATGGTGAATATACCTTGCATTATCAGACCAAGGATAAAAAATAACTGGCACTCCTGGACCAAACAAGCCAATTGATTTGCATTGCGTTGCAGTGGCAATATGCAATGGCCCACTTTCATTCCCTAAAAACAAAGAAGCCTTTGAAGCTAATGCAGCAAATGAACTCAAGCTAAAATGACTGGTATTAAATGTTTTCTCTTTAACAAGTTCTTGAATTTTTTTGATGCTTTCCACATCACTTTTCTCACCTGCAAAAATAATTTTAAGACTATACTTTTCAATTAAATAATTGGCTATTGAGGCAAATTTTTCTGGATTCCATTTTCTTAATACTCTTCTAGCTTCAGTATGTAGAATTGCAAATTTCTGAATATCATTTTCAATCAAAAAATTATTTACTAGCTGTTGGTCATCTTCAGAATAATATAATTGAAGTATTGGTTTTGTAATTTCCATTTTTAATAATGGAGCGACTATTTGTCTGTTAGTAAATACCTCATGTAATTGCCCACCATTTAATTTATTATGTAACCTTACTGAACCTCGGTCAACTCTATATTTCGGTTGATGAAAGAAAGCATAGGCAATTGATTCGAAAGATCCTCTTAAATCAATTATCAAATCATAATAGTTTTCTAATTCATCTTTGGTGGTCACAATTCTATGTATAGCAGGATCGTTTTCCAACAATGGTTTTAAAAATGGCTTACACCATAACGTCTGTTTAGCTTTTGGATAACTTTCTTGAAGTAATTTAAAAACATGCACCGCATTAACCATATCTCCAATCTCATCTAATTTTATAATTAAGATGTTTGTATATTCCATTTCCAATGGTTTCTTCCAACGATTAATCCATTTTGAACATAAAACACTTGCTGCATATATAAAATCTTCTTTCTTCATTTTCAATAATTTCAGTTCGAAATGTATAAATACAAAGATAAATTTAATTCCTTTGTGTAGATTTCAACTATGCAACGAAAATTTTTGCTTAATCTTTTACTAATCATCTTTGTCAATTTGATGATTAAACCTCTGTATTTATTTGGTATTGACAGGTCTTTTCAAAATATTGTTGGAAGTTTTAACTATGGTATTTTTTATTCCTTGTTCAATCTAACCTTTATTCTAAGCGTAATTATTGACCCAGGTATCACCAATTTCAACAATAGGCACATAGCACAAAATCAACATTTATTAACTAAATACTTCAGCAATATTGCGGTTATTAAACTACTATTATCGGTCCCATTCATAATAGTTATAGGTATTTGGGGGATTTTCTTTGCCAATTATTCAAATTACGAATTAGAGATATTAGCTTTTTTGGTAATCTCTCAAATTATGAATTCCTATGTTTTATATAATAGATCCAACCTTTCCGGATTACATTTATTCAAAACAGATACTTTCATTTCTATTTTAGATAAATTATTAATGATCCTTTTGGTTGGGTTCTTTTTAATATCTGCCAAATACCAATCAATGCTGGATATCCGACTTTTTTGCATCCTGCAAAGTATTTCTTTTACAATTACCGCAATAATTTCATTCTTAATAGTAAAGTCATACACACATCTTCCTAAATTCAAATTCAATTTTTTGGTTTTTAGAATAATTATAAAAGAAAGCTTTCCTTATGCATTACTTGCATTATTAATGGTAATTTATGCTAAGTCTGATACTGTTTTACTAAAATCAATTCATCCAAATGGTAATGAAGAAGTAGGTATTTATGCTGCTGCCTATCGATTATTTGATGCCGCAAGTATGATTGCAGTATTATTTTCAGGCTTATTATATCCAATCTTTGCCAGGTTGATAAAAGAAAAAGAAGAGCTTGCCCCTATGATTAAAAGCGGATTTTCATTACTTGTTTATCCTGCAATTACTTGCTCTCTTGTTTTATTTTATTTTAGAATTCCTATTATGGAATTATTATACAACCAGCATGCCTACCAATCTGCCCAACTTTTAGGTTTTTTATTTGGGTCATTTGTTGCTTCATGTATTACCTATATTTGTGGCACATTGCTTACTGCCAATGGAAACATTAAACTTTTAAATAAAATTGCATTTGTTGCTGTTGTGCTCAATTTAGTATTAAACTATTTCTTTATACCTCAATATGGTTCATATGCATCAGCTATAATTTCATGTTCAACTTTCACCTTGGTAGCTATTGCACACGCCTATTTTTCTTTTAAAATGTTTAAGCTAAAAATACAAGGTGTAACAATTATCAAATTTGCATTTGTGGTCTTAAGTACAATTATGGTTTCTATATTATTAAAAAACAGTACCTTAACCTTTTTATTTGGTCTTATTTTAGCATTCATTTATGCTATACTAATTCTTTTTACGGTTCGTTTAATTCCTTTAAAAGAAATTCTTACTAATTTGAAGTCGGAAAGTTAGATTTCCATATAAATTATACCTTTGCATTCCATATACTAACCAAAAATTTATGAAGCAAGAAGTACCTAGCGACTATTCCTTTGATATTTTTTATTTAATCAATTTGATCTTTAAGTGGAAATGGCCAATTCTAATCATTTCAATTTTAGCAACAATTGTCACCTATATTTTTACTGGACCTAAATTTATTAGCCCAGAATACAAATCTACAGTGGTTTTTTATCCAACTTCAAATGCTAGTATTTCTTCAACTTTAATGACTGAACCAGGTATGACCCGCTTCAATTTATTAGAGTTTGGATCAGATGAAGATGGGGAACAAATTTTACAGATTTTAAAATCTGATGATGTGAAGAATGCGGTTATCAAACACTTCAATTTGGCAAAGCATTATAATCTAGATACAACAAATGGAGTTTCTTGGTACACTTTACAAACTCTATTAAGTAAACAAGTAGAAGTTAAACAAACAGAATTTAAAGCAATTCAAATTACTGTTTATGATACTGACGCTCAAACTGCAGCTGACATTGCCAATTACATGGCAAATTATTCAGGCTACCAAAAGAATTTAATACAAAAAATAAAAGCAAAAGAAGCTTTAGAAATTATTCAAAATGAATATGCCACTGAAAAAAAAGTAGTTGATTCAATGGATAGAACTTTAATGAAATTAAGAGAAGCAGGTGTTTACGATTATTTTGAGCAATCTAAACAATTGAATGAAGCCTGGACACTCAACACCACTCGCCTTCAACAAGAATCTGCTATATTAAAAGTTTACGAAAGCAATAAATCATCTTTGCCTGACACAATGATTATTAAAGCAAAAGCTAGAGTGAAAGGTTATGAAGCTGCTTTGAAATCTATTGAACCTAGCATGAATGCAATAAAAAAATATGGAGGAGTTTATTTAGATAACATTAACACTTTAGAAATTGAAAGAAAAAAACTAAGTAGCTTGAAGATGAGATATGAAAGTACCAAGTTAGATTTTGAAAAAGAATTGTCTCAGAAATTTATAATAAACCAAGCTAGTAAACCTGAAGTTGCTGCACGTCCAAGGAGAATGCTATCAAGTGGTTTATCCTTTGTATCAACTATATTTCTTTCCATTTTGCTGATTGTATTAATTGATGCATTTCCATTTCTAAGAAATAAATTAGCCTAAATTGATAAAGGAAATTAGTAAAAAGGAAATATTTTTTTTCTTTGCAACATTGCTATTTTATGTTGCACTAAATCTTTATTACTTATCTGTTGGGATTGAATTTTTACCAATTATTCCTTTGGTTCTAATTACAGCATGGATTGCCGTTAAAAACTTTTCTCTACTTTATTATCTACTCCTATTTTCGCTACCATTCTCATTTGAACAATCATTTGGTTCATTGTCAATGTCAATGCCTACTGAGCCATTAATGATAGTTTTGTTGGCCGTTAGTATTTCTTTACTAATTCAACAAAGATTACAACTTAAGGAACAATGGAGACATCCAATAATTCTTATTTTATTCTTACAGCTGACTCTATTTACCTTCAATATTTTCATTTCGTACGAACCCCTATTATCTTTAAAATATCTACTAGCAAAGGCTTGGTATTTTGCTTCCTTTATATTCATTCCGTTATTAATACTAAACAACCAATCTGCATTCAAAAAAACATTTTGGTTTATGTTTATCCCTTTAATCATTACTGTTTTATATACAGTAATTAGACACGCTACAAAATCATTTGGGTTTGATGAGATTAATATTGCAGCACGGCCCTTTTATGCGAACCATGTAATTTATGCTTGTACCCTCGGATTGCTAATACCATTTATTTTTATGTCATTGGGTTGGATGAAAAAGAAACCAATGACTTTTATATTAATTTCATTAAGTGTACTCCTTATTATTTTTGCTATTGGGACTTCCTATACTCGAACCACTTGGATAGCAGTTGTTAGTTCTTTAATTGCATTAGTTGCCTTTAGAACAGCTTATTTCAAAAAAGCACTACTTCTGTCAATGATTGGAGTTGTTGGTTTTTGTTATTATTTAGTTGATAATAACCATTACATGAAATATGCGCCAGATTATCAAAGAACAATTTTCAATGAAAAAGATTTTGGTAAACACATGACCGCAACAGTTGAAATGAAGGATGTTTCAGGTATGGAAAGAGTATATAGATGGGTTGCTGCAGTCAATTTAATTCAACATCATTTTTGGTTAGGCACAGGTAACAATACTTTTTATCCAACTTATAAAGAATATGCTAACCCATCATTCATTACCTATGTTAGCGATAACCCTGAACATTCAAGTACACACAACTATTTTTTATTGATATTTTGCGAACAAGGTGTTTTTGGTTTTTTATTATTTTTCTCTTTATACATTATAGCCTTAATGAGTTGTTATAATATTTTCAGAAGAAGCAAAGATCCATTTATCAGAAATACCATTACTGCCTGCTTTCTTTCATTATATATCTTTTTGATCCATTTGGTTTTAGGAGATATGGTTGAGGTAGATAAAAATGGAGGTTACTTCTTATTAATATTAGCAATAATAGTTTCCCTGGATACGATGTCAAAAAAAGAAGTAGAAAAACGAATTTCTACACAGTAACATTATTCTCTTTCATATCGAAAGCATCTCGCAACCCTGAAGAGAATATATTAAATGCATAAACTAAAAGCATAATTGCGAAACCTGGAATAATTGCGAGATAGGCTGCATCAATAATGATATACCCATAATGTTCTTTTACCATACCACCCCAAGTAGGCATAGGAGGCTGTGCACCAAATCCTAAAAAACTCAAACCAGCTTCTAATAAAATTGCAGAAGCAAAATTTGCCGCAGCAATAACTAATAATGGTCCTAAAATATTTGGAAGAATGTGACGATAAATAATACGAAAATTAGAAAACCCCATTGCCTTAGCTGCTTCTACATATTCTACTTCTCTAACACTCATTATCTGACCTCTAACCAAACGAGCAACTTCAACCCACATACTTAGTCCAATTGCAATAAAAACTTGCCAGAAACCTTTACCTAAAGAAAATGAAATTGCAATTACGAGTAATAAAGAAGGCAAAGACCAAATTACATTAATTAACCAGCTTATGATATCATCTACCATTCCCCTGTAAAACCCAGCAATTGCACCTAATGTTACTCCAATCAATAAAGAAATTATTACTGAAACTAATCCAACCGAAAGAGAGACCCTACTACCTAAAATAATTCTACTTAACATGTCTCTACCATATCTATCAGTCCCCATCCAAAAAGTTCTTGTAGAAATTTGATTTGAAATAATTTCAGATTTTAATTCAGAAGATTTTGCTTTTATCAAAGAATTATCATTTAGAAAAAATTCAAATTGTTGATTATGATAATTTATTTTCGAATCTGTTCGAATTGCATAAACAACATCTGCTAAATTATAGACTTGCTTTAGCTCATCATCACTTGTAATAACTTCAATACTTGAATCAGTAAATTGATAAGAATTAATTGGAATGAAATTAAATTCAGGTTCTTTCCCAAATGCCAATCGATTCAATATTGTTTGTGATTCCTTGTTTTCATTTTTTTTAATTGCCAAAAAAAGCGACTTTGTAAATGGTTTTTTAGTGCTTATTTCCAAATGCATTTCATTAGCCATTGGTGAATCGTCAGGCATTATTAGATAACCAAGTAAAGCAATAATAAAAGTTATGCAGATCAATAAAAATCCAAAAACAGCTAATTTGTTTTTTTTGATTTTTGCATATATTCTTGCTGATGGTTTAGTGTATTTAGTTTTCATCTAACTGATCTCCCTTTCCATTCATAAGTATTACCAATATTACCTATAATGCCAATTACGATAATATAAAATACATAAAAGAAAACAACCAAAGGCACATAAACCATCAATTTTATTTTCTTGAAAAATTGCAATGTTTGAAAAATAAAAATCCCATCAAATAAGAGTTTAGTTAAAACTTGAATAATAAATAAGGTCCAAACCGGTTTATAAAAAAATCCAGCTATCCCATTAATAAGAATAGATAAATTAAATAAAAAAATTAGACTTACCATCCATACCATTCTTTTATCGTAATACTTTACACTTTTAGAAGCCCAGCGTTTTCTTTGTTGCAGAAAATCTCCGAATTTTCTTTTTGCAAATGTATTTACAATGGCTCTTTCATCTTTTAAAAAACCAATTGAGTTTGGAAACTTATGAAAAACTTTATGTAGAAACAATTCATCATCACCATGAGCAATGTCGTCAATACCTTTAAAACCATGCACCTCTTCAAACACTTCTCGAGTATAAGCTAGGTTTGCTCCATTACAGGTATTAGGAAATTTATTCTGAATACAAGCTCCACCAGCACCAATCAAAAATTGGAATTCAACTGTTTGTAGCTTTTCATACCAATTATTATCATCATGAAAAGAAACTGGAGATGAAACCAATTTCACATTATTTGTTTTGAAAAAAGAGACAATACTTTCTACCCATTCAGGCCCAATTCTACAATCACCATCAGTAGTGATAATTAATTCAGAACTGGTATTCTCGATTGCTGTTGTTATTGCTTTCTTTTTATAAGCATTAGTAGGTTGATCAATGTATAATGAAATAAGCTTTACGTTATCTCCTTTAACTTGATTAACAATTTCAACAGTTCTGTCTGTTGAATGATCATCAATTACAATAATTTCTATTAAATGTGATGGGTAAGATTGTTTTGCTAAATCTTGCAACAATAAACCAATGTGATTTTCTTCATTGCGAACAGGAATCATGATACTAACTGTAGTGTCATATTCTTTTAACAATATGTTGTTTTTTGGAATTTTTGCCCACCCATAAATGAAGAAGCTAATTATGCCAATATAAACAAGCGCCAATAAAATTGAAATTACACTAAGAGTCAGCACTTATAAAATTAGCTTTAATAACATAATAGGTTCCACAAATAGAAGGCAAGATAACATTAATAGCCCAAATACTAAATGCTGCGCCTAAAACTCCAATAGTATTTCCTGTAATATGACCCATAAAAAATAAAGCAACTGTACCTCTAACACCTAATTCAGTGATTGCAAATCCAGGTAAAATTGATTGCACGAAAAATATTAAACTAATCATCATGTAACTTGCACTAATTGGAATTTCAGGTACAAAAAATTGTAGTAGTAAAACATACTGTGTAGAAAAAACAAAATACCTTAATCCAGAATAAAATAAAATAGTTAGCAAATGTCGAGTATGGAAATAGGAAAATGTATTTGTTACTTTGTCGTATTTTTTCATAATTCTAAAAGAAGACAAATACAAACTTAGCCTACTCATGTTTACGAATAAATATAGAATCAATACAATTAATAACAATACCAAATAAACTACAATGTATAATACAATTGGGTCGTGATTTACATATACTGGCAAATAAAAGCAAAAGGCTAAAAACCCAGCAAACAGCGTAATTACCATTTGTGAAATAGACGACAAGAAATTCAAAATGACTCCCTGCACTCGATGTTCTTCTTTTAAATAGAGAATTCTACCACCATACTCACCAATATTATTTGGAGTAAAAATACCAATGCTCATACCAGATAGTACTGAAGCAAATGCATTTTTAAAATTTAAGCTTTGGATTTTATTGACAACATATTTCCATTTTACGACTTCTAAAAAAACATTCAATACCATTAAGCATACAACTAAAATTAGAATTGAATTGAATCCACTTTCTTTGATTCGAGATAATAAATATTCTATATTTTTTAACGCGTCTTTTCTACTTAACTCTAAAAATATATAACCAACAGTAAGCAGCAGGATTAATATTTTGAGTAGATTTACGAGAACCTTCTTATATCTTTGTAGGAATTGAACCATAGGAATAAACAAAATAACAAAAAAAATAATAAGCAACCTTGAGAGATCAAATTATATTAGGAGTTGACCCAGGAACAGCAATAACTGGGTATGGTTTGATACAAATAAAAGGATCAAGCATTGAACTTATCGACTTAGGTGTTATTGAAACAGGCAAAGGTGATGACCATCCAATGAAATTAAAAGTGATTTTCGAAGGTGTTTTAAATATTATTGATCAATATCATCCAGATCACTTAGCTGTTGAAGCGCCATTCTTTGGGAAAAATATTCAATCAATGTTAAAATTAGGACGAGCCCAAGGTGTTTCTATGGCTGCTGCACTATATAGAAATATTCCTATTGTTGAATACTCACCCAAAAAAATAAAGCAATCAATTACTGGAAATGGAAATGCCTCAAAAGAACAAGTTGCGAAAATGCTACAACAATTATTGAAATTTAAAGAGGTTCCTAAATTTTTGGATGCTACAGATGGTTTAGCTGCTGCAGTTTGCCATTATTTACAGAATAATTTAGGCAGTAATCCAGATCAGAAAAAACATACTGGATGGAAAGCATTTTTAACAGATAACCCTAAAAAACTACTTAAGACAAAATAGCATTTTTGATTGTTGATGCTAATGATTCGAATTCTTCTTTGCTGAGCGAGAGTCGAGGGTTAGAAAAATTCATATCTGCAATAGTATTCATAGGAATCAGATGAACATGAGCATGTGGCACTTCTAATCCCACTACAGCAATACCAATTTTTTTGCAATCAATCACTTTTTTTAAACCCAATGCAACAAGTTTAGAGAATAGCATAAGTTCGGCATATTCTTGATTTCCTAAATCAAAAATATAATCCACTTCTTTTTTAGGAATACACAATACATGACCTTTTGAAACAGGACTCACATCTAGGAATGCAAGAAATGCATCTGATTCTGCAACAATATATGCAGGAATTTCTCCAGCAATAATCTTTGAAAAAAGTGTGCTCATTACCTTGTAATTTCTATTATTTCAAATTCTATATTGCCACTTGGCACTGTTATGAAAGCTTTATCTCCAACTGATTTCCCTAACAAACCTTGAGCTATTGGAGATTTGATAGATATTTTTCCTGACTTCAAATCAGCTTCCTTTTCAGCAACTAATTGGTAGGCCATTTCAGCACCATTTTTAACATTACGAATTTTCACTTTGGATAAAGCTAGAACTTTAGAAGAATCTAATTTTGATTCATCAATTACACGTGCATTTCCTAAAACTTGTTCAAGTTTGGAAATTTTTAATTCTAATAAGCCTTGTGCTTCCTTGGCTGCATCATACTCTGCATTTTCAGATAAATCTCCCTTATCACGAGCTTCGGCTATTTGCTTAGAAATATTGGCTCTTTCCACTGTTTTCAAGTGAATAACTTCTTCTTTTAATTTATCTAACCCTTCTTGAGTAAAATAGGTAATGTCTGCCATCTTATTTATTCTTTTAAAAATGCATTGCTTCAATTTATTATTTAGGAGCAATTAAAAATAAAAGAAGACTGTATCTGCATACAGCCTTCTTTATAAATACAAAAATAATATTTTTTTACAATGTTATACGTGCAGCAATTGCATGTGTTCCATCGAAAACATTGGTAACTCTATAAGAATAATCTAACCCAAATGTTGTGCCTTTATCATTTAAAGGAACTTCAATAGTTGATCCAAATGTCATTCCATTGTAAATGCTTGGTGAACTTGCAGAACCAAATTCAAGGTTATCCAAATTTCCATTCTCACTATTATAAGCAGCTCTGAACATTAAGAATTTTTTGAATCCATATTCAACACCTAATCCGATTAAATCACTTGAAAATGAATTAGAAGTAAAGTTTCCTAAAGCTGTAATTCTATGGTCTTTTGCAACCATAAAATCATATGACAAGCCCATACTTAGCAAAGAAGGAATTTGATAGGCTTGTGATTTACGGTATCCTTCTATTGCAAAAGGTAAGTTAGGATCAGTAAATGTAGCTATCATACCATCACCTCCCATAATCATATCAGGTCCAATATTTCTTAAAGCTATCCCAAATTTCAATTTGTCGTTCTCTCCAGCAGTATATTGAATACCTGCATCTAATGAAAAGCCTTGTGCTTTCAAATCTGCAATTGAATGCTGAATTCCTCTTACTAATATACCTCCATGAATGCTATTAGAAAACTCCTTTGAATAAGCTAATGCAAAATTTACCAATTTAGGGGAGAATTTACCAATATTACCTTCTGGTCTGTCATTAGTAGTTACATCAATATCTCCAAAATCCATTGACATCACACTAATACCTAAAACACCCGAACCACCAACTTTCTGACTTAAACCAAATGCATTGATACTGATATCAGTCCCTTTTAACCAAGTTGTAGTTGAAAATGCAACTTCAGTTTTTTTAGTAAAAGCTAAGCCACCAACATTGGCATTCATAGCCTCCACTCCTCTAGCCATTGAAGTATTCATTCCTCCAAAGCCAGCACTTCGTGCCCAAGGATTAATTAATAATTCATAAGCACCACCAGAACCTGCTCGGTCACCATTACCAGCAAATAGAATTGCTGGTAATAATGTTCCGATAACTGCTGTATATATTTTTCTGTTAAAAATTTTCATATCGTTCTTTTTAATTCATTCAACAATTAAAAGTTATTAAAATCAAATGGTCTCATCACACCCATCCATTTAAGTGATTTCTCACCTAAACCTGGACAATTGACATGTACGATATATACCCCAGTTGCAACAGGAATTCTACTAGAGTTTCTCAAATCCCATTCAATATATGTTATAGCAGGGTCTGATTTTGAAAATCTACGAATTAATAATCCATTGGTGCTATATATTGTAACAACTGCTACTGCAGGTAGATTAGTAAATCTAATTCTTCCAGAATTTCTATCTGGTTCATAAGATGAATAAGCATAATAAGGATTAGGAACAACATTGATTAATTCCAATGCGTTTTTCTTATCTGCTTCATCATCACCAGTTCTATTTTGAATAGTGTTTTGAGTGTTAAATGTATATGAAGGAGCACCTCCATTAGAATTATCATTTACTAGATTTCCATAAGGTTTACCTACACGCAATCTCACTTTTACATCTGTTGACAACAAAGTTTCGTCTTCTGCTAAAACTGGTACATTAACCCAATCAACCATACTAAATACTAATCTCCTATCAGTTGTTGTTGGATTATCAATATCAGTACCTTGTTTAGTCATTAAACTATAGATTTGAGCACATTTATCATATCGTCTTCTTGTTACATAAATTGTGTGTCGACCACCCCTGTCTAATTGAGTCGAATTAGCAGAAGGATTCCAAAGCATGTCTGCACCATTATCTGAAGTTAGAGCTGAGGCTTCTGCAAAGAAAATATTAACTCGTTCTCCTGTTTCTAAATTAATTGCATATCCAGGGAATTTACTCTTACCTATTCCATAACCAATATCGCTTTTCCTTAAATTTAAACGCTTGGCTCCATTTAAAGAAGGCTCACTAGCAGTACCTAAAGAAGATTCTAAAACAACACATTCTGACCATTTTGTTGTATCACTAGTAAAAACTATATCATAACTACCAATAGAGTCTAACTTTGAATTTGAAGTATTCTTTGATGCAGCATCTAATAAAGGTGTGGTTTTATTCAAAGCATCGCCAGCCGGAGTACGAAGTACTTTATAAGGTGCCCAAGTTGCTCCTAAAACAGATTTATATAAACTGTCTGGATCAACTGTTGTATTTCCCTCAATCCAACCCTTCACTGAATTTTCACTTCTTAAACCATCGAAAGAAGTTAGCCAAGGTTTAGTAGGATCTGCGAACGTCATTGAAGCACCTAAGAAATTATTGTTATTGATAATTGCTGCTGTTTGTCCAGGAGAACCAACTAGATTATTTACTTTAATTGAGAAACCTAATGGTTTTGCACTTACTAAACGTGGAATTCCATTACTACCTATTTCGTAGGTTCTAGCTTGAGCAACTTGTTCGTTTTCATTCAAAGTTGTTGTAGTGCTATAAGTGGTATCAGACTTCATTAATGTATCCAAATTGTCAGCATCTAATAAAACATAACGCTTATTGTTATCAATAAACTTAAGCATATAGTTTCTCTTAGTAACAATGGTTGGATTGTAAACATTGATAGTAATTGGTCCTTTGCCCAATGCATATTTTACATTCACTCCATTTGTATTTGCTACAATTGCAGCTTCTGATACTGGATCTAAATCTAATTCAGCACCGCCATTTCCATAACCCTCAATTCTTGTTACTTCAACACTTTCTTGGAATGTTCCATTTATTCTACCATTCAATACTTGTTTTCCTGGAGTAACTTTAACAACTTTTGTACTTGTTCTACTTGCAATGTATTTTGTATTAACAGCGGATTTTGCATATCCATAAGGAATACATATGAAATAATAATCCTTTCCATTAACAAATTTACCATCGAATGAAGTTGAAAACTGGTCAGTACTTAGCTCAAAAATGTGCTTAACGCCCTGATCTGCACCTTCAACCTCTACTTTTGCATTTACATTTTGTGAAGTTGCATCAAATGCTTTATTAATAATAGTAGAAACGCTATCCTTAACATCTACTTGTAAAACTTCAACAGCTTTTGAAGGATCATCTAGACTATTTACTGTTACTGTCTCATCTTTCAATTGAAAGATACGATAGCCTTGAAATTTATAATTATATAAACTTAAATCTTCATTATCTAACTCATTAGTATTATAACGTTCACACTTTTCTGTTCCCTCTAAGGCAATTTTGATTTTTCTATCTAAAGGTATAACTACCATATTTACAGGAGCAGGTCCATTTGCTAATTTAAAATGATTATCAAATAAAATCTGCGCCTTGTCATCTGCTACTACAGCTGCATTTACTGAAGATAAGTTATCACCAGAGGTTGCTCTACCCCAAACAGCACCTATGATTACCTCATTGACTGCACCCGGATTTAAAGTAAAAGGACCAGATGATTGAACCATACGTCTATCACCAGGAGAAGCGGATTCATTCCATGGAGCTCTTCCATCTGGGTCGGTTGAACCTGGGAATGCATACAAACAAGTATCGGTACCACCTCTTCCTGTAGGTTGACCATAAGCCAATATTTGACCATCAGCCCAGAAACCACGCAAATATCTATACAATTCTACTGCATTTCTAGGATCGGCATTTATACCAGGTTGTGCAGCATTGGTAAAAAACATAAAAGTTGTCATTGGCAATTCGTTCCCATTTTCGTCACTTGGTCCACGGAAATAATCAATACCGAAACAAGGAGGAGTTACTCCATAGCCAAGAGATCCAACACCAGCTCCGTCTTCATCATTGTTGTCAGCATTATAGGTATATCCAAAACTTCTGCGTTTTGGAGGCAATGGACCACCTGCTCCATCACTATCTACAAAGGCCATATTACAACCAACAAAATCATCAGCTGCATTACCTAAATCCGAATCTGTAAACACACCAAAATAAGTATCAAATAAAGGAGTACTAGCTCTGTTGTAAATTGAATACTTATAGAAAGTCATGTCATTCAACTGGTTCGATGTTTTAAATCCAAAAGCTAAAGCATGAACTTCTATTCCAATCGGCTCTCCACCTGGATAGGCTGTATGCACACCACCTTTGTCATTATAAACCCACCAAATCATTTGGTCAGGTTTAGCTTCTGGTTCAGTTGGATCTAAAGTCGGATAATCACCGTTTGAAGGATTATAAAAACCATCACCATCTGCATCAACAAACGGTGCCATAAATTGTCCTTGCCCTTTAGAAACATCACCATTTCCTGGCCATTTTAGAATTCCATCTACTGCTGCACCACCCCCAATAAAATCAGTGATATCAGATTGTAAAATATTGAACTGCTTATCCCAAAGTTTACACTCATCCTTATTTGTAGAAGCTGAAATTGTATCTAATGGACCTGGCCAAAAATCAATACCAGTTTGACGGTAAGTTTGTCCAGCAGTTTTTAATTGTCCACCACCATCTACACCACCAAACCAAAGTCCAGATGCAAAAGAAGAATGCACACTACGTGAACCAGTTTCAACCTTTGGAATTTCATATCTTGCATTTCTTGTAGCAAAAATATCCCACCACATATCTCCCCCATTCAACAATCTTGCTCTTACGTTATTAATATCTAAATCAATTTGAGATGATCCAACAGAACAAATATCTGCCATTCTCATTTGTGCTTTAGAATAAGTTGGGGAACCAGAGCCAGGACCCTTGTAAACATCGGCTTTTACCTGCCCTATCCCTAGTGCCAGAGAAAAAATCCCTGTACCTAATAAAATGGATAGTTTATATGATATATTTTTCATTTTCATTTCTCTTAGAAGTTATACATTGCACCAATTCTAATTACTCTCGGCAATTTAAAGTTATCTGGATCATTCACTTTAATGCGATACATATCAATATAAGCTTGTGGGTTTTCAAACTCAGTTAACGGTTGTACCGATTGAGGTGATGTCAAATAGCCGTCATCGTCAGGTAAGCCAGTTGCTGGGTATAATCCTGCAATTCGACGAGAATCTAAAAGGTTTTGAACTAATAAATAAACATTTAGATATGAGTTACGACCTTTTCCATCCGCACTTTTTGATGTCATTTGGAAATCACGATCTAATCTTAAATCTAGATTTACTTCCCAAGGCAATCTTGATCCATTTATTTCACCGATTAAAGTTCTAAATCTTGTATCCGTTGCATTCAATATATTTTGAACTATATCTTGAGAGATTCTTGAATAAGGAGTTCCAGATCCAGCTCTAAATATCATATTAGCACCAAAACTTTCTAAAACACTCTTTAATCCAGCTGGACCATTATAATTTGCACCTGTACCATAACGATAATCAATTGTAGTAACAATAGTGTGTCTTTGATCATAGTCTAATGGAAGAGGAATTCTAATTGGCTCAGATTCACCACTAGAAATTAAGTTTGCAGCTGAAGTAGCTGAAGACCCTGTACCATTAGCAAATTGCAAAGTATATGCAATATTTGCTGAAAGGTTATTGGTTCTTCTCAAATCATATTGAATTGTGAAACCTTTAATTGTTCCAAAATCTTGGTTTTTAAATGTTAAATAAGAAGTTGGATAAGCGGTAGCAATTTGTACTTGTTGGAAGTTATCTTTCAACTCTCTGTAAAAAGCAGTTAAAGTTAATGCAGAAGTTTGTCCAACCTTTTGTTTAAATCCTAATTGGTAATTAATTGTTTTTTCAGGAGCAATATCAGGGCTCACTAATGTGATGCTTTGTTTACTCAACGAATACAAATAGTAATTAATTGGATTTGAAAATACATTGTTTCTTGGACGTTGAGTTAATACATCGTAGTTAGCAAAAAAGTTTGCTTCATCTGATATTGGGAATGAGAAAGCTATACGAGGCATAATTTGAGTTTGTGGAGCATAGTCCTTAAACCCACTAGCACTTAATCTTGGATTTCCAGAAGTATCAATTGATTCAGCAGTTAACCAAGGTGTAATTTTGCCATCTTGAGTACTTTTTATCGAAGTTGCATCTTGTACTTCATTACCATTTGCATCATAAAAAGTATCTCCCATTCTAAATCCTCTAACTCCTCCTAATTGTTTATCATCAACATAAACAACAGCATCATCAGAAATATTTGAAGGTTTTGCAGATCCCAACTCTCCTGCTTTTCTGGTATCAAATAATGAATATTTATCTTTCAAAACTTGTTGATTCGCATCGAAACGATCAACACGCACACCTACACTGAAAATGATGTCTTTGTAGGTAAATTTGTCTTGTATAAACCCAGCAATATAAACTGGTCTAAATGATCCAACAGGACGATTAACTTCATCTGTAAAGAAATCTTCGAAACTTACGTTTTTGGAACTTTTCTTACCATCAAATGAATAACCTGAATAAGTATAATTTATACCTACTGGGTTAAGGTTGTCTAATAAAGTATTAGCACCAATCATATCCAATGAAAAAGTAGAAGGATCATATGCATCCACATCTACGTAATCTCCAGCATTTAAGCCTAATTTCGAACGAACATTTACAGCGAAACTTGGAGCATTAGCAAAACTATTGTTGCGATCCCACAAAACTGTATCACCAGAAATACTAAAGCCTGTACCTGATAAATTAATTATATTATTCCCAGATAGTGTATCAAATTGCAATGCACTTTGGTCTAAAGTCAGGTAACCATTTGATTGCTGACGCATTGTAGTCCATAAAGCTCTAGGCGTTATTCTAAATCTACTTTCTATTCTTTGTTCATATTCTAAACCAACTTGAATAGCATGATTTTTTATATCCGCTGAGGCAATTGCTGAAACTCTGTATTGATCTCTTAAATTCTCATCATACAAATTTCCAACTTGACCAGGTTGATTGAACAATCCACCATAAACTTGTAAAGGTAAATTTCCATTTACGATACCAGCCAAACCTTGGAAAGTAGTTAAGCTGTTAATATTTTCGTCAGTTTCATTATTTAAGAAATTATATAATGAACCAACATAATTAGATAAATATGGGTTTGCGTTTCCAGCTGTAAATAAAAATGCAGTATCAATTGTACCTGCATTAGTACCAGAACCTATTGTTTGGGCACGTATAGTATCACCAGCTGAGGTTAAATAGAAATTTGTACTATCATTCACATTTACTCCACCAATTCTCAAATCTCTTTGTGTCTCAAATTTTCCAATATATCCATAATTGAAAAATTTGTTTTTGTGATTTGGATCCTGTTGAGTACTATGATCTCTAGAAAAATCTACTTGAATAGAATAATAAGCATTTTTCAATAAACCCTTAGCTTCCTCTCCAGAAGCTTGGCTGAATTTTTGGGTAAATCTTCCATAAACACGATAGGTAGATTGTTTAAATTCTTGGTTATTTGCCGAGTTGAAAAGCATATTTGCTCTATTATAAACTCTGGTGTACCTATTTGTTCCAGACACACCAAACTTAAATGTATTGTTATAAGATGGTTGATAATCTATACTTGCATTTAAATTTATATTTCTATACTCGTTATCATCTTGAGATTTTACTTTTTCAATATTCTCACTTTGAGTAAAGTTACCATTTGGAACAGCAGATACGGTACCAGGTAAATTCGGATTAGCATTTGGAGAATAATCAAATTGAGCTGGACTATTTTGAAGAGCTTTCAAATAATCAGATTTAGCTCTCCAAGCACCTACATAAGATGGATCTTGATCGCGTTTACTTTCTAATTCTCCAGAAACGAAAAATCCTAACAATGGCTTTTCGCCCTCTTGTCCTTTATTTTTTACTAAAATAGGCCCACTTGCGTTTGCACTTATTAAATTATATCCATAACCATCTAAAAATTCAGAAGTAACACCTTCAACTCCTCCTGCAAAATTACGTGAAGGACCTTTGGTAGTAATAGTAATAATACCCCCAGTTGCATCACCATATTGAGCGGGAACACCACCAGTGATTACAGAGATTTGCTCAATTGCTCCTTGTGGAACACCAGCTATACCTCTTACTTTAACACCATCGATGTAATAATCATTTGCATCACTTCTTGAACCCTTAACACTTAAAGCAGCACCTTCATCTGACTGGTAAACACCAGCAGTGGTTGAAGCTAATGAGTTAATATTCCTTGTAGGTAATTTAGCAATTTCTTCAGCTGTTAATGTTCCACCAGATTGATTGTTATCTCTTTCAATTAAAGGTTTTGCATAATCAGAAACTGTAACCGTTGTAAGTGTAGTTACACTCGCGACTAAGTCAGGATTAACATAAGTCTGTCTACCTGATTGGATAATTACGCCGTTAATAATGCGTTTGTTGTAGCCAATGATTTCCACACGGATATCATACTTGCCTGGAGTGATAGGTTTGATAACATAATTGCCATCAAAGTCGGTTTGCTGAGCTGCAATTTGAGTTCCATTCAACTCTACTATCACACCTGCAAAAGGCACTCCTTCTTTTGTCTTGTTATCAACGACCTTACCACGTAATTCACCTTGTCCGCTTTGTGCAAACAATGAACCACCTAGTGCGATACTGAACAAGATCAAGAATGCGTAAAACTTTCTCATCATAATGTTGATCTAAGGGTTTAGAATAATTAATAACTATAAAGATAATCGTTAAAAAACGTTATTTCCAAATATTAGTAAGAGAAATGTTACAAAAGATTTGGGTTTAATTCATACCAAATAAGATATTGGTTTCGTTGTCAGCCCTTTATCCTAAATTATATTTTGCAATAATTTTTGATGCTAACACTTCTGCTATCTTTTGGTAAGATTCAAAAGTCCAACCTGCTATATGACTTGTTAAAATCACGTTTTTGTTTACTGTTAGATATTCAAACCAAATCTTTTCCTCTTCACTTAATGCTTGAATATTCTCATTCTCAAGCACATCTAATGCAACTCCTAAAACCTTGCCATTCTTTAAATAATGTACCAAATCTGACGTTTTGATGACCTTACCCCTAGATGTATTCAGTAAAAAGATTGGTTTTGCTAGTTTTTCGAAAAAATCATCATTGATCAAATGACAAGAATCTGATGATAAAGGAATGTGTAAACTTATTATATCTGCTTCTTTTTGTAACAATTCTATAGACACTTCTTCTGCAAAGCTGTCTGAATAATCAGACAAATACTTATCATAAGCAATGCATTTTACATTAAAACCCGTTAATCTTTTTGCCAAAGATTTACCAGCATTTCCATAGCCTATTATGCCCACTGTTTTACCTCCTAGCTCAACTCCTCTATTACTCTCTCTGCTCCAAATTTTATTTTTGATCTCTGAACTAGAAGTGTTAATGTTTCTAAGTAAATTAAGTAGTAAGCCTAAAGTATGCTCTGCCACTGCGTCTCTATTCCCTTCTGGCGCATTAAATAATTGAATATTATTTTCATTACAATATTTTTCATCAATATTATCCATTCCTGCTCCAGCCCTAGCAATAAACTTTAAATTAGGTGCAGTGCTTAACAAATCCTTATCCATCGAAAACCTTGATCTCACTACAAATCCATCATATTGATTCAATATTTTTTTCAAATCATTAATTGATTTGACCTCTAATTTTTGATCAATAAATACTCCTTTCTTTTTTAGTAAATTTAAAAAAGATTCATGGATATCTTCGGTGATTAAAACTTTCATCTTCAGAAAAAATATATAATCAAATTTTGTTTGAAATTAATTTAGTCAAGTATACAAAATCTTCTACCGTAAGCCTTTCAGCCCTTAAATTGAAAATATCAAACTCTTGAAATTCTGGTTTTAAATATTTTCTTAAAGCATTTCGCAATGTCTTTCTCCGTTGATTAAAACCAGCCTTTACTATTTCTTGAAAAAGTTTTGGATCAATGCCATCAAACACTTCCCCCTTTCTTCTGGTTCCTTTAATAACTGCAGATTTTACCTTAGGTGGTGGATTAAAAACGCCAGGGTTTACTGTAAACAAATAGGACATATCATAATTTGCTTGCATTAAAACACTCAAGATCCCATATTCTTTAGTGCCTGGCTTGGCTACAATCCTTTCAGCAACTTCCTTCTGAAACATACCAACTACTTCATCTACGACTTCCTTATGATCTAGAATATGAAATAAAATTTGAGAAGAAATATTGTAAGGAAAGTTTCCAATTACTGATAAATGCTTGCTTTCAGATTGATATAAACTTAAATCTAATGTTAAAAAATCAGCAGAAATTATTTTTGCACCAAGTTGTGGGTATTTTTTTTGAAGGTATGTTATTGACTCTCTATCAATATCAACCACATACAACTCTAACTGATGATCATTAATCATAAAATCAGTCAGTACTCCCATACCAGGACCAACTTCTAAAACATGTTTTACAATTTTTTCAAAAGGAGTTAATGCACCCACTATTTTTTGAGCAATATTTTTATCTGTTAGAAAATGCTGCCCCAAAAACTTCTTTGCCCTAACTTCCATGAATTTGATTTTATTAATACTGACAATTTTAATTAATTTGCGCTGAACTAAGAAATGAGATAAAATTGGTAATAGTTTATAATATCAACAAACCAAACTCAAAGCTTTTAAATTCAATCATTTGAGCGATTATGAACGATTCAGAAAAAATAAAAATAGGGATAAGCATCGGAGATATTAATGGAATTGGCATTGAAGTAATGCTAAAAACTTTTTTAGATCCAAGAATTTTCGAATTATGTACGCCAATTGTTTATGGTTCATCGAAAGCAACTTCATTTCACAGAAAACTTTTAGGTATTCAAGATTTTAGTTTTAACATTATTACTGAAGTTGCTCAAACCAATTCTAAAAGAGCTAATTTAATCAATGTTTGGCAAGAAGAAGCAAAAATTGATATCGGAACTGCTACTGATGCAGCAGGTAAATATGCATTTGACTCACTAGAAAAAGCTACACAAGATTTGACATCAGGTAAAATACAAGCTCTAGTAACATTGCCAATTAATAAACACAGCATTCAGTCGGCGGGCTTTGCATTTCCTGGACATACAGAATATTTGCAATCCAAAACAGAAGCTAAGGATTCTTTAATGTTGATGGTGAGTAATGAGCTAAAAATAGGAGTTGCAACAGGACATATTCCATTGAAAGACGTGGCTCATTCATTACACATTGAAAAATTAGTCCATAAAATCGGTTTACTTTCCGACTCTTTAAAAATGGATTTTGGTATTCGAAAACCTAAAATTGCAATTCTTGGACTTAACCCTCATGCTGGTGATAAAGGTGCAATTGGCTTAGAGGAAGAAAAAGTAATTATTCCCGCAATTGAAAAGTCCAATCATAAAAATAATGTAGTTTTTGGACCTTACCCTGCTGATGGGTTCTTTGGTAATGGTACTTATAAACAATTTGATGCGGTTTTAGCAATGTATCATGATCAAGGTTTGATCCCATTCAAAAGTTTGTCTTTTGAAAGTGGCACCAACTTCACAGCCGGTTTGCCATTTGTAAGAACTTCTCCTGGTCACGGTACAGGTTATGATATTGCAGGAAAAAATATTGCTTCTGAAACTTCATTTAGGGAGGCACTTTATCTTGCCATAGATATTGTTAAGAATCGCCATACTTTTAATGAATTAACTGAAAATCCTCTGAAAATTCATAAATTGAGCAAAGATAAAGGAGAATAATGCTCAAATTTGTCTTATTCCCTTTAAATATCAAATAAGTTTTTATACATTTGCAGGCTCTTTAAAATTCGGAAATTGAACAATTTAAAACAGTTTTCTATTGTTTTCACAGGGTTGAAAATAGGAAAACATCAATTCGAATATAAAATAGAAAAATCGTTCTTTGACGAATTTGACTATTCGCCAATTAAAATTGGAGAACTAAATGTAGACCTTGCCTTCAATAAGCAAGAAACTATGTTTGTTTTAGATTTTCTTATCAAAGGAAACGTTCGCTTAACTTGTGACCGTTGTAATGATGAGTTTGATTATCCAATTCATAGTGATGAAAAGTTAATTTTTAAACTAGGAGAAGAAGAGTTTGAAAATTCAGATGATGTAATTGTTTTAACACACCAAGAACATCAAATAAATGTAGCTAGCTATATTTATGAATTTATAGTCCTTTCCATACCTTTTGTACACATTCACCCTGATTTAGAAAATGGGGATTCTGGATGTAATAAAGAAGCTTTGGCCATTTTAAAAAAATTGTCAATTGATGAAAAAGCTAGCAACCCGGAGGTGATTGAAGATCCACGATGGGAAGCATTAAAGAAACTAAGAGGTAATTAATTTTAAATTTAAATTTTTTGTGATATGCCACATCCAAAACGTAAAATCTCGAAATCGAGAAGAGACAAAAGAAGAACACATTATAAAGCAGAAGCTCCTGCATTGGTAGTTTGCCAAACTACAGGAACTGTTCATATGCCACATAGAGCCTACAAAGTTGAAGGTAACTTGTACTATAAAGGCAAGATGATTGTTGAAAACGCTGCTAACTAATATTAGTTAAACTCCTAATGAAAATAGGAATTGACATTATGGGCGGAGATTTTGCTCCAAAGGCTACAGTCCTTGGAGCAATTTTAGCTTTTAAAGAGCTCCCTACTGATATTCGAATTGTGCTAATTGGTGATGAACCAACTGCGAAATCTATTTTAATTGAAAATGGATTAGACGTTTCATCATTTGATTTTGTGCATACCGAAGAAGTCATAGAAATGGGTGAACATCCAACTAAAGCTCTTACCCAAAAACAGAAGTCTAGTATCAGCGTAGGATTTTATCTTTTAAAAGAAGGTAAAATAGATGCTTTTGCAAGTGCCGGAAACTCTGGTGCCATGTTAGTTGGCTCCATGTTTAGCGTAAAAGCTATTCCAGGAATGGCTAGACCAGCAATCTGTTCATATATTCCTAAAGAGCATGGAGGTTTTGGAGTACTACTTGATGTAGGAGCCAATGCTGACTGCAAGCCTGAAGTTCTTGTTCAATTTGGTATTTTAGGATCTTTATTGGCAGAAATTGTATTTGGAATAAACAACCCTAAAGTTGGTTTACTTAATATTGGTGAAGAAGCTGAAAAAGGAAGTTTATTAACTCAAGCTACCTACCCTCTCCTAAAAGCAACAAATAATATTAATTTTATTGGGAATATTGAAGGAAGAGACCTTTTTAACGATAAAGCAGATGTAATAGTTTGCGATGGTTTCACTGGAAACGTAGTATTGAAACTTGCAGAAACTTTCCATGAATTAACAATTGGAAAAGGTATGCACAATGAATTTTTTGAGCGTTTTGACTACGAAAATTATGGAGGCAGCCCAGTTCTAGGTGTAAATGCACCTGTTGTGGTTGGTCATGGAATTTCAAATGACAAGGCGATTAAAAACATGATTTTACTAGCAAAAGAAATGGTTGCTACTCAGCTTACTGAAAAAATTAAAGCAACTTTTAGCTAATTTTATAAAAGGTTTTCT
Organism: Sphingobacteriaceae bacterium; assembly: GCA_965279595.1. GTDB lineage: Bacteria > Bacteroidota > Bacteroidia > Sphingobacteriales > Sphingobacteriaceae > CAIKLP01. The sequence goes on from OZ257246.1 coordinate 544,421, forward strand.
ATATTTAATCCCACCTAAAAAAGGTGGGATATTTTTTTGATATAAATTATGATGAATAAACTACGTGCAGCCATTACCGGAGTTTTTGGATATGTTCCCGATTATGTATTAACAAATGCAGAATTGGAGAAAATGGTTGATACGACCGATGAATGGATCCAATCACGAACAGGCATTCAAGAGCGTAGAATTCTAAAAGGTGATGGGAAAGGCACATCAGATATGGCTGCCGAAGCAGTTAAAGGATTACTTGCCAAAAAAGGAATAGATGCAAATGAAATTGATTTATTGATTTGCGCTACCACCACACCTGATTTTCAATTCCCAGCAACTGCAAATATTATTACAGACAAAATTGGTGCAAAAAATGCATTTGGTTTTGATATTAATGCAGCATGTTCAGGCTTCATTTATGCTTTAACAACAGCTTCCAAATTTATTGAAAGTGGTACATATAAAAAAATAGTTGTAGTGGGTGGTGATAAAATGTCATCTATTATTAATTACGAAGACCGTACTACTTGTATTATTTTTGGAGATGGTGCAGGTGCAGTTTTATTAGAGCCTACTTCTGGTGAAAATGGAATTATGGATGCCATTTTAAAAAGTGATGGTGCAGGTAGAGTACACCTTCATCAGAAAGCCGGCGGTTCAGCTAATCCAGCTTCACATGCTACTGTTGATGCTAAAGAACATTATGTTTATCAAGAAGGTCAATCAGTTTATAAATTTGCAGTCACAAATATGGCTGAAGTTTCAGCTGAGATAATGGAGAAAAATAATTTAGTTGCTGATGATATCGCATGGTTGGTGCCACATCAAGCAAATAAAAGAATTATCGATGCAACTGCCCAAAGAATGGGAATAGGAAGTGAAAAAGTAATGTTAAATATTCAACGTTATGGAAACACAACCAATGGCACTATTCCTTTATGTTTATGGGAATGGGAAAAACAATTAAAAAAAGGCGATAATTTAATTTTAGCCGCATTTGGTGGGGGCTTTACATGGGGTTCTGTATACATTAAATGGGCCTACGATTCTAACTAAACAAAAAATATTTAATTACTTAATTAAACTCTAAAATCGATTATGGATATTAAAGAAATACAAGAACTAATCAAATTTGTAGCCAAATCAGGCGTTAGCGAAGTGTCAATTGATAGAAAAGATTTTAAAATTACTATCAAAGCACAAGGCACAATGCAAACTTTTGTAACTACTGCTGTACCTGCTGCTGCACCAATGACAGCTGCACCTGTTGCTAACCAAGTACCAAGCACACCTGCGACTTCTGCTGCACCAGTTGCTGAGGCTTCTAATTTAATAACTATTAAGTCACCAATGATTGGAACTTTTTATCGTTCTTCTGCACCTGATAAACCTTCATTTGTAAATGTTGGAGATGAAGTAGGAACAGGTAAAGTTGTTTGTGTAATTGAAGCAATGAAATTATTTAACGAGATTGAATCTGAAATTTCAGGTAAAATTGTAAAAGTGCTAGTTGATAATGCAACACCAGTTGAATATGACCAACCTTTATTTTTAGTAGAACCTAAATAATAAAGATTTTAATGAAGGGCTGATTTTTCAATCCTAAAAAGTAAAAGGTTTAATATTCAAATTCTCAAATTGGAAAAATGTTTAAAAAAATATTAATAGCGAATAGAGGAGAAATTGCATTGCGAATTATTCGTACTTGTAAAGAAATGGGCATCAAAACTGTTGCTGTTTATTCTTCTGCTGACCGTGATAGCTTACATGTTAGATTTGCTGATGAAGCGGTTTGCATTGGCCCTGCACCTAGTAAAGATTCTTATTTAAGTATTCCTAATATTATTTCTGCCGCAGAAATAACCAATGCTGATGCAATTCATCCTGGTTATGGGTTTTTGTCTGAAAATGCAAAATTCTCACAAATATGTAGAGAATACGGAATCAAATTTATTGGTGCAACACCAGAACAAATTAATGGAATGGGTGATAAAGCATCAGCAAAAGATACCATGAAACTAGCGGGTGTTCCAACAATTCCAGGTTCAGAAGGATTATTGACAGATGTTAAACAAGGAATTGTAATTGCCAATGAAATTGGTTATCCAATTATTTTAAAAGCAACTGCAGGTGGTGGTGGTAGAGGTATGAGAATTGTTTGGAAAGATGATGAATTTGAAGGAGCATGGGATTCAGCAAGACAAGAAGCTGGTGCAGCTTTTGGTAATGATGGAATTTATTTAGAAAAATTTATTGAAGATCCTAGGCATATTGAAATTCAAATAGTGGGTGATCAATTTGGTAAAGTTTGCCATCTTTCAGAGAGGGATTGCTCTATACAGCGTCGTCATCAAAAATTAGTAGAAGAGTCTCCATCCCCATTTATGACTCCTGAATTGCGCTTAAAAATGGGTGAGGCTGCTATTAAAGGCGCACAAGCTGTAAATTATGAAGGTGCTGGTACTGTTGAGTTTTTGGTGGATAAACATCGCAATTTTTATTTCATGGAAATGAATACGCGAATTCAAGTAGAGCATCCTGTGACAGAAGAAGTAATTAACTTCGATTTAATAAAAGAACAAATTAAAGTGGCTTCTGGAATTCCAATTTCAGGAAAAAATTATGAGCCTACAATGCATGCAATTGAATGCAGAATAAATGCTGAAGATCCTTGGAATAATTTCAGACCATCACCTGGGAAAATTACTCATTTCCATTCACCAGGAGGTCATGGTGTTCGAGTTGATACGCATGTGTATGCAGGATATCAAATTCCATCTAACTATGATTCAATGATTGCGAAATTAATTACAGTCGCACAAACCCGTGAAGAGGCCATATCTACAATGGAAAGAGCTTTAAGCGAGTTTGTAATTGAAGGCGTAAAAACAACAATTCCATTTCATTTAAAATTAATGAAAGATCCTAATTTCAGGGCAGGTAATTTTACTACCAAGTTTCTTGAAACTTTTGATTTTACAGAATAATAAAAAAGCGAACTTCGGTTCGCTTTTTTATTTATGAATATACCTCTATCATACAAAATACTTTTCTAAATTTGACATTCCATTATGTCTAGCTTTCTTAAAAAAATAAATACTGCTGCAGATCCAAACTCAGAAATGTCTTTTGTTGATCACTTAGAGTCTTTGCGGTGGCACCTAGTTCGTTCCTCTGCAGTAATCATAGGTTTGGCTCTTGTAGCATTTTTTTATAAAGACATTCTTTTTGATCAAATTATTTTTGGACCCAAACGAACTGACTTTTGGACTTACAGAATGTTATGTGAGTTATCACAATATTATAATTTAGATGCTGGTTTATGTATTGAGAAAATCAATTTCACCATCATGAATAATACGATGGCTGGACAATTCAACTTGCATTTAACAGCTTCATTTTATGCTGGATTTATAATGGGTTTCCCATATTTGTTATTTGAACTCTGGAGTTTTATAAAACCTGGCTTACATGCCAAGGAAAGAAAAAATGCTACCGGATTAATATTCTACGGCTCATTCCTTTTCTTAACTGGAATTCTTTTTGGTTTTTTTATCATCACTCCAATGTCAGTAAATTTTTTAGGCAGCTATGCCATTAGTGAAGAAATTATCAATCAAATTACACTTGATTCCTATTTATCAACAGTTGCTATGTTAACACTTGCAACTGGATTGGTTTTTGAATTGCCTATCGTTATTTATTTCTTATCAAAAATGGGAATGATGACCCCTAAATTTATGAGAAGCAATAGAAGAATTGCATTCTTCATTATTATACTTATTGCTGCATTCATCACACCAACTCCAGACGCACCAACTTTGCTATTGGTAGCGGCACCCTTATATTTTCTATTTGAAATAAGTATTTTTGTTTCAGCGCGTGTAGAAAAGAAAAAGAAAAAAGAAGAAGATTTATTTTACTCAAATAATTAAATTATGAAAATTGCTATTGGTGGTGATCATGCTGGATTCGAATACAAACAAATGTTAATTCCTATCTTAGAAAATTTAGGTCATGAAGTAAAGGATTTCGGACCTTATAATATGGATTCAGTCGATTACCCTGACTTCGTTCATCCACTTGCAAAAGCTATTCAAAATAAAGATTATGAATTAGGGATATTAATTTGCGGAAGTGCAAATGGTGTTGCCATTACTGCAAATAAACATAAAGATATCAGAGCAGCTATTTGTTGGGATATCCCTTTAGCTGAATTAGCCAGAACACATAATGACGCAAACATTCTATGTATCCCTGCTAGGTTTGTTTCTGAAGAAATTGCTCAACAAATAACCTTAAAATTTATTAGCACTTCCTTTGAAGGAGGCAGACACGCTAACAGAGTAAATAAAATTAATTGCTAAGCAGCGTTTTAAAAGTATTTTCTGTCAGAATATGTAATTGAAAAATAGACTTTCATTCTTATTTATTTTTGTGAATTTACTTTCACAAAATATTTTTTCTCAAGCCCCAACTTGGGAAGGCACTGATTTTGTTTTCACCCAGCCAACTAAGCCTTTCGTTTCATTGAATATTCAAATTTGTTCAAAAGAAAGTAATACAGGCTATATTTCATTTGGCGACAGCACTATCTATTTTAATATTAACACCAATGATTGTTCTTCAAATACTATCATTAATGAACTGTTTAAGTCTTCATTAACAATTGGTATTAATAAAAATAAAACAATCAATGTTCATACAAGTAATGTTGCCACTTGTTATGTCACTATTTATAATATAGCTGCAGATGAAGGTTATAATGTATTACCAACTTCCTCCTTAAAAGAAAGTTATTTAGAAAGCAATTTCAAAAATGTTGCTGTTGCAGATACCGGCGTTCATACAATTATAATTGCGTTAGAAGATGCCACCATACTTAAAGACAATACTACTTTAGTTAATCAATATACACTTCAAAAAAATGATATACTTGTTTTAAGATCTACTAAATTGGGTGTGTTCGGAAACAAACCCTTTGCTGTATTCAATTCTTTTAGAACTAATATTAAAGGTAGTATTTGCGCAAATAATTGTTGTCAAGAAGAATTATATGAACAACTTATTCCTGCTCAATGGTTAGGGAAAATTTACCTGTTGAATTCAATTAATGAAGAAGTAGAAACAATAGTTTCTATTAAACCTATTGATAGTTTAGCATGTATAGAATTAAATAATGAGAATATAGAACTTACCAAGCCAGAATTATTCTTTGTAAACAAGCCAACTTTAATCCGCTCATCTTCCAACTTGAATATCAGCAGATTTTTCGAAAGCAATACATGCTCTAAAAATGGAATCGGTGATCCAGAATTAATAAATATTATTCCTATCGAATACCTAACTAAGAATGTTATATTTCATTCAGTGAATGGATATTTCCAAAAATATTTTTTAAATATAGTTGCCCCCAATGAAACATTAGATTCGATCTATTTAGATGGTGTAAATATTCGATCAAAATTCAAAAGTGTTAATAATTTTTATTCTGCTGCAGATTTTGAAATTTCTAGTGCCGTCCATATACTTCAATCTAGTAAGGGGTTTCAAGCATTTACATATGGTTTGAGCAATACTCTAGCTGGACCAAATTCTGCTGCATATAATTTATTCTCAGAAACATTTACAAAGTCTTATAAATATAAAATAAATCCCACTTTCACAAAAGCAATACTTTGTGAAAATGAATTTACTTCATACAATTCAAATGATTCAAACTCGACATACTTATGGAATGATGGAAATATTTCTGCAAATAGAACATTTACAGACTCTGGATTTTACACAGTACATGTAACTAATAATTGTTTAAATATTGATTTTACAGATACATTGATTGTTGAAAAAATTAATTGCCAATGCAACCCGGAAATGCCGGAAGTATTCAGTCCAAACGGTGATGGCATTAATGATCAAATTGAAATTGTATACAATTGTTTATCTTCTTCAACCTTTGAACTTAGCATTTTCAACAGATGGGGTAAACGGGTTTTCGAAAACTATAATTTTGAAAAAACGTGGGATGGAAAAGATTTTAATAAAGTAGATTGTCCAGCTGGTGCATATGTATATTTTCTAAAATATCTAGATAATAGAGGCAAACAAAATAAAAAATCAGGCACTATTCTAATTATTAAATAATTATAGTGTAAAGATAATTCATCCACTACTACAAATAAAATTATACTAAATTAATTTACTACAAACTTTGTTACGTATTCACTTTCATTAGATTTCAAATGAATGAAATAAATTCCTTTTGAAAAATCGCTCGCTTGAATGATGTAATTAGTAGAAACATCTTCAATAGTTTTCAATATTCTTCCTTCAATATCGGTTATACTGATTTTGTACTTTTCATTAAAAATTGAATTTATTTTTATAGCCGATTGATCAATAACTGGATTAGGAAATACAGAAATTTCAATGTCCTTTTTGTATTGATTCAAACTTGTTAGTTCACCTTGATTAAACAACCCGTTGATATGATCTGTAGCTTTAATTAATTTACAAACACTTGCCGTATTACTGGTATCTCTTGCATAAATAAATGCAATGTTAAATTCAAATGCATTTCCTGCTAACAATGTATCAACCTCAAAAGAATTAAGTGTACGCCTATCTCCTTTCAATGCAGTTTCATTCCATCCAGAATTTGAACAAAGATCGCCAGTATACATAAATTTAGTAGAATCATTTCCATCTCTACCTGTTGAAGTGCCATAAGATGCAGTCTGTCCATCAGCCCAATATCCATTTAAATATCGATTAAGTTCAATTGCATTTTGTGGTTCGCCAATTAAGGGTTTTGCTCCTTTCGCAGGCACCATAGATGCAAAAAGTTTTCTATCCAGGTAAACTAAACCTTGGGCAGGAGGTTTTATTCCATAACCTAATGAGCCAACACCAGCGCCAGCCTCGTCTTCATTGTCTGCATTGTATGCAATTATCAAATTTCTTAATGTGTCTGTTTTTATATAATCATCAGCAGCATTTCCTAAATCAAAATCTGTATAAAAACCTGCCTTTACTTTATAATAGTTAGTTGATGATCGATTAAAAACTTTATAACTTAAAAAAGTAGTTTGATTCAAAGCAACATCAGTGCTATTAATTGCCCAAGCCATTCCATGAACTTCTATTTTGAATGGTGCTCCACCAGAAAAACTTGTATGAATTCCTGCATTATCATTGAAAATAAAATACACTGCCTGGTCACCTTTTATTAATGGATAATCCCCTTCGGTTGGCTCATACAATCCATCACCATCACGGTCTAAAAATGGAGCAAGTATTGGAGAACATCCAGCCGGGCCATTACCTGGCCATTCTAATATTTCTTGTGGAACAATATAATTTGGTGTTTGATAATTTGCCTTATGAAAATCAATCACTGATTTTTTTATATTCCAAATTCTATTCCAATTAGCTGGATCATTTGGGATACCTGAAGTATCTAATGGGCCAGGCCAAAAATCATCACCTGATTGTCTATAAGTATTACCAGCTGTGTGCAATACTCCTCCATTATCAAAACCAGCAATTAATAACCCATTAACAAATATGGTATAATTTGGAGCAATTGCGCTTTTAGGAACTAAATATCTTGGCAATTGACTTGCATTCAAATCCCAAAACATGTCACCACCTGAAAAATACAATGCTTTTACATCATTAATATCTAAGTATGTACTTGCAGATTGTGCAAAACTAAATTGGCCTAGTAAAACTAAAATAAACACATTTCTTGCAAATTGCCTTGAAAATATTTTTTTCATATAAAATTTAAAAAATGAATTCACTAATATTAAAAATTAAATATACTATAAAAGTGAGTGAATTACTTCACCCACTTACACAAACAAAACTATATGAAATTAATTTACCACAAACTTTGAAATGTATTCATTGTCTTCTGATTTCAATTGAATGAAATAAATTCCTTTTGAAAAATCACTTGATTGAATTATATAATTTTCTGAAACATCTGAAACAGTTTTCAAAATTCTACCTTCTAAATCTGTAATGCTAAGCGTATATTTCTCATTGAATTTTGATTTAATTTTTATGGTAGATTGATCAATAACTGGATTAGGGAATACAGTAACTTCAATATCCTTTTTATACTGGCTCAAACCCGTTAGAGCACCTTGATTAAACAATCCATTGATATGATCTGTAGCTTGAATTAATTTACAAGCACTTGCTATATTACTTGTATCACGCGCATAAATAAATGCAATGTTAAAATTTTCTGCAGCACCTGCTAAAAGTGTATCAATACTAAATGCTGAAATTGTACGTCGATCTCCTTTTGGTTGTGATTCATTCCAACCTGAACCAGCACATATATCTCCAGTAAACATAAATTTTGCAGAGTCTGTACCATTTCTTCCATCAGAAGTGCCAAATCCAATTGTTTGTCCGTCTGCCCAATATCCATTCAAATAACGATTAAGTTCTACAGCATTTCTGGGATCTCCATTAACGCCTGGTTGTGCAGAATTTGACAATGCAAAATTAGAAGTTAATTTTCTATCTAAATAAACTAAGCCTTGTGCAGGAGGATTTAAACCATACCCATTTGGCTGACCGCTTTCATCATTATTATCTGCATTATATGCAATAACCAAATTCCTAGCAGTGTCGGTTTTTATATAATCATCACTTGGATTACCTAAATCAAAATCTGTAAAAAATCCAGCTTTAACTTTATAATAATTATTGGCTGAACGATTAAATATAGAGTAACTCAAAAAAGTGGTTTGATTCAAAACAACATCAGTGCTATTAATTGCCCAAGCCATTCCATGCACTTCTATTTTAAATGGTTCTCCACCAACATAACTGGTATGCGTTCCTGCATTATCATTAAAAATAAAATAAACAGATTGGTCGCCTTTAATTAATGGATAATCCCCTGAAATAGGTTCATACAATCCATCACCATCTTTATCTAAAAATGGAGCTAGAATGGGAGAACAACCAGCAGGCCCATTTCCAGGCCAATCCAAAATTTCTTGCGGTACGATATAATTTGGTGTTTGATAGTTGGCTTTATGAAAATCAATTGTTGATTTTTTAACGTTCCATACTCTATTCCAAATTGCCGGGTCATTCGGAATACCAGTAGTATCTAATGGCCCTGGCCAAAAGTCATCTCCTGTTTGTCTATAAGTATTCCCTGCTGTATGAAGTACTCCTCCATTGTCGAACCCAGAAATCATTAATCCATTTGTAAATATGGTATGCTTTTGAGCTATATCATTTTTAGGAATACTGTATCTAGAATTTCGCGTGACGTCTTTGTCCCAAAACATGTCACCTCCTGAAAAATACAACGCTTTTACATCATTGATGTCTAGAAAAGTACTAGCAGATTGTGCGAAACAAAATTGACTTACTAAAAGTAATCCGAACACATTTCGAATTAACTGATTTGTAAAAAGTTTTTTCATAGTCATAAGAATTAGATTCATAACAAAGACTAATTGAAAAACAAAAACGCTGCTTAATACAATTTATATTTTAATCCTATTCTTGTATTGAATCCTCTTTGAATCATTTCATCATTATTCATTGGCACAATTAAATTTGACTCAACAAATAATCCCAATTTCGAGTTGAAATAATAATTACCTTGTATAGAAGTTTTTGAATAGAATGTATTTAAAGTAAAATCTCTATCTTTTAATACTACTCCTTCGCTGTTTAATTTCAAATTATTTTTCGATTTCAAAAATGAATAACCTAATCCCCCACTTAATTGCATTTGTATTTTAGAATTTGAATAAAAAATCCAATTAATATTAATAGGAATATTAAATCCTTTATAATCGTTACTTAACTTTTTAGAATTATTACTAATATCCGTAACTTCATTACTTGTAATTTCAATAACTGGAATAGTTCCTAAAAATGGATCTTGAATGTACCCAATAACTACCGTATCATGTTTTGTATAATTGCTTGTAACTGTTTCTATATAACTAATTTCTTGACTTATCATTTGTATGCTTGGAGCGATTTCTAACCTCCAGTGTTTACTTAATGAATACCCCAATCCTATACCCAATTGAAAACTATTTAATGAGTTCTTAAAGTTGCTAATTGAATTCTCTTGTAGATAATTTTTTGATTTTTTGACCAAATTAGTTTGCAAATCAAAAATAAGATGTGTACTTAATCTTGGGAAAGTCCGCAATTTACTTATTTCATCATTGTATGAAGTTTCTAAACTTAATTCCCGGAATTTATTTTTTTCAAAAGGACTTTCTATATTTTTAATTCCAATTGAATTAACTCCCAAAATTTCATTTGCATTTTTTATATAAACACTTTCTGCTTCAACTATTATTGGACTTTCAATTTGCATTGTTTCTTTAAGGTCAATGACTAATTTTTCTTCAGAGAATGTTTCATTAATTTTTGAGGATAAAAGGCTTTCTCTTATTTTCTTACTCAATTCAATTTCAGCTTTATTAGTTTTGTCAAATTCAAAGAAGATACTTCCAAATGCAAACCACATAGTTAACATGGAAGATACAAACATCAATAAAAACGACCCCCTATTAATCCATACCAACTTCATCCTTTTACTTTCTGTACCTGAAGTTTGGGCAATAGCATTCCATGAGCCTATTGGAGGCACCACTTCATAATTCACAAGTTTCTCATGAATTGAAAATTCAAAGTCATCCAATTCTTCTATTGTATTCATGGTTTTCTTTGTTTATTAATAATTCCCTCAAACTCTTTTTAGCTTTCGTCAATTGCGAACGAGAAGTGCTTTCTGTAATTTCTAGCATTTCTGCTATTTCGAAATGACTATACCCATCAATAACATACAAGTTAAATATGGTTCTATAACCGATAGGCAATGTTGAAATTAAGGTGATTAATTCTTGTTCTGATAATTTATCAATAATTGAAATCTCATTTGATTCAATTCGAAAATTATTATCAGCAACATAAAGTTCATTTTTGAATTGTTTTTTATTAACGACATTCAATGCCAAATTGGTGAATACTTTTCTAATCCAGCCTTCTAATGATCCGTTAAATTTGAACTCATGGATATGTGCATATACTTTAATGAATCCTTCCTGTAATAAATCTTCTGCTTCCATTTGATGTCTGGCATACCTTAGGCACAATGCATACATCCTTGAAGCATATTTGTTGTAAAACGCTTCTTGTGATTTCGCATCCTTGCTTATTACTCCTTCTATGAGTTTTTGGTCATCCATACTTTGTTCTAATTCTACAGACAAATTTCATTGCGGAAACGCTGCTTATCTATAGTTTAAATTTCATGTTGATTATCAAACACTTGCAAATAATAGTATTCTTGTTACAAGCCAATTTTCTCTTTTAGTTTTATTAAATTTACCATCTTTATCAATTATTCTTGTCAAAATATAATCATTTATAATATGAGCATTAAGATATCGGCATTTTTAGCATTAGCAATAATCAGTAATTTAAGTTTTGGACAAGCTAATGAATTTTCAAATTACATTGACACCAAAGACCTTGCAAAACATTTGAACATTTTAGCTTCAGATGAATATGAAGGAAGAGAAACAGGTAAAGAAGGTCAAAAGAAAGCTGCCAATTATATTGCAAAAGAGTTTGAAAGATTGGGTCTTGCTGCTATAGGCAATGATGGCTTTTTTCAAACTTTTGAATTAACTCAAAAAACATTAGCAAAAAGAACACTTGAAATTAATCAAAAGCAATTTGAATATGGAAAAGATTTTTATTGTGGCAAAGCAAAAAGCAGAGTTGACTTTCAAAGCAATGAAATCATTTTTGCAGGTTACGGAATCATCAATGAAAATAGAAATGATTTTAATGGAATTGATATAAAAGGTAAAATAGTTGTGATCTTGTCTGGACAACCAAATGGAGCTCAAGATGCGAACTTCAAATCTGCAACCGCTGCTAAAAATAAAAAGGTTGAAGCAATTCAAAAATTGAAACCAGAAGCTATCATTTTAATTGACCAAGATTATTCAAAATATGCTAATTTCTATAAACACCAAATGGAAAGTAGTTCTTTATCATTAAGCTATAAAAACAGCAACTCTTCGGATACCTTGAGTTCTGTAATAACTATCTCAGAAGAAACCGCAAATGAACTATTAAAGCCGAATAAGAAAACAGTAGGCAAACTAGAGAAACTATATAATAAGAAATCTAAAAGCAATAAAATTATTATTTTAAAAAGCACAATGCACGCTTCGATTTTTTACTTAGAAGAAGAAGTTTCTACTGAAAATGTAATTGGATTAATATCAGGATCAGAAATTCCAGAAGAATATATTTTCATCACTGCACACTATGACCATATTGGTGTAATAGATGGTAAAGTATATAATGGTGCTGATGATGATGGATCAGGAACTGTTTCTGTTTTAGAAATTGCTGAAGCTTTTTCAAAAGCAAAATTAGCAGGCAAGGGCCCTAAAAGAAGTATTGTTTTTATGACAGTTTCTGGAGAAGAAAAAGGATTACTTGGATCACAATTCTATGTTGATCATCCTATTTTTCCATTAAAAAACACTATATGTAATTTAAATATTGATATGGTAGGAAGAATTGATAAACAACATGCTAAAGATAGTAATTATGTATATGTAATTGGGGCCGATAAATTAAGTTCAGAATTAAGTGCAATAAACGAAGAGGCAAATGCTAATCATACTAACTTGAATCTAGATTATACCTATAATAAACCTACAGACCCAAATCGTTTTTACTATCGCAGTGATCATTATAATTTTGCTAAAAATAATATCCCAATTATTTTTTACTTTAACGGAACACACGAAGATTACCATAAAGATACAGATGAAGTAAATAAAATCAATTTCCCATTAATGAAAACTAGAGCTAGTCTTGTATTTTATACAGCATGGGAGTTGGCCAATAGAAAAACAACCATTAAAGTTGATAGAAAAAGTGATTTTGAAGAAAAATAATCATATAACCCAACAAAAAAAGGAGCATACTAAATATGCTCCTTTTTTTGTTACTTTGTGGAATGGTTGAATTAGCCGAAAAATTTCAAAAAAAATCTGAAGAAAAATCATTTGATAATGATTTGCGTAAAAAAATAAATTTCAACATTTCCAAATACAATACAGCTGTAGATAAAGGCCTCCATCAGTTCAATAATTTAGAATACGCAAGAAAAAAAGCTCACAATATCAAGTGGCGAACAATGGAAAACCTAGATCGCTATTTGTTAGAGTTTGAAAGCAACTTTATTAAAAAAGGCGGAAGGGTAATTTGGGCTAATAATATTGATGAAGCACAACAAGAAATTCTTCAAATATTAAAAAAGAATAACACTAAAATGGTTGTCAAGTCAAAATCTATGGCTTGTGAAGAAATTGAACTCAATGAATTTCTTGAAAAAAATCAAATTGAATCTGTTGAAACCGATTTAGGTGAATATATAGTGCAATTGCTTGGACAAAAACCATATCATATTGTAACTCCAGCAATGCATCTTTCAAAAGAAGATGTTGCAAAATTATTCAATGAAAAATTTGGTACACCAATTGATTCTACCCCAACTCAATTAACTTTAAAAGCTAGAGAATTACTTCGAGAAAAATATTTATTGGCTGAAGTAGGTATAACTGGAGCTAACTTTTTAATAGCTGATACAGGTAGTATTGCTATTACCGAAAACGAAGGAAATGCAAGACTATCAATGACTTTTCCAAAAACACATATTGCTGTTGTTGGAATTGAAAAAATAATTCCGAGCATAGTAGATCTAGATTTATTCTGGCCATTATTATCTACAAGAGGTACTGGTCAAAATGTAACAGTATATAACTCCATCGTTAATGGGCCTCGCAAACACACTGAAACCGATGGTCCAGATGAGATGATTGTGATTCTAATTGATAATGGCAGAACTAATTTACTTGCAAAAAAAGACCAAAGACAAGCATTATATTGTATACGCTGCGGAGCCTGCTTAAATGCTTGTCCAGTTTATAAAAATATTGGAGGGCACACTTATGATACTACTTATAGCGGACCTATAGGAAGTATTATTACTCCACATTTAAAAGGAATGAAAGAATTTAAACATTTGAGTTATGCTTCAAGTTTATGTGGAAATTGCTCTGAAGTTTGCCCAGTGAAAATTGATATTCATAAAATACTTTTATACAATCGAAGAGATGCTGTTGAACAAAATTTAACAACTCAATCTGAAAATTTCGGATGGTATTTTTGGAAAAAAGGAATGAGTAAAAGAAATTGGATTGATAAATTTAGTGGTAAATGGAAAAGCTTTATGATCAATAAGCTTTTCAGCGGAACTTGGGGTAAAAGAAGAAATTTACCTGAGTTTGGACAAAAATCATTCACTCAACTTTGGAAAGAAAAAAAGAATGCAGATTAATTATCAGCATTCTTTTTTTTCCTTTTTCTATTTCGAATAGCTTCACTCAAAATATATTCTATTTGCCCATTTACACTTCTAAATTCTTGTGCAGCCCAAGACTCTAGCTCCTTCAACATTTCAGGAGATACTCTTAATACAAATGGTTTTTTTTCAGCCATACTATTAATGATGTAATGTACCTGTATTTACTACTGGACTGGCTGCTCTTTCAGAACATAGAACTACTAATAAATTACTAACCATTGCTGCCTTTCTTTCATCATCAAGTTCTACAATATTCTTTTCAGATAAACGAGCCAATGCCATTTCTACCATTCCAACAGCTCCTTCTACAATTTGCTTTCTAGCAGCAACTACTGCTGTTGCTTGTTGGCGTTGCAACATAGCTCCAGCAATTTCTTGTGAATATGCCAAATGACTAATTCTTGCTTCTAAAACATGAATTCCTGCTCTAGATAATCTTTCATTTAACTCTTCTTCCAATTTCGCATTTACAAATTCAGCGCCATCTCTTAATGTTACAGAAGAATTTTCATCTTCAAAATGATCATATGGATAAGTTCCTGCTAAACTTCTAACTGCTGCTTCTGATTGAACACTAACAAATTGTTTATAGTCATCAACTTCGAAACATGCTTTTGCTGTTTCCTGAACTTGCCATACTATTACTGCTGCAATCTCAATCGGATTACCTACTTTATCATTTACTTTTATTGCCGAACCATTTAAGTTCATTGCCCTTAATGAAATTCTTCTTTTCAAAAAGAAAGGATTAGCCCATAAAAATCCGTTGTCTTTAATGGTGCCTTTATAAACACCAAATAATGTAGCAACAATTGATTCGTTTGGATTAATGACAAAAAATCCTGGTAAAATTAAAATGGAAAATAATACACTTATCCCTCCAAATACCATTTCATGATTTAAGAATAAATAAAAATTACTTGCAACTAAGGCTAACCATAATAGGAAAACTGCGTAACCTGAAACTGGTTTTAAATTTTTTTCTGAGTACATTTTGATTAATTTTATGATATCAATTTAATATCACAATAATAGCAATTATTTAATTATAATTATAGGAATAGCTGCATGTATCATACTTTTTACGAAATTTGAGCCAAAATCAACGATTTTATGGAATTTGATAAGAAAAATCACAGCAACGAAGTATTAATAAATCTATATAAATGTCTTCTTAAACCGAGAATGATTGAGGAGAAGATGCTCATTTTATTAAGACAAGGGAAAATTGGAAAATGGTTTTCTGGAATTGGTCAAGAAGCAATTTCAGTAGGTACTACACTTGCAATGATGGAAGAAGAATACATTTTACCAATGCATAGAAACCTAGGAGTTTTTACTTCAAGAGGAATTCCATTATCAAGATTAATAGCTCAATTTCAAGGCAAAGCTTCTGGATTTACAAAAGGCCGAGATCGCTCTTTTCATTTCGGGACACAAGAGTATAAAATTGTTGGAATGATTTCACATTTAGGTCCACAATTAGCATTAGCTGATGGCATTGCTTTAGCTGATTTACTTGAATCAAAAAACAAAGCAACATTAGTTTTTACTGGTGATGGTGCAACCAGTGAAGGTGATTTTCATGAAGCATTAAACGTTGCTGCTGTTTGGAATTTACCTGTAATATTTATTATTGAAAATAATGGGTATGGCCTTTCTACACCAGTTACAGAGCAGTATAAATGTGAACGTTTGGCTGACAAAGGAATTGGGTATGGAATAGAAGCAATTCAAATTGATGGAAATAATGTTTTAGAAGTTTACAATACTGTCTCAAAATATGCAGAAGAAATTAGAGTAACACCAAGGCCAATTCTTATTGAATGTTTGACATTTAGAATGCGCGGACATGAAGAAGCGTCTGGTACAAAATATGTTCCGAATGAATTATTTCAACATTGGGCTGAAAAAGATCCAGTTGAAAATTTTGAACAGTTTTTACTTTCAGAAGGAATAATTGATGAAGAATTTACTGATAGCATTCGATATGATTTCAAAAAAGAAATCGACCATGCAGTTGAATCAGCATTCGCTGAACCTGATATTAATTTTGTTGAGTCTGTTGAATTAGAAGATATGTATGCCCCCGTTGGAAATATTGAGTTCAACATTCAATCAGAATCAAAATCTGAAAAAAGATTTATTGATGCTATTTCAGATGCAATGAGACAAGGAATGCAAAAACATTCAAATCTAATTATTATGGGGCAAGATGTGGCTGAGTATGGAGGTGCTTTTAAAATAACCCAGGGCTTTGTTGAGGAATTTGGAAAAGATAGAGTTCGCAATACACCCTTATGTGAATCAGCAATTGTAGGTGCGGCATTAGGCTTATCAATCAATGGATATAAGGCAATCATGGAAATGCAATTTGCTGATTTTGTAACTGTAGGCTTCAATCAAATTATAAATAATTTAGCAAAAACTCATTATCGTTGGGGGCAAAAAGCTGATGTAGTGGTTAGAATGCCTACTGGAGCTGGAACAGGGGCCGGGCCTTTTCATTCACAAAGCAATGAAGCTTGGTTTACAAAAACGCCAGGATTAAAAGTAGTTTATCCTGCGTTCCCTTCAGATGCAAAAGGATTATTAGTTAGTGCGATTGAGGATCCAAACCCAGTTATGTATTTTGAACATAAATTTTTATACAGAGGAATTACAGAAGAAATTTATGATGATTATTATTCCACTCCAATTGGTGTTGCAAAATTAATCCAAGAAGGCAACAAAGTTTCAATTATTACTTATGGATTGGGCGTTCATTGGGCAATGGAATATTTAAATTCACATCCTGAAATAGATGCAGACCTAATTGATTTAAGAAGTTTACAACCTTGGGATAAAAATGCTGTAGAAAAATCTGTACAAAAAACAGGTAAAGCTTTTATTTTACATGAAGATACTTTAACAAATGGTTTTGGTGCAGAGGTGGCAGCTCATATTGCTGAACATTGTTTTAAATTTTTAGATGCACCTGTAGTTCGTTGTGCAAGTTTAGATTCTGCTATACCTATGAGTAAAGAATTGGAAGATAATTTTCTTGCTAAATCTAGAATTCATTCAAAATTAGAAGCTTTACTTAATTATTAATTAACAAATAATTGAGTGTGTTCATTACTTAACTATTTATAATTGTAATGATATGCTTTATAGGTTTTACTGTTAGCGAAATCAAAAAGCTTTTGTTTAATTTCATTTATAATCAGTAAATTAGCTTTAAGATTACAACTATGAAAAATATATTCTTGTCTATTTGTTTCGTTTTGTTGTTGACTAATGTGAGCGCTCAAGCACCAACTTGGAACAACAAAATCGCAAATATCATTTATAATAATTGTTCAAATTGCCATAATGAAAAAGGCATTGGACCAACTTTATTGATGAGTTATGATGATGCATTAACAAGTGCCAATTCCATCAAATACCATACACAAGATAGGCACATGCCACCTTGGAAAGCTGATCCGACCTATAGACACTTTATAGGCGAACGAATTCTTTCTTCAGATGACGTACAAGCAATTGCAGATTGGGTTGATGCTGGTGCTCCAAAAGGAACTGGAACGGAACCAACACCTCCAACTATCAAATCTGGTTCGCAACTAGATGTTTTAGATTTAAGTGTAATGACTCCTGCATTTACAGTTGTAAAAACAGAAGACGAGTATAGAACTTTTGTTATCAAAACTAATAATTCAGAAAAAAAATATTTGAATGCCATTGAATTTATTCCAAGTAATCCAGCAATTGTGCATCATATTATTATGTATCATGACCCAAGTACCTATTCTCGAAATTTAGATAGCCTTGATCCTGGTCCAGGTTATGAAAGTAATGGAACTGGAGCGGAAAGCCCAAGTGCCAAATTGATTGGTTTATGGACTCCAGGGGCTGGAGTGTTTTATTTGCCATCAAATATGGGTTATGAGTTACCTAAAGGAACAGATTTAGTAATAGAACTGCATTATGCGCCTGGTAGTAATGCTAAATCAGACAGCACTACAGTAAACATGAAATATACTACTATCAATCCTGTTAGACCAATTACAGCTGAACTAGTATTGTATCACTACCCACCAGTTTTGCAATCATCTGCTTTAACGATACCTGCAAATACAATTCAAACTTATAACCAATCAGTCAATTCGGGTTCTAAAGATTTATCCTTAGTTGGTATATTTCCACACATGCATTTAATTGGGAAGTCGTATAAAATATTTGCAACAAAAGGTACTGACACAACAAAACTGATAAATATTCCTGATTGGCAATTTCATTGGCAAGGATTTTATACTTTTCAAAAGCTGATTAAGATTAATAAACTATCAACTATTAAAGGTGTTGCGGTTTATGATAATACAACGAACAATCCTAACAATCCAAGCAATCCTCCAATCAATGTAGTGGCAGGAGAAAATACCAAAAATGAAATGATGGTCACATTTTTAGCATATACTCCCTACGTTACAGGTGATGAAAATATTATTTTAGATAGCACACTTTTAAACACCGGCATTGAACAATCAAATAATTTATTTGACAACTTTAAAGTGTACCCTATTCCAGCAAGTGAAATGCTTAATATACAATCAGAAAATAATTCAATTTTAACAAAAATTGAAATTATAGACTTTAATGGGAAATTAATTACAACAGCTAGCCCTGTTACATCTGAGACAGATTATCAAATTCCGATTAATCACTTAGTAAGTGGAATTTATTTTATTAAATTATATACACAAGACAATTGCGCTGTCAAGAAATTTATAAAAAGTAATTAGTGGTTTTAACTCACTAATTACTTTTTAATATTTAAATAGTCGGTAAGTATTAAACAACTTTCATCTAACATAAAGTCAAAAGCTTTTTCTCCTTTAGGTTTTACTTCTCCTTTTTTGAGAGGAGTTAAACCTCTTGCAATTCTTCTTTCGTTATCTCTTTCGAAATTTTTAACTTCTTTTTCATCCCTCTCCTTTTTTGCAATTTCTTCATTTAAGGAAGTTGATTTTTCAAGATCTCTTTTTTTGAATTCTTCAATGTCGTCCAATAAATGTTGAAATTCTTTACTGGTTTTCATTCTCTTATTATGTTTCTCTTTGAGTTGCGGCAAAACAGGCGAAAGATTTGCAACTACCTTGTAATTACTTTTTTTAATTTCATCCCAAGGAAGTGCAGCTGGCTGAGAACTTTCACCATATTTATCAGCAGGATATAACATAGGGAATTCAATATCCGGGCTTACTCCTTTGTTTTGAGTACTGCTTCCATTAATTCTATAAAATTTCGCAACAGTTAAATTGATTTGCCCATATTTATTTGATTGTCCAACTACCGAAGACGCTTTATTCCCCATCATTTGATCTAAGTCTATAGAATTTTGAACTGTACCCTTTCCGTAACTTTGAGTGCCAATTACTATACCTCTACCATAATCTTGAATAGCTGCTGAAAAAATCTCAGAAGCAGACGCACTAAAGCGATCAATCATCACAGCCATTGGACCTTCCCATGATATACTTGGGTCAGTATCTTTTCCAACATCAACTTTATTTTTTGTATCTCTTACTTGTACAATTGGACCTTCACTTATAAATAATCCTGTCAAATCTATTGCCTCCATTAATGATCCTCCTCCATTTCCTCTTAAGTCAATTATTACCGCATCGACATTTTCTTTTTTCAAAGTATCTAATAATAACCTTACATCGCGAGTTGTACTTTTGTAATTTGGATCTCCTGCTTGATATGCTTTAAAGTCTGCATAAAATGCCGGTATATCTATTACTCCAACTTTAACTTCTTTCCCATTTATCTTCAAAACTTTTATTTCTTTTTTTGCTGACTGATCTTGAAGGACTATTTTCTCTCTTACCATTTCAACAATTTTCGGACTTGCAGCATCTTGTCCTTTTGAAACAATTTTCAATTGAACTTTTGTTCCTTTTGCACCTCTAATTAATTGAATTGCGTTATCTAATCTCCAACCAACTATGTCTGTGTATTCATCATTTCCCTGTGCTACTGCAATGAACTTATCATCAATTGCAATTTGACCACTTTTATCAGCAGGCCCACCAGGTACAACAGATGCAACCATTACATAATCATTTTCTGATTTTAAAGTTGCACCAATTCCTTCTAATGAACGAGCCATGTCAATATTAAAATTTGCTGCATTGCTTGGATTAAAATAATCTGTATGTGGATCAACTGATTCAGTAAAGGCAGTCATAATAGATTGAAAAGCATCATAACTTTCAATTTTATTAGCTTGAGATAATAAGTTCTCATAACGTTTTTTTAGAGTCTCTTTACTTTTATTTTCATCAGAACCAGCCATTTTTAAATTCAACAAATCATACCTGATTCTTTGATCCCAATATTGATTCATTTCAATCTCCGTTTTAATATATGTTAATTTCTCTCTATCAAATATTAAACGTTCATTATTATTGAATTCGAATTTAGTTTCCATTAAATGATCTAACATATAATGAATACGACTATAATATCTAGTTAAATAAACATTGAAAATTTGGAAAGCTGGCTCTAAATTTCCCTCTACTAATTGGTCATCCAATAAATTCCTATTAGCTTTAAATGAATTGATATCACTCTCTAAAAAGTAAACTTTATTGCCATCTAAATTATCTATGAATTTATCAAATACTAAATTTGAGAGCGAATCATTAATCGGCACCTTCTTGTAATTATAATTTGCAACTAAACTTACAATTTGTTGACAAACGTCTATTTGTTTTTGATCAGGGTGTAATTCTTTAGTTTCAATTGTTGCACTGCAAAAAGAAAAAGCTGCAAAGGTGCAGACTAATAGACTTCCAGTTATGCCAAATACAGGCCATTTTTTATTCTTCATATATTTTATTATTCCTTTTAAAGTAAACAAATAAAATTGAAAAGGATTGTGTATTTATTGTAAAGATTTTAGTTACAATGCTAATTATTTATAATTTCGCTTTATGAGCAATCTGCCAATCGCTTTTATAAATAGAATAAACAATCAGTTGAAGGACGAATCAGATGATTTTTTTAAAGCTTTGTCTGAAAATCCTCCTACTTCTATTCGAATCAATTTAAGCAAAACTGACAAAATTCCTTTTGATGAGAGCGATTCAATTCCTTGGTGCAATTCTGGTTATTATTTAAATGACCGCCCTTCATTTACTTTTGATCCGCTTTTTCATGCAGGTCATTACTATGTTCAAGAGGCTAGCTCAATGTTTCTAGAACAAATATTCAAGCAACATGTTTCCAATGAAAAGCAATTAAAAATTCTTGATCTGTGTGCAGCACCAGGTGGCAAAAGCACACATTTACTTTCCCTCATTAATAACAACAGTTTACTCATTAGCAATGAAGTGATTCAATCTCGCTCTTCCATTTTATCTGAAAATCTTACAAGATGGGGAAATAGCAATGTGGTAGTTACAAATAATGATCCAGAACATTTTAATGATTTTGAAAACTGTTTTGATATAGTTGTTATTGATGCCCCATGTTCAGGTGAAGGCATGTTTAGGAAGGATTTGAATGCAAGAGAAGAATGGTCAGAAGGAAATGTAAAATTATGCAGTTCTAGACAACAAAGAATACTTAACACTGCCAGCACATTAGTAAAACCTGGTGGGATGATCATTTATAGTACTTGTACTTTTTCGCTTGAAGAAGATGAAAACCAAATAGAACAGCTCCTATCAACAGGTAATTGGGAAAGTCTAAAAATTAACACCTCTGCATTTCCCGAAATTGTTGAGACTAAAATTGGGCAATCTTTTGGTTATCGTTTTTATCCACATAAAACCAAAGGCGAAGGCTTTTTTATTTCTGCTTTACAAAAAAGCATGAATGAGGAAATTGGCAATTGGCCTAAGCCTTCCAAAAAAACAATTTACGCAGATAAAAAATCTATCGCAGTTGCTAAAAAATATTTGATTGATTCGTCATATGAATTTATAATACATAATAATCAAGTTTTATTTTTCCCATTTCAAATTAAAAATGAAATGCTAGGTCTTCTAAATACTAGATTACATCTGAGAAAATTTGGAACAGAATTGGGACAAATTATTAGAGAAGAATTAATTCCCTCACATGCATTAGCGATGTCAATTGAACAAACTAAATCTATACCTTCAATTGAACTAAATTTAGATCAAGCAATTGCATACTTACAGAAAAACGATTTCCCATTATCAAATTCTGAAAAGGGTTGGTATTTAATGAAGTATAAAGGTGCAGTATTAGGCTGGGCAAAGCTTCTAGGCAATAGACTAAATAATGCTTACCCAAAAGAAGCAAGAATTAGAAAGCAAAAAGACGAATAGATTAAAGAAGTTTTTTGATAATATCTTCTACACTTATTCCTTCTGCTTCAGCCTTGTAATTCCTAACAATTCTATGTCGCAAAACTGCAGTAGCAACCGCTTGCACATCTTCAATATCTGGTGAA
Organism: Sphingobacteriaceae bacterium; assembly: GCA_965279595.1. Classification (GTDB taxonomy): domain Bacteria; phylum Bacteroidota; class Bacteroidia; order Sphingobacteriales; family Sphingobacteriaceae; genus CAIKLP01. Next base: position 567,349 of record OZ257246.1, read on the forward strand.
TACTTATTTTGAATTGCAGCATGGCATTTTGCACCTAGTACCAAATACTGAGATGCTCTTGGACCAGCCCCCCATGATAAATAATTATTAACTTCTGCAGTAGCGAATTCTCTTCCGGGTCTAGTTTTTGCTGTTAATTTAACTGCATATTCTAAAACATTATCAGGAACAGGAATACTTCTTACCAGTTTTTGGAAATATAAAATTTGTTCGTTGTTTAATAATTTTGATAAATTCTGTACAGCATTTGAAGTTGTTGATTTTACAACTTGAATTTCTTCTTCAAATGTTGGATAGTCCAACCAAACATTAAACATAAATCGATCGAGTTGTGCTTCAGGTAAGGGATAAGTACCTTCTTGCTCAATTGGGTTTTGTGTGGCTAAAACAAAAAATGGCGATGGTAAAATATGATGTACACCAGCAGCAGTAACTGCTCTCTCTTGCATTGCTTCAAGTAATGCTGCTTGTGTTTTAGGTGGTGTTCTATTTATTTCATCTGCTAAAATAATATTCGAAAAAATAGGACCTCTTATAAACCTAAATGTTCTATTCTCATCAAGAATCTCAGCACCCGTAATATCAGTAGGCATTAGATCAGGAGTGAATTGAATACGATTGTAACTCAAATCTAATACCTGAGAAATAGTTTGAACCAAAAGTGTTTTTGCTAAGCCGGGTACACCAACTAATAAACAATGTCCATTACTAAAAATAGATATCAATACAGACTTCAATACTTCGTCTTGACCAACAATTACTTTTGCAATTTCTTTTCTTATTTCTTTATATGATGCTGATAAAGCATCAACTGCTTCCACTTCTGATTTATACATAATTTTATTTTACAGCGTCAACATTATGTTTTTCAATTGCAATAAACCATTTACTCAATTGCTCACAACCTTTAAAATCATCACTGATTTTCATGTAGGTACTTTCGCGTTTTTTATTAAACCACTCTTCCATTATTCTGCTTTGCTTATCGGCTAATGCAGCTTGTTGTATTTTTTGATAATCATCTACTAAATTTGCACGGTGTGGTTCAGTTTTTGAAATAAATTGTACCATTCTATATGCTTGTTCGCCACTAGGCAATTTAAATAATTGAGGTTGTGAAATTTCACCTACACGTAAATTATCTATTGCAAAAAACAGACTTGGGTCTAATTGATCTGAAGGAATTTTTGTAGTTCCATCTTGTGTATTCTGCAGCATTCCTCCATTATTTTTGGTGGTTTCATCATCAGAAAATTTGGCAGCTGCATCAGTAAATTTAATTTTGTTTGTAAGTACAAGTGTATAAACACTATCTAATAATGATTTGGCTTTAAGTAAATCACTCATATCTACAACTGGTTTAATTAAGATATGACGAACGTTAACTTGTTCGCCTCTTCGCTCAACTAATTGAACAATATGAAACCCAAATTCGGTTTCAACAATTTGTGATAACTCATTTGGCTTTAATTTAAATGCAACTGCCTCAAAAGCTTTTACTAATTGCCCTCTTCCTACAAATCCCAATTCGCCGCCACTTTTTGCTGAACCATCTTGAGAATACAAAATAGCTAAAGTCCCAAAGTCCTCACCTTTTGCTACTCTTGCTCTTAGTTCTTCTAACTTGTCTTTTGCAGCTTGCTTTGCTTGCTTGTTAACTTCTGCTTTTTTTACAATTACTGACAATTGAACTTCTTTATTGAAAAATGGTAAACTATCAACTGGAATTTTATCATAAAACTTTTTTACTTCATTTGGCGTAACAGTTATGCCTCTACTTATTTGCGACTGCATATTCTGCGCCATAATTACAGAACGAACATCATCTCTTAAATCATTTTTAAATTCGATGACTGATTTACCCAAAAATTGCTCTAACTTTTCTTGAGATCCAATTTGTGTAATAAAATAATTAAGTCTTCTATTTAACTCATCTTCCACTTGTCCTTCATTTACTTCCACACTATCAAGCTGGGCTTGATTCTGTAAAAGCTTTTGAGTCATCAATGATTCCAATATTTGACATTTCAAAATAGGCTCATTCTTATATCCTTGTGCAACATACTGTGCAAACTGTCCTTCAACATCTGATAACAGTACAATGTTTTCTCCTAATACTGCTACAATTTTATCTGCATTTTTCACTTGTGCAAATGATGCAAAAGCAAAAAAAGTTAAACACAAACCCAAAAAATTCCTTTTAATTTTATTCATTTTAATTATTCAGCTTTAAAAATCTCAACATCCTTCTCATCTAATGCTTTATTGTAAACACTATTCTCCATATTGTTTATCAACTCTAATTTCCTTTTATTAATTATACTATTTCGAATATTATCCATTTCAAATTCAATTGGAGAAATGTCTTCTCTGTACATAAAGTCTTTCACTTTCATTAAATAATAGAAATCAGAATCAGAAAAATCTATTAATTTATTTTTTTGCAATAATGTTGATTCCGAAAATCTATCAATTGGAATTATTGCATTAACATCATCTAGATATATCCATGAAGTATCCACTAAACTATAATCAGCGGCAAACTGCATACAATAAGTTTCTAATTCCGCTTTGTCTTTTGCTTTATTCGATTGAAACCATTTCTTCGCTAATTCAAAACGATGCGCATTTTTGGGAATTTTCAAGTAAGTCAATTTGATAATGCTCTTTTTAAGCTCAAAATTTTCCTTATTCTTAGCATAGAAATCTCTTATTTGTTTTTCTGTTACTGTTGTATCTAATTTCTGCGCAACTAATTGTTGTTCGTAAGAGTAAATAATTAAAGAGTTGCGGTAATTATTTAATTGCTCTTCAATTTCTGAATTATTTAATGCCGCATTATCTTGAGCTTGTTTTAATATTACATTTTGACGCATCCAATTAGTAATATATGACTGCACAATCTCTGCGCTATCTTTGGCACTACTTTCTTTAGGCACAATCCCAACCAAATCTGAAGGGTATAAATACAAATCATAAACGCGAGCAACTGGCTTTTCTTTTCCACCAAACATGGATGCAATAAAACTGCATGATGATAATAATAGAATAGAAAAAAATAAAACTATAGCTCGCATTTTAATTTTTATGCCAACATATTATTGCTGGCATTTATTTTTTAATTCGTCAACATTGATTTAAATACACTTTCATTTACAACCACTGTATATTTTTTCTTCAAAACATCAATCCATTGCTTTTCTAATGCATTCTGATAATCAGCAGTAACAGTACCTCTAACTTCATTTAATGCTTTTGGTGTTGCTGGCATTACTTCTTTAACTTTTACAAAAACAACAGTATTGTTTACATTCATATTTGCAGTTACACCTTTTTTCCAAGCAATTTCATCGATGGTTGAGTTCTCTCCTTTTTCAAACTTATCTGATTTGATAGACACATTTAGTGGATTGCTTTTATTAATTTTTCTCAACAATGAATCTTCAGTTATTTTCTTATTCTTAATTAACTTTCTAACTTCAACTGCTATGCTTTCGTTTGCACAAGTGTAAATACTAGCATTCAATCTATCATTCCACATATAGTTATTTTTATTTTGCTTATAAAAGTTTTGTAAACCCAATGTGTCTTTTACTGCAGCTGACCAAACTTTTTTGTCTGTTAATTCAAATAATAAAATCCCATCTCTGTATTCTTCCATCAATGCTTTGAATTCAGGATATTTCTGATCAAGTCTAGCTTCTTCGTAATCCATCAAATTTTTACTTACGAAATTCTCGTAAGCTTCTCTTTTAGATTTGTTGAAACTTTCTTTTAATAAGTTGAATTGATATTGAGTAAGATAATTTGCATAATCATCAATTGTGATTTTTTTATTTTCAATAACAAAAATTACATCTGTAGGATTTGCTGCTTGGTTTCTTTTGAATTCAGTTCTATAAATTGAAGAATCTGATTTTGCATAAAAAGTTTTTAATGGATTTGGATATTCAATAAACTTATACTCTTTTTTTAATTTAGAAACAAATGACTGTTTATTCAAATCTGCCCTTGAATCGCGATTAATTTTTGCTTTAATATCATTCTTTGATTCTTCAAAAGTTGGAGGTGCTTTTTTCTCAATTAACTTTACAATATGCCAGCCATAAGAAGATAAAAATGGTTTAGAATAAGCCCCGATATTTTTAAGTGAAAATGCTTGATTTTCAAATTCTGGAACCATTTTACCTATTCCGAACATTGGTAATACTCCACCATATTTAGAAGAACCTTTATCTTCTGAATATTGCTTTGCTAAATCTTCGAATTTTTCACCAGTGATAAGTTTCGCATAAATCTCATTGATTTTTGCTTTGTTTTTTAAACTATCTTCTTTAGTTGATTGGTTTGTTAAACGCAACATAATGTGTGCAACTTTTACTTCACCCTGTGATGGACGAGTATCTATGACTTTAATAATATGGTAACCAAATCTTGTTCTAGATGGCATAGTGATGGTGCCAATTTTTGCTTGGTAAGCAGCATTTTCAAAGGTATAAACCATACCAAATGCACTAAAATAACCTAAATCACCTTTGTTAGATTTTGCACTTGGGTCTTCAGAAACTTCCATTGCTACTTTGCCAAAGTCTTCCTTTTTTTCAATCAACCTTTTTCTGATTGCCATTATTTTATTATAAGCAGCAAGTGTGTCCTTCGGACTAGCATCTTCTTTGCAATTAATTAGAATATGGCTAGCACGAATCTCTTTCTGTGAACGTTCAAAAGCTTCATTGATTAAGTGTTCCGTTACTTCTTTGTCTGTCAAATAAGGTGCGGCTAGTTGTTTACGATATCCAGCAAGTTCGGTTTTAAAAGAAGTAACTGTATCCATACCTAAACTTTTTGCCTCTAATACTTTCAATTTGAAATTGATGTATAAATCAAGGTATTCTCTTAAACTTTTTTCATCAGGTGCTGTACTATTTTTTGCATTGTTTTTCTTAAAAACATTCTCAAATTCTTGTTTCCCGATTTTCTCATTTCCAATGGTCATTAATACATTAGATTGTTGTGCAAATGAAGTTAATGCAACAATTAAAAAGATGTTTGTAATAATGCTTTTCTTAAGCCAATTTGTGGTCTTCATAAATTCGATAATTTTTTACTAAAATACTGTATAATTAAAGGTTTGCTAAAATAGAATAAATTTCAAAGTGTTACAACGAAATCGACTAAACAATGGTATCATAATGGATATATTTTATAATTTTAACCAATAAATATGGAAAAGCATTTACTTTCTGAAAACCCTATTGTAATATCTTCACTACTAGGGAGTTTTATATATCATATTCAAGATGAAAAATCACCAATAAAAGAGGTTGATCAGACTAACTTAGAAGAAAAGGTCTTTGAGTATTTAGGTGAAAACAATAAATACATTTTAATGATTGTTAACCATCTTCATGAAAAAGAATTCATTAATAAAACTGATTTAGAATTACTCAATAAAACCTTAACTGCATTGAAATTAGAATTGAGAGATGTAGCGATTTTGAATTACCACCATTATCAATCTACTTCTCTAAAAGAATTATTAAGCTATTTTTCAGCGAATAAAATAATTGTTTTTGGTGCAAATATTTTATTAGATGGGATTAATAAAGATCAAATTGTAAATAGCATTGATTCTTTTGAAGGCAAACCCATATTAAGGTGTAGTTCATTAACAGAATTAGCAAACAACCAAGATTTAAAAATAGTTTGGTGGTCAGCAATTAAATCTATTATTTCCTAAATAAACTTGTATAAACAAGCCTCATTGCAATAAGAAAATGATTGTAAAGATTTTTTATTAATCCAAAGTGATGGTTAAGTATTTCAAATCGTTCTGTTAGACCCAGTTTTTTGTTGACTTGTGACATCCCACCTTCCATAAATTTAGAAATATACTGTTCTGTATTGATTACCATTTGGGCTTTTTTCAAACTCCTAATAATCCAATCAATATCTGCACTAATTCGATATCTTATATCATATTTAGCAGCTATTTCTTTTTTAACAATTAATGATTGGTGACAAACCACCATACCTAATTGCATGCTTTCCCAATTTAATTGAACTGGAGGTCTTAATCTTCGAGCTCTTAAATCATTTCCTTTTAAGTCAGTTATTAAGGTGTCGCCATAATAAACATCAGATTTGGGAAATTTTGTAAAAATATTTTGAAGTACTTCCGAGTTATGAAATTCGTCACCTGAATTTAGAAACAAAACATAGTCGCCGTTTGCATGAGCTAAACCAATATTCATTGCATCATATATTCCTTTATCTGGCGATGACCTCCAATAGGCTATTTTACTTTCTTGTGCTCTAATTATTTGGATTGTGTTGTCCTTTGATGCACCATCAATTATGACATGTTCTATATTTTGATAGGTTTGTCCTTGAACAGATTGAAGAGTTCGTTCTATATAATGCTCACTATTATATACTACTGTAATCACACTAATTACAGGCAACGATTCTAATTTCTTTGAAGAAATTCCCTTTAAATGATAACCACCTTCTTGCATAGTCAAAAAAAACCCCCGGTTGTTACCGAGGGTTCTATTTAAGATTTTTTATTTATTAGGTCTTTTCGGTTTGAATTTCTTAGCATCTTGTGAACCTAAACGTACCATAGCACAACGGAATCCTACATCAGCACTTGATGTTTCTTCATCCATAAATCTACGAATACCAGGATTCAAATAATATGCTCTATCATTCCAAGAACCACCTTTGAACACTCTTGCTTTATTGTTAATCATACTAGTTTGACCATATGCGTACATTGATTCATCATCAATATCACCTCTTTTATCAGGATTTGCATAGGTATCATAATCAACATTTCTTTTCAATCTACCTAAACTGTCTTTTTCAGCTATGTTACCATCAGCATCCAAAGTTGGTTTTGTATAAACGTTTCCTCTGAAAGGATTGAAATCATTTTTATCTTCTGGAGATAAAGGACGGTAAACATCCATTACCCACTCACTAACGTTTCCAGCCATATTATATAAGCCAAAATCATTAGGGAAAAATGCTCTAACTGGACCAGTAATATCATAGCTATCATTTAAATAACCTGCAACACCCATGTTATCACCACGTCCACGTTTATAATTGGCATACATTATACCTTTACCTTTTCCACCTTCATCACGCATGGTTAAACCATTCCAAGCATATAATTTTTTCTCGTTAACGTTTTCAAATTTCGAATTCCCTTTTAATGCTTTTGCAGCATACTCCCATTCAGCTTCAGTAGGTAAACGGTAATTCGGCAATAAAATACCATCTTGTAAACGAACTCTACGTGTACCTTCTCCATTTGGATCCAAGTTTTTCAAGTTCTTCTTAACTAAACCTTCATATTGTCCAGTTAAATAAGCTTGTGTATTAAAGTTGTCCTCATTAACTTGATTAGGATTATCTTTCAAAATTCCTTTTGAAATTAATATTCTCTCATTAACTCTGTCCGTTCTCCAAGCACAATATTCATTTGCTTGAACCCATGAAACACCAACAACTGGATAGTTTTGATAAGCTGGGTGACGGAAATAATTATCTACAAATGGTTCATTGTAAGAAAGAGGATTTCTCCAAACCAGAGTATCTGGCAAAGCCTTTTTGAAAACTTCTGGATAATCTGCTCCGTAAACTCTTTGTAACCAATATAAATATTCCAAATAGTTAATATTTGATACTTCTGTTTCATCCATATAAAAAGAAGATACAGTGATTCTTCTTTCTAGATTGTCCATATCATAAGTCATGTCTTGTTCCATTGAACCCATAACATATGAACCACCTTCAATAAATACTAAGCCTGGGCCAGTTTGTTGTTCTACATTTTTAAAAACCTGGAAACCTCCATTGTTTTTATCATTGTATTTCCAACCTGTATTGGATGATTTTTGAGAACAAGAAACCACTGTAAGTGATATACCTGCCATCAACATAGAAACAGAAAAATTGATAAATTTTTTCATCTGTGAATTGTTTGTTATTTAACTTTTGTCACTCTTTTTAAACCAGTAACAATGGTAAAATCTGCCTTTAAACGGCGTAAATATATTGAATATTATTGAAAACTTTAAAATGAAGGGCAATTTACCCTTTTAAAACTTCTTCCATGAGCTCTTCTTGCAGGTTGAGCAAGCTCAATTGCCAATGAAAATTCATGTGCGCCTGAAGCTGAAGCTCTTAAAGCTGAAGTTATGATATCGTAACTATAACCGAACTTGTAAATATCATATTTAAACCCAACTAAGCCTATAATTGCATCACCATTTACAAAACTTGTTCTATACCAAGCCCCAGCTACAACTGGACCTCTATTATAGTACATCCCAAAATTCAATTGACTATTTGAACCTTGTTGTTGGAATAAGAAATTTGGTGATATACTGGCATTGAATTGTCTTTTACCAACTGGGATAAATCCACCTGCATGTATGGTGTATTTTCTTGGGAGTGGTGCATTTCCACCATCGAATGACTGATTCGGTTCTGTTAAATGATCAACAGAAAAACCTCCATAGATATTGTCTGAAAACATGATAGCCCCAGCACCAAAATCAACATAATTGGCACTTAAATTCCCTGAAGCAGGATCATTTGTATTATAAATAGGGGTTCCTTGGGCATCATACCCATAAATCAAGCCATTTGTGTTTACTGAATTGTTCGAATATGAAACAGATACGCCTGGTTTGATTACCAAATTCCTATTAACTTTTAAATTGTAAGAATAAATTCCTGTAACTCTGGTTGCCTTAAAGACTCCATTTGCTTGGTTATCATTAGTAACCATTAATCCAATACCGCCATTTAATGAAGGCATAAATTGATCATATGAAAAGGCCACATTGCGATAAGCTTTGTTGATTCCAGGCCATTGATTTCTATAATTCAAGATAAACCTAGGACCACCTGCAGTACCAGCAAATGCTGAATTTAAATACAATGGTGCCGCATAAAATTGCGAAAAATGAGGATCTTGTGCCTTCAAGGTAGTGAAAGCTAAAATACCCGTAATAAATAATCCAATTCTCTTTTTTAACATGGGAACTAAAACAATTTTCGAATATATGCTATTCTAAGTCAGAACATCAAATATACACAAAATATTTATTGAACAAAAATCCGCAATTTTACTGCCAGATTTTCGTTTGAAGTCAAATTTAATTAAAAAAAGGCCATTTTGCCCTATTGAAGTTTTAAATACTGAAATTAATATTTTATGAATTTTCAAAAAAATAAAGTTTTTCTACTATTTCTGTTCGCATTTAATACATTTTCTTTTGCGATTGCACAAAATACCCAACAATTTCAAATTCAATGGAGAATTAGTGAGGGTGCTAATGCCAAAGGTGATATGGTGAAATTCGAAAATTTTGATGAATCATTCAATGATGTGGAATGGGGCACAATTCCAATTTGGAATAAACAATTCCAAAACAATTTTAATAATGCTGATCTAAAAAATGTTATTTATGAAGTTTCACCGATTTCCTATCCAAAAGAAATAACAGATAAACTTAACGACCAAGTAATCATCTTTTCAAGGGTTGTGTATGACCGTAAGAAGCCTTCTTTACTAACCACTATTATCCCATTAAGAAAAAATCCATTAACTGGAAAAATTGAACGTTTAATATCTTTCAATTTGAGTTTCAAAAACAATTCAGCAAATAAAACCAATAACATTGTAGCAAGAAATTATGCAGCAAATTCAGTTTTAAAAACTGGCAATTGGTATAAACTTTCTATTTCAAGTAGTGGGATTTATAAAATTGGATATAAGGAACTTCAAAAAATCGGAATTGAACCTAATTCTATCAATCCGAAAAACATTAGAATATATGGAAATGGTGGAGGAATGGTGCCAGAATTTAATGGCACATTCAGACATGATGATTTAGCAGAAAATGCAATTAAAGTAATAGGTGAAGAGGATGGTGTTTTCAATGACAATGATTATATATTGTTTTATGGCTTTGGACCATTAACTTTAAATGCAGATACCAATTTAAAAGTTTTTAGCCATGTTGATAATCCATATTCATTGTCAACATATTATTTCATAACAGCAGATTTAGGTTTGGGAAAAAGAATTTCAACAAGAAATAGTAGTTCACAAACTCCAAATAAATTCATTACATCATTTAATTATTTTCAATTACATGAACTAAATAATAGTACTGGTGTTAATGCAACTATTAAATCTGGAAGAGAAAGATTTGGAGAAGAATTTAATAATGTTTTAACTTATGATTTCCAATTTACGGTGCCAGATGTAATTACTACAAGCCCAATGAAATATAGAGCTGAAGTTATTGGTAGAGCTCAAACACCAGCCAACAGCTCCTTTGCAATTAAAGTAAATAATCAATTAACCAATACGCTTTTTTGTTCGGGTGTTGAATTTAGTTATGACGCTGCTTATGGTTCAATTGCAACAACTGGACATTCAATCATTTCAAATCCAAGTTCAAATATTAATATTAATATAACTTATACAAAGCCAGATTTAACTGCCACTGGCTATTTGAATTTTATTGAATTAAATGCATATCGCAAATTAAAATTTATAGATGCACAAATGTCTTTCAAGAGTATTGAAAGTTACGGGAATGGAAAAATCTGTCAATTTACTATTGAATCAAATTCACCAAACGAAACCAAAATCTGGGATATTACTGACAAAATAAATCCAATAGAACAAGTAAATTTTGTTCAAGCTGAAACCAATAATTTCATAATTCCAACCCCAGATTTAAAAGAATTCGTTGTTTACAAAGGAAACGATTTTCCAAGTCCCGGAATAGTTGGAAGAATTGAAAATCAAGATTTACATAGCTTAGGTTTTTATGATTTCATAATTATTTCACATCCTGATTTTTTAAGTGAAGCAGAAAGATTAGCAGCTTTTAGAAGAGACAACAATAACCTAAGAGTATTAGTAATTACAGAAGATAAAATTTTCAATGAGTTTGGTTCAGGAGCTAAAGATGCATCAGCTATTAGAGATTTTATTAAAATGTTTTACGATAGAGCAGGAAATAATTCAGTTAACATGCCTAAATATTTATTAATGTTTGGTGATGGATCTTATGATAACATTGGATATGTAAAAGTGAATAGCAATTATGTAACTACTTTTGAAAGTAGAAATTCTAATACTCCTTTTGGCTCTTATGTTTCAGACGATTTTTATGGAATGTTAGATGATGTTGAAGGTGATTATGATTACAATAGTAGTTCCGTATTTGGAGCTAGTGCATTCGATGTTGCTGTTGGTAGATTACCAGTTCAAAATTCTCTGGAAGCAAGACAAATGGTTGATAAAATTATTCATTATAGTAATGTTAGCACATTTGATGATTGGAGAAATAAGTATGTATTAGTTGCTGATGACCAAGACGACAATTTACATGTGAATGATGCAGAAGAACATTATAGAACAATTAGAGCATTAACAAAAGATTATAATATTGATAAAATATATTTAGATGCATATCCTCAAATTAGCACTCCAGCTGGAAGTAGATATCCTGATGTAAATAATGCTATCAATCAAAATATGGCTTCGGGTGCTCTAGTTATAAATTATATCGGGCATGGTGGAGAAGTAGGATTAGGACATGAGAAAATATTAACTATTGATGATATAAATTCTTGGAAAAATTTCGACAACCTACCACTATTGATGACTGCCACTTGTTCATTTAGTAGATGGGATGATCCAGCTGTACAATCAGCAGGTGAATTGTGTTTGTTAAATTCAAAAGGTGGCGCAATAGCCATGTTTACAACTACTCGAATTGTTTATGCTTTCGACAATAAACTACTAAATAGCAGTTTTATTAGAGCTCTTTTTGATTCAACTAATGTTGGTGGTACAAATACTTTGGGAGATATTTTCAGAAAAAGTAAAAATTACAATGGTATTGTCAACTCTATCAATATGAGAAATTTTTCATTGCTTGGAGATCCATCCTTACCATTTGCAACACCAAAATATTCGATAGTTACAGATAGCATAAATAGCAAAGATATTCATGCTAACAATGCTGATACAATAAAGGCACAAAACACAATTACCATTAAAGGACATATTGCAGATAAGAATGGTAATAAACTAAATAATTATTCAGGAATAGTTTACCCGGCAGTATATGACAAGAAAGCAACATTGAAAACTTTAGGTCAAGATATTGGATTACATGGTAGCAAAGTTCAAAATTTCGAATTGCAAAAAAATGTAATTTATAAAGGTAAGGTAAGTGTAAACAATGGCGAATTTAGTTTTAGTTTTGTTGTGCCCAAAGATATATCCTATACAACTGGATTGGGACGTTTGAGCTATTATGCAAAATCAGGAATTGTAGATGCAAACGGTTCGTATGATAGCATCATTGTTGGAGGATCTTCAAACACAATAAACACTGATCACATTGGTCCAGAGCTGAAAATATTTATCAATAATGAGAGTTTTGCTGCTGGGGGAATCAGTAATGAAACACCTAAATTAATTGTAAAGTTGAAAGATTCAAATGGTATTAATACTGTTGGAAATGGAATAGGCCATGACTTAACAGCAACCTTAACAAAAGGGACAGAATCTGAAACAATAGATTTAAATCAATATTATGAATCAAAGTTAGATAGCTACCAAGAAGGTGAAATAAACTATCCATTTAACAAATTAGAGGCTGGTAATTATACTTTAAAAGTAAAAGCTTGGGATGTGTTCAATAATTCATCCGAAATAAGCACTAGCTTTTCAGTACTTGAATCAAAAGATTTACAAATTGACAGAGTATTCAATTACCCTAACCCATTTACTAGCAATACAGATTTTCAATTTGAACATAATCGACCTTCGGATAATTTGCAAGTTCAAGTACAAGTTTTCACTGTTTCTGGCAAATTAATTAAAACACTTAATCAGGCAGTAAATGGTTCTGGCTCAAGAGTAACAGGCATTTTATGGGATGGAAAAGATGATTTTGGAGATAAAATTGGTAGAGGGGTATACGTATATCGACTAAAAGTTCGTTCATCTGATGGCAAATCAGCTGAAAAATATGAAAAGTTAGTCTTGTTAAATTAATCCAAAACATCTTATTTTTCTATATTTGACGCCGTTACAATTTATATTAAATAATAAAATTAAAGATTTTGAAAATTCAACGATTAAGAAAAGTAGGGTTAATAATAATTTTAGGTACTGGTATTTCAGGTTATATCAACCATGCAAATGCACAGATTAGCACACAACAGCTAAGTGGGAAAGATGATGTAAATGCAATTACTACAGCCGTTCCGTTCTTACAAATTGGGCCAGATTCAAGAGCTGGAGCTATGGGTGATGGTGGTGTTGCATCAACTCCAGATGTAAATTCAAATCATTGGAACCCTTCCAAACTTGCTTTCGTTGAAAGAAAAACTGCAATTGGAATTTCTTATACTCCTTGGTTACAAAAACTTGTACCTGATATTAACTTGGCTTATTTATCTGGATATTATAGATATGATTCAAAACAAGTTTTTGGAGCTTCATTAAGATATTTTTCATTAGGTGATATTACATTTACAGATATCAATGGGAATGTAACTGGGCAAGGGAATCCAAACGAAATGGCAATTGACCTTTCATATACTAGAAAACTATCGGCTAAACTTGCCGTAGGAACTGCCTTTAGGTTTATCAATTCAGATTTGGCTCAAGGACAACTTTCAGCAGCAGGACAAGATATCAATGCTGGAAGATCAGTTGCTGTTGATGTTTCAACTTATTATCAAAACTCTGATTTTGTATTAAATGGAAAGAAAACAACTTTTAGTTTTGGCGCAAATGTTTCAAACATAGGTGCTAAAATGAATTATACAAATTCAGTAGATAGATTTTTTATACCTACGAATTTAAGGATAGGTTTTGGTGGTAAAATGAAATTAGATAATTACAATGAAATATCTTTATTCATTGATGCAAACAAATTATTAGTACCTACTCCTCCTATTTATGAAGTTGACAGTTTAAACCAACAAGTAATTGGTGCTGATGGCAAACCGAAAATTGTGAAAGGCAAGGATCCGAATGTATCAGTTCCGGCAGGAATTTTCCAATCCTTTAATGATGCTCCAAATGGGATGACTGAAGAGCTTAGAGAAATATATTATTCTGCTGGATTTGAATATTGGTATGACAAACAATTTGCAATTCGTGCGGGTTATTTTTATGAGCATCCAACAAAAGGTGATCGTCAATATTTTACTGTTGGCGCAGGAATCAAATACAATATTTTCGGATTAGATTTATCTTATTTAATTCCAACCAAACAGCAAAATCCTTTAGAAAACACATTGCGTTTCTCCTTAACGTTTCTGTTTGAAGACCCTAAACCGAATCAGAATTAATCAATGAAAATAAAAGTTGGTTTTGGATTTGACGTTCATCAATTAAAAGAAAATCACCCATTTATTTTGGGTGGTGTTCAGCTTGATTCGACCAAAGGAGCATTTGGTCATTCAGATGCAGATGTATTATTGCATGCTATATGCGATGCCTTATTGGGTGCTGCCAATCTGCGAGACATAGGATTTCATTTCTCAAATACAGATAATCGATGGAAAGGAATTTCAAGTATTTTATTACTAAAGGAAGTCATGAAAATGTTAGCTGAGAAAAATTTTTCTGTAGGTAATATTGATTGTATGATTTGTTTAGAAGCTCCTAAAATTAATCCACACATACCTTTAATGAAAAAAAATATTGCTGAAGCAATGAACATATCAGAAGAGGATATTTCTATCAAAGCAACAACCAATGAACAAATGGGATTCATAGGAAGAGAAGAAGGTGTAGTTGCTTATGCTGTTGTGCTTTTAGAAAAACTCTAAATTATACCTTAAAATTTCTTTGCCTTTTTGCTTCAAAAATTAAAACTGCTGCTGCGTTTGAAACATTCAAAGAATCGATTTTCCCTTGCATAGGAATTTTAATCTGATCACTCGCATTCTTTAACCAAAAATCACTTAGCCCGGTTGCTTCGGTTCCCATTATTATTGCACAAGGTTTATTCAAATCTATTTCATGATAAAATTTTCTTGCTGTTAGTGCAGCAGCGAAAGAATAGATTTCATTTTGACGCAACCAATGATGCAACTCTTCTGAACTACATGCAACAATTTGCACTGAAAACACACAGCCCACGCTTGATCTTATAGCATTTGGATTATAAATATCTGTATGAGTATTACAAACTATTAGTGCATCTATATTTGCTGCATCAGCTGTTCTTAGCATTGCACCTAAATTACCAGGTTTTTCAACTGATTCTAAAACTAATAATAATGGATTTGCTGAAAGAATTAAATCTTGAAGTTCAAGAAATTTAGGTTTGATGAGTGCAACTAAACCATCAGAGTTTTCTCGATACGCAATTTTATTGAAAACATCCTTGCTAATTTCGAAATAATTTGTGGCAGGTATGGTTGATACTTGCTTTGAAAGAGCTTCACAATAAAATAAACTTTCAATTTGATTTCCAGCTGAGATAGCTAATTCTATTTCTCTTTTACCTTCAACAACTATCAATCCCTGTTGCTTGCGCTCTGAAGATTTTTCAGTTAATTTGACAATATTTTTTATTCGAGAATTTTGAAGACTGGAAATTAATTCATGCTTCATGTAACAATTAATTTTTATTCAAAGGAGTATTAAAATCAACACCGCAATTACAGTTACTTGCACAGCCAGATTTAGCTTGCAAGTTTCTAACTATCATTCTACCTAAATAGAAAATAGCAGCTAATACCAGAATTACTACAACTATTGTTTGAAACATAATACAAAGATACACTTTCTATTGAAAATTTGGTCGGTGACAAACCTCCGTTCATCGGTAATTAACATTGCCTAATCTAAATAAGGTTGTGAAAATGGGCTATTGCAAGTACTTTCGTTTTATAAATAAGAATAAAATGAAGAATTCAGATAAAAAGAAAGGTCAAGAGTGGTTTGGAGGATTGGTACTTGTAGCTGGTTTGCTATTTCTTTGTAGAACAATGGGATTAGATTTACCTCATTGGGTATTCACTTGGCCAATGCTATTAGTTGGTATAGGATTAATAATTGGGATTACGCATCAATTTAAAGACACCGCTTGGCTGATTTTGGTGTTGATTGGCGGACTATTTCTAGTTGATGATATAACAGGTATGAATATTAATTTCTCCTCATTTATCTTCCCTGCAATATTAATAGCGATAGGTTTAAAAATCATATTTAAAAAGAGAAATAAAAAAGTTATAGTTTTTGATGAAGAATCAGGCACTGTAGTAAATGATGAAAGAGAAGAAGACAGCATTGAAATCATTTCTATTTTTGGAGGAAGTAAGAAAACAATTATTTCAAAGAATTTTAAAGGTGGAGAATTAGTGAGTGTGTTTGGTGGAAATGAATTGAACTTAACTCAAGTAGATATTGTTAGAGTAGCAAAATTAGATATCCTGCAGATAATGGGCGGGACTAAATTAATTGTACCATCTAATTGGAAAATTAAATCTGAAATTGTAAACATTTTTGGAGGATTTGATGACAAGCGTCAAAATTTACAAGGTCAAGACACCAGTGATAAAATTTTAATACTTGAAGGAGTTTCCATTTTTGGAGGAATTGATATCAGAAGTTACTAACCATAATAAAACCAAAACTTATGAACCGTTTTGCAGTAAAAATAATATTCAAAATAACCGTATTTGAAGGCAACCACAATCCGCAATTTGATCAACAAATTAGATTAATTGAGGCATGCAATGAAAAGGAAGCAATTGATAAAGCTACTCAACTTGCAAGAAGAATTGAAGTTGAACAATCAACTGATATTAAATGGAAATTTGTAGGTGTAACAGAGATTAACGCTATCAAAGAATTAAAAGATGGATCATCACTTTATTCGAACACGGAAGAAGTTAGTAACGAGAACGATTACTTATTATTCATCAAAGAACGTGTTCAATTAATCAAAGATCAAGCAAACAGATTCCCATTATTTGACAGAAAACTTTCGTTTTAAATTGGCCAACTCATTGATTCAACGTAAAAGATTTATCATACTATTTGCAACTGCTTATTTAGTTTTGGCAATTGGGCAAGTAATCATTTTACATGAAATTTTTGAAATTAATTGGCGAATTGCAATTTTAGATAGTGCAGTTTATAATTTAATTTTAGCAGGTTCAGGAATACTAATTAGTGTTATTTTATTTTATTACAAACCAGCTAGCAATTCTATTTTAATTGGGGTTTCCATTCCAATTGTAATAACATACATCTACGCATTTAAAGGATCATACATTCTAACTTGGTTTTTACCAGAAAATAATCCATACTTTTTGTTTGTTGAAAAGTCAACACCTATAAGATTGTTTATAGGCTTATTGGTAAATGCATCTGTTGCTGCTTTTAGTTGGTTGTGGTACACAATTGAAGAACAAAGCGAAGTAAAAAACAGACAATCAAAAATGGAGGAGTTGGCAAGAGAAGCAGAGTTATTAACTTTGCGTCAGAAAATTCAACCTCATTTCTTATTTAATAGTTTAAATTCTATAAGTGCTTTAGCTGGGAGCAAACCTGAAGAAGCTCGTAAAATGATTCAACAATTATCTGACTTTTTAAGAAGCACGTTAAGACATGAAGAAAATAGTTTAACAAGCATCGAAGATGAAATTTTACAACTGGAACTTTATTTATCAATAGAAAAAGTTCGATTCGGTCACAGGTTAGAAACAACCATAAATATTTCAGAAGAAAGCAAGAAATTATTATTACCAGCAATGGTTATACAGCCAGTTGTAGAAAATGCAATTAAATTTGGCTTGTATGATACCATTGAAAAAGTTAGCATTAAAATAAATGTTTGGAAGGAACAAAATGAATTAATTTTTGAAGTAGAAAACCCATTCGACCCAAGTACTAGTATGCCTGAAGGAACAGGTTTTGGACTAAGTTCAATTAAACGAAGGTTGTATTTATTATACACCCGAAATGATCTATTACATACAAAAGCGCAAAATAAAATTTATACTACAACAATAAAAATTCCACAATAAAAATAATTTATGAAAGCAATTTTAATTGACGATGAACCTTTAGCAAGGGAATTAGTAAAAGAATATTTATCAAGCTTCCCACAAATTGAAGTTGTTGCAGAATGCAATGATGGTTTTGAAGGATTAAAAGCTATCCAACAATTCGAGCCTGACTTATTATTTTTAGATGTTCAAATGCCAAAAATTACTGGTTTTGAAATGCTTGAACTTGTTGATAAAAAACCAGCAGTTATATTTACAACTGCCTTTGATCAATATGCAATTAAAGCATTTGAGTCAAATGCAATTGATTATTTATTAAAACCATTTTCAAAAGAGAGGTTTGAAAAGGCAGTTGAAAAATATTTAAATAACAATTCAAACAATAAAATCACTGAAGAGCAGATTAGCAATACTACTCAACAAATTCCAAATGTTTCAAATCGGGTGGTTGTCAAAGAAGATGGGAAAATTAAAATAATACCAGCAGCAGAAATTAATTACATAGAAGCTAATGGAGATAATATTAAAATTGTTTGCGAGTCAGGAAGCTATTCGAAAAACAAAACAATGACTGCAATTGAGAATAGTTTAGCACAAGAAGAGTTTGTGAGAATTCATCGCTCATATCTTGTTAATTTAAGCTTAATAACTAAAATTGAAGCTTATGAAAAAGATTCGCACTTGGCCATATTAAAATCTGGAATTCAATTACCAGTTAGTAAAAGTGGCTATACTAAACTTAAATCAATTTTAGGAATCTAGAATTTATTTTTAAATAGTTTAGCATTTTTAATATGTGCTAAATGGTGTCTACTATGCCATGCATAAAGTGAGAGTGCAAATTCCAAAGACATTTCTCTTTTTGATTCTGGATGAAAAAAAGTTCTTTTGAAATCATTTTCTGTCATCGCTTTTAGCATCATCACTAATCTTTGGTGAACACCATCAATAATCGACAATGAAGGATTAATATCATCTGAATTTCCATCTATCAGATTAGCCCAATCTGCTTCAAGGTAAGGCTTTATGGTTGGATTGTTTTCAGTTAATCCTAATTTAAAACGGATCAATGAATTCATATGACTATCTGCCAAGTGATGAACTACTTGTTTAATGTTCCAGCCATCTGGTCTATAGTGAAAACTTAATTCTGCTATACTTAAATCAACAACTTCATTTTTCAACAAACTTGGCAACTCATTTAATATTTGAATCCATTCAGCTCTAAGTTTATCATTATATTCTAAACTTCTTTGAAATTTACCTACAGGATATTTTAAATCTTCCATTTTTCTAATTTTTTAATTAAACTCCAAATTGACGTAAATGATGATCAATATGTTTATACATTAAATTACTCCACTCAGTTGCGTTTATTACTCCTATGGTGGCTTGTTCTCTGCCTTCAAATACATCAGCTTTCATTGAACCAACTTTTTTTACTAATTCAATAAGTCGAGTTTTTTCTTTTTCAAAATCTTTTTCATCTTTCATCACAAAAGATGGCGCAGTTGGTAAATTTTGTTTATAAGGAACTTCATTAATCATGCTTTGTTTAAAAAACATTTTTACCATTAATCGCATAAAAAATGGAGGCTTCTCATTTCTTTCGCCAGTAATTTGTTCATAGGATGCGCTACAATGAGCAAGCATTTGAGCAACATTCATTTTTCCCCATTTAGCTGAAGAATTTGGTTTCAATTCATTAATTCTACTGGTCAACAATTCAGTTGTTGCAGGTTCATATATTGATAACATTCTCATAATTTAATTTTAGTGTGCCTCTAACCAGTTTTTCCCTTCACCTATCTCAATTAAAATAGGCACTTCCATTTTAATTGCATTTCTCATTCTATTTGAAATAATTTCTTTTAAAACATCCAATTCATTTTTGGGTACTTCAAAAACCAATTCATCATGAACTTGCATAGTCATTTTAGAATTTAAATTTTTCAGTTTCATGTCAGCATGAATATTAATCATCGCTAATTTAATCATATCAGCTGCTGAACCTTGAATAGGGGCATTGATTGCATTTCGTTCTGCAAAGCCTCTTACTGTTGCATTAGCAGAATTGATATCACGCAAATATCTTCTTCTTTTTAAAATAGTTTCTACATAACCATGTTCTCTTGCAAATTCAATAGTATCATTCATGTAATTTTTAATACGTGGAAATTGAACAAAATACTGGTCTATAATTTCTGCAGCTTCTTTTCTTGGGATATTCAAATTTTGAGATAAGCCAAATGCTGATTGTCCATAAATAATTCCAAAGTTTACCGCTTTTGCATTTCTTCTTTGCGTGCTGGTGACTTCTTCCAATGGCACATTGTAAATATTTGCAGCAGTGGCTGTATGTATATCTAAACCATTTTTAAAAGCCAATAACATGTTTTCTTCTTTGGCCATTTCAGCAATAATTCTTAATTCAATTTGTGAATAATCCGCTGAAACAATTAAATGGTTTTCATCTTTTGCAATAAACGCTCTTCTTACTTCTCTTCCTCTTTCAGTTTTGATTGGTATGTTTTGAAGATTTGGATTATTTGAGCTTAGTCTTCCAGTAGATGCTACTGCTTGATTATAGGAAGTATGCACCCTTCCTGTTTTTGCATTTATCATTTGAGGCAATGCATCTACGTATGTTGATTTTAGTTTTTGTAATGAACGAAAATCAAGTATATGTTGAACAATATCATGTTTAGGTGCTAATAAAGATAAAATATCTTCACCAGTTTGGTATTGTCCTGTTTTAGTTTTCTTCGCTTTTGGATCCAACTGTAATTTGTCAAATAAAACTTCGCCCAATTGCTTTGGTGAAGCGATATTAAACTTCACTCCTGCTTTTTCGAAAATTTCTTTTTCCGATTTTTGGATTTCAATTTCTAATTCTTTGGAATATTCTCGAAGGTTATCCATGTCAATTTTGACTCCTTCTTTTTCCATATCTGCCAAAACATAAACTAAAGGGTTTTCTACTTCTTCAGCCAATTTAATCGAATTGGTTTCTATTAGAAGTGGCTCAAATACTTGTTTTAGTTGAAGTGTAATATCAGCATCTTCTGATGCATATTCCTTTACTAAATCAATCTCCACATCTCTCATATTTCCTTGACCCTTTCCCTTTTTCCCAATTAATTCAGTAATAGAAACTGGTGCATAGTTTAAATATGTTTCTGATAAATAATCCATACCATGTCTTGAGTCAGCATCAATTAAATAATGAGCTAACATAGTATCAAATAATTTTCCTTTAACTTCAATATTCATCCACTTTAAAATCAGGATATCATATTTCAAATTTTGTCCAATTTTTTCAATCTTATCATTTTCCAAAACAATTTTAAATTCATTTAAAATTGATTGAGCTAGCTCTTGATTTTCAGGAATTGGAATATAAAATCCTTCCCCTTTTTTAATAGAAAAAGAAATCCCAACTACTTCTGCAGCATTAGCATCCGTTGAAGTTGTTTCTGTATCAAAACAAAATGAGTCTTGTTTTGATAATTCACTAATCAATGCTTGCCTTTTGTCTTTGGTATCAACTAAAACATAATTGTGGTCTGTATCTTTTATTGACTTGTAAATTATTTGAGGGCTTTCTTCTTCAAAATCTAATTCAACTTTTGCATTATCATTATTTGCTGACGTACCAAATAAATCCATTTGTGAAGTTGTGCTTTTTGCAGGAACATCAGTAATTTTAAACTCTTCACCAAACACTCTTTTACCTAAAGTTCTAAATTCAAGTTCAGCAAATAGAGGTTCTAGTAATTCTTTTATAGGATCTGTTAATAAAAAACTTTCTTCATCAAATTCAACTGGAACATCGAGAATGATAGTGGCTAATTTTTTTGACATCAATCCTTGTTCTTGGAAGTTTTCTACATTTTCTTTTTGTTTGCCTTTCAGTTCATGTGAATTTGCAAAAATATTTTCCATGGAACCATAACGCTTGATTAAATCCTTCGCTGTTTTTTCTCCTATTCCTGGAACACCCGGTATATTATCAACTGCATCTCCCCACAATCCTAATATATCAATTACTTGATGCACATGCTCAATTTCCCATTTCTTTAATACTTCTGGCACTCCCATTATTTCTACATCATTCCCCATTCTTGCTGGCTTATAAATAAAAATATTTTCAGAAACCAGTTGTGCAAAATCTTTATCAGGTGTCATACAAAAAACTGTATATCCTTCCTTTTCTGCTTTTTTTGCTAGGGTTCCAATTATATCATCTGCTTCAAAACCATCTTTTGTAATTACAGGAATATTGAATCCTTCAATTAATTTAAAAACATAGGGGATTGCAGCAGAAAGATCTTCAGGCATAGCTTCTCGATGTGCTTTATAATCTACAAAATCCACATGACGTTCAGTAGGTGCAGCAGTATCAAATACCACTGCCAAATGGGTAGGTTTTTCTTTGCGAAGTAATTCCAATAAAGTATTGGCAAAACCGAAAACGGCTGAAGTGTTAAGTCCATTGGAAGTAAATCTTGGAGATTTACTTAATGCGAAATGGGCTCGATAAATCAATGCCATTCCATCTAATAAATACAATTTTTTATTCACAGTATTGCTTTTCCCAAAGTTAAAATAATCATTAATATTTCAGCAATTATTCAAAATAAGATTGCTATTTTGAACAATAATTTCAAAGTAATAGTTATGGGTAAACTTATAGATGAATTCAATACGTATCGAGAAAAAATGAATGGTCGTATATTAGAGGAAAAGAACCTAAATATCAATCGATTTTTCAGTTTAGATACCACAAGTTATGCAGAAGGTGCTTTATCTGTAAAAACAAAAGAAATGTTGGGTTTGGTTTCTTCAATGGTTTTAAGATGCGATGATTGTATTAAATATCATCTAGGCAAGTGCCATGATCAAGGAGTAACAAGTGAAGAAGTTTGGGAAGTGTTTATGATTGCTAATTTAGTTGGTGGTTCAATTGTAATTCCTCATTTTAGAAGAGCAGTTGAATATTGGGATGAACTACAAAATAATTAAATAATGACAAAAGATAAAAATCGTTGTGGTTGGTGTTTAAGCGACCCAATTTATATAGAATATCACGACAAAGAATGGGGTAAAGAAACCCATGACGATAAAATACTATTTGAATTTTTAATATTAGAAAGTGCTCAGGCTGGATTAAGCTGGATTACTGTATTAAGAAAACGAGAAGCATATAAAAAAGCTTTTGCAAATTTTGATGCGAAGAAAGTAGCCAAATTTGATGCTGACCAGGTTGAGAAACTTATGCAAAATGAAGGAATCATAAGAAATAGGTTAAAAATAAATGCAGCAATTTCTAATGCAAAGTTGTTTTTAGAATTGCAAAAAGAATTCGGGAGTTTTGATAAATATTTATACTCATTTTTACCAAATAAGAAACCGATTATAAATAAAAGAAAATCACTTGGGGAAGTTCCTGCATCTACTAAAGAATCAGATGCTATCAGTAAAGACATGAAGAAGCGTGGTTTTAAATTTTTCGGGACAACTATTTGTTATGCACATATGCAAGCAACTGGTATGGTGAATGACCATATTGTTAATTGCCATTGCTATTGATTCAATTCAAGATTAGGATCCCAATAAACTGATTTGAAATTTTTTATTCGATCATTGCTTATTTCAATTCCTTCAGATGTCAATAATTCTTCCATTAAAAATTCGCCAGGAAAATGAAACTTACCTGTTAATTCTCCATTTCTGTTTACCACACGATGGGCTGGAATAAATTCTCTATTACTATGTGAAGCATTCATCGCCCAACCAACCATTCTAGAAGACCCAGCACTTCCGATGTATTTTGCAATTGCACCATAAGAAGTAACTCTACCTTTTGGAATTAATTTAACAACTTCAAATACTTTTGTAAAGAAGGACTCGTCTGCTTTCATTTAAAATTGATATTGAACATAATTGATGTTTTTACCTTTTGAACGATAAATTTTTTCATAAGTAGTTTGAATTGAAAGTACCTCATTTAAAAAATTAGAATTATACAAATCAGAGGTTTGAATACTGGCTTTCATTTTGTTTTTTTCTAATGTTTCAATCGTAAATTGAAATAATTCATCATTGTCGGTTTTTAGATGAATGAAACCATCATCCAATAAGATTAATTTATAATATTCCAAAAAACGATCAGAGGTTAATCTTTTTCGAATTCTACTAATTTGAGGTTGTGGATCAGGAAAAGTTATCCAAATTTCACTAATTTCTTTAGGGCCAAAATATTCTAATAATTGTTCAATTTCAATTCTTAAGAAGGCTACATTTTTTTGACCGCTTTCTAAAGCTGTTTTAGCACCTCGCCAAATTCTTGCCCCTTTAATATCTATCCCAATGAAATTTTTTTCTGGGAAGAATGCAGCTAAATTATTGGTGTATTCCCCTCTTCCACACCCTAATTCGAGAACAATTGGATTTTCATTCTTAAAATAGTTTTTATTCCAATTGCCTTTATGAATAGAATTCATCTCAAATACATTAGGAAATGTTCCTATTTCGTTGAATCTTTTTAGTTTGTCTTTTCCCACTTTGTTTTTTGGCAAAGGTGTGAAAAATAGTTTATTTACTAAATAGAATTTAAATTATCGCGAATAATATTATTTACTGAATGTTTAAATCTTCAGTTTAAACTGTATTTTTGAACTATAATTTAATTTAATGAATAAATCAGATAAAATATATGTAGCTGGGCATAGGGGCATGGTGGGTTCTGCAATAGTAAGAAAACTAGAAGCTGAAGGATTTACAAATATCATTTTTAGAACTTCTTCAGAGTTAGATTTAAAAAATCAAATAGCAGTTAAGGAATTTTTAAAAAAAGAAATGCCTCAATATGTATTCCTAGCTGCAGCAAAAGTGGGAGGAATAGTTGCCAACAATACTTATCGAGCTGAGTTTTTATTTGATAACTTGTCTATTCAATCAAATGTAATTCATTCATCATATGAAGCTGGTGTTAAGAAGTTAATGTTTTTAGGATCTTCATGTATTTATCCAAAATTAGCACCACAGCCTTTAAAAGAAGATAGCTTATTAACTGGTTTATTAGAACCTACTAACGAACCTTATGCCATTGCAAAAATAGCTGGTATAAAATTATGTGAAGCATACCATGCACAATATGGTTGCAATTTCATTTCAGTTATGCCTACAAATTTATATGGGTATAACGATAATTACCACCCTCAAAATTCACATGTATTGCCTGCATTAATTAGAAAATTTCATGAAGCCAAATTAAATAACGAAACAGAGGTTGAGATTTGGGGTTCTGGAAATCCGTTGAGAGAATTTATGTTTTCTGATGACTTAGCAGATGCTTGTTTTTTTCTTATGCAAAATTATAACGATCCTCAATTTATTAATATTGGAGTAGGTCATGAAATTAGTATCAAAGATTTAGCATTGCTGATTAAAAGAATAGTTGGGTATGATGGAAATTTAAAATTTGATAATTCGAAACCTGATGGAACTCCAAGAAAATTAATGGATACAAGTAAGCTACATCAATTAGGTTGGAAACATAAAATTGAATTAGCAGAAGGAATTGAATTAGCATATGAGGATTTCTTAAAAAAATAAGGTGACAAAAAATGATGTTCTATTTTTTGTCACCTTCAAATATTAAATACTAAAACTTCATTGTTGCACCAACAGTAATCAAACCAAGTCCGTATCCTATTTCACCGAATGCTCCAAATTTATCTGTAATTGAATAGCGAGCTCCAGCAAATCCGCCATAAATCACACCACCAACACTAATATTATTAAATGGAGGTCCTGGATCTGGATCTAATTTAAATGAAGCTGCATTGTAGCCTAAAAGCACACCTGCATATGGATCTAATTTATCGATGTCTAAATCAAAATGATAAGCACCTCTAGCACCAATTAATAAATAAGAATATTTAGCTTCAAAGAATCCGAAATCTTCTTTCTCTGATGCATATCCTAAGAAACCACCAACCGAAATTTTTTCTTTCAAACCGTATTCTACGCTTAAAGAAACTGGGATTCCTAAACCGCCTCCTAAACCTACGCCTAGATTGGCAACAATTGATCCTTGCTCATAATCTTGAGCAACGGATTTTTGCATACTACTTACAACCATTCCGATTGATAATAGTGTTAACAATAATACTTTTTTCATATAGTTTAAATTAGTTTTGTTGATACAATGATAGATAGAAGAAGAAAAAAAATCTATCCCATGAACTTGGTAATTTAAACTACCCACCAGTACGTATAATTTTAGACAAAAAAAAAGCTGCAAAAAAATTTGCAGCTTTTCAATTTTCAATATTTAATTATTAAGCACCTATAAATTCTGCTTTTCTTTTTTCAACAAAAGCAGTTGTTCCTTCTTTAAAATCAGCAGAACCAAAACACTTTCCAAATTCTTTTATTTCTTCATTAAACCCATTCACCCCATCTTTGAAATTTGCATTAATGGCTTTAATTGCGTGTGAAATTGCAACAGGAGATTTTGTAATAATCTTAGCAATAATTTCTTCGCATTTTGCAATTAAATTTTCAGGAGTTGTAATGTGATTTACTAAACCAATTCTGTGAGCCTCTTCTGCGTTTACCATGTCTGCAGTCATAATCATTTCAAATGCACGACCTTTACCTACTAATTGTGGTAAACGTTGTGTTCCGCCATATCCTGGTATAACACCAAGCCCAACTTCTGGCAAGCCCATTCTTGCATTATCACTTGCTACTCTAATATGACATGCCATTGCTAATTCTAAGCCGCCACCCAATGCAAAACCATTTACTGCTGCGATTACTGGTTTTGGTGAATTCTCAATAAGATCAAAAACTAAATGATGACCTTCTGCGCTTAACGCTTCGCCTTCTTCAATATTAAAGTTTGCAAATTCAGCAATATCAGCACCAGCAACAAATGCTTTCGGACCATCTCCTGTTAATAAAATCGCTTTGACATCTTTATCATTAAAAGAAGCATTGAATGCGTGATTTAATTCTAAAAGTGTTTGCTTATTCAAAGCATTTAATTTTGCAGCACGATTAATCGTAATATACAACGTTGAGTTCTTTTTCTCAGTTAAAATGTTTTCGTAATTCATTAGTTAAAAATTAATTTTTCGATATCGACTACTTTTTTATTATATGTTTTTTTTATTTTTTGTGAACTCAAAATACACCAAACGGGATTACTTGGACCTTTGTTTATAATTAAAACGCGGGTATCACCAATTATCCATTCATAGCCAATAGTAGTGGCCGCTGTATCTGCTGAGTGTATGGCATTTTCTAAAATACGAGGTGTGCCTAAATCGATACTCAATTTAGCAATCACTGAACCAAGCTCTTTGTATCTTAAATCAAAATGTATTTCTGAAAGTTTTTGATTGAAAAATCTCATCCCACAATAATCATAATGAAATGATTTTAAAAATATTGAATCGTTTGATACTATCTCGCAATTAATGAAATTATCTCCTGCATTAGTTACATTACAATGAGTTAGATTTGGGTAAGTTGTTTTTATTCCTCCCCATTTATAAATAAAATATCCTGAACCTGTTATTTGTGAGTAGGAAAACAATGGCAAGATTAAAATCAAAAGGAAAATAAACTTCTTCATTAGAAATTTCTATTTTGTTTAACCCATTCAGAAATATATTCAACTATACTACTTGTAGTTGCACCAGGAGCAAATAGTTTACCAACGCCTAATTCATTTAAACTAATCATATCATCTTCAGGAATTATACCACCTCCAGTTACCAGAACATCATTCATTCCTTTTTCCTTTAAAAGATTCATAATTTTAGGGAAAACGGTCATGTGTGCCCCACTTAAAATACTTACACCAATAGCATCAACGTCTTCTTGAAGTGCTGCATTTACAATCATTTCAGGCGTTTGTCTGAGACCTGTATAAATCACTTCCATACCAGCATCTCTCAACGTTGTTGCTATGATTTTTGCACCTCTATCATGCCCATCTAATCCACACTTTGCTACTAAAACTCTAATTGGTCTGTCCATAATTTATTGAACACGTTTTAAAATTACATTTTGCTTTTTAATCTTTTTAGTAAAACGAATTAATTCTTCTTCATTCATTTTAATATTAAAATCAGCTTTCTTATCTTTTGCATTTGCTTCTGTAATTTCGACTGAAGAAAAATATTTCTTTAACAATTTAAAATTCTTTTGAGCATCGTTTTTACTTAATGCTATGTATGGAGTTATTTTTAAATCTTTTCCTGATTCAGACATTAAAAATCCCATCCACTTTCCGGAAGCTTCTTTCTGAAAATAAAACTTATTCCCTTTATAAGTAGAATAAATATGTGTAGAATCAAGAAAGTCAATTTTAATATTATCGCCATCAATTTGAGTAAGTGAATTTTTACCAACCCATATTATTAAAGTGTCTTTCTTTAAAACATTATTGAAAAATTCATACTTGCCTCTTATATTTTCAGGGAATTCATTTTGAGCAATGCCCGGTGCTCTATCAAATTGAAGGCTTTGACACGAGCTCAATAGAACAACTATCGAAAGCAAGAAAAATAATATTTTTAATTTTTGTACATTCATTTTCATTTGAAATTACTTCTGAAAAGTTTCTATTGCCTTTTTCAATCTTGCAATTATTTTTTCTTTTCCAATTAAGGCAGTCATTTCGAATACTGCTGGACCAGCACTTAATCCAGAAATTGCAACTCTGAAAATTTGCATAACAGATCCGGGTGATATACCTGCTTTTTCAGCATTTGCTTTAAATAATTCTTCAATATTTTGAGCAGTGAAATCTGAAATATTCACTAAGTCATTAGTGAAATTAGAAATAAAATCAGGTGTTGCGTCTTTCCACTTTTTCTTCACAACTTCTTCATCATATGAATTTGGTTCTTCAAAAAAGAAAGATGATAATGACCAAAACTCATTACTGAATTGTGCTTTTTCCTGAATCAATTTACAAACTTCATTTACATAATCTAATTCAACTTGAATTCCTTTTTCATTTAATTCAAGAATAAAAGTTTTAGCTAAAGTTAGTGAGTCAGTATGTCTTAAATATTGTTGGTTGAACCATTTTGTTTTATTAGCATCAAACTTTGCACCTGATTTTGAAATTCTTTCTATGCTGAAGGCTTCGATCAATTCTTGCATTGAAAAAATTTCTTGATTGGTTCCTGGGTTCCAACCAAGTAATGCTAACATATTTATGAAAGCTTCAGGTATGTACCCTTTCTCGCGGTAACCAGAACTAATTTCTCCACTAAATGGATCTTTCCATTCTAAAGGAAACACTGGGAACCCTAAACGGTCACCATCACGTTTGCTTAATTTTCCATTTCCATCTGGCTTTAATAACAAAGGCAAATGTGCAAATTCAGGCATCACGTTTTCCCACCCTAAATATCTATAAAGTAATACATGTAAAGGTGCAGAAGGAAGCCATTCTTCCCCTCTAATTACATGAGTGATTTTCATTAAATAATCATCAACCACATTAGCCAAATGATAGGTTGGCATTCCATCAGATTTGAATAGTACTTTATCATCCATTTGAGATGTATGAACAAGAACATTTCCTCTAATCATATCGATCACACGTACTTCTTCTTTTCTAGGAATTTTCATCCTTATCACGTAAGCATCACCGTTTGCTAATCTTCTTTGTACTTCATCATCAGGTAAAGTCAAAGAATTTTTCATTCCTTCTCTGGTAATGTAGTTATACTGTGGAGATGCAACGTTCGATGCCTTTAGGCGTTCTCTCATTTCTTCTAAATCTTCCATGCTATCAAAAGCATAATAAGCATTTCCAGAAGCTACTAATTGTAATGCATATTGCTTATAAATATCTTTTCTTTCAGATTGGCGATAAGGAGCATGAGGACCTCCAACATGAACTCCTTCATCAAAAGTAATTCCACACCATGCTAAAGCATCAACAATATATTGCTCAGCACCCGGAACAAAACGAGTTTGATCTGTATCTTCAATACGAAGTAGCATATCGCCACCATGCTTTTTTGCAAATAAGAAATTATAAAGGGCAGTTCTCACTCCGCCCATGTGTAAAGGGCCAGTAGGACTTGGCGCAAAACGAACACGAACTTTTCTTTCCATAAGGACGCAAATATATATAATTTGCGCGCTTAATGCAGTGTTAAAGCCAATTATGAGCTATTATTTGAGATTCTTGACTCAGAAACGATAAATTCGGCTTAGATCAGCGATTAATTAGTATTTTAGTTACAATGAATAACCACGAGACCAAGAAATCAAAGAAAATATATTTACTCATTTTTGCTGCAATAATTGGGCTTTCATCCTTGATTTATACCAATATATTGGTAAAACAGCTTCAGGAAGAGGAAAAAGAAAAAATTGAATTAAGAATTGAAGCAACCAAACAATTGGTTAAAGCCACTGATGGAGAGTTTGTTGTATTTCTATTTGAACATATCATTAACAATAACAATATGGCAACCATCATTGCCGATTCAAATGATGTTATTTTACATACTCGCGGACTTGATTCAACCAAAACCAACGACCCTGCAATTGAACCAAATAAAAAATATGATCCCGAGTATTTTGCAGATCAATTAGCAATCATGAAAGTTCAACATGAACCCATTGTTTATGAAGTATTCAAAGGAGAGAAACAATATATTTATTACAAAGACTCTTCTATATTAACTCAATTAAAAATATATCCTTATTTACAGCTTACCATAATTGCTATATTTTTAATTGTTTCATACTTAGCATTTAGCACAAGCAGAAAATCAGAACAGAATAGGGTTTGGGTAGGTTTGGCAAAAGAAACAGCTCATCAATTAGGTACTCCAATTTCTTCTCTACTTGCTTGGGTAGAACATTTGCGAAATAGGGTTGAAGCAAAAGATCAGCCATTTATTGATGAAATGGAAAATGATATTAAGCGACTAGAAATGGTGGCTGATCGCTTTTCGAAAATTGGTTCAGTTCCTGTATTGAAGGAAGAAAATGTATTTGACATAATCGAAAAAAATGTGAATTACATTAAAAAAAGAACAACTAATAAAATTCAATTTGAATTACAAGGGAATAAAAATATTGTTGCCAAGTTGAATCCTTCTTTATTTGATTGGGTGATTGAAAATTTATGCAATAATGCCATTAATGCAATTGGAGCAAGTGGTAAAATTGAAATACAAATAACTCAAAATAAAAATAAAGTTTTTATTGATGTGATTGACACTGGAACAGGCATAGCAAAATCGAAATTTGAAACTGTATTTGAGCCAGGATATACAACACGCAAAAGAGGATGGGGATTAGGCCTTTCATTAGTTAAAAGAATTATTGAAAACTATCATTCAGGTCATATCGTAGTTAAAGAATCGACTATTGGCAAAGGCACTACTTTTAGAATCACTTTAAATGCTTAACAAATTTCTGATAGCAGTATTATTTTGTTTTTCTTTTTTCAATGCTTTCTCACAGTTGGAAAAAGAAAATAATTACCAATTAGAAGAATACAAATTTCATCCCAATAAAAACAATTTACGAGGCAACTTGATTATTGAAGAAAGTAATTATGATTTAAAAAGATTAAGAGCAAAATGGAGTGTTGACCCAAACATAAACTTCATAGAAGGTGAAATTCTTTATCACTTTGAAATGCTAAAATCAGATAGTCAAATTGTATTTGAATTAGCAAAAAACTTAATTGTAGATTCTATCATTTATCGTAATCAAAAAATTAATTTCAATCATAACTTTTTAAATAAACTAACTGTAAATTTTGGTCAAATTTTAAGTGCTAGTCAGTCAGATTCTTTAGAAATTATTTATCATGGTGCTCCTTCACAAACAGGTTTCGGAGCATTTACACAATCAAACCATTTAACAGGTCCAATTATTTGGACATTATCTGAGCCATTTGGTTCTTTGGAATGGTGGCCTTCAAAAATAACTTTGGATGATAAAATAGATTCCATTGATTTATTTATTCAAACTGCAAAACCATTTATAGCTGGAGCTAATGGTGTTTTAATTGACATCGATTCATCAATTAGTACTTATACATATCATTGGAAACATAGATACCCAATTGCTTCCTATTTAGTTGCTTTTGCAGTTACTAATTATGCGATTTATACTGACACCGCCCAATTAATAAATGGAGATTTAGAAATACTCAATTATGTTTATCCTGAAAATTTAATAACTGCCAAATCACAAACAAAAGAAGTAATTCCAATTTTACAATTGTTTGAAAATTTAGTTGGTGAATATCCTTTCTATAAAGAAAAATATGGACATGCCCAATGTGGATTTTCTGGTGGAATGGAACACCAAACCATGAGTTTTATGGGAAATTTTAATCGCGGACTTATTGCTCATGAGTTAGCACATCAATGGTTTGGCGACAAAGTAACCTGTTCTGGCTGGCAAGATATTTGGTTAAATGAAGGATTTGCCACTTACTTCGCTGCATTAATTAATGACTTTGGAATTGACCCAGCAAGTTGGAATTTATTTAAAACAAGCACGATTAGTTCAGTCTGCTCCATCAATGATGGTTCTGTAAAAGTGAATGATACCACTTCTGTTTCGCGAATTTTCAATGAAAGACTTTCTTATAAAAAAGCTTCCTATGTATTACATATGCTAAGAGGAATTGTAGGAGATTCAGCTTTCTTCAACGGATTAAAATCTTACTTATCTGATCCTCAACTAGCATTTGATTTTAGTTCTACAATAAATTTAAAACATCACCTTGAACAATCAAGTGGCAATAATTTAACTGAATTTTTTGAAGACTGGTATTCAGGCGAAGGTTTTCCGAGCTATGATGTACTTTGGAAAGATGCTGGAAATAATCAAATGATAGTCAAAATTGCACAGACAACTTCTGACCTTTCAGTTGATTTTTTTGAAATGCCTGTTCCAATTAAATTTTTCAATGCAACTGAAGATACCATTGTGATTTGCAATCATCAGTTTTCAAATCAAGAATTTTTATTTCAATTAAACTTCAAACCTACATCAGCCTTATTTGATCCTGAGAAATGGATACTCGCAAAAAGCAGAATTTCTAACAGCCTAGAGGTAGGGAATTTTGATAAGCTCAACATAAATTTATTCCCAAATCCTATAAACAATAAAATCAATTTCAGCTTTTCAAAAGCTGTATTATTGAAAACTATTTTAATTTATGATAATAACGGAAAGCTGCTTAAAGACTACAGCTTTGACAATACTTATGTATTGAACCAAGAGTTGAATTTATTCGATTTGAATACAGGATTTTATTTAGTCAAAATTATTACAAATGATAAAATCACAACAAGTAGATTTGTTATAAACAAAGAGCAGCCTTAAAAAATTAAGACTGCTCTTTAAAACTATAAACACTTTTTCTTATTGTAAAACCACTTTCGCTGTTTTAGTAAAATCACCATTTGATAATTGAAAATAGTAAACACCTTTTGCCAAATTCGACAAATCTATTTGTAGCTTATGTGTTTTCTTTTTCTCATCAATAGATTTACGGTAAACTATTTTACCTGTTAAATCTACAACAGTTAAATCCATTGCTCTTAAGTCTATTGAATTTAACTCTACATTAACAATACCTTTACTTGGATTTGGTGTAATTTGATAAGCATAAATTTCGCTTTTTTGAGAAATGCCAATTGCTAATGAAACTTCAATTGGTTTTGTTGCAGTATTTGCACAACCTAATGAATCTGCGAAAGAGTAAACAATATTGTGAATACCAACTCCTGCAACTTGCGGATTAAATATACCATTGGTAACACCCGGTCCTGAATAAGTTCCACCTAATGGCAATCCTCCAGTTAATGCAAACGGAGCCAAGTTAGGGTTAACAGATTTTAGACTATCTAAAGTAACAACTGGTAATGGTCTGAACCTAAGTTTTACTGTGTCAGTAGTTGAAAAACAAACTGCATTTGCTGCAGTAATCTGACAAAAATAATCTCCATCCTGAGTAACAGAAATTGCTCTAGTTTTTGCTCCAGTATTCCATAAATATGTAGCACCTAATTGAGTTGCTGTTAATGTTACTGTTTTACCAACACAAGGGTTTGTTAAATTTGAAGTAACGGTTGTTTTAGGTTTAACATTGACAATTATAAATCCTTCTTTTGATTGTGTTTTTCCATCTAATGTTAATGAAACTTTAAATGCACCTGGTGTAGCATAAGTAACAGTTGGATTTGCTAAAGTTGAACTAGATGGATTGCCTCCTGTGAAAGTCCAATTGAAATTTGTTCCAGCAAAATTGGAAGTATTTGTAAATTGAACAACTTCATTTGCACATACAATTCCTTTGCTTGCTTCGAAATCAGGAACTAAATTAGTTGGATTTACTTTTGCCCAATACGTTGCCCATAAATTACTTGCAAAATTTGAATATTCTTGCAAACACCAAAACACTGAATCGTTTGAAGGATCAATTACCGTATTAGAATAATCTCCCCAACGATTTCTTCCGCTTCCAAAATCTTTAAAATAGGTTGCTTCACCTTTCTTAAATATATACTCATCTCTCAAAGTATTTATAGGATCCGCTGCTGATCTAAACGAGTAAGATGCGCTAGGGTATTGATTTACTGAAAAACTTCCATACCCAATTAAAACATCATTATTTTTATTAACTGCTACACTTGGGAATGCAAAAAACTTAACACCTGTTGGATCATCAATTCTTCCTCTTTGTATTATTGCCCCAACTGAATCTAATTGCCACCATTGAACGGCTGATCTTGTTTCACCTGATGCAGGTAGAAAAACTGTATGTACTGCATAAATTTTTCCATCACGCACACATACATGTTGTATACGATGATCATTTGTTGCTATTGTTTTTGTGGATCCTAATTGAGGAGCAAAATTTCCAAAACTATTTCCAGTTGTTGACCATGGGTTTGGTGTTTGAATTATAGTTTCAGCTGAAAGCACTTCATTACCTAGCGTTCCTGTAATAGTTCTTAATCCTAATCTACCATTGCCACTACTATTTCCCGAAGTAGCTCGCACAGTATACATTTTACCAATTGAATTATCATAGTGAATTGAAGGACATGAAATAGAAGAGCCTTCATTTGTTATGTCAAATAATTTAAATAACCCAGCACCATCAGCATAAACATCAGCTTTATTCCAAACATAAATTTGGTGGGTAGAACCAGAGCCATTAGGCATTGGAAATAAATTCATTTGAACAACAATCCATTTATCATTAAATCCTAAACTAGGGTAATCAACCCATTTTTGATTTGTTGGATCAACGTCGACTTTATACAAATTCCATCCACCAGTTGGATCATTAGTTTTAGAAACGCCTAATAAAGAAGATGAAGTATTTGATTCTGCATTTGCTGAAGAAACAATTATCCACCTATCTGAGAAATGATCGTATAAAACTTTTGGATCAAAGGTTCCTGAAATTCCGCCAAGAGATGACCAGAAAGAATTCAATGTTACTGTACTAATTGTTACACCTAATTTGTTTTGAATGCTTACCTGTGAATTCAAAGTAGTCATGATGTGATTTGGACCAACTGCTCCATTCACATCTGGTGGAATAGTAGTACTATTATCAGCTAATCCGTTAAATGAAATTAAAGGTGTAGGTGAAGGATTTCCTGCTTTTTTATTCTGAATTACCTCATCAACTTTTCCAAATGGGTCGTTTTGAATTACTTTCCCTATTGGATCAATTTCCATTGGTGGAATTATTCTTGCTTTTTTATTTCCAATAAATTGAATTGGTTTTTTAACTGGTTTATTATATGATTCAATTAAGGCTACTCCATTGAAATTCATTTCTGTATGATGGTCAGCAGTTTTCTGAACACCATTGTATTCTGCTTGTTGTGCGAACAAATAATCGTTTGCTAATACAGTTTGAATTGCAATTATCAATGCAATATAAATCCAAGTTTTCTTTTTCATAATTTTCAATTGAGAATTATAAAGATAGCAAATATTGAGGTTTTGTGATAATTAGCCGATTTTTAAGGCATACAGCATAAAAAAAGCATCCTGCAAATGCTACAGGATGCTTTTCCAAAAATCGATTTTAACTTTTTATTCTAAAATTAATTTAGACGTATTTACTTTATCGCCAGTAGTTAATTGCAAATAGTATAAGCCTTTACTGATATCACTAAAATCTAATTGTTTTTTATGATTCACAGAAATTTCATCATAACTTTTTACAAAAACTATTCTACCAACTTGATCAATTAATTTCACATTTAAAGTAGACGGTTTATCAGAAATCAATTCAAGGTTGACCACACCTTTACTTGGATTAGGTTTGATTCTTACTAATTTAATATTCAAATTAATATTTAAACCAACACCATTAGTTACTTCAATAATTCTAGTTGCAGTATTAACACATCCCGATGTATCAGTAAAACTATACGTTACCTTATGTGTACCTAAACCAGCAACAGCAGGATCAAACATACCATTTGATACACCTGTTCCTGAATATACACCACCAGTTGGTAAGCCGCCTATTAAATTAAAGGCTGGTAAATTGGGATTCACAGGATTGATACTATCTAATGTTACAACTGGAAGGGGTTTGTATCTAATTTTTATTGTATCAGTAGTTAATTTACATAAACCATTAGCAGCAATTACTTCACAAGTATAATCACCTGCTACTTTCACTGTGATGCTTCTGGTTGTTGCACCTGTATTCCACAAATAAGTTCCGCCTGCTTGTGATGCTGTTAATGTTACATTTTTTCCTTCACACAAATTATTTGCACTTACAATAGTTGCTTTATTTGGTAAAGTATTTACAATTACATAACCATCTTTGTCTTGTAATTTACCATCAACTGTTAAAGTAACTTTAAATCTACCTGCAGTATTATAGGTAATTACTGGATTAGCTAGAGATGATGTAGCTGGCGTGCCACCTTGAAATGTCCAACTAAAATTACTTCCGCTAAAATTGGAAGTGTTTGTATATGATATTACTTCACCCGGACAAATTACTGTTTTGTCAGAAGCAAAATCTGCAACACTTGCTGATGGATGAATTTTAGCCCACCAAGTTGCCCAAGTATTTGCAGTATATCCAGCATACTCTTGAACTGTCCAAAATACTGTATCATTGATTGGATCAATCACAGTATTTGTATAATCTCCCCATCTGTTTCTGGTTCCACCAAAATCTTTGAAATAAACATTTTCTCCACCTTTGAAAAGATATTCATCTCGTAGGGTATTAATAGGATCCGCAGCAGTTCTAAAAGAATAAGAACCACTAGGATATTGTTTAGCTGAAAAACTTGCGTACCCAATTAATACATCATTTAATTTATTAACTGCAATGCTTGGGAAAGAAAAGAATTTTTCACCTGTCGGATCATCAATTAAATTTCTTTGTAAAATAGCACCTGCAGAATCTAATTGCCACCATTGTACACTACTTCTAGTTGCACCCGATGAAGGTAGAAATACTGAATGTACTGCATAAATTTTCCCATCACGTACAACTACTTGACGCATTCTATGATCATTGGTTGCTACAGTTTTTGTAGTACCTAATTGTGGAGCAAAATTAGTATTACTATTGCCAGTACTAGCCCATGGATTTGGAGTTTGAATAATTGTTTCAGCTGATAATAATTCATTACCAACAGTACCCGTTATTGTTCTTAAACCTAATCTCCCATTTCCACCACTATTTCCAGTTGAAACTCTTATGGTGTACATTTTACCTATGGAGTTATCATAATGAATAGAAGGGCAAGCAATAGCAGTTGCTTCTGTAGTAATATTAAATAATTTGTACTGACCTGTACCTCCAGCATAAACATCTGCTTTATTCCAAACATAAATTTGATGCGCAGTAGCTGTAAATCCTGACATAGCAAACAAATTCATTTGAACAACAATCCATTTATCATTGAAACCAATACTTGGATAATCAACCCATTTTTGATTTGTTGCGTCTACATCAACTTTGTATAAAGTCCAAGCTCCAGTTGGGTCGCTAGTTTGAGACGCTCCTAATAAAGTAGATGAAGTATTTGATTGTGAATTACAAGATGAAACGATTATCCATCTATTAGAAAAATGATCATATAAAACTTTAGGGTCATAAGCACCAGACACACCGCCTAAAGATGCCCAAAAAGCATTTAAAGTTACTGTACTTAAAACAACACCATTCCTATCAGCAATTCTAACTTGAGTATTTAAAGTTGTCATAACATGGTTTGGACCAACAGCACCATTAACATCAGGAGGGATGGAAGTATTGTTGTCATTCAGTCCATTGAAATTAGCAATCGGCGAAGGAGAAGGATTTGGAACCATTCGTTTCGCTTTAGACAAATCAATTTTGCCAAATGGGTCATTCTGAATAGTTTTTCCGGTTGGATCAATATCAATTTCAGGAATAGGATTAGCTTTTCTATTTCCAATAAATTGAATTGGTTTTGGAGCTGGTTTATTGTAGGCTTCCACTAAGGCAATGGCGTTAAAATTAATAACGGCATGACTTGTAGCAATTCCATTATTGCTTGTTACACTTTTATCATCTTGAGCTTTCAAGTTGATAGAAAAAAGCATAGCAGCAATCAATAAAGCAGCTCTACATTTTGAAGGTAGATATGTTTGCATAATACTTATTGTTTATAGTAATTAGTAAATATAAGAATTTTCAAGTATCTCTGAGAATCAAATAAATAATTTCACAACAATTTGAATACATTTGAGTTTAATTCGCCATGTATAAACCAGGTCAAATATTACTTCTAGTCTGTTTTTTAACAATTAGTGCATGTTCTGTAAAAAAAACAGAAGCCCCCAAACCCAACATGGGTGCAACTAAATCAATCAATTTGCCATTGTCTACTATAAACATCCCAATTCGTTTAAATTGTGTTGATTTAGAAAATTCAATCAACAAACTATTTATTGGGGTTTTGTATAATGACGATAGTTATGACAATAATAATGCAGATAATTTATTATTAAAAATTACAAAAATAGGTGATTTCAAAATCATTGCTATCAATGATAAATTTACAATAACTGCCCCTTTAGAAATTTATGTAAAAGGAAGATTAAAGAAAGATTTCTTTAGTTTATTTGATCAATCAGTTGGAATTGATCAATCTAAAGATGCAACTTTTAGAATTAATGTAGTCATCAACACCAAATTAAGCATAAGTTCAAATTGGGATATTATTACAAAAAGCGAAGCTAGTTTTCAGTGGCGTGAAAGGCCTTACTTAGAATTAGGACCAATTAAAATACCCATTGCTTCTATCATAGAAAGTGCAGTGAATTCACAAATCAAAGAAGTGAATAATAAATTAGATGCTGAAGTAAGTAGATTGATAAAAATTAAACCAACAATAGAAAAATATTGGAATGATTTTCAACAACCCAAATTAATTAATGAGCAATATCAAAGCTATCTGCAATTAAAGCCTGAATCAATTGCAGCAACTAACATTAAAAGTGATGGTAAAACCATAAGTTTTTACACTGCTTTAAAATCTGAAATCAATATATTTTCTGGAACTAAACCATTAGTAGATAACATTAAGCCACTCCCAAATTTATCTCAAAATCAAAAAGCAGATAGTAGCTTTTCATTATTTTTTGGAACAGAAATAAAATATGATTTCGCAACTGCATTGGCTAAAAAAGAATTTGTAGGTAAAACCTTTACCTATGAAAATAATAAACAAAGTGTAACTGTAAATGACTTAAGTTTTTTTGGTAATGGTGACCAATTGGGAGTGAAGATTAATGTAAATGGCTTTGCAAAAAAAGGATTGTTTACAAAAAAATTCAAAGGCGATTTATATGCTTTAGGAACCCCCGTTTATGATCCAATCACTAAAGTGCTTTTAATAAAAAATTTCGATTTTGATTTAAAAAGTAAAGATGTATTATTAGGAACATCAGAGTGGTTATTCAAAGGCACTTTTAAAAAGCAAATTGAAGGTAAATTAGCATATTCACTAAAGTCAGATATTGAAAACTCAAGTAAAATTGCTAATGATGCTTTGAAAAATGCCAAATTTAATAATATAAGACTTGATGGAAAGATTGAAGACATTGATTTGGAAGGTATTTATATTGGAGAAGAATCAATTAAAGTAATTATTAAATCAACAGGAATTCTTGCTGTAAAACTTTTAAATTTTTAATTGATATTGAATTATCAAACAACTTTCAAAGAATATTTAAATTGCAATTAAAAATATGCCAAAAGAATAAGTAGAAAAATGAAAAAACCAGAATTAACAGAATTCAATTCCTATCATCAGAAATACATTGATTTAGTAGATGATGATTTAGTAAATTTCTTAATTAAACAACAGAAGCATTTCAATGAAGTCATATTATCAATTCCTGAATCAAAAGGAGATTTTCAATATGCAGAAGGCAAATGGAGTATTAAAGGTTTGGTTTCGCACATTAATGATACGGAAAGAATATTTGCATATAGAGCACTTACTTTCGCTCGAGGAGATCAATCAGAATTGCCAGGCTATGATGAAAATAATTATGTAAGTTCATTTAACCCGAACCTCATAACTTTTGAAAATTATTTAGCTGAATTCAATGGTTTAAGGATGTCGACAATTGCCTTGTGTAATTCCATAACTGAGGAAATGGGGGCTAGGACTGGGTTTGCAAATGGAAATATCTTAAGTGCAAGAGCAGCATTATACATCACAGGAGGGCATTTAGCACATCATATCTCAATTTTAATGAGTAGGTATTTAAAATAATTCTATTTTAGAGAAAAATATTTTCAAATGGATCGTTACTTCGGCGTTATTGGCATTGTTTTAATACTAGGTTTAGCCTTGCTACTTTCAAATAATCGTAAAGCAATTAATAAAAGACTTGTATTTACTGGTTTAGCAATACAAGGTTTATTGGCAATTTTTATTTTGAAAATTCCTTTGGGCCAAGTTGTATTTGCTAAAATGGGATATTTAGTAACTAAGATTCTTGATTATTCTAATAAAGGTGCTGATTTTGTTTTTGGTCCATTAGTAAATTCAAATTTATTAGCACCACTTTTTGGTCCAGCCAATACATTTATATTTTTCTTTAAAATTATACCAACAATTATTTTCGTTTCTGTATTAGTTAGCATTGCTTACCATGTTGGTATCATGCAAAGAATTGTTGCGGTTTTTGCAAGAGCTGTACATTGGTTAATGGGAGTTAGTGGTTCTGAAGCATTGTCAAATGTAGGCAGTGCCTTTGTAGGACAAGTAGAAGCTCAAATTATGATTAAGCCGTATATATCAGGAATGACTATGTCAGAATTATTGGCAAGCATGGCCGGAAGCATGGCCTGTATTGCAGGTGGAGTAATGGCTGTATATATCTCAATGGGTGTGCCGGCAGAATATTTAATTGCAGCTAGTATTATGGCTGCTCCGGGAGCTTTGGTGATTTCCAAAATTGTTTATCCAGAAACTGAAGAATCTGAAACTAAGGGTAAAGTAAAATTAGAAATCAAAAAAGCCCATGCTAATTTAATGGATGCAATTTCACATGGCGCAGGTGATGGAATGAGAATTTCCCTAAATGTTATTGCCATGCTTTTAGGTTTCATTGCATTGATTGCAATGGTAGATGCAGGATTAGGTTGGGTAGGAAGAGCATTATATGAAAACACAAGTCTAGATTTAAGCATGATAGGAATCTCTTTAAAGGAGCTGAGTTTAAAAGAAATTTTGGGTTCGGTTTTTT
This sequence comes from Sphingobacteriaceae bacterium, assembly GCA_965279595.1. Lineage (GTDB taxonomy): Bacteria > Bacteroidota > Bacteroidia > Sphingobacteriales > Sphingobacteriaceae > CAIKLP01. Next base: position 609,265 of record OZ257246.1, read on the forward strand.
CTGTATTTGCTTGGGCAATGGGAGTACCTTCAAAAGACACTCATATAGTTGGAGCTTTAATGGGAACTAAATTAGTGATCAATGAGTTTGTTGCCTATTCTAACTTATCACCTCTTATTAGTTCAGGTGTGTTATCACATAAATCTATTGTAATTGTAAGTTTTGCTTTATGTGGATTTGCAAACTTTAGTTCCATCGCAATTCAAGTTGGTGGTATTGGAGAGCTTGCTCCTGATAGAAGAGCAGACTTAGCTAAACTGGGATTTAAGGCTTTAATTTGTGGAACTTTAGCTTCTTATTTATCAGCAACCATTGCAGGATTACTTTTGTAATAAAAACTAAGAAACGTTATTAGGAATTTCAATTATTAATTTTGTTCCTAAATTTATTGTTGATTCAACATGAATTGTTCCTTCTATTTTTTTCAAAGCTTCATGTACAACATATAAGCCTACACCTGAGCCTGCATTTTTGTGGGCTCCTCTGAAAAACATTTTAAAAATATTATGCAAATGTTCTTCATCAATTCCAATTCCATTATCTTCTATTTCAATTTGAGATTTTTCATGATTAGTTAAAATGCTTATTCTAATATTGTGATTGCTCTTGTTATCATCTTTATAACGAATGGCGTTAGTTAACACATTACTCAAAATAATTTTAACTCTTGATTCATCTGTTCTAATATGCAATGGCTCATTTATTTCTTTCGTGAATTGTATATTATGTACGTCTTCTTTGATTTTTAAATCACCCCATACTTCATTTACAAGTTCCTCAAAATTGATGAAATTCAGTTGGATGCCTAACCTAGTTGAACGATAATATTTAATAATATTTTGAACAAATGTGTCCATCTTATTCACTGTTCCTTCTAGCATGTCAAAATATCCAAATGCTGTTTCTGCATCCTCAGATTTTGCTACTTTTATTAAACCTAGAATAGAAGCTAATGGTGCTCTTAAATCATGAGATGCGCTGTAAACAAATTTATCTAATTCTTCATAGGCCTTTTTTAATTCTATATTTTGTTCTCTTAATAAAAATTTGGTGTGATAAATTTCATATGCATTTTGAATCGCAACTGATATCACTTGCTGGTCCCATGGCTTATCAATGAACCGATAAATTTGTCCTCTATTGATTGCTTCAACTACTGCTTGGATATCTGTATATCCTGTTAAAAGAATTCTAATAGGATGAGGATACTTATGCAAGATAGATTCGAAGAATTCAACGCCAGTCATTCCTGGCATTCGTTGATCGCAAATAATCACATGTACTTTTTCCTCAGCAAGAATTACATTTCCATTTTCAGCCGAGTCTGCTAAAAATATTTCATAATCTTTCCTAAACAAAGCTTTGAATGAGTTCAAGTTGTTCACCTCATCATCCACATACAATACTCGAATCCGTTCCTTCTTCATTTAATTTTTATATGCTGATATATTGAATAATTAGACTTGACTGATTGGTAATGATATGATGAACTCTGTGCCAACACCGATTTCTGATTCAACACGTATATCACCTCTATGCAATTCAATGATGCTGTAAACAATTGATAGACCTAAACCAGTTCCTTCTCCTGCTTTCTTAGTAGTAAAAAAAGGTTCGAAAATTTTACTTCTAGTTTCTTCATCCATTCCAGTACCATTATCTTTTATTCGAATAATTACCTTATTGTTTTCTTGCGTAGTTCTAATTGTAACTTTTCCATCATCAGTATTTCCGTGAGATTCCATTACAGCTTGAGCTGCATTGTTGATGATATTCATAAATACTTGATTCAACTTTCCTGCATAACATTCAATTTCAGGAATCAAACCAAGCTCTTTTTGTACATGAACTTTGCCTCTGAAAGTACTATTTAAGATAATTAAAGTTGAATCAATTCCTTCATTCACATTTGCAAATTTCAAATCAGATTCATCTAATCTTGAGAAGCTTTTAAGACCCTTTACAATTTCAACTGTTCTACCTGCACCATCTGCCATACCTTTCAAGAGTACATCAATTTCATGAGTGAGGTAATCATAGTCTAATTCTTTCTTCAATTTAAACACTTCGTTGAATTTCAATTTATCTTCTTCAGAAATAATGAATTCTTCAAACTTTTCTATTATCATTAAGATATCATCAATATCTCTTCTTAACGGTTTAATATTAGAGCTCACAAAATTAATCGGGTTGTTAATCTCATGGGCAATACCTGCAGTAAGCTGACCTAATGAAGCCATTTTCTCAGCATCCACCAATTTTGTTTGTGCATTTTTCAAGTCCTCGAGTGCTTTACTCAATTCCATATTTGCCTCATGCAATTTTTTTGTTCGCTCGGTAACTTTTTCTTCCAAGTAAACATTTTGCTCTCTGATTATTCTTTCATTCTCTAAAGAAACTCTCAAAGCTTCTGCTTGCGACGCTTCCTTTTCTTTTCTATATAAATTTATTTTATCAGCAAGTGCAAATGAAAGTAACGTAACTTCTAATGCTGATCCAATTTGAAGTGCATAATAAGTTAAATTATTATATGGAAGAATGTTGAAATTTCTTAAAGCAAAAATTACTACGCTCACTAAAAAGATCGACCAAGCCACTAAAAAGAATTTTGCAGGTCGGTAACCTTGGCTGCTTATTTTGTAGGCAATAAATATGCACAACAACGACCCAAACATTGCCGTTAATTGCAATAAATTTTGAGCATAATAAAATTGATTGAATACACTTAAAAGCAAACACAATGTATAAAAACCAAATATCCAGTTTAAGATTTGATGCCCTTTGTAATAGTTCTCTTTAGTGTTTAAAAAATTCTTTACAAACGCAATGGCTGTCCAACCGTTGAAAATTGGAATTAAAAATGTGCTCTGTGTAACTAACCAAAGATTGTTAGGCCATAAATATTTAAACCCATAACCTTGAAGTACAACTTGTGTTAATCCAACAAAAATAATATAGGATACATAATATAAATAACTTCTATCTCTTACCGTAATATAAATAAAGAGATTATAAATCGCCATTACCAAAATAATTCCGATATACAAACCGAAAACTAAATCTTTGGTAATTAAATCCTCATAAATATTTTTTGGAACACCTAAAGTAAGTGGCAATTGAATTTGCTCTCCACTTCTTATCTTCATGAAATATTCTTTGGTCTCGCCTTTCTCTAAATCTAAATAATATAAATAGTTTTGATTATCAATTTCTCTTGACTTAAACCCAGCAAGTTCACCTGAAATGGTTTTGCTAAATAAGGAATCTTTGTTAGGCGAATAGAATTCTATTTCATCTATTATCGGATATTCCAATCGTAGAAGCAGTCGGGGATTATCAGATTCATTTTTAATTTTAAATCGAATCCAATGGGTAGAACTGCTAATCCCTAAATTTGGAGTAGCTTCAGATTTAAACTCAAAATCACTTTTGATTCTTACTTCTTGTAATTCAAGTTTGTTGGTTAGATCATTGAAAATTCCTACATCTTTTCCAAATGCGATGACAGAATTTTCATTTTTAAAATATATAACATGATCTGCTTTTACCTGAAAATTGCAGAGCAGAAGTACAAATAATGCTAATAGATTACAAAAACGCATCTCCTAAGGTAAACTTATTTTGGAATTTTTTAAGGGTAGATTGGGTATTGTCAATTTATATTGAACTTCAAATTCACCTTTGGGTCCCTTTTCGATTTTAATCTGGTCAGGGTGTTCTCTTAATTCTAAAATATTAATTCTTTCATTTGGATCAGCGTGATTAAGCTCATCACAATCATGGATCGCCATTGCAGTTGCAACAAAATCATCTTTTGGATAGAAGAAAATTCCTTTATCCCCTAGCCTATCCTCCACTACTGCTCCGACTCTCTTACCCATTCTGGTTGTAACTGGTGCACATAAAACGTAGACTTTATCAACTGGTAATTGATTGGTAATTGAAACACATACTCTGCAAAGAATTAAACTCCCAATTCCCATCCCTGCCACTTCCATTGAATTCCACATTCCACAAATTTCACAACAACCTTCTCTAACTAACTCAAATATCTTTGGATCATAATGACCTAATGCAAATTCAATTGGTAATGGAATTTTATTGTCTACCATTTGTACTCTTGCACCACCATAAACTTTATTTCCTGTTTCATCCTCTACAATAATAACAATCGTACTCTCACTTTTTACCCAATCAGTATTGCTTGATGTAACTTTTGCTACACCAAAATGAATTTCTAATAATCGACGATGGCCTTCTATGAATTTATAGCATGCCTCTTGATCATCAATTGCTCTAAATGCACGAATTATAATCATTGTTGTTGTTGTGCTAATTTACTTGATGATATCTTCAAAATCAACATAAAATCTTCCGGATACTGTAATTTGATTAAGTAACAATCTTCTTGCAGTATCAGTAACCATTGCACCTCCCAAAACTACCGATGAGGCCAATTGCGGCCAAGTTGTAATTGTTTTCCCCATTTCAGATAAAGACAATTTCATTCTTTCTGAAATTGATTCTATACCTACCATTGCCCCTAACATGGGCACTTTTTCTTGATTGGATAAATCCTTTAATGCTTCTAAATTAGTAATACCTGCAGGAATTAATCCATGTAATAATTCCCGATTGGGTTCTAAATCATATCGCTCAATATCCAACATGCCTCTATCATTTGTATCCATCAAAATTGGAACACGTAATTCTCTAGCTTTAATTCTACTTAATATTTTAATGTCTAAGCCATCACATTCTTCTACTAACAAATCAATTTTTTTCTCTTTTGAAAAGAAATCGTCGATGTTAGATTCTGTAATTCCATCAGTATAACAAATCACTTTTAAATAAGGATCTAATTCTAGAATCTCTCTTGCTGCAACCACTACTTTTGAAATTCCAATATTACTTACACTTGTTCTTATGCGATTCATATTACTCAACTCAATCACATCAAAATCTGCCAAACGCAATTCAGAACAAACACGCTCCATTGCTAATGTTAAAGCAATTGACTGCCCAACAGAAAGGCCAATTATTCCAATGGTTTTAGTTTGTAATAAATCTCTTTCTTCAGGTGTAATTTTATATAAATTTCTACTTGTACGTAATTCAATAAACTCTTTCGCTGATAAAAGATGAACTATCTTATTTGACCAAGGATAATAAACCCATGTACCATACTCATCAATAGGTTTGTTATCGACTAATAATTCAATTTCTCTTTTTACCTCTTCTTCAGTCAATTTTTGCTGAGGATTTCTAATTTTTATAAGCTCTCTAATCTGGCTTTCAATTTGATCACAAATTTGAAGATTGCTATTTTTTGAAATAAGTGATTCGAAAGCTTTGCGTTGCGACGAAATTTTGAGTTCAAAAAAACTTGGTAAATAGCCACTATTTATCTGTACATTTTCTTGGGATTCAAACATGTAGTAGCAAATTTGAGTAAAAAACAGGGTTAATAAAGATTAAATATCCAAAAAAATATTCGATATTTATTAAAAATAGCCCAATAATTTAAATTCCAGTAGAAAAAACAATAGACTTAGCATTATGTCAGAAGAACGTATTAAAATATTATATGTTGATGATGAGGAAAATAACTTAAATTCTTTTAAGGCAGCTTTCAGAAGAGAATTTGATGTAACAGTTGCCATATCAGCAGTTGAAGCAAAAGAAAAATTAAAAACAGATTCTTTCGAAATTATAATTACTGATCAGCGCATGCCTGGCATGACTGGGGTTGAGTTTCTAGCATCTATTATATCAGAATATCCTGAAGCAATTAGAATGCTATTGACAGGCTATGCTGACATTCAAGCTGTAATAGACGCGATTAATAAAGGACAAATTTATCAATACATAACAAAGCCTTGGGATGAACAACAAATGAGAGTTGTAATTACCAATGCCTATGAAATTTTCTCATTAAGAAAAGAAAATAAAGAATTGATGCGGAGTTTGATAAGAGCAAATGAACAATTAGAATTTTTATTGCGTCAGAAATTATTATCCTAAATGATTCAATCAAGTAATAGAAAAATAATTCTTTTCTTTCTATGCTTATTACAATGCATATTAAATGCATGCCAACCAAAAAATATTAATTCAAAAATAATTGCAGTTGATAGCAATTTGTATTTTGCAGATCAATTTTTCAAGAATGGAGACTTTGCATCCGCAATTCCAATTTATGATTCACTTAGAAAACAATCTCAAGTTCAAAAAAAATGGGATGAATTTCTTAACTATAGCACAAAACTTGCAAATACATTAAGGGAAAATGGTGAGTATGAAAAAGCTCTATTTATATTAAATAAAACGCAGCAAACAACTAACTTATTAGTTGATAAGAATAGTTTGTTATATGCAAGTTTCCTTCAAGAATTTTGTGCAAGTAATTATTTCTATTCAAACGTTGATACTGCAATTATTCTCATTAAAAAAGCAATACCTATTTTTCAAAACTTCAATGACTCCAATAATATTGGAAAAGCATACAATCATTTAGGTAATTGTATTAGTTTAAAAGGTGATTATAATAATGCTTTAAATTATTTTTTGTTATCAAAAGATATAAGAGAAAAACATAATGGGAACAATAGTCCTGAACTTGCCATTAGCATTTTTGGTGTTGCAGGAATGTACTTGGAATTGGGTGATTATGATAGTGCAATATATTATTACCAAAAAGCAATTAAAATTGATGAGCAAACACTTGGTTTAATGCACCCTTACCTTGCTGCCGATTATAATAACTTAGGTATTGTTTATTATTACAAATCTGATTTGAATAATGCCATTTCAGAATACAAAAAAGCATTAAACATTCGATTAAAGACATTGCCTCCTACTCATGTTGATATAGGTAGTACCTACATCAATATTGGAACAGTATTAAGCGACCAAGGGAACTATTCTGCAGCACTTTCTTATTTGGAAAAAGGGTTAGCAATTTATACCAAAACTCCACAAACCTATGGTTCTGAAATCGCTAATTGTTATTTAAATATGAGCATGATATATGCCCATTTTAATGAATTAGAAAAGAGTATTAGTTTCAATGAAAAATCAATTAATATTCGCAAAAAAATATTTGGTAATGAAAACCCTGAATTAGCTGTAAACTATTCTGGATTAGCAATGAATTATGCAAAATTAGGAAATATAAAAATGTCTTTTGAATATCAAAAAAAGTCATTGGACATAAGGCTCAAAAAACTAAAAGAAAATAATGCCGTTATAGCCAAAACCTATTCGGAATTTGCTTCACTTTTTTACCAAAACAAAGAATTTCATTTGGCGCTCCAAAACCAATTTGAATCGCTAAAATTTAACAGAAAAGCTTTTGGGAATTACCAGCAAAATATTGCTAATAATTATTTATCAATTGCTACCTATTATACTGAATTAAATTCTAAAGAAGCAGCCAAAAAATATATAGATAGCGCTCTTCAGATTACCTATAAAATTAAAGAAACAAAAAAGGACAATAGCTTAGATAAAATAATTCTGCAAATTTTAACACTGCAATTGAAAAACAAATTTTCTCACATTCAAAATGAAAATATTGGAGAATTGAAAACCTGTTTAAGAATTTCAAATGAAATAAGTCTTTTAAGCAATTCTATTAGAAAAACCTTAATTAGAGATGATTCCAAATTTGAATTTTCAAACTACTGCAAAGAGTCATTTAATATTGCTATACAATGTTGTTATATTTTAAATAAAAAACTGCGAAATGAAAGCTATACATCAACAGCTTTTGGTTATATCGAAAAATCTAAGTCATTAGCGCTACTTGAAGTTTTAAATAATAAAAATTCAATGTCTTTCAAATTGCCTGATAGTCTAATAAAAAAAGAAAAACAATTATTAGAAAATATAGGTGCATATCAACATTTACTAAATGAACAGCATGATAATAACAACCCAGATACATTAAAAATTAAGAAATGGAATGAAATAGTTTTTGATACTAAATTTAAGTTAGAAGAATTAATTCTGAACTTTGAAAAAAATTATCCTGACTATTATAATTTAAAATATTCTAATGTTAGTAAAACCAGTGAAGAAATTCAAAAACAATTACAAGAAGATGAATTGATATTAGATTACTATATAGATGCTGATGATATATTTTGTTTGTCTATTTCCAACAAAGAAAGTAAATTATATAAGATTGCTGTTAGCCCAAAAAAATTAGATAGCATTATCACCATTTATAGAAATTCAATCCTTACTAACAAAATTAACCCCTTTATTTCAAGTGCGTCATCACTTTCAAATTTGCTATTCTTGCCATTTGTTGAAGGCAAAACAAATATTACAATAATTCCAGATGGCAAAATTTCAAGTATCTCATTTGAAACCTTAATTTCAAAGAAAGCTGAAGCTAATTATAAAAAAATAAATTACTTAATAAATAATTACTCCATTTCATACCATGTTGCGGCAAGCTTTTTATTGACAAATCAAAATCAAAAGCAAAAAAAATACACCTCGAGGTATGTGGGGTTTGCGCCTACACATCAAGCAGAGGAATTAGAAAAAATAAAACTTACAAAACTTAACTCTTCTAGTGATGAAGTTCAAGAGGCATCAGAAATTTTAAATGGAAAAAAATTCATCGGAGAAAACATATCTATCGAACAATTTAAAAATGAATCGAAAAACAATGCCATCATTCATATTGCTTCGCATTTTTTGATTGATAAGAATAATTCATTAAACAGTTCATTATTATTTTCAAATTCAGGAAAAATTGAAAAGCTGAGAGTAGCTGATATTTACAACATGAATTTAGATGCACAATTAGTTATGCTCCTTGCATGCAGCACAGGTGAAGGGGAAATTCAACAAGGGGAAGGTGTAATGAATGCTTCTAGATCATTTTTATATGCAGGAGCAAATGAGTTAATCATGAGCATTTGGCCCATTAGCGATCGTGCTACAAAAGAAATCAGTATCCTCTTTTTGAAAAATTTAAATGATGGGATGCCAGAGAAAGAGGCTTTACGTAAAGCGAAATTAGCTTATTTGAATTCTTCTGATAGAATTGCCTCTGCACCTTTTTTATGGGGATCTATCATATATTTAGGAAATAATAATTCGAAAATTCAAACAAATAATAATTGGAGCGAAATTTTTGGAATTCTAATTGTTTCGTTAATTATTTCACTTGTAATTTATTCAAGCTTTTTTTATAAGCGCTTTAATAATTCGAAAGCTTGATTTGCATAATCAGAATTACTTTTACTTATTTTTTCAGCGGCTAATTTTGCTTTATCATTTTGTTCCATTCTCAACAATGTTAAACACAAATACCAATTAGCAACTTGATCAATCTCTTCAATTCCAGAACTAATAGATTCTAATTTCAATTTCGCTAATTCTAAATTATTTAATTCTAAGTTGGAAAGTCCAATATATAAAGTCACTAAGGTTTGAATAGTATCATTGCTACTTTGCACTTTATTTAATGAAGCAATCCCTTCAGTATATTTAGCTGCTTCATATAATTGCAATGCAGTATTGAATTCATCTTTGTTTAGCTCTGTACCTCTTACAATTGGATTGATAGAAGGATAAACTTTATGAAACTCATCATATACTGTTTCGGTATTTACAAAAATAAAAGTTGAAGCTACCAATATGATTAGAAATGCAGCAAATGACATCCACTTATAGTGTCGATTTGAATTCGTACTTTTTATAGATATAACTTTTGATGTAGGAATTTCAAACTTAACATGATTTAAATTAATTACCTTCTCGAATTCTAAATTTGCATCAATTGCAGCACTGCAAAGTTCACAGCTTGTCATGTGTAATTCAACTGCCCTTAATTCATCCTTACTCAAAGTGTTTTTAACATATCCTTCGAGTTGCTCTTTAGTTAAGCATGATGTTCTTAAAAATATATCTTCCTTCAACATATCAGTTCGTATCCCTAGTTAAAACGAGTTTTAAATTCCTTTTACCATTTTGTATGTAACTCTTTACTTGGTTGTAATTTAATTTTGTTTGTTCTACAATTTGTTGGTAAGACAACTCTTTTAAATAAAACAACTCTAAACAATTTCTTTGCTCGTCATTCAGTTTCAATAATGCATCTTTCAAATCTTGTTCTTTTGATTCTAATAGTTGCATATCAGTTAGATGATCTTTCTCTGCAAATTCCATATAGGTATTTTCATTTCCCATACTTTCTAAAGGAACAAGCTCAAATCGCTTGTTTTGCTTCAAAACCATCAAACAATGGTTCTTAGTGGAAATATATAACCATGAACTAAAATAGCTAATGGAATATTTTTTCAAATCAGTTACCAGTTTCTCAAAAATGTCCATTACAACATCATTACAGTCATTTTCATCTTTCAAATATTTGAAAGCCACGGAATATACAAGGTGAGAATACCTTTGATAAAGCTCTCCAATTAGGCTCATATCGCCATTTTCGCGATAAAGTTGAATAATTTCTAATTCTGAGCGTGCAGACATAATTCGAATTTAGTAAATTACTTTAGAATTAATATTTCCATGCTTATGGAATTTCAAGTCACTGACACTCTTTAATTGAAATTATGAAAACTAAACTTTTAATTTCAGTATTCCTCTTTATAAGTTGTTTTAGCTTTGGACAATCAAATACTAATCTATTTAGATTTGGATATGGTGGAGGTTTTACTGGCATGAGTACAGTGTACATTTTAAAATCTGATGGTATTATTCAAAAAGAGAATCAAGATGGAACTGTAGTAGATTTCAAAAAAATATCTGATACAAAAATTAAAAAATTCCTAAAAGAAGCAAAAAAAATAAAGTTGAGCACCTATCGACTTTCTGAGCCAGGTAATATTTATTTTTTCATAACCTATGAAAGCAATACGGTAACATGGGGAAATCCAGCAATAAAAACACCAAAGAAAATAAATAAATTCTATCAAAAATTATTAAATGAAGTAAAACCAACAAAATAAATTACTATGAAAAAGAACTACTTAAAATGGTCGACAATTCTGATGGTTATAGCAATATTGCAAAACATCACCTTCCAATCTATTGCACAAAAATCTAATCCATTCAATAAGAAAAAAGCAACTACTGAAAAATCAATTCAATTTAATCATGGCCTGCCACTTATAATTAATGGGGCAGATAATTTCAGTTCTAGCAATGTATACAAAAGTATTCCTGCATTGAATACAGTTCTTTTAAATCAAAAGACTTCGAATGTAGTTCTTAAAGTAAGCTATGATAAAAATCAAAAAGTTAATTTCATTTGGCTTCAAGAAAACAAAAAATATTTTGCAGAACAAAATGCTCATTCATTTGAAAATATTTCTAAAACTTTTTTTAATGAAAATAAAACACTTTGGTTAAGCGAAAATCAAAATGCAGATTGGGCATTGAAAAATATAGAAACCGACAATTTAAATATGACGCATTTAAAATTCAATCAAACCTATTTAGGTTTGAAAATATGGAATGCAGAGGTTATTACACATTTTAAAAATGATCAACTTGAATCTATCAATGGCAAAATGATAGCTTGTTCAAGTATCAATATTCATCCAACTATTAATTCAAATTCAGCTCTTGAAATTGCTTATTCAAATTTAAAAATTACCAATCATACTGAATTATTTAAAGGATTTGACAACACACTCAAAAATTTGCTTCAGCCAACTGTTGAGTTGATTATTTATCAAGATGAAGATTTAAAAGTAAATCCAACTTTAGCTTATAGGGTTTCTGTATATAAAAACACCATTGAACATTGGGAATTATTTATCAATGCAAATTCTGGACATGTGATTTATCAATCAAACATTACATGTGCAGATGGACCAACCACTGCAAATGCATTGGATTTGAACAATGCAAACAAAACCATCAACACCTATTTAAAAACTGGAACTCATTACCTTTTAGATGCAAGCAGAGTGATGTTTGCTGGAGGTGCTATTCCTGATGATGCCAAAGGTGCCATCATAACATTTGATCAAAAAAATATTGCCAATAGTCAAAATTTATTTTACATCACTTCAGTAAATAATACTTGGACTGATAAAGCATCTGTTTCAGCACATTTTAATGGCGGCCAAGCTTATGAATATTACAGAACAGTACATAATAGAAATTCATTGGATGGTAAAGGTGGAAATATATATTCCATTGTAAATGTTCCTGAACAAGATGGAACAAGTATGGAGAATGCGTTTTGGAATGGACAATTTATGCTTTATGGAAATGGTGGCAATAGTATGAAACCTTTAGCTGGTGGATTAGATGTTGCCGCACATGAAATGACTCATGGTGTTATTGAGAACTCTGCTAATTTAGAATACAAATTTCAATCAGGTGCTATTAACGAATCAATGGCTGATATATTTGGTGCAATGGTTGATAGAGATGATTGGAAATTAGGAGAAGACATTGTGAAATTAAATGCATTTCCAAGTGGAGCATTAAGAGATTTATCAAATCCACATAATGGTGGTACAAGTATTAATGACCAAGGATGGCAACCCGCACACATGAATGAATTTTTACAGTTGAATGAAAATCAAGATCATGGTGGTGTACATATCAATAGTGGAATTGTAAATAAAGCTTATTATTTATTTGCAACAGCAATTACAAAAGAAAAAGCAGAAAAAATTTATTACCGCGCTTTGACTTTATACTTAACGCGTTCATCAAATTTTGTTGACTTAAGATTAGCAGTAATAAAATCTGCGAATGATTTACATGGGCCAAATTCAACTGAAGCAATACAAGCTGCATCTGCCTTTGATGGCGTAGGCATTGGAGGTTCTGGTGGAACTGGTGGAACAGTTGGAACACTTACCACTAATCCAGGAACAGAATTTCTATTAGCTCATGATGCCACTGCTGTTGGTGTTGATCCTAATTCTCTATATATAGTTTCCAATCCAACTAATCCACAAGCGGGAGATTTTCATCCAATTGCAACTTTAAATGCATTAAACAAAGCCAGCATTTCAGACAATGGTGCTTCTGCATTTTTTGTAGCTGAAAATTTAAAACCTTACGAACTAACATTAAGCATCAACAATCCTATACTAAGCGAATTAGATAATTCGCCTGACTGGAATAACATAGCAGTTTCAAAAGATGGTAATAGAATTGCGCTGATTTCAAATTATATTGATACTGCGATTTACGTTTATGATTTCAATTTACAATTAATGGCTAAGTATCATTTGTATAACCCAACTACTGGCGCTGGACAAAATACTGATGGGCCACTTTATGCAAACGCAATAGAATGGGACTATACAGGTAATTATTTAATTTATGACGCTTACAATTTATATAAAAAATCAAATGGCGATACATTAGATTATTGGGATGTGGGAATTATTAAAGTATGGGATAAGCAACAAAATTATTTTGCAGATGGTAGTATCACTAAATTATTCTCTGCTTTGAGTGAAGGAGTTAGTATTGGAAATCCCTCTATCTCAAAAAATTCACCAAATATTATTGCCTTTGATTATTTTGATAGCAATAACAATACTTTTTTAGTTGTTGCAAGCAATATCGAAACTGGAGATGCTGGAACTATATACCAAAATAACACATTGGGATATCCAAGTTATAATAAATTAGATAATGTAATTGATTTTAGTTTTTACGACCAAGGTACCAATAGCATTAACATTGCTACAATTGGTTTACAAACAAATAAGATTCAACCGCTAGGACAAGCAGCTGCATTAATATCTGGCGGACAATGGCCAATTTTTTATGCTACTGGTACAAGAAATATTAATTTAGGAAATGGACAATTGAAAATGGATCAAAATAGTTTAACTGCTTATCCAAATCCATTCAACGATCAAATTAATTTCAATTTTAATTTGAATGAAGATGCAAATGTTCAACTTCAAATAAAAAATAGTTTTGGGCAGTTGGTTGATCAACATACAGCAGGATTTTTGAATAAAGGAAAACAGACTATCAATGTTGAAACTAATCAATTGCCTCAAGGTATTTACTTCGCCATTTTAACAATTAATGGCGCCAATTTTGTTCAGAAAATTATAAAGTAAAAAAGCAATTGTAAAAAATAAATGTCTCCAAATTATAGCTATTATTTGGAGACATTTTTATTTTAGTTTGTTAGGATATTTAGCTTTTAATTTTGGTTTTGAAGAAGTTTCTTTTTGAATTGCATTCATGTCTTTCTGTAATTTTTCAATTAACATTTTTAATTGTGCAATTTCATCTCTAATCAAAAAATTATTTTCTTGATCAGCAGTTCTATATACAGGAGAATCTTTATCGCTACCATAATTAATTTGTTTAGGGTCGATGATATCCATCATACTCAATCCAAATATTTGACAAATTTGATTCAATCTGGTAATAGTAATATCAGTTACTCCTCTTTCAATATTTGAATAGGCTGCTACAGAAATATTCAATTCATTAGCCATGTTTTCCTGACTTAAACTTTTCACCAATCTGTTGAATCGAATTCGTTCTGCTATTAGATTTTTCATTTAGACTAAAATACTGCAGAGATTTAGGTACTATTTATAGTAATTATTGCAATTAATTTAGTTTAGATAAAAAATATTTAGTTAAATTGCTGTTAAATGAAGAAAATGAAGGCAGACAATCAAAACATCAAACAATTATTATTGGAAGTTGCCCCAGATGATCACTTCCTTAATAGCGTTTATTTCGATCAATTTTTGAATGATTGCAGTGAGGATATTAAGTATAAAATATTAGAAATGTGGGATGCTTATTTAATTGAAGCAAAGAAACAGGATCCGAATAGTTATCGTTCACCTGTTTCATTGAATTAAATCCTCAACTTACCTTACTGCTATATCAGTAAAAGTACCAGTCATAGAAGTGATAGAAGCTCCATTACCTGCTGTTGCAAAAGTGCCAGACATTTTAGAAGATGCATTGGCAGTAATCACAATTGATCCTGAAGTTGCAATATATATATTACTCGCATTTAAATAAGTAAATGCATTCGACACTCCAATAACATAAGTGGCAGGAGTACCAGCAGTTAAATTAATTTCGATAAAACGTGTATTCCCACCTTTAAATGCTTTGATAGTTTTGTATTGACTATCGTAATATGCTGAATCAGCAGTTACCGCCAAACCTGTATTATCAGTCCAAGTGAAGCTACCTGAAATGCTTGAAGGCAAATTACTAGTACTTTCTTCCTTTGAACAAGAAATAAAAATTAATGAGAATGCAAATGCAATAAACAATTGGGTGTATTTTTTCATGACCTTTTTTCTGTAAAAGTATCATAACGCAAAATCAATACAATCAGTACTGATGGGTATTTTTATTATTTTATCGAATAATTAATGACCATTAAAATTAGTATGATACAGAATAAGAAAATGTTTCCAAATTTAATTTCAAGAATTTTATACTATCAGAAAACACTTGAAATAGCTTCTGCACTAACTCAAAACAAGCAAACACTAACTTACTGTTTTTTCATAAACTAATCTGTTTATACTAGTATTCGGCCGAATACAAAAACAATTTTTAAACTAAAAAGTAAAAAAATGAAACAACAACTTAATTTGAAGAATGTAAAAATATTTTTTACACTCTTCGCAACTGCAACCTTTATGTCATTAACATCATGTGACAAGACAGAATTAAATAATGAAATTGCTAATGATACTCAAAGCAATTTGGCGAATCGAGCATGTACAAAAGACTTCAGAGTAAAATCTGTAAATGGTGGAGCCCAATTTTATTTTTATGGTGATGTGTGCAGCACTTACATTGGTGATCCTTATGTAGGTGAAGGAATTTACTGGGATTTCGAAGTGAGCGGCGGCGGAAGTACCTGCCCAACAACCTACCCAGCCAATCCACTTGGTACTTATTATGTATTCCCAAATGGATATGGTTCAACTCCATATATTAAGATTGTATTTACATCAGGCTTTACAAATGGCTCTAGCCCAGAAGCAGTTTATAATACTTCAACAAACAATTGGACTTGGGATTATAGAGGTGCAACTGGAGTAACAGTAACTAAACACACTTCTTGGACAAACCCTTGCTAAAACAAATTAAATTTATGTATAAAAACAAAAGACTTCTGATTAAGAAGTCTTTTGTTTTTTTAAACTATTTGCAAACGTATTAAAAGAAACATAACAACCCATATTACAACTAATGAACTAGCTAGTCATTATTCTCATTACTTAATTTTCTATTCGACAAATTTTCTCTATTTTTAAATGCCATTCATTGCATATTGCAAATATTATTTTCGCTTGAATTATATTCACAAAAAAAATAAATAAATTATCATCAAAAAAACATGGTTTACAATAACAAAATAAAATTACTTTCCTTGTTTCTAATTTTCATTTCCAATTTTAGTTTTAGTCAATCAAATGAAATTAAAATTAGATTGATAGGAAATTGTGGCCTCTATTTAACAGATGGGAAATCGAATATTTATATTGACTTCCCATATAAATCCGGTGCACATAATTATATGGAATATGATCAATCAGAAATAAACAACTTAAAAAAAGATGCGTATTTTATTTTCACTCATAAACACTCCGACCATTATTCTAAAAAACTATTAAAGAAAACTAAGGGTAACGCCTATGGCCCATGGAATGTGAAAGAATTATCTGAACTAAATAGCTCAATAAATGATTTTAATATTCAAGCTTTCAAAACTAAACACCGATTTACTTTCAAACACTACTCCTACTTAATAACCTGGCACAACAAAAAAATATTTTTATCTGGTGATACTGAAAGTGCTGAAACAATTGGAAGCATTAAAGAAATAGATTGGGCTTTCGTTCCAGTTTGGTTAATATTAGATTCAAAAGAAAAAAACATTAAGATTGATACAAAAATGTATGGATTATATCATATTGGCCCAGGTGATCATATTACTTCCGATAACCCAAAGATTTTGATGATGGATAAAAAGGGGGAAGAGGTTTTGATTGGGTATTAAGAGTCTATTAAAAAAATATTTCTTTTAATCGAAAATTTCTTTAGAATTTTCGCTACTATCACTTCTACTTTATTGAGATTTTTAGCTCCACATGCGATTTCTCTTAATAGGATTAACCAAAATGCAAAATATGCAGCATTATCTATATCTTTAGGACTTCAACTATTTGTATTTCTTTCTAATAATTATTTTAAATTAATTATACTAAAGTACAATAAATATTACTCTTATTCAGAAAGTTCTATATACATTGATTTTTTCTTTATTAATTTATTACAAAGACAACAGTAGAAAGTTCATCTTTGATTTCCATCACAGATCCGTGGTATTTTTTACTGTGCATTCAAAATTATCATCGGTTTTACTTACGTAATTAACGACTTCATCTTGATAAAAATAAAGAATGGTTTTATGTATAATCATCCATTTACTAATTCAATAACTAATTGACTAAATTTATATGAACGTATTATCAATCCTATTTCTTCAATATTTTATCTTTATTGATTAAGTTCTTTGCATTTTTGATTGTTAATATAAAATCTGGTTTATTTCTATATAAATTATCATTTCGTTGCTCTCATATTTTTCAAAAGCCATTTTTAATTATTCGCAATCAGCTTTTAATCTTCTATCAACAAGTTTCTGTCTCAGATTACGTAATTTCTTAATACTCTTCTTAGGAAGATTTTTTAAAAGAATATTGTCGGTATAGTCAAGAATATCATTTAAAGATTCGCAATTCCTAAACTTGCTATCCAGTTCTTCAAATTGCAGATTTGTAATTTTATTTGGATAAGGAATGATTAAATTTTTAAACTCATTTGGAGTTAACTCTAACACACCTCCGCCATAAAATCTTCCCTCCAATTCAGCCAGCAATAATGTCAATGAATTATAAAAGCCAAAGACAATATTTTCAATCCCATATTCCTTCTTTGGAATTATTCTATAAAATGAATCTGTAGCATTTACATTAGCATTATTAAGAATAATTTTAGGGAAACTATCGCTTCTTTTAATAAATAGAGCTCTAGAAGACCAAACGTTTGGCACATGATACCAATTATTTCGCTGGGTCATTTTAAAACGAACATCGAGCCCCTCTGGCTTTTTGAGGCTACTTTCTTCCTTTAAAATATATTTTTTTACATTTTTAGGTAATTTTGCAAATGGTATGTCGGGTATATGGACAAAATTAACACGCTTATCTTCTTTCAATAATTTATTGAAATCTTTAATAGAAAAATCTATTAAATTAGACACAGCAGATCCTTTTGGTAGGATTTTTTTTACTAATCCAAATTCATTCTGCAGATTATTTTCTTTTAATGTCGTAGAGTTAATAATAAAATAATCATTCGCAGCTGTAACTATTCCTGCCGAGATTTTACTGCAATAAGTACTTATCGAACTATACCCTTCTTTTATTTTTTCAATGAAATTCAATTCATCATCTGTTAATATATAATTAGTCCACTTATTGAGTGTTGTTCGATGAATATTACTGTGCTTTTCTGTAAATTTTGGTTCCTTAAGATCTTCTAAATCGTTAACTTGGTAAAAAGAAAAGCCTTTTTGCTCAGGTTCATTTAAATTTTTAATTCCTATTATTGCTATTACATCTTGTTGGATACCATCAAAAATTAATTCATTGAAAGCAAATATTTCTACACGATCAAAACATTCCTTAAACAAGGAACGTAATTCTTTTGCATAATTAACTTGCATTATATCAGCTGGGATTACCAAACAAAGTATACCATCTTGATTTAAGCTACAAATGTTTGCTTCTACAAATGCAGTCCAAATATTGTTGATTTTTGCATTGGAGTTCATAAAGCTATTTTCTTTTTTTACAACTTTATGGCATTCTTCACAAATTTCAATTTGTTTTTGCTTCATGTTTTTCTTCCTTATATATGGAGGATTGCCGATGATCAAATCATACTTATTTCTCTTTGAGAGAAATTCATTTAAATAGTCAGCACAAATTGGATTTAAAATAACAGATTTTACTTTAGGTATACATTTAATTGCTTTTTCCAATTCGCTTTTATTTATATCAACTATATCTATTTCAATTCTTTTGAAATGCTTAATATTTATAGAGTCGAAAAAAGATGATAAGAATTGCCCGTCTCCACAACTAGGTTCGAGTATACTTAATTGCTTTTTATTAATATATCTTTTATTGATATGAGACATTAAAAAATCGCAAAGTGTCTTTGGAGTATAATAAGACCCAGTGAATTTAGAATTATCCATCACTTTTTCGTATCTCCCGCTTCGTAAGGTGAGCTGTCATCCAACTTGTCTTTTTTATCAAGAACTCTATCACAAGCAGCAACAAGGTCTTTGAGAATTTTAATTGAATTTTCTGAGTTTTCAATAATAAGTTGATCCCTAACTTTACGTACATCTACCATTAATTCCTTATAAGATTTAATCATATTTATAAAATTTCGATCTATCACCAACTGAGTACGGTTAAGACCAAGTTTATTTATTATATAAGTACCACAATTATTTTTACTAATGAGATATCCGTTTGGTTCTACACTAAATAAATTTGAATAATCGAAATTAGAAGGGTCAGGGTAGTAAATATTATTGAGATCCCCAGTAACTTCGTGCCAGTCATTGCTTTTAAATATATTGCAAATGGGACAAGAATAAAACAGATTTGTTATAGTGTTCTTAAGATGTGGAAATAGAGATTTTGGCTTATAATGTTCAACATGAAAATTATAAAATCCACCCAACTGAGCATCCTTAATAGAACAATAAACACATTGATTATAGCCTTCAATAGCTAAATTATATTTCCAATCGGAATATTTGCCAATTGTTGGTTGTGGTGTTGTAGCTTTATTTATTATACGCCAATTCATAATCACTTACGATTTAAATATTCCTTGGCTTCATTATTTATTTTCGCTAACATTTCAAGGTCTGCATTAAATTCAGTAAGTAAATCCTGACGAGATATCAATTCTTTACTATACATAGGTGTTTGTATAAATTCTTGAAGACCATTTAACTCAATTAATTCACTTGTCGTGGCTAGATTTTGAACAATTTTATTCGATATTTCAGCTATTCTCTCAAATCTTTTGCGATTTTCATCATAAAATCTTTGACCAGATCTGATGAAAATTTCAACATATTTCGCACTATTGTTGAGAAATAAAGATCTTGATAGTACCGTCTCAAACAATTCAAGATTGTCTTTTAGATCTTCATTTATAATTGAACTAGTTACAACATGAATAGGAATTGTACTTAATGGCCTTAATATTTGTACCATCTGATGACCTTCGTATCCACAAGATTTACCAGTAGTTTGAAGTGGTACATCCGCTAATTTTTCATCTATTATTAATACAGCGATTTCATTTTCATTAATCCAATTCATATAAGAATTAATATCTTCAAAAGGTTCGCAATCTATGACTTCAATTTCACCCCTTCCACTCTTTTTAAGATATATCTCTATTGCATCCTTAAATGAATCTCGCTGATCTAAATTATCATCTATAAGTCCAATTGATATCATAATATTATTTTTTAGGTAACCATACAATAAATTTTGCTCCATTAAATACATCACTATTACTTGCGGAAACAGATCCTCCTAATTCATTAACAATTGACTCAACTATTGTAAGACCTAAGCCAGTTCCACTGTCTTTTTTCTTTTTGCTTCCAATTTTTGTGCTAAATAACGGCTCCCAAATCCTATCAATAAATTCTGGAGCTATACCAGGTCCATTATCTTCAACAATTAAGCAAAAGCCTTTAATTTCATTTCTATTTTCTCTTAAAAGTCTTACACAAATTTCTCGTTGAGAATTTATTTGTAAACAAGCTTGATATGCATTTGTAATAAGATTAAAAAGGATAGCTTCAATATCAAGGGGATAGACTTTGGCGAAAACTTCATTAACAATATCTTTCTTAATAGATATATCCGAACTTTCTACTAGTGGAGCAACATCATTGATCACATCTCTAATTAAATCTTGTATTCTTCTATCAACAGGATTTGTACGCTTATCCTTTGTGACTCTTGACAAAGCAAATTCACCCCAACTACCTACTTGTTTAGAATATTTTTTAACTTTAATAAGTTCTTTTTTTGATTTGTCGATTATAGGTGGATCAAATGATAAATGTTCATAGGCATTATCTGATGCTTGCTTTAAAAGACTTATTGCGCTTTCCGTTTCATGACCAAAAACTGCGGTAGAAATGCCCAAAGTTGCCAATCCATTTAAGGTTCGTCTTTCATTTAGCATTTCAACAATTGTTTCATCAACATCTTTTTCCAAATTGTCCAATAATAACTGCGAATTTGAAATAGAATCAAGAACTTTCTGCTCGTCTTGTTCTGTAGTGCTGTTATAAGCTTCATTTAATAAAAAAGAAGCTTGTGTGAATTTCGACTTTATTTCATCTAGTTTTTTTGTCTTCGATATTTTAACAATAGGTGATGAACTTGATGCTTTGGGTCTTGCTCCGGATTTGTTTATTTCTACTCTATGGGATTCTAAAACTTGGATTGCACCTATTACAGCGTCTTTCAAATCATAAAACTCACCATTCTCAACCAAACCTTCCCTTGCTGCACTATCATAAAGGTTTATATTTTCATCTCTAGTTATAAATACAGCTCCAACTAATTGATTGGGTGTTATACTATAACTTTCGCGTCCCACTCCAGCAGGATTCTTTGCTTTTCTACTTGCTAATCCAAGCCAATCTCCAAACTCAGATCCTGAATAACCATAGGGCTTAACCGCAACATTGTCACGATAAATTTTCACCCCTAAATTGACGTCAAGTATTTCTCTGAATTCAGACAACTTACTATAATTTGTCCGTTCAAGAACAGATGCATCTCTTAAGAAAAACATTAATCTTATTTGAAATGGCCCACATCTTAATCTTTTATCAGTCCTATCTTTGTTCTGTGTAATTAATCTATTTATTGAAATTTTTGTGATATATTCTTCCCCAGGAAATCTTCTATTCTCGATATAGTATATTAGCTCTTGTTGCTCTCCATTATAATCAACTCTAAGCTCAATCTCAGCGGCATCATTAAAAGTCGATTTCACCTTTAGATTTGAATATTTTGGATTAATATCAGTTGTTAAAAAAATGTTAAATACTTCCCCATCTGTAAATGGAGGGGATAATGTGGTTAATTCATTATATAGCTTTTCAATATCTTCTAATGTCCAGGTATGTCTAAGATCTTCAATTATAATTTCAGTGCCAATCTGGGATTTATTTGGCAAATTTAATACTGGATCTTTTATTACTTTAAGAGGTATATCATTTATGTTTTTATTGTCTACATCAAATAATTCCCAACTAACTCGAAGTCCTTGAGGTTGACCTCCTTTAGAATGAGTTAATAATGTCAAGTTCTTCCCCAATCTGTCCGCAGCAATTCTTCCTATACCCTTCTCTCCTGTTTTTCTCCTATTTTTCTCGCTTCTCTTTTTTGTTTTTTTATCAGAAAAACCAATTCTTAACCAGTTGTCATCAACTACTTTTTCTGTCATCCCGAAACCATCATCAGCTATCCTTATTCTGCTTTTCCTTAGATCAATTTCAACAATTACATTTTCAGCATCAGCATCATAACAATTTTTTACCAATTCTATCAGTGCAGTTGTAAACTCTTTAATACTGTCACGACCTAATTGTATTATTGCTCTTGCATCTACTGTAAAAAATTTTTCTTCCGCTGACATGATATTTACATAAATAAGTGCATTGTTTCAAACCAATATTAAAAATAGCATTAATTAAGGATTTTGTAATTAGTAAAATTAATTAATGCAATATAAGATAACTACTAAAAAAAGTGAATCTTAAAAAATAACAAAGCCCCACATTTCTGTGAGGCTTTGCGGAATGGACGGGACTCGAACCCGCGACCTCCTGCGTGACAGGCAGGCATTCTAACCAGCTGAACTACCACTCCGTTTTCCTGTTAGGACTGCAAATATACAGTCTAATATGGTTTTATCAACAAAAAAATGAAAATTTTGTGAAGTAGCTGTTATACAGTTCCTTCTTTCATCTTTTCTGCATTCTCTGCAAACTGTAATCCATCAATGATGTCTTGAATATCGCCATTCATCACCCCATTTAGGTTATATGAAGTTAATCCAATGCGATGTTCAGTTAATCTACTCTGTGGGTAATTGTAAGTTCTAATCTTTGCTGAACGGTCACCAGTGGCAACCATAGTTTTACGCTTTTTAGAAACTTCTTCTAAATGCTTAGCATATTCCATCTCATAAATTCTTGAACGCAATACAGATAATGCTTTATCGTAATTCTTATGCTGTGATTTCTCATCTTGACATTGTGCCACTACACCAGTTGGTATATGCGTCAATCGAACCGCTGAATAGGTTGTATTTACTGATTGTCCGCCTGGTCCAGATGAACAAAAGAAATCTTTCCTGATATCACTTACTTTTAAGTCAATATCAAACTCATCAGCCTCTGGTAATACAACTACTGAAGCAGCTGAAGTATGAACCCTCCCTTGAGTTTCAGTTGCTGGAACCCTTTGTACACGGTGTACACCTGATTCGTACTTTAATGTACCATAAACGTCTTCGCCACTTACATTCAATATAATCTCCTTATATCCACCTGCAGTTCCTGGTGTATAATCCACCAATTCTGTTTTCCAACCCTTCAATTCACAATAACGTTGGTACATTCTGAATAAATCACCTGCAAATAAACTTGCTTCATCTCCACCTGTTCCAGCACGAATTTCTAAAATAGCATTCTTAGCATCTTCCGGATCAACAGGAATCAACATTAAGCGAATGGCATCTTCCATCTTATCCTGCTCTTGTAGCAATCCATCTAATTCTGATTTTGCCATTTCTCTAAATTCCTCATCCTTCTCATTCGCTAAAATCTCTTTATTTGATTCTATATTGCTCATGATGTTACTGTATATTCTATACTCCGCAACAATCTTCGATAATTCCTTGTATTCTCTATTTAATTGAGCAAAACGTTTCATATCCGACATGGCATCTGGAGAGGATAATTCCACCTCTACATCCATAAATCTTCTATTAATTGCTTCTAATTTCTCTAACATATAATTCCTTTCTCAGGTATTTTTTAATAAGCTGCAAAGTTACGATTTTTTAAGGTATTTAAAACCCATTTCACTACTTGTTGTTCGAAATGTGTTTATTTATAAGGCTTTAAGGCATTTTTGGAGAATTTCCATTGACTATTAAAAGCCTTCAATTCTCCATAGAATTTGGATAATTAAAATAGGCAAAGAAGCTAACGCTCTTTCAAACCATTTACTTTTGAACTCATAAATAAGGAATCTGATTTCATATAGTAATAATAATCTTTGTCCTGAAAAGGTTTTTCAAAAGTATCATTAAATGTAGCAATCGTATCAGATTTCAAATTAGCATAACTGATTTGTTGTTTACCTGTAAAATAAACAATCGATCCATTTTCTATTCTAAATTCTGAAAGTCCGAGAATTGGAATGGTCTTTTTATATCCCCCAAAAACATCAAAAACAAAAACACCTAAAGTAGGATCATTCACATAAACCTCATCCCCTTGTTCAATCATGAAATTAGGTTTAATATTTTTTCCTGTTAAAATAAATATATCACTTGATTGTTGAATGGTTTTGAAGTTATCACCCATCTTCAATAATTTTCTATTGATTTCATCATATATCCAAAATCCATTATTATTAGAAGTACAAACCAACTTAATCAATCCTTCATTGTAAGTATTTGTAATTTTGAAATTGCTGATCTCCGTAAGATTGATATCTAAAAATCGAGTGATAAAAAAATCAGGATAAAAAACCAATATTCGCAATGGATTGCTGATATCAATGAACCCTAATCTGCCGCTTTGTAAATCTGCAAACTTAGTTGTTCTGGCCTGCTGAGGCTCAAATTTTCCTAATGCATTTTTACTATCTACATAATAAACGTTACCTAGTTGATCAACTTTGTAAAAAACAATTTGTTTAGCAATCAATTTATTTTGATACAATACTTGAGCATTCAATTTTGCTTGTGCAAAAAAGAAGAAAAGTATTATCCACAAAATTGATTTTATTTTATTCATTAATTAAATATTCAAATGCGGTTCTTTTTCAAAATATTTCAATATTAATTCTTCTCCATCAAATACAGCATAAGAATTAAAATGTAACCACTCACCTAAATTTACATATCTACTTTGATCAGTTAGTTGTATATCTAATGGAAGGTGTCTATGACCAAAAATGAAATAATCAAAAAACTCTTTACTTAAAACTTCCTTTGAATAGATTGCTAACCATTCATTTTCTTCTCCTAAAAAATGTTCTTTGTTATCATTAGCAGCTCTGCTACTTTTCGACCATCGGTTGGCAATTCCCATTCCTAAATTTGGATGTATACGAGCAAACAACCATTGGCAAATTTTACTAGCAAAAACTTTTTTCAAAAATTTATAAGAGTGATCACCTGGACCAAGTCCATCACCATGACCGATATAAAATTTCTTACCATTAAAAATTCTTGTAATTGGTTCACGATACATCTTCAAGCCCAATTCCTTTTCAAAGTATTGAAACATCCACATGTCATGATTACCTGTGAATACGTGAATTGGAATTCCTGCATCAGCTATAGTCGCCATCATGCCTTGTAAACGAATAAATCCTTTTGGAATTACTTTATCATATTCAAACCAAAAATCAAATAAATCACCTACTAAAAATATCTCTGCTGCATCATCTTTAATTGACGCTAACCAACGAACGATTGCATCTTCACGTGCTCTACTTTGTTCATGCGTAGGTACACCTAAATGAAAATCAGAAGCGAAATAAATATTTTTTCCTTTATTCATTAATATCGTCAATTAAAAAAACGAAAAGTTCTCGAGGACCATGTGCACCTAATACCAAAGTTTTTTCAATATCAGCAGTTCTACTTGGTCCTGTTGTATCACTTATTAAAGATGGTAATTTGCCTTGATATTTTTCATTCATATATTTAATCGCATCTATAGTATCACGTTTAAGTTGCGAAGCAAATGCAACAACAACATGTATAGTTGGATAAATAGAAAGTCTTCTTCCAGATTCAGTATCACTACTAATAAAAATGCTACCTGTTCTTGAAACTAAAGCTTCGCAAGATGTAATTCCAACACCTGCATCTACAAAGTTTTCATCAGTGCTTGCATAAGAAAGTGCATCTCCTAATAATTCCATCACAATTGGTTCCCAACAAAAAATATTATTCCAGTTTTTTTCAATTGAAATTTCTTTAATGCTTTGTTGAAATTGAAGAAGGTCTTCGCAAAAAACAAATTGCCCATTCACTTTAGTAAATTCTTCAGCAAATTGAATCTCTAATAATTCATCACTTGAGGTATATACATTATCCACTTCTTCTAACTTAGGAAAAGGGTGTTCTACTTTTTCAATCAGTGCCTTCCTGATTTTTTTGAGCATTCTTTCTTTAGAGGTGGCTTCTTGCATTCTGCTAAAATAAAAAATACCGCTGAATGAGCGGTATTTTAAATGATTTATTCTTTTATACTTTGTCCGGGTTGATCTCGATTTTCATCATTATCAAAACCGTTTTCATTAATTGTTTCCAATTCTGCTACTACTTTTTCATTTCCCTTTTCTTCAATAGCTTCTTCCTTTTTCTCATCTTTCCCATTCACAAACTCATCATAAGTAGTTCTGGTATCAAAAGGTCTTTTACCTAACATATCTTCTAAATCTGATTGGAAAATAATTTCCTTCTCTAACAAAGCATTTGCAATTTTATCTAATTGCTCACGATATTTATTTAATAGTGTTTTGGTGTCTTCATACATCTGTGCAATCAACAACCTTACTTCATGGTCAATCATTTCAGAAGTTTTTTCTGAATATGGTTTTCCAAAACCAAACTCTCCTTGCGGATCATTGAAAGAAACATTTCCGATATTTTTATTCATACCATAAATGGTAACCATGGCATAACCTAATTTGGTAATTCTTTCCAAATCATTTTGTGCACCTGTTGAAATTTTTCCAAAAACAATTTCTTCAGCAGCTCTACCACCTAAGGTCATCTTCATACTATCTAACAATTGTTCAGTAGTATATAGATACTGTTCTTTAGGCAAATATTGCGCATAACCTAAGGCAGCTATTCCGCGAGGAACAATTGATACTTTAACCAATGGATCTGCATGTTCTAAGAACCAACCACTGATTGCGTGTCCTGCTTCATGAAAAGCAACTATGCGTTTTTCTTCAGGTGAAATAATTTTATTTTTCTTTTCTAATCCACCAATCACTCTATCAATTGCATCTTGAAAATCTTGCATATCAACCGAAAGTTTGTCTCTACGTGCAGCAATCAAGGCAGCTTCATTACAAACGTTTGCAATTTCAGCACCCGCAAAACCTGGAGTTTGTGCAGCTAATTTTTTTGGATCAATATCAGCAGCAACTTTTATTGGTTTTAAATGAACTTTAAATATTTGTTCTCTTCCAATTAAGTCTGGTCTATCAATTCCAATTTGTCTATCAAATCTTCCTGGACGTAACAAAGCCGGATCTAATACATCAGGTCTGTTTGTTGCAGCCATAATGATAACTCCTGAATCTGTTCCAAATCCATCCATCTCTACCAACAACTGGTTCAATGTATTTTCTCTCTCATCATTTCCACCCATGATTTGATTCTTACCACGCGCTCTTCCGATTGCATCAATCTCATCAATGAAAATAATACAAGGAGCTTTTTCTTTGGCTTGCTTAAATAAATCTCTTACTCTTGAAGCACCTACACCCACAAACATTTCAACAAAATCTGAACCAGATAGAGAGAAGAAAGGAACTTGTGCTTCACCTGCAACTGCTTTCGCCAATAGGGTTTTACCAGTACCTGGTGCGCCCACCAACAAAACTCCTTTTGGAATTTTTCCTCCCAAACTTGTATACTTTTTTGGATTCTTCAAGAAGTCAACAACTTCCATTACTTCTTGCTTTGCTTCTTCTAAACCAGCAACATCATTGAAAGTAATTGTTACTTGAGATTCTTTGTCAAACAAGGTTGCTTTTGATTTTCCAATATTGAAAATTTGTCCACCTGGACTATTTCCTCCACCAGAAATTTTACGCATGATAAAAATCCAAACAGCAATCATAATTGCTAAAGGTAATATCCATGATAATAGAAAATCTCTACCCCAATTTGATTTAGTGATGTATTGTACGTCTATTGTTTCAGCCGGAGTGAATCCTTTTTGAGCATCTCTTAGTCTTTTATTAAAATCATCAATTGATGCTTGCGTTAAAAAAAACTGAGGACCAGATCCAGATAATAAACTTCCACTATTTACATCTTTATATTTTTCGTTTTGAAGTTTTTCTTTGTATAAATAAACTTCAACAACATATAATTCATTCTGCTTGTAAGCAACTAATTTTTCTACATCATGACTCAATAACATTTCAGTTTCAAATCTTTGATAACTTACTTCCTTTGCACTGTTGTCTTTGTATAAAAAATTAAATGCTAAAACTGCAACTAATAAAATTCCATAAATCCAATAGAAATTAAATTTTGGGGCTTTGGGCATTGCAGGTTTCTTCTTATCCTTATTGATATTCGGATTTTGTTTATTCTCTTCCATTTCTTTTTTTAGGTATTAATTATTATGCAGATTGATAAGTGCGCATTTCTGCATCTCCCCATAAATCTTCCACTCCATAAAATTCTCTTTTTTCTGTTTTGAAAATATGTACTACAACAGATACATAATCAAGCAAAATCCATTCTGCAGTTCCAAAGCCTTCTTTATGCCATGGGTCTTCATTCAATGCTTTACTCATTTCAGCTTCTACTGAATCAGCAATTGCCTTAACTTGGGTACTTGAATCAGCATGGCAAACAACAAAATAATCACTGACAGAACTTCTGATGTTTCTCATATCGAGGCTCACTATATCTTTCCCTTTTTTCTCTTGAATACCATGTATGATGATATCCGCAATTCGTTTTGATTCTTCTTCTTTTTTGTAATTATTCATTAAAACCAATTAATTTACACAAAATTAGCAATTACTTTTGCAAATATTCTATTATGATAACTCGATATTCAAGTAAAAATTTCATTCATTTAAACCGAGTTCTCTCTACGAACAGCTTTGCTTCAGAATTGTTGTCAAAATTTGAGCCATTAACCGATGGAACTGTTATTATGGCAGACGAACAAACGAATGGAAGGGGTCAACAGGGAAGTTTTTGGGAATCTGAGCCAAATAAAAACATTAGTATGAGTCTAGTGTATTTCCCAGATTTCCTAGCTATCGACAAACAATTTAATCTTTCTATTGCTATTAGCTTGGGAATTTATGATTTCTTATCTGCTTATATTGATCTTGTTACAATAAAATGGCCTAATGATATTTACGTTCGAGATAAGAAGATTGCAGGTGTATTAATTGAGAATTCCTTGATTCAAAGCCAAATTAAATCAAGTATAATAGGAATTGGAATTAACATTAATCAACTTAATTTTTCAAGTGCTGCACCTAACCCAACTTCATTAATGCTTGAAACCGGAGAGGTTTATATAATCAAAAACCTTGTTATAGAACTTGCTGAATGCATTGACAAAAGATATGAATCACTTAAACAATTAAAATTCGAAACATTAAAACAAGAATACTTAAAAAGACTTTATCGCTTTGAAGAGGAACATCTTTTTGAAATTGAAAATGAAAGCATTTTTGGTAAAATCATTGATATAGAACCTTCTGGTCAACTAATTCTTGAAATAAATAAGCATAATAAGAGTTTCAGTAACAAAGAAATAAGATTCGTGCTTTAAAATAAAATGATATTTTTGAAAACCAAAATGAATTTCAACACAAACAAATGAAAAAATTAATTGCCTTATTTTATCTATTAACAATCAGTATTTCGCTATTTTCTCAAATTCAAGAGCCCGTTAAATGGAGCTATAGTGTTGAAAAGAATGGTGAAAAAGAAGCCACTTTAGTTATCAAAGCAAAAATTGATAACCATTGGCATCTATACTCTCAATTTGTTGGAGAAGGCGGACCCCTGCCAACCACCTTTAAATTTAATCCTTCTGCAAATTATAAGACTGTAGGGAAAGTGACAGAATCACCTAAACCTATTACCATTCAAGATCAAGTTTTCGAGATGGAAGTTAAATACTTTGAAACAGAAGTAGCATTTAGACAAAAAATCAAAGTGCTTTCTGATAAAGATTTTAAAGTTTCAGGTGTTTTAGAGTTTATGGTTTGTAATGACAAACAATGTTTACCTCCTGAAGAAGTAGAATTTAGTTTTGATATTAAAGGCGCAAAAAATGAAAATAATGTTGTTTCGATTTCTGAAGAAATAAAAACACTTGATGCTGATACGAGCAGCATTGCTTCTGTAAATAATGCAGACAGCGCAAATGCAATTGTTTCTGATACTTCAAAAGTAGCAGTAACTGAAAGTGCTGGTTCTAATGATGATTCAAGCATGTGGTCAATATTTTTTCAAGGATTTTTATTTGGATTTGTAGCCTTGTTAATGCCTTGCATTTTCCCAATGATTCCTTTAACTGTTAGCTTTTTCACGAAACAAAGCAAGAATAGAGCACAAGGAATTCGTAAAGCATTGATATATGGAATTTCAATTATAGTTATTTATGTTCTTTTAGGATTAGGAGTAACAGCTTTATTAGGTGCGAGTGCATTGAATGAACTTTCAAGTGATGCTATTTTCAATTTAATTTTCTTTGTGATTTTAGTAGTTTTTGCTGCATCATTTTTTGGTGCTTTCGAAATTACATTACCAAGTTCATGGTCAACAAAAGCAGATCGAAAAGCAGATAAAGGTGGATTGATTGGAATCTTTTTTATGGCAGTTGTTTTAGCAATTGCATCTTTCTCTTGTACTGGACCATTAATTGGAACTCTATTAGTTGATGCCGCTAACAAAGGTGATTATTTAGGTCCATTCATGGGTATGTTCGGATTCTCCCTATCATTAGCATTGCCATTTACTTTGTTTGCCATATTCCCTAGTTGGTTACAAAACATGCCAAAATCAGGTGGATGGTTAAATACAGTAAAAGTTACATTAGGATTTATTGAATTGGCTTTTGCATTGAAATTTTTATCAACTGCAGACATGGCATACCATTGGAGGCTTTTAGATCGTGAAGTATTTATTGTTTTATGGATAATTATTTTTGCTTTATTAGGGATGTACTTATTAGGTAAATTAAAATTCAATCATGATAGTGATGTAAAACACATTTCAGTTCCTAGACTATTTATGGCAATACTATCACTTAGTTTTTCTGTGTATTTGGTTCCAGGGTTATGGGGTGCTCCATTAAAAGCTATAAGCGGATTTTTACCACATCAAGGAACTCAAGATTTCGATTTATATACAAGTTCGTTTTCACCAGCAAGCGCAGGTGCTACACACAGTAGTGGTACAAAAAAATACAGTGATCGTTTACACGCCCCACTTGGTATTGATGCATTCTTTGATTATGATGAAGGAATGGCTTATGCAAAAAAAGTTGGAAAGCCAGTGTTCTTAGACTTTACGGGACATAGCTGCACCAACTGTCGTAAAATGGAAAATGCTGTTTGGCCTGATGCCGAAGTTTTGAAAAGATTAAAAAATGATTATGTTATGATCTCATTATATGTTGATGATCGTACTGAATTACCAGAAGATCAAAAATATGTTTCGAAATTCACTGGGAAAAAAGTGAAAAATTTAGGAAATAGAAATGTTGATTTGCAAGTAACAATGTATAACAATAACGCTCAACCATTATATGTTTTAGTTGATAACGATGGGAATAAATTAGTTGAACCTTATGCTTATAATGAAGACATTGCAGCATATGTAAACTTCCTTGATTCTGGCAAGGCAAAATATAAAGCCAAATAAAAAATATTTAAACAATAAAAAAGCTCAGTATTTTTTTTACTGAGCTTTTTTTGTTTTTATCAATTAACAAATCACTTTTAAAGATCTAGGTAATACCACCATTTCAAAAGGTGAACTACCTTTAACTTCCCCGTCAATAGTAATGACTTGTTTAACGGTTGAGCTAAGTTTTATATTATTCACTTGTTTATACTCTAAATATTTTGAGTGCATGTGTTTACCTGAATAAATACTTGGAAACAAAACCAATAAATTTTTCAATGCAGTTTTTCTAACGAGCAGCACGTCCATTAGGCCATCATTCAACTCTGCCAAAGGTGCCATCTTCATTCCTTTTCCAGTATGCTTGGTATTTAAAATTAAGACGAAAGAAAATTCATCGTTTATAATCTCATTATTGATTTCAACTTTTATTAATTCGGATGGATTTGCTAATAACTTAATTAAAGATGCAATTGTATATCTAGCATTTCCTAGACTTCTCATCTTTTCGGCTAATAAATTTATTTTAGAAACTAAACCCCATCCAACCATATTAAATGAAATACTAGTTTCGTTTTCATAATTGATTTTCATTAAATCAATTTGTGTTGTTTTCATTTTTTTTAAACGTACAATTGCTGTTTCAAATTCCAAACATTCTAAATCATGATTAAATGAATTCCCACTTCCAGCAGGAAAAAGTAATATAGGGATGTCCAATCTGTTAATTTTAAATAATGCATTAACCACATCATGCATAGTACCGTCACCACCAAGAATAACTATTGCTTCTACTCCAACTAAAAACTCATTGCTGATTGTTTCGGTAAAATATCCTGTTGATTTACTCTCTAATGAAACAATTTCAACAGTTGGCAATTCCAGTTTTAATTGTTGAAACATTTTGAATGCCTTTCCTGAACCAGAATATGGATTCAATGCACACAATATTTTTTTAACCATTGTTTGAATAATATGATACAATATAACAATACTATCGTTAAATTTACTCTTGATCAAATTTCAAATAAAAAATAAACAATGAATCCTTTTAAACGAAACATCCCATTCAGCATTCTCCTTTTACTATTAATTTCTGCGTGTGGAGGTAGCAATAACAATTCAAATAATAGTCAACAAATAAAAGATTCATCAAATAAAGAAACAGATACAGGTTCCGCAATTATTGTAAGTCAAAAGTTTAAATTAAAAGAAATTGTTTCAGGTTTAAATTCTCCAATTGGCTTGGTGGATCCATCTGATGGAAGTAAAAGATTATTTATTGCTGAACAAGGTGGAATAATTAAGGTACTTGAGAATGGAAAAATTTTATCAGAACCATTAATAAATTTAAAAGATAAAATTGTTAGAATAAATTCTTTTTATGATGAAAGAGGATTGTTGGGATTTTGTTTAAACCCAAACTTCAAGAATAACGGAATATTCTATGTTTATTATTCAGCACCATCTACAAAAAAAGAAAGTAATCACAAAAGTATTTTGGCTGAATATAAATTGTCTGCTTCCAAAAATATTGCTAATCCAACGGAACGAATAATTCTTGAAATTGAAGAACCAGAATCAAATCACAATGGCGGACAACTTGCTTTTGGTCCAGATGGATTTTTATACATTGCGGTTGGAGATGGCGGTGGTGCTGGTGATGAGCATGGCAAAATTGGGAATGGTCAAAATCTAAATACCTTATTAGGAAAAATATTAAGAATTGATATCAATCAAATGCCTTATGGAATTCCAAAAGACAATCCATTTATTTCAGAAAAAACAAAACCTGAAATTTATGCATATGGTTTAAGAAATCCTTGGCGTTTTTCTTTTGATAAAAACACAGGAAAACTTTTTTGTGCAGATGTTGGTCAAGATGAATATGAAGAAGTAAACATCATTGAAAAAGGGGCTAACTATGGATGGAGAATTATGGAAGCCAATCATTGCTTTAATCCAAATAGCGATTGCAAAACAGATGGACTTAAACTTCCCATTCATGAATATCCTCATTCAATTGGATTAAGTATAACTGGCGGGTTTGTATATAGAGGAAACTCATTGGCTGCTCTTTATGGGAAATATATTTTTGGTGATTGGACAGGCCCATTATTTTATCTATCTGAAAATAATGGAAAATGGTCTTCGAATAAATTAGAACTTGTTGATGCTCCAGAAGATTTAAGAATATTAAGTTTTGGGCAAGATGCACGTTCTGAAATATATTTATTAACAAGTAAAGAAGTAACTCCAAAAAGTTTTACAGGAAGTGTTTATCAATTAACTACACCTTAAAAACAATTTATTATACTTGCACTATGAATTCAATCAAAAAACATTTTCAAGAAGCTAGTTCTGTATTAAACGATTTCTTATCAGATGAAACTAATTTCATTTCAATTGAAAAAGCTGGCAATATTATGGTTACTGCATTAGCAAATGGACATAAAATTATTTCTTGTGGTAATGGAGGTTCAATGTGTGATGCAATGCATTTTGCAGAGGAGTTGAGTGGTAGATATAGAAATGATCGCAAGGCAATGGCAGCCATTTCAATTTCAGACCCTTCACATATTTCATGTGTAGGTAATGACTATGGTTATGAATTTATTTTTTCAAGATATTTAGAAGCTATAGGAAAAAGTGGTGATGTATTAGTTGGAATTAGCACTTCTGGAAATTCAGCAAATATTATACGAGCTGTAGAAGCTGCAAAAAATATTGGTATGCATGTAATTTGTTTAACAGGCAAAGATGGCGGAAAATTAGGCCCTATGGCCGATGTTGAAATTAGAGCACCTAAATCAGAATATGCAGACAGAGCTCAAGAAATACACATTAAAGTGATCCATTCATTAATTGATTTTATTGAAAGGAATCAATAAACAGTATAAATAAACCAGCATTCTTGCGGTTTATTATTTTCAAACTGCATACTAACTTCGAAATAAAAAAGATGTTAGTTAAAACTTTCGGAAGTGCAGTACAAGGCGTCAATGCAATTCTTATAACAGTTGAAGTAAATGTTGTTACTGGAGTTGATTATTTTTTGGTAGGACTTCCTGATAGTGCTGTTAAAGAAAGTCATTTACGAATTGAATCAGCAGTAAAAAATATTGGATACCATTTGCCTCGAATGAAAATTGTGGTGAATATGGCGCCTGCTGATATTCGAAAAGAAGGATCTTCTTATGATTTAACAATCGCAATTGGAATA
Source organism: Sphingobacteriaceae bacterium (assembly GCA_965279595.1). Taxonomy (GTDB): domain Bacteria; phylum Bacteroidota; class Bacteroidia; order Sphingobacteriales; family Sphingobacteriaceae; genus CAIKLP01. Next base: position 644,528 of record OZ257246.1, read on the forward strand.
TTAGCAGCAGCAGAACAAATTCCAGCAGATATTTTAGAAGATTATTTAATCATGGGAGAACTTTCATTAGATGGAAGTCTGAAACCCATACGTGGTGCACTCCCTATTGCCATTGAAGCAAGAAAAAAAGGATTCAAAGGATTTATTCTCCCTAAACAAAATGCTAGAGAAGCTGCCATTGTAAATGAACTAGTAGTTTATGGCATGGAAAGCATTCAAGAAGTTGTTGATTTTTTTAACGGTGATTATAAAGCTGAACCAGTAGTTGTAAATACACGTGATCAATTTTATGCGAACGTGGCTAATTTTGATAGCGATTTTTCAGATGTAAAAGGACAAGAAAACATTAAACGGGCTTTGGAGATTGCAGCTGCAGGTGGACATAATGTGATATTGATTGGTCCACCGGGTGCAGGTAAAACCATGTTGGCAAAAAGATTACCATCTATACTTCCACCGCTAAATATAAATGAAGCATTAGAAACTACTAAAATTCATTCAGTAGCTGGAAAACTTCGAAGCAATGATTCTTTAGTTTTTGTTCGTCCATTTCGTTCACCTCATCATACCATTTCTGATGTTGCTTTAGTAGGAGGTGGAGGAAATCCACAACCTGGTGAAATTTCATTAGCACATAATGGTGTTTTGTTTTTAGATGAATTACCAGAATTTAAACGCACAGTTTTAGAAGTGATGCGTCAACCTTTAGAAGAAAGAAAAGTAACTATTTCAAGAGCTAAACTTTCGGTTGATTATCCCGCAAGTTTTATGTTGGTTGCTTCTATGAACCCTTGCCCTTGTGGTTTTTACAATCACCCAGAAAAAGAATGCACTTGCGGACCAGGTGTTGTTCAACGCTATTTAAGTAAAGTATCTGGACCTTTATTAGATCGTATTGATATTCATATTGAAGTAACACCAGTTAGTTTCAATGAATTATCAGACACTCGTAAAGGAGAAAAAAGTGAATTGATTAGAAATCGTGTTATTCAAACTCGCGACTTGCAAGCAGAGCGTTATGAACAGATGAAAGAGGTTCATTGTAATGCACAAATGACTTCTAAAATGGTTAGAGAATTATGTCAGATAAATGAAAGTGGAACACAATTATTAAAAACTGCTATGGAAAGATTAGGTCTCTCAGCTCGTGCCTATGATCGTATTTTAAAAGTAGCTCGTACCATTGCCGACTTAGCCAATTGCGAACACATACAAGTAGAACATTTAGCAGAAGCAATTCATTATAGGAGTTTGGATAGGGATAGTTGGGCTAGGTAATGTGTTAATGAGATAATGTGATGATGTGTTAATTAGCCACTTACTTAATAGCAATAGATAATACTCTTGCTTTAAAGAATGAAGAAATATTTCCAGAATGCAAATTTGCAATTTTGTTTTCTATATAAATATCAAAAACCAAAAATTTTCAACTTTGACAAAATTGTAAAAAACTATTAAATAACAAAATTTAATTTAAGTTATTAATTACTGGATGCTAGGATACTTGTGCTAGTTAATTTTATAAAGTGATAATGCGTTAATTAGCTTATTAACACATTATCACATCAACACATTAACAATTTAATGCAATAAAATAATACCCATATTATTTACAGCGCCATTCACAACTACCACATTGTTTATGGTTGTATCATTGTAAGGAAGTAATGGAACAATTGCAATCTTATAAGTTCCTGCAACCATACCTGCAAAATAAAACTTTCCGAAGGCATCAGTAATAGTACCCACTGTATCTGTACCTGAAATAGCATATACTTTAGGACCAGCTAATAAAGGAATAATTTCTCCTTTAATTGCACCTGAAACTCCAATAGGAATTGCACGAATAACTGGCTTTAAATTATAAGAACCATTTCCAGTTTGAACAATTGATGTAGCTACATCAAAATCTAATTTCAAGGTATAAGCAACTCCTGGCAATAACTCATCATGCACTTTCAATTTCACCCCTGAACTTTGACCGCTTGGAGTATTTAACTCATGGCTTTGCCCATCTACCACAACTCTATTTCCTGTATTCGCTAAAATTAATCTTACTTCTTGAATTTTCCCAGATGCAATATCTTGCGAAGCAATCAAAGTGTCTCTTCCATTTCTGAACAAAAGAATATCAAACATGGCATTCACTGCAATGGTTGATGTGCCTTTATTGGTTAAAACTTGAATAGATTGAACATTTAAAATAACAGAATCATAAGCACCAGGTGCATCTGTCATTGTTACATCCATCTTAGAAGTACCTTCCGCATTGTCGGTTTTTTCGCATGCGCTAAATCCAATACTAAGAACTAACGCACTCATTAAAATAATTTTTCTCATAATTTTGAATTTATCTAAGAACTCTAGTTCAAGAATAAGACCATAAATGAATTATCAGTTAAATACGTAACAATTACTGAATATGACATAAAAAATCAATTCATTTTGGCATGTGTAAGAATATGTAAAAACTTAAAGTTGGGGAATTGCAATTAAAAATGTGGACGTTTTTCCTCAGAATGAAAATTGCAGAAAATTTAGAATCATTGAGATTTATTTATAGAAATAAAGGTTGCGCTAAAACCTAATTCTTTGCATAATTTTTTAAACCTCTCAAATTTAAATCACGTTCACAATTTTTAATTATTCTACTTGATAAAATTGAATCAGTAGTGATGCTTTGCAAAATTTCATCAACAAATTCTTGCTCATCAGAGATTGCATGAAATCCTTTAAGTGCTGACACTAGTTTAGGAAGCTTGTCCGCCAGTTGAGTTCTGAATGCAATATTGTCTGAATGAATTAAATTATTTATTAAATCTTTAATAAAAGCCAACCAATAAATATTATCTAATTCAGTGCCTGCATGATTAAGTGTGAGATAAGGTATTCGTGTTAATAAATAATAATATAAATCATCTTTGTAAACAGAATTAGGGTATTTACTTACAAACGATTCAACACTTAATGGATTGCTTTGATCATAATGTTCTAGACTTTGTTTTCTATAATCAATGCAATTTATATATGCACGATACTCTTTTAATTGAATATCACTTGCAGGCAAAACTTGGAAATCATAAATGCAATTCAAAAAGATACCTGTAGGAATTAAATCAAAAGTGATATTCATTTTATATTTCCCAGGTTGAAAATAATAAACTCGCTCAGGAATGCTGGTGTCAAAGTAATACCATTTTCCAATTAAATGTACAGCTTGAATAGATGGCTCAGTAATATCAAAATGCTGATATGGGGCAATCACATTTTGCACTTTATCATAACTGTGTTCATGTGAAGCAAATGGAGAATGATAAATTGTATCTAGTGATTTATTCTCTAACTCAACATTTTTTATTACAAAACTTCTATTCTTGGGTTTGCTTGATTTATTGGTTATTACCGTATTAAAAAAAATACTCTCCCCTTCTATAAATATTTTCTTATTCTTTACTGAGGGGCAAATAGAAATGCTGTCATATTCACAGAATTGAGCTTGTATGGAAAAAGAAATCAGAAGAAATAAAAACGCAAAAATCAACTTCATTATAAAAGAGCGGAAGAGTTTATCATATTGAAATTAAATAAATAATGATTTGCATTTTGAATTAATCGTTTTTTAAATTTTCTATTAAGTATTGACTCATTTGTAGGTTACATTTAAAATAATCTTTTAAACACTATTGTATTTCTTCATCATCAAGTTCAGGTAAGCTATATGGACGTAATGTGTCAACTACTAAAACATGATTTAGTGCATTCCCTTTTAATATTACAGAGTTAAACATATTAATAGTATCTGACTCTAAAACCTTTCCTCTACGAACCATTAAACCACCTATCATTTTAAAATAATTTCTCATATAAGGTTTTAATTCTGCATTTGGCAAAAATGAGTATTTGAACTTTTTAGGCTTAGGAACAATTGATGCTAAAAAAATACTTTCTCCCAATGTTAATTGGCTTGGAATTTTATCAAAATAAAAACGGGAGGCTTCCGTAACTCCATAAACATTAGGAGCCCATTCAATTATGTTCAAATATACTTCATACATGCGCTGCTTAGATGTAAGTCGATTGTTTTCAATCAACCAAACAATGAGCATCTCTTCTAATTTCCTAGCAACTGTTTTGTTTCGGTTCAAGAATGCATTTTTCACCAGTTGCATTGAAATTGTACTTCCCCCTCTTTTAAATCTTCCTGCAACAAAATTTGTAGCAATGGATTGTCTAAATGCTTCTTCATAAAATCCGCGATGAGAAAAAAACAAAGGGTCTTCAGAAGTTAAAATTGCATTCTTAAGAAAATCTGAAATTTGTTCATATGGAGTAAAATTTGAACTTTCTGGTCCAACTATTATTGCTCTCGTTGGTCTACCATATTCATAAGGAATGTATGTGAAACTCCCATTCATTTTTTGAAGATTGGTTGTTCCAAATGCCAAAATTTTAAAATTGTTCCTTACCAATCTCGAATCAAATTTACAATGCCAAGGATCTTTACTGTCTAAATAAAAATTTAATTTATATGCTAATTGTCCATCAACTTTAATGCCTTCAAGTGTTTCAAAAAGTCCTTGTGGAAATGAATTGAAAAAAGATTGCGCAGCTAAATTTTCTGTTTCAATTTCTAACTCATAAATTTTATTAGATCCAATACTATATTTTATAAATGGATGAATAATAATTTCTCCCAAATAAGCAATAGATGAACTATCAATTGAAATAAAATTTTCACCAATAAACATATTGCAATCCACGGCTGCCCTATTAACCACAACATCCTTTTGAGCAATCTTAATATGATTTACCAATAAATTTTTAATAGTCCAATTGCCAAAAATTTTCAATTGCCCATCTTCAAAATCTATTTTATCCATTCGTGTTGAAATGGTATCAAAGTTTAATTTTAATCCGATTTTTTGCTCCAAATAAGGTAATTCTACTTTTTTGTTTTCTGCAAAAAAACGAATGTCAAGTTTTTTATCTGTTGGATTGACCATTCCATCGGCATGCCAAATAGCTTCATTTTCATTCAATACAAAAGTTGAATTCAATTCATTCTTTTGAATGCTGATTGATTGGGCATTAATGAAAAAATGTTTCTCATCATCAATCACATTCAATTTGTAATTTTTGATACTAAGTAAATCAGGAACTTTATATAATAAATCATTGATTAAATTGTCAGCTAGATTTGCCAAATCAATTTTAGATGTACTAGTTTTCAAAGAATCTTTCTTTTCTTTCTTCAACAAAAAATCAAAATTTCTTTTGCCATTTTTGTGAACCAAATTCAAGATAGCATCATTGGTTTCTAATTCTGCAATTTTAATATGTCCGAAAAATAATGGCCAAATGGATACTCTTACTTTAAAATGCTCTATGCTGATCAAAGTATCTAAAGAATCTGGCACAACAACAACTTTATTAATAACTACTGATGCAATTCCTTCAAATTTTGATTCACTTATGCTGATGTTTAAATGATTCTTCTCTTTTTGAGTTAGAATTACTTTATCAATTACTTTGTGCATAATACTTTCACGTAACCCAAAGGCCAACAAAATTGTGAGCACAAAAAGTGAAGCAATTATCCAGAGTACTATTTTTAGCCTTTTTTTCATGATCATGGGAATCTTCAAAATAAGAAATAAATAACCAATTCAGAGAATTACTTTTTAATTGGATCAATTTTAAACTTTTTACTTGATTTTAGCGTTAATTGCAGTATTGATTTTTTGGTACAATTTGTGTTAGATTTTATTATGAAATATTTATTACTCATTCCTTTTTCAATTTTATTAATTCAAGCATCTTGTAAAGATGACCCTCAACCAACTCCTACTGACCCTGCTCCAATTATTGAACGCATTAATCCAAGAAATCATCAAGTTTATAATTTCAACGATACTGCATTTTTCAATTTAAATTTCAGCGACAACAAAAAATTAACAGACACCAAATTAAAAATATACTTAGCAACTGGAGAAACCTTAATTGATTTATCATTTCAACCCAATGCTAATGCCTTTCAAATCGACACTTTTATTATAATGAACGATAGTGCTTATTCATATGTTAACTTTGACATAAGTGCTAAGGATGAAGATGCTAATATTACTTCACAAAGTAGTCATATTCATCTCAGAAATTAAAGCTCACGCCATTGAATTCATTGACAATCGCTCAAGTAATTTTTTATTTTTATTAAATAAGCAAAAGCAGCATTTATTCAGCTAAATTTGCATTTCAATTTCGGATTTATGTATACTAAAGAACAGATATTAAGCGCACTAAGTAATGTAGAGGAGCCTGATTTAAAAAAGGATTTGGTTACCTTGAAAATGATAGAAGATATTTCAATAGAAGGAAAGAATATCAGTTTTTCTGTAATATTAACAACTCCTGCATGTCCATTAAAAGCAATGATTGAAAATGCTTGTACTAATGCAATTCATCATTTTGTAGATAAAGAAGCGATTGTTAAAATCAATATGACGAGTAGAGTTACTTCAAAATCATCTGATCCAAGCTTTCCGAATATTAAGAATATTATAATGGTGGCATCTGGTAAAGGTGGTGTCGGTAAGTCTACTGTAGCAGTAAATTTAGCTATCAGCTTAAGTAAGCAAGGGGCTAAAGTTGGATTAATTGATGCTGATATTTACGGACCCTCTATTCCAATTATGTTTAAACTGGAAGGTGCAAAACCTGCTGCACAAAAAGATGGTGAAAAAGTGAGTTTAATGCCATTAGAAAAATATGGAATTAAATTGCTTTCAATTGGCTTTTTTGTAGATCCAAATCAAGCTATACCTTGGAGAGGACCAATGGTTTCAACAGCCTTACGTCAATTATTCACTGATGCCAATTGGGGTGAATTGGATTACTTAATTGTTGATACTCCTCCAGGAACAGGTGATGTACATATTACTTTAGGACAAAACTTCCCCATCACGGGAGCTGTAATTGTTACTACACCACAAAATGTTGCATTAGCAGATGCACGCAAAGGAATGGCCATGTTCAGAATGGAAGGCTTGAAAGTGCCAATTTTAGGGGTAGTTGAAAACATGTCATACTTTATTCCTGCTGAACTTCCTGATAATAAATATTTTATTTTCGGGAAAGATGGAGGTAAAAAACTAGCTCAACAATTTGAAGTTCCTTTTTTAGGTGAAATACCTTTCATGCAATCAGTAGGTGAATCAGGAGAAACAGGTGAACCTGTATCAACTAATGAGGAAAACCCTACTGCTGCTGCTTTTTCAAGTATTGCTTCAAAAGTAGCTCAACAAGTAGCAATTATTAATGCAGGAGTTCGTGAAACTATTCTTAATTAGAATTGTTATAAATAATATTATATTTGCATTTATAAGTTTTCAGCTTGAAAGCGAAGACTTTAGACAATTAAAAATTTGAACTATGAATACAAGTCCTGAATTAATAGAGCGTATTGAGAATGCGTTAGATCAAATAAGACCTTATCTAGAAGCTGATGGAGGCAATGTTGCTTTACATGAAGTAACTGATGACATGGTTGTAAAACTAAAACTTTTAGGTGCTTGTGGTTCTTGTCCGATGAGTATCATGACTTTAAAAGCCGGTGTAGAGCAAGCATTGAAACGTGCGATTCCGGAAATTAATTCGGTTGAAGCATTAAATATTACAGATGCGGATGATCCAAATGCAGTACTTCCTGAAAGATTAAGAAATTAAATCTGACAAAAGAGCGACTATAACATTAAGTCGCTCTTTTCGTTTTTTGTATATTGCTTACAAAATTGAACTCTTGAAAAACTTATTTACTTTTTTATTTCTCTTGCTTTTGAGTGCATCCACTTTCGGACAAGCAAAAGAAAAGAAATTGATCCAATTTTCAGGAGTCATATTACATGCGGATAGTTTAGTGCCATTGCCATATGTAAATGTATTCAATGTTTCAAGAGGATATAAAGGAACATTTTCAGACTTTAGAGGATTTTTTTCTTTGGTAGTTTCTGAAGGAGACACCATTCGAATTGCTTGTTTAGGTTATAAAAAACAAGAGTTAATTATTCCAAACAATTTGCAGAATAATTCACTATCTGCAATCTTCAAATTAAAAACAGAATCGTTCGATATTCCAATGGTATATATTTTCCCTTTTGCTACCATTGAACAATTTAAACAAGCATTCTTAAAATTGAAATTAGCAGATGATGATTTAATGATAGCACAAAGAAATTTAGATGAAAAAGTAATGAGTGCTTTAAGCAATTCATTAGCATGGGATGGTGGACAAAACTCTAAATACTTTTTTCAACAACAATCTGAAAAGCTATACTGGGCTGGACAAAACAGGTACAATCCACTATTTGACTTAGTAAAAATCAATCAATTCATTCAACTATTGAATCAAGGAAAAATATCATTAAAGAATGAAAAAAAAGAAGATAATTAAGCTTTCTTTTTCTTTGATGGATATTTCATTTTGTAATCAGGTTTCACCAATCCTTTTGTAATAGCATCCAATTTTTTAGTAATCAATCTTTTCTTTATTGGTGATATTTTATCGATAAATAATTTACCATCAATATGATCGTATTCATGCTGAATAATGCGAGCTAAAATTCCTGAATAAGTTTCTTCAAATGGAACAAAATTTTCATCCAAATATTTAATCTTTACTGTTGAAAGTCTATCTACATCTTCTCTTATTTCGGGTATGCTTAAACAGCCTTCTGAGAAAGGCCATTCCTTTCCACTTTCTTCAATAATTTGTGCATTAATAAATACCTTTTTGAATTTAATTTGCTCAGGTTTATCTTCTTCATCCTCATCAAAAGGTGAAGCATCAATTACAAATAACCGAATAGACAATCCTATCTGAGGAGCAGCCAAACCAACACCTCTAGCATTATACATTGTTTCAAACATGCTATCAATCAATTCTTTTAACTGAGGATAATCAGGTTGAATATCAACACCTACTTTTCTTAATACGGAGTCGCCGTAAGCAATTATTGGTAATATCATTTCTAGTTATTGGTTGATTCCATATAAGATTGCAATAAAAGAGTTGCACTTATAATATCTATATTTTCTTTTTTCTCTCTTTCCTTTTTTGACTTTCCACTATTAGCAATTACTTGTGAAGCCATTTTTGAAGTAAATCTTTCATCTACTCTTTTAATTTGAATAGTTGGGAATGATTTCTCCAGCTTTTTAACAAACTCATTCACTAAGCCTGCTGATTGGGAAGGGCTATTGTCCATTTGTTTTGGCTCACCCACAATAAACATATCAACTTGTTCTGTTTTTAAATATTGAGTAATAAAATTGATCAATTCGGCACTTTGCACAACTGTCAAAGCACTAGCAATAATTTTCAAAGGGTCTGTTACTGCAATACCAGTTCTTTTTCCTCCATAATCAAATGCCATCCATCTTCCCATTGGGCAAAGATAAGCGGAGAAAGATATTTCTAAACTATTTATTTAAATATTGAACTTGGTGACTTCAAAATCACATTTGAAAATTGATTTTGCATTGATGCATCTTATTAAAATTCCTACCTTGCCATATGTTTTTTAGTGATATTCCAGGTCAATTTGAAGTGAAAGAGCGCTTATTGCGTTCAGTAAAAGAAGAAAGAATTAGTCATGCCCAATTATTTTTAGGACCAGAAGGTTCGGGAAGTTTGGCTTTAGCAATTGCTTATGCACAATATATTTCTTGTTTAGAAAAGCAAGAAAATGATTCTTGCGGCAACTGTTCTTCTTGTAAAAAATACCATAAGCTTATTCATCCAGATTTGCATTTTAGTTACCCATTTATCAGCAGAGATAAGGGTGACGTAGCAACAACTTACATTAAGGAATGGAGAGATGCAATTGCAGAAAATCCATTTATGGGCATTGACCAATGGATGAATTGTTTAGATGCAGAGAATAAACAACCCAATATTAATATTGCTGAATGCCATGCAATTATTCAGAAGTTAGTTTTAAAATCATACGAAGCGGAATATAAAGTTTTGATTATTTGGTTGCCTGAATATTTAGGAACAGAAGGAAATTCATTATTAAAGCTAATTGAAGAGCCTCCTGCAAAGACTCTATTTATACTAGTTGCAGAGAATTACGATAAAATACTTTCCACTATTTTATCAAGAACACAACTGGTTAAAATTCCAAAATTAGCAGATAATGAATTGAAAACTTATTTGCTTTCAACAGGTTCAACTGAAGAAAAGGCAGCAAGAATAGCCTATTTATCAAATGGAAATATTAGCGCTGCACAAGCATTAATTGAAGAAGATGATGACGATTTGGAATCTTTATTTATTCAATGGTTTAGGTTATGCTATGGTAGAAAAGGAGTGGAATTATTAGATTGGATTGATCAAGTTTCATCGGCTCGTTTTGGCAGGGAAAATCAAAAAAATTTATTGCGATTTGGATTACAAGTGATTCGAGATTGTTTAATGTTGAATGCAAAAACAGACGAAATTGTAAAATTTGAGAGCAAATATTTCGAATTAAGCAAATTGGCTGGAAGTATTAATTATGAGAATGCCCCTCCAATTATCAATGATTTAGAGCAAGCCATCTATCATATTGAACGAAATGCGAACAGTAAAATCTTATTTTTAGACATCAGTATTCAGATGATGAGAAATTTACAATTGAAAAATGTAAATTCGCAGTTAACAATAAATTAAAATTATGGGATGTGGATCATGTTCAACCGGAGGATGTACTCCTGCAGGTTGTAAGAGCAATGGTTCCTGTATGACGGGTGGGGGTTGCAGTAAATTAGATGTGTATGATTGGTTTTCCAATATTGACATGCCATCCAATTACCAACCATTTAATATTGTCGAAGTGAGGTTTAAAGGCTCACGCAAGGATTTCTACCGCAATAATGATAATATATACCTCGAATTAGGGGAATTAGTTTGTGTAGAATCTGGTAGCGGAGGTTATGATGTAGGCCATGTAACAATGACTGGAGAATTAGTCAGGTTACAAATGAAGAAACGACATGTTGCACTTGATTCAGCAGAAATCAAAAAAATATATAGAAAGTCAAGTCCTGCGGATGTAGATAAATGGAAAATCGCAAAAGGCCTTGAATATGAAACTATGCACAAAGCAAGAACAATTGCTTTGCAGCTAAAACTCAATATGAAGTTGAGTGATGTGGATTATCAAGGTGATAAAACCAAGGCAACTTTTTATTACACTGCAGATGAGCGTGTGGATTTCAGAGAACTAATTAAAAAATTAGCAGAGGAATTCAAAATTAGAATTGAAATGCGTCAAATTGGAATGCGTCAAGAGGCAAGCCGATTGGGTGCTATAGGTTCATGTGGTAGAGAACTATGTTGCTCAACCTGGTTAACTGATTTCAAGACGGTAAGCACTTCAGCAGCTAGATATCAAAATCTTTCATTGAATACACTCAAGTTAGCTGGTCAATGCGGTAAATTAAAATGCTGTTTAAACTATGAACTTGACACTTACATGGATGCTTTAAAAGACATCCCTGATGATGTAAAAGAAATCAAAACCAAATTAGGTTCTGCTTATTTACAGAAAACAGACATATTCAAAAAGTTGATGTGGTTTAGTTATCGTTCTTCTGATACTTGGGTTCCATTACCTGTTAATAGAGTAAAAGAAATTATTTCGATGAATAAAGAAGGTGAATTTCCTGAAGATTTATCAGCAATTATTTTTGCACCAATAGCATTGGAAAAAGTTCTTGACTATGATAACGTTGTTGGCCAAGATAGCTTGACCAGAATGGATGAGAGAAACAAGAAAAAGAAAAAAAATAATAGAAATAAAAATAAACCAGCAAATGTTTCTGCCAATCAAACGGAAAATAAAAAACCTGGAGATAATAACAAAGTGCCTAATAATCCAAGGCCTGCAAATGCATCACCAAACAGGCCAAACAAAAGACCAAATAACCAAAGGCCAAATAATAACAAACCAAAAGATTCATAAAATGAAAAGAGCGATTGTTCTTATTTCACTTATTGTAATTACACTTTTAAATTCATGCAATAGCAATAGAATTTTTGATAGTAATGTAGAATTGAAAGACAATAATTGGTATATCAACAATCGCCCTACATTTTATATAGATGTAAAAGACACCATTTCCAATCACAGTATTTATTTAAATATTCGCAATACAGGTAATTACAAGTTTTCGAATATATTTATTTTATTAACTATTCAAGGACCTCAATCAAAAGCTGAGACACAGAGATTTGAATTTAAATTAGCTGAAGCTGATGGCAAATGGTTAGGTTCAGGATTAGGTGATATATATAGTAATCAAATCAAAATGATTCCCAATATTCGTTTCCCCAAAAAAGGAGTTTATTCTTTCAGTTTAGAACAAGACATGAGAGAAAACCCATTAAGTGGCATTGAGGATGTTGGAATTAAAATTGAGCGTCAAGATTAATTTTTCGGATCTCAATATTTTTCATTTTAGTAACCAGCCTTTCCTATTCTAATATTTTCAGAATAATTAATCCATAGAAAAAAAATATTCTTATTTGCCTCAATAGTTTATTTAACTTAGTATATATCTTAGGTAAATATTAAAGGAATTTTGAATAAACCCAATTACTCAATAGAAACTATTTTTCTAAGTCATCACAAAAGGGCTTTTAATATTGCGCTTCAATTTGTACAAAATGTGGAAGACGCTGAAGATATTACACAAGAAGTATTTATAGAAATCCATCGATCATTAGCAAATTTCAGAGAAGAGGCATCAATTAGTACATGGATTTATAGAATCACTGTTAATAAAAGTTTAGACTTTATTAAAGCAAAAAAAAGAAAGAAAAGAGCAGCATTTATTACACAATTATTTCATCCTGAAACAGGTGAACAATTGCATGAAATTTCTCATTTTGATCATCCCGGTATTCAATTAGAATATAAGGAAAGAAGTCGAATATTATTTCAAGCAATTGAAAAATTAAAAGATAGTCAGAAAACTGCTTTCGTATTGAGCCAGATAGAACGACTAAGTCAAAAGGAAACTGCTCAAATAATGCAACTATCTGAAAAAGCAGTTGAATCACTTGTGCAACGAGCTAAAGTGAATTTGAGAGCAATTTTGGGTGAATTATATCATAACCGAAGGATTTAAAATATGCAATCGTCTAAAACAATATCATGAATACACAAAAAGAATGGATAGAAAATATTTTAGATTCTGCCTCTCAAATAAAAGAGGTTGAACCTAACTCCTATTTATTGCAAAAATTTAAAACTCAATTACAAAATAATCAGCCACACATTTTAAGTTTTCAAACAAAATTAAAATGGGCAGTAGCAGCAACAATTATTTTAGCTGTTAATTTTACAGGAGTTTATGTATATCAACATAAACAAAAAATAAATAGAGAAATTGCTGAATATCCAGCTGATTATATAATTACGACAAATTACAATTATTAAGATGGAAGCTAGATCTCAAAATTACTGGAAGATACTTGCAATTTTTATGTTGTTGTTAAATACTTTGTTGTTGTTAATGATTTTACTAAAACCAACTGAAGTAGAAAATAAATTTGGACCAAAAGATGGTGGTCCGGGAAAATTCATTATTGACAAACTTCAATTTAATGAAAATCAGATTCAACTATTTGAAGAATTAAAATCAGCTCATCATGAGGAAATGATTCGACTAAGAAAAGAAGGTAGAAGAATGAGAGAAGATTTTTATAAGAGCCTAAGTGATCATACTGTATTAGCTTTTGACAATAACTTAGCTAATAAAATTGCTGAAAATCAAAAGCAAATTGATATTGTAACCTACAATCATTTTGAAGATGTAAAAAAGATTTGCGACCCTAAACAAGTTATCATATTCAATGAGATTATTGTCGAAATAACTCAACAAATGATGAATCCAAGAAAAGGACCTCCTCCTCCAAATGATGGGCCCAAATTTTAAATCAATGAAATCATATTTAAAGTTATTTCCTCTTTTTGTTTTGATATTAAATTACCAATTTCTTTTTTCTCAAAATATACCAGTTTTGAAAATTGCTGAATTACAAAAAAGAATTCCTGCAAATAGTGATACCACTTATATAATTAATTTTTTTGCATCATGGTGTGCGCCTTGTATGAAAGAACTTCCAGATTTTGAAAGTTTCTCTCAAAAATATAAGAGTACAAATACAAAAGTGATTTTGGTTAGTTTGGATTTCAAGAAAGATTATCAAAAAACTTTGCCAGAAGTCATTAATAAACTGAATATAAAATCAGAAATGCTTTTTTTAGATGAGCCCAACCCAGATTATTGGATAAATAAGATTGATTCAAATTGGACAGGTGAAATACCTGCTACATTATTTGTCAACAAAAAAAATAATTATGAAAAACTTTTTGCTCAACCATTTACAGAAGCTGAGTTAGAAAACATTTGCAATAAAATAAATCAGGGTTATAAATAACTCATCAAACTCTCCAACTTCATTCCTCTAGAGCCTTTTACCAGAATTCTATAATTTAAAAACGGATTCTCATTTAACCAAGCTGCAGCATTTTCAGTAGTTTGAAAATAGATATAATCATACTTCTTATTATTGAAAAAATCATTTCCTACGAAAACAACTTCTCTGAAATTCAATTCAAAAATTGCTTCAATAATTTTTTGATGTTCATCATTACTTTCCTTTCCGAGTTCGAACATATCCCCTAAAATCAACAATTTATTTGGGTCCGATAATTTAGAAAAGTTGGTGATTGCTGCCAACATACTACTAGGGTTAGCGTTGTAGGCATCCATTATAATTTTATTGCTGCCTTTAATTATTTCTTGCGATCTATTATTTTCAGGAATATAATTTTCTAAGCCTTCAATTATTTTTTGCGTAGGTACTTCAAAATAATTTGCAATACAAATTGCTGCTAAGACATTGGACAAATTATAGTCGCCAACAAGATGAGTTTTCACAATATAGGAATTCAAATTTCCAGTTATGTTAAACTTTATAGACAATAATGGATTTGAAGATTCCACACTTCCACTTATGATTGAACCGGCAGCATTTCCATAGGCAATTCTTTTTTCAATTCCATTTGACATTTCAAGTAAATTATCATCTTCTGAATTAATAAAAATTAAACCATTATTTTCTTTCACATAATCATACAATTCTTTCTTGGTTTTCTTTACTCCTTCAAATCCGCCCATTCCATCTAAATGCGCTTTACCAACATTACTCACTAATGCAAAATCGGGGCAAGCAATATTTGATAGAAATGCAATTTCTTCTTGATGATTTGCACCCATTTCAATAATTGCAAATTCTATGTCATTCGTAATTGAAAGCAAAGTAAGAGGCACACCAATATGATTATTTAAATTTCCTTTAGTGGCAAGCGTTTTATATTTTTTTGAAAGCGCAGCATTAATTAATTCTTTGGAAGTTGTTTTCCCATTTGAACCTGTAATACCTAAAACAGGAATATTTAATTGAAGACGATGGTGCTTGGCAAGTTCTTGCATGCATAACAATACATCATCAACAAGCAGATAATTTTCATTTAACTGGTATGCTTCTTCATCAATCACCACATACTTTGCTCCAAGTTCAATTGCTTTTTGAGCAAATTCGTTTCCATTAAAATTAGCTCCTTTTAATGCGAAGAAAATAGAGTCTTGCAAAATATTTCTAGTGTCAGTGCAAACTTTTGGATATTGGAGAAAAATAGAATAAAGTTGATCGATGGAAATTCTCATTTTAAAAATTAATTCTTTAATTCAATAAAACAATTGCTAATTCAAACTTAATAAAAAAAGCGATAAGGAAATTATCCTTATCGCTTATATTTAAAGCTTTAATTAAAATTAATTTGAAACTTTTTTCTTTGCGTTGTTACGTTCTAATTCAGTTAAATAAATTTTACGTAAACGCATAGACTGAGGAGTTACCTCAACATATTCGTCCCACTGTATATATTCTAACGCTTCTTCTAATGAGAATTTAGTAGCAGGTGCAATTCTAGTTGCATCATCTTTACTTGTTGTACGGAAGTTGGTTAATTGTTTACCTTCAGTAATATTTACAGTCATGTCTGAATCACGGCTATTTTCACCAATGATCATTCCTTGATAAACCTCTTCACCTGGATTTACAAAGAAACGTCCACGATCTTGTAATTTATCAATTCTGTATGCTGTTGCAGATCCTTTATCCATTGAAATCAATACACCACTTAAACGTTGAGGAATATCACCTCTCCAAGGCTCGTAAGCTTTGAAACGGTGAGCCATAATTGCTTCTCCTGCTGTAGCCGTTAAAACATTATTTCTTAATCCAATAATTCCACGAGCAGGGATTTCAAATTCTAAATGTTGCAAATCACCTTTTGGTTCCATTACTAATAAATCACCTTTACGTTGAGTTACTAATTCAATCACTTTACCTGCAACTTCAGCTGGCACGTCAACAATCAATGATTCAATTGGCTCACATTTTTTACCATCAATTTCTTTAATGATTACTTGTGGTTGACCAACTTGTAATTCATATCCTTCACGGCGCATTGTTTCAATTAAAACAGATAAATGCAGAATACCTCTTCCGTAAACTAATAAAGAATCAGGTGATGCAGTTTCTTCAACACGCAATGCCAAATTCTTTTCAATTTCTTTCATTAAACGATCACGTAAATGACGTGAGGTTACAAACTTTCCTTCTTTACCAAAGAACGGTGAGTTATTAATTGTGAACAACATATTCATTGTAGGTTCATCAATTTTAATTACAGCTAATGCTTCAGGATTTTCAAAATCAGCAATGGTATCACCAATATCAAAACCTTCAATTCCAACAACTGCACAAATATCTCCGTTATGAACTTCGGTAACTTTAACTTTCCCTAAACCAATAAAAGTATATAATTCCTTAATTCTTGTTTTTACAATTTTACCATCTTTCTTCATTAAAGAAACTGGCATATTTTCTTTAATAGTACCTCTTGCAACTCTTCCAATTGCAATACGACCAACGAAAGAAGAATAATCCAAAGAAGTAATTTGCATTTGAAGTGTTCCAGGATTTTCAACAGGCTCTGGAATGAATTCCAAAACAGCATCCAATAAAGGAGTGATGTCTTCAGTTATATTGTTATAGTCAGTACTCATCCATCCTTGTTTAGATGAACCGTATAAAGTAGGAAAGTCTAATTGCTCTTCAGTTGCTTCTAAGTTGAAAAACAATTCAAAAATAGATTCTTGAACTTCCTCAGGGCGACAATTTTCTTTATCAACTTTATTGATAACAACAATTGGTTTTAATCCTAAAGAAAGTGCTTTTTGAGTAACAAAACGAGTTTGAGGCATTGCTCCTTCAAATGCATCAACTAATAATAGTACACCATCAGCCATTTTCAATACTCTTTCAACTTCACCACCAAAATCGGCGTGACCTGGAGTATCTATAATATTGATTTTATAGTCTTTATATTGAACAGAAACGTTTTTTGAAACGATTGTAATTCCTCTTTCACGCTCCAAATCATTGTTATCTAAAATTAAATCTCCAGTTTCCTGATTATCTCTAAATAAATTGGTTTGATGTAAAATTTTGTCTACCAAGGTAGTTTTCCCGTGATCGACATGGGCAATGATTGCGATATTTCTAACTTTTTGCATTATAATACGATGTTTTTAGCCGCGCAAAGGTACGGTTAAAAAATGGAATTTCGTTAGAAAAGTGCTAATGATTAGTGAATAGGCATATTAACAGTTAAATATGCTTTCGTATTGATAATTAGCTACTTAAAGAGTTAAGTAGAAAGTATTTGTCAAATTATCATTCAAATTACAGCCCTTTGACCGAATCGAAGCAGAATCATCTAAATTTATTAAAACAACATATTCAATACTTAACATAAAACTGAATTGATAAGTTATGAATTTAAAAAACATGGGTATCACCAATATTTAGCAAATGTAAATTGTTCCCTTTGGCATGAAATTTTTCCAAAGCCACATCATGATCTATGACTATATAGCCAAATGTGTCGTAATGCATCCCTATAATTTCTTTACATTGTATAAAATCGGCTGCAATGATTGCATCATCTACATCCATTGTAAAATTACTTCCAATTGGAAGAATGGCTAAGTCTGGTTTTGAATACTCTCCAATCAATTTCATATCTTGATTCAATCCAGTATCGCCTGCATAATACAAACGCTTTCCTTCAGCTTCAATGATACAGCCAGCGGCAATTCCACCATAGCTTCCATCCGGTAAAGAATTAGAATGGGCAGCGTAAACCATTTTTAATTTCCCAAAATCAAAATTCCATGAACCACCAATGTTCATGGGATGTACTTTTTCGACACCTTTTTTTAAAACCCATTGAGTAATTTCCCAAGAACCAATTACAGTAGCGTTACATCTTTTAGCAATTGAAATTAAATCAGCGATATGATCATCATGCCCATGTGATTGAAAAATAAAATCGGCATGGATAGAATTAATATCTATATGCTTAGCTAAATTGTTGGGAGAAATAAAGGGGTCAAATAAAATTGAATAATTATTAACTTCTAACAAAAAAGAAGAATGACCAAAATAAGTTAGTTTCATAATTGATAGAAATTAGTAATTAGCGGGTCAGCTAATTAAATATGCATGATTCAGAAAATCTATTAGTGGTTTAATTGTTTTGTTAGCATTAACAACAATATCAACTGCTTTTGTTGATAGGAGTTCGGCATCAGAAATGCTTTTCATTGCTAAATAACTTTTCAATTTTAGATATTCAATTTGTGGGTGTTCTTTATCGTAATCTTTAGGAGTTGTTTTTAATTTATCTTCTTCACTTAACTTCCCGAACATTTTTTTAAATGAAGGGTTGTCAACAATGGCTAGAAAATCTTTGCTATTATAATCTATTTCTTGACGAATTAATTTCAATTTGTCAGGTTGCGGCATCCAACAACCACCACCCAAAAAAGATTCATTAGGTTGGATATGCAAATAGTAACTAGGTCCTTCAACTCCTTTTGTTTTGGAAGAAAACGGAATTCCAAAATTCAATTTATAAGGATCTTTATTTTTAGAGAATCTTACATCTCGATAAATTCGCATAATACATTTTGCAGGAACTAGGTTCTTTAATCCTGGGTCGAATGTTGAAGATTTAGTTAATACAGCTGCTGTAAATTCAACAACATCTGCTTTTGCTTTTTCATAAATATCTTTATGGTCATTAAACCATTCACGATTATTGTTTTTCTTTAAATCTTTGAGAAACTTTAATGTGGATGCTTGTAACATAATCAGTTTAAATTTGGCTTAGAGTTGTCGGTGATTTCTCTATCAATTTTTAAATCATCAAATGATGGTGCGAATAATACTAACAACAACATTCTTGAATAACGAAAATTTAAACGATAGGTTAGAAATATTCCGATAATGATTGCGGTCATATATACCCAAACATCTGGATTGTTGCCAAGTACATAAGTTGCAACTCCTAAAGAAACACTAAGTGCAACATTTAAGGCGTAACCAACATACATAGCTCCCCAAAAAAATCCAACTTCTAATTCGTAACGCAGTCCACATTTTGGGCAGTTTTCATGCATTTTCCTATATCCATTCCAACTAGTAGCTTTATTAATAAAAACTTCTCCTTCTCTACATCTTGGACATTTGCATTTAACTAAGGTTGAGAATTTAGAAGGAAGTATTTTAACAGAAGGCATGGCAATTATTTTAGTAAAATTAATTGAGAATTATTTTTTCATCTTTCATATCCACTTTCGTTTTGATACGGAATTTTTTGTACCACAAAAAACCTAAGGCTGCTACGAATAGATATGGGGCAGCTAAAAGATAAAGTATACCATCATTCAATCCTTTGCCTGCATTGCTTGCTCCACCTTTAATAGAAGATTCAACTGCGGCTTTACACATTGGGCATTGAGCAAAACTTGATTCTGCACTTGTTAGAATAAAAATAATTGCGAGTAATAGAAAATATTTTTTATTCATTTTGATTGAAATTTAAAATGTATAATAAGGCGAAATCATCAGATAAACTAAAACACCAGTAATAGTTACATATAACCAAATAGGGAATGTCCAACGTACCAGTTTGCGATGTTTTTCAACTTGCATTTGAAGTCCTCTGTGAAAACTTAATAGAATTAAAGGCAATACAATTGATGCTAAAAAAATATGACTAATAAGAATTGTATAATAAATTATTTTAAGTGCTCCTTCCCCTCCAAAATGTGTTTCTTTTACAAAGTAATGAAACAAAATATAAGACACTAAAAAAACAGATGAAAGCAAAAAAGTAATGATATTGATTCTTTTATGCATGGCTATATTCTTGCGTTTTATTTGATACAATGAAGCCAATAAAAGCAAAGTGCAAGTTCCATTTATAATGGCATTTAATTTCGGAAGGAAATAAATAAATGAAGGGGTTTCTATAGTAACCGGAATTATTTTTCTATTCAAAATAACTACTACAACAAACACAAAGATGGAAATCCCTGTTACTAATCTGAAAATTAATTTATCGCTTACATTCATAATAGGAGAACAAAATATAGAAGAGATGTTTTGCTTAGAAGCAATTTATTTTTTCGATTTCGGAGAAATTTCTTCTTTCATTAATACTTTAATTTCATCAATTAACAAATCAACAGCAGTTACTGAAGTGCCATCATAAAATCCTCTGATTCTATTTTCTTTATCTACCAAAACAAAGAGTTCAGTATGAATAAAATCATCAGGGCCACCATCCCCTTCCAATGCAGTAACTAAATAATCATGGCGTGCTACATCGTAAATGTCTTTCTTGCTTCCAGTCAGAAAGTGCCATTTCCCTTGAATTGCTTGGTGTTCATTGGCATACTTTAATAAAACAGGAACAGAATCGGCTTCAGGATTTACAGTATGAGAAAGAATAACAATATCATCTACTGTTTTTACCTTTTCTTGAACTCTTGTGAGCTGTTTGCTCATTTTTGGACAAATTGTTTCGCAACTAGTAAAAAAGAAATCAACAATTTTGATTTTACCATTAACAGTTTCATTTGTTATATTTTCAGCAAACTGATTTGTAAAAGAAAAATTTCCAACAGTATGGTATACAGTATCAGTAATTTCTTTGCCATCGATAATTTTTGTTTCGGCATACTTTTCACCATAAATAGGTAATGCCTTATAATGATTTGTTCCAGTTTTGAGCAATAAATACCCAACAACTGGAACAATCAATACTAAAAATAAGATTACAATTTGTTTTATTCCTTTCATTATTATAGGCGGATGTTCATCCAGAAATTTCCTTCATACAACATCCATACAACGAAGAAAATAATAAATATCAAAGGCACAATAATTGAATAAACCAATCCGATTTTTTCAAATTTCAAGTGCATGAAATACGCTACAATATAAAATGCTTTCAAAAGGGTTAAGAAAATATAAATCACATTTGCTAAACCATGACCAATTACATCTCTAGGAATTAAAACCAAAGCAATAAAGAATTCAATTGCAGTTATTCCTAATAATACCCAAAACACTCCCCAGATTTTTTTCTTGGTCATTGTTTGGTGATCATCGTGATGTGCTACGTTATGTTGATCTGCTGACATATCTATCAAAAATTAAAATTAGAAATTAAACTAGGTAGAAGAATGTAAATACGAATACCCAAACTAGGTCAACGAAATGCCAGTATAAACCAACTTTTTCGATCATATCATAATGGCCTCTTCGTTCGTAAGTTCCTGATAAAACATTGATCCAAATAATCACATTAATTACCACGCCACTGAATACATGGAAACCATGGAAACCAGTAATTGTAAAAAACAGATTTGTAAAATTAGTTGAAGCAACAGTTCCATCAGCATTCAAGAAGGGATTTGCTCCCCACCAAGCACCTTCATGGTGTAAGTGAGTCCATTCCCAAGCTTGACAACCTAAAAATGCAAGTCCACCAATGATCGTCCAAATCATCCATTTAGAAACTTCTGATTTTGCTTTACGATGTCCTGCTTCAACGGCTAATACCATGGTTACAGAACTCATAATCAAAATGAAAGTCATGATACCTACGAAAACAAGTGGGGCACCACCTTCTACGCCAGGCATAGATTGAAATACTTCATCTGGATCTGGCCAAGATACGCTACTGAAACGCAATGCTCCATAAGCAATTAGTAAAGCGGAAAATGTGAATGCATCCGAAAGTAGGAAGAACCACATCATCATTTTGCCATACTCCACATTAAATGGAGATCGACCACCATTCCAAGGTGTTGTTTTAATCTCGTCGAGTTGAGAAGTGTTAGTCGTCATCTGTATAAAATACTATCTATTTACTAATAAAAACACGAACAAATATATCCACAAAATGTCAATAAAATGCCAAAAAATCGAACATAATTCCATTCGGAATATATTCTTTGCTTGACTTGTTTTACTATAAACGCGAACAATTGCAGCTAATATAAAAATTACTCCAGCTATGATATGGGCAGCATGGAAGCCTGAAATTACGTATAAAAATGATTCAGATGGATTGCCTGTGAAAAAAATCTGGTTTGCTACCAACTCTTTCCAAGCTAAAAACTGTCCGAATAAAAATGCAACACCTAAGAGGAAAGTAATCCAAAGTCCAATTTTTTGGGCTTGTAAATTAAATTTTCTTGCTTGAATTAATGAATAATGCATAGTTGCACTACTTAAAACAATAATTATAGAAGTATAATAGAAATACGTTGGAAGATCAAATATTTTCCAATTCCCTTCTGCATGTCGAACAATGTAGGCACTGGTGATACCTGCAAAAAGCATCACAGAACTCAATACGAATAACCACATCACAAATTTCACTGGACGAGTATTCAATCTATCTTGTTCTATTTTTGTATCTATAACCATTTAATTATAACTTATCAATAAGTAAAGTAATTTGTACAATTGGTAAATAAAGGAATGAACCAAACATTAGTTCTTTTGCAGCTTTAACTGTGCACTCTCTATAAAGTTTAACAGATTGCATAAAAAATGCTAAGCCAACTAATACTGAAATTATTCCTAATGTATTTCCGGCCATACCAAATTTCAAAGGCAATAAACTAACTGGAATTAATATCAATGCATAAAGCATAATTTGAAATGCAGAATTTTTATTTCTTCCATCACGAGAAGGAAGTAAATACATATTTGCACGTTTGTAATCATCGTCTAAAACCCAAGCTACTGCCCAGAAGTGTGGGAACTGCCAAATAAACTGGATAGCAAACATAATACCTGGTTCAAATCCGAACTTGTTTGCATATGCTACATAACCTAATAGAGGTGGCATAGCTCCTGCAATGGCACCAACAAATACTGCGAAAGATGTTTTTTGTTTTAAAGGGGTATAAATAAATGCGTAAACAATAATGGAGAATAATCCTAATACACCTGTAATTAAATTAAAACAAAGCGTTAAAATAGTTACACCTGCAATTCCCATTAAAATAGAAATTAGTAATGCTTCATTCACACTCAATCGCTCGGTTGGAATTGGGCGATTATTTGTTCGGTGCATTAATTTATCACTTTCCTTTTCGATTATTTGATTCAAACTATTTGCAGAACCAGTTGTCAAAAATCCACCCAAAATCATTAAAAATAAATCAGACCAAACCAAACTTCCTTTTGCAGCATATGCAAATGTTATTGCGGCAGAAAATACAACTAACATTGTTAATCGTAATTTTAGCAATTGCACATAATCAGCAAATTTTGCTTTTAGTCCTATTGATTCTGTATTTATTTCTTTTGTTAACACTTAACTTATTAATTCTAATGCGATACTTCTTTTATAAATGGTAATCATTACAATTTGCATTACTTGTGCTCCTATTAAAAAGCTTGCAATTACTAGATGTAATGTTTGAAATGCAGGAGGCAAAGCAAAGTAGGCTAATACAACTCCTGTAATTATTTGTAGGAATAAGAAGAAAATTGAAGCATTTGCAAAACGCTTTAATCTTTTAATTACTCCAAAATGAGTATTAATATACCAGGTGCAAAACACAGCACTCAAAACTAAAATGATGGAGAAACTTCTATGGATAATAAATAAATCTCCAGACAATTTTACCCATGCACCTCTATTACTATGGTTCCAAAATGCAGCATACTTATCAATTGCTTCGCGCAATTCAGTACCAAAAACAATTTGAATAAATGTCAAAACTATACACGCCCACGCGGCGGTTTCTGCTAATCTTAATTTAGATATAGAAAGTTTTGCAACTTCTAAATACCTGTATTTTATTTTACTATACGCAACAATAACTAAAGCGAGTATTATTAAAGCTAAGACCATATGAACAGTAATAACCCATGATAATAAATTAGTTGAAACTACCCAAGATCCTATCCAGGCTTGAACAACAACCAATATCAATGCAATCATACTTAAAACAAATGTGGAGCGATTACTTTTTCTAATACTGAATGCACTGTAAGTCATTGCAAGCATTAGAAAACCTGTTAATGCGCCAATCAATCTGTTAATATACTCTGTATAAGTATTCCAAACATTAAATGCTTCAGATTTCAAAATGCTTTGATCACTTCTTACTTGATTTGCTAAGTGAGAATAACCTAAGCCATCTAGTAATTTTGCAAAACGATTATTTTTCGCTAATCTTTTTGCTACATAAACTTCTTGATAGTCTGCTGGCAATTGTGATACTTGAGTAGGTGGAACCCATTGGTTAAAACATTTTGGCCAATCAGGGCAACCCATACCAGAACCAGTGCTTCTAACTACACCACCTGCAAGAATCAAAAGAAACAAAGAACAAATTGTATAAAAAGTAAATTTTAAAAATCTCTTTTCCTTTGATGAATAACCCGACACATAAGCGGTACTATCCATTTTATTCAAATTAGTTTTCTGAAATATCTTCAGCTTTTTTAGGAGCATGACTATGATCATTCACTCCAAAATCTACTGGTAAATTTGAAGACATGGTTTGTGAAAATGGTACATTCTGAGGAATGAAATCTTCATGATGTCCAGGTTTGCTATAATCATATGGCCATCTGTAAACAGGAGGAATTTCTCCTGGCCAGTTTCCATGCATATGCTCAACAGGTGCTGTCCATTCTAAAGTATTAGAGTTCCATGGATTTTGTGGAGCTTTTTTACCCTTAAATATGCTGCTAAAGAAATTGTATAAGAATATCAATTGAGCAATTGATGATAAAATTGCTGCGATACTGATGAATCTGTTCACAGCCATCCACTCACTCATGAAATCAAAACTTGTGAAAGCATAATATCTTCTAGGCACACCATCTAGGCCCATAAAATGCATCGGGAAAAATACACAATAAACGCCGATGAATGTTAACCAGAAATGGAAATATCCTAAACGTTCACTCATCATTTTTCCGAACAAGCGCGGATACCAATGGTAAATTCCAGCGAACATACCAAACATTGCTGCACTACCCATTACAATATGGAAATGGGCAACAACAAAGTAAGTATCATGTAAGTTAATATCTAACGAAGCATTCCCTAAGAAAATTCCAGTTAAACCACCAGTAATAAACAAAGAAACTAATCCGATAGCGAATAACATAGCTGGAGTAAATTGGATATTACCTCTCCAAAGAGTTGCTAAATAGTTGAATGTTTTTACTGCTGAAGGAACTGCAATAATTAGTGTAGTAAACATGAACACCGAACCTAAGAATGGATTCATACCGGTGATGAACATATGATGTCCCCAAACAATAAACGAAAGGAATGCAATTCCAATTAAAGAGATAATCATAGCGCGATAACCGAAAATTGGTTTACGTGCATTGGTTGCAATAATCTCAGAACTAATACCTAAGGCAGGCATGATAATAATATATACTTCGGGGTGACCAAGGAACCAAAATAAATGCTGGAACAATACTGGACTACCTCCATGATTTGGAAGTGCTTCACCACCTATGAAAATATCTGATAAGTAAAAACTTGTTCCAAAACTTCTATCAAAAATTAATAATAATACACCTGCAAGTAAAACAGGGAAAGACAATACACCAAGAACTGCAGTTAATAAAAACGCCCAAATTGTTAAAGGCATTTTAGTCATTGACATTCCTCTAGTACGCATATTTAAAACTGTACTGATATAGTTGATACCACCCATTAATGATGAGCCAACAAACAAAGCCATAGATATTAGCCAAAGGGTCATACCCAAACCTGAGCCGGGCATTGCTTTAGGTATAGCTGATAAAGGAGGGTAAATTGTCCACCCACCAGAAGCAGGACCAGATTCAATTAATAATGAAATGGTCATGATAACACTAGAGGAGAAAAAGAACCAATAGGATAACATATTTAGGAATGGCGATGCCATGTCACGAGCTCCAACTTGCAATGGAATCAATAAATTACTAAATGTACCACTTAGTCCTGCAGTTAATACAAAGAACACCATGATGGTACCATGGATAGTTACCATTGACATATAGAATGATGGATCTATACGACCACCAACAGCCCATTTACCTAGGATTCTTTCTAAGAAAGGGAAAGATTGGTCCGGCCAACCTAATTGTATTCTAAATAATATAGAAAGTACCATTCCAATAACTGCCATTATAATCCCGGTGATAAGGAATTGTTTTGCAATCATTTTATGGTCCATACTGAACACATATTTCGATATGAAAGTCTCTTCGTGATGTTCATGATGAGCATCGTGAGTGTGTGAATCAGTTTGATGTAAAGCTTGAGTTGACATAAAAAATCTATCTAAATTTTTTTTATTCTATCCTTAATTCATTGCTAATTTTTCTTCTGCAGCTTTCATTTTACTGGCTTCTGCTTCTTGAATTTGTTTCGCAATATCTTCTGTGTAAAATGGTTTCTTAGTAGTTAACCAGGTTTTGTATTCTGCGTCAGAAACAACCACAATTTTCATTTGCATATTATAATGTGCACTACCACAAATTTTAGCGCACAAAATTAAATAGTCAAATTTAGGGTCATTGGTTTTGGTACGCATTTCTTCAGTTGTAGTTCGAGGAGTAAACCAAAATGTAGTTGGCATCCCTGGTACACAATTCATTTGCACTCGGAAGTGAGGCATATAGGCTGAATGAATTACATCTCTTGCGTTGAAATTAAATTTTACTGGTTTGTTTACAGGTAAATAAATTTCATTTACTAATAAATCATCAGTTGCATTTTTATCATTAAAATCTACACCCGTTTCATTCACATCGTTCACTAGTTTAAATGCTTTAGAACCTAATGTATTATCATTACCTGGGTAACGAACAATCCATGCAAATTGCTTTCCAGTAACATCGATCACTAATGATTCTTTTGGTGCAGGTTTAGTGATATTAGTCCAAGCCTTCCAACCTGACAATACTAAAACTGCTAATACAATTGCTGGAATGATTGTCCAATAAACTTCTAACTTATCATTATGAGGATAGAAATAAGCTTGCTTTTTTTCTTTGCCTTTATATTTGAATGAAAAATAGAATAGTAAAATATGTGTTAATACAAAAACGATTCCTGTTACAATTAAAGTAATGTTGAAAAGATTATCAACCACAACACCATGTTCTGAAGCTGCTTCAGGTAATAATTGACGTCCATGAGTATTAAATTCCCATGCAATTAATCCTAAAAACCCTAACAAGAAAACAATAAAGAAAATACCATTCAATTTATTGTAAGTATTAACTGGTTTCTTTCCGTTTAACTCTTGTGTTAACTCTAATGCTTTTATCGTTTTATTGATAACTGCAAAAACTAGAATACCTGCTATTAATAATAACAAATAAAACCAAAATCCAATACCCAATTCTTTTGGCTCTTCAGCAGCAGCCAATGTTGTAGCGTCTTGTGCAATAGCAAGAGTGGATATGATCATCATTAATACCAAACCGAAAATGGATTTAGATGATGATTTTAAATAATGAACTATATTCTTATTCATACGATTGATAATCAAAGTAAAATCGTTTATATGTTAAATTTCGTGATGTAAGCTTTCTTGTAAATAAGGATGATTTTTTGGAGTCAAAGGAAGTTTACTTAATGAAGTCAACATTAAGAATGCAAATGTTCCTATAAATCCAATTGTTGTACCTACTTCAATAATTCCGAAACCGCTTTCTTCACCTAAAGTACCTGGCATGATCATCATATAATAATCTAACCAGTGACCACATAAAATAATGATGGTTAAAACTTTCATTATTTTGAAGTTTCTTTTTGCATCACGTGTCATTAAGATTAATACTGGTGCTGCAAAGTTGATAATGATATTTAAACAAAACCACATGAAATAATGGTCAGTCCATCTTCTTTTGAAATAAATTACTTCTTCGGGAAGGTTAGCATAATAAATCAAAAGAAATTGAGAGAACCATACATAAGTCCAGAATATTGAAAAGGCAAATATGAATTTTCCTAAATCATGAAGATGACTATCATTCACCCAAGCAAAATATCCTTTTTCTTTTAATAAAATCAGAGTTAATGCAATAGTTGACAAACCACAAACCCACATAGCTGCAAAGTTATACCAAGCAAACATGGTTGAGAACCAATGAGCTTCTAAAGACATTACAATATCAAATGCAAATATTGCAGATGAAAAACCAAACACCACCAAAAAGATAGCAGAAATTTTAATGCTCTTATTGTGATTAATTAATCCACCAACTAAATCTTCATTGATAGAATATTTTCTAAGAGCACGCATGAACAGCGACCAGATGATAAGGAAGCCAACGATACGTGTGATAAAAAATGGAATATTTAAATATCCTGATTTACCTGCAATTAATTTATCATATTTTGGACTTGTAATATCAGTGAATGATGGATCAGACCAGTGATGATATAAGTTATGTGAAAATAAACCACCAACTACAACCACAACTAATATCAAACCTGCATAAGGTAATATTGAACTAAATGCAGAAGGTATTCTAATTAAAGATGAAGACCATCCAGCGTTAGCTACATATTGTACGGCTACAAAAAATAAGCCAGCCAAACAAATGCCAGTCATATAGTAGCTATTCAGCAATAAGTTTAAGTAAGTGCGTTCTGCATGTCCGGTTAGGAAACCAAATGCAATTGCTGCAACACCTATCAAAATCATGATTAAAGTCCAGCGTTTTGCACTAGCTGAAAATTCATATTTCTGAGTTAAATCGAAATTTGCCATCAGTTTATCTTAAGGATTATTGTAATTTTTGTAATTCGTGAACATAAAGAACGATTTTCCATCTTTCTTCTGGAGATAATTGAGAGGCATGAGCTCCCATTAGATTTACACCATAAGTAATTGTATGAAATATCTTTCCGTCAGTTAAATCTTTCATTGACCCACCGCGAGATGAGGTACCTGTTGAGTATGAAGGTGGAGGTGGGAATTTCCCAGCTACCACTATTGCTCCATCAGCTTTTCCTTCTAAACCATGACATTGTGTACAAAAATTAGCATACAATACTTTCCCTTCAGCTAAAGCTAAAGTGTCATTGGCATATGGATTTACTAACTCATTGCTTGCTGCCTCATATCCAGCTAAACTATTTTCATAGTGAAACTTTTTCCAACCCATAGGAATTGTTCCTTCCACAGGATTTTGTGCTGACTTCCCATCCTTGAAATTTGCATTTTCTTGATCAGGGTTGTAAGCTAATGGATAGTACATATTCGGAGCATACTCATACCCCGGATTTTTCTTACTATGGTAACAAGAAGATAGTGAACCTATAGTTAATAAGGTGACTAAAGCGATTGTGAAAATCCTAAAACTATTCTTCATCATAACTAATGTATTTTCTTTCATTATGCTTGATTTCAACTGCACCCGCTTCTTTAAGAAGAGAGTCAACTGTATTAATATCATTTGTATTTGCATCGATTGCGATTACAAATCGGTCATCGGTTGCTCTTAAATCCATCACACGTGGTGCTCTACCTGGGAATAAGTGATTAGCATAGAAAAATGTAAACACCATTCCAAATGCGCAAAACAAAACGGTTACTTCAAACATGATTGGAATAAAATCAGGGAATGCAAATGCAGGTTTACCACCAATATTCATAGGCCAGTCAATAACCAACATATAATATATCATGATAAATGCAGTCAATGTTCCGGTGATACCAAAACAGAAAGCAGCAATTGGCAATCTAGATCTTTTAATTCCTAATTTATTTTCAATACCGTGAATTGGAAAAGGAGTAAATACATCATAAATAGAAATATTGCCCTTTTGCAATTTATCGATTCCCGACATCAACACTTCGGGATCATCGAAATGTCCTAAAATATACTTTACCTTACTCATCTTTTTTCGTTTCGTTAGTTAATGTTGTAGTAGTAGCTATAACTAAACTGCCATCAAAGCCTTGAGGTAATTCAACATGACCGCTTGCTAATAATTTACGTTTCGATTGTTCGCTTGAACCTTTCAATAATAATTTCACTTCTGCCATTGCAATTGCTGGCAATACTCTAATAAATAATAAGAATAAAGTGAAGAATAAACCTAATGAACCAATGAAAATACTTACATCAACCCAAGTAGGATAGAACATTGCCCAACTTGATGGTAAGTAATCTCTATGTAAAGAAGTAACAATAATTACAAAACGTTCGAACCACATTCCAATGTTAACGAAAATGGAAATAATCCATGTTGCAGTAACACTTGTTCTGATTTTTCTAAACCAGAAAAGTTGTGGTGAAATTACGTTACAAGTAATCATTGACCAGTATGCCCACCAGTATGGACCGGTAGCTCTATTGATAAATGCATATTGTTCATATTCTACTCCTGAATACCAAGCAATAAAAAACTCAGTACCATAAGCTACCCCTACAATTGAACCAGTTAGAATAATGATTTTATTCATTGATTCAATATGGCTCATGGTAATATAATTTTCAAAGCCTAAAACTTTTCTAGCAATTAACAATAATGTTAATACCATTGCAAATCCTGAAAAAATTGCACCTGCCACGAAATATGGAGGGAAGATAGTTGTATGCCAACCTGGTATAACCGACGTTGCAAAGTCGAATGATACAATAGTATGAACTGAAAGTACTAAAGGCGTTGAAACACCAGCTAGTATTAAAGATACTGTTTCAAATCGTTGCCAAGTTTTTACAGAACCATTCCAACCAAATGACATGATTGAATAAATTCTTTTTCTTAAACCATTTGCTCTATCACGAATGGTTGCAATATCTGGTAACAAACCAGTATACCAAAACACTAGTGATACAGAGAAGTAAGTTGAAATTGCAAAAACGTCCCAAACTAATGGAGAATTAAAATTCACCCATAAAGAACCGAATTGATTCGGTAAGGGTAAAGGCCAATAAGCAACCCAAGGACGTCCCATGTGAGCAACAATAAATGATGCTGCACAAATTACGGCAAAAATGGTCATTGCTTCTGCCGAACGGTTGATAGAATTTCTCCAGTTCTGACGGAACAACAATAAAATTGCTGAGATTAAAGTTCCGGCATGACCGATACCTACCCACCATACGAAGTTGGTAATGTCCCAAGCCCATCCAACGGTTTTATTCAAACCCCAGGCGCCGATACCATTCCAAAAAGTATAACTAACGGCAACTAACCACAAAATTAATGCGGCAACTGCGATACTGAAACCAATCCACCAAGCTTTACCTGGCATCTTTTCAACTGGTCTACAAACATCTTCCGTAATTTGATTATAGGAAATTGCTTTACCAGTAATTAATGGTTCCCTTATTATTGATTCGCTGTGTGATGACATACGATATAAATTTATCCTTTTATTTAAGCTTCAATTGTGTTTCTAACTTTTGTCATATAACCAATTCCTGGTTGTACGTTGATTTCTTCTAAAACAAAATAAGTTCTATCAGTCTTCATTAATTTTGATACTTCACTGTTTGGATCATTAACATCACCAAATACAATTGCATTAGCTGGGCAACCTTGTTGACATGCAGTAACTACATCACCATCTTTTAATGGACGGCTTTCAATTTTAGCTTTTAATTTTCCAGCTTGAATACGTTGTGCACAGAATGAACATTTTTCCATTACTCCTCTGAAACGAGTAGTAACATCTGGGTTTAATGCTAAATATGCTGCTTCATTATGCAAGAAGTTGCTGAAACGATCATCATTCCAATAGTTGAACCAGTTGAAACGACGTACTTTGTATGGACAGTTATTTGCACAGTAACGAGTTCCAACACAACGGTTATATGCCATTTGATTTAAGCCTTCTGATGAATGCATAGTAGCTAATACTGGGCAAACTGTTTCACAAGGTGCATGATCACAATGTTGACATAACATTGGTTGATGAACTACTTTTACATTCTCGTAATTATCAACTTTGTCGTATTCTCTTTCTTTTGTAATTTCTTCACCAGCGTTGTTTTCGAAAGTATAATAACGGTCGATACGTAACCAATGCATTTCTCTACGTCGGCGAACTTCATCACGACCAACTACTGGTACATTGTTTTCTGCATTACATGCTACAACACAAGCTCCACAACCAGTACAAGCATTTAAGTCGATAGTCATTGCCCAATGGTGATGACCATTTTTCTTGTAAGCTGTCCAAAGATCTGCGTGTTTATCTTCGCCACCTTCTTCTGAATGTCCGTGCTCTTTTTCTTCTTTAGTTGAATATTCTTTCAAGGTTTTTTCTTGAATAATATCACGACCTTCAATTGTATGATGCGTTTGTGTTTGAGCTAATTCATAAGTTCCATCTGCTTTAACAACTTCAACTGAAGTATTTTGATATTGCAATGTTCCATTAATAAATGAAACAAAAGGATAAATATTCACACCTACGTTTGAACCTGCTTTACCAGCTGCTGTTCTACCATAACCAATAGCAACAGATATTGTACCCATTGCTTGACCTGGTTGCATTAATACTGGAAGTTTTGCAGAAACTGAACCTGATTTTACTTCAAGCATATCATTTTCAGCCAATCCAATTTCTTTTGCAAATAATGGATTAATGGCAGCATAATTATCCCAAGTTACTTTTGATACCGGATCTGGCATTTCTTGTAACCATGGATTATTTGAATGGCGACCATCGCGAATAGCTATACTTTCATAAATTGCTAACTCAACTTTTCCTGTTGATTTCGAAGCATTTTTGATTGTATTTACTACTGCAGATAAATCTTTGCTGAATGAATAACTTTTTGCTGTTTGCTTTGCTGTTATGACAACACCTTTTTGTAAAGATGTTTCCCAGAAATCTCTGAAACTTTGTCCAGCACCAGCTTGTGGGTAAATATTTTTCTCCCAATAATTAGTTAAATAAGTATAATACTCGGTAGTATTATCTGACCAATTTAATAATGATTGTTGAGCTTGTCTTGAGTTATAAACCGGAGAAATTGTTGGTTGTACAATTGAATAAACTCCTTTTTTAGCAGATATATCACCCCAAGATTCTAAGTAGTGATTATCAATTGCAATTACATCGCAATTTGCAGCAGTTTCATCTGCTCTATCTGAAAAAGATACTTTTAATTTTACTTTTTTCAATGCTTCAGTAAATTCTGCAGCATTTGCATAATTGTATGATGGATTTGCATTCAATAAAAATAATGCATCTACTTTTCCAGCATTCATCTCATTTAACAGGTCTTGCATTTCTGCATCATTACCTTGTTTTTGAAATGATAAATTATCTAAATCAATTGTAGTTCCATAATTTCCTAATGCTGCATTGATTGCATTAACAACAACTTGAACTGATACATCATTTGATCCGCAAACAACTAATGATTTTCCTTTAGCTGCCCATAATTCTTTTGCAGTTTCTTCTATTTTTTTAGAAAATGCTAATTCAGAAGAAGCAACTTTAGCTAAACCTGCTAAGCTAGCAACTGCATTGTACAATGCAATTACAGCTAATCCTTGTTGAGAAGGTTTGTGAGCAATACGATCATCTGCATTGGTTCCTGTAACACTCAATCCAGTTTCAAACTGAATATGACGCGACATTTTCTTTCCTTCTAAGCTTTTATGATTACGGTTTTTAACGTATTGTTTTGTGAATTCAATTGGTGAAATCCAAGTAGCTAAAAAGTCAGCACCAAAACTTACAATTACTTCAGCTTGTTCGAAATTGTAGGATGGTAAACCAGCAACATCAAAACTATTCTTATTGGCATTGATTATACCAGAATAAGAAGAAGCATCAAAAGTAATGTGTTTAGTATTTGGATATTTTAAACTGAATTCAGCAATTACAGATTTAGTTGATGGAGATAAAATAGTTGAACTTAAAAAACGAATAGCTGAACCTTTTGCAGCAATTTCAGTTAATGATGTTTTTACAAATTTATCTACATCAGCCCAAGTTGAATCATTTCCTTTTAATACAGGATTTTTCAATCTTGAAGTATCATACAAATCTAACACAGAAGCTTGTGCTTCAGCATCAGTTCCACCCATTGTAATTGGGTCATTTGGATTTCCTTCAATTTTAATTGGACGACCTTCACGAGTTTTTACCAATACACCAAGTCCATTATAGTTTGAAGTATAATAATTAGGTATACCAGGAACAATTTCTTCAGGTTTGATTAAATATGGAATTGCTTTGCGAACTGGAGCTTCATTACAAGCGGCCAATGCAACTGCACCCATACCAAATCCTAACGCTTTCAAGAAATCTCTTCTCGGTGTTGGACTATTGACTTTCGAATCAGTTAATAATTCATCAATTGGAAGTTGTTCAGCAAATTCATTGCTTTTGTGTTTAACAAATTCAGGACTTGCATGCAACTCCTCTAAACCTTTCCAATATTTTTTCTCGTTATTTTCCATCATTTATATGACGATATAAGTTGATCTAAAATTTATAATTAGTAATGACATTTAACACACTCTAATCCACCTAACATTGCTGCTGTAACTTTCTTTCCTTTTTTAATCTCCTCGTGTGCAGCAAGTATTTGATCATAGTATGCATTCCCTTTAGAATTCACTTCAGTTGTTTTATGGCAATTGATACACCATCCCATTGTTAATGGAGAGAACTGATAAACTTCTTTCATTGCTTGAACCGGACCATGACATTGTTGACAAGCCAAACCAGCAACTTTTACGTGTTGTGAATGATTGAAATATGCAAAGTCAGGTAGGTTATGTATTCTAACCCATTCAATAGGTTTTGGATTTTCTCCATAAACTCTTGTCTCAGGATTATAATCTAAGGCTTTATAAATTTTTGAAATTTCAGGAGAGATTTCACCATTGTATTTTTCTGTTGCTTGAACATAATTATGACAGTTCATACAAACATTTAGTGATGGTATACTTGCATTTTTAGACTTAAATGCACCTGAGTGACAATATTGACAATTGATTTGATTAATACCTGCATGTAACTCATGTGAGAATGCAATTGGTTGTGTTGGTTGATATCCTGTATTGACATTGATATTCCACATTTGATCCCATCCCCAAACACTAAATACAATAAAGAATAACATTCCAGCAAAAAATACTTTTTTCTTATTTTGAAGAATCCATTTGAATGTTGAAATTTTTTCTTTAGCTACTTTTATTAAAGTATCTAAAACTTCACCGTTGTTTGCACGAATTAATTTTTCTAATGAACCTATGACTCTGTTTAAAACAACAATCACCAAAATTAAAACAACAATTAGAATTCCTAATCCTACAATTGTATAACTATTAACTGCTGAACCATCAGTTGCAGCAGCACCACCAGCAGCGGCAACAGGCGCAGCTTTTGGTTTATCGCGCTCAGCTTTTACAAAGGCAATGATGTTTTTTGCATCATCATCAGATAACTGAGGAAATGAACTCATTATAGATTGATTGTACTCATTGAAAATCTTTACTGCATCAGGATCACCTGCTTTCACTAAAGATTGAGAATTCTTAATCCATTTAATCATCCAAGCCTCATCCTTTACGTCGATGACATCTTTCAAAGCAGGCCCTACAACTTTTCTGTCAATAGCATGACATGAAGTACAATTGGCTTTGTAAAGAGTTTCTCCAGCTGTAATATCTTGTGCTGAAGCAAAAGAAAAGCTCGAGAGTGCAATAAACAGCATTAAGATTGCTTTGAATGAGTGATTTTTTGTTAACGAGAAATTAAAACCCATATCAGTTGATAATTAATATCTTATGAAAAAAAATTGTTCGAATTAAACAAACAGTTAATCCCCAAATAGCCCTATTGATAGTTTAAAGGACATATTTAGAGTGGCAAAAATAGAATATTATTTCATTAGAATGACATATAGCTGACATTATATATTATTTCGAATGATTCTAAATAAAAAAAATATTTTATTTAGATAATTAACCTGCTAATCCTATTTTATTGACCTAATAACCAAGCAAAAATAAGAGGTGCAACAATAGTTGCATCCGATTCAATAATAAATTTGGGTGTTTGAATATCTAATTTACCCCATGTGATTTTTTCATTCGGTACAGCACCTGAATAAGAACCATAGGAAGTAGTGGAATCAGATATTTGACAGAAATAACTCCAAAATGGAACATCATGCCATTCTAAATCTTGATACATCATTGGAACAACACATATTGGAAAATCTCCTGCAATTCCTCCACCAATTTGAAAAAAGCCTACACCTTTACCACTTGAATTAGCTCTGTACCATTCACTTAAATAAATCATGTATTCAATACCTGATTTCATAGTGGATGCTTTTAATTCTTGTTTAATACAATAGGAAGCGAAAATATTTCCCATTGTTGAATCTTCCCAACCTGGTACTATGATTGGCAAGTTCCTTTCAGCGGCTGCTAGCATCCATGAATTTTTAGGATCTATTTCATAATACGGCTCCATGTCTTTAGCTAAAAGCATTTTATACATGTACTCATGTGGAAAATAGCGTTCCCCTTTTTCTTCTGCAGTTTTCCATTGATTAACAATGTGTTTTTGAATTCTTCTAAATGCTTCTTCTTCAGGAATACAAGTATCTGTAACTCTATTGAATCCTTGTTCTAATAAATCCCACTCATCTTGTGGACTTAAATCACGGTAATTTGGAACTCTTTTATAACTATTATGAGCAACCAAATTCATGATATCTTCTTCCAAGTTGGCACCTGTACAAGAAATGATATCTACTTTCCCTTGTCTGATCATTTCTGCCAATGAAATTCCCATTTCAGCTGTACTCATAGCACCTGCAAGGGTAATCATCATTTTACCACCTTCTAGTAAATGAGTTTCATAACCTTTTGCTGCATCAACTAATGCAGCAGCATTAAAATGTAAATAATTTTTCTCAATGAATTGAGAGATAGGTCCACGTTGGTTAGCCATATTCTAAAGTAACTTATTTGGGCCAAAAATAGAAATATAAAATGAATTAGCAGATGGCTAATGTCAATTAGAAATTATTAAATGTATAAGATTTTGGGGGATTGGAATTTAGCTATTCTTCTGTACGAACGTGCGCTAACTCAATGTAATCAGGCCTATCAGCTGCAGTAGTATGCTTAAATGTTTGCATCACCATTCCTTTATGAATTACAAAAATACCTGGCATTTGATAACTATCGCCGATGGGAGGACCAGGTAAATTTCTCTTTAAGAACCCAGCAATGAAACCTCTAATTACCACATTGATACCAAAGAGTTGAAACCAATTACCTTTTAAGAGTCCGAATGCTTTGTATATTTTTTTATCTGGATCACTAATTCTTGGCAAGTCTGACAAATGATATTGTTGGGTAATTTCTTTTGCCATGGCTTCATCCACCATATGCACCAGAATTATTTTTGTCCCTTCATTTTCAATGTATTCTCTTTTCGCTTCTATTTCTTTTAAAGATTCTCTACAAAAAGTACAACCAAAATGTCTAAGAAAAATCAACATCGTGGGCCATTGATCAGAATAATGTTGCAATGATTTTCCATCACTTGTAATAATTGATTCCAATGATTTCAATTTCCTTGGATGCAAATCATAAGCTTCAAGCTCTCTATTGCTTTGCATAAAATCAAATGCATGAAAAAGAATTAGAAAGAAAGGCAATAACCAAATTGCATCATTTGCCAAAACCAAATACAGTAAATTAAATGGTAGTTTATTAGTAGCTAAAAAATAAAAAAAACCTGTGGTAGCTGCTAATTTGGTTACAAAACCTAAGAAAATAATCACCCAATGCTTATAGGGTTTTCTACTTGCAATTAAGTACCCTAACCCAAATAATATTTCAATTAAACCAATTCCTTGCCACATCATTAAATAATTGGGCAATTGCAGATTTAAATTCTCAAAAAAGTAAGAAGGTTCGAGAATAGCAAAAAAGCCCCAAGTCAGATTATACAATCCGGCAAGAATTAATATGGAATGCATCCATGGGCGGGTAACTACTAGTCTCATCTGATTACTTACAACTTTATTTTGGGCTAAGTGTTTTAAAAAAATGAAATAACCCAAAAGGGGTATTTTCAAATTGAAATTGTTTTATTCACCTTATAAAATAATTTTTAAACTCAAAAAAAATGGCCAAACTCCAATTTATTCATTTTCAATCATCCATTTAGCATCTTTCTCTAATTGAGTTTCAATTGAAACCTTATTCTGTTTTGCTTTAATTTGTATTGACTTATACCAAACTGTGTCATTCTTTATTTGAATAATTTTTTCTTTAACTAAAATTTCTAAGTTATTTACTTTTTTGTTATAATCATGTGATAAAACTCGCTCCAATTGTTTATCAAACCCAAATGGAAAATGATTCATATTAGCCTCTGTACAAAGCAATAAAACAATATCTGTCTCTTTTAGCAAATTATCTATCAAAGGTTCAGAAATCACTAAATTTTCATTTGATTCTTTATTATATACGGAATTGTTATAATAAAAAAAATGATATTTATTAAACTGATTATGAGGTATAAAAGCATTATGAACTACCCACCAATAACTATCTGAAACTACTATTACATTTGGTCGGTAACCAGATTCTTTGAAACTTACATTTGGGTAAACTAACTTGAAATCATTTAATGGTAATAATAAATTTAATCCTTTCTCTAAATCATTATCAACAAACCTAGCTGTATCAGAAATTTCTAAACTATTATAAACCTTTTTAGGCATACTTTTCCCAATCAAAAATTCCATATTCCTTACTAAAGAATCCATAGCCAAATGCATTCCATATACAGACCAATGGATACCATTCTTGCCATACAATGGATACTTTGAATTCATTTTAATTTTATTGAAATATGCTAAGAAATCAATAAAATTAATTTTATTAGTTGTATATGCCTTTACATAAGCTTCATAGTTACTAGTTCCGATTTTCTTTAAATAGTTTGAAGGAATATATTCAGGGAAAAAGCTTGCCTTCCCTGGCGCAAAAACTACAATTAAATTCTTACCTCGTTTATTCAATTCTGTTTGAATAAACTTTATTCTGTCAGTATTCGTTTGAATTTTTGCATCACCAATAAATCGCTTCCCATTCAATTCATTTAAATATGTTTTTTCATATAAAAAATCTTCCTTCCCAATTACTGTCTCTTCCAGGTAAACCTCTCTAAACAATGAAAATTGAAACTGATTGTGAAATTTTAAAAAGTAAGATCGAAATGGAATTGCATCATTAAAATATTTAGCATACTTGTCTTGATAAACACCTTCTTTATAATCTGCTTTTGAAAATATTGGTTTTTCATTAATGTCAAATGCACCATAAATTGGTAGCTCTTCTGGCTTTTTAATTTTAGACAAGATGATAGGAATGGCAATCAATCCTAACAAAATAATTAGGATTCCATTTTTAAAATATTGATTTGCTTTTTGCATAGTTTAGAATCTAAAATAAATAAATGGATTAAACCCTGAACTTAGAACAAAACTCAATGTGAGAAAAAATAAACAAATCATTGCGAATGACATTCCATAGAAAACCTTGTTGCTATATTCTCCTTCATAAAATTTCAGTTGCCACTTTTCAACACTTTTAAACACGGCAGCAAATGAGAACAACAATGCAAGTATTAGCATGAAATAAAAATAGTTGCTTTCAAATTGGAAGTCAATCGTATTG
This sequence comes from Sphingobacteriaceae bacterium, assembly GCA_965279595.1. Taxonomy (GTDB): domain Bacteria; phylum Bacteroidota; class Bacteroidia; order Sphingobacteriales; family Sphingobacteriaceae; genus CAIKLP01. The sequence continues at coordinate 684,751 of OZ257246.1, forward strand.
TTAAATTGAAATAACTTTTTAATATAATTTCCTGCATGCGTTAATGAATCAGCCCTAAATAAAACCCAACCAATTAAAGTAATAAAATAGGTAAGTATAATACTTGCAATATTTCCAACTTTTTTATAGAAATTCAATAAGAATAACCTATCAGCAATTAAAAAGAGTCCGTGAAATGCTCCCCAAATAATAAAGTTCCAAGCTGCCCCATGCCATAAACCTGATACAACAAAAACTATCCATAGGTTTAGATACATTCGGCTTTTTGAAACTTTATTTCCACCAAGTGGAACATATAAATAATCACGCATCCATCTACCTAAACTCATATGCCATCTGCGCCAAAATTCAGTAATGCTTGAAGATGTATATGGATTGTTGAAATTTTCAATGAATTTAAATCCCATCATTCTACCTAATCCTATTGCCATATCTGAATAACCAGAAAAATCAAAATAGATTTGGAAAGAATAAGCCACAATTCCAATCCATGCATTATAAGGATTAAGTAAATTTGGATCAACTTCAAAACTTTCATCCGCCACTTTTGCCATTACGTTGGCGATTAATATTTTCTTCGCTAAACCAATTATAAATCTAAAGAAACCAAGTAATTTATTATCTATAGTGTCCTCTTTACTTCTATCATTTATTTGATCAGCAATTTCATGAAAACGAACAATTGGACCAGCAATTAATTTAGGGAAAAGCAAAATATAAGTATAATAATCCAACACACTTTTCAATGGAGCATGTACTCTTCTATATACATCAATAGCATAAGTAAGCGTTTCGAAAGCGAAGAAAGAAATACCAATTGGCAATATTACTTTGGTCCATGCTAGTTCATGTATGCCAAACTTACTGAGCACTTCATTGGCATTCTCAATAAAAAAATTCGCGTATTTAAAATAGGATAAGAGTCCAATATTGAGAAGTAAAGATAAAACAAGTAGCCATTTTCTTTTCTTCCCTTCTGATTCATGCATTAATTTTACAATAAAAAAATCAATGAAAGTAACAGCTAATACAGTGTATACAAATGTTGGGGCACCCCATTGATAGAACAAAAAACTAAATACTAAAATGCAATGGTTCTTGTATTTCTGGTCAATTAAGAAATAAACAAGAAAAAAAACTGGAAGGAACCCAAATAAAAAAAGCGCACTACTAAATACCATTTTTGTTCTTAATTAATTTTATGAAATCTGATCCCATGAACTTTGATTTCTTATTTTCATTTGCAAATAATCCTTTAAAACTTTATTCTCTACTTTTTCAAGATTAACATCTTCATCCATTAATTCTTGTGCGCACACTCTAGCTTCTTGCAAAATTCTTTGGTCTTTTGCTAAATCAGCAATATGGAGGTCCAAAATACCACTTTGCTGTGTTCCCTGCAAATCTCCAGGTCCACGCAATTGTAAATCGATTTCAGAAATCTCGAAACCATTTGTTGTTTTTACCATAGTTTGAATCCTGGTTTTGGCGTCACTTGATAATTTTGCACTCGACATTAATATGCAATAAGATTGATCTGAACCTCTACCTACTCTTCCTCTCAATTGATGTAATTGAGACAATCCAAATCGCTCTGCATTTTCAATAACCATGATAGATGCATTGGGAACATTCACTCCAACTTCAATTACTGTTGTTGCAACCATAATATTTGTTAGCCCTTTTACAAACCTTTGCATTTCCATTTCTTTATCAGCTGGTTTCATTTGCCCATGTACAACACTTACTTGATATTCTGGACGAGGGAATGCACGCACAATGCTATTATATCCTTCTTCTAAATCTAATAAATCTAATTTTTCTGATTCTTTTATTAATGGATATACAATATATACTTGCCGTCCTTTTGCAATTTCTTTTTTGATGAAGCCATTTAATTTTAATCGTTGTGAATCATACTGGTGAATAGTTTCAATTGGAATTCTTCCAACAGGCAATTCATCAATTACTGAAACATCTAAATCACCATACAAAGTCATTGCTAATGTGCGTGGTATTGGAGTTGCGGTCATCACTAATACATGTGGAGGTTGCACATTCTTCTTCCATAATTTTGCTCGCTGTTCTACTCCAAATCTATGCTGTTCATCAATTATCACCATCCCTAAATTTTTGAAAACAACTGAATCTTCAATTAAGGCATGAGTACCAATAATTATTTCACATGTACCTTCAGCTAATTCATGCAGAACCTCTTTACGTGCTTTTGATTTGGATGAACCTGTTAACAACTTTACTTGAACAGGCAAGCCTTCTAATAATGATTGCAAGGATTGAAAGTGCTGTTGTGCAAGTATTTCAGTTGGTGCCATCAAACAAGATTGAAATCCATTATCAATAGCTAATAGCATTGTTAGTAATGCCACAATGGTTTTTCCACTACCTACATCTCCTTGCAATAATCTATTCATTTGAATTCCTGAAATGGTATCAGTACGAATTTCTTTGATTACTCTTTTTTGTGCGTTTGTTAATTCAAATGGTAATTTATCTTTATAAAACTGATTGAAAAGTTCTCCAACTTTAGGCAATAAATATCCTCTCGTTTTTATCTTTCTTGTTTTGTTGGTTTTTAATAATCTTAATTGAATTAAAAAAAGCTCTTCGAATTTTAGTCTGGCAGTTGCACGTTGCAATAAATTTGCATTGCTTGGAAAATGAACTTCTTGAATTGCTTGAGCTCTTGGTAGCATTTTATATTTCGCTAAAATTGAACTAGGTATGTTCTCTCTTATTTCATTTTTAGCAAGCATCAACAATTGCTTTTGTATTTTTAAAAAACCTTTGCTATCTAAAAAAAATGCTTTGAGTTTTTCAGTTGAATTATATACTGGTTGAAGAGCAGTTGCAATAGAGGCATCGTGGTTAGACAATAATTCCAATTCTGGATGAATGATATTTACTTTCGAACCAAAATAATTGGGTTTGCCAAATATTACATATTCTAATCCAATAACTAATGTTTTCTCGGCCCATTTTAAACCTTGGAACCAAACACATTCCATAATTCCTGTTTGATCTTCAAACTGAACAATTAAACGCTTTGCTTGTCTTTCACCTAAAACAGTTTTATTAACTAGTTTACCAACGAACTGGATATATGGCAAATCTGCACTTACTTCATTAATTTTGTAGTATTTAGTACGATCAATATATCTGAATGGATAATGTTGCAGCATATCTTGAAAGGTATAAATACCTAATTCCTTTTTTAACAAATCCGCCTTGGCCGGCCCCACACCTTTCAAATATTCGATGGGTGTATCGAAAAAACTGCTCATCTTTTAAAAATAGAAATAATTAACTAAGACAAGAAAATATATTTTTAAGTTTGCTCCATAATTTCTACCATGTCAAAATTCAAACACTTATTTCCATTATTTCTATTAATACTACTCGCACTTATTTGGGGTAGTTCTTTTATTTTGATGAAAAACGGATTGAAGATATACAGTGCATCTCAAGTTGCAACAATGCGCATGTTTTTTTCTTTTATTTTTTTATTGCCCTTAACTTTTCAAAACTTCAGAAAGGTACCAGCCAAATTTTGGTTTATGATAACTCTAGTAGGTTTGTTAGGAAATGGATTACCTTCTATTCTTTTTGCAACTGCACAAACAAGATTAAATAGCTCAACAGCTGGTGTGTTGAATTCATTAACTCCTCTTTTCACCTTAGTGGTTGCTGTAGCATTTTTCAAGCAACATTTTTCCACACAAAAAATTTTAGGTGTGTTGTTGGGAATGGTAGGAGCTGTAGTGTTGATAGTATTAAAATCAAATGGAACTATTGAAACAAATTATGAATATGGTAGCTATATTTTCATCGCAACAATTTGCTATGCATGGAGTGTTAATTTAATAAAATCTTATTTACATGAATTACCTGCTATTGCTATTTCATCAATGGCTTTAGTAGTAATTGGACCAGTATACGGATATTATTTATTTGCACACACTGATTTTATTTCAAAAACAATTGCAAGTCCGGAAGCATTGCATGCATTGGGTTATGTAGTTGTATTATCTTTATTCGGCACTGCTATTTCATTAATACTATTCAATAAACTTGTGCAACTCACCAACCCTGTTTATGCTTCTTCTGTTACTTATTTAATTCCAATTGTGGCATTGTTTTGGGGCGTGCTTGATGGAGAGCCAATCAATTTTATACAGCTATTTGGAATGGCTGCAATTTTAATTGGAGTTTATTTAGCAAATAGAAATTGGGATAAAAAAATAAAATCTTAACTAAATTTTCTTTTTGATTTCTGCCCATAATTCATGGTAAGCCATTGCTGCTTTTGAATAAGTGGAATAAGAAACCAATGGTGCTTCATATAAACCCATCCTTTCAACATCAGAAGAATATGGCACTGTGGTTTTTAAGATTCTTTTCTTTTTTGAATATTCTTCAACAATATCGTTGTGCATATTTTTTCTTCCATCATACATTGAAAAGAATGCAAGAATTTTATTTGCGTCTAAATTATTTTGAATGAAAAATTCCTGTATCATATCATAACTTCTGATGGATAATATGGTAGGAATCATTGGCATTAAAATATAATCAGCGGCATGGAAAATATTTTCAGAAAGCAAAGAAATCCCTGGAGGCGCATCAATAAAAAGAGTGTCGTAACTATTAGATAAATCAGCAAAAGATTCAGTTAATTTTTTCTTTGAAGCTTTGTGTTCATCTAAATGAATATCCATATTCCTTATCGATAAATCTGCTGGTATTAAATCCAAATTCTCATATTCAGTTTCTTTTATTGCTTCATGCAATTCTGAATTTCTACCTATTAGACTTTTTATTCCGCCTTTAACTTTGGGTTTCACTCTATAATAAAAAGACGTTGAGCCTTGTGGATCCAAATCCCAAAGTAAGGTTCTATCTCCTTCAGAAGCAGCTAATGCTGCCATATTTACGGCGGTAGCGGTCTTACCTACTCCACCTTTTAAATTATAAACTGCTATGCTGATCATACAATAAATATAGATATTTTTTTATTTTTCGCACATTTACAGATAATTAATCAATTTCAATGTTATGCACTTAAAAGAAATAACCGATTATTTAGCTCAAGTTGCTCCATTAAGTTTCCAAGAATCCTATGACAATTCAGGCCTTATTGTAGGTGACCCTAACCAAAAAGTTGTTAAAGGAATTATAAGTTTAGATTGCACCGAGCAGGTAGTTGATGAAGCATTTTCAACAGGAGCTAATTTGATTATTAGCCACCACCCAATAGTTTTTTCAGGTTTGAAAAAATTTACTGGAAGCACCTATATTGAACGAGTGGTAATGAAGGCTATTAAACATAATATTGCGATTTATGCCATTCATACCAACTTAGACAATGTTTTACATGGAGTTAATAAGGCAATTGCTGATCGTATTGGTTTAGAAAATTGTCAAATTCTTTCTCCTAAAAAACAAACTTTGAGGAAGTTAATAACTTATTGCCCAAATGATCATTTAGGTGTGATCAGAGACGCCCTTTTTGCTGTTGGGGCTGGACAAATTGGCAATTATTCGGAATGTAGTTTTGCATCAAATGGAGAGGGCACCTTTAAAGCAGGCCCAAATGCAAAACCTTTTATTGGAAAGCTAGATGAACGCCATTTTGAGCAAGAGAGTAAATTAGAGGTGATTTACCCAATTCATTTAGAAGGAAAACTTATTCAAACTTTAAAACAAATTCACCCTTATGAAGAGGTTGCTTATGATTTGATGAATATTGTTAATAGTAATGAAGAAGTAGGATCAGGATTAATAGGAGAACTCAATCATCCTATTAATTTAAATGAAGCTTTAGCATTATTAAAAGAAAAGTTCAATTTGAAAGTAATCAGACATACTCAAGATTTAAATAAAGCAATTAAAAAAATAGCGGTTTGCGGTGGTTCTGGAAGCTTTTTATTAAATGATGCCATCAACCAAAATGCAGATTTATTTATCAGTGCCGACTACAAATACCATCAATTCTTTGATTCGGAGGGTAAAATTGTGATTGCTGACATTGGACACTATGAAAGTGAGCAGTTTACGATGGATTTGTTATTAGAAATAATTCAAAATAAATTTCCTACATTTGCACTCTCCTTAACAAAAATTAATACTAATCCAGTATTTTACTATTAAAAAGGCAGATTAATAAAGAACGATGGAAGCAACAGTAGAACAAAAATTAAAAGCTTTATACGAACTTCAAACTATTCACTCTGAAATCGATAAAATTCGTATCGTTAGAGGCGAATTACCTATGGAAGTAGCAGATCTTGAAGATGATGTTGCAGGTTTAGAAACCCGTATTCACAAAATCAAAGAAGAAATTAATGAGTTAGAAGATGAGATTGTAAACAAGAAAAACACAATCAAACAATCAAATGCTTCTATAAAAAAATACGAAGAGCAACAAAATAACGTGAAAAACAACCGTGAATACGAGGCTCTTTCAAAAGAAATTGAAATTCAAGGTTTAGAAATTCAAGTTTCTGATAAAAAAATCAAAGAATATTCATTTGAGATTAGCAATAAAACTAAAGTTTTGGAAACTGCTCAAACTTCTTTAGATGAACGCAGAAAAGATCTTGATTTGAAAAAAGGAGAATTAGACGTTATTACTAAAGAAACTGAAAAAGAAGAAGAGTCCTTCATGAAAAAGGCAGCTAAGGCTGAGAAATTAATTGAAGAGCGCTTATTAATTGCTTATAACAGATTAAGAAGTAATGCAAAAAATGGTTTAGCAGTTGTAACTATTGAGCGTGATTCATGTTCAGGATGTTTCAATCAAATTCCTCCACAAAGACAATCTGATATTCGCCAAGGTAAAAAAATTATCGTTTGCGAACATTGCGGAAGAATTCTAGTTGACGATCGTTTTGTAAAAGACGTTGTAGAAGCATAAATTTTAGAATTAACACTGATATTAAAAAAACGATTCCTATCTTCATGGAGTCGTTTTTTTTATGTCAAAATTCCGCCTTCAGTTAATTGCATTGTTATTTTTTGCACCATTCAGCACGGAAGCAAAATTTGCATTTAACGAAAATTGCATCAAAGCATATAAGTCTATCATGTCATTAAAAGTGAATGAAGGATTGGGTTATATTGCGATTGAAAAAAAAACCAACCCAAGTAATAAAATTCCAATACTACTTGAAAATTATGCTGACTTTCTAAAAGTTTTAACATCTGAAACCAATCAATCTTTCGAAAATTTTAAAGTAAATAAATCTACAAGAATTGATTTAATCCAAGATGATGATGATAAATCACCTTGGTATCTTTATGCTCAAGCTGAAATAAACTTACAAAGCTGTATCAATCGATTTAAATATCAAGAATTCATAACAGGAGCATATGAATTGCAAAAGGCATATAAACAATTAGAAGAAAATCAAAAAAAATTCCCTGACTTTTTACCGAATAAAAAAAGTTTCGCTTTACTATATGGATTAGTGGGGTTGGTTCCAGACCAATATAAATGGGCGCTTTCAACCATTGGTTTAAAAGGAAATGTTCAGCAAGGAATAAATATGTTGGAAGAATTAAAAATAAAACTTCCAACTTCATCTTATTCCTATTTAACTGAAGAAACAATTTTCTTTTTAAGTTTTATACAGATGAGTGCAGAAGGAAAAGAAAATGTTTTTGAAACTGTCATGAAAAACACTGACAACATTCCATCTTCAAACTTATTAAATGTATTTATACGTTCAATTGTAGCAACAAGAACAGGACATACTGATGAGGCTATAGAATTACTTTCTCATCGACCGAAGTCTACTGCATATATTCCTTTTTACCATTTAGATTATTTAATGGGCTTATCAAAACTGAGCCGATTTGACGATGATGCTGTTAATTACTTTGAATATTATTTAAAGAATTATTCAGGATCATTTAATGTAAAAGATACTTATTTAAAAATTGCTTGGTTTTATTTATTGAAGGGAAATATTGATAAGTATAACGCCTATACTTCCTTATGTAAAGTAAGAGGGCTTGCTGTTTCAGAAAAAGATAAAGATGCCTTAAACCAAGCTAATCAATTACACGCTCCAGACATTTCTTTATTAAAGGCAAGGCTGTATTTTGATGGGGGTTACTATGATAAAGCGCTTGCTTTACTAAAAGAAAAAAAGATGGACAACTTTCCTTTATCGAAAGATAAATTAGAATATTTATATAGAATGGGGAGAATCAATCAACAAATAAATAAAGACGACCAAGCTATTACTTTCTATACAGCTACTATTAGTAAAGGCCTCGATCAGCCATATTATTTTGCTGCGAATTCTGCTTTGCAACTAGGTTTCATTTATGAATCGAAAAAGAATTATACAAAGGCGAAATACTATTATAACCTCTCTACAAAAATGAAGAATGAAGAATACAAAAATAGTATAGAAAGCAAAGCTAAAGCAGGACTTAAGCGTTTGCCCTAACAGCGTTTTGTTTTTTCACTACTAAATTCAATCGATACACCATTATTACATTCAAGATTAATATGAATGAAATTAAATAGCCCAAAGTATCATAATTTTCAAGCGGACTAAATTTAGTTTTTTGAGAAACTACCATACCTCCAATTGCTGCGGCAACACCACCAGACATTTGTTGTAAAGAAGAATTGACACTCATAAATGCTCCTCGATCTTGCATTTGAGGCAGAGCAGTTGCTAATGCCATTGCTGGCACCATTCTACTCATGATACCAATTATCATCACAATGTTCATTAGCATTACAATCCAAAAAGGAACTGGAGTTAAACTAGTATAAATCAAAACTACAATCATCATCCATAATGATGCAATGGCAAATACTTTAAACTTATCGAATTTATCACTTAACTTTCCAATAAATGGCATGATGATTAAAGTGCTTACTCCTGCAATCATAAATAATAAAGGCAATTGCTCTTGAGTAACTTTCAAATTATTAATTGCAAATGCACTTCCCCAAGGCATCATCATAAATCCGCCAAGTGATAATAATGCAGTTGATAAAAATCCTATTCGATAATCTCTTTTTGCAATGGTATGCCATAAATGTAAAAAAGCATTTTTGTCTGATTTGATTAATAGATGTTCAGTGATTGGTTTTAATTTTACAACTATCAATAACCATACAATTGATGCTAGTCCAACAATCATTAAAAATGGTGCTTCCCAATTCCAATGATTTGCAATGTATAAACTAATTGGTATTCCTAAAACTTGGCTAGCACCAAAACCCATTTGAAGAAATCCCATTACTCTTCCTCTTTTTTCTAGAGGAAATAAATCAGCAACAATGGCTAAAGAAATTGAACCAATCACACCACCAAATATTCCAGTTACAATTCTTGCAACTATTAACATTTGGTAAGTCGTGGCTAATCCACACATGAGGGTTCCTAAAATAAATCCGATGTAAAAAAACAAAAGCAATTTTTTTCTATCATATTTATCAGCAAAGCCAGCAGTTAATAATCCGGAAATACCTGCACTAAATGCATAACTTGAAACCGCTAACCCAAATTGAGTAGTTGTTAGATTCATTGATTTCATTAACATATCACCCAAAGGTGACATTACCATGAAATCTAAGACAACAGTAAATTGCGTCAAAGCTAAAATTACAATCACCAATACCTGGTAAGAAGAAAATTTAGATGATTTAGATTCCGATTGATTATTCATTGGTTCAATAATTAAAAAGGAAAACGAAGGGACAAGTAATTCTAAAACGCAACTTGGAAATTGCCTTTAAGTAATTTATCACCATTCTTGATCTCATAAAAATACTTTCCTGGAGTTAATTTATGGTTAACTTTTAAAGAATGATTGTTAGTGTTTGCCTTTTCAAATATGACGAGTTTGCCCAAAACATCCATTACTCTTAACTCAACTTGTTGAGTCAATTCATTTGAACAAAAAGTTACTTCATTTATCGAAGGATTAGGAAACACCGAAACCGAAACTTCTTGAACATTTATACCTACCAAACTTCCGGTTGTAAATGAGAAAGCTGCAGAATTAGTTCCTGATACATGGTTCACTTCTGAAGACACTCTCCAATAATACTTACGATTGGCTAATGGAAAATTATATCGGAAGGAATCACCCAATATTCCAGTTGAATCTAATTTGATGGCAGAGGTAGTAAATGCTGGAGTTGTACTTACTTGAATTCGATAACTTTCAGCTCCTGAAACAGCATTCCATTTGAAATTAGTTAATGTTGTTGAACTAGTTGATGAGTTCGCTGGCAATACTAAACTTGGTGCTTCCACACCAGTTAAAAAACTTCTAGTTGAGGTTGCCACACTTTTAAAACCGCCATTATTTGCAAACATTCTCCAATAATATTTTACCTTCCCTTCTGTTAAATCTGAAACAGAAATAGATAATGCAGCAGTTGATTTTTTTACAAGAATATTTTGAAATAATGAATCCTCAGAAAATTCTAAATCATAAATTAATGCACCTGGTACTGCATTCCATTTAAATAAATATGTAGGTGAAATACCTATAAAATTATCTGCAGGTTGAATGATAACAGGAGTACCTGCAACAGCAGTTGGGTCATCAGTTCCGCGCGTAACAAACATTTCGATTTTTTGTAATGGCCCATCATTCGCGTCTCTTGGTGAGGCAACAATATTATCTACAACAGCTAATCCTGAAACAACTTTACCATATGCTGTATAATTGAAATCCAAACTAGTAGCAGCAGCATGACAAATGAAAAATTGAGAATTAGCAGAATTTATATTATTGTCACGAGCAGCAGAAAGAACTCCTCTTACATGTGATATTGGATTAAACTCTGCAGGAATTTCAACTTGAGAAGCATTTCCAAAACCCCAAGTGTTTCTCGGACCATGTCTTGAATTAGGATCGCCTCCTTGAATTACAAAGCCTGGTATTACTCTATGAAATGCTGTGGTATCATAAAAATTTTGTGAAACTAAACTATCAAAATTTCTAACATGCTTAGGTGCAATTGATGGATAAAGTTCAACCTCAATTGTACCAATTGGAACACCTTCTCTAATAGCTTGAATAATATAATGAGGTTTGCCATTATAAACTCCAATTTGAGCATTTACAAAAAGGCTTGTAAATATAAATAATGCAAGAATGGTTAGTCTTTTCATAATAATAGGTTTATCAAAGTTTAAATGACGTTAAAATTTATTCTTCCACATCATACTTTCAACTGGCTTTACAGTTTTTGAATTATACTTAGCATTATTTTTAGTATTGTACATTACTTCTACTTCTCCCTCTACGACAAAATAAATTAATTGCCCAATTGGCATTCCATGGTAAATTCTGACAGGCTGAGTACTTGATATTTCTAAAGTCCAAGTATTACAAAATCCAACATCGCCTTTTCCTGCCGTTGCATGAATATCAATACCTAAGCGACCAGTACTTGATTTACCTTCTAAAAATGGAACATGAGCATGTGTTTCGGTATATTCTAAAGTCACTCCTAAATAAAGTGTGTTTGGTTGAAGCACAAAACCATCAACTGGTATTTCAAAGTGCTCAATTTTATTATGTGCTTTTGCATCTAATACACGGTCTTTATAGACTGCCAAATATTTACCTAAATGCACATCATAGGAATTTGTTCCTAAACATTCTTTATTGAACGGTTCAATTACAATTGTACCTTTTTCAATTTCTTCTAAAATTCGCTTATCCGATAAAATCATCGTTTGATTAATTACTTTTGTCTAAAGTAATAATTTTTTCGATAATCAATATTCAAAACTATGCCGATTGTTTGGTCTAAAAAGCTTGGAGATGAAGGAGTAATAGCAATTTGGGAGATTTCTGAATCAGCAGATGAATTATACAATCAATTACAGTTGAATCAGAATGAGAAAAACTATTATGAAAGTTTACATAAAGGAAAGAGGCATATGCATTGGCTTGGGAGTAGGGTATTATTAAGGACACTGCTTGATACTAATTTATATATTGATTGTCAATTGGATGAAAACAATAAACCTTACTTGGTTAATTTTCCTTATGAAATTTCGATTACCCATTCCAATGAAATGGCTGCAGTAATTATTTATAAGAATAAAAAAGTTGGATTAGATATTGAAAAAATAAGCGCTAAAATTCAACGCATCAAACACCGTTTTTTAAGCACTGATGAATTAGCATTTATTAAACCTGATTTTGAAAATGAACAATTATATGTTTGTTGGGGCATCAAAGAATCTTTATTTAAACTTTATGGAAAAGGAAATTTGCCATTCATAAAAGGCATAAAAATTAAGCCTTTTGATTATTTAAGTTTAAAAAAAATTAAAGCAGAAATCAATACTAATGAGTATCAACAACAATATGAAATAAACTATTTTAAATTTAATGAATTTATGCTGACTTGGGTGATTGAATAGAATTACTTTTTTATAACTAATCCCAATTCCGTTTCTATAAATTTAATCTGTGATCTAATAGCCATCTGTGTTTGCAAATACATAGTTGTTTGCTCTTCCGTATTTGGCTCTTTTAATTTCTCGCCAATTTCTGCAAAAAGCTTTTTCGACTTATTTAATCTCAAATGATTCAATCCACTTTTCACTACTTTTTCTAATATCATTTCTTCTTTTGGAATATGGATATCATGTTCCTTCCATTTATCACTTAATGAATATGGATTTGATAACAACTCGGCTGCAATTGAACTTATAGTTGGAGCAGTGTGGTTACTGAAAAAAGTTTTATTGGGAATATTTCCATTGCTTATTTCATTTTGAAAAATTGCCAAAAGTTGAACATAAGGCTCATTTATAAAAAATAATTGTTCATCTTGAATTACGTGAACAATATATTCGGCAACACTTGTTTGAAATTCACCTTCATCATTTGATGTTACAAACAAACTATCACCATAATTTATAAGGATGCGCATTATTTCTTTTTCTTGAGAATCATTGCGATAGCTTTCTTGAACTTTTGGTTCTTGATTTATTTCTTGTTCAAGAGAAATGGTACTAAGTTCTTCTTGATTATTATCTCGCTTTACTTTTTTTAATCGTGATTTATTTAATTCTGCCAGAAGTAAGCGCTCATCCATATCCATCAACTTACTGCTCTCTTTAATATACAGAGATGCTTTAATGGAATCTGGAATTTTAGCAATGCTTTCTACAATGTCTTTTATCAATTCTGCTTTCCGAATGGGATCATTGTTTACTTCAGCTAAAAGTAAATTAGTTTTAAAAACTATAAAATCGCTTTGTGTTGACTTTACATATTCTTCAAAAGCAGTTCCACCAACTTGACGCACGTAAGAATCTGGATCATGGCCATCTGGGAATAATACAATTTTGACATTAAGCCCTTCTTCCAAAATCATATCAATACCTCTTAAAGATGCTTTGATACCTGCAGGGTCACCATCATAAAGAATAGTAACATTTTTGGTGAAGCGACCAATCAGTCTAATTTGTTCAGTAGTAAGTGAAGTGCCTGAAGAAGCTACAACATTCTCTACACCAGATTGGTGTAAGGAAACAACATCAGTATATCCTTCAACTAAAAAACAATTATCTAAATCACGAATTGATTTTTTTGCAAAGTAAATACCGTATAAAACATTGCTTTTATGATAAATTTCGCTTTCAGGTGAGTTTACATATTTAGGGCTATTCGGATTTTTAACTAAAATTCTTCCTCCAAATGCAATTACTCTTCCAGTTAAATTATGAATCGGGAACATAACCCGATTTCTAAATCGATCGTAAACTGATTTCTTTTCTTCATTAAAAATACTTAATCCAGTTTCAATTAAATATTTTTCATTGTATCCTTCAATCTTAGCCTTTTCGGTAAGTGTAGACCATTCATCTAAACTAAAACCAAGCTCAAACTTTTTGATTATTTCTTCTCTAAAACCTCTTTCTTTAAAATAACTTAACCCAACTGTTTTACCGTAATCGGTTTCCCATAAATTCTCTACAAAAGTTTTTTTTGCGAAATCAGAAATAAGCATCAAACTTTCGCGATGATCATATTTTTCTCTGTCCTCGTCGGTTAATGCTTCATCCTCTTCAATAGTTATATTGTATTTCTTTGCTAAATACCTAAGAGCATCAGGGTAAGCTACCTTCTCATGTTCCATAATAAAATTCACCGAATTGCCAGCTTTTCCACATCCAAAACATTTGTAAATTCCTTTAGCTGGTGAGACGGTGAAGGATGGAGTTTTCTCATTATGAAAAGGGCAATTCCCTAATAAATTCGCACCACGCTTTTTTAAATTCACATAATCGCCAACTACTTCTTCAATAGCGGCAGTTTCAAAAATGCGATCTATGGTTTCTTTGCGAATCATTACTTAAACTGACTGTGTTGAATATCAAATGTACAGATTTCCTTTTTTTTAAATGGGATATCCCAATCTCCATCATAAGAAATATGAGTTGGGACTAAGATATCTTCATTTAAATAACTCATTTCAATATTCATTTTTACATTAAAATCGAAGGGTATGGATGAATATTTCATATCAATATATCGACCTAAAATATTCATGTTTTTTGCATCAAAAATTGTAGTTAACTCTTTAATCATGGTATCATCTTCATTCCACCAACTTAAACCACTTTTTACTTTGCATTTAAAATAATACACAGGAATATTACCTTGATAAGTAGCGTAATAAAAACTATAGTCATAGTACTTTCTTAATTCAGCGCCAAAGATTTCTGTTTTATCACTTATCAAAGGAATTCCATTTACAGGTTTGCCTGGTGTAAAAATGAGCGTTTTAAGTTTTTGTTTATAGCCTTCTTCATCATTTAAATTTGAAGTGACTTTTTGATTTGGCACAAAATCTGAATTTCCTTCATTCATAAATATATAAGAAAACATTCTTACAGTATATAAATCAAAATCACCATTCCTTTTAAATACTTTTCCGCTATCAAGTTTAAAAAGCACTTTTTGCTTGTACTTTTCTCCAGTATTGTCATGGTATATTTTACGAACAATTTTCCCTTCTATTTTTTCATTTTCTTTAAATGTTGCAATTTTATTTTGAGCAACAAATGAATGCTTTTTCAATTCTTGAAATGCTCCATAGAAGGCAGTATCATTGAGCATTACGTGAATAAAATCTGTTATATCTAAACCTCTTTTAGCAGTAACAACTAAAACCGAATCAATATTAACTGACTTTAAAGTATCAACAAAAGGCTGCCTCCTACTTTGTCCATAAATTAAAGTAGAAATTAAAAGGAAGGCAAGTGTGATTATTTTTTTCAACTTAAATTTCTGAAAGTTTTTAAAAAAGAAAAGCCTTACAAAATGCAAGACTTTTCTTTTTGTATTATAAATTGTTTACAAAGTTTTCAATTCAGCAACTAATTCTGTTAATGCTTTTTTTGCATCCCCAAAAAACATGCTGGTTTTTGGATTATAAAACAACAAGTTTTCAATACCTGCATATCCAGCACTCATTGATCTTTTGTTTACTATGATATGTTTTGCTTTATCAACTTCTAAAATTGGCATACCATAAATAGGAGAACTTGGATCTGATTTTGCAGCAGGATTTACAACATCATTTGCACCAACTACAAGCACTACATCAGTTTGTTCAAATTCTGAATTAATTTCTTCCATCTCAACCATTTTATTGTAATCCACATTTGATTCAGCTAATAAAACATTCATATGTCCCGGCATACGACCAGCAACAGGATGAATAGCATACTTCACTTCCACTCCACGTTCTTCCAATAAAAGTTCTAATTCATGAATGATATGCTGTGCTTGAGCAACAGCTAATCCATAGCCCGGAACAATAACAACACGTTTTGAATAATTCATTAATACAGCAACATCAGTAACTGAAATATCTTTAATTGAACCATTCACATCAGCCGCATCACCAGCAGCCGCAGTACTTCCAAATGAACCAAAAATCACACTAAACAATGAGCGGTTCATTGCTTTACACATAACAATAGTTAATAATGTACCAGCTGAACCAACTAAAATTCCGCCGGTTAGCATTACTTTATTATCATATAAGAAACCACCAAATGCTGCAGCTAAACCAGTAAATGAGTTTAACAAAGAAATAACAACTGGCATATCAGCACCCCCAATTGGAATCACGAAAAGGATACCATAAAATAATGCTGCTGCAAATAATAAGTATAATAAAATTGAACTATCCGTTCCGCTTAATATTACATAGGCTGCAAAAGCAAATAGAGCAATCATTACAATGGTATTAATGATATTGTATTTTGGCAAACGAATAGGTTTTGCCATAGCGCCATTTAATTTCAAATATGCTATGATACTTCCTGAAAAGGAAACACTACCAATGATCATACCCGCAACTACTGTTAACATTGTTGAAGTATGGCCAACACTATGATGAAATTCCATCAAACCAATTAAAGCAGCACAAGCACCACCCATTCCATTGAACATAGAAACAAGTTCAGGCATTTTGGTCATCTGCACTTTTTTTGCAGTCATCCAACCAATAATAGTTCCTATTGCAATTCCAGCAAATATTAAAGTTAGTTTAATGGGGTCATGAGTGGTTAATCCTTCAGTTGGATTTTTATACAAAAAAATTGTTGCTGCAATTGCAATAGTCATACCCGCAGCTGCAATTAAATTTCCTTGTCTTGCTTTCTTTGGATTACTCATCATTTTCAATCCAATGATGAAAGTAACAGAGGCAATCAGGTATGAAATTTCTAATAAATATTGTGTCATCTTAGCTAGGTTCTAGGTATTATTTCTTTTTAAACATTTCAAGCATTCGGTCAGTTACAACAAAACCACCCACAACATTTAGTGTACCTAAGATTACAGCAATAGTTCCTAAAATTAAAGAAACATAATTACTAGAATCGGTATCTAACATTACGATGATTGCACCAACAACTACAACACCATGAATTGCATTTGCGCCAGACATCAATGGAGTGTGCAGAACTGAAGGAACATTTCCAATCACCTCTACTCCAACAAAAATTGCTAAAATTACAAAGTAAAACATCTCCCGATGTGTACTGATTAATGATAATATTTGATCCATATAATTATTTATTATTGAATAGAAGGATGAACAGCAGAACCATTATGAACAATTAATGACCCTTTTGTAATATCTTCTTCCATTTCCCATTTAAAATTATCCTTATCTGATAAATGCACTAAAAGTGTTTGAATATTTTTTGCATAAAGCTCACTTGCATTCATTGGCAATAAACTTGGAATATTACTTTCGCCAATTATTGTAACACCGTTTTTTACAACTGTTTTATTTAGTTCGCTACCAATAACATTTCCACCTTGTTCAACAGCCATATCTAAAATCACTGAACCAAATTTCATACTTGCAACCATTTCTTCAGTTACTAATAATGGAGCTTTTTTACCAGGTATTAATGCGGTAGTAATTACGATATCTGCTTCTTTAATATGTTTCGACACTAACTCTTGTTGCATTTTAAGAAACTCATCAGAAACACCTTTAACATATCCACCTTCCATTTTAATACTATCATCTCCTTTAACTTCAATAAACTTCCCACCTAATGATTCTACTTGTTCTTTAGTTTCAGGTCTGATATCACTTACTTCAACAACAGCTCCTAAACGTTTTGCAGTTGCAATTGCTTGCAAGCCTGCAACTCCAGCTCCAAAAATTACCACTTTAGCTGGTCTGATTGTACCTGCAGCAGTAGTCATCATTGGCAAAATTTTACCAATCTCATTGGCAGCCATCAAAACTGATTTATATCCTGCTAAATTTGCTTGTGAACTTAGTGCATCCATTTTTTGTGCTCTAGAAATTCTAGGTACAGCATCCATTGAAAATGCAGAGATACCTGCCTGCTTGCAAGCTTCAACTAGGTCTTTATTTACAGCAGCAAACATAAATGAAATCAAGACTGCTCCTTTTTTCATCAATGAAACTTCTGTAGAACTTGGTGCATTCACTTTTAGAATTACATCAGCATCAGCATAGATTGCTTTACCATCTGATGTAATTTTTGCTCCTGCTTCTTCATATGCAGAATCATTAAAATATGAATTTAGACCAGCACCGCTTTCCACACAAAGTTCATACCCCGCGCTAGTTAATTGTTTTACCACTGAGGGTGTTAAAGACACACGATTTTCGCGTTCTTTTGTTTCTTTAGGTACACAGATTTTCAAAACTTTCGACATTAAATTAGAGTGTATAAATATAGTAGTATGATTCTAATTTCAATAATTAGTTGTTCAATTTAGAATTCCATTAAATAGGCTTTGATGAATGGGTTCAACTCACCGTCTAAAACCCCTTGTGCATTGGATGTTTCTAAATTAGTCCTTAAATCTTTTACCAATTTGTAAGGATGTAAAACGTAATTCCTGATTTGTGAACCCCATTCAATTTTCTTTTTGGTACTTTCAACAGCCTGTTTTGCATCATTTTTCTTTCTCAATTCCAATTCATAAAGTTGCGATTTCAACATTTTCAATGCCTTCTCTTTATTTTGGTTTTGAGATCTTTCTTGTTGACATTCAATGATAATGCCTGATGGAGCATGCTTCAAGCGAACAGCTGTTTCAACTTTGTTTACATTCTGTCCTCCTTTACCACCTGCTCTAAAAGTATCCCATGAAACATCTGCCAAATTTATTTCAATTTGAATAGAATCATCCACTAAAGGATAAACATATACAGAAGCAAAAGAGGTATGGCGACGGGCATTAGAATCAAAAGGCGAAATACGGACCAATCGATGAACCCCATTTTCCCCTTTTAAATAACCATAGGTAAACTCTCCTTCAAATTCAAGTGTACATGATTTTATTCCTGCTCCTTCACCAGCTTGGTAATCTATTTCACGAACGATATATCCGTTTTTTTCTCCCCACATGATATACATTCTCATTAACATGGCAGCCCAATCACAACTTTCGGTTCCACCAGCGCCAGCATTTATAGTAAGCACTGCATTCAGTTGATCTTCCTCACCACTAAGCATATTTTTAAATTCCAATTCATCTAAAGCTTTTAGGGCAACGTTCATTTGAATGAGCATTTCTGGTTCAGTAACTAAACCCTCTTTATAGAAATCATAAAGTACTATAGTGTCTTCAACTATGGAATTCACCTTAGCAAAGGCTTCTGTCCATACTTTTTTGGCTTTTATCTGATGAAGAATTTTTTCTGCTTCTTTTTGGTCATCCCAAAAATCTGGAGATAAGGTTTGCTCCGTTTCTGCAGCTATTTCAACTAATTTGTGGTCAATGTCAAAGATGCCTCCTCAGAGATGTTATTCTATCTCTTAAATCCTTTATTTGTTCAGTAGTCATGGGGCAAAAATAGAAAAAATGTTAATGTGTTAATTAGATAATTTGAGAATTAGCTAATTATTAACTTGGGAACTTAGAAGCGAATACAAAACCTTTGTTTTAACCAAAATCATTTTTCAAAATTAAATCGGATTGATAAATCTGTAAACTTAACTACCTTGTTTCAATTGAAAATTACCAAAAAAAAGCGTCTTCAAAATGCTTTAATTCTTGCAATTGCCCATTGGTATGCACAATAGAAATGATATCAAATCTCACTTCACCAACATGGGTTGATTTTTCTAAATAAGCTCTGGCAGCTTTTTTCAAGTTTCTTCTTTTTTCTTTATTCACAAAAACCTCGGGGTTGCCATAGAGATTACTTTTCCTCGATTTCACTTCCACAAAAATTATTTGTTTATCAAACTCTGCTATTAAATCTATTTCTGCATTACTGTATTTATAACGCTCTTTCAAGATTTGATATCCCTTCCCTACTAAATAATCCTTCGCTAAGTTTTCTCCTAGCACCCCAAAGTCATTGTGCTCTGCCATATACTAATTTGATGGACTAAAGTTCGTAGCTTTGCTTATCAAACACAATTGCAATTATGCAGGATTTTAATTCATCCTTTTTAAATACAACTTTAGTACCTGTGCGGTTTTTAGACTGGGGTGAAATTGACTACAAAAAAGCTTGGGATCAACAAGAAGAAATTTTTGCAGAAACCTTAAAAGTAAAAGCTGCAAACAGAACTAACAATACAAATATTCCAACTGAAAATTTTTTAATATTTTGTGAACATCCTCATGTTTATACTTTAGGTAAGAGTGGAAAATTAGAAAACCTACTATTGGATGAGAAAGGTCTCGATGAGAAAAATGCAACCTTCTATAAAATAAATAGAGGTGGTGATATTACTTACCACGGACCAGGTCAGATTGTAGGTTACCCCATAATAGATTTAGATTATTTTTTTACTGATATACATAAATATTTAAGGTATTTAGAAGAAGCCATAATTCTTACATTAGCTGAATATTCAATAGTCGCAGGTAGAGTTGAAGGTTTAACCGGTGTATGGATTGATTTTGATAATCCAAAAATTGCAAGGAAAATTTGCGCCATGGGAGTTCGCTGTAGTAGATGGGTTACCATGCATGGTTTCGCATTTAATGTAAACAGCAATATGGATTATTTTAAAAATATTATTCCATGTGGAATTGATGACAAAGAGGTAACCTCAATGGAATTTGAATTAGGCAGAACATTAGATATAATAGAAGTAAAAAACAAATTAAAAAAACATATATCAGAAATATTTCAAATGAACTTAATTGATTAATCATGAAAAAAACACTAATTATTATTGTTTCAATTTTACTTTTAGCCAATATTGCCATTTGGATTTCTGGTACTACTTATATTTACAAGGCTATTGTTTATCAGCAACCAAATATTGATGACTTAAATATTTTTGACTTCAGAGAAGTTAAAAACAATGGGGCAAAAGAGCCTTGGAAAATATCAACAAACAATAATCGTATACCTCTATCTGATAGTTTGAGGAATAAATTAATTGAAACGGAAACAGTTGCTTTTTTAGTTATAAAAAACGACTCAATCTGTTATGAGGAATATTGGGATGGCTATTCAGATTCGTCCTATTCAAATTCTTTTTCAATGGCAAAAAGCATTGTGAGCATTTTAGTCGGGATTGCAATTGATGAAGGAAAAATAAAAAGTGTTTATGATCCAATTGGCGCTTATGTTCCAGAATTTAGCCAAGGAGAACTAGCTAAAGTAACAGTAAAAGATTTATTGATGATGGCATCTGGTTTAAATTTTCACGAATCTTATTCAACACCAATTAATCAAACAACGGATGCTTATTATGGGAAAAATCTGCAAAAGTTAATGTTTTCATTGAAACCAGAAAAGCAACCTGGCATTGAGTTTAACTATAAAAGTGGAGATACTCAAATATTGGAACTGGTGTTAAAAGCAGCTACTGGTAAAACTATTTCAGAATATGCCAGTGAAAAACTTTGGAGTAAAATTGGCGCTGAACATAGTGCTAAGTGGAGTGTTGATAAAGCCGATGGGGATGAGAAAGCATTTTGCTGTTTTTATTCAAATGCTAGAGATTTTGCCAGAATTGGGAAATTGTATATGAATAATGGACGATGGAATAACCAGCAGGTGGTTTCGACTAATTGGGTAAAAACCTCAACTCAATCTAATAAATTAAAAGATGAGCATGCTAATGTAACAGATTACTATGGGTATCAATGGTGGGTTTATCAAGATCCTAAACTTCCTGCATTCTATTGTAGAGGCATTTTAGGTCAATATATCATTGTAATTCCATCTAAAAATTTACTTATTATAAGGTTAGGTAAGAAAAGAGGAGAGAAAAAAATAAACAATCATCCAACTGATGTAGTGAACTATATACAAGAAATTGGTGAGAAATATTAAAACTGGCACTTTACTTGCTATCAATAACTTAACAATTTGTTTTAATGCACTTATGTGAAAGAATTTCATAGATTTGCAACCTTATTGACTAACTAATTATAAAAATTGAATTATGAAAAAGCCATTATTATCAACGATTATTGCAGTAGCATTTGTTTCAAGTGCAGCATTTTTCGCATCATGTGATGAAGAAACAGGTATTACTTTAGATATTCCTCAATCAAAAGAAGAGATATTTGAATTTGATCAATTAGGAGCTACTAGTTTTGACACTACTAATGTAGTACCTATGAATTTAGATAGTATTTTACTAGCTAATAGTGCAGATAGATCAAACATTGAATCAATTACTTTAACTGAAGTGAAATTAACAAAAGTTGATTCAGCTGGGAATGAATTAACAACTAGTAACTTTAATTCGTTAACAAGTGTAAATTCACAAATTGCAGAGAATACAACTGGTGCATTATTTACAACTATTGCAACATTAAATCCAGTTCCTCAAAATGTAAGCAACATAAATTTAGGTTTAGCTGCTAATGGTTTTGATTTAACTAGTTATGTAACTTTACCAGCATTTAAAGTAAGATTACAAGGAGCTTTATCTACTCCAGTTACAACTAAATTCTTTATTAAAGTTAAAGTTGGATTTTTGGTTAAAGCGAAAATCTAATTATTAAAATATTAATAAAAAAGTCCTCTCAAATTTGAGAGGACTTTTTTTATGATTAAAAATTTGCTCTTAATTGAATTATTAAAATTAAGTTTGTTTATTACTTCTATTTAAATAGTCAAATATCCATAAAAACAGAAAGGTCACGAATTAAATCCGTGACCTTTTTAAATTTATTGAATTCAGAATTACATCATTCCTCCCATGCCGCCCATACCTGGAGCGCCCATGCCTGCACCACCTTTGTCATCTTCTGGATCATCAGCTAATACACACTCAGTTGTTAACAACATGGCTGCGATCGAAGCTGCATTTTCTAATGCTATACGAGAAACTTTAGTTGGATCAATTACTCCAGCACCAATCATATTTTCATATTTATCAGTACGTGCGTTATAACCAAAATCTAATTTTCCTTCTTTTACTTTTTGTACTACTATTGAACCTTCAATGCCAGCGTTTTCACAGATTTGACGTAATGGTTCTTCAATAGCACGTTTGATAATTTGAATACCAGTAGTTTCATCTTCGTTAGAACCTTTTAAATTTTCTAACGCTTCAATAGCACGAATAAATGCTACACCACCACCAGCAACTATACCTTCTTCAACTGCAGCACGCGTTGCATGCAATGCATCATCTACTCTGTCTTTTTTCTCTTTCATTTCAACTTCAGTAGCAGCACCAACATAAAGAACTGCAACTCCACCAGCTAACTTAGCTAAACGTTCTTGTAATTTTTCTTTATCGTAATCTGATGTTGATGAATCAATTTGAGCTTTGATTTGACTAATACGACCAGTAATGTCTTCTTTTTGACCACCACCATTAATTATTGTTGTATTGTCTTTATCAATTAATACTCTTTCTGCTTGACCTAAATAAGATAATTCTGCGTTCTCTAATTTATATCCTCTCTCTTCTGAAATAACTGTTCCGCCAGTTAAAATTGCAATATCTTCTAACATTGCTTTTCTACGATCACCAAAACCTGGAGCTTTAACAGCAACCACTTTCAATGAACCGCGAATTTTATTGACTACTAAAGTTGCTAATGCTTCTCCATCCAAATCTTCCGCAACAATTAATAAAGGGCGACCTGTTTGAACTTGCTTTTCAAGAATTGGTAACAATTCTTTCATTGAAGAAATTTTCTTATCGTAAATTAAAATAAATGGATTGTCTAATTCAGCTTCCATTTTATCAGTATTAGTTACAAAGTATGGAGATAAATAACCTCTATCGAATTGCATACCTTCAACCGTTTTAACTTCCGTTTCAGTACCTTTTGCTTCTTCAACAGTGATCACACCATCTTTACCCACTTTAGCCATTGCATCTGCAATCAACTTACCAATTACTTCATCATTGTTAGCTGAAATTGTAGCTACTTGATTGATTTTTTTATTATCATCACCCACTGGAGATGATTGCTTTTGTAGGTTTTTAACAACCTCAGAAACTGCTTTATCTATTCCACGTTTTAAATCCATTGGGTTTGCTCCTGCAGCAACGTTTTTTATTCCTGCTGTAACAATTGCTTGTGCCAAAACAGTTGCTGTAGTTGTACCATCACCTGCTTGATCTGCAGTTTTAGAAGCAACTTCTTTTACCAATTGTGCACCCATATTTTCCAATGGATCTTTTAATTCAACTTCTTTTGCAACAGTAACACCATCTTTAGTAATTGAAGGCGCTCCAAATTTTCTGTCAATAATTACATTTCTACCTTTTGGGCCTAATGTAACTTTAACAGCGTTTGCCAAAATATCTACTCCTCTTTTCAAAGCATCACGTGCTTCAACGTTATATTTTACTTGTTTAGCCATTTTTCTTTTTATCTAAATTAAATTTGATTAATTAAATTACTGCGTATATATCCGACTCTCTCATGATTAAATACTCTTTACCTTCATAAGTAATTTCAGTACCAGCATATTTTCCATAAAGTACTTCATCACCAACTTTCACAGTTATAGGCTCATCTTTTTTACCATCACCAACTGCCACAACAGTTCCTCTTTGTGGTTTTTCTTTAGCTGTATCAGGAATGAAAATTCCCGAAGCTGTTTTTTCTTCTGCAGGAGCTGGTTCAATTACCACGCGATCTGCAATCGGCTTAATATTAATTCCCATATATTTTATTTTAGTTTATTTATCTACCCGCTTCTATCATTTCTTATGCCAAGCAATGAAATAGTTAATTTTCTACAAAATGACCGCCATTTTTACACTTATGTTCAGACATCAATCCTTATTTAAAAAATACTAGTGACAGCCTGACAGAAACAAAAAACCCCCGAACAAATCGAGGGCTTATGTTATTATTTTGAAGTTCTTACTTTTTTGTTGAATCAACTGCCGCTGGCACTGCTGATGAACTTGCTGGTGCGTTTGCTGGTGTTTGTGGTGCTGTTGATGCATTGTCGATTTGCTCTTGAACTGCTGATTGCTCAGTTGTTCCTTCTTCTAAACTTGGCTTAATCACATTTACAACTAAACAAAGCACTAACAATGAAATTGCCAATGTCCAAGTTGCTTTCTCTAAAAAATCGGTTGTTTTTTTAACACCCATTACTTGATTAGATGAAGAGAAATTTGAATTTAACCCACCACCTTTAGGATTTTGAACCAATACCACTAAAATCAATAAAACACTGATAATAAGGGCTACAACTATTAAAAAAGTATACATTTCTATTATTTTTATTAATTAATTTCTGTTTTTATTTTGTCAATAAGGGACGCAAAGTAAACCTTTTTTTCGGGATATTTCAAACTTAATTTTTCATAAGCATCTATTGCTTTGCCATAAAGCTTCTGTTTAACATAAATATTTGCCAATGTTTCACTTACCGGAACCTGATGATCATTGGCGCTTTTTTTAGCTTTATTTTCCAAATTTACTGGCGAATCATCTCTTTTAACTTTTATCATTTTAGGAAGATCAGACTGAATAAAATCTTCAATGATTTTCCCTTGCTTTTCATCACCTCCTATTGGTTTCCTTGCTGCAATTTTTTCATTGACCAAATAACCATCGTTAAATACATTAGTCAAAATCAATTCACCAATTTCATCCTCAATTAATGGCCTAATCTCTTCAGAAGTATCTAACCTTATCATTGGTTTCTTTTCTGATTTTGATTCTTCTTTGCCGGCAGTTTTCTTCAACCAATCTGAAAACGAAAAATCTTCGACTTTTTCTTCTTCAACTTTTGAAATTTCTTCCTCGGTTATATTTATTGAATCAAAACTCTCAACTTCAACAATTTCAATCTCTGGAATAATTTCCTCATCATCAATAATTCCTTCTCCTAATATTTCGGGTTCCTCTATCAGTTTTTCTTCTTCAAAGAAATGATTTGGAATATCTTCTAAATTATTTTCTATTGATTCAATTAAAACTTCGGCAGTTTCAAAATTCTTTAACTCAACTGAATTATCAAAAATTGGCAATTCCGTTTCTACTACAATTTCATTATGAACCTCAACTTCAGTTTGAACATCTTTAAAAATTTCTGGCTCGGATACAGGAGCAATTTGTATTTGCTCAACAGTTTCCTGGGCATTAGGAATTGCAGAATCAGCTACAATAATCTCTTTAGTTAATTGATTATTGTGTATTAAGAAATATAACACTTTTCTATTCGCTGCATATGCTGCAGTATAACGTAAAGTTTTTTCGAATAAAATATGTTTAGTATTTGATAATGCTTTAGATTTTAATAAATGAAAAGTTTGACAATAAGGAAACTGGTTTATCAATTCATCAATAACAGGTAAATCAGAATTACTTAATGAACCAGGGTATTCAATAAAAGAAAGGATTTCATTCTTGTTCATGTTTACCAATTTACAAATGCTTTGTTAAAAATATCATCAACCAACTGTACATTTATTATTTTAATTAAATCGTTTTCTACATCAGAAAGATTTCTTGTTCCTGGGAAATCGGTATATCTACTAAAAGTTGTTTCAAAACTTTTTGATTCATCTTTATTATTTGTGAATTTCAATTTCACACTAATTGTTAATCTATTCTGCGAAGCAGTTTCATTTCCTTGTATTGATATTGGGCGTACATTGTAATCAGTGATTGAGCCTTCAAACTCAAGATCAGCTGAATTTCTTGTAATTTGCAAACTGGTTTGAGTCACAATTCTATCTTTTAAAGATTCCGTTAATGACTGACTCAAAGTCGGTACAACTAGTGCAGCATTATTTTGAAATAATGAAACATTTACAGTTTTTGTTTCTGGTGAAATAGAAGCACCAGTGAAAGAATAAATACCACATGAGTTAAATGTTAGCAAAAATGCCATCACACTTATAAAACAAAATACCTTGATTGATGCTACAATTTTCATTTAATTTAATTGAGAAGATTAAAGATTTAAATCGTATTCCTTAATTTTTCTATATAATGTTCTTTCTGAAATTCCCAATTCAGATGCGGCTAATTTTCTTTTGCCTTTATGCTTTTTCAATGCCTTTTTTATAAAATCAATTTCTTTATCTTCTAAAGATAATGTTTCTTCTACTTCCTCAATAGGTGAATCTAATTTATAAGATGAATTATGAAAATTTGTGTTTGGGAAATTCGAGTTAGTTGTGTTTGCAGCATTTGCATTCATTGGCAATTGGAATCCACCCATTTCATTTTCTGTTGGATGTATTTCCTGATAAAGCTTATTTATCAAATTAGTGTTGTCAGCTAAAAACTCATTTGCGTTGCCTGTATTTTGCAAAAGATCTAAAACCACTTTTTTCAAATCGGTTAAGTCTTTTTTCATATCAAACAATACTTTATATAAAATATCTCTTTCAGAAAATTCAGCATCACTATTTGTTCCAAGCCTTGCTGGCAACCCACTCATACTTTGTTCAAATGGCAAATACTTAATTAATGCAGTTGCATCCATATCATTTTGGCCATTTTCCAAAACAGCAATTTGTTCAGCGATATTTTTTAATTGCCTGATATTTCCTGGCCAATTATAATTTTCTAATATGGCTTTAGCTTCATCATTTAATTGCAAAATCGGACTTCTATACTTTACTGAAAAATCCGAAATGAATTTTCTGAAAAGCAAATACACATCTTCTTTTCTTTCGCGAAGAGAAGGTACTTTTAAAGGAACTGTATTTAATCTATAATATAAATCTTCTCTGAATTTTCCTCTTTGAACCGCTTCATAAACATTGACATTTGTTGCTGCAATAATTCGAACATTTGTTTTTTGTACTTTAGAAGAACCTACTCTTAAATATTCTCCAGTTTCTAATACACGCAATAATCGAGCTTGAGTTCCTATTGGTAATTCAGCTACTTCATCTAAAAATATAGTCCCCCCGCTTACCACTTCAAAATAACCTTTACGTGCTTCATGGGCTCCTGTAAATGACCCTTTTTCATGACCGAATAATTCTGAATCAATTGTTCCTTCTGGAATTGCCCCACAATTTACAGCAATGAATGGCCCATGTTTACGTGCACTTAATTGATGAATGATTTGTGAAAAAACTTCTTTACCACTTCCACTCTCTCCGGTTATTAAAACAGAAATATCAGTTGGAGCAACTTGCCTAGCAATATCTATTGCACGATTGAGCAATGGAGAATTTCCAATTATGCCAAACCTGTTTTTTATTTCTTGTAATTCCATTTTTAATTAAATTTTATTTAGGCAATCTTCCCAATTAAAGTTGCCGAAGTACAACTTTCAATGTAAACATTAACATAGTCGCCTTTTTTATAGTTTTCATTTACTGGAAAAACTACCACTGCATTTTGATCATTTTTTCCTGCATAATCATTTGTTGATTTTTTAGAAAATCCTTCAATTAATACTTTTTGTGTTTGACCAACATGCTGATTTAATCTTTCGAAAGAATGTTGCCTTTGAATTTTTATAGTTTGATTCAAGCGCTCAGATTTTATTTCAGAAGTAACATCATCTCTAAACTTTTTAGCTGCAGGTGTTCCAGGTCTTTCTGAATAGGAGAACATATAGGCATAATCAAATTTGACATACTCCATTAATTTCAAAGTATCTTCAAACTCTTCATCACTCTCTTCACAAAAACCAACAATTATATCTGTTGAAATTGCACAATCAGGAATCAATCTTCTTATTGTATCAATTCTATTTATGTACCATTCTCTTGTATATGTTCTATTCATGCGATCAAGTACTTGAGTATTTCCAGATTGAACAGGCAAGTGAATATAGTTGCAAATATTCTCATTTCTGGCAATAGTCTCGAGCACTTCATCAGTAATATCTTTAGGATGTGAAGTAGAAAAGCGTACTCTTAATTCTGAATTAACATTAGCAACCAATTGAAGTAGATTTGCAAAATTTACCAAGCCGCCATTCTCATCATTCCATTTATAGGAATCAACATTTTGTCCGAGTAATACAACTTCTTTATACCCAAGTGTCGATAATTCTGTAACTTCTTTTACAATTGAAAATGCATCCCTACTTCTTTCTCTTCCCCTTGTAAATGGTACTACACAAAAGGAACACATATTATCACATCCTCGCATGATGGATACATAGGCATTTACCCCATTTGTATTTAAACGCAATGGAGTTATATCTGCATAAGTTTCTTCTCTTGATAATAGAACGTTAATTGCTCTTTGACCATCATCAACTTGTGTAAGTAGAAGTGGTAAATCACGATATGCGTCTGGGCCAACTACCAAGTCTACTAATTTCTCTTCTTCTAAAAATTTCGACTTTAGTCTTTCAGCCATGCAACCTAAAACCCCAACTATCATTCCCGGTTTATTAATCTTATATGATCTGAAATCAGTTAATCGTTTTCTTATTCGTTGTTCTGCATTTTCACGGATGGAACAGGTATTTACAAATATTACATCAGCCTCTCTATAATCGGCTGTAGTTTGATAACCCATTTCAATCATAATGGAAGCAACAATTTCTGAATCAGCAAAATTCATTGCACAACCGTAGCTTTCAATAAATAGTTTTTTTGAATTTGTCTGATTATTAACACTTTGTATCAATAAAGCCTCTCCTTGGCGAGATTCATCGTGTTGTTTAATTGAAATTTCTTCTAACATGTGATTCAATAAGTCAGCAAAAATACTAAAAATATGAAAATTTGTCAGTCTTTTTGAGGAATCCTTTTAGGTTTTCCTAAGAACATAGAATTTCGTAGGAATTAAGACTATATTAGGGGCACTGTATATGCAAAAAGCAACAAAAAATAAGATTTGGAGGGTGTTGGGATGGACTTTATCTTCCATTTCAATAATAATAATCCTAGTAGCTTTTTTTTTGGGTCAATATTATAAGCCAATAATAGCCAATGCTTTAAAAAAGGCTGTTTTCAATTCAACCGAACATCTTTATAAAATAGATTTTGATGACTTGAACATCAATTTTATAACTGGCAATTTCAGTTTAGTGAGAGTTCGATTTATTCCTGATTTGGCTATTTACCAAAGATTAAAAGCTACAGGAAAACAACCTGCTTATTTATATTCCATATCTATGGATCGGTTATCAATAAAAAACACGCATCCTTATGAACTTTATCTAAACAAATCTTTAGTTATTAACGAAATAAAATTATTGAGACCTACAATAAGAGTGATCAATGATAAAACAAAAATCAATTTTGATTCTACTGGCAATAAATTTAAAAAGCCTTATGATTTAATAAAGGGGAGTTTGAAATTATTAAATGTAAAGCAAATCAATTTTAAAGATATTGACTTTAGATATATATCAGATAGTTTGGGAAAACAATGGGAGCAAAAACTTTTCATTTCAGATATTAAAATTCGAAACTTGTTTGTTGATTCATTATCTCAGTATAATAAAGATAAACCATTTTATACTGATGATATTAAAATTGTTGTAAAAGATTTTTCATTTAGAACAAAGGATAGTTTATATCAAATAAATTTTGAAGAAGCCAATGCAAGTACTGCTGCCAGTACTATTTCATTATACAACTTCAAATTGAATCCGACATTAAGTGAAGCAAAATTTAAAACAAAAGAAGGCTTTCAAAAAACAAGAATAAATATTTCTGCCAAATCTTTAGAATTGAAAGATGTTGATTTTAAAAAAATATTTTATGAACAAATTTTACATACTCAAATATTAGAAATCAATAAACTGTCATCAGATGTTTATTTAAATAAAAAATTTATACCCAATCCGAATAAAGAAAGAAAGTTTCCTTCTGAGTTGCCTTTTGATATTAAGTTGCCCTTTATATTTGAAAAAGTACTACTCAACAAATCAAAATTAACTTATGCAGAAACTGAACAAAAATCATCATTTCGTTGGCAAATTAGTTTTAATGAAATTAATGGGAACATCAACAATTTAACAAATGACTCAAACAGAATTGCATCTAATAAAGCTGTAAAAATTTCTTTAAATTATTTACTAAATAATAAAGCTGTTTCTAAAATAGACTTTGGTTTTATTTATAAAAAGAAAAATGTGCCTTTTTATTGTAGGGGTTATTTTAGTAATTACGACTTAACAGATTTAAATCCAATTTTAAAACCATTGGCAAAAGTTGAGATTGCAAATTGTAAATTAAAAAAACTTGATTTTAATCTTTCCGGAGAAAGAAATAAAGTGAATGGAAACATTACCATGCTTTATAATAATTTAAGAGTAAAGGTTCTTCAAACAGATTTAAATAGCAACAAATTAAAAGAGTCGAAAATTTATTCATTGCTTGCGAATATCATGGTATTAAAAAATGACAATCCAAATGTGAATGGAAAGTTGACTATGAGTAAGGTTTCTTTAATAAGGAAAAAAGAGCAAAGCTTTTTCAATTTTATTTGGAAAGCAATTTTAAAAGGTGCGAAAGAAAGTGTTGGCTTCACAGAAACAATGGAAAAAGAACTACTTCAAAAAGCAAGTAGATTTAAAGAAATTGTAAAATATAGAGAAGCAAAAAAAATACAAAGATTAGAAAGAAAAGAAGCTAGAAAAAAAAGGAAATTGGAAGCAAAGATTAAATCTTCTGAAATAAATAATACACTATAACAAACAAAAGCAATTACCATTCGTTATGAAAAATAAAAAGATGAAAATATTCCTTCCATTATTCACACTCATTTCAACTTGTTTGGGCTTAAATGAAATTAAAAGTAAACCTCTTCAAATGAATAGCGACGGCAATAAAACCTTGTATGATTTTAAAATGAAATCGATTGATGGTGAAATAATTGATTTTAGCAAATATAAAGGCAAAAAAGTGCTTATTGTAAACACTGCATCTGAATGTGGATATACTCCGCAATATGAAGGTTTAGAAAAGCTAAATAAAGAATATGGTGACAAGGTCGTAATTCTAGGATTTCCGGCAAATAATTTTGGGGGACAAGAACCTGGTTCGAATAAAGAAATTTCCACTTTTTGTCAAAAAAATTACGGTGTTAGTTTTCAATTGTTCGAAAAGGTTGATGTAGTAGGTGAAAAGGCTTGTGAACTTTATCAATGGTTATCAAGTAAAGAAGGAAATGGTTGGAATAGTCAACAGCCAAAATGGAACTTCAATAAATACTTGATTAACGAAAATGGTGAATTAATTAAATACTTCCCTTCAAGTGTTAAGCCAATGAGTGACGAATTAATTAATGCAATAAAATAATATCATAAATCTTAAAAAAAGCCAGCCCTTGGGTTGGCTTTTTTCTTTTATATAAAAAATGCTAATCTTCATACTATCACGTTTAATATTCTAGAATACAGAAATTCTATTCACTTAATTCACATTAAATTAAGCAATTATACCTTCACTGGCACTAAAAACAAGCATTTAGGAACAAATTCATTTGATTTCCTTCAGGGAATTTATTTAATTAGCCGCATAAAATTTAACATTGCCCTTTGATTTTAATTATATTTGGGCATTATCAAATCAATATGGGTAAAGAAGAACAATTATTTGCATCGTTACTATATTTGTTTCATAGTACAGGAATGCAAGGGTTAGGAAAAGTAATGAATCCTATGACTAACAAAATTGAACGAAATTTGGAACAAGCTAAACAAGCTATCGATATGCTTGAAATGCTGAAAAGTAAAACCAAAGGAAATATTAGTGAAGAAACAGAAAAAATTCTGACGCAATTTTTATCTGATTTGCGATTAAATTATGTTGACGAAGTAGGAAAATAAATTTAAAAAATAAAAATTATGGAATCTAATCCAACTCCCCAGAAGGACACAAAGAAAATTTATATTTTATTAGCAGTGATTGTATTGTTAATAGGAACTAATGTTTTTTTATGGATGCAAAAAGATAAAACGGAAACGAAGTACATCCAAACTACTGACGAGAAAACTAAACTTCAAGCACAGTTGGATCAATTGGAAATAGACTTGTCGCAAGCTACAGCTAATGCCGATTCACTTAATGAAAGTTTAATAGCAAAGGACGAAGAATTAAAATCTAAAGTAGCACAGTTGCAATCTGCTTTGCGTAGAGGTAATATGACGATAGCAGAATTGGAAAAAGCTAAAAATGAAATTGATCAATTACGTTATTACATTCATAAATATCAAGATGAAATTGCTGATTTGAAAAAAGAAAATGAACTTTTATCAACTGAAAACAATGGACTCAAAAAATCAGTTGAAACTGAACAAAAGAAATCAAGTGAATTGTTAAATCAAAACATTTCATTATCCAACAAAGTAGCAGTTGCTGCATTATTGAGGACCTCTTCAATTGAAGCCCATGGAATTAAAACTCGTTCTAATGGAAAAGAAACAGTGGTTGATAGAGTTAAAAGTTTAGAAAAAATAAAAGTTACTTTTAATGTTGCAGATAATCAAGTAGCCGCAATTGGTCCAAGAGATTTTTTCATAAGAATAATTAATCCAGAAGGGAAAGCTGAAGTTGTTACTGATGCAAATGATAGCAGATTTAACGCAGACGGAGAAGAATTACAATACTCTGCAAGGGCTAATGCAAATTTTGAAAACAAACCTAGCCAAACATATTCAGTATATTGGACTAAGTCATCAAACATAACAGCTGGAACCTATACTGTTATTTTATATGCAGATGGAAGTTCAATTGGTAAAACAACTTTAATTCTAAAATAATTTTATTGACAATAAATAAAAGCAAAAAGCCTCTTGAAATTTCAAGAGGCTTTTTGCTTTTAAAAAAATGCACGAGCCTGTACGCTGCCTGCATGAATAGTTGGAGAATTGGCGGAACTTCTTCCATCATAAATTACATTCACTTGAAAATTGGAACCAAAATTTCTTTGATAAGTAAGATTCCAAGTATAATTATTTCCAACTTGCAATGCTTCTAACATCTCATATGCAATAGAAGTATTGGAAATGGAATTGTATTTATTCTGAATGAAATTTATTTTACCACTTAAATTAGATGAACCACTTGAATTGTACCTTGCTTCTAAACTGAATAAATTTCTAACAGCCTTTTCTTTGAGTCCAATGGAATTGTTTTGTATAGCAATAACGTAACTGAGTAAAACTTTTATAGTTGAATTTATTTGATATCCCAATTCTGGTTTAAATTCCCAGAATTTAATTAAATAGTTTTTATCTGTTAAAAACTCTGAGCTGTATTCTTTATCACCAAATTTATATTCTGTATTGAAAGAATAATTACCTAGGATAGTACTTCTCGAGCGTAGAAGATTCTCAAATCTTTGTCTGCGATCAAATCCATTTGATAACAAGGCTTTATTTGAATTTTGTTGAAAAGAATATTCTAACCCAAATATTGGATTAGTCCGATTAAAATATATGGTATTTCGGAATGATGTATTTAAAGAAATTAAGGATGAATCGACAATGGATACATCAAATGGATTCCATATATCCGCAGCTTTTGAATTCAAAACTTTTTTATCAATTTTCAATAAGGCTTGATTTGAAAACAAAACAATTATTTTTTTAAGGGTATTATTAACAATCAACTTTCTTGATGGGTCTATCATTATACTCTCACTAAAAATTGTAGACTTAGTTTGAACAAATTGATTACTCAATGTATTGATTCTTATATAATCAGCTTCATAGCTATATTTTGCAATCTCAAATTCATTTAATTCCTTTATACCATTTCCATTGTAATCATTGTAAACATAAACTCCTTGTCCGATTGGAACCTGAATGAAGCTAAATTCTCTTTTTGGTTCTTGGCCAGATCCTATTTCATAATAAGTTGATGTGTTTATGAAGCCCTTTAGAAAATTGCCATCATGTTTTATTCTTGTTAAGAGATTCTCTTCTGATTTCAAATTGCTTATACTACTAAGTATTGCTAATTTCCTATAATTAATTCCAACTGACCACAAGGAATTGGAATTGCTATTTAACTCAGCTAAGAAATTAATATTCTCAGTTAATGTAGAAGATCTCAATTCGTTTTGATAGGGTCTTTTATCAAGGCGGTTAGAGTATTCGATTTTATACTTATTAATTGCTTCAGCATTATTCTGCAAATAAACTCGATAGTCTCTAAAAGAAAAACTTGAGAATGCGAGGGTGTCAATAAAACTATTCTTGAATTGATTGTTTTCAGTTTCTTCAATCAAACCAATAGTTATCCAACTAAATGATTTACTAAAATCAAACTTGTGTTTTAAATAAATAGCTGTTGAGTTGTTGGTTTTAAATTCAGAATTTAACAAAGAAACATTTCCTATTAATCTAAAATTATAAAAGCTCAAATTTGTATTTGTTTGCTGCTGTATACCATTGAATAAAGTATCTCGCGTGAATAAACTTAATCTGTAATCAATTAATTTAATACCATTCTTTTCAATTCCTGCATTTGCATTTACCCAAACTTCATTTGATTTTGTGTTCAAGGTAGAAGCAATATTATAATCTCTATAAAATTCAACTGGGCGATAAAATTCGATAGGTTTAAAATTTCTATCAGTCAATTCAACCGAAACTTGAGATTTTAAAATTAGTTTGTTTGCTGAATCTGATTTTAAATTTATCCTGTTTATTACACCTGCCTTATGGGCGAATCCGAAATTATCTCTATCATCTACTTTTGAATAAAGATTTAAATCATTATTTGTAATAGCACCTTCATAGTTAAATTCCCAGTTACTTGAAATTTTATAATCCATTGCATAAGTTATTTCTTCTGTTTTTTTCGGTGTGACTAACAAAACAACAGGTTCAAAATTTCCTTGCGGGATTCCATTGATGGGTTGAATCCATTGAAATACGCGTCCATTTGCAACTGAATTTATTTGAATATAATTTCCTAATTGGTTGCCAAGCTCAGTAAATGAAAGCTGATAAAACGCACTATCTTCATTATTTGAATAAACATACACAGTATAACCTGATGAATCAATTTGCTTGTATCGAATTTGATTAGCATTGAAGCCTTGACTATCAACTGCGGAATAAAGAGCCGAAGATAAATTATCTCCAATCTGACTTAATAATAATTTTTGATCATTATCAAGTGTTTGCAATAGAGGCTTGTTTTTACTATCCTGTTCATTGTAATAATTAAATCGGAAATTCCATTTGGTTGATTGATATTCGGAATTAATAATGGTTAATGACCTTGCATAGTTCTTATCAGAATATTCATACTCAGCAATAATTCTTGTATAGGTGTTTATAGGTCTTCGTGTTGTAAATATTAACTCTGCTGAATTATAATCAATCGTATAATCTAAATTTTCTCCTCTCTTTAATAGTTCTCCGTCAATATAAATCCTTTCTGTTCCTGCTAATACTATAATATAGTTTTCATTGTTGTTTCCTTTTAATCTATATGGACCTTGGTTTCCTTCAATTCCTTGAATAGAAAGTCTTGCGTATTTTCCCTTTGCAACTGCAATAGAAGCACCTGCTTTTATGCTGGACTGTTTACTAATTTTTTGTTCAGTAAATGCGGAAACTCCTTTAACTTTTTTATAATAATTTAGAAAATAGGAATTTGGTTTTTTCAATTCGAAATCACCCGCAGTTAAAATATTCTTATTATTTATCAATTGAATATAAACTCGATCAAAATCTTGTATTTGCTGAGTATTCCCTTCTGGTTGAATTGGTATATTATCATCAGAGATAGCTGCAATAATTTCTACATCATCAGATAATTTACCAGAAAGTTGCAAGTTCAAACTAGAATTAATTCCTAAATCTTGACTATTCCCTAATGTCAATCCCCGTGAAATACTACCAGATTTTGTTAGTGTACCCAATGAAATTAAATCAGCACGAGAATCGGTTGGATTAAAAGCAAAAGGATTTAAAATAGGATTCTCTGTTAGCTTAATTGAATTAATGTCTTTGTGAAAATAAGTTGAACTTAAAAATTTTGGCAAATCACTTTGCTCAATTCTTAAAGAATCAAGATGACTCTCTTTAAAAGAAATTATTTTTTTTACATAATCAATTTTATATGTAGATGAGTTAAGTTCAACTCCGTTTTTATAAATTCTGATAACTTTATTTACTTCAATGAAATTGATATATAAAGTATCAGAACTAGGCAAAATAGTTATAGTTTGTTTTTCGGTAATGGATTGCCCATGAAGCCCCCCTATAAACAAGTGGGTCAATAAAACAATTATCACTATTGATCGAGTCATTCTTCTTCGTGCAATGCTAATGAAACGAAGAAAGTAGTGCCTTTATTGAGTGAGGACTCAAACCATATTTTACCACCAGCATTGGAAATGATATTTTTAATAATTGCAAGTCCCATTCCCATGCCAGAACTTTTAGTTGTGAAATTAGGTTCAAAAATTTTCTCTTTTGCTTCATCACTTATTCCAACTCCATTATCTTGAATAATAATTAATATTGAATTGCTTTCATTAACCAATTCAACATCAATTTTCCCTACTCTTTGGGCTGGAATAGATTGAATAGCATTTTTAATTAAATTGTTGAATGTCCTAATCATTTGGTCGCGGTCCATCATCACATTTGCGCGTAAGGAAGGTATGAAGCCTAAGGTAATAATAGCATCAGATTCATTTTTATAGAGATCAATTACATTGCTGATGATGTCTTTAATATTTAACACTTCATTTTTTGTAACGGGCATCTGTGCAAAATTTGAAAACTCAGAGGCAATTAATGATAAGCTTTCTATTTGCTGAATAAATGTTTTACTAAATCTCTCAAACTTTTCATGAAAGTTAGGGTCTTTGTCATCGTAAGATCTTTGTAATAACTGAAGGCCTAACTTCATTGGGGTCAATGGGTTTTTAATTTCATGTGCCACTTGCTTTGCCATTTCACGCCAAGCACTTTCTCTTTCTGACTTTGCTAATTTCTCTGTATTGGCTTCAAGTTCAAAAATCATTCTGTTGTATTCGCCAATTAATGTGCCTATTTCATCCCTATTTTTCCAATGTATGGGATCCATTTTCTTTCCAATTTTAGTTTCTCTCAATTGCTCTTCAATGAGTGTAAGCGGAAAAGTTATTGAGTTAGCTAAGAAAAAAGCTATGAAACTTATCAAAACAAAAATGAATACATAAACATTGATAAATGTGGTAAGGAATTGAGAAACTCTATTTTCATATTCCAATTTATTAGCAAAATATGGCAAGTTTAAATAACCTATAGTTCTATTATTAGAATTTCTAATTGGTGCATAGGAAGATAAATAATTTAGGGAGCCTATCTTTTCATTTGTTGTAAATTCAGAACGAGCCAACCTATGCATCTCAATGAATGCATTTGGATTCATGTATCTAGAAACAAGACCTTCTTCAAATATTTTTGGTTGTGTAGATATGATCAATTTACCGCTTAAATCATAAATATTAATGTCAGTCAAATACAAGTCGGATAAGCCTTTCAGTTCTATTGAAAATAAATCATTTGAACTATTTGAAATTGCTCTAATTGAATTTGATTTCTTTTCTAATGAAATTAAAATGGACCTTACCTTTTGATCAAGTCTATCATTTTGTTGTTTTGAATTTTGATCAGAGATATAGATGAAAGTAATGTATCCAATTAAACCAACTGAAAATAAAATAGAGAAAATCATTGAAAGTTGAATTCTCGTTTTAAACAAAAATCTAAATCTCCCTTTCCAATTTTTATAATTTAAGGTAAATAGATTGAAACGTTTCCCTAATAATCGTCTAATGTAGAATATAAAAACCGCGACAGAAAAAATTCCGAACAAGTAAGAAAATACAGCTAATATTTTAAATGGAGACTCATTGCTTTTACTTACAACAATCATTAAATCAACACTAGGTTTATATATAAGGTGATTGTATTCATTCTGATCTAAAAAAGAATATACTCCTTTTGCATCCAAAAACTCAATAGAGCTTAAGCTGTATGGGTATTCGCCTTGCTGACTGATTAGTCTTCCTTGCTTATAAATTGAATACGAATAAGATTTAAAATCTTTATTCATCTTCAAACTGCCTTCTAAAAGCAACTCTGGAAAAATATTATCATCTCTGAAATATTTAGATTTAAGTTCAATGATAATTGTGCCTATTAATGAATCGTTTAATTGAACTGGAATTTTTCCATAATAAGTTAATATTCCAAAGGTGTTTGATAAATAATAAAAATTTTGATTAAATGTAGGTGTACATTTTTCTTCAATCAACTTATCATAATACTTTAATGAATTTTTATTTGATGTTAATACTGAATTTCCATTTGGGTAAAATTCAATTAGACTTAAATCGTATTTAGAAAAATAACCCCCAAAATATAGTTGTTGAATTCTATTGTTTAATGATTCATTCGAATATCCTTTGTATAAGAAATAATTCTTTACGAATGAATCGTTTTTTAACCTTTTAACTAAGCCTTCTAATAAATATTCTGCAATTGGGTCATTTGCTGATTCCAATTTTGAGGCTAACAATTCTCTATTTTGCTTTTCTTTATTTTCATTAAATCTATTCAACATATACGCAGATGAAAATGAAAACAGTGTAAGTATAAAAATAACTATAGGTAAAGTAATTGGATTGTTCTTTTTTGATTTTGCTCTCTCAAGTGTTATTAATAATATAGTATTTGTGATTACTAATATGTCTAATGAATTTAAAATGGATTTGCTTATTACGACCATTAACAAAGTAAAAAGAAAGACATTTCTTTTCTCTGCCTTGCTTAAATAGAACTGATGGAAAATACTAATGAGAATATCAGTAATTAAGAAAAATGTATAAAGTGTTAAACCCAATATAAATAATCCTGCCAAGCTGTACCAGTTTAAACTTAAAATATTAGTGAGTTCAAATGATATATTGGAATTAACTACAAGACCTTCAAATAAAAAATTTAAAACATCAATTGTAGCAAATGATAAAAGAATAAAAAAAGCAGAAACAATATAAGTTGTTCTTACATTCTGGATTCTGAAATTTAAATCACGGACTCTGTCATAGAAAAAATATACAATCCAATGCAATAACATTAAATTAATTAACAGATCGCCTAAAGATGGAAATAGAAAATTTGAAGCATAATGCTCAGGACTAAAAATAGCTAACTTATATATTGCAGAAGGGACCACCCAAAACATGGTAATCGTTCTGAAAAATATAACAACTGTAACAATTGATAATAAGGCGGCAATCCATTCACCTTTGTTCCATAAATATTTTGCGAAGCTATTTACACTTAAATAACAAAAAACAATTGCTAAAAGCCACAATCCTATTTCAATATTAAATGGAGATTGCTTAAGTTTTTCTTCATTAATATTTATACTGAACAAAGGTTTATCAGAAAGATCATTTATAAGAAAACCATCTTTAGTAGATGTTGTGCCTAATTCAACATAATCAGGAAAATCCCATGTTTGACTAAATCTGTTTTTTAGATATTCATTTTGATAATGGTATTCTTTTTTAATTGGAATTAAACAAAGTACTTTAGTATCATTGATTGTTCTTTGAATTATAAAATACCAGCCATTATCTAATTTCTTGAAATTATTTCCATCATTTAATTTTACAAATTTCGAATCTGTAATCACTTTGGCATCAGTCCAAAGTTTCAAATCATTCTTATAATAAATTAAAGTGATAATAGATTTTTCTGCAGAGTTGGCAAGTAATTCTCTCCAATAGGATGTATTGTTTTTCTTTCGAGAATATTGAACAATTGTATCAATAAACGAACTATTAATAAATTCTGTTACTTCAGCTTCTTTATTCTGAATTTTATCTTCTATTTTATGACCTATTCTTTCTGTTGAGGTTTGAATATTATTAAACCATCCCAATAAAAGAATTATTGCAAAAAATAAGAATGCAAAGTAGAGGTAATTACGGCTATTGGTAAGGTAATTGGTCAACTTAATTGAATATTTAGATGTTCAAATATACGATTTGTATATATAGATTTGGCTTAAATGATTTCTAAAACTACTGATTCAAAGGTAAGTCCAGGTCCGAATGCAAAACTCAATATCTTCTTTCCTTTATCATTTGGATTAAAATTTTTCATCATTAATTCTAATACAAATAAAATTGTAGCTGATGACATGTTTCCATATTCCTTTAATATTTGATATGAATACTTATTCATATCTATGCAATTTGAAAACTCTTCTTCACAAACTTCCAAAATTCTTCTTCCTCCGGGGTGTATTGCAAAATAATCTACTTCCTCTAAAGTGATATTCGCTTTAGTTAATGCTTTGTTAGCAATATCTAAAATCTTAGTTTTTATTTTCTTTGAAATTTGAGTAGATAATCTCATTTCAAATCCACTATCACCAATACGCCATGCCATATCATCTCTTGCTGCAGTAACAAGTTCAGAATAAAATTTATTTATTTGCAAGCCTTTTCCTTTTGAACTTTGCTTATGTTGTACAATTACTGCAGCAGCACCATCAGCAAATATGGCATTGGCAACCCAATTATTTAAATTGTTTTCTTTCTGAAAATGCAAAGTGCATAATTCAACGTCGACAATTAAAACTATTGCTTTTTCATCTGTTTGACAGATGTAATCGGCCATTTTCAATGCATTAAATGCGCCATAACAACCCATAAAATTAATGCAAGTGCGTTCAACATTTAGTGCTAGTCCTAATTGTTCTACTAATTCTATATCAATTCCAGGTGCATGCATTCCAGTACAACTCACCGTAATTAAATGGGTAACATCTTTTAATGAAATATCTGTTTTAGAAATACAATTTCTAACAGCTTTTAAACAAATACTGATTGCTTTTTCTTCATACAACTTTAACCGATCGGATGTACTTGGAAATGGTTCTAAGTTTTCAGTATTGGGAAAAAAATGGTAGTCGCCAAAATTTGCACCAAAATCAGCAATCACTGAATATCGAGTATCAATTCCTGAATGCTGATATATTTTATGTAATCGATCCTTAGAGACATCATTTAATTGATGAGCCTTAGACATAAAATTAAATATCGTTTCTTGAGGAACTTTATATTCAGGATTAGCAACTCCTATGGCAACAATGGAACTATTCATATTTTATATTCTCTAAATTTATTACTTTTATTGAGATATCAATACTCTTTAATTCGGAAATACGAAGATTATGTAAGTTTATTTGTGCATATTATTTATTAAAAATTAAATCTGCTCATGATTAGCAAATCAACACTATTACATTTACGGTTTCCATTTTCATTTTTCCTATTGCCTTTGTTTTGTTTTGCATTGTTCAATGCTAATGAAATCAATGGCCTTAACGCTTTTCTTGTTTTTATTGTGTGGCATTTATTCATTTACCCTGCAAGTAATGGTTACAATAGTTATTTTGATAAAGATGAAGGTAGTATTGCTTTAATTAAATCACCCCCACAAACTAGTTTACAACTTTATTATATCTCTATAGTTTTAGATGTGATTGGTATTTCAATTGCATTATTCGTATCGTTAGAGTTTAGTATAGCTGTATTGGTTTACGGATTAATATCTAAAATGTATAGTCATCCATCTATTCGATTAAAAAAGTATCCCATCATCTCCTTTATAGTGGTTGCATTTTTCCAAGGCGGTTTTGTATATATATTTAGTTTAACAGCCATTTCAAATCAAAGTATTTTTATATTATTCAATGATGATTTAATTTTATGCGCCATGATTTGTACTTGTATTATTGGGGCTTCTTATCCATTAACACAAATCTATCAACATGAAGAAGATACACGAAGAGGTGACCAAACTTTAAGTATTATTTTAGGAAAAAAAGGATCTTTTTATTTTTCAGGAATACTGTATTTATTTGCAACTGGTATGTTGGCAAAATTTCATACTGAAGCAGATCAAATTAATTTATTTTGGATATTTCTAATATGTTCACTGCCTGTATTTGGATATTTTATTTACTGGTTTGCATTGGTATTAAAAGATGAAGGCAATGCCAATTATCAACACAGTATGCGAATGACTTTATTAAGTGGCTCTTTTATGTTGATTTATTTTTGCTTGATTATTTTTCTAAAATAAATTATACTTCAAATATAACGCCCCCACAATTATCTTTTCGAGCACCTGTAACACTTGATAAACAATTTATTTCGTTGCGCAAGCGCAATACACCCAAAAATGCGAATATAAGTGCTTCTTTAAATTCAATAATATTTTTTTCTGGAATAATAATTTGATGATGAGTATGAAATTTTATTCTGTCTATTAAAAAAGTATGATATGCTCCGCCTCCAGTAATTAATATTTTGGTTAGTGATTTTTGAGTATTGCAAACTTTGGCAATTTGAATGGCAATGTGCTCAACAAAAGTTGACAAAATATCTTCTATACTTAAATCAAATGCATTTAAAATTGGATTAATATTTTCAATCACCCATTCTTTCCCTAATGATTTTGGGAAATTTAAATGATAAAATTCAAGTGCATTCAATTTTGCTAATAGCACATCATTACATGTTCCCTTAGCAGCCAACATACCTTGATCATCATATGGCAAATTTATGGAGTTAACAATGTTATTTAACACAATATTAGCTGGACAAATATCTGATGCTAACATTTTGTTATTTTGAAGAAATGAAATATTTGCAAAACCTCCAATATTTAAACAAAAATCAAATTCGTTAAAAAGATGTTGGTCGCCGATAGGTACCAATGGCGCTCCTTGTCCACCAAGTGCTACATCCAAAACTCTAAAATCACAAATGGTTTTAATATTTGTTTCAGCAGCAATAATTTCACCTGCAGCAATTTGTAATGTTAAATTATTTTTTGGCTGATGAAAAATAGTATGCCCATGAGAAGAAATAAAATCAATTGCTTCTAAATTATTTTTTGTAATAAAAGAATTGACAAGGTGAGCAAAATAAAATCCCAATTCAATATTTAATTGTTGTAATTCTAAGGCACTTGTATTCTCTGCATTTTTCAATTTGCTTTTCCATGTTTCATTATATGGATAACAAGTACTTTGCAGTATTTCATACTTCCATTTTTTTTCAAACTGAAATTTGCAATATGCAATATCAACACCATCTAATGAGGTGCCCGACATTATTCCAATTACATAATAGGTTTGCATATTCGAATATATTATTTATTTCTGGTCATAAACAAAAAGAGGCGGGACCAGCCCACCTCTTTTTTATTATTTCTAAAAAGAAATTAGTTAACAATAATTTTTTGAACAGACACTGCTGATCCTTCTTTCACTTCAACAAAATAAATTCCTTTTGCTTGATTAGTCATATCAACTGAAGTCATCAATAATGAACGTGTAGCATATTCTTTTTCAAATACTACTCTTCCTGTTAAATCCATCACTCTGATTGAAGATGCACCATTCACATTAGCTTTAACATAAAAAGAACCGTTGTTTGGATTTGGATATACATTGAATCCTTCTACTTTTTTGCTATTTACACCTAATGGTAATCTAACTGTTCCCCATTTAAATACTCCTCCAACAGTTGCACTAGTGTTAAATCCACCAGCCCATCCATTGGTCATATCATTAAATTGAACACAAGTATGTTGTAAATTATCAATATTAATCCAAGTTGCACCTGCATCTTCTGTATAAGCTGCACCAGCTCCACCAGTTGTAGCGTTAGCTGAAGTTACAAAATAAGTATCTGCTGTTCCTTTAACATATTCAA
This sequence comes from Sphingobacteriaceae bacterium, assembly GCA_965279595.1. Taxonomy (GTDB): domain Bacteria; phylum Bacteroidota; class Bacteroidia; order Sphingobacteriales; family Sphingobacteriaceae; genus CAIKLP01. Next base: position 729,400 of record OZ257246.1, read on the forward strand.
CAGCATTGTAATCATAAACTCCACCAACTGTATCTAATCCAGGACCAGTTGTCCAAGTTAAACCACCATCAACTGTTGTCATGAATGTGCTGATTAATGAATCTGCATTTGATAATACAGCCACTGCGAAATTTTTATCTTTAAATGAAATGCTTGGCACTGCAGTATTAGCAACACTATCTAAAGGTGTTGTTCCTAATGACCAAGTTAATCCCATATCAGTAGTCACTAACATTCTACCAAAATTAGTTGGGAATGCTAATGTACTATCAAATGCATCAAAATAACCAACTGTACCATATTCACCGGTTAATGGAGTAAATGGAATACTTGGTTGTCCAACTCTAGTCCATGATACACCACCATTTTGTGTAGTATATATTTCGAAGAAGTTGTTTGCTGGGTCACCCATAGCTAATCCATTGTTTGCATCAAAAAAGTGAACGAAATTAATGAATGAACTAGCATTTGTAAAAGTACCTGCTGATACTTTCTTCCAAGTTGAACCACCATTAATTGTTTTATATACACCTTGTAATGCAAAAGCTGCAGTTGTAGGATATATTGATGCGTATGCAGTATCTGCATCAATAGCAGAAATGTTTGCTAAACCATATGTATTCAATGCTGTCGGAGTTGTACCAACTACTGCACCTGGTAACCAAGTTGCTCCACCATCTTTAGTAACTGAAAAATCGCGGATTGTAGCTGCTGCACCAGAACCGTCATAGGCAACTGCCCATACAATATTTGAATCCACTACATCAAAATCATTGATACCTCTTGAAGCAGTAGCAAAACCTGAGTTTTGTACATGAAATGCTAATTGTGCATTTGCTGCAAAAGATGTAGCTATTAAAGCTGTAATAAGTAAAAGTTTACGTTTCATAATTATTTTTTGTGTTTTCTTGAAGATTTGAAAGGGCAATTTAACAATTATTAACTACTTGAAATAATATTCTGAAAATTTAACAATTTGATGATATTTCAAATAAGCTGATTACCAACAATTTGTAAACTTAAAATCAATTATTTGCGATTGATTTGTGTAACATTTCAGAGATAATGTGATTTATTTAGTACTATGTATTGCATAGTATAGTAGTAAACATATATCTTTGTGATATGATAGTAGAAAATACACAAGTTCAGATGAGGAAAGGGATTTTAGAGTATTGCATCCTTTCCCTTATATCGCGTGGTGAGATTTACGCGTCTGACATCATTGAAGAACTCCGCAAGGCACGCCTCTTAGTAGTAGAAGGCACTCTATATCCACTACTCACACGTTTAAAAAATAATGGCTTATTAAGTTATAGTTGGATAGAATCAACAGGAGGACCTCCTAGAAAATATTACCAGCTCACTGACCAAGGCAAGCATGTATTGAACGAACTACATAGCACCTGGAATGATTTGGTATATGCAGTACATGAGGTTCAAGCTGTAAACAAAACTAATCCACCAACCGAAATTAAAGAAGAAAACTAATCACCTAAAAAAAATTAAAATGAACAAGACAATTATAATAAACATTAGCGGAATCATCTTCCATATAGAAGAAGATGCGTATGATGTTTTGAGGAACTATATGAACGAAGTCAAAAAACACTTCGGGAATTCAGCAGACAGTTTTGAAATTGTATCTGATATTGAAAATAGAATTGCAGAAATGTTTAATGGTATTTTAAATTCCAACGAAAAACAAGTAATTGTATTGGAAGATGTAAAATCAATCATTCTACAAATGGGTAGCACTTCTGATTTTGAAGAAAATAATATTGAATCAGAAACAAAAATAAATGCTGCTGAAAGTATCAAGAAAAGATTATACAGAAATCCTGATGATAAAATTTTAGGAGGAGTATGTTCAGGTGCTTCAGCATATTTCAAAACAGACCCATTATGGATTAGATTAGTATTAGCTCTTTCTGTTTTCTTTTTTGGATCTGGGGTAATATTGTATTTAATACTTTGGGTTATAATGCCAGAAGCTAAAACACGTACTGAAAAATTAGCTATGCGCGGTGAAAGTCCAACCATTGAAAATATTAAGAAATCAATTGAAGAAGAATTTGGACACATTAGAAAAAATGCAAATGACAGCTACAACGATATAAAAAGTTATGGTGGTGTTGATCAAATTCGATTAGCCATAAGTAAAGTTGTTGAAGGTATAGGTTCAGTATTAAAATTCATTGTAACTGCTATTGGAAAATTATTAGCCTTATTTGTTATAGTAGGATCAGGTGTTGCAGGCTTTGCTTTAACTTTTACTTTCCTTGCAGTACTTGGTGTAGTTGATAATAATGACATAGATTTTAATTGGTTTTTAGTTTCACCAGATTATCAAGCAAGTGCTTATACTGCATGGTATGCAATTGTTATGATTCCAGTGATTGCCATATTTTTATTAGGCGTTCGATTATTAATTAATGTGAACCCTTTCAATAAATTTTCAGGATTAAGTATGATTAGCTTATGGGTGTTGGCACTTTTTGTTGGAGGATATTATGCTATTGAAACTGCATCAGAATTTAAAGAAGTAGGAAGATTAAAATCGAATACTGAAATATTACCTTCCTCAGTTGGCAAATATTATTTAGTTACAGATCAAAGTTATCAAGCAGAAGAAACTGATTCACTTAAAACTAAGAAGTATGGAATTAACGGAAAAGTAATTGTAAAGTCATCAAAAAAACATTTCATATTTGATGATATAGATATCAATATTGAAAAAAGCTTTGATGAAAAACCTCACCTAATTACCATCTATAATTCAAGAGGAAGAGAAGAACAATCAGCGATTAGGTATGCAGAAAATATTCAATATGATTTCAAACAAATAGATTCACTCTTAGTATTTCCAGAAACATTTAGATTCAAAGAAAAAGTTTTGTGGAGAAAACAAGCAATTGAAATGACTTTGTTCTTACCCTCAAACAGTCAAATAATAATCAGTGATAATGCAGATCGATATATTCACAATATTTATTCAGGTAATTGCAGAAGAACAGGAAGAAGTGAGACTGAATGGATGATGACCAAAGACGGATTAACTTGTACTGAAAACCCAAAAGACGAAGAATAGCAATTATTCTAGTCGGTGTCGAGTTCAATTAAGAACAGGTGAACTTAATTAACTCGGCACAATTTTAAAATACATCACCTCTATATATAAATTCAAAAGCACCTTTCTTGAGGTGCTTTTTTTATAAAACTGAAATGGGATTTTGTGGATCCTTTAAAATATCCATTAAGGTAATATTCCAAGGTTTCCAAAATGCTTCTAATACTTGTGCATAAGTTTTATTTACCCATTCATCAAAAGGCGCTTTACTAATCATTGCATTTCCTTGACTAAAATAAATGACCTCATTGTGTTCCATAATATCATATTCTGGAATTTGATTGTACAAATAATTAGAGTAAAATATCTTAGCATTAATTTCTTGAAATTGTTTTGCATCAACACTTTTTCTTAAAAATTTTTGAAGTAATTCATGATGATAAATTGAATTAGCCTCATTATCTTGGAAACAAATAATTATTGCCATATCTTTTATTCTCAAAGAGAAAGTCATGGTATTGATTTCATTTCTATGTTCAAAAGGTGCACTACCCTCCTCATCTTTAACTTTGAATTTAAATAATGAGAATGGCTTGCATTCTTCTCTATCAACTTTTCTAATTAGGCCTTGTAAAAAAAAATGTAGGTTTTTAAATTTATGAATCAAAGCAGGTGATAAGTCAAAAACTTCTCCTTTTTGTTGACTCTTCAATCCATTTCTAACTTCGGTATAAATCAATCCGTAGCCAATCAATGCTGACCAATAAAATAATTTCCAATCTTCTAATGCCTGAAGAGCAGTAAAACCTTCATGAAAACTAGTTTTAATCTCATTTTGCAAAATCAATATTTTCTCCTTCACAGGTAATGAACAAGGAAGCTTTAATTCTCCATAAGTGGTATAGTTCTCATCTAAAAGTTTAAATGGTTGCTCTGAAAGATTGAATTCACGCATTAACCACTCAGGAAAAACTTCAATCACTTCATCATTTGATGTAGTTTCAGTTCCTGATAAAAAACATTTTCTTCCTAAAAAGTCAAAATTCAGGAATGGATTGTATAATGTGTGCTGCATATTTTATATTTGACAAAAGTAAGAAATGATTTGACAGCACAATTGTCAATTTGATGAATTAATTATGCTCAGGTTAAAATATACTCCATTTGAATTGCAATTAAACTTTCCATTCAAAATAGCGGATTTTTCGAGAACTTTTACCCCAATAATTTTAGTAGAAATTGAATGGGAAGGAGTAATTGGATATGGAGAAGCCTCAATGCCTCCTTACCTTGGAGAAAATTTTGAAACTGCAGATCAATTTCTTAGAAAGGTAAATTTGTCTTCCTTTCAACCTCAACAACTAGAGGAGATATTAATTTATGTAGATGAACTCTCTCCTGGAAATAATGCAGCCAAAGCTTCCATTGATATTGCGTTGCACGATCTATTAGGAAAAATAAATCAAAAACCTTGTTATGAAATCTTACATTCAGAATCAAATAAAATGCCAGCAACATCATTTACCATTGGTATTGATACGCCTGAAATGATTTTGCAAAAGATGAATGATACTAATGACTTTCAAATATTGAAAGTAAAACTTGGAAGTGCAAATGATAAAGAAATAATTGAAACCATTAGATCCATAAGTAATAAACCAATTTATGTGGATGCTAATAGAGGTTGGAAAAACAAAGAATATGCATTATCAATGATAGAGTGGCTAAGTGAAAAAAATGTTTTACTCATTGAACAGCCGTTAGAAATAAATCAGTTGAATGAAATGGAATGGTTGAAACTTAAATCTCCACTTCCTCTTTTTGCAGATGAATCATGTAGGCGATTATTCGATATTGAAAAAATTGAAAATGCATTTCATGGAATCAACATCAAATTAATGAAATCAACTGGTTTGTATGAAGCTTCGAAAATGTTAAAACTTGCTCGGCAAAAAAATTTAAAAGTAATGGTAGGCTGTATGAGTGAAACTAGCTGTGGTATATACGCTGCTGCTGCAATAGCACCACAAGCTGATTATTGTGATTTAGATAGTCCTTGGATGGTAAAGAATAATCCTTTTGTAAACCCTGATCTGATTGATGGAAAAATTCAGCTGAGTAATTTACCGGGATTAGGTCTGCAAAAAAGAAACTAATTATTTCTTATTAATAATTTATATCCTTTTCCGTGTACATTAATAATTTCAACCGAAGATTCTTCTTTAAAATATTTACGCAGTTTAGTTAAATAAACATCCATGCTTCTTCCATTGAAATAATTATCATCATTCCAAATTTTCATTAAGGCAACTTCTCTTCTTAAGATATCATTGCTATGTAAACAAAGTAATTTTAAAAGCTCTGCTTCTTTACCTGAAATTTTAAAATTATTATCTGCACTTTGAATCGTTTGTGCTAAAAAATCAAAAGTAAATTTACCTAATTGAAACACATTCAGTTCTTCCTTTTGTGTATCAGCAAAACTTCTTTTAAAAATGGCTTGAATTCTTAATAACAATTCTTCCATTCTAAATGGTTTGGTTATATAATCATCTGCTCCTATATTAAAACCAATGGTTTTGTCTTCCATCATGGTTTTTGCTGTGGCATATATAATTGGAATATACTGATTCACTTCCCTTATTTCTTTACCTAATGTAAATCCATCTTTCTTGGGCATCATTACATCAAGAATACAAAAATCATATTCGTTTTTGAAAAATGATTTTAATCCTTCCTCTCCATCTTTACAAAGCGTAACTTCAAAGCCACCCTTCATTTGCAGGTACTCACTTAGTACCATGCCTAAATTAGGATCATCTTCAACCAATAAAATTCGCTTATTCATAAATAAATTTTGATGGTAAAAAAACATTGAACTCTGTACCTTTTCCAAAATCACTTTTCACATTGATTTTTCCATTCATTTGTTTTACTAAGGTACTAACATAATGCAATCCAATACCAAAACCTTTTACGTTATGCAAATTACCAGTTGGTACTCTATAAAACGGTTCAAATATTTTTTTGATCTGCTCTTTTTTCATTCCTATGCCATTATCTTTTACTGAAAAAACTAAACCACCATTGGCATCTGAGGTGCTTACAACTATTTCGGAATTTTCCATGCTATACTTCATGGCATTATCTAATAAATTATTAATGATATTCTTTAAATGAAAAGAATCCACGTAAACCAAATCATGTTCGGCTTCTAAATTTAATGTTAACTTTTGATGTTTTGAATCTACTTGCATTTGAATGCTTTCTAAAACAGAATCCAAAAGCTCATGCATGCTTACTGCATTCAACATTAATTTAACATCTCCTCTGTCCATTCTAGCCATATTCAAAACCCTGTCCACATGTTCACTTAATCTTAAGTTTTCATCGTAAATAATTCCAGCATATTTTACCAATCTATTTTCATCTTTTACCATTTCTCTATCTTTTAATGCTTCACTAGCTAAAAGTATAGTAGATACAGGTGTTTTGAACTCATGCGTCATATTGTTGATGAAATCATTTTTTAATTCAGATAATTTTTTCTGTTTAAGAATTGAACGGATTGTATAAACAAAGCAAAACAAAATGACTAATAGCAACAAAATGGATGAACCTATGGTGCTTGCCATTGTAGCAATTAAACTTTTGTCTTTATCAGGAAAATATAATTGCAGCAATGCTTGTTCTGCACCTGGAGTATCTGAAAATAAAACTGTTGAAAATGGATTTGAATTTATTTGATTTGGAAAATTGCTAGTCAAAAAATAAATTTCTTTGTCTCGGTAATTTTGCAATTTCATGAAATAATTTACTGACAAAGATCTGTTTTGAAATTCTCTCTTTATAATTGAATCAATTTCCTTTGGATTAATTCTGTCTTTGATTGATAGTTTAGAAATTTTATAATCCCTAGCTAATTCCTCAAATACCTTTGTTTCATTTTTTTCAGACTTCTCAAAAAACTTTTTTACTTCCAAAGGATAAGGTGGTAAAGGAGGTGGAGTCATTGTATGGTTCGATGAAACTGAAATCCTTTTTGATTTCGGATGTCCAACATTAGCATAATATTTATACTCGTTGATGTCGCTATCAATATTTATAACAAACTCAGGGTTTTCAAACTGAAAATTAAAAATTCTAATCGAATCAATTTTTGCTTCTAATGCAGGAACATCCACATTAATTTTTCCACTCGAAAGTTCTAGTGAAATTTTTCGTGATAATTTGTTTAACGAATCAATTCTATGGTTAATCCCTTTGTGATTCAATCTTTTTCTTTCAGCAAATGCTCTTTTGATTTCTTCCTGTTTTTGCAACTCTTCTTCTTTCATCCAAGCCAAATCAGCTTGATAACTTTCCATTGCATCTTCCAACTCTGTAGGTTCTGGAGGGAGTTCAAACTCGTCTTCAGAATTAATCACTACAGTACTAGATGTGCCTTTTGATTTTTTTGAAGCCTTTTTATTTGACTTGTTTAAAAGTACTACTCGTTTTGGACCATCTTCTATCCTTGATGAAATGAAATCCAATGCCACTTTCTTATCTACTTCTTTCGAAACATCAGCCAAAATAGAACTGATTGTTTGATCAAAAATTTGAGCCTTTTGGGCATAAGATTGCTTAATAAAATAAATCTGTAATAAGATAATGCCAATAAAGGCAATGCTCATTAAAAAAATAATTACACGGATACTTTTCTTACTCATACTTTACAAAAGTAACGCTAATATTGAATGGTTGAAGAGAATTAACACTTTTTAACATTCATTAACTCCCTCTTAACACTTTCTGTATTTATCTGAACCTACATTTGTTTATCAAAAATTAAACACAAACAAATTCAATAATATGAAAACACAAAAATCAACACTCGCATTAATGACAGCCATGGTATTGACTGTATTGATTATCGTTTCTTCATCTAGCTCACATTCGCAGGATGTAAAAAAGAAGAAAAAAGAGAAACAAGAAAAAGAACGTATGGAAGTAAGAATTACCAAATCAGACACAACCATCAATGGCAAGAAGTGGGCAGAGCTTTCAGATGCTGAAAAAGAAAAATTTCACAAAATGCAAAAAGAATTAGATATTGAAATGGATCAACTTCATAAGGAAAGCAAAGAATTAGAAAAAGAAATGAAGCGTATTCAAATTGAAATTGAAGACATTGATTTGAATGATGGTAATGGAGAAAAGATTAGTATTGAACGTGACGGAAAAAGAATTATCATTAACGGAAAAGAGATTAACACTGAAGATTTTCCTGAGATTCCAGAAATGCCAGAATTAGAAAGAATAGAAGGTATCACAGCTCCACCACATCCTCCAGGACACCCAAGAAAAATGATTTACAGATTTCATGATGGCAACATAGAAACTGAAGGTGTTAATGGTGGAGATATTCAGTGTTTTGTTTTTAGAGATGGTGATAAAAACTTAACTATTAAAATTTTAAAGCCAGGTAAAGCGGACTTAGAATTATTAAAAGGTACAAATAAACCTTCAGCGGCAAGTGAGTCTTCTAGTGTTAATTTGTATCCCAACCCAACATCAGGAGAATTTAAAATATCGGTTGATTTAAAAGATAAAAGTCCAGTAACAGTAACCGTTTCAGATATCAACGGAAAAGAACTATCCAAAGAAATTATCAAAGATTTTAAAGGGGGTACATTCGAAAGATCATTTGTTTTAAATGAATATCAAAACGGAACATACTTTGTAAGCATTACTCAAGGACAAGAAGTAATAACTAGAAAAATGATTATACAGAAATAAGATTTTAGAATTCTATTAAAACAAAAAATGCGCAATGTTTTGAACACTGCGCATTTTTTGTATATGGTAAATAAATTATTTTTCCATTGCTTTATTAATTGCAAAAACAATGTGTTCGCGATGAGCTTTTGTATCTAAATTGCCAGCAGCAATTCCAGCAGCCATCATTGATTTAATTTGCTTTAAATTATACAACGCATTTGATTGTGCACGATAATCATACTGATCACCTTTCATCACATCAATTAAATCATTCACATATTCTAACTGCAAATTTTGTCTGAATCCGTTTACATTAGAAGCCGCGTCCGCTTTAAAAATGCCGTCTGTCAAGTCTTTCATCATTTGAGAAACACCATATTGATTTCCATATAATTGTCCATCAGATAATCTCTTTAACACAGATGCACTTAATAGATGTGCAAAAATTCCTTTTTGAATGTTCAACACTCTTTCATGAATTTTTGGATCTTCATTTCCACCGTTGAAGCCTCTTCTTTGGTATTGTAAATATTGATAAAAATCAGCAGGCAAATCAAAAGCAGTTGGTGCAAAAATATATTCTGACAATGCTTTCATTGCTCTTTTTTGATCAGCTAAGCTAACTGCTGAAATTGGTTTGTTGACACTTTTTTGTTCAGGAAAACTTCTATCAATATAAACACCACCAATATATCTAGAGATTACACCTGCCGCAGTATTATATTCACCGCTAGCTACTAAATATGCATTTCTCAATTCTTGATAAGATTGACCATCTTTAATATATTTTGATTTTAATTTTTTCATTAATTCATTTGACAATTTCATTCTGTCAATTGAATAGGTAATTGCATCGCTACTTAAATCACCTATCATTACACGCGGGTCAATTCCTTTACCAGGTGCACGCATATCATCAGCATCATTACCAAAAGTTAATTGAGGTTCTGTAGATCTATTTACAATTTTTGCTACTCTATCTGCTTCTGCTTTTTCATCATCTAAAGATGGAGCATAACCAAATTCAATTGCCCATAAATCATAAGGTCCAGGTTTCATTGTAAAATATTGCCCTTGTTTAGATTTATCCAATGAAACGTTAGCAGCAGGGTAATCCATTACAGATCCCGTTAACCCAACTTTCATTGTCATTTCTTTATTATTGATAGCAATTGGATCATGCAATTGACTTGATTTCATATTGTGATTCAAACCAAATGTATGTCCCACTTCATGTAATACTAAATAATATAATGATTGTTTGATGTAATTGCTTTTTTCTAAATCAGAAGCACTATAAGCCATCAATGCTGCATTTCCAAATTGAGTTGATTGAGTGAAGTAAGTTCCAATATCACATAGGTGTTCATCATTTGGAAAAGTATTTTCTTCTGTTTGCATATTATTTAATGCTGCAGCTTCAAATAGTTTTTCTTGTTTTAAACGATTTGTAAAAAATACATATTCCAACATAATATCTGCTCCAAGTATTTGTCCTGTTCTAGGATTCACGAAACTCGGACCATAACCACCAAATGGAGGGAATGGAGAAGAAGTCCAACGAAGCACATTATATCTTATATCACCTGCATCCCAAGTTGCAGTGTCTGATTGCACTTCACAACGAATGGCATTTTTAAAACCAGCTTTCTCAAAGGCTTCATTCCAACTGTTCACAGCTGATTTAATTGTTTCTCTAAACTCAACTGGAGTTGTTTTTTCAATCCACCAAGTGATGGGTTCAATTGGTTCAGAGAGCGCTGCATTTTTATCTTTCTTTTCTAAATTCCAACGATTGATTACATCTTTAAAAGGCGTAGCCTTTGCTGTTGTCATGTCTTCAATTTGTTGCATGAAATAACCAATTCTTGGATCATCCATACGAGGCTTGAAATTATTTTGCGGCATTTCAATTAATGTGTGTTGAATTTTCACAGTAACCGAACGTGCATCAGTAACATCTGGTCCACCGAAATTTGAAGGTGAAGGATTATCATAAACATACTCTACAACCACGTCAGTATTTTTAGGATAATTTTTTATTGAACCGAATTTTGTTTTGTCCTTGCTTAATGATCCTAATGAAAATGCAGCACCTGGCTTTGCATTTGGATTTGCAGAAGGTTTAATTTGAGATAAACTTTCTGACAAATACAATTCATCAGCTTTGATTAAATAATTATCACCTTCTTCAGCAACAATTTTTAAAGAAGCTAAAATTGGTTTGTTAATGTTTGCATCAGAAGCTTTGGAAATTGCATTTTGAGGGTCGAAATAATAATTTGTATTTTCTTTAACAAATTCAATTCGATCATAATATTTGCGAATAGAAAATACTTCATTGTCTCTGAAAGATCCTTTAAAAGCACCAGCCGCAACAACACCATTTTCAGCATAACTAAAATAGATGTACTCTTTTCCTAACTGTTCCTTTTTAATTTTCATGTAAACAGTTCCAACTGCAGTGTCTTGATACATTGCAAAAAGGCCATCTACCATTTTAGAAGCTTTTACAGTTTCTTTAATGGTTTTTTTTGCGTCCTTTTTAGGAGCCTCTGCAGCTGTTGGTGCAGCTCCTTTCTTGTTTTTCTTTTTCTTATCGGCGAAACTTGAGCTGCTTAAACTGCTCAATCCGATTGTTAAAGCAAGAGAATAGGTTAATAATTTTTGCATAATAGTTGAGTTTGAAAGATAAACATAATAAAAAAGCGAGCAAGTGCGCCTATATAGCTAGTTTTTTACAATTGAATGATTCAAGTTGGTTTATTTCTGATGCTAAAGCATAAATAAATTATCTTTGCGGTTATGAGTATTTCATTTTTACAAAAAAGCAAGATCATTGTTACTTGCCCGAAATTTATTTCTCCTTATTTGCGTCAAGAAGTATTGGCATTGGGTTATTCCATCACTGAAGAATGGCCTACAGGTATTGCCATAGAAGGCACATTGAATGATTGCATTCGACTGAATTTTCATATCCGCACAGGAAATCAAGTATTATGGTTGATAAAAGATTTTGAAGCTGTGAATGCAGATACTATGTATAAAGAGGCTTTGACAATTGAATGGGAAAAAATAATTAAAAAAGATGGATACCTATGTATCACATCAAATGTTGAGAATGACACTATTGACAATAATCTTTTTGCAAATGTAAAATTGAAAGATGCTATTGTGGATAGGATGAAAGAGAAACATGGAATGCGACCGGATAGTGGACCTGAAAGAAATAAATTGGTGATTCATTTATTTTGGAAAGAAAATAAAGTTTCAGTTTATTTAGATAGTAGTGGAGAAACATTATCGAAACATAATTATAGAAAATTACCAGGCTCTGCACCTATGCAAGAAAGTTTAGCAGCTGCAACTATTTTAGCAACTGGGTGGGATGGGAAATCTGATTTTGTAAACCCAATGTGTGGAAGTGGAACTTTAGCAATTGAAGCTGCTCTATTAGCTTTGAACAGAGCACCAGGTTTGCTAAGATCTTATTATAGTTTCATGCATATTCTTGGATATGATGATAGCTTTTATCAAGAATTAAGACAAGAAGCAAGAAATTCATCTTTGAAAAAGACCAATGCAAAAATAATTGCAACTGACATCAACCCCAATGCTATCAATGCTTCTAGGATGAATGCGCAAACTGCAGGTGTTGATCATATAATTGATTTTGAAGTTTGTGATTTTAGAAATACTAAAGTTCCACATGATAATTCAGGAATAGTAATGTTTAATCCAGAATATGGAGAACGATTAGGTGAGTATGAAGAATTAGAAATTATTTACAAAGCCATTGGAGATTTTCTAAAACAAGAATGCAGAGGATATAAAGGTTATATTTTTACAGCTAGTCCGAATTTGGCAAAAAAAGTTGGATTAAAAGCAAGCAAAAAAACGGAATTTTTTAATAGTAAATTAGAATGTAGGTTATTGGAGTATGAGTTATATGAGGGAAGCAAAAGAGAACCTAAAAAAATAGATTGAATTGAAAAAAATGTCATTTATTGAAACCTTTTTGAGATTTAAAAGTATAAAGGATTTGACCTAAACTAAAAAATGACTAAGATTTCGCGCTACATCTTTATTGTATTTGCATTTCTAATCTTTAAACCGCATTTAAGCTTTTCTCAAAGCCAGTGCAATACTACAACACCTAAATATTATATTGATTTAAGTGCCAAATCAGATACTAGTTGGACCATCAATAGTATTGGTCGTGCAGGAACTTGTTGTACAAGTCAGAATAATTGCGTTGAATTTATTGTAACCTTAAATGCAAATGCCGAAGCCATTTCATTAGAAGTAACTGATGGTTCAGGAGCTTTATCCTATTCGGTCAATTGTTCAGCACCAATTAGCAGTGGACAAAAATATTGTGTTACAGGTGTTGGACCACACTCCATTGTGTTTTGCAAAAGTGGAGCGAATTTAAATTCATTTAGAATCAAATCTATCCCAAGACCTATGGTTTCTGCTAATATGGTTACACGTTCGGGATGCGCTGCAGCCATTGTTGCTGTTGGATTTCAAGAATCTACTATTCAATGGAAATCAATTCCAAATAACGCGACATACAATGCATTATTAAGTTGTCAATCAGCTTGTGATTCTGTGCTTGTAAATACACCAAGTAACCCACCAGCTTTTATTGATTATGAAGTGAGTGGAACTCCAATTGGTGCTTGCTCAGGAATATTTAGTAGAGATACGGTAAGAGTAAGTTTTGTAAATCCTTTACAAGTGAGTGTAACACCAAGCAGTGTTTACTATTGTACTGGTTCAAACACAGCTACTTTAAATGCAACAGTTAGTGGAGGTAATGCACCATATACTTATTTGTGGAGCAATGGCTCAACAAATTCTTCAATTAATGCAACAGCAGGAAACTACACAGTAGTAGTACGTGATGCAACTAATTGCTCAAGTATTCAAGCAAGCGGAACAATTATACAAGATCAAGTAATTAGTATCAATGCTGGATCTAACACAAGTTATTGCTCGAATAGTTTTCCTATACAATTGGCTGGAGCATGCAATTTTGGTGGGGTTTGGGAAGGTGGCAATGGTACATTTGTTCCTAATAGAAATTCTTTAACTGCAACCTATTTGCCTACAGCTGCTGAATTGTTAAGTGGTTCGGTAAATTTAATTCTCAAATCATCTAATACTGCTAATTGCCCAGCATTGATTGACACAGTAACTTTTCAACTTAAGGCAAGTCCAAACAACACATTTAGCGGACAAAATATTTTTTGCGGAGCATTGAATCAAACTGCCACCTATACTGTGAATGCTACAGTTGGAATGATTTACAATTGGAGTTCGACTGGAACTATACTAAGTGGTGCAGGAACTAATAGCATTGTTATAAGATGGCCGATTTACGAAAATGGAAATGTACAATTGCAACAAACTGCAACAAATGGATGTAGTACAAATCAAAGTTTAAATGTGATAATTTCTGCTAAACCAATCACAGGAACAATCAACCATTAAACTATTTTATTTCTTATCAATACTGTATTTCCCCGGACCAAGAAAAAGCAATCCAAGAAAAATAACTCCATCTTCTATTGCATGAGAAGCTCCCATTATTCCATCACCTTCTTGGATATGCATGATGGCTGCAACAATCATAGTAATTAGTAAAAATAAACATGCTGGTCGAAATGCAAAACCGAGAATTAAAAAAATTCCACCTACAAATTCAGCAAAGGCTGCTAAGAAACCCCAAAGCACTGGCATAAATTCGATACCAACATACTTCATATTTTCTCCTAAACTTTCCCATTTCTCTACACCTCCAATTATTTTCGGATAACCATGTAGAACAAACATAATTCCTATTCCAATTCTAATTAAAAGGAGGGCAGTGTTTTTATATTTTATTAATCCTGAAAATATCATAATGAAATTATTATTGTTGAAAATTAATGGTGTTCTCTTTCATTTCAAATTTACAATTGCAGCCCATTTTCAATGCGAAATTATATTCTAAATGGCCACTTGGAAAATCAAAATAAACTGGGAAGTTATATTTGTTTGTGTATGTTAAAATAATATCCTCTATAGAATAACCAAATGGAACTTCATTATCACGCATTGCGGTCATGCCCCCTATAACTAATGCTTTCAGACCTTTTAGCTTTCCACTTCTATCTAAACTGATCATCATTCTGTCCATGTGATAAAGGTATTCATCTAGATCTTCTAAGAATAAAATTTTTCCATTTGTATCAATATCACTTTCACTTCCTTGCAATGAAAAAATTAGAGATAAATTACCTCCTACTAATTGTCCTTCAGCATTTCCGTTTTTATTTTTCGGATGCATATTGAATGAACAATTATTTTCCTCTCCCATTAAAGCACGTTGCAAAGAATATAAAGTTTCATGCTCCATATTTTTTGGAAATAAAGATGGCATAGAAGAATGGATACTTGCAACGCCCAATCTATTCAAATGAGAATGAATGACCGTTACATCGCTAAAGCCGCAAATCCATTTTGGATTTTTTAAAAACCTTTCAAAATTTAAACCATCAATGATACGAACCGTACCATAACCTCCCCTTGCGCAAAGAATTGCATGAACAGATTCGTCATCCATAAATTCTTGCAAATTTTGAAGGCGAACTTGGTCAGTTCCCGCAAATTGATTTTCTTCAGCACCTATTGAATTTCCCAATTTTACCTTTAAACCCCAGTTTTGGAGCATTTCAATGGTAAAATGAAGAGCATCAGCATTGATTTTACGGGCAGTACTTAAAATACCAACCGTATCTCCTTTTTTCAAATTTCTTGGAATGAGCATTACATCTAAAGCATTATCTTTGGCAAATTATAAATATAAAATCAAAATTTTGGAAGATCGTTTTAAAAGATATACTGTTACCGCTGCTTTACCATATGCAAATGGCCCAGTTCATATTGGTCATTTGGCTGGATGTTACTTACCTGCAGATATTTATGTTCGCTATTTAAGGTCGAAAGGGAAAGATGTTAAATTTATTTGTGGCTCTGATGAACATGGAGTTGCTATTACTATCAAAGCAAAAAAAGAAGGAATCAGTCCACAACAAGTGATTGATAAATACCATAAAATGATGGGCGACTCTTTTAAAGAGTTTGGAATTTCTTTTGATGTTTATTCAAGAACCTCTGCAAAGGTTCACCATGAAACTGCTTCTGAATTTTTTACAAATTTGTATGAAAAAAATATTTTCACGGAAGAAACTACAGAACAATATTATGATGATGAAGCTAAACAATTTTTAGCAGATAGATATATCAATGGTACTTGTCCGAATTGTGGAAATGAAAATGCTTATGGTGATCAATGTGAAAATTGTGGCTCTACTCTTAATCCAACTGATTTAATTAATCCACGTTCTACTTTATCTGGTGCAACTCCAATTTTAAAAACAACTAAAAATTGGTTTCTTCCTTTAGATAAAATGCAAGGCGATGTTGAAAAATATATAGAATCGCATAAAGACTGGAAAGCCAATGTATATGGGCAATGCAAGTCGTGGTTGACACAAGGCTTGCAACCTAGAGCCATGACAAGAGATTTGGATTGGGGAGTAAAAGTGCCCTTAAAAGAAGCAGCAGGTAAAGTGCTATATGTATGGTTTGATGCACCTATTGGATATATTTCCGCAACAAAAGAATTAACTCCAGATTGGGAAAAATATTGGAAAGAAAAAGATAGCAAGCTTGTTCATTTTATTGGGAAAGACAATATCGTTTTTCATTGTATTATTTTCCCAGCTATATTAATGGCGCATGGCGATTATATTTTAGCAGATAACGTTCCTGCCAATGAGTTTTTAAATTTAGAAGGAGATAAAATTTCTACTTCAAGAAATTGGGCAGTTTGGTTGCATGAATATTTATCAGACTTTAAAGAGAAGCAAGATGTGTTGCGTTATGTGCTTTGTGCAAACGCGCCTGAAACCAAAGACAATGATTTTACTTGGAAAGATTTTCAAGCAAGAAACAATAATGAGTTAGTTGCAATTTTTGGAAATTTCATTAACCGTGTAGTTGTTTTGAGTCATAAATATTTTGATGGTAAAGCAAATGCTATTGAAAATTTAACGGAATATGATCATCAAGTATTAGCAGAATTAGCTAGCTATCCAGCTAAAATTTCAGCATCTATTGAACAATATAGATTCCGTGAAGCCTTAGCAGAATTAATGAATGTAGCCCGTTTGGGAAATAAATATTTAGCTGACACTGAACCTTGGAAAATAATTAAAGAAGATGAAACTAGAGTAAAAACTATTTTAGCTATTGCTTTACAAATTTCAGCCAACTTAGCCATTCTTTCAGAACCATTCTTACCTTTCACTTCTTCGAAATTATTCTCCATGTTGAATTTAAAAAATAAAACGTGGGATGAAGCTGGTTCATCTAATTTAATTTTAGCAGGTCATCAATTAGCTGAAGGAAGTTTATTGTTTGATAAAATTGAAGACACACAAATGGATGAACAATTACAAAAACTATCAAATTCAAAAATGGAAAATGAATTAGCAAATGCAACAGTGGAAGCTGCTAAAGAAAATATTTCATTTGAAGAATTTAGTAAAAATGATATTCGTATTGGAACAATTTTAGAAGCAGAGAAAGTAGCGAAAACAAAAAAATTACTGAAACTAAAAATTGATACGGGTATTGACCAACGTACAGTAGTTTCAGGTATTGCAGAATATTATGAGCCCGAACAAATCATCGGACAACAAGTTTGCATATTAGTTAATTTGGCACCAAGAGATATAAAAGGAATAACTTCACAAGGAATGATTTTAATGGCTGAAAATGCCGATGGCAGTTTAGCATTTGTAGCACCTAACAAAGCCATTGTTAATGGTGGTTCAGTGAAATAATATATTCTTAAGATTATTTGTTGAATAGAAAAACGATTGACTACTCAACAAATAATCTTTCTGTTTGAACAAAATTATTGTTTGTTACTTTCACAAAATATAATCCAGAATTCCAATTGCTCAATGAAATTGCCTTTTGCAAATTTTGAATTTCTGAAGCGTGAATTCGTTTTCCTAAGACATCATAAATTTCAATTCTAGTAATTCCAATTGTTAATCCTTTCAAATTTACAATCACATTTTCTTTTGCTGGATTAGGCTTCAAAGTCAATAAGAATGGCTGTTTCGTGAATTCGACAATTCCATTTGCATTGCTATTTACTAATTGAAGTATCCATGTTTTCTTAGCTTTTAAATTTTGACTCAATGCCTGCCAATTGCTGAAACCACCATTGCTATTTATTTCAATTGTACCGAAAGATTGATCTGAAAATAATTCCTTTACATTATAAATTCCAGCAGTTAGTGAAGAAATAGGAATAGTTAAACTATCGCTTATTGAAACATTATCAAAATTTGAAATAACCAAAACAGCTTCTTGATTATAAACTCTGGCATAAGCTAAGGTGTTGGGATTATTACTTTGCACATCCAACAAATATCCTCTTCTTAATGGCAATGAATTATTTCTAATTTGAATTAATTTTTTATAATGATTCAACAGAGAATTATTATTTGAACTCATGCTAGCTACATTGTTGGTCAGATAATTTGCACCTAATGCATTCCAAGGATTGTGGGCACTAAAACCACTGTTAGCACCTGCTGTCCATTGCATAGGCTTTCTTTTATTTTCATCAGCTCCTGAACCAATCATTCCTAATTCTTCACCATAATAAATATAAGGAACGCCAGGCATCGTTAAATAAAGAGAAGCAGCTAATTTCATTTTACTAGTATCAGAAGCAAGTTGAGTATAGACTCTATCCATATCATGATTAGTTAAAAATGTTCCCATTTGCAAACGAGGGTAGGCATTTTGCACAACTTGTAATTGATTTCTAATTCCTGCAGAAGAAGCTGCATTCACACCATTGAGTATTGCTCCTGCCAATTCAAATTCAAAACAATTATCTAAACGATTATTCTGAACATAAGGAATTACACTTGCGGTATTAGACCAAACTTCACCAATAGTATATGCAGTAGAGTCGGTGCTTTTATATGAAGTATTGAAATCATGAAGAAGGTTAAAATTCTCAGCTGTGTTTTCTAAAATAGTTCCATCTTCATCTAAGTATTTAACGGCATCTAATCTAAATCCATCTACTCCTTTATTCAACCAAAAATTACTGACATTAAAAATTTCTTGTTTCACTGGTGCATATTCATAATTTAAATCAGGCATTCCATCATAAAACAATCCATAATAATAACTACCATTTCTGCTATGCCAAACATTTTGGCCCCAAGGACCAGTAAAACCAGGATTGGTATTTTTCCAAACATACCAATCGCGATAGCCATTTGAACTGGTAGCTGATTGCATAAACCAAGGATGTTGATTGGATGTATGGTTCATCACAAAATCAATAATAATTTTAATTCCATGAGCGTGCGCGCTATCAATTAATTCTTGAAAATCTGCCATCGTTCCATAATCTGGTTCTGTTGCATAATAATCAGTAACATCATAACCATGGTAACTGGGAGAAGCCATCATTGGCATTAACCATAAGGCTGTAATACCTAAATCTGTTGATGTTGCGGGATTGCCATCATTTAAATAATTGAGCTTTTGTATGATGCCTTGAAAATCTCCGATACCATCATTGTTGCTATCATAAAAACTTCTAACAAACAATTCATAAAACACTGCATCATTCCACCAATGTGTTTTATAGTTTGTTGAAATACTTGGATCACAAATTTCACAGCTTGAAAAACAATAGCTAGGTAATTTTGAATTGCCAACCAATGCAGAAAAAGTTCTCACTTGCTTTCCTGTCAAACTATCAAAACTTGAACAATTACTTAATATGTTTTCTGCATCAGCAATTGTATTACCATTCACAAATAAATAATGATAATTGCCAGTTGCAATTGCTAAACTAATTTCATAAGTACTATCCCCATTTAAATCTTCTAATTTTATAGTTGAAGGATTCCAATCATTTGCAAACCCTGCTTCAGTTTGAAAATCACCCATCACATGAATGCCATTTGGAGAAACCACCTTGCCTCTCATATTCACTGAAAATAATACTTGCGCATTACATTGATTAAACACAATAGTTGGTAAGACTAAATTATTAGTGATACTAAGCTGTCTATTAAATGTGCTACCTACTGAACAATCACTTGGAGGATTTTCTGCGCCAGTCCATGAATTTCCGTTGATGAATTTGTATTCATAAGTACCTGCAGGAATACTAATATTGATTTCATAAATACCATCTGTATTTGCATCTGTCATTAAAGTTGTTGATGGATCCCAATCACCTGCAAAGCCAGCTTCCGATTGAAAATTTCCTGCCACATGAATACCTTGTGGAGAAACAATTTCATTTCGCATATCCACTTTGAGTGTAAGAGAAAAATTCTGTGCGAATAAAGTAAATGGTGATAAAGCTAAAAATAGAAATGCCTTTATATACATATGGCTGTTTTTCAAATAGCAACAACAATTCATTGCTTTTGTTGTGACCCCTACAGGAATCGAACCTGTACCGAGAGAACCGGAATCTCACATTCTATCCATTAAACTAAAGGGTCAGTGATTTAGTTAAGAGCAAATATATGAATTATACGGTTTTTATGTCGCATGATAAATTCAGATGAGGCTTATTACTTATCAATCTGATATCCAAATCGAATTATTACAAACACCTATGAAAAGGCAGTATTCACCTTGATTCCAGAGTGCAAATTTCTCAAATGGCTTATTAAAGTTATATTTATAAATTAAACTCTAACCTTATGATTAAAAAAAATCTACTCTACCTATTCTTATTGACAGTATTCTGTATATCAGATTCATTTGCACAAACAATAGTTACCATACCAACTGCTAACACAGCAGGAGCAGGTGCTAATGCAACCATCAGAAGAAAGCCGCTCGGAAGCAACCGTTCATATGAGCGTACCGCAATTAGATATAGCAAAAATGAAATTGGACTTTTAGGAAATATTTCAGGAATTGCATTTTATTGTGATACAGTATTAAGTCCAGGTAAAACGGCAGTTAAAATTTATATTAAGGAAGTTGCTGATACAACTTTTAGTGCTGCTACAACTGTTGCAACAGAAGAAAGCAATGCACAAATAGTTTTTGCGGATACTCTGTTTGCTAGTTCCTTTATTAAAAACACATGGGTGCCAATTGTTTTTAGTAGTCCATTTTTACATGCCAACCAAAGTGCAATAGAAATAATTATTGAAACCAATTCAGGTGGATTAAATGGTACAGACCTAACTCAATTAGCAAAAGGATTTCGTTATTCAAGTAAAGGTGGTACAATTAATAGCACTCAATATTGGCAAAGCAATGCGAACAGTTCAACAATTCCAGTTGGAAATGGAACGCTAACAAATAATCGCCCTAATATTCAACTAACAATTACAAGTGCACCTGCTTGTGTGGCTCCACCAAATGCAGGAACAGTAATAAGTACCTCCAATTCAATTTGTGCAAATACCAATTTCACTTTATCATTGAATGGAACAAGTACTGGATTAGGATTATCTTATCAATGGTTTTCTTCAATTAATAATATTGCATTTGATACTATTGTTGGCGCAAATCAACCGAGTTTAATTGCTAATCAAAGCATAAGTAAATATTATACTTGTGTGGTTACTTGTAACGGACAAAAAGATACTGCAACGGTTTTAAATATCAGTATGAATCCTTTTTATTTATGTTATTGCAGCACTGGTTTAGGTGGCAATTGTACAGGTGGACAAGGCACTGCCATTGATTCTGTTTCATTCACTGGAACTACTTTGATTAAAGGTAATTCAGGTTGTTCAGTTAACAGTTATGTGAGTTACCCAGCAAGTGGAAATACCACAGCGAACTTAACGCAAGGTGAAACATATGTATTGAGTAATAAATTTTTAGGAAATGTAAAGGCATCTGTTTGGATTGATTATAATGGCAATGGTGTTTTTGAAAACTCAGAATGGAAACAAATTTGCATTACATCAGCAACAGGTTCTGTAATTTCAAACAACATTAATATTCCAATTAATGCAACAACAGGTTTTATTGGAATGCGAATTAGATCAAGAGCTTTTACTGCACAAAATGATTCAACATCAGCATGTGCTAATTTTGGAAACTCAGGTGAGACTGAAGATTATATTGTTAATATAATCGCAGCTTCAGCATGTACTAGTCCTCCTACTGCAGGAGTTTTAAATGCAACTGATACATTAACTTGTAGTGGAAGTGTAGTTGCTTTCAGCATTACAGGAAACAGTAATGGAAGTGGACAAACTTATGAATGGTTGAGTTCAACAGACGGCATTAATTATACAACTGTTGTTGGTGCAAATGATAAATTTTATAGTGCAACAATTAATACGAATACTTTTTATAAATGCAAAATAACATGTAATGCCTTTAGTAGTTTTACAAATGCAAAACATATAGTATTAAAACCTTATTACAATTGTTATTGCATAACAGGAATTGGTGGAAATTGTGCGCAACAAGCTACAGCTATTGATTCTATTGCCATTGAGGGAACCAGCTTTTTAAATGCAGGCACAGGATGTAGCCCAACCTATTATACAGCCTATCCAGATAGTGGAAATACAACTGCTGTTTTATTGCAAGGTACTAGCTATGTCATGAAAACAAAATTCAATGGAGCTGTTCGTGCTTCGGTTTGGATAGATTACAATCACAATGGAAAATATGATAACATTGAATGGCAACAAATTTGTGTGAACTCAACTGCCAATGTAGAGCAAATCATGAATTTAATTATTCCGTCAAATGCACTAATTGGAAAAACAGGAATGCGAATTCGTTCGAGAGCTAGTGCTGGTGCCAATGATTCTACTTCTGCTTGTGCTGCATTTGGCACAGGAGAAACGGAAGATTATATCATTAATATTGGACAAGCATTACCATGTACACAACCTCCAAATGCTGGTACAACTATTAGCACTCTATCCGTTGTTTGTCCAGGCACCCCAGTTATTTTTAATATAACTGGTAACAGTAGTGGAATTGGACAAAGCTATCAATGGATTTATTCAACAGATGGCATCACTTATAAAGATCTACTTTCTGAAAATAATACATTATTACAAGATACCGTTTATGTTAAAGGTTATTATGCATGTGTATCAACTTGTTCAGGTATGAAAGATACTTCAACAATTTCAATCGTAAATGTCAATCCATTTTATAATTGTTATTGTGTAAGTAACATTGGTGGTAACTGTAATACTTCGGCTACAGCTATTGATTCAGTTGCTCTTGTAAGTACTACTTTAAGTAATTTAAGTTTAGGTTGTGCACCTAACTATTATACTGCATACCCAGCAGCTGCAAACACAACTGCTACTATGGAGAAAGGTGTGTTATATGAATTACAAACTGTTTTCAGTGGAGTAGCAAATGCTTCTCTTTGGATTGACTTTGATCATAGTGGAACATTTGATACTACAGAGTGGACACCAGTAATAGATACTTCAATTGCAGGAGTGGTAAACAGCAGAATCATTGCAATACCATTGGATGCTAAATTGGGTAAAACTGGTATGCGAATTAGAAGTAGAGCTGTTGCAGGAGTAAATGGAAACACAAATGCATGTACTACATTTGGTTCTGGAGAAACAGAAGATTATGTAATCAATATTGATACAGCAGCAATAGTTCAAAGTGTTGCTACTACAAATGTTGATGCGTTTTTAAAATTGTATCCAAATCCAGCTTCTACTGAATTAAAAGTAGTTCAACTAAAAGAAAATTTTGGAACATTATTAATTTATGATTTACAAGGAAGGTTAATGTTAAATGAAAAATTAAACAGTTATAGTAATAGTATTTCTTTGTTGACTTTAAATAATGGTTTATACATTTATCATTATATCAATGCTCAAAATGAAAATGTTTCGAATGGAAAAATTACTGTTTTGAAATAACATTTACTTAATTTGATTTAAAAGGCTCCAATAGGAGCCTTTTTTTTTGAAAAATTCTACTTAACTTGTATTATTCATTTTTAAAATGAAAAATTAACTAATCAAAAATTATTAAAAAAAAGGAGGACAAAAAAATGCCCAACATTCAAATTAGCATGCTTGCAATTGGAATTGCAGTAGTTGCACATTTTATTTTAGGATACATATGGTTCACCCCATTATTTGGGAAAGCTTGGGCCAAAGAAGTAGGAATCACCAAAGATACACCAGGTGTTAAATCTGCAATGATGCAAGGTATGGTGTTTATGCTTATTGGAAATTTCTTGATGGCATGGGTATTGTCTCATAACATGGCTGCATGGAATCCAATTAGTTGGGGTTTACCTCCATCAGAAATTTCACCTACAGTAAGCGCATTAATGGCAGCTACCTATACTTGGTTGGGATTCTATTTCCCTGTTGATTTAGGATCTGTTGCTTGGGAAATGAAATCATGGAAATTATTTTGCATCACTACTGGCTATCATTTAGCTGCATTGGTAGTAGTTGCATTGATTCTTGCAAATTTCTAAAATAAAAAACCTGCGATTGATTTTGAATTAATCGCAGGTTATTATTCATCTTTATATTCAATCTTTATTTACAAAGGCAACTCAATTCTAAATTCTGTAAACTCATCCGTTTCACTTAGTACACTTATTTTACCACCTAAAACCTCCAACTGGGTTTTAACCATAAATAAACCTAGCCCCTTACCTTCCACATTACTATGGAATCTTTTATATAAACCAAACACTTGCTCTCCATAATTTTTCAAATTGATTCCTCTACCATTATCTCTAAAAGTCAATATAGCTTTACCTTTCACAACTTCACTAGTAATTTGAATAATTGGATTAACATCAGCTCGTCGATATTTTAAACTGTTTGAAATTAAATTATAAAATATGCTGTGCATATAACTTTTCAACGAAACTATTTCTTCTAATTGAGAAAAGTTGCTAATGATTTCAGCTTGTTCTTTATCAATTAAATTTTGTATACTAGATATTATTAATGAAACAAGCTCTATAAAATTGATGCTTTCTTTGTTCTCAGTAATTTCTCTTTTAGTTTGTAAAATTTTATTCAAATCTTTTACAATCTCATCTAAATTTCGAATGGCTTCAAATAAAAAGTGTTGTGTCTGCAATCTGTCTTCTTCAGATAATTCACCTTTTAAAATTTCTGATATACCTAATATGTTAGCAACTGGAGCGCGCAGATTATGAGAAACTATATATGCAAATTGTTCAAAGTTTTTATTTCTTAAGATAATATCTGCAATCATTTCTTCTCTTTCTCTTTCAGCTGCCACTCTTTTGGTAATATCTCTTGAATAACATGCGGTTCCAACTACAACACCATCATGTCTTATAGGATAAAATGAAATTTCAGACCATGATTCTTCTGGTTCCGTTTCACATAAAATTTCATTAAATATTTCACCTGATAAAGCTCTTGCATAAAAAGAATTAAATTGCACATGTTGATCTTGATTCATGGTCAATGAAAGTGCATTGACCCCAGCAATGATGTCTATATCTAATCGCTTTTTAATAACTTCTGAAAACGGTTTGTTATAAGTAATAATTTTATAATCATTATCAATACTCCAAAGTAAATCCTTGGTATTATTGATTAATGCATTTAAATTATTTTGATTAAACATTCTCAGTTGTTCAGCAACTCTACGTTCTGAAACGTCTTTGAAATTAGAAACCATGGCATTAACTCCTGGCTCATTTAACATATTGGTAATAGTTCCTTCACACCAAATCCAATTTCCATTTTTATGCTTAGCTCTGTATTGGTAAGAAAAAGATTTCCCCGGAGCATCTAAAATTTGAACACGTTTTTGTAAAAGATCTGCAGCATCATCAGGATGAAAAAAAGAAGCGGCAGGTTTATTGATATACTCTTCTTCATTGTAACCAAAAACAGTTAATACGCTTGGGCTTGCATAAATAAATTTTCCATCCCGATCTGTTAAGGTTTTCATATCGGTACTTTTTTCAATTAATGCACGGAATCTCTTTTCATTATTAACAACTAACTCTTCCGTTTTCTGATGAATTTTATTTTTTTCATAATTTTCTAATGCAAAAGAAATGTCACCAGCTGCTTCTTCCAACAAATCAATTTCTTCATCATCAAAAAAGTTTTTTGTACTACTGAAAAAACCTATAATACCAATTACTTTTTTTGATAATGTAATTGGAAAAGCAACTGTTGAATGAATATCTTGAAGAATAAATTCTTCTTTCCAATGTCCCATCAATGGGTCATTTTGTAAATCATTGTTAAATGCAAATTTCCCTGATTGCATTACTTTAACTGTAGGGAGATCTTTAAACAAAGGGTTCTTATAATCCAAACCTTCAAATCGAAGCACTTTTTTAGCTTGTTCTTTATCACCACCCAGATTAACTATTTTTAATATATCATTTTCATCGATTAGCGCAATCCATACATATTTAAATTTACCAATTTCAATTGCGATGTTACAAGTCCTGCTTAATAACTCTTCTCTATTCTCAATATGAACAATGCTTTTATTGATATTGCTGGTGAACTCATATAATCGATTTACTTTTAATATTTTTTCTTCTGCGTTTTTTCTTTCTGTAATATCAGAACGTATTGCTAAGTATTGATATGGCTTGTTTAGTTCATTTAGAAAAGGTACAATAGTTGTATCAACCCAATAATAGCTGCCATCTTTCGCTCGATTTTTTATTTCACCTTTCCAGATTTTACCTTTGGCAATGGTGGTCCATAATTCTTTAATAAATTCTTTTGAATGGTGGCCAGAATTGATAATGCGATGGTCTTGTCCAATCAATTCGCTTTCTGAATATTTAGAAATTTTACAAAAATTTTGATTTACATGTTTGATGATTCCCTTTTGATCAGTAATGGCTACAATAGAAGACTCATCTAATGCAAACTTATATGCAGATAACTCTTTAATATTTTTTTGCAGAATTTCATCCGTTCTTCTTCGTTCCGTTATATCTACAGACAAAACAAATATTCCTTGGGGAACTGGTTGTATACTAAGTTCAAAATAGGTTTCTCGCCCATCAGGAAAAACAAATAAAGTTTCGAAGTGATCTGCTTTCCTATTGACCATGCATTGATTGAGCACTTTAAATAGTTCTGAATTTTCAATGCCTGGATATTTCTCAAGTAATGTAAATCCTATTAACTCCTCTCTAGCTAATCCACTATATTTTTCAAGTGTTTTATTTACATAAATGTATTCCCAATTAAAATTGTGGATTTGTACACCCTCAATCATATTATCAAGCGTGCTCTGAAAAGTATTTTCTGTTTGTTGAAGTTGAAAGGATCTTTCTTTAACTAATAATTCTAGATTTCGGTTGCTAATAATTAACTCATCTTCTAATTTTTTTCGAGAAGTTAAATCGCGTGTTATTTTTATAAAGCCAGAGGGTTTGTTGTCTTCTGAAAGTATAGTGTGAATAAAAATACTTCCCCAAAATTTAGAACCATCTTTTCTAATTCGCCAACCTTCATCTGATGCTTTACCATTCTCTAAAGCCCGAGTAATTATTTTATCTGGAAGATTATTCTGCTTATCCTCTTCAGAATAAAATATTCTAAAATTTTTTCCAATTATTTCGTCAGCACGATATCCTTTTACCTTTTCTGCACCTTTATTCCAATTGCGTATATTGCCTTGAATATCCAATAAAATAATTGCGTAGTCTTCAATATTAGAAATTATTCGATTATAGCTTTCGTCTGTTGTCATTGGGGAATCCTTAAATCACTGCAAAATGCTTTATAAAATTAACGAAAAAAATGAGAAATCCAAATAACGTGGAATTGTACTCAGTGTTTTACACGGAGCATCATTTTACTTTTTATTTGTCAGGGAAGCTATTTTATTTTCAATGATGCAAATTGAAAATTTGCAAAACACATGAAACTTAAACTAAGATATCTATTTTTCTTATTTTCTCAGTTAAAGTAAAACTGCACTTTTTTTCTTTACCAACGAAATTTAAATCATCACATGATTGTCAAATAGTTCAAAACAATAAATGTTTAAACACTTGCCTTGTTTATTAAATTATTCTTTGATGAATTTTGAAGTACTTATTTGTCCATCGGTATCAGTAATTAGCATATGATACAAACCGACTTTTAATTTTTCAATGTTTATTTCATTTTCATATTTAGAACTAAAAAATACTACTTTACCTTGAGTGTCAACAATTCGAATGGAACTCCAATTAATAAATTGTGCTTCATCAATTTGAATGCTTTGATTGGCAGGGTTAGGATAAGCTTTAAAAGTGCGATTCATGGATGTTTCAAAAATTCCATTTGCATTACCTTTTAAGTAAACATCAATCACAACCAAAGACAATGCAACTTGATCAGCATACTTTAAAAATTTAACACCATAAACTCCACTTGCAGCTAAAGGAGGCAACCCCAAAGTATCATAAGCCAATCCATTAATTCCATTAGAAGAACTGATTACATCAGGTGCTGTATTTGCTTTTCTATTTTCCAATGCAATAAACAATTTTGGTCCATCACTATAAACAGCGGTAACCTGCTGCGGATTATTATTTGGCATGGTTCCTAAAAATGAAGACAGATTCATTAAGGTCCAATTATTTCCACCATTATCTGAATAATACAAACCAGCTTGCGTTAAACCATTCCAAGCACCTGCAGCATATATTCTTCCTAAACTTTCATCAACAGCAAATTTGTTTGTTCCGAAATCTGCAGGAAAATCAGTTGTGCGCACATTCCAAGTAGTTCCCCAATCACTAGAAAAATAAAAAGTGCGAGTGCCTGTGTTATCAAATGCATATAAAGTATCTTTCATACAAGTCAATGGATCA
This sequence comes from Sphingobacteriaceae bacterium, assembly GCA_965279595.1. Lineage (GTDB taxonomy): Bacteria > Bacteroidota > Bacteroidia > Sphingobacteriales > Sphingobacteriaceae > CAIKLP01. The sequence goes on from OZ257246.1 coordinate 758,166, forward strand.
ACGCCACCATTTAAAGCAGTTACAACAGGTATGGCTCTCCATTTTAATTCGGAAGTGTCTTTGATAAAATATCCACCCGCCCCCATGTTCACAATCACCTTTCCATTAAAATATTGCAAACCAGCTATCAAAGAAACCCCTGTTAAATAAGGAGGAAGTCCTGCGGTATCTGCTTTGAAAGTTGCACCTTGATCTGTGGAATAATATAGCATTGAAAAAACTCCAGAATTGATGGAACTCAAGTACAATCGAGTTTTTGCATCAGCTAAAAAACGAGGGACGGTAATATCTCCAGTTGAAATGCTAGTCCAAGAAATACGATCAGCATTTAACTTACTTAAGACTCCTGTAAAGCCATTAAACACGGTAGCATATAAATTATTTTGATGTGCTTCCATGGAAGTGATAGGTAAATAAATCACATTGGTTAAATGTGTTTCTTTCCAAGATTGTGCGCTGCCTTGTAAATAAATTACAAACATGCAAAAAGAGAGTATCCATTTTTTCATAATTAAAATTAAGGGATGTAGATGGAAGAGTCAATCCGTACTGGATGGTATTTGTAAAAACAAAAGGTCTGTTCTAATAATATATCAATTGAAAATTCAAAAAATCCATTGTCGTTAATATGAATTACATGTATATTAGATATATCTACTGTCTAATTATGAAAATCAAACATTTAATATTTGCCATTTTATTCTTTTTATCAAACATTGTTCAATCGCAAAATTTATTTCAATATCAATATTTTGAACCCATTGATACCAATGTGGTGTTGGATACTATTATTTATAACATGGATAGTTTATCAAAAAAGACCTGGCATGTTGGTATTCCTAAAAAGAAAATGTTTAATGCTGCATTAAGCAATCCAAATGTATTGATCACAGATACAGTTAATGCTTATGACACCAGTGTTACTGCAAGTGTTATTTTTGATTTTACGAAGTATTCAAATGGTACTAATTGGGGCAATATTCTTGCAATTCAATGGTCACAAAAATTAGATTTAGAAGACTCTGCAGATTTTGGAATAGTTGAATATTCAATTGACTCTGGACTAACCTGGACAAACTATTTAGGAAATTTGGATTTTGGACCTAGAATTAATTTCTACGGATTTAATAATAATAATTTGTTTCAGTATAATTTAAATGAAATGGGCTATTTTACTGGCACTGACAGCATTTGGCGTGATATCTGGTTATGTTTTTATTCTCGCGATGGGTTAAACCCATGGGCTGATGAATTTATGTTAAGATTCACTTTAAAGTCGGATAAAAATCAAGCGAATAATGAAGGTTGGCAAATTGATAATATGATGGTTCATGAATCTTTTGTACATACAGTTAAGAATAAATTAAAAGAAAAAAATAAGCTCGTTGTATTTCCAAATATTGCTGACAGAATAATTAACATCGAATCAACCTATAAGGAAGAAGAATCTTTTATTCAGGAATTAATTATTACCAATTCACAAGGCGAGTTAATTAAAAAATACAAATCCAATAAACGGAGAGTTAGTATTGATATCAGTGATTTGCCAAATGGTTATTACTATGTAAAAGCGTTTACTGCGAATAAAACTTCCCCTCTACCATTTCTTGTACAACATTGAAAAAATTAACTTGCATTTTAATTTTTTCAAGCTTATTTATTTTTGGATTTGAGAATTCAAAAATATGGAAATATGAAATTAAAAAAGGTTTCCCTAATATGCCATTGCCCAAGAACTATGCAATTAGCAAACAAGGTATTGCACTTGGCAGAAAACTATTTTATGAGAATATATTAAGCAGAGATTCTAGTATCGCATGCGCTAGTTGTCACCAACAAAAAAACGCATTCGCAGATAGTACGCAGTTTAGTGAAGGTTTTGCAGGAAGTAAACAAAACAGGAACACTTTACCATTATTTAATTTAGCGTGGTATAAATTTTATTTTTGGGATGGGCGAGTAAATAATATAGAAGAACAAATATTTCACCCAGTTAGAAATAATAATGAAATGAATTTAAATTGGACTGAAGCAGTTCAACGAATTTCATCTCAACCAAAATACAAAAGGGCTTTTTTTGAACTGTATGGGAAAACAGAAATTGATAGTGTGCTCATTTCAATTAGCATTGCACAATTCTTGCGTACATTAATTTCTGATGGATCTAATTATGATAAAATACTAGCTGGTAAAAGACAATTTTCAGCAGATGAATATGAGGGTTTTGAATTAGTGAATGATTTGTCGCGTCCAAATGCTTGTATACATTGTCATACCACTGAAGGGCAAAGTTTGGGTACCAATCTAACTTTTGTGAATAATGGCTTAGAACATTCTAAATTAAATGACTTTATTGATAAGGGATTTTACAACAAAACAAAAAACAACAAAGACATAGGCAAATTTAAAGTACCTTCTTTAAGGAATTTGAAATTTACTGCACCTTATATGCACGATGGACGATTTAAAACTCTTGAAGAAGTATTGGACTTTTATTCTGAAAATGTGCAACACAATGAAAATTTAGATTTTCGAATGAAAGCCAATAATGGAAAATCCATTTATTCTAAAATTGAAAAGAAAAAAATTATTGCGTTTTTAAATAGTATGAATGATTATGAATTTATCAAGAATCAAAAATTTGCTAATCCATTCAAAAATTTAATTAACAAATAGTAAAATTTAAGCGGAATTTATTCCACAATAATTTTCTCAACAAAATTAATTCTATTGTTCTGTAATTTTAAAAAGTAAATCCCCTTTTGCATTTTTTTCAAATTAATTTTTTCGATTTTATTCTTTGATAAATGTTCAAAAATTAATTCCCCCTGTATATTATACAAGCATATTTGAGTTTCCATTTCATCATTACTCAGTTCAACTGTAAGTTCCTTGCTTGTTGGGTTTGGATAAACTTTTACAAAATTATTTTCATCATTCTGATTAACTGCTAAAATACAATTGCTTGAATTTGTCCAAGAAAATGTGCCTATGCCAAAAGTTTCTACATTGCTAGTTGCGTTGCCTCCTCTATTTGCATATTTCATATTGCAATAAGTTGCATTGCCATTGGGTTGATTTGCAAACAGTACGAAATATCCTCTACCCCAATTTAAATTCTTAAAATTATTATGAGGGTATTCTAATCCAGTTCCTTTGACATCAATATTTTCAAATACAAAATTATAAATACCATCTCCACCAACTTTGTAAAAAGAAATGGCATCATTCTTTGAATCTAGAATATTGATATTACTAAACTTGCAATTTTTAACTTGAGTTCCTGCTGAATTATTATTGCAGAAAATATCAATTGCAGCAACTGGGTTATGGTATAAATCATTGAATGTTCCGCAAGCAATAATACTGATATCATAAAATTCATGTAATCCCAAATCATTAAAACCAACACCCGGAAAATTATTATTGATTCGCAATCCTACTTCTAAATTATCTTTAATTAATAAGTTATGCGCTTTGTTATTTTTACCTCCATATATGGCAACACCAGCAGCACGCCAGCAATGCTCAGAGGTATTGAATCTAAAAGTATTGTTGATGCATTCTAATCCATTGGCACTCCAAATGGCTTGATCATCATCACCATTATTTCTAAAATTACAATGCTCTACAATGGCATTGCTAGTTCCTTTACATAGGTTGATACCATCTGCATAATTATTTCTGAATCTGCAATTTTTCAAACTGAAGCCATCGGCAAAGCTCGGACCACCTATATTGTATTGAGCAATCCATGCACCACAAACAAAATGTTCAGCCCATACATTTTCAATGATTGAATTGGAGCTGAACACACCATTAATTGCTTTGTAACCATTGGTTCTTGAAGCATGGTTGGTGGTTAAATACAAATCAGATAAACTGGTACCCGTAGTATTTGCCCGTATGCCTCCTTGCCCAAGATTATGTGAAGTAAAATTTATTTGTGTGTACCACATTCCTGCACCTTGCAATTTGCTGTTGGCTACGCCAAAATAAAGTTCAGAATTTACAGAATAAATATTTGCAGGTAAGAAAATTGTTTTGCCTCCATTGCTATTGATAAAAGTTTGTAAATCGCTTCCGTTACCAGCATAAACTGCTGCATTCACTGGTGCAGTTATTGCATCAGGTACCAATTCTAATTCAATAAAATCTAATAGGATATTTCCATTCACTCTAACAAAGTTTAATGTATCATTCATGTTCAACTTACTAGGAAGTTTATAACGAACTTCATCAAAACGCATTCTTGGAATTTTATTACTGATACCCACATTGTTTGGATCACCATTGCTCCATAAATATTCCCATGACCAATTACAGGTTAAAGTAATATTGGCAATAAAATTAGACCCTTTATAAATTGCTAATACTGCACTAGAGCTATCAGGCACACTGTAACGAATAACCAATCCATCCGCTTCTTCATTTATTATAAAACCAAGACTTGCATCTTCACTATTCATAGCCACACTTACTTGATTAGAAGCTTCTGATTGCAGCTCTTTTTGCGAAAATGATTTAGCAGTTTTTACAGCACCATTGTTTAACAAAGCAGAATCTGCCTCATACCTTTTGTAAGCCGCATCATAATAACCTCTTTGTGCGAAGCTGTTTGAAATAAAAAAAACAAATAGAAGTATTAGTATGATTGGGTGTTTGAGGTTTTTCATTTTTGGTTTTAGGGATTTACCAAATATATATGAAAATAGATTAACGCATAAGTATAAATTTTTTATTGAATACCTGTTCAGCTTTGAATATTGGAATGGATTAATGATTACTTGTTGATTTTAAAAGGGCGATGTGAATTTGTTTTTGGTTTTAGTAGAAATTTGCTAGTTTCAAATAAATATTGCGAGATGGAAATTTGTAATAGCTGCGCCTATTGCATCACATAAGTTGTATAGGAGAAACAAAACAGAGTGCTGGTTCGCTTAGATACAAGTTAGCAGCAATAAAAATAGACCATAGTAGAAACTATCAATATGGAAAAAGGCATAAAAAAACTTCAGGACAAATTTAAATTTCTGAAAATTGAGAAAATCGAAGAAGAAGACCCTTTTGTTGAGGAAGGAGAAGTCCCTGAAATAGACATTTATTATGTAGTTTCTAATTTTAATGGAAATAAAAATATTTCTGTCACAATTGCTACCGAAGAAAGATTAAAGCTTCTAGATAATTTATTAGCATACGAGCCTATAATTCTAGATGAATATCTAGGAGTTAAACATAAAGACAAATATGAAATAGTCCTCACCACTGTTAGCAATAGATATATGGGACTTCATAATAGGAAACAGTCTTATGAGATATTATTAAATTATTTTAAGAATGAACTGGTCATAAAATTAGAAAGTAATGTTGAGAATTTGCCATCTGTTGACTTAAATAATATACTCAATAGATTTGGACCAGGAAGAAGAAATTGGATATTAACAATTGAAAATTTTAAAAGGAACTCACCAGATGGACAAAATACTGACTTAAGGAATATACTTAATTCTGTATTATTTGACTTTGAATATAGCTTCAATTTGGCATTTGAACCGATAGAATTGAATAGCTTAAACAGAAGAATCCCAAGGCTTAAAAGACCATCACTGCCAATACCAAGTCATCCTATAAATTTTACATACAAAAGATATATCCCTGAACTAATTCAATACTATCATTTATCAGAAAAGGTTGATTACATTCCGTTTAAATATCTATGTTACTTTCACATAGTTGAATATTTCTCTGACAAAAGTGCTTATGTTGTTGTTGCCGAACAGGTAAAACATCTGTTATTAAAACCTGATTTTCATTTAAAGACAGATAACTACATTGAACAAGCTATCAATATTTTTAAAAAGGAGAATGAGAAGCATTTAACAGACAAAATAAAGTTAACAAGAGTTTTACAACAGTTTGTTATAATGAATGAATTTTACGAATACTTAGATTCTATCAACCTATTAGACCATTTTAAAAAAGAACAAATATTTAATTGTTCTAAACCACTTAAAATACCTGCAATCGATTTTACAAACGAAGGAACTTTTTTTCAATCATTGACCAATAGGATTTATGCAATACGTTGCTCAATTGTTCATTCAAACCCAGACTTTGATGAAACAAAAGCTGTTCCGTTTGTCCATACTTCAGAAAATGTATTTAGATTAAATATTGAAATGGCTTTAGTCTATGAAGTTTCGAGAAACATAGTTGTCAAATCAAGTGACACAAGATAAATTTACTGCTGCTAACACGGGTTTGGCAAAAGTGGCGGTTCAGTGCTCTGAAGACACTTTTGTGGTTAATCAAAGTTTGGTTCTCCGCATCAACATTTGTGGTGAAAATCGCCACTTTCGCCAAGCCCGAAACCGTTATCGGCAACTCTTGGGTTCCGAATGAACGCCACAGTAAACTTTAAAATGACAGTTTCTATTAACAAATAAATCAGTACCACTTGAAAAGGAGAGCATACATCGGACTAAGTTCACCGACAGCATATTTCTACGACCACGAACAAAAGTATTTCAAAGAACCTTGGAGATGGAATCCAATTCTTGAATCCCCACAGGGACTCATAACCTTGTTTGACGAGATTTGGTTTTTAAGTCGTGCTCTATGTCCTGTAAGCTTGAGACGAGAATCTTATGTAAAGTTTTTGGATGAGGATTCATCTTATACACCACTTATTAAAGCTCTGACAGAGATTTTAAATACTCAACACCTTGATGGTTTAGTATCAAGTTATCCTACAATTGAAAACTTTATTGACATAGGTAGCCAGTATCCTAAAGAGCAATTTAAAAGATACGGTCAAGTAATTGAAGCAATATATGGAAGACCATATGGCTCTGATGCACCAATAGACAATCACAGCCACGAAATAGAATTATGCGGTTTAAGTGTTAGCGGAAATTCTATGCGACTTGAACTGCTTGCCTACGATATTGCTTTCCTCAGTTCTGCGGGTATCAGAAACATCGAATTAATAACAAACAGTTTTAATAGTGCTGCATTTATTGCTAAACCAACCACAATTCAGAATATTCAAGTAGCACACGGTATAACAATAAAGAGAGTTCCTTTCTTACAGTCACCAAATGGTCCTGTAATCAAAAGAATTGAAGCTATCCGAGAAAGTAATTTTCTTATAGACTTTCGTAATAAAATATTGAGTAGTGAGAATCCAGAAAATTTCGCTGATCTTGTAGCAAATATTGAAACTGAATTTCAAAACTATCGCAATTATGTTCTGCTTCAGCTACAAAACAATAGTAAAATTGGGACAAGCATTGCCAACAATGCAATTTCTTTTGTTATCGGCGGATTTATCCCGGGTGTTGGAGAAATTAAATCAATAAGAAGTGATGCCGAATCAAGAAAATTTAGTTGGACTGGTTTTCTTGCTGACATTGAACAAAACGCTTGATTGGGTTAGCAGTATGATAGAAATAAACTTACAGCACAGAAATAGAGCAGCCGCTAACACGGTATAGGCAAGCGTAAAGACCGACACAACAACCATTAAACTGACAGAAAATTATCGAAACGACTGGACAACATATAAACTTAACAGCGGACTTTTTTCCGACACAACAGCCTAACGCTTCCTGTTTTATTTTTTTTGCCGACCCGCATTTTTTAAAAACAATTTTAGCCAGCCACACAAGTGGCACATTTGGTTTTGCCCGACACACAAAGCCGACCCTTCGGCAAAACCAAAAGAGCCGCTTTTTAGCCAACGCACCGACTTAAAAACGTAAATTAGCAACCTAATAAATAAAGAGAATTTTAAATGTCAGAAGACCAAAAGAAACAACTTGAACAACAGCTTTGGAATATAGCCAATACGCTGAGAGGCAAAATGAATGCGGACGAGTTTCGTGACTATATTTTGGGCTTTATTTTCTATAAATACCTTTCTGAGAAAATGGATATTTATGCAAATAACATTTTGAAAGCCGACAAGATTAAATACAAAGAAATAAAAGAAAACACCAAACAAGGCAAAGAATACATTGAAGCCATCAAAGAGGAATCTTTGGAGAAATTGGGCTATTTCTTAAAACCTTCTGAACTGTTTAGTGAAGTGGCTAAACGAGGTAACAGCGATGTTGAAGGCGAAAACAATTTTATACTTGAAGACCTGCAAAAAATCCTGAACAATATTCAGCTCTCAACAATGGGAACGGAAAGCGAAGAGGATTTTGACCATTTGTTTGAGGATATGGATTTGAACAGTACCAAACTCGGCAAATCTCCAGAAGCAAGAAATGAAATTATTGCAAAGGTGCTATCGCACCTTAACAAAATTGATTTTAAACTGGAGCAAACCGAATTAGATGTATTGGGCGATGCTTACGAATACCTAATTGGACAGTTTGCCAGTGGTGCAGGAAAAAAAGCAGGCGAATTTTATACACCGCAGGAAGTAAGTAAAGTATTGGCAAAAATTGTAACCACAGGAAAAAGTAAACTGAAATCGGTTTATGACCCAACTTGTGGTTCGGGTTCTTTGTTGCTTCGTGTAGCAAAGGAAGTAAAAGAAGTAAGCAACTTTTACGGACAGGAAATGAACCGCACTACCTACAACCTTGCCCGTATGAATATGATTTTGCACGGTGTGCATTATCGCAAATTCAATATTAAGCAAGAAGATACATTAGAAAATCCACAACATACTGGACAACAATTTGAAGCCATTGTTGCTAATCCACCATTTTCGGCTGAATGGAGTGCAAACCCATTATTTACTAGTGACGACCGATTTAGTCAGTATGGTAAATTAGCTCCAGCAGGAAAAGCAGATTTTGCTTTTGTGCAACATATGATTCACCATTTGGCAGAAAATGGAACAATGGCAATTGTGTTACCGCACGGCACATTATTTAGAAGTGGATCGGAACAACACATTCGTAAATACTTAATTGAAGACAGAAATTATTTAGATGCTGTAATTGGTTTGCCAGCAAACTTATTTTACGGAACGCCAATTCCTACTTGTATTATGGTTTTCAAAAAGTGTAAAGAAAATCCGAACGATGTTTTGTTTATTAATGCAGCCGAGCATTTTGTAAGAGGTACACAAAACACATTACGACAGGAGGATATTGACCGTATAGTTTCTACTTACAGAGAACGAAAAGAAATTGATAGGTTTAGTAGTTTAGCAACACTTGATTTTATTGCCGAAAACGAATACAATTTGAATATTCCTCGTTATGTAAACACATTTGAGGAACAAGAAAGTATTGATATTGTATCAGTCGCAAGGCAATTGCGAAGCCTTGAAAAAGAAATGAAAGATACAGATGCTGATCTAACTGCATTTTGTAAAGAACTTAAAATTGACACACCTTTTTAACAATGGAAAAACAACAAAGCAAAAAACCGCTTGTGAGGTTTCCAGAGTTCAAAGATGCTTGGGAACATAAACAACTTAATGAACTTTTAAGCGAAGCCAAAAAGCGAAACGAGGATTTGAAATATGGTAAAGACGAAGTTCTTTCTGTTTCCGGTGAATTGGGTATTGTAAACCAAATTGAGCATTTAGGAAGAAGTTACGCAGGTGTTTCTGTTCATCAATACCACGTTGTGGAAGTTGGTGACATTGTTTATACAAAAAGCCCACTGAAAGCAAATCCTTTTGGGATTATAAAACTCAACAAAGGCAAAGCAGGTATTGTATCAACGCTTTATGCTGTTTACAAAGTAAATCAGCAAACGGCTTATGGGCCTTTTATTGATTACTACTTTTCGTTAGAAGCTAATACCAATCGCTATTTGCGACCATTGGTAAAGAAGGGTGCCAAAAACGATATGAAGATTAACAATGCTTATGTGTTGCACGACAGAATATTTGCACCAACTATTCTCGAACAAAAACGCATTGCTTCTTTTTTTACGGTATTGGACAAGAAAATTGCCGACCTCAAACAAAAGAAAACTCTTTTAGATCAATACAAGAAAAGTGTTACTCAAAAATTACTTTCACAAGAATTGAGATTTAAGGATAAGAAAGGTAAACCTTTTACCAAATGGGAAAAGAAAAAGTTAGGGCAAATTGGCGAATGCTTTATTGGTTTGACATATTCTCCAAATGATGTAGTTGAATCAGGAGGCACATTGGTATTGCGTTCTTCCAACATACAAAATGGGACATTAGCATTTGAAGATAATGTATTTGTAAATGCTAAAATCGCCGACAAGAACTTTGTCAAGGAAAATGATATACTTATTTGTGCAAGAAACGGCAGTAGAAGTTTAATTGGAAAGTGTGCATTAATTAAGAAAGAAAACGAAGGATATGCTTTTGGAGCTTTTATGTCAATTTTTAGAAGTGATAATAATCACTTTGTTTATCAGCTTTTTCAAACTGATTCTTTTTACAAACAAGTGAATGAGCATTTAGGTGCGACAATTAACCAAGTTACAACCAAAAGTCTTAATTCGTTTTCATTTCTATTCCCTTGCAAAGAAGAACAAGATAGGATAACTGATTTTCTGAGCAGAATTGATAGCAAAATCGAACATACCCAGAAATTAATAAATAAAACTCAACAATACAAAAAAGGCTTGTTACAAAAGATGTTTATTTAATGGCTAAGCAACCCGAACAAATATTAGAAGAACAATTGGTGGCACAACTGCAAAAGTTGGGTTATGGCTTGGTGCAATTGAAAGACGAAAAAGGTTTAATTGGTAACCTTAAACAACAATTAGAGAAGCACAACAATATACAATTCAGCAAAGCAGAATTTGAAAAGGTGTTGAATATTTTGAGCAAAGGTTCGGTATTTGAAAAAGCGAAAACGCTTCGGGAAAAACAACACATTGTAAGAGATAATGGCGACAACCTTTATTTTGAGTTTATTAATTCAGAACATTGGTGTCAAAATCAGTTTCAGGTTACGCATCAAATAACCGTTGAAGGCACTTATAAAAACCGTTATGATGTTACATTATTGATAAATGGTTTGCCCTTGGTTCAAATAGAACTCAAACGCAGAGGACTGGAACTGAAAGAAGCCTTTAATCAAATTAACCGCTATCAACGCCATTCATTCGGGGCAAATTCTGCTTTGTTTCAATATCTGCAAATATTTGTAATCAGCAACGGTGTAAATACAAAGTATTACGCCAACAACAGGCATCAATCTTTTAAACAAACTTTTTACTGGACAGACAAAGAAAACAAACGCCTAACCAATATTCTCAACGGTTTTACAAGCGAGTTTTTAGAACCTTGCCACATCAGCAAAATGATATGCAAATACATTGTGCTGAACGAAACCAACAAAATATTGATGGTGCTTCGTCCTTATCAATTTTATGCAGTAGAAGCACTCATAGACAGAGTAAAGAACAGTAACAAATACGGATATATTTGGCATACTACAGGTTCGGGCAAAACCCTGACTTCATTTAAAGCCAGTCAGATTTTAATGAATTTGCCTCAAGTAAAAAAAGTGGTGTTTGTGGTTGACAGAAAAGATTTGGATTACCAGACCAACAAAGAGTTCAACAGTTTTAGTAAAGGCTGTATTGACGGCACAGACAACACCAAACAATTAGTTCAGCAGTTTTCAGACGATACCAAACTCATAGTTACCACTATTCAAAAACTCAATACTGCAATCAGCAAAAAACAGTATTTGAGCAAAATGGAAAAACTGCAAGACGAACGAATTGTTTTCATTTTTGACGAATGCCACCGCAGTCAGTTTGGCGAAACACACAACCGCATCAAAGCATTTTTCAATACCATTCAGTTGTTTGGTTTTACTGGCACTCCCATTTTTGCTGACAATGCTGTAAAAAATGAATTGGGCAAACGCACCACTACCGAACTGTTTGGCGAATGTTTGCACAAATATGTAATTACCGATGCCATCAAAGATGAAAACGTATTGAAGTTTTCAGTTGAATATGTTGGCAGATACAAACGCAAAGAAACCGCCACCGAAATTGATATTGAAGTAGAAGACATTGACACCAAAGAGTTGATGGAATCGCCTAAGCGATTAGAAAAAATTACCGATTACATTATTGCCAATCACAATCGCAAAACACACAATCGGGATTTTACAGCAATGTTTTGTGTGAGCAGTGTAGAAACGCTGATAAAATATTACGACATCTTCCAACGCAAAAAAGAAGAAGGCAAACATAATTTACGGATAGTAACTATTTTCAGCTATGCCACCAACGAAGACGATGCAGATGCAAACGGATTTTTGCCCGAAGAACTTTCAGTTGTAGAAGAACCAAGAGCATTGTATGGCTTACAGGCTCACAGTCGTGAAAAATTGGACGAATTTATCGGGCATTACAATCAAATGTTTGAAACCAAATTTTCGACCAAAGACAGTGAAAGTTTTTACAACTATTACAACGACATTTCTAAGAAAGTAAAAGAACGTAAAATTGATATTTTACTGGTAGTAAATATGTTCCTCACAGGGTTTGACAGTCAAACGCTGAACACAATGTATGTGGACAAAAACCTGAAATATCACGGACTGATACAAGCCTATTCAAGAACCAACCGAATTTTAAACGAACAAAAATCACAAGGTAACATTATTGTTTTCCGTAACCTTAAAAACGCCACTGACCAAGCTATTACCCTATTCAGCAACAAAGAAGCGATAGAGGTAATTATAATGAAGCCTTATGAAGATTACACAAAGAAATTCAATGTGGCATTCATAGAACTGATAAAAATAACGCCAACCGTAAACAGCGTAAACGATTTAAAAAGCGAAGATGACGAACTTGAATTCATCAAAGCATTTAGAGAGTTGATGCGAATAAAAAATATTCTCACCGCTTTTGCTGATTTTAAATGGGAAGATTTGGCAATGGCTGAACAGCTTTTTGAAGATTACAAAAGCAAGTATCTTGACTTGTACGATAAAGTAAAAAGCAACCACCAAAAAGAGAAAGTTTCCATTTTGGAAGATGTGGACTTTGAACTGGAATTAATTCACCGTGATGAAATCAATGTGAATTACATCATTCAGTTGCTCATAAAATTAAAAGCTAGCGTTCGGAAAGACGTTACCAAAACAGAAAAAGAAATTTTCAATTTGCTCAACAGCGATGCCCAATTACGTAGCAAACGAGAATTGATAGAAAAGTTCATTCAAGAAAACTTACCAGTTTTAGAAGACACAGACAACATTCCCGAAGCATTCGATAAATTCTGGAATGAAGAGCAACAAAAGGCATTTCATAAATTAGTAAAAGACGAAAATCTCTCAGCCGACAAAACCGAAAAAATAATTGAGGATTATTTGTTCGCTGAAAGAGAACCATTAAGAGATGAAGTGCTTGAACTTATTGAAGGAAACAAACCAACAGTTTTAGAACGTAAAAAAGTTGGCGACAGAATATTGAGCAAGATTTTAGATTTTGTGGACACTTTTATTAATGGAATGACAGGGAAATGAGAACAGAAATAAAAAGCCAACGCAATTTGCAAGCACAATTAAAAACCGCACAAGCCATCACACGACCAAAGTTTTTAATAGAGCTTGCAAAGTCGTCCCAAAAGAAAAATTGTTTTTAAAAATTTCCAACGCTTCAAAAAAAAATAAAAAACGCAACGCGCAGCCGATACGACAATGACACAGAAACTCAATCCTGACAATGGTTTGCAAGGTCGGTGGACAAAAATCACTGGCTATAACACGGGTTTGGCAAAAGTGGCGGTTCAGTGCTTCGCAGACACATTTGTGGCTAATCAAAGTTTGTTTCTCCGCATCAACATTTGTGGTGAAAATCGCCACCTTCGCCAAGCCCGAAAACGTTAAATTCCTCACAACTCCATATAACAAGAAAACCATCTTTCATAAATTTATCCATGCAAGCTCCATCCCTCCTCCAACAAATCACATTCATCAAAGAGATAGACAAACTAAAATATATTCAACGCAAAACTAAATTATTCAATAGTGACAGGCATGAAAATGATGCAGAGCATAGTTGGCATTTAGCAATGATGACTATTGTATTGGCTGAACATTCAGACAAGCCTATTGATGTACTTAAAGTTTTAAAAATGGTTTTAATTCATGACATCGTAGAAATTGATGCAGGTGATACTTTTATTTATGATACCGTAAAAAATCATACTAATACAGATGAGGAGCTAATTGCAGCAAAAAGAATATTTGGATTATTGCCTACTGAACAAGCAGAAGAATTTATTAGCATTTGGCAAGAATTTGAAGAGGGGCAAACAGATGAAGCCAAGTTTGCAAAAGCCATGGACCGCTTGGAACCCTTACTACAAAACACTTCCAACAATGGTGGCACTTGGAAAGAATTTAATGTGTCTTATCAAAAAGTTTATGAAAAGAAAAAAGCCATAAAAAATGGATCAACATTGATTTGGAATTATGCAGAGCAGCTCATAAATGAAAGCGTGGAGAATGGCATTCTACTTAAAAAAGAAGATGATCCGAAAAGCTAAAAAATGTAATTTTAAATAAATATCGATATCTTCAATTCGAAATATATATGCTTCACATTTGCAATGAAGAAAGAAAATCTTCCTGAGAAAATTTGTCCTATTTGTAAACTCAAATTTTCATGGCGTAAAAAGTGGGAAAAGAATTGGGATGATGTTAAATATTGCAGTGAAAAGTGTAGAGGAAATAAACAGAAAATATTATTGTAGAATTTTTTGTAATTACTTAAATCAAACTAATTATCAAGTTAAATATTTTTTAGTTTGAAAAACTAATCCAAAAGGAAACAAAAACAAGGCAAATTGATTTGTAACTTCAACAGGATTAATGGCAGCACACAAGCTATGTAACATACCGTAAACACAGCAAATGACGGAACTTTTAAAACATAATTTAAGCGCTCACATCTCTCTTTCCAAAAAAGAAATTGATGAATTTTGCCTGCTCTTCAAACAAAAAAATATTAAGAAAAAAAGTTTCTTGTTGCAAGCTGGAGAAGTATGCAAGTTCGAAGGATTTGTAACCAAAGGTCTTTTTAGAGTTTATCATTTAGACAAAAAAGGGGTTAAGCAAATTCTTTATTTCGCTATTGAAAATTGGTGGATTACAGATATCGATAGTTTTACCAACGAAAAGCCTTCTCAGCTTTTTATTGAAGCATTGGAAGACAGTGAAGTGCTTTTAATTAATAAAAAAGATAAAGAATTTGCATACACTAATTTGCCAAAAATTGAGAAATTGTTTAGAGTGATGACTCAAAAAACGCATGTTGCCCTACAACGCAGAATGATAGATAACCTCAGCAAAACTGCTGATCAACGCTATGTTGAATTTATAGAAAAATATCCGCAACTCTTTCAACGCCTATCCAACCTACAAATAGCAGCCTACCTTGGCATCAGTCATGAATTTTTGAGTAAAATCAGAAAGAAAATCAGCAACCGTTAATAATATCTATCTCATTTATTGAACTTGTTCAATCTTTTTAAGATTGTTGAGTGGCATCTTTGCTTCATCAATCTTAAAAAAGACAAAAATGAAACAGATTAATTCAACGGTATTCTTAACAATTTTAATTTTATTCAACATGAATCTACAAGCACAAAGTTTCAAAAATATTGAAACAAACAATTTAAATGTAAAAGTTTACAATGCATCAGAAAACAGTTTTGGTGTAGCATCAGTAATCGTATCTGGAAAAACAGATGCTGTTTTAATTGACGCACAATTCACCCTGGCAGATGCTGAAAAAGTAGCCCAAGAAATAAAGGCTATTGGCAAAAAATTAACCGCTATTTATATCTCTCATGGCGATCCTGATTTTTATTTTGGATTAGAAGTATTCAAAAAACATTTTCCTGAAGTTACTGCATATGCTTCACCTGCAACAGTTGAGCACATTAAAGCAACAGCTCAAAAGAAATTAAATGTATGGGGTGAAAGATTAGGTAAAAATATAACATCAAACGTTATTCTGCCTCAAGTATTAACTGGAAATAGTATGGAAATAGAAGGCCAAAAATTAGAAATTATTGGATTAGAAGAATTCCCAAATAGAACATTTGTTTGGATACCTTCTATTAAAGCGGTGATTGGTGGAATCAACGTTTTTGGAGCAACTTTTAATTTATGGATGGCTGATGCACAAAACGCTGAAGCTCGTAAAAACTGGATTTCTGTTTTGGATAAAATGGTTGCATTAAATCCAGAAATTGTTATTCCTGCACATGCTAATTCAAATTCAGCATTCGATGTGTCAGCTACAAAACATAGCAAAAATTATATTCAATTTTACGAAGAAGCTTTAATAACTAACAAAACTTCGGAATCATTAATTAAAGCAATTAAAGAAAAATACCCAACCTTAACTTTTGATATTGCATTGCAAATAGGTGCAAAAGTAAATACTGGAGAAATGAAATGGTAAAATCAATAATCAACTACAGCTTGATAATGCTTATTGCATTATCAAGCTGTTTTACAAACAGCAAGACAATGACAAATTTGGAGATTATAAGAAGCACTTATGAAGGAAAAACTTCAGCGGAAAACGGAAAAAATTTAGCTATACATGTTGCAGAAAATATTTCATGGACGGAAGCTAAAGGATTCCCTTATGCTGGAACATTCATTGGTTTAGAAAGTATAACTAAAAATGTTTTTAGCCGATTAGGTTCAGAGTGGATAGATTACAAATTTAAACCCGAAGATTACATAGCGGATGATAATAAAGTGGTTGCATATGGTACTTATTCTGGTACATATAGAATAACTGGAAAATATTTTGAAGCTAGAGTTGCCCATGTTTGGAAATTGAAAGATGGAAAGATAATTAGCTTTGAACAATTTGTGGACAGCAAGTTGGTGATCGAAGCAACACAATAAAAACAACTCTCTACACCAATTTTTGAACTATACAAATAAGTCTTTCCTATTAACATTTATTATGAAAATCGTTATCTTCACATAGTCTTAAACTCATAATTAATTTAATTTTGAATTGACATAGAGTAAATAACATCATTTAGAATTTAATATTACTTAGTTTTTTTAGAGCCTTGAGTAAACATAGAAAATAAAAAAATGGAGAACTCTTAGGCATTATGGGTTGCAGATACTGTTGATAAAATAGTATTACTCTTTATCCTAAAAAATAAATTATAAGATTTACTTTAACATAAAAAATATGAACACTTCAAGCAATCATGATGAGCGCATAGCAAAAATGACATTCGCAACAGTTTATCCTCTCTATGTTACTAAAGTTGAGAGAAAAGGAAGAAGCAAAGAAGAATTACATCAAGTAATTGAATGGCTCACGGACTATGATGAAAAAAAGTTGCAAAAGCTGATTAATGAAAAAGTAACTTTTGAAAAATTTTTTAAAGATGCCAAACTAAACCCAAATGCAGTGCTAATCACTGGTGTAATCTGTGGATATAGAATTGAAGAAATAGAAAATCCCTTAACAAAACAAGTAAGATACTTAGATAAAATTGTAGATGAATTAGCTAAGGGACGTAAAATGGAAAAGATTTTGAGGGTTGGTTAGAAAAACAATACTATAACATCAAACTAGTCACAACTATAGAAATTAAGTAGAATAGAGCTAAACTTTCAATTGTTACTAATTAGAAATGAAAACAATTAACATAAAATGGCATAAAATAATCAATTACATTTCCATTGCTATCACAGTAGCTTTGACTGATTTCTTTTTGGTAAATTTAATTGGCAATCCATTACACAGAAACAACCCTAAGTTATTTGCTTCTTGGCCATTTTTTATTCTACAACCACTATTAGTTATTTTCGCATTCATAATCAACATAAAATCACAACAACAAAAAGGAGTATTGCTATTTGCTTTGTTCTTATCCTTAATCTCTCAAGATTTTGTATTGCAATATATCCGAATGCTCAATGCCGATTGGATACCCTACTTAATTGTTGTGATTAGTTATGCCTTAACAGGAACAGTATATATCAAATCATTTGAATGTTTCCCACGCCAAATTACTAAACAAGAAATTGCATCTGTTTTTCCAAAAAATAAAATTGCATCTTTCTATCTTAATTGGATTATCAAAGATTATACTTGGTTTGTTTTTCCAGTAATAATTGGATTAGCATCTTTGTTAAAAGTTAAAAGTGCTTTTATTGATATACCCATTCTTCTTACTGCCTTACTCAGCCTTTACACTAATTACAGACAGTCATCTCCTACCGAAAGAAATAAAATACTTTGGCTTTTTTGGGGACTCATTACTTATATTTTTTTAATTATTTTATTACTGCTTATACAAAATTATCCAAATGAAAATCCACGTGTCTTAAGATTAGTATTTAGTACCTTAATGGCATTTACCATTGCCCTTATGTTTTTCATGAGTTTGTTCTTTTCAAATACATTTAACACCGGTGTATTAATTAGAAGAACTATTGTCAATGGTTTTTTATTTATTTTGATCATAATAATTTACAATAGCATTGAACATTACTTTCTACATTGGCTTTCGCATACCCTTGGAATTTCAGATGTAATTTTATCATCAATACTCTCAGGTATTTTTGTTTTGGCTTTCAGTCCACTGCATCATAAATTAATGGATTTGTTGAATAGGAAAATAAAAAACAAATAATTCTATTTTCATGTTCAATAGAAAATAATTTCTATCAAACCAAAGCATCTCTATTATATTTCTCTTTATATTCAATAGGTGACATTCCAGTATATTTTCTAAATATTTCACGAAAGGCTTTATTGTCTGTATAACCAACTTCATACATCACTTCACTAATTGTTTTCCTACTTGCTTCAAAAGCTTTCTTTGCAGATTCTACTTTTACTCTTTGCCAATATTCAATAGGCGTATTACCAGTTGCTTTGATAAATCTTCTATCAAAATTTCTTCTACCAACAGCAAACCTGGCAGACAAATCTTCCATTGATATTTTTTCTTGTAAATTATTTTCTAAAAGCGTTTGCGCTTTTACTATCATTTCATCACCATGCATTTTTTGTCCGGTAAAAATAATAAATGGTGATTGCGCCTTTCTCTCCATCTCAATCTGAAAAACTTTTGAGCAAAAAATGGCAGTTGGTCTATCAAAATATTTCTCTACTAAATAAATCATCAAATTTAAAAATGAATAGGCCCCTCCATTGGTATAAATTCCATTTTCATCAGTAATTAATTTATCCGTTTGCAAATTTACTTCTGGAAACATGGTTTTGAAATTATCAGCGGCGGTCCAATGAGTTGAGCAACTCTTTCCATTCAACAAGCCTGTAGAAGCCAATAAGAATGCCCCAGTACAAATTGAGGCAAGCTCAGCACCTTGATGATATTGTTTCTCCAACCAATCAACCAATGGTTTATTTTGTTTAAGCACTTTCTGGTAATTATGATTCAAGGAAGGAATAATAATTAAATCAGTTGCAGCAACATTTGAAATTTGAGTATGTGGTTTCACTGAAAACAATCCATCATGAAAAGTGACTTTCTTTGAAATACCAACCAATTGAATTTGAAATAATTCTACTTGATGATTTACTTTCCAATAATCATTTGCTTTTGAAAATATTTTATAAGCGCCAACAATGCTGCTTAAATTATTCCCTTCCCCATTCGGAACAATGATGCTGAGCTGTTTCATGAGTCTAAATAATATATAAATAAGGTTTGGTTTTAGGTCAAAATCCTTAATGTGTTGACCTTGAATGTTATTTTCCTTGTTTCTTGTTTGTAAAGGTAGGAAATACTTCTGTCCAAATCAACCCAGCACAATGTCCATTTTACACCCTAAATTCTAATTTATAGGCGATACATTTGTTAAGAAATATCAATTCACACAAATAATATATAATATGACTTCAAATCAAATAATGCTAAAAATGATTTTTGATAGATGGAATGCTTCAATCAAAAATTGCGACACTTTGCTCAATACACTATCAGATGAACAATTGCAAAAAGAAATTGCGCCCAATAAAAACAGAGGAGTTTATTTGTTAGGCCACCTTATTGCCGTTCATGATGATCTATTGATTCTTTTAGATATGGGAGATAAACTTTTCCCTGAGTTAAAAAAACCATTTATTGATTCGACTGATAAATCTGTTTCAGAAATTCCTTCTGCTAAATATTTAAGAGATTGTTGGACCAAACAATGCGAAACTCTTCAACAAAAATTTGAAAACATGAATGAAGATAATTGGCTTGAAAAGCACACTGCCGTTACAGCTGAAGATTTTGCAAAAGAACCGCATCGCAATAAATTAAATATCATCATTACCAGAACTTCGCATTTACAATACCATTTAGGACAATTGGTTTTACTTAAATAAATTTATTAGATCTACCAAAAGATGACAACAAGAAATTTTACAACAAGTATAACAGTTGAGCAATCTGCACTTGAAGTGTTCAATGCCATTAACAATGTGCGTGCATGGTGGAGTGAAGAAATAGAAGGGATTACCAATAAATTAAATGAGGAATGGGATTATCATTTCCAAGATGTGCATCGCTGCAAAATAAAAATAATTGAGTTTGTGCCTAATGAAAAAATAGTTTGGTTGGTAACTGATAACTATTTTAGTTTCACTAAAGACAAAGAAGAGTGGAAGGGTAATAAAATTATTTTTGAAATCAGCACAAAAGAAAACAAAACACATTTGCAATTCACTCAAGAAGGATTGATTCCGGAATATGAATGTTTCGATATTTGTCAGAATGCTTGGAATACCTATATACAAAGCAGTTTATATAGTTTAATTACTACTGGAATTGGAAAACCAAATGGCAAAGACAAAGCCCAAACAGCTGATGAAGAAAAATTAACTGCAAATTTTACCACTACTTTTTTTGTTGATCAATCAGCAAAAGAAGTGTTTGATGCAGTAAATAATGTTTCAGATTGGTGGCAAGGAGAAGTTATGGGTAACACACAAAAATTGAATGGTGAGTTTACCTACAGAATGGAAGACATTCATTATTCAAAACAAAAAGTGGTAGAAATAATTCCAAATAATAAAATAGTTTGGGAAGTAATTGAAAGCTTACTAAGTTTTACTCAAGATAAAAGTGAGTGGACTGGTACAAAATTAGTTTTTGAAATTACTGAAATCAACAACAAAACACAATTACGATTTACACACTTGGGATTGGTCCCAAAATTTGAATGCTATGGTGATTGTTCCAATGCTTGGGAACAACTCATTCAACAAAGCTTAGTTTGTTTAATCACAACTGGTAAAGGAAAAAAAATATTTTAATTCTTAAAATATTTGCACGAATAAATATAGACTTTTTAATAAGTATAAATTTATTCGTGTTTTTTAAATGGTTATTTGCTAAAATTAAAAAGGCATTCAATTCATATCTCATACTTCCAAGCCCCTTTATTATCGATTTCTATTCTTAATTAATAAATTCATGTTGCAATAATTGAAACTTTAATATTCGATTTATTATCTTAAATTAGAGTTTGCGAAAAATAATTTATGAGAATAAAATCCTTATTGCTTTTTCTTTTAGTACTAACAAGTAGCATTTTTGCTTGTAAAAAAGAAACCATAACGGAAACAAAAACCTTAACAGTAATTGATACCGTGTATTTAACTATTCATGATACACTTACAATTCCAACTTTAATTAATGACACCGCTACGACTTTCATTGTAGTTCGTCATGCTGAACGTGATAATGTTGGTGCAGATCCTATTTTAAATGCAGCAGGAATTGTACGTGCAGAAGAATTGAAAAGAATTTTAGAAAAAGTCCCAGTTGAAGCTGTTTACGCCACACCCTATAATCGAACTCGGCAAACGGTTTCGCCAACAGCATCGAGTAAATCTTTAACCGTAACTGATTATTCAACAAGTACGCCCTATTTACAATTAGTCAATCAATTTAAAAGCAGTCATAAAGGAAAAGTGATTCTCATAGCAGGACATTCAAACACAGTACCAGAAATATTAAAAGCTTTAACAGCGAATGCTTATAATATAACTATTGCTGATACACAGTTCGACCATTTATTTATTGTAAGTGCAAGTACTCCAAGCAATACACAAGTAGTGCATTTGAAATATGGGGTGGCTACGCCTTAAAGGATTTAGTTCAAATTTGATTTAACATTTCATTTAAAACAAAAAAGCCCTTCTAAAAATTTCAGAAGGGCTTTTTAATTCTTAATTTTTTTAAGAATACAATATAACAGAAGAAAGACTTCTGGTAGAGAAAACACTTTGCATTGGATTCACACACATTACAGGAATTTGTTCTGCATTGTTGATTACTTGTTGCTCTGCAGGTCCTAAAATTAAATCTTTCAAATCTTTATCCAAAGTAGTAAGCATAATGATTAAATCTGCGTTTACTTTTTTTGCATACTTTACAAAATCATCAGAAAAATCACTTTTACTTTCTTGTTCAGCAATTTCAAATTGAACCTCATGTCCTTCTAATTGACGTGCCATAAAGTTTGCATTGTTTCTGATGTGATTGCTCTTCTCTTCATCATTACTATGTTGTTTGTACAACACCACTTTTGATCCAAATATTTTTGCGAATGTAATTGTTTGCAATGTTTTTTGTTTTGTTTCAAAAGTATCATCAACTGGAACTACAATTGTATCATATCCTTCATGAACAGGTGCTTTATGTTGTACAATAATTACAGGCATTTTACTGCTACCTACAACTTTTAAAGCGCGTGCTCCAGTTAGATGCTGCATACCTTTAACACCATGAGTACCCATCACTATCAATGATGCATTTAATTCTGAAGCTTCTTCACCAATTGTTGTAAATATACTTCCTTCTTTCATCACAAAATCAATTTCAACATTGTATTTGCTAGCATACATTTTACTTCTTTCATCCATAACAGTCAACAAAGTTTCAAGACCTTTATTTTGCTTTTTAAGCTCGGCTCTTGATTCATCATTGATCACATGAAACAAGGTTATTTTATCATTATCTTTTTTTGCAATGATTGCTGCATAAGCAATGGCATTAGTGGCAACTTCAGTAAAGTCGTCGGGTACTAGAATACATTTTTTGATTTCCATACACTATAATTTTGGGGTAATTGGGTGATAAATAACAAAGATATAAACATAATCGAATTTTGCACTTTCGAATTATCTGCCGATTAAAAATACACAGGATTTATATAAATTCCCAAACGAAGACCCTTTTATTTACCATTCAGTTGTTCTACAAAGTACATTTTCAACTGTCCTTTGTTTTTAGCTGTGAGCTCTCCTCGGTATTTGCATTCGAACTTTTGCCCAATCAAATCAAATGTTTTTTGAGAAATATTTATTCTTCCTGCTTCTGAATTTTGTTCCATTCTTGCAGCGGTATTTACAGTATCTCCCCAAATGTCATAGGCAAATTTCTTAACGCCTACCACCCCAGCTACTAAAGGACCAGAATGAACACCTACTCGAATTTCAAAAAGTCCTCCATTCTTTTTCCTTTCTTTTGTAAATTCAATGATATCAAGGGCAGCGAGAATAGTTCTTTCTGCATGTTCGATTGTTGGATTCGGAACACCACATACTGCTAAATATGCATCTCCAATTGTTTTTATTTTTTCGAGTCCGTGCTTTTCTGCAATGGCATCAAAAGCTTTAAAGTATTGGTGAATTTCGGCTACTAAATCTTTAGGACTGAGACTTTCACTGATGCCAGTAAAATTCACAAAGTCAGTGAATAGCACAGATACTTCATCAAACTGTTGTGCATCAACCTCGCCTTTCAATTTTAATTCTTCTGCAACTTCTGATGGTAAAATATTTAACAACAATTCATCACTTCTCTTTTTCGCTTTATTGATTTTATTTCTTTGTCTGAAAAACACAGCAGCAAATAATAACACAATTGCAAAGCCTCCAACAAATGTATTTCTAAGTAGTTTTTGTCTTTGCAATTCCTTGATACTTATTGCATCTTTTTTTTCTTGCTCTGCTTTTGCAGTGAACTCCTTTCTGTCAAATTCACTTTGGTACTGATGGCGAATTGCTGATTTTTGATTCTCGATTTTTTTTACTCTTTCCACTGCAACTTTTTCAATTTCAAAATACTCTAAAGCCTTTCGGTAATTGCCTTTTCTTTGATAAATCAATCCTAAAAGATTAGCTGATTCACTTATATTTACAGGCATGTCAACTTCATTAGCAACTTGCATAGCAATGCTAGCATGTTCCAATGCTTCTTTAATTTTTCCTTGATCAAATTCAATCTTAGCTAGACCAATTAAGTTTACAACATAGCCTTTCTTATTTCCAATTTCTTGTGCCAATTCAATGCCTTCTTCAAAATACTTTATTGCATTTATAAAATCTTTTCGCTTATAAAAAACATCACCTAATCCCTTTGTGACAATAGTAGTAATTTGATTTTTTAAGTTATGCTTTCTTGCAATTAAATAAGCTCTATGATAATATTCATATTGCTTCTCAACATTGTTCTTTTTTGAATAAATTACAGCAATGTTATTAAGTGTAGCAGTGAGGTCTTTGTGGTTTGTTGAATTGATTTGCATTGCCAGCGCTTTCTCATAGCTTCTGAGAGCCATATCAGTTTCACCAATACGATCATAAACCGCACCTGTGCTACTATATATTAAAGCAAGTCCAGTTAAATTATTTATCTCCCTATAAATTTTCTCACAAGCAGAATAATATTCAAAAGTTTTAACATAATCAGCCTGTTCTGCAGATTCGAATCCTTTATTGTTTAAATAAGTTCCATAATAAACAGTAGCGCAATGTACAATATCAGCCTGGCTGCTTTTCCTCAATTTTTGCGAAAGTATTCCCAATTGTTCATTGTATTTTTGCCATTCTCCATCAGCTGCATTATCTGAAAGGTCACTCAAAATTATCAGTTTGGAAGTGTCATCAGGTGTTGATTTTAAAACCTTGACTAATGAATCTATATAAGATTGTTCTTGCGCATGTAATACTGTGTTGCCAAAAAGAATTAGAAGGAAACTAATAATTGTGAATTTTATTTTCATCATAATTGCTTAGGGTTATAGACAATTCAAAATGCTTATTCTATAAACTAAAAATGCTTCAAACAATATAATTGAGTTTATAGACTGGCAATCTTTAATAAACGAATTTAACTAATCAGGTTTGATAAAAACTAAGTCAGTTTATTTTTCACTGAATTCAGGTTTTGCATTTTCACTGGATTCCGGTATTGTTTTGAATAAGAAGTAAAAAACTGATGTGCTTCTAAAAAGCGTACTTGTAAATGATTCCACTGTTCTATGTTTTCAATCAATCCAAAAGTTTTTAATTCCAAATAAAGGTTATTACCAACTTTTTCAAAATCATTGCGACCCAAATAATCTAGATCAGCATCACAAATAATTTCTTCTAGTTTGTTTTGTGGTGTTTGAGGAATTCGAGTTGCCATTATCATTCCACAAATAATTTCAATTTCATTTTCAGAATAATCAAAGTTCGGTAATATTTCACGAGCCAATTCACAACTTTTTATTTCATGTTCAACTGATTGATAAATGAACCCAATATCATGCAACCATGCAGCGGTGATCAATAAATTTGTATCGCTTCGACTTGTATTTTCTTCAACAGAAATTCTTTGCACGGCTTCAACTACATCTATAGTATGTTCAACGCTATGATATGTGAAGTCAGGAGAGAGTTCTGTTCTCAATTGGTTTAACATAAAGGTGGATAGTTGTTCTAGTTCCATTAGCTATTCAACAAATTTTGTGTTTATAAAATTGAATTGGATCAAAACTTCTGACACTAAAGAATCAGATTCGTTTTTTAAATTCCAAATTGAATTCGAAGAATCAAGATTACTTTGAAAAGAAATTGAAACTAGCAATTGCAAAAAGTACTTTAGAAGAATTGATTTTTTAAAATTCATGAGATGAAAATTAAAGTATACAATAAATAAATCTAATATACTGCTTTTTTAGGCATTTCAGTTTCTTGAGACCAAATGTGTTGAGTTATGAATCCAAGAATGAATCATCGATTCAATTTCTAATTTAGTATGAATTAAGCTAGAAAATTGATTAGAATTCCTTCCAAATGCATAATTCAATTGCAATGATAGACTTAATGAGAAGAATTCACCAATTCTAAATGGTGTAATAAGTGCTTTTATAATTAAATTCCTTTCAGAATTTTAAATTATAATCTCCAAATATTAATCCATATCGACCAAATTCACATTCAAATATTCAACAAAATTTTAAAGTAGTAATTTCAATTTATATATAAGGAGAACTCAGAGTCGCCCAAAAGGATGAAAGAAATTACTAATTACAATTTTATTATGAAAGCAAAATTTTTATTCTAATGCTATTTATCTTTAAGGATTTTATCACTCCATGTGATAAAATCTAGTAAAGATTGAACCAAGTACAGTTAAACAATAACTGATAACGGCTGACAAAGTGGATCAAGATTTGCAATTTTAAATTGATGAATTTATTCCTGTTTGTTCCAAAAGATATGTAAATGGGAACTTTGCAAATAACAAAGTCGGTATTAAAGTAAAAATTGACTCTACATCTATGACCTATAAAGAAACTTTAATATTGCGATTTACAAAAGAAATTTTTGATGCAATTTAGTAAACTGTTAAAACAAGCTTAAAAGTTGCTTTTCATTTAATTGAGAAGAAGCAAATAGGGCCTACTTGGTAGCAACCTTGAATAGTATTTTGATTTATGCGTCTGTTAAATTTTGACTGGCGCATAAATTAAAAACTAAACATTGATAAAATCTCTTCCCTATGTGCTCTGCTTACATCAACTTTATCTCCATTATGCATTACTAAAAACAAACCCTCATTTTTTTTGAGTTCACTAATCTCTTTTAAATTCACAATATGTGATTGATGACAACGAAAGAATAAAGTTGATGGCAACAAGTCCTCAAAATATTTAATATTCTTACTCACCACTTTATTTGAATTGCCGTAATAAACAGTAGTATAATTCCCTTCTCCTTTTAAATGAATGATATCTTTCACATTCACATATGTATATCCGGTTAAATCTGCTAATGCAATTTTTCCATTTTCATCAATTGGCTTTTTTACTTGTGCACTCAACTTATCAATTGCCAATTGCAATTCTTCAATGATAATTGGTTTTAATAAATAATCCTCTGCTTTAATTCTCAATGCTTTGATGGCATGCTCCGAACTGGCTGTAGTAAAAATGACAACAAAATCACGACTCGGAAATGTCTCTAATAAATCAAACCCAGTACCACCGGGCATGTCAATATCCAACAAAACAACATCAGGCTTTTTTTGATTAATTAGTTTGATGCCATCTAATGCTGTTCTCGCAGTTCCTACAATTTCTGCATTTTGTATGAAATTTTGAATCATTAGCTCTAAACTTTCTATCGCATCTAATTCGTCATCAATTATAATTAACTTAAGATTCATACTAATTAACTAGGGTTTTATAAGGCAAAGATAATTTTATTAGTGTTCCAAAAACATTTCCCTTTGCATCAATTCTATTTATTTGCTCAAAAACATAAGGGAGTTTTACTTCTTTATTAATCAATTCCAATCTCTTTTTTGTGATAGCAACACCATAGCTTGATTTAATAGGATTTTCACTTTTATTGATTGCTTGAGCATTTTTAAATCCAATACCATTGTCAATAATTTCACAAATAAGAATTGAATTGTGGAATGTAAAAACAACTTTAAGCTCTCCTTTTCTTTCTTTCAATTCTTTCAATCCATGAATAATCGCATTCTCTACGAATGGCTGTATTAACATACTTGGAATTTGGATATTCTCCACAACACTATTATTTGAAATTGAAATCTCGTATTCAAATTGATCTTTAAATCGTAATTTTTCTAACTCTAAATAGGTATTCAATAATTTTATTTCACTATCAATTGGAATCCATTTTAAGTTAGCATGATCTAAACTTAAACGCATCAATCTACTGAACCTTCCCAAATACTTAATGGCATTCAATTGATCAGATTTTAGGATAAAATTTTGAATACTATTCAAAGCATTAAAAATAAAATGAGGATTAACTTGTGCAAGTAGCGCCTGCTGCTCATTTAAAAGCATCTCTTCTTTCTCTCTATTTCTTTGCTGCTCGTTTCGAATTCGAAATCTGAAATAAAAATAAATCAAAAGAGAAATAAGAGATGTCATTAAACCATAAAACCAATAAGTTTTCCAGAAAGGAGGAGGAATGGTAAAACGAT
Source organism: Sphingobacteriaceae bacterium (assembly GCA_965279595.1). GTDB lineage: Bacteria > Bacteroidota > Bacteroidia > Sphingobacteriales > Sphingobacteriaceae > CAIKLP01. The sequence goes on from OZ257246.1 coordinate 786,409, forward strand.
ACTGTTCCTTATTTTGAGATGTAAAACCATCTTCATTGATAGCAACTACTTCAAAAGTGTAGGTGCCAAAATCCAAAGAATTGAATTCTACATTATTTTGATTTAGCTTTCTCCAAGTAGAGTCCAAGCCTTTTAATCTATAATTAAATTTTATATTTTGACCAGCTCGATAGGCAACTGCATTGAAGTGAAATTGGATTCTTTGATCATCATAAGTAAATGGATAATTCAATCTTGGTGAAATATTACTTTGATTTAAGGTTGAAATATTTATCAATTCAATTTTAGGTTTTTTGTTGTTGATTAAATTAATTGTTGAAGGAAAAGCAATCAGTTTGTTTTGAGCAACAACATAAACTTTTCTATTTTGTAAATATATTTTCCGAATATCGTTAAATGGAAATCCATTCTCCACCGACAAATAACTTAGTTTCGGTTTATTAATATTATTCAAATCAATTCTCACAACACCTTTCTGCGTGGCAGCCCAAACAACATTACCTTCAATGGCTAAATCATTAACCATATTGTTTTGAACAGATTCTCCCAAAGTAAGCTCATTAACTTTTTCATCTTGAATAATAAATATTCCTAAGCCTAAAGATGAAAGAACAATACTTCCATTTTCAATTTCTTTAATATTATTTATTCGAATATTTATTTTGTCTTTTTTATAATACTCCTTTTGCTTTCCTCTTAAATTGACTATTCCATCATTTACTCCAACCCATATTGTTTTTTTTGAATCAATATATAAAGCAAAAGGTGCAGTTTCTAATAATGTTAGATTTTCAGGTGGCAAATTCAAATGTTTAATTTCAATTTTTTTAACGTTTGAAACATTGGCTGCTACCCAATAATTACCATCAGAAGTAATACACTTCCCCAATCCACCTAATTGCTTTAGTGTTTTTCCATTCTCATTGAGCAGATATAATCCATCAGAAAAACCAACTAATAATCGTTGATGCAATTGATCAAAGTATAAATCATTACAAATAGAAATTTGTGATGTATTGGAATTAAATGTTTCACTTGTAAACTTTGTAATTCCATCTTCTTGAATTAATATTCTATTTTTGTTAGTGGCAATAAATAATTTTTTTTGCCTATCTCCAGTAATCTCTTTGATGTCTTCATTAATTTTTAATTCAGGAATATTGACGTATTCAATTTCAATTTTAGGAATATAATAAACTCCTTGGTTGTAAGTGCTAAACCAATAACCCCCTTCAAAATCTTGTTGCACATCAGTTATGGTTTGGTTGCTAAAATAGCAACGACCATTTTTTTGATTAATGGTTTCTGAAGGCTTATAAAGCTTAACTCCATTGTAAAAGAAGCAAAGCCAAAGATCACCATTAGCATCCAAATACATATTTAAAATTGGAACATCAAATTCATTGCTTGCAATTATTCTACCATTTTTTAAAACATAAATCCATTTATCAAAACTGACTATTGTTTCCCCATTTTTTCTTTGAGCAGAAAAAGTTTTGAAATTCAAGGTGGTAAAACCCTTCTTAATATTTTGAAATTGATAAGGTAAAACTTCGGCAATGTTTTTTCTTAATAGTGGTGGACTGAAAATAAATGCAGATGCATTACTGATTTTATCATACCTCAACTCACTGATTAACGTGCTATCATATTCGAATTTTTCGTTATTGATTATTTTGATAAACCCTTTGCTGTTTGTACCTATTACAAACGGAACTTCCTCTTTAAACTGAATATTTAAAATATTTGAAGAAGCTGGTAACTTGATTAAATTTTGAAGTTTTTTATTTAAATGATAGGACTCAAATTTATTAGCTTTGAAATAATGCAATGTTTTGTCATTGCAAACTGCCCATATCACCCCTTTCGGACTAAGGAATAATTTATAAACCAAATTATCACTTAATCCATCATTTACTGTATAATGTTTAAAGCTGGTACCATTGAAACGTGCAATTCCTCTATCAGTTCCAAACCACAAGTAACCTTGCGGATCAGCAATTACATCATAAACTTCATTGCTAGGCAGTCCATTGTTTGGATTGTATTGATAATAGATAGGATCTTGAGCAATACAAAATTTGACAGATGAAATTAAAAATACAAATGCTAAAACTTTATTCACTAGTTCATGGGAAAATGATTGGTAATTTATGATTTATTTTTGGAAGGAGAAATGGGAAGAGAAAGTATTAATTTTAAACTTTGATAAGTGCTTTATTTAAATCATTGCTTTATTTATCAATTTAATAAATATTATTAATAAAAATATTTGCAGGAAGTTGTATATCCAAGCGATCAAAAATGAAGAGATAAAAATTTTGGGAATGCAATTTTATTTAAATTGCTAGCATTTGTACTACTTGCCTAAATCAAAAAAACAAGTAGTTAATTGATCAATTAACTACTTGTTTCTTGAAAACTATTTCTCCGCCACAAATAATAAAAAATGATTCATTAAAAAATAAATGTCATCTACAACATGAAATTTTTTGATTGCTTCTGTAATTACTTCTTCAACAATTTGCTGATTATGTTTTTTTATAGCTGCTGCCGCCGGACCTGTGCCCATAAAGCTTTTCACCCCATCACCTAGTTCTGCATAATTGAAAGGACAAGGAATTTGATTGCGAGAAAGTAATTTTAAGTTCTGACTATTTAAAATACTTTCTACTTTTCCATTTTCAGAAAGCGCGAAAGGTCCTGGTGTTCCAGCAGGAGGTGCTGGTAGTAATGTACCAATTGATTTTAAAACTTGAGTTGCATCACTTATTTCTGGTGTTGCCCAAATGGCTGCAACTAATTTTCCACCTGGTTTCAATACTCTTTTTGCTTCAGCAATTGCATTCTCAAAACTTCCGGCATATTGAAATGAATTGAATCCTACTACAACATCAAATGTGTTTTCTTTGAAAGGCAATGCTTCTAAATCGCCTTCCATAAAAATGTTGTTTGGATTGCGTGTCTGCGCAACTTCTAAGAGTCCAGGTGCGGCATCAACACCAACAACCTGAGCGCCTACTGCAATTGCCATGGAACTAAATAAACCTGAACCACAGCCGGCATCTAACAAAAGGTCGCTTTTTGTTAGTTTTAATTGTGATAAGGTTTCATGATAAATTGGAAGAAACCAAGGTTCAAAATGTTTGGACCAATTATGCGGAGCAATACTCCACAAATCTCCTTGAATTATTTTTGTACTCATAAATAATGTTTTTATAAGTGCAAAAGTAACTTAGCTTTTAAAAATAAATTTGACTCAGAAGTTCGGAATGTTGACTTTAAAGATCATCGTGTTTTATTGTTTCAAAGAAATTGGACTGGCTCCAAATCGCAAACGAAATGCACGACTGAAGTGAGAAGTGCTTTCAAAGCCGCTTTCAAATGCAGCCTCAGCAACCGTTCTGCCAACATGATTTAATAAATTGTGTGCATGCTGTAGTCTACGTTCTAATAACCATTTACCTGGAGTGGTCTGAAAAGTTTTTTGAAAATCTCTTTTAAAAGCAGAAAGACTTCGTGAAGTTAAACTTGCATATTCAAGCAAACTTAAATTATATGAAAAATTATTTTCCATTACTTGTTGCAAAGAAGTATGTCGAGGCTCTTTTAAGATTGAATTAAAATGTGCTAATAATTCTGTATTCAATGGGTTGTCTGCCAACATCAAAATCAATTCACGAAATTTCAATTCTATTAAAGAGGGATCTGGAGATTTGGGCGCATCAAAGTAAGAAGACATTGAATTAAAAAAACCATGTACTTGCAATCCATTTTCAATAGGGATAATTATGTTTGTTTTCTCTTTGGAGTTATTTAATGGGCTTGATTTGGATTTCAATACATCATAAATAAATTCATCAGGAATAAAGAATAGAAAAAAACAAAACTCCGTTTCAAAAAACTGTTCAACAATGTTTGCTCCCTTACAAACAAACACACATTTGCCTTCTGTTAGGTCGTAAGATTTATTTCCTGCATGCCATATTTTTTTACCCTTTACAACATACACGATATAATTCATAGAGCTCCACACATCTTCAAATCTATTCTGAAGTGGGCAGTTATACATTGTCAATAATGTATCGCCACTTTGGAGTTGCTTATAAATTTGCGTGTTACTTTTTATTTGTACAGGTAAATTTATCAAGGTAAAAAATCATTTAAGCTTTTCTAACAAATTCTGATTTCAATGCCATCGATCCAAACCCATCTATCTTACATGAAATATTATGATCTCCATCAGTCAAACGAATGTTTTTAACTTTTGTACCAGCCTTTAATGGCTTTGGTGCGCCCTTTACTGGCAAGTCTTTGATTACTATAACTGAATCTCCAGTTTTCAATTCGTTACCATTTGAATCAAGAACTATACTAGTACTCACCGTTTCTACTAATTCCTCAGTAGGAATCCATTCATTGAAACATTGTGTGCAAACCATCATCTCCTGGTTAGGGTACGTTAAATCTGAATTACAAATTGGGCAGTTCATTTTGTTAATGGGTTAATGAGGTAATGTTAATTAGTTAATTAGCTAATTAACACATCAACACATTACTTAGTGGCCCCGACCAGAATCGAACTGGTATCAAATGTTTAGGAAACATCTATTCTATCCGTTGAACTACGGCGCCTTTTTTTAATGTGTTGATGAGATAATGTGTTGATGTGTTAATTAAATCGTAGCAAAAGTACAAAAAAGTGGAGATTTTTTAATGTATTGATTAGATAATGAGCTGATGTGTTAATTGGAAGGAGTGGCTGGATTAGTCAATTTAGTTTGCTTGGGATAGCTTTTAATCTGATTTTCAATAAAACTCAAATTCTGTGTAACGTAGTAATTAACACATTAGCTCATCAACACATTAGCTCATTAGCTAATTAAGAACCGATTCTTCAACCTCGTAATCCTACTTTCATAAAATTCATAGGATACATAAGCTACTACAATTAGCAGGGCCAAATTTAGGCTTGTATTTAATGCAAAACCAAAATTGAATTGCCATGGTTGGAAATGAGTGAATAATTGTTGCCAAATGTATAAGCTGTAAGATAATACCCCTAATGTGCGCATCCATTTTAAATTCAAAAACTGGGCGTAAAATGTCTGAGCATTTAAATTCAACAACAGTATCACTCCAATCAAAAAAGCAAAAATCAATGGTGAAATAAATGGAATAAACCATAAGGATACTTTACAACGAAGTATGATTGCTATGAAAAAAACGATGAATGCTAAATAATATTGATTAAAATATTTTACAATAGTGTTTGGAAATTTAAATGCTAAAATTGAAATTAATGAGCCAACTAAAATAAACACGGTTCCTCCTCCAAATACATTAATGATGGCAAACGCTATTAAATGAATATTTCGATTTGATTGAAAAACGCCGATATTATTATATCCCAAAAAACTAATTAAAGTAATACTGAAAATTAAAAAGATAATAAGTTGGGTGTAATTTTTCAATGATAATTTAGAAAGTAAAAATGGAAACAATAAATAATACTGCTCTTCAATTCCTAAACTCCACAAATGCCCTGTATACCAATCTCCAGTAATGATTGGTAAATTTTTCACGAAAAACAAACTAGCTAAAAAATTGGCATTACTAATTGCCAATGAAAATATTTTATTCAGAAAAAACAAAACAAATAAATACAAAAAAACCAATGGTAAAATTCGAAGACTTCTTCGAATATAAAAATAGCCTAAGTGGATACTTCCTGTTTGCAACTTTTCTTTCAACAATAAAGTGGTAATTAAAAAGCCACTGATTACAAAGAAAATCTCAACTCCTACTCTACCTAATTCTAAATCATAAATAAATGGGTTGGCAAAAAACACATGCCCTGCTATTACCAACAAAATAGAAATGGCTCGTAGACCATCAACCGAAGGTAGAATAGCTTGCTTAAAAAATGCAGGTGTTTGAATTTCATTCCATTTCACGTTTAAATATAGAAACTAAATATTCAAAATAAATTATTTGATTGGCCATTTTGATTTATTGAAATAGTTTATACCTTTAATTTTCAACCTATTAAACCCTAAGCAATGAAAAAATTATTTACGCTCCTCTTATTCATTACTTCATTTCATTTTTCAAGTTTGGCACAAAGTCAGGCAGCATTAGATAGCATGGAACGTACACTCAGCAGCAATGCCCATGATACTATCAAGCTAAAAACACTTGGTGATTTAAGTTGGATGTATGGCTTTAGCAATTTTGAAAAGTCATTGCAATTTGGACAACAAGAGTTGGCTTTGGCGGAAAAGCTGAATGATAAAGCAAGTATCGCATTGGCATATAGTGATATTGGTATTGCTTATACCCGTATGAGTAAACTTGATGAATCATTGCAAGCACACTTAAAATCATTGGCTATTAGGAATGAATTGGGATTGAAAGAAAAAGCAGCAGGTTCTTACTCCAACATTTCATTAATTTATAAACAGCTTGGCAAATACAAAGAATCTACCGATTATATGTTACGTGCTTTGAAAGTATATGAAGAAGTGAAAGATGAAAAGAAACAAGCATTGGTATTGGGTAATTTATCGAATCTGATTTTGAATATGGACCAATTAGATTTGGCAGCAAGTTATATTCGCAAAGGAATTAAGTTGGCAGAAAAAACACAATCCTACCAAACGCTTGCCAATTTATATACAAGTTATAGCAGCTATTTTTATAAAACAAAAAAATACGATTCAGCTTTGGTATATAATAGTTATGCTATTGAAGTTTATACTGGATTGAATAATTATACTGACTTAGCAGGTTCGTTGAACTCGCGTGGACAAATAGAAATAGAGCTTAAAAAATATCCAATTGCGATGAAATCTTTTGCTGAATCATTAGACATTCGTAAAGCTTTGGGTGATGAATTAGGTATTGGTACGTGTCATAAAAATATCTGTTTCTGTTTAATGAAATTGAAAAGATTTGATGAAGCAATGGCACATATTGATACTAGTATTGAAATTTTCAAACGTACTGAATCACGAAATTATTTAAAAGAAGCTTACCTTTTTGTAATGGATATCTATCAAGATAAAAATGATTATAAAAATGCAATGCTCTATTATAAATACTCTGAAGAATTGGAAGATAGCATCATTAATACAGAAACTACCAACAAAATGAATGAGCTGCAAGTTCAATACGAAACAGAAAAAAAAGAGCAGCAAATAAAAATTCAATCGCTTGAGTTAAACAGAAAAAATATTTTCATTGGCGTAATTGTTGCCATACTAGCCTTAACAATTTTTATCGCAACTCTTATTTATAATAGACGCAAACTCAAACAAGATGCGAAACTACAAGCAGAAATAATTAAACAACAAGACTTAGCATCACGCGGAATTATTGAAGCAGAAGAGAATGAAAGAAAAAGGATTGCAGGTGATTTACATGATGGTGTTGGGCAATTGTTTTCTGCAGTAAAAATGAACCTTTCAAGTATTAGTGAACAAATTAAAATAGATGATCAAAAAGTAAAAACATTGTATGATAAAACCATTGACATGGTTGATGAATCATGCAAAGAAGTGCGAAGCATTTCACATAACATGATGCCGAATGTTTTATTAAAATCTGGCTTAAGTTCTGCAGTACGTGAATTCATTAGTAAAATTGATGCAGATAAAATTAAAATCAATTTAGAAACTTTCGGATTAAATGATCGATTAGATTCAAATATTGAAACAGTTTTGTATCGTGTAATTCAAGAATCTGTTAACAATGTAATTAAGCATGCTGATGCCAATCAATTAGATATTCAATTGAGCAAAGACCAGGAAGAAATTACAGTTACTATTGAAGACAATGGCAAAGGCTTTGATACTAACAATCAAGATAATTTTGAAGGTATTGGTTTGAAGAACATCAAAACCAGAGTAGAGTTTTTAAAAGGTACAGTTGAGTGGGATTCAACTATTGATAGAGGAACTGTTGTTTCTATACATATTCCAATTACAGCCTAAGTGATATAGGGTATGGCATATACCCTTTAATGGGTATTGCTCTAATTTAACGAATACTTCATCTTTAATTTCAACCCAGAAAAGATGAAGTATTCCTTATCGCGATTTATATTCTATTTATTCAGTCTCCTTTTTTTTACGCAAACTACTTTTGCTGAAATTGACCCTATTGCAGAAAAAAAAGTAACTCAATTATTAATTCAATCTTCACAAAACAGATCAGAATTGTTGAGGCCTGCCATAAATCAGGCATTAACTGCCTATTCGTACGCTGAAAACATTTCAGATACTTCACAAATAAAATGTTGCATTGCCATTGCCAATCTCTACAATGACATAGGCAATTATGATTCGAGTTTGTATTTTTCTCAAATTGGAAAAACAGTAGCTAGTAAAATAAATTCAAAAAGTGATTTAGCTGCCATTTACAATGCCATGGGAGTTACTTATATCAATCAACTCAAATTCAAACAAGCAATGCAACACTATTTTCTAGCATTGAAAATTTTTGATGAATTAAAAATGCCAATGAGATGTGCAGATGAATACAGCAATATTGCATATGTACATTCTCAAATGGGCAATTTCAAAGAGTCAAGACGATTCCAAGAAAAAGCATTACATATTTATCAAGAAAATAAATACAAAAAAGGAGAAGCTCAATCATATAATAATTTAGGAATTCTATTTGCTGAAAATGGAAGATTAAATGAAAGTTTATATTTTTTCAAGCTTTCTAAAAATATAAGAGAAAAAATAAATAGCAAAAGCGATTTGTGTTGGACTTACAATAACATAGGTGGTATTTATACCATGATTGAAAAATATGATTCGGGGTTATACTATTTGAATAAAGCAGCTGAACAATTCAAACTAACAGGAAATACTAATGGAATGGCAGCAGCCTTAGGTAATATTGGCTCAGTGAATAAAGATTTGAAAAAATACAAAGAGGCAATTGTGTTTTTTCATCGTGGATTAAACGTTGCTAAAGAAAATAAATACTATGATTTAATTGAAAATACTTATGCGGGTTTAATTGATGTTTATAAATTAACCAATAACTATAAAACTGCTTTACTTTATGCCGATTCATTAGTGGCTTTGAAAGACAGTATTTATGATAAGGAGAGCAGCAAGAAAATTGCAGAAATGCAAGCTTTATACGAAACGGAAAAAGCAAGTAGCGAAAACAAATTATTAGCAAAAGAAAACACAATTCAGAAATTAGAAATTGGTAGAAGGAAAATCTATATCATAACATTAATTGTTTTGTTTATACTCATTACCATTATATATATTTCTTATTACAATAGATATAAATTCAAAAAAGAAAGTCAGTTGAGTATGGCTTTGTTTAAGCAACGTGAAGAATCTTCAAAAGAAATTATTAAAGCGGAAGAAAATGAAAGAAGAAGAATTGCAACTGATTTGCATGATGGATTAGGTCAATTGTTTTCAGCTGTAAAATTAAACCTATCCGGCATTAGTGATAATATTTCATTTAATGATAATAACCAAAAAGAAGTATTTGAAAAAACTTTGAGTTTGGTAGATGAATCATGTAAAGAGATTAGAGAAATATCACACGCCATGATGCCGAATGTATTATTGAAATCTGGCCTAGCCTCTGCCATCAGAAATTTCATTCAAAAAATAGACCACCAAAAATTAAAAGTAAACTTAGAAACAACTGGTTTAGATCAACGTTTAAACCCTGAAGTAGAAACTATTCTATATAGAGTAATTCAAGAGTGCATAAACAATGTAATAAAACATTCAAAAGCTAATCAATTAGACATTCAATTAATAAAAGATGAAGATGGCATGAATGTTACCATTGAAGACAATGGTGTTGGGTTTGATAAAAACACCATTCAATCAGAAGGATTAGGGTTGAAAAATATTTATTCTAGAATAAATTATTTAAACGGAACCGTTGAATGGGATTCAGCAGAAGGTAAGGGGACATTGGTAGCTATCTTCATTCCTTAAATAAATTTGGAAACAAGTACTTATTTTCCATAATTTCGCAAGAAAAAACAATGGCCGAATTTAAGATTCAAGAAGGTTGGGATAAAATCAAAGTTAAGATCCAACGCAAATACAGAGACGTTACAGATGCTGACCTAAACTTTAATGCAGGTATGGAAAATGAAATGATCTTGCATTTGATGAAAACAATTAATAAAGACAGAAACTACGTAGAGTTTATGTTGAAAAAAATGGATTTCAATAAAGACAACAATAGGGTTTAATGCTAAGTTGGAATTTAGAAGAGTTGATATCGAAATCTTTTGATGCCAATTCTTATTTAGCATTTTTTGAAACTTTGGTTGCCAATAAAAAAACAACCGGATCTGCACAAACAAAATTCATGATTGAATACACGGCTAATAATTTAGCGATTACTAAAAAGTGTATTGAAGAAATTCCACAAGAGAAATTAAATGCTTTATCTTCAAAAATAAAACAAGACACTTTATGGGTATTATTTACAGAGCCTTGGTGTAGCGATGCAGCCTATAGCGCAGCTGTTTTCATTAGCTTAGCGGCTATTAACCCACATGTACAATTACGCATATTATTGCGTGATGAAAACAATGAAATTTTTGATAATTATTTAACAGCTAACAAAAGGCAAATTCCAAAATTAGTTGTTTTTAATACAAATACTTTAGAAGAAATTTTTACTTGGGGAGCAAGGCCTAAAAAGTTGAATGATATTTTGAAAAAACTCATTGAAGAAAAAGGGCATATACATATCAACGAAAAGAAATTATTAGTTCATCAGTGGTATATGAATGACAAGCAAGTAGAATTATTTAAAGAGTTGGATGAATTAATACCATAAAAAAAGCCCATGTAAAATATACACGGGCTTTTTAATTTCTATAAATAATACTACCAAACTTTTACACGATCAGCAGCAGGTCTGTACATTTTGTCTCCTTCTTTCACACCAAAAGCTTCATAAAACTCAGGCATGTTTGTTAAAGGACCATTGGTACGATATTTACCTGGTGAATGTGGATCAGTTACAATGCGTTGGTTCAAATTCTCAGGAGTAATATTTTGTCTCCAAACTTGAGCCCAACTTAAAAAGAATCTTTGATCTGCAGTAAATCCATCAATTTTTTCATTGGCTTTTCCTTGAGCAGTTCTTTTAAACGCATCATAAGCAATATTGATACCACCAACATCTGCAATGTTTTCACCTAAAGTTAATTCACCATTTACATGCACATTATCTAAAACAGTATATGCTGAATATTGATCAACTAACATTTTAGTTTTCTCTTTAAATCTTCTGTTGTCTTCTTCAGTCCACCAATTTTTTAAATTTCCTTCTTTATCGAATTGACAACCTTGATCATCAAAACCATGAGTCATTTCGTGACCTATAACAGCACCAATACCTCCATAGTTAATGGCATCATCAACAGTTGGATCAAAGAAAGGGAATTGTAAAATACCAGCAGGGAATACAATTTCGTTGATGTTCGGATTATAATAAGCGTTGATAGTATGTGGCGTCATTCCCCATTCTGTTTTATCAACAGGCTTTCCTAATTTTTTAATCATCTCATCAAATGCAAATTCATTAGAACGAATAATATTCATTACATAAGAGCTGCGATCAATAGTTAATGGAGTATAATCTTTAAACTTATCAGGGTATCCAATTTTTTTAATGAATACGTCTAATTTAGCAATGGCTTGTTGTTTAGTTGAATCGCCCATCCAATCTAATTTACCAATACGTTCACGATAAACGGCTTGCATATTAGTTAACATTTCAATGCAACGTTGTTTTGCTTCTTCAGGGAAATATCTTTTCACATAAACAGATCCTAATGCTTCACCTACGCCACCATCAATATCGCCCAATACACGCTTCCATCTTGGTTTCATTTCTTTTGCACCGTTCATTGTTTTGCCATTAAATGCAAAACTTTCTGCAACAAAAGCTTGGTTTAATTTTCCAGCAAATGAACTTACTAAATGCCATCTCATATAAGTTTTCCAAGCTTCCATTTTTTCTGTTTTAATCATTTTGTCTACCTCAGCAAAAAACTTAGGTTGACTCATGATAAACTCTTTTACATCCTTCAATCCAGCTGCATTGAAGTGTGCATTCCAATCTATTGTTGAAGTAACTTTGTTTGCTTCAGCAATTGTTTTCTTATTGTAAGATGCATATGGGTCGCGCATTTCAACTCGAGTCATTGAAGCTTTTGCCATTTGCGTTTCTAGACGCATGATGGTTTGTGCATTTGCTTTTGCTGTAGCTTCATCATCACCCATTAATTTAAACATGCGTTCTAAATGGGAAATAAATTCTTTACGAATTTCAATTGAACGCTCATCTGTATTTACATAATAATCACGATCAGGTAAACTTAATCCACCTTGATCTGCATAAGGAATATAAGCAGTACTTACTTTCATGTCTTGATATACATAAAAATTAAATAAAGGTGCTACTCCTGTGCGTTGATATTTTGCAACTAATTTCAAGAAATCATTTTTGTCTTTCATTGCTTGAATTTCATCAAACGATGATTTCAATGGAGAAATTCCTGCTTTTTCAATAGCGATAGAATCCATTCCACTTGCGTAAAAATCACCTACTTTTTGTTCATTACTTCCACTTTTTGCAGAAGTATTAGCTGCGGCTTCTTCTAATAATACTTTTAGCTTTTTGTTTGTATTATCTTGGAGAATTGTAAATGCTCCCCAGCGCGTTTCTGTACTTGGTATTGGATTGTTTTTCATCCATTGACCGTTTGCGTAACTGTAAAAATCATCTTGAGGGCGAACTGTTGTATCAATATTTGCTACATCAATTGCTGTGATTTTTTCTGAACTTTGGTTTGTTTTACAGGCATTAACTACCAGAACAACACCAAGTGCAGCACTTAAATAAATTGAAGACTTCATCATAATTTAATGGTTTGGGAGGCAAGTTAATAATATTTTGTATGGGGATTAATTTGATTACACGATTGTTACAATTCCTTTACAATCTGATGTCTAATCTGAATAAACATTGAATTCACTATCTTTGCAGCTTAATACCAGTTATGAAAAAGTTAATTTTTATTCTTTCTATTGTTTTAATCGGCTTTAATGCAAATTCACAAGGATTAACCATTAATTCCACTCAATTGAACTTTGCCAGCACTTTTGAAAATGCAGCCGATAGCCAGTTTATTTCTATTAAAAACAACACTGAAAGTAATATCGTTTTAAAGGAGTTTAGATTTTACGCTTTCTATAATAGCTATCCATTTTATGTTAAACAGGATACACTAAATATTCTTGCAAACGACTCTGCTGGATTTTATATTTATTTTAAACCACTTCATAATGTATTACATAATGCAGAACTTTTTGTAATTACAGAACCATCTATTTATTCATTTTCAATTGATTTAAAAGGTCAGGGTAAATACAGTAAAACTTATTATAATTCAACAGAAAACAAATCAGAAGAGGATTTGAAAGCGTCCATTAAAACATTGGTTGCACAAGGATATGTTTCCTTAGGTTACAATACTGCACGTGATAAAATGTTCATGGAGATTGATAATAAATTTGTGAACGGTCAAGGTGCAGGTTCAAATACACTAGAATGTGTATATACAGGCAAATTGGCTTTTGGATATACAGATAGAACTTCTGCACAAACCAATTTTAACTTCAATACAGAGCACACTTTTCCTCAAGGGTTTTTTAGTCAGAATGAACCTATGCGTTCAGACTTACACCATTTATTTCCAACCAATGATGCGGCTAATAATAGTAGAAATAACTTTGCTTTTGGTGTAGCTACCTTACCATATCAAAATGATGCTACAAATACACCTTCACATTTAGGTTCTAATAGCATTTATGAACCAAGGGATACACAAAAAGGCAGAACCGCAAGAGCGATGATGTACTTTGTATTGCGATACCAGGATTATACAAACTTTTTTGCAACACAGGAATCTATTTTGCGTCAATGGAATGCTACATACCCCCCAAATGCTGTTGATATAGCTAGAAACAATGCCATTCAATTGGTACAAAAAAATAGAAATCCATTTGTTGATTATCCTCAATTGGCAGATAGGATTCAGAAAATTGTTGGCACTTCAACTGCGCCTGTTATTAGAGGAAGTGATTATATTAAAACGATTACTACTTCAGAATTGATAGACACAAATTTGGTTTATCACTTTGAAATTCCTTATGTCAATACAGGAAATACAAGTTTAACCTTAACTAATTTTAAAAGCACTGACGCTGTTAGTCATTTGACATTAATTGCTGATACCATTCAATTAGCAGCTAATGAGGCTACCAAACTATCTATAGATATTCAAACAACTGACACATCAGGATTAATAATTGATAGTATTTTATTTTTGAACAATGGGCAACCTGAATTTTTCATAATCAAGGCTAATATTAAAAAGACAATTACAATTGGATTTGATTCAAATATTCCCAATTCGGAGATTCAATTTTACCCAAATCCTGTTTTTAACCAAGCAATTATTCAATTAAAATCCAATAATTATGTAAATGCGATTTTATTGATAGATGTATTAGGAAAAACGCATCGATTAAGTTTTGAAAAAATTGATTCAAAAAACTTGTTAATAGATTTATCTCCATTTCATTCTGGAATCTATTGGTTATCAATAAAATCTAACCAAAATACAATCCAAAATCTAAAAATTATTAAAAATTAAGGGGGAAATAGCTCGAATTATAAAAATCAATCCAAGGTTTAAAAACCCAATTTAGATTAAATAGGAATGGTTTTAATAAATTTAGTTGTGCTAAAAAGCTGTTTTTATTATTATTTTAAGCATATTTAGACAATTGTTAGAATTTTATTAGGAAAAGTAGTAAATTGTAGCCCCTATACCCAGTAAAATGTTGAGGACGAGTAAAAAACACAACAGAAAAAAAATTCTTGCAATTCTTGCACTTGCGTTTTTTATGTTAAATAATGCTGGGGTAAGTTTGGCCCAATCAAATAATAATAACGAGAACCCTTATTCAAAAGAAAATTACTCAGATGCAAAAAAATTGCAACGTGTGGTTTATAATATTATTCAACCATATTTAAAAGGAACAAATTTTTTAGTTGATGTAAAAATTAAAAAACAGTCATTTGAAGTTGATTCAGCAGGTGTTCAAATAACTGATGTTGATACAGGTATGGCGGTTGATTATTTACCAGGTGTAGCTGATGGCTCCAATGTTGTAATAAATGATAATGGAGTTTACGCGCCTTTTAATATTGGCAATGGTAAAACAAAAACAGTAGTTATAGTAATGGACACCTGCTATGATTCCAATGCATTGGCTTTTATTGACAATTTAGTTAGAAGTACAATTCCATTTGATGCTGCCAACGGTGATAGATTATTGGTACAATCGCAGGTCTTTCCTGCTTCACCAAATTCATTTCCACCAGTTCAAAAGCCAGTACCTAACGTTGCTTCACTAAGTCCATTCCCTATTCAACAGCAACCTTCTATACAACAAACATTTCCTCAAGTAACCAAAAATGAAACACCACCTGAAAGTGGTTCATTAAACATGGCAGCTTTGATTCCATACTTGATCATAATTTTGTTGTTCATGCTTTTTGCTTTTGTTATTTTATATCTTTTGTTAAGACCCAAAAAGAAAAAGCAAAATGAAGAGCTACAATCGATACATCAAAAAATTGAACAATTAGAAAATGCTGCTAGAGCACCGATATTAATTCAACATGATGACAACTTAGATAATTATGCAAAGTTGGCGGATATGCGTTCATATGTTACTAAAGAATTTATTAGCAATAAAAATAAAGTTGCAGATTTATTCAATGAGTGGGTGGAAGTAGATGAAAGTGCTGGTCTTCAAAAAATAGTTAACATTTTAAAAGCTACCAATCCTAAATTATTACCTTTTTTAAATTCTCATTTATCAAAAGACAATTACCATTATGTTGAAATTTCATTAGATGATAATCCACCATTGGTTCCTGAAGAGCAGCTAAAACATATTGAACAATTTAAAAAAGAAATATCCACTTTTAATACAGCACCAAAAACAAAAGAACGAGATATCTTTCATTTCTTAAATCAATTAAATGAACAACAAATCATGTATTTGATTAAAGAAGAAAGTGAAGAGTTAGCTGCCATTGTATTGGCTCAATTGAACCCTAAAAGATGTATGAGTATTATCAAAAATTTTGACAGTACTAAACAATCAATCATTCTACAAAAAATGAGCAGCATCAATGATTTGTCGGTTGCTGTATATAAAGAAATTGCTTCTTATTTTTCTGCGAAAGCTATGTCAATGAATGATATGAAATATGTGAGTTTGGATGGATTGAAAACTATTATCAGTTTATTAGATACATTACCTACAACTGAACAGAAAAAATACATTGATGATTTAGCGGGATATGATTTAGATCTCGCAAGAAAAATTAAAGAGCGCTTCATTACTTTCGAAGAAATACAAGATCAAGATGATTACTTTTTGCAACGTGCATTAGAAGATGTTGATTCAGGTACCATTGCCAAAGCATTGATCAATGCAAATGAAACAACAGTTAATAAATTAATTAGTCTTCGTCCGAAGAGAGAACAATTATTAATTAAATCAGAAATTGATTACAATAAAGATTTATTAATAGAAGAAATTGAGAAAGCTAGAAAAGTCATATTAGATAAATTGAAATTGAACTTAGTTGCATGAAAATAACAAAACACCTATTTGTATTTATTTTTACATTAGTTGCTTTAAATGCTGCAGCTCAAAAAAAATATGACCGTGAATCAAAGCTGACTGAGTTTAACGATTTATTGATTAGTGTATCCGCCAGCATCAATGATATTCCATTTGCAGCTAGACGAGTAGCTTTATTTGATATTACTTCTCGCTCTGACAATCCTGTTATTATTAGTCAAAAACAATTGCGTTTACAATTTGAAGATGTTTTGAAAAAGAAAGCGTTTACAGTTGTATCTGTTCCGGAATTTGAACGAAAAATGATCATGAAAATCAATGGTAATGATTCATTGATAAAAATTGATAACCAAAGTGCCATTAGCAATTTTCGTCAACAGCCTGAAAGCTTAGCAGAGCTTTGCAGAAAATACGGTATTCAAAGTTTGATTGATTGCAATTTGTTTTTTGATAGTGTGAATGGATTTGTCATGAATATTCGATTTGTAAATGCATCAACAAGAGAAGTGCTTTGGAATGAAACGCTATATTCAAGAGTAAAAGAATCTACTTTTAAAGTTCGTAAACGAATTAATTTTGGAGCTGGGTTAACAGTGATAAACTCTTTCCAAGAAAATACAACTGTTTATTCATCAAATACAATTACTACTTCTTTCTTAGCTGAATATACCTATGACCAAAATATGTCTGCTGATAATACAGCATTTTTTGGATTGTTCGCACGTTTAAATTATTACAACTTGCGATTAGCCACAAGTGCAGTCAGTGAAAATAATAAACTAGGGAGCGCCTTTTTCCCAGGAGTAGGTATTCGTGGTTCAAAATTATTTTATAAAAAGAAACAAACTCAAGGTTACTGGTTTGAATATCAATTAGGCGGTGGAGTTACTATTTACAATAAATTGTTTGGTCAAGTTAACCAAGCAATGAACATAAGTTTAACAAAGAATTTCGGAATTGGAATGATGATGGAGTATAACTTAATTGCTCCGAAGTATTCTAAAGGTGTTACTTCTGTTTCATTTAATAATATTAATTATGCGTTTTCCCTTGCTTATAAATTCTAAACAAACAAAACTGTTTAGACTTTGCAATGTTGCAATTGTTGGCTTAAGTTTTCTGTTGTTAAATGGAGTTGAACTTCATGCTCAAAGTCCATTTCAAAAAGTTGACACTACGAAAGGTCGAGTAAAAATTAAATATAAAAACCAAAATACTTCTATTGATTTGGTACTTGACCCAAACGATCAAGAATTTAATTTAGAATTTAATGGTAGAGATTTAGTAAGCAGTTTAATTATTGTTGACAGTACAAAAAAAAGCGGCAAAGATGTAAATTCCTTAACAAGTGCGGAGAATAGCAAGATGCTTCGATTTTATCGTTTATCACAAGATGAATATTATAAAAAAGCATATGATAGAGCATTATCCTATGTTGATAGCTCTTTATATATTGCAGAAACATCAGAAGCATTGGGTCTGAAAGGAAGTATATTTTTTACAAAGGGAGAAATTGATCGTGCAAAAAGAAATTGGGAAATGGCGAAGAAAATTGATCCGAATTTTAAAACCCCAGTTATATATCAAAAAAATAGTCGCCAATGAGATTTTCAATTATAAGTTTGTTTCTTGTTTTGTTTTCCTTAGGATTATTGGCCTTAGGTATTTGTGATGTTATTGGCATTGTACACATAAAAAAAGCATTACCTTTTTTATACGTCAACCGATTTTTAGATTTACCTAGTTTCTTAATAGTTGCAGGTGGAACTTTGAGTAATGCATTTATAATATACCCTCCACATTTATTAGCAACATCTTTTAGTAAATTATTTTTATTGTTCAGTCAGTCAAAAGATAACCAAAAACAATTAGAAAAAGATATTGATTCAGTTGTGTCATGGGCAAATGAATATAAAACAAACCGAATTGAATTTCTTAGAACAATTCAAGATAGACAAACACATGATTTCTCAGCATATTTATTTTCATTAGTTAGCACTAATTATTCAATTGATGAAGTAAAAATTATTGGAGAAGCTAGTATCAACGAGCATCATAATAAATATTTAAAAATTGCTGATGTATTTAAAAACATGGGTAACTCTGGACCAGCATTTGGTATGTTCGGAACTTTGTTTGGTTTAGTTTATATGCTTAGTAGTTTAGATGACCCTTCTAAAATTGGACCTGGTTTAGCAACAGGTTTATTAGTTACACTTTATGGAGTTTCTATGACTCACTTGCTATTTTTCCCAATGTCGAAAAAAATATTGCTTAATGCAGAATATAATTTAATAAGAGAAGAAATGTTATTAGAGGGAATTGAATTAATTGCTGACAATAAATCTCCGCTTTTTATTAAAGATAAATTACAGACCTATTTAGATCGAGCTTATACTATGAAGCAATTGAAGAACGAGAATAAAAAGTAATTCGATGTCGAGAAATATAAAACATCGATCAGAAGAACATGAAGAAAATTGGTTGATCACGTATGCAGATACCATCACTAATTTACTTGCGTTTTTTATATTGATAGTTTCGATGTCAAGAATTGATCAAAACATTTGGGCTGAAGTAAGTAAGGGCTTGAAATCAAAATTAAATCAGAAAGAAGTTAAGACCAGTTTAAATACAGTGAAAGATCGCTTGGATTCTCTTTTAAAAAAAGAAGAACAAGCTGGTTTGATTGATGTGAAAATGGATCAAGATGGTATTAAAATGAATATCTTGAGCAGAGGTGTTTATAATTCAGGTGAAGCAGAATTGTTGGATGAGGGCAAGGGAATAGTTGACCGCGTAATTAATGCAATAAATTCTACTAAAAGCAATACTTTTAAAATAGATGTAGAAGGACATACTGATGATGTGCCTATCAAAAATGATTTCTATAAATCAAATTGGGAACTTTCAACTTCACGTGCTTCAAATGCTATCCAATATTTAATAGATAAAGGAATAAGTCCTGATAGATTAAAAGCTTCTGGTTATGGCGATACCAAGCCACTATTCCCTAACAAAGATGTTAAGGGCAATCCTATTGATAAAAACAGAGCATTCAATAGAAGGGTTGTAGTTCGTATATATTACTAAAATGAATCTGGAAATAATTCGTGAGTATTGCCTTGCAAAAAAAGCAGTGGAAGAAGGATTACCTTTTGGTGAAGATGTTCTGGTTTTCAAAGTAATGGGGAAAATATTTCTATTGACTTCTTTGGATAACCCTATTAGCATTAACTTAAAATGCGAACCTGATTATGCAATTGAACTAAGAGAAAAATATGAAGAAGTAATCCCAGGATTTCACATGAATAAAAAAATGTGGAATACTGTTAGTATAAATGGAAGTCTTCATCAAAAATTTATTTTAGATTTAATTGATCATTCATATAACCAAGTTGTATTGGGATTTTCAAAAAAAATGAAAGAAGAATTAAACTCAATTTAATATGTGGACAGAAGAAAATAATTGCTTGTCAAAAAAATTTCTATTTGATGGCTTTGTTGAAGCTATGAAATTCATCAACAAGGTTGCAACTGTTGCTGAAAGTTTAAATCATCACCCAACTATTATCAATACATATAATAAAGTAGAGTTGATTTTACAAACGCATGATAAAGGAAATACAGTAACAGAACTAGATTGGCAGCTAGCAAAAGAAATTGATCGAATAAATGAAATTTGAAGAACTTTTATTTACTTTCTGCAATAAGTCAAATTAACTTATTACTAATATTGGAAAAAATTAAGATTGTTTTAAAATGAAATTGTATCTCACCATCCTACTTGTTTTGTGTTTTTCATTAAATTCAAAAAGTCAAGAAAATTTAGTTAGTAACCAATCCACAACCTATGCTGATTGCATAGCCTTCTACAAAAAATTATCAGAAAAACATTATTTAGTAACTATTGAAAAAGTAGGTATTACTGATATTGGTTTGCCATTGCAATTAATTAAAATTGAAAAAGATGGCGATAGCAAAAACAAAATTAGAATACTAATTAACAATGGCATACACCCTGGAGAGCCTGAAGGAATTGATGCTTCTATGCAAATTGCTAAAAGTGTTGTTGGAGATCAATCAGAATTAGCTAGTTCAAAATTTAGTAAGTCTATTTTAGATAATTGTATCATTTATATTATTCCTGTATATAATATAGATGGAGCATTAAAAAGAAACAGTACTTCAAGAGCAAACCAAAATGGACCTGTTGAATATGGATTTCGTGCCAATTCTAAAAACTTAGACTTAAACCGAGATTTTATAAAAATGGATTCTAGAAATGCAACAACATTTGCTGAAATTTTTCAAAGAATAAAGCCGCATGTTTTTATTGATACTCACACCAGTAATGGAGCAGATTATCAACATGTGCTTACCTATATAGCTACACAAAAAGATAAATTACAAAAAGATTGTTCAGCAGTAATGACAAAGAAAATTATTCCTGTTCTTGAAGATAGTTTAAATAAAAAAAATTGGAAGCCTATACCTTATGTAAATGCTTGGACCGATCATCCTGATTCAGGCTGGTCAGCATTTTATGAAAGCCCAAGATTTGCAACTGGCTATGCAGCACTATTTAATTGTATTGGCTTTACTGTTGAAACACATATGCTCAAACCATTTGATCAAAGATTGTCTGCAACTTATGACTTTTTAAAAGCAATAATTGAAATTTCTAGCGACAATAAAAAAGCAATAATGGATGCTAGGACAAAAGCTAATAAAGACGATTTATCAAAAAAATATTTTCCTTTAAATTGGAAAACTGATTCTAGCAAAATAAGTTCTCTTAATTATTTTGGCTATAAAGCAAAATATAAAAAATCAGAAGTAAGTGGAATGGATAGATTATATTATGACAAAGCTGAACCTACACAATTAAAAGTAAAATATTATAATTCATACAAGCCCATAGATTCAGTAGAGAAACCTTATGCATATATCATTCCTTATGCTTGGGATGCAGTAATTAAAAGATTAAAAGCAAATGACATTGAAATGGAACAACTGAATGTTAATGCTCAGTCACTAAACGTTCAAGTTTATTATATTGATGATTATAAAAGTGCGAGTCGCCCATATGAAGGACATTACAATCATAGCCAAGTAAAGCTACATACTGAAACTCAAAATATAAGTTTTAGTGATAAAGATTATATAGTATTCACTAATCAACCATCTGTTCGTTTTTTAATTGAAACTTTAGAACCCAAAGCAGTAGATTCCTATTTCAATTGGAATTTTTTTGATGCAGTGTTAGCACAAAAAGAATATTTTTCAGATTATGTTTTTGAAGATCTAGCAGCTGAAATATTAAAAAACAATCCGGATTTACAACAAAAATTAAAAGACAAAATTAATGCAGATCCAAAATTTGCAAGCAATGGGGCAGCACAATTAGATTTTGTTTACAGAAATTCTTCTTACTTTGAAAAAAGTTATTTACGTTACCCAATTTATAGAGTACAAAAATCAAGTGATTTGAAATGGAGACAATATTAAAAGCTATACCAGTTTCATCAGGCATTTTTATTTTTATTTTAGTTACATCAATTTATGCTTTCTATGAGAAAGGACATTTGATGCGTACTTTGATGCTACATCCATATAGCATTAGCAGAAAGAAAAATATTTTTACCATTATCACGAGTGGATTTATTCACTCTGATTGGAATCATCTTTTATTTAATATGTTTTCCTATTATTTCTTTGCCTTTACTTTAGAGAGAATTGTAGGTCACTGGCAATTTGCCGTAATTTATTTTTCAGGATTGGTATTGAGTGATGTAAGTACTTTAATCAAAAATAAAAACAATCCAAGTTATTATAGCTTGGGGGCTTCAGGAGCTATTTCTGCAGTGTTGTTTAGTTATATTTTATTTGATCCTTTATCAAAAATATACATTTTCATTATTCCGGTTGGAATTCCTGCATACATTTTTGCATTGCTTTATTTAGCTTATTGTATGTATGCTTCAAGAAATAAAGCAGACAATGTTAATCATGAAGCTCATTTTTGGGGTGCCGTAACAGGCTTAGTTGTTACTTGTATTTTGTATCCTCGTGTATTTTCTTTTTTTGTAAATCAGGTATTAGGCTAAAAGCAAAAGTACTTCATTCTTTTCTACTTTATCGCCTGGATTAATTTTTACACTTTTAATAACTCCATCAGTTGGTGATTTTAAAATGTTTTCCATTTTCATTGCTTCCAACACAACCAAATTATCCCCTTTTTTTATCTCCGAACCTTCTTGAACTAATACTTTTAATACTAGGCCTGGCATTGGAGCTTTTATATCATTAATTTTTTTATTTGCTAAAGTGTCTAAGCCCAATGATTTCAATAAATCATCATATTGGTCTTTAATATTAAGCTCATATTTATTCCCATTCACTTTTATACTTGCCACTTTAGTTTCTCTATCTAAATTAATAAGTTCAGCAGTATAAGATTTTGTACCTAATAAAATACTAAACTTATTCTCAGAAGCCCTTGCTAATTGAACATCTTCAGTATTTCCAACAATTTTTAATCCTTCAGCATTTTTTTCTAAATCAAACTGAAAATTATTATTTACTTTAATGTGGTACATGTGTTTCTTAATTAATGTTAATGACTAAAAACATATTGAATAATATTTGCACCCATTTTTAGGGCCTTCTCATGCATCTCTGGTGTATCGGTTGGATAAGTTCCCACTTCTTCCCAACCATTACCTAAATCACATTCGTAATCGTAAAAACAAACCAACCTGCCTTTATAAATTATACCAAATCCTTGTGGTCTTTTTCCATCGTGTTCATGAATCTTTGGCAAACCATTACTAAAATTATACTTCTGTGAAAATATAGGATGAGAGAAAGGGAGTTCAACAAAATTTAAATCTGGAAAAACTTTTTTCATTGATAATCTAACAAATTGATCCATTCCATAATTATCACAAATATGAAGAAAGCCTCCGCCCATTAAATAATTTCTCAAATTCTCTGCTTCTTGATCTGAGAATACAATATTGCCATGTCCAGTTGCAAATACATAAGGATAATTAAACAACTCTGATGAACCTGGTTCTACAATAGATTCATCCTCATAAATATTGCTATTCAAGTTTTTGTTACAATAAGAAATTAAATTATTTAGTGCAGTGCGACTAGAATACCAATCACCACCTCCATTATATTTTAATCTTGCGATTCTATAAGTTGGATTAACAAATGAACTGCTTAACAGCAGAAAAGAAATTAAAATTAAAGTATAGAATCCTTTTTTCATTTCTAAAAATCTTGGTCAGCTAAAATGGTTGCCATTAAAGCTGCGGTCTCTGTTCTTAATCTAGATTCACCTAAAGTAATTGCATTAAAATTATTTTTTATTGCTAATTCAATTTCATTGTTGCTAAAATCACCTTCAGGGCCAATTAAAATTAAATTTCGCGAATTATTACTTTCTTTCTTTATCTCAGCTATTGTTTTTTTTGAAGTTTCCAAACAATGTGCAATCATTCTATTTTCATGATCAAATTTTTGCGCAATAAAATGATTGAATGATAGCATTCCATTTAGTTTTGGATGATATGCTTTTAAACTTTGCTTCATGGCAGATTCAATAATTTTATTCAAACGTTCAGGCTTTATTTCTTTTCTTTCAGAATGATCACAAAGTAAAAGTGTTATTTCATCTATCCCAACTTCAGTTGCCTTCTCTAAAAACCACTCAGTTCGTTCTATGTTTTTTGTTGGGGCAATGGCAATGTGCAAATAGTTCTTTCTCTTTTGAAATTCTCGTTTCACATCCACAACCTGCACCATACAACGCTTTGGATGATTATCTATTATTTTGGTTTCGAAAAAACCACCCTGGCCATCAACTAAAAATATAATATCGCCATTCACTAAACGCAATACTCTTGTACAATGCTTACTTTCTTCTTCATTGAGTTGATAAAGATCGGCATTGATATCAGGTGTATAAAAAAGATGCATTTGAATTAATTGTGTGTATCAACAAGTTGATTGTCGTCGGTCATAGCTTGTATGAGAAACATACTCACCGACTCAATATTGTTTTTCTTTTTTGCCAATACTACAAAATGATATCCACCAAAATCAATCTCTTCACCAAGTTCTGGAATCTTTTCGAATATTACATTCATTAATCCAGCAACCGAATCATAATCATCATCTTCAGGAAGTGCAACTGGCAAGAATTCATTCACATCTGAAATTGCAGAATGAGCATCAACAATAAATTCATAATCTGAAACAACCACAACTTTTGGTTTCTCTTCATCATGTTCATCTTGAATTTCTCCAACTAACTCTTCAATGATATCTTCCATGGTTACTAAACCTGCAGTTCCTCCAAACTCATCTAAAACAATTGCAATGTTTGGATTTTTTTTATTTTTCATTTCAGTCAACAAATCTGCAATTCTTTTTGATTCAGGAATAAAAAACACGGGTCTGATCATGTCTTTTAATTGAATAGTTTGATCTTTCAATTCTTTCATCAACAAATCTTTTGCATGAATGAAACCAACAATTTCATCAATTGACCCTTTATAAACAGGCATTCTTGTATAGCCTTCATTAATTACAAAATTGACAAACTCGTGGTAAGGAGTTTCAATATTAAATGCAACAATGGAAGTACGCGGCACCATGATTTTTTTTACTGTACGATCATTGAAATCAAATACATTTTTGATTAGTTCATGTTCGGATGAATCCAAGGCACCACTTTCTTTTCCTTGATCTAATAATAATTGCAATTCTTCTGAAGTATGTACTTCATGTCCGTGTATAGGTGAAATACCAATTCGTTTTAATATTAAATTTGCTAAGCCATTAAGTATCCAAATAAATGGACGAAAAACGATATAGAAAATATTCAATGGAATAGCCAATGCAAAAGTTGTGGTCACTGGTCTTTGAATAGCAATAGATTTGGGAGCCAACTCGCCAAATACAATATGAAGAATAGTGATGGTTCCAAATGCAATGGGTAGTGCTATTTGATGAGCATGCTCAGGTGCAATCGACATTCCAAATAAAGAAAATAAAGAGAGTATAATTGCTGAAACAACTGATTCACCAATCCAACCTAAACCTAAAGAAGCAAGTGTAATACCTAATTGAGTGGCAGATAAATATCCATCCAAGTTTTGCAAAATATGTTTTGCGGTTTTTGCACTTTGATTTCCTGTTTTTGCTTTAAGCTCAACTTGAGATGATCTAACTTTTACTATTGCAAATTCAGCAGCTACAAAAAATCCATTGAGCATCACCAAAAAAAGCGTAAGAAAAATATCGAACAACATATTGTTATTTTTTAATCAAATCAAATAGCTGATTGATCGTTTTTATTTCTGCGATTGCGTTCTTTGAAATAAGTAAGAACGACAGGAATCATACTTATCAAAATAATTACGATTACAATGTATTCTAACCTGTTTTGTAAAGATGGGAATGCTCTACCTAAAAAATATCCTGCAAGCACCATTGAAAACACCCAAGCAATACAACCTAGAATATTATACAACACGAACTTTTTAAAATCTAAACTTACTACACCTGCCATAATTGGAACGAAGGTTCTAATAATTGGAATAAATCTTCCTAAAACAATTGCTGCTCCACCATAGCGATCATAAAAATCTTTAGCCAAATTTACATGCTTCTTTTTAAAGAAAAATGAATCATCTCTTTTGAAAAGAACAGGTCCTGTTTGTTTGCCGAAAAAATAACCAACAAAATTTCCTAAGATCCCAGCAGCAGTAACACTAAAAAGTAAAGTATAAATATTGACATCAAATATAGGTGTACCACACATTAGGCCGGCAACAAACAGCAATGAATCACCAGGTAAAAAAAAGCCAAAAAACAAACCAGTTTCTGCAAAAATAACGAATAGTAAAAGTGTTAGTCCACCGTAATGTATGATGCTTTGTGGATTTAATAGGGTTTTAATGAACTCGTAAGCGTTTTCCATAGTTATAAATAGTTCCGAAAAATAAGGAAATTAAAACAAGGATGATAATATGGATGGAAAAATACCTAAAATAATAGTTGCAATAGTTGTAAGAGCAATTACTACACGGAAATTTAAGCTGCTTTCTAGCTCAGAATCAAACAAAACATCCTTCATATACATTGCTATTACTACTCTGAAATAATACCAGATTCCAATTATTGCATTGATGATGGCTATTGCAACTAACCAAATATAGTTTTGAGCAATTGCAGTTGTGAACATGTAAAATTTAGCAAAGAATCCTGCTGTAAGCGGAATGCCAGCTAATGAACACATCGCAACAGTTAATGCAATAGCTGCAAATGGATTCCTTTTTGCCAAACCATTAAATGATTCAAAGTTATCAGACTTCGTCATCTCTTTTACTTTAATCAAAATTGCAAATGCACTAATTGATGCAATTGAATAAGCCGATGCATATAAGAACACTGCTTTAGTTGAATTTGGACCTAATGCTAAAATTGCCATTAACATATAACCTGCATGTGAAATACTTGAGTAAGCCAACATTCTTTTGAATGATGTTTGTTGCAATGCAACAATATTCCCAATACAAATTGTTAATACACTTACAGCCCATAAAGTAGGTGATAAGAATTCTGATAAAGAAGCGAAGCATGTTAAAAACAATCTCAAGAATGCAGCAAAACTTGCAGTCTTTACCACTGATGACATGAATAATGTAATTAAGGTTGGTGAACCTTCATATACATCAGGAGCCCAAAAATGAAATGGCGCTGCTGAAACTTTAAATAACAAACCAATTAACACAAACAAAACACCAGCATAAAAAAGAGGAGCTACTACTCCGTTGCTCATTCCAACTGCAGTTGCAATTTGATCTAAATTGAAAGTTCCTGTGAATCCATAAACTAAAGCAATTCCAAATAATAAAAATCCAGTAGCAAATGAACCCATCAACAAATATTTCAATGCTGCTTCATTAGATGCCAAATCTTTTTTGCGAATACCTGCAAGTATATACATGCTTACAGACATAATTTCAATACCAATAAATAACATGGTTAAATTCTGATAAGAAACCATACATATAATTCCTACCAATGCAAATAATAAGAGTGAAATATACTCTGCAACATTTGTGCTTATTTTTTCGAAATATCCTCTTGATAAAACGATGATTAATATGGTACTAATAATTGTTAATCCAGAAAATGCGATAGAAAAATTATCAACCAAAATCATTTGGTTGAAATAATATAAATTTGTATTCCAAGCAGCTATTTGAGAAACAAGTGCTCCAAATAAACCAAGTATTGCAACAGGTACAATTGCTTTTGATTGCTTGTAAATCCCAAGAAATAAAATTAGGATTGCAAGAAGTGATATGATAACAATGCTCGTCATTAGTTAAAGTTTTATTCCTATTGGAATTAGTTTATTGCGATTAATTTATTGTTCACAAATGCAATTAAGTTATTGATTGGCGCTTCCGAAATTGATAAAATCATTTTCGGATAAACACCCATTGCAATTACTAAAATTACAGTTATGTATAATACTACTTTTTCATTTGATTTAAGATCATGAAAAGATGCAGTTAAAACATTTGCTTCACCTAACATTACTTTTTGATACATGCGTAACATATACACCGCACCTAAAATAATTGTTAATCCAGCAAAGGCTGCAGCAATCATGCTATATTGATAAACACCAATCAATAACAAAAACTCTCCAACAAAACCATTTGTTAATGGTAACGCAACTGAGCCCATCATTACGACTGTAAAACAAATTGCCAATTTAGGTGCAACATTTGCAATGCCTCCTAATGCATTTATCTCTCTTGTTCCTGTTCTGTTTTCTATTATGCTGATGATATAAAACAATGCAACAACATTTACGCCATGACTCAACATTTGTATCATTGCTCCTTGTAATGCTTGTGCATTGAAAACAAATAATCCGGCAGCAATTAAGCCAACGTGTGCTATAGATGAGTAAGCAATTAAACGCTTCATATCTTTTTGCATGAATGCAATAATTGAAGCATAAACAATTCCAATTATTGAAAGTGTAATTGCTAACCATGCCCATTGTTCAAAGCCTTGTGGTACCACTGGAACCAACCAACGAATAACCCCATAAACCCCCATCTTTAACATAATACCAGATAGTAACATTGTTGCAGGTGCAGGTGATTCAGTATACGTATCAGGTTGCCAAGTATGGAATGGAAAGATTGGCATTTTAATAGCAAAAGCTAAAAAGAATGCCCAAAATAAATAAGATTGAGCTGTTGATGATAATACTGTATTATAAAAAACAGCTAAATCAAATGAATGAAAACCGGGTGTTTGAAGATAAATATAAATGATACCAGCTAACATAAATAAGCTGCCAAGTATAGTATAAACAAAAAATTTCAAGGTTACTTTAATTCTGTTTTCAGAACCCCAAATAGCAGATAAGAAATAAACAGGTATCAATGCAGCTTCCCAAGAAACATAAAATAAAAATGCATCTAATGAAACAAATACACCAATCAATCCTGCTTGCATAAATAACATCAATGCATAAAATGATTTTGGGGATTTGTAATCTTTATTAAATGACGATAATATAATTAATGGAAAAAGTCCGGTTGTTAATAATACCATTAACATACTTATTCCATCAATGCCAATTTTAAAATGAATTCCTAAAGAAGAAATCCAAGTATAGTCTAATAAAAATTGTGTGCTAGAATCTCTAACAAAATTCATTAATGCATAACCAGCAATTCCTAATTCAATAATTGAAAATATTAATGCTGTGCGTTTTGCTTGTTCACCATTGATGAGCAACAATGTTGTTGCAGCTAACAATGGAAATATGATGAGTAAAAGAGTAACCATTTATTGAATACTAAAGAAAAAAGTTTAACAACATTATTAATATGATACCAAAAACCATTGCGAACAAATAAAAACCAGTGTATCCTGTTTGCAGTAATCTTAAATTTTTTGAACCTTCCATCGCTACTTTCCCCATACCATTTACGATTCCATCTATTCCACTTTTATCAATTACTTTATATAAAAAAGTAGAAAATTTATTAAGTGGTTTCATGATCATAAAATCATAAAATTCATCAATATAAAATTTCTTATAAGAAAGGCGTTGAAGGAATGTTAGTTTAGATTCATCAGTTGGTAATAAATAAACATTTTTTGAATATCTATTTGAAGCAAAAAACACAATAACAATTAATACTACAATTGATACACCCATTATACTATACTCTAACAAGTGTGATGGAGCTTCAATAAATAATTTTGAATCAGACAATACAAATACTGGTGCTAAAAATTCCTTTAACAAATGTGTTTCTGAAAACACTTCAGGTAAACCTAAAAAGCCAGCAAAGGTAGATAATACAGCAAGTGTTAATAAAGGAATTGTCATGCTCTTCGGACTTTCATGTAAGTGGTGTTCTTGATCATGCGTTCCTCTAAATGTTCCATAGAAAGTAAGATACAACATTCTGAACATATAAAAAGCAGTTAAAACAGAAGTGAATGACATCACTGCAAATACAATAGGCGAGTAATGAAAACTCGCTGCTAAAATTTCATCTTTAGAAAAGAAACCAGCGAATGGTGGAACACCTGATATGGCTAAAGTTCCAATGAGTATCGTTAAAAATGTGATTGGAAGTTTCTTTTTCAATCCACCCATACTTCTCATATCTTGTTCACCACTCATTGCATGAATTACACTACCTGCACCTAAGAATAATAAAGCTTTAAAAAACGCATGTGTCATTAAATGAAAAACTGCTCCAGTAAATGAACCAACACCTAAAGCAACAAACATATATCCTAATTGACTAACTGTTGAATAGGCTAAAACTTTTTTAATGTCTGTTTGGGTGAGCGCAATTAAAGCTGCAAATATTGCAGTAATCATTCCTACTATAGTAACTACATCCATAGCAATTGGCGCTAAAGTATAAATGATACTTGAACGAGCAATCATATAAATACCTGCAGTAACCATGGTGGCAGCATGTATTAAGGCAGAAACAGGCGTTGGGCCAGCCATCGCATCAGGCAACCATGTGTATAATGGGAGCTGAGCACTTTTACCCATTGCACCTATAAATAATAAAATTGCAATCAATGTTAATGTTGCATCTCCAGAAGCAAATCCTGCTGCTTGAGGCATTATATCTTTAAATGAAATACTTCCGAATGTATCGTAGATTAAAAATAAACCCAGTAAAAAACCTAAGTCACCAATGCGATTCATGATGAAAGCTTTTTTTGCAGCGTTGTTATATTCCGTATTCTTAAACCAAAATCCAATTAATAAATAAGAGCATAATCCAACACCTTCCCAACCAATAAACATGATTGCATAGTTTGAGCCTAATACTAACAACAACATGAAGAATACGAATAGATTTAAGTATGCGAAATATCTTGCATATCCATCATCGTCATGCATGTAGCCTATTGAATAAACATGAATTAAAAATCCAACCCCTGTAATGATCAATAGCATTAAAGAAGAAAGGGGATCAATCAAAAACGAAAATGAAATATTTAATCCGCCAACTTGTATCCATTCAAAACAATCAAAAGTGTGTGCTTTGATTTCATTGCTTTGTAAATTCAAAAATATTCCTAAGCTTATGATGAATGAAAGTAATATACTAGCACTGCCAATAAATCCAACCCAAGCTTTAGGCATTTTTTTATTTGCAATACCATTCACTAAAAATCCAATTAGTGGCAATAATGGAATTAATCCTATAAGTTTTAACATATCAATTGTAAAATGAAATATTCTATCCTTTTAATCTATTCAATAAATTAATATCTATTGATCTAGTATTTCTGTAGATCATTACTATTATGGCCAAGCCTACGGCTATTTCTGCAGCTGCTACTGCCATTATAAAAAAAACAAAAATTTGTCCACTTGCATCTCCTCTATATGCCGAAAATGCTGCAAGCAATAAATTAACTGCATTCAACATTAATTCAATCGACATAAAAATCACGATGGCATTTCTACGAATCAAAACTCCCATTACCCCAATTGCAAAAAGCAATGCTGATAATAAAATATAATGATTAATAGGTACTGCTTGAATTGTTTGTGTTACTGTTCCCATTAGTTAATTTCTTTTTTAGCTAGTAATACTGAACCAACCATTGCTGATAATAATAAAATTGATGCTACTTCAAATGGAAGTAAAAATTCTTTAAATAAAACTTTACCTAGGTTTTTAACTAAGCCCATATCTGGATTTGAAATTACAAAGCCAGCATCTCCACCACCAGTTCTGGTAAGCGCTGCAACCAATGTTAACATCAACAAGCCCGCAGAAACAACTCCAGCAAATTTTATTAATGAAGATTTATGTGGTTCGGTATCTTGATTTAAATTTAAAAACATAATTGCAAAAATGATTAGCACCATAATTGCTCCCATGTAAACTATAAAATTTACCATTGCTAAAAACTGTGCATTTAAAACTAAATACTGACATGTTATTGCAAAGAATGTCATAACCATATAAAGTGCACTGTGAATTGGGTTCTTTGCAAATACCACTAACAACGCAAAAAATACAGTTAAGAATGATAGTAGATAAAAAATGGTGTGATTCATTGAATCTAATTTTTATTGATCTAATTGATTATTTAATTTTTGCTTCTAGTAATTTATCTTTTCCGAAGATGAATGAATCTCTTTTGTAATCAGCTCTCGCTATATCACCATCTAAATAAATTGCTTCTTTAGGGCAGGCTTCTTCACAAAATCCACAGAAAATACATCTTAACATATTGATCTCATAAGTAGAAGCATATTTCTCTTCTCGATACAAATGCTCTTCACCTTTTTTTCGTTCTGCAGCAATCATGGTAATTGCTTCAGCCGGACAAGACAAAGCGCACAAGCCACATGCAGTACAACGTTCTCTTCCATCTTCGTCTCTTTTCAATGAATGTAAACCTCTAAAGTTTTCCGAAAACTCTCTTTGTTCTTCTGGATAAAATATAGTTGCTTTCTTAGTGAAAAAGTGTTTCATGGTAATTGTTAAACCTTGAAGAATTGCAGGGAGATACATGCGCTCCCAAAAATTCATTTCTTTAGGTTCAATTACTTTTTTTCGATTCGTTAACGAATTCATATCTTTTACTTTTATTTCCTTTCGGAATAATTATACTTAGTTAAATGCCAATATTCCAATGCCTGTTAATGCAATATTTAATATGGCCAATGGTATTAAAATTTTCCAACCTAATCTCATCAATTGATCGTATCTGAAACGAGGGATTGTCCAACGTACCCAGATAAAGAAAAATATAAATAATAAAATTTTAATGAAGAATACAGCTACACCAATTAGAGCTGCTACATTTGGGTTGCTGATTAAATTCATGCCTGGATAATTATATCCACCAAAATATAAAGTAGCCATAATTGCTGATGAAACAAACATATTGATGTATTCAGCAAATAAATAAAACCCTAGTTTCATTGAAGAGTATTCAGTATGATGTCCACCAACTAATTCTGTTTCACATTCAGGTAAATCAAATGGTGTACGATTGGTTTCTGCAAAAGAACAAATCATGAAAATTAAAAACCCTAACGGTTGATAAAATACGTTCCAATTTAATCCTGCTTGTTGTTGTGAAATTTCTTTTAAGCTTAACGTTCCTGTAAACATTAACAATGCTATGATTGATAAGCCCATTGCAATTTCATAAGAAATATTTTGGGATGCTGATCTAATGGCAGCCAACAATGAAAATTTATTGTTAGAAGCCCAACCACCTATCATAATTCCATATACTCCTAAAGAAACAACACCAAAAACATATAAAATTCCAACATTAATATCGGCTACTTGTAAGGCAACTGTTCTTCCGAAAATTGTTAAATCATTTCCCCAAGGAATTACTGCTGTAGTTATACAAGCTGTAAACATGCTCAATGATGGACCAAGAATAAATAAAAATGTTCCAGCATTTGTTGGAATGATTTCTTCTTTGGTAAATAATTTAACCCCATCAGCTAAAGGTTGCAATAAGCCCCAAGGCCCTGCTCTGTTAGGCCCTACACGGTCTTGGAAAAAACCAGCAAATTTTCTTTCTGCTAATGTAGTGTACATGGCAATTACCAAACTAATTCCTAAAATCGCAGAAATTAAAATAAGTTTTTCTATTAAAAAAGCTACATCCATTTTATCAGTTTTAAAAAAAATAATATTTCTATTACCCTTCTAAATAATTTATTATATTTTTTTGTGAAACATTTTTTTGTTTGCTTCAATTAACTCTTGATCTCTTTCCACAACAGGTAACATGTGTTCCATCTCATAATGATTAGATGAAATAACAGAAGTGTCTTCTATTTTTCTAGGTCCTTCGATGGTCCAATCTGAAGTAGCTTTTTTGTCGTAGCGACAAGTATTACAAATAAATTCTTCTACTTCGCCATAAACATCTTTTCTTGCAGTAACACGCAACACATCTTCACCTTTGTACCAAAGAACAACTTTACCTGAACATTTTTCGTGATCACAATTACGATGCGCATCAACAGGCTTGGTAAACCAAACTCTATTTTTAAAACGGAATGTTTTATCAGTTAATGCCCCAACTGGACATACATCAATTACGTTTCCAGAAAAATCATTTTCAATTACGTTTTCTATATAAGTTGAAATTTCAGATTTATCTCCTCTGTTTAAAATTCCATGTACGCGTCCATCAGTTAATTGATCAGCAGTATAAACACAACGATAACACAGAATACATCTATTCATGTGTAATTGAATTTTATCACCTATATCAATTTTGTCAAAAGTTCTTCGTTCAAAATCATATCTTGTATTTGAACTACCATGTTCATAAGATAAATTTTGCAAATCACACTCACCTGCTTGATCACATACTGGGCAATCTAATGGGTGGTTGATTAAAAGCATTTCAACAACACCTTTTCTAGCTTCTAATACTTCTGCTGATGTTTTATTTTCAACAACCATTCCATCCATTACTTGCGTTTGGCAAGAAGCAACTAATTTTGGCATAGGACGAGGATCTTTTTCAGAACCTTGACTAACTTTTACCAAACAGGTTCTGCACTTTCCACCTGTTCCTTTAAGTTTAGAATAATAACACATTGCAGGAGGAACAACATCGCCACCAATTTGCCTAGCTGCATTTAATATTGTTGTTCCGGGTTCTACTTCGACAGACTTACCATCGATTGTTACTTTAATTTTTTCAGCCATCTTTTTTAATACTATTTAGATGTGAGATTGAATTTAAAAAATTCGTTTCTCTTTTTATTCATTACAGTTAAAATAAACAATTATTTTTCTGTGGATTATTATTTTATACAAACGTTTCATGTGCTTGTAAAATTCCAAAGTTTTTTGTTTGACTCAACTTTGCTTCTTTCACATGCCATTCGAACTCTTCCCTAAAATGCCTAATTGCACTTGCAACTGGCCAAGCAGCTGCGTCTCCTAAAGGACATATAGTATTGCCTTCGATTTTTTTGGAAACATCAACTAATAAATCAATATCACTTAATTGACCATGTCCATATTCTAAACGATGCAAAACTTTTTCCATCCAACCTGTTCCCTCTCTACATGGCGAACATTGTCCGCAAGATTCGTGATGATAAAAGCGTGCAAAATTCCAAGTGTTTCTTACTATACAGCTGTCTTCGTCATAAACTATAAATCCCCCAGAACCTAACATCGTTCCAGAAACGAATCCACCTTCTGATAAGGATTCATAACTCATCAATCTGTTTTCATTATTCGCAGTTTTTAAAATTAAATTTGCAGGTAAAATTGGAACTGATGATCCACCTGCAACAACTGCTTTTAATTTTTTATTGTTTTTTATTCCGCCACAATAAACATCCGAATAAATAAATTCTTCAACTGAAACTCCCAATTCAATTTCATAAACACCTGGCTTATTAATATGACCACTTGCTGAAATTAGTTTCGTTCCTGTACTTCTTCCAATTCCTATTTTTGCATATTCATCGCCGCCTAAATTTACAATTGAACTGATGGCTGCAATTGTTTCAACATTGTTCACTACTGTTGGACATGCATACAAACCAGCTACTGCTGGGAAAGGCGGCTTTACTCTTGGGTTACCTCTTTTACCTTCTAAAGATTCAAGCAATGCTGTTTCTTCACCACAGATATAAGCACCTGCACCGATGTGAACATATAAATCTAAATCATATCCAGTGCCTAAAATATTTTTTCCTAACCAACCATTTGCATAAGCTTCTGCAATTGCTTTTTCTAAAATTCTAAGTACATAAAAATATTCTCCACGTATATAGATGTAAGAAGTTTTTGCTCCTAAAGCATAACTAGATGTAATCATTCCTTCAATCAATGAGTGAGGAATTTTCTCCATCAAATATCTGTCTTTAAAAGTTCCGGGTTCTGATTCGTCTGCATTACAAACTAAATATCTTGCTTTACCTTCTGGCTTTGCTAAGAAACTCCATTTCATACCAGTTGGAAAACCAGCACCACCTCTTCCACGCATCCCTGATTTTTTCACCTCTTCGACCACATCTTCTGGAGACATTGTTTTCAATGCTTTTTCAACAGAACGATATCCACCCATTTTACGATAAGTATCATAAGTTTCAATTCCTGGTTCATCAATGTGTTCTAATAATATTTTACGTGACATGCTAATTTATGTTTTACGCTTCTTAATTTTTTATCTGAAAATTTACTACGATAGTAAATCAGTATATGCTTGTTGTTTGTTTTTTGCTTTAAGATCTTCAATCATTTGATCGGTTTTCTCATTCGTTAAATTCTCATAATATTTCGCACCACATTGTAACATAGGAGCAGTACCACAAGAACCTAAGCATTCTACTTCCTTAAGTGTAAACATTCCATCAGCCGTTGTTTCACCTACTCTGATGTTTAATTTGTTTTCTAAATATTTAACTAAAGTTTCTCCACCATTAATTGCACATGGTCCAGTATGGCATACTTCTAAAACACATTTACCAACTGGCTTTAAATTAAACATAGAATAGAATGAAGCAACTTCGTAAACTTCAATTGGTTTGATTGACAAAATAGATGCTACATAGTCCATTGTATCAGTACTTAGCCAACCCGAAAATTCAGCTTGAGCTAAATGCAAAATTGGTATCAATGCAGATTTGTGTTTTCCTTCAGGATATCTTGCAATTAATCCTTCTGCAATTTTTAATGTTTCTTCTGAAAATGCAATACTCATATTTTCAATTTCTATATTTTTAATTAACACTTTTCATTTTGATTTTTTGAATCAAAATTATTAAGCATCTAATTCTCCTGCAATAACATTTAAGCTACTCATCGTAACAATTGCATCTGACAATAAAGAGCCTTTAGCTATTTCTGCAAATGCTTGGTAAATTATAAAACAAGGTCTTCTGAAATGTAAACGATACGGCGAACGTCCTCCTTCTGAAATTAAGTAAAATCCTAACTCTCCATTTCCACCTTCTACTGCATTGTAAATTTCGGCTTTAGGCATTTCAACTTCACCCATTACAATTTTAAAGTGATAAATCAATGCTTCCATGTTATTGTAAACATCTTCTTTGGGTGGCAAATAAAAATCAGGAACATCGGCATGGAAAATACCTTTAGGTTCTTTTTCCATTTTAGCTAAAGCTTGTTCTATCAAACGTAAACTTTGCCAAATTTCTTCATTCCTAACCATGTACCTATCGTATGTATCTCCATTAGTGCCTACTGGAATTTCGAAATCAAATTCGTTATATGAACTGTATGGATTGGCAGTTCTAATATCATAATCAATTCCTGTAGCTCTTAAACAAGGGCCTGTAAATCCATAATTTAAAGCGCTCTCTGAAGTAATAGCACCAACATCTCTGGTACGATCAATGAATATTCTATTTCTATTAAATAATTCTTCGAACGATTTCATAATTGCTGGAAAAGTTGCTAAGAATTTTTTTAGTTTTAAAATTGACTTGTCGTTAAAATCTCTTTCAAAACCTCCAACTCGTCCGAAGTTTGTTGTTAAGCGTGCACCACAAATTTCTTCGTAAATTTCATAGATGTTTTCACGCTCTTGCATCAAATATAAGAAACCAGTAAAGGCACCAGTATCAACGCCTAAAATTCCATTACAAATTAAATGATCTGAAATTCTTGCTAACTCCATTACGATTATTCGCATATAATCAACACGCTTTGGAGTTTCAATTTTTAAAAGTTTTTCAACAGTTAAATGCCACCCAATATTATTAATTGGTGATGAGCAATAATTCAGTCGGTCAGTTAATGGAGTTATCTGATAATATGGACGATGTTCTGCAATTTTTTCAAATGCCCTGTGTATATAACCAATTGTAGAAACAGCACTAACAATTCTTTCACCGTCCATTTCCAAAACATTTTGAAATACACCATGCGTTGCAGGGTGCGTAGGTCCTAGGTTTAAGGTTGTTGTTTCCTTTTCTAATGAATCATCACTTAATTGTATATGCGCCATAAGTAAATTTTCTTTTTGAATTTATTTGCAATGAGATTTCTAATAAATTCTACTTAACTATTTTCTCCTTTGCAAAAGCAAAGTTTTTTTTAAACTATCTTCCAAAAAAACTATCGTTTTTGTCAATTCTATTTGGGTCTTCTAATGGGTGTTCTTTTCTCATAGGAAAAGCTACCATATCATCTACATTTAAAATTCTTTTTAAATTCGGATGACCTTCAAAATGAATTCCAAAAAAATCATATGTTTCTCTTTCTTGCCAATTAGCAGATTGATATAATTTCGATATAGTTGGAATTTTAGGATTTGATTCAGGAATAAAAACTTTAATTCTTAATCTGTAATTATTTTCCATGCTTTGAACATGATAAACTACAGCTAACTCCTTACTATCTGGATAGTGTACACCACAAACATCAGTCAGAAAACGAAAACGATACTTATCATCTTCGTTAAGATAAGTTAAGAGAGCAACTATTGATTCTTTGTTGGTTTTGAACGTTAACAAATCATAAGGCGTTTCAAAATCAGAAACATTGTTTCCGAATTTTGCTTGAATATCCGCTATTAAGTGAGAAGTTTCTATTGCCATGTTATTGAATTCCGTATTTGGTCATTAACTCTTGATATTGTGGAAGGTTTCTTCTCCTCATTGGTTCCGCTTTTACTAAATCTTGGATGCGGTTAAACCCATCAATGATTGCTTCTGGTCTTGGTGGACAACCTGGAACATAAACATCAACAGGGATGATCTCATCAATTCCTTGTAGAACACTATAAGTATCAAAAATTCCACCAGATGAAGCACAAGCACCAACAGCAATAACCCAACGAGGTTCTGCCATTTGTAAGTAAACTTGTTTCAAAACTGGTCCCATTTTTTTGGCTATGGTACCCATTACCATTAACAAATCTGCTTGACGTGGTGAAAAGCTTGGACGCTCTGAACCAAAACGAGCAAAATCATAATGTGAGCCCATGGTTGCCATAAACTCAATTCCACAACATGATGTAGCGAATGGTAATGGCCACAAGGAATGTGACCTAGCTAAACCAACCACTTTATCCAATCGAGTGGCGAAAAATCCAGCACCTTCAATACCTTCGGGTGCTTCCACAATCTTGATGTCGCTCATAATAAATATCAGTAAACAAAAACGCTCATCTAGAGGACTAGATGAGCGTCAAATGTACAACAAATATTAATTTTAAAGGTTTTGCAACCAAGAAATCTCTAATTTATTCCCAATCTAAAGCACCCTTTTTAAGAATGTAAAAGAAGCCTGCTAAAAGCAATCCAATAAAGGTAAACATTTCCAAAAATCCTTGAATACCAAACTCTCTAAAATTCACGGCCCAAGGGTACATAAATATCACTTCTACATCAAATAATACAAATAGAATTGCTACTAAAAAATATTTGATAGAAATCGGTGAACGTGCATTCCCTACTTGCTCTATCCCACATTCAAAATTTTCCAATTTGTCTTTGGTTTTTCTTTTCGGACCAATAAAATGAGTGGCAAGCATTGTAACTGCAACAAATCCTAAAGCTGCAATAAATTGTACCACAATTGGTAGATAATCAGAAGGTAAAAATGCGTTTTCCATAACCAAAAATTTAACTGAACATCAGCAAAAGTAAAAATTTATTTCAAACCAGCGATAACATCTTTGGCTTGTTTATCATTCGGGTCAATTTCTAATACTTTTAGGAAAAACACTTTTGATCCTTCTTTATCTTTCATAACAGTAAAAGCATAATCACCTAAATATTTATAAGATTCAATTAAATCTTTACCTGATTTTTTAATATCAAATTTAGGATCAGCTAAAGTTAGTTCAATGAATT
Organism: Sphingobacteriaceae bacterium; assembly: GCA_965279595.1. Taxonomy (GTDB): domain Bacteria; phylum Bacteroidota; class Bacteroidia; order Sphingobacteriales; family Sphingobacteriaceae; genus CAIKLP01. The sequence continues at coordinate 826,603 of OZ257246.1, forward strand.
TTTCATAATATGGTTTTGCTAAGCCTTCATTACTTCCATCTGCCTCATCAATTCTAAAATTGTTTCTTCCTCTGTATAACCATGCAGTTGAAAAATCAGCTTTGATATTTAACAAACGTGCAAATGCAGAATCAGATTTTACAAATTCTAATCCGAAATAATAAGCTCTACCTACATAGAAATAATCGATCGCAGTTGGTTTTGCATCTACTAGTTTTTTCTCATAAGATTCAGCTGCCATTTTATATTTTTTCATTGAAAAATAAGCATCTGCTAAATCACCATAAAGATCTTTTGTTGTGGTGTCTAATTCAATTGCTTTAGTAATGGTTTGAATTCCTAATGAGTCTAATTTGTTTTTTACTTGTAATCTTCCTAAGTAAGAATAATCTTGAGGAAGAATTTTTGGAGGATTCATTGCAAAGAATTTATTCATTGCTGAAAGTCCAGTTTTATAGTCTTTAATTTCGTAGGATGAATAACCCAATAATCTAAAAATAATATAGTCAGAAGAATCTTTAGGTATGATTTGTTTAATTAAATCAACTGATTCTTGATACTGTTTACCTAAGAATAAAAAGCGAGCATATCTCAATTGTGAGTTTAAAGATTTGTCTGTTAACTCTAAATATTTTTTATACTTCTCTACAGCACTTTCAAATTTCTTTGCGCTTAATTCAAGCTCGCCGTATTCTCTGTAAATTGGTGGATAATTTGCATCTAATGTAATTGCTTGATCGAATGCCGTTTTTGCTTCTGCATAATTAAGTGAACGTGTCCACAACTTTCCTGTTCTTACATATGCATTAACAAAACTTGGATTCAATTTTAACGCTTCGTTATAATACTTTACCGCCTCTGAACCGTTTGCTTGCTCCATGTATACATCACCAATAGCTACAAATACTTCAGGATTTTTTGGATTGATTGTTTTTGCTCTTCCTAAATAAACCAATGCATCATTAAAGTTTTTTGAACCTAATTCTCTGTATGCTTCACCAATGTAAAGCAATGTTTGGTAATCTTTTCCTAAGGTAATACTAACTGCTTTTTCAAAGCTAGCTTTTGCTTCAACGTCATTTCCCAAATCATAAGCAATTGATCCTACTCCAACCATATTCAATGCTGAATTAGGGTTTACTGCTAAACCTTGATTAAAAAACAATTTAGCAGAATCAATTTTATCTTGCTTATAAAATGCTTTTCCTAAATAATAATAATTTGATGCTTCGGATGGATTTGATTGAATCAGTCCACTGAAAATTTTCTTAGCATTTTCATACTGTTCAACTTCAATTGCTTTAATTCCATCTAACGCACTTTGAGCTTTTACAAAAGAGACTGTTGATAAAACTAATCCCAATAAAACCCAAACATTTTTCATTCTCATTTTCATTCTATTTTATTTTAACTTTTAAAAAGTAATTTCTAATTAGTTTGTATAATTCTGATCGGTGCATTTGCTGGCAACAAACCAGATTTTAAAATTATTTTCTGCCCTCTATCACTTGAAAGAAACGAAGCAAAACCCGTTGCTAATCCTGTTCTTGGTTCTCTGCTTACTGAAAATATTTCTCTAATTAAAGGATATTGTTTTGTTGCTATATATGCTTGATATGGTTGATAAAAATAATCATCTCCTAAATCACCTGGATCACCTTTGATTCCAACAACACGAATAGAACTTTTAAATTTCATGGCTTCTAAATCATCCTTGTCACTAATCCAGTTCACTCCAATTATTCCTAATGCATTCTTGTTTTTTGAAACATATGCTAAAACTTCTTCATTAGAATTTAACGTGTAGCCTTTCAAATCTTTTTGTCCAACCAATTCTGACATATAACGTACAGTGCTACTACTTTTATTATCGAAAACGAGGTTTATGCTTTCTAAAGTTGTAGTTTTCTCCAATTGCTTCCACTGATTGAATTTTCCTCTCATAATTTCACGTACTTGTGACAATTCAAAAGTGGTGTCATTATTTTCACTATTCACAATTAAAGCAATTCCATCGGATGCAATTTTGTTAACGGTATAAGAATGTTTCCCTTTAAAATAAGCTGTTTCAGACTCATTTAAATTTCTTGCCAAAACTACTAATGATGCACTGTCTTTGATAAACAAATCCATCATCTCCAATTCTGGAAGATATTTGATATTTAAATTTGCTTTTGGATAAATTGATTCGAATACTTGTTTTTCTGAATCAACAATTGATGCTAGCGTTTCATCAGCAATAATATTTACTGATCCACTTGTTGTTGTACTTAATGATTTTCCGTTTTTGTCTTTACTGTCTGAACAAGAATTAAGAACCAAAGCAAATAAGGCAATGCCAACTATTTTAAACTTCTGTTTCATTTCTGCTTTTCCAATTTGTTATAGACCTATATAAACGAAAAAAAGAATAGGCTATAAAGATACAGCCTATTCCTATTTTAATAATCTTATCATAATCAGCCAAGAAATTTTCAATGCTGAGTAAACTAATTCCAATTGCTAAATAAATTAATGACATGATAATTCCAAAAACGAAAAATATTTTCTCGCGCATGGTACTCACATCATCCTTACTATTCATATAAAAAGAACAACTTACATTAATTTAAATTTCACTGGCACGTTATATTGTACACGTACAGGTCGGCCATTTTGCTTTCCAGGAGTAAATTTAGGCAATGATTTAATTACACGTTTAGCTTCTTCATCACATCCTCCACCAATTCCACGTTGTATTTTAACATCAGCAACTGAACCATCTTTTTCAACAACAAATCCAATATAAACAGTTCCTTCAATGTTGTTTTCCCTAGCCATTGCTGGATATTTTACATTCTTTGTGATATAAGCAATTAAAGCGGCTTCTCCTCCACCTGGGAATTCAGGCATTTGCTCAACTGATAAGAATGGTGCTTCGTTTTCTTCAATAACATCTCCTGCTCCATCCAAACCGCTTAAGTCTTCTTCTGCATTTGGATCACCAACCACAGTTGTTACACCTGCATCTGTTTCTTTCAAATCTTCTTGTGTTGGAGGTGGTTCATCAGGTACTTCCGCATCTGGCTTAATCTCCGGAACAGTAAACTTAATTGTCGACTTTAATGGAGGTGGCGGCGGCGGTGGCGGTGGTGTAGCCTGCTTCTCATCTACCGGAGGTGGTTCTTCCAACGTATTTGTTTGATCTACCTTCACAATTTTTTCTTCAGGAATTGCATCAGAAATTAATCTAATAATTAATGGTGCACTTACTGATAAACTAAATGCTACTATTGCTAATACCATTCCAATGAATGCATTTCGCGGATAGCTACGACGGATCTCAAAAGCTCCATATTCCTGGTTTCTACCGCGGAATACTAAGTCGATCCATTTGCCATCATATAAATCTATTTTACCTGCCATGTTTTTAGTCTTTAGGAATTATAATGGGGTTTTACCCAACATTTCTATTTCCATTGGTGTGATATCTACAATTGCATAACGCCCAACATTGCAAATATTCATTTCATCTAAAATATCTACTAAGTTTCCGTACCTCGAATTGTCATCTGCTTTTATAATTACAATCAAACCATCTTTAAATGATTTAATAGCTGTAACCTTTGTTCTGAAAACATCTTCGGTGATTACATTCTTTTGTAATTGTTCTTTATAAATTGCGATGGAATCAACGCTTTTATTGCGCTTTTTATTTTCTTCGATCAATACAGAACGAATACCTGCTTTTCCAAAATTGGTAATTTGTGGTGTGCCTGGTATTCCTGTTTTATCATCCACAAAATAGTAAACGATTTTATTGTCTTTGGTTAAAAGAATCGTCATTGCTTGAGAAGCTTTAATTTTACTTAAATCTTCTTTTTTCAAATTCTCATCTTTAATTGGCATGTTAATTTCCATGGTTTGTGGCTTATTCATGGAGGTTGTTAACATAAAGAATGTAATCAACAAGAAACCTAAATCCACCATGGGTGTAAAATCCACCCTGGTTGACATTTTCTTGCCTCTTTTTTTACCTTTCTTGGCGCCACCGCCTCCGCCACTTTCTATTTCTGACATTGCCTAATTTTTTAAATGATTAAAATTAATCAGCTTTTTCTAAGCTTGTAATAAAGTTAAATCGGTTAACTTTTTTATCTTGTAAAGTAGCAATTACATCTTTTACAACTGGGTATCCTGCATCTTGATCGCCCTTCACAGCAACACGAAGTTTGCTATTGGTATATCTAGCTTGAAGTACCCAATCTGCTAATTCATTATTGGTTGAATCAGAAGGAATTCCTGTTTGTGGAAATTTCTTTCTTGCTTCAGCATCTAAGTCTAAATATTGACCGATGTTTTTAATTGAAATACCAAATGAACTTAGTAATGAAAATTCTTTCTTTTGTTTATCAGTAAAAGTAAGGTTGAATTTCTTAGCCATTTTGTCTAATAATTCTACCCTGTTTCCTTCACCATCCATTGAAAAGAATACTCTCGAATCTTTATCAATAGTTAACAATAAAATATCCGTTTCTGGTAACTTTATTTCTGAGATCGATGACGGTGTTGTAACCGTAACAGGTTCATCAGGTTTAAACTTAGTAGCCAACATAAAGAACGTAAGTAGTAAAAACGCCACATCGGTCATAGCCGTCATGTCTACTACAGTACTCTTACGAGGAATCTTTACTTTTGACATTTTTTTAGTTCTAAATTATTAAAGTTTCGCTTATGCGAATTTATTATCTGTGTTTTGCAGCAAACGTTTGAACAATGCTATATCCAGCTTCATCGATTGCATAAGTAATTGCATCAATTTTACTTGTAAATACATTGTACATAATAGTTGCAATAGCTGAGTTACCAATACCCAATGCTGTGTTAATTAAGGCTTCAGAAATACCTGTTGCTAATGCAACTGAATCTGGAGAACCTGCAGTTGCTAAAGCGGAGAACGCTTTAATCATACCTAATACAGTTCCTAATAACGCAATCAAAGTAGATACTGATGCCATGGTTGCAATAACCACTAAGTTCTTTTCTAAACCTGGTAATTCAAGCGTAACAGACTCTTCAATTTCTTTTTGAATTGAAAGCACTTTCTGGTCTAAATCAATACCATTTGTGTTTTCCATTTCTTTATACTTCAAAAGTGTTGAACGCATTACGTTTGCAACAGATCCTCTTTGAGCATCACATTCTTTAATTGCTGCATCAACATTGTTTTGATCTAAATGATTTCTCAATTTTCTAACAAAAGCTTCTGCATTTCCTTTTCCTTGTGCTTTACCAATTGTGAAGTAACGCTCAATTGAAAATGTAATGTTCATTAACACCAATGACAATAAGATTGGCACGATATAACCACCTTTGTGAATCAATCCAAGTACATGTCCTGCACCTTCTTGAACTGGGTGATTGTTAGGGTCGCCACCTTCAAAGTTTGAAGGAGCTCCCATCACGAATGTGAAAATAAGGATACCTACCAACAAACATAATGGAATGGTGAATGATGCGAAAAAAGAACTCATTCCATTTCCTTTTTCAACTTTTGCAGCAGTAGCTACTTTTGCTTCGTTTGCCATTGTTCGATTTTATTAGTTTTAGTTTATGAATTAACGGTACTATTTATATTAAAATTGCCCTTTTCAATTAATTGGGGCTCACAAAAATAGAATATTTATGGAATAAAAAAATTCTGAGGCTATTTATTAACATAAAATTAACCTTATGACTTAATTATTACACTTTATTCAGGATATAAAGCATTTACCAATTGATATAAACAATCTTATTGAGTTTTATTTAAAATGGCAAAGAATCATCTTCACCTTCCGTTGCTCCTAATTGAAAAACTGGGGGTTCGGTTGGCATAGGTGCTGAATTGGTTGATCCAACTCTTTCAATTCTCCAAGCTACCACATTAGTGATATAACCCTTCTCACCAGTTTTGCTAGTATATTGTCTACCAGATAAATTGAAAGATACTTTTACATTTTCTCCTAATGAAAAAGGATCAATTAAGCTGCACTTATCTTGATTCAATTGGAATTTTACATGTTGCAAATACCCATTGTCATCAATCTCTACTACAAATTCTCTTTTTTTAAATTTTTCAGTCACTTGTTGTGCATCAAAAATCTCGTGTAATTTTCCTTGCGTTTCTAAAGCCATAATATGTTTTTAATATAAGTTCAAACTTAATAAAAATAGCCAACCAATTGAATGGTTGGCTATGATTTTAATTTAATATTTTGATTATGCGTTTTGCGTTACTTTGGGTGACGCATTTAATATTTCTGGGCTCGAGCCCTCAGCATACTGCTCAAAATTCTTAACAAATTTTGTTGCCAAGTCGTTTGCTTTTGCATCATAAACAGATTTATCAGACCAAGTATTTCTAGGATTCAAAATTTCTGAAGGAACTTCAGGGCATTCAGTTGGCATTGATAAACCAAATACTGGATGTGTTTCATACTTTACTTGATCCAATTTTCCATTTAATGCAGCCGTAATCATTGATCTTGTAAATGATAATTTCATTCTGTTTCCAACACCATAAGGACCGCCAGTCCAGCCTGTATTTACCAACCAAACGTTTACTTTATTTTCTTTCATTTTCTTACCTAGCATCTCAGCATATTTTACTGGGTGCAATGGTAAAAACACTTTTCCAAAGCATGCAGAAAAAGTTGTTTGAGGTTCTGTTACTCCTGCTTCAGTTCCTGCAACTTTAGCTGTATAACCAGATATGAAATGATACATTGCTTGCCCAGCATCTAAACGAGAAATTGGGGGCAAAACACCATATGCATCACAAGTTAAAAAGAAAATATTTTTAGGTGTTCCAGCAATTGAAGGCTCAACTGCATTCTCAATATGATTGATAGGATATGCAACTCTTGTGTTTTCTGTTTTTGAGATGTTTGTAAAATCAACAGTTGTGGTGCCTTCATGGCATACAATGTTTTCTAACAAAGCGCCAAACTTAATGGCATTCCATATTTCAGGTTCTTTTTCTTTTGATAGATCAACACATTTTGCATAGCATCCACCTTCTAAATTGAAAACGGAACCATCTGCCCAACCATGTTCATCATCACCAATTAATCCACGATTTGGATCTGCTGACAATGTTGTTTTTCCAGTACCTGATAAACCGAAGAAAATTGCGGTATCACCTTCTTTACCAATGTTAGCTGAACAATGCATAGATAAAACATTTTTATCATGCGGTAATACAAAATTCAACACTCCAAATATTCCCTTTTTGATTTCACCTGTATAACCAGTTCCGCCAATTAAAATGATTTTTTTTGTAAAATTTAAAATTGCGAAATTGTGTTGACGTGTACCATCAATACTTGGGTCAGCTTTAAATCCTGGTGCATTTATAATTGTCCATTCTGGATCGAAACTCAATATCTCTTCGGCAGTTGGTCTTAAAAATAAATTATTAGCGAAAATATTGTGATAAGCTTGCTCAGTAACTACTCTAATATTTGTGCGATATTTTGCATCTGCACAGGCGTATGAATCTCTAACAAAGATTTCTTTCCCCGATAAATAAGCACATACTCTATTGTATAATGCATCAAACTTAGAAGCTTCAAATGGAATATTTACATCGCCCCACCATACTGAATTTTCAGTAACAGCATCTTTTACTATGAAACGATCTTTAGGTGATCGTCCTGTAAATTCACCAGTGTCTGCTGCTAATGCTCCAGAATCGACTAATTGTCCTTCTCCTCTAATGATGGATTCTTCAACTAATTCTGCCGGGGTAAGATTCCAATAAGCGGCTGATACGTTTCCAAGTCCTAAGTCAGCAACAGTTGCATTGCTAGCCTTTATACCAAATTCGTTCGTCATAAAATGATGTTTTCTTAGCTAATTTGTTCGTTTGTATAGGGTGACAAAAGTACAAATTTTTATTCCCTTGTGAAATACAAGGCTAATTTTAATGATTTCTTTAAAAAAAATTAAGTGTTTTAGTTGTGGACAATTGTTTGCATTATTTGAAAGTTAGAATTCAAATAGCTTATCCACCAATTTTTTTTACTTTAAAGCCATCAGTATGAAGTATTTGCATAACTTTTTCTCTAAAATCTCCTTGAATTAGAATTTCGCCATTTTTCACAGTTCCACCAACCCCACATTTGGTTTTCAATTTTTTTCCTAATAATTCAAGGTCAGATTCATTACCGATAAATCCAGTTACTAACGTTACAGCCTTACCACCTCTTTGTTTTTTATCTAACTGAACCCTTAAATCTTGTTGTTGATTTGGCAATGTATCTTTTTTTTCAGGTTCATTTGAATCAAATTCAAAATCGGGATTTGTAGAATACATTATACCTTCTCTGTTGCTAGGCTTTTTTGACATATTTTATGGTACAATTACTGATGTTGATAATGGATTAATTTTAATAATTAGTTGAGCTTGTTCATTTCTTGGTTCTCCATCAATATGTATAGCACCCGAATTTTCTCGGTTAATTTTTAAATTTTTGCATTGGTAATAATCAACAAATTTAGATTGATCAGCAGTTTTTGTAAACATGCGAAAAACCAAAGAAGGAAACATATACCATGGAAAAGATTTTACAATAACCAAATCTAAAAGTCCATCTTTTACATCAGCTCTAGGAGCTATGTGCGCTTCATTTCCATATTGTGATGAATTTGCTACGCTTACAATAAAAGCTTTACGTTCTATTAAAATGCCATCAACTTCAAATTGATAATTCTCTAATTTATAATTTGCTAATTCTTGAATAGTGGACTTTACATATCCTAAAAAACCACGGGTTTTATTACCTGCAAAAATGTTGCTAATATGTGCATCGAAACCAGCACCAGCCATATTAAAAAAGTGATGAGAGTTTAATGTAGCGGAATCAATAATATCAGTGTTTAGTTGATTTATTACTTGAATGGCTTTAATAGAATTTAAGGGTATTTTCAATGTTCTAGCTAAACCGTTGCCTGAACCAAAAGGAATAATTCCTAACAAAATTTTAGTGTTCAGAATTCCTTTTGAAACCTCATTTACAGTTCCATCACCTCCAACAGCAACAACGATTTCATAGTCTTCTTTAGAAGCTGCTTTCGCCAACATATAGGCATGTTCAACTCTTTCAGTAAAAGAAATACGAAATTCAAATTTCTGATGATCTAAATACTTCTCAATAATTGTAGGCAGTTTTCTTTTGCTTTTTCCACCAGAAATTGGATTGATAATAAATAAAATTTTCTTTTTCACTTTTGATTGTAATTATTGAGTATTAAAGTTGCATTAAATTTTTGAATATATGCCTTCAAAATTCTTTCCATTAATTTTATATTAACTATTTCTGAATTAATTAAGTTTTTTGAAAGCAGAGGGTCATTCTGGTGATTGTAATAGGAAACACTGACTTGATCAGAAAACTGCAATACTCCGGTGCTATCTATCAATTGATAAATTCCATCTCTATAGTTAATTGCATAAGGATAACGTTTTTTAGTTAAGGCACTTTCACCAAATGCATTAAATGTAGAATCGTAATGTAAGTAATCTAAAATAGTAGGCATTACATCTAATTGCTGAGTGACTTGATTTGAGCTTCCAGTCAATTTGATACTGGCTGGATCAAAAAACAAAATAGGAATTTGGTAATAGGTAACCTTACTATCAAACTCAGGCGAATCAGCATCTGGTGTGTGGTCTGGTAATATTACAAACAGGGTATTGGTGTACCAATTTTTTGTTTTTGCATATTCAAAAAACTTCCTTAAAGCATCATCAGTATATCTAAAGCTTTTCTGCTTATCCGTTTCCATGTCATCATATTTGTGCTTTAAATTATCAGGCAATTGATAAGGTGGGTGTGAAGATAATGAAAATATGCCCGCTACAAATGGCTTAGGTACTGACCCCAATGAATGTGCAACATACTGAAAAAAAGGTTCATCATATATCCCCCAATTACCATCAAAATCATTGTTGTTAGCATATTCATTCATGCCAAAATAATCATCAAAACCGGCCTTTTTTGCAAATGCATCAAAGTTCATAGAGCCATTAAAACCCCCATGAAAGAATGCCGAATAATAGCCTTTAGATTTTAATAAATTAGGCAAAGTATTTAGTTCGTTATTTTGATAAACACTTCCCGAATAAGCATCATCCATTAAGGATGGTAAAGAGGCAAAAATACTTGGCATTGCTTCATTTGATTTCTTGCCATTAGCATAAGCATTTTTTAAAAGAAATCCTTGAGTCATTAGGCTATCTAAAAATGGTGAACATGTTTTGCGTTTACTCATGGTACCGATATACTCATTTGAGAAACTTTCCAAAATTATAATTACAACATTCTTCTTTTCGAACAAAACATCCGATTGGTAATTTCTTTTAATATCAAAAATTTGCGAAGCAACCTCATTAGAAAAATAATTAGGATTGACCAATACTTTTTTTCCCAAACTTTGAAAAACTGTAAAGGGAGTATTAAGCACAAGTGGTGCATTTTTTTCATCACCATAATACGCTGCAGCCAGCATTTGCAAAGGTTTTGTTTGCAGTCCACCTCGCATTCCAACAATTATTGCAGCAATAAACATGGTATAACTCAATACTTTTATTGCGATAAATTTTTTCTTTTCAATTGATTTTTTTTGATTTATTCTTAAAATTATTTTGAATAAAAGAAATAATAAAAAAACAAGAATGATTAATAAATACCAATAGTTTTTAAGGTATGTTGGTAAAAGTTGAAGGATATCATTTTCGCCTGAAAACAATTCAAATGTGGTACGCTTTTTTTGAAATTTAAAATACTCCACATCTATCATATTCCACAATAATGCAATTGCATTAAAAACATAAAAAACGGCATATCTTAATCGATGATACCATGATGGAAGTTTTAAAAAGTCAACAGGAATACTTAAAAGAACAAATAGAAAATTGACATATAAAATGGCTGAAAGATCAAACCGAATTCCATGCAAAAATGCGATAATCAATGATTGAAAGGAAGAACTAGAAAAACTAGAATAATTAAAAGCAAAAAAAACACCTCTGCTTAGTGTATATATAAGCAAAACAGCAAGTAACTGTTTAACTATTTGCCTAATAAGAAAGAATCGATAAGTCATATTTTGAGTTAACCTCCAAAATCAAAGCTTTAAATACTAATTAGTAGTATTTAATAAAAAGTACAATAATATCTGATTTTTGTTGAATATAAACTGAATATAAAAAATTATTCTATTTTTGTGGCACGAAAAGTGGAAAATTTGCCTTGATTGCAACCACGTAAAAAAATTGCTAAAAACAGACCTTTTTACTATTTCTAATCTTTTCGAATTAGTTTATAACTTATTTTAAAAATTATGTCTTATTTATTTACATCAGAATCTGTTTCTGAAGGTCATCCAGATAAGGTTGCTGACCAAATTTCAGATGCTTTAATTGATAATTTTTTAGCTTTTGATGCTGAATCGAAAGTTGCTTGTGAAACCCTTGTAACCACTGGACAAGTTGTACTTGCAGGTGAAGTAAAATCAAAAACATATTTAGATGTTCAATCGATTGCCAGAGAAGTAATCAGAAAAATTGGATATACTAAATCAGAATATATGTTTGAAGCCAATTCATGTGGCATTCTTTCTGCTATTCACGAACAATCTCAAGATATTAATCAAGGAGTTGAAAGAAAAAAGAAAGAAGATCAAGGTGCGGGTGACCAAGGAATGATGTTTGGTTATGCAACAGCTGAAACACCTGATTACATGCCTTTAGCTCTTGATATAGCACATAAATTGTTATTTGAATTGGCTGCAATTCGAAGAGAAAACAAAGAAATTAAATATTTGCGTCCGGATGCTAAATCACAAGTGACACTTGAGTATGATGATAACAACAAACCTGTTCGTATTGATGCTATCGTTATTTCAACTCAGCATGATGATTTCGACTCTGACAAGAAAATGTTGGATAAAATCAAAGCAGATTTAATTAAAGTTTTGATTCCAAGAGTAATGAAGAAGTATCCGAAATACAAATCATTATTTAACGATAAAATACAATATCATATTAATCCAACTGGAAAATTTGTAATTGGCGGACCACATGGTGATACCGGTTTAACTGGAAGAAAAATTATTGTTGACACTTATGGTGGAAAAGGTGCTCATGGTGGTGGTGCATTTTCTGGGAAAGACCCTTCAAAAGTAGATCGTTCAGCAGCTTATGCAACCAGACATATTGCTAAAAACATGGTTGCAGCAGGATTGTGTGATGAAGTTCTAGTTCAAGTTTCTTATGCTATTGGTGTTGCAAAACCAATGGGTATTTATATCAATACCTACGGTACTTCAAAAGTAAAATTAACAGATGGTGAAATAGCAAAGAAAATTGAAAAGATTTTCGATATGCGTCCATATGCAATCGAGCAACGATTAAAATTGCGTAACCCTATCTATTCTGAAACCGCAGCTTATGGTCACATGGGACGCAAGAATGAAATAGTTACCAAAACATTTAAATCACCTGATGGAAAAGAGAAAAAAATGAAAGTAGAATTGTTTACTTGGGAAAAACTAGATTTCGTTGAAAAGGTTAAAAAAGAATTCAAAATAAAATAATATAAAAAGCCCTCGCTAGAAACGAGGGTTTTTTGTTTAATAGAATTAAGTATATTCGTTATACTTTTTCAATCATACGATGAACACAGAACAAACATGTGCAACTTGCGGCACCCAATTAATTGGTAAGTTTTGTTATAGCTGCGGAGAAAAAAAAGTGGTTGATAAAGATTTTGCTTTGGTGAAATTTTTAGAACAAAGCATCGACATTTTTACGCATTTCGATTCGAAGTTTTTTTTAAGTTTTGCTAAAGTATTTCAGCCAGGGTTTCTAGCCAATGAATTTGTTAAGGGTAGGAGAGTGCTGTATTTGAAGCCTCTTCAGTTTTTTATATTGATAAACGTTTTTTATTTTTTAGTTTTTCAAAATGCAAATTTCTTTAGTCGAACACTGCATGAATATACCTCTTATAAACCATTCACTACCTACGAAACAAAACAATTAGTAAGCTCTAAAATTGAAACCCTAAAATTGGATTATTTTTCTTTTGAAAAATTATTCAACACAAAAAGTTTTAATTATTCTAAAACGTTTTTGTTTGTATTCATACCACTTTTAGGACTTCTTTTTTACTTGTTCTTTTTTAAGTCTAAAAAATATTTGACTCAACATTTAGTCTTTGCATGTTATTTCTTTTGCTATGTTTTGTTGTTATATATGATTATAATTTTATTGTCGATCATAGGTTTTCGATTTGTTGCAACTGACCCATATTTTTTATACTTTTTTCAATTCGGAATTTTATCCTGGTTGTTTATCGCAATTAATAAGTTTTACAATGGAAACAAAGTTTTAAATTTTGTTAAATCTGTTATCATTACCTATTCTATAATGTTTCTCATACAGTATTACCGAATGGTGATTTTCTTTTTTACATTAAAAAATATGTAAGTATTGCTAAAATTTGCCTTTAAAATAAATTACATTTGAATTTTATCATCCCAAAAAAATCATTTTATGAAACTTAAAAATATTTTTACTCTTCTGCTTTTGTCAAGTGCTAGTATAGTTTCAGCACAAACAAAAATGGTTCCCGAAACTTTGTGGAAATTCGGCAGAGTAGCAGAACCAACTGTTTCGCCTGATGGCAAATCTGTTGTATACACTGTCACCCGTTATAATGTAGAAGAAAATAGAGGCAATACAGAATTGTTTATTGTTCCTGTTTCTTCTGGCGAACCAAAACAAATTACCAATTCAACCACATCAGAAAGCAATCCAAGATGGAGACCTGATGGAAAAAAGATTGGTTATTTGGGTCTTGAATCTGGTGACCCTCAACTCTGGGAAATTAACCCTGATGGTTCTGATAAAAGACAGGTGTCATTTGTAAAAGGTGGTATAGCAAATTTCAATTACTCACCTAAAGGAACACATGTTTATTTTACGCAAGATTTTCAAATTGATAAACCATTAACTGAACGATATCCAGATTTACCAAAAGCAAATGCAAAAGAATATGATGGTTTAATGATGCGTCATTGGAATCAGTGGGAAGATGGCGCCTATAGCCACATTCTATTTGCAAGCTATACAGATGGAAAAATCGGAACCGCCAAAGATATTATGCCACTTGAGCCTTTTGATGCACCAAACGGGCCGTTTGGAGGTGAAGAAGAAATTTGCTGGAGCCCAGATGGGAAATCAATTGCATACGCTTCAAAAAAATCAAAAGGTACAGAATATGCTACTACAACCAATACCGATATTTATATTTATTCATTAGAAACTGGAAGAACGGAAAATATTTCAACGCCTAATTTAGGATATGATACTCAACCAAGATTTTCTCCTGATGGAAAATCAATTGCTTGGCTAAGTATGGAAAGAGCTGGCTTTGAAGCTGACAAAAATAGAATCATGGTTTTAGATATTACAACTAAAACTTTAAAAGAAATTACGAAAGATTTTGATCAAAGTGCAGATGAAATGATTTGGTCTGCAGATTCAAAAACTATTTATTTTGCAAGTTGTAGCAATGCTGTTCATCAACTTTATTCTTATTCAATATTTGCTAAATCAAACAACATCATAAAAATTACAGATGGTATGGCTGATATGGGGTCTATTGGTTTGGCAGTTGATGGAAAAAACACTTATTTAATTGCAACAAAAGTTAGCATGAGCAAACCTGCTGAGGTGGTACGAGTTGAATTGTTAAAAGGAAAAATTCATCAACTTAGTAATACCAATGATGCTTTATTATCAACATTAAAATTAGCTAAAGTTGAAAAAAGAATGGTTACAACTACTGATGATAAAGATATGTTGGCTTGGGTAATTTATCCTCCAGATTTCGATCCAACGAAAAAATACCCAACACTTCTTTTTTGTCAAGGAGGTCCACAAAGTACCGTAAGTCAAAGCTTTTCATACCGCTGGAATTTTCAATTGATGGCAGCAAATGGTTATATTATTATTGCTCCAAATAGAAGAGGCTTACCTTCATTTGGACAAGAATGGAATGACGAAATTAGTGGAGATTGGGGTGGACAAGCAATGGATGATTATCTTTCTGCAATTGATGATATCAGTAAAGAAAGCTATGTAGATACAAACCGCAGAGGAGCTATCGGTGCTAGCTATGGTGGATATTCAGTTTATTGGTTAGCTGGACATCATAACAAGAGATTTAAAACATTTATAGCACATTGTGGTGTATTCAATTTAGAAAGTATGTATGGTTCAACAGAAGAAGTTTTCTTTAGTAATCATGATATGGAAGGCCCTTATTGGAAAAACCCACAACCCAAATCTTATGAAAAATTCTCACCACATAAATTTGTTCAAAATTGGAACACTCCAATTTTAGTAATACATAATGAAAAAGATTTTAGAGTGCCTTTGTCAGAAGGTTTGCAAGCTTTTAGTGCAGCACAATTGAGAGGAATTAAAAGTAGATTTTTATATTTTGCAGATGAAGGACATTGGGTTACTAAACCACAAAATTCATTGTTGTGGCAAAGAGAATTTTATAGGTGGTTAAATGAAACACTTTAATTTAAAAAGGGCTAAATATATTTATTTAGCCCTTTTTAATTACAACCTTTACTAGCATAATAAAATACAAACAACCAAACAATTCCCTTTATTAAAAAAAACAAAAAGCCAATTACTCCAACTTTTTTCAGCCATCTAGTTGTTTTGTTATCCATGGTTAAAATGAAATTTTGAAATCAATTTTGGCCACTAAGTTATCAATTGCTTTTACAAAAGCATAATTTCCATATCGATAATAAATACCAATACCCAAACCGGTATTATACAAATTTGAATTGAACCTTATCAAATCAGAAATCACTATTCCACTTTCAAAATAACCTTTGTTCATTTGTTTGTAAATTATTCCATTGTGACTGCTAGCATTATCCAATTTTCCAAAACCAACATTGGTCCTTATTGCTAAGCTTGGTTGAAATTTTTCTGTTTTCATTAAAAGCTTTCCAAAATCATGTGCTAAGAAAATTGATATATATTCATTTGATAAAAATTCATTCACATACATTGTTTCAAAGTTGTTTTTAGAATTGATATTTATCTTTCCATTATAATTGGCCTTCCCAAAATATTGAAAAGAAATTGGTACATTTCCAAAAACTTTACCTGCATTCAACAACATTGAACTAACTCCAATGTTTCTTAAAGTACAAGATTTAATAATTTTTAAATCGACTTTATGATAACTGCCATTGGTTAATTGAAAGTTTCTTGCGCCTTTGGCTAACTGCAAATAAACTGTTGGGTAATCTGTCCCCAAAGAAATATATTCACTTCCTTGTTTCATTAATTTTTCTTTAAATGCATACTTAAAACTCATACCTGTTTCATAATATTGATATTGAGAATTTGCATTGAATCCAAAATTGTAACCACCTATAACGTTTATGTTCGATTGATTTAAATACAAAGTGCTACCTAAATATTTAAATGATCGAAATTTAAAATTCCCTTCATACAATTCAATTTTATCATATTGCCTTGTTACCAATGATCTATAGTTTTCTTGTCCAGAAATTTTATCTATTCTAATATTCGTTGAACCCACTTCATTCAAATCGTTTTTATAAATAATTGAAAGATTTGCTTGACGTTTCGCACTTATCGGAATTTCTAAACCCCCACCATACTTAATTGCCTTGTCTTTGGTACCATATGCAACATAAGAATTAACACTAAAATATTTAGTTAGCTTTTCACTCGTTGCAATTCCCACTCCAAATCTAAATCCTTCATAATCATTAATACCTGCGAAAAATTTTCTGAGGTCAAATTGTATATATCCCCAAGGTATATACCCTTTAGAAATTACAGAAAATATTTTAATTTTCTCATCAAGTTTTTCTGCCTTACCAATACTATCTAAAACTTCATACGTTCTTTTCTCTCTTAAGTTAAGTGTGTCAATTCTGAATTTGTTTATTAATTCTTCTGAATTTTTCAATTCGCTTTTATCATAATCAATTGTAATAGCATCAAACTTTTTTTTCTCTAAGGCTAAACCTATTTCAATATCTTTTAAATAGGTTCTTCCAATTCCCATAAGCCTTCCACCCCCAACAAAAACATAATTTTTAAAGTCTAGGTCAGTGTTCAATTGAGTTGGAAACCAATATTTGTTCCCAATTAACTCATACTGTTGTTGAATTTTGATTCCGAAATAAAGGTTTATGGCAGGTTCGGCGATTACATTTTGAATTGCAAAACCCAAACTGTTAATATAAATTAACCCTTTCATTCCTTCGAAATTTTTTCCTTTCATTGGTTTGAAAGAAATTACAAAAACAGTGTCATTGGCTTGAAATAAGGTGTCTTCAATATTGAAAAAATAGTTGTTAAAGCTATTTGGAGAAATTGGACTTAAATATTTTTTATCTAACACATCGATATAATCCTTGTAAAAAGAAAAAGATTGAAATTGAGATGCAATTAATACAAAAGGAGCACTTTTTAATCCTGAAATTCTAGAAGCTTTTATGGTTTCTTTGTTTAAATCAGGAAACATGAAGTCTCTTTGTGAGACACTTTCAGTCATAAAAACATATTGCTTTTCTAATAGAGAATCTGTTGACTTTCTATTTCTTGCATTTTTTTGAATAACAGAATCTCTTGCTTTAAATTTTGCTGGGTTTTTTAAACTATCAAATTTGTTTTGTGCTGCAAAATTATTAGTACCAGAATCTATAACTGATGTAAAAATAAATTTGTTATAAGCATTGTATCGAAAAGAAGTAAGGTTCTCTGGATTATTTAATTTCCTGTTCTGAATTGCCTTTTTAATAATTCTATGTGCAGGATTCTCTCCAGCTAAAACTTCCACTACTTTGATAGATACTTGAATTGATTTTAAAGAAACAAGTATATTACTTTGTGCTTTAAAAGTTTCTACTTTAGTTTCGTAACCCACGTAGGCAAATCTCAAATCAATATTTTCTTTACTAGATTTAATTAAAAATTTTCCATCTATATCCGTCTGCAGACCCACTTGTTGTCCATTTATAGTTACCGATACAAAAGCAAGTGGTTTTTTTGAAATTACATCTATTACTCTTCCAGAATAATTAAAAGTTTGTGCAAATAGATTTGCACTTATAAAGAAACATATGCAAACAACAATTAGAAAGCTTTTTCTCATTCTTGAAAAAGATTGAATAAAATTATTAAACAAATTAAGTCCATTTTTTACTATTTTGGACTTAGCAACAGTTAATTTACAAATGGACCACTCAATAAACCCATGGAAAGTTTTAGAAGCAAAAGATATCTATGAAAATCCATGGATAAAATTAACAGAATTTGATGTATTGAATCCTAATGGAGGAAAGGGGATTTATGGAAAGGTGCATTTTAAAAATCTTGCAATTGGAATTTTAGCCTTAAATGAGAATAAAGAATTAGCAATGGTTGGTCAATTTCGCTTTCCTATCAATCAATATTCATGGGAAATTCCTGAAGGTGGTGGAGATTTGTTAGTTGATCCTATTGAATCTGCCAAACGCGAACTATTAGAAGAAACTGGATTAAAAGCACAATTGTGGACTAAAATTTTAGAAATGCACTTGTCAAATTCAGTAAGCGATGAGTTTGGTTTGGTTTTTTTAGCAGAACAATTGAGTCAACATGATGCTGAACCTGAAGATACGGAACAGTTACAAATTAGATGGGTTCCATTTCAAAATGTTTTCGAAGAAGTAATGGAAAATAAAATAACCGACTCATTAACTGTTGCTGGTATTCTTAAACTAAAACTTTTACGTCC
Source organism: Sphingobacteriaceae bacterium (assembly GCA_965279595.1). Classification (GTDB taxonomy): domain Bacteria; phylum Bacteroidota; class Bacteroidia; order Sphingobacteriales; family Sphingobacteriaceae; genus CAIKLP01. The sequence continues at coordinate 845,481 of OZ257246.1, forward strand.
CAATATTTAATTGGTATATAATCTATATTGTAAAATAATTGCGATATAAGGTCATTTATCTCATGATTAATAAATTGTATGTAGATTTATTAATCAAAAAATATAATCATGAAGCACATTTTCACTTTCTTAATAGTTCTATTAAACTTTTCGTTTTCATCAGCACAATTGATGGATGGAAAGCCACAATCTTTTTCACGCAAAGATAGTTTACGTGGAACATTAAGTGTATTCCGTTCTTGTTATGATGTTAGCTATTATCACTTAAATATTTCCATCAATATTGATGAGAAAAAGATTTCAGGCTATAATAAAATAAAATTTAAATCAGTTGAAAATTTTAACAAAATTCAAGTTGATTTATTTGAAAATTTATCTGTTGATAAAATTATTTACCATGGTAAAAATTTAAATTTCAAAAGAGAATTTAATGCTGTTTTTATTGAATTTCCAACTGAAATAAAAAAGGGAAGTGTTGATGAAATTGATTTTTATTATTCAGGTCAACCCACAATTGCTAAGCGCGCTCCATGGGATGGCGGTTTTGTATTTTCTAAAGATAAAAACGATAAGCCTTGGGTGGCTGTTGCCTGCCAGGGTTTTGGAGCAAGCTGTTGGTGGCCAAATAAAGATCATCAAAGTGATGAGCCCGATAGCATGCTAATCAGTATTGCATGCCGTTCTGATTTAGAAGAAATTTCAAACGGAAGATTACGTTCAACAAAAAAATTAGACAATGGTTATACTCAACATAATTGGTTTGTTGCTAACCCTATCAATAATTACGATGTCACTTTCAATATTGGCGACTATGCTCATTTCAATGATGTATATTTTGGTAAAGTCAATAAACAAAATTTAACTCTTGACTATTATGTGTTAAAAGAAAATTTAGAACTAGCCAAAAAACAATTTGAACAAGTAAAAGGCATGATGGATGCTTTTGAAAAACGATTTGGACCTTACCCATTCTATGAAGACGGTTATAAATTAGTAGAAACGCCATACTTAGGAATGGAGCATCAAAGTTGTGTAGCTTATGGTAATGGTTATAAAAATGGTTATCGCGGATTTGATTTATCAGGGAGCGGTGAAGGTAAAAAATTCGATTATATCATCATTCACGAAAGTGCACATGAATGGTGGGGGAATTCATTAACATCTTATGACATTGCCGACATGTGGATACATGAAGGCTTCGGACAATACTCGGAGGTTGTGTATTTAGAAGAGCTTTATGGAAAAGAAAGTTCTGAAAAATATTTAAATGGATTAAAAAAAGGAGTTAGAAACAAAGAGTCGATTATTGGGACATATGGTGTTAATCAAGAAGGAGCTGGAGATATGTATCCAAAGGGTGCCTTGTTTTTGAATACAATTAGAAATTGCATTGATAATGATGAAGTATGGTGGAAAATTGTAAAAGGATTACAAGAAAAATATAAACACCAAAACATTTCTACAGAAGATGTAAACAAATACATGAATGAGGTTTCAGGAAAAAACTTAGACCCGCTGTTTAATCAATATTTAAGATATGCAAGCTTACCCATTCTAGAATTTAAGAAAACTCAAAAAGGAAAAGATGTAGAAATAAATTTTCAGTGGAATGCAAATATTGAGAATTTCAATTTGCCTATTCTTTATATGTTAAAAGGAGTTAAGCAGGAAAAACTTTTTCCAAATAAGCAATCTCAAACAATTGTTTTGAAAAATTGTGGAATAGATGATATTGAATTAAACAGAACTGCATTTTATTATAGCCTTTCAGAATAAATTATTCTGCCTTTTGGTTTTTACTCCATTTGAAAAAAGCTAATATAAAATGCAATTCATCATAAGTTATCTCATCACCTAAAGTAGATTTAATTTCAGCCATTTTTAGTTTTAGGAAAGGCTGAACTTTTTCTTCTAAAATTTGATGTCTTTCATAACTAATTGCATCAGTAATTTTCAAATCACCTTTTTCGATTAATTTTGCGATGTGCAACACTATCGTTCCGCGTGCCAATTTTCTGTTTAAAGAAATTTCATCAATTGATTTTTTATCCAGAAACTGTGCTAAGGTGATTTTAAAAGTCTCACCAGTAATTTTTTTCTCCTTTGCTTTTTTTACCTTAGGTTCTCCCTTTTCAATAAGTTGAATAAACTCTTTCCTCCAATTTAAATTTATAGAATCACTCCAAATTTCTTTCGATAAATTTTTTGAATGTGCCATGTGATCTGCAAGCATGGCAACCTTCTTAAGCAACAACATTCTTGCAAAAAGCATACTTTCCAATTCTTCTATTTCTTTAATATAAATTTTGGTTCGCTTTAAAGATTTAATTTCATTTAAATGCTTCAAACATTCAATAGATATTTTCTTTAGCCTTTCTTCAAAATAGTTCCAAGCATCATTTAAACGTAATGCTAATTTTTGAATGTCATTTTTGTTTAAAAGATCATTTACTTGTATTAAAAACTTTTCCGATAAATTATATAGTTCTAAAATGTGGTTGAATTGTTCTTTCGCCCAAAATAAATATTGTTGCTTTTCTGATTTTTCATCCTCCTTAGTATAACTATCTACATGCGACTTCCAAATTTCTAAAATAGATTGAAAATTAAATGCCCTTCTGCAACTATCATTTAAATAAATAATTTGATCAGAAAGTAATTGTGTAGAAGTATCACCTTGAAGTATTTTACTTTGTTCATATCCCAATACTTCTTTGCTGTTCGAAATCCCCTTAGTTGAAATTTCTGAAGTTAATACCAAACCATCCAAACCTGTAAGTCTTGACAATGCTACATAGGCTTGCCCAGAAGCAAAAACATTTTTAATGTCAATAATTGCTTTTTCAAAAGTCAAACCTTGGCTTTTATGAATTGTAATGGCCCATGCCAATCGTAATGGAAACTGAGTAAATCTTCCTAATTCTTCATCAACAATTTCATGTGATACTTCATCCAATCTGAATCGATTGTTTTTCCATTCATGCTGTCCAATTACAATTGCCTCCTCATGATCAACCTCAACAACAATTCTATCATCATGCATTTCCTTAACTAAACCAATTTTGCCGTTATAATACAATTGTTGTCCGCTGATATCATTTTTAATAAACATTACTTGTGCACCCACTTTCAATATCAATTGTTGTTCACATGGCATTAAGTGATCAGGAAAGTCACCTTCAACTATTGCTGTATATTTTTTTGCCGGTGTTTTTAATTGTTGCAGTTCTGTTTGATTAATTTGATCGGCGTATTTGTTGTGAGTAGTTAAGGTAATGTACTCGTCAGCCTTTGAAGGTTTAAAATCTTTTTTATAATGTTGGTTTAATAAATTGATGTTTGATTCATTCAGTTTATTATATCTTAAATTATTTAAAAGATCTGTAAATGTTGAATCTTTCTGGCGATAGATTTTTTCTAACTCAATATAAATTGGGGCTTGCGACTTTAAAACTTGAGCATCAAAAAAATATAAGCTTTTATAATAATTTTTCAAAATCTCCCACTCCTCATCTTTAAATATTGGAGGTAGTTGTAATAAATCGCCAATAAATAAAACTTGCAATCCTCCAAATGGTTTTTGGTTTTTTCGAATTACCCTAAGTATAAAATCAATAGCATCTAATGTGTCAGCACGCAACATACTAACCTCATCAATAATCAAAAGTTCTGCTTCGATTATGGTTCTTCTTTTGATTTCATTCATTCGCATATTTCGAAACAGAGTGCTTTGACTCTCTACTCTTACATTGCTGAATTGATTGTACTCAACTTTAGCAGGAATAAAAGCACTCATTGATAATTGAAATTGTGAATGTAAAGTAACTCCGCCGGCATTTAATGCAGCAATGCCTGTAGGTGCTGTAACCAACGCTTTTTTATGAGTTGTTTGAATGATGCTTTTTAAAAAAGTTGTTTTTCCTGTTCCTGCTTTGCCAGTAAGAAAAACTGGTCGGTTGGTTTGGTTGATAAACTTTTCTGCTAATGCAATTTGTTCGTTTAATTCGTTTTCACTATTCATGCCTTGTTGCACTTATTAAATTACATGCAAAGTAAGTCAAAGCATTTTAATTCTCAACTGCATTAATACAACTAGTTTTCAGTTGGAGTTAATTGAATAATTTCTTGTGGAGAAAGATAATATGCTTTTTTAAATTCTTTATACGTTTCAGTTGCATTCGATTCATTAATTATAAAATTTGTAAATGCAAACAAAGGCTTTCCCAAACCATGTGTTATCACTGATTGATCAGTCGCCCTTTCCATTTTACGTTGATATTTAGTTGAAAATTTAAATTGCAGGGCACAAAAAAACAATTCCAATTTGTTTAGTTTTTCATATTTAGAAATGTGAGCAAACTCATGCGCTAATACTCCAATTTTAGCTTCAAGGGGGAGATCCACAAAATTAAATCCTGATTGGTTTTGGTCTGATTGATTAATGGTGATTATATAAATTCTTTCCTTTTTGAATAAGCATCTTCCTTCTGGTCTAGCTGCCATAGTGGTAGCTATTTGATTATAAACAAATTTTATTTTAGTGTTTTTTAATTCTGGAAATGATGATAATGCAATCAAAGAAGGTAACTCAACCGCTTCCACAAAATCTTTTTCTAAGCCATATTTTAACTTTAATTCAGATTTGCTAATTTCTATCAATTGGCCAGCAAATAGATGACTATGCCAAACAACAGTAAAAAGTGCAAGAAATAAAAAGTTCTTTTTATGGTTCATTACTATAAATTTGCTAATAAGTATCCTCATCTGCAAATATTTAAGAAAAAGAAGTATCTTTATTATACACAAAAATCACAGACCTAATGTTAAAATATCTTTATTCACTCTTATTCGTGATAATTTGTTTTTCGGCAAATGCACAATCTGAAGAAGTTTTTGTGAAAGTTGATCAAATGCCAGAGTTTCCAGGTGGTCAAGTTGCACTAGTGAAATATATAAGCAAAAATTTACACTACCCTGCTAAAGCCAAAAAAAATAAAATTAGTGGAAGGGTGTTTGTGAGTTTCATTATTAATAAAGAAGGCCAAGTAATTGAACCTAAAATTTTAAGAGGTTTGTCTGAAGAGTGTGATGAAGAAGCTTTGCGTATTATTAAACAAATGCCAAAATGGAAACCTGGTTTGAAAGAAAACAAACCTGTTAATGTACAATTCAACATGCCACTTCAATTTGAATTGAATGAATAAAAATTGAGCAAAAAAAATGTAGCTTGTTTTTTATAACAACCTACATCTCTTTAAAAAAATATTTCTATTAATTATTTGAAGCAATTCCTGCCACTAAATAATCTCTATTCATTCTTGCAATATTTGTTAATGAAATTCCTTTAGGACATTCGGCTTCACATGCGCCTGTGTTGGTGCAATTTCCAAAACCTTCTTCGTCCATTTTTGCCACCATACTTTGCACTCTCATATAACGCTCTGGTTGTCCTTGTGGTAACAACGCCAACTGAGAAACCTTAGCAGAAACAAATAACATTGCAGATGCATTTTTACAAGCTGCTACGCAAGCTCCACAACCAATACATGCTGCAGCACTAAATGACATATCAGCGTCTTCTTTACCTATTGGTAAACTATTTGCATCTTGTGAATTACCAGTGTTAACAGAGATGTATCCACCAGCAGCAATTATTCTATCAAATGCAGAACGATCAACCGCTAAATCTTTTACAATTGGAAATGCTCCTGCACGCCAAGGTTCAATTGTAATTGTTTCACCATCATGAAATGATCGCATATGTAATTGACATGTTGTGATTTTATCTTTCGGACCATGTGGTCTTCCGTTGATGTACATGCTACACATACCGCAAATACCTTCACGACAATCATGGTCGAATGCAATTGGTTCTTCTCCTTTTACAATTAATTGTTCGTTTAAAACATCAATCATTTCTAAGAATGACATGTCTGGAGAAATATCCTTTACTTGGTAAGTGACTAACTTGCCTTCAGCTGATTTGTTTTTTTGTCTCCACACTTTAAGTGTAAGGTTCATGTTTCCGCTCATCGTTTTTAATTTGAGATTTTAGAATTAAGTATTTCTCTGAATCCTATTTTCTTATTTATAACTTCTTTGTGCAATCTTAATATTATCGTATTTCAATTCTTCTTTATGAAGTTCGAAATTGCTTTGCCCTTTAAATTCCCATGCAGATACATATGCATATTTTTCATCATCACGCATAGCTTCACCTTCTTCTGTTTGATACTCTTCACGGAAATGACCACCACATGATTCATTTCTGTTTAATGCATCCATACACATCAATTCACCAAGTTCAAGGAAATCAGCAACTCTACCAGCTTTTTCTAATTCTGGATTAAATTCATCCGCAGTTCCTGGAACTTTGACATTCTCCCAAAATTCTTTTTGTAATGCACGAATTTCTTCGATCGCTTCTTTTAAACCAGATTCAGTTCTTGCCATCCCACATTTATCCCACATTATTTTTCCTAACTTTTTATGGAAATGATCAACCGATTTGCTTCCATTTATACTTAAGAATTTATTTATTTTTTCTTGAACATCTTTCTCAGCATTTACAAACGCTTCATGATCTGTGGAGATAGCACCAGTACTAATTTCCTTTGATAAATAAGAACCAATTGTATAAGGAATAACAAAATATCCATCTGCTAAACCTTGCATTAATGCAGAAGCTCCTAATCTGTTTGCACCATGATCTGAAAAATTAGCTTCACCCAAGGCATACAATCCTGGAACAGTAGTCATCAGGTTATAATCAACCCAAAGTCCGCCCATTGTATAATGCACAGCAGGATAAATTCTCATTGCAGTTTCATATGGATTTTCACCTGTGATTTGTTGATACATATCAAACAAGTTGCCATACTTTTCTTTTACAACTTCTTTACCCATTTGACGTATGGTAGCTGCATCTGCATTCTCTAAACCTTTCTTGCTTGCTTCAATGTGACCATAACGATCCATGTTAAAAGCAAAATCTAAATACACAGCCATTTTTGAATTCCCTACACCATATCCAGCATCACATCTTTCTTTCGCAGCTCTTGAAGCCACATCTCTTGGAACTAAATTTCCAAAAGCAGGATATCTTCTTTCTAGATAATAATCTCTCTCCTCTTCCGGAATATCAATAGGTTTTCTTGTATCATCTTTTTTCTTAGGCACCCAAATTCTTCCATCATTTCTTAATGATTCAGACATGAGTGTTAACTTTGATTGATGATCACCTGATACAGGAATACATGTTGGATGTATTTGTGTAAAACAAGGATTACCAAAAAATGCCCCTTTTTTATGCGCTTTCCATGCAGCAGTTACATTTGAACCCATTGCATTGGTTGATAAATAGAATACATTTCCGTAACCACCAGAACATAATAATACGGCATGTCCAAAATGTCTTTCTAGTTTTCCTGTTGTTAAATCTCTTGCAATAATTCCTCTACACTTACCATCTATATTAACAACTTCCAACATTTCATGACGAGCATACATTTTAACTGCACCCATTCCAACTTGACGTTGTAATCCTGAATATGCACCTAAAAGTAATTGTTGTCCTGTTTGTCCAGCTGCATAAAATGTACGTTGTACTTGTGTTCCACCGAATGAACGATTAGATAACATTCCACCATATTCACGAGCGAAAGGCACACCTTGTGCAACACACTGGTCAATGATTCCTGAGCTTACTTCTGCAAGACGATAAACATTTGCTTCACGTGCTCTATAATCTCCACCTTTAATAGTATCATAAAATAAACGATAAACAGAGTCGCCATCATTTTGATAATTTTTTGCAGCATTGATTCCACCTTGTGCTGCAATTGAATGCGCTCTACGTGCAGAATCTTGAAAACAAAATACTTTTACCTTGTAACCCAGTTCAGCCAAAGATGCTGCAGCAGAAGCTCCAGCAAGACCAGAACCAACTACAATAATTTCTAAATTTCTTTTATTCGCGGGATTCACTAAAGGAACTGATGAACGATACTTTGTCCACTTCTGTTCTAGAGTACCTTCAGGAATTTTTGCATCAAGTATTGACATATATACAATCTTAATTAATTACTTATTTGATTAAACCCATGTAAATTGCAATTGGCATTGCTGCAAATACGATAGGTAATATAATTGAAACCCAAACACCAATCATTTTGATTAATGGAGTATACTTTACATGATTCAATCCTAATGTTTGGAATGCTGATTGAAACCCATGCAATAAATGGTAACCTAATGAAACCATTGCTAAACAATATAAAATCACTACCCACAAAACAGCAAACACTTCTTTCATTTCATTGAATAAAGTTTCTCTACCACTTGTGATTTCATCTGTAAATCTACTTACTACCCAAAAGTGCCTTAAATGTATGATTAGAAAAATCAAAAGTAGTGTTCCTAATAAACCCATAGAACGGCTATACCATTTACTGTTTGCAGATGCGTTATTGCTAGCATAAGCTACTGGTCTTGCTTTTCTATTTGACCTTGTTAAAATAGCTGCTTGCACAATATGCCAAATCAGTCCAACAAACAAAACAATTTCCATAGCACGAATCAACCAATTGGTTGCCATAAACTCAGCACCTTTGTTGAATGTTTCGCCACCATCATTTACAAAAATTAAGGCATTCAAAAAGCAATGAACAAATAAAAAGCTTACCAAAAATAATCCGGTAATACCCATTATTAGCTTTTTGCCTAATGATGATTTTAACATTGAAGAAGAATTACTCATAGTTTTTAATCCTAATATATTGAACGCAAATGTATTTATTCTGAAATTGGGAATGGAAAGATAGAAAAATTTAGACTGATTCTAATTTGCAATTTTACTCGTTTTTAGAAAACAAATGGTTCAAACTGTTATCAATCAGCTCGATAATTGGGAAAAGCTTTTAATTAAATGATTTTCTTTTTTATGAACATATTGGGATTTAGCTCTTTTTATGGTTAAAAACGTTGTAAAACCAATAGATTCTTCTGTTTTTTAAACATAAAAAAAGGTGACCAGCCTTAACCTGATCACCTTTTTAATAAAATATCTCTAGCCTATTTTTTTATAATTAATCTTTGTGAATAGTTGTTTGAACCTTGAGTCACTTTAACTAAATACATTCCATTTGGTAATTCTTTTAAATCAATTTTGTTGTCTATAAGATTGTGCTTTTTAATCTTTATTTTTCCCAAAAAGTCAATGACTTCAACACTTGCCTCAACACCTAGATTTTGCGTCAATTTAATTCTTACACTTTCGCTTGTTGGGTTTGGATATAAAACAAAACCTTGCTTTTCATTTATATGATTAAATACACCAACCCCTTTCTGACCAATTTGTCCATATAATCCAGTACCTGTACCAACTAATAAGTCATCAAAATATAACACATAAATTTGCGTACCTACTGGATAAGTATAACCTAATGTCCAAGAACTAGCTGAGGTAGGTAAATAATAAATTTCATTATCTACAGCTACATATACGGTATCATGCCCAAGCGTAATAGCATGGCCTTGTTTGCCATTTACAAAAGGAAAACCAGAAGTTGTAAATGGAGTCCATTTATTAGTAGCTGTGATGGGCTTGTAATATGCGATTGGGTGATTAATTCCTGCATCAGTTCCTGATGCAAAAACAGTATCGCCTGTGCTGCTCACTTCCAAATCTTTAATGCTTGCAACAATTAAAGATCCTGTACTTGTATTGATTGCATTCATGTCTTGTGTAGCAGTCCAAGTTGTACCTGATTTTACTACTCTATAAATACTTCTACCGGTTGGTGCTGCTAATTCATAATCAACACCTACATATGCTACAGTGTCAGCACCTTCTTTTGTAAACACGATATCATACACATCAACATCTTTAGCAGGAATTGCTGAAACATCTAATTTTATTTGCGACCAAGTGAGTCCACTATTATTTGAATAAAACAATCCACCTTTATCTGTTCCTTGTAAAGTATATCCAGCAAACACAATGGATGTATCGAATTTGCAAACCTCAATCGCCTCACAAACTATACCACCTGTCCAATTATATGGTGCATCTTCTGGTGAAAAAAGTCTTGTCCAATTTCTTCCTGAATTTAATGTTTTATAAACTCTTGAGTTTCCAACATAAGCCTTGTTTGTATCTAAAATCATTTCAACTGAATAGTATGGAGAGCCATCACCATTGGGAAACATTGCATTGCTCCAACTTGCTGAAGTTGTATAATTCGTTACTCTTCTAATTCCAGCTTTAGAAGCTAACCATCCAGTTTTTTTGTCCGCACTCATGTCGAAATCATTTACCTGAACCGCCTCAACTCCTTCATCTATTTCAAAAATATTAAAGCCTTCATTGATAGAAGCACCAATACCTTGATCTGTTGTCATGTATACAATATTGGTATCAAGAGGGTCAGCATATACCGTTCCATCATTAGGGTGAGTTTCAAATCCAGTTTGTCCAAATGTAATCCATGAACCACTTGCACCTCTATTATTACTTGCTGCTTTTGTATAATAAACGTGATAATTGCTTGATGTTCCACTAAACGAAAGCACTTCACCACCTACTCCATCTATTCCTGTATTCACATTAGTAAATAATGTATCGTTGTCCGAAAATGAAATTTGTTTGAAGCCTGGACCATTTGGTGAACCAGCAATAAATAATCTTCCATCCATAGCAATTCCGAATGCTTTAAATTCATACCCTACTGATAAAGTTGTTGGACTAATATCATTAAAAATTGTTGATGAATTAAATGAATTATAAGAGGCTGAAGATTGATATAATTTCAAAGTAGAATTTGATCCAGGATAAAATAAATAAAGCAAATTGTTGATTGGATCAACTGCAAATTTCAAGAAACCTGCACCAATTGGAAATGCAATTGGTGAACCCGCAGATGCAGTAAAATTGCCACTTCCATCCAATGTGCCAAAATAAAAATTGTTATTGTTTGTATAAAATAAATTATTAGCATAAATAAAAACATTTACGTTAACACCATTAATAAATTCTGTAGCTGTGCTTGCAGCAACTGTCGTTCTGTAAATCTTATTTCCTAAAGGAAAATAAATTACACCAGAGCTCGAATGCACTTGCAAATTTTGAATTCCTCCGCCGAAATTATTATCGGCATCAAGTGAGGGCACTTTATAGAATGTTCCAAAAGATGCTGCAGCAATTGCTGGTGTTTTTACATCTGCATAAAAAACAGAATTTGCACTTTCTGTTGCAATAAAAATACGCGTTGTGTCAGATTTATACGCATATCCATTGATTGCATTTATTCTTCCACCATACACATTTTCTACTTCCGGTTTGGTTAATTGTGCAAAGCAATTATTAATTAATGAGGAAATAAAAAACAGGAAAATAATTAAAGAGTAGCATTTCTTTTTCATAATTGATCAGTTTAGGTAATTTGGTTTTGCCCTATGACTTTTTACTAAGCCATTGGTTTAATTAGGTATTCAAAAAATATTTGAAACAGGGTAATTGAAAATTGCTTTTTAAAGAATTCTAATTTTTATGGTATTACTTTTTACCCGAAGCAAAACTTCTTAAATATTGATAAAGATTTGCATAAGATTGGGTGGAATCATTTAATTCTGCCCAACTGATGGTGTGTATGATTGAATCTTTTTGAAGAATAATATTGTAAGTCATATTACCTGGCACTTGATGATTAACTTGATGAATGCCTGTTGATAAAACTTTATCAAATACAAGTTTCACAGAATCTGGAGTTGTTAATCTTAGAAAAGTTTGCCTTGCTGGTTTGCCAGCCAATTGATAAACATTGCTTATTTCGCCATTTTTATCGATTGCATACCCAGTAACATTTCCAGTGAATCCACCACCTCGAGTGACTCTTATAACATCAAACGGATAGCTTGGAATCTTTTTTATTTTGGGTGAACAAGAAGCAACGATTAAAACAAATACAATCAACAAGTTTCTCATAAATCTAATTTACAATTAATAAATTAAAAGCTATAATAAGTGTGATTCTTTGAAAGAAGGGTTTCTCAATTCCTATTCGAATGCTTTTACAATTCCATTTTCACAACTTGCCCAAACCATATATGGAAAGGAATCTTGACTAAACAAATCACCACTTTTTGTAATTGCAATTGCACCTGCAAAACCATCTATTAATTTCAACTCTTCAAATGTTTTCTTGAAAGCGTTTTTTATTGGCATACCATCCGTCACTCTTGTAACTATGTTTGAAGCTATTGCTGCACTTACAATGTCTTCTCCAACTCCCGTGCATGAAACCGCTGCAAATTCATTTGCAAAATTACCCGCAGTTGTTGCAGAGTCAGATATTCTCCCAACAAGCTCAAAGCCTTTACCACCGGTCGATGTAGCCGCAGCTAAGTTTCCATTTTGATCTAAAGCTACACAGCCTACCGTGCCCAAACCACTAGCTGCTAATTTGGTTTCGTATTCTTTTCTTCTTTGATGTGTTTCTGGATTAAAAAACTCAAATCCGTTTTGATAAGCATATTTATTTGCACCTTCTCCACCCAATACCCTGTCATCTTCTTTCATTAATAAAGAAGCAACTTGAATTGGGTTTTTTACATTTTGAATATTTATGACACCTGAAAATTTCTTTGATTTTCCATCCATTATTGAGGCACTCATTCTGATATGTCCATCACTCTGTATTTGTGAACCAATACCAGCATTGAATAAAACATCATCTTCTAGCAGTGATACAACATATACCACTGTTTCAAGAGCAGAATGGGTTTGCAAGAAATGATAGCCTTTTTCAACAATTGTTTTCAATGCATTTTGCTTAGCCATCTTCACTTCAATAGAAGTGTTTGATTCACTAAAAAAACCACCGTGAATTATCAGTTTCATATTTTAATATTAGTTCTGTGAAAACAAAAAAATCACCTGTCTATTCTGGCGTATTTGTCGTTATCAGATTTTCTTGCTTTGTTTATCACCATATTATGTGTTGCTAAATCGAAATGATCATGCATAGACATAACATGTACTACTAAATTATTTATGGAGATAGGAGTTCCTATGGCAACGTCAGTGAGATTAGTGTCTTTGATATTTCTTCCGTTCACTAAAATTACTAAACCAGAACCAATGGCTTCCATTTCAGTGCCTCTTTTAATTAGTAAACCAGTATCTTCTCCTAGTCCTATTCCTAGTACCATTGGGTTACTTACAACAGCTTGAAACAATCGGCCAATTCTTCCACGATGAACAAAATGAGTATCAATTATTACATCATTTATTAATCCTAATCCACTTGTAATTTTTACTTCTCCCTTTAATAATGCCTCACTACTAGAACCCTGATAAATCATATTGTTAGAACAAGCAGCCGCACCAGCGGAAGTTCCAGCGATTACAAAATCAGTATCTTGATATTTCTTAATTAGTAATTGGTGGAATTCTGTTCCGCCCAATAAAGAAGTTAATCTAAGTTGATCACCACCAGTAAACATGACAATATCTGCTTGGTTTAATCTTTCAACTGTCTCTGGATTATTTGCTTGTTCTCTATCAGAAATTAAAAGCACACCTGAATTGTTTGCTCCTAAATAAGAAAATGCTTTTACATATTCTTCACCAACAATTTCAGGTATTTGCGACGCTGTTGTGATAATTTCAACCCTTGAATTCTCTAAGTTTTTTGATTCAGTGATAATTCTTTTTAAGATGCCCTCTTCAAAAAAATTAATGTTTTTACTGGCATCTTTTTCAAAATTCTTTTCAGTAAAACTGCCGGTATCAACGGCCCCCCCAATGATAATTAACTTACCCTTTGGTGTCATATATTAAGATTTGATTAACAATTGATTAATTCTATAAACAATGATAGGAAATGTTTTCAAAATACCAAGTTTAAATTTTGAGATGTTGGACCAAAAATGCCATTGAAACGCAGGAAAACTGCTAACATTTGTTTATTTCAAAAGGAATTCATTAACTTACGATTCAAACAAAAAACTAATTATTAACAGACCTACTCTATTTAAAACTAATAGAGTAGGTCTGTTTTACTCAAAACCTTTTAAACAACCTAATTGAATATGAAAATTTTAAGCGTACAAGCCTTACGTGGTCCGAATATTTGGAGTGTGAATAGAAAAAAACTCATACAAATGAGGTTGGATTTAGAGGAAATGGAAGAAAGACCAACAAACAAAGTAGATGGTTTTCTCGAAAGACTAGAAGCTATGTTCCCTAGCATGTATGAACATAGATGTTCTGAAGGCGCACCAGGTGGATTCTTTTCAAGAGTAAAAAAAGGAACTTGGATGGGTCATGTTATTGAACACATTGCTCTTGAAATCCAAACCCTTGCTGGAATGGAAACAGGTTTTGGTAGAACACGTGAAACTAAAACTCCTGGTATTTATAATGTAGTTTTTAGTTATAGTGAAGAAAATGTAGGTCTTTTTGCTGCTGAATCAGCAGTGAATATTGCACAAGCTTTAATTGATGCTCAGCCTTATGATTTAGCAGCAGATATTAAACGCATGCGTGAGATTAGAGAAAAAGTAAGACTTGGACCAAGTACTGCATCATTAGTTGAAGAAGCTGTAGCTAGAGATATTCCTTGGATTAGATTGGGTACAAATTCTTTGATTCAATTAGGTTATGGAAAAAACCAAATGCGTTTCCAAGCAACAATTACTGGAAAAACCAGCAATATAGCTGTTGATATTGCCTGTAATAAAGAAGAAACAAAAAGAATGCTTTACAATGCAGCCATTCCAGTTGCTAAAGGTGATATTGTTGTTGATGAAGAAGATTTAAAAAACACAATTGATAGAATTGGTTATCCAATTGTATTGAAACCCTTGGATGGTAATCATGGTAAAGGAGCGTCTATTAATGTTACAAATTGGGAAGACGCATTAGCAGGATTAGAATATGCCAAAAAATATTCAAGAAGAATAATTGTTGAAAGATTTATAACTGGTTTTGATTTTAGAGTGTTGGTGATTGACAATGTGGTGGTAGCTGCAGCACAGCGTGT
This sequence comes from Sphingobacteriaceae bacterium, assembly GCA_965279595.1. Lineage (GTDB taxonomy): Bacteria > Bacteroidota > Bacteroidia > Sphingobacteriales > Sphingobacteriaceae > CAIKLP01. The sequence goes on from OZ257246.1 coordinate 860,525, forward strand.
ACCCGCTCATGTAAAAGGTGATGGTAAACATTGCATTGAAGAATTAATTGAAATAGAAAATAAAGATCCGCGAAGAGGATATGGACATGAAAATGTTTTAACTGAAATTACTGTTGATAGAGATACAACTGATTTATTAGATAAGTTAAATCTAACACTACAATCTGTTCCAGCGAAAGATGAAATTATTTATTTAAAATCAACTGCTAATTTAAGTACAGGTGGAACTTCCATAGATGTAACCGATCGCATGCATCCTGAAAATATTTTTCTTTCAGAAAGAATTTCAAGGGTAATTGGATTAGATGTTTGCGGTATTGATATTATGGCGAAAAATTTAACTCAACCTTTAAAAGAAAATGGTGGAGTTATTCTAGAAGTCAATGCAGCTCCAGGTTTCAGAATGCATTTAGCACCTGCTGAAGGCTTGCCTCGAAATGTTGCTGCACCTGTGATTGATATGCTTTATCCTCCTGGCAAACCTTCACGCATTCCTATTATTGCGGTAACAGGAACGAATGGAAAAACAACCACAACACGTTTAATTGCACATATAGTTAAAAACAAAGGATTTAGAGTTGGATATACAACATCTGATGGTATTTATGTTTCCAATCACATGTTAGAAAAAGGTGATACCACTGGTCCTTATAGCACTGAATTTGTATTAAAAGATCCTACAGTTGAGTTCGCGGTTTTAGAAACAGCAAGAGGTGGAATTTTGCGCTCAGGCTTAGGTTTTAGTAGATGTGATATTGGAATAATCACAAACATACAAGAGGACCATTTAGGACTTAATGATATTCATACTTTAGAAGATGTTGCAAGAGTAAAATCAGTAGTTGTAAAAAGTGTAAAGAAAGATGGTTGGGCAGTATTGAATGCTGAAGATGAACACTGTGTTGCTATTGGCGATGAATTAGATTGTAACGTTGCCTATTTTAGTTTAGATGAAAATCATCCTGTAATAAAAAAACATAGCAAAGCAGGTGGCATTTCAGCTGTTTATGAAAACGGCTTCGTTACCATAAAAAAAGGCGACTGGAAAATAAGAGTAGAAAAAGTAACTACAATTCCTTTGACTTTTGGTGGTAAAGCAAAATTCATGATTGCCAATGTACTTGCAGCAACACTTGCTGGTTATTTATATGGTTTTAAAACTGAAGATATAAGACTATCACTTGAAACTTTTATTCCTTCTGCAGCGCAAACACCAGGTAGGATGAATATATTTAATTTTAAAGATTTCAAAGTAATGATTGATTTTGCACATAACCCTGCAGGTTATGCTGCTGTTGAAGACTTCTTATCACAAATTGAATCTCCACACAAAGTTGGAATCATTGCTGGTGTTGGTGACAGAAGAGATCAAGACATTACTGATTGTGGTGCCATTGCTGCTAGAATGTTTGATCATATTATTATTCGTCAAGAAAAACATTTAAGAGGAAGAACTGAAGAAGAAATAATTGCACTTATTTTAAAGGGAATAAATTCTGTTGACAAAAAAGTTACTTATGAAATTATATCTAAAGAAGTAGAAGCAATTAAACATGCAATTTCAACTGCTCAACCAGGAACATTTATTACTGCTTTGAGCGATGTGATTACAAATGCAATTGACATTGTTCAATCATATTTAGATAAAGAAGCTGGATTATAATTTTTATTTAAATGCGTAACAACTTTAGTGATCATTGTTGTTGCGCATTTTTTAATTTGTTTTTTTGATGAGAAAGTCAGTAGTTATTAGTGGTGCAGGATCAGGTATTGGTAGAGCAATTGCAATTCAATTAAGTGAATTAAATTTTGATTGTTATTTATTAGGTAGAAATGCTGTTCAATTGCAAAAAACATTAATTACTTTAAAAGATGGCGATCATTATATTTTAGCTTCTGATATTCGCAAACCAGAAAGTTTACAAAGTTGTATAAATAATTTGCGAAGGCCAATTGATGTTTTAATTGCGAATGCTGGAATTGGAGGTGAAAACAAATGGGGCAACCATGATCGATGGAATGAAATTATAGATACAAATTTAACAGGTACTTATAATTTTGTGAATTGCTTTCTTCCTTCTTTGCGAGCTTCAAATAATTCTACCAAACACATCATCATAACTTCATCTGTTCTTGCACGATTAGGTGTAGCAAACTATTCGGCATATTGTGCTTCTAAAGCAGGACTGCTTGGATTGATGCGATCATGGGCAGTGGAGTTTGCATCAGAAAATATTTTAGTAAATGCTATTTGTCCAGGCTGGGTCAATACGCAAATGTCACAAGATGGTATGCAGGGTATTGCAGATGGAATAGGAATTTCTAAAGATGAGTTTTATGATATAGCCATGCAAAGTGTTCCTTTGAAAAAAATGTCAGAACCAAATGAAGTTGCTGAATTAATTGGTTATTTGATAAATCAAAAATCAATAACAGGCCAAACTTTAGACATAAATAATGGTGCAATAATGAATTCATAAAAAACCTATTCTGCTATTGCCAATTGGGCAACTTCTGCTCCTACTTCACTTCCAATTGCTACACCCATACCATTGCATCTAACTGCGCAATAGATTTGATCTTCAACTTTCTCAATCACCGGTTTCAATTCATCTCCAAATGCCATAATCCCACTCCAAGAATAGTCCACTTCAAATTTTGTGTTTGGCAAAACAACTTCTTTTAATAATTTAGTCAATATAATTTGAATGTTTGATGTTGTTTCAAATTCTGTTGTTTCCTCTTGCTTCAAAAATAAATTTCTACCGCCACCAATCAATACTCTATCATTTACTTTTCTGAAATAAAAATATCCTTTATCATAATGAAAAGTGCTATTAAATAAAATGTTTTTAATTGGCTTAGTAATGAGCACTTGACCGCGCCCAGGCACTAGCTGAATTTGCGGCAATAATGATTTCGCAAATGCATTCGTAGTAATTATTAATTTATTGCCATTCAATTCAAATTCCTTTCCTTGAACTTTTACCATTCCTTCTTTTTTTTCGAAGGACAAAACCTCTGTTCCAAAATAAATTGATATTCCTTCTGCTCTAACTTTATCAATCAATACCTTCATCATTTTACCAGAATTTAATTGCCCTTCAAACTGATTGAAAATTAAATGCTGTACATTTTTAAAACCAAAATTTTTAATTTGATGATCTGCGTTTTGATAAACAGCGTTTTTTTTCTTTGGTTGAATTATAGATTGAAATAATTCATTAAAATATTCTATCTTTTGAATGCAAGTTTCATACACTTCTTCTTCTTCAGGACGAAACATTTCATATCCACCTACACCTTCAAAGTCAATTGCTTGCTCACCTAATTCTTGCTTTAATTTCAATAACCCTTTCCACCTTTTATTTACAACTTCTATTAATTCTGTTTCTGAACTTTTGTTTAATTGTTGTATCAATTCTGATACGCTTCCAAAGCATGCAAAGCCAGCATTCTTTGTACTTGCACCAGTTGGAAGAAAGGATCGTTCCAAAACAACTATTCTGGCTCCTTTTTGGGTTCTTTTAATTTCTAATGCAGCAAAAAGCCCAACAATACCTGCTCCAATTATGATATAATCAGAATCAGACAAAAAGGTTGTTTTTTCCCAATATGACAAACTCATTTACTTAATTTTTGTTAATATTGACGTAAGTTAAGAACGTTTTGTCATACTTTTACAAATGGCACTCCGTTTGAAATAAAATTTAAAAATTTAAAATTATGGGATTATTATATTTTTTAATGATTGCTCTTCTTATTACAAGTTTTGTAATAAGTTGGAGGTTTAAATCTAAATTCAAGCAGTATTCTGAAATAATGCTAGCCAATGGATTATCAGGAAAAGAAATCGCAGAAAAAATGTTAGCTGATCATGGTATAACTGATGTTAAGGTTATTTCTGTTGAAGGACAATTAACAGATCACTACAATCCTCAAGACAAAACTGTTAATTTAAGTCCAGATGTTTTTCATGGAAGATCCGTAGCTGCTGCTGCTGTTGCTGCACATGAATGTGGTCATGCGGTTCAACATGCTACAGCATACAGTTGGTTACAATTTAGATCTGCAATGGTTCCTGCATTAACTATTACATCAAAGTATATTACTTGGGTTTTAATCGGTGGAATTTTATTGTTGAATACTTTTCCAGCATTATTATTCATTGGTGTTTTAATGTTTGCTTTAACCACAGTATTTAGTTTTGTTACTTTACCTGTTGAATTCGACGCGAGTAACAGAGCAATTGCATGGTTAGATACTAAAGGAATTACTAGACCACAAGAAACAGAAACTGCTACCAAAGCATTGAAATGGGCTGCTAGCACATATGTTGTTGCTGCATTATCATCTTTAGCAACACTATTGTATTACGCTGCTATTTTATTTGGCAGAAGAGATTAAATAAATTGAAATAAAAAAGGCGCTAATAAAATTTATTAGCGCCTTTTTTTATTTTTATTATTGTTAGTTCATTTTGAAAGGACACAATAATTCAAATTCAGGAATACTTACTTTAAATAATTGGTCGTCTACACTTCTTTTAAAAACATACGTTCCAGACATTTTACCCATTTCTGTTTTTAAATTACAGCCTGAAATATATTCGTGTGAATCTCCAGGTTCAATTACCGGTTGTATACCAATTACACCTTCACCTTCTACTTCCCGATGTGTTCCATTTGAATCAAAAATATTCCAATGGCGTGTCATTAATTGAACCGTATATTCAGATAAATTCTCAATGAAAATTTTATATGAAAACATGAAGTGTGAGTTTGCTGGATTGGAATATTCTGGTTGATAAGTTGTTTCAACTGTAACTTTTACTCCTTCGGTAATTTTTGTAACCATTGTGGTTTTATATGCTAATAGGGGTAAATATAATGAGTTTGAACAATTCAAAGCAAATTGAATTTTTACACATCTCCGCCCATCACTAATTCAGCCTCAATTATTTCATTTAAAATTGCATGTATTTCGGTTACATCTGGACTATTAACTAGCCTACTTCTATAATCTCTACTATTTTCCAGGCCTTTAAAATAATTACTATAATGTCTCCTCATTTCAAAAATTCCCGTTTTCTCACCTTTCCATTCTATTGATTTGTCTAAATGGATTTTACAAATAGTTACACGTTCTTCTAAAGTAGGGGGAGCTAAATATTCGCCAGTTTCATAAAAATGTTTGATTTCTCTAAAAATCCAAGGATTGCCGATAGACGCCCTTCCTATCATTACTCCATCAACTTCGAACTCTTTCATCCATAACATTGCTTTCTCTGGCGAATCAATGTCTCCATTACCGAAAATCGGAATCCTCATTCTAGGGTTTTTCTTAACTTCTCTAATTAAGGTCCAATCTGCTTGTCCTTTATACATTTGAGAACGGGTTCTTCCATGAATGGTTAATGCCTGAATGCCCACATCTTGAAGTCTTTCTGCCACCTCAACAACATTTTTTGTTTGGTCATCCCAGCCTAAACGAGTTTTTACCGTAACAGGTAAATGGGTTGCTTTAACCACTGCCTCGGTCATTTTAACCATTTTATCAATGTCTTGAAGTAAGCTTGCGCCAGCACCTCTGCATGCAACATTTTTTACCGGACAACCATAATTGATATCGATTAAATCAGGATGAGCTAAGCTTGCAATTTCAGTAGCTTCACGCATGCTCTCAATATTGCTTCCAAATATTTGAATGCCAATTGGCCTTTCATATTCAAAAATATCTAGCTTGGCTTTGCTCTTTGCAGCATCTCTAATTAATCCTTCTGAAGAAATAAATTCGGTATACATCAAATCAACCCCATTTTGCTTACAAACAAAACGAAAAGGAGGATCACTTACATCTTCCATTGGTGCAAGTAATAAAGGCATGTCGCCCAATTCGATATTTCCTATCTTTACCATCTTAATTTACAAAAATACAAAATTATTCAATTAGCAAACGAATGGGCATCTTAACAGGTAAATCGTTTTTTCAGAAATTAATGGCTTTGGTATTGTTGATGTTTGCCGGAGCAAGTGTGGGATATATGGTTGGTTTTTTTTTAATTGACCCTGTTTTCAATGTCAACATCTGGTCTGATCTAAGTATTCTAAGCCCAGAATCTAACAACCCACTTACAGGACCAATTCTTAAATTTCTACAGCTAATCTTAATTGCATTTATATTTATTATTCCAGCAAATATTTATGCAAAATGGGAATCAGATGATGTTGGAAAATTTTTTGAATTCAATCAAACCAAAAGCATACATTTTATTTTTGCAATAGCTATTGTATTTATTAGTACTCCGTTTATTGCTTACACAATTCAAATTAATGAAGGTTTGCATTTGCCAAGCAGCCTTGCTTCTGTAGAAAATTATTTTAGAGATGCAGAAGATTCTGCATTGAAAATAAACGAAATATTTCTTTCAGTAAATACCTTAAAAGGGTTAATGTTTAATTTGCTTTTGGTTGCGCTTTTTGCTGCCATAAGTGAAGAGTTAATATTTAGGGGTATTATCCAAAAAATGCTATTACAAAAAGTAAAAAAAGTTCATTTGGCAATTTGGCTTACTGCTTTTATTTTCAGTGCTTTTCACATGCAGTTTTTTGGTTTCATTCCTCGATTAATTTTAGGTGCACTTCTAGGGTATTCATTTTATTGGAGCAATTCAATTTGGGTTCCAATATTAATGCATTTTACAAATAATGCCTCAGCGGTTATCGCTGACTATTTATTTAGAAACAAGCATACAAGTATTGATTTTAATGATGAAAACTTTTTTGGTAATTCCACAATAATCGTTTCATTAATTCTAAGCATTGTTGTAGTTTGGTTTTGGAATAAGAATAAAACAATTAGTATAACTTAGATGGAAAAAGATTGGGTAAAAATATATACTTCACAAGATGCCTATAGAACTGCAATTGTGGAAGCAGTACTTAAAGATCATGAAATTGAGGTTGTTCAATTAAACAAAAAAGATTCTTCTTATTTAAACTTTGGTGAAATTGAACTTTATATACACCGCCAATTTTTTGATCAGGCTATTGAAATAATTATAAAAAATGAATTATGAATAATTTTATTACAAGAGTAATAACCGCCTTCTTTTTTGCCCTTATTTGTATCTCTGGAATTTATTTCAATGGAACCATTCATTTGCTTTTTTTGGTTTTTAGTTTATTGGGTTTAAAAGAATTTTATGGGTTAATTTTTGAATCAAATAAAATTCAAAATCATTTATTAGCCTATTTATGTGCTGCTGTTTTCTTTGTAATTAATGCATTGGTATTGTATGCTGCTATTCCAATTTTGACCTTTTCATTAATAATTATACCTATTGTAATGCTTTTTATAAATGAATTATATCAAAAAGAAAATAAACCATTTGATATTCTTGCAAAGAAAATTTTAGGTTTAGTTTACGTGATGGTTCCATTTGCAATGTTTTGTGCTTTAGGTTATCTAAGAGGTGTTGCTTATCATTTTGAATTTCCTCTTGGGTTTATTTTATTTTTATGGGCAAGCGATTCAGGCGCATATTTGGTCGGAGTTAGCTTTGGAAAGAATAGATTATTCGAAAGAATTTCTCCCAAAAAATCATGGGAAGGGTTTTTCGGTGGATTGTTTTTAAGTTTGATTACAGCCTATATTTTCTCTTCTTATTTTGTCGAAACACCTTTAGTTATTTGGTTAGTCATGTCCATATTAGTGGTTGTATTCGGCACATTTGGTGATTTAGTAGAGTCAATGTTTAAAAGAAGTATTGATATAAAAGATTCTGGTTCTTTATTGCCTGGCCACGGAGGCATTTTAGACCGATTTGACGGCTTATTAATAGCTGCACCAATTGTTTATGTCTATCTACTACTTTTTTTATAAATTCGCCTCGTTCATTAAAATTTAAATAAATATGACTTTACATAAAGAAGGCATTGCCTCCATTATATTGGCTTTAGCGGTTGGTTTAATAATAAATTGCGCTACTTACTATTTTGCACATGATATTCAATGGTTAAGGATAATTGGTTATGTGGTTTCGTCATTATTTTTAATTATTATTTTACAGTTCTTTAGACTGCCAATATTTCCTATACAAAAAAATGATTCTATCATCCTTTCTCCAGCTGATGGAAAAGTGGTGGTGATTGAAGAAGTAGAAGAAACAGAGTACTTCAAAGACAAAAGAATTCAAGTTTCCATATTTATGTCACCAATTAATGTGCATGTGAATAGAAACCCAATAACAGGAATAGTGAAGTACGCAAAATATCATCCCGGTTTATATTTGGTGGCGTGGCATCCTAAATCATCAACAGAAAACGAGAGAACAACTGTGGTATATGAACATGCTGGTACAAAGGTTCAAGTATTGATGCGTCAAATTGCAGGAGCCTTGGCGCGTAGAATCTGTTATTATGTAAAAGAAGGGGATAATGTTGAACAGGGTTCTGAAATGGGCTTTATTAAATTTGGTTCTAGAGTAGATTTGTTTCTTCCAATTGGCACCAAAATCAACGTAAAGCTTAACGAGGTTGTAAAAGGTGGGATAAGCAATATTGCAACTATTGCATAAATGTTACAATTGCTTGTAACACATTTATTTGTATATTAGCGTTATAAGAAATCAATTAATAAAATCAATATGAAAAAAATTGCATTAATGTTGGCTATCATCGCAACAACTTCAATGGTTGCGTTAGCTTATGGTGATAAAGATGGTAAGTCTTGCAGCACTAAAGAATCAGGTAAAAAATCTTGTTGCTCATCATCTAAAGAAGGTGCTGAAAGTAAAGCAACAACTACAAAAACTGCAAAAGCAGCACCAGTAGCAAAAGCAACTTCAACTCCAAAAAAATAATAATTTTTGGATTAAAAAAAAAGACGATCAATGATCGTCTTTTTTTTTGCTCTTACTCTTCGGATGAAGTAATAGGAAGGCCTTCTTTATTTATCACCATCCTTGTTGGATAGGCAAAACTTGACCCATTTTTATATACAATTTCTGTGATTTTAAAATTCACATTTTCCTTGATTTCCAAATATTCATTGTATTCAACCATTTCAATAAAATACAATACCATTATGCGTAATGAAAAATCACCGAACTCTTCAAAAATTGCTATACTATCAGAACTAAGATGGTTAGATTCTTTTATTAAAATATTTATTTCAGTCAGAATTTTTTTCATTTGCTCTGAACTGGTATCATAGGTTAATCCAATTGAAAATTTAACTCTTCTAAAATTTCTTAGTGTTAAATTTTCTAATGCATTATCTATCATTTTTTTATTTGGAACAGTAATAATGCTTTTATCAATGCTTCTTATTTGAGTGCTCCTAAATCCAACTTTTTCTATATGTCCCTCTATATTGTCAACTCTTACCAAATCCCCTACCACAAAGGGTTTGTCAAGAAAAATAGTAAATGAACCAAACAAGTTTTCTAAACTATCTTTTGCTGCTAATGCAACAGCAATACCACCAATACCTAAGCCGGCAATTAGCGTTAGAACGTTTATTTCAAACACCATTCCAAGCAATACAAAAACACCAATTATGCAAGTAATAATTTTTGCAAGTTCTTTAACAAATGGAACTAATTGGTCATCTGCTTTTGATTCTGTTAATGATGCTTTATACGCAAACACCAATGCAACAAAATCTATAATTCTAAGAAACACCCAAATAATTGAAATGATGATAAAGAAAATAAATAATTTATCAATGATATCAAGATAAGTTATGATGTTTCCTTTGCGTTGAAAAAAGGTATAGCTGAATGGATATGTAAGTTGATTTATTGCCCAGTAAAATAAGGTAACAATAATCAATAACTCAATAGGTTTAACTAATAATTCTACAAACTTTTCTCCTTTAACATCAGCGGCAAAACGTTTAAAAAGTTTAAATAATAACCTACTTGCTGATCGAGAAAAGAAACGCAAAAGTGCTAATCCGAATAATACAATTCCACAAAACCATAAGTATTGTGAAACAGAATTGCCAGCATAAATTTGATTACAAAAATTTTGAAAATTATTCATTACACTAATTGACTTAAAGCAATTTCAAATGATGTTTTAGCAATACCTTTTTTTGATGTGTTTTTTTGATGTGACTTTACAATAGCCGCTTTAATGGTATTGGAAGTATCAGTGAATATTGCGTCATCGGTTGTTGAAACTCCTTTGTTCATTAAATATGCAAACACTCTTGCCATACCACAATTAGAAATAAAATCTGGAATAATGCTCACATTTTGATCAGCAAACTCTCCTATTGGTCCAAAGAAAATTTCTTTATCTGCAAATGGAACATTAGCACCACATGCAATTACTTCAAGGCCCACATTAATTAAACTTTCAATTTGGTTTTGAGTTACTAACCTTGAAGCGGCAGCAGGAATAAAAATTTCTGCTTTAGTTTTCCAAATTATTTCATTGATTTTTTCAAAGCTAATTAAGTTATTACTTACTAACGTGTTTTTCTCTCTATGGATAAATAATTCGGTAATTTCTTTCATGCTAAATCCTTGCTCATTGATTAAGCCACCAACCCGGTCGATAATACCAACAACTTTGGCTCCTTCTTGAGTAAGGTAATAAGCTGCTGCTGCACCAACATTTCCGAATCCTTGGATAATTGCTCTTTTTCCTTTTAAACTTCCTCCATACACATCATAATAGTGTCTAACAGATTCTGAAACACCGTATCCTGTTATCATATCTGCTACTACATATTTCCTTTCAATTGAAGGGGAATATTTTGGATCGTCTAAAACTTTTGAAACACCGTACCTCAATTGACCTATCTGTTGTATTTTTTCTTTCTCATGAGCATTAAAATGCCCATTTATTACACCTTCTTGTGGATGCCATAAACCCACAGCTTCAGTCATGGGAATAACTTCATGTATTTCATCAACGTTTAAGTCACCACCTGTTCCATAATAGTTTTTAAGCAAAGGAATAACCGCTTTATACCATCTTTCTAAAACTCCTTTTTTTCTAGGGTCAGCTGGATCAAAATTTATCCCAGATTTAGCACCGCCTATAGCTGGACCAGAAACAGTAAATTTAACCTCCATTGTTTTGGCTAATGACTCCACTTCTCTTTTATCGAGCCCTTTTCTCATTCTTGTTCCACCGCCTGCAGCACCACCTCTTAATGAGTTAATTACTACCCAACCTTCAGCTTCAGTTTCTGAATCTTTCCATTCAAAAACTATTTCTGGACGTTTCTCTTCATATTTTTTTAGTAGCTCTTTCATTTGATTTATTTAATAGAAATTCAATGAAACAAAAATTCATAAAAATTGCCGTTTCAGCAAATTATAATTTGAGTGGATTGCAAATAAAAAAACCCCGCAATTGCGAGGTTTTTGAATATGTTGAATGAGCTTATGCTCCTCTTTTTTCTTTGATTCTTGCTTTCTTTCCAGTTAAGCCGCGTAAATAAAATAATTTAGCTCTTCTTACTGCTCCTCTTGAGTTGATTTCAACTTTATCAATGTTTGGAGAATTTACTGGGAAAATACGTTCCACACCTATTGAGTTCGAAACTTTACGTACTGTAAATGTTTGATTTGCTCCTACTCCGTTACGTTGTATAACAACACCTTGGTATTGTTGGATACGTTCTTTGTTTCCTTCTTTAATCTTATAATGAACAGTTACTGTATCACCTGGATTGAAGTTAGGTAATTCATTTTTTGGATTCTGTTCGTCTACAAATTTTACTAAGTCCATGGTTTTAAGCCTTTAAATGCGATTTTTAACCCGTAAAAATCGGATTGCAAGTATAGGGATTTTTTATCAACAAAAAAATAAAATTTTAAAAATTGGTACTATTCAGACTGTTTTTGTGTGAATAACTATTCCAATAAATCAGGGCGCCTTTGCTTAGTTCTCTCTAAGGCTTGTTCAAATCGCCATTTTTCAACTTCTGGAGTATTTCCACTTAATAATATACTTGGAACTTCTAAGCCTCTGAATATGGCTGGTCTGGTATATACTGGGGCGCTTAATAATCCATCTTGAAATGAATCTGATAAAGCAGATGTTTCGTCTGTCAAGACACCAGGAACTAATCTAACGATGCTATCAACAAGCACAGCTGCGGCTAACTCACCTCCACTCAATACATAATCTCCAATTGATACTTCTTTCGTTACGAACAAATCTCTAATACGTTGGTCAATGCCTTTATAATGCCCACACAAAACCATCAAGTTTCCTTTTAACGATAATTCATTTGACATTGCCTGCGTTAGAGTTGTACCATCAGGCGTCATATAAATTATTTCTTCATACCTGTTTTCATTTTGTAATGACTCTATACAATTTGCAAAAGGTTCAATTGACATCACCATTCCAGAACCCCCACCATATTGGTAGTCGTCTACATTTTTATGTTTATCAGTAGAATAATCTCTTAAGTTATGTACATTGATTTTTACCAATCCTTTTTGTTGAGCTCTTAATAAAATTGAATGAGCAAAAGGACTTTCCATTAACTGGGGCAATACTGTTATAACATCAATAACCATTTTACAAAACTACATTTTCAAAATTTAATCTCCATACAATTTGAGTTTAATCCATTTTAGGGATTATTATAGTTTTGTTCCATTTTTTAGCCCTTGCTTTTTTTGCGGCTTTTGAATTATAGATTAAAGAGATTGGGGTTAAAACAGTTGGACTCGGTTTTGTCATCGGACCACGGTATTGCTTTAATCCAGGAATATCAAAATTGCTATCAATTGTTTTCATGTTGATAATTGCTTTCCGAAGATCTTCAACAGTACGTATACCTTTAATTTCAGCAGTTTTTAAATTGTAACTGTGTCGTTTTAGAAATACATTTATTTGCTTGTTCACAACAATTTCTAAAGGAATAATTTCAAATGTTTGAAAATATCCAATTGCAGAAAAGTGGATAGTGTCGCCTGGAAAAACATTTAGTTGAACTGTACCATTTTCGTCTGTGAAAGTTGAACCTGGTCGATGGTTGATTTGAATACCTACCCAAGGTATTGGCTGAATACTGTCTGAACTATAAACCCTGATGCTAATTTTTAATTTTTGCGCAAAAGCAACCTTTGAAAAAACAAATAAACAGAGAAATACTAATAGGAGTTTGAATTTCATTTAGTTTTAAGACGAAATAAAATCAAAAAAGTTGTATGGATTAAATTAAATAGATATCCAACAAACCTTCTGGTAAATTTACATGAAGTGTTTTGCTGACTTTATCAATTTGCTTTACAAATTGAACGTTAATTGGAAATAATACTTCTTTGTTTTGGTATTGCATTGTTGCCATAGTTTGTTGTGGCATTTGCTCTATGCTATCGATGATAGATAATTCTCCTAGTGATTCATCAACTACCAAATAACCTTTTAAATCTTCCACTTTAAACGCTTTAGATTCTTTTGGTTTTTGCTTTTTATAAATCAACACTTTCTTATTAACTAGGGGGCTAGCTTTGTCAATGTGATCAACTGTTTCAAGATATAAATAAGCTACATTCTTTTGAATGCGAAAGGCTGTAATAAAAAATGGAACCGGTTTATTATTGATTTCAATAAATACCGATTCCAAGTTTTGATAGGCTTCAGGGTTTTCTACTTCAAAATAAAGTTGAACTTCACCTTTTAGACCTTTAGTTTTCTTAATTGTTCCTATTTGAAAATACTTGCTTTCTATCGCGTTCATTTCAAATTGAAATTATTCTGCAGCTGGTGTTTCTGTTTCAGTCGCTTCAGTTGAAGGTGTTTCTACCTCTTCTTCAGCTGCTGTTTCTTCAACAACTACTTCTTCAACAACAGGAGTGTTTTTAGCAATAATAGCAGCAGCTTTCGCTTCTTTTTGTTTAACCTCTGCAGCTAAACGTGCTTTTAATACTTCTTCTTTCGATCCTGCTAAGTTTGATTTTTTAGTATCAACTTTAGTTACTTTAGCTTCTAACCAAGCTGCAAATTTTGCATCTGCTTGTTCTTGTGTTAAAGCTCCTTTTTTAACCCCACCTTCAAGGTGTTTTTTGTACAATACTCCTTTGTATGAAAGGATAGCACGGGTTGTGTCGGTCGGTTGTGCACCATTGTGTAACCACTGAACAGCACTGTCAACATTAATGTCAATTGTTGCTGGATTTGTGTTAGGGTTATAAACACCTAACTTCTCAATGAACTTACCATCTCTTGGAGCACGTGAATCCGCCACTACAATGTGATAAAAAGCTCTTTGCTTCTTACCATGTCTTTGTAATCTGATTTTTACTGGCATTTTCTTTTTTAATTATTAGTTAATCCCTATGGTATCCATCCAAAGGGAGGGCAAAGATGCGAACAAATGTGGAAAATTCAAAACAGAATCCTAAAAAAGAACCCTTTTCTTCAATGAAACATTGAAGAAAAGGGTTCTTTTTGCTTATAAAATGTGGTTTCAGCAATGAAACTGTAATGAAACAATATTCTTATTTGATGATTTCAATCTTCTTTTGAATCATTTGGTCTTTTGTTTGAATGCAAATGGAGTACATGCCATTGCTTAATTCTGGTAAGTTTTGGCTAAATTCTTTTGCGTTTACTTTTAAATCTTCAAAAACCTTTTTACCAAACAAATCTAAAATTGTTATGCTTTTTATTTCATCAATAGATTTTATGTTTACAACACCACTACTGGGATTTGGGTAGATTGAAATGCTTGGTTCAGTTCTTTCTTCCTCAATGCCAGTTGACAAGCCAGTTTTAAATACAATATCATCTAACCTTAAAGAAGAGGAACCTGTAACAGAGCTTGCATGAAACCCTATATGATAAGTGGCATTTTGTGGCACCTTAAAGCTAACAGAAACAAACCGGTATTTATCATCAATTGGCGTTACATTTTGAATAATTGGTATAACTAAGGCCGACCCTTTTTGTTCAAGCCCCATAGCAACTTCTAAATTACAGGGGGTGTTTATATCAAACACTTTATAATAATACTCCAAAGTATAGGTAGTGTTTGTTAACAAGTCCAAACAAGGTGAAATTAACCAATCGTTGTCACCGGTTTCGCCTGAACCAGATTTTCGTAAAGAATAGGTGCCAGTTCTGGATAATAAATCAGTGATGCCCCAAACTATTCCATCTCTATTAGCATCTTCAATTTTCCATCCAACTAATGGCTCATTCAATTCAAAACCCATATTTAAATTGGTGCTTAAATCAAACGAGTCATAGGATTCAAAAAACACTAGACTCGTATCATTCTCCTTATACTGCACATCTCCATTAATATTGGTATAGGCCTTTAATGAATATTGTCCGAAATTGGTAAGGTTGGCTTTTGTATTGAATGTATATAAGAGTGTATCGCCAGCAGCAATTGGTGTGCTAACCGTTTCGTTGGCTGTAATTTGACCATTCAATTTATAGGTTACCCCAAAATTGTTTAAAGTTGTAAACCCATCGTTAACAATTTTTACTTTAATGTTTTCTGTACTACTAAAACCACAACCCGATTTAGGACCAACAAATTCAACCACTCCACCATCAGTTGCTGATGGAGTTAATAAAGTTATATTATCAATAGATAAAATAAATTTGTTTGTTGAGTTGTTTCTAAATCCAATATAAACTGTTAAGCCTTTAAACGCAGACATGTCAACCTTTCGTTTTGTTCCACCTAAAACAGAGGACTCTTCTTCGGTTGAATAAACTGCAGCATTTTCTAAACAGCCATTTACTGATTGTGTGGTTTTAGAAACATAAACCGCATACTTATCTCTTCGATCAATATCTAAAGATTGTGCATCCCATGTTAAATAAACTGGTTCGGCTTGATTGGGAATTAGTATTGATCTAGTTATCATCCAATCATCAGATGTTCCATTTGGTGTGTACCAAGATGTACTAATTGCTGACATATCTGTATTGCCATAGACAACATTTGCAGTCCAGGCATTTGGGAAAAATGAAATAACAGTTGAATTTGGCACTAAACCATCTCCATCAACTATCAAATAACTTGACGGAATACCAGCGGAAAAATCCTCTTTAAAAAAAACTTGGGCTTTACTTGAGTTTAAAAAACAGGTAAAGAATAAAAGAACTAAAGATGATTTGTGTATTTGGGATAATGAGAGTTTCATTTAGCTTAGTTTAAACTAAATTAAACACAAATATTGTGCCCAAATCTCAAGCCCATCAAGCGATAGGCCTATTTTTCTACCCGAATTGAATTGATAGCTATTTATAGAAATATTACCTTCCCATTTTTGACATTGGGTTGTTTCCCATCATTTTCATTGGGTTATTTCCAGCAGAAAACATTTTCATCATTTTCTTCATGTCTTCAAACTGTTTTAAAAGTTTATTCACATCTTCAATGGTTCTGCCACTACCCTTTGCAATTCTCTTTCTTCTATTGCCATTAATAATTTCAGGGGTCTCTCTTTCAAGTGGGGTCATTGAATGAATGATTGCTTCAATGTGTTTAAATGCATCATCACTGATATCAATATCTTTTACCATTTTGCCTACACCAGGTATCATGCCCATCAAATCTTTCAGGTTTCCCATTTTTTTAATCTGTTGCAGTTGGCTTAAAAAGTCACTGAAATCAAATTGGTTCTTCCTGATTTTCTTTTGAATTTTTGCAGCTTCTTCGGCATCAAATTGTTCTTGTGCTCTTTCAACTAAAGAAACGACATCACCCATACCTAAAATTCTAGACGCCATTCTATCTGGGTAGAATAAGTCTATTGCTTCTAGTTTTTCACCTGTTCCAACAAATTTAATCGGCTTCTGAACTACTTCTCTTATTGTTAAAGCTGCTCCACCTCTTGTGTCGCCATCTAATTTTGTTAAAACAACACCATCAAAATCTAATCTATCATTAAATGCCTTTGCAGTGTTTACTGCATCCTGCCCAGTCATAGCATCAACAACAAATAATACTTCATGTGGCTGTGTGCTTGATTTTACTCTAGCAATTTCATCCATCATTTGCTCATCAATTGCCAATCGACCTGCTGTATCAATTATAATAACATTATGACCTTCTGCTTTGGCTTGTTTTATAGCTTCTTGAGCAATTTTAACAGGGTCTTTACTTTCATAATCTGTAAAAACGGGTACCCCAATTTGTCCACCCAATATTTTTAATTGATCAATAGCCGCTGGACGATAAACATCCGCTGCTACCAAAAAAGGAGTTTTACCTTTTGACTTTAAATAATTCGCTAATTTTCCAGAAAAGGTAGTTTTACCAGATCCTTGTAATCCAGCTATTAAAATTATACTTGGATTTGCTTTTAAGTTTAACTCTGCTTTTTCAGAGCCCATCAATGCAACAAGCTCGTCATTAACAATTTTAATCATTAATTGACCAGGAGAAACGGAGGTCAAAACATTTTGACCAAATGCCTTTTCTTTAACCCTATCAGTAAAATCTTTAGCAATTTTATAGTTTACGTCAGCATCTAATAAAGCTTTTCTTACTTCCTTTATCGTTTCTGCTACGTTTATCTCTGTAATTTTACCTTGACCTTTTAATACTTTAAAGGCCCTATCTAACTTATCACTTAAATTATCAAACATAATTCTTCTTTGTTAACGCCTGCAAATCTAACAAATAGGAATAGAACTGAAAAGAATTGATTTTTTTATCCTTTTCTATACAGAGATTTGAAATTTAGTTCAAAGTGCTTTAAATTAAAAATGAATATTTTTAGAAATAGAAATTGCCTCAAAGCAATTTTGTTATTTTTGTTTCATGATGAGTCTTGTTTATTTAATTGTTGGGTTAGTGTCGGGCATTGCCATTGGTGTTTTTTATTATAAATCGAAAGCCGGATTTTCTTCGGTTGATTCAAATAAAATTTTAGAATTAGAAAAAGAAAAGTCTGGATTGCAAGCTACTTTAGATTCTTCTTTAATTGAGCAAAAGAAAATAGTTGATATTTTAATAAAAGATAAAGAAGAAATTAAAGTTGAACTGGCTAAAAAAGACAATGAACTTAACTTAGTAAACATTCGCGTTGCCAAAGCAGAAGAAATTTTTCAATCTCAAAAAGAAAAAATAGAAGAGAAGAAAACGGAGTTAGATGGTTTGCAAACTAAACTTACCAAAGAGTTTGAAAACATCGCTAATAAAATTTTAGATGAAAAATCACACAAGTTTACAGAACAAAACAAATCTAATTTAGATGCTATTTTAAACCCGTTAAAAGAACGAATAAAAGATTTCGAAGACAAAGTAGATAAGACCTACAAGTTTGAAGCAGCTGAGCGAAACACATTGAAAGGTTCAATTGAAGAGTTAATGAAACAAACTAATCAAATTAGTTTAGAAGCTAACAACTTAACAAAAGCGCTAAAAGGTGAAAGTAAAAAACAAGGAAATTGGGGGGAATTAGTTTTAGCAAAAATCTTAGAAGCTTCGGGATTAATTGAAGGACAAAACTACACACTTCAAGGAAAAGGATTAGCGCTTACAGACGAAGAGGGTAATAGATTTCAACCTGATGTGGTCATAAATTTACCTGACAATAAACACATCATAATAGATTCAAAAGTGTCTTTAATTGCATATGAAAAATTGGTTAATTTAGTTGATGACGAGCCCCGAGAAAAATTCATTAAAGAACATTTACTTTCAATAAAAACACATATCACAGGACTAAGTGCTAAAAATTACCAAGATCTTTATGGGATTAATTCTCCGGATTTTGTTTTGCTATTTATACCTATTGAATCTTCATTTAGTTTAGCAATACAATATGATCAAGACTTGTTTGATTTTGCTTGGTCGAAAAGAGTAGTATTGGTTACTCCTTCCACTTTGTTAGCTACCTTAAAAACAGTAGCATCAATTTGGAAACAAGATCAACAATCAAAAAATGCCATTGATATTGCCACCAAAGCTGGTGCATTATATGATAAATTTGTTGGCTTCACTGAAGATCTGAAAAAGATTGGTGATCAGTTAAGCAAAACACAAAAAACTTATGATGACGCCTACAGTAAATTGTCGACAGGTAGAGGCAGTTTGACAAGTAGTGTGGAAACACTTAGAAAACTTGGTGCCAAGGCGAACAAAAGAATTGAAAAAGGAATTATTGAAGATCAAGAAGATGATGAATTATTTAATGAAATGCAATAATAATTTTGTGTGTTTATAAAGAACTTTTTACCCGCTTCTAAGTCTCGATCATTTGGTTTAGATTTTCTTCGTGCAACAGCCATCCTAATGGTTTTGCTTTATCATTCCTGGATTTTCACAGCAAGTTTTTTTCCAAAAGCGGGAATGCTCTTTTTCCTTGGTTATTGGGGTGTTGAACTTTTCTTTGTTTTAAGTGGGTTTTTAATTGGTGGAATTTTAATTGAAAAACTTTTTCAAGCTGAACAATTTAACTTTTCAATCATTTTTTCTTTTTGGAAAAAAAGATGGATAAGAACCATTCCTATTTATCTTATTGCCTTAATAATTAACCTTGTTAGTTTAAACTATTTCATCAAATTAAACACAGCAATTGATGTCAGATATTTTTTATTTCTTCAAAATTTATTTTACAAGCACCCTACATTTTTTCCTGAAGCATGGAGTTTAGCTGTAGAAGAGTGGTTCTATTTAACATTACCCCTATTCATTTGGATAGGCTTTTTAATTCCTTTTCGAAATAAAACTAAACGTTTATTTTCCATATTGCTTGCCTTGCTATTTTGTTTTACTGCAATTAGATTTTTTAAAGCCAGTTCTGTTTTTGATATAATTCAATGGGACCAACAAATAAGAAAAGTTGTATTATATAGGTTAGACGCTTTATTATATGGGGTGCTTTTAGCTTTAATTTATAAAACAAAAAATTCCTTCTTACTAAAAAACAGAACTGTGTTTTTGTTAGTTGGTATAACATTGGTTATTGGTTCCTATTTTGTTTTCTTTAAAAAATATTCCGCTCTTTACAATGCTGTTTTTTTTAGTAGCAGTACATCCTTAGGCTTTGCTTTACTTATGGTTTTCTTTATTAATTGGTCTGGTCCTAAATCTGTAAGTTTTAAAAATGCAGTTAGTTTTTTAAGTGTAATTTCTTATTCGATTTATCTTATTCATTATACTTTCTTATTCAGATTGTTTAATAACTTTTTTATTGCACGTACAGTTGGGCTTTCTCTTTTATTAACTTTAGCTTATTTAATAAGCGCAATAGTTATTGCAGGTTTCATGTATTACTATTTAGAAAAACCATTCCTCAAACTGAAAGAAAAAATAAAGTAAGATTATTTCTCTTTCATAAAAACCCTAAAAACAAAAAAGGTCAGAGCGATTTGCCCTGACCTTTTTAAAAATATTAATTAATTAATACAATACTACTTTTACAACTTTACGGTTTAAGCCACTTGTTACTTTTACATAGTAAACACCATTAGTCAATCCATTGCGATTGATTACATATGATTCAGAAGTAAGATTTAAATCTTTAGAAACTACTCTTCCCATAGCATCCAATAATTCAATTCCATAAGCTGCTCCGTTTAATCCTTCTACTCTGATATTAACGATATCAGAAGCTGGGTTAGGATAAACTTTTACATTTCCTTCTTCAGCTAAAACATTATTTACACCTACTGCTGGAAATAATACACGAGCAATACGTGGTGCAAAATAATTTTGAACAGTATCGATATACAATAGTGCTCTAGCTTTTGACATTAATGGATTTGAAGCTAAACCATTTGCATTAAATGGATCTGCAGAATCCCACCACTCCCAAGGAGCACTACCATTTGCAGCACCATTGAAGGGAAATAAACCTGGCAATCCATCATTATAAGTATCTGCTGCAATTGAATATGAATCAGTAAATGCAGGAGTTTTTATTACTGCATTGTTTCCTAAATAATTTGCTCTTTTTGCAACATCATATGAACCACTTGCTTCAACAACAAACAATGGAGGGTTAGTTCCTGGTACATAAACACCACCTGTTTTATATGGTGCAAATGGATCTAACTTTCCTTGAATACCAACAATTGGAACTTCACCAGCTTCTAACCAAGAAGAATCACCCATTGCACCACCATAATTAGTAGTCATGTTAATTCTTGAAGAATAACCAACATAGTTATCAGATTTGTTTACAGCTGGATTTCCACCAAATGCTTCAAAGTCACCTGTAAGTGCAGGTTGTACATAAGGTGTGTTATTACTTTGATTGATAAATTTTTGTAATTGGATTTCAGATACTTTATTCAATGTTCCATAAGCTAATGAAACATATCCACCAGAACCTTGTCCACAAAGTACAATACGATTTGTATCAACTTTGTATGTTGCAGATGCTGTTGCTCCCATGAAACGGAAATAACGAACTGCTACTTTGGTATCTTGCATAGCACGATATACTGCATTTAAAATTGTACCAGTACGTGTGTCTTGGTCTCCTTGAGGATTCCAACCTGTACGATAAGCAACTGCAGCAACTGCATAACCTTTCTTTGCAAATTGCTTACACATTTCTACAATAGAGCTATCCGTTTTTGATCCAGTAGGTGATTGATTTAATCCTTTAGGTAAAAAACTACCTGTATGCAAAACTAAAATCAATGGGCGAGCTAATGAAGTATCTCCTGTAGGCTCATAGAAATCAAGTTTTAAATCTGATATAACAGGAGCTCCTGTTAAAACAGAAAAGTTTTGCCCGTAGGTAATGTTTGATGTAACAGTTACGTCAGTGAAGACGTTTGTTACGTATCGCTGTGCCATTGCATTTGTAGCAAAAAGCGAGGCTGCGACTAGGGTTAAAATACGTAAACGTTTTTTCATAAAATTTTAATTATAATTTAGTTTCTTAGTTAAATATAGGTGTTTTTATAACAAATTCGAAAATATTCTACTACTTATTTTTAGCTAAATCAAAGGTTGCTGAGAAATAAGCCAATCGGCCAACATATGGCCCACCATAAACTTGAAACCTTTTTTTGTTAAATAAGTTAGATGCTCCGAGTTTAAAGGTTGTATGGATACTTGGAACTGTTTTACTAACCTGTGCATCAAACATATCATAAGTAGGAACATAGCCAGTAAATTGTGGTGAACCTTCGTATTCAAAACCTTGTATCCATTTATAATTAACACTAAAGCTCCAATTAATTATATGAAAAGGTCCTACATATTTATCAATGTCTCTACCCGCCACACCAATATTGAATTTGTGTTCTGGTGTATTGAACGCTGGAATAATTGGATCTTTTGAACCTCTTAAATCCAACACATTCCATGAATAATTTCCTGTAAGCGAATAAAAACTTTTAAAGAAATATGATAAACCAATTGAGAAGCCCTGTGTAGTTACAATATCTGTTGAGTTTGCAGAAACTCTATATGCTTGTGCAGAAATTACTCTTTTATTTAGCGTATCTATTTTAGTATCCATTCCAAGTTTATAACCTAAAAAATCAGTGTAAATACTGAAGTAATAACTGGCATCAAGAAAAATGGATTTGCTTATTGTTGCACGATAACCAAACTCTGCTGATTTTACTTTTTCAGGTCTTACAGGAGCAACATTAAAATAGTTTAAGGTGTCTAATTTTTGTGAATTAAAAAAGTCAAATAAAGATGGTACCGTTACTAATGAATCAAAGCCATTGATATTTCCAATTAATTTTGCTCTTCCAACATTGAAGTATAAATATTGATCAGCAAGTGTTGGATTTCTAATTGCAGATGAAAAAGAAAATCTAAATACATCTTTCCTTGTGTTCGTGTAAACAGCTGATGCGGCTGGAGAAATTACTAAATCAAAGTTTTCGTTTTTATCTGCCCTTGCTGTTAAATTTAGTTTTAGCTTGTCGTTTAAAATTCTCTTTTCTAAACCTGTATAAAATCCAAATTCAGAATTTCTTATTTTTTTTCCTGCAGTATCACTAAAAATGGTACCTCTTGAATTAGGTGTATAAATTCTATAATTACTTCCAATTAAAAAATCAACATCTCCAAAAATGATGAATTTTTTTTCGGCTTGAATATGGTACAATGCCGACTTGTCATAAAACTTAGATCCTCCTTCTGTAAATGAAGTGCGAGATGCAATTGCATTTCTTGCTGAATCAAATCTTTCTGTGCCTGGTTCAAAGCGATCGACATTTCCATATGGAGTTTGAAAAATAGGATTACCACTAACAGGTGATGTACCTAAGTTTGCATAATAGGCTGCCTCTTGGTGCCACTTTTTTAAAGAGTCTTGATATACATTTAAAACCGAATCGGCTGCATCAAAATCAAACGGATCTGGGAAAGTTGGATTAGGTGGATATCCTGGTAAATTTTCAACTCTACTTCTTATGTAATTTCCCCAATAGTTTCTATAGTCCCCACTCCATGTTATTGGATTTACTCCGGAAGATGCGGAAGGCTTGTGCAAGTCTTGTAATAATTGTGCTGTAAACACTGCATCATAAGAGTTGCCTGCATCTTCGTGAGTTGAATAAGCTCTAACAAACCATTTCTCATTTTTCAATTCAATTCTATTTTGAAAAAATAAAATGTCTTTCAAACTATATCTATTATCGCCTTGGTAAACAGTTGTACCATTTCCCATATTGAATGCATAAATTAATTCGGTTTGTTTTTTGATTTTATAATGTGCTGCTGCGCCTAATTTTAAATTTTTGGTGTTGTAATCTACAATGTCTTTTTCTTCATATCCTGGTCTATGCCAAACACCTAAACCTGGGAAATTTTTTCTATCAGATTTACTCGTTGCATTATTTCCTCGAGGGTCGAAGTTTTCATCACCATATCTATTTACTGCATCATATCCTCCTGGATTATTTGACCCTACTAATGATTGCGGAGTGACATTTAAATTTGTTGCTTCCCAATCATAAGCACGCATATAAAAGAAATTTAATTTATATGCGAATTTTTCTTCCCCATTTTTGTTTTTAAATATTTGAGCATAGCGAATAGCTGATTCAAATAATCCTCTTTCACCAACTTTGGACATTACCGTTAAACCTGGACTATTAAAGGGGTTGCGGGTTTGCATATTAATCACACCATTAAAAGCATTGGGTCCAAAAAATGCAGAACTTGCTCCTACAATTAAATCAACTTTTTGAACATCCAATTCTGATGAACCTAAAAAATTTCCCAATGAAAAATTCAAACCTGGTGCTTGGTTGTCAACACCATCTATTAATTGTAAAGATCGAACAGGAGATGTACTATTAAATCCACGTGTGTTTATGACTTTAAAACCTATACTTGCTGAAGTTAAATCAACCCCTTTCAATTGGCCCAAACCTTCATAAAAATTGGCAGCTGAGGTTTGTTTGATTGCAATTAAATCCATCGACTCAACTGTCAATGGCGCTTCTTTTTGTTTTTCTGTTATTCTTGATGATTGTACAATTGCTTCTTTACTGGTTACAACATTTTCTTCTAAAAAAACTTCAATGTTTAATTTAGATTTATTAACAGTTATACTTGCGGGCTTATAACCTAAGTAAGATACCACCAATGTTTGTGTCTTGGAAAGATCAATATTTAAAGTAAACCGACCATCAAAATCGGTATTGGTACCAATAGTTGTTCCTTTAATTGTGACTGTTGCAGAATAAATTCCTTGTCGTGTGATTTTATCTTTAATTATTCCAGTAACTTTTTCTGTTTGAGCAAATGCTGTAGATATAAAAACAAATACCAAGCCTAAGAAAACAAGTACTTTTTTGAGTGCGAGTAAAGATTTAAACATATGGGTTTTTTAAAGCAAATCCAATTTAAGGTTTTTTTCTAAAATGAAAGATTTTTTTACTTGTTTAAAAAAATCTATTGATTATTTCCTTTAAATGCGTTCCATCCTTGAGCTTGTAGTGGATGTACCTTTTCACTTTTGCTAATTAAATTACAACCGGCTGAAGATTCTGTCATGTGACCTATAATTGACAGTGTGATTTGACCTTTTACTTTTTCAAAATCGCTTTGTTTAACAGTAAAAAGTAATTCATAATCTTCGCCTCCATTTAATGCACACATTGTTGGATCTAAACTAAATTCTCTAGCTGCATTAATAGTTACAGGGTCAATTGGAATTTTTTCTTCGTATAGTGCACATCCTAAGTTTGATTGTTTGCATAAGTGCAAAAGTTCAGACGCTAATCCATCAGAAACATCAATCATGGAAGTTGGAATTAAATTTAATTCTTCAAATAATTCAATGATATCTTTTCTTGCTTCTGGCTTTAGTTGTCTTTCAATAATATAATCATAGCCTTCCAATTCTGGTTGAATATTTGGGTTTGATAAAAACACTTGTTTTTCTCTTTCTAATAACTGAAGACCCATATAAGCTCCACCCAAGTCGCCACTAACACAAATTAAATCGTGTTGTGATGCAGTTGATCTTTGCACAACATTTTCTTTTTTAACAGAACCCATTGCTGTTATACTAATTACTAAACCCTGTTTTGAAGAGCTTGTATCTCCACCAACCAAGTCTACTCCATAAGCATCACATGCTAACATCATTCCTTTGTATAATTCTTCAATAGCCTCGAGTGAAAATTTGGATGACAAGCCTATGGAAACCAACACCTGTGTAGGTTTGGCATTCATCGCATAAACATCAGAAAGATTAACCATTATTGATTTATAACCTAAATGTTTTAAGGGAACATAAGCTAAATCAAAGTGTATTCCTTCTAATAATAAATCTGTCGAAATAACAACTTGTTCATTATTAAAATCTAAAATTGCAGCATCATCACCAATTCCTTTTATTGAACTTTTATTATTTATCTCTATTGATTTTGTAAGATGATCTATTAAACCAAACTCTCCTAATAATGAAATTTCTGTGCGTTCTGTATTATCAAACATGATGGTTTTTTTATTTTTAAAAAATTGTGTCTATTGTTTTTTCTATACTTTTATTTGGGTAGTCAGTATTATAATGTAACCCCCTGCTTTCTTTCCTAATCATTGCTGATTTAATCACCAAAAATGCTACTTGAATTAAATTTCTAAGTTCACCCAATTGGACTGATACTTTTGTTTTTTTATAAAAGGTTTCTGTTTCTTCATAAATTAAATTTAATCTTCGCAAAGCTCTATCTAATCTAAAATCAGATCGAACTATACCAACATAATCACTCATAATTCTTTGTGTCTCTCTAACATTATGAGTAACTAAAATGTCTTCATTTGATAAAGTAATACCATGTTCATTCCAATCTGGTATTTGTACATTTATTTCTATGCTATTGATTTCATTTGACGCTGACAAATAACTTCTATGCGCAAACACCAATGCTTCTAACAAAGAATTGGAAGCTAGCCTATTGGCGCCGTGAAGTCCTGTGGATGCACATTCCCCACAAGCATATAATTGATGAATTGAAGATTTACCATTTTCATCTACCAAAATTCCTCCACACATATAATGAGCTGCAGGTACCACTGGAATTAATTCCTTACTCATATCAATACCAATACTCAAACACTTTGCATAAATATTTGGAAAGTGTTGAAGTAATTCTGATTTAGCAATATGTCTAATATCTAAGTAAACAAAATCATCACCTGATTTTTTTATTTCTGCATCAATGGCTCTTGCTACTATATCGCGAGGAGCTAGTGAAGCTCTTGAATCATATTTATCCATGAATGCTTCTCCTTTTTTGTTTTTCAAAATTCCACCATGTCCTCGTACGGCTTCCGAAATTAGAAAACTAGGATATTCACCAGGGTTATATAACGCAGTTGGGTGAAACTGAATAAATTCCATATTTCTCACTTTTCCTTTTGCTCTATAAACCATTGCAACACCATCGCCAGTTGCAATTACAGGATTCGTTGTTGTGCTATAAATATGTCCAGCACCTCCCGATGCCATCAATGTGATTTTGGATATTATTTTTTCTACTTGTCCGCTTATGGTGTTTAGTGCATAAATACCATAGCATGATATATTGGATGTTTTATTAATGCTTTGACCTAAATGATGTTCTGTAATTATTTCAAGGGCAAAGTAATGACTCAATATTTCTATGTTGGGGTGTTGGTGAATTTTATTGAGCAATGCTTTTTCAATTTCATAACCAGTGATGTCTTTAAAATGTAGTACTCTGTGTTCTGAATGCCCACCTTCTTTCGCTAAATGATAATCCCCTTTTATGTCCTTGTCGAAATTTGTCCCATAGGCTACAATTTCTTTAATCCGCTCAGGGCCTTCTTTTACAACCATTTCAACAATGGCTTCAAGACATAAGCCATCTCCAGCAATTAAAGTGTCTTCAATATGCTTTTCATAAGAGTCTGACTTGTCAATAACTACAGCTACACCTCCTTGTGCATACTTTGTATTTGATTCATCTTCGCTTGATTTTGTAACAATACATACTTTACCATGATTTGCAGCTTTAAGTGCAAAACTTAATCCAGCAATTCCAGAACCTATTACCAAGTAATCTGTTGTTTTCATAATTGCTTTTGTTTATTAGTTAACTTTGTTAACAACTGTATTTTTAGTGTGAATAGAATGTAAACAAATTGCTAACAATTAAATTATCAATCAGCATTTACAAAGTTATCCTCTATTTATACATTGATTCGTATGCTGATTCTACATTTAATTAACAAAAATACGCCTAATTGGTTATTAACGGTAAAATAACTAACATTAATTAACAAGTTGTTATTGTTTTCTTTTTCAAGCATATAAGTGTTTTAATTTGTTAATAAGCTGTTGGTAATTTCTTACAACTTCTTTTAAGTTCTAATTTTGAAGAATTACCAACGTTACCAACAGCCTCATCATCATCACCAATATTTTTTTAAAAAGAAATGATATTTTATTATACCGTTAATAATTTTCACATTTGAATATGGAAATTGAATTTAAAATTGAAGAAGAATTAAAATCAAAAGGATATTTAGATATTCCTATTGATCCTTCATTAAATTTATTTGAAGAAATTGAAATATTAAAAAAGGAAAAGAATGCAATTATTTTAGCACATTATTATCAAGAACCAGATATTCAAGATGTCGCTGATTATATAGGAGATAGTTTAGGTTTATCTCAACAAGCAGCAAAAACAGAAGCTGATATTATTGTTTTTGCAGGTGTTCATTTTATGGCTGAAACTGCAAAAATTTTATCACCAAATAAAAAAGTTTTATTACCAGATTTAAAAGCGGGATGTTCTTTAGCTGATGCTTGTTTAGCTAGTGATTTTATTGAGTTTAAAAAGAAATATCCAAATCATTTAGTTATTACTTATGTTAATTGTTCAGCAGAAATTAAAGCATTGTCTGATATTGTTTGTACTTCTTCAAATGCAATACAGATTGTAGAAAGTTTACCATTAAGTCAAAAGATAATTTTTGCGCCGGATAAAAACTTGGGTGCATATGTTAGCAAGAAAACTGGAAGAGAATTAGTTTTATGGGATGGTGCATGCATGGTTCATGAAATTTTTTCTAAAGAGAAAATTATTAAATTAAAAAACAGACATCCTGATGCTTTATTATTAGCACATCCTGAATGTGAAGAAGCTGTTTTAGAACAAGCAGATTTTATTGGTTCTACAACTGGTTTATTAAAGTATTCTATTCAATCTAAAGCTAAGGAGTTTATTATTGCTACTGAATCTGGTATTATTCATCAGATGATAAAATCTTCGCCAGAAAAAACTTTTATTCCAGCACCACCAAATTCTAATTGTGCTTGTAATGATTGTCCACATATGAAATTGAATACTTTAGAAAAAATTTATTTATGTATGAAGTATGAAAAACCAGAAGTTTTATTGTCAAATGATTTGATAGAAAAAGCAAGATTACCAATAATAAGTATGTTAAATATTTCTGAAAAATTAGGACTTTAATATGGCATTAATTAAATCTGTTAAAGGAATAGAACCAATTATTCCCGAGAGTGTTTTTGTTGCAGAGAATGCTACAATTGTTGGTGATGTTAAATTAGGTGAAAATTGTAGTGTATGGTTTAATGCCGTGATAAGAGGTGATGTTAATTCAATACAAATTGGAACTCGTACAAATATTCAAGATGCGGCAATGATTCATTGCACTTATCAAAAAGCTGCAACAATTATTGGTGATGATGTTTCTATTGGTCATTTAGCAATTGTACATGGATGCACTATTAAGAATAATGTATTAATTGGTATGCGTGCTATTGTAATGGATCATGCAGTTGTGGAGCCTTATTGCATTATAGCAGCTGGTGCTATTGTTTTGGAGAATATGATTTGTGAATCAGGTTATATTTATGCAGGATCTCCTGCAAAAAAAATTAAACCAATTTCTGATGAGCAGCGGAAATTGCTTGATCAACTTCCAATTAATTACCAGTTATATTCTACTTGGTTTTAATTTACAGGTAGGATAATTCTAAATCCCAGTTAGCTCTTATTTTAATAGGTGTTGGATAATAATTTATTTTTTCTGGCTGAATTTTTTTGTTAAAATTTCCTGTGTCCCAAATTCCATTATTATTTTCATCATCAATAAATCTTAATGTATAAGTTCCTGCAGGAATATTTTTGAATGCTATGTTGGTTGAATTTGAAGTAGTTCTCATGATTATTTTTTCACTTTCATTAACCAATTCAATTATGGTATTAAAATTTTTATTTTTAATAGTCAATTCTAAATTTCCTAAGTCTTCTTCTGTTAAAATATTTAAAGGCGTAATATTAATGATGTTTGGGACTTTTAAATAATTTAGAAATGAACTATCCTTTAAACACAGTTTATATTTTATTTTTTTTTCAAATGAATAATTGATTGATATTTCATTTGAATTTATTTGTTTAATATTTCTTGATAAATCTATTTTGTTAGTATCTGAATATAGATAAATTGAATCAATTTTATAGATTTCAAAAGGATCAGAAGCCTTTATAATCAATGGTTCTAAAGCTTTTTGATTGTTGTTTATTAATAGTTGAAATTCTTTTTTCTTTTTTGATTTCGTTTTTTTAATGAGAATTGTATCTGTATAATTTTCTGCTAATATTTCAATATTAGCACTATCTATATCTTCTAAAAAATAAATATCTAATGAATCTGTGTTTATTTTTTTTACGGTAAGTATATTGTCTTTTAATAAATTTTTAACTATTGGGTTTTTTATTTTCTTATTAAATTGAATACTTAGTTTTTGATCTTTTAATTCTTTTTGTTTGATTTTTGCTTCTGTTGGTATTTCCTTAAATATATAAATTGGACTTAATGAAGTGTCTGAGTTTAACAGAATTGAATTTTCTTTATACCCTATTAATTCATCATTGCTATCAAATATTTTATTGTTATTTGTTTCTTTCAATGCAAGAATTGTGTATTCAGCTTTTTTTAAATTGCTGAATTGGAATTTTCCTTCTTTATCAGATCTAACTGTATAAGCTGGTTTACTTTTTATATTATTTGAATCTATTGTATTTGTATAAAGAGCAACTAACATTTCAGCTTCTGGTAAATCTTTATATGCGTCTTTAATTGTGCCACTTATTTTTAAGGAATCTAAAGTTTCTCCTGTTGAGAATACATATTGGTAATCTCTTTTACTGTTTGATTCAGCATAGTCAATTATTGCATCTCCAAAATTTATTATATAAGTAGTATTACTTTGTAGCTCACCGTTTATTTTAATTTGAAGCTTTTTACCTTTTTTTTTGAGTTCTATTTTTGCTGCTGTTTCAGGTGAAAATATTACTTGTTGATCTTGGTCTTTAAGAATGATGTATTCATCAAATGTTAGTTCAATAGTTTTACTTTTAAAATTGGTACTGTTATTTTCTGGAACTGATTTTTTAATTACCGGAGCTTGTATATCTTTTGGTCCACCAGTTGGTGCTAACATATTTGCACATGATGACAAAAATAGTGCAAGGATTAGTAATAATGGGTTGTGAAATAAGACAATTCTTTTTATTCGCATTTTAAAAGGTTTTAAGCTATTCAGATCGTTTTTTAATAATTATGTTGGATTCACTTAAGTTTTTGAATCCTAGCGCAGATTAAGAAGCAGCTAAAATTTTCTGTAACTAGTTGATTTGTAATTAATTAGTCATATGTACCATTAAAACACTAACATCTGCAGGTGAAACACCTGAAATTCTTGATGCTTGGCCTAAAGTTCTTGGTTTTATTTTTAGTAGCTTTTCTCGAGCTTCTTTGGAAAGTGAATTCAATAATGAATAATCAAAGTTTGGGTTGATTAATTTTTCTTCTAAGTTTTTCATTTTCTGAACCATTTCCATTTCCTTTTCAAGGTAGCTTTCATATTTTACTTTTATTTCAGCTTGTTCAATAAATTCTGAATCTGTATTATTTAATAAATTCTGAAGTTCTGAATCTGCTTTTGCTAGATCTAATAAATTTATTTGAGGTCTTAGTAATAAGCTAATAATTTTTACACTATGTGGAATTTCATTTGTTTCCTTATCAAGGAGTATTTGATTTACTGATGATGGATCAATGCTTTTTTCTTTCAAGTATTTAATAATGGCATCTGTTTTATTAATTTTTTCAGTAACCCTATTCATTCTTTCATCATCTGCCAATCCTAATTTATGTGCTATATCTGTCAACCTGATATCAGCATTATCTTGGCGTAGTAATAATCTGTGTTCTGCTCTTGATGTAAACATTCTATAAGGTTCTTCAGTTCCTTTGGTAACTAGGTCATCAATTAAAACACCAATATAAGATTCTGATCTTTTCATAATCAAATCCTCCATTTGATTTATTTTCCTATGTGCATTTATACCTGCAATGAAACCTTGACAAGCAGCTTCTTCATAACCCGTTGTTCCATTAATTTGTCCTGCGAAATATAAATTTTGAATTTGTTTTGTTTCTAATGTTAAACCTAATTGGGTTGGTGGAAAGTAATCGTATTCAATAGCATATCCTGGTCTGAATAGTTTTACTTTTTCAAATCCTGGTACTTTTTGAAGTGCTTTTAGTTGAATGTCTTCTGGTAAAGAAGTTGAAAATCCATTCACATATATCTCTACTGTGTTCCATCCTTCTGGCTCTATAAATAGTTGATGCCTGTTTCTTTCTGCAAATCTGTTAATTTTATCTTCAATTGATGGGCAATATCTAGGTCCAAGTCCTTTTATTCTTCCACTAAACATGGGTGATTTTTCAAAGCCTTCTCTTAAAATATCATGTACCTCATCATTAGTGTAGGTAATATAACAGCTTCTTTGTTCTTTAGGTAATTCAATGTTCTTATAAGAAAATCTTCCAACCTCATCATCCCCTTTTTGTTCTTCCATTAAATCATAATTCAAACTTCTTCCATCAACTCTTGGTGGAGTTCCAGTTTTCATTCTGCCAGATTCAAAACCTATAGAAACTAATTGTTCTGTTAATCCTGTTGCTGCTTTTTCTGCAGTTCTTCCTCCTCCAAACCTCTTTTCTCCTATATGAATTACACCATTTAAAAAAGTTCCATTGGTTAATACTACAGCTTTTGCATTAAAACTGATACCTAAACTAGTTTTAACTCCAACAACTGTTCCTTTTTCAATGATTAATTCCGATACCATATCTTGCCAAAAGTCAACATTTGGTGTTCTTTCTAAGGCTAATCTCCATTCTTCTGCAAAACGCATTCTATCGTTTTGGGCTCTTGGACTCCACATTGCTGGTCCTTTTGATCGGTTTAGCATTCTAAATTGGATAGTACTTTTGTCTGTTACTAAGCCAGAATAACCTCCCATTGCATCTATTTCTCTTACAATTTGTCCTTTTGCTACGCCACCCATAGCCGGATTGCAAGACATTTGAGCAATAACGCCCATATTCATGGTAATGAGTAACACTTTTGACCCTAAATTTGCAGCAGCAGCAGCAGCTTCACATCCGGCATGTCCGGCACCCACTACTATCACATCATATGATGAATTCATCTTCTATTGTTTATTATTGTTTCACGTGGAACTTGACAAAGATAATATAAAAGATATTTATATTGGTTTCACGTGGAACAAGCCATTTCGATTTCAACAAAGGAGAATTGTTTATAGCCTATTAGAAATCACTCCCTATTTATTTTAGACTTAATTGAAATGGATTATTGATTAACAATTAGAATTACAATGAATATATTAAATCAACAAATAGCATCTCTAACAATAAACCATTACTGTAAAAGAATATACTTGGATGTTTTTGAAATGCTTTATATTCAATGTTTGTTTTTATGATAGTGATTAAACGGAAAATGGCAATGGATTTTGAAAATTAGATGGATCTTAAAACAAGTACTAGGTTTATTATTTAAATTATAAATGACATATAGAATTCACTAATAATTGAGTGCCGTCTTTTATCAAACCAGAAACTCGTTCAAAAGATTTTCAAAAGAATAAGAATTAGCACGAAATAGATTTCCTAAGAAAATGTTGGATTGTTATTGGTTGAAGTGTAATATGATATAGCTAATAATCCAATAGATAATTAGAATTATTGGTTAACAATAATGATATCTTATTTCGATTAAGCATTTTGAAAATGTAAGCCAAGTTGTTTCATAAAGTTGTTTTTCATTGTGATTTTTATTATGGAATAAATTATAGAAATGTTGATTACATATGTCATTGAGTATGTTGAAAACTCTTTTTTGAACCATATCCTTTTAAATGTTTATGATCCTTTTGTGTGTGAAAGGTTATTGCAAATCTTTGATTAAAAGAATAAATTATATTTTCTATACTATTCAGTAATTTAAAACTAGGAAGGTTAATTTATTTAAAAATTTCTTTTCATATGAGTTGCCTAATGATTTAGAAATTGTAAAAAAGAATTGGTTAGAATGAATGTTTTTATTAAGAAAAACAAAAAGAAATTACGCTATTTTAATTTTTGAAATTATATAAAGCACTTGTAAATTTTTGTTATTCTAAATTGAAAAATTAGGAAAAGGAAATTAACAGAAAATTAAATGTTCCTCTCGTTTTATTAGGATTAAATACAGATTTCAAAATTTCTAATTCGAAAGGATTAATTGAGAAATGAATCTTCAGTAAATCCGTATAATATTATCAAACCTCAATTCTAATATTATCTTCAAAAAGGTATTTATTTAGAAAGATCAATTTTATAAGATTGCTGTATTAACCAATGTACAAATCAAGTAGAATCAACCGAAAACAACTTAGAATGATTCCAAATAACAAGGTGATTATAAAGGACTAAAAATCTGTACACAAATTACAAATACTTGTTCAAACACAATTAAATCAAAAAAAAACAAAAAAAATTTGCGATTGATATTCAAATCTTTAAATTGCGAATTCTTAGGGGCATACTATGCGCTCAGTTCTCGGCACGAGAATTGTGCTTTATGTTTTCTAATACCATATTGTACTAAACTATAATTCAAATTAAATTTTATTTTTATGAGTGTAAACTTCTACAAGCTTGTGAAAAATGTCTTTCTAGTAATACTAGGCATTTTCTTATCCACTGCTTCGTTCGCACAAGGTTTGTCAGGAACCTTAACCATTGATCCAGCAGGATCTGGTGCGAGCAACTACACCACTTTCAAAGCAGCGATTGATTCGTTGAATTCAAAAGGTGTAGGTTCTGGTGGGGTTACGTTTAACGTAGCCGCTGGTGCAACCTTCAATGAAACAGGAAGGTTATTATTAACAGCTACTGGAACAGCAGCAAACCCAATTGTTTTCCAGAAGTCGGGTGTGGGCGCAAGTCCAATCATCGTACCTGCAGCTGGTATTATCGCAGCACCAGGAACCCTAGGTTCTAGTCGTGGTGATGCGGCCTTAACCATTTATGGTTCTGATTATGTAACTATCGACGGATTAACTTTCCAAGATAATGTTGCATACACAGGAGCGCAAAAAACAGATTACGGAATTTTCCTTGCTAAAACAGCAACGAATGCTTGTAAGAATGTTACGATTAAAAATAACACTGTTACTTTAGATAGAACAGTAACCAACTCGATTGGTATATTTTTGTCTAATACAGATACTGCTGGTGCTGGTCAAACTGTAACAGCAAGAACTGGTAGAAGTGAAAATATTACTATTCAAAATAACACGGTGTACAATGTGCATAGTGGTATATATACAAATGGTTATGGTGACTTTACTTTACCATATCAATTCTTAGATCATTTCATTACTATTAGAGATAACTCAGTTACAGGTTTCGGTAACAATAGCAGTCAACATTACGGAATTTTTACAACTAACGTTGACTCGTTGAAAGTTATTAAAAACGTTATTAATAATAATGCTACGGTTGCAGTTACTGCTTCAAATACTGGTTCTGTAACAGGGCTAATTTTTTCTTCAGGTACCAACTCACAATTTAATATTGATAGTAATACTGTAACTCTTGTTACTTCAAGAACTTCAAATACTTTAATCGGTATTAGTATTGTTGGTGGTGGATCAGGTATAAATAATATTTGTACTGCAATAGGAAATACAATTCAAAACGTTTCCTCTCCTTTAATGACTACTGGTACAACTACGATGTTTAACTCATCAGGAGGTGTTTACAATTATACTATTAGAGGTAACGTAATTAAAAACAATAGTTTTGGTGGTGGTACTGGCGGTACTGCAACGGCAACTATTAATTACATGGCTTTATCAGGAACAAACACTACTGCTGGTAGTATTTGGAATGTTTATGATAACTTGTTAACAGGTAATGATCGTTTGCAAACTACCGCAGGATCTGCAACCACAAATTTCATATCGATTACTTCTTCTGGTTTAGTTTCTAACATTTATAATAATACAGTTAGAAAAAACACAACAGGAACTTCAACAGGTACGACTACTATGTTGTTGTCTTCAAATACAGGTGATGTAAAAAACATTTATAATAATACTTTAGACTCACTGTATAATAATCCAGGTGCTACCTATGGTGGTGCGTTTATTGGATTATCAAACTCAGCAGGTACTTTAGCTAATATTTATAATAATAAAATTACCACATTGGTAGGTGGTGGTTTATCTTCAGCAACAATGACCGGTATGGTATTGTCTGGTGGTACTACAATTAACACTTATAATAATACGGTTTCTGATTTAAGAGCAGCAGCAACAAGTGGAACAAACCAATTTATTGGTGCTACTATTTCTGGTGGAACAACTCAGAATTTCAGACATAACAGTATATTTTTAAATTCAACAAGTACTGGTGCAATATTAGGTACAACTGGTATCAATATAACTTCAACAACACCTATTGTTACTTTACAAAATAATATTGTTGTAAATAAATCAACTCAAACTGGAACTACAGGTTATGCTTCAGCTGTAAGACATAATTTTACAACTTTAACCAGTGTTTCAACTTCAAATAATGGAAATATTTATTATTCTGGTACTCCAAGTGCAAGAAGAGTAATTTTCTATAACGGTACCAATGCGGATACAACAATTGTTCAATACAGATCAAGAATGTATCCACGTGAAACAGCATCTGGAACAGAAGATGTTCCTTTTGTAAACACAACAACTGTACCTTATGATTTACACATTAACCCAGCAACGGGCACAAAAGTTGAATCAGGTGGGGTTGCAGTTGCGTCAATTACTACTGACATTGATGGAAATGCACGTAATGCAAATTTCCCTGATGTTGGGGCTGATGAGGGTGCTTTTACTGCTGCTACTGATGTTGTAGGACCAGTTATCGCATTCACACCATTCAAAAATGCATCATTAGCTGCGACTCGTTCGGTAACTGATGTTTCTATTTTGGACCCTAGTGGAGTAAATGTTTCTGCTGGTTCAAAGCCTAGAATTTACTATCGTAAAAAATCTAATGCTTCTGTTGATAATGCTTATAATGGCAATACCAATGCAACACCCGGATGGAAATATACTGAAGCAACAAATGCGGTAACACCTTTTGCATTTACAATTGATTATGCATTGTGTAATCCTACAATTGTAACTGGTGATACTTTAGAATATTTCTTTGCAGCGCAAGATTTAGCTGTTACTCCAAATGTTGGAATCAATTCAGCAGTGATAGCATCGGCTGCAGCAACTGTTGATTTGCAAGCAGTTAATTTCCCTGTTACAGGTACACTAAACAGTTATATAGTTGCAGCAGCTATTCCAGCAGCAGTAACAGTTGGTACTGGTGGAACATATCCTTCAATCTCTGGACCGGGTGGATTATTTGCAGCTGTAAACGCAGGTGTAATGACACAAAATGTAACTGCTTCTATTGTTTCAAACTTAGCTGAAACTGGTGCAAATGAATTAAGAGAATACACTGAAGAAGGTGTTGGTGGATACCGTTTATCTATTGTTCCAAGTGCAGCTGCAATCGATTCAATTATCGGTTCATTTGCTGGAGGTATGATTCGTTTACGTCAAGCTGACCGTGTAACTATTGATGGTAGTTTCTTAGGAACAGGTAGATACTTAGTGTTTGTGAATAACAATACTGGTACATCTTCTGTAATTCAATTATATGATGCTGCTACTTCAAATGGTTGTACAGATGTTCAAATCAAGAATAGTGTAATTATCGGAGGTGCTTCTGGTACTGGGGTTTATGGAGTTAGTTTAAATGGTAACTCGATTGGCTCATCTGGTAACAACCACGATAACGTAACTATTGAAGGTAACGAAATTAAAAGAGTTCACTTCGGTATTTGGGTTGGTGGAACATTATCACTAAATGGTGTTAATGGTTTATTAAATGGATTAAGAATTAAGAACAATGAAATCGGTTCAGTAGAATCTACGAACTATATTCGATTCAATGGTATCCAGGTTACTGGTGCTGATGGAGCGAAAATTACAGGAAATAGAATTTACAATATATTAACAACTACTACAAATCCAACGGGTATCATTATCAATGGAGCTGATTTTATTAACAGTATGATTTCTGGCAATAATATCAATGAAATTAAGTATACCGGTACAGGTGGATATACTGGTAAAGGAATTACATTCCCAGCTAACAGAGCAAGTGCATTTGACACAATTGCTAACAACTTCATTTCTAATTTAAAAGGAGATGGTTGGAACTCGTTAACTGGTGACGGTGCGGTAGGTATTAGAATGTTAGGTACTGGTAGTAACTATTATATCTATAACAATACTATTAATTTGAACAGCACTACAAATCGTAACGGTGAAAATCACCATGCGGCTATGTATTTTGCATCAAGTGTTACTGGATTAGATATCAGAAATAACGTAATGTCTTGTACTATTATCAATAGAAATGCTACAGGAACATTCAAAACATGGGGACTTGTGTTAGCAGGTGCTGCTTCTCAAGTTACTCAATTAAATAACAATATTTATTACATCAACGCAGGTGTAGCAGGTACAAGTAGTTTTGCTGGTGCAATAGGTGCAGTAAACTATAATGACTTCGCATCTTTTGCTACTGCAACTGGTAAAGATTTAAATTCATTTACTGAACAACCAGTATTTGTTGACTCTGCTGATTTACATATTGCATCGGGTGCAAACCCAACTTTATTAGAATCAAATGGTGCTACTATTGCTGGTTTAAATTATGATTATGATGGTAACCTTCGCCCTGGTCCAGTTGGATCTACTCAAGGTGGAGCTGTTGCTTTTGATATTGGAGCAGATGAATTCGATGGTGTTAGAAACCTTGGAGACATAGCTGCACCAGTAATTACATTTAATAAAAATACAGGTATTAATCCTCCATCTGGAGCTTGCGTACCTGTAGCACACGTAATCACTGCATCTTTTGTTGACCCAAGTGGAATTGACACTGCAATGATTCGTTATTCAGTTAACAAAATTGCTCAAACTCCAGTAATTATGTCGCCAATTGGTGGTGGTCTGTTTTCAGGAACAATTCCTGCAGCACCAGCAAACCAAACGGTAGATTTCACATTCTATGGACGTGATGCGAGTGTTAACGGAAACAAAATCAATGCACCTGGTGGAAGTTATATAGATGCTACCTTCTTTGTAGATGCAATTGTTGTTGGAAAAGACACAATCGCAGCAGGAAGTAAAGTGCAATTAGATGCTAATTTACCAAGTGCTGAAAAAACTTTTGGAACTGGTACTTTAACAACTACTGGTATGCCAAATCCATACTATACAACTTTCTGGGCAAATAAATGCCAGTTCTTGTTTACAGCTGCTGAATTATCAGCTCAAGGTTTTATTGCAGGACCAATTACAACTTTAGGTTTAGAAGTGTTAGCTAAAACTACCACTATGAACTTGGATAACTTCACGATTTCGATGAAGCATACTACAGCAACTGCTTTAACAACAACTTACATAACAGGTTTAACACAAGTTTATACAACACCTTCTTATGTAATTCAATCACCAGCTATTAACACACATATATTCCAAACTCCTTTCCAATGGGATGGTGTTTCAAATGTGGTTATAGAAACATGTTTCAATAACAGTAACTGGAATGGATCTCAAACAGTTAAATATTCTACTACTCCTCATGTATCTGGTGTATACTATTATGCTGATGCTGCTGGTGTTTGTGCTTCAACTGTAACAGGTATTGGAACAAGTAGCAACAGACCGAACTTTATTTTAGGTCAACCGGTTTCTGTTACTTTAAACTGGACTTCATCAACTGGTGGTAATGTATTAACACCAACTATTAGAAACCCATTAGCTCAACCAACAACTGGTGCTGGTACTTATAAATATGTTTTATCTGGAAACAATGGTACTTGTACTGTATTGGATTCGGTAAATGTAGTTGTTGTTCCAGCTGTTAAACCAGTGGTTAGCTTTACTTCTGATACTTTATTTGCAAGTGCAGGTGTTTCAAATGTGGTTACTTTCACTGATCATTCAACTAATTTCCCTGATAAATGGAAATGGGTGTTTAGTCCTAATACAGTAGCTTATGAAACTGGTTACACAGATTCTTCAAGAAACACAAAAGTTAAGTTTACAGCTGCTGGTTTGTATACTGTAAAATTAATTGCAAGCAATGGTGCTGGTAAAGATTCATTAGTTAGAACATCTTATATCACTGTTACATTGAAATATTGTACACCACAAATTAGTTTCACAACTAACTATGGACGTATTTCAGGTGTTAAATTAAAAACATTAAATAATGCAAGTGGTACTCCTGCTGGTATTCCATATTATACTAACTATGCTGATAGTATTAATGTGGCAATTCCTTCATTGTTGCCTGGTAATAAGGATACATTGACAGTAACAGTTCCTCCGTCATCATTTACCTTGACAGGAATTTCTGCAACAGCATGGATTGACTATAATGTGAATGGTGAATTAGAAACTTCAGAAATTTTAGCTTCTGTTCCCGTTACTTTAAGTACAACTGCAACGGCAACTTATCAATTACCATTTAAAACACCATTTGTATCAACTCCTGGTAATACTAGGTTGAGAGTAAGGGTTTCGTATAATGCATCAAATCCTCCAAAAGCTTGCGAGACCGTAAGTTATGGTGAGTCTGAAGATTATACAGTAAACATTTTACCTGCGCCTTTAATGACTTTAACGTCAACAGATGTTGTGCAAGATAGTATTCCGGTATTACCTGGTGCTACCAATGATATCATTGTTAAAATCCCAGTAATTACAAATGGTTATACCAATACTTTAGTAGCTACTAACTTTGCCTTATCGGGTACAGGTACTACTAACTTTGCTGATATCACTTCAACAAAATTATATTATACAGGAAATAGCAAAACATTTGCACCTACTACATTATTTGGTTCAGGAACAGCTTCTGCATCATTCAGTATTGCTGGTAATCAATTGTTATTACCTGATACAAACTATTTCTGGTTAACTTATGATATCGCAGCTGGTGCAACAATTGGAAACAATTTAGATGCATCATGTTCTGCAATTACCATTTCAGGAACACCAAGTACTCCATTAATTACTTCACCTGTTGGAAATAAACAAATCAATGTTTATGCATTAGTAACAGGGGCTGAAGCAAGACAACCATACAATGCTGTGCCAGTTTATTCAGGTACTGTTACGAATGTGATTGTTGGTGGTAAAGTAACTGTGGGTACAGGAGTTAATCCAACTGCAACAAGAGTTCGTTTCAGATCAACAGGTACCACAGCATTAGGAGATATCTTAAATGCTAAAGTATTCTTTACTGGTTCTGATTCAAACTTCCTAGCGATCAACCAGTTTGGTGCAGTTAATAATTCATTAACAGATACCATTACATTTAACGGATCACGCACATTGAAACCAGGTGTAAACCATTTCTGGTTAACATATGATGTTGCTGGTGGTGCACCAAACTTGAACGTAATTGATGGTGAATTCATTGATGTTACTGTTCAAGGTGCAAGAACTACAGCTACTGTTAAAGCAATTACAGGTGGTAGAATAGTGAAAGATTTCCCATTCTCGACATGTATTTCTGCTGCAACAAGTCCTGATGATGAAGATTTGGGTCAATTAACGGTTGGTAATTTCGTGAATAATACAGGAGCAAATAATATTGCTCCTAATAACAATGCTGCATCAACTGAGTTATACAATAATTTTACTGGATTGTTGGGAATGAAAGCTCAAAAAGAAATTCCACAAACCATTGAAATAAAAATCATTAACAAAGTAGTTAATACTTATAATACAACTGTAAATGCCTTTATCGATTACAACAGAAATGGAGTGTTTGATTTACCAGGTGAAAGAGCTTACAAAGGTTTCTCTCCTCAAGGTTCAAGCAGAACAGTTGCAGGTACATTTACTGTTCCTATCACTGCTTTAACAGGCTATACAATTATGCGTGTAGTTGTTACAGAAGTAACTGTTGCAGATTCTACTTTGCCACCATGTGCTACTTATACTTGGGGTGAAACTGAAGATTATCAAATTAATATTCTTCCTCCGCCTCCTGGTGATTATTACCCACCAAACATTGCTAGTGTTACTTTAACACCAGATTCACAATGTACTGCGGTATCGCATAATATCACTGCCTTAGTATCTGATACAACAGGTGTTGATAGTGTATGGATTTCATGGAAAAGAAACGGCGCTACACAACCACAAATATTAATGACTCATGGTGTGGGTGCTAGTTATTCTGGTACTATTCCTCCACAAGGAAGAGCAACTATTTCATTCAATATCAAAGCAAAAGATAATAGCGCACGTAAAAACGTTGCAAATAGTGCATCAAGAATTTATCAAGATGAGTACTTCTATGTAAGTGCT
Source organism: Sphingobacteriaceae bacterium (assembly GCA_965279595.1). Taxonomy (GTDB): domain Bacteria; phylum Bacteroidota; class Bacteroidia; order Sphingobacteriales; family Sphingobacteriaceae; genus CAIKLP01. The sequence goes on from OZ257246.1 coordinate 902,782, forward strand.
GGAAATGATAAATATGTAGGTGCTGGACAAACAGCTACTTTATCAGCTAATACTACTTTAGACAGACCATTTAGAATTTCAGAATTTAACTTCTTTAACTATACTGGTGGTTGCGGTAGTAATGGTTCGAATTGTACTTGGCCAAGTTATTTGCCAACATTAATGTATGATGACAACTTAGAGATTTCAAATTTAAGTTCTGCTGCTGCTAATTTAAGTGGCTTCAAAATTCAATTAGAAGGAGCTTCAAGTGCATCATTTACTTTCCCTGCTGGATCAATTGTTCAACCAGGTGGAGTAGCAGTAGTTAACTTTAACTCTGGAACTACAGATATTGCTAATGCAGTATTTGCTTCAGGAATGGGATTCTTCCCTGGATCTGGAACTAGCATGGGCTTTATCTTAATGGATCCAACAGGTGTTATTGTTGATGCGGTTGCAACAAACGCATATACATTTACTTCTGCAAATGGTGTTACTTCAGGTGATTGGAGTGGATCTGGTGTAACCAGTCCTTCAGGAATTGCAGGAGCAACTTTACAAGGCTCAGATTTAAATAGTAATTCAAATTGGGTAACTGGTTCGCCAGCAACTCCAGTGTCAATTGGATTTACTAATCCAGGTTTGCCTACATTACCTTCAGGTTCAACAATTACTTGGACTGGTGGTGTGTTAACTGCTCCTGTTGTTGGTGGTCAAATTACAACTCCTGTACATCCAACTTTAGGTGTATATACTTATGTAGCTACTTCTTCAAATGGTATTTGTACAAGTAGGGATACTGTATTAGTTAATGCAATTGCTCCACCAACTGTAGATATCGGACCAGCAACTGGTTCAATTTGCGGAACTTCTGCAAGAACATTAGATGCAGGTAATCCAGGTGCTTCTTATGTGTGGTCATTCAATGGATCTCCATTCGGAACAACTAGAACTGTAATTGCTGCTAACCCTGGTAAATACAAAGTAATTGTTTCAAACGAAGCTAAATTAACAGCAACGGATTCAATTGACTTGGTTTCTGTTCCAGCCTTTGTTTATTCATTGGGTGCCGATAGAGATTTATGTACAGGTGGTACTATTACTTTAGATGCTGGTTCACACACAGCTTACTTATGGTCAACAGGTGCTACAACAAGAACAATTTCAGTTAATACAATTGGAACCTATAGCGTGTCAGTATTAAATGCTGGTGGTTGCGTAGGTGAAGATACAATTACAGTAATTTCAGTTGCTCCAGGTACAGTTAATTTAGGTACTGACCAATCAATTTGTGCTAGTTCACCAGTAACATTAGATGCTGGTAACCCAGGTTCAACTTACTTATGGTCAACTGGTGCTACAACTAAAACAATTCAAGCTGGTTTAGCTGGAAGTTATAGTGTTATTGTAAATACATTAAGTGGATGTACATTAATGGATACAGTTGTTATTACTAACAAAGTAGCTCCTACTGTTTCATTAGGCCCAGACGCTTCAATTTGTCCAGGTACAACTACAGTATTAGATGCTGGTAATGCAGGTGCATCATTCTTATGGTCAACTGGTGCTACAACTAAAACAATTACAGTGAACGCTGCTGGAACATATATTGTTCAAGTAACTAACGCTGGTGGTTGTGCTGCAAAAGATACTATTGTAATTACTGGTAAAGCTGCTCCAACTGTTAACTTAGGTGTTGATAGAGATATCTGTACATCTGATCTAATTACATTAGATGCAGGAAACGTTGGTTCTACTTACTTATGGTCAACAGGTGCAACAACTCAAACAATTAGTGTGAACTTAGCAGGAACTTATTCTGTACAAGTAACTAATGTTGGTGGTTGCGTTGCTTCTGATGCAATGGTTGTAACTAATAAAGCTATTCCTAATGCAAGTTATACTACTCAAGTAGTGGATACTTCAAAAGGACAACAAGTTAAATTCAATGCAGTTCAGATTGCTGGAAATAGCTATAACTGGAACTTTGGTGACCCTAGTAGTCCATCAAATACTTCTAGCTTAGCTACACCAACACATTTATTCTCTACACCAGGTCAATATTTTGTAACCTTAACAGTTACTAATGTTTCAACTGGTTGTATTTCAGTAAATGTGGATACTATCCAAGTAACTGGATTAGGAAACGATTTTGCAAAAATCTTCAGATTAATTGCAGCACCGAATCCTTTCGCTGGAAATACTAAGATCAATTACATCTTACCTACAGATGCTAATGTAACCTTAGAAGTTTACGATATGATTGGTAGAAAAGTAAATACAATTGCAACTTCAGAATTCCAAGCTGCAGGTAAACATGAGTATGACTTTACAAATACCGATAATCAAAATGCAAGTGGTGTTTACATGATACGTTTAATCGTAGAAGGTAAAGTAGCTATCTTGAGAGTGATTGATATCGCGAATAGATAAGAAGATCTAATTAAAAATTTAAAAGGGCATCGTCATTGACGATGCCCTTTTTTTGTGGTGAAAATAATTATTTACAATTCAATAGAGATTCTCAAATAGAACCCTGTTTCTAGTCAAAATGATTAAAAAGTAGTAAAATGTAAGAGGATTACACTAAAACCCAAAAAATTTTTAGTTTAAAACCCTCAAAATTTTAGTGTATTTGGCGTTTTTCAAAAAAACATGTTCTAAGTACTTGATTATCTATTTTTAATAGCATAAATTTAAAATCTATTACTATAAATATTTTAGACGAAATTGAATAATTCTAAAATGAGTAATTGAAATAAAATCAAAAATTCCATACTATGAAAAAAGTTTTACATTTCATTTTTCGACCAGCATTCATTGCAATTATTTTATTAATTAGTGTATTCACACAGGATGTTTTTGCTCAACTTCCACCTCATTACAAAACAGGTACTGGAACAGCAAATAGTTTTCCTTTTGGATCGACCTCATCTAATAAAGTTCAATGGTTGTATTTTCCTTCCAACTTTCCAACTGCAAACAAAAGAGGAAAAATAACTAAGATTTATTTTAGAACGTCATCTGCTTCAGCAGTACCTTTTACATTTACTAATTTAATGGTAAGGATGGGTTATTCAACATTAACCACCTTTACAACTGGTCCCTTTGTTACTACTGGGTTAACTACCTGTTTGAATGCTCCTAGTTATACAATCACCAACACAGGTGCTGGAAATTGGGTTGAAATAAGTTTAACAACTCCTTTCATATATGATCCAACACAAAACTTTATAGTAGAAGTTTCTGAACAAGCATATACTACTGGATTCTCCGTTTATCAAGTAGCAGATCCAGGTAATAGAAGATTATATGGACTTTGGTCAAGCTCTACAGGTACTGCAGGTGCTGGTGGTTTGGCAGATTTTGGATTTGATTTACAATCTGTTTCCTATAATGATGCAGGAATTTCTAGAATAGATTCACCAATTACTTTTTGTAGTAATAGCACCCAAAATATTTATGCAACTGTACGCAACATGGGAGCCAATCAAATTACTTCTGTAAATATTAATTGGTCTGTTGATGGTGTTTTAAGACCAACCATTCCATACACAAGTTTATTAGATACATCAGGTGGAGCAGGATCAAGTACTGCATTAATAAATTTAGGTTCCGTAAGTTTTCCAACATCAGCTGGAAAAAACATTAAAGTTTGGACTTCATTACCGAACAATGTTGCTGATACAGTTCCTGTAAACGATACCACAACAAAAATGATTAAACCATCTTTGAGTGGAACATTTACTGTTGGTACAGCGCCGGGTAGAAATTATCCATCATTGGCAGCAGCAACAGCTGATTTGAACGCTTATGGTGTTTGTGGTCCAGTCGTATTTAATTTAGATACCGGAACCTATATTGGTAAGGTGAATATTCAAAATGTGCTTGGAGTAAGTGCTGTTAATACCATTAAAATTAATGGACATGGTGCAAAAGTATTTCACACTTCTGATGCCAATGATCCAACAGGATTTGTTGTTCAAATTAGAGGAACAAATTATGTAACCATAGATAGTTTAAATATGGAATTGGGAAGTGCATCTGTTAAAGGAATTGTACTTTGTGTAGGTGAGGCAAATTATTGTAAAGTTACTAATTGTGTTTTAACTGGTGATTTGGGTGGAACAGCTACAACCTATGCTGGTATTGCATTATCTGGTTCGAACACCACTACCATAACTGCTACTAATGCAAAAAACAATTGGTTTGAGAATAACACTATTATTGGCGGATATTATGGCATTGCTTTAACAGGTACAACAGCAACAAAAAATGTTGATGGAAATATTTTTAAGAATAATAAAATAAGTGATTTTTATATATATGGTATCTATAATGCTGCTGCTGACAGTACGCAAATAGTAGGTAATGATATTTATAGAACAACAAGACTTGGTTCAACTACTTATGGGATTTATTTAACAACAAATTCTAAAAAGTTATTAATCAGCAAAAATAAAATGCATGATTATTTTACTGCCAATATTAATAATGCATCTACTACAGCAGGTATTTATTTTACTGCCAACGATGCAACTGTTGGTAATGAAGCATTAGTTGTAAATAATGTAATATATAATTTCGGAAATTATACTGGTATTAATTATGGAATTTATAATTCATCTTCTGATGGAATGCAAGTTTATAATAATACCATTAGTTTAGATGTACCGGCAGCAACAGCAGCAGTTGGATATGGAATTTATCAAACTACCGCAGCCACAGGCATTGATTTAAAAAACAATAATATTTCAATTAATAAAGGCGGAGCTGGAGCAAAGTATTGTTTATATTTTGCAACTGCTGGTTCAACCATTAGTTCAAATTATAATAACCTATATGTGAATACCAGTGCAAGTGGTGCAGGTGTTAAAAACATTGGGTATTATGGCGCAGCATTTGTAACCTTAGCCGATTGGAAAGGTGCAAATAGTTCTGCTTATGATCAAGCATCAGTTAACTTTGATCCATCATTTGCTTCATCATCTGTGTTGATTCCCAATTCTCCTGGATTAAATGGTGCCGGGATTTCATTGCCTTCTGTTGTTGACGATATTACTGGAGCTCCTAGAAGTGGTAGCCCTGATATTGGAGCTTATGAATTTACACCAGCAAACGATGACGCAGGTGTTTCGGCAATTGTTTCGCCAACTTCAGTTTGTCCAGGAATAGCCAATGTTACTGCAAGAATAAAAAATTATGGTGTAAGTACATTGTCTACGGTTACAGTAAATTGGAGCATAAATAATGTTGCTCAAACACCGATCAATTTTATAGGTTCTGTAGGTTCTGCTACGGATACGTTATTAACTATTGGTTCATTCACTGTAGTGGCAAATAACAATTATAATATTAAAGTTTGGACATCATCGCCAAATAACAATTCTGACGCAAATGCAATAAATGATACTGCCAAAATCAATAATTTAAAAACAGGATTGATTGGCAATGTTACTGTTGGTGGAGTTGGTGCAAACTTTGCTTCTTTAACCGCTCTAGCAGCTGAGTTAAATGGTAATGGAATTTGTGGTCCAGTACAAGTAAATGTTAACCCTACTGCAGGTCCATACTTAGAACAAGTAGTTATTAATTCAATTAAAGGAGCAACTAAAACGGATACTGTTGTAATTCATGGAAATGGGTCTGTTATACAATTTACTTCTACTTCAACCTCAAATAGAGCAGGGATTAGATTAAATGGAGCATCATATGTAACATTAGATAGTTTTGTGGTTAACTCTTTAGGAAGAGGAACTTCTCAATATGGAACAGGATTTGAAATTAGTACTACATCTAGTTACAATACCATCAAAAATTCAAAAGTATTTGTTGATGATTCAACCAGTTCTACTAACTATTTTGGAATTATGTGTTCTGGAGGAGCAGGAAGTTATACAACACAAGGAAATTTCAGATACAATAAAATAATTAACAATACAATTAATGGAGGTTATGCTGGTATTTCTGTATATGGTACAATTAGTGTACCAACATCTGCTGTAGGTAATGAAATTAGAGGAAACAGAATTAGTAATTATTATGTATATGGTATATATGATATATACCCAGATAGTTTGCAAGTAATAGGTAATGATTTCAGTCGTCCAGTAAATAAATTGACATCTACTTTTTACGGTGTCTATATGTCATCGGTTACTAGAAATATGGTAAAAGACAATAAAATTCACAATGCATTTGGTCCAAATGTTGTCAATACTTCAACCGCTTATGGTATATACATTACTGCGGCATCTACTGCGGGTAATGAAAACTATGTTGTAAATAATGCTATTTATGATTTTAAAGGCAATGGAACTATGGGTGGAATTTATGGTGCAACAGCATCAAATACTAGAATCTACCATAATACAGTTTCTTTTGATTATACAGGTGCAACAGCAGGTACCACTTATGGTATTTATTTAGCAACCTCAACAGCAAATTCTGAAATAAAAAACAATGCGGTTAGCATCACAAGAGGTGGGGCTGGTTTGAAGTATGGTTTATATTATGCTTTTCCATTTCCAACCACAACTGTCGTTTCTGATTACAATGCTGTTTATGTAAATTCTGTTGGAGGAAACTTTGGTTATGCAACCGCTTTAGCAAGATCTACCATTGGAGAATTTAGAACTGCAACAGGAACAGATGCGAATACAATAAATTCAAATCCACAATTGAATGGAACCAAAATAATGATTCCTCAATTAACATCTCCATTGTTTGCAGCAGGAACACCAATAGCAGGCGTGACTCATGATTTAGCTGGTAATTTAAGAAGTGCAAGTACCCCATTTATTGGAGCGTATGAAATCAGAGGAGATTATTCAGGACCACAAATAACTTTTGTACCAGTATTGAATACTATTAGCACTACAAATTATACATTAACAAATTTTGCAACTATTACGGATGCATCAGGAGTTGATACATCTGCTAGTAATCGTCCTAGATTGTATTATAAAAAATCAACGAACGCAAATGCATATGTTGGAAATACATCTGCAGATAATGGATGGAAATATGTATTAGCAAATAATACTAGTTCACCATTTAGTTTTACTATTGATTATAGTAAATTGACAACTGCAATGGCAGTGAATGATGAGATACAATATTTTGTAGTTGCTCAAGATATTAATGGAGCGGCCAATACAAACTCATTAATTTCATTAGCTAACGATCCAACAAATGTGAGTTTAATAAACTCTAATTTCCCTACTATTGGTGCAGCAAATAAATATAGAATTGGTGCAGCTATTTCCGGAACCTATCAAGTTGGAACAGGAAAAACGTATACCAGTTTAACAAAAGCAGGTGGAGCATTTGAGTTCATCAATAACAATTTGTTAGCAGGTGATGTAACTCTTGTTATTACATCAAATTTAGCTGAAGATGGAGTAAACGGATTGAATCAATTAGCAGAAACAGGTGGCTCAGGATATAAATTAAAAATCATGCCATTAGGTGATACTTTGAGAACTATTTCTGGTGCTTTTGTTGGAGGGTTAATTCGTTTGAATGGAACAGATAGAGTTACAATTGATGGTAGTAATGGTGGAACAGATAAGTACTTAAGAATCGAAAACACTACAGCAACATCTGGTAGTGTGGGAATTCAATTGATCAGTTTAGGAAGTAATGCAGGTGCATCTTTCAACACTATAAAAAATTGTATTGTATTAGCAGGAACTGCAGGTAACTCAATTCCAATTCATATTGGAGGTGCAACTATTCCTTATTCTGTTGGGCCAAGTAACAACAACAACAAGATTTTGAATAACACTATTATGAGAGGATCAGTAGGTGTGTTTGTAAGTGGTGAAACAGGATTCTTGTCAGACAGTACAATTATTGAAGGAAATTTAATTGGTTCAGATTTAGTAGCTGAACAATTAAGATTATATGGTATTGCTGCAGAGTTAAACAGTAATACAATTATTAAAAATAATACTATTAAAAATATCATAAACATTGCAGCTCAACAGGCTTGGGGTATAGCAGTGTATAGTAATTTCACAAATGGTAAAATCATCAATAATAAAATTGAAAAAGTTTCATCTGGTGGTGGAGCATTTGGTGGAAGAGGTATAGAAGTAATTACAGGAAGACCAAATGAAAATATCACTATTGCAAATAATTTTATTGGTGGAATAACTGGAACAGGATCAACTAATTTGAACAGCACTGCAATTGTTGGTATTACATTGCAAGAAACAGGTGGAGTTAAAATTTACAATAACTCAATCAATTTAACTGGAGCAATATCTAGAGCAACAACTGTTGCAGATACCAGTGCCGGTATTCATTTTGGTAAGGGTTCAAGATTAATGGATGTGAGAAACAACAGCATTGTAAATAATTTATTCAATGCAAGTGATACCTCTAAAGCCTATGCAATTTTCTCAAGTGTAAGTGATACGGCATTTACAGATTTCAACTATAATAATTTTTATGTAAGTGGATCTTCACAAGCTGTATTTGGATGGATGCCTTCAGGTGGTGATTTAAGTACCATGGCGTTATTGCAAGTTCATACTGCTAAGAATTTAAATTCAATTAATAAAAATCCTAGTTATATAAGTCTAACAGATTTACATGCTCAAGGTGCTAACTTATATCAAAAGGGTGTAGCTATTTCTGCAGTTGCTGATGATATTGATGGTCAATCAAGACCAGGTGTTCCTTGTATTGGAGCTGATGAATACACTCCTTCAACCAATGAAATTGAATTGACAGAATTTATTTATCCTTCAGGAAACCCTTGTGGTATTAATTCAGATAGTATAAGAATAGTTATATCAAATTTAGGAGTTGCATCTCAAACAAACTTTAACATTAAGGCTGACCTTACTGGATTAGCATCTGCAACCTTAAATAAATTATATACAAAAACTTTAGCTCCAGGTACTAGAGATACAGTAAACATTGGTTATTATAATTCAAATGTTACTGGAACAATTGCATATACTGTATATACAGAATTAGCAACAGATGCCATCAAAGAAAATGATACTATTAGAGTAAGTAGAATATTTTCACCATCACCAGCAATGCCAACTGTAGCAATAGGGGCAGCTTGTAAAGGGTCAGGAGCTACATTGGTTGCGAGTTCTTCAGCCCCAGTTATTCGTTGGTATGATGCAGCAGTTGGTGGAAATCTTTTAGCTACAAATGATACCTTAATCACTAACCCGTTAAACGGAACTACTAAATATTATGTAGCTGCAGCAAATGGTTCATCAAGTGGTGCATTGAAAATTACAGAATTGGATTTAGGTGGAACAGATAAATTGGAAATTCAAAACTTAAGTGGTGGAACTATTAATACAGCAGGATATAAAGTTGTAATAAGTGATAGTTATACAGTTATTAATTCAGTGAATGCAATTATATGGAACTTACCTGCTACAATGAATGCTGGGCAAATTTTATATAGAACAGACGGAACAACTGATAATTATTGGGGAAATAATATGTTTTGGAATCCAGGTGCATTCCCTTCATTCAGTGGATGGGCAATGATCTTAGACAATAACAATATAGTTGTGGATGCGGTGTTTATGAATTGGCCAGCTACAAATATTACAGGAGCTGCAATTGTGGTATCTGGTATTCCAATTACTATCGGTACACAATGGTCTGGACCAGGTATTAATATTACAACCGTTGCTGCAACAAATAGTGTTTCTAGAGGTGGTAATTCAGACAACAATAACTTAAGTGATTTTCAAATTGTTCCTATTACGAATAACGTAACAAATAGTATTTTAAACTTACCATACATTACTGATGGTTGTGCTTCTGATCGCTTAGAAGTAACTGTAGTTCCAACTGCAAGACCTACTGGTGCTACTGTTGCGCAATCAACTCCATTCCAAGGCGTATTTAATGCAGGAACTGCTTTGAGTCCAGATGCGGCTTGTGTGGGTGATACCATGACTTATAACTTAACTCCTCCAACAGGATTTAATATTTCAGATATCGGTGTTACTTGGAATGTATTAAATGCAATTGTTAAAACTTCTGGTGGACTTAATCCTACTGGAACAGTAACAATGACAGGTTTAAGTTTACGATATACAGCAGCTTTAGGAGATAAGGATAGTACATTAGTATTTACTGCTTCAATTAAAAACTTAGTAACAGGTTGTGATAGTTTAATATCTCGTTACTTAAAAGTTTATCCAACTCCTTCTGTTAATTTAGGCACAGACATCACTACTTGTGATGGAGCTTTAGTAACACTTGATGCTGGTAATGTTGGTTCTACTTATTTATGGAGTACGGGAGCAACTACTCAAACTATTCAAGTTTCAACAGGAGGAACTTATACAGTTAAGGTTACTAATGCTGCAGGTTGTGATATGACTGATGCAATTGTCATCACAAATAATCCTAAACCAATTGTAAATTTAGGTGCGAATCAAACGGTTTGTATAGGTACACCTGTTGTATTAGATGCTGGTAATCCTGGATTAAACTATTTATGGAGTACAGGTGCAACAACTCAAACAATTTCAGTTAGTGTAGCTGGTACTTATTTAGTTCAAGTAAGTAATTCATTTGGTTGTATTGCAAAAGATACCATTGTTGTTTCATTCAATGCTTTGCCATCAGTTAATTTAGGTATTGATAAAGATATTTGTACAAGTGATGTGTTAACGCTTGATGCAGGCAACGTAGGTTCAACTTATTTATGGAGTACAGGTGCAACAACTAAAACAATTAATGTTTCTTTAGCGGGCGCCTATACAGTTACAGTTACCAATGCAAATGGCTGTAGTAATACAGATGTAATTGTTGTAACTAATAAACCTGAACCAAATGCGAGCATAACTGCAGAAGGTATAAATGCATTGAATGTTAAATTTGCAGCTGTTACAGCAGCAGCACAAACTTATAGTTGGAACTTTGGAGATCCTTCAAGTCCTTCTAATACATCAGCATTAGACAGTCCAGTTCATACCTTTACTGCTGCTGGTCAATACTTCGTAACACTTACAGTTACTAATGTTTCTAATGGTTGTGTGAAAACAAATGTTGACACAATCGAAGTAAGTTTCATTGGAGTTGGAAGTGCAAATGCAAGCATGTTTAAATTTATTGCTGCACCAAATCCATTTAGTGGAAGTACTAAGTTGTCATTTAATTTAGACAATCAATCGAATGTTAAATTAGAAGTATATGACTTGTTAGGAAGAAAAGTAAGCACACTAATTGATAATCAAAAACTAGACAAAGGCAATCATTTAGTTGACTATGCAAATACAGATTTGCAAAATGCTGCCGGAATTTATTTAGTTAAATTAACTATTAACGGAGTAGAAGCTGTTATTAGAATTAACGATTTAGCAACAAGATAATTTTTGTAAAGTTTATTTATAAGAAGCCCCTTCAGAAATGTTGGGGCTTTTTAATTTCATAAATTTCAGCTAATATGTCCCTCTATAATTATTGATATTTATAAATATTTATATATTTATAGTTCAATTAGCCAAGATGCATCAAACTTTAGATAAAATTGACACCTCTATCTTGCAAATTTTGCAAGAAGATTCTACCAAAGCAATCAAGGATATTGCAAAAGAAGTTGGATTGTCAGCTACACCAACTTATGAAAGAATAAAAAGATTGGAACAAGATGGATATATCCTTAAGTATGTGGCGGTTTTAAATGGAAATAAATTAGGGCTTGATATCATCGTGTATTGCAACGTTACTCTGAAAGAACAAAGTAAAGATGCGCTAATTGGCTTTGAAGAAGAAATCAGCAAATTGCCTGAAGTATTGGATGTGATTGGTCTTTCTGGTCAATATGATTATTTGTTGAAGATTGTTTCACCTAATATTCATACCTACAATAATTTCCTTTTAAACAAATTAAGTGCAATTCCGAATATTGCTCAATTCCACAGTAATATTGTTTTAGGTGAAGTCAAGACAAATACTCCTCTCCCTCTATCTCACTTAAAGCAAGTCAAATAAATTACCAATAGGTACAGTTTTCAAAACTGCTTTAATTTTTATTATTGGCGCTTTTTAGACTAAAACTAAAGCTGGTTTTCTGTATTTGTGTCATATTTAGGTTAATTCACCGCAATTTATCCAAATAGCAAGTTTTTATTCTAAAATTTACCATACTTTTGGTTTACAATTACTAAAGGCCCATTTCTCTAGTAATTCGTTAGGTATCGGCAATTGGAATCAACTCATCATAAATTCTTATTGTTTTTTAGAAAAAAGAAGCCCCTAATTATAGGGGCTTTTGTTTTATATAATGAAAGAAAAATGTTATTTATTTTTTATTCCAAATTTCTTGAATTTGATCTGACTCATAAATAAAAACACCTTGTTCATTTGCTTGAGCCATTTGATGCATGGCGTTTGCAACTACCATCGCATCTATTGATTTATATTTCTTTAATGAACCCCACATAAACAATTCAATGAATGGCATGATGAACAGTCCGATTTTTTCTCCAATTCTAAATTCTGTTCTTAATCCTTTTAACATAGAAGGTCTAAAAATATACAATGAATCAAATGCAATATTTTTTAAAGAGGATTCAATTTTTCCTTTTACAGTATTGTAAAATATGGATGAGTTTTCATTGGCTCCCATTGCTGTAACGATTAGCATTTTTTTTGCTCCATTTCTCTTTGCTATTTCCGCAATTTGTTTGGGAAAGTCATAATCTACTTTGCTAAAATTCTCTTTAGATCCTGCAACTCTTATAGTGGTTCCTAAGCAACAATAAATTTCATCAGCAACAATTTTATCTGAGTAATTATTTAAATGGTTGAAATCAACTATAACAACTTCAACTTTGGGATCTTTGATGTTTAATTCTTTTCTGGCAAGTACAATAACTTTTGAATAGTTTTTGTCATGTAATAAATAACTCAAGCAATATTTTCCAACCAAGCCAGTAGCTCCAACTATAAGAGCGGTTTTATTTTCCATTTGTTTTTCTTTTCGCTAAATAAAAATCTTCTTTTTGAGTCATCAAAGTTTTGTCTTTTGTTGATTTATCTTTATAACCCATCAAGTGCAAAGTACCATGTATAATGACTCTGCACAATTCTGCATTTGGTTTTACCTTAAACTTACTTGCATTTTCATTCACTCTGTCAATGCTAATAAAGATATCGCCAATTATTTTTCCTTCTTTTTCTGAATTGTCAAAAGTGATAATGTCCGTTAAAGTATGATGCTTTAAATAGTCAACATTCATTTTTAATAAATAATCATCTGAACAAGCAATATAATTTACTTCTTTGATTTTGTAGCCTTCATTTTCAACAGCGTTTTTTATCCATTTTTTTAATAGATTTTTATTTTTCCATTGATGATCGCAATCTTCCGTAAAGAAATGAATAGCCATAATTATTTTGGGTCTGAAATTTTATCGAAATAAGAATTCACTTTTTCTTTATAGTAGGGTGATAAAGTAGGCGGAACTGTTTTTAGTAATTCCAATTCTTTCATCTTTTGTTTCTTGTATTCTTCAAAAGCCAACTTGGGTTTATCATACTGCTCTTGTCCTGATTTAGATTCTCTTTTATTGTCGTTTTCTCTTTCTCTTACTGCTTTTTCAGCCTCTAACAATCTGCTCATTATTTCTTTTTGTCTATCAATAGTTTGTTGAGAAATGTTTTTATTATACAGTTCGGTTTCCGTTTTTTCCATTTCCTTTTTCAACTGATTGATTTCTTTTCCATTTCCCCCTTGCCCATTCTGATTCATTTCTTTCTCCAACTGATCCATCGCCGATCTAATAGCCTGTTGCTGTGCAGCCATTTTAGCTAACTGCTCACTCATTTGCCCTTTCCCAGGCTTCTCACCAGGTTTCATTCCATTTTTCATTTGCTCCATCTGTTTATTCAACTGATTTTGCATTTTTGAAAGTGTATCACCCTTGCCTTTTCCACCTGGTTTTTTACTAGGCTTTGAACCAGGTTTGGAGTTTTCTTTTTTACTCTGCATTTCTTGTTGCATTTGATCCAAAATTTCACTCAACAAAACTGCGAGATTATTAATAGAAGTCATCGCATACTGTTGCCTCATGATAGCTTCAGAAGTTTTTCTTTCTGCTAAAGCTCCAATACTTTGATCCATATTCTGGTTTATTTTTCCAGTTTCCTTATTAATGATCGATTTAATCTGTAATACCTTTTTACTTAAAGCATATAAACTATCCTCAATCATTTTCATATCATCTTTGAGATTTCTTTGTGTTTGAGTAGCTGTTACATATTGCGGATCATTGGTATTTGTTTTTTTGAATTTCTCCATCACGGTTTCTTGATCAAATGAAACCGTTAGTAAATTATCAAGTATTTGTCTTAAGGCACGCATATTCAATTCCAATTCTTCACCTTCACCATCTGATTGTGATTTTTTCATTTTCTCAGCCAAGGCTTTCATTTTTTCAGCAGCACTTTTTTGTGATTGTGATGCTTTTTGTTTTTTTTGATCTCCAAGTTCATCCGAACTTTTTTGCATATCATTTTGAATATCTTTTAACTCTTCTTCAGGGTTATCAAAAGATTGCTTGTCCTCTAATTCTTCATTCTTTTTTTCAATATCTTTCATTTCAGTTTGAAGATATTGAAGCTCTTTGTTTAATTTATTTTGTTCTTCTTGAAGTTTTTTAGCATCTGCATTTTTGTCTTTGCTTTCCTCTGACAACTTCTTTTGATCATCAGCTAGTTGGTCCAGCTTGTCTATATTTTCATTGATTTTTTGTTCCAATTCCAATTGCTTAAATAGTTCTAACATTCTATCCATTTCTTTTGATAGGTCTTTGTTGTCCATTTGCATTTTTTGAATTTCTTCCTGTGTTTTTTCTTTATTGTTTTGTTCCAACATCTTTTCCAACTCCTTAATCATGGCTTTGGTTTTATCATCTAATATGTTTTCAAAAAGTTCATCCAATTGTTTTTTCTTCTCTAAAATTTGCGGATCTGTTTTTTTGAAATCTTTATCAAATTGATTGTTGGATTCGTTTTGCTTTTGAATATCTTTTACTTGCTCTTCAAGTTGCTCTTGTTTGTTTATTAAATCATTTACTTGCTTTTTCTCTTCAAATGAAAGATTCTTTTTATTCAAAAGTTTTTCATTTAAACGTTTTGCTTCTTTTTGTATTTGTTCGGATTGGCGTATAGCTTCAGACATTTTTTGTTTCAAGCTGCTATTATTTTTTTCAACCTTTTTTGAAATCTCTCCTTCAGTAGGGGATTTGAAATTCATGGTTGCTGATTTGCTAGATTTTGGTCCATTAACGCCATCGTTATCCCAAACCTCAAAATAGTAATCAATGCTTTCACCTAAATTTATTTCGAATTCATTCAGGTTCCAATAATAGAAGAATCGATCATTTGTACTTCCTTTTCTAATAGGAATATTCACACTTTGCTTTTTACTATTTGTTTCTGAATTGCTAACGAAATGAAACATTAATTTGCTTATTCCATAATCATCTTTAATAGCACCACTGAAATATATTATCTTATTGCTGATTGAATCTTGTTTTTGTTCTAAGTTTATTTGAGGAAATAAATCTGGAATTGCTTGAATAGAATAAGACAAAGTATCTAAGGCGGCTGTTGAATTATTATAAGCCCTTAATCCATAGTTTCCTGTTCGCATTATTTTTTTTGTAATGCTTGACTTATTATCACTTACTATCAACTTTTCTTTTTTATCAAACCAATTAAAGTCAATAGAATTGCAGTTTTCAGAGTAAAAGTTCCACTTAACTTGTGTTCCTTGTGGTAAACTCAAATCTCCTATATTGGTAATTTTTTCTGATTGTTTATTTAAATATGCTGGATAATTTAATTCAATATTAAATTTTAAAATGCTTGGATTGGGAGTTACATTGATGATATATTCAGTTGACGAAAATCCTCCAGCACTGAAATAAATGTTCTGTGATTTTTGAACATTGCTTAATGTATATTCAAACTCACTGATACTTTTCTTTTCAAGTTTATAGTTAGCTTCTCCAATATGTAAATAGATATCTTGAGGAATTTCATTACCTGTCATTTTCAATTCTATTTGAACATCTTCACCTTGTACAAATGATAAATTTTTGTTGAGTAAATTGAATTGAAATGGAGCAGGCTTTATATATTGTGTAGAGTAATTCATTAAACGAGAGCTACCCTGTTTAATGAAACCAGGAGCTGCAATTATAATGATGATTAATAGAGCTAATGGATAAGCTGCATATTTTAAATATTTTTTGTTCTTACTTAAATCAACTGCTTTTGAAAACGTGATTGGATTTAAACCTTGAATTTTCTGATTGATACTCGCATTAATTAAACTTTGATTTTCTTCAGAGTGATTTACTAATTCATGTAACTCAAGTGTGTTTAATAATTTGTCTTTGATATCACTAAAATGCTCACCAATTAATAAAGCTGCTTTTTTATGATCTATTGATTTGCTAAGGTTGAAATAATTCAAACTGTTTTTGATGATCCAAATATATTTTAGATAAATAGTTAAGATTAACAGTAATATCCACAAAGAAGATTTGACAATCGGATTTAAAAACAAGAAGTATTCTAAACTGTTAATACATAAGAAAGTGATTAACAAATAAGCCAAGAAATAAATAGAACCTTTGATTATTAAATTCTTATGGTATTTCCGGATGAATTCATCCAGTTTACGCATGAGTAATTGATAATCGTTTTCCTTGTTCATAGCCTTTAGAACGTTAAATTTAAGGATTTGGTTTGATATATTCGGGTTTTAATAAGGTTGTTACAATCAACATTAACTATCTTTGTAAAAAAATAAGGAAATGCAAATAGAACAAATTTATACAGGTTGTTTAGCTCAAGGTACTTATTATATCGTAAGTGGTAACGAGGCTATTATAATAGATCCCTTAAGAGAAATAAAACCCTATTTAGAAAGAGCTGCAAGAGATGGCGTAAAAATAAAATATGTTTTAGAAACGCATTTCCATGCAGATTTTGTGAGTGGACATTTAGATTTAGCAAAGGCAACAGGTGCAAGCATTGTTTATGGACCAACCGCCAATCCATCATTTGAAGCTCATATTGCACATGATGGGGAAATCTTAAGTTTAGGTGATATCAAAATAAAAGTACTTCATACTCCGGGTCATACTATGGAAAGCACTTGTTATCTTTTGTTTGATGAGCAAGGAAAAGAGCATTCTATATTTACTGGTGATACGCTTTTTATCGGGGATGTAGGTAGACCAGATTTGGCTCAGAAAGCAGCACACTTAACACAGGAGCAACTAGCAGCATTGTTATTTCATTCGCTACGAGATAAGGTAATGACATTACCTAATGAGGTAATTGTTTATCCTGCCCATGGTGCTGGTTCAGCATGTGGAAAGAACATGAGCAAAGAAACGGTTTCAACTATAGCTGATCAGAAGGCATTTAATTATGCTTTAAGAGCAAATATGACAGAGGCAGAATTTATAAAAGAAGTAACAGATGGTTTAGCACCACCACCTTCTTATTTTCCTTTAAATGTAGCGATGAATAAAGGTGGTTATGATAGTATCAATACCGTTTTAGAAAGAGGTTTGATTGCGATGAGTCCTACAGAATTTGAAGTTGCTGCTAATGAAACTGGAGCAGTAATTTTAGACACAAGAAATGCAGATGTTTTTAAAAATGCATTTATACCTAATGCAATTAATATTGGTTTAGATGGACAATTTGCACCATGGGTTGGAGCTTTAATTCCTGATATCAAACAAACTATTTTGTTAGTAACTGATTTAGGAAAAGAAGAAGAAACCATTACCCGCTTAGCAAGAGTGGGCTATGATTATGTGATTGGATATTTAAAAGAAGGAATTGAATCATGGAAAAAAGAAGGAAAAGAAACAGAGTCTGTGAATAGAATTTCTGCTGAAGAATTTGCAAATAAAGTAGATGTTAAAAATGATATGATTATTGATGTTAGAAAACCATCTGAGTTTGAAACTTCACATATTGAAAACGCAAATAATTTACCTCTCGATTTTATCAATTCAGAATTAGCCTCTTTTCCTAAAGACAAACATTTTTTTATGCATTGTGCAGGGGGTTATAGAAGTATGATAGCTGCATCAATATTGAAAGCAAGAGGCTGGGATAATTTTACTGAAATTGCAGGTGGTTTTAATGCAATTGCAAAAACTAATTTGCCACAAGAAGTGGGGATAGTAAAATAAGATAATTGTTAAAGGGTGATAAAGTTTTTTTATCACCCTTTTTTTGAACTACTTTGTAAGTAATGTAGAATAAGGATTCCAAAGACTCAAAAAGCGCAATACTTTTTCTTCCGAATAACCTTTACCTTCTTCTAAATAACCAGAATCTTGGATATGTAATAATTCTCCATTATTATTTAGAATAACAAACACAGGAAACCCAAATCGGTTAGGGTTTTTATACTTTTTCAGAAAACTTTCATTTTTATTTTCTTTACTGTAATTAACATGTACCACTACAAAATCTTTGTTAATTGCTGAATCAATTTTTTTATTTTCTGATGAGAATTTATAAAAATATTTACACCATACACACCAATTCCCACCTACTTGAACTAAAATATTTTTGTTTTCTTTGTTAGCTTGAATTTGTGCATCAGCAATTTGTTTGGTTGGGTCTGCACTTACATCATACAGTTCAAATTTTTTCTCTTGTGAAAAAATATTGTTAGTAAAAATAAGGAATAAGGAAATGAAGAAAAGTATTTTTTTCATGAGATCAATTTTTTATGGTCATTAATTCTAAAAATGCTTGATAATAATTTTCCAAAGATTCTGGATGAGTATAGAAAAACAAATAAGGTTCAATGATTTCTAATTCCATCAATCTAAAAGTGTCTAAATGTGCAGTACCATCAACTCTAGCATACAAACAGTTTTTAGCGTATTGGTTTGCAATTTTTTGCGCTTGTGCTAATAAATGATTGGGACATTTTGGAACGGAAATTTTACCACCAAAAAAATGTTGTATTCTGAACTCCCCCTTTTTTGCAGACTTTAATAAATGGTGTGAAAACTTCCCATTAAAAAAAACAAAAGACCATTCTCCTTCATCTAAAATTTCTTTTTGTAAGGGTTGAATTAAATAATCCTCTTTGCTTAACCATTCATTGATGGTTGTTATATTTTCTGGTAAAGTTTCTCTGTTAACTCTGATGGTATTCATTGCACCTCCACTCACACAAGGCTTAATTACTATTTCATTACAATCAAACAGTTTAAAATAATCTATGCCTTCAATTTTAGAACCTTTAATTAAAATTTCAGTGGGTACAATGATTATACCCCCTTTTTCCATTTCTTTTAAATAATGTTTATTTGAATTCCATTTTATTTTTTCAGGAGAATTAAGCACGGGAATTCCTAAGCTTTCAATTTTGTTTAACCAATTATAAAATAATTCAATTTTATCAACAAAATAATCCCAAGTAGATTTAATAAGTATACAATCAAACCCTGCCCAATTGGCTTTCGGATCATCCCAAACAATAAAATGTGGCTCATGTCCTTTATCAGAAAACAATTTCTGAATCATTTCATCTTCATTTGGAACTTCAGAAACATATCTACCTACATCTTGATAAGTAGCAATTGCTATTTTTAGTTTTTTCATAACTAATAATTGTATTTATCTTTCCACAAATTAGCGAGCTGTTTTCTTAATTCATTTTCCCTATTATTATTTCCTGGTTGATAGAAAACTTTGCCACTAATTTCAGAAGGTAAAAATTCTTGTGCTTTAAAATTACCTTCATAAGAATGGGAATATAAATATTCTTTTCCATATCCAAGGTCTTTCATTAATTTAGTGGGGGCATTTCTAATTGCAATTGGAACCGAGAGATCTCCGGTTTCTCTTACCAAAGCTAAGGCGTCATCAATTGCTGTATAGGCAGAATTACTTTTAACTGAAGTTGCTAAAAAGATAACTGTTTGTGATAAAATAATTCTTGATTCAGGCATGCCAATATGATTCACTGCTTGAAAGCAATTATTGGCAAGTAACAATGCATTTGGGTTGGCATTGCCAATATCTTCAGATGCTAATATCAATAACCGTCTTGCTATAAATAAAGGGTCCTCTCCTCCTTCAATCATACGAGCTAACCAATACACAGCTGCATTTGGGTCACTGCCTCTAATTGATTTGATCAATGCAGAAATAATATCATAATGTTGTTCCCCTGCCTTATCATACAAAGCAATATTCTGCTGCACAATATTCATAACGCCTTCATTATTGATGATTATTTTTTCATCACCAAATGATTGAACAACGAGTTCAAAAACATTTAGCAACTTTCTTCCATCTCCTCCTGAAAGACGAAGCAATGCTTCATATTCTTCAATCTCAATTTTTTTATTTTTTAGAATTTCATCTTTATTAGTTGCAATGTTTAATAGTTTAATTAAATCTTGTTTTTCTAACGACTTTAAAACATAAACTTGGCACCTAGAGAGCAATGCAGAAATTACTTCAAAAGATGGATTTTCTGTTGTAGCTCCAATTAAAGTAATGATACCTTTTTCAACTGCACCTAATAATGAATCTTGTTGAGATTTACTGAAACGATGAATTTCATCAATAAATAATATTGGGTTTGCTGAACCAAAAAAGGAATGACTCTTAGCTTTATCAATAACCTCACGTATATCTTTAACACCAGAATTGATGGCGCTTAAGGCATAGAATGGACGCTTTAATTGTTGTGAAATAATATTGGCTAAAGTTGTTTTTCCAACTCCGGGTGGACCCCAAAAAATCATGGAAGGAATACTTCCTGATTCAATGGCTTTTCTTAGAATTGCACCTGATCCAACTAAATGTGATTGTCCAATATAATCTTCTAAATCATTTGGTCTTAATCTTTCAGCTAATGGAATGGACATGGTTTAAAATTTATGCTTTTCTGTAGATTGAAAAAATGGTTGGAATTTTATGTAAGTCTGGTTTGTTTTTTTTCCAGCTTTCTATCTTATCAGTTTTAATAAATTCATTTTCATCAGTAATGTTTGCAGCAATTGATAAATAGGTATCGGGCTTACAACTTTTTACTACATCATCAAATAACTGATTATTTCTAAATGGTGTTTCCATAAACAATTGCGTTTGCTGCATTTTTTCAGCTAATCTTTCTAAGTCTTGAATTTTTTTTGAACGAGCAGCTTTGTCAATTGGTAAATAACCATTAAAGGTAAATTGTTGTCCGTTAAAACCAGACGCCATAATAGCGAGTAATATTGATGATGGTCCTATAAGTGGTACCACTTTTATATTTCGTCTATGCGCTTCTGCTACAAGTTCAGCACCTGGATCTGCTATACCTGGGCATCCTGCTTCTGTTAATATTCCAACATTTATTCCTTGTTGTAGCGCGTCGAAATAAACTTTCATTTCTTCTTGCTCTTTTTTGTTATAAACTAAAATGTTTAATTGATTTTGAGCAGTTGGAATGGCAGCAGCTTTTAAAAATGCACGAGCCGATTTCTCATTCTCAACTATAAAATGAGTTAAACTATGAATTGTTTGAATGGTTTGTTTTGCTAAAACTTGTTCAGGATTAGTTTGCTCTGAAATGTAAACTGGAATTAAATATAAAGTACCCTTCATCTTAAAATATTTGAACAAACTTAAGTTAAAATTTAAATAGTTTAGTGCTTTAAATGCTATATAGGGCAATAATGAAATAAATAGTTAGGTTTATCAAATTTATTGCCTATATTGACGTTGAAGAGAAAAAATACATCTACCAAATATGTCGGTTTTTCTTAGACATATAAAAATTATCATGAAAACTTTAGGAACAAAACTAGGCCTTTTTGCTATGGCCGTGTTGATTTTAATATCAACCAAAGTGCAAAGTCAAGGTCTAAACGGACCCGGAATAAAATTAGGAGTATTCGGTAATCTTACAGAGTATGATGGAGATTTGGTTAACAAATCAAACTTCTACCGATTCAAGCACAATAAGCCCGGATTTGGAATTTATTTATCAGAAAGGTTAAACCCTTCGTTTACCTTGGAGCAAAAATTTCAAATGTACACTACTTCATTTAAGCCGGAAGTTTTACCTGAATTTAAAGCTGAATTTATCAACTTCAATTTAGGATTAAGATATAATTTCGCAAACGGTTATTTTATAAATGAAAGTGCTTGGGTAAATCCATTCTTATACGTTGGTGCTGGCGGTAGTAATATCAATTCAAATGCAAATTCGGGCTCAGTAAATGCTTTAAATATTGCAATGGGGGCTGGATTTATGTTTAAATTATCTGATAAAATTGCTTTAGAAACTTCTTCTATACTTAACTGGCCGCAAAATGATTCATGGGATGGAGCAACTGGTATAGATGAGTTGAATGATTTATCATTAGTTCATTCAGTTGGCTTGGTATTTAATTTAGGAAAAGCAAAAGATACAGACGGTGATGGTGTTTCAGACGGAAAGGATGTTGAACCAAATACTCCTGCTGGTGTGGTAGTTGATAAAAATGGTAAATCATTAGATATGGATGCTGATAATGTGCCGGATTATTTAGATAAATGTAAAGACTTGGCTGGTATTGCTTCTATGAATGGTTGCCCTGATAAAGATGGTGATGGTATAGCGGATGATGTTGACAAGTGTCCTGCAGCACCAGGTCTTGCTCGTTTTGGAGGCTGTCCTGATACTGATGCTGATGGAATAGAAGATTCAAAAGACAAATGTCCCAATTTAAAAGGTTTAGATATTTTCATGGGTTGTCCTGATACTGATGGCGACGGAATTGAAGATTCAAAAGATAAATGTTTAGATACTGAAAAAGGAATTAAAGTAGATAATGTAGGTTGTCCTTCAGATATTGATGCTGATGGTGTCATTGATTCAAAAGACAAATGTCCAACTATTAAAGGTGATGTAAATAATTTTGGTTGCCCAGTTATTAAAGAGGAAGTTAAAAAGCGTTTACAGTTTGCAGCAAGAAGTATTTTATTTGAATCAAGTAAAGCTTCAATTAAAACATCATCATATCCTATGTTAGTAGAGATTGCTACCATCATGCAAGAGTATAAAGATTATAGTTTAAGAATTACTGGTCACACAGATAATTCAGGTAAACAAGAATCAAATTTAATTTTATCTCAAGCAAGAGTTGATGCAGTTAAATCATATTTAATTATTAAGGGTGTTTCGCCTGATAAAATTGAAGCCATAGGTTTCGGTTCACAAAGACCAATAGCTGATAATAAAACAGTAACTGGAAGAGCAGAGAATAGAAGAGTTGAAATGGAATTGTTTTTGAAATAAAATAAATAGAATTCAAAAATTGGGTCTAAGCATCATGAATTATTTCGTGAAACTTAGACCCTTTTTTATTATGATTATTTCAATTTGGCGATTGCTTTTTTTAATCTTTCAAATGATGCAAGAATGGTTTCTTTGTCAGCAGCTCCAACTGAAAGTCTGAACCACGGCGATTGTGTTGAAGTTCCGAATGCTGAAAATGGTACCATAGCTAATTGCGCTTCTGATAAAATATAAGAAGTAATATCCATGCTGTTTTTTAATTCTTTACCAGCTTCTGTTTTCATACCAGCAATAGAAACTTTCACTGTTAAATAAATAGCACCCATTGGCTCAATAGAATCTAATGGAAAGCCTTCTGATTTTAATTTTTGAAAGCCTGCATGTAAGGCATCTAAACTTCCTTTCAATTTATTTTTGAAAGGTGTCATGAAATATTCAATAGCTTCAGTTTGTTTCAGGAAATCTGCAGTTGCAATTTGTTCGGCTTTAGGTGACCACGCACCCACATGGCCTAATATTGATTTCATTTTATCAATAACGGTTTGTGGACCAAATGCCCACCCCACCCTTACACCAGTAGCTGCAAATGATTTAGAAATACCATCAATATAAATTGTATAAGGTCTTAATTCTGGCCGTAAGTGAATAGGATCATGATGCTGATGTTCACCAAAAGTTAATGTCCAATAAACTTGATCATATAGAATATATAAGGGTTTTTCATTTGCATCTCTCTGTTTGTTTTCTGCAATTACTAAATCACAAATTTCTTCTAAATCTTTTTTGGTAAACATGGTACCTGTTGGATTTAATGGACTACATAAAGAAAGCAAAGTTGCGCCTTTTAAATGTGGAGCAATTTCTTTTGCGGTAGGCATGAAATTATTTTCAGCAGTTGTTTCAACCATGATGGCTTCTGCACCAGATAGATGACAGTAATGGTTATTGTTCCATGATGGTATAGGAAATACAACTTTATCTCCCGGATCTATTAATGCTAAATAGGTTGCATAAATTAATGGTCTTGAACCACCTGCAACTAATATTTCATCTGTGGAATAGGATAGGTTTCCTTTTAGTTTTAGAAACTCAGAAATTGAATTTCGCAATGAAAATTCTCCATTTGCAGGAGGGTAATTTGTATTTCTATTTTCGTAAGCAGTTGTAATAGCTTCTTGTAATGGCTTAGGTATTGGATAATGTTGTGGGTCAAAATCCCCAATTGTTAAGTTGCAGATTTTTGAACCTGTTCTTATCATCTCGTTCACTTCGTTTCCAATCTTGATTATCTCAGAACCAATTAGCGTCGAAGCCATTTTTGATACTTTCATTGTCGTTGAGTTAAGAAGTTAAATATAACAAAATGATTATTACTTGGATATTTATTGCTGTTTTTTTGAATTAAGTGTATTTGCTACACTTAATCTTTGTTTAATTGGTAGATACGAAAGCTTCCAACTTGCTTTATTTCTTTATCAATATAATTTAATATTTCTTGATTGTTATTTATACTACTGTCATTTGAAATTAAATATTCAGCACCTCTATCAATAGCATCTTTTAGGTAAGTCTTATTGTTGTTTTTCATCCAGAGTAAATCAGAAGTATTATCAAAACCAAACCCTTTTTTCTCTAAAAAGTAAAAGTAAATACAACCAGAAATATCTGGACCAACAACGCAAAGTGAATTTTTAGGAATGGCATTAATTAATTCTATTCTGCTTCCATTTTCGTAAAGTTCAAATGGAATTCCAGGGTCAGCCTTAGTCCAACGAGCTGGAATAATTCTAACACTTGCTAAAAGTGGTTGAGCAAAAAGTAAAATTATTAAAAGTGTTGTTAATTTTTGTGATTTAAATAATTCTTTACTAGCATAAGCGATAATCAAAAACAATATTGGCAAGTATGGCATCATATAATAAGAGTGCACATTCATTTGTCCGAGCTCAATTATATGATATGCCCATAATGCAATTGACCAGACTAACAATGGTAGAAACCATTTTGAGTTCCATTTTTTATTTTTGAAGAAGTAGAAAATTCCAATTAATAAGAGTGCAAATGCTGCAAAGTTTAAAAGCAATTCAGGCAAGTCACTTGTTAAATTTTTGATAATAGTTTGAATGCCCAATTGAAAATTAGCAATGGGTTTAAAAGTTAGTCCAAAATCTGCTAGTCCGCTGCTTTTGATAAGTTGGATCGATCTAAAATACCATGCCAGCGTTAAACCTACAGAAGTAAATGCGTAAACAATTAAGAGCAGCCATTTCTTGCCTATTAATTTCCAATTCTGCATCAAATAGGTAGCAATAAAAAAACCAACGGCTAAAAACTGTAACTTAGTTAGACCAGCGAGTGTAATTAGAAAAAGAGATAATATAAACTGGTTAAACTTTCCATTCTCTATCCAATTTATAAAAAGGTATAATCCCCAAACTGAAGCAGAAAGTGCTAAAATATCGGGCAGGGCAGTAAATCCGAAATAGAATAATTCGGAACTGAAACAATAACTTATTGCCGCAGTAGCAGCAGCAATGGGTGATTGAAACAATTTTAAAGTCAATAAATACATTCCAATGATGCCAAAGGAACTTATGAGCAGAGAAATGAGACGATGAACCCAATTGAATTCTCCAAAAATCTGATAAGCCAAGGCAACAATAAATTCATAAGAAGGGAATTGCATGCCAGTTACACCATCCGTATCCAAACGCCTATCAACACGAGGGTTTAGGATGTCCATATCTTCTTGATAGAAATTTCGGGCCACAGCTAAAGTATTTGCTTGACGCCAAACGTGAACACTTCGTGGTGGTAAGTTGATAAAAGGTAAATGAATTAACAAATTCAAAATCAAGCAAATAGCAAGTATTAGCTTTTTGTTTATTAAGATTTCGATGATTTTCTTCATAATATTGGATTCGGGGTAAATATACGAATTCCACATTTCCACATTTTTATAGTCAAATATCTAAGTCAAAGCATTGTACTTTACAATAAATAGGCTATCTTTGCCCTCCCTCAATGAATGAGGGTAAGTTAAAACAATATAAATCAAATAGTTAAAGACAAATGAATACGTTAAGTTACAAAACTGTCTCTGCTAACAGCAAAACTGTTACAAAAGAATGGGTCGTAGTCGACGCCAATGCAGAGATTTTGGGGCGCCTAAGCTCTAAGATAGCGTTTATCTTAAGAGGCAAACACAAGGCAAATTTCACCCCGCACGTAGACTGTGGAGATAACGTAATTGTTATCAATGCAGACAAGGTAAGGTTTACGGGAAACAAGTTCGAAGAAAAAGAATATGTTTCTTATACCGGATATCCAGGTGGACAGAAGTTTATCTCTCCGAAGGATTTAATGGCGAAACACCCAACGCGCGTTGTTGAAAAGGCAGTACGCGGGATGCTTCCTAAAAATAAATTAGGAAACAAAGTGTTCAAAAATTTACATGTTTATGCAGGGGCAGAACACCCACATGCTGCACAAACTCCTAAAACCATTAAATTTTAATTAGAGATGACGACAATAAACACATCGGGTAGAAGAAAAACAGCCGTTGCCCGCATCTATTTAATAGAAGGTAACGGAGTGATCACCGTAAACGGAAAGGATTATAAAGAATATTTTCCTACACTTCCATTACAATTTATCGTTAACCAATCATTACAAGTATCTGATTTATTAGGTAAGTATGACATTACAGTTAATGTAAATGGTGGTGGTATTACAGGACAAGCAGAAGCAGTACGTTTAGCGATTGCTAAAGCGATTGTTGAAAAAGATCCAGAAAAGAAACCTGCATTGAAAGCGAAGAGTTTAATGACACGTGATAGCCGTATGGTTGAGCGTAAGAAACCAGGTCGCAAGAAAGCAAGAAAAAGATTTCAATTTAGTAAACGTTAATTTTTGGAGGACATTAAACAATGGCACGTACTACATATCAAGACTTATTAGACGCTGGTGTTCATTTTGGACACTTAACGCGCAAATGGAATCCAAAAATGGCTCCGTACATTTTCATGGAGAAAAATGGAATCCACATTATCGATTTGAATAAAACCTTAGTAAAGGTTGAAGAGGCAGCATCTGCAATCAAACAAATCGTTAAATCAGGAAGAAAAGTTTTATTCGTTGCGACGAAAAAACAAGCTAAAGATATCGTTGCAGAACATGCAAGATCAGTAAATATGCCTTACGTAACCGAGCGTTGGTTAGGTGGTATGTTGACAAACTTTGCAACTGTTCGTAAGTCTATCAAAAAGATGACTAACATCGATAAGTTCACTAAAGATGGTACTTATGACATCCTTTCTAAAAAGGAAAAATTAATGATCTCTCGTGATCGTATTAAATTAGAAAGAGTGTTAGGTGGTATTTCGGATTTAAACCGTTTACCTGCTGCATTATTTTTAATTGATGTTAAGAAAGAACACATTGCGGTTACTGAAGCTATCAAATTAAACATTCCAACTTTTGCAATGGTAGATACCAATTCAGATCCTGGAAATATTGATTTTACAATTCCTGCAAATGATGACGCAACTAAATCAATTTCATTAATCACTGGTATCATTACCAAAGCGATTGAAGAAGGTTTAGAAGAGCGTAAACGTGAGCGTGAAGAAGAAGCTGAAAAAGAAGGAGCAGCAGCGAAAGTTGCAGCAGAAAAATCTGAAGCAGAAAAACCAGCAAGAAAAAGAAAAGAAGAATCTACTGAGAAATCAGCAGAGTAATTAAATAAAGGTTAAAGGGTTAAGTGTTCAAAGGATCAACAACCTTTAAGCGCGATACCGTTTAACCTTTTTCATTTTAAAAGAAATTATAAAAAACATACTATGTCTACAGTAACTATTAGCGCAGCTGATGTAAATAAATTAAGATTACAAACAGGCGCTGGAATGATGGATTGCAAAAAAGCTTTAACAGAATCAAATGGTGATTTTGAAGCTGCAGTTGATTACTTAAGAAAAAAAGGTGCTAAAGTTGCAGCAAGTCGTCAAGACCGCGATGCAGCTGAAGGTGCAGTAATTGCGAAAACTACAGCTGATGGCAAAAGAGGTATTATTATTGAATTAAATTGTGAAACAGATTTCGTTGCAAAAAATTCAAACTTTGTTGATTTTGCAAATTCAATTGCTGATTTAGCAATTGAAAAAAATCCCGCAACAATTGAAGAATTAGTTTCATTAACATTAGATGGTGTTAAATTATCTGATGCAATTTTAGATCAAACAGGAAAAATTGGTGAGAAAATAGGGGTATCTAAATATGAAATCTTAACTGCAGAAAAAGTTGTTGCATATATTCATGCTGGTAACCGTTTAGGTGTATTAGTTGCAATGAATTCTGATGCAGCTGGTAAAGCAAATGATGCTGGTAAAGATGTGGCAATGCAAATTGCTGCTATGAACCCTGTAGCAGTTGATAAAGATGGTGTTGATGCAAATATTATCGAAAGAGAAATTGAAATTGCAAAAGATCAAATTCGTGCAGAAGGAAAACCAGAAGAAATGGTAGAGAAAATTGCAGTAGGAAAATTGAACAAGTTCTACAAAGATTCAACTTTGTTAAACCAAGAGTTTGTGAAAGACAGCTCTAAGTCAGTTGCCCAAATGCTAAATGATATTGAAAAGGGACTAACAGTAAGCGCATTTAAGCGTGTCGTATTAGGAGCCTAATTTATTTATCCCCCCGCTTAAACGGGGGGATTTTTTTTGCTCATTTTTTACTCAATTGTATTAAAATGACTGTTATCTTTGAATGTTCTTCATTAACTCCAATTATCCAATTATGAAATATAAAAGAATTCTATTGAAATTAAGTGGCGAATCATTAATGGGTTCAAAACAATATGGAATTGATACTGCAATGGTTCATCAGTATGCAGTGGATATTAAGGAAGTAGTTGATAGTGGTGTTGAAGTTGCTATAGTAATTGGTGGTGGAAATATACACCGTGGTTTAGATGCAGAGAAAGGTGGTATGGATAGAGTACAAGCGGACTATATGGGTATGTTGGCAACAGTTATCAATAGTATGGCTTTACAAGATGCTTTAGAAAAAGTTGGAACAAAAACAAGATTGCTATCTGCTATTAAAATGGAACAAATTTGTGAACCATTTATTAGAAGAAGAGCTATCAGACATTTGGAAAAAGGCAGAGTAGTTATTTTTGGTGCTGGTACAGGAAACCCTTATTTTACAACTGATACTGCTGCATCTTTAAGAGCAATTGAAATTGAAGCAGATGTTGTTTTAAAAGGAACTCGCGTTGATGGCATATATACTGCAGATCCAGAGAAAGATAAAAATGCAGTGAGGTTTGAAAAAATTACCTTTACTGAAGTTTACGATAAAGGATTGAATGTAATGGATATGACTGCATTTACATTATGTCAAGAAAACAATTTACCAATTATAGTTTTTGATATGAATACTAGAGGCAACTTTAAAAAAGTAGCTGATGGTATTGAAATAGGAACTTTAGTTCATGCTTAACAAACAAGAATTTTGAACAATTTGATAAACTAATTAGAAAAACTATTTTTGATTAGAAATTATTTTTATGGACGAACTAGTTAAAATATTAATTGAAGAAGCAAAAGACAATATGTCTAAAGCTGTTGACCATGTTGAAACAGAATTAACAAGAATACGTGCTGGAAAAGCAAGCCCTCAAATGCTTGATAGTATTCATGTTGATTATTATGGTACACCAACACCATTGAGTCAAGTAGCTAATGTAAATACACCTGATGCAAGAACTATTGTTGTTCAACCTTGGGAGAAATCATTAATACCTGCGATTGAAAAAGCAATCACCGATGCTAACTTAGGTATCAATCCGCAAAATGATGGAATAGTAATTCGTTTAAGTATCCCACCACTTACAGAAGAAAGAAGAAAAGACTTAGTAAAAAAAGTTAAGTCAGAAGGAGAAGCTGGTAAAGTAGCGGTGAGAAATATTCGCAAAGATGTGAATGAAAAAATCAAGAAACTTCAAAAGGATGGAGTATCAGAAGATGATGCTAAAACTGGTGAAGCAGAAGTTCAAAAAGTAACTGATTCTTTTATCGTCAAAATTGATAAGCATATTGATGTAAAAGAAAAAGACATCATGACTGTTTAATTAGCTGATTGGCTAATTAGCTTATTAGCTAATATATGTTGCAATTAACCCTCGGTTTCTCTTCTTGTCCAAATGATACATTCATTTTTGATGCCTTGCTTCATGGAAAAATAGATACCGAGGGTTTATCTTTTATACCAGTAATTGAAGATGTAGAAACGCTTAACAAAAAAGCAAACGATCAATTACTTGATATCACTAAACTAAGTTATCATGCTTATGCTTATTTAATTGATAAGTATGTTTTGCTAGATGCTGGTAGTGCTTTAGGTTTTGGAGTAGGGCCACTATTAATTTCTAAACAGCCAATTGCAAATATTGAAACAGAAATTTCAAAATTAAGAATTGGAATTCCAGGTAAACTTACAACGGCTAACTTTTTATTGAGCATTGCGTTTCCACAAGCACAAAATAAAGTAGAAATGCTTTTTTCATCAATTGAAAATGCATTGATAAATGATGAAATTGATTTGGGTTTGATTATCCATGAAAACAGATTTACCTACGAACAAAAAGGCTTGCATAAAATTATTGATTTAGGTAATTTTTGGGAAAGTCAAACTAAAGCAGCTATTCCTCTTGGGGGCATTGTAATGTCACGAAAATTTGATTTGTTGACTATACAAAAGGTGAATAGGGTTTTAAGAAAAAGTGTTGAGTTTGCTTTTGCTAATCCAAAATCGTCATTTGATTTTGTTAAATTGCATTCACAAGAAATGTCGGAAGAGGTAATGTATAAACATATTGAATTATATGTAAATAAGTATTCAATAAATTTGGGTGATGTTGGAAGAAATGCTGTAAATACATTAATGCAAAAAGCAAATGAACTTAGTATTATTCCCAAATCAAATTATTCAATTTTTGTTGAATAATTTAGAGTAAACAAATTATGATAATTATAACAGGTGCTGCTGGTTTTATAGGAAGTTGTTTAGTTGCTAAACTAAACAAAGAAGGATTTACTGATTTGGTTTTGGTGGATGATTTTTCTGTGGAAACAAAAATCAAAAACTTAGAAAACAAAAAATACACTTTAAAAGTTGATCGAAACGATTTTAATAATTGGCTCAAAGCAAATCATAAATTAGTACAATTTGTATATCATATAGGTGCACGTACTGATACTGCTGAATTTGATAAAGAATTACTTTGGAAATTAAATACTGATTATACGAAAGCACTATGGCAAACATGTGTTGAATTTGGATTGCCTTTTGTATATGCATCTTCAGCTGCTACCTATGGTTTAGGTGAATTTGGATATGATGAAAACACAGAAAATATTTTCAAGCTGGAACCACTAAATCCTTATGGAGTTTCTAAGAACGAGTTTGATAAGTGGGCATTGCAACAAGAAACTAAACCATATTTTTGGGTTGGATTAAAGTTTTTTAACGTATATGGTCCGAATGAATACCATAAACAAAGAATGGCTTCAGTAGTTTACCATGCATATAATCAAATAAAAAAAACAAGTTCATTGCAATTGTTTAAATCGCATAAAGAAGATTTTAAAGACGGTGAACAAAAAAGAGATTTTGTTTTTGTAAAAGATGTAGTGAATGTGCTTTTCTTCTTTCTACATCACCGTAAAAACTCAGGCATATATAATTTGGGTTCTGGTCGTGCAAGAACTTTCAATGATTTAGCAAAAGCTATTTTTAATACACTTCAGAAAGAATCTAGTATTAATTATATCGACACTCCAATTGACATTAGAGATAAATACCAATACTTTACAGAGGCCAATATGAATAAGCTTTATGCAATTGGTTATGATAAACCTTTTGCATCAATAGAAGAAGGAGTGGAAGATTACATCAATAATTATTTGTTGGAAGAAAAATATATTTAAATATCTGACTAAACAGTATTTATTTTAATTCTAATAGCAAGTTTTGTTTCGCAACATTCATTAATTCCATTTCTTCCTTATTTGTTTTTGGAAAATGGAGTTTCATTTTTTTTAAATGTTCAAGAATAATTTCTGCAATTAAATAATGCGCAACTTTTTTATCATCAGCAGGAACAACATGCCAAGGCGCAAACTTAGTGCTCGTGTGGTTTATAGCATCTTGATACGCTTTTTGATAATCATCCCAATATCCGCGTTCTAAAATATCATTGGATGAAAATTTATAATGCTTTTCTTTGTTTTCAATTCTGTCTAAAAACCGAAGGCCTTGTTCTTCTTTAGAAATATTCAAGAAAATTTTGACAATAGAAGTTCCATTTTGTTCAGCATTTTGTTCGAAATAATTAATTTGTTTATACCGGTTATTCCAAAATTGTTTGTTAATTTTTTTTACTGAATTTATTTTCGGTAATCTTTCTGCTAATATTATTTTAGGATGCACCTTTGAAATCAAAACATTTTCATAATGAGAGCGATTAAAAATGGTGATTTGTCCATGTGTAGGTAATCGCTGATCATGCCTCCATAAAAAATCATGTTCTATTTCATCTTCATTTGGGTGCTTGAAACTGTGTATTTTCAAGCCTTGTGGGTTTATTGCTTGTGTAAGGTGTTTTATTGTACCATCTTTTCCAGCACTATCCATACCTTGCAAAATAATAAGTAAAGATTGTCTGTTTTCAGCATATAACATATTCTGAAACTTATCAATTTGTATAATGTTCGCTTGAAATTTTATTTTCAATACATCAACTTGCTTGCTTGTAAAATTCAGATTTGTCTTAGCGTTTGAAATCTTAAATGTTTTATTATGATTTACTTTAAACGTTTTCATTTAGAATTTGTAGTAAAGTGCAGTTTCGCCTGTAATGTTTAATTTTCGAAAATTATCATAGAATGCATAACCAGCCATTAGGTTTAAACTTATTCTTTTAGCCATAATGATCTCAATTCCAAATCCAATTCCATTATTAAAATATTGTTCGGTTTTCCTAATATCTTCTACTTGCAAATTTGTATTAGGATCATAGGTATAAGTCATTATTGAATTGTAGTAATAATGATTGGCTTGATATACATATAGGTTTGAAATTTTACTTTCAACAACTAAATAGAGTAATGTAAGCCCCAAACTGTATCGTTCCGTTTCAGTAGGACTTGTAAGGTGCAAAGTTTAGCTGTGCACCGAATTTGTTGGGGTTGTATCGAAATGATAATCCATATCCAGTGGCAAAACCCGCACCACCACCAATTGCGAAGGGGTATTTTTTTTCTTGTAATTTCAATGTAGAGTCTTGAGCAAATGCATTTGCATTAGCAATGAAAAGTACAATTAGTATTGATATTAATGTCTTCACTTAGTTTAGATATCTTCTCAATACCCATGCTGTCGATTCATGTTGCTCCATAAGTCCAGTTAAAAAATCTGTTGTGCCTGAGTCCTTATTTTTTGAATCACAAATTTCTATATCTTTTCTCAATTCAATAATAATTGCTTCATGATTAGAAAGTAATTCCTTCATCATTTCTTTTTGAGCAGGATAATTGCCTGGTTTTTCTTTGATTCTACTGAGACTAATAAATTCATTCATTGTTCCAATAGTTTTGCCACCTAGTTTATTTATTCTTTCTGCAATCAGATCTATGTTTTCTTCGAGCTCAGTATATTGAGCTTGAAAAAGTTTATGTAGTTCCATAAAACTTTCACCAGAAACATTCCAATGAAATTTTCTTGTTTTTACATATAACATCATTTCATCTGAAAGTATTATTGCTAATAATTCTATACTTTTATTTAAATTTTTCTCTGTAATTCCAATATTTGGTTTCATGATTTAATGCTTAAGTTTAGTTTAAAATATGAATAGTGAATTTTCAATTGAATTGGTATTATATGTCCAAGACTATTGATTTTAAAGGATTTTGACTGTTGAATGCAATTAGAAGTTCAAATCGATTGATTAGAAAAGCTTCTTTATCAACAAGTACTTAAATCATTCATTAGAGAATTAGAGTTCTATAATTTATAATATTTCCTTGTTGATATTAAGAAGTCTCAATTGTGATAAACCCTATTTTATCACATGATTTGTATTCTATAAAAAACTCAACTCACAGAACAAAGAAAGGAGAATTTTCGAAATTGAATTTACATTGTTCGAGTTTGATTTTGTATAATTCACAGATATAAATATTAGCTTAATAGCTTTGTCAATAAGCTAATAGCTAAATATGATTAATTCAATTTAATTCTTGATTTGTTTTTGAACTAATTCTTTATGGTGACGGGCATGATAGGCGGTAAAGTAAAACATCTCTCTTAAAGTTATTTTACCAAGTAATGGATGAGGTAAAATATATTTATCTAAATCATTATCTCCTAAATTCTTAATTTTTCTGTTTAGGTTTTTAATCAAAACAGTTAATTTTTTTAATTCGATTTCTTTATTTTCAAATTGAATATTGGATGGAATAAATTTACCAGAGGCTTTTCCTCCATTTTTTATTTTGAACAAATATTTTTCAATTAGTTCATCATAAGTTTTACTTTTTCTATTTGCTTTACCAAATATCATAGAAAGCATAAATTTTGGAAGAGTTAAAACCTTTACTAATGGAGTTACACTTAATATCAAGTGGGCAAGATGTTGACCTGCGTTCCATTTCTCCACATCTGCGGCTTCAAAATTAGTTTTGTTTAATAGGAATAAAACTTGATTGAATTCTGAATATTCCTTTTCTAAATTTGAAACAATTTCTTCTTTATTCATTTTTTATTTGCTATTAAATTTTTTATTCTTCCAAACAACTTAAAAATTATCCACATTATTATCTAGAATATTTTTCTTCAAATAAAATTTCAAATCTTAGTTTACGATTCATTTTATTTACAGCCCGTATTTATCAATTAAATAAATTAGACTACTTATGCTTGCTGCACCTAATTCTAATTCTCTTTTATTGATTGAATCAAAAGTGTCAGTTGCAGCATGGTGAATATCAAAGTATCGTTGAGAATCAGGTCTCAATGAGAGTAGCGTTACTCCTTGTTTTTTTAGTGGACCTATATCTGAACCACCTCCACCTTTTCTCAAATCGTAAACACCATATTCTTGAAATAAATATTGCCAGCTTTTTATTTTGTTAACCACATTTGGACTTGCATCAATATCAAATCCACGAGGAGTGAAGCCTCCTTCATCTGATTCTAAAGCTGCAATATGAAACTCGTTTTTATTTGCCACTTCTTTTGCATATGCTTGTCCTCCGCGTAATCCATTTTCTTCATTCATAAATAATACTACTCGTATTGTATTTTTAGGTTTGATATTTAATTTCTTAAAAGTATTTAATACTTCCATTGATTGCATGCAACCTGCTCCGTCGTCATGGGCGCCTTGAGCTAAATCCCATGAATCAAGATGGCCACCAACTACAATATACTTGTTTGGGTTTTCTGTTCCAGTAATTTCAGCTATTACATTATATGATTTTATATCAGGGAAAGTATCACAACTCATCTTAAACCAAAATTTAAGTTTTGTATTTCCCTTTAATGCCTGACTTAATAAATTGGCATCGTAAGTACTGATTGCAGCAGAAGGAATTTTATTAATTCCATTTTGATAACGCATTGCTCCAGTATGTGGGAAGCGATCAATTCTTAGGTTCATTGATCTGATGATACTAGCAACTGCACCATATTTAGCTGCTTCAATAGCACCTGCACCTCTTTGATTTACTGCACCACCATAAGCATTAAAAGTTTCAATATGTTTAGGGTCCATGGGTCTATTGAAAAAAACAATTTTTCCTTGAATTTTATCTTTACCCAATTTCGCTAACTCTTCAAAATTTTGGACTTCAATAACTTCAGCTTCTATGCCCTTTTCAGGGGTTTTAATGGAACCACCTAATGCACAAATTGCAACATTTGTTTTTTTATTATTGCTTCTAATCTCTGCTTTTTCTTTTTCGCCACGAACCCATTTAGGAACCATCACTTCTTGAAGATACACCTTATCGTATCCGTAAGATTCTAATTTGGTTTTTGTGTATTCAACTGCTTTTGCAGCATTTTCCGAACCACTAAGTCTTGGCCCAATTTGATTGCATAAATAGTCGAGATTTTTATAACAATCAGAGCTACTCAAATTGAAATTATAAATATGGCGAATAATTGCGGAGTCGCTCACTTGAGCAAAAGAACTTGAGACATTAAAAATCAAGTATAAAAAAAATAGGTTTCTGAAATTTTTCATACAACAAGGTATAAAAAATTTCAAAAACCTAAATTATGCTTAATGAAAATTATAATACGATTTCTTCTTCTTTCGAATTAAAAAAGTGAAATTCTAAATAATGGTGTGAAGTAACTCCTTTTATTTTTATCCACTGTTTGTATTTAAAATACCATTTTACACGCTGTGAAATAAAACCTTTACGTAAATAAGCTTCAATAAATGGATGTACAGAAAGGGTAATTGATTTTTCATTTTGTTCATTTAAAATGAAATTTAAATTATTTTCAATTTCATCTAACAAAACAATACTTGCTCTAATTTCTCCAGAACCTCCGCAGCTTGGGCATTTCTCAACGGTGACTATATTCATTTCAGGTCGTACTCTTTGACGAGTAACCTGAACTAATCCAAACTTGCTTGGAGGAAGAATGGTGTGTTTAGCACGATCTTCATTCATCAATTCTTTTAAATGATCAAATAGAACTTTTTTGTTACTGGCTTTATGCATATCAATAAAGTCAATAACAATAATCCCACCCATATCTCTAAGTCTTAACTGACGAGCAATTTCTTTTGCAGCTTCCATGTTAACCTGAAGTGCATTTTCCTCTTGGTTGACTTCAGTAGTATTTCTGTTCCCACTGTTTACATCAATTACATGTAATGCTTCTGTATGTTCAACTATTAGGTAAGCGCCGCCAGGTAAATTGACTGTTTTCCCAAATAGATTTTTTATCTGACGGTCAATTCCAAAGTGATCAAACATTGGCTCTTTGCCTTTGTAATGTTTCACAATTTTATCTTGTTCAGGAGCTATTTGGTGGATATAAGTTTTTACTTCTTCATAAATAATAGGGTCATTGATATGAACATTATTAAATGAAGAGTTCAGCATATCACGAAGAACGGTAGAGGTTTTATCCATCTCGCCTAGAATTCTTTTTGAAGGCTCGATGCTTACCATTTTTGTGCTTATAGAATTCCACTTTTCAACTAATTCATTTAGGTCATTATGTAATTCTGCAACGCCTTTACCTTCGGATACTGTTCTAATAATTACACCAAAATTCTTAGGCTTTACACTTTCAATGATTTTCTTTAGTCGACTGCGTTCATTTGCCGTTTTTATTTTTTTCGAAACGGAAATTACATCACTAAATGGAACTAATACCACATATCTACCTGCCAAAGAAAGTTCCGCACTTAAACGCGGGCCCTTAGAGGAGATGGGTTCCTTAGCTATTTGGACAGGAATAAGAAGATTTTTACCTAATACTTCGGTAATTTTTCCGCTTTTATTAATGTCGGATTCCAGTGTAAAATCAGAAAGACTGATTTTTTCATTTCGAGGAGCAGTACGAACACGTTTGGTGTATTTTAATAACGATTGGACTTGTGAGCCCAAATCGAGATAATGTAAAAACGCATCCTTTTCATATCCCACATCGACAAATGCTGCATTCAAACCAGGCATAATCTTTTTGATTCGCCCTAAATAAATATCACCAACTGAAAAACTGTTATTGGTTTTCTCTTGGTGAAGTTCAATTAGTTGTTTGTCCTGCAACAATGCTAATACAACTCCGTCTGGAGTAGCATTAATTACAAGTTCTTTATTCAAAGTAAATTTCTTTAATCACACACTGCTGTATGAAATCAGTAATAAAGGCACAAGAAATCTTATACAAACAAGTCTTGCACGATTGCGTATAGCATATCGTGCAGGATCTTATTTAAAAAGGTTAAGTTCTACCAGTAAAGAAGATTACTTCTTCTTATGTCTGTTTTTTCTCAAACGTTTTTTACGTTTGTGAGTAGCCATCTTATGTCTTTTTCTTTTCTTACCGCTTGGCATAATTCCCAGTGTTAAAGTGAAACAATTATTTTTCTAAATTCTTTATATAGTTATCAATGTTGGTTAAAACCTGTTCATCAATAATGTATTCTTTTGCTTTTTTCAAAGAAGCAATTGCTCCTTTTATATTACCCGTTTGCTCATATGCATCAGCCAACATACCATAAATCTCAGCATTCGGTTTCAATTTTGCTACAGTTTCAAATCGTCCAATTGCTTTATCATACTGCCCTGAACGAATAGAGAACATTCCCAAATTTAAATTAGCATTCACATTATTTGGATCTTCTTTAACAACTCCTAATAGCAATTGAATTCCTTGCATTGGGTTTTGTCCAGCATCCACATAACAACTACCTAAACCTGTTTTTGCATCTAAATTATTCGGCTCTAATTTTAAAGCACTTTGAAAACATTCAGTTGCTTTTTGAACAATTAAAGGAATTTTTGTAGAATCCTGAGTGTTCTTATAAGCTTTTCTAAATGCTTCTCCAGCTAGAATGTATTTTTGAGCTGTTTCTTCAGTAATAGTTAAATAATAGAAACCACTTACTGTGAATTGACTGCTGTTCGCATATAATTCAGCAAGTTCTTTGGTTTTTACGTCTTTTTCTATTCCTGATAATGATTCTAACTCTTTTTCGGCAGCCTGAATATTTCTATTTGCCTCTTCAGTAACACTTTTCTTAGCAATTGCTAATTCATTCTCCATTATTAATGCACTTGATTCTGTTGAACTTTTGGTTTCAGAACTTGTACCTTTATTGGTACCTGGTGGTTTTAAATCAAGTGTTAAAAGCACACCTATAATTGTAATTATAGCTATGATTAAAATCAATTGACCTTTTTTTAAGGAGAACATTTAAATTTATTTAACTAATGAAGCTTTACTTTTTGTAGAATTTTTAACTTTTTCTACAAATGTTTTAGCAGGTTTAAAACTAGGCACAAAGTGCTCAGGTATAATGATTGCGGTGTTTTTAGAAATATTACGCGCAGTTTTTTTAGCTCTTTTTTTAACTATAAAAGATCCAAATCCTCTTACATACACATTCTCACCTTCTTGTAATGATCCTTTGATCACTTTGAAGAAAGACTCAACTGTTTCTTGTACATCTACTTTTTCAATTCCTGTTTTCGCTGCAATTTCAGCGATAATTTCAGCCTTTGTCATTTTCTTTAACTATTTATTTAATATATAACTTACGTTTTTTAAAGGGCTGCAATTATACCGCTTTTCATCCATATTCAGAAATAAAAAAAAAGAAAAACTCAGCTTTTTTTTATTTCATATCAAAAATTAAGTAGTTGATAATGTTTTAGTTAAAAAACTTGTTATTATTAGGCAATTAATTAGACTTCTAGTGCTATTGGTTGTATTTTTGAACAATTATGTTAATTATCTCAGAAGAACTAATTAATTGGTATCAGCATCATAAAAGAGATTTACCTTGGCGTAAGTCTAAGGATCCTTATAAAATTTGGCTTTCAGAGATCATTTTACAACAAACCAGAGTTGAACAAGGCCTGCCTTATTATTACCACTTTATTGAAAAATATCCTACAATAGAAGCATTAGCTAATGCTAGTGAAGAGCAAGTACTAAAATCATGGCAAGGCTTAGGTTATTATTCTAGAGCCAGGAACCTTCAATTTACAGCTAAAGAAATTGTTTCAAATCTGAATGCGAATTTTCCAAACACTTATAATGAGTTAATCAAATTGAAAGGAATTGGGGAATATACTGCTGCCGCAATTTCTTCTTTTGCCTTTAATGAAAAACGTGCAGTTGTTGACGGTAATGTTTTTAGATTTTTATCAAGACTATATAAAATAGATCTTCCTATTAATAGTAGTGTTGGAAAAAAAGAATTTACAAAAATCGCCAATGAATTAATAGATCCGAATCAACCAGGTTTATTTAATCAAGCGATCATGGAGTTTGGGTCGATGTTATGTAAACCAAAACCAAATTGTGAGCATTGCCCTTTTCAAACAAATTGTTTAAGTTTTAGTGATCAAACTGTTTTGAATTTTCCAGTCAAAATAAATAAAGTTAAAGTTCGAGAAAGGTATTTTCATTATTTCCACATTAAAAAAAACAACGCTATTTATTTAAATAAAAGAATTGAAAAAGATATTTGGCAAAATTTATTTGAACTCCCAAAAATAGAAGTGAAACAAAGAATGCATGAAGCTGAAGTGACCAACTCTGCTGAATGGCAAGCCTTTTTTGAAAACGAAAAATTTACAGTAGAGTCAATTAGTCCAGAACACAAACATGTTTTAACTCATCAACGTATTTTTGCAAAATTTTGGCAAATTTCAATAAGCCCTAATTGGCATAAAAAACAAAGAAAATTTGCACTTGTTAAGGATGAAGAATTAATGAATTTTGCATTACCTCGATTAATAGAGCAGTACTTTCAAAAAAATACCTAACTTTATTTTGTATTTAATTTATATAATATGTCAGGAGTAAATAAAGTAATCTTAGTCGGACATTTGGGCAAGGACCCAGAAGTTAGACACTTGGAAAATGGAGTAGCAGTTGCTACATTCTCTCTGGCAACTACCGAAACGTACACTAATAAAGCCGGTGAAAAAACTGAGCAAACAGAGTGGCACAACATTGTATTGTGGAGGGGGTTGGCTGAGGTAGCTGAAAAGTATTTAAAGAAAGGCAAACAGATTTATGTGGAAGGGAAAATAAGATCTCGTTCTTATGATGACAAAGATGGAATCAAAAGATATACCACAGAAATTGTTGGTGATAGCTTTAATATGTTAGGTAAAAAAGAAGAGTCAGGCTCTTCTTATAGTAATAATAATGCAGTACCTGCAAACGCAAATTCAGCAGCAGATGCTAGCATTGGTTCAGATGATTTGCCATTTTAATTGTTAACTAAAACAAATATTTTGGAGAAACCATCGGATCCTTATCCAAGTTTAATGAATGTAATTGGCCAGGTACCTTATATAGGGCCTGACCAATTGTTTTTTTACCTCTTTTCACTTTTAGTTTTCACTTTTTTATTAACCATTGTCAATGCAGCAATTGCATCCTTTTCAATGATTAATGAAAGTGATATTGCTAAATTGAAAAAATCAGATGAAGTAAAAGATAAAAAGTTATTAGATATATTAGACAAGCCAGCAAGTTTACAAGCTGCGCTAATTTGTAGTCAAACTTTATTATTGGTTGCATTTTTATCAATCTCCATCTCTCTATTAGATCGTATCGAATTTTTTCCTCAATACTTGTTTTTAGGAATCATAATTAAAGTTCTATTCACTGCGCTTTTCTTATTGATCACTTGCATGTTCGTGCCAAGAATTTATGCAACACTTAATTACTTGAATTTTTCAAGAAGTATGGTTAGCTCCATTCGCTTAATGCAGTGGTTCTTTCACCCTGTAATTTTATTGTTGATATTCATCACCAAATCAATTAATAATTTAGTAAAGGAAAAATATCGATTCAGTATTTCCGATTTTAATAAACTCAATGATTCTGATTTAATCAATGAAGAAAACGAAGAAGAACAAGTAATACTTAAAGGTATTGCCAATTTTGGAAACATATCTGTAAAGCAAATTATGCGTAAT
Organism: Sphingobacteriaceae bacterium; assembly: GCA_965279595.1. Classification (GTDB taxonomy): domain Bacteria; phylum Bacteroidota; class Bacteroidia; order Sphingobacteriales; family Sphingobacteriaceae; genus CAIKLP01. Next base: position 944,863 of record OZ257246.1, read on the forward strand.
AGAATGGATATGGTTGCATTCGATTTTACCATGAATTTTGATGAAATATTTCAGAAAATAAAAGACACTCGATATTCAAGAATTCCAATTTTTGAAAACAACTTGGATTCTATTAAAGGCGTGCTATTTATAAAAGATATTTTAATCTATAGAGAACAAGAAGATTTTAATTGGAAGAAATTAATAAGACCTGCATACTTTGTTCCTGAAAATAAAAAGATAGATGATTTATTAAAAGAATTTAGAACAAAGCACACACATATTGCAATTGTAGTTGATGAGTATGGAGGAACATCTGGAATTGTTACTTTAGAAGATATCTTAGAAGAAATTGTTGGAGATATTTCTGATGAGTATGATGAAGCTGATGATGAATTACGCTATTCAAAATTAGACGATAATAATTATGTGTTTGATGGCAAAACACCTATCAATGATTTTTGTAGATTATTAGATATTGAAGAAGACACTTTTGATGAAGTGCGTGCTGAAGCAGATACAATTGGAGGATTGGTAATTGCCATTGCAGGTAGATTTTTATTTATAAATGAAAAAGTAGTTTTCGAAAACTTTACTTTTAATATTGAATCAGCAGATAGAAGAAGAGTAAAAAGAGTTAAAATAACAATTAAAAAAGAAGACTAAATGAAATTATTGAATGTTACTATTGCATTTGTTTTATTGTTTTTAATTAATTCTTGTAATTCGAATTACGCACCAAAACCTAGAGGATATTATAGAATTAATTTGCCAGAGAAATCTTATAAGAATTATCAATCAGGTTGTAATTATAGTTTTCAAATTCCTACTTATACTCAAGTATGGAACGATAGTTCAGAGCATACAAGTATATGTTGGAAGAATATTGTTTACCCAACATTAAATGGTAGAATTCATTTAAGCTATTTTAATATTAGCAATGAAAAAATGTTTGGAGAGTTAATAGAAGATTCTCGAAGATTGGCATTTAAGCATACAGTAAGGGCAGATGGAATTGATGAAAGTAGAATTAGCATTCCAGAACATAAAGTTTATGGCTTGTATTATGATATTGTTGGTAACACAGCTTCCTCAGTTCAGTTTTTTTTAACAGATAGCAATAAACACTTTTTGCGTGGTGCATTATATTTCTATGCAGAGCCACAAGCCGACTCATTAGCACCTTTAATCCAATTTGTAAAGAAAGATATTGAAGTAATGATGAAAACGCTAGAGTGGAAATAATTATTGAAAGCAGGAATCTGTTTAAACAGTAAAAATCAATTCAATGAATTTAAAAGTCAAGGCTTAAAGAAACATAATAAACCGGTTTCTCTTCAACCATACTATTTTGAACTCCCCAGGCCATGTCAAATCGAATAAAATAGCCCAACAATCTTGATCTTGCACCCCAACCAAAGCCACCTACAATTGGGAATTTTGGTTCAACCACTTTTACAATAACTGGTGGTCCTTGAACATCAATTTTATTGAAACGGTTTTCATCACTAAATGGATTTGTTCCCAACCATGCAGCGCCAACATCAGCAAATGGTACTAATTGGAAGTTTTTTACAAAGTCTGATTTAATAGGTCTATTCAGAAAATAAGCAAAAACAGGAACTCTTATCTCTGTATTAGCAACTACAAAACTATTTCCATTTCTGATGTTTTGTGTAAAGCCCCTTAAATTTGTTGCTAATGCTTGATACTTGTAATTTCTTGTTTGATCAATTTGAATGTTATTGTTAAACCTTGGAATAATCCAACTATCAACACCGCCCAGATAATACATTACTTTTTGATCTGCAATAGAGGTGGAAGCAGCAAATCTTCCTGCAAAAATAATTTGTCTACTTATCTTTTGGTAATGACGTGCATCAAAACCCAAATTAATCATATTGTTTTTTGTATTGTCAATATCAATAAACTGTTCAGCATAAATTTTATAACGCGTACCATTATACAAATTCAATCCTTTGTAAATAGTGTTATCAAAAATATATTCAATTCTATAACCTAAATTGTTGTTATAAAAATTTGGTTGATTCAAACTAAAACTATCTGTTGATAAAATTATTCTTTCATCTCTTCTATAAAAAATAGTTGCTTTTATTGCAGACTGTTCATTGAATGGATATTTGCTGATATACTTAAATTCATAGCTATTGGTTCTTACTGCATCTATTCCTTGATACTCATCACCTCCTTGTTTGTAAAAAATTATTTGCTTATCAATTCTCTTCTTTAGATTTTCGAAACTTAAAAAATATTCAGGGATAGTCAAGTTTCCAGCCAATCTAAAACCTCCAGTAAATCTGTAATCTTCCATCAAATCTGCTGTACCAACTTTTATCAATGCGTTTACTGAAGAGTTTACGAAAATAGGTCCAACACCTGTGAATTGCTGATAGGTATTAGAAATTAAACTATTATCAATTTGACTTACTAAATAACTTGTTGAGAATTCTGGTAAATAAGGAATTGGTGCTGATTTTGAAAAAACATTTTCTAAAGAAATTATTCTTTCTGATTTGTTTTCTTTTTTCTCCCTAACATAAATTACACTATAGCCTTTATTAGTTTTTTGTTTGATAGCAATTGTATTGTCAGTTTTTTTTCTTGGAAATTCTGATTGAAAAAAATATGATTTTGAATTCGCTATGGTGTCAACAAATGTGGAATCTCCAACAATAATAATTGAATCTTTAATTGATGCAGCATATATTGAATCTGCTTTTTGGGTAGAATCAATCACTCTTTGTGCTTCAACCTTTAACAATTTTTGTTCTTGATTTTTTTTCTTGTTTATAGAAAAAGGAGTTTGTTTTAAATTGATAGAATCTACGTTTTGTTTATTTGGAATTATAAACAATTGCGTTTGTTTGATATTTGAAAGTATATCAGTAATTCGTTTCGAACGTTTGCTTATGTCTTGATTAATAATATTACGCGAATAATTTGTTAGTGGAGTTGTAACAAAGGAATCTTTATAAACAACTATTGTGGTATCGTAATAAAATATTGTGGTATCGTAGATATAATCTATTGTACTATCTAACTTTAGTGCCGATCTATTGATAACGCCACTTTCATCTGATAAATAAGCAATGACTGAAGTATCTAATTCAATTGGATTACTTTCTGTTATATAGGGTGTTTTAGTTAATCTTTTTAATTCAATTGATCTTGTCATTAAATTATATTCAAACAAGTCATAGTTCACCACTGGACTGAAAATGGAGTAAGTTTCTTTTTTTAATGAGTCGTTAATTCTATTTGAACTAAATACAATTTTATTTGATCGCTCAAAATATCTTGGATTTAAATCGTCATACCAATCGTTCGTTAATTGTTCATCGCGTCTTGAAGGAATGTCATATAAGTATAAATCAGATTGTCCATTACGTATGGCTGAAAGCACCCACCTACGGCCATCTGAAGAGTAATCAAAATCTAATATTTTTTCATACTTATACATTTTGATTAACACATTTTCTTTCTTGTCGGCCAAGTTTAAAATGTTTATACAAGGCATACTTTTTTTCTCATAGCTTACAGCTAATAGTAAACTGCTTGGGTGCCATGATAAAATTGGATCGGTAGTTTCAGAAATAAATGAATTGCTCTTCATACCTGTCCTGAAAACCTTTTTAGTTTTCTCGGTTTCTAAATCATAAATATAAACTGTAAACCTGCCATTTCTATTGATGATGTAGGCATACTTTTTAGCATCTGGACTAATTTTAAATTGATCGTATTTAAATTTTGTAGTTCTCTTTTTCTTTTTGTGACTGAATTGAAATTCTTTTGAGGGTAGAGTCTTTCCTACATCTTGCTTCTCATATTGTTTTTTATAATATTCAAGCCAAACTGGTCCGAGTTCTTTAAAGTTTAATCCAACAATATATAAAAATCCACTCTCTGCATTTCTATTTACACGAGTCATGTAAACAATATTTGAAATAGAGGCTAATCCAAAATTGTCAACCACATATTTCCAAATGGAATGACCTGCAACTGTTGCATCTTTCTCGGCAATGCGATTGAATTTTTTATAACGACCACTATTAATCCCATCTTTTAGTTCATTATCTAATTGTACATTCCACTCTTCAGCAATATAAGAAGTTAAACCTGGTAAAAACCAATCAGGTAAAGTAAGTAAAGTTGAATTAGAAAGCTTTTCTTGAAAATTACCACCATACAATAATTCATTAATCAGTACTTGTGCAATCCCTGCCCTAATCTGTTTGTATAGATGAGAAGTATTTCCATCAAAATAAATGAATAATTTATTGCCTACAATTTGAGTTACACCACCAGTGTTTTGCTGTTGATCAGTAACTAATCCTAAATTAGTTTGAACTAAATCCGAATATTTATTATAAGCTAGAATTTTTATTCTACCAGCTAATTTATAATCTAGAATATTTTCTATTTCTTTTAAATTTTGTTCAGCAATTTTTCCAACCATTGCACCCATTTCTTTTCCATTTTTATAATAATAGGTATCGAAATGTGAAGAGCGATAATAGAACCATTGAAAATCTTTAAATTGAACTCTATTCTTTCCGAATTCAGTTTGTGTACCTTGAGCCTGGCCAAAAGAATTCTTATGCGATGTGATAATCACAAAAAAACACAAAAGAATTTTGATCAGTTTCTTCAACATGCTTTGATTTTAATTTTGCTTTAAAGAACCCCTAATTTAAATAATAAATTGGTTGGATTTAGTAAAAAAGCCACAATTAGATTAGTTTTTACAATATTTTGATTAGAACGTACTAAGAATAGTTTTAATACTATAGTTTGATTTAATGGTAATGTTAATTTCCAGCAAAGGAAAAACTCATTCTATTTGAGTAATTTTACATTTTATTTTCATTATGATAACCATTCAATCCTTCACTTTCAATCCTTTTCAAGAGAATACTTATGTTTTATATAATGAGCAAAAAGAAGCCATTATCATTGATCCAGGATGTTATATTCGTGAGGAAGAAAATGAATTAAATAGCTTTATAGTAGATAAGCAACTAAATCCAACTCAGTTAATTAATACACATACTCATATTGATCATGTATTAGGTAATGCATTTGTGCAACATAAATTTCAGTTATTGCCTTTAATGCATAAGGCTGAATTGCCTGTTTTGAGAGCAATTCCAGCCTATGCTCCTAATTATGGAATTAAGTATCAACCATCAGCAGAGCCAGAATCGTTTTTGGAAGAAGGAGATATTGTGAAATTGGGAGAAGATGAATTAATGGTTTTATTTACTCCAGGACATTCACCAGGAAGTATTTCATTTTATTCAAAAGTTCAACAGTTTGTAATTTCTGGTGATGTGCTTTTTTATAGAAGTATTGGGAGAACTGATTTAACAGGAGGAAATTATGATGTTTTAATTGATTCAATCAACACTAAATTAATGACCTTACCTGATGATACCATTGTTTACAGTGGACATGGAGGCACAACAACAATAGGCGCAGAAAAAATGTATAATCCATTTATAAATCAGTAAAATGAGGAGTTCCTTTTTTATTGCTAAACGCTATTTATTTGCAAAAAAAACAACCAATGCCATTACTTGGATTTCATGGATTTCAGTAATTGGTGTTACTATAGGAACAGCTGCGTTGTTTGTAATACTCAGTGTTTTCAATGGTTTCGAGGAATTGAATTTGATTTATTACAAAAAGCTTAGTCCTGATTTAAAAGTTATTCCTATAACAGGCACTAAGTTTGATACATCAACATTATCTAATAAAACTTTTAAGAATGATTTGATTGACTATAAGGTTACACTTTTAGAAGGAAATGTATTGTTGAAGTATAACAACGCTCAATACTTTGCAAATGTAAAAGGAGTAAGTGATGATTTTATGAAATCTAAGGAATTAGATTCTGTAATATCAGCTGGTAGTTTTGTGTTGAAAGAAAATGGTAATTCTTATGCAGTTATTGGCAGTGGTATTGAATACGCATTAGGGATTGATGTGTCGCAACCTTTGGGACAAATTTCCATTTTTGCACCCAAAAAAAACACTAGTATTTCAACTATCGACCCTTCAAGTTCATTAAATAGAATGGAGATATTTCCTTCAGGCATGTTCAGTGTGCTTCAAGAAATGGATGACCGTGTAATGTTTGTTCCTATTGAGTTTGCAGAAAATTTATTAGATGAAAAAGGTCAAGCAAGTGCAATTGATATTTATTTGAAAGACGAAGAAAATATTACAGAAGTACAACATGATTTAGAAACCTCACTTCCTAAAAATTTCAAAGTGAAGAATAGATATGAATTAAATGAAGCTTTGTATAAAGTGTTAAACACAGAAAGGTGGGCTGTGTATTTAGTATTAACTTTTATTTTAATTATAGCTATTTGCAATATCATTGGTTCAATAACCATGTTAATTATTGATAAGAAAAAAGATATTGCTGTGTTGAGAACAATGGGAGCAACCTTTCAATTAATTCAACGAATTTATTTTTTTGAAGGAATGATGATTGCATTAGCAGGAACATTTTTGGGATTAATTTTAGGCGCTGGATTTTCTTTTTTACAATTAAAATATGGCTTGATTCAAATTACTTCTGCTGATGGAGTATTCATGCAAGCCTATCCAGTAAAAATTATATTAACAGACTTTCTCTTAGTGTTTGCAACCGTTTTCAGCATATCTCTAGTTGCAACTTGGTTTACTTCTAAACAAAGCAAAATTTCAGATCAGCCTATTAAAGAAACTATAATGGGAAATTAATTTGGAAGGTTTTCAATTAAATCAATCATAAAATCATTCACGTTCTTTATAGCTTTTTGAATTTCCCATGCATCACGATTTCTTTTTTCTACATAATTTGAAATGGATCTAATTTGAATGCAAGGTATTTTTTCATTCATACAACAAAAATAAAATGCAGCACCTTCCATGCTTTCTATTTGTGGATTGAAATGTTTTTGTGTTGCTAAAATACTCGATAATTTTCCGTGTGCTTTGTTAACAGTTATAGCTCTAACTTTTTTGATTCTTTGTAATTGATTTTCAATAGTTGTTTCTTTCGGAGTTAATTCGCCCCATTTATAAGGAAACTCATTGGGCTCTTGAAATCCCAATTGAACTAATGACAAAAAATTATCATCATCCTCTGCACCTATTTCTGAAAACAAATCTGATTTGATTCGAACTACTTCACCCAAATTTAAATCTCTATCAAAAGCACCAGCAATACCGATATTAATGGCGAGGTCATATTCATGCGTTTCAAAATGTTTAGCTAATTGATAGGTTGTATTGATCATTCCTACTCCAGTTACTATCCATTCAAATGTGTGATTCTTATAATTCGGATTAGAATTAAAACTAAAATGGGACAATAATGGTTTGATTTCTAAATCAGTTGCTGATACCAAGAGAATTTTCATGCTCTAAATTAGTAAAAGCACTGAAAATTAATAAACAATTCGCTGATAGTCAGCAAGTCTTTCTATATATTTGCGATTCAAAAAACGGGAAAATGATTTATATTACTAGAAGAGAGCGATTTAATGCAGCCCATAAGTTATATCGAGAAGAATGGAGTTTAGAAGAAAACGCAAAGGTTTTTGGTAAATGTTCAAATCCAAATTGGCATGGACACAATTATGAATTGTTTGTTACCATCAAAGGTGAAGTAAATCCAGAAACTGGATTTGTGGTTGACCTTAAAGATTTGAGAGATATCATCAATAAAGAAGTTATTGATAAATTAGATCATCGAAATATCAATATGGATGTTGATTTTATGAAAGGTAAGATGGCATCAACTGAAGTATTGGCAATTGAAATTTGGAACCAATTAGTTGTGCCTATCAATGCAAAAGGTGTGCAGATGCACAGTTTAAAGTTGTACGAAACTGAGAATAATTTTGTTGAATATTTTGGATAATGATTAATAAAAAATCAATGACAGAAGATAATGAAATGGATGGCTATCAAAAAATTGATCAGTACAACCAAGAGCTCATAGATAAATTAGCTGTAAGTTATAAAAGTGTATTAACTAATTTAGGGGAAGATGCAAACCGTGAAGGCTTGTTGAAAACACCTGAACGTGTTGCTAAAGCAATGCAATTTCTTACTCATGGATATGATTTAGATCCTTCTGAAATATTACGTTCAGCTATGTTTAAAGAAGAGTATTCTCAAATGGTTATTGTGAAAGACATAGAAATTTATTCATTGTGCGAACATCATTTACTTCCATTTTTTGGAAAAGCACATATTGCTTATATACCCAACGGCCATATAGTTGGCTTAAGTAAAATTCCTAGAGTAGCTGATGCATTTGCTAGAAGATTGCAAGTGCAAGAACGTTTGACAAATGAAATTAGAGATTGCATTCAAAACACTTTGAAACCAGCAGGTGTAGCGGTAGTAATAGAATGTAAACATTTATGCATGAGCATGAGGGGAATTCAAAAACAAAATTCAGTTACAACAACTTCTGCATTCACAGGTGCATTTGAAAATGAAAAAACCAGGTCTGAATTTATGCGATTAATTGCTGCGGATTTGGCGTAGTTACTTTATCAAAAAAAACAAAGTAAAATAAAAATGACAAGCTGCACCGGCAACTACAAATAAATGCCAAACGGCATGCAAACCAATATTTGGGAATTTTTTATCTCTATTGTAAAAGTAAGAACCTACTGAATAAAATAAACCTCCAGCAAAAAGCCAAGCAATGGCTTCTAATGATAGTTGTTGATAAATAGGTTTAATTATAAAAACCATCATCCATCCCATAACTAAATATAAGCTCAAAGAAAGTTTGTGATTAGTCAATTTTCCTGAAAGTTTGGAACTAATTCCAAATATGGCAATGCCCCAAACAATACAAAAGAATAACAATAAGAAATCTCCTTTGAGTAATAATAATAAAGGGGTGTAAGATCCAGCAATCATTAGGTATATAGAGGCATGATCTAATTTTCTCCATTGCTTTTTTTCATCGGCATTTTTGGGCACACTATGATAAAGCGCACTTGAAGTGAACATTAAAATAAATGCAACTCCATAAATGATAGATGCATAATATTTCATATCCGTATCTGCTGAGGCTAACAAATAACCAATAGCGGGAATAAATAAAACTGCTGGGATTGCGTGAGTATAAAAGTTGGCGGGTTCTCTAATTTCAAATCCTAAACTATTCTTTTTCTTCTCCATCTTTAGGCTTATTGATATTATCAAACAATTTATCCATTCTTGATGCATACTCCATTGAATCATCAATAAAGAATTCAATTGTTGGAATAATTCGAACTTGATTTCTAATTTTTTCGCCTAGTTTATATCTAATTTCTCTTGATTGAGAACGAAGTTCATTGATAAGCAATTCATTATTCGCTGCATTGTAAATACTCAAGTATACACGAGCAACTGATAAATCAGGACTCATTCTAACCATTGTAATAGTTACGATTGAATTTCCATGAAATGACCAACCTTCTTTTTGAAGTATTTCACTCAATTCTTTTTGAATTACTCTTGCAAACTTTTGTTGACGTTTACTTTCCATTTTGTATTTTTTTAGGTGCTAACGTTATCTTTTAAATATAACGCCAACTCTGCTTCTGTCCACTTGTCTTCTAATCTTATTAAATTAGCTGCATCTGCAAATATAGGTGGTTTAGATTTTAATGTGATTCTTATATAATGATGATTGAAAACCCCCAATGCAATATGACAAGGTTTTATATCTCCATGATCAATTGACCTTTTTTTACTTCGTATGTATAAATCAAAATCAGCACCTTGAATTCTTTCATCCCAATATCCTAATAAATCAAGCGCTTTTCTATTAAAAATTACACTATTTCCAACAAAACCTTCAATAACCTGGTACCTGAATTTATAAAATCGATTGACTGAAAACATCACCCAATTGCCATACATCAATTTATGCATGAGCAAAAGTGCATTTTTAGATCTACTAAAATAACCAATTACATTTTTGATTGCCTTCCACTTTCTCCCTAAATATTTAGTTGCTTCTGGGCTCTCCACTCTTTCTATACCACAAACAGTAATTACATCAAGTTGGTTAGTCTCCATGGTATCTATTATTTTTTGATCCCAATTAGGTGCAACAATAATGTCGTTGTTTAGGAAAGCAAACAAATCATATTTGGCAACTTTTATACCTTGATTTTGAGTGTGAGGATAAGAGTAATTCTCTTTATTTTCAATAACTGTTGCTCCAATTTCTTTGAAAAACTCTTTACTACCATCTGTTGAATTATTATCAATGATGATTAATTCGAATGGGTTTTGGGTGTACTTTTGCAAGTTTTCCCAAAATATCCGATTCATATCTAATTGATTATGTATGGCAGTTATTATGCTAATCATGAGCTAATATTGTACAAAGATAGTATTCTGAATTGAGCTAATTATTCTGATTAATGTAATTATAGTAAATTGCAGCCTTATTGCAAGACTTAACAATTATTTTTAATTTATGTGGATCTATATCATTCATTCAGGCAAAACCAATAATCAATGAGAATATATTTCAAACTACTTTCTTTTGCTAGGCCATTAAACCGTTTTATTCCTAAGTATGCGGTTTTGGCAATTTTGGCTGTGGTTTTTGGCTTAGCAAATTTCACTTTGTTAATTCCTTTATTGAATGTAATTTTTGAAAAAGTTGAGACGGCTCAAGTACTAGTAAAGCCAGAGTTTGCATTAAACATTCTATATTTCAAAAGCATATTTAATTATTATTTCTCATCAGTTTTTCAACAGTATGGTCAAATTGGAGCATTGCAATTTGTGTGTGGAGTTATTTTAATTTCAGTTTTTTTTGCGAATCTATTTAAATATTGGTCGCAGAGAGTAATGACTTCTATGCGTACTTATGTTGTAAAAAATATTCGCGAAGCATTATTCGTAAAAATTACCACATTACATGTAGGCTATTTTCATGATCAAAGAAAAGGTGATTTAATGTCGAGCCTTTCAAATGATGTGAATGAAATAGAAAGCTCTGTAGTAAGTTCTGTTCAAGTAATTTTTAGAGAGCCCTTAATGATTATTGGTTATATCATTTTGCTTTTCTCTATGTCAGTTCAATTGACTTTATTCACCCTTATTGTATTGCCTATATCAGGTGCAGTAATTACGGGCATTTCAAGACGCCTAAGAAAAGAAGCAAAAATTGGACAAAGAATTTTAGGTGATATATTGAGTATTATTGAAGAAACTATTTCTGGTATAAGAATTATCAAAGCGTTCAATGCACAAAAATATGTTCGTGAAAAATTTGATGAACAAAACAATCAGTATCGAGGCTTATTAAAATCAATGTGGAATAAAAGAGAATTAGCTTCTCCAATTTCAGAATTCTTAGGCGTAAGTATTGTTGTATTAGTAATGCTTTATGGTGGAAAATTAGTTTTAGAAAATAAATCAGATTTGAATGCTAGTGAGTTTATAACTTACATTATTTTATATTCTCAAATACTAGTTCCAGCAAAAAACATTTCATCTGCTATAACCAATATTCAAAGAGGCATTGCTTCTGGAGAGCGCATATTTAATGTGCTTGAGGCGGAAGTTAAAATTAATGAACACCCCAATGCAGTTTCAAAACCAAGTTTTGATTCAGAATTAAAATATCAAAATGTAAGTTTTCAATACACCGATAAAAAAGTATTGGATCAAATTGATTTAACTATCGAACGCGGTAAAATGATTGCACTTGTTGGTCAATCTGGTGCTGGTAAATCTACTATGGCTGATTTGCTACCGAGATTTTATGATGTTACAGATGGTAAAATTTTAATTGATGGAATTGATATTCGAGAAATTAAAATGCAAGACTTAAATCATTTGATGGGTATAGTTACTCAAGAATCAATTTTGTTTAATGATACTGTATTTAACAACATCGCATTTGGAAATAAAGAAGCCACTTTAGATCAAGTGATTGAAGCGGCTAAAGTTGCCAATGCAGATGAATTCATTGTCAAATTAGAAAATGGCTATCAAACAAATATTGGTGACCGTGGTGGTAAGCTTTCAGGCGGTCAACGTCAACGATTATCAATTGCTAGAGCAGTATTAAAAAATCCACCGATATTAATTTTAGATGAAGCAACATCTGCTTTGGATACTGAATCAGAACGTTTGGTGCAAGATGCAATTCAAAAATTAATGAAGAATAGAACATCTGTTGTGATTGCACATCGACTTTCAACTATTCAATATGCTGATCTAATAATTGTAATGCAGGATGGAAAAATTATTGAACAAGGAAAGCACACAGAACTGCTAACTTTAAACGGTACATATAAGAAGTTGAGTGATATGCAAAGTTTTCAATAATTAATAAAGAAAATTTTGGTTAGGATATCTTTCCTCATGTATTTCTTTTACTTTATCATAAAGCAACTTTCTGAATTGTTCAACATTTGATTTGTTCAATGCAGATATAAATATGGCTGGTGTATTGGTTCTCGACATCCAACTTTTTTCAAAATCTTTAATGCTCATATCTTTATCTTCATTTTGATAAGCATCCACTTTATTGAAAACCATGATGGTTGGTTTATCCAATGATTCCAAGTCTTTCAGAGTTTCATTCACAACTGTAATTTGTTCTTCAAATCCAATATGTGAAATATCAACTACATGCATGAGCATATCAGCTTCTTTAACTTCTGATAAGGTAGATTTAAAACATTCCACTAAATGATGAGGCAATTTTCTAATAAAACCAACAGTATCAGAAAGTAGAAAAGGAATATTTTCAATAACAACTTTGCGAACGGTAGTATCTAATGTTGCAAATAATTTATTCTCAGCAAACACTTCTGATTTACTTAATAAATTCATGATGGTTGATTTACCAACATTTGTATAACCAACTAAAGCAACTCTGATTAATTCGCCTCTGTTTTTTCTTTGAGTTTCGTTTTGTCTGTCAATTATTTCTAATCGATCTTTGAGTAAGGTGATTTTTTGTAGAATTATTCTTCTATCCGTTTCTATTTGTGATTCACCTGGTCCACGCATACCAATACCACCTTTTTGTCTCTCTAAGTGAGTCCACAACCTTTTTAAACGAGGTAACATGTATTGACATTGAGCTAATTCAACTTGTGTTTTTGCTTGTGCTGATTGGGCTCGGCGAGCAAAAATATCAAGTATTAAACTGCTTCTATCTAATACTCTACATTGTAATTCGAATTCAATATTGCGTAATTGAGATGGGCTTAATTCATCATCAAAAACAACAATATCAGCTTCTTCAACTTTTACAAAATCACGAATTTCTTCTAATTTCCCTTTACCAACATAAGTTCTGATGTCAGGTCGTTGAGCTTTTTGAGTGAAATTTCGAATGCAAACACCGCCAGCTGTTTCAACAAGAAAAGCCAACTCATCTAAGTACTCTTTTTCTTGTTCTTCAGTTTCATTTGGCGTAATTACTCCAACTAAAACTGCTCTTTCCTGTTCTCCTCTAGTACTATATCCTTTTTTTGTCATTCAATTATTCTTGAGCAGTACGCAAAGTTTTTACGTATTCTGCTACTGCTTTTATTTCTTGTTCGCTTAATAAATCTTTATATGCTGGCATCAACTTTCTACCATGTTTAATAATTCCAATTAAACCTCTGTTTTCACATAATGAAGCAGTCAAATTAGATGCACCATTAATCCCAGCTTTCCCATCTTCACCATGACATTTCGCACAATTTGTAACAAACACAGCTTTACCATGTACAATAATATCATAGTTTGCTGCTGTTGTATCTGTTACCACATCAGGCATTGGAGCTTTGCCAATATTAAGTGTTACACTTTGTGTTTGTGATAATCTGAAAATATATACAAAAAGTAAGGTAGCGATAATAGCCATTGCTTTATTGTTCTTTTTAAAGCCAATCACACCTACTGCGATTCCAATTAATACTAAAGTTAATTTCAGATGAAACCAACCACCAACATTTTTCATTCCAATCACACTAATTAAATACACCCCACTTACAAGAAAAATGGTACTTATAACCATGCTTGGTACTTTACTGAACCTTTTATACTTTTCTAAAGTTTCAGTACTTGAACTTAACAATAGAAAAGTTTTAATAATAAAGTCTAATAGAAACAAGCTTGCACTTGCAATGTGAATAGTTTGAATGGTTTGCATATTTATGATTATTTCAAACAAAGATAATCATCATAACTTAAAGCGTGAAATATTGGGCGGATTCTATTAAACAAAAAAACCTGCACTATTTCTAATGCAGGCCCCCTTTTAATTAAACTATGATGAGAAGTTTAAAGCAATTTAAAATCCAACTTAATCTGATAAACCTGATTAGAAGATTCTACTAGATCTTTTACATTGATTTTTTCAAGTTCATCTAAAACATATTCTTTGAATCTAACATCGCTTTGGTTAGTTCCTAAAATTTCAATTGAACCATCATTAGATACAGTAAATTCAACAAGTACTGTTCCTTTATCAATTTTTTCTTTTTTAGCAAATGCAGGATAATTCACATTCTCTTTTACAAGTTGTGCAACAACTGCAACTGCATTTGATTTTTTTGCTGGAATTGAGCTTCCGCCTGCTACTGATAAACCCACTGTGCCTAATACCATTAGTGCTACAAGTGCAAACATTTTTAATTTCATTGTATAATTTTTTTAAATGATTAATCTATTTGATTGACACCTCAAAAGTAGATAGACCTTATTAAGTGAAACTATATTTTATGTAACGTGTGTAATACATCAATGTAAAAAACATATGACTGTAACATACTTGATATACAACATGATATAATCATTAATTAATGCTTATATCATAATGTGTACTTAGTAAAATTTCAATTGCTATTTCAAATTTGTTTGGATTCATTATCTTTAAGAAAACAAAAAATGATATGAGAAAAAATTACCTCATTTTTCTATTCCTTATTTGCTATCAATATTCATGGTCGCAAGAAACATTTCCTGTTAATGGAGTTAAGGATGTAAAACCCAATTTGATTGCCTTCATTAATGCTAGCATAATTACTGATGCAGATAATAAATTAGAGAATGCAACACTAATTATTAGAAACGGAATAATTGAAAATGTAGGTGTAGGTTTGACTGCACCTTCTGGAGCTGTGGTTTATGATTGTTTAGGCAAAACCATTTATCCATCTTTCATTGATTTATATACAAGCTATGGGTTGCCTGATGCTAAAAGATCAAAAGGTCAAGATGGTCCTCAGTTTCTAAGTAATAAGGCTGGGGCTTATGGCTGGAATGAAGCAATAAAAAGTGAATTTAATGCTATTGATTATTTTGCATTATCACAAAGTAAGGCAGAAGAAATGCGTAAGCAAGGATTCTCTGTTGTTTTAAGTTTACAAAAAGATGGGATCGCAAGAGGCACTTCCATTGTAGTTTCATTAGCAGAGAAAAAAGAAAATTTAATTATTCTAAAAGAAAAAGCCACTAGTAATTTTTCATTTAGCAAAGGAAGTTCTAATCAAGATTACCCTTCATCATTGATGGGTAGCATTGCACTTTTAAGACAAACTTTTTATGATGCTGAATGGGTGAAAGCTAATGCAGGTAAGACAGAAACAAACTTATCACTTTCAGCAATTAATGAACAAAAGTCAATGCCAATGATTTTTGAAACTAGTGATGTATATGATATTTTTAGAGCACAAAAAATTGCGGATGAATTTAATTTGCAATTTATTTATAAAGCTTCGGGTAATGAATATCAAAGAATAACAGAGTTGAAAAAACTTAATCCAACCATCATCACTAGTATTAATTTTCCAAAGGCTTATGATGTTGAAGATTATTTTGATGCAATGAATATTTCAATTTCTGATATGAAGAATTGGGAATTAGCCCCTTATAATTTAGCATATTTAGAAAATCAAAAAGTAAAATTTGCATTAACTACAGCTGATTTAAAAAACACTTCTGATTTTTTAAAGAACCTTAGACTTGCAGTAAAATGTGGACTTTCAGAAAAGCAAGCATTAAACTCACTTACACTTGTGCCAGCTCAAATTTTAAAAATGACAGACCAAATTGGCATGTTAAAAATTGGAATGAGAGCTAATTTTATAGTAACAACTGGAAATATTTTTAAAGATTCAAAAAGTATATTATTAGAAAATTGGATTGATGGTGAAAAGTATATCATCCAATCTAAACAAGAAATTGATATTAGGGGAAATTATTCATTAACCATTCCAAATAATAATTTGACTTTACAAATTACTGGAACAATTGATGAACCAGAAGCAAATTTATTAAGAGCTGATAGTTCGAAAATAAAGGGAAGCATTTCTTTGCGTGCAGATCAATTTTCTTTAGTCTTCGATCCTTCAATAGATTCAACCACTATAGGAAAGATTAGATTGAATGGAACTGTATTGCAAACCCCTAAATTCTCTTTAATTGGAAATGGTTCATTAGCAAATGGCACTAAAATAAGTTGGACAGCTACAAGGATTAAAGAATTTATTGCTGAACCTATTGAAGCAGAAAAAGTAAAGAAATTAGATTCAGTTGGTAAAGTTATTTATCCTTTTGTTGCATTTGGAAATGAAAGTCAACCGAAGCAAGAAAAAATTATTATTAAAAATGCAACAGTTTGGACCAATGAAAAACAAGGGAAATTAGAAAACACTGATGTATTAATTGATAACGGCAAAATTATAAATATTGGAAAGAATATTGAAGCGAGTGGGGCGAAAGTAATTGATGGAACAGGTAAGCACTTAACATCTGGAATTATTGATGAGCATTCACATATAGCAATTACACGAGGTGTAAATGAAGGAACACAAAGTGTTTCATCTGAAGTAAGAATTGGTGATGCACTTGAAGCGGATGATATCAATATCTATAGACAACTTTCTGGTGGGGTAACAATTTCTCAATTACTTCATGGTTCTGCGAATCCTATTGGTGGGCAAAGTGCAATCATAAAATTAAGATGGGGTAAGACACCTGAAGAATTGAAATTGGAAGGGGCAGATGAGTTTATCAAATTTGCATTAGGTGAGAATGTGAAGCAGACTAATTGGGGTGATAATCAACGTGAACGTTTTCCTCAAACTAGAATGGGGGTTGAACAAGTTTATATAGATGCATTTACACGTGCAAGAGAATATGAGAAAGAGCAAAAGGCTTATGAATTATTATCTTCTTCTAAAAAAGCAATGATTCCAACAACTCGAAGAGATTTAGAATTGGATGCATTAGTTGAAATATTAAATAAGAAAAGATTTATTACCTGTCACTCTTATGTTCAGTCTGAAATTAATATGCTTATGCATGTTGCCGATACATTTAAATTTAAAGTAAATACATTCACTCATATTTTAGAAGGTTATAAAGTTGCTGATAAAATGAGAATGCATGGTGTAAGTGCTTCCACATTTTCAGATTGGTGGGCATATAAATTTGAGGTAATTGATGCTATTCCTTATAATGCTGCTATTCTAACTAAAGCGGGTGTAAACACTGCTATTAATTCAGATGATGCTGAAATGGCAAGAAGATTAAATCAAGAGGCTGCAAAGTCAGTGATGTATGGGGGTTTAACAGAAGAGGAAGCATGGAAAATGGTGACTTTAAATCCTGCAAAAATGTTACATCTAGATCAGCGAGTTGGTAGTATAAAAGAAGGAAAAGATGCAGACGTTGTTTTGTGGAATGATAATCCATTATCCATATACGCACGTGTTGAGAAAACAATCATTGATGGAACAATTTATTACGATTATGATCAAGATGTAAAAGCGAGATTGTCAATTTCAACAGAACGTGAAAGATTGATTCAAAAAATGTTGAACGAAAAGAAAATTGGTATGCCTACACAAAAGCCAATTGTAAAAGAAAAGAAATTATATCACTGTGATGATTCTGAAAACGAAATGTCGTATTAATTAAAAAACAAATTATGCAAAAGATAAAAATGAATATTACTTTATGTTTGGTTTGTATATCGACATGGGTAAGTGCACAGCAACCAACTGTTAAACAAATTAAGCCAATGGTAATTATTGGTGCTACCATTCATGTTGGGAATGGGGATGTTATAGAGAACGCAATTCTGCAAATTGAAAATGGTAAAATAAAATCTATCTCAGCAAATACTGGAGCAAATAATTTTAATGCAACTGAAATGGATGTCGTTAATGCAAATGGCAAACAAATTTACCCTGGAATTATTTCACCTTATTCTCGTTTAGGATTAGAAGAAATAGAAGCGGTTAGGGCTACATTAGATTATAATGAAGTGGGTGAATTGAATCCCAATATTAGATCATTGATTGCATATAGTGCAGATTCTAAAATAATTCCTACTGTTCGTTCAAACGGAGTATTAATGGCATTATCAGCCCCAGAAGGAGGGCTAATACCTGGTACCTCATCAATTATGAAAATGGATGGCTGGAATTGGGAGGATGCAGTTTATAAACCTGATGCAATAGTTCATTTAAATTGGCCTTCTATGAGATTGAGTTCTGCTTGGTGGGCAAGATCAGCAGATGAACAAAGGGAACAATCACAAAAGAATATGAAGTTAATAAAGACATTCTTTGCAGAAGCAAAAGCCTATTCAGAAATTGTAATGCCGGATGTAATTAATTTAAGATTTGAAGCCATGAGAAATATTTTTTCAGGTAAACAAAAACTATTTATTAGTGCAGGATATAGTAAGGATATTATTGCTGCAGTAAATTTCGCTAAATCATATAATATTACACCCGTAATAATTGGTGGAAGAGATTCTTATTTAATTATAGATTTTTTGAAATCAAATAATATTTCAATTGTCCTTGACAATGCACATTCATTACCATCAAGAGAAGATGAAGATGTTGACTTACCGTACAGAAGAGCTAATATGTTGGCTGATGCTGGAATTATTTATTGTATTGGTTTAGATGGAAGTTGGCAACAACGCAATTTAGCTTTTGAAGCTGGAACCAATGTTGCATTTGGACTATCTAAAGAACTAGCATTGAAATCAATTACATTAAATGCTGCAAAAGTATTAGGCATTGATCAAACAACCGGAAGTATTGAAGTTGGCAAAGATGCTACATTATTGATTTGCAAAGGAGATTTGTTGGATATGAAAACATCTCAAATTGAGCGAGCATGGATCATGGGAGATGAAATTGATTTAATGAATAAGCAAAAAGCATTGAATGATTTATACTTGAAGAAGTATAATTTAAAAAACTAGAGCAAAAAAAAGCGAGAATATTTTCTCGCTTTTTTTTATTCTATTAATTTTATTTCTTCTACTTGAAGTATTTCTTTAGTGACATTGTTTTGAACAAACGCAACGATATAACAATGTTTCTGATTATATCTTGTGCTTATTGTGTGATAATATGTTTTATTAAGTTTCTTTCCAGCTACTTCTTCTTTAGAACTTATTGAATCGCCCCAAGTAGAAGTAATTCCATTTCTTAGTACATGTCTATGAACATAATTTGGCATATCTTCTGGAACATGATTATACCATTTTTGCCAATTGATGATACTATCCTCTACTACATATAAAACCAATTGTTGGTTAATATTACCTCTTTTTACATATTCTAATTCTACTTCCAATTGAAGATTGCGTGTAGTGCTATCATACGTTTTAGAAAGGGCAATATTTATTTCTGGTGCTTTTGTTAATTCAGTAGAAATTCTACTTGACCATTCACCATAATTTGAAAGTCTATTGGAGAATATTGCAGTGTTACCATCTTTTGGTTGTCTATTAATCATTCCTTTTGGAAGCCCTGCAGTTTCAATAGAAAATTTAGTGTCTAATTCATTTCCAACTGCGGTTTTAAAATTATAAGTAAACTTTCCAGTTGCATTGGTATCAGCAAAAAAACTGCAATGCGTAGCAACTACAATTACTCTACCTTTATAAATTGAATCTAGTTTTACAGCTTCTTTTCCTGCCAATGGACAGTTACCACACTCATGGCCTGTAAAGTCTTCAAGCAATACCTTTCTATCACCAGCAGGTACCACAGCATCTTCTTCATAAGGTCCTTTTATTACATCACAAGCATTTAACAAACTTAAAATTATTAGCGTGCTAAATAAGTAAAGCATTTTTTTCATTTCGTATATATTTTAATTGAACAAAAAAATGTTCGATATTTTTAATTTAAAAACTGCTGCTAATGGAAAGTGAAACGCCATATGATGCTGGAATTAATCTACAAACTCCTCCTACACATAAATAGCCTTCTCTTTGTTTTCCGTAACCTAAAATTATTCTAGTTGAGTTTTGAGTGTATCCAAAACTTCCACTGAAATAATGTACTTGTTTTTTAGAATCTTTGTTTCCGTAATTATATTGATCAATTGCAGCTAAGAACCAATGCGGAGATACAGTATATTCAGCAAGTGCTACAGCCCAACTTCCAAAATCTTGTTTTGTTTGCATTGTTTGTAATTCTGTTCTTATTGTTCTTTTTGTATTCAATTTGTATTGTAATTCAAATACACCAATATGTGAATACACTGTTCCATAACCAGAAACATTTTGCACTTTATCTTTATTGAAAACTTGATACATATAGGTATAAGTTGTTTTCAATTTGCTATTTATTTTTTTAACAACTTCAATATTTAAATCTTCATATAATTTTATTTTTCCTTGAGATAAAAAAGAAGAAGAATAGCCTTGTTCATCATTTGTTTGTGTGGTATCAAGATTGGTAGCATGTGAATAGTTAACAGTCACTAATGTTCCGTAATGTCCACCAAGCACACTTCCTTTTTTAAAGTTGTATGAAACTTCTAATTGTTCACCAATTTCACCTGAAGGTTGAGTAGCGTATGGATAGAAGGCAGGTAATGCATAAGTGTGTTGCTTACTAATGGCTGGTAAGAAACTCATTGTTAAGTTATTTACATCTGCATTTCTATCAGAACGTAAATCCATATTATCTACTCTTTTTGCAGAAGCAGTAATACTAAATCCTTTAATAGAATAATTAGCACTAACGAAGAGTGCTTGTCCACTTTTATAAATAAAGCCATTGGTTAAACTTGGATCGTTTACCTTGTAAGCATATTCTGAGTAAAAATTAAATTTGTTACTAATAAAATTAAATCTACCAGCAAATGCTGCAACATTTTCAGGTAATATTCTAATTGGATCATCATCGGATTGAAATTTACTCACCGCACTTCCACCAAGTATATAGGTGTATTTCGTACTTAGATTTGGAAGTATTTCATTCAAATTAGTTTCAATATCTGCTCCACGTACTGTTCCTTCTCCTTTAGCAAAAAAGAACCTTTGCTTGCCAACAATTCCTTTAATATAAACGCCTTTGGTAGGTTGATATTTAACTCTCACACCATCCATTGCATTGTCGATTCCTAATGCGCGTTCTTCATAGCTTCTAAAAATTAAACCAGATCCAAATTGCTCATAGAAATTACCTACTGTAAATTCTAATCTATCTTTTTCATAAGTTGCATAACGATAGGTTAAGCCACTCCCATTGTATCTGGGATCAAATCCAAGTAATGCTTTTTCATATGATTCATACCTTATTCCCGTTTTAAATGCACCTCTTGTATAATTAATATTTGCAAAACTATTCATTCTGATTTTTTCAGCTACTTCATCAGCCCCAATAACAGTATCAACAAAATAATTCTGAGCCATCATTTGAAAGTTACCATGAATTTCTCCAGTATTATATTTATTAGCTTCTTGCGCAGAAGTAATTTTAATTGTAAAAAGTAGTATTGAAAAATATAGTAAAAATTTCTTCATGTAAAATTATTTTGAAATGGCTTCGCCTTTAGCTAATTGTTTGATTTTTTCATATAACTCATTTTCATCACCTGGAGCATAGGAAGCATGTTGCCAAACAATTTCTCCTTTTCCATTTATTAAAAACGTATGTGGAATATCGCCAACATTCATAGCCCTTTTTAAATCTGCGTTTGCATCAAGAAGAATGTCATAGTTCCAACCACGTGCATTAACAAAAGGTAATACTCTAGCTGAATTTCTAGCATCATCAATTGATACTGCAATTATTTTCACGCCTGTTTCTTTTTGCCATTCTTCGTAAACATCAGCAATTGCTGATAATTCTTGCACACAAGGTTTGCACCATGTAGCCCAAAAATCAATTACGATTGGTTTACCGTCATTGCTAATTTTGGAAGTATTGAAAGTTTCGCCACTCATTTTTTTTACGTCAACCGAAGGCAGTTTATCTTGAGCATACAAAGCGTTAACTCCAAGGATTAATAAAGCAATTAGGATATTTTTTTTCATGTGAAAGGTTTATATAAGTAAACGGAAAAACAGGATTTTATTTCAATTGGGTAAATCTATAAAATAAAAAAAACAGTCAGTAATTAAACTGACTGTTTTTTCTGAATTTAAATAAATATTATCTAGTTAAAACAATTTTTGAACTAACTGTTTCATTTCCAACTTTAATAACAGCTTGGTAAATACCGTTCGCTATTGAAGCATCAGCATTCCAAGTTAAGAATTTAGATCCACCATTAACTGAACCAGCTTGAGTTGAATAAATAACACGACCCATTAAGTCAACAATTTCTAATGAAATGTTTTCATTTAATACTGGCATTTTAACTTCAAAGTTTGTTGTTCCTTGAGAAGGATTAGGATAAGTATTAACTACAAAGCTAGCTGCTTTTTGAGTTGTAAAACCTAAAGAATTTAAGTTTTTCTCATTTGTATTTAAAACTTCACCTGTTAATGCATTAACAACATATGCAATAACATGCATTCTGTCTTTGTTTTCTCCTGGCTTAACTATGTAAGAAGTTGTAAAAGTATTGATTGAATTTACAGCTAATGTTTCAGGTAAACTTCCGAAAACACCTTCCCAACCACCTACAGTTTCACGAGCTACATGTTGATATACCATGTTAGCTGCAACAACTGGGTTTGGAAGACTTTCATATCCACCCATTGCACCGTTAGCACCACCTGAATAAGCATTTGCTTGATTGTAAGCAGAACCTGTTCCTCTAACTTCATCTTCAGTTACCACAACATTGAAACGATAGTCACCTGTTAAATCAGTTGCCATAGTAGCAGTTGCTGTAATGTCATATGAATTAGTTCCTGCATTCCATACTGCATCAACTGCAACATCACAAGGAGTAAATCCATTGATATATTGATCATAACGATCAAAGAATTCTGAAGGGTCAGCTTCACCACCTTTACGATCAACTAAACCACTTGGATAACCGCTGATAAATGAAGCAATACCTGCATCATATAAATCAACAACCATTGGGTCATTGTTGTGAACAGCAACTAACATTGCTGTTGTTGGATACACATGGTGTAATGAGTCCATGAAAACAGCACCTCTTGGACACCATTGGCACCAAGTTCCAGTTGCTTCTTCAAATAAAATTCTTTTTGTTGTTTGGAAAGCCAAAGCAGTAATTGAACCTGATAATGTATCATTGTTATGATTTGAATCACCAGTGATATCAGCCCAAACTTTTACTGGAAATACACCAGCAGAAGGAATGGTAAACGGAGTAGCATGACTAAAGCTATATGAATCACCTGAAGCGATATTTAAGCCTGTAATGTTATCAGTTTTTGTTTGTCCATTAGCTAAATATTTTAAGCTAATTGAAGTAATAGGAGCAGTACCAACATTTAATACATTTCCAGTAATGTTAACGTTTCCACCAGCACCACCAAATTGAGCGAAAGTTAATTTAGATACTTCAATATCATTTGCAGGTTGAACACCTTGAACAAATCTGTAGTAAATATTATCTTCATATGTATCAGCATTACCACCATTAGTAACTAAAGATGGAGTAGTTGGTGCACCATTTACAGTATAAGCAGTAGAACCATTAATTTGGATACCTAATGTTAATGAAAGTGGTGTTAAATAAGTTCTTTGGTCAACGATATAAATATCATTTGTTCCTTCCTCTAATACAATACCCCAATAAGTCCAGTTTGTTCCTGAAGAACCTGGAGCTGAATAAGAAGCAAAGTTAATCCAGAACTGACGGTTTGGAGCATTTCCAAAAATCTTAGTTCTTACTACGTCATTTGCTCCTAATGCAGCTAATCCCCAAATCATGATTGAATTGTTAGGAATACTAGCACTTGGTAAAGCAGCATTTGTTGCAGTTGGAGGTGTTACAGCTGATGTGGTAAAGGTTAATACTCCAGAAGTAGAAACTTTAAATTCAGTAACTGGGTTACCATTGAATAAAAAGTTAAAATCACCTGGGAAAAACACAGTAGTAGACCAAGCTGGTGTAGCACTCGTTGAAGCGATAGTAGTGTAACCATCAATACCTGCTGCTCCTGTAGGCTGCTCAATATCTTGATTTAAGCCTTTAGGGTTTTCATTTGCAGATAAATTTGGTAAGTAGTAGTATTGTGCATTTGCAACCATTGCAAACAATACAAACAGTAGTAGAGTAGATAATTTTTTCATTTATTGTTATTTAACGTTTTGTAATTTGCCCTCCATGAGCAATTAATGTACCATTTTAGAGAATATTTCTTAAACTAACAAATAAAATGGTATGATTTTCGCTGAGAGGCAGTAAATAAAACCATATTTTTTTATGAAAAAATTAATTTACCTGTCGATTTTCTTGTTTTCTGCAACATTTTGTTTAGGACAATCATTTGAGATAGTACACCCAGTGACCAGTATTGAAGGTAATGCTGAGGACGGTGTCTACATTAAAGTACATGTTAAGAATATTTCTAGTACAGTACAGAACATATATGCACGAAGAGAAATAGTTTCTTTGGCTTCGGGTCAACAGTCATATTTCTGTTTTGGAACAGGTTGTTATCCACCTAGTGTTAATTTATCACCTGAATTAGTTACTCTAGCGGTAGGGGCAGAAGATTCTTCATTAAAAACGTATATTAATGCTAAAGGATACTTAGGAACTAGTATTGTTAGTTATAAAATTTTCAATGAATTAGCTACAGATTCAATTGGTATAACACTTACATACAATATTAATAAAGCCACTTTGATTAATCATACTGAAAAACTTTTTGTAAATGCTTTCCCAAATCCAGCAACTGATCAGTTAACATTATTATATAATGCAGAACAAACTTATCAATCACAAGAATTGGTTATTACAGATGTAATGGGTAAAGTTATTGATCGCTTACCGGTTACTTCGAAAGAAGGAAACATAAGTGTATCAACAAATAATTATACCAATGGCATTTATTTTTGCCAATTAATTGCAGATGGAAATGCAATTGCTTTTGCTAAAGTATCAATACAACGATAATAAGAATAAAATAAACATTTAAATCCCGAATCAACATTCGGGATTTTTTTATGCCTTAAATTTTGATTTTAATTGTGCCAATTTTGTAGCCATATCTTCTTTCTCTTCGGGCTTTTTAATTTCTTTTTTTTGTGGAACTGATTTGTTTTCAGATTTCATAGATAAGGAGATTCTTTTTCTAGAAATATCAACTTCCAAAACTATTACTTCAACTCGTTGAGAGACTTTTAATATTTTAGCTGGGTCATCAACAAATTGGTTTGAAATATGACTTATGTGAATTAATCCATCTTGGTGAACACCAATATCAACGAAAGCTCCAAACTTTGTTAAGTTAGTTACTATGCCTGGTATTTTCATACCAGGTCTTAAGTCTTCCATGGTATGAATACCTGAAGCAAATTCAAAAGTTTCAAATTTTTCACGTGGATCTCTACCTGGTTTGGCCAATTCATCCATGATGTCTTTTAAGGTTGGCAAACCAACTTCTTCACTCACATAATTTTTTAAATTAATTTGTTTTCGTAATTCTTGGTTACTTATTAAATCGTTAATAGTACATTTTAAATCTTTAGCAATGCACTCAACCAATACATATCTTTCTGGGTGAACTGCTGAACTATCTAAAGGGTTTTTTGCATTTCTGATTCTTAAAAAACCTGCAGCTTGTTCAAAAGCTTTATCACCTAAGCGAGCAACTTTTTTCAATTCTGATCTATTTTTAAATGCGCCATTTGCATTTCTATATTCAATTATATTTTGTGCTAGCTGTGGACCTAATCCAGAAACATAAGATAAAATTTCTTTGGATGATGTATTCAATTCTACACCAACGGCATTAACACTACTGATAACTACATCGTCTAACGACTTCTGTAATTTGGTTTGATCAACATCATGTTGGTATTGTCCAACTCCAATTGATTTAGGATCTATTTTTACTAATTCAGCTAATGGATCCATCAATCTTCTTCCAATTGAAATGGCTCCCCTTACGGTTAAATCTAAATCGGGGAATTCATTTCGCGCAACTTCGGAAGCGGAGTAAATTGATGCACCACTTTCATTCACCATAACTACAATTACATTTTCTAATTGCAAGCTTTTTATGAATTCCTCTGTTTCTCTACCAGCAGTTCCGTTACCAATAGCAATGGCTTCAATTTGATATTTGGCAACTAATTTTTTAATTAAGTTACTTGATTCTTCTGTTTTCTTTTGTGGTTCATGAGGGTAAATATTTGTATTCTCTAATAATTTTCCTTGTTCATCTAAACACACTAATTTGCATCCTGATCTAAATCCAGGATCTAATGCCAATACTCTTTTCTGTCCCAGCGGTGCTGCTAATAAAAGTTGTCGTGCATTTTCTACAAAAACATTAATAGCTTCTAAGTCTGCTTTGTTTTTTGTAAAAACTCTAGTTTCGGTTTCCATTGACGGACCAAGTAATCTTTTATAACTATCTCGAATAGCAATAGCTACTTGATCTGCACTTGTATTTTTTGCTTTGATGAATTGTTGATCTAGAATTGCAATTGCATCTTCTTCTTCAGGAGCAAGTTCAAGAGATACAAATAATTCTTTTTCTGCTCTACGCATTGCAAGTATTCTATGTGAAGGAGCCTCCTTTATTGGTTCAGACCAATCATAATAATCTTTGTATTTAATTGCTTCTAACTCTTTCCCTTTAATTAATTTTGTTTTAAAATATCCTTTGCTCAAAAATAAATTCCGCATACGCTCTCTTGCTTCCAGATTTTCCGAAATAATTTCTGCAACTATATCTCTTGCACCTTGAAATGCTTCTTCAATTGTAGTTACTTGTTTTTCTATGTTGATGAATTTTTCTGCACTTGATTTTAAATCAATATCATGTTGTTCAAATATTAAATTTGCTAAAGGCTCTAAACCTTTTTCTTTAGCAACACTTGCTTTTGTTTTTCTTTTTGGTTTGAAAGGTAAATAGATATCTTCTAATGCTGTCATAGATTCTGCAGCATTAATTTTTTCTTCTAATTCAGGGGTTAATTTTTCTAATTCTAATAAAGATTTTAAGATTGCCTCTCGACGTTTATCTAGATCTCTTAATTGTATCACTCTATCTCTTATGGAAGCAACTTGTACTTCATCTAAAGTTCCGGTAATTTCTTTTCTATATCTTGAAATAAATGGAACAGTAGCACCTTCATCTAATAGCTCAATGGTTGATTCTACTTGCTTTTCAAGGATATTTAATTCCTTAGCTATTTTATTGAAATAATTATTTTTCATCTTCTTCTTGAATAGCCGAAGATGCACATTTTCGCACTTTTTTTTGAGATGAGTTTTCAACAGGGCAAAAAAAAAGAGTGACTAGGAGCCACTCTTTTTCTAAATTTCAAATTAATTATTTTCTTACATACATTACTTCTTTTACCGCACGAATTACTTTACTTGGGTTTGGTAAATATTCTTCAATTAATGTTGGTGCATAAGGTAATGGAACATCACCACCCATTACTCTTAATATTGGTGCATCTAAGTAATCAAATGCATCTTTCTGAACTTTAAAAGTTACCTCAGTTGCAATTGAACCTAATGGCCACGACTCTTCAATGAATACCATGCGATTTGTTTTCTTTACAGAATTAATAACCGTATCATAATCAATTGGACGAACACTTCTAAGGTCAATTACTTCAGCACTAATTCCTTCTTTTTCTAATTCAGCTGCTGCGTTCATTACAACTTTTAACATTTTACCAAAAGTTACTAAAGTAACATCGGTACCCGGTCTTTTAATATCAGCAACTCCGATTGGAATATAATATTCTTCTTCTGGAACGAATCCTTTATCACCATACATTTGCTCTGATTCCATAAATATAACTGGATCAGGATCTAAGATGGCAGATTTTAATAAGCCTTTTGCATCATATGGATTTGAAGGTACAACTACTTTTAACCCTGGGCAGTTTGCATACCAATTTTCAAAACATTGTGAATGTTGTGAACTTAACATTCCGGCACTCCCTGTTGGTCCACGAAATACAATAGGTACTGGAAATTGACCACCACTCATTGACATCATTTTTGCAGCTGCATTAATAACTTGATCAATTGCAACCAATGAAAAGTTAAATGTCATAAATTCAATAATTGGAATTAATCCATTCATTGCAGCTCCAACACCAATACCTGCAAATCCTAATTCAGAAATTGGTGTATCAATTACTCGTTTTGCACCAAATTCATCAAGCATTCCTTGACTTACTTTATATGCACCATTGTATTCAGCCACTTCTTCACCCATTAAAAAAATACGCGAATCCTTTCGCATTTCTTCATTCATTGCTTCTCTAAGGGCTTCTCTGAATTGTATTTCTCTCATAATCAATCGTTTAAATCTATTCTATAAAAGACTTCTGCAAATATAATATTAATAGGAAATATAAAGAAATAAGCAATTTATAAGTGGTATTTATAAATTGTTATTCTTCTTCTTGAGGTTCTATTTGAACATCATTATTGAAATTGCTTTTCACGAAATTACACCATTCACAATCTTTCTTAGCACAACCATTTGAAAATTCTGAATTCATTATTTTTGAATAGGTTGAAGTAATTTGATCCGTTACTATTGCGATATCCTCTGGACGAATAATTATTTTTTCTTTTTTGTATTCATCTTTTACAGGTTCAATAAAATCAAATTCTGTGCTAACAACTTGCCAGTCTTTTAATCTGTAATTATCTAAAAGTATTTTATAGAAAACCGCTTGTCGCCAATAATCACCACCTAACAAATCTTTTTCAGAAGGACCTTTAAATTTTGGTTTTGCAGATTCATAATTCCCTGTTTTATAATCAACAACATTTACTTGGTTACCGTGAAATTCTAATTTATCTATTTTACCTTTTATTGGAACACCTTTTACTTCCACATTTTTTATCGGCATTTCAGTGATTACTATTTTCTCCCAAGAAGCAATATATTGATCATAATAGGCTGGAATGATTTTATGACCATACTCCATTCTTCTTTCAAATTGTTCTTTGGTAAAGGCTTCTCTGTTTTTATTCATATACCAATCAAATTCTTTGATTAATATATTTTTATCTGGAAACGAGTTTGTTTCCATTACTATTTTAAAAAACTTATCTAAGGCCCAATGTACAGAGGAACCAAATGTCATTGTTTCATTTTTTCCACTTGGAACCATTACCAAGTTTTGAAAATAAAATTTGAGAGGACAGTTTAAGTAATTATTTAAATGCGTTACGCTAAGTGTATAATTTTCTAATGAATTTTTTAACCATTCTCGATCAAATAATTCCATTTTTATTTCTTCTTCCTCCATAAAGTTTAATCCGAAGAATGGAATTAAAATATTTTCTTCAACACTTATTTTTTCGATTGGAATATTTGCACCAGTTTCTATTTCTTTAACAAAAACAGAAGATTCTATTTCCGCACCTTTAGAATTATGTGTGCTATAAGAAATTTGCAAATGTGATTTAGCTCTAGTAATAGCGACATAAAACAATCTCCTTAATTCTTCAATAGGGTCACCTTTTGAATTGGATAAAAATAAAGTATCAGGAATAAGATATCCATTATTCATTTTTCGTTTTCCTTCCCATACATTTTTATTGCTACCAATTAAAAAAACATATTTAAATTCTAAACCTTTTGATCCATGGCAAGTTAAAAACTGTACTCCCTTTTCATTGAATAATGATTTATTTAACTCTAATGAAATACCATTTTCTTCCAATAAATTAATTGTTTCTATAAATTGAATTAATGATAAACTAGGGTTTTTTCTGTTTTCATCTTTCAATAAATTAAAAATAGAAGAAAGTATTTGCATATACCAAGTCTTCTCTTTCGATTTTAAAATGTATGCTAAAACACCTCCTCTAGTTATGATCTTTTCAAAAAGATTTTGTAAAGTAAAATTATGTGATTCATGTATCCAATATTCAATATCTCTACTTAAACGAATCATGCTTTTGGTTGACTGACTCGCAAATAAATCTTCTTGTTTATTGGATAAATCATAAATCGTTTTGCGAATGGAAGTCTTTTCCTTATTTGAATAATTTTGTTTAGTAACAGCAACTGATATTTTTGCAATATCAATTGGTTGAATGTGAAAGAAATCGAAATGCATTATTTGGAAAAGAAATTCTTCGCCACTATAAGGCATTTCTTTCTCAGCTGCTAAATATCTTAAAATTGTAAATAACTTATTTGCAAATTCTGTTTTGAGAATATCAACCTTCTTTTTCGCAGAGATTGGGATATTTAATCTCTGAAAATATTTTGCTAATTCTTCACCTGACTTATGTTCTTTATAAATTATTGCAATTTCTTCTGGATTAATATTTTCATGCTCAATTAATTTTTGAACTTGATTGCTAATAGAAGCAAATTCTTCAAGTTCAGATGAATATTCAATTATTTGAGGTGTTATGTTCAGGTTTTGTAATTCTAAATTTTTGGATAGTAAATCCTTTGATAATCCTTCTCGTTTAAGTCTTTCCGAATTATTATCTATGAGTGCTTTAGAAATATCTAAAATTGTTTGTGTAGATCGATAATTGTCGGTGAGCATTATGCTGTATAAATCTGCAGGAAACAAATCACAGAAATTTTGAATGTTTTCTACATTAGCACCTTGAAAACGATATATCGATTGATCATCATCACCAACTACAAATACATTAGGATGTTCCCAATAGCTTATCAGTAATTTAATTAGTTCATTTTGTGAACCACTTGTATCTTGATACTCATCAACTAAAATATATTGAAACTTTTCTTGGTAATTAAGTAAAAGATTTTCATCAGTTTTAAAAGCATTTAAAACCCAAAGAATCATATCATCAAAATCATAAAGATTTTTGTCGGACATTAATTTTTGAAAGTTGTCGTATTCATCAACTGCAAATTTTAAAAGGTTAATTTTTTCTTTTTCTAATTCAAAGGAAGGTTTATAATCTCCAGCTTTATTATCCTTATATGCTTTACTATATCTAAATTCTTTGTAATAGTTTGAACCAACTTCTGCATTTTCAATTAATTGAATATATTCATCGGCTTTTGTTTTGATATAACTAGGAGACCAGTCTTCTTTCTTCATAATTGAAAAAAGTTTTTCTAGTCTATCAATTTCATAATAAACATCACCTCTGTATCTTTTTAATGGATTCCCTTCTTTAAATTGATGTATTAGTTTTCTGAATAGTTCTATTCGCTCCAAATCAGAAATAGGTTCAAGTGAAAGTTTGCCAAAATAGTCTAAGTTTTCTTGAATAATTTCATTGCAAAAAGCATGAAATGTAAAAATATTTACACGATATGCTTCTGGACCAATGAATGAGAAAAGACGCTTACGCATGGCAATTACACCTGCATCAGTATAGGTTAAGCAAAGTATATTATGTGCATTAGTACCGGTTTCCAATAAAATTTGTCCAATTCGAGCAGCAAGAATCTGTGTTTTTCCAGTGCCTGGTCCGGCAATAACTAATACTGGTCCTTCGGTTTGCTCAACAGCTTTACGTTGTTGTTCATTGAGGCCTTGTATAGCTTTTTTAAATTGCTCGTTATTTTGAATTAAATCTCTATTCATGTTGAATAAAGATAAAAAAAAGGCTGGATAAATTTGTTTAGCAGAATTGAGAAATAGATGATTGAATTTTCTTCCGAAATATTAATTGAAACAAATACTATATTAAAATCAAACTAAAGAGTTAAACTTTACAATTAATTATATGTATTTGGAATGCTAAAAAAAAATAGTTAAAGCGGTGGCATGGCTTAAGCGGTGCCACCGATTTAATTAACCCGAAACTTATATGTATTAGAAATATTTTGAATGATATTTCCTTCATTCTTCAAAGTAACTTTAAATACAGCTGTATTTTCTTTGTTTTTAAGTGAGTAAAAGTATGAATTGAATTCATAAATATTATTTGAAAAAATGAAATATTGAACTACTCCATTAATGTATAAATTAACAATTACTTCATTTTTGGGCTTTTTTATATTATTATCTGTAAATATTCCAATAGTTGGGCTTAAGTCTAGAAATACTCTTAATGTATTAGTATCGCCCTGATTTGTAATTCCATATTCACCAACATGTACATGATTAATTTTCACTCTAAAAGAAGTATCTTCTTTATCATAAAAATTTCCACTTAATGTTAGGTCATCCAACTCTTTATCTCTGCAAGAAATTATACTTAATGATAGTAAAACTAAGATGATATATTTTATCATAATTTTTAAAATTTATATTTAATACAGAAAGAGTAGTTGTTTGGTAATACTAAAAAGGAGGAACTTATTGGTTCTGAATAAACAGGTTTAGCATATTTTTTATTGGTGTATTTAATTATTTTATAAAAACTAAATGCACTTACAGCAGATAGCGCTGCAAAGGCAACACCATAGTTTTGAAATTTATAGTAATTGTTTCTGTTTGTTTCCAATGAAGATTTTAATTTAACAATATCATTATAGTTAGATGCTTTATTGTAACTATCAAAATCATTTTGTGCTAATTCTTTTGAATTGGAAGATTGGTAAAATGAATAGGCACTTAAAACTAGACAAGCTCCAGTTGTCACAAAGCCTGCATAAACACTTGCTGATCTAATAGATTTGTTTTTTTTATCTAATTTAAGATAAGATTTATATTCGTTATTGTAGACCATTATTTTTCTAACCAAAATAGTTGAATCTTTTATTATCATAAATGAACTATTTACAGTTTCAAGTTTCGCACCTTTAATAATAAACTGATGTAATCCAATAGGAAGTTTTAACTTTTCTTTTGCCTTAGCCAGAGTTGCAGCATCAATAGTTATTGATACTTCATCTGGATAAACATAAAATTGAACAAATCCTGAATCTGTTTGTGAAAAAGAAAATTGGCAATTTAAAAATAGCACGAAGAGGCTGAATATTATTTTATTTGGTTTCATTTAATATTATCTCAGAATTTATGCCTATAAGTTTTATTTTAAAATTAAAAAAGGTTAAAAAAAAGCCCCAATTGATGGGGCTTCAATTATTAATTTTAAAATATTTGGAATACTAAAAAAGTTTAATAAAGCGGTGGCACCGCTTAAGCCATGCCACCGGTTATAAAAACCTTAACTGCAACCTCCCTGTGTCCCACAATTCAAACACTTGTAACAAGTCGCTGAGCGAATCATTATGTGTCCACATGTGCCACAAGCTGGAGCATCTGATTGAACTCCACCAGAGATATCAAATGCAGGTTTTGCATTTGCGTATTCTGAAGTGGTTACTTCAGTTTTTGGTGCTGTATTTTCAATTCTATTGCTGCTGTCTGGGTTTTCATCCTCATCAATTAATTGAGGGTTTCCTATAATTGCTTTTTGTTCTGTAATCACATGAACTAAATCTGCTCTGTTTAAATATTCATACCCTAACAAGCGGAATATATAATCAATTATAGAAGTGGCACTTTTGATATTGTCATGGCCAGCAACCATACCAGATGGTTCAAAGCGAGTGAAAGTAAATTTGTCAACAAACTCTTCTAAAGGCACACCATATTGTAACCCAACAGAAACAGCAATTGCAAAACAGTTCATTAATGAACGGAAGGTTGCACCTTCTTTATGCATGTCGATGAAGATTTCACCTAAAGTATTATCTTCATATTCACCTGTACGAACATAAATTGTTTGTCCACCAACCGAAGCTTTTTGAGTGAAACCTCTGCGTTTTGATTGCATGCTTTTCTTCTCAACTACACTTGAAAGTTGACGCTTGAATTTAGTGTCTTTTGACCTTTCAATTATTGCACGTGCAGCTTCCAAAACTTGATCAGGAGTTAAATCGCTAAGTTTAACATTAGCAGCTTCTCCTAATACTTCTTCAACAGTTTCCAATTTATCATCTGACGATGCTTTTGTTGAAAGTGGTTGAGATAACTTACAACCATCACGATATAGTGCATTGGCTTTCAAACCTAATTCCCAACTTAATTGGTAGCAATCTTTCATTTCTTCAATGGTTGCTTCATTAGGAAGGTTAATTGTTTTAGAAATCGCACCCGATAAGAAAGGTTGCGCAGCTGCCATCATTTTAATATGACCATGTGCATGAATATATCTTTGTCCGATTGTACCACAACGATTTGCGCAATCAAAAATTGGATAATGTTCTTCTTTCAAGAAAGGAGCACCTTCAATAGTCATAGTTCCACAAACAAATTCATTTGCTTCTGCAATTTGTTGTTTTGAAAAACCTAATGCTTGCAATAAATTAAAGTTTGATGAATTGTATTGTTCAGGTTTGAAGCCTAATCTTTTTATACAATCTTCTCCTAAAGACCAAATATTAAATCCGAATGAAATTTCAAATGCCGAAACCATTCCTTTGTCAACTTTTTCTAAATCATCTTGCGTAAATCCTTTTGCCGCTAATGAATCAAAGTTTATATGTGGAGCTCCAACAATTGTTGCATGCCCTTTTGCATAGTTTACAATAGTTTCAATTTGATGTTCATCATAACCCAAATTTCTTAAAGTTGCAGGAACTGCCAAATTGATAATTTTGAAATATCCACCACCAGAAAGTTTTTTAAATTTAACTAAGGCGAAGTCAGGTTCAATTCCTGTAGTATCGCAATCCATTACTAAACCAATTGTTCCAGTTGGAGCAATTACCGTAGTTTGAGCATTTCGATAACCATATTTCTCTCCTAGTTCAACTGCTTTATCCCAAGCATTACATGCCGCTGATAATAAATAATCTGGGCAATATTTTGGATCTATTCCAAGTGGTGCAATCTCTAAACCTTCATATGCATCAGTTGCATTATATGCTGCATAGCGATGATTTCTCATAACACGCAACATGTGATTTTTATTCTCTTCGTATTTACTGAATGTTCCCAATTCTTTAGCCATTTCAGCAGAAGTTGAGTAAGCAACACCAGTCATGATAGCTGTAATTGCACCACTAATTGCTCTACCTTTATCGCTATCATAAGGGATACCAGCAACCATTAACATTGAACCTAAGTTGGCATAACCTAAACCTAGCGTTCTATAATCGTATGATAATTGAGCAACTTCTTTGGAAGGGAATTGAGCCATTAGTACAGAAATTTCTAATACCATGGTCCATATTCTACAAATATGTTCAAATCCTTTTACATCAAACTCTAAAGTTTTTTCATTAAAAAAATGACGAAGATTTACAGATGCTAAATTACATGCTGTATTATCTAAGAACATGTATTCTGAACAAGGATTTGAAGCGTTGATTCTTCCACCTTCTGGACAAGTATGCCATTCATTGATAGTTGTATCATATTGAACACCTGGATCTGCACATGCCCAAGCAGCAAATGAAATATCATTCCATAATTTTTCAGAAGAAACAGAACCTACTACTTTTCCATTTGTACGACCAATCAAATCCCAATTCTTTCCTTCTTTCAAAGCATGGAAAAAAGTATTTGGAATACGAACAGAGTTATTTGAATTTTGTCCAGCCACTGTGCGATAAGCCTCACCTTCATAATCAGAAGAATATCCTGCAGCAATTAATGCAGCAACTTTCTTCTCTTCTTCTACTTTCCAGTTAACAAAGCCTTCAATTTCTGGATGGTCAAGATCTAAACAAACCATTTTAGCAGCACGACGAGTGGTACCTCCAGATTTTATTGCACCCGCAGCACGGTCACCAATTTTCAAAAATGACATTAAGCCAGAAGAATGTCCACCACCTGAAAGTTTTTCACTTTCTCCTCTGATTTTTGAAAAGTTTGTACCTACACCAGAACCATATTTAAATATTCTTGCTTCACGAACCCATAAGTCCATGATACCACCTTCGTTAACCAAATCATCTTCTACAGATAAAATGAAACAAGCATGTGGTTGTGGGCGTTCGTATGCTGAAGTAGATTTAGAAAGTTTTTCAGTTTCTGGATCTACATAATAGTGACCTTGTGGTTTACCAGTAATTTGGTAAGAAGAATATAAACCTGTATTGAACCATTGAGGAGAATTAGGAGCAGCTAATTGACCAACAATTGTATAAACTAACTCATCGTAAAATAACTGAGCATCATCATTAGATGCAAAGTATCCGTAACGTTTACCCCAATCCATCCAACAATGTGCCATTCTATGTGCAACTTGTTTAATTGATTTTTCACCACCCATTGTGCCATCTTCTTGTGGTACACCAGCCTTTCGGAAATATTTTTGAGCTAAAATATCTGTTGCTACCTGTGACCATGAATTTGGAACTTCTACATCATTCATTTCAAATACAGCATCACCGGCTGGATTTCTTATTACTGAAGTTCTTTTCTCATAGGTAAATAAATCATAAGGACTAACTCCTTTTTTGGTGAAATATCTTTCGATTTTCATGCCTTTTCCTTTGGTCTCTTTCTTGCTCATCTTAAATAATTAATATGTTGTGGTTAGGTTGGTTAAAAAGTATAGGTGTTTTTCATCAAAGTTAATTCAGAGGCTACCCCACATCAAAAATGAGTTTTCCACAGTTGAGTCAATTAAGTAGGCTCATGAGGTCAGAATGCAATTAAACAACTGAAAACCAGTTGTTAAGTGCTGTGGAAAACATTAAAATTCAAGAAAATTTGCCAATAAATTTTAAAATTCGGAATTACTTAATAACACTAACCTTTATGGTATTTGTACGCCCACTTCGGCCAATTGGGGTGCTTGCTGTATTCACAATTACATCTCCCTTTTTTACTAATTTATTCTGTTTTAAAATTCCATTTACATCTAAAATGGTTTGATCGGTACTTACAAATTTATCATAGAAAAATCCCCGAACACCCCAAACTAAACTGAGGGTACAAAGTAATGATTCATTTGTTGTGAATATAAGTGTTTGTGCCTTTGGCCTATGGCTAGAAATTTTAAATGCTGTGTATCCTGAATGTGTCATAGATGCAATACCAATTGCTTTATTTTGTTCTGCAATTATGCAGGCTGTATAACAGATTGTATCTGACATAAAAGTTGCAGAATCCTTAGCAGGGCTATGCATTTGTTCATAAGGGTAACTAGTACTTTCTACTTTATGAATTATTTGTTGCATAGCTGAAACCACTTCTACTGGATATAATCCAACTGAAGTTTCACCGCTTAGCATTACTGCATCTGCACCATCAAGCACCGAATTGGCAACGTCATTTACCTCTGCACGCGTTGGGCGAGCATTTGTTATCATACTTTCCATCATTTGAGTTGCAATGATTACAGGTTTGGCTTGTTCCATGCATTTTTTTGCAATCATCTTTTGAATGATAGGCACTTCTTCCATCGGACATTCAACTCCCAAATCACCTCGTGCCACCATAACTCCATCTGTTGCAGCAATTATTTCATCTATATTTAATAAGGCTTCCGGTTTTTCAATTTTTGCAATTACTCTTGATGTACTTCCTCTTTTTTTAATAATTGATTTTAATTCTACTATATCCTTTACCTCTCTAACAAATGATAAACCAATCCATTCAATATTGTGTTTTAAAATAAAATCTAAATCTTTTAAATCTTTTGAAGTTAAACTTGGAATTGAAACTTTTGTATCTGGCAAATTTACTCCTTTATTAGAAGAGAGTACTCCACCGTATATAACCTTTACTTTTACTTCATCTTTTCTATTGGTACTAATCACTTTAAATTGAAGTTTTCCATCATCCAATAAAATAGTTTCTCCAGCTTTAACATCTTTTGGAAATGCTTGATATGAAATGTATAATTTTTCTGCTGTCCCTATGCAAGCCTTGGTTGTCATGGTAAGAACGGCATTCTTCTTTAACAAAACACCATTGTTTTCCATTACCCCTACACGAATTTTGGGTCCTTGTAAATCTGCTAAAATACCAACATGTAATTTGTGTTTTTTATTTATTTCCCTAATGGTTTGAATTAGTTTTAATAAATCTTCATGTTTGCCATGAGAGAAATTAATTCTGCAGATATCCATACCTGCTTTAATCATTTTTAGTAAAACTTCTTTTGATGTTGAAGCGGGCCCAAGTGTAGCAACAATTTTTGTTCTGTTGTGGTATTGTTTCATATGAATTTGAATTCAATTATTTTTATGAATATACATTTAATAATTCGTAAAAATAGTTTTTTTTTAATAAAGTGTAAATTGTACACTAACATAAAGAATTTAGATAATATTTACTTAACAGAAAGTTAAAAGAACAACAAATTATCTTTTGATTTTAATCCGTCAATATTAATTGAATATGCTGTTTGGACAACTTCAATTTTATTTAAATTAGAAATCAACTCTCTTTCATCATCAAAAGATAGTTTTTCTGTTGATAAGATAAAGAAATCAGATTCTTTGCTCTCGGGGATCAATATTCCTCCATTAGATTTATTATTTAACAAATACAAATCTATTTCTGTGTTCTCTATACTGTATTTAAACAATGATAAACTGAACATTTCTGCATTATCATTCCATGATTCTAAATCTTTAATCCGAACAAATTCAAGCCCTAATTGGTTATTTATGAACCAACAAAGTCGATAATCACGACAGGAAGTTGAAATTCCTATCAGTGTAAAGTCATAATTTTGTTCAATTCTTAAAATCCTCTTACTCAAGTGATGAAAAATTAATTTGTCAAAAATATAAAAAAAGCCTACTATTGATTAAGAATAGGGATATTAAGAGCAAAAAAGGGGTCAGAAAAGAAAAGTTTGATTATTTGTATTAATATTTTTTTCTTTGCACTAAATTAGTAAAAACTTAAAAATTAAAATTATGTCAGATATTGCATCAAGAGTAAAAGCAATTATTGTAGAAAAGTTAGGTGTTGATGAAAGCGAAGTAACACCTGAAGCTAGCTTTACAAACGACTTAGGTGCCGATTCACTGGATACAGTTGAATTGATCATGGAATTCGAAAAAGAATTTAACATTGCTATTCCAGATGAGCAGGCTGAAACTATCGGTACTGTTGGTCAAGCAATTTCTTATTTAGAAAAAAACGTTAAGTAAGTAAAATCTTAATGGAACTTAGAAGAGTAGTAGTTACAGGAATAGGCGCACTAACTCCTATAGGAAATTCTGTACCAGAATTCTGGAAGAATTTAATAGCGGGGGTTAGTGGCGCTGCTCCTATTACTCGTTTTGATGCTTCAAAATTCAAAACTCAATTTGCATGTGAAGTAAAAAACTTCAATGTAGAAGATTTTATGGATCGCAAAGAAGCTCGAAAACTAGATCCATTTGTGCATTATGCTATGGCATGTGCTGATGAAGCAGTAAAAGATTCTGGAATTGATTTCACTAAAATTGATCCAGATCGTGCAGGAGTAATTTGGGGTTCAGGTATTGGTGGGTTAAGAACATTTATAGATGAGATGACTGGATTTAACAATGGTGATGGAACACCAAGGTTTAATCCATTCTTTATCCCTAAAATGATTATTGACATTGCTCCTGGCCATATTTCAATTAAGTATGGACTAAGAGGTCCTAACTTTGCAACTGTTTCGGCTTGTGCTTCTTCAACTAACGCTATAATTGATGCTTTCAACTATATCCGTTTAGATATGGCTGATTTGTTTATAACTGGAGGTTCTGAAGCCAGTGTTAACGAAGCAGCTGTTGGTGGTTTTAATGCCATGCATGCATTGTCTACAAGAAATGATTCTCCTCAAACTGCTTCTAGACCATTTGATTTAGATCGAGAAGGTTTTGTATTAGGTGAAGGTGCTGGTGCATTAATTTTAGAAGAATATGAACATGCAAAAAGAAGAGGTGCTACTATTTATGCTGAAATAGCTGGTGGTGGTATGTCTGCAGATGCTAATCATATTACTGCCCCACATCCTGAAGGATTAGGTGCATTGAATGTAATGAAAAATGCAATGCGCGATGCTAAAATGACCGCAGATGATTTAGATTACATTAATGTTCATGGAACATCAACCCCTCTTGGAGATATCAGCGAAGCAAAAGCAATTGTTTCTTTATTTGGTGATAGTGCATTCAAATTAAATATTAGTTCAACAAAATCAATGACCGGGCATTTATTAGGTGCCGCAGGTGCAGTTGAAACCATTGCATCCATTCTTGCAGTAAAAAATAATATCATCCCTCCTACGATAAATCACTTTACCGATGATCCTCAATTTGATTCAAGGTTAAATTTAACATTTAACAAAGCTCAAAATAGAGAAGTCAGAGCAGCATTAAGTAACACCTTTGGATTTGGTGGTCATAATGCTTCTGTAGTTGTAAAAAAGGTTGAGTAATATTCTAAATTTTATTTATTATTTTCTATAATTCATATTAATAATGCATTTGTCATTTATGAGGCAATTGATTTAAATTATGCCAATAGGTTTTTTAAAACTTTTTACTTCTGCTAACAGAAAAGAATTACAAGCACTAAGAAATATTCTAGGATTTGTTCCTGGCAATCATTCTTTGTATCGCTTAGCTTTGCGCCATAAATCAATGGCTAATGATATAAATAACAAAGGCATAAAAAATAGTAATGAACGATTGGAGTTTTTAGGTGATGCGATTTTAGGATCAGTTGTTGCCGAAGTTTTGTTTAAAAAATTTCCATATAAAGATGAAGGTTTTTTAACTGAAATGCGATCAAAAATGGTGAATCGAGTTCATCTGAATCAGCTATCAAAAAAAATGGGAATAGCTGATATGATAAACTACGATGCTAGAATTACAAATCAAGGAAATAAAAACAGTTCGTTATTTGGCGATGCTTTTGAAGCACTAATTGGTGCTGTATATTTAGATAAAGGATATGAAATTACTCGTAAGTTTATCATAAGCAGAATTATCAATGCCCATGTTGACATTCTTCACTTAGAACAAACAGAATCGAATTACAAAAGCAGATTATTAGAGTGGGCTCAAAAAGATGGTAAAGAAGTAGTATTTGAAGTGGTTGCAGATAAACCTTCAGGGCAATCAAGATTATTTACTGTTAGAGTTTTAGTAGATAATGAAGAAATGGGTGTTGGTCAAGATTTTAGTAAAAAGAATGCTGAAAAAAATGCTGCAGAAAAAGCATGCAATGCATTGTCTATACAATCATGAGGAAAATAGTTGCAATTATTTATCTTATATATGGGTTGATTGTATTTTTCACATCCATGCTTTTAGTCCTTCCTTTTGTAATTGGACTTTCATTTATCCCAGGGAAAACAGGTGCAAGCTCTGCGTTTTTTTTTCTTAGAATATGGTCATATTTGATTTCTATCTTTTCGTTTTTTCCAATAAAAGTTTTTTCTAATTCAAAAATAAACAAAAGCAAATCTTATATTTTTGTTTCAAATCATAATTCTTATTTAGATGCTCCAACAGTTGTAGTTGCTGCACCTAACGCCTTTAAGGCATTAGGTAAAATTGAAATGACAAAGATTCCTATTTTTGGTTGGGTTTATAGTAGAGTTGTTGTATTAATTGATAGAACTAGTAAGGAGAGTAGAGCAGAAAGTGTAGAAAAACTTAAAGTTGTTTTGAAAGAAGGCACATCAATTTTAATTTTTCCTGAAGGCACAATGAATACAACAGAAACCCCAGTGAAAGAATTTTATGATGGTGCATTTAGAATTGCCATTGAAACAAAAACAGAAATTGTACCTTTTGTTATTATCAATGCAAGAAAATTATTGCCAAGAAAAAACCCCTTGGCAATTCAACCAGGATTTATAAAAGTTTATTTTTCAGAACCAATTCAAGTAGAGAATTATTCATTAGAGCAATTACCCGAATTGAAAGCAAGAGTGATTGAAGTGATGGAAAATTTAATTATAAAGCACCAAAAGAAATGAGTAAAACGCTTAAAATTCATTTAGCCCTTTTTCTTGTTTCTTTAATTTATGCTGCAACTTTTACAATTGCAAAAGAGGTAATGCCTTTTTATGTAAAACCCATGGGACTCATTGTAATTAGGGTTTGGGGAGCCATAACCTTATTGTGGATTACTCATGCATTGTTTGTAAAAGAAAAAATTTCAGATAAAAAAGATTTTGTAGAATTAATTAAATGTTCTGTATTTGGAGTTGCTGCAAATATGCTATTGTTTTTTAAAGGATTAGCAATTACTACACCAATTAATGGAGCAATTTTAATGGTAACAACACCTTTGTTTGTTGCATTATTCTCCTTTTTTATTCTGAAAGAAAAAGCAACGATTGCAAAAATATTAGGTTTAACACTTGGTGTAACTGGAGCATTGTTATTATTAATTGGTCCAAAACTGAGTTTCACATCTTCTACATTAAGGGGTGATATTTATGTCATCTTAAACGCAATTATTTATTCTTACTATTTAATTATTGCGAAACCTCTTTTGTTAAAGTACTCACCAATTACAGTTATCAAATGGACTTTCTTATTCGGTGGAATTTTGGTATTGCCCTTTGGATTTTCAGAATTGACAGAAGTTAAATGGAATTCAATCCCAAGTTCAATTTGGTTTTCAATTAGCTTTTTAATTTTTGGTGCAACCTTTATCACTTATTTGCTAAATGCTTGGGCATTGAGAAATGCAAACTCCACTTTAGTTGGTGCATAT
Source organism: Sphingobacteriaceae bacterium (assembly GCA_965279595.1). Classification (GTDB taxonomy): domain Bacteria; phylum Bacteroidota; class Bacteroidia; order Sphingobacteriales; family Sphingobacteriaceae; genus CAIKLP01. The sequence continues at coordinate 987,831 of OZ257246.1, forward strand.
ATTTATTTGCAACCTGTATTAGCAACCATCATTGCAATGTCTTTAGGAAAGGATAGTTTAACAATTCCTAAAATTGCCTTTTCACTGATGATATTCCTAGGTGTTTACTTAGTCAGCATACCTAAATTTCCATTGCTGAGTAATAAGAAGATCTGAAGACCTTTGCACAATAATTATTAAGCGTATTATTTTCTATCTTTGGTTGTAAATAAAGAATCTATGCTTAAATCAATGACCGGATATGGTCTGGCAACAAGTGAATATCAAAACAAAAGAATTACTGTAGAGATTCGATCTCTCAATAGTAAATTTATGGAGTTGATGTTAAAACTTCCTAAAAGCTATTCTGATAAGGAATCTATTTTAAGAAATGAATGTGCTAAATTAATTGAACGCGGAAAAGTTTCGGTTGCCTTTAATATTGAGAACACAAGTGAAGAATCTGTTGGTAATACCTCCCTAAATGTACCACTTTTCAAAACTTATTATTTGCAATTAAAAAAATTAGCGGAAGAGTTAAATACTGAAAATGCCAATGTTTTTCATGAAGCATTAAGTATTCCTGAAGTTTGGAATTCGCAATTAAATGTTGTCAATGAAGACGAGTGGAAGGCAATTTATCATACATTTCTAAAATCTATTGATGCATTTAATTCCTTCAGATTAGAGGAAGGAAATACTTTAACTAAAGATTTAGAATTTAGAGTTTCAGCTATTTTAATTGGTTTAAGTGAAGTTGAAAAATTTGAAAATAATAGAGTGCCTGCAATAAAAGATAAACTTGAAACTTTATTGAAGGATACTATCGGTGTAGAAAACATTGACCAAAACAGACTTGAACAAGAATTGATTTTTTACGTTGAGAAATTTGATATCACGGAAGAAAAAATCAGATTAAAAACTCATTGTGAATATTTTATTTCAGTTATGAAAGAGAAAGAATCTAATGGGAAAAAATTAGGGTTTATTGGACAAGAGATAGGAAGAGAGATTAACACACTTGGTTCAAAAGCAAATGATGCATCAATTCAAAAAATTGTTGTAGGAATGAAAGATGAATTGGAGAAAATTAAAGAACAATTATTAAATATTTTATAACAAAGGCTTTTCATCCTTTAAAAATAATCAATAACACAGCAATTTGTTTGAATGATAAAAGGTAAACTAATTATATTTTCTGCACCATCTGGTGCAGGTAAAACAACAATTGTAAGGCACTTACTCACGAAATTCCCTGAATTAAGTTTTTCCATTTCTGCAACTACAAGAGAGAAAAGAGGAGTAGAAGTTGACGGTATTGATTATTATTTTATTAGTAAAGAAGATTTTCTACATAAAGTGGCAAAACATGAGTTTGCTGAATTTGAAGAAGTTTACTCAGGTACATTTTATGGTACATTGATGAAGGAAATTGATAGAATTTGGACAGATGGTAAGCATGTTATATTTGATTTAGATGTGGAAGGTGGATTGCGATTGAAAAAAAAATATGGAGATAGAGCAATCTCTATTTTTGTACAACCACCTTCATTAGAAGTATTAATTTCAAGACTGACAAGCCGAGCAACTGAAGAAGAAAGAAAAATACAAGAAAGAGTTTTAAAGGCTGAAAAGGAATTAACATATGCACCCAAGTTTGATGTTATTTTAAATAACAATGATTTGTCAAAGGCATGTGAAGACGCTGAAAGTATAGTGCGCACTTTTTTAGCAAAAGCAATTTAATATTTATAAGATGAATATCGGTTTGTTTTTTGGATCGTTTAATCCTATACATATTGGGCACCAAATCATTGCTCAATACTTATCCCAATTTACAGAACTGGATCAAGTATGGATTATGGTTTCACCTCATAATCCATTGAAAGACGAAGCTTCTTTAATACATGCTTATGATCGCTTAGAGATGTGTAAGTTGGCATTTGAAGAAAATGCAAATATTTTGGTGAAAGATATTGAATTGCATTTGCCAAAACCTTCTTTTACTGTTGACACCTTAGCTTATTTGAAAGAAAAATATCCAGCTAATAAATTTTCCCTAATAATGGGAGAGGATAATTTAAACAGTCTACATAAATGGAAGAATTATGAAGTTCTTTTAAGAGATCACCAAATTTACGTCTACCCAAGATTTAAAGAAGCGATAGCTGAATTACGCAATCATCCAAATGTGATTGTTACCCAAACACCTTTAATGGAGCTATCTGCAAGCTTTATTAGAGCTTCTATCAAAGAAGGAAAAAGTATGAAGTATTTTTTGGATGTAAAAGTTTTGGAATTTATTGAAGCTAAAAGTTTATATAAAAACTAATGAATAATTAGTTTCTCCCCTAAAAATAATTCGTTGTTGGTTTTCTTGTTTTTTAATTTAAGTTCATCAATCGAAATTTGATATTTTTTTGAAATGGAAAAAAGTGTATCTCCTTTCTTAACGGTGTGAAATTGAGTTTCTGTTTTTTGAATATTTTCCTTTTCAAATTTCTTTTCTCTTTTTATTTTTTGTTTACCTGCTTTTTTATCATAAATGCTCAAATCATATTTTTCGATTAAATTGATAAGTAAATTAGGGTAATTGGGATTAGTAGCATAACCTGCTTTTTTTAATCCATTTGCCCATGCCACATAATCTGTTTTCTTATAATCTAATAAAAATTGATAGCGCTGTCTGTTAGCAATAAATTCAGAATGATCCCTGAAACTTTGCTCTGCTTTTTTATATTTTCTAAAGCATTCATCTTTTCTATCATCATCTTCATGGATGGTTTTTCCATGCCAATCATTAGTACATTTAATACCAAAATGATTTCTTCCTTTGATAGCCAATCTGCTTTTACCAGAACCAGATTCTAAAATACCCTGAGCCAAAGTAATGCTAGCAGGTACACCATACTTTTTCATTTCTTTAATAGCAATTTTTCTGTATTTTTTTATGTAATCATTCGTATCGTCAGCAAAAGATATGGATACAATAATTATTAAGATGATGAAGGTAAAAGCAGCTTTCATTCTGGTATTTTAATTCGTTGACCTGGATGGATTAAATTTGATTTTAAATGATTTAATTTTCTTATTGCATTTACACTTGTATGATATTTCCTAGCTATAACATATAAGGAGTCGCCATTCTTTACTTTGTAAATTTTTGAATTGCTAAAACTTTTTACGACTTTTTTCCTAAAACTTTCATTTGCCTTAATTATTGTATTTGATGAAATTGAATCAACAATTAAGTTAACTGAATCGAGTGAGTCTAAGCCAGCAGTATCAGTATCTGGTATGCCAAATAATAAATCATATTGATGCAATTCATATAATTTAATCGTCTTTAATAAATGAGTAGCATATGTTTTACTGGCTGCATAACCAGACCGTTGTAAGCCATGTGCCCATTTCTTATATTCTGTTGGACCGTATTGAAATAGAAATGCATATTTTTTATTTACAGAAAGAAATCTTGATCTGTCTTTATATGCTTCCTCAACTGTTTCATAATCTCTGAAGCAATTATTTCTTCTATTATTATTCCGATAAAACTTTTTGCCTTTCCAATTTGACGAGCATTTCACTCCGAAATGATTGTTCGCGTAAACAGCTAGTTGACTTGTTCCATTTGCTGACTCATGCAATGCTTGTGCTAACGTAATGCTTGCTGGTATCCCAGTAAGTTTCATTTCTTCGATAGCCAACGTCTTATATTTTTCAATATAATTATACGCAGAAGATTCTTTGCGTTGTGCAAAAACTAATGTGAGTTGAATAAGAAAAAGAAGAAGTATTGTGATCTTTTTCATGATTACAAGATACGAATCTTTACTTATTGAAAAAGAATTTATTTTTTTCTTGCAATCATTAAACCATCTCGAATTGGAAATAATACATTTTCAACTCGTTCATCATTCTGAATAAATTTATTGTAATTTAATATTGCTTGTGTATCCTTGTCAATTTTTGATGCATTGCTAATTACTTTACCACTCCATAAAACATTATCTGCAATGATGTATCCACCTGAATTAACTTTATCAAAAATTAAATGATAATAATTTAAATAATTTTCTTTGTCGGCATCAATAAAGATGATATCAAATTTTTCTGAAAGTGTTGGTATCAAATCTAAAGCATTTCCAATTTGATAATTTATTTGAGAACGATAATTTGATTTTTGAAAATAAGTCTCCACCATTTCTTCTAATTCGGCATTGATATCAATTGTGGTTAACTTTCCATTTGTTGTAAGTCCTTCTGCCAAGCAAAGAGCTGAATAGCCTGTATATGTGCCTATTTCCAAAATATTTTCGGGCTTTATCATTTTACTTAACATACTTAAAACTCTGCCTTGAAAATGACCAGAAATCATTCTTGGCATCAACACCTTCAAATTAGTTTCTCTATCTAATTCTTTTAATAAATCAGATTCAACTCCACTATGTTCTAATATATAATTTGCTAATTGGGGTTCTAAAAATTCCATTATGCTTCTGGTGAAAATGTTAAATAGCTTAATTTTTTAGGATCAAAAATCTCATTACAAACTTCTAAAATTTGACTGGATGTTATGGCATTTATTTCTTTATAAATTAATTCTAATGAATCAGATTTTCCTTCTTCAAGTATATTTTTTGAAATTGCAAGTAGTACTGACAATCTGCTTTCTTCAGCTAATGAAATTTGTCCAATAAACTTTTGCTTTGCTTGTTGTAAAGAAGTGCTTCCTAATTTATTTTCTCTTAATTTTTTTAATTCTTTATTTACTAAAGATTGACACTTGTCCATTTTATCTTTATCAGTGCCCATATAAATACTAAATGTGCCTGTATCTGAAAATGGAATGTAATTAGATTCTATACTATAGCAAATTCCATGCTTCTCTCTAATTTCTAAATTTAATTTGGAGCTCATGCCTGGTCCACCTAAAAAATTGTTTAATAAAAGCATAGCTACTTTATTTTTATGATGAGTAGAATAGCATCTGTTTCCAATCATGGCATGTGATTGAACAATAGGTTTAAAAACTTGTATCAGCGAAGGTTTGTAGGCCAATGGTTTTTGTCTAATCTTTTTTGAGTTATTCTTTTTAATTCCACCCAAATATTTTTCTGCGATAGTAATTATTTTATTGAAATCACTTCCACCATAAACACCCAAAATAATTTCATCAGTTTTATAATTGTTTTTTATGTATTGATGAATATCGGTCGATGTTAATTTATTAACAGTTTCTGCTGTACCAAGAATATTATTTCCAAGGCTGTGTTTTTTAAATAGCAAAGCTTCAAAATCATCTTGTATTGCTTCTTCAGGTAAATCTAAATACGAATCAATTTCATCTAGAATTACTTCTTTTTCTTTTTTCATTTCTTTGACAGGAAATGTAGAATGAAATAAAATATCTGTGAATAAATCTATCGCTCTTTCAAGATGTTGATTTAGGAAAGAAGCATGTACACACGTTTGTTCTTTTGTGGTATAGGCATTAATATCTCCACCTACTACTTCTAATCTATTTAATAATTGATAAGTTGATCTTCTACTGGTACCTTTAAATAAAAGGTGTTCTATGAAATGGGCTAAACCATCCTTCCCTTTTTCTTCATCTCTTGAACCACTATTAATAACAATGCAACTATGTGTAATATCAGTTAATGGACTAGGTTTGTGTAAAACTTTAATGCCATTTGAAAGACTGTATAACTGATATTCCATTTTATTTTTGTTGTTATTCATTAAATGTACCTAGCTTTAAATTTTTAAAATGATTTTCAAACTTATGATTAAAATTAAAGATAAATACTTCCAACCATTTATTTCAGAAGATAAGATACAAAATAGAATTAAAGAAATGGGTAAAACAATCAGCAATGATTATGTTGGAAAAACCCCCGTGCTAATTTGCGTGCTTACAGGTTCTGTATTTTTCACTACTGATTTGATGCGTGAAATTAGTTTGCCAAGTTCTATGGCTTGCATAAAAATTAGTTCATATGAAGGATTGAATTCAACAGAAAATTGTATAATTGAATTGGACCTGAAAGATGATTTGAAAGGAAAAGATTTAATTATTGTAGAAGACATTATTGATACTGGAAACACTTTGAATTTTCTCTTAAATCATTTAAAAAGTTTTGAACCAGCCACAATAAAAATTGCAAGTTTATTATTAAAACCTAAATCACTTAAGCATGCTATACATGCCGATTATATTGGCTTTGAAATAGATCCTTTATTCGTTTTAGGTTATGGTTTAGATTATGATGAAGAAGGAAGAGGCCTGAAAGATATTTACCAATTAGTAGAATAAGGGTATAGCTTTTTAACTATACCCTGAAAATTTCTATTTAGATAAATACATTGATTTTTCTTTGTACAGCTGACGGAAATACGGATCTTCTAAATCTTTTATAAATCTAATCGCTTCACCTGTTGATTTCATTTCTGGACCTAATTCTTTTTTAACTTCTGGGAATTTATGGAATGAGAACACAGGTTCTTTAATAGCATAACCTTCTAGCTTACGCTCAATTTTAAAATCTTTCAACTTATTTGCACCATACATAATTTTTGCTGCAATGTTTATATAAGGCACATCATATGCTTTCGCAATAAATGGAACTGTTCTTGATGCTCTGGGATTTGCTTCAATCACATAAACGTCTTCTCCTTTTATGGCAAACTGAATATTTAACAATCCAATAACATTCAATGCTCTAGCTAAGCGAATGCTGTAATCTTCCATAGTATCCATTACTTTTTTGGATAGATTAAATGGAGGTAATACTGCACTTGAATCACCAGAGTGTATACCCGCAGGTTCAATGTGTTCCATCATTCCAATAATATGAACATCGGTTCCATCGCTGATTGAATCAGATTCTGCTTCTTCTGCGCGATCTAAAAAATGATCAATTAAAATTCTATTTCCTGGAATGTCTCTTAACAATTTCACCACTGCTTTTTCTAACTCTTCATCATTAATTACAATACTCATTCCTTGTCCACCTAAAACATAGCTTGGCCTAACTAGAACTGGATAACCAACCTCATGAGCTACAACTAAAGCTTCATCAGCACTTTCTGCAACTCCATATTTTGGATAAGGAATACCCATGTCTTTCAGCATATCTGAGAATCTTCCTCTATCTTCAGCTATGTCCATGTTATCATATGAAGTACCAATAATTTTAATACCAGCATGATGTAATTTCTCAGCCATCTTCAATGCTGTTTGTCCACCTAATTGAACAACCACACCAACTGGTTTTTCTAATTCAATAATTTCTCTTACATGCTCCCAAAACACTGGCTCAAAATATAATTTATCTGCCATATTAAAGTCTGTAGAAACTGTTTCTGGATTACAGTTTATCATGATAGCTTCATATCCACACTCCTTTGCAGCCATCAATCCGTGTACACATGAATAATCAAATTCAATTCCTTGCCCAATTCTATTTGGTCCTGAACCTAAAACAATTATTTTTTTCTTATCCGATATGATGGATTCATTTTCCCCTTCGAAAGTAGAATAGTAATAAGGTGTTTGTGCTGGGAATTCTGCAGCACATGTATCAACCATTTTATAAACGCGATGCATTCCTAATGATTTGCGTTTATTATATACTTCATCTTCTTCAACACCCAACAGGTAGCCAACTTGTACATCGGAGAATCCTTTTTGTTTAGCATTAAATAATACTTCTTTTGGAATGTTATGAATAGAATATCTTTTTAATTCTAACTCGATATTTACCAATTCATTGATCTGCATTAAAAACCATCTATCAATTTTAGTTGCTTTTTGAATGGATGTAATTGGCACTCCTAAACTGATGGCATCACGTACATGGAATAATCTATCCCAGCTTGGGTTTTCAAGCGAGTGCATAATTTCTTCTAAATTTCTACTCTGCTTACCATCAGCACCCAAGCCGCTTCTATTTATTTCTAATGATTGACAAGCTTTTTGTAATGCTTCATTGAAACTTCTTCCTATAGCCATTACTTCACCTACTGATTTCATTTGTAACCCTAATTCTCTGTTGGCCCCTTTGAATTTATCAAAGTTCCAACGAGGAATTTTTACAATTACATAATCTAAAGATGGTTCGAAATATGCAGAAGTTGTTTTTGTGATTTGATTTTCAATTTCATCTAAATTATAACCAATAGCTAATTTTGCAGCAATCTTTGCAATTGGATATCCTGTAGCTTTGGAAGCCAATGCTGATGATCTAGATACTCGAGGATTTATTTCAATAGCAATAATATTTTCTGTTTCTGGATCTACTGAAAACTGTACATTACAACCGCCAGCAAAATCACCAATTGCACGCATCATTCTTATTGCTTGGTTTCGCATGTCTTGGTAACAACGATCAGATAATGTCATTGCAGGAGCAACTGTGATTGAGTCACCAGTATGTATTCCCATTGGATCGAAATTTTCAATCGAACAAATAATGATGATATTATTGTTGTTATCTCTTAGTAATTCTAATTCATATTCTTTCCAACCCAATACAGCTTGTTCAACTAATACCTCATGAGTAGGTGATGCTTGAAGTCCATGGTTAAGTGCAGCATCTATTTGATCTTTGGTATGAACAAATCCACCACCATAACCACCTAATGTATATGATGGGCGAATTACTAATGGATAACCAATTTCTTGTGCAGCTTCTTTTCCTTCTAAAAATGAATTAGCAATTTTTGATTTAGCAACTCCAATTCCAATGTCAATCATCAATTGACGAAATGCTTCTCTATTTTCTGTTTTCTCAATAGCGTCAATAGCAACTCCAATAATTTTGACTCCATATTTTTTCCAAATTCCCCTTTCATCTGCTTCAATACAAAGATTTAATGCAGTTTGTCCACCCATAGTTGGTAAAACAGCATCTATTTTTCTTTCTTTTAAAATTTGCTCTATTGATTCACAATTCAACGGAAGTAAATAAACATTATCTGCTATGACTTTATCAGTCATAATAGTAGCTGGATTGGAATTGATGATTGAAACCTCTATTCCTTCTTCTTTCAATGATAAAGCTGCTTGAGAACCTGAATAGTCAAATTCACACGCCTGGCCAATGATTATTGGACCTGAACCTATGATTAATACGGAGCGGATATCTTTGTTTTTCGGCATGGAAGGAAATATTTAAATTGGGCAAAGGTATATTTTTCATGCCATAATCTGAAATGAAATTCTTGAAAACTGAGTAAATTTTTTGAAAAGTTTAAACCAATTTCTTTTTTGTATTTTTGATGTTTACTAGGGGTGCTTTTTAAAAGGCTGAGATAATACCCTTCTCATTTGAGAATACCTGATCAGGGTAATGCCTGCGTAGGAAAAATCTATAATCTCCCCCGTAATAAATTTTATGAGCATTGTTGAAATCGCAGGATTTTTAAGTTCCTTATTGGCAGTTTGGCTAACCATTAAAAAAAGTAAATGGTGTTGGCTTTGGAATATTGTTAGCTCTGCTATTTATGCTATCTTTTTTTTCGAAATCAAATTATTTGCAGATACTATTTTACAGTTTTTTTTTATTGGCATGAGTATTTATGGTTGGTTTATTTGGAATTCAAATAGTGAAACAAGTTTACAATCTTGGAAATCTTTAAAAATGAATTTCAAATTGTGGCTTGTAATTATTTTTTCAGTTTTATTAACCACAATTTTTTCAGGATATTTTTTATCCAACTACACTTTGGCTGTTTTGCCTTATTTAGATAGCTTTTGCTTTGCACTGAGTATAACTGCAACAGCTTTGGCAGCTAGAAAATATTTAGAGAATTGGTTGATATGGATTTTAGCCGACATTATTTATGTTGGAATTTATATCAACAAGAATTCTTTTTTAACTGCATGTTTATATACCCTTTTTGTTTTTTTAGCTATTAATGGATTTTTAAAATGGAAAAAAAGTTTACAAATGCAATCTTAAAAATTGCAATTGTTGGACCTGAATCAACAGGCAAATCATCCATGGCAAATTACTTAGCTAATAAATTTGAAACAATTTGGGTTAAAGAATTTGCTAGAGAATATTGTGAGAACCTTAAGAAAGACTGCACTTTAGAGGATGAAATGAATATGTTTCATGGGCAACTCAAATTAGAGAATTCGGCTTTACTTCAAATTCAAAAAAGCAAATTTTCTAATTTACTTTTTTGTGATACCACCATAATTACTGTAAAAATTTGGTGCGAACATGTTTTTGGCTTCTGTCCAGAAATTGTACAACAAGAATTCTCAAATAGAAAATATGATTTATATTTATTGATGAAAGATGATATTCCTTGGGTTGATGATCCACTTAGGAATTTCCCTAATGAACGTCATTATTTTTTCAATAGATATGAATATTTATTGAACGAATTAAATGCTAATTATAGAATAATAAGTGGCGAAGGTTTGATACGGGAAGAAAATGCAAAAAAAGAAGTGGAAAAATTTATTTTGTCCTTAGCTGTTTAAATTTAATTCACCTTCAAATACTTTTTCTGCTGGGCCATTTAAAAAAACTGATTCAAAAACATTGTCGTTTCTGAAAAAATCAACACTCAATGTACCACCTAATGTTTTAATATTAATATGCTGATTCCCTAAAAGATTTTTTGCGAAAGAATAGGCAATCGCTGCTGCTGTTACTCCTGTTCCGCAAGAAAGTGTTTCATCTTCAACCCCACGTTCATAAGTTCTTACAAATAGTGTTTCATTTTGAATTTCAACAAAATTGACATTTACTCCCTCTTCAACAAAAGCTGCACTATTTCTAATTTTTTTTCCTTCATTATAAATATCAAATACATTTAGGTTTTCAACAAACTTTACGTAATGTGGTGAACCTGTATTCAATAAATAATCATCTGATATTTTTTTCACTCCACGCACATCTATCATTTGTAGCTCTACTTGATTGTCTGAAATTTTGGCATAATGTGGACCATCAACTGCCAAAAATTTAGCTTCCTTTTCTACTATTCCTAATTCTTTTGCAAAATTAACCAAGCACCTTCCTCCGTTTCCACACATGGTACTTTCGCTTCCATCAGCATTGTAATAAACCATTTTGAAGTCATAACCTTCGGTATTTTCTAATAGCATCAATCCATCTGCACCAATACCAAACTTTCTGTTACACAATTGGTTATACAACTGATCATTGTTGTTAGAAAGTGTAGCTTTACGGTTATCAAATATGATAAAATCGTTACCTGTACCTTGATATTTATAAAATTTATATTTCATTTTGAGAAGAAGGAATGAACTGTAAAATTGTTTTTACAAAAATACAGCAATTTAATGAATAATATTGGCGTTCAGCTGGCACTGAATTTGAAAATAGTTTTCAGATGATTCAAAATTAATTACCTAATAAAATTATTAAAATGAAACGTAAACTTTTTTATGGATTATTAATTGCCACTATGGGTGGCATAGTTGCCGTAGGTGCTTATAAATTATTGGAAGACAAAACTTCAATAAGCATCAGTGAAAAACAAAAAGTTCAATTTGCAAGTTTGCCCGTCTATCCAACTACCGCTGATGGTAATATGGATTTTACGGTTGCAGCAGCAAAAACAGTTCCTGCAGTAGTACACATTAAAGTAACTATTGGTCAAACTCCACAAGCAAATACATTTGATCCATTTCGTGATTTCTTTGGTGATGGAGGAGGCTTTCCTTTCGGACAAAGAGGTCCTTCACAAGGCTCTGGTTCGGGTGTAATTATTTCCGCCGATGGTTATATAGTAACCAACAATCATGTAGTAAAAGATGCAGAAAAAATTGAAGTTATTTTAAATGATAGAAGATCTTTTAAAGGTAAAGTAATTGGTACCGATCCAAATACTGATTTAGCTTTAATAAAAATTGATGCAGGTAATTTACAATATGTAATGTATGGAAATTCAGATGAAGTGAAAATTGGAGAATGGGTATTAGCAGTTGGAAATCCATTTAATTTAACTTCAACAGTTACAGCTGGTATTGTATCTGCAAAAGGAAGAAATATCAATATTATTGGAGATAATGGAACTGCGGTTCAGTTTCCTATAGAATCATTTATTCAAACTGATGCCGCTGTAAACCCTGGAAACAGTGGTGGTGCGTTAGTTAATACAAGAGGAGAATTAGTTGGTATCAATACTGCTATTGCTTCTCAAACCGGTTCATACGCTGGTTATTCTTTTGCAGTTCCAGTTAATTTAGTGAAAAAAGTGATGGATGATTTATTGGAATTTGGAAAAGTTCAAAGAGCATTTTTAGGAGTAACTATAGGTGAAGTTAATTCAGAAGTTGCTAAAGAAAATGGTTTAAAATCAACTAAAGGTCTTTATGTTTCTAAAGTAAATGATGGAAGTGCAGCTGAAGCAGCTGGAATTAAATCAGGTGATGTAATTGTAACTGTAGCGGGAGTCGATGTAAATACTTCAAGTGAATTAATTGAGCAAGTTGGAAGACACAGACCTGGAGATAAAATTGAAGTTGCTGTTATGAGAGATAATAAAGAAAAAACAATCTCTGTAATTTTAAGAGGTGAAGACAATACCACTGAAGCAAGCATTAAAGAAAAAATAAATGCAAATAGTTTATTGGGAGCAGATTTTGCTCCTTTGAGTTCAACTGAGAAGAAAGGTTTTCGTTTAGAAAGTGGGGTTAAAATTACTTCATTAAAATCTGGAAAATTAAGTATGAATGGTATTCGTCAAGGATTTGTGATTATTCGAGTAAACAATAAATCAGTTGAAAGTGCTGATGACGTTGAGCTTGCAGTAAACAATTCAACAAATAATATGTTAACATTAGAAGGATTTTATCCTCCAAATACCAATAGTAAATACGTGTATTCGTTTAGTATTAAATAGTAAGAAAAGGTTTAAAACAATAAGGCTCTCTATTAATTTTAGGGAGCCTTTTTTATTTCTGTGTTTTCTATTTTGGTTTCTTTTGGAATAGCCTCTGTAGGCAAAATCAAACGACCTCCTCTATAAAAATACCTTTTATAATAACCTTCTCTTAAATCACTAATAATAACGCCTCTTTGAGTAGATGCATGAACAAATTTATGATTGCCTAAATAAACACCTACGTGAGAAATTTGCCCTCTTGAAATATTAAAGAAAACCAAATCACCTTCCCTTAAATCTGATTTTAAAATAGGACTCACCATTTTGTACATACTTCTTGAATCTCTGGCTAGTTCTATTTGATAGACTGATTGGTAAATCATTCTAGTAAATCCTGAACAATCAATTCCTTTTTTACTAGTTCCTCCAAATCTATAGCGAGTACCCAACCAATTATAAGTTTGATAATACAATCCCAAATTTGAATTCGTATCAATGCTTATTCCCGTTTTTTGAGCATGAAATTGGAAACGTAAAGTATCTGGATCTAATATTTCTTTGTCTTTTGCAACTTTACTTATATCAATCTTTAAATCATCATTTAAATCCTTTGATTTTCTTTTAGATGATTGAGCATTGACGGCAATAACCGAATTGAGTAAGAAAAGGAATAAGATTAAATACTTCATTAATAATTTCAAATTTCAACTAATTGTGCTGCAAAGAAGACAAAAATAAGGAATATGGATGAAAATCTCCACTTTTGGCTTATACGGGCTTATATTCAGAATACGAGCAAAATAGGTGACATGTTTAATAAGTGTACATAGTACATTTACTTAAATTCTTTTCTATTTTAGGAGATATATTACTCAAATTCAATTACCCTCTGATTTATTTAATTTTTTGCTTTTTATTGATAGATTTGTGTTCTATATCGATTAGAAAAAGACTATGGCGGTAAAAATTACAAAAGAAACCTATTTAGAGTGGTTTGAATCAATGCATTTGATGCGCAAATTTGAAGAACGTGCAGGTCAATTGTATGGACAACAAAAAATAAGAGGCTTTTGCCATTTATATATTGGTCAAGAAGCAGTTGTTGCTGGTGCAATGTCTGTTCTAAGAAAGGAAGATGGAATGATAACAGCCTACCGTGATCATGCTCATGCAATTGCAAAAGGTATTACTTCAAAAGCGGTAATGGCTGAATTATATGGTAAATCTACCGGATGCTCAAAAGGTAAAGGGGGATCAATGCATATGTTTTCTGCTGAACATAATTTTTATGGCGGACATGGAATTGTTGGTGGACAAATGCCATTAGGTGCTGGGATTGCTTTTGCTGAACAATACAAAGGAACTGACAATGTTTGCGTGTGTTATATGGGTGATGGTGCAGTTCGTCAAGGTGCATTAAATGAAACATTTAATATGGCAATGTTATGGAAATTGCCTGTGATATTTGTTTGTGAGAACAATGGTTATGCAATGGGAACTTCGGTTCAACGAACCACTAACTTATCAGATATTTATAAAATCGGATTAGGTTTTGATATGCCATCAGAACCAGTTGATGGAATGAGTTGTGAAGAAGTTCACAAAGCAATGGATAAAGCTGTTGACCGCGCTAGAAAAGGTGATGGTCCAACATTCTTAGATATTCGTACGTATCGTTTCAAAGGACATTCGATGTCTGACCCTGCAAAGTACCGCACTAAAGAAGAAGTAGAAGAATACAAATCAAAAGATCCATTAGAACAAGTTCGTGCAACTATACTTGCAAAAAAATATGCAGATGAAAAATGGTTCGAAGCAATTGATGAAAAAATAAAAGCAATTGTTGAAGAGGCTGTAGTTTTTGCAGAAGAGTCTCCTTATCCTGATGCATCTGAATTATATACTGATGTTTATGTACAAACTGATTATCCATACATCAGAGACTAATTAAAAATAATATTAACTAGCGAAAGCTTAACAATACTAAAGAATAGCATATGGCTGAAGTTGTAAGAATGCCGAAAATGAGTGATACCATGACCGAAGGGGTATTGGCTAAATGGCATAAGAAAGTTGGTGATAAAGTAAAATCAGGTGATTTAGTTGCTGAAGTTGAAACCGATAAAGCAACGATGGATTTCGAATCATTTCAAGAAGGCACAATTTTATATTTAGGTGTTGAAGAAGGGAAAGCTGTTCCAGTTGATTCAATCATTGCGGTGTTAGGAAAAGAAGGCGAGGATTATAAATCACTTTTAACAGATTCACCTGCAAAAGCTGAAGCTCCTGCAAAGGAGACCACAGTTGCAAGTTCAGCACCAGCAGCTCTTGCAGCAGCACCGGCTGTTAAAGAAGAAGTTGTTTCCAATAATGATTCAAGAATTAAAGCATCACCACTTGCAAAAAAGATTGCAGAGGAAAAGGGAATTAATTTGAATCAAGTTCAAGGTTCTGCTGATAATGGTAGAATAACAAAAAAGGATGTTGAGAATTTTAAAGGTGGTTCTGTTGCTACAAAAACCTCAGTAACTATTCCAACATTTATTGGTCAAGAAAAATATACAGAAGTAGCCGTTTCACAAATGCGTAAAACCATCGCGAAACGTTTATCTGAAAGCATGTTTACTGCTCCTCATTTTTATTTGAAAATGAGTATTGATATGAGTTGTGCAATGGAAGCTCGAACAAAAATTAATGAGTATGCACCACTTAAAATATCTTTCAATGATATGGTATTAAAAGCAGTTGCTGTTGCATTGAAACAACATCCCAAAGTAAACTCATCATGGTTGGGAGATAAAATTAGATACAATGAGCATGTGAATATTGGTGTGGCTGTAGCAGTTGATGAAGGATTATTAGTTCCTGTTATTCGTTTTGCTGATGGAAAATCTTTGACTCATATTTCAGCAGAAGTAAAAGACTTCGCACAAAAAGCAAAAGATAAAAAATTACAACCACAAGATTGGGAAGGATCAACTTTCACGATTTCAAATTTAGGGATGTTTGGTATTGAAGATTTTACTGCAATTATCAATCCACCAGACGCATGTATTTTAGCAATTGGCGGAATTCAATCAGTACCGGTTGTGAAGAATGGTGCGGTTGTTCCAGGTAATATCATGAAGGTTACTTTATCATGTGATCACAGAGTAGTTGATGGTGCTACAGGTGCAGCATTCTTGCAAACTTTAAAATCATTATTAGAAGAACCAGTTAGATTATTAGCATAATCAAATTAAATAATATGAAAGACAGGTTGATTATTCAATCTGTCTTTTTTATTTTTCTAACATTTGCAATGCGATATAAGCCATTAAACCCGGCCCTATTTTTAAAGCATCTTCATCAATATCAAAAGTAGGTGTATGTACTGATGAAGTAATTCCTTTAGCTTCATTTCTTGTTCCTAATCTATAAAAACAAGCAGGTATTTCTTGTGAATAATAAGCAAAGTCTTCTGCAGCCATCCATACATCTAAATCAACAACATTTTCTTTTCCTAAATATTCTTCAGCTGCAGTTCTAGCAATTTCAGTAGTTGCAGGGTCATTCACTAAAAACGGATATCCATTTCTAATTTCTAATTCACACTTTCCTCCCATGCTGTTTGCAATTCCTTCAGCTATATTTCGAATATTTACTTTTGCTTCTGCTCTCCATTTTTCATCAAGCGTTCTAAAAGTACCTTCAATTTTTACTTCATTCGGAATTACATTTGTTGCACCATTTGCAATGACTTTTCCAAATGATAAAACTGATGGCATTTTAGGATCAGCAACTCTACTGACAACTTGTTGCAATGCAATAATTATATGCGATGCAATTAAAACTGGATCAATATTGAATTGTGGCATCGCTCCATGTCCACCTTTTCCAATAACGGTCATATATATTTCATCAGTGGATGCCATATATTTCCCGCTTCTAAATCCAACTTTTCCTGCATCAATTAATGGCATTACATGTTGACCTGCAATTGCTGTCGGTGCAGGATTTTTTAGAACTCCTTCTTTAATTAAAATACTTGCTCCTCCTGGTAATTTTTCCTCAGCCGGTTGAAAGATAAATTTAATGGTTCCTCCAAATTCGGATTTGCATTCATTTATAATTTTAATAGTAGTTAATAAAGATGCGGAATGTACATCATGTCCGCATGCATGCATTACACCTGGAACTGTTGATTTGTAAGGCACTTCATTGCTTTCTTGAATAGGCAATGCATCCATGTCAGCACGTAAGGCAATTACTTTGTTTGATTTTTTTTCTCCGGTAATTAAAACAACAATTCCTGTTTCTGCCATTATCTGAAATGGAATCCCCCAAGCATTTAATTGATCTTGAATAAATTTAGATGTTTTATATTCTTCAAAAGACAATTCAGGATTTGCATGAATATGATGACGGTATTCAATTGTTTCAGATGTGTACTTTTCTGATAATGATTTTATTTTTGATAGGATCATATGCAACAAATTTTGAAAATGTTATTTTGGAAAAGCAATATCATCATTAACAATAAACACAGAAGGGAAATCTTTTTGAATCAATTTTTGTAATTGTTGTGCTTCTAATCTTGTTCTGAAATCTCCAACTCGTAATTTAAAATAAGGTTGTTGATATAGTAGATAAGATTCAATTTCAGGATATAATCCTTGAAACTTTGTTTTCAATTCAGTGGCTTCTGCTCTGTTTGAACCAAAGTAAAGTTGCACTCTGAAGCCTGGTATAATAGGGTTTGCTTGGTCCAACTCTTTTTTTTGTTGGAGAAGTTGTTCTACTTTAGGATTAATTTTTTCGGTAATTTTTCCCTCTTGGGCAAAACAATAAAAGGAACTTATCATAAGAAGGAATAAAAATGTTTTTTTCATATTTCTAATCATAAGTTCCTTAATTATTTATTGAACATTGGCTCCATGGCAACTCTTGTATTTTTTTCCACTACCACATGGACAAGGATCATTTCTTCCAATTTTTTGTTCAACTCGTACTGGCTGTGCTTTAGGCTGAGGCATTTCAGGCATTCCATCATTTCCGCTAGTTGATGAACTTGCGTATTCTGGTCTGCTTATTTTCAATTTGCTCAAATCAGTTTTAGGAGTTGGTCTTGCTTCTTTCACATCATTCGCATTGGCTTGTGAAGGAATGCTGCCTTTATAAATAAAGCTCATTACTTCTTTATTTACTGATGAAATCATTTCTTTAAATAATTCAAATGATTCGAATTTGTAAATAAGTAATGGATCTTTTTGTTCGTAAACTGCATTTTGTACAGACTGTTTCAATTCATCCATTTCTCTCAAATGTTCTTTCCACGCTTCATCAATTAATGCTAATGAAACTGAACGTTCAAAGTCTTTAATTAAATCACGACCTTTTGATTCGAAAGCACGTTTTAAATTACTGGTAATTTGAATTTGTTTAGTACCGTCACTAAATGGAACAACAATATTTTCAATAGTTTGTCCACGAGTTTCATAAATATCTTTGATAACAGGCTGTGTAGTTTCAGCTAGTCTTTCAGATTTGCGTTTGTAAAATGCCGATAATTCATGATACAATGTATCGGCTAAAACTGATGAATCTTTCCCTAATAAATCATTAGCTGTTATTGAAACATCTGCAGAGAATAATCGAATAACTTCTAAACGGAAACCTTCGTAATTTTTTTCTTCTTGATATTGAACTACCAACTCTTCACATAAATCACTAATCATATTATCTAAGTCAACATCTAAACGTTCACCAAATAATGCGTTTAATCTTTTCTTGTAAATTACCGTACGTTGTGAGTTCATTACATCATCATACTCTAACAATCTTTTACGTACACCGAAATTGTTTTCTTCCACTTTCATTTGTGCACGCTCAATTGATTTAGTAATCATTGAATGTTGAATCACTTCGCCTTCTTCTAATCCCATTCTGTCCATTAAAGAAGCAATTCTTTGTGAGCCAAACATTCTCATTAAATCATCTTCTAAACAAACAAAAAATTGTGTAGATCCTGGATCCCCTTGTCGACCCGCACGACCTCTTAACTGACGGTCAACGCGACGAGATTCATGTCGTTCGGTACCAATGATAGCTAGTCCACCAGCATCTTTCACACCAGGACCTAATTTAATGTCGGTACCACGACCTGCCATGTTGGTTGCAATTGTTACTGTTCCACTTGTTCCTGCTTCTGCAACAATATCTGCTTCACGTTGATGTAATTTCGCATTCAATACATTGTGTTTGATGCCTCTTAATTTCAACATTCTACTTAGTAATTCTGAAATTTCAACTGAGGTTGTACCCACTAATACTGGACGACCTTTGGTTGTTAATTCAACAATCTCTTCAACCACCGCATTGTATTTCTCTCGTTTAGTTTTATAAACTTTATCCTCACTGTCTTTACGAGAAATTGGTCTGTTGGTAGGAATTTCTACCACATCTAATTTATATATTTCCCAGAACTCACCTGCTTCTGTAGTTGCAGTACCAGTCATACCGCAAAGCTTATGATACATTCTGAAATAATTTTGTAAAGTGATGGTTGCAAAAGTTTGAGTTGCATCTTCCACTTTTACATTTTCTTTCGCTTCAATAGCTTGGTGCAAACCGTCTGAGTAACGGCGACCTTCCATGATACGACCAGTTTGTTCATCAACAATTTTTATTTTACCACCATCAATAATATATTCAACATCTCTTTCAAAAAGTGTATATGCTTTTAATAATTGGTTTACTGAATGTATTCTTTCAGATTTGATAGAGAAATCACGCATCAACTCATCTTTGCGATTTACTTTTTCTGCATCACTTAAATTAGATTTTTCTAATTCAGCAATTTCTGAACCTACGTCTGGAAGTATAAAGAAACCAGCATCTTCACCACTTGAAGTAATTAATTCAATTCCCTTTTCGGTTAATTCAATGGAATTGTTTTTTTCGTCAATCACAAAAAACAATTCCGCATCTACTTTATGCATATCACGTTGTTGATCTTGCATGTAGAAGTTTTCTGTTTTTGTTAATATTTGTTTGTGACCAGTTTCACTTAAGAATTTAATTAGGGCTTTGCTTTTTGGCAAACCTCTAAAACATCTTAGCAGAGCCAATCCACCTTCATCAGTTTTATTTTCAGCAATTAATTTTTTGGCTTCTTGAATAGCAATGTTTAAATAATTTTTCTGTGCATTTACTAAACGTTCAATGCGTGGTTTTAAATCATAAAACTCATGTTCATCACCTCGAGGTATTGGTCCTGAAATAATTAAAGGTGTACGAGCATCATCAATTAAAACTGAATCGACCTCATCCACCATTGCAAAATGAAGCTTGCGTTGAACCAATTCTTCTGGCGTGCGAGCCATATTGTCACGTAAATAATCAAACCCGAATTCATTATTGGTACCAAATGTGATATCTGCTTGGTAAGCTTGACGGCGTTCTTCAGAATTGGGTTGATGTTTATCAATACAATCAACAGAAATACCATGGAACTCATATAATGGTCCCATCCATTCACTATCACGACGAGCTAAGTAATCATTGACAGTTACAATGTGAACACCTTTACCAGCCAGTGCATTTAAATAAGCAGGAAGTGTAGCAACCAATGTTTTTCCTTCACCTGTACCCATCTCCGAAATTTTTCCTTGATGCAATACCACTCCACCCACTAATTGAACATCATAATGAACCATATCCCAAGTGGTAGGATTTCCAGCTGCAATCCAAGTACGATTGTGTTTTGCTTTATCACCTTCAATAGTCACATTGCTTTTGTTGGCTGCAAGATCACGATCCATTTGAGTAGCGCTTACTTCAAGAAATTCATTAGTTGAAAATCTTCTAGCAGTTTCTTTTACCACAGCATAAGCTTCAGGTAAAATTTCTAATAAAACCTCTTCAATTAATTTATTCTCGTCTTTTTCTAATTTGTCGATTTGATCATACAATGCAATCTTCTCTGACATATCCATATCGAATTCAGATTCAATACGGCTTTTGATTGATGCAATTTCTGTAGAAACTTCCGCAATATGATCTTGAATTTTTTTTCTGAACTCAAAAGAGCGATTTCTTAATTCATCGTTGCTAATAGTTTGAATTTTAGCAAATTCCGATTTGGCTTGTTCAACCAAGGGAGTAATTTCTTTGATATCACGTGCTGATTTACTTCCGAAAAGTTTTGATATAAAAGAGGAAACAATATTTGACATAGAATGATTTTAACTAATTCGCTAATGTTTACAATATACTTGCCATTTACGTTTTATTGACAGATTGGCATAGAAATAGTAAAAATACTACATCTTGGGCGTTTTTTGATGAAAAAATTGAAGTATTTGAATAGTATTTGTTGTAAAACTTTATTCGTTGCATTGAATTATTAATGATTAATCAATTTAATTAATGTGTTTTTATAAAATTTTGCACATAAATAAATTAGTTTTTAAAGTTTGATTACTAACTAATTTCTTTTCCTATCCTTTTCCTATTTTTACGCAAAATTACAATCTATGAATATTTTGATATTGGGTTCAGGGGGAAGAGAATCTGCATTTGCGTGGAAGTTATCACAAAGTAAAGAATGTGAAAAGTTATTTATTGCTCCAGGCAATGCAGGAACAGGTGAATTTGGAACCAACATAAACATTTCAGTTACTGACTTTCAAGGTATTCGAGATTTTTGTATAGAAGAAGATATTAATTTAGTACTTGTAGGTCCTGAAGATCCATTGGTATTAGGTATTGTAGATTATTTTGAAGCAGATGAAGAAATTGAACACATCGCTATAATTGGTCCAAGCAAAGAAGGCGCTCAATTAGAAGGTAGTAAAGACTTCTCTAAAAGATTTATGCAACGCCATCAAATTCCAACAGCTGCTTATGAAACTTTTACTAAAGAAGAATTGGAAAATGGTTTAGCTTATTTAGAAAATCATTCCTTACCAATAGTTTTGAAAGCAGATGGTTTAGCAGCTGGAAAGGGAGTATTAATTTGTAATGATAGAGAAGAGGCTAAAAGAGAATTGAAATTGATGTTGGCAGAAGCGAAATTTGGAACTGCAAGTGAAAAGGTTGTGGTTGAAGAATTTCTGGCAGGCATTGAACTTTCTGTTTTTGTTTTAACAGATGGAGTTGATTATTTAATTCTTCCTTCTGCTAAAGATTATAAAAGAATTGGTGAAGGAGATACAGGCTTGAATACTGGTGGCATGGGTTCTATTTCACCTGTACCTTTTGCAGATGCTGCATTTATGCAAAAAGTAGAAGAAAGAATTGTTATACCAAGTATAGAAGGGTTAGCAGATGAAGAAATTGAATTTAAAGGATTTTTATTTATCGGCTTGATGAATGTAAATGGAGAGCCTTGGGTTATTGAATATAATGTGCGCATGGGCGATCCTGAAACAGAAAGCGTAATGCCTCGCATTCAGAATGATTTTTTAGAATTATTACTAGCTGTTGCAGAAGAACGTTTGGGCAAACAAAAATTAATTGTTGATCCTCGTCATGCAGCTACCGTTATGTTGGTGGCAGGTGGTTATCCCGAAGCTTATGAAAAAGGCAAAGACATTTCTGGCTTAGAAAACATAATAGATAGCTTCGTGTTTCATGCTGGTACGAAATTACAAGATGAAAAAGTGTTGAGTAACGGTGGAAGAGTAATTGCTATTACTAGTTTAGACTATGAGAAGGCAGAAGCTTTAGCCAGATCAAATAAATATGCCGAACAAATTCAGTTTGAAGGGAAATATTATAGAAGAGATATTGGTAAAGATTTAATGTAAATTTGAATATTAAAATTTAGAAATCATGAAAGAAGTTTTAGGATATTTTTTCCGCAAGAAGGACCCCAATCGCCCAAGTAATTTTAATATTAAAGCGATGCATACCATCAATAAAATTTCTATTTTAATATTCATAATTGGACTGTTGGTTTACATCATTAAAAAATTAATGTAATTGATGAAAAAAATTATAAATACTGCTAAAGCACCTGCTCCAATTGGTCCTTATAACCAAGCTATTCAAAGCGGAAACATGTTGTTTATATCCGGACAAATTGCTATTAATCCTGAAAATGGTCATTTACTTGTTGGAGATATTGAAATTGAAACCAAACAAGTGATGGCTAATTTAAAAGCAATTTTAAATGAAGCAGAAATGGATTTTTCAAATGTGGTGAAGACCAGCATTTTTTTATCAGATATGGCTCATTTTGCTCAAGTGAATGATATTTACCATACTTATTTTGATAAAGATTATCCAGCAAGAGAAACAGTTGCGGTGTTAGGTTTACCCAAAAGTGTGAACGTGGAAATTTCAATGATTGCCACAAAATAAATTGAGCAACCGACTTAAATATTTCTTAGCAGCAATATCATCTTCTGTGATATGGGGATTTTTCTCTATTCCTTTACGTCAACTCAAGAACTATTCTTCCGCTGATATTTTAATTTATAGAATATTTACTTCGCTATTAATATTGGCAATTATTTGTTTAATTATTAGAAGAAAAAAGTTCATTGAAGATTTAAAGAGTTTCAAAGAATCAAATAAAGCAATACAAATTAAAAACAGCAAACTGATTTTAATTTCCACCTTATTTGTAACAGCAAATTGGTTTTTATTTATCTATGTAATAAACCATATTAGCATTCAAGCTGGAGCATTTGCTTACATGGTTTGCCCAATAATTACAGCTATTCTAGGGCATTTTATTTTGAAAGAAGAATTAACAAAAAACAAATGGACTGCTATTTTCTTGTGTATAGCTAGTATCATTTTTTTATCATTAGGATTTATTACAGAAGTTATTTATTCAACAGTTATTGCATTGTTATATGCAGCTTATTTAATTCTTCAGAAAAAATTAATTGGGTTTGATAAATTGAATGTACTATTTATTCAATTGGTACTCTCCACAATAATTATTCTCCCTTATCATCTATTGCACTTACATGGAATTCCAAATGATTTGCATTTTTGGTTAATGATTTTTATTATTTCTTTATTGTTTACGGTGCTGCCCTTATTTTTGAGTTTATATGCATTAATCGGTATGCCATCTTCCACAATGGGCATCATTATTTACTTGAATCCAATCGTTTCTTTTCTTGTGGCTTTTGTTTATTTTGATGAAGGTGCAGCTACAGAAAAGCTAATTGCTTATGCAGTATTAACCTTTGCGGTTATCCTTTTCAATTATGGCTTTTTCAAGACTGAATTTCAAAAAAGAATTCAAGCAAAGTAATAACTATTCAAAATTGCCTTCTAATTCTGAAAAAATTCTACCTTTGTAATTCTCACAGGGGTGGTAATGTTTAATTATGTTGCCTGAGATTATACCCATTGAACCTGATTCGGATAATGCCGGCGAAGGGAAGAGGTAATAAAACTATTTGGTGGTTGATTCCCTAATCAATCATGGTTTTATCTAAATTCAATTAAAATGTTATTCAAAAAAATGTGTCAAGTAGGATTAATGCTATTAATGCCTTATTACTTGCAAGCTGAACAATTAAGTGGAAGAGTTGTGGATGAACAAAAGCGTCCTTTACCTGGAGCCACTATTCAATTAAATGGTGTTGATTACACGCAAAGCAATGTTGATGGTTATTTTATTTTTAAAGATGTTAAGTCGCTGAAAAATGAAATAAAAGTTTCTATGATTGGATTTCAATCGATCAAAAAAACAATTGAAGGAACTGAATTTATCAATATTGAATTAAGTAAAAGTGCATTTGTTTCTGAGGAAGTATTAGTTACATCCTCAAGAGTTAATGAAAAAGGTGCTGCAACTTTTAGTATGATCAACAAAAAAGACTTGGCCAAAACTAATTTAGTGCAAGATTTACCTTATTTATTGAACCAAATTCCATCAACCGTAGTAACATCAGATGCAGGCACGGGTATTGGTTATACTGGAATGAGAATAAGAGGAACGGATGCATCGAGAACCAATGTGAGCATCAATGGAATTCCGTTAAATGATGCAGAATCACAAGGCACTTTCTTAGTTAACTTGCCTGATTTAGCATCATCAATTGAAAGTATCCAAGTGCAGCGTGGTGTAGGTTCATCAAGTAATGGAGCTGGTGCATTTGGTGCAAGTATCAATATTCAAACTGATAGAATTGAAACAGAACCGTCTTCTGAATTTAATATAACTCATGGAAGTTTTGGAACGGAAAGATATAATGCAAAAGTAAATACTGGAGTTATAAATAAATATTGGAGTTTTAATGGTCGCCTTTCTAAAATCTCCTCTCGTGGTTATATGGATAATAGTTCTGCAATGATGCATTCTATATACACTTCTGCTGTTTATGCAGATAAAAAAAACCTAATGAAATTTGTGGTGATGACTGGTCATGAAAAAACTTACTTAGCTTATTTAGGTGTACCATTTGATTCGCTTAATACAAACAGAAAGTACAATCCAATTGCGGAAGTATATGCCGATCAAACTGATAATTATCAGCAAGATCACTACCAAATATTTTATACTAGAATTATCAATGAAAGTACTAAGTTTAGTTTGGGTTATCATTTTACCAGAGGGCAAGGTTTTTATCAGGAATATAAGCAGGATCAGGCATTTGCGAGTTATGGTTTATCCAATATTTATATTGGAAATGATAGCATCACTACTACTGATTTAATTCGTCAACGCTTTTTGTTCAATGAGTTTCAAGGTGTGGTATTCTCATTCGAAAAAACATTTGCTGACAAATTGAATTTAATTATTGGGGGAGCAGCAAATAATTATGATGGAGAACATTATGGTGAAATTGCTTGGGCAAAGAATGCATCAAATTCATCACCACTCAACCATTTTTATGATGGTACGGGTGATAAAAATGAAATTAGTTTTTATGCTAAATCAAACTATAAAATCAATTCTAAGTGGAATGTTTATTTAGATTTACAAGGCAGATTAGTTGATTATAAAATTACAGGTATTGATGTAAATTTAATTGATCGTACACAGGCCCACACCTTTCAATTCTTTAATCCAAAAGCAGGTGCAACTTATGAATTTAGCCCAACTCAATTAGCCTATGTTTCTTACGGTGTAGCCAACAAGGAACCTAATAGAGATGATTTTGTAAATGCCAAGCTCAATAGAATTCAACCATTGAGTGAACATTTAGAAGATTTAGAAATTGGATATAAAGCAAGGGCAAGAAAATATTCATACGAAATAAATTTATTCCACATGAATTATAAAAATCAATTAATCCCTACTGGCAGACTAAATGATGTTGGTGAATCAATTAGAGAAAACACTCCAAAAAGTTTTAGATCTGGTGTTGAAATAACTGGTACATGGAAAGTGTTTTCAAATTTCACTTTCAGTGGAAATATAGCATATAGCCTAAATAAAATAAAAGAGTATGCTGAATTTATATATGATTATGATAGTGTTTCTTATTCAATAATAGATACTGTGCAGAATAATTTCAAGCAATCAGATATTGCTTATTCTCCTTCATTAATTGCAGCTGGGAGATTTACTTATCAGCCCATTACTGCCTTGTCAATTGCTTTAGAAAGTAAATGGGTTGGAAAACAGTATTTAGATAATACAAAAAATGACAACAGAATTATTGAGTCGTTTTTTGTAAATGACATGTTCATTACTTATCGTTTACAAGTTAAAAGAATAAAGAGTATTGATTTAATTTTAAAGGTGAATAATGTATTTAACGAACTTTATTCTGCTAATGGTTATACGTTCTCTTATTTAACCAATGGGCAAAACACAACAGCGAGATATTATTACCCTCAAGCAGAAAGGAATTATTTAGTAGGTTGTAATTTTAAATTTTAAAATGATTTAGGTGATTGGTTAATTTACCAATCACCTAAATTTTTGAACTAAATGTAACTACTGGGATTAACATTTCCTCTAATGAAATACCACCATGCTGAAAGGTGTTAGCAAAGAAATTAGCAAAGTGATTATAGTTGTTTTGATAAACAAAATAGAAATCTTCTTTCGCAAAAATATAACTCTGACTCATATTTACTTTTGGCAAAAAGGCATCTCCAGGGTTTTTAATTTCCAATACATCTTTTGAAATAAAGTTTAAATTTCTTCCTTGTTTGTATCTCAAATTAGAGTTCACTGAGCGATCACCGATCACTTTACTTGGAGATTTTACTCTAATGGTTCCGTGGTCAGTAGTGATAATTAATTTTGATTGTTTTTGTGCAATCTTTTTCAATACTTCTAATAATGGTGAATGTTCAAACCATGAGTAGGTCAATGAACGATAAGCAGCTTCGTCAGGGGCTAGCTCTCTAATCATTTCCATTTCTGTTCTTGCATGTGAAAGCATATCCACAAAATTATATACAATTACATTCAAAGAATTATTGAACAGATGATGTACATTATCTACCAAGTCTTTGCCTTGTTCATTATTGGTAATTTTATGATAAGATGATTTAACATCTTTTCTTGAACGTTGTAAATTATCTTTTAAGAATTCCTCTTCATGTAAATTTTTTCCGCCTTCTTCTTCATCATTTTTCCAAAGTTTCGGAAATCTTTTTTCCATTTCAGATGGAAGCATGCCTGAGAAAATAGCATTTCGTGCATATTGAGTTGCAGTAGGTAATATACTTACATACACTTCTTCTTCTTCCATTCTAAAATATTCATTGATAATTGGACTGATTATTTTCCATTGATCAAATCTTAAATTATCAATTAAAATAAAAAAAGTAGGTACACTGGTTGATAAATTAGGGAATACTTTTTTTCTTAGAAGGTTATGAGATAATAATGGCGCGGTATCTGGCTTTTGTAACCAACCTAAATAATTCTTCTCTACAAATTTTGAAAACATGGCATTTGCCTCAGACTTTTGTAAAGTCAATATTTCATGCATACCTGCATCTTCTAATTTTTCTAATTCTAATTCCCAAAAAATTAATTTACGATATGCTTCTGTCCATTCTTGTATAGTTCTCACTTCATTCATCAACAATCCTAAATTTCTAAATTCTTGTTGATAGGCAGATGTGGTTTTTTCAGTTACTAATCTTTTATTGTCAAGTATTTTTTTGATCGTCAGTAAAATCTGTTTAGGGTTAACAGGTTTAATTAAGTAGTCAGCAATTTTACTTCCAATTGCATCTTCCATTAAATATTCCTCTTCGTTCTTTGTAATTAACACAACTGGAATATCACTGTTAAAATTTTTGATTTCAGCTAAAGTCTCTAATCCAGTTAAACCTGGCATATTTTCATCTAAAAAAATCAAGTCGAAAAATTCTGATTTCACCAAGTCTAATGCATCAGTACCATTGGTAACTGTTTTAACTTGATATCCTTTTTCATTCAAAAATAAAATATGGGGTTTTAACAGATCTATTTCATCGTCGGCCCATAATATGATAGGTTCTTGCATCTTTCTTTTTTCTTATCGCTAAATTTAACAACTTTACAAGCAATTTATTATTGATTAGAAATTGAATAAGAAGAAAATATTTAACGACCCAGTGTATGGATTTGTGAGCGTGGCTTATGAAATCGTTTTTGATTTAATTGAACATCCTTATTTTCAGCGTTTAAGGAATATTAAACAACTGGGATTAACTCATTTGGTTTACCCTGGCGCATTGCATACCCGATTTCATCATGCATTAGGTGCTATGCATTTGATGGCTATTGCTTTAGAGACTTTAAAAAATAAAGGAGTTGTTATCACTGATGAAGAAGCAGAGGCTGTAACTGTAGCTATATTATTACATGATATCGGACATGGTCCTTTTTCACATGCCTTGGAGAGTTGCATAATTCCTGGATTAGAACATGAAGCGCTTTCAGTTTTAATCATGAAGAAATTAGATATTGAATTTAAGGGGAAATTGAAATTGGCTATTGAAATTTTTGAGGATAAGTATCCAAAGAAATTTTTACATCAATTAGTATCAAGTCAGTTGGATATGGATCGCTTGGATTATTTAAATCGGGATAGTTTTTATACAGGTGTTTCAGAAGGCGTAATTGGTTTTGATAGAATATTGAAAATGCTTAATGTGGTGAATGATGAATTGGTAGTAGAAGAAAAAGGTATATATTCAATCGAGAAATTTTTAATTGCAAGACGCTTGATGTACTGGCAAGTATATTTGCATAAAACAGTAATTGCTGCAGAGCAACTATTAATGAAAATATTGAAACGTGCCAAGGAACTAGCTTCCGAAGGACATACTCTATTTGCTACTCCTGCTTTTCAAATATTATTGAATCATCAAATCAGTAAAGAAAATTTCTTTCAAGATGAAAAATATTTGGAAGCATTTATGAAATTGGATGATCATGATATTTATTCATCAATTAAAGTATGGACAGAACATTCTGATAAAATTCTTTCAAGGTTATGTAGTTTTTTAATTAATCGAACATTGTATTCAATTGAAATTGAAAATATAGAAATTGATGAGTCCAGAGTTATTCAAATGAAAAATGATTTAGAACAATCTTTGTTTAAAACAGAGAATGAAAAGGATTATTTTGTATTTACAGGTGTCATCACAAACAATGCCTATAATCCAGCTTCTGGTAAAATCAAAATTTTAAATAAAACAAAAGGGCTCATTGATATTGCTGATGCTTCTGATAATCTTAATCTGAGTGCATTAAGTAAAACTGTTGAAAAGCATTTTCTATGTTACCCTAAATCACAAAATCACTAGGTGTATTTTTGCCTTAAAATATATTAATCCTCAAATTTGTTCCTTTAAGGGATAATTTTATCTTTGTATAATGCAATTTACGGCGACTGAAATCAGTGTTTTACTTAACGGAGAATTGGAAGGTAATCCAAATGAGGTTGTCCATTCATTAGCCAAAATAGAAGATGGCAAGAAAGGATCTCTTTCTTTTTTAGCGAATCCTAAGTATGAGCAATTCCTATATAGTACTGATGCTTCGGTAGTTATAGTCAATAAAAGTTTAGTTTTAGAAAGACCTGTAAGCACTACTTTAATCAGAGTAGATGATGCTTATTCTTCATTTTCAATTTTATTAGATCGATACAATTCAATCAAATTAAATAAGCAAGGAATTGAAGACCCAAGTTTTATTAGCAAGAGTGCGAGTATAGGAACAGATTGCTATATAGGAGCATTCGCTTACATTGGCAACCATGCTAAAATTGGTAATAATGTAAAAATTTATCCTCAAGTTTATATTGGTGATCATGTAACAGTAGCAGATAACAGCACTATTTTTGCTGGAGTTAAAATATATTCTGATTGTGTAATTGGCGCAGATGTAATCATACATTCGGGTTGTGTGATAGGCAGTGATGGTTTTGGATTTGCTCCTCAAGCAGATGGATCCTTTCAAAAAGTAGCTCAAATTGGAAATGTAATAATTGAAGATTTAGTAGAAATAGGTTCAAATACCAGTATTGATAGGGCAACAATTGGTTCTACCATAATTCGTAAAGGTGTTAAATTGGATAATTTAATACAAATAGCACATAATGTAGAAATCGGTAGCAATACTGTGATTGCATCACAATCTGGAATTTCAGGTAGCACAAGAATCGCTGAGAATTGTATTATTGGCGGCCAAGTGGGAATAGTTGGACATATCCATATTGCCAAGGGTTCACAAATAAATGCCAAATCAGGAATTTCTAAATCCATCACCGAAGAAAACAAACAATGGAATGGCGCTCCTGTCTCTCCATTCCGTGATTCTCTTAAAATGCAAGCAGTTTATCGTCGACTTCCAGACTTGGAAAAACGAATTGAAGAGCTTGAACAATTACTTCGAGATCAGCAACAAACAATTTAATCACCTAAAGATTTTGTATAAAGGCAGTTTCTAAATACATTTGCCAGAATAACTCATTCTGATGAACGTTAAACAAACGACTTTAAAAGCACCTGTAACTGTTACAGGGGTAGGTTTACACACTGGTAAGCAAGTTACCATGACTTTCAAGCCTGCACCTGAAAATCATGGATATAAATTTCAACGTATCGATTTGGAAGGATCTCCTATCATTGAAGCAGACGTAGATTATGTAACGGATACTTCAAGAGGGACCACCATAACACATCATGGGGCTAGTGTTTCTACTATTGAACATACCCTTGCTGCTTTAGCAGGTTTAGAGTTGGATAATATTCTAATTGAAATTGATGCTCCTGAAGCACCTATAATGGATGGAAGTTCTATTCAGTTTATTGATGCTTTAGAAAAGGTTGGCTTTGAAACTCAAAATGCCGATCGAGAATATTTCGTTATTCCTTCAAACATCACTTATTCAGAAGCAGATCGCCAAGTGGATATGGTGGCGATGCCTTATTTAGATGATTATAGAATTACTGTTATGGTAGATTATAATTCACCTGTATTAGGTAGCCAACATGCAGGCTTATCAAGCATTTCAGAGTTTAAAAAAGAAATTGCATCATGCAGAACTTTTTGTTTTTTGCATGAGTTGGAAATGTTATTGAAAAATAATTTAATAAAAGGTGGAGATTTAAATAACGCAATTGTTGTAGTTGATAAAGTAGTTAGTGATGAGGAATTAACTCATTTGGCAAAGCTTTTCAATAGAGATAAAATTGCTGTTGCACGTGAGGGAATTTTAAACAACATTGAATTAAGACATCAGAATGAACCAGCTCGTCATAAATTATTAGATGTTATTGGTGATTTAGCTTTAATAGGGATGCCATTAAAAGGGCATATCATGGCTGCAAGACCTGGCCACGCTGCAAATGTGGCTTTTGCTAAAAAAATTAAAGCTCTTATTAAAAAAGAAAAAGCGAAGAAAAATATTCCAGTTTACAATCCTAATATTCCTCCAATTTATGATACTGTAGGAATAATGAATATATTGCCTCATCGTCAACCATTTTTGTTAATTGATAAAATTATTGAATTAACGAATACACATGTGGTTGGTGTGAAAAATGTGACCATGAATGAAGAGTTTTTCAAAGGTCATTTTCCAGGAAACCCGGTAATGCCAGGTGTGCTTCAAATTGAAGCTATGGCGCAAACTGGTGGAATTCTGGTTTTGAATACGGTCCCTGATCCGGAGAATTATTGGACGTATTTTATGAAAATTGAAAATGCAAGATTTAAGGATAGAGTACTTCCAGGAGATACTGTTATTTTTAGATGTGACTTGATTGCTCCAATCAGAAGAGGCATTTGCCAAATGCGTGGAAATGCTTTTGTAGGAGATAAAATTGTAATGGAAGCAGAATTAATGGCTCAAATTGTTAGAAAAAGTTAAATTACCCGAATGATTCAAACCTTATCATATATCCATCCAGAAGCAATAATAGGTGAAAATGTTAGCATTGATCCTTTTGCATCCATACATAAAAATGTAGTAATTGGAGATGGAACTTGGATTGGTTCAAACGTTACCATCATGGAAGGCGCAAGAATCGGCAAGAATTGTAGAATTTTTCCTGGAGCAGTTATCTCAGCTATTCCACAAGATTTAAAATTTAAAGGTGAAGATACCACAGTTGAAATTGGCGACAATACAACAATAAGAGAATTTGTTTCAATTAACAGAGGAACTATAGATAAATACAAAACTGTAATTGGTAGTAATTGCTTAATCATGGCTTATGCACATGTGGCACACGATTGTATTTTGGGTAACAATATTATTTTAGCAAATAGTGTAAACTTAGCAGGACATGTAACCATTGAGGATTATGCCATATTAGAAGGCATGGCTGCTGTTGGTCAATTTTTAACTATTGGTGCACATAGTTTTATAGCTGGTGGAACCTTAGTAAGAAAAAACGTTCCTCCTTTTACTAAAGCTGCACGTGAACCTATTGCCTATGTAGGTATTAATTCTGTAGGCCTAAGAAGAAGAGGATTTACAGAAGAAAATGTTAGACAAATTGAGGACATTTATAGAATATTATTTGTTAGAGGATTAAGTGTTTCTAATGCATTAACAACAATTGAAACAGAGATTGAAGCCTCAGCAATTAAAGAACAAATATTAACTTTTGTAAGAAATTCTAAAGAAGGAATTATGAAAGGTGTTTCAAGAAATATATGAAAATAGAGCTGAAAGAAATCGGCAAAAAATTTCATAAAGAATGGATTTTTAAAGGAATCAATTTAACAATACAACCTGCTGAAAGGGTTGCTATACTTGGGGCTAACGGCTCAGGTAAATCTACTCTCCTTCAAATTATATCAGGAATTCTTAGTCCGAACCAGGGCAGCATACATTTTTCTAAGAATGAAGTTTTTATTGAGATTGACAAAGTTTATGAACACATAAGTATTGCAGCTCCTTATTTAGAATTGCCTGAAGAAATGACTTTACTAGAACTCATTCAATTTCATTTTTCATTTAAAAGAAAATTTGGTTTTGATAATGAATTAGAGTTAATACAAATTCTTGATTTAGAAAAAGCAAAGAATAAACAAATCAGATATTATTCATCAGGAATGAAGCAAAGAGTAAAACTGGCATTGGCATTATTTAGTGATGTCTCATGTATTCTTTTAGATGAACCAACTTCTAATTTGGACGAACAAGGTGTTCAATGGTATTTAAACTTAACTGAAAAAATAGTAGGCAAACGCACTATTTTAGTTTCTTCTAATCAGTCATTCGAATATGGTTTTTGTAATAAAGAGATCAGAATTGCTGATTATAAAAGCTAATAGACAATTAGGTTTTTTACTATCTTTGCAACCATTGTAGAATAGAAAAATAAATTATGGCTAAAGCGTCAGAAATAAAAAATGGTTCTGTTATCAGATTTAATGGAAACTTGATTGCAGTTGAAGAAATAATTCACCGTACTCCTGGAAATTTAAGAGCATTTTATCAAGCAAGAATGCGTAATGTGAAAACTGGCAAATTGGTTGAGTATAGATTCCGTACTGATGAAGAGGTAGAGATTTGTAGAGTTGAAACTAAAGATTATCAGTATTTATATGAAGATGGTGATTTCTTTGTGGTGATGGACAATGAAACGTATGAGCAATTCAATATTCCTAAATTTTTGTTTGGTGAATCTGCAAAATTCGTAACAGAAGGAATGAATTTGATTGTAGCTTTTGAAAGTGATGAACCTATAACTGCTCAAGCACCAACACATGTAGAGTTATTAGTTACTTATACTGAACCTGCAGTTAAAGGTGATACTGCTACCAATGTTACTAAAGCAGCCACAGTTTCTAATGGTGCTGAAATAAGAGTTCCCTTGTTTATTAATGAAGGAGATAAAGTTAAAATTGATACACGTAATGGCGATTATGTAGAGCGTGTAAAGTAATGAACTCTAAATATTTGAAAATCCTTGCTCCAAAAGCAAGGATTTTTTTTTGAAATAAACTCAAAGAAATGTGTAAATTTAAATGATGAAGAAAAATGACATTAGAAAACAATACTTAAAGAAACGAAAAGAACTAAGCTATGATGAGTATTTAAGTTCTGAAGCTTTGATTATGGAAAAATTCAAGTCCATTGATTTTTCAAATGTAAATTACCTTCACACATTCTTACCTTTTAAATTAAATAAAGAGTTTGATACTTTTGGCTTAATTAAATACATCAGAGATAATCATCCTGATATTAACATTGTAATCCCCAAAGCAGATTTTCAAACAGCCGTAATGCTTTCATTACTTTATGAAAGTGGAACCATTTTGCAAGAAAATGAAATTGGAATTTCAGAACCAATAAATGGTGATGTCATAAATCCATCAAAATTAGATATGGTGATTGTACCCTTAATTGGATTTGATGTGAACGGCAATAGAGTTGGGTATGGCAAAGGTTTTTATGATAGATTTTTTGTTGATTGCAAACCTGATGTTCAAAAAATTGGAATTAGTTTTTTTGATGCAATTGATTCGGTTGATGATATAAATGAGTATGATGTAAAATTAACAAGTTGTATAAGTCCAAATAATTTTTATCATTTTGAATGATAACGATTCCTTGCCTTTATAAAATCACTTATTAAATACGCATTTAATTTTCCAATGATATTATCATTTGGATTTCCATGGATGTTTGGTGCTCCTTCTGCTAAATGTAAATAAGCAACATTCAACCTCGATGCACATTCATTAATAATTATTCTAGCTTCATTGCTACTCCATCCACAAGGACTCATCGCACTTGTAGGTACATATTCTATTCCGTCTAAATCAAACTCAATGGCTGATAATTCTTCTTGAATAAATTCACAGGAAGAGTCTAAAATTTCAATCATCGAATATTTACTTCTTACTTTTATTTCTTCAAAAGAAAATGCTCTTATAGATTTATTACTATGTATTTCTTGATTGATATTTGAAGGAGAATAGTTTTCGTGCAAACCGAAAATAGAATAGTTTTTTAAATAGCCTTCTTCCATTGCATACCTAAATCCATTTCCACTGTGCCTTCCTTCCTTTAATCTAAAATCTGAATGCGGATCAATGTTGATACAATTTACTGGACTACCTACTGCCTTTGATACACCTTTTAAACAACCGTATGAATTATTGTGTCCACCACCAATAATGATTAATTCTTTATCAGTTGAATATATTTCAGAAATAAATTGATAAACAGATTCATCTATTTGATGAGTAATTTCCCTTAAATCTTCTATTGATTTCCCTTCTGATTTTTTTTGAATTTCTGAACAATCAAAATATCCTAAAGCTATGATCTCTTCACCATTCAAATAGCTATTTGATTGAATGGAAAGAAATGAATTTATGGTTACATCCCAAGCTTCTGATGCGCCAGGTTTTCCATAGTTGGCTCTAACACCAATGTCTTCAGGTATTCCAAGTAATATGTATTTTGCCGAACTTGTTTTTATTTCTTCAATGTAATTATCTGCATTTATAGTTTTCACTTTTTCACCTAATTTAATTTCATTAGGACGTTTGAAAAAAAGCTTTTCAATTTCTTGTTTGGAATAAAAGTGAAATGGAATTTTCATACTAAACTATTTTCCCGTTTAAAATTACTTGATCAATTAAATCACTACCAAAAGAATATGGTAGATACGCAAGGGATGGAATTTCTTTACTTATAATAAGATTTGCTTTTTTTCCAATGGTTATTGAACCTAATTGATTTTCTAATTCCATTGCATAAGCACCATTTAAAGTGCAAGCATTAATTGCTTCTTCTACAGTCATTTTTAATTGAGTACAAGCCAGAGAAATAACAAATGGAATACTTCCGCTAGGTGATGAGCCTGGATTGTAATCAGAAGCCAATGCAATAGGTAAACCTGCGTCAATCATTTTCCTTGCAGGTTGGTAATTTAACCCTAAGAAAAATGCTGCAGAGGGCAATAAAGTACCAATTGTATTTGAATTTTTTAGAGCCTTGATTTCATCTTCTCCTACACATTCTAAATGATCAACAGAGATGGCATTGTATTTAACTCCAACTTGAATTCCACCAGAATAGTTTAATTGATTAGCATGTATTTTTGGTTTCAAACCATATTTAACTCCAGCTTCTAAAATTTGTGATGTTTCATCAACACTAAAAAAACCAAATTCACAAAATGCATCAATATACTCTGCTAAATTTTGATCAGCAATTTGAGGTAAAATTTCATTAATCAAAATTTGAATATAACCTTGATGGTTTTCTTTATACTCTGCAGGAAATGCATGAGCACCAAGAAAGGTCGATTTGATTTCAACTGCAGAGTTTTCTTTCAAACGCCTAATTACTCTAAGCATTTTCAATTCTCCTTCAACTGACAATCCATATCCACTTTTAATTTCTAATGCACCTGTTCCTTTATGTATAACTTCCTCTAATCTTTTTAATGCAGCATCATAAAGCTCATCTTCTGAACTTGCATTTAAACGTTTGGCAGAATTTAAAATACCACCCCCATTTTTTGCAATTTCTTCATAGGAAACACCTTTTATTCTTGCTTCAAATTCATTTTCTCTACTGCCAGCATATACAATATGAGAGTGTGAATCACACCAGCTTGGTAAAACTATTTTTCCTTTCGCTGAAATTGCTTGTTGGTATTTTGTTGAATTGATTTCTGTTTCAATTGTATCCATGGAGCCAAATGACTCAATCATATTATTTTTGATGGATATCCAAGCATTATCAATTTTATTTAACTTATTTAATTCTTCACCCTTGAGTATTTTTTTTTCAAGAGGCTGAATGCCTATTAGTTGTTTAATATCAGTTATTAATAAGCTCAAAATAATTTATTTAAGTTCAATTAAAATTGGACAATGATCTGAATGTTTGGCTTCAGATAAAATAGTTGCCCTTTTTAGTCTTTTTTCTAATGGGGTAGTAATTAAATGATAATCAATTCTCCATCCTAAATTTTTTGCTCTAGAGTTTGCTCTAAAACTCCACCATGAGTAATTATGTGGTTCTTTATTAAATACTCTGAATGAATCTACAAAACCAGAATTAATAAATTTTTCCATCCAATCTCTTTCAGCTGGTAAAAAACCTGATGAATTTGCATTTGATTTCGGATTGTGAATGTCAATTGGTTTATGACAAATATTATAATCACCAGAAATAATTAATTCAGGATATTGCCATACTAACTTTCCAATATATTCTTCAAAGAAGTCTAGAAACTCATATTTAATAGCTTGTCTATCTTCGCCACTTGAGCCCGAAGGTATATAAACGCTCATTACAGAAAAATCTTCAAAGTCTGCTCTGATTATTCTTCCTTCTCTGTCATATAACTCATGGCCACAACCAAATTCAACATGAACTGGTTTTCTTTTTGAAAGAATTGCTACTCCGCTATATCCTTTTTTTTCAGCTGGAAACCAATAATGGTGATATCCCATATCTTCCAACATTTTTAATTCTGTTGGAATTACTTCCGGTGTTGCTTTAATTTCTTGCAAACAAATCACATCGGCACCGCTTGATTGCAACCATGCTAACCAATTTTTGTTCATTGCTGAACGTATGCCATTTACGTTGTAGGAAATGATCTTCACTATTTCTTTTTCTTTTTTGAAACGTCTTTGGTAGCTCCCTCAATTTTATCAGGTGCTTCTTCTTTTAATTCTGATTGTACTTTGTTTTTGTTTGGTTTTTCAGACTGATTTACAACTTCTGAAGATTTACTTTTCTTAGGTTTTTTAATTTTATATTTTTTTAGAATTTTAGCTTTCAAAATTCTAACATCGGTTACTGGTCTATCTGATTGACCTACTTTCACTGCTGCAATTGCATCTAAAATATCGAAACCACTTACTAATTCGCCATAAACTGTATAGCCATTATCTAAATGTGGTGTGCCTCCAATTGTCTTATACATATTCCTTTGTTCTGTTGTATAAATCCAACTATTTCTTTTTTCCATATTGCTTAAATCTGCATCGGTAAAAGTTTTACCTTGAACAATATAAAATTGACAATTGCTACTTGCTTTTTCTGGGTTACCATCTCTTGCTGCAGCCAATGCTCCTTTTTTGTGATAAAGTGCAGGATTGAATTCTGCAGGAACTCTTGGAATATTTGGAGCTTCACCGCTACCTAACATTTGATTGGCAATAGCCATTTTTGAATCAGGGTCACCACCTTGAATCATAAAATTTTTAATTACTCTATGAAAAAGTAAGCTATCATAAAACCCTGCTTTTACTAAAGCAATCATATTATCCCTGTGTTTCGGAGTTTCATTATATAACTTTAATACAAAATCACCTTGAGTAGTTTTCATTTGTATGAAAGTTGTTTTTTCTTTTTTGATTTTATCTTTTGCAAAAAGAAAACTTGTTGTAAACAAAAGAATAAATAAAATGCTTGTAATTTTTTTCATTGTGAATATTATTTGTATTTGTTATTGCTAAGTTAATTTTTAAATATGAAATGTCAATTGTTAAAATTGGATTATTCCATTATATCTTCAAAATAATTAAGAATTAATTGTTTTAGAACATACTCTTGTTCAATAACGGTGTATGCGGGTATTGGTTTAACAACTTTCCAATGTGGCCAGCCGTCTTGGTCCAAACCTTCTAATTCATAAAAACCCATGTCACTTAATAATCTACAAGTAGCAATATGCATTAATTCTTCTTTTTGTCTTTTTGAAAATTTCTTTGGTCCTTTCCCTAATTCTTGAACACCAATCAAAAACAAAAAAACTTTTAAATCTGGTTCATCAGTATCGAATTCTAATGATATTTTGGAAGAAAGTTTTTTCCACTTTTCATTTATAATTTTTACATCCATTGTTTAGCTAATTAATTGATTTTTATTTACAGTAATCATTCTGTTCAACAGTTCAATTCCTTGAGCTAAGGAATTAATCTGATCAAAAATTAAAAGCAAAGAAGCTTTGCTTTCCTTCATTTTAACACCTCTTGGATTTTGTTGCACAAACAATAAAATAGATTTGAAAGAATCCGATTCATAAAATCCAGAAGCAGGGTTGGCAGGAAAATAGCCACGAAGAATATTGGTTTTTAAACTCAGTTTTTCAAATCCAATTTCCTTTGCTAACCATTGTAAACGCAATGCATTCATCAATTCCTTCACTTGATGTGGTATAGGTCCAAACCGGTCTATTAATTGATTTTCAAATGCAATTAAGTTTTCTTCTTTATCAATTTTATTTAATTCAGTATATAAATTTAATCTTTCAGAAATAGTACTAACATATTCATCTGGAATGAGTAATTCTAAATCAGTATCAATTTGGCAAAAACTAACATGTGGTTGTGCAGGTTGGTCTTTAAATACTTCTTTAAATTCTACTTCTTTTAATTCTTGAATAGCTTCATCTAATATTTTGTGATATAATTCAAATCCTATTTCAGCGATAAATCCACTCTGTTCTGAACCTAATAAATTTCCTGCACCTCTAATATCAAGGTCTCTCATAGCCACATTGAAGCCACTTCCTAAATCTGAAAATTCTTCTATTGCACTTAATCTTTTTCTTGCTTCTGGTGTTAATACAGAAAGTGGGGGACTCAACAAATAACAAAATGCTTTTTTATTTGATCTTCCTACTCTGCCTCTCATCTGGTGTAAATCACTTAAGCCAAAATGATGAGCATTATTGATAATCATGGTATTTGCATTTGAAATATCTAAACCCGATTCAATAATTGTTGTGGCTACTAAAACATCATACTCATTGGCCATGAATTTCAACATCACATCTTCCAATTGATCACCCTCCATTTGTCCATGACCTACGCCCACTCTCACACCTGGGCAAAGTCGTTGTATCAAACCAGCAACTTGCATAATGTCTTGAACTCTATTATGAATAAAGAATAACTGTCCACCTCTGCCAACTTCAAATTCAATTGCTTCTTGAATTAATTTTTCATTGAATACATGAAGTTCCGTAGTAACTGGTTGTCTATTTGGTGGTGGAGTGTTTATAATAGAAAGATCACGAGCTCCCATTAATGAAAAATGCAATGTTCTAGGAATTGGTGTGGCAGTTAATGTAAGTGTATCAACATTGGCTCTAAATTGTTTAAGTTTTTCTTTAGTGCTTACACCAAATTTTTGTTCTTCATCAATAATCAATAAACCAAGATCCTTGAATTTAACATCCTTACTAACGATACGGTGTGTTCCAATTAAAATGTCAACTTTTCCTTCTGCAGTTCTTTGTAAACTTTCTTTAATTTCTTTTGCTGTTTTAAATCTTGAAATGTATTCAACATTACATGGAAAATCTTTCAATCTTTCCTTAAAAGTTTTATGATGTTGCATTGCTAAAATAGTAGTTGGTACCAATATGGCTACTTGCTTACTATCTGCAACTGCTTTAAATGCTGCTCGCACAGCCACTTCTGTTTTTCCAAAACCTACATCACCACATATTAACCGATCCATTGGATGAGGAGATTCCATATCCTTTTTTAAATCTGCTGTTGCTTTTATTTGATCAGGAGTATCTTCATACATGAAGGATGCTTCGAGTTCAGTCTGTAAATAGGAATCGGGTGAAAATGAATTGCCTTTTTGAGCCTTTCTTATTGCGTAAAGTTTGATTAAATCACGAGCAATATCTTTAACTTTTTTTTTTGTAGTTTTTTTTAATTTCTCCCAAGCATCAGTTCCTAGTTTATGCATTTTAGGTGCAGTTCCATCTTTGCCAGAATATTTTGAGATTCTATTTAATGAATTGATATTTACATACAATAAATCATTGTCTGCGTAAATCAATCGAATGGCTTCTTGAGTTTTTCCATTCACATCAATTTTTTCTAACCCAGCATATTTTCCAATTCCATGATCAATATGTACCACATAATCACCTGCCTTTAATTCTCTTAATTCTTTTAAAGTTAACGCTTGTGATTTAGCATAATTTTTATTGAGTTTATATTTATAGAAACGATCGAAGATTTGATGATCTGTATAGCAAGCTACATTTAAAGATTGATCAATGAAACCTTCTCGAATGGCAATATATATAGGGTTGAAACTAACCTTTTTATCTTCTTTACCTGCTCCTCTTGCTATGTCATCAAATATACTATATAGTCTTTCCATTTGTTTTGCTTGCTCAGCAAAAATGAAATTTTGTATATGGCTTGATTCATTCTTTTTAAGATTATGTATTAATAGATTAAAATCTTTATTAAATGAAGGTTGTGGATTAAAATGAAAAAATTCAACATGATCGGCTTGGAAGTGAAATTGTTTTCCAAACTCTAATATGGGGTAGTTGTTTAACTGTTCACTGAATGATTCTTTATTTTGAAAAACTAATTCAGGATCTAAATATTCAGGATGAATAATTTTTTCTTCTTTAGTTAAGGCTCGGTAAATTTTCTTTGCTTTTTCGAATCCGTTTTCTAAAATGTCAAAAGTGAAATTCACATCTTTAATCCAAATATTACAACTCGTATCAATATAATTTAAAAATGAAACAGTGTGGTTGGCTAATAATTTAGATTGAATATTGGGTACAATAGTTAAAGCACTTATATTTTCAACTGAAAGTTGGGTTTCCGTTTCAAAAGTTCTTATAGATTCAATATGATCGCCAAAAAATTCAATACGGTAAGGTAGTGGGTGAGAATATGAAAATATATCTACAATTCCACCTCTGATGGAGAATTGACCAGCATCGTAAACAAAATCTACTCGCTCAAAATCAAACTCAATAAGAAATTCATTAATTGAATCGATGCTAACCCTTTCACCATTAACAAGTTCCAATGTATTTTGAGATAATATTTCTTGATCAACAACCAGTTCAGCAATTGCTTCTGGATAGGTAACAATTAATTTCCCATATTCTGAACTGTGTTTCAATTCATTTAAAACTTCGGCTCTTTGAAGAATTGCAGAGCTATCCAAGTTGGTAATATCGAATGGTTTTCGGTAAGATGACGGGAAAAGCAAAACCTGTTTTTCAGATAAATTCTCAAGGTCATTCTGGAAATAAACTGCCTCTTCACGGTCGGCAAGGACAAATAGATTCCCTTGCTTTTGTAATGAATACAAAGCTAAAGCGATAAAAGCATCCGACGAACCCACCAATCCTTTAAGTTGTATGCGGGCATTCTTTTTTTTAGATAATGCAGCAGCAACAGTATGTAAGCGTTCGTCGGTTTTATAATATTGAAACAAATCTTTATGATTCAAACCCACGAATTTTGGTCAAATATAACACAATTTCATAGGCCTTTGATTTTCTTATAAAAAGTGCATTGTATCAATATTTAAACACAATTACCGCCATTGGGCTGTGTTTCAACTGTTTCAATGGAAGTTTTTTTTAATTTAATTTTATAAACTTTCAAATTAAATGGTTTCTTTTGTTTTCTTAACATTGTCTTAACATAAGCACTATACTTTTATGGCAAATAAAGTTTCCATGTCATTAAATTCTATTTTTCAGTATTTCGTCCCAAAAGACAAGAAATTCTTTCCATTATTTGAAGAAGCAAGTAATAATCTCATATTAATTTCAAGCAGTTTAATTGAAGCGGTTAATACCAATGATATTGAGCGCAGGAAGGAAATTATCAAACAAATTGAAGATTACGAGCACAAAGGAGATGAAATCACTCACTTAATATATCTTGAATTAAGTAAGAATTTTATCACACCATTTGATAGAGAAGACATACATTCATTGGCAAGTGCAATTGATGATATAGCTGATTATATTCATGGTTCAGCAAATAGAATGTATTTGTATAATTTAACAAATATAACAGAGCCAATTAAAAAGTTGGCTGAATTAATTCATCAAGGATGTAATGATATACATAAAGGTATTTCAGAATTGAAAGATTTAAAAAATATCAGAAATGTAACTGACTCATGTGTTAGAATCAATAGCATGGAAAATCAGGCAGATTATATCTTTGACATGGCAGTTGCAGATTTATTTCAAAATGAAACTAATGCCATTGAGTTATTTAAAATGAAAGAAGTTTTGAATGCGTTAGAAACGGCTACTGATAAATGTGAAGATGTTGCTAATGTAATGGAAACCATTATTGTAAAGCACGCTTAAATTCAATCAAAAAGTTCTTATGAGTTTAACTCTACTATTTACTGTTATTGCTTTAGCATTGGTTTTTGATTATATCAACGGTTTCCATGATGCCGCAAACTCAATTGCTACTGTTGTTTCAACCAAAGTATTATCACCAACTCAAGCTGTGATATGGGCTGCATTTTTTAACTTTTTAGCATTTTTAATTTTTACTAATCACAACGTTGCTAATACTGTAGCAAAAACAGTTGATACAACACAAATTAATTTAGTAGTAATTCTCGCTGGAATTATTGCAGCAATAACCTGGAGTTTGTTAACATGGTGGTTTGGAATTCCATCAAGTTCTTCTCATACATTAATAGGTGGTTTTGCAGGTGCTGCAATTGCACATGGAGGATTCACTATTGTCAATTTTCAAGTAAT
This sequence comes from Sphingobacteriaceae bacterium, assembly GCA_965279595.1. Taxonomy (GTDB): domain Bacteria; phylum Bacteroidota; class Bacteroidia; order Sphingobacteriales; family Sphingobacteriaceae; genus CAIKLP01. The sequence goes on from OZ257246.1 coordinate 1,031,616, forward strand.
TGGTAAAGTTGCAGCATTTATTATTCTTGCTCCAATTATAGGTTTAATCATGGCCTATACAATTACAGTTATCATTTTGCATATATGTAAATATGCAGTACCTTCCAAAGCAGAGGCTTGGTTTAAAAGATTGCAATTAGTTTCTTCAGCTGCATTTAGTTTAGGACATGGTGGAAATGATGCGCAAAAAGTAATGGGAATAATTGCCGCTGCAATTTTAGTTTATACAAATAACCCAAATGCTGATATAGCCAATATGCCTAGTTGGTTACATGTGTCTTCACATTTAGTAAAAGGGAAAATGGTAATTGACAATTTCCCAAATTGGATTCCATTAGCATGTTATACTTCAATAGCTTTAGGTACAATGTCAGGTGGTTGGAAAATTGTTAAGACCATGGGAACTAAAATTACAAAAGTAACACCACTTGAAGGTGTTGCTGCTGAAACTGCTGGTGCAATTACCTTGTTTATGACTGAACATTTTAAGATTCCTGTTTCAACAACACATACTATTACTGGTTCAATAATTGGAGTAGGAATGGCTAAACGTGTTTCAGCTGTAAGATGGGGAGTTACCGTAAACCTTTTGTGGGCTTGGGTTTTAACCATTCCAGTTTCTGCTGTACTTGCAGCAATTCTATATTATATAATAAGTATTTTCATAAAATAGAAATACTTCAATTCAATAGTTCATCTATACTTTGTACAGAGACATAGTGATAATTTGGTCTAGCTTTTTTATATGCCGATTTAGCAAATTTTCTGCCTTCTTCTGTTTTGATTAATTCACGGTATAGTGGCATTAAAAATTTTCTCCTACCCACAGTAATTAAAAAATTTTCTAAAGCTGAATAGTCTTCTTGGTAATTATTTTTGATAACTAATTCAAACCAAGCTGCCTTTAATTCAGTATTACCGCTTTGAGCAAAATTGCAATTGTTTTTCAAATCAGAAGTTTGATTTTTGTTGAGCTGATTGGGTAATGAACGAATAAAATAAAGCCATTCATGACTTGACCATTGTTTTGTGTCAAATTTATTTATTGATTTTCCATTTTCCCATTCATTCAAAATAGCATTTACATCTTCTAATCTTTCAGAACTAAATAACTCATGATTCACAGGCATTCCAGGCTTATATATCCATTCATTAGTTGCTATCTGCTTGATTAAGTTTTTATCATTTTTTATCAATTCTTGATTCAGATAAAATAAAAACTCTTCAGTTGTTATAGTACTGAAAGCATGTGCTGAAAAATAATTTTTTAGAAATGAATCGAATTTTTCTCTTCCAACAACTTTTTCAATGTGAATTAAAAAGGCACAACCTTTTTCATAAGCAATATCACTTAATCCATCATCTGGGTTTCTGCCTTTTAAGTTTAATTTAAGTTTGGTATCTTCTGAAGTTTCACCAAATTCTTTCAATGTTTCTTCTAAATCTTGAGTTCCTAAAACTTGTAACATATCAGCATATTCTTTGCCTTCAATGGCTTCCATTATTCTTCTCTCAAAATAAACAGTAAATCCTTCATTTAACCAAAAGTCATCCCAAGTTGCATTGGTTACTAAATTTCCAGACCATGAATGAGCTAATTCATGAGCGATTAAACTAACCAATGAACGATCACCTGCAATAATGGTTGGTGTGGCAAATGTTAATTCAGGATTTTCCATTCCTCCAAATGGAAATGACGAAGGAAGTACTAGAACATCATATTTACCCCATTGATAATTTCCATATAGACTTTCTGCTGCAGTAATCATTTTTGGTAAATCAATAAATTCTGCAGCACTTTTTTCTAGCATACTTGCTTCCGCATAAACACCACATTTCTCTCCAAGTGATTGAAAATGCAAATCGCCAACTGCCAAAGCCATCAGGTAAGAAGGAATAGGTTTGGTTTGTTGAAAATAATAAATTCCTGAATCGTTTCTTGATGTTGGATTGCTTGCGCTCATTAAAGCAATTAAGTTTTTGGGTACTTCTACTTTTGCTTCATATGTGAACCTTACTGATGGTCCATCTTGACATGGTATCCATGACCGAGCTAAAATAGCTTGTGATTGTGTAAATAAAAATGGAAATTTTTTATCTGTAGTTTGAGATGGATTTAACCATTGCAATGCCGCCGCCTCTGGACTAGTGCTGTAAGTAATTTTTATTTTATCACTAGAATTTTTAATTAAAACCGCTAAACTTCTACCATGAATTTCTTCTTCTTTACCTAAAATAAATTCTAATGGATTGTTGTTTTCAAAATCTATAATTGATTTAATTTCTAATTGCTTAGTATCTAAATATAAAGTGTCAGTGTTTTCAATTTTATTTAATGTGTAAATTACTTCCGCATCAATAATTTTCTTTTCAAAATTAATTTTCAAATCAAGTTGCAGGTGTTTTATTGCAATTTTATTGGGTTGTGAAACACTGTGATCATCTATATTTATGGAAGAGTTATTCAATTTGTTTTTACATGAAAATAGTCCCAAAAAGGCTAATGTGATAAAAAGTAATTTATTCATATTTAAATTCAGCAATGTTTGATTTAGGTTTAATTATTGATTTACTGTGGGGCAAGTGTTTTTTTTCTTGTATCGAAAATCTTTTTCACCAATATTATAATAAAAGCCAATATAGAAAAATCCATATTTATCATTATTGTTTTTTAGAATAGTTGCATCCAATTGATCAGTCATGGTTAAATAGTACCTATAACCAACAGTTAAATCAATTCTTTTAGACATAGCAGTTTTTCCTGATAAAGTTATTGGGATAATTGCATTTACTTGATTGGTTGTACTGGTATCGATTGAAGGTGTTTTAATTTGAGTAATCCTATTAATCATACCTAAACCCGTTGCAACACTTAAGTTTCCATTTGGTCCATCATAAAACATATACTTGATTGATCCTGAAATGTCGAATGAGTTTCTTATTTGATAGGAACTACCTTGACTAATAAAGGTCTGTTCATTTTGTGGTAGATTTATTTCTGCACCTTTGATGTTACCTAATAATCTTAAATCGAAGCTAGCAGAGAATCTATAATTAATGGGTTTTTCTAAATAAATATTTGTTGCAAATGAGTAATTATAATCTTGATAATCTGTATTGAAAAAAGTTTGTGAAGAAATTATTCCGGCAGAAATTCCAATGCTGAATGGTTCTTTTGATTTGGCACTTCCATAAAGAAATTTTGATTTATTATTGAATTGTGCATGAGTACCTATAGCTAAAAATAAAACTAGAAATAACAAGGTTGCCTTTTTCATTTTTAAATTTATCTTTTTTTTCTTTTACATGAATGAAGATTTGTAAGAATTGTATCTTTAACCATTATGGCAAAAGCAAAAACGACTTATTTCTGTCAAAATTGTGGTTATCAAGCTGCTAAATGGTTGGGTAATTGCCCATCTTGCTCTCAATGGAATACTTTTGTTGAAGAAATTGTTGAAAAAAATTCAGCTAAAATTGAATGGAAGCAAAGTGTTAGCACCAAAATAAGTAACAAGCCTATTTTAATCAATACTATTGAAGAGGCTGATGAGAAAAGAATTGTTACCAATGATCTAGAATTAAATAGGGTTTTAGGTGGAGGTATTGTTCCTGGATCATTGGTGCTAATTGGAGGTGAACCAGGAATTGGTAAATCAACTTTAATGTTGCAACTAGCCTTGAGTTTGAAAAAATTGAAGGTGTTATATGTTTCTGGTGAAGAAAGTGAGCATCAAATAAAAATGCGGGCCTCAAGAATATCTGAAAAGGAAACAAGCAATTGTTTTGTCTTAACAGAAACGTCGACACAAAATATATTCAAACAAATTGAAGAGTTGATACCTGAAATTGTAATCATTGATTCCATTCAGACACTTTATTCATCACATATAGAATCAACACCTGGAAGTGTTTCGCAAATAAGAGAATGTACCGCGGAGTTATTGCGTTTCGCTAAAGAAACGGCAACACCTGTTTTTTTAGTTGGTCACATCACCAAAGATGGAGCAATTGCAGGTCCAAAAATTTTAGAGCATATGGTTGATACCGTACTCCAGTTTGAAGGCGATCAACACCACACATATAGAATGTTGCGATCAGTGAAAAATAGATTTGGTTCAACAGCGGAATTGGGAATTTATGAAATGCAAAGTACTGGCTTACGACAAGTCCATAATCCTTCAGAAATATTAATTTCACAGCGTGCCGAAGATTTAAGTGGGATTACCATTTCAGTAATGATAGAGGGTATGAGACCGATGTTAATTGAATCACAAGCTTTGGTAAGTGCTGCTGCATATGGAACGCCACAAAGGTCTTCAACGGGTTTTGATGCAAGGCGTATGAATATGCTTTTAGCGGTATTGGAAAAAAGATGTGGATTTAGATTAGGAGTGAAAGATGTTTTTTTAAATATTACTGGAGGAATAAAAGTTGAAGATCCTGCAATCGATTTGGGTGTTATAAGTGCAATCATTTCTTCACATGAAGATATTCCAATTTCTTCTAAAACATGTTTTGCAGCTGAAGTAGGATTGTCAGGTGAAATTAGAAATGTTAATCGAGTTGAACAAAGAATTGCTGAGGCTGAAAGATTGGGATTTGAAAAAATAATTGTTTCGAACTATGCTGTAAAAGGCATCAATAGGAAGCACTTTAATTTACAAATAGTGGCAGTTAGTAGGTTAGACGAATTGTTCAAAGAATTGTTTGGTTAGTATAACAATCAAAGATTTTCAGGTGGTATAATTGCACATTATGAGCTAACTGAATTGAATTAAACTATAGCTTAGATATCCTTTATATGCATTCATGGAGTTTATGGTATTCTAATATGGTTATTTTAAGCCCATTCAAAAGCAAATAAATAAAAACACATTTTGCTCAAAAATTCCAAAGAATATTTTATTTTAGCTACTTTAATAAATATTGACCCTATAAAAACAACCTAATGATAAATCTAACTCGAAAACAATTTCATTTTATTTCTTATTTCATTATGCTCAGCATTTTGCTGGGAACATCAAGTTCATTTGCACAAGAAACTTCAAAGAGAATTAAAAAGCAGGATAACAAAAAATTTCTCTTAGTTGAGAATGTAGGTATTCACTTAAAAGAAGGTGATACCTCTAGTATATTTTATAGAAGTTTGGATAAATACAAAAAGAAGAAAGGATATTATACTAATGTTTATACTGAAGAAACAAAAATTGGAACATCTATTTTTGAAAAAGATGTAATTGATACTTTGAAAAAAGATGGTTTTATAGATACTGTTAGTAGAGTATTTAAAAATTATTCTAACGTAAATTATTTAGATTTAGATATAGTTAAATTAGTAAGACATAAAATGAATTCTTATAAGTATGGAGGTGGTGGAGAAAGTGCTGAAAAGAGAATTATTGAATTGGTTTTAAATTGGAAAGTTCTTGATTTTTATGACAAAGAGGTTTATAAATTTACAGAAAGCAGAACATCATCTGGTTTTTTAATAGTTTATTCTGATTCTCAAAAAAAAATCGATGAAGAAGAGAAGAAAGCAATTATTGAAATAATCATTAATTCTATGCAAGAGTTGATGAAACAAAGTGAATTTGAAAAAATTGCCGAGCTTAAATCAATTGATGAACTGAAAATTATTGAGAGAGAAAAAGATGAATTGTTGAATGTTAAATCAACAAAAATAAATGAGTCAACTAAAGTGTCTGACTGGATGAAATCCGCTGTAACTGTTAAATCTAAAGATGGACATGGCAGCGGTTTCTTTATTAGCTCTGATGGATATATAGTAAGTAATTATCATGTAATTGCTGAGCATGAAAAAGATTTAAAAATTATCTTAAATGATGGAACTGAAACTGCAGCAGAAGTAGTAAGAGTTTCTAAAGCTAATGATTTAGCATTATTGAAAATAGCTGGTGATAATTTTACCTGTTTTAAATTGGAGAATTTGGATATTGTTGAAGGTACTGAAGTAATTGCAATTGGTACACCAAAGGATATTACCCTAGGTCAATCGGTTTCAAAAGGGATTATCTCTGGATTAAGAAAATCTGGTGGATTAAAATATATACAAACAGATGTAAGTGTAAACTCAGGTAATAGTGGTGGTGCCTTATTAACCAGTGAAGGTTTATTAGCTGGTGTAGTAACTTCAAAATTATTTGGAGTTGGAACAGAAGGTATCAGCTTTGCAATTCCAAGCGGTGTCATATTTGATGCTTTAAAAATTCAACAAATTAAATAAAATACAATCTACTTAAACCTCCCAAACCCTATGAAAATCACAAAAATTCAGAAACAATTAGTTTGGCTACTAATAGTTTTTACTACATTATTTCAATCCGGATGTGTTGCAATATTTGGAACAAGCAAACAAAAAGTTTATCTCACATCAAGTAATCCAAAAACAAAAATTTATGTTAATGATAAAGTTATTGGTACAGGTACAGGGTCTGTTAAATTAAAAAAGAAAGACCGTGTTGCACAAGTAAAATTAGAAACTGAAGGTTATAAAACTCAATATAGATCATTAGCTGCATATAAGCCAACTGGGTTGATATTATTGGATGTGCCATTTATTCTGTCTGGGATAGGTATTTATGCTCTAGTTATTGATGCAGGGAATTATAAAGGAAAAAAGTATCCTAAAAGAACTACTTATACTATTGATCAGAAAAATGATAATAGAACACCAAATGAAAAATTCATTCTATTAAATAAAACTGTATTAGATAGAAAAGAAAAGGATACTACATTTTTATCCTATTCAAAACATCAGTATTACATGAAAAACAAACCTACGTATACTGTTAAAAGTAAAGAAGATGAAAATTTCGAAGTGGGTTTATTTACAGATAAGGTAAATGACTTATTGAAAGAAAAGGGATATATAGATACAATCAATAAAATATTTCCAAATTATTCAAATACACTTTATTTAAATGCAAGCATTAGTAATGTGAAATTGCATTCTGTATATATAAGTGTAGGGTCGACAATGTATTTTTCTACAAATAAATATATTGTGACTGAAATGGATGTGAAGTGGGAAGTATTAAACTATTATGAAAATGTGTTGTATACTTTTAAGGATAAAATAAAATCTGGTGAATTTGTTGTTAATAGAAATACTACGAAAGATAAGGATAAGCCTAAAGAAAAAGAAGCCAAGATATTAGAGAATTCTGTTTATGATGCCTTGAACAATTCGTTTTTAAAATTAGTGAGCAAAAAGGATTTCAATAATTTAACAAAAATAGATAATCAAAAAGAGCAGGATTTAAAAGCCTATAAAGAGTTAAGTAGTATTTCAATTCCACGTCCTGATAGTGTTGATTCGAAAATCAATATGGTTATCAAATCTGGTGTTACTGTTAAAACCAAAGATGGTCATGGTAGTGGTTTCTTCATTTCAAAAGATGGTTATATTATAACTAACTACCATGTTATTGCTAAAAATAAATCGAATAAAATTACTGTTATTCAGAATGATGGTTCAGAGTCAATTGCTGAAGTAGTTAGATATTCTGAGTTTAGTGATTTGGCACTATTAAAAATTAAAGGAGATTCATTCAATCCATTATATGTTTCTGTTGATGATCCTGAAATTGGAAATGAAATTTGGGCACTTGGTACACCAAAAGATATTTCTTTAGGGCAAACTGTTTCTAAAGGAATTGTTTCAGGTATAAGAAATGCCAATGATAGAAGATATATACAAACAGATGTAAACATCAATTCAGGAAATAGTGGTGGCGCTTTAATAAGCAAAGGAGGAATTGTTTATGGAGTGGTTACTGCTAAATTGATGGGATATGGAACTGAAGGGATTAGTTTCTCTGTACCTTCAAAAAACATATTTTCTGCTTTAAAACTGGAATATGTTAAATAATAAATGAAATTTTATTTAGGAAAGGTGGGGCTAATACTCCACCTTTTTTGTTAAAATTGATTTTTTACCTAAATACAATGAATTCTTATTTATAGTACTTAACTTTGCAGCATAAAGAAAAATTAAAAAATGAAAAAACTTGTATTATTCGCTGCATTAGCAATCTTCTTAGCAGCTTGTTCAACAGAAACTAAAAACAGTACAGATTCAACTAAAGTTGAAACAGCAACTGGTAATTTCGATTCATACGGAGCCATGATTACTCCTGATAGCACTATTGAAGTAAGTACTTTATTAGCTGAAATGGGAAATGCACCAACTTATGATACTAAATTAAAGGCTAAGGTTACTGAAGTATGTCAGAAAAAAGGATGTTGGATGAATGTTGATTTAGGAAATGGTGAAGTGATGAAAGTTACTTTCAAAGACTACGCATTCTTTGTGCCAACTGACAATGCTGCAATGTCTGGTAAGGAAGTTATCATGCAAGGAACTGCAAAGTTTGCAACCATATCTGTTGAAGATCAAAAGCATTATGCAGAAGATGCAGGTAGCACAAAAGAAGAAATTGATGCAATTAAAGAACCTAAAAATGAAATTACTTTTGAAGCAACAGGTGTATTAGTGCCTGCAACTGCTGAAGAAGCTAAAAAATAATTTTTACATTAATTAATAAGAAAGGCTTGTGTTTAATTACACAGGCCTTTTTTAGTATTTGATTGTGAAATTTTCTTTGGCTTGTCCGGGTTTAAAAAATACTATGCCAATAAAATACATATCAAGGGTAATCACAACCTTCGGGTGTGCTTTAATAATTTCCCATGCCTCCATCATTTCTTCACTCCAATATATGTCATCAAAAATAAATATACTTTGTTCATTGCATTTTTTTAGTGCAAGTTCAAAATAATCAAGTGTAGCTTTTTTACGATGATTGCCATCAAAATAAACCCAATCAACAGTTGTGAGGCTTTCAATAAGTTTTGGAAATTCTAAATCAAAATTTCCTTCAATAGTTTTGATATTGTTTTTGCCTAATGTTTTAAATGTCTCTTTGGCTATTATTAAAGTATTGGGGCAACCTTCCATTGAAATAACTTCATTTGTGGTTGCTGATGCTAAATAGGAGGTAGTAATACCTAAAGATGTTCCAATTTCAATAATGTTTGCAGGTTGTTGCCATTTTATTATTCTAAAATAAAGTTCCGCATACTTAGCAGGCTTCAAAGAACTTAAGGCTATTTTTGATATTCGTTTTGATTTGCCATCATTTTTTTCTGAACCTGCTCCAAAATCTTTGATAATGATACTTCTTGTGTCATTTATTAAGTCCAATCTCCTTTTTTCGATGTTTTCGAACTCCCCATATTTTAGCTTTTGATAAACCACATCTTCTAAAAATGAATATACAAATGGAGAATGTGTACCATGAAGTGTTTTAGAATTTAATAGGTATTTAGTATATAAATAGGCTTGCTTGAATAGATTCATGCCCCAAAATAAAGCCTTTTTATAAATATTTTAATCTTTTTAGCATTAAAAGGGTTAAATTAGTATAAATGATTAATTCTAAAGAAGTAGAAGCATTGATAAAACTACTCGATGATTCAGATGTTGAAATTCACCAGCATGTGGAAGATCGACTCTTGAGCTATGGAATGGAAGTGGTCCCTACATTGGAACATTTCTGGGAAAGTTCAATGGATATGATCCTACAACAAAGAATCGAAAATTTAATTCATAAGATACAATTTGATAGTGTAAAACAGGACATACAAACTTGGGCACTTTCAGGAGCATTTGATTTGTTAAATGGATTTCTAATTGTTTCTCGTTATCAATATCCAGATTTAGATGAACAAAAAATTATCAACCAAATTGAAGCAATTAAAAGAGATGCATGGATTGAATTAAGTTATGACACAAGCCCAATTGAAAAAGTAAAAATATTAAATCATGTCATTTATAATATTCACGGATTTACAGGTAATGTAAGTAATTACCATGATCCACAAAATTCATACATTAATATTGTCATGGAATCTCGCAGAGGAAATCAAATTTCTATGGCGATCATATATTCAGTAATTGCTCAAAGGCTTGATATACCTATTGTTGGAGTGAATTTACCTCAACATTTTATTTTAGCTTATTTAGATGAAAAGAAAGAATTTCCAGAAATTGTTGACGAGGATGAGAGCGGAATACTTTTTTATATAAATGCATTTAACAAAGGTTTTATTTTTAATAAAAGAGATGTTGATTATTTTTTAAAGCAATTGAATTTGCAGCATAACCCTATGTTTTATAAGCCATGCAGCAACATTCAAATAATTAAAAGAGTCATTAGGAATCTGATCAATTCATATGAGAAATTAGACAATCAAGAAAAGAACATTGAACTAAATCAAATGCTTGATTTGTTAAATGAAATTGAACCTGATATCAATTAATTATTCATTCATTAACGTTTCTATTTCATCTGCCTCAATAGGAATATTTTTCATTAAGTCAATATTTCCATTAGTAGTTATTAAGATGTCGTTCTCGAGTCTAATGCCTAACCCTTCTTCAGGAATATAGATGCCTGGTTCACAAGTAAAAATCATACCTGCTTTCATTTTTTCATAACGATTTCCAATATCATGAACATCAAGTCCTAAGAAATGCGAGGTACCATGCATGAAATATTTTTTATATAAAGGCATATTTGGATCTTGTTTAGAAACAGCAATTCGATCTAACAAACCTAAATTGATTAATTCTGCTTCCATTACCTTGCCAACTTCTTTATGGTATTCATCTAAAATTGTTCCTTCTACCAACATTTTTTTCGCTTCATTCATAACTTTGAATACTGCGTTGTAAACTTCTTTTTGTCGAGCTGTAAATTTTCCGCTTACCGGAACCGATCTTGATAAATCTGCATTGTAATTTGCATATTCAGCACCAAAATCAAATAGTATTACATCGCCAGCTAAACAAATTTGATTGTTATCATTATAATGAAGAATGTTAGCATTTTTACCTGAAGCAATTATTGGATTGTAAGCATGTCCGGTTGCACGATTACGAATAAATTCATGAATTATTTCTGCTTCGATTTCATATTCTGCTACACCTGGTTTAACAAACTTAAGCACTCTTCTAAATGCTTTATCTGTTATATCACAAGCTGTTTGCAATAATTCAACTTCAAAACTAGATTTTACGGCTCTTAATTCTCTGAAAATTGGTGCTGCTCTTTGGTATTGATGTAATGGGTATTGATTCATTAAATCTTTGGCGAAACGCAAATCACGGTACTGATTGGTATGCACATAACGATCATTTTCATTACTGTTTAAATAAACATTTTCCGAATGATTCATTAACATTGGCAAAATAGTTTTGAATTCTTCTAACCAACAAATATTAGCTATGCCAGAAGCTTTAACCGCTTCTTCCTTTGTGTATTTATGTCCTTCCCAAATTGCAATATGTTCATTGGTTTTTTTCAGAAATAATACTTCTCGGTAAGCAGGTATCGGACATTCTGGAAAAAGAATTAAGATACTTTCTTCTTGATCTATTCCTGCTAACCAAAACAAATCTGGATTTTGGTGAAAGGGAAAAGCTTGATCTCCACTGCGAGGAAATTCGTCATTAGAATGTATAATTGTAATAGACTTAGGTTTTAATTTTTGAACAAAACGTTTCCTGTTTTCAAAAAAAAGTGCAGAATCAATAGCTGTATATTTCATATTATTCAATTTGTAAGAAATCAAATGTACTAAATTTCAATTTCAAGCAACTATAATTATGTAAGGTTTTTAAACTTTTGTGTAACTTTTTTAATAATTAATTGACTAATTTTATATCATAACTATTACAATATGATTAAGAAATTTTTTGTTGGATTGGCCATACTTTTGGGCTTAATGGTGATCGCTGCAATTGCTATCCCATTTATATTTAAAGATGAAATAAGAGCAAAGGTTAATGATAGCATTAATGAGAAATTGACAGCAAAAGTTGAGTTTGGAGATTTTGCTGTTGGGATTTTCAAAAGCTTCCCCAATTTATCTGTTTCAATGGAACAATTAATTGTTTCCGGCACTGATTCTTTTGCAACTGATACATTAGCTAATATTAAGGAATTAACTATTGTTGCTGATTTGATGAGTGTAATTAATGGAGAAATAATTCAAATTAAAAACATACAATTAACTGAACCCAAAATAAATGTAGTTGTTTTAAAAAGCGGTAAAGCAAATTGGGATATCATGAAGCCAGATACAATACCAACTGTTTCAACAGATACTGGTTCTACAAAATTTAGCATCGCATTAAGGTCGTATGAATTAATAGATGCAACCATAAGTTATGATGATCAATCATTAGGGTTTTATACTTTAATTTCACACGCTAACCATAAAGGATCAGGAGATTTTACTCAAGATTTATTTACGCTTGTAACTGAGACTGATGCTCAAGAATTAACTGTGAGTTACGGAGGTGTTGCTTATTTGAATAAAGTAAAGACAAAAATTACAGCGCCTATTGAGATGGATATGCTAAAAAGCATTTACACTTTCAAAGAAAACGAAATCAAATTGAATGATTTAAATTTAGCATTTGATGGTAGTGTTAAAATGCCTGCAGATGATATTGAAATGGATATTTCTTTTGATGCAGAAAAATCAGATTTTAAAAATTTCCTTTCTCTAATTCCAACTATTTATGCTAGTAGTTTTTCTGATTTAAAAGCAAATGGAAAATTTGCAATGAATGGATATTATAAGGGAGTTTTAAATGATGTTTCTTCTCCAGGTTTTGGTTTGAATTTATTAATCGAAGATGGACAGTTTAGTTATCCGAACTTACCAACAGCTGTAAATAATGTCCAAATGATTTTGAAAATTGATAATGCTGATGGTGATTTAAATAGCACATTAATTGATTTAAATAAATTGCATATCGAATTTGGAAAAGAACCATTTGATGCAAAATTAACATTAAAAACACCAATAGCAGACCCTGATATTGATGCAACAATTAAAGGTAAAATTGATTTAGCAACTATACTTAAAATAATACCAATAAAGGATACAAAACTATCTGGTATAATTAATTCAAATGTTACTGCGAAGGGTAAACTTTCAACAATAGAAAAAGGAAACTATGAAAGTTTTGATGCTAAAGGAAATGTTCAAATAAGTAATTTGAATTATAGCAGTAAAGAATCTCCCTTAGATTTTAAATTAATATCAGCATTACTTTTATTTAGTCCTAAAAATATTACTTTATCAAATATGGAAGCTAAATATGGGAAAAGTGATTTTAGTGCAACAGGAACACTTGATAATTATTTAGCTTATGCCTTGAAAGGTGCTAATTTAAAAGGAAAATTAAATTTAAAATCAAAATTGTTAGATGTTAATGAATTGATGGGTCCTTCAACTGAAGAAGAAGCTAATCCTTCAAAAAATGCTGACACACTTACAGTAGTTAAAATTCCGGGAAATATTGATTTTGAATTGAATTCATCCATTCAGAAAATCATTTACGATAATATGGATATTTCAAATTTGAATGGTACTATATTGTTAAAAGATGAAACAGTAAGTTTTAAAAACGTTTCTTTGAATACATTGGATGGGACAGTAGGAATGAATGGATCTTATTCTTCAAAAGATATTTCAAAGCCTAAGGTTGATATGTTTTTTAGTATTAAACAAATGAATATTCAAAAAGCATTTCAAACATTCAACACAGTAAAAAAACTGGCACCAATTGCAGAAAAAACTTCAGGACAATTCAACATGAATTTGAATTTTAATACTGATATGGGATTAGATATGTCACCGGTTATGAGTACAGTTGAAGGTGATGGTGAATTGCAATTAATAGCTGCAACAATTTCTGGTTCAAAAATGATGGATGGATTAGCTTCTGTTTTAAAATATGATAAGTTAAAACAGTTATCATTAAAGGATACTAAAATAAAATTCAAGATTATAAATGGGAGAGTGGTATTAGATCCATTTGATTTGAAAGCAGGTTCATTTGTAATGAATGTTATGGGTTCAAGTGGCTTAGATCAAAGTTTAGATTATAAATTAAAGTTGAACTTGCCAAAAGGAAGTTTGGGTACAGCTGCTAATCAAGTATTATCTGGGTTAATGAATCAATTAAATAAAAATGGGGCAAGCTATGATCCTGGAGAAAGTATAAATGTAAATGCATTAGTTGGAGGATTTAGTTCTAAACCTACCTTTAAATTAGCAATGGCTGATATGGGTGCAGGTGCAAAGAATGCAATCAAAGATGTATTTGATTCTAAAAAGAAAGAAGCTATTGCAAAAGGGAAAGAAGAGGCAAGAAAAAAAGCAGATTTAATTTTAGCTCAAGCTCAAATTCAAGCAAATACTGTTAAAACAGAATCAAAGAACTTAGCGGAAAAAGCTAGAAAGGAAGGCTATTCTGCTGCTGATAAATTAGAAAAAGAAGCTACTAATCCTGTAGCAAAAATTGCCGCAAAAAAAGCTGCTGAAAAAATCAGAAAAGAATCAGATGAAAAAGCAAATAGAATGATAAGCGAAGGGGATAAAAAAGCAGATAGCATCATGCAAAAAGCAAGAGCTGAAGCTGACCAACTTTTAAAATAAACAATTAAATCCTAAGAATTATGAAAAAAAGTCTATTAGTAACATTTGCAATTGCTGGCGTAGTATTGCTCCAGTCATGCAGCACCACTGAATTTGCTGCCCATATTAAAGGCAGTGATTTGCAAAAGGTAAAACCAGCTGAACAGTTAGTAAAAGCTGAGCCACAAAAACTAAATAAAATTAATAAGTTAGTGGCAGAGGATGTGAAAGTGATAGATAAGGAAGAATCAATTCTTGTAGCTTCAAATTCAAAAGTAATGACTAGTCCAATTTTGCATAGAAATACTGGAACTAATAATTTAAGTAACACTAGTATCGAATTGAAAGAGCAACCAATTGTGACAAATCATTTTAATAAAAAAGAATGGAAGGCACAGCTGAAAAAAATGAAAAAGGATAGTAAACAATCAGGTGGTAGTAATCTAAGAGTAGATCAAGCATTGATTATTATTCTCGCAATTATTGTGCCTCCAATTGGAGTTTTGGTATATGATGATGGTATTGAAACTGCATTTTGGATCAGTTTAATTTTAACATTGATATTTTGGTTTCCAGGTGCAATTTATTCTGTATTGCACGTTTTAGGTGAAGTATAATATTTAAGCATTAAAAAGAAAAGGCGGTGTATGAAACTTTCATGCACCGCCTTTTTTCTTATAAAAATTTATTTTAGTTGCTTGCTCAATTCTTTTTCTAAATCTAATCCTCTTAAGTCTTTAGCAACTATAACACCTTGATCATTTATTAAGAAATTCTGAGGTATAGCTCTAATCCCATAGCTCTTTGCAGCTGGCTCATTAAACCCTATTACACTTGATACATGTATCCAGTTTAATTGATCTTTTTCAATGGCTGCTATCCAATTTGACTTATCATCATCCAAAGAAACACTTACTATTTCTAATCCTTTATTATGATATTTATTATATGCAGCAACTAAAGCTGGGCTTTCTTGTCGACATGGTCCACACCATGATGCCCAAAAATCTAATAAAATATATTTAGATTTTACTTTTGAAAATTGAAAGGCTTGTTTAGTGGTTGTAAAAGAATTAAAATCTATAAATGGTTTTCCGATATCTGTTTTCTTAGCTATTTCAAGAGCTTGTACTAAACTTTTCCCCAGCGGTAATTCTAATAAACTTGGATCAACCATTTTGAGTAAGGGTTCCAAAATTATAGGATCGGCAACTCCACCACTTAAATCATCTATTGCCAAAATACTTGCATAAGCTCTTGGGTTTTCTGCAATAAATTTTCTACTGATACTATCATACTCTTTTCCTTTTGCTGACCATTCTTCATCAATTCTAACCATGTTAATTGAATCGCCTGCTTCTTCTGCTAATCTGTATGATCTATTAAGTTCTTTAAACTGATTATCTAAATATGCTTGTGAATTTTTAAGACTTGCATATTTATCTTGCTCTTTAGAACCCTTTACAATTGCCACTTTCATGCTATCTTCCTTCGCATCAATACTGTAATTTTCATTTTCTAACACAAATGAAAGGGTTTGTCTATTAGATTTACTCTTATCCGTAAATAAAAAATACAATGAAGGAGAGTTTAATTTCCCTTTGAATTTAAACTTTCCATCAAGTACCAAAGCAGAATCGATTTTACTTATATCATTTACAAAAGTTTGTAAATAAATTACTGTTGAATCAACTGCATCAATATTACCTTGAATTTGATATTCACTTTTTTCTGCAAATTGATTACAAGATGATATGATAATAGCGAAAAGTAAAATGATTAATTTTTTCATGATATTTTTATAAGATTTTTTGAAAATTTTTCCACCAACGATCTGGCATTTCACCATTGGTAGCTTGTATATAGTCTTCATATGAACATGGAATTAATAAAAATCTTTCATTCTTTGAAATGATAGCAGGATATGGTATTTGCATCCACCATCTATCTGTTTTCTTACTTTTATAGAATATAACTTCATGTTGAATATCTTTAAAAGTTGCTCTATATTTTACGAATCCTTTTTTATTTGTATTAGGTAAATCGTCTTTTCTTGAATAGTAACCTTCTACAAAACACCAAATCATTTGGGCAACTAACTCTGCTGTTTGATTTCTATGATCATACTTTGGATTGAATTCATAAATCCCTATAGAACTTAATTTATCACTCATTCCAGCATATCTCATCATTTGACAAACTTCTTCACCATAAAAACCATTTGGATGCGCATTTGCGTTACCCGGAGCATCAGCCATTTTTATTGATGAAATATCAATTGTCATCAAGTCAGCATTTCTAATAATTGGCTCAGAGTCTTTAATATTATTTCTAAATGCACCTAAACGATGAATATCGAAATACATTTTCTCCATCAAATTGATACTGTCTTGATTTACATAATACGTTTGATAACCAATATTGCTAAAATTGAAAAGGAAATTTGGTTCATGAAGGATAATGCTATTCAAATATGATCTTGAATTTGGAATCGCTTGTTCATCAACAGTTGCATCTAAATCGAAATGAGAATCTAATGAAAGCATATCTACTTTTTTCTCTAAATTCTCATAAGCCCAATATTGTGCGTAGGCTAAATCATGACCACCACCAATTATAATAGGTACAATTGATTTTTTTATTAATTCTTCAACTACTGTTTTTAATGCAAAGTGGGTGTCTCTTAATGTCTCCCCTGGTTCAATATTTCCCAGGTCAACCATTTTTAAATCGAAATCACCAACATTTAATTGGTAAAAAAAACTTCTAATTTTTTCAATACCCAAAGCACAGCCTTCATTATTTACTGCCTTGCGATCTTCATGAACTCCAATTATTGCAAGGTTTATACCTTCTAAATCAGGGAAAGTTTGATCATGAATATTAATATTTGCGCCGATTTGGGAAGCATAATAACCTTCTTCAGGGGCATACTTTTCTGCTTGTATGGGTTTTAAAAATTCACTGAACATAAATCAATAAAAAAGTTAGTGTTATCACAAACCTACTGAATGGAACTCAAATTTTCTGCCTTATTTTCTACATATTTGCAAATTAAGTTATGATTTTAGTCACAGGAGCAACCGGATTAGTTGGGTCAACATTAGTAAAGTCTTTAGTTGAAAAAGGCTTTAGGGTTAGAGCTATGAAAAGGGAACAGGCTAAAATCCCTAAAATTTTATTTACCCATGCTGATCAGATTGAATGGGTAAATGCTGATTTGCTTGATTATTTCAGTATTGAAGATGCAATGCAAGGCTGTAATCAAGTTTATCACTGTGCCGCTTTTGTATCATTTCAACCGCAAGATGAAAAATTGATTTGGAAAGTAAATGTGGAAGGTACTAGGCATATGGTGAATGCTGCATTGGCATTAAATATTGAAAAATTCTTGCATGTGAGTTCTATCGCCTCTCTAGGGGATGTTAAGTTAGGGAATTCAATAGATGAAAAAAGTAAATGGGTTTTTCATTCCCAATTATCAACCTATTCAATTAGTAAATTTGAATCAGAAAGAGAAGTTTGGCGTGGTATCACAGAAGGCTTAAATGCTATAATTGTCAATCCATCTATCATTTTAGGTTTTGATGAATTCGGAAATGGTTCAATGTCTTTTATTAAATATGTTGAAAAAGGGTATCCATTTTATACAGATGGTTCTAGTGGATTTGTTTGGGTGGATGATGTGGTAAGCGCAATGATAAAGTTAATGGAATCAGATATTAGTTTTGAAAAATTTATTATTTCATCAGAAAATTTGACCTATAAAAAACTATTTGAATTGATTGCTAAATATCTTCAAGTAAAAGCTCCCAATTGGAAAGCTCCGTATTGGTTAATGATGCTAGTTTTTTATGTGCAAAGTATATTTACAATTTTTAGTAAAAGCCATTCTTTACTTACAAAGTACACTTTGCGATCAAGTTCAAAAAAACATGTTATTAATAATCAAAAGTTAAAAGAAGCTATTAACTTTGAATATACTTCAATTGATGATTGTCTAGCAACCATAGTTAGTCAATGGAGAACAACGAAGAAAAATTAATATGAAAGAGTTTTTGTTAGTTTTTATAGGTGGAGGAATTGGTAGCGTTGCTCGATGGTTGGTTAGTAAAATAATGGCCATAAGCACGATAAACTTACCTATTGCTACATTAAGCTCAAATATATTAAGTTGTATTGTATTTGGCTTTGTAAGTGCCTATTTAGTTACTAAATCAACAGCAAGTCAAGAATTGAAATTGTTAATGTTAACAGGTTTTTGTGGAGGTTTTAGTACCTATTCAACTTTTATTGTGGAAACAGTTGAGCTCTCCAAATCTGGACAGAATGTATTTGCATTTGGAAATATCCTAATTAACTTTCTATTTTGTGTGTTAGGATTATCATTAGGGATGTGGATTTTAAAATTAATTTATTAATATGGAATTACCTGTAGAAATACTTGAACGAATTAAAAAACTGCAAGAAAAATTTACATCTATGGGCCAGGATATGGCTTCTTATTTAGATGGATTATTATATTCAGATTACTTAACTTATTGGGATTATATACATCTTGACACGCTTTTAAGTCTACAAAATCCTAAAACAAAATTTCCTGATGAGAAGATTTTTATCATGTACCATCAAGTTACAGAATTGTATTTTAAAATGATATTGAGTGAGTGTGAGCAAATATGTGAACAAAAAGAAATCACAGAAAAGTTTTTTATTGCTCGTATGAATAGAATCAATAGATATTTCGAACACTTAACTAATTCGTTCGATATTATGGTTGATGGTATGGAAAGAGAGCAATTCTTAAAGTATAGAATGGCCTTACTTCCTGCTAGTGGATTTCAATCTGCTCAGTATAGAATGATTGAAATATTTGCCACAGATTTAATAAATTTAGTTGACAAAGAAAAAAGAGAACAGTTTGCAAATGCAAATTTTGATGCAGAAAAGTTTTTAGAGTTTATTTATTGGAAGCATGGTGCAACTGAATTAGAATCAGGAAAAAAGACACTTACCTTAATTCAATTTGAAGAAAAGTATTTGAAAGAGTTTTCTGTATTAGCGAATGATAGATTCAATAATAATATTTTAACTAAATATTTAGAACTGCAATCAAATAGCCCTGAAGCAAAAGAATGTTTGCGTCGTTTTGATACCAATGTGAATGTGAATTGGCCTTTAGCACATTACAAATCAGCAGTTCGTTATTTGCAAAAAGATCCTGAAGATATTAAAGCAACTGGAGGAACTAATTGGCAAAAATATTTGCCTCCTCGTTTTCAAAAGAGAATATTCTATCCGGAATTGTGGACTTCAGAAGAAGTAAATAGTTGGGGTAAAGCATGGGTTGAACATACGCTCAATGAACTAAGATAAAAATCTTAGGCTTGTGCTGCAACTAATAAATCTAAATCTTTAAACGGCAGTTTAAAATTATTGGATAAATATTTGTTGGTTATATGACCGTTGTAAATATAAACGCCTCCACGCATTCCGGCATGTTCCCATAAATAATTTTTGATACCACCAGCTTCTCCTAAATCAATAAGTATAGGTGTGAATAAATTCGTTAATGCATAAGAAGCTGTTCTTGCAACTCTTGATGCAATATTTGGTACACAATAGTGAATTACATCTTCATACCTAAATGTTGGATGGGTATGATTAGTAACTTTTGATGTTTCAAAGCAACCACCTTGGTCAATACTTACATCAATTATTACTGATTCAGCTTTCATTCTACTCACCATTTCTTTTGAAACTATACAAGGGCTTCTACCTTCTTTAGCACGCATAGCACCAATTGCAACATCACATTTTGATAATGCTTTTTGTAATACCACAGGTTGTAAAACAGAAGTAAATATACGAGTACCAATATTCTCTTGTAATCTTCTTAAATGATAAACAGAGTTGTCAAAAACCTTAACATCAGCTCCTAAAGCCAAGGCAGTTCTTGCTGCACATTCACCTACAGTGCCTGCACCGATAATTACAATTTCAGTTGGTGGAATTCCAATCACTCCTCCCAACATTAAACCTTTGCCATTATGAGTGCTTAAAAGTTCTGACGCAATATGAATAGAGGTAGTACCTACAATTTCAGACATAGATCTTACAAAAGTTAAAATACCACCTTCATCACGCAAATATTCACATGCAATTGCAGTTATTTTTTTAGCCATTAAGGCTTTTAAATATTCTTCTTTTAAGGTGGTAATTTGTAATCCAGAAATTAAAGTTTGCCCAATTTTCATCATTTGAATTTCTTCAATAGTTGGTGGGCCAACTTTTATAATTATATCTGCTTCCCAAATTTTTTTGGTGTCATATGCTATTTGTGCACCTTCTTCCGAATATTCTTTATCAACAAATTTTGCTGCTTCACCAGCTCCTGATTCAATTAAAACTTCATGTCCATTATTGACTAATAAACCCACCGACAATGGAGTTAACCCAATTCTATTCTCTTGAAAAGAAGTTTCTTTTGGTATTCCTATTAATAGATTATGTTTTCGATTTTTAATCGCCATCAATGCTTCTTGAGGCATCATCATTGCTTGTTTAGCAATCTCTGACATTCCTTTATTCGAGGTCGACATGTAGCTTAGTTTTAGGATTTAAAGATAATCAAATTATAGATTGAAAACCAATAAAATCAGATACTTAGTGGTTAATGAAAAAGTGTCTAACATTATTTTCTTTCACAATAATATTAATTTCTAAGGCATTATCTGGGATTATACTTTTAATTAATGCCGACCATTCAATTAAACAATAATTGTTGCTATAAAAATATTCTTCAACACCAAAATCCAAAGCTTCATCTATTGATTTGATTCTATAAAAATCAAAATGATAAATTATTCCCATTTGAGATTGATATTCATTTACAATCGAAAAAGTTGGGCTACTAATTTCATCAGTTGAGCCCATAGCCTTCACTAAAGAAGAAATGAATGTAGTTTTGCCTGCACCCATTTCTCCATTTACAAGCAGCACTTTTTGAGTATTCAACAAAGGAATAATTTGATGTGCAACTTGAGTCAATTGTTCTATGGAATCAATAATTATTTCCATTAAATGCTCGCACTAATTGTTGGCATTTGTCTGTCAACTTTTTTAACAAGTCCTTGCAAAACTGCACCTGGACCAACTTCTGTAAAGGAGCTAGCACCATCAGCTATCATTGATTGAACAGTTTGTGTCCAACGAACTGGTCCTGTTAATTGAGCAATTAAATTTGCTTTAATAGTGGCAGGATCAGTGGTTGGTTTTGCATTGATATTTTGATAAACTGGACAAATTGGGTTGTTGAAATTTGTTGCATGTATAGCTGCTTCTAATTCAATACGAGCTGGCTCCATTAATGGTGAATGAAAGGCACCACCTACATTTAATACTAAAGCTCTTTTAGCACCTGCTTCAGTTAATTTTGCGCATGCAATATTAACACCTTCAATACTACCTGATATTACTAATTGTCCAGGACAATTATAATTTGCTGCAACAACAATTTCATCAATTGAAGAACAAATTTCTTCAACAATGTGATCTTCCAGTCCTAAAATAGCTGCCATGGTTGAAGGCTGAATTTCACAAGCTTTTTGCATTGCATTGGCTCTGGCAATAACTAATTTAAAAGCATCTTCAAATGATAAAGTTTGATTGGCAACCAATGAAGAGAATTCACCTAATGAATGCCCTGCAACCATTTCAGGTTTAAAATCAGTAAGAACACTGGCTAATATTACTGAATGCAAAAAAATTGCGGGTTGTGTTACTTTGGTTTGTTTCAGGTCTTCGTCAGTTCCACTAAACATCAAATCAGTAATTCTGAAACCAATTATTTCATTAGCACTTTCAAATAAAGCTTTTGCTTTTTCTGAACTTTCGTATAGGTCTTTACCCATTCCAACAAATTGAGCACCTTGGCCTGGAAATACATATGCTTTCATATTATCTGATTTATGTTTTATTATTTAATTTGATTTTTGAATATCGACAAATATCTTGTAAAGAAATGTATTTTTGTAAAAAAATATCGATGAATTTAAAAGATAATCATCAATGGGTTTGCATACGATTATTTGTATCCGCCTTATTTGTATTAAGTATTACTGCCTTACTCAGTATGTTTGTTTCTGTTGAATCATTTAGTGTTTATCAAAGAACCTTAGGCTTTATAATTGGTGGATCTAATTTGATTGCTTCCATTTACTTCTATTTTCAATTTTCAATTGAACCCTCAATTGAAGTTGATGCAACTGATAATATGGCTAGAAATGCATATTTATTAAGTATAATATTGTTTTTCACAGGCCTTATCACTCTTTCTTCTACAGCCAGTAGGGTGGCTAACTTCTTTATTTTAATTGGAACACTTTCATTATTGGTTGCACATATACTTTATTTTATAAAGATTAAATCTGCAATTGGAAATCGCTAAAAATAATTTCCATGTGTTAAAGCAACTATTTTATTTTTTAAATAGGGAAAGGTATTCATTCCATTTATAGTTATAGCTGTAAGCTTTTCTTTTCCAAAAACAGATTGAATTCTTCTTCCCCATTTTAATCTCTTGCCAAAAGTTTCATTCCATTTTTTTACATAATCTAACTCAAGTTTACTTCTATTTAATACTCCTTTATTTGCAAATTCATTGATCAATAGATCAGATAAAATTTTTGAACCATGCATGGCCATTGCCATTCCATTACCACAGAGTGGAGTTATCATACCTGCTGCATCACCGCAAAATAGGATGTGTTCTTGCACCAAGTTTTTCTTTTCAAATGAAATCTCATTAATAACTTCAGGCTTTTCAAAAATGAATTCTGATTGGGTAAACCATCTTTTTAAATAGGGATTTTTATAAAGAATATTCTTTTCCATTTCTGGAATGGTTTTAAATTCTTTTAAATTATCTCGATGTGATAAATAGCATAAACAATATAAATCATCTTCAATTTTGGAAATTCCACAGTAACCATTTTTGAAATTGTCTAATTGAATTAAATCTACAGGGTGGTCAGTTTTTATATGATATTTTACGCCTAAATATGGACTCCTATTTTTTAGAAAATCCCTATTTAAATATTGATCTAAAGTTGATCTTTTACCAAAACTTCCAATAACTATTTTTGATTTCAGTTGAATTGAATTGCTACAGTTAATTATAAAGTTGTCTTGTTCATTATCATAAATCACCTCATTTACTTTGGTTCCTGTAATGCAATCTACTCCTAATGATTGGGCTAATTCATATAGGTGCAAATCCAATTTATACCTACTGATTCCAAAACCACCAAGTGCTAAATTACTTTCAAATATTTTGCCACTGGTTGAACTTACTTTTAGTTTATTGATTCTACTAACTCCCAAAAGATTTGTATTGATACCTATACTATTTAAAAATGGTAATGCTTCATTAGAAATATATTCACCACATACTCTATGAAATGGGTAGGTTTTTCTTTCTATGAGTGTAACTGAAATATTTGTTAATCTTAATTGAATTGCAGCACAGAGACCAGCTAAACCACCACCAATAATTACAATATTTTCAAATGATTTCATTTATAAATAATTATTTGCCATCGAAATGCCCAAGCCCATTTGATAGTATAATTTTTTAATTCGGCTTGATCTAAAAGATTCTCTAACTCTTTTCTTGTAAAGGCTCGTAATACGGATAATGGTCCATCATGGATTACCATTGATGATTTTGAGAATAATTTTGTTAAAAATTTAATTGAATAGTATGCAAACCAATGTCGGTGTAGATCATTTATCACTACTGCTTTTTTTGATGAGAAATGCATTTTTTTTATAAGTTTAACCCAATCCTTATCTTCAAAATGGTGAGTAAACAATGTAGAAGTTACAATTTCAAATTGATTCTCTTTAATACTTTCATCAAAAACATTTGCACATATAAAATGTAAATTATTGATGTGAATACATTTCAATTTTGCATATTCAATAATATTTTCAGCAGCATCAATACCAACATAATTAAAATGTAAATTTCTTTCATTTGCCCAAGATGCTATTTTTCTAATACTATCTGCACCTCCGCAACCCCAATCGCTAATTGTATCGCCTGATTTTAGATTAATTTTTTTTAGTGCATTAAAAGTGACTGCATAACCGCCAAGCAAAGCATTGATGCTATCTAATTCATCTAATACTTTATTTATTATTTCCGGTGGATGCGTATAATCATCCATTATTTCCATTTCAGTACTTCTTGAACTAAAATTCGGCATAGTTTAAATTGTCAATTATTGATAAGTACAAGGCGTTTTATAAGTTTCAAAAATATTAAACAAAAAATGCAGCTTGTTTGTCTACTTATAAAACGTTTAATTTGTTATGAATAAATCAATGTGTATGACTAATATACAAATAAAGCATGCTGAAATAGAGGATATACCAATAATAACAAATTTGGCATATCAAATTTGGTTTAAAACTTACGAGAATATTATTTCCAAAGAGCAGATTGATTTTATGTTTGGCGAAATGTATACTCCAGATTCATTGTTAAAGCAAATGGAATTTTTGAAGCACCAGTTTTTGATTCTTTCTTTAGATGAGAGTCCTATTGCATTTGCTTCTTATGGAAAACTGCAAGAGCCCGAAGGAACTTTTAAATTACATAAATTGTATCTATTACCTGAATTTCAAGGACAAGGTTTTGGGAATATTTTAATAGAAGCAGTAGAAAAGGAGTGTTCTGAATTAGGCGCAGACCAATTGCATTTGAATGTTAATCGAAATAATAAGGCATTTAATTTTTATATAAAATTAGGTTACGAAATTATTGAAACAGTTGATATACCTTTTGCTGAATTTTGGTTGAATGATTATGTTATGGCTAAAGATATCAAAGAGAATAATTAAAACCCTGGTGAATGATGCATATACGCTGAGAATTTCCTTTTTAAATTTGGTTTTCTATCATAAATAATATTATACAATTCATCTAAATTCCTAAACCCTGAATTTTCTCTATTACTTAAAATAATTACTGAATTGTGATGATATAAATCTCTGTAGAAAAAAGTTTTGAATCCATTCCACCAACCACCATGGTAAACAATTTCTTTACCATCTTCAAATGTGTAGGTTCTCCACCCATAACCATAATTAAATGGTCCTTTTAAATGATGGTTTGCTGGACTACATATAGAATCAATATTTTCTTTTTTTAGAAAAGCATTGCTGTATAGAACACGATCCCAGATAGCTAAATCTTCAACTGTAGAGTATGCTCCTTTATCACCACAGACCCCATCTAAATAGCCTTCAACTGTTTTACCGCCAAAGCTACTATGTCCAGGTACCGATTTATTTTCTCTGTTTTTGATGGAATAAATAAATGTGTTTTTCATTTCTAGTTTATCAAAAATTTCTTCTTTCATATATTCAGAAAAAGGTTTTTCAGTAATTTTTTCAATTATGGCAGCAAGTATTGCATATCCAGTGTTACTATAATCAAATCTTTTATCTGGCAAGAAATAAATTGGTGGTTTATTTTGGATCATCATTTCAACAACATCTTGGTTGCTAAGTGGCGTTCTTCTGTCGCAATAGTGTTCACTGAAATAGGTATAATTTCCTAAACCACCTCTATGCGCTAAAAGTAATTTAATAGTTATTCCGTCATACGGAAATTTTGGATAATACTTTTTTACGTCATCACTTAAGCTCAATTTGCCTTGTTCCATTAAATGAATTATTGCTGCTGCAGTAAATTGTTTACTAACAGATGCAAGTTGGAAAATTGATTTTGTGCTTAATGGTACTTTTTTATGAATAATATCAGCAAATCCAAAAGCATTGCTGTATAAAAGGTGTTCATCTTTTGAAATATAAACTGCCCCATTAAATCCAGTGTTTTGATTTAATTTTTTAAAGTAAGCATCAATTTTTTTTCTTTTGACATTAAACTCCGCTGTATCAAATGGTCTGCTTGCTTGCTCTAATTTAAAGTTAGGTTGATTTGGAGTATTAGAACAAGCACAAAAGGCAAACAACATAATGGCAAGAAAAAGTAATCTCATAAAATAATTAGGCTTTACTTTTACGTTGAAAGATATAATACACTGGAACTCCAATACCAACAATGATAAATCCAGGCCAACTGTATTCAGGTTTATAAATCAGAAGTATAATACATACAAATGATGCTAATAAAATATACAATGCTGGAATGATTGGATAGCCTAATGCTTTATATGGTCTTTCGGCATTTGGTAATTTTCTTCTCAATTTGAAAATTCCTAAAATAGTAAGAATATAAAAAAGTAATACTGCAAATACAACATAATCTAAAAGGTTTCCATAAGTTCCAGAAATACAAAGTATACTTGCCCATACACATTGAAAAATCAAAGCTGTTGATGGAACACCATTTGAATTTAATTTCGACATGCTTTTGAAAAACAACCCATCATTTGCTGTTGCATAATAAACTCTTGCACCTGATAAGATGCAACCATTATTGCAACCAAAAGTGGAAATCATTATTAACAAAGCAATTGCAATGGTAGCTTGGGCTCCTCCAATTGCTTCCGCTACAGCTGTTGCAACCCTATCATTGCTTGCATATTGAATTCCTCTAGCCAAAACATCTTGACCATTTGGATCACCTTTCAAAGGAAGAACTAAAAGATAAACCACATTCATTAAAATATAAATAAGTGTAACAACAGAAGTTCCAATTACCATACTTAGTACTAAGTTTCTTTTCGGGTTTTGAATTTCATCGCCTGAAAAACCAATATTATTCCAAGCATCACTTGAAAATAAAGAGCCAACCATTGCAACACCAATAGCAGGTACAATGGCCATCCCAATGATAGAAGTAATTGATACAGCACCTGAACTTTTATCAACGGTACTTGAACTTGCATTCCAAATGTCAGTGAAATTTAACTTCGCAACATCAGCATTAATCCCAAATAGAAGTCCGAAAATAATTAATCCAAAAAGCGCTATTATTTTTGTGCTTCCAAAAATGTTTTGAATCCATTTTCCATTTTTAATTCCTTTTGAATTTAAATATGTTAAAAAGACTATACTCAATATTGCAAGAATTTGAACGGAGTTAACTTTAAATGAACCTATTGTAAGCAGAATAATTTTTTCTGAGATTAAAGTTGGCAATAACACTCCGGTATATTTAGCAAAAGCAACACCAACTGCTGCAATAGTTCCAGTCTGAATTACTAAAAACAAAGTCCATGCATATAAGAATGCAATTGGTTTCCCCCAAGCTTCTCTTAAATAAACATATTGGCCACCTGCTTTTGGCATCATGCCTGCAAGTTCTCCATAACTCAAAGCTCCTGCTATGGTAATAAATCCTGTGAGCAACCATATCAACAATAAATAACCTGATGATCCAACTTTTTGTGCGATATCAGCACTAACAATAAAAATACCTGAACCTATCATAGTTCCAGCCACAATCATTATTGCATCGAATAGTTTGATTTCTCGTTTAAAGCCTGTTTCTTGCATTTTTTGTTTTTTTAAAGCAATGAAGATATAAAAAGAAATAACAGTAAAGAAATGATTACATGCAATTGAAAATGATAGTTTGAATTATTAATCCTTTATGTATTTTTGTTTAAACAAAATCTACAAATATGGTGAAAGAAGTAACTGTTCATGAATTGAAAGCAATGATGGATGAAAAGAAAGATTTTCAATTAATTGATGTAAGAGAGCAATTTGAGTATGACACTGTCAATATTGGAGCAGAATTAATTCCATTAGGTAATATACTTTTAGAATCAGATAAACTTTCAAAAGACAAAATGGTAGTTATACATTGTCGCTCAGGAGCTAGAAGTGCAGCTGCAATTATGCAATTAGAGCAACAATTTGGGTTTGACAATTTATATAATTTGAAAGGTGGCATATTAGCTTGGACTGCTGAAATTGATCCATCACTTTCATCATTTTAATTTAATAAAATGCTAAACCGTAAAAAAAGAAATTATACGGTAAGTTCTGATAAGAAAAAACTTCAGTTAGATTTTATTTTTACTTTTTTATCTACTTCTTATTGGGCAAGTAGTACAAGCAAATCATTGATTAAAAAATCTATCAAAAATTCAAATTGCTATGGTATCTATCATTTTGAAAAGCAAATTGGTTTTGCCAGAGTAGTTACAGATTATTCGCGGATTGCCTATTTAGCAGATGTTTTTATAATTGAAGATTATAGAAATAAGGGACTTGCAAAATTTCTTTTAGATAGCATATTTACCGATCCAGATATTGAATCATCTGTTAAATGGATATTAGCTACTAAAGATGCACATAAATTGTATGCTCATTTTGATTTTGTTCCTTTAAAGCAGCCAAAGAAGTATATGCAAATGAAAAAAACCGATTAATTATTTTAAATATTATTGCATTGCTGATGCAATTGATTACATTTGAATTTTTTCAATCGCTTATCTTATCCTTATTTTGTTTTAGTTTAAGTGGTAAGAGTAGATAGTAAAAAGCCTTGTAAATTAGTGTATTCACTTTGCAAACACCCATATATGGGTTTTGTGATTGAGCCTCATATCGTACAATTAAATCCTAAAGGCGGATTTACACTTACCCATCAAAAATTATATTCTCAAACTGCAAAAGAATTTGATGCTTATTTAGATACTGAAGACTATAAGTTAATTAAACTTTTAGATCAAATGGATCAAGAGTATATTATTAAAAAGTATCACAAAGATCCAATTAGACCCACAGCGTATTTTACTAAAATTTGGAATGATAAACTCTATCAAATTGTAAGACCAATTATTGAAAAAAAATTGGTTGACGTAATTAAGAGATTGAATGGAAAACTTTTTTATGAAATGGGAAAAGAAGGTGATCCTGTTTTTAGTCAAATAAAAATTTCGGATGAACAAACTTCTGTTTTATTCCATTTTAGAAGAAGCCCAGAGGGTACAAGGTATTTTCCAACCATCAAACATAAAGGACAACGCATAGAATTTATGTTTAAAAATGCAGAGGTGATAACTAACCTACCTGCATTCATGCTTTTAGGAAATGAACTTTTGTATTTTGAATCTGAGTTAGATGGTAAAAAACTATCACCTTTCTTAAATAAAAGATTTATTGACATTCCAAAATCTTCTGAACAAACGTATTATAAAAAATTCATTTCACCATTAATTGAAAGGCACCATGTATATGCCGAAGGGTTTCAAATTATTACAGAACAATTTGAAGCAAAGCCAATATTAAAACTAACACATTCATGGAATAATTCAGTTCAATTAGTTTTATCTTTTCAATATGGTAAGTATACTTTTTTATATCAAAGTGGAACTAAAGTTTCAGTAACAGTTGAATATAAAAATGATGAATTTACATTTCATCGAGTAAAAAGATCACTATCGTGGGAGGCATTAAAAATTAATTTGTTAATTGAATTAGGGCTTGAAGCTATTGAAGGATCTGCTTTTTGTGTTCCAAACCATTCTTTAAATCCAGAGGAAACTCATCCATTTCATCACACTTTAGAATGGTTAAATGAAAACCATGAACAATTAATTCAAGCAGGTTTTATTATTCAACAAGATGATAAAGGAAAGAAATATTTTGTTGGCAAGAGTAAAATTGATCTACAAATAAAAGAATCAAATGATTGGTTTGATATTTATGCAACTGTTTATTTTGGTGAATTTGAAATTCCTTTTATACAGTTAAGAGATTATATATTAAATGGTAAAAAAGAGTTTGAACTTCCCAATGGAGAGATCGCAATTATTCCTGAAAGTTGGTTTGCACAATATCATAACCTTTTCAATTTTGCAGAAGGAAACAAGCATTTAAAACTTAAAAAGTATCACATAGGCTTAATAAAAGAGTATGCGGATTCGGAATTAGCAGAACTTACTATGGATCGAAAACTGTCAAATTTATTACAGTTTGACCAGATTGATGAAGTGAGTATGCCAAGTAATTTTAAAGGTGAACTACGACCTTACCAAAAGGCAGGGTATGATTGGTTTCATTTTTTAAGACGATGGAATTTTGGTGGTTGTTTGGCAGATGATATGGGTTTAGGTAAAACAATCCAAACATTGGCATTATTACAGAAAGTAAAAGAAAATGCATTCTTTAAATCGAAACAGCCAACACTTTTTGAAGATACTATAGTCAAAGAAAGCACAGAGGAATACCCTCAAACTTCTTTAATAGTAATGCCTACTTCTTTAATTTATAATTGGATGAGAGAAGCAAAAAAGTTTACACCTGATTTGAAAGTATTAGTTTATACTGGAACATTAAGAGAGAAAAATATTGAAGTATTTTCCAATTATGATATTGTATTAACTACTTATGGAATAGTAAGAATGGATATCGATATTTTGAAATTGTTTTATTTCCATTATATCATTTTAGATGAAAGTCAAATTATTAAAAACCCAACTTCGAAAATTTCAAAATCAGTAAGAAGTTTAAAATCTAAGTATAAATTGGTGCTTAGTGGAACTCCGGTTGAAAATTCAGTTTTGGATTTATGGTCACAAATGTCTTTTGTAAATCCTGGTTTATTAGGCAGTCATTCGTTTTTCAATGAAGAGTTTGCTGTTCCTATTGACAAAAAACAAGATTTTGACAAAGCAGAAAAATTGCAATCCATCATCAAACCTTTTATTTTAAGAAGAACAAAACAACAAGTTGCTTCAGAGCTTCCACCTAAAACTGAAAATATTTATTATTCAGATATGAGTCCAGAACAAGACCGTATTTATGAAGAAACAAAATCACACTATAGGAATGAGATTTTAAAAATGATTTCAGAAAAAGGGATTGGAAAATCTCAAATACATTTATTACAAGGCTTAAATAAATTAAGACAAATTGCAAACCATCCACAAATGGTTGATCATGAATATGCTGATGATTCTGGAAAATTCTCTGATGTAATACATACCTTAGAAAGTATTATTTTAAAGGGAAACAAGATTTTAATTTTCTCTCAATTTGTAAAGCATTTAAGCATATTTAAAGCGCATTTTGAGAAACATCATATTCCTTTTGCATATTTAGATGGATCAACAGTTAACCGAGAAACAGTTGTTGACTCATTTAAAAATGAAGAAGAAATAAAAATATTTTTAATTTCAATTAAAGCAGGTGGTATTGGTTTAAATTTAACTGAGGCTGATTATGTGTTTATATTAGATCCATGGTGGAATCCAGCAGTTGAACAACAAGCAATTGATAGAACCCATCGTATAGGTCAAAAAAATAATGTTTTCATATATAAGTTCATAACTAAAAATTCAGTAGAAGAAAAAATTCTTGCATTGCAGGAAAGGAAAAAGCGAATTGCTGATTCCTTAATTACTACTGAGGAATCATTTATGAAAACACTAACAGAAGAAGATATAAAAGCTATATTAGATTAATTATGGGACTATCAAGATTTGCAAGTTTAGCAGCATTATTTGCCTTGTTGACAACAATTGCTGCAAAAATCATTTTTCATAATTCGGAAATACCCTATACCTTACAAAGTGTATTTGTATTGCTTTCTGGTTTGGTTGGAGGCCCAATTATTGGAATAACATCCATGTTAATTTATTTGATGTTTGGAATGTTTGTTCCAGTTTTTGCTGGTAATGATTTTGGATTTTCTGTTATTGCAGACCCTAGTGCTGGTTATTTATTTGCATTTCCAGTTGCTGCTTTTATTGCCGGTTATATTGGACATCAAAGCAAGGCTATTTGGATTATATTGTTGGCATGTATTGCTGCTCAGACTTCATTATACTTAGTTGGTGTTTTGATATTATTTGCCAATACTTCTTATAATTTAATAGAATCAATTCAAATCGGATTTTTGAATATGGCTTTAGTTGGTTACATGAAATCTATCATCACTGGTTTGCTTTATTTCACTTGGCAAAAAATAAATCCGCAAAGTTGAAACCTTTAGTTTCGAATTGAGTATAAGAACACATACTCATTATGCTACGAAACTATTTAATTCTGTTTTTGATATTCAGCTCTCATCAGCTTTTCGCTGAAGGAACTAAACAACTTCGTCCGTTATCAACTGATTTTGGTTATATGCAGGTATATGATAATGCAAGAACATTTGCTACATATAATTGCATTGAAGCTGAGCGCTTAAACATTCATATTAGTTCTAATAAAGAAAAAATATTTTTTGGTTTTGGTACCATATGGGATACTGATGGAGCAACCGTAAAAACAGATTTATATTATAGAATAAAAAACCCTAGTGGTGTAGTGGTATATTCTGCTCGTTTAACTCCAAGCTCAGGTACAGGTTATATTTCAACCTATACAAAAGCTGTGAATGGGCCTACTAAATTAAATGCCTCTGGATATATTGCTTTAAGTTATGCACCTGTTGACACTGGTGATTATTATATAGAATTTAATCCAGTTAGTGCTACAGTGATTAATAAAGTTAAGCGCATGTTTACTTTATTTGATATAACTGTAATTGACACTGTTACAAATGTCGCGAAACCAGGAAGGTTATGGTCGAAAAGTTGGGACCTTTCAACAAATGCAGCGGCAAATGGATTTAAAGGAACCATGTATGTTTATTCAAATGATGGTGTGGTAACTTCTGTAAATTTCAATGGAATTCAACCATGGGGTTTCACTATGTCATGCAATAGCACTGGATGTGAAAACACAGGTTTCCCTGGTTTAGATAGACAATCAAGATCTGGAAGCCATATTTATCCAGAGTATAAAATATTTTTAAATGACCCTGATATCAAAGTGTATCCTAATGGAACTATTGGAACACTCAATTCTAATTTATCATTAAGTGGATGTGCACCCAATTATTGTATAAATGTAACTACTGATGCACCTGGCAATGTGGAGTTCCTTGTTGATTTAAATGGAACTCCAGGTTATCAAGCTGGATCAAAAGATTTACTATTCGCAACAAATGTTGTTTCAGGAACAGCTTGCATTCCTTGGGATGGTAAAGATGGACTTGGTAATTTAATTACTCAAAATATAAATTTTGAAATGCTTGCAGAGTATAAATTTGGATTAACAAATTTGCCAATGTATGATGTAGAGAATTTTTCTGGAGGTTTCATTGTTTCTTCTATCCGACCATTGGTAATTAAACCAAATTTATTTTGGGATGATTCGAATGTTGGAGGTTCTACCAATTTAATTGGATGCTCAAGCAGTTCATGCCACCCTTGGCCTTCAGCTGATTTTGGAAATGTGAACTCTATTAATACTTGGTGGTATGTGAATGTTCAACGAGATACTATTGTGACCTTGAGTATTCCAAAACCAAGTCCAGATATTATTGGATCAAGTACATCTTGTGATACTACAATCATTCAAAATTATTCAACTACAAATAATGTTGGGAATAGTTTTACATGGAAATCAAAAAGAGGAAGTATTCTTTCTGGCATAAATACAAATGCCATAACTTTTAGAATGAAAACGGGAAAGGACACTTTAACTGTTTTAGAAATTAATGGACAAGGTTGTTATCAAGACACTTTATTTTTATCAGCATATCAAACTCCAAATCCTAGTATAAGTGGTGATGTATTGGCATGTGATGTAAATACTGTTGATGTTTATACAACAACATCAAACCCTTTAAATACGTATCATTGGACAATTAATGGTGGTACTATTTTAAGTGGAGAATCAAGCAATACGGTTACAGTAAAATGGACAACAGTAGGAAATGGGTCGATTACATTAAGAGAAACGAATCCATTAAATTGTTTTGCAGATAAAATAAAATCAGTAAATGTTTTAGCAAAACCAATAACTTCAAATATCAATCATTAATAGCATATCATTGAAAATGTCATGATAGTTATTATTTGTATTGAATGCAAAGTAGATACTTTTTTAATTTGAACGCAAATCGATATTAAAAAATTCCCCAATCAAAATTCCAATTCTGTGAAATATTTGCAAATGAGAATTAATAAAATTTAAGAAACTTTTATTCCTAATTCGATTAATTGGTCATTGCTGATTGTAGAAGGTGAATCAATCATTACATCACGTCCTGAATTATTTTTTGGAAATGCAATCACATCTTTGATTGAATCTAATTCAGCAAATAAAGAACACCATCTATCAAAACCATAAGCAATACCACCATGTGGCGGTGCACCATATTCAAATGCATCCATTAAAAAGCCAAATTGTTTCTGAGCCTCTTCTTTACTAAAACCAAGCAATTCGAACATGTTAGCTTGTAATTCTTTATTGTGAATTCTTATAGAACCACCACCAATTTCAACACCATTTACCACCATGTCATAGGCATTTGCTCTTACATCACTTGGGTTAGTTTTTAATAAAGGAATATCTTCAGGTTTGGGTGAAGTGAATGGATGATGCATTGCATGAAATCTTTTATTTTCTTCATCCCACTCTAAAAGAGGGAAATCAATTACCCATAATAATGAAAAACTATTTTTCGGTCTCAAGTCTAAACGAGTACCCATTTCTAAACGCAATTCATTTAAAGCTTTTCTAGTTTTATCTTTTCCACCTGCAAGAATTAAAATTAAATCACCTGGTGAAGCATTGAAAGCATCTGCCCATAATTTTAATTTTTCTTCTGAATAAAACTTATCAACTGATGATTTTAAAGTTCCATCTTCATTATATCTTAAGTAAACTAAACCGGTTGCACCAATCTGAGGTCGTTTGATATAATCTGTTAATTCATCTAATTGTTTTCTTGTATAATTTGCACATCCTTTAGCACAAATACCAACAACTAATTCTGCATCATCAAACACTTTAAACTCACTACCTTTTACAATGGAATTTAATTCTACAAACTTCATTTCAAATCTAGTATCTGGTTTGTCCGAACCATACAATTTCATTGCATCTGCATAGGTCATACGAGGTACTGAATCAATATCAACTCCTTTAACAGTTTTGAATAAATGTTTTGCTAATCCTTCAAACATTTGTAAAATATCTTCTTGATTTACAAACGACATCTCACAATCAATTTGTGTAAATTCAGGTTGTCTATCGGCTCGTAAATCTTCATCTCTAAAACATTTCACAATTTGGAAATATCGATCGAAACCTGATACCATTAATAATT
The DNA here is from genome assembly GCA_965279595.1 of Sphingobacteriaceae bacterium. Lineage (GTDB taxonomy): Bacteria > Bacteroidota > Bacteroidia > Sphingobacteriales > Sphingobacteriaceae > CAIKLP01. The sequence goes on from OZ257246.1 coordinate 1,067,296, forward strand.
GTTTAAAAGTTTGAGGTGATTGAGGCAATGCATAAAATTCGCCTTGATTCATTCTGCTCGGAACCACAAAGTCTCTTGCTCCTTCTGGAGTAGATTTAATCAACACTGGTGTTTCTACTTCAATGAAATTGTTACTGTCCATGTATTTGCGAGTCTCTTGAGCCACACGATGTCTTAACTCAAGATTTTTTCGAACTACATTTCTTCTTAAATCTAAATATCTATATTTTGCTCTTAATTCATCTCCACCATCAGTATCATCTTCAATCATAAATGGTGTTACTTTTGAAGCGTTTAAAATTTCTAATTCAACAACTTCTATCTCGATTTCACCAGTAGGTATTTTTAAGTTTTTATTACTTCTTTCAATAACCTTTCCTGAAACTTTTATTACATATTCACGACCTAATTTTCTGGCTGCTTCACATAACAAACTATTCTCTTCCATATTGAAAAGTAGCTGAGTAATTCCATAACGGTCACGAACATCAATAAAAGTCATCCCACCTAAATCTCTCGATTTTTGGACCCATCCACAAAGGGTTACTTGTTCATTTAAATGTTTGCTTGTTAATTCTCCGCAAGTATGTGTTCTCAGCATAATCAATCCTTATAAAGCCCAAAAGTACCAATTTTACTGAATTTTAAACCTAAAATGCTATAAAAACCTAAATTTTAGGATAAGAATTGCATCTGTATTTTACTAGATTTGTTAAAAAATTAATGTTATGATTAGAAAAATAGAAGATTTTTTATCTGAACGTAAATACGAATCAGAAATGACTTTGAAAGTATTTGCTCAATTGAATAATGAAATTTTAGATAAAAAATTAGCTGAAAAAGTTAGAACTATTGGAAGGCTAGCTTGGCATATTACCGAAACTGTTGCAGAAATGATGAATCATGCTGGATTGCCAGTAGAAGGATTGGTAGAGGAAAAAGATCAAGATTTTGATGTAAATAAAATAATGGAATCTTATCGTAAATCGTCTAGTTCTTTACTTGAGCAAGTAAAAAAGAATTGGGATGATTCTCAAATGGAAGATATGGTTGATATGTATGGTGATAGATGGAATAAAGGAACGGTTTTAAGTATTTTGACAAAGCATGAAGCACATCATCGTGGGCAATTAACTATTTTAATGCGTGAAATGGGTTTAAAAGTTCCTGGTGTTTATGGTCCTTCACAGGAAGAATGGGTAACCTTCGGAATGACACCCCTGAAATAATTGAAATGAAGAAATACATTTCAAATTTTCATTATTTAACGCAAGATCAAATTCCAAATTTTTCAGTTTTAGAACAAGTGAAAATGGCTTGTGAAGCAGGTGCAAAATGGATACAATATAGAGTATTTCCAAAACCTTTAGAAGAATGGGTTGATGAAGTAAATATTGCATCTCAATATTGTGATGATTGGGGAGTAACATTATCAGTGAATGATTCTGTTGAAGTCGCACTTCTTGCACACGATGTTCAAGGTGTACATTTGGGAATGTCTGATATGGATCCTATTGTCGCAAGAGAAAAGTTAGGGGAGGATAAAGTTATTGGAGGCTCTGCGTTAAGTTTAGAGGATGTTAAATTCTTTCATCATGCAAAGGTAGATTATATTAGTATCGGGCCTTTCCATTTTACCAATACAAAAAAAATAAGTATTGATCCTTTAGGTTTTAATGGTATTCAAACATTTATCAAACAAATAAATAGTGCTATTCCTGATTTTGATATTCCATTAATTATTGCAGGTGGAATTCAAATAAAGGATATGAGTGAAATAAAAAAATTGCCCATACATGGAGTTGCAATTTCATCAGCTATTAATCTAGCAGTTAATCCTAAAGAAGCGTTTAAGAGTTTTTATAATCAATTATATTAAAATGTCATCACACCATTTTGTCAAGGAAAAACAAGAACCTTCACTATTAATTAGTAGTGCTGATTATTATAATGATGAGTATGTTGGACAATTATTGGAGTGGTGCCCTATTGTAATTGTACCTGATTTTCTTGTTAGTTTTATTGCCTCAAAAGGAATTAAAATTGATATTGTTTTGCAAATTGGATTTTCAAATAAAGACCTTAATGATATTTATTATACTCAAGTAAATTCTAGAATAATTGAAATTGAAAATAAAGAAAATTGGGTACAAGAAACAATTGAAATTTTGGTTCAAGAGAAACATAATGCATTAAATATTATTGGTGATGGATTATATCAATTGCAGCGGTTCTTTATTAAGAAAATTCAAATTGTTGTTTATTCAAATAAACAAAAACAGTACAGTATACCATCTGTTTTTAATAAGTGGTATAAGGCAGGTATGCAAATTGAAATTGAAAAGGAAGATTTACAGAATGTACTTCAATTAAAAAACTTAAAACCAAATCCAGATTTTATTTTTGATGTTCAAGAAGATGGAACAGTATTTATCAAATCAACCAAATCTATCATATTAAAAGAATTTTTATAATTGGAAAAAGAGAAAAATGATCCATTTGCTTCATTAAGATATACAGAGTTTCGATATTATTTCTTTGCAAGATTGTGTATAAGCATTGCAATTTTTTCACAATCTGTTTGCGTTGGTTGGCAAATTTATGATTTAACCAAAGACCCATTATCACTGGGTTTGATAGGATTGGTGGAAGCTATTCCATTTATTTTAATTGCATTGTATGCAGGTTATGTTGTTGATCATTATAATCGAAAAAAAATAATACTAACTGCCATTGGTGTATTATTTTTGACATCAATTGCATTGTATTATTTATCAGCAAATAAAAATATTTTATTGGAGTATGGAACATTACCAATTTACATAGTTATTTTTATTACAGGTTTAGCTAGAGGTTTTATTAGTCCTTCTGCCTCTGCAATATTATCTCAATTAGTCCCCAAAAAAATCTATTCCAATTCATCCACTTGGAATTCAACTATTGGCCAAATTGGAATGGTAACAGGTCCTGCACTTGGAGGTTTAGTTTATGGCTTTTATGGAGGCCCTATGGCTTACTTAATTAATATCTTTTTCTTTTTTATTTCCTTTTCATTGTTTTCAATGATAAAGTCTAAAAAGATTTTAATGCCAGAAAGTGCTGAAGGTATTTTCAATAAAATAAATGAAGGATTAAAATTTGTTTTTTCAACACAACTTTTAATTGCTGCGTTATCACTTGATTTATTCGCAGTTTTTTTTGGAGGAGCAATTGCCTTGTTGCCTATATTTGCCAATGAAATATTAAATGTTGGTCCTGAAGGATTAGGTTTATTGAGATCAGCTCCAGCATTTGGTGCAAGCTTGATGGCAGTCTTTTTAATTTTTAAGCCTTTAGGAGAAGGAGCAGGTAAAAAATTATTGTATGCTGTAGCTGGCTTTGGTGTTTCAATGATCGCATTTGCATTATCTACCAATTTCTATTTATCAATAGTTATATTAATAATAAGCGGTGCTTTTGATAATATTAGTGTGGTTATAAGAACTACTATTGTTCAAACCATGACACCCGATCATATGCGTGGAAGGGTTTCATCTATCAGCAGTATTTTTATAGGTTCTTCAAATGAAATTGGTGCTTTTGAATCAGGTTTTGCAGCAAAGTTTCTTGGATTAATTCCTTCTGTTATCTTTGGGGGAAGTATGACAGTATTAGTAGTTGCAATTACAAGTAAATTAGCTCCCAAACTGAAAAAATTAAATTTAAGTAATCATGATTGAATTATTATCGAATCCTGAAATATGGATTGCTCTATTAACTTTAACAGTTTTAGAAATAGTTTTAGGAATTGACAATATTGTTTTCATTTCAATACTTTCTGGAAAACTTCCTAAAGAAAAACAAAAAAATGCTCGACAATTAGGTTTGGGTTTGGCCCTAATAACTAGAATTTTATTATTACTATCATTAAGTTGGGTAATGGGTTTAACTGATCCACTATTTACGATATCTAAATATGAAATTTCAGGAAGAGATTTAATCTTACTAATTGGTGGTTTATTTTTAATTTATAAAGCGACCACCGAAATTCATGAGAAAATTGAAGGTGAAGATGAAGTTGAAGACAAGAAGGTAAAAGGCCCTGTTTCATTTACATCAGTGATAATTCAAATATTATTATTAGATATTGTTTTTTCTCTTGACTCAGTAATTACTGCAGTAGGAATGGCTAGTCATATTGAAGTAATGATTGCAGCTGTTATTATTTCTGTTTGTGTAATGTTATTTGCAGCTGAGTCAATTAGTAAATTTGTGAATGAACATTTAACTGTAAAAATGCTAGCTCTTTCTTTCTTAGTTCTGATTGGAGTGTCGTTATTGGCAGAAGGTTTAGATCAGCATATTCCTAAAGGATATATATATTTTGCAATGGCCTTTTCAGTTTTAGTTGAAATGCTAAACTTGAGAGCAAAAAAGAAAAAAGGGCACTCTTAAACTATTTATTTGTTTTATCAATTTCAGACATTGCATTTTTAATATATAACCGTAATTCATCTGACTTGGCATAACTTAGCATATCAGCTAAAATACTTTTTGTAGATGATTCTATAATGGTTATTGTTGCATTACTTGCTAATGTTTTGATTACATCTACGCCTTCTTTTATTGTTTGGTCATTCATCCTTTTTAAATATATTTTATAAAACGGATAAACTAAAAGTGGGCCATAACCAGTTGTGCGTTTAAAATAGTTTAGAAAGAATTGATGATTTTCTGATGTACCTGATTCTGCATATAATTCTCCAATAGCAGCAATCATTTGTGAGTTTTCACACTTCTCATTTTCTTTTGCTATTTGAAATGCTTTCACTTTATTAGTTCGAGTAAATGCTTTAAGTGTACTTGATGCTACTGACCATGAACTATCATTTATACTAATTTCAAAAGTCGATGAATTGTCTCTATCAAAATAAACATCCTCTAATATTCTAATGGCTTTTGTTCTTACTGCAGATTTATTATCTCTAATAGCCATTTGTGCTACTTGATTGTAAAGCTTTGTTTTATTTGCAGAAGAAAAATTATGAATCTTTGACAAAGCCGTAATTCTAATGGCGTAGTTTTTATCTGTTAAAGCTGAAATAAAAACAGATTGAATGTTTTCTTCACTTAAATAAGAATCAAGCCCAGTTAAAGCCTCCATTCTATCTAAGTAAAGCGGTGCATTTTTATATTGGAAAATCCATTCTTCTTTAGAGTGTAAATCTTTTTTTGTACAGATTAACATTTTCTCTGCATCAACATTTATCAAATCAGGTTTAGCATTCGTATTGAATTCAAATTGTTGCTCTAATTTTTCAAATATTATTTTTTTTCTTTCCACCTTACCTTCTGCATAAATATCAATTACCATAGGAATCTTATAAATAGGGGTTTTTGAAGTATTTTGTACTTGAGCAATTTTTACAATACTTTTCCGATTCTGTTCATCAAAGTGATATGAAATATTTAATTCGGGGTGACCAGAAGCTAAATACCATTCATCGAAAAACCAGTTCAAATCTTCACCACTTACTTCTTCAAAAGCTAAACGCAATTGATGAATTTCAACAGGTTTAAATTTGTTTGTTTCCAAGAATAAATTAATTCCTGTAAAGAAGGCATCATCACCTAAATACTTTCTAAGCATGTGTAAAATTCTACCACCTTTTTCATAAGAGTTTGAATCAAACATTTCTTCCCTATCTTCAACATGATATCGGATCATATCTACTTGTTCTTGACGAGTTGATAAAAGATAACGCATTAAATCAGCTTGTCCAGCTCTATCAGCTATATCTCGGCCATATTTATATTCGTTCCATAAGTACTCTCCATATGTTGCAAAACCTTCATTCAATGGCAAATTTGGCCACGATTCACTTGTTGTTAAATCGCCAAACCAATGATGAAATAATTCATGTGCAATAGTTTCTTCATTTGTATTATCGATATGATCACGGTCTGTCATATTCATATCATCTTGGAAACTTACTGCTGTTGTGTTTTCCATTGCACCTGATACAAAATCTCTCAAAACAATTTGTGAAAATTTATCCCATGGATAATCTACTCCTGTTTTTTTAGAGAAGAACTCAATCATTTCAGGAGTGTTTCCAAAAATCACTTTAGCATAAGGTGCATATTTGGGTTCCATGTAATAATTCACTTCCATGTTTTTCCAATTGTCTTTACTTACCACAAAATCACCACCCGCAATCATAGTTAAATAAGGGGCATGAGGTAAATCTTGTTGCCAATAATCTGTTCGTGTTCCATTGCTATTTTGAGTTGAATAAACTAATCGGCCATTTGAAAGAGTGACAAATTTATTTTCAACCGTAATACCAATTTCTTGAGTATATTTTTCATTACATGATTCAATAGTAGGAAACCAACATGAATTTGCTTCTGTTTCTCCTTGAGTCCAAAACTGCCTAGGCTTAATTAAATCCTTATTGTCAGCATTGATAAAATAGAAACCTTTGTCTGAACTGATAGATGCGGCGCCATCTACTTTTAATATGTTTGGCTTTGCTACATAAATAATTTTAATAGTATAACTTTGATTTCTGTTATACTTTTTATCAAGTTGAATTGTTAATTTTCTTTGATCATATTGATATTTTGCAATTTGATTATTTAAAAAGATAGATTTAATATCAAATCCTTTTGCGTCTAAAATTAATTGTTCCGTTTCATGAAAATAGGGCTTCACTGTAAGTATAGCAGTTCCGTTTACAAAACAACTATCCCAGTTTAAATCAACCAAAAGTTTCATGTGTTGAATATCTGAAAGCCTCGTTTTTGAAGGCATATAGAAAGCTCTTTCTTTTTTGATGCTCTCTGTTTGTTTATCAATAACTACTTTGTTTTTTTGTATTGTACATGAAGTAATTACTAGAAAAAGTAAAACTAAAATTGTTGAAAAAACTTTCTTAATTGCTTTCATTTAAATATTTTTCAATGGTGTGTATAAACTCTTTCTGAAACTCTTCGTAAAATTTTCCAGTGGCTGGTCCCGAATAACCGGTATGTATTTTTCTAACTATACCTTTTTTATCAATAATAATCAAAGTAGGGAATGCAATAAAGTTCTTAAGCATAGGTAAAGACTCGTTCACTTTGCCCTTTTGATTGGTACCTGCAATTAGTAAAGGGTATTTGATTCCTATTCTCTTTTTGAAATTCAAAATGTTTTTACTTGCTATTTTTACATCGTCACTTCTTTCATAACAAAGACCAATAATTGATAGGTCTCTTTTTTCGTAAGTTTTAAAAATATTAGTTAGGTATTTAGATTCATCTAAACAATTTGGACACCATGAACCCATTATCTGCAAAATAACTACTTTGTTTTGATAAGCTTTATCACTTAAACTGACGATATTGTTTTCTAAATCAGGAAATGCGAAATTAATTTTTTGAATACCTGGTTTTAAAAATGTCAAACTATCAACATTTGCTAATTGAGCGTTTGGATTAAAATTGGCTGTCCATGTTTCTAATGATTTGGGACCCGAATAAAATTTCCCATTGATAATTTTATCCCCACTTAATTCAGCAGTAAATAAATAAACATGTGAGCCATCGAAAGTTGAAAGATTTATTTTGTTTGAAGAAATGTTACCTTCCAAAAAACGATAATCACCAGTAGTTGATAAGAAAGTTCCAATTAGTTTATCATGTGTATTTTTCAAATCAGCTATAGCGATACTTGTATCTTTTTTATCTGAAGAAATGAATTGACTATCCCATGTCCCGTTGATATCATTTGTAGGTTCATGCTTTTCGATGAATCGATAATGTTCATTATACTTTGCTTTAAATGGCATATTCAATATCTTGTTTGGATAATGTTTAGTCCATCTACCTACAAGAGAATCATCTTTTACAGCAATCATAAATTCAGAATCAAAATAAGGCATCACCCAATTCATGCTATCATTTGAAGTTTTAACATCATCTATTTTAATGGTATCATTAGAATTGAAAATCAGAATACTTGTTTCATTTTTATTATTAATTACTTGAAAATTAAAAGGAATTTCTTGATTGAATTCATTAATTAAATAGCCACGCCACATACCATTTTGCAAATCTCTTTTTACTTCTTTATTGCAAGAGGATTGAATCAGAAAAATGAAAAAAAGGCTAAAATATAATGGTTTTGCTTTCATAACTTATTTGAATTTTGTGTTAAGTTCATTAAAATAACACATGATTTGGCAATTTTTTAGAATTTCAATTAAAAAATTACATAAATTGCATCAAAATAAACCGTATCAAATTGATAATGAAAACACTCAAACTACTTTCCCTTCTACTTTTTTTAGCAATGATGCCTTTTCTTTTAATGGCTCAAACTAAAGCAGAAAAGCAAAAATTAAAAAAGGAGCTAAAAGTCTACCGTAAAATGAAGCCTAAAGAAATTAGGACCATGAAATTGAATTTAGAGAAAAAGGTAGAGAATTATAACACAACAAAAACACAACTAAGAATTGCACAAAACAGAGCAGATTCACTTCAATCTATTTTAAGTGGAATGCAAAGTAGGTTGAGTCAAATGCAAGCTGAATTAATGGCTGCACAAGCTGAAGCAGCAGGTGCAAAAAAAGGAGTGGCAAGAGGATATTATTATCGTGTTCAATTAGGAGCGTTTAAAAATTTCGATATAAAAGCTAAACTGAATAAAGAAGATCAAACTATTCTTTCAGAAACTACAGACGGTGTTGACAAATATGTGGTTGGTTTGTTTTTCACTTTTGAAGAAGCTGATGCATTTAAAAATGACATTCGGAAAATGGGAATTAAAGATGCATTTGTAGTTCCTTTTAAAGATGGTAAGCGAATCACACATAAAGAAGCTATTGAAGGAATTAAAGCAAATGGTGCAGGTAAATCGTCCTTAATTATTAAACCTTCTTATGAGGAACAACCTACTACTCCAGGACAAGTTTCGAGAAAAGTGGAAGTGGGTGAATATTCATTAATTAGAGCAGAAAAACAACCAATTGCAATAAAACCGAAAAAAGTAATTGCTACAAAACCTGAAATAATAAATGAGCCAAACATAAATAAGGTTGCCTCAACTGAAAAAAACATTATTAAAAAAGCTGAACCAGGTATTGCTACATCAAAAAAGGCAAATCCGGCATCGCCAGAACCATGGGGCACTGAAAATACCATTACAAAAAAAGTTACACCTTCAAAAACTTTACCTGCCAATACACAAAGTAAAAGTGTTACTTCACAACCATGGGGTGCAGAAACAGGTACAACTGTGACAAAGGCAAAACCAGCTACAGTACCAACTGCAAAGCCTTGGGGAACTGAGACTAATAATATTCAACCTGTTGTTGGAAAACCAGCAGTTAAACCAAGTTCAAATAATATAGCAACTAAGCCATGGGGTGCAGATCAAAATTCAACACCAATAGTTGCAAAACCAATTGAACCTAAAACGAACATAACTGAAGTTGCGAAACCTTGGAATGAATCACCAAGTGTAAGTCCTAGCATTGCAAAAGAAAGTGTTCCTGTTGAAGTTGTGAAACCTAAAGCAGAAACAATAATTCCATCAAATAGTGCAGAAAAGTTTCCTGTTGCAAAATCAAATGTAACAGCTACTCCAGTTACAAAATCTGCAGTTCAAACACCTGTCAAAACTTCAGAGCCGATTAAACCAAGTGTTGCAAAAACAGAAAAGGTAAAAACGGAAATAGAAATAATTGATATAAATAAATTAACGAATAAAGATTTACAAGAAGCGTCTTTTTCTTTCCGCCGGGTATGTTGAGAAAAGATATAGCCGGCAAAATTGATACAAGTCTTAAAAAACCTTCAACGCCATAAAAAAAGCCCGAACAAATATTCGAGCTTTTTTTTTGCCTTTTATTTTTTATTTCAAAATTTCTCTTGAAATAACAATTCTTTGAATTTCTGAAGTGCCTTCATAAATCTGCGTGATTTTAGCATCGCGCATTAATCTTTCAACGTGGAATTCTTTAACAAAACCATAACCACCATGTATTTGAACTGCTTCAACTGTAGTACGCATAGCTGTTTCAGAGGCAAATAATTTCGCCATTGAACTCGCAAGTGCATAGTCTTGTTTCTGATCTTTTAGCCAAGCAGCTTTTAAACACAATAACCTAGCCGCTTCAATTTCAGTAGCCATGTCAGCTAATTTAAATTGAATTGCTTGATGATTAGAAATTGTTGTGCCAAATGCTTTACGTTCTTTAGAATAGGCAAGTGCAAGTTCATAAGCTCCTGATGCTATACCTAGTGCTTGTGCTGCAATTCCAATTCTACCCCCTGCCAAAGTTTTCATTGCGAATTTAAATCCAAATCCATCTTCTCCAATTCTATTTGCCTTTGGAACTTTTACATCTGTAAACATTAATGAATGGGTATCAGATCCTCTGATTCCTAATTTATTTTCTTTCAAACCCACTTCAAAACCTGGCATGCCTTTTTCTACAATTAAAGCATTAATTCCTCTGTGTCCTTTGGCTACATCAGTTTGTGCAATTACAATGTAAGTACTAGCATTACTTCCGTTGGTAATCCAGTTTTTGGTGCCATTTAATAAATAATAATCACCCATGTCTTCAGCAGTAGTTCTTTGGCTAGTTGCGTCTGATCCTGCTTCTGGTTCTGATAAACAAAATGCACCAATTTGTTGACCGCTAGCTAAAGGGATTAAATACTTTTGTTTTTGTTCTTCAGATCCATATGCTTCTAAACCATAACAAACTAAAGAGTTATTTACCGAAACCACAACTGATGCAGATGCATCAACCTTAGAAAGTTCTTCCATTGCTAAAACATAGGAAATAGCATCTAAACCTGATCCTCCATATTTTGGATCAACCATCATTCCTAAAAAGCCAAGTTCTCCTAATTTTTTTATTTGTTCTGCAGGAAATTTTTGATGCTCATCGCGTTCAATAACTCCAGGTTTTAATTCATTTTGAGCGAAATCTCTTGCCGCTTTTTGAATCATTAAATGTTCCTCTGAAAGTTCGAAATTCATAGTATCTTATTTAATTGTTATCGAAAGTAATAATTAGTGAATATAAAGAAGAGAATGAATATAATTTATATTAATTCTATTTTATTGCTTTTATTTTTTCTATTATACTTGAAGTTGAATATCCAGGAACAAAATCCATGGTTTCTACTTTTCCGCCATTATTTATCACCACATCTGCACCAACAATTTGATCCACTTTGTAATCGCTTCCTTTTACTAAAATATCAGGTTTAAGGTAACTGATTAATTCAAATGGAGTATCTTCATCAAATAGAACCACAGCATCTACAAACTGCAATGATGCCATTAAATGTGCTCTTGATTTTTCATCTTGCACTGGTCGTGATGAACCTTTGATTCTTGAAACCGATGAATCCGTATTTAAACCAACAACTAGTTTGCCACCTAATGAAGCAGCTCTCGCTAAATAATCAATATGTCCTAAATGTAGAATATCAAAACATCCATTCGTAAACACAACTTTTAATCCCATATAATGCCAAACATTCATCACACCTTCAAGCTCTTCTTTGAGCATGATTTTGGATTTTAATTTTAAAAGTTTTTCCATTAATTTTTTTGTTTTCTATTAGATAAAAATACTAATAATAGACTAATTGAACCTACTACAATGATTGATAATATCTGAGAAGAATGACTTATGGTTGCATATGCTAATCCTGTAGATTCAGGTATTGCAAACAAAAGCAATGATAATGAAACTGTTGCTTCAAATGCGCCAATACCACCTTGAATAGGGGCTGACATACCTATGCCACCCGCAACCATTACAAATAACCCTATTAGTAAAGATAAGTGTGCTGTTTCTTTTAATGCAAAAAAACAGATATAAGTTGATAAAAAATAACATAGCCAAATGCCTATTGAATAGATGAAAAATTGTGTCCTTTTCTGAAGTTTTAAAACAGAAAGAAAACCATCTTTTAATCCTTCAACAAACACAAATAATTTATTTAAGACTGAAATCTTTTTAAGTTTTTCAATATTATTTTTAATGAAAATATACAAGGAAAAAAAGATAATGAAAGCTGCAGTAATTATTATTGTAACAAAAAATCCGTTATCAAACTTTTCAAGAATTGGATTTATTAATTGTGAAAAAATGAACTGATGTATTTTTTCATATAATAAAACAACTGAAAGTATCAATAAAAGAAACAGGAATAAAACATCTACTACCCTTTCTAATAAAACAGTTCCAATTAAAGAATTCAATGGGATATTATCTGATTTATTGAGTACAGCACAGCGGGTAACTTCGCCTAAACGAGGGAAAGCCAAATTTGCCAAATAACCGATCATAACTGCATGAAAAGTATTGGAAGTTTTTGGTTGAAATCCAATTGGTTGCATAAGCATTTTCCAGCGTAATGCCCTTATCCAATGAGCAACTAAGGATATACAAACTGATAAAAATACCCAATAATAATTTGCAGTTTTTAAACTTTGCCACAATTGACTAAAATTCTGATTTCGGAATGAAAACCACAATAAGAGAACTGCAATTGCAAGGAACAGGAAATATTTAGCTATTGAATAAAAGGATTTTTCCAACTGATTAAATTAGGCGATTATTTGCATCTGGGAAAATAGTAATTGGCTGGTGCTTTTTTGCTTCTTCGAAATCCATTGTTGCATAAGAAATCACTAATACAATATCTCCAACTTGCACCTTTCTTGCTGCAGGACCATTTAAGCAAATGGTTCCACTTCCTCTTTCCCCTTTTATTACATAGGTTTCAAAACGTTCACCATTATTTACATTTACCACCTGCACTTTTTCATGTACAATGATGTTTGAGGCTACCATCAAATCTTCATCTATGGTAATACTTCCAACATAATTTAATTCCGCTTGGGTAACTTTTACTCTGTGGATTTTAGATTTTAATACTTCAATTTGCATAATTGAGGGCAAAGGTATAACAAATTCAATAAATTAAGTTAAAGCTTAATTTAGATAGGCTTAATTAGAAAGAAACATATTGTCAATTAATCTAGCCCCTTGAAACTTTATTGCAACAATAGCAACAGGCAAACTGTTTTTAAGTTGAGGATCAAATAAATGCATATTTTCTGAATCAACGATTTCAAAATATTCTAGTTGACTGTTTGGTATTTCTTTTAAGAAGTCCTGTGCATGTCTTTTAATTTCAGAAAGAGAATGTTTCAGAAAATATTCTTTCTGGCAATTCATTAACGCTTTGTAAATCAAACCAGCATTGAATCTGTCTTCTGGACTTAACCTCACATTTCTTGAACTCATTGCTAGCCCATCAGGTTCTCTTAAAATGGGGCAAACATGAAGCTTAGTTGGCAAATCAAAGTCTGCAATTAGCTTTTTAACAATCAGCGTTTGTTGAAGATCCTTTTGTCCAAAGTAGGCATTATTAGGCTGAACCAATTTCAATAATTTATAAACTATTTGTCCAACACCCTTAAAATGTCCAGGACGCATAGCCCCTTCCCATAATTTTTCAATTTCACCAAAGGAGTGATTCCATGTTTCTTTATCCTCATACATCTCATTTACTTCTGGTAAAAAAAGAATATCACAACCAGCATTTTCTAATAATTGTATATCTTTTTCTATTGGACGAGGATATTTTACTAGATCTTTAGGATCATTAAATTGGGTAGGATTGACAAATATACTCGTAATAGTATATTTATTTGAAGATTTTGATTGGTTGATTAATGAAATATGTCCTGGATGTAAAGCACCCATAGTTGGTACAAAACCAATATTCTCCCCTAGATGCTGACTTTTTGAAACAAAATCGCTTAATTCTTTTTTTGTAGTGATTATTTGCACCCTATATAGCTATTAAAAGGGCAAAATTGTAATTTTTTTAATAATATCAAGCATCTTACTTGCAATTAGCAAAAAATCTCAATATTATTTGTATATTTGCAGTCCCAATTCAATTCGTGATAGCACGATAAATTGTTGATTAGGAGTTAGTTCAGTATGGCAAAAACAAAGATTCTCTTTATCACCCATGAAATGTCACCATTTCTGGAGCTTACCAAAATTTCAAAAATTACTAGACAATTACCTCAAGCAATGCAAGAAAAAGGATTTGAGATCCGAATCTTGATGCCCCGTTTTGGTAGTATTAATGAAAGAAGAAACAGATTACACGAAGTAATCCGTTTGTCTGGTATGAATATCGTTATAAACGATAATGATAACCCGTTAATTATTAAGGTAGCTTCGTTACCTACAGCTCGTATGCAAGTTTATTTCTTAGATAATGAGGAATATTTTCAACGAAAAAGTGTTTTCCGTGATAACAAGGAAAAGTTTTACGAAGATAATGACGAGCGAATGTTATTCTTTTGCAAAGGTGCCATTGAAACTGTGAAAAAACTTGGTTGGATGCCAGATGTGGTGCATTGCCTAGGATGGATGAGTAGTTTGGTCCCAATGTATTTAAAAACTTCATATCGTGAAGATCCGATGTTTAAGAACGCTAAGGTGGTTTACTCAGTTTATGAGAACTGCTTTACTGAAAGCTTGAACAAAGATTTGAAAACGAAAGCATTAATGCCTGAAATGGAAGTGGCTGATACTCTAATTCTAAAAGATACTACTTGTGCTGCTTTACACATGAATGCAATAAATTTTGCAGATGCAGTAATTAAAGCAGACGAAAATATAGATTCTAGCGTTTTGAAGTATCTTGCTAAGCAAACAGATAAAGTTGTCGTTGAAAACTTCAATCATGAAGAATTCGATTTTGATACTTTTGTTCAGTTTTATGAAGAAGTAAGTGACGAATTAATTACTGCTTAAATCTATTTTGATATAAATGAAGTTTTATACTACTAAAGACTTATTAATTTTATTAATAAGTCTTTTTATTTTTCAATCCTGTAAAAAGGAAGGTTCTATTGGATTAGAAAATCAAATAAATGAATCTGGTTTGTCGGGTGAGTTTATTGATACAAGTACTATTCAAATTTTTACTGTAAAAGATGATACGTTAGTTTCATCTAATTATGTAAGAAATCAGGTAGGAGAATTTGTAGATCCAGTTTTCGGAACCACCAATGCAAGTGTTGCTTTTCATGCTACTTTGTCAAAAAACAATGTTGATTTTGGTACTAATCCAACACTTGATTCTATTATCTTGGTAATGGGTTATATCGGCGAATCTTCTCAAAGATTTTATGGTGATACAAATTCAGTTATTAATTTAACTGTTAATCAATTGGATGAAACTATAAGTAATGACAGTGTTTATTATTCAAATAAAAATTTTCTAACAAAGGCTACAAGTATTGGCTCTATTAATTACAGACCTAATCCAACTGATAGTATTCTATTACAAAACATTCGAGATAATAAACCTGATACTGTAATTAAAGTATATCAACATGTTCGTATTAAATTGAATGATGTTTTTGGACAAGAAATTTTATCTAAATCAGGTCAGGCGGATTTATCTGAAAATTCATCTTTTTTAAATGCATATAAAGGATTTTATTTAAAAGCAACAAAAGTAAGCGGTGCTGGTGGAATTATGTCATTTGATTTGACAAACTCTAATCGTTCTTACATTGTGTTATATTATAAAAATAGTACAGATACTACTAATTTTATTTTCAATATAAATAGTGTTGCAGCTAACATCAATAAATATGATCACAGCTATACAGGAACTGTTGTTCAGAGTCAATTAAATGATTCTACACTTGGAGATAACACATTTTACATTCAATCATTAGGAGGCTTAAGAGCAAAAATAAAATTCCCTCATTTAGAAAAACTTATTGATTCTGGTCTCATTGCTGTTAATAAAGCTATTTTGATTATTCCTATTGAAACTGGCTCAAGTGATTTGTTTTCTCCTATTGGAACATTAGCTTTGAAAGCAAGAAGAACTGATAATACGGAGTTTTTAATTTCTACAGCTAGTTATAATGCAAGTAAAAAACAATACAGTATTGAGTTAACTAAAACCGTTCAACAATTAATTCAAAACAAGTTAACGTTTAAAGAATTGTATATTGATGATCAAAGTAAACAAATCAGATCCAATAGAAGTATTTTGAATGGACCACAGAATCCAATCAAACCGATGAAGTTGGAAATTAGTTATTCAAAACTTTATTAGTTATTTTTGTTTTCATGTTTAATTTAATTTTGATACAATATGTGTGGAATTGTAGGTTATATAGGTCATAGAGAAGCATATCCAGTAATAATAAAAGGTCTGAAAAGACTTGAATATAGAGGATATGATAGCGCAGGTGTTGCCTTACTTAATGGGGGCATGAAAATTTACAAAAAGGCTGGAAAAGTAAGCGATTTAGAAGCCTATACAGAAAATTTTGATACTTCAGGAAGTACTGGAATGGGTCATACTAGATGGGCTACACATGGTGAACCCAATGATAGAAATGCACATCCTCATACATCAAATAATGGTAGATTGTCAATTATACATAATGGTATAATTGAAAACTATGCAAGTATTAAAGAAGAATTAATTCATAGAGGTCACGTATTTAATAGTGATACCGATACGGAAGTTTTAATTCACTTAATTGAAGATATTCAAGAAAAAACAAATACCAGTTTAGAAGAATCAGTAAGAATAGCACTTCATGAAATTGTGGGTGCTTATGCTATTGTAATTCTTTCTATGGATGCGGAGGATGAATTAATTGTTGCAAGAAAAGGAAGTCCGATGGTTATTGGTATTGGAGAAGGGGAGCATTTTATTGCTTCAGATGCTACACCAATAATTGAGTATACAAAGAATGTTGTTTATTTAAATGATAGCGAAATGGCTATTGTTAAAAAGGATTCCTTGGTGATTAAAACAATTGATAATATTGTTCAGAATCCATATATACATGAATTGGAAATGCAATTGGAAATGATAGAAAAGGGTGGCTACGAGCATTTCATGATGAAAGAAATATATGAGCAACCACGTTCCATTTATGATAGCATGCGCGGAAGGATTAGAGCAAAAGATGGTCTTATTTCATTGGGTGGTTTAAATGAATTCGAATCTAAATTTAAAAATGCGGAAAGAATTATCATCGTTGCTTGCGGAACTTCATGGCATGCTGGTTTAGTTGCAGAATATATCATCGAAGAATTTGCTAGAGTACCAGTTGAAGTTGAGTATGCTTCTGAATTTAGATATCGCAATCCGATTATTAATGAAAATGATATTGTAATTGCTATTTCTCAATCAGGTGAAACTGCAGATACTCTTGCAGCTATTGAATTAGCTAAATCAAAAGGAGCAACAATTTTTGGAATTTGTAATGTTGTTGGCTCATCAATTCCTAGAGCCTCACATGCTGGTGCTTATACACATGCTGGTCCAGAAATAGGCGTAGCTTCAACCAAAGCATTTACTGCTCAAGTAACTATTTTAACTTTATTAGCATGGTCACTAGCACAAATTAAAGGAACAATTAAACGTTCAAGGATTGTTGAGTTGTTAACTGCTTTAGAAGAAATTCCAAGTAAAGTAGAAAGAGCACTTGCTTCAAATGATCAAATTAAAGAAATATCTCAACGTTTTCATGATGCACATAATTTCTTATATTTAGGAAGAGGATTTAATTTTCCTGTTGCTTTAGAAGGAGCATTAAAATTAAAGGAAATATCATATATACATGCAGAAGGTTATCCTGCAGCTGAAATGAAACATGGTCCAATTGCCCTCATAGATGAGAACATGCCTGTAGTGGTGATTGCAACTAAAGGAACAATATTAGAAAAAACAATTTCTAATATTCAAGAAGTAAAAGCTAGAAAAGGAATTATAATAGCCATTGTTACAGAAGGAGATACTGAGGTGAAAAAAATGGCTGATTATGTTATTGAAATTCCCGAAACGGAAGAAGCTTTAGTTCCATTGTTAGCAACAATTCCATTGCAATTATTGTCATATCACATAGCTATTATGCGTGGCTGCAATGTAGACCAACCAAGGAATTTGGCAAAATCTGTTACAGTTGAATAACTTAAATTTATATAATAAAAAAAAGCGTTTTGATTTTTTCAAAACGCTTTTTTTATAAAGTAATGAGTTGATTTTATTTTAATGCATTATTATATCTTTCAGAAACTGCATCCCAATTTATTACATTGTAAAATGCAGACATATAATCAGGTCGACGATTCTGATATTTTAAATAATAAGCATGTTCCCAAACATCCATTCCTAAAATTGGTGTACCCTTAACTTCGGCAATATCCATTAATGGATTATCTTGATTTGCAGTTGAACAAACTGCTAATTTTTTATCAGCTCCAACAATAAGCCATGCCCATCCTGAACCAAATCTTGTAGCACCTGCAGCACTGAATTTAGTTTTGAATTCTTCAAAAGTTCCAAATGCTGAATTAATTGCTTCTGCTAATGCTCCAGTTGGGTTACCACCTTTATTGGGGCTCATTATTGACCAAAATAAAGAGTGATTATAATGTCCACCTCCATTGTTGCGAACAGCCATTGGTTGCTTAGAAATTGATTTGCAAATTTCTTCAATACTTAATTTTTCAGTATCGGTTCCTGCAATTGCATTGTTTAAATTAGTGACATAGGCAGCATGATGTTTACCATGATGAATTTCCATAGTCATTTTGTCGATGTGCGGTTCTAGCGCATCTACAGCATATGATAATGCTGGAAGTGTAAAGGCCATATTATTTTGTATTAATTGTTTTTCTTAAACAAATATATCAATTAAAGGTTTCTGTTTTTAATCTCTTTTGTTTTTAAAAAAAGTTTGTAAAATCAACCTACATTCATCTTCGAGAATGCCAGTTAGTATTTCTGTTTTTGGATGTAAAATATTACCACCAAAAAGCTGGTAACCTCTTTTTTCATCTTTAGAACCAAAAACAACTTTCCCTATTTGAGACCAGTAAGAAGCACCAGCGCACATTACACAAGGTTCAATTGTTACATAAAGACTACATTCTGCTAAATATTTCGACCCTAAAAAATTTGATGCAGAAGTAAATGCTTGCATTTCAGCATGCGCAGTAACATCAGTTAATTTCTCTGTGAGATTATGTGCACGTGCAATTATTTTGTTTTTACATACAATTACTGCCCCAATTGGAACCTCATCTTCTTCAAAAGCTATTTGTGCTTCTTTTAAAGCTTCATTCATAAAGTATTCATCAGAAAATAAAGTATAGTTCATTTTTGCTTCAGTAAATGTATTTTTGGTAAAATTATAAAATGATTCAAGTTAATTTAATAAAGGGGAAAGAAAAACCAGTAAAGCACCATCATAGTTGGGTTTTCTCGGGTGCTATTGCTAAACTTTCTGGTAAAGCAATTAATGGAGATATTGTAAGTGTTCATGATTTTGAAGGGAAGTTTTTGGCTTATGGGTATTTTAACCAACTTTCCAAAATAACTATCCGCTTATTAGAGTGGAATCAGAATGTTGAAGTAAATAATGATTGGTGGAGACAAAAGTTGCAAGCTTCCATAGATAGACGAAAAGAAGGAATTGATTTAAGTAATACTAATAGTTACCGCTTAGTATTTAGTGAAGCAGATGAATTGCCAGGGTTAATTGTAGATAAATTTCAAGATTATTTAGTGTGTCAATTTTTAACTTTAGGAATAGACCAAAGAAAAAATGAAATTGTAAACATCCTAAATAAAATTTTAAATCCTAAAGGAATTTATGAACGTAGTGATTCTGCTTCAAGAATTTTAGAAGGCTTAGAAATTTCAAATGGTTTATTGATGGGAGAATTGCCCAAAGAGCCTATAAACATTAAAGAGAACGGCTTAACCTTTATAGTTGATTTAACTGATGGACAAAAATCTGGTTATTTTCTAGATCAAAGAGAGAACAGGGATTATCTGGCACAATTCACTAAGAATAAAAAAGTCCTAGATTGTTTTTGTTATACCGGTGGATTTAGCATTAATTCAAAAAATGCTGGTGCAAAAGAAGTTTGGTCTGTTGATTCTTCATCACAAGCAATTCATGCAGTTGCAAACAATTATGCATTGAATGATTTAAGTTTTGATCAGGATAAATTAATTGAGCATGATGTATTTCAATTCTTGAGAAATGCACAACAGAATAGTCAGCATTGGGATTTAATAATTTTGGATCCACCCAAATTAGCCCCCTCAAGGAAATCTTTACCTAGAGCTGAACGTGCTTATAAAGATCTGAACATGCAAGCTTTGAAATTGATGCAGACAGGTGATTTATTAGCTACATTTTCATGTTCAGCTAGTGTAACACTCGAACATTTTAAACAAATATTGGCTTGGGCAGCGCTTGATGCAGGAAAAGAATTGCAGTTTATACATGAATTTGGACAACCAATTGACCACCCGGTAAGAAGCGCATTTCCTGAATCATCTTATTTAAAAGGCCTTTTTTGTAGGGTAATTTGATTAAAATGACTAGATTTTTCAACTAAATTTCTTTAAAAGGGCTAAAAATATTATATTTGCCAAGCAAAACATTGATAACGAGGGGACATAGTAGTCCCCTCGTTTGTTTTATAACCAGAATGAAGTGAGAATAGAAGAGCAACTTAAAATATATGTTGATGAAGCCTTAATTGGTACTTCCATTTTTATCGTCGAATTAAAAGTATTGTCACAAAAAAAGGCAATTATCTTACTTGATGGTGATTTGGGAATTAAAATTGAAGACTGTGCAAAAGTGAGTAGATATATCAATCAGAAATTGGAAGAAGATAATTTGAATGATGCAATACATTCATTAGAAGTTTCTTCTCCAGGTGTTGATTATCCTTTAAAGTTTTCAAGGCAATATTCACAACATATTGGTCGAACTTTAGCAATGAAGTTGATTGATGGAAGTTTATTGGAAGGTGAATTACAATCAATAACTTCTGATAAAATAAGTATAGAAGAAAAGAAAAAAGAAAAAGGGAAAAAATTGGAATTGGTGAATAGAGAAATATCTTTTTCTGAAATTCAAGAAGCAAAGATTAGTATCACATTTAAATAAAGAAATAAAATAAATACATATGAATAATATCAATTTGATTGATTCCTTTCAAGAGTTTAAGGAATTCAAAAATATTGACAGGCCAACCATGATGAGTGTGTTGGAGGATGTTTTCAGAAGCATGTTGCGTAAAAAATATGGAACTGATGAAAACTGCGATATCATTGTAAATACAGATAATGGTGACTTGGAAATTTGGAGATCACGAAGAGTGATGGAAGATGGTTTTTCTGAGGACGATGCCTTAGAAGTAGAAATTGCAGAAGCAAAATTGATTGATGCAGATTTAGAAGTTGGCGATGATGCAATTGAGTTAGTTACTTTAGAAAGTTTTGGTAGAAGAGCAATACTTGCTGCAAGACAGACATTAGTTTCTAAAATTTTAGAATTAGAGAAAGATGAAGTTTTCAAAAAATATAAAGACAGAACTGGTGAAATTGTAACTGGTGAGGTTTATCAAGTTTGGAAAAAGGAAATGTTAATTATGGACGATGATGGTAATGAATTAATTTTACCAAAAACAGAGCAAATTCCAGCTGACTTTTTCAAAAAAGGTGAAACTGTAAAAGCTGCAGTTCTTCGTGTTGAGATGCAAAACAATAACCCAAGAATTATTATTTCTAGAACTTCACCTGAATTTTTAGAAAGATTATTTGAACAAGAAGTTCCTGAAGTTTTTGATGGTTTGATTACAATTAAAAAGATTGTTCGCGAACCAGGTGAGCGTGCTAAAGTAGCTGTAGAATCATATGATGATAGAATTGATCCAGTTGGAGCTTGTGTGGGTATGAAAGGGTCAAGAATTCATGGTATAGTAAGAGAATTGAAGAATGAAAATATAGATGTTATCAACTATACCAATAACTTGTCATTGTATATTCAGAGAGCGTTAAGCCCTGCGAAAATTACAAGCATTAAATTGGATGATGAAACTAAAAGAGCTTCAGTTTATTTGAAACCAGATCAAGTTTCATTGGCAATTGGTAAAGGTGGTTACAACATTAAACTTGCCGGTAAATTAACTGGTTATGAAATTGATGTTTATCGTGAAAATGATGAAGATGATGAGGATGTTGATTTAGATGAGTTTTCAGATGAAATTGAAAGCTGGGTTATTGATGAGTTAAAAGCCATTGGATGTGACACAGCAAAAAGCGTATTAGCCTTGTCTATTGAAGATATGGTAAAAAGAACAGACTTAGAAGAGGAAACAATTAAGGACGTCTTAAATATATTAAAGGCAGAGTTTGAATAAAATAAAAGCCATTCTTTGAACAGGTAAAGAATGGCTTTTTAGCATCAAATAGAAATAAAAACCGCATATTTGCACAAAAATTAATAAATGTCAGAAGACAAAAAAATAAATCTATTAAAAGCGGCTAAGGAATTTAACTTAAGCTTAGGCACTATTGTGGAACACTTTGGAAAGAAAGGTGTTGTAATAGACAATAAGCCTACAACTAAGTTAACAGAAGAGCAGTATTCGATTCTTATGAATGATTTTCAATTCGATAAATCAATCAAAGAAGAAGCGAAAAGTATTGCTATTGGTAAAATGCGTAGAGATGATGTAGTTGAGGTAACTCCTACTCCATCTTCCAAATCAATACCTGATTTAGATCAAGAAGATGAAATCTTAATTAAAAATGTTACTGCAAATGTAGAAGTACCTGTAGCAGTTGTTGAAGAAAAACCTGTTAAAGAAACAAAAAAAGAACCAGTTGCTCCTGTTACTGAAGAGATTGTTGAACCATCAACTTCATCAGTAAAAATTGTAGGAAAAATTGACTTAGATAAAGTAAATTCAAAAACGCGTCCAGATAAGAAAACAAAATCTGAAAAGGTTGAAGAAAAAGCGGAGCGTGAAAAAACAAAAATAAAACCAACAAAAAAAGTAGAAGAAGTTAAGGTTGTAGTTGAAGAAAAAGTTGTTGAAGTAAAAAAAGAAATTCCTAAACCAGTTGAAGTTAAGGAAGAAGAAATTATTGTTGAGAAAAAACCAGAGGCTCCGAAAAAAGTGGAGAAGGTTGCAAAACCAGAGAAAGTAGAAGAAGTAAAGGTTAAGGCTCCGGAAGTAATTGAAAACGTTGAATCAGATGAAGCAGTAATAGATGATGAAGTTATTAGAGCAAAGGCACAAAAATTAACTGGTCCCAATATTATTGGAACTATTGATTTATCTCAATTTGCCGCTAAGAAAAAAGCTACTCCAATTGCAAGTTCATCAGGAAATGCAGCTGACCAATCAAAGAAAAAGCGTAAACGTAAAGAAGCACCAAAAACAAATACCCCACATATTAATAGTCCAGGAACTGGATCAGCAGCTAGCCAAAGACCGCCACACGTGCGATCAGCAGATGGAAGCAGACCTCCAGGTTCAGGTGAAAGAAGAAAACCATTTGTTAGAAATAATCCTAATACTCCAAAGGCAGAACCTACAGAGAAAGAAATTCAGGATCAAATTAAAGCAACTTTAGCACGTTTAAGTGGCGCAGGAAAATCAAGTAAATTTGCACAGCGTACAAAAATGCGTCGTAATAAGAGAGATGATATTGCTGCAAATGCTGAAGCCGCTGCGTTAGAACAAGAATTACAATCTAAAATATTAAAAGTTACTGAATTCGTTACTGCAAATGAGTTAGCAAAAATGATGGACGTTCCAGTAACTCAAGTTATTTCAACTTGTATGAGTTTGGGAATGTTCGTGTCAATCAATCAAAGATTAGATGCTGAAACATTAACAATTGTTGCTGATGAATTTGGATATGAAGTGCAGTTTATAAATGTAACTGAAGATCAAGAAGCTGAATTTATTGAAGCCGACAAACCTGAAGATTTATTATTCCGTGCGCCAATTGTTACCGTAATGGGACATGTGGATCATGGTAAAACTTCGCTTCTAGACTTTGTAAGAAAGGCAAATGTAATTGCTGGTGAAGCTGGTGGAATTACACAACATATTGGTGCATATGAAGTACAATTAGAAAGTGGAAAGAAAATAACTTTCTTAGATACTCCAGGTCACGAAGCCTTTACAGCAATGCGTGCACGTGGTGCGAAAGTAACAGATATAGTAATTATTGTTATTGCTGCGGATGATAGTGTGATGCCTCAAACAAAAGAAGCAATCAACCATGCACAAGCTGCTGGTGTGCCAATTATTTTCGCACTTAATAAAATTGATAAACCTGGAGCAAATCCAGATAGAGTGAGAGAGCAACTTTCTGCTATGAATATTTTAGTAGAAGAATGGGGTGGAAAATATCAGTGTCAAGAAATTTCGGCAAAGTCTGGATTAAATGTTGATGTACTTTTAGAAAAAGTATTATTAGAAGCAGAAATCTTAGACTTAAAAGCAAATCCCAATAAGCATGCTGTAGGTACAGTAATTGAAGCTGCATTAGATAAAGGAAGAGGAATCGTTACTACCATCTTAGTTCAAGCAGGAACTTTAAAAGTTGGTGATCCAATTTTAGCAGGATGTTATAGTGGAAGAGTAAAAGCATTGTTTAATGAAAGAGGTGTGAAGATTGAGTCTGTTGGACCTTCTCAACCAATACAAGTTTTAGGTATGAATGGTGCACCTCAGGCAGGTGATAAATTTAATTCATTAGAGAGTGAAGTTGAAGCAAGAGAAATTGCAAACAAACGATTACAATTACAACGTGAACAAGGTATTCGTACACAGAAACATATTACTTTAGATGAAATTGGTCGTCGTTTAGCAATTGGAAACTTTAAAGAGTTAAATATAATTGTGAAAGGTGATGTGGATGGTTCAATCGAGGCATTATCTGATTCATTGTTGAAATTATCAACTGCAGAAATCCAAATTAATATCATTCATAAATCAGTTGGGCAAATTTCAGAATCCGATGTATTGTTAGCTTCTGCTTCTGATGCAATTATTATTGGTTTCCAAGTTAGGCCTTCTTTAAATGCTCGTAAATTAGCTGAACAGGAACAAATTGATATTCGTATGTATTCAATTATATATGATGCAATCAATGAAATTAAATCAGCAATGGAAGGTATGTTGGCTCCTCAATTTGAAGAGAAAGTTGTTGCCAATGTTGAAATTCGTGAAACGTTTAAAATTACTAAAGTAGGTACAATCGCAGGTTGTATGGTTCTTGATGGTAAGATTAATCGAAACAATAAAATTAGAATTATTAGAGATGGTGTTGTGATTCATACAGGTGAATTGGCATCTTTGAAACGTTTCAAAGATGATGTGAAAGATGTAGCAACTAACTATGAGTGCGGATTGAATATTCAAAACTTTAATGATATTGAAGTAGGTGATATTGTTGAAGCTTTTGAACAAGTTGAAGTCAAACGTAAATTAGCTTAAAGAAATACATTTTATGAAAAGCTCCGATTTATCGGGGCTTTTTTTTATTTTAGATTATGCTAAACAAATTCCCATTTCATAAAGCTCATGTTTTTTTTATTTGCATGGTAATTGTCGGTGTATTTTTTGCACCTGCAATTAATAGTATTGGGATGGGTTTGTTAGTTATTAATTGGCTTGTTGAAGGTGACTTAAAATCAAAGTGGAATAAATTAGTTCAATCCAAAATATTTTGGGTTTTACTAAGTGTTTTTTTTATTCATCTCATAGGTTTAATTTATACAAGCAATTTTCAATATGCTTTAAAGGATTTAAAAATTAAGCTACCAATTTTCATTTTACCTTTTGTATTTATTAGCAGCAAGCAATTATCTGAATCAGAATTTAAAGTTGTTTTGAAGACATTAATTTTTACTGCTTTAGTTTCTTCATTCTATGCATTTTATATTTATTGGAAATATTTTGGGAATGAAATTACTGAGTTAAGAAATATATCAACTTTTATGTCTCATATAAGGTTGGGCTTATTCAATTGCTTTGCAGCTTTTTCATGTATTTATTTGATAGCAAAAAATAATTGGAAGCAATTATCTTTTACAAATTTGATTTGGTTTTCAATTGCTATTTGGATGTTTGCCTTTAATGGTATTATGGGAACAAGAATGGGAATTTTAGTATTTTTTATTTTAATAGCAATTGGATGTTTTTATGTTATTATAAAACAAAAAAAGTTATGGTTGACAGCAATTTTAATTTTGTTTGTTTTTGGTTTGCCAATAGCATCCTATTTCGGAATACCTGCAATTAAACAAAGAGCAGATGAAGTAGTATCTGAAGTAAATAATTACAGAAAAGGTGGAAGTGCAAATGGACAATCCATTGGTCAAAGATTTGTTTATTGGAAAGTTGGAGTTGAAATTTTTAAATCCGCTCCAATAATTGGAATAGGAACAGGTGATGTAGAAGATGCTTATAATAATTATTATTTAGCGCACCCAAATTTGATTGATAAGGAATATCAACATAGAGCACATAATCAGTTTTTAACTATTGCTTTAACCTTTGGAATAATTGGTTTGCTAGTTTTTATTTATGCAATTGTGTATCCGATTTTTTGGAATAAGAAATACTTGGATTATTTTTATGTGATCTTTTTTGTAGCATTTCTATTGTCAATAACTATGGAAGACACCATTGAAACACAAGCTGGCGTTACTTTTTACGCATTTTTTAATTGTTTGTTTTTATTTGCAAAGCCGAATGAATGGCTAGATTAAAAGTATTTGTCTAAGCCATTTGCACAAGAAGTAATTTCTTCCACAATAGTATTCTCCAATATTTCATCATTTACACTTAATGCTGATTTTGAATTTTCAGGATGATAAATATGAAATGCAATCCCTCCAAATTTTAAAGTTTTTCCAAATATCTTTGAATTAATAAAACGCATAGCTAGTTCACTATCTTCTCTACCCCATCCAACCATTGCTTCATTATATCCATTTACTTTAATAAAATCTTCTTTCCAAAAAGACATATTGCATCCCCTAATTTTCATAGGGTCTTTTATTTTCCCACCAAAAAATATTTGTAACAATGTTATATGTAAAGCATTTAATCTATTTGTAATTCCATTTGAAAAAAATGAAAGTTTTATAGACTTAGAAATTAGTATTTGCGAAGACTTGGTTTGATTAATCAATACTCTGCTTCCTTTAATGTATCTTCTTTTTTCAGCAATTCTTAAATGATCTTTGATGAATTTTTTGTGAAGAATTAAATCTCCATCAATTTGAATTATATAGTCCGCACTTGAATTGGCAATTGCTTTATTTCTAATTTGTGATAATTGAAAACCATTATCAGGATGCCAAACATGAATAAGCGGGATGGAAAATAATACTTGATATTTTTGAATCAAATCTTTGGTGTCCGATCTTGAACCGTCATCTGCAATGATAATTTCATCTGTAAGCACTTCTTGAGCCAATACACTTTGCAAACATAATTCTAATGCCTCTTTCCAATTATAAGTAGCAATAATTAATGCAGACTTCATTTGTTTTTAGTTTGCTGAAGTTGATAATGCGTAAAATATTTAATGAAGATAGAATAGGCTGCAGTGTAGGCTATGAAGAAACCATATGCACCATCTAAAAATCCTTTGTTAATAATATAGTCTTTGATGAATCTAAAAAACGGACTAAAAATAATTTTTGACCAATTTGCTGGCTTATTAGAATTGAATAAATGAATGCCAGCAAGTTTTCCATAATGAACAGATTTTTCAATATGATTAAAGATGGAAGTATAAGAGTAGTGTAATAAATCACCTTTTATAAAGTTAACTTTTTCATCATTAATGGAAAGTGATTCATGAACTTCTTCATTATTCCAATTCACTTTATTTTTATCAAAAAGCCTTACTTTTCTGTCTGGGTACCATCCACTGTGTTTTATCCATTTGCCACAATAATTAGTTAATCTATTGATTGAATAGGCTCCATTCAAATTCGATTTAATTGACAATATTGATTCTAATAATTCGCTTGATACTTCTTCATCTGCATCAATAGAAAAAATGTAATTGTTAGTTGCTAATTGATTGCCAATATTTTTTGTGTTTCCGTATCCTTTCCATTCTTGATAAATAAATTTTACTTTATGTTTTTCGCAAATTTCCTTTGTACGATCTGTACTTCCTGAATCGATAACAATTATTTCTTCAGCAAAAGGTAATAGGGATAATATACAACGCTCAATATTTAATTCTTCATTAAGCGTAATGATTACGGCAGATATATTATTATTTTTTGTCATTTAATAATTCGATAATTTTTATATTCCCCTAATCTTATTCCAGTGAAACGCTCTATGACTCTTGAAACCCTATGCTTAAATTTCATTCTTTTTTTTGATGGGTCAAATGTGAATTTCCAATTGATTGCATTTATTCTATTTTGCATAACCTTTGGATGTGTAAACTCAAATTTGTCAACACCATCTATCATCGAATAATCAAATTCATTTACATCTGGAATATTTTTATTCATCCATTCATCACTATGCCAAAGTTTATTAAAACTTGCAATCTTAGCTTGTTGTTTGCTTGGATGTTTTACCCAACCATAATGATAAATTGTTGCATCAATTTTTTTAACATTTAATTTTCGACCTTCAATTCTAAAACCTTGAGCATCTTTAAATGAGTTTATGTTTTTATTATTTCTAATTACTCGTATTTCATTCCTATACCAGCGTCTTGAATTGCCAATAAAATCATATGATCCATAAAAATGTAAATAATCAAATAACAAACCCTCTACTTTTTTATTTGAAAGATTATCCTCCATTGCTTTTTGAATAATTGGAAGGTATTTTTCATGAACACATTCATCGCCTTGAATATAAAAACACCAATCTGTATTTGTACTGATTGAATTAAATGCTTTGTCTGTTTCTAATGCAAGTACTCTGCCTCCTTCACGTAAGCTATCATCCCAAACGGTATGAATTATTTTTATTTTATTTGAATTGATTGATTGAATGAGCTGCTCCGTTTCATCTTCTGATTGTCCAATCGCAACAACAAATTCATCACAAATTGGAAGTATTGATGTTATTGCTTCAATAATTGGATAGTCGTATTTTATCGCATTTCTAATAAAGGTAAAGCCAGTTACTTTCATAATTGTGAATGTTTTTATGCGATAGCTATAATATTTTGTTTATTTGTGGCTAATTTACTTAAATCAATGACTAATTGGAATGAAATTGAGCAGAATTTAATCTCAGGTGATTATCGTGCCTTAGCTCGTGCCATTAGTGGAGTTGAAAATGAGTATGAAGGGTATTTTGATTTTCTTGGCAAAATCAAAATAAATTATTCAATTCCAGTTATTGGAATTACTGGCCCTCCAGGTGCTGGTAAAAGCACATTGGTAAATGCACTTATTTCAGATTATGTTTTAAGTAATAAACGAGTTGGAGTGATTGCAATTGACCCAACCTCACCATTCAATCTAGGGTCATTGTTAGGTGATAGAATTAGAATGAGTTCTCATTTTTTAAATGAAAATGTATTTATTCGGTCTTTAGCTACACGTGGATCATTAGGTGGACTATCTTCTAAAACAATTGAGATTACTGATGTTATGCGTTCTTTCCCTTTCGATGTTATAATCATTGAAACTGTTGGAGTTGGACAATCTGAAATTGAGATTGTAGGATTAGCGGATACAACTATTGTAGTATTAGTGCCTGAATCTGGTGATGAAATTCAAGGAATCAAATCAGGAATAATGGAAATTGCAGATATTTTTGTGGTTAATAAAGCAGATAGAGACGGCGCAGATAATTTTGTAAATAGTTTAAATAAAATGCTTCATGAAAGAGTTTTGAATGATTGGGAAATTCCTGTTCTTAAAACAATAGCTCAAAAAAATGAAGGAATTAGTGAATTGATTAAACAAATACATTTACACAGAGAACATCCATCTAAATCAAAAAAAGTTTTTTTATTAACAGAAAAGGCTTTTAAGTTAATTCAAAATAATAAAATGAAATTGGTTGATAAATCTAAGTTGATGAATGAAATTGAATTATCATGTGATAATCCAAATTTTAATTTTTATCAATTGGTAGCTAAATATTATTAGAATTATTTCATCAAACCTTTATTGTATTCTTCAGATTTTCCTTTTGCGATACTTAGTGTAATCCAATTGCTGCCTTTCCAGTGCTTAGCTAAATATACTATTTGACCTACATGATAGGCATAATGAGCAACTTGTCTATTGATTGCTTTTAATGCTGATTGTTTTTCTTTTCTAATTACAACTTCTCTAAATAAATCTTCTTCAGTCATTGAATTCAACAATTCAAAAACAATGTTCCATGCATTTTCCCAATCAGCTAAAAGTTGTATTCTATTTGTTTCTCTTTCATTAAATTCTTCATCACGATTTCTGTTTGGTTTTTCTCCATCTGTTGTAAAAAAATCAGTAAATCTAGACTTTGCATTGCCAATCATATGTTGCATAATTATTGCAATTGAATTGTCTTCTTTAGTTTGAGATTTATAAAGTTCATCGTCATTCAATTGGTTAATTGAATTATCTGCAAGTGCTTTGTAAGTTTTAAAATTTGTTAATGCAACATTAATATATTCGCTCATGTTCTAAAATTAATTAATTATTGTTTCAAAATCTATAAGTAGTGTTTGTAAGTGATTTAACGTTATTTGAGAAAGTAATGCATTAGAAAAATTTTCTTTAGAATTTAAATAATGAAGATATTCTCTGTATGAACTATATGCCCATTCTTCAGGTTCAGATGTTAGTTTAGCATTTACTGGGTTCATATGAATATAATCAAAAAGAGTTTTTAAATATTTACCATTATCATATAAAGTTACCATTTTCTTTTTGGTGTTTTGTTGAAAAAGAGACCCAGTAGTTTTACGACTTTTATTTACTCCTTGACTGTAGGAACTAAGTGTAATACGCAATCCACTTGTAAGCAATGCTGTTTCTTCTTTCCCATGTGTAGAAATTAATAAATGGAAATGGTTCGGCATTAAACAATATGCTAAAATATCACAATGAGGTTTTATATACCTTTTAATTTTGGTTAAGAAATAATTGTAATTCTCATCTGAAAAGAAAATATTTTGTTTATTATTTCCTCTATTAAAAACGTGGTAAGTTTCATTTTCTAGAAATTTCATATTTTAAAATTTCTGGAAAAGTAATAGATAGGAGAGGCTGGTACAACCGTTATGAAGAAGGATTAAAAATAATCTTGTAGAAGTGCAGTTGGAAATGCAATAATTTTTAATAAATCGGTGGCATGGCTTAAGCCATGCCACCGATTCGGATGAAACCTATTTCAGCCTCTCATTAATATCTAACCGATGCTTCCTCGCTGTATCTTTTGCAATATCATAACCTGCATCCATATGTCTGATAACACCCATTGCTGGATCATTATGTAATACTCTTTTAATTCTAACAGCTGCTTCTTCCGTTCCATCTGCAACAATTACCATTCCTGCATGTATCGAATAACCTATACCAACTCCTCCGCCATGATGTAAAGAAACCCAACTAGCTCCACCTGCAGTATTGATTAAAGCATTTAATACTGGCCAATCGGCAATGGCATCTGAGCCGTCCAACATTGCTTCTGTTTCGCGATTAGGAGAAGCTACAGATCCAGTATCTAAATGATCTCTGCCTATAACTAATGGTGCCTTTACTTTTCCATCAGCTACTAATTTGTTAAATGCCAAACCTGCTTTTTCTCTTTCACCTTGTCCTAACCAACAGATCCTTGCAGGCAATCCTTGAAAAGCAATTCTTTCTTGTGCCATATGAATCCATCTAGCCAATTCTTTATTTTCAGGAAACAGTTCCAAAATTAATTTATCGGTTTCATAAATATCTTGTGGATCTCCCGATAATGCAGCCCATCTAAATGGACCTTTTCCTTCACAAAATAATGGACGAATATAAGCTGGAACAAATCCAGGGAAATCAAATGCGTTTGTTACCCCAGCTTCCAATGCTCTTCCGCGTAAATTATTTCCATAATCAAATGTAATTGCACCCCTTGTTTGCATCTCTATCATTAGCTTGATATGATGCGCCATGGTAGCATATGATTTTTTTATGTATTCATCTGGATTTGTATCCCTTAATACTTTTGCTTGCTCAACGGAAAGCCCTTGTGGGAAATAACCAACCAATGGATCATGGGCAGAAGTTTGATCTGTTAAGACATCCGGTGTTACTCCTCTAATTAACATTCTTTCTAATAAATCAACCGCATTACATACCACTCCAATTGATAATGCTTCACCATTCTTTTTTGCTTCTAATGCACGATCAATAGCTTCATCAATATCATGTATCATTACATCAATATAACGAGTGTCAATTCTTTTCTGGATTCGCCATTCTTCCACTTCTGCTGCTAAACAAACACCTTCATTCATCGTAATAGACAAAGGTTGTGCTCCACCCATCCCACCTAAACCAGCAGTAACAGAAATCGTATTTTTTAAAGTGCCATTAAAATGTTTTCTAGCAACAGCAGCAAAAGTCTCATATGTTCCTTGAACAATTCCTTGTGAACCAATATAAATCCATGATCCAGCAGTCATCTGCCCATACATAATTAATCCTTTTTCCTCCAATTCATTGAAATAATCAAAGGTTGCCCATTTTGGCACTAATTGTGAGTTTGAAATAATTACACGAGGAGCATCTTTATGTGTAGGTAAAATTCCAACTGGCTTTCCAGATTGAATCAATAATGTTTCATCATCATTCAAATCTTTTAAGGCTTTTAGAATTAAATAAAATGCTTCAGGATTTCTAGCTGCTTTCCCTCTGCCTCCATAAACAATCAATTCTTCAGGCCTTTCAGCCACTTCTGGATCTAAATTGTTCAATAGCATTCTTAACGCCGCTTCTTGAACCCACCCTTTACAAGTTAATTTATTACCCGTTGGTGTTTTTGTAAGTGATAAATCTATTGTTTCGTTTTTTACTGACATAATTTTGAATTTCAAACCGCTAAATTAAGGAATTCTACAATAATTCAATTGTAGTTTATTTGTTTTACTTTTGTAAGTAAATGAAGAGAATTTCTTTTAAAAATGGGTTTTCAATATTGATGTTGGCTGTATTGGCTTTCATTAACTTCCCGTTTGCAACTCTTCATCATCATAAACACGAAAATGTTTGTGACGTAGCTTCAGCAATTCCTTCGAAATTTAAGAAAGAAAAAGACCACAGCAAACACCACATTCATACTTTTGAAGAATCTTGTTTTGCCTGTGATAGCATAATTTATAATTCAAATTATGTAAATCAATTTGATGCTTATCAGTTTAAAAAAGTTGAACATTCTCTTAAATTCTTTTTTCTTGAATTTTATTTTTTCAACTCTATTCAATTAAATAAAAATAAAGCACCTCCAGTATTTGCTGCTTAATTTATTTTAATTAATCAATTCCTTTTTATTTTATAATTCTTTTTGTCATGAATAAAGTCATCAGACTGTTATATATATTTATCATTCCTTTTTCTGTGAATGCTCAAAATTCCTTAAGTGGAAATATTGTTGAAATTAAAACCAAAGAAAAATTAG
This sequence comes from Sphingobacteriaceae bacterium, assembly GCA_965279595.1. Lineage (GTDB taxonomy): Bacteria > Bacteroidota > Bacteroidia > Sphingobacteriales > Sphingobacteriaceae > CAIKLP01. Next base: position 1,100,850 of record OZ257246.1, read on the forward strand.
TAGGTGCAAGCATTTATCTACCTGAATTAAAAAAGGGCACAACTTCCAATCAAGTTGGCTTTTTTGAAATAAAAGATTTGCCAAAGGGTAAATTCTTGGTAGAAGTAAAGTTCATAAGCTATGAAACTATTGTACTTTCAATTGATATTTCAGGCAATGTTGTTCATGATTTTAATTTAAAAGAAAACATTGCTGAATTGCATGAAGTGGTAACCACAGGAATTGGTCGGTCAACAGAAATAAAATTAAATCCTGTTGTGATAAAATCAATTGATAATCTTTATCTCAAACAAAACACTGCGACAAATTTAATTGATGCACTAAAATCTATACCTGGAATTTCACAAATTTCAACAGGAGCAGCTATTTCAAAGCCAATTATTAGAGGCCTCGGTTATAATAGAATTATAACTTTAAATAATGGAGTGAGACAAGAAGGTCAGCAATGGGGTGATGAGCATGGTATTGAATTAGATGAATTCAATGTTGATAGAATTGAGATCGTTAAAGGACCTGGAAGTTTAATTTATGGTTCAGATGGAATTGCTGGTGTCATCAATTTTATTTCAGCAAACTCTTTGCCTGAAAACGAAATCAAAACTAGTTTCGTGAGTAATTATCAAACAAATAATAATTTATTTGCAACATCAATTTCAAACATGGGAAGTTTGAAAAATTTTCAATGGAGTGCAAGACTAACGAGAAAAGATGCTGGGAATTTTTCAAATAAATTAGATGGTAAAGTATTTAATTCTATGTTCAATGAATTTGATATGAATCTTAGCTTGGGGGTCAATAGGAAGTGGGGATACAGTCAATTGTCAATTAGTTCCTTTAATCAAAAAATTGCTTTGCCTGAAGGAGAAAGAGATAGCACAGGTGCCTTTGTTAAACAGTTTGTAGATCCTTCTGGAATTTTGCAAACTTTAAAGGTTACAAATAAAGATTTAAATTCTTATACCATTAACTTTCCTTTTCAAAAGATTACTCATCAAAAAATTGTTTCCAACACTTTTTATGTTTTTGATAAAGGATCTTTTAATTTGGACATTGCATTTCAACAAAATTTGCGTAGAGAATATTCTAATTTATTATCTCCATCTGAAACAGCTTTATATTTTGATTTAAAGACATTCAATTATGCTTTGAAATATAATTTTCAAAAATGGAAAGGTTGGGAATCAAGCACAGGTTTGAACGGAATGATGCAATGGAATATTAATAAAGGAGTGGAGTTTTTGATTCCCGAATACTTCCAAAAGGATTTAGGTTATTTTTTAACTTCAGAAAAAAGCTTAAATGCCAAGTTAAGACTTTCAATTGGAGCAAGAATAGATAATAGATCTATCAGCATTCAACAGCTTCGACTTGATCAGAATGGTGTACCAATTTCCATTGACACGGGAATAAATAGTATTAAGTTTAGTTCATTAGTTAATCAGTATAATAGCTTTTCTGGCGCAGCTGGAATTACGTATCAACCAAATAAAATCTCGAACTTCAAATTTAATTTCAGTAGAGGTTTCCGTGCACCAAATATTTCAGAGATTTCTTCAAATGGAAAACACGAGGGATCATTTAGATATGAGTATGGAAACAATAATTTGAAAGCAGAATATAATCATCAGATTGATTTGGCATATTATTTTAATTCTGACCATTTGAATATTGAAATTAGTCCATATGTTAATTTTATTCAGAATTATATTTATTCTGAGAAACTATTAGGCTTAAATGGGGGTGATTCTATTCCAGATATTTCTGATCCAACCCCAGCATATAAGTTTACACAAGGGAATGCAAGATTGTGGGGTGCAGAACTCTTAATAGATTTGCATCCACATCCTATAGATTGGTTACATATAGAGAATGGCTTTTCTTTTGTTAATGCTTTGCAGTTTAATCAAAGTGACTCAACAAAATATTTGCCTTTTATTCCAGCTCCACATTATCGTTTAGAATTGCGAGCACAATTCAAAAATGTAAATAAAATTTTAAAGAATAGTTATTTGAAAGCAAGTATGGATAGCTATTTCAATCAAAATAGAGTTTATGCAGCCTATGGTACGGAATCAAAAAGTGTTGGTTACACTTTGTTTGGTTTAGGACTTGGTTCGGATTTGAATTTATTTAAAAATTCAAAACGATTGCTAAGTTGCTATTTGAGTATTGATAATTTAACAAACGTTGCATATCAAAATCATTTAAGCAGATTGAGAACGGCCCCAACAAACTTTGCCACAGGCAATACTGGCATTTATAATATGGGAAGAAATTTAAGTTTTAAATTATACTTGACTATTTAAGAAAAATTTTGAATGAATTCCACTGATTTTTGAATATCAATTGATAACACTCGATCTTTTGAATTTCGCGCAACTGATTTTCTGTAGGATGCAATTATAGTTTCATTAGCATCTGATGATTTTAAAGGTCTGCGAAATTCTAAAGCTTGAGTTGCATTCATTAATTCAATGGCTAATATTCTTTCAATATTTAAAATTACACGATGTAGTTTTGTTGCCGAATTTGCTCCCATACTTACGTGATCTTCTTGTCCATTCGACGAAACAATCGAATCAACTGAAGCTGGAGTACATAATTGTTTATTCTCGCTAACTATTGATGCTGCTGTATATTGAGGAATCATAAAGCCTGAATTTAAACCTGGATTTTCTACCAAGAATGCAGGTAATTCTCTAGCGCCTGAAATTAATTGATAGGTTCTTCTTTCAGAAATATTACCTAATTCAGCCATTGCTATGGCAAGAAAGTCAAGTGCCAATGCTAATGGCTGTCCATGGAAATTTCCACCTGAAATAATTAAATCTTCATCAGGAAAAACATTTGGATTATCAGTTACTGAATTAATTTCAGTTGTAAAAACAGAATCCACATATTCAATGGTATCTTTTGAAGCACCATGTACTTGTGGTACACATCGAAATGAATATGGATCTTGAACTTGTGTTTTTATTTGATTTGCAATTTCACTGCCTTTTAATTTTTGTAGAATATTTTTAGCAGTGGCTATTTGTCCTTTGTGCGGTCTAACCTGGTGTATTAAATTGTTGAATGGATCAAGTCTACAATTAAATGCATCTAAGGAAATAGCAGTTATATTATCAGCCATCTCCGCTAATTTTTTCGATTGAATAATTGCCCATACCCCATATGCACTCATGAATTGGGTTCCATTTAACAATGCAAGCCCTTCTTTCGATTGTAATTGAACGATGTGCCATTCCATTTTTTTCAAAAGGGTCATTCCTGAAATTCTTTCACCATTTAATTCAACTTCTCCTAATCCTAATAGTGGTAAACATAAATGCGCTAAAGGAGCTAGATCACCTGAAGCTCCCAAGGATCCTTTAGTATAAACAATTGGATACACTTCATGATTATAGAAATCGATTAATCTTTCTACAGTTTGTAATTGAACACCTGAGTGTCCGTAAGATAAAGATTGGATTTTCAACAAAAGCATTATTCTTACTAGTTCCTTCGGTACTTCATCTCCAGTTCCGCAAGCATGTGACATCACTAAATTTTTCTGAAGTTGCTCCAATTGTGAATCGTCAATTTTCACATCACATAATGACCCAAACCCTGTATTTATGCCATACACAGGAGAATTGCTTTTTGACATTTTCTCATCTAAGTATAATCTACATTTTACAATTCTCTCTTTTGTTTCATCCGACAAAATTAATTTTGCTTTGGAAGAAAGAATCAACTGAATGTTTTCAATACTTAAATGACTAGAGCTTATGATGTGATTTTGCATTATCGATTTTACTTTAATTATTTTTTTAACAATTTAATTGCGTCATTCAAGTTTAGTTTTACTTGATTTCCACTTAACATCTCTTTCAGACTTAATATACCTGATTGCATTTCTTCATCACCAATTACAATCACATATTCAATTTTTTTATCATTAGCATATTTCATCTGCTTTTGCATCTTGCTAATATTAGGATATAATTCTGAAGAAATTTCATTTTCTCTTAATTTTTGAAGAATAGGTAATGCATAACTAAAACCTTTTTCATCAAAATAGGTAATTAGAACTTTGGTGGATGTATCTAAATTATTGGGGAATAATTGAAGCTCTTCTAATACATCGTAAATTCTATCAGCACCGAATGAAATACCTACCCCGGTTAAGTCTTTTAAGCCAAACATTCCCGTTAAGTCGTCGTATCTTCCGCCACCACCAATACTCCCCATTGCTACTTCATTAGTTTTAACTTCAAAAATTGCTCCCGTATAATAATTTAATCCTCGAGCTAAAGTAATATCTAAATTAACTACTGCATTTTTTAAATTAAACGAACTTAAAAGTTCAAATACTATTTCTAATTCTTCAATTCCTTTCATTCCAATTGTTGAAGATTTTAAAAACGAATGAAGTGATTTAAGTTTTTCTTTATTATTGCCTTTTAGTAATAATATAGGTTCTAAGTTTGATAAATCTATATCACTAAATCCTCTTTCCAACAATTCATTTCTTACACCTTCAATTCCAATTTTATCTATTTTATCAATGGCAACAGTCATGTCAATGATCAATTCTGGTTTGCCAATTATTTCCGCAATTCCTGAAAGTATTTTTCGATTATTAATTTTAATTTCAAAATCTTTTAAACCTAATAAACTTAAAGCTTCATCATAAATTAAAATAAATTCAACTTCATTTAATAATGCATCACTTCCCACAACATCAGCATCACATTGATAGAATTCTCTATATCTTCCACGTTGTGGTCTGTCAGCTCTCCAAACTGGTTGAATTTGAAATCTTTTAAAAGGAAATACAATATCGTTTTGATGCATCACCACATACCTCGCAAATGGAACAGTAAGGTCATATCTTAATGCTTTCTCTGATATGGAAGAAATAATTGATTTATAATTTTTTTCTACTAATTTTTTTTCATCCACCTTTGCAAGGTAATCTCCTGAATTAAGTACTTTAAAAATTAATTGATCACCTTCATCACCATATTTACCAGTAAGAGTTGATAGGTTTTCCATGGTAGGAGTTTCAATAGGTTGATATCCATATTTTTTGAAAACTTTTTTTATGATTTCAAAAATGTAATTTCTTTTGGATACAATCTCGGGTGAAAAATCCCGCATACCTTTTGGAATTGATGGCTTGCTCATTGAGCAAAAATAGAAAAAAAAGAGAATATGCTGGTTTGAAGTTCAATATTGATTTGAACTTCTTTATAATTGAAAAGGCAATGACTAAACCATTGAATTGGTTTGAATCATTGCCTTTAACTGTTGTTTTTCTTTTTATTTGTCTAAGAAATGATGAAAAGTATCACTCCTTAATCCAAGTCTCAATGTTTCCAATGGAATTAATTCATTAGGAGGTATGTTTCCTAGATTAACATTTGCACCTAATAGTTTAATAAACCAAGTTTGTTGTGCCTTTTGTGGTGCTTCCCAAAGTATTTTTTCTGAAGGAATTTTTGTGAGCAGTTCTTGAACTAGTCCCTGTCTAACTTCACCTGAATCTCTATATATACCAATGTTTCCACTTTCTCTTGCTTCAGCAATAACATATGCTGATCCCGATTCAAGTTCTGCAGTCATCAATTCAATCCATTGGTATGGAGCCATGATATTTGCTGCATCTTTTGAACCTACTTCTGAAACTACTGTTACCATTTTTGATAAATCGCGAATATATTCACACTTTTTTGAATGGTCTAAAATTATTGAACCATCAGAAACTTCTGCATGCCCTAATTGATATTTATCTAAAACTCTTTTATAATCATCATATTGATTACGTATGATAAAAGCTTCAAATAAGGTGCCTCCAAAATAAACTGGAATACCAGCAGCTTTATATATAGCTAATTTTTCTTCTAAAACAGGGGTAACAAAAGAGGTAGCCCAGCCTAACTTCACAATATCAACATATGGTCCTGCTACTTCAATGAAATTTTCAACTTCACGTGTGCTCAATCCTTTGTCCATAACCATGGTCATTCCATTACTTCTTGGTTTTTCGGTACGGGTTGGGAGCTGAGATAAATGGTAATTCATATTCGTAATATTTAATTTAAGGGGGCAAATTAAGAATTATTTGGCAATTTATTTTTGGAAATCCTATACTCAGGAGCTCAGTTTAATCTATTATAGTTTATTTATTTTGAAGACTAAAAGCAATTTCAGTTTAGAAATTACTTTTCATTTTTAGGGTAAAATATATTTATTAATAATTTCTAAAATGATTTTATTTTCTTTCAGTTGAGGCAAATATTCAAACAATATTTCATGTTTTTCAGGATCAACAGTTAGCCCTGTCTCTAAAAAGTTTATAGCTTCATTGAATTGTCCATCACTAAATAAATAAGCAACCATTCTATAATATAATTCAGCAGCATCTGGATTTGCTTTAATTCCTTCTTGCATACATGAAATGGCTTCCTTTATTTTATTTTGTTCGTAATAAAGTGCTGAAAAATCTAACCAGACTTCAATATCATTTTCAGTAAGTTCTAAAACTTTCTCATATGATTTTTCTGCTTCCGCAAAATTCCCTAATTTATAGTGAGAATCTGCTAATGCAAAAAAGTAATCAGGAACTGTTTGATCTATGCTAATGGCTTTATGGTAGAAATGCAATGATTCATAAAAGCGATCTTCAGAATCAAGTGTCACTCCAATTCCAAACCATGCATCAGCTAAAGTAGAGTCTAATTTTACTGCTTTCTTATAGTAAGATCTTGCCTCATCCATCAATTCTAATTTTTCATAACATTCGCCAATGCTACAAAAGGTTTCAGCTGAAGGTTGTTCGTATTCAAATGTTTGTTTATAAACATTGATGGCATCAGCATATCTCTCTAAGTTAGCTAATGCATTTCCCTTATTGAAGTAAGCTGATGAAAAAGATTCGTTAATAATAATTGCATAATCATATGCTTCTAAAGCCTTTTCGAAAAGCTCAGCTTTTGTGTATGCGTTACCTAAGTTATACCAAGCCGCAAAAGAATAAGGGTCGTTATCAATAAACTGTAAATAAAAATTGATACTTTCTTCAGGTCTATCTAAAATATCAAAGCAAAATGCTAACTCATAAAGTGCATCTTGATTCTCCATATTTTGTTCTAAGCATAGTTTCAATTGTTCAATAGCCTTATCATAATTACCTAGGTTTTCATAAGCATAGGCTATATGTAAATAAATTTCATCAACGTCTTCTGCAAATCCTAAAGCTATATGATATTGCTCAATTGCCTTATCATATAATTCAAACTTTTCAAAAATAGTACCACGAATTAAAAAAATATCAGAGTTTGAGCTTTCTAATGTCTCCGCTTTTTCCAAAATTGTAAGTGCTTCTTGAGCTCTATTGGTAACAACGAAAAGTTGTGCTTTTTTAATTAAGAAAATGGAAGCATATGGATGTTGTGCAAGTGCATATTCTACCACTTGTAATGCCTTTATGGGATCGTTTTTCTCAATAAAATAATCTATGATTCCTTCGAAAGCCTGTGCATCAAAAAAATATTGATCCTTGTTTCGGATCATCTCTTCGTATCGTTCTACTGAAAACTTTAAGTCTTCAGATTCATTGTAGTCAAATTCTTCGTCCATCTCCTTGGATTTATCTGTGAAAGAACATCGTATTAACGAAAAGTATTGCCATTATGGCATATTACTTCACATTAATTTCGCATTTTTACCCCTTATTTATAGAAGCTGAGTTTTCCACACATCTCAATAACTCTATTAATTAATTGATATATAATTAGATATGATTAAATTAAAAACCTTTGTCCGATTTTCACTTTTAACAATAATCCTCTTCATATCAAGTATTCTCAATAGTTATGCCCAAAATTATTGGCAACAAGAGGTCAAATATCAAATCAATGTGCGATTAGATGATACTTTACATTTTTTACATGGAAATGAAACTATCATCTATAAAAATAATTCACCAGAAGCTCTTCCAATTATTTGGTTTCACATTTGGCCAAATGCCTATAAAAGCAATCGAACTCCTTTTGCTAAACAAGAATTACAAAATGGAAAAACCACTTTTCATTTTTCAAATGATTCACAACGTGGTTATATAGACAGTCTAACATTTTTAGTTGATAGGAATCCAATCCAAGTAATTTACAATGATGAATTTCCTGATGTTTGTAAGTTGATTTTAAATACTCCCCTCGCTCCTGGAAAAAGCATTGAAATTACGACACCTTTTCGTGTAAAAATTCCAAATTCATTTTCTCGTTTCGGACATGTTGCAAATTCATATCAAATAACACAATGGTATCCGAAGCCTGCTGTGTTTGATAGTAAAGGATGGCACCCTATTTCATATTTGGATCAAGGTGAGTTTTATTCAGAATTTGGAACCTTTGATGTTAACATAACTTTACCTAAAAATTATGTTGTTGCAGCAACCGGAAATTTATTAACCGAATCTGAAAATATTTTTCTTGATAGTTTATCAAAAGTAAAAATTGATTCTAGCAAATCTAAATCAAAAGTTAATGTAATTTCTTCAAAAACTTTCAAAACAATTTCTTACCATCAAGAACAGGTTCATGATTTTGCATGGTTTGCTGATAAAACTTTTATAGTTAAATCTAGTGAACAAGAATTACCATATTCAAAAAGGAAAGTAAAAACATTTGCATATTTCACTCCTCCAAATGCAAAAAAATGGGAGAAGGGAACTAGATATATCAATGAAGCAATTTATAATTATTCATTATGGAATGGTGATTATCCATATTCAGTTTGTACAGCTGTTGATGGAGCTCTAAGTGCTGGTGGAGGTATGGAGTATCCAACTATTACCATTATTGGACCTGTCTCAAATGCAAATACCCTACAAACAGTTATTGTGCATGAAGTTGGACATAATTGGTTTTATGGAATATTGGGTAGTAATGAAAGAGAATTTGGTTGGTTAGATGAAGGTGTAAATTCTTTCTTTGAACAAAGATTAATCAAACAATCACGCAAGCAAAAATTAATGATTGAAAGTAATGCATTAAATAATTTTTTTAAACTAAAATATTTTCCTCAAGGGTATGAAGAATATTTGACCTATATGTTTGCTGCATCTAAACATGAAGACCAACCCATTCAAACACATTCTGAAAATTTTACTGAATTAAATTATGGTGCAATAATGTATACCAAAACAGCTTTGTCTTTAAATTACTTACAAGAGTATTTAGGTAGACCTGTTTTTGATTCAGCAATGCATATTTATTTTGAAAGATGGAAGTTTAAGCATCCCTATCCTGAAGACTTTCAAGCCGTAATGCAAGAAGTAAGTGGAAAAAATTTGGATTGGTTTTTTGTTAGTCTATTCAAATATAATGACCCCATTGATTTTAAAATTAAAGGCCTCAAAAAACAAGGAAAACAATTACAAGTAAAATTGAAAAACAAATCAGTATTTCCTGCTCCTGTTTTTATTTCTTCTTTAGATAGGAGAGATAGTGTGTTAGAAACTTTCAAAATGGAGCCTTATGTTGGTACTGCAATTTTCTTTTTTGATAAACATAATGTAAAGCGAATTAAAGTTGATCCATTTTATGTTATTCCAGAAATAAAGAGAAGCAATAATGCCATGAAAGTAAATGGTGTTTTTAGAAAAACAGAAAAAATTAATTTTCAATTGTTAGCAAGTTTGAAAAATCCAGATAGAAGTCAATTGTTTTACATGCCTCTTCTTGCTTACAATCATGTTGACCAGTTGATGCCAGGTTTAGCTTTATATAACCATGTTTTCCCTTTTAGGAAATTTGAATTTGATTTGGCACCTTTTTATAGTATAAAACTAAATAAACTTAATGGTACTGGTCGATTGAGTTATTATACTTATCCAAGTTTTGTTAAAAGTTTAGTGTATAGTATTCAGTTCAATAGTTTCTCCTATAATAAATCGCAATCTTTCGCTTATGATAATTTAGGTAACCAATATAAAATTGATATTTATCAACGATTTAGGAAGCTTGCATTTAATGCAAATTTTGAATTGAAGCAATCATCTGAACGAAGTTTAATTTCGCAGAATATTACCTATCGATTTGTGAATAATATATTTAATGAAAAAATTTCACTTTCAAATCTTTCAAATTTTGAAGACGTTTATTCTAGTAATTTTCATATTTTAAATTACTTAAGGATTGATAGGAATATTCGAGTTCCTAAACAATTGAAAGCTAACTTAGAAGTATCATCAAGTAATAATGATACATATGAAAAAATTTCATTAAGCTATGAAGTGAAATTAAAATATTTGAACTCCAATAAAGGTGTTTCATTTAGATTTTTTGCCGGAGTAAGTTTAGGAAACCCAGGCAGATTCGGACAAGAAGGATTGTTTTCTATGTCAGGTGATATTGATTATTTATTTGATCAATCATTTGTTAATCGTACACAAATTCAACAACAACAATTTTTTAATGGTGATGGTGGATTTAAATCGCAACTATATCTTCCCAATGTGAACCAACTATTCGCATTTAATGTTAAAGCGCCTTTAAAAATTCCTTTTCCAGTAGGTGTATTTGCAGATATTTCTTACCAGCCCGATGTAAGCCTTAACAAAAATTTTCAAGTGACTTATGATTTAGGTCTTTATCTCCCAATTTATACTGATGTAATAGAAGTGTATTTTCCAGTGTTTATATCTACTTATGATCGCTTGTTTCCAGAGATTACTAATACTAAACCAAAGTTTGCAGAACGCATAAGAGTGATGGTTAACTTAAATTCTTTGCAACCTCTTTATTTATTAAGAAGAATAGGAATTTAATTTTTTTATTAATTGAAATTCATTTCAATTAATAAAAAAAGTTTTGACCTTCATAAATATTAAGGTTAACAGCCTTTTTTGCCAATAAATAATTCAAACATAGAAATATTTACCTTTTTGCTCAATACTAAGTAATTAGAACGCTTTTTTTTATTTTATGTGTACTTTTGCATCGTTAAAAAATAAAAAATGAAACCTATTCAAGAAGTAATACAACGATTAGAAATTCAAGCAGTAAATAAAGGGGCTACTACTGGAACAGTTTGGTTTGATACCAAAGGAGATGAATTAAGTTCTTATTCACCAGTTGATGGTAAAATGATTGCAAAGATTAGTCAAGGTACTGCAGATGATTATGAAAAAATAATTAAAACTGCAGAATCTGCTTATCAAGCTTGGAGAAAAATTCCTGCACCTTTAAGAGGTGAAGTTGTACGTCAGATTGGAAATGCTTTACGTGAACAAAAAGAAGATTTGGGGATGTTGGTTTCTTATGAGATGGGAAAAAGCTACCAAGAAGGTTTAGGTGAAGTTCAAGAAATGATTGACATCTGTGATTTTGCTGTAGGTCTTTCAAGACAATTACATGGATTTACGATGCATAGTGAGAGGCCTAAGCATAGAATGTATGATCAATATCACCCAATTGGGATAGTTGGTGTGATTTCTGCATTTAATTTTCCTGTAGCAGTATGGGCTTGGAATGCAATGCTGGCAATGGTTTGTGGTGATGTAGTTGTTTGGAAACCTAGTTCAAAAGTAATGCTTTGTGCAGTTGCCACTCAAAATATTATTGCAAAAGTTTTAAAAGCAAATAATGTTCCAGAAGGTGTTTTAAATTTAATTGCCGCAGGATCAAAATATGTTGGTGATCAATTCTTAGAAGATAAAAGAGTTCCTTTAATATCTGCAACAGGTTCAACTAAATTAGGAAAACGGGTCGGTAAAATTGTTGGTGAACGTTTAGGTAGAAGTTTATTAGAATTAGGTGGTAATAATGCAATTATTATTACTGAAAATGCTGATCAAGATATGGCTTTAAGAGCTGTATTATTTGGGGCTGTAGGTACTGCCGGACAAAGATGTACTTCTACTAGAAGATTAATTATACATGAAAATGTTTATGAAGCATTTAAGTCAAAACTATTGAAAGCATATGGTCAAGTTAAAATTGGAAACCCTTTAGAGCCAAGTAATTTGGTGGGTCCATTAATTGATAAAGATGCAGTTCAAAGTTTTAGCAATGCTATTGAAGAAGTGAAAAAAGCAGGTGGAACAATATTATATGGTGGAGCAGTTTTATCCGGCCAAGGATACGAATCCGGATGTTATGTTCAACCTTGTATTGCAGAAGCAAAAAATGAATATCAAATTGTTCAAGATGAAACATTCGCACCAATACTTTATATTATGAAGTATAAAACTTTGGATGAAGCAATTGCTATTCACAACAATGTTCCTCAAGGATTATCATCAGCTATTTTTTCAACTAATGTTTTAGAAACAGAAAGATTTTTATCTCATGAAGGATCTGATTGTGGAATTGCCAATGTAAATATTGGAACTTCAGGTGCTGAAATTGGTGGTGCTTTTGGTGGTGAAAAAGAAACTGGTGGCGGACGTGAGTCAGGCTCTGATGCTTGGAAAGTCTATATGCGCAGACAAACAAACACTATTAACTACGGTACTGAGTTACCTTTAGCACAAGGCATTAAATTTGATTTTTAAAACAACCAAACAGATTTAGTAAGTTTAATTACTTACTAAATCTGTTAATAAAATTATAATTGATCTTGCAATCTCTGAACAAGTAAACTAACAATTCGCTTATTGATATTACTTACTTCAGTTTTATAAATTACAAATTCTTCTTCTGTAAATAAAGCTGTAATCATTCCAATCATTACATTTTTTAATGTCAGATTTTTCTTCAATCTTTCTTCAATAAATGCAGCACGATCTCTACTTCCTTTAGGTAATTCTATAATTCCTAAATCGTGTAGGAAAAATGATTTTAATAATTCATTTTGAAATTTTACTACTGGTCTTAAAGTTTCATTTTGAAAACGTTCTAATTCAACTGACGGCATGTTTTTGTCGTAATCAATAATTGGACGAATTTTTAGCATTAATGCCGATCTGTTGCTCATAATTGTATTGGATAGGCTGTAAATTACAGTAATTTATTTAAAGCCCTAAATTAATTCGCTTTCTTTGTAATGAGTAAACCAAAAAATGTGATATGAATTGGATAATTTTAGTTTTAGCAGGTATTTTTGAAATTGCTTGGGCCATTGGGTTAAAGTATACAGAAGGGTTTACTAAAACCATTCCTAGTATGATTACCATTTTCTTTATGGTTGTAAGTATGGGTTTATTGGCATATGCAGTAAGATCTTTACCCCTTGGAACTGCCTATGCAGTATGGACAGGCATTGGAGCAGTAGGAACTGTAATTGCTGGAATTTTTATTTTCAATGAACCGGTTGATTTTTGGAGAATATTATTTCTGCTTTGTATTTTAATTGGAATAATAGGATTGAAAATAATTTCCTCCAATAACACAATTAGCGAAAACTAATAGTAAAAGATTTATCTAACTGATTCAAAATTTTATTGTAAAGAAATAAATTTGGATCAGCTGCTATCAATATTACATTTCCTGAAACTACTGCATTGTTTAAATCTTCTTCAGTAATAGTGCTGAATAAAGTTTCAAAATTAATACTAGTCAACATAGTTGCTCTACCTCCATCTGTTATATTACAACCAGGACCAGTAAAAGAAATCGTGCGATCTTCAAAAAAAGATAATTGAATTCGTTTGTTAAAATAAGTTCCTTCTAAATAAATCCCTAACTGCGGGTTGGTTTTTGAAAACTGAATATCGAGATTTGATTTTTTGTATTTGTTAGCATCCATATTATCTGTTGAACCATATCTTTTACTTTCTAGAAAGTTTAATTTTGGATCTAACCTAGATATTGTAGTACTTGTAGAAGTAGAGTTTCTTTCAAACTCAATACTAACAAGATGCGGATAAGCTATGCAACTATCGATTTGTAAGTTAGAAGTTGATTGATTAATTGAATCAAAAACTATATCCACACTTCCATTCCTGTCAATATCACAAGCAGAAATAACAAAGAGAATAAACAAAAGAAATAGAAAGCTTAATTTATTCATTCCAAATCCTCCAACTTTCTTCTGCTTGCTCTTTTAGCATGTCTTCTCCATTCATTGTTTTTGCACCTCGTTGTTTCGCTTCCTTCATTAGTTTAGTTTCTGATGGATTATAAACCAAATCAAAAATAAAATGTTTATCTGTGATTAAATTAAATGGCATTGCAGGTGCATCATCTATATTTGGAAATGTTCCTAATGGTGTGCAATTAATTATTAAATGGTGATTATCCATCACATTTACATTTAAATCTGAATAGGTTATGGTGTTAGTTAATTTCTCTCTACTTACTAGTTGAAATGGAATTTCTAATTTCGATAATACAAATTGAATTGCTTTTGAAGCACCACCTTTACCCAAAATCAATGCATTCATGGGTTTGATATCTAATAACTTTATGATTGATTTTCCAAAACCCCATACATCTGTATTGTAACCAATCCATTTTCCATTGGCTAAACATTTAATGGTATTTACTGCATTAATTTTTTGCGATACTGGATCAAGTTCATCTAAATAAGAAATAACAGATTCTTTATAGGGAGCAGTTACATTCAAACCTTTTAAAAAAGGTTGATTCCTTTTTAAATCTAAAATTTGATTAATTTGTTGAAGTGGAAATAATTGATATTCTGAATTTCGAATTTTCTCCCTTTCGAATTTTTGATTAAAATATTCGGGGGAGAATGAATGTTCTAAAGGAAAACCTATTAATCCGTAAAGTTGCATAACATGTTAAGTTACGGTTTATACGGATTAATAGGAAATAAGTTTCTCTAATTATAGATTTCCAACCATGCTTTCTGGTCTCACCCATTCATTAAATTGAGCATCAGTAAGTAATCCCAATTCAATAGCAGCTTCTTTTAAAGTTTTATTTTCTTTGTGTGCCTTTTTAGCAATTTTTGCTGCATTATCATAACCAATATGAGTATTCAATGCAGTAACTAACATTAATGAATTATCTAAATTCTTTTTAATATCAGCATGATTGGGTTGTATTCCAACAGCACAATTATCATTAAATGATACACAGGCATCGCCAATTAATCTAGCTGAATGTAAAACATTTGCTGCAATAAGAGGTTTAAAAACATTCAATTCGAAGTGACCAGTTGCACCTCCAAAAGTTACCGCAACATCATTTCCAAAAACTTGTGCACAAACCATAGTCAATGCTTCTGGTTGAGTTGGGTTTACTTTTCCTGGCATGATTGAAGATCCTGGCTCATTATCTGGAATTATAATTTCTCCAATTCCACATCTTGGTCCTGAGCTTAACATTCTAATATCATTACCAATTTTCATCAATGCAACAGCAGCCCTTTTTAATGCACCTGATAATTCAACCATAGCATCATGCGCTGCTAAAGCTTCAAATTTATTTGGAGCAGTTATAAATGGATAAGAACTAATTTCTGAAATTTTCTTTGCCACTAATTCTGCATATCCTTTCGGAGCATTCAAACCAGTTCCTACTGCTGTACCACCTAATGCCAATTCCTTCACCATTTCTAAGGCATTTTTAATTGCTCTTATACTGTTTGTGATTTGTTGTGCATAGCCTGAAAACTCTTGTCCTAATGTTAAAGGAGTTGCATCCATAAAATGAGTACGACCAATCTTTACAATGGTTTTATATTCTTCAGATTTTTTTGTTAAAGTATTTCTTAATAATTCTAATCCAGGTATTGTAATATCAACAACTTGCTTATAAGCTGCAATGTGCATGGCAGTTGGATAAGTGTCATTAGATGATTGTGATTTATTTACATCATCATTTGGATGAAGAACTTTAGCCTCATCATTTAATTTTCCACCTCTAAGTACATGCCCACGATTGGCAATAACTTCATTTACATTCATATTACTTTGTGTGCCCGAACCAGTTTGCCAAATCACTAATGGAAATTCGTCGTCTAATTTTCCAGCTAAAATTTCATCACAAACTTCTCCAATTAACTTTGCCTTGTCAGCATCTAAAACACCTAAATCTTGATTGGTTAATGCTGCCGCCTTTTTTAAAATTGCAAATGCTCTAATTATTTCAATTGGCATTTTATCAGCAGGTCCACCAATTTTAAAATTTTGTAATGATCTTTGAGTTTGTGCTGCCCAATATTTTTCAGCTGGAACGTTTACCTCTCCTAAGCTGTCTTTTTCAATTCTGAATTCCATTTTATTCAAATTTATTTAGGCAAATTTATAAAATTGTAGCTAATCGAGCGAGTTTTGATGCTTTGAATCATTATTTTCAATTAAATAGTTTTTAAATAAAGATAAATAGTGACCAAGTTTTTCATATTTGTTGATAAATCCTATTATAGTTCTTGCTTTCTTGGTTCTACATTTGATTCGGATAATTATAAACAAATGAAAGTGATTTTTTAAAGTATACGCTCATTTGTATCAAAATTAAAAACAGCTAGAAAATATGAAAATGAAATTGACACACTTTGCAACTATTGCCTGCGTAATTCTAATGGCTTCTTGTGTTGTACCTAAAAAGAAATTTTTAGCAATGCAACATGAAAGAGATTCATTACAAACAGATTTAAACATTTCACTTTTAAAAAATGACAGCTTAAATAAATTGATGGTATTGAAAAATGATACAATACAATCATTAAGAGCAGAAGTATCATCGTTAAAAGATAAGTTGACAAACTTAAATTCACAATACAGTACCTTGTCTGATAATTACAAACAATTGCGTGCCAATAGTACTGATGAGATTAAAAAATTATTGAAAGATTTAGAAAGCGCTCAAGCCAATTTAGCAGCACGTGAAAAACGTCTTCAAGAAGTAGAAGATGCAATGAAGAAACGTGATGAATCTGTTAATGCCTTACGTGATAAATTAGCGAAAGCTCTTTTAGGGTTTAACAAAAGTGGTCTTTCTGTAAATATCAAGGATGGTAAAGTTTATGTTTCATTAACTGATAAATTATTATTCAGTACTGGAAGTATTGAGATTGATCAAAAAGGACAAGAAGCTTTAGTTGAATTAGCGAAAGTGTTAAAAACCCAACCAGATATTAACGTTTTGGTTGAAGGTCATACTGACAATATGAAAGTTGCAAACTTGGGACAAATAAAAGACAACTGGGACTTATCAGTAATGCGCGCAACTTCTGTTGTTCGCTTTTTAACTGACGGGCAAGGATTAGAACCATTGAGAGTAACGGCTTCAGGTAGAGGAGAATTTATGGCAATTGAAAAATCAAATGCTGCTGAAGCAAGAAGTAAGAACAGAAGAATAGAAATTATTTTAACTCCCAAATTAGATGAGTTGTATAAAATGTTAAACGACGATTCGAAATAAACATAAACATAAAACATAGTGCATCTCAAAGCCCTGAATTTATTCGGGGCTTTTTTATAAACCAGTTATGAGATTTTTTTTAACAATCATTTTTATTTTTCTTTTTAAGATAAGTTATAGCCAGAATATAAGTTTGGATTCAATTAATACAACTAATAAAAATTCTGAAATTAGAAGATCAAATAAATTCAAATACAATAAAATCAATAAAAAATATTATAAAATTGTTGGGGCAGGTGGCGATGAATCAGTTGGGCCGTTTTGGGGATCGGGTAGAAATTCAATTTATTTTGGCTTACAAGAATATGGGCCCAAAGGTTGGTTGTATGAAATTAGATTAGGAGATGGATTGTTTAAAGTAAAGAAAGCAGAACTGTATGAACTGCAATCCATTGATTTATTCATAGGAAATCATAAGAGTGGTAATTTATTTCGATGTATTTATGGTTTAGAAATTGGAGCAATGCGATACTATGAGCCAAAAGAAACCACCTATACCCAAAATTTTGGATTAAAAGTTGGATTAGGAACAGGTGATTTTTTCATGAGAAAGCATTTACTTATTGACTCCCACATTGGAATTGGTTTTTTAGGAATTAGTGGAGGAGCAAGAGCTGCATTAGTTTTCTAAAATTTAAAATGGACTCACAAATTCTTTAAATGTTGGCAATTCATAATCTTTTTCAGAAATATATTTACCTTCTACTTTCCAGTCAATACCTAAATCTAAGTCATTGAATCGAATGCCTCCTTCAGCAGCTTTATGATAATAATTGCTACACTTATAACAAAAAATAGTATTGTCTTCAAGAGTTGAAAATCCATGAGCAAAGCCAGCAGGTACAAAAAACTGTAAATGATTTTTGGAAGTCAATTCAACTGAAAAAGATTGACCATAAGTCGGAGAATTTTTTCTGATATCAACTACTACATCCAATACCGCACCTTGTAATACTCTTACTAATTTTGCTTGTTCATATGGAGGGGCTTGGAAATGCAAACCTCTAATAGTGCCTTTTTGGGATAATGATTGGTTATCTTGAATAAAGTTAATTGGTGCATGGTTTGTTTTAAAAAAATCATCTCTAAAACTTTCGTAGAAATAACCGCGTTCATCATTCCATACTTTGGGTTCAATAATCCAAAGTCCTTCAATAGGGGTAGTAGTAATTTTCATTTTATAATACCTCTAATACTGTTCTAAAAGCTGCATATTTATTGGCATATCGATTTTGTAAATCTGCCTGCAAAGAAGGAGCGTGATTGGATTGATATTCTTTTAATTTATCCATCGTCTCACAAAAGTATTGAAAAGAATAGGTATGTCCCTCTTGTGGAGGGTCCAATAATTTCATCATTTTATTTTCAATAAAACATCCTTTTCCCATTACTTCTGGAATATGGATTTCTTTCATCCATTTAATCCATTCTTCATGAATATCATCTTCAACATTTACTGTAACACTATATAAAATCATAAATTTTTATTTTTAAAGAATATCACCTCTTAAAATTCTGTACCTTTTTCTAGCTTCAACAACAAATAAACTGCCGGGTTGTTCCTCAACAATTTTTTTGTAATACTCCATTGCTTTTGTTTGGTCCTTCAAATATAATTCAAAAATTTGTGCTGTACCAAATAAAGCGTCATCACTCCAAATACCATCATTATAATTATTAATTATTTTTGAAAGAAAATCTATTGATTCGCTATATTTTTTCTGCTTTAATGCAATTTGTGATCGTGTCCAAAGAATATCATCGGCTAATTCATGGTTAGGATAAATGCGATCAATACTATCTAATTTCAATTCAGCTTGTGCGAATTTATTTTGAACAATTAATAAATCAGCTTGTGCATATTTGTTTAAGGCATCTGTATTTGAATCTAAGTTACTATTATCACTAATTAATAAACTTAAATTCAAAGCATCATTGGCAATTAATTGTGAAGTGGACGCTTTTAATACATCTAGCTGCGACTTCGCCCAATCAAACTCTCCTGTATAATAGGCTAATTTTGCGTTTCTAAATTTAGCTTGCTGTCCAATAGGTTCATCTCTATTGGCTTTATCAACCTGTCCATACAAAAGTGAAGCCTCCCATATTTCATTATTGATTAGATAAATATCTCCTAACTCTAATTTGCATTTATTTATAAAAATGCTACTTCCTAAATTTTTTGAAATGATGGTTTCTAAAAGTTGTATCGCTTCATTGGGTTTGTTTAAATACATTGCTAATAAATTAGCATAATCACGCATGGCACTGGAGCTTGTTGAATTCTCTCCATATTCTTTTAAAAAAGTTTGATAGGCTATATCTATCGTTTCTAAATCCTGGTTGGTAAAAGTGTTACTAAGTATTTTATCTTTCCTTGTAATTAATTGTTGTAGTCTAGCCTCTTGATATTGTGGATTCGAAACGCCTAACTCAATGATATATTGATAAGATTTGATAGCTACATCAAAAGCATTATTTGACCTACAAAAATCAGCAAAAGCAAATACCCTAGTACCTTGTTCACCTAATCTTTTATCAAAAGCAATGGTTTGCATTAATGCGGATTCGAAATTTCTTTGTTGAATTAAAGTCCAAATCAATAATTCATAGTATTGATTATTGTCTGGTGATTTTTGAGATTTTTTAAGTAGCGCAACTTTCAATAAATCTAAATCCTTTGAGTCGGATAGGTAATCTTGAAAGGAGTTTTGCACTTGTTGAATACTCAAGTAATTTATTTCTAATAAGTCTAATTGCTCTTCAATTATACCTGCTTTGTTATTTTGTATGTTAAATATTTTAGCTAATTCAGCAGTAAACAATCCCGGATCCTTCATTACAGCTCTTGATTTGCGTATTGCTTTTTCTGCATATTCAAACTGTTCATATTCCATCAATCTAGACACTATATCATTATTAGTGTTGATTTCTGAAGTGACTGAATTTGCTGCTTTGTCAAATTCTTTATTTGCTTTTTCATTTAATTTCTGAACAATATATAATTGTCCTAAGTCAATAATAAATAAAGGATAGTTGTTGAATTTTTTAATTTGTTTTTTGAGCATTTTTTCAGCTCTTTCAAATTCATTGGTTTTGATAAGTAAGGAGTAATAATTCTGATAATATAATTTATTACTCAAATCTTCTTGATGTAATTGCTCGTAAATATCCGTAGCCTTATCAAACTCTTCGTTTTTAAGATATTGTTTTGCTAATTGCTCCTTATTTGATTTTTGGGAAAAAGTAACTGAAGGAATTAAAATTAGTAATAGACCAATGGCTCTAAATAATGATTTCATTGCTAAATAAAATAATAGGCTAATTTAAGAAATAACCCTGTTTTTTTGTTTGTATTACTAAATATTCACACATTATTGTAATATTCACAGTTTGTAGGCTATTAAGGGTAAAAAACGTGTTACAGCTTATTGTATTGTTTAGGGAAAATGTATTTTTATTAGTTATATTGTTTTGCATAGCTTAAAAGATGAAGATTTTATTAAGAGTTGTTTTTGTAATATTCATTTGTGGTATTATTTCTTGTAAGAAAGAAAGTAACCGCAACCATATTGCATTAAAAGATTTTTTTAGAACTGCGGAGAGAAGTCAATTGCAAATTTCTCCAAACGGTGAACAAGTAGCTTATTTGCAAATGTACAATGGGCACTTGAATTTATTTGTTCAAAAAATAGATTCAAATGTTATTACCAGACTTACTTCTGATAGCAACAATAATATAAAAACATTTTTTTGGGCAAATGATAATAAACTATTGTTTCTGAAAGATCAATCAGGAGATGAATATTATCATTTATATAGTATAGATATTTCTGGTTCAGCTGCAATGGATTTAACTCCATTTGAAAAAATTAAAATCCGCTTTGTTGATCAAGACCCAATCATCAATAATGAATTACTCATTACTTTAAATAAGAGAACAGAAACACTTTTTGATTTATATCGCTTAAATATTGCTAATGGTGATTTAAAAATGATTGCTCAAAATCCAGGAAATATTTCTACTTGGAAAGCAGATCATAAAGGGCAAATCCGCTTGGCTATTGAAACTGACGGAGTAAATGAAAGTATTTTATTTAGAGAAGATGAAAGCAAACCCTTTGTTAAAGTAATTACTTTAAATTTCAAGGAAACACTTTCTCCAATATGTTTTACTGCAGACAATCAAAATATTTTTGCAGTTTCTAATTTGAATCGAGATAAAATGTCAATTGTTGAATTTAATTTAAAATCAGCAAAAGAAACTAAAGTGGTTTTTTCTCATCCAGATGTTGATGTGCAAAATATGGATTATTCATTTAAAAGTAATGGACCGTTTTTTTGTAATTACATTACTTCTAAATGGGAAACCAATTATTTCAGTGAACAAGCAAAGGATTTAAAAAAGCAAATTATCAAGCAATTAGGGGATGATAATTTTCTAATCGTAAGTTATTCAAGAGATGAGAATAGGTTTTTATTGAAAACTTATAGTGACCGATCATTAGGTATTTATTATTTGTTTGATTATTCAGAAAATAAATTAATAAAAATATCAGATGCGAGTCCTTGGATAGATGAAAATAAAATGGCAAGCATGAAGCCAATTTCTTTTTATTCAAGAGATGGATTATTGATACATGGTTTTTTAACACTGCCATTAAATAGTTCAGGTAAGAGTTTACCATTAGTAGTTAATCCGCATGGTGGTCCATTTATTAGGAATAGATGGGGCTTTAATCCAGAAACTCAATTTTTAGCCAATAGAGGTTATGCTGTATTACAAGTAAACTATAGAGGATCTAATGGTTATGGTAAGAAATTTATGCAAGCTGGATATAAAGAAGTTGGAAGAAAAATGCAAGATGACATAACTGATGGAGTAAAATGGTTAATTCAAAAAGGGGTAGTGGATTCAACTAAAATTGGAATTTTCGGATTTAGTTTTGGTGGTTATTTTGCATTGAATGGAATTATTAGAGATTCTGCATTATATCAATGTGCTGTTTCTTATTGTGGCCTAACAAATTTGTTTTCTTTTATTAAGGAAGTTCCACCACAGTATGTGCAGTTTTTAGAAATGACCTACGAAATGTTTGGAAACCCTGAGAAGGATGCGGATTACTTAAAAGAATATTCTCCTGCATTTCATATTGAAAATATTAAAGTACCCATATTAATAGCACAAGGGAAAAAAGATCCAAGGGTTGATGAAGAAGAAATTTCTGTCTTTGTGAAGCAGTTGAAAAAGAATAATATTCCAGTGAAGTATGTGATGATGGAAAACGAAGGACATGGATTCCAAAATGAAAACAATAGATTTCTTTTGTATAGTGAAGTAGAGAAATTTTTAGAAGAAAACTTGATGAAGTAATGGCGAAAATTCCCGAACAAAAAAACAACTACCGTAAAAATTATACCCTAATCCCTATTTTTATTGTTGTACTCACCATTACTTTTTTTATAGCATTATTTTTTGGCTATAAATTCACACAAAAAGTAATTGAATCGCAATTCACAACTGATAAGGTAGAGGTATTAGAAAGTGCATTGCAACCCTATAATGAATTTGTCTTTAATAAGATTCCACAAATATCACTTTATCAAGGTTACTTAGATTCAGTATCGATTAGAAGCCTCTCGAAAAATTTTCTACGAAATTATTCTATCATAAAATCAATAACTTTTTATGATATTGAAGTAGGAAACATAGCCATTGATGATGGATTAAGGCAAGACAAATTTTCAATTGGAGTTAAGGCAGTTTTTAATATCGACAGAAAAACTCCTGCCAATAAAATGTTGATTTTTAAAAAGAATGTAGTTGGTGAATTTAATGGAAAAAATGCAACTGATTTTACAAAGCCTGTTTTAAAATTCGTTGATTTTTTAAATCACTATGATACTACAAAACCAATCAGTACCGATCAATTATTTAAAGTGTTTTATAGTTTTGGCGATAAAGAAGTTAGTTATATCAATATACCACGTGATGCTGATATTAAAACCTATTTAAATTTAATTAATGGTGTTGATACTCGAATATTATCTTACGATCAAGATTTATTAACCTTTCATTTAGACCCACAATTATTACCTGTAAATAATTCAAGTCCGAATTTGTACGAGCATATCTTTATTCGACCAATTACTTTCGATTCATTGATTAGTGATAGAAATTATTTAACTACAGGAATAGCTTTGCCTGGTGCATTTTCCGATTATCAATTGTATTTTGTTTCTTCTAGAGAATTTGTAAATAAAAGAATTGGAATGCTCTTCACCCCAATAGCCATAGGTATTATGGCTGTTTATTTGATTATGTTGTTTATTGCAATTTTGATTTACCGTAATTTAAATGTCAATGCAAAGTTGTTTAAATTGCAATATGACTTTTTGAATAATTTAACTCATGAATTTAAAACGCCAGTAAGCGTGATAAAAATTGCTGCCAATAACATCAAAACAAAAACCGAATTAACAGCGACTGATAAAGAATTATATGGTAGAATTTTGGATGAAGAGGCTGACAAGTTAAACGATTTGATGAATAAATTACTTTCTTTAACACAATTAGAAAATAGAAGTTTAATTTTAAAGAAGGAAAAGATTGACTTGTATGAATTTTGTAGAGATATAGTGGATGCTTACCAAATTAAGTATACTGATTTCAAAATTGAATATTCGATTCAAAACATTTTATACTTTGAAGGTGATAGAGTGCTATTAGTTAGCTTATTTCAGAATTTAATAGACAATGCTTATAAATATTCTTTTCCTGATAAAAGACTTCTTCAAATAAAAATTAAAAGAGTGAAAGATGAAGTAATATTTAATTTTACGGATAATGGTATTGGAATTCCTAAGCAAGAGCAAGAAAATATATTTAAGAAATTTTATAGAGTAGAGAATCAATTTAACCAGCAAGGTAGTGTGGGCATAGGTTTGGCATTCTGCAAAGAAGTAGTTAAATTTATGAAGGAGAGATTACCGTGAAGAGTGAGGAAGGGAAAGGCTCGGAGTTTAAAATTGTATTGCCTACAGTAATCTAATAAGGATGTTACAAATAAATCATTAAATAGAACTTATTTTTGCAACCATAAACTAAACAAATGGAAAAGAGTCAAGTAAAAATAGCATTAGTAGAAGATGATGCTAATTTGAGATTTTTAGTAAGTCAGCGCTTATCTGGTGAAGGCTTTCAAGTAGTAGAGGCGGCTGATGGAACTTCAGGTGAAGAACTTATCTTGAAAGAGCAACCACATATTGTTTTGTTAGATTGGATGCTACCTGGAAAAACAGGAATGGAAGTTTGCACCTCAGTTAGGAATCAAGATTTTGCTGGTATCATAATTATGGTTACTGCAAAATCACAAGATGTAGATAAGATAGACGCTTACCATTTTGGTGTTTCTGATTATATTACTAAACCATTCAATATGGAAGTATTGGTAGCTTTATTAGAAAATAAAGTGAAATATATTGTAAGCTCTGAAAAAACTGATGTAGTGAAATTTGCTAATATGGAGCATCATCCCAACATTCATATGTTGATGAAGGATGGCAAAAAAGTCGAGCTGACCATTTTAGAGAATAGAATACTTTTATATTTCTTGAAGAATATAGATAAGGTAATTAATAGAGATGAGTTAATGATGGTAGTTTGGGGTTATAATTCTGATGTGAATACCCGAACGCTCGATATGCATATTGTTAGGTTAAGGAAGAAAATTGAACAGAATCCGGAACACCCAATGTTATTGCAAACGGTGAGAGGCGTTGGGTATAAATTTTGTTTAGAATATTAAAATACCTTCAAAAGCATTTATTGAAAAGCCTTCAAAATTATATTTTTGAAGGCTTTTTTATGGAATGGGAAAAGGATTTTGTTATTCGTTTATAATGAAATTATTTATATAAAAATAAATTCTTGCATATTGAATCAAATTCCGTACTAAATGCAATATGACTTTATTATTGATTTTTTTATTTAAGTTTAATTAAAATGAACTTGTTGTATTTGATAAATAAGCATTTTTTGTTTCATTAACTATGAAAAATACAATCCTATTCCTTTTTGTATGCACTTTGATATTTTTATATGGCTGCCCTAATTATGGAGGTGATGAGCCTTGTCCAACTTATGATACCATTAGAGCTAATATTGATTCTTTGAACAAAAAATATTTAGTACATAAAGGAAATGAGGAATTGGTTTATGTGGATATATTAACAGGAGACACCTTAACTTTTAAAGGGAATGGAATGGTTCATGGATTTGAAACAACGGAAATTCCTGTATCCTCAGATCCTGGCAATGGTTGTAAACAGATTTTGATTTCAGAGTATTATTCTATTTCGTATACAAATCCATTGAATCCATATGAAACAATTACATTTTGTGTGCGACCTAAAAATAACGGACAGTATATACGTCCAACTTTTACAAATTATTTATACGTTTTAATACCAGGAGCAAGTTATGAGAAGGCTACAAGCTCTTTATGTGTAAATTGTATTGATAGGGATAGCGTTAAGTTAGACAACAGGTATTTCTATGATGTATACAATGTTCATTTATATGGTGTCACTATTGAGGAATCCATTTGTTGGAATAAGCATTGGGGAGCAATTAATTTCCCCAACGGTATAATAGATAATAGGCTATTAATCATACATTCAATAAAAAAGTAATTAGAGGGTAATGAAATTTTTCAGAATGGTAATATTAAAATAAAAATGGAGATGGGTTCAAGCCTATCTCCATTTCTTTACAAAATCTCCTTTTTGATTTTAGCATACTTGAATTCTTCAGAGGTAAGTTCTCCGTCTACTTTGCCTTCAATTTTTGCATACAATGAATCAGCGTTTGACTTTTCATAAATGATTCTTTGTGGGTAATCGTGTTCTTCGTTTTCAAATACAACTACTTTTTCATTTGATACCATGATAAAATCAGTAGTCTCTTCATTGTTTACTGTTACTGAATAAGTAATGGTTCCTTGTCGTTGTGTAATGAGTGCTTTTTCAGAAAAGGTAGTATCACCTTCAAAAGAAATTGCAAAGGCATGGCCTAAATAAGTTGAATCATCTCCTTTTTGCCATTCTTCATACAACACACCTTCGGCTGTTTTACTTTCCCATTTACCTAACATCCATTTTAAACTTTGAATATTATCTTTTCTATCTGCGGTGCAGGAATAAATTGCGAAGCTAGCTAATGCAGCTAAACCGATTGATTTTAGGGTAGTTTTCATAATTCGAGTTTCACAAAAGTAATAATTTTATTATCAATTGTTTAAGGTAATTGATAAAGGATATTATCATAGGGTACTGAAAAGCAATACCAATAAAGGCTGTAGAATTAACAGTCCATCAATTAGTATTAAATAATAAAATTCATTTCTTTTTATTCGCTGGTTTAGTAAAATGAAACTACTAATAACTATAGAACTAATGAACCCTGAAAAATGCGAGAAGTTTCTATTTAAATCAAACCAAAAATATTCGAGCACAATAAATAGTAATAGGAAAATGAGCAAGAAGCTTGATTTTTTTTCTCCTATGAGAATAGGTAATGTTTTTAAATTAGATTCCTTATCAGGTTGAATGTCCCTAATATCAAAGGGAATCAACAATACAAACACAAATAGAAATCTTTTAAACAACAAGAAAAAAAGTTCCTCTATTGATAAGGAAACTCCTGATTCTAAAATTGGAAATAAAACGGTAGAGAAAGTCCAAATACTACTTATCAAAAATATTTTAATAATTGAATATTGTCTGAGATAAAAATATTCACCATTGCTTTTTTTGAAAGGATAATTATAACTCAATGCAAATAGCGCTAATGTGGCTATTAGTATGATTGAATTGAAATGTAAAGTTGGAAATATTATTAGTAAGCCAATGCCATCAATCCACAATATTTTTTTAATTAACTTTTTATTTTGCTGAATCCAAATGGATCGCTTATTCTGAATTCCAGATACGGTATAACTTGCAAAATGATATGTGAAATTAGTAGCGAAAAATATAAACGTAACAACCTGCCATTGAATTGGGAAGTCAATTAATAAATAGCTAAGTATGGCTTGCGCACTTGCGCCTATGGCAATAAGTAAATTGCTGTATCCTACAATTTCAAGAAGTTGATCAGATTTTGTTTTCAAACATTAAGCTTTCTTCAGCTCAAATATCGTAATCTCTGGTAAGATTCCAATTCTTCCAGGGTAGCCTAAAAATCCATAACCCACATTCACATATAATTTCTGTTTGCCTTCTTGGTATAGCCCTGACCATTCAGGGTAAATATATTGAACAGGGCTCCATTGAAAATCTCCGAATTGAACACCAAATTGCATTCCATGTGTATGACCAGAAAACATCATGTCAATATCAGGATAGTTGCCTAATACCTGAGCACGCCAATGGCTTGGATCATGTGATAGTAATAATTGAACTTGCGCTTCTTCTAATCCTTTTGTTGCTAAATCCATTCTGCCTTTTTTTGGAAAGCGGTTAGATGAACTCCAGTTTTCAATACCAACTATTGCAATAGAATCACCTCCTTGAGTAATAATTCTGTTTTCATTCCTTAATAAATCCCAACCTAAGTTTTTATGTACATTCACTAAGTCTACCAAGTTTTGTTTCTTTGCTTCAATGCTTGGCCATTGTTTATAATCGCCATAATCATGATTTCCAAAAATAGAATATACACCTAACGGAGCTTTTATCTTTTCAAAAATTTGCATGTAGTTACTGATCTCTTTGGTTTCATCATTAACCAAATCACCAGTAAAAAATACTACATCACATTTTTCTGCATTAAGCATGTCAACACCACCCTGAACGGCTAAAGTATTATCAAAACTTCCTGAATGTATATCTGAAATTTGTCCAATTTTCATTCCATCAAACGACTTTGGAAGATTAGGTAAATAAATTGTTTTTCTTTTTACTTGATAATCATAAACACTGTTGGAAATGAGCCCGTAATTCATTGTAGCAAATGGAATACTTGCCAATACGATTGCTGATTTGCTTAAAAATTCTGAACGAGAGATTCCATTTTCTTTCTCTATTTCTTGAGGTTCAATTGGAATTATTTTTGAAGATTCTTGTTTGTTGAATTTCCTTTTAATCCAAATAAACCCTCTTCTAAAGTCATCAATAAATAAAAATGGAAGAGCGAATAGTTTGCTAAAGTAATGTATGAAGAACCAAACAAAAAGCAGGGTTCTTAATCCTCTGCCTATTGAAAGAAAAATACCTAAAAATAAACCCGCTAGTGTTAAAGTTACTACGAACCAATAACCTCTGAGTATCCAAGTTTTTCTTTTAGAATTTCCAATAGAAACTTTTACTGCTTGATAAACATAATAATCAATTATTAATAAAATGATACTAACAATTAATAGATTAACAATTCTACTTTCCATTTATAAATTAATATTGTTTACCAAATCCTTCATTGAAACCTAAATCTTCATCATCCTCTAATTCAGTGTTGAACAATGAATTAAACATATCAGTAAATTCATATCCTTTATCTAAAAAATTCTTACTTATTAAAGAGTATTCAGCCATTGCATGTAAAGTCATTTCCATTAAAAATAAATGAGTGCTCTCATCTAATTTTGGATTAGATATTTTAATCAATTCATTCAATCCAGGAATCGAAAGTAGTATTTGTTTATATTCTTTAAAAGTAGCTTTGTCTAATATACTCACATTGTTACCTTGGCTAAACCAAGCGATAACTTCGTTATAAGGATTTTTTTGTTTTAATTTTTTTGATTTTTCTGGATCAGGTAAATAATTTGCAATAACAGTTTTGATTGCTTTACCTAATAATATATGAGCAACCTTTGCTGGTCCTTCCAATTCACCTTCATAAACCAATTCAATTTTACCTGTGATGGAAGGAATTAATCCAAGAAAATCAGTAACTCTAATTGCTGTTGATTTTTCTTTATTGATGATCATCCTTCTTTCAGCAGTGCTCATTAAATTTTCAAAAGCACTAATTGTTAACCTTGCAGAAACACCACTTTTTTTATCAATGTATTCACTGGTTCTAGCTTCAAATGCAATTTGCTCTACTAAATCTTTAGCAATTTCTGAAACTTGAATTTTTTCTTTTTGCTCCTTACTTACTCTAGCTTCTTGTTGCGTAATTTCTTTTGAAAGTGCAATTGTTTTTGGATAGTGTGTTAGTATCTGACTTTCAATTCTATCTTTTAATGGAGTAACTATACTTCCTCTATTGGTATAATCTTCGGGGTTTGCAGTAAACACAAATTGGATGTCAAGCGGCAATCTTAATTTAAATCCTCTTATCTGAATATCTTTTTCTTGCAAAATATTAAAAAGTGAAACTTGAATTCTAGCTTGTAAATCTGGTAATTCATTGATAACAAAAATTCCTCTATGCGATCTCGGAATTAATCCATAATGAATTACTCTTTCATCTGAATAAGCTAATTTTAAAGAGGCTGCTTTGATTGGATCTACATCACCAATTAAATCTGCTACAGTTACATCAGGGGTAGCCAATTTTTCTGTATATCTTTCTGAACGGTGCAGCCATTCAATTTTTGTTTGATCACCATGAGTTGCAATTTCATTCAAACCATACCATGATATGGGTTGTAAAGGATCATCAAATAATTCTGCTCCTGAAATGTATGGAATGTATTCATCCAATAATTCAACCATTAATCGAGCCATTCTAGTTTTAGCTTGTCCGCGTAAACCCAAGAAAAGCATATTGTGTTGTGAAAGAATGGCTGTTTGTATTTCAGGAATAACAGTATCTTCAAAACCAACAATTCCGTTGAATGTTAAATCTCCTTTTTGCAATCTTTCAATTAGGTTGTCACGTAATTCTTGTTTCACTGTTTTAGAAACGTATCCACTTTTCTTTAATTCAGCTAAAGTGTTAATATTTTTATGTAGCATAATATTTTTTGCTTTTGATTAATTATTTTACTTTCTTTCTTCTGTTTCTAACGTAATCTTCAAATACATACTCACCCAATCCATTCAGAGAACTATAAAATGCTTTACCTCCATTAGTTTCAGTAAACTCTCTTACAAAGCTTTGTAAATAGGGGTCTTTAGCAATCATGAAAGTAGTAATAGGAATGTGTAACTTTTTACATTGTGCAGCCATGTTTAATGTTTTGTTTACAATTTTACGATCAAGGCCTACACTATTTTTATAATATTTGGCACCTTCTTTTAAGCAAGATGGTTTGCCATCAGTTATCATAAATATTTGTTTGTTATTTGTTTTTCTTCTTCTTAAAATATCTGCTGCTAATTCTAAACCAGCATAAGTATTTGTATGAAATGGCCCAACTTGTAAATAGGCTAATTCTTTCAAAGTTATTGGCCATGCATCATTTCCAAAGACAATAATATCAAGTGTATCTTTAGGATATTTGATTCGAATTAATTCTGCTAATGCCATGGCAACTTTTTTAGCTGGAGTAATGCGATCTTCTCCATATAAAATCATCGAATGTGAAATGTCTATCATTAACACAGTGGAAGTTTGTGTTTTATAATCCATCTCTTCCACTTCTAAATCTTTTTCTGTAAGTGTAAAATCTTTTATCCCATGATTCACTTGTGCATTCTGAATAGATTGTGTCATGTCAATTCTATCTAATGCATCACCAAATTCAAAAGTGCGTCTTTCTGCATTTTTTTCATCACCCGATCCTGAAAATGATGTCACATGATTTCCTCTTCCTGATTTTTTTAATTTGCCAAATATTTCTTCTAATGCTGATTGTCGAATGCTCTGTTCAGATTTGGCAGTGATATTAAATCCGCCATTTTGATTGTCATCTGCTAAGTATCCATTTTTTTTGAGGTCATCAATGAAATCACCCATGCCATACTCATCGGTGGTGATTTTATATTTCTTATCCAATTCATTCATCCAGTTTAATGCTTCATTTGCATCACCCGCAGTATAATTGAGTAATTCCAAAAACAATTTCAATAGCTCTTCAAAAGAGCCTTTTGGTAGTTCGTCAGAACGATATTGAGAAAAATTAAATCCACGCATGCTCAGTCATTAACGATTATTGCTTGTATAAAGTTTTTGGAATGTTAATTTTACAAGCAAACGAAGATATTGTAATGAAACTATTTTTACGAATTCAGCTGCTATTATTCTTATTACTAAGCCTTTCAACTAGTTATTCATTTGCGAAAAATCCTAGAACTGAAATCCGAAAAGTTTTAGAAAAACAACAATCGGCTTGGAATAATGGAGATTTGACAGAGTTTATGCAAGGATACTGGCATTCGGACTCATTGGTTTTTATTGGTAAAAATGGACCAAAGTATGGATGGTCAACTACACTAAATAATTATAAAAATTCATATCCAGATCGGGCAAGTATGGGAGTGTTAACTTTTGGTATTTTGAAAGTGGATCAAATAAATTCAACTGCTGCTTTTGTAGTGGGAAGTTGGAAACTTGACCGAGCAAAAGGAGAACTCTCAGGATATTTTAGTTTGCTGTTTCGAAAAATAAATGGGAATTGGGTAATTGTTGCTGATCATTCAAGTTAATTATGAAATCAAAACATCTTCAAGTTGGATTTTTTTTATCGATTCTCTATTTAGGGCTTACCTGGCTTTGTCGTGAAAATATTTTTTTTGGAGACATGGTTCAGTTTGGTTCCAGACATCCTCATTTTTTCTTTGAAAATAATTTTTCCTCAATTTTTTTACCCAATCATTTAGATAGTGGGCATCCTCCCTTATTTGGAATATATATTGCATTCGCTTGGAAATTATTTGGGAAAAGTTTAGTGGTTTCTCATTTTGCCATGTTTCCATTTTTATTAATCATTGCATTTCAAATACCCAAATTTTTGAGTCATTGGATAAAGGGAAGTAGTCTGTGGATAGCATCCCTATTGGTGTTCATGGAACCCACCTTGTTTGCACAAGCAACTCTAACTTCACCCGATATAGTTTTGATTACATTTTTACTATTAAGTATGAATGCATACTTAAATAAAAAATTCATCTTATTGTCATTGTTTTTAATTCCACTTGGTTTAATATCCTTGCGTGGAATGATGCTTTTATTTTCATTATTTATATCAACTTTAATAATTAGAAGCACCGATTCAGAAAATACTTTTTTAAAGAAATTATTTACTTCAATTATTGTGTTTTTGCCAGCCGCATCATTAGCTTCTATATGGCTTTTGGTTCATTATCAATTAACAGGTTGGATAGGTTTTCATTCCGATTCACCTTGGGCTACTTCTTTTCAACAAGTGGGAATATTTCAAATGGTCAAAAATATAGGTTTGTTTGTTTGGCGCTTAGTTGATTTCGGAAGAGTAAGTATATGGCTGCTTGCAGTTGTAGTTTTAATTGCAGGTTTAAGAAGAAAAATTTTTAGTTCAGTTCAGAAAGATCTTTTAATTATTCTTGTTGTTTTGATATTTATATTTTTATTGAATACGATTTTTGCAGATGGATTAGTTGGCCACCGCTATTATTTGCCAATTTATTTAGTATTGCTTTTTTTTGTGTTGGTTTCAATTCAAGATTTAAAATCAATTCAATTAAAATTAATTTACGCCTTAATTGCTATTTCATTTTATTTAGGTGGAAATTATATCTACCCTAGTCATGTAGCCATGGGCTGGGATGCAACACCTGCGCATCTTCCATATTATCAATTAAGATCCGAAGCTGTTAGTTTTCTTGATTCAAAAAATATCAAATTGAATGAAGTAGGTAGTGGCTTCCCTAATTTAGATTCGCAAGAAATATTAACTTTGAATTCAGATACTTCACATTTTAATTCCTATGCCAACAAAAATTTGAAGTATATTTTATGGTCGAATGTATTTAATTATCCTGACTCCTTAATTAATATATTGGAATTGAAAGAGCCAGTTTTTAGTAGTTCAAAAAGAGGAGTTTTTGTAAAGATTTACGAATTAAAATAAAAAAAGAAAGACACCCATTATGAGTGCCTTCCAACCTAACCCATGTTCTATTTATTTAGGCAATACGACTGTATTCACTACATGTATTACTCCATTTTTTTGGTAAACATCCGCAATAGTAACTGTTGACATTCCGCCGTTTTCATCTGTTAAGATTAAATCTTTTCCTTTCATTGAGGCTACTAAAGTACCACCAGAAACAGTTGCTAATTTTGCCTTTCCTTTTCCTGCTTTAATTGCTTTGCTAATTGCAGCTGCATCCATTTTGCCAGCAACAACATGATAAGTTAGAACTTTAGTAAGCATAGCTTTGTTTTCTGGCTTCAATAAAGTTTCAACTGTTCCTGCAGGTAATTTTTCAAATGCTGCATTTGTTGGTGCAAATACTGTGAATGGACCTGCTGATTTTAAAGTTTCAACTAATCCCGCTGCTTTAACTGCTGCTACTAAAGTGGTATGATCTTTTGAGTTAACTGCATTATCAACAATGTCTTTTGTTGGATACATAGCAGCACCACCAACCATTTTAGTGTCTTGTGCGAATAAACTAGTTGAAATTAATGCGATAGCTGCTACCGCCAATGTTAATGTTGAAATAATTTTTTTCATTTTCTTTTCGTTTTTGGTTATTTGAAGGGATTAACGAAAAGAAAAATGTTTTGGATTTTTAAAATTGATTTTTTTTTAAATGTTGATATAATTCTAAGTAAATAGCTTATTTCAATTCATATAATAATACTTTGCTTGGACTTGCATCACTTTCGATTGGAGCAATTTGAATATTAATAAAGTATTGTCCGTCTTTTACATTATCAGGTATGTATACCATTTCAGTGATGGTCATATCTAATCTAGGATTATTTGGGTAATCCCAAAAACTGTGGTGCGCTGCTAATTGACCTTCATCTTCTTCACGGTCAACGGAAGGTAAGTCAATTAATAAATGTTTAATTCCTGCCTCTCGAATATGTTTAGTTAAGGAATCATCTAAATAGCAAGGATTATTGCCCGAATATTGTTGTACCAATTTATCAGTTGAATTGGGTTGTGTGCGTATAATTATTGCTTGTGTGTTTTTAGATAAACTCTCTAAATCAATTTGTGAATCAAAAATAACTCTATCGCCATTTTCTATTTTTGTTGGATACACTGTTATTAATTCCGCATAAAAATGAAACTGCTTTAAACATTGATTAATAGTTATTTTTTCTTTGCTTATATGCCCAACACATTCAGTATGCGTGCCATTTCCGTGAGCATTGATTTTTAAATTTTCACAATTTGCTGATCCCCCTTCCGCAACAGAACCAACAAATGAACCAACTCTAATAGGATCAAATTGAGCATATGGAATGTGAAAAGCATTTACACTTATTCCAGATAATAATGGAATGGAAATATCTATTGGCTTTGATAAATCTATAAAATGCTTGTTGTTTATCTGTGCTTTCATCTTGCTATGATAATTTAGTTTTGGTTTTCTTGTTTTTCGAAAAATAAATCTGAAGCTATTTTATCAGCCATTAATTTTCCGGTATTAGTGGTCATAATTGATTGGTTGTTTTTTTCAAGCCAATTATTTTTAATAAATATTGAAGTTTTATTTATTAATTCTTGAGTAAGGGAAGAACCAAATTCATCTTCAAAATATTTTAAATCTATACCCCACATAGTTCTAAGTGATACCATTAAATATTCATTGATTCTATTTTCTATACTTAATATCTCAACAGTTTGTGGTATCTGATCACGCATTATAGAATCAATATATTGATGATTATTGGAAATATTCCATTGGCGAGTTGTTTTGTTAAACGAATGGGCTGAAGGCCCCACACCTAAATAAGGTATTCCTTTCCAGTATGCTGAATTATGTTTAGAAGGATAGTTTGGTTTACAAAAATTAGAAATTTCATAATGTATAAAACCAGCACTTTTTAATTCCTCTTGAAGAATTTCAAATTGATTGGCACTTTGTTCTTCATCCATAGGTTTTATTTTTCCTTTTTGAATGAATGTGTCTAATGCTGTTCCTTTTTCAACAGTTAAAGCATAAGAAGAAATATGTGGCACACCTAGTTCTAATGTTTGATGAATATTATTTACCCACTCTTTATCAGTTAAAAGAGGTATTCCATATATTAAATCAATGCTAATATTTTCAATTCCTAAATCTTGTGTGCGTTGAATGCATTCTATAGCTTCTTTTTGTTTATGTGCTCTATTCATCCAAATTAAATCTCTGTCAATAAAAGACTGTACACCAATACTCATTCTGTTTATTGCTGTACTTTTTAGACCTTTTAACTTTTCTTTGCTTAAATCATCTGGGTTTGCTTCTAAGGTGATTTCAACTTCACTTGAAACTTCAAAGTTTTCATAAATAGTTTGAAGTATTGATTGTATTTCTTGAGCAGAAAGCAATGAAGGTGTTCCTCCACCAAAATATATGGTTTCTATATTTTCTTTAGAAAGATAATTTTTTCTTAGTTTAATTTCATGCAATAAAGCTAAAACCAATGCGTCTTTATGTTTTAGCGTAGTACTAAAGTGAAAATCACAATAATGACAAGCTTGCTTACAAAAAGGGATATGAATATAGATACCTGCCATAGGGCTAAGTTCCATATTTTTAATTTAATTTTAAGCAATGTTTAAATTAAGTAGAATATTTTATTTGATAATGACTTTGGTTGTGCAACAAGTTCAAGCACAAACAAACTATTATTTAAAAATAATTCCAACTCAATCATCAAAGTTAATATTCAACTACCAACAGCAATTTACCGATACGCTTTCAAGAACCAATGAAATAAATCAATTGATTAATTCCTATTATACTCAAGGGTTTATTTTCGCGGAAATAAAATCAAAGATTGATTCTGGTAATTATCAAACAAACTATTTAGAAACAGGAGTAAAGTTCACTTGGGAAGAAATTAAGTTTTCAAATACTTGGAAGGAAATTTTGTTAGAAAGTAATTTTAAGGAAAAGCAATTCATTAGGAAAGCCATCAATCCAGGTAAACTTAAATCATTATTCGATGCGGTTATTACCTATTGTGAAAATAACGGTTATCCATTTGCAAGAATTAAATTAGATTCAATTCAAATAAATAATGGTTTAGTAAAAGCAAAATTAGCCATTGAACTTAATCAAATTGTTAGGATTGATAGTGTTCGCTTAATAGGTAATTCAGTTATAAGTAAACGTTTCTTAATGACTTATATAGGAATTAAGGAAGGAAACTTATACAATGAATCATTATTGAAAGCAGTCAATGCAAGAATTTCAGAATTGCCATTTTTAAAAAGCAAATTCCCTTCTCAAATTGTTTTTAGTAAAACTGAAACTTATTTAAATATTTTTCCAGAAAAAAGAAATGCAAATCAATTTGATGGCTTAATAGGAATACTTCCTGCAAATACCACTAGCAGTAAAACTCAATTAATTGGACAATTACATTTAGGTTTATTAAATACTTTTAAACAAGCAGAATTAATAGATGTGCTATTTAAAGGACAACCAAATTCAACTAGAGACATCAAATTAAAACTCAATTTCCCATTTATTCTTAGTTCACCAATTAGTTTAGATTTATTGTTTGCAGTGAGGCGACAAGACACCACATTTTCGCAAATTGAACAAGAAATTGGATTGCCATATTATAGAAGAGCGGGTAATTATTTCAAAGTATATTTCAAAAATTCACAAAGTAATTTATTGTCTACAAAAGGCCTGATTACCGCAACAGTGCTACCTAGTTATGCTGATGTAAGTAGCAGTCAATATGGAATTGGAGTAAAGGAAGAGCGTTTAGATTATAGAAATAATCCGAGGAAAGGTTTTTTGATTTTAATGAATAGCTCAATTGGAAATAGAGTAATAAAAAAGAATGCTTTAGTAAATGAAATCCTATATGATAGTTTACAATTAAATTCAATTCAATATAGATTAGATTTTAAAGCAGATCTTTTTATCCCAATTGTTGGAAGAAATGTTGTTAAAATTTCAACTATTGCAAATTGGGTAGAAAGTCCAAATTTATTTCAAAATGAATTGGTTCGATTTGGTGGGATTAATGATTTAAGAGGCTTTGATGAAGAATCGATTTTTGCTTCTGAATTATTAATCTACAATTTAGAATATCGATTTCTATTAGATCAAAACTCCTTTTTTCAATTGTTTTATAATCAAGCTTTTTATCAAAGGAAAATTAATAAGCAATTGGTTTCTGACAATCCTTTTGGTTTTGGGCTTGGGGTAAATTTTGAAACTAAAGCTGGAATTTTCACTCTTTGTTATGCTTTAGGAAAACAGTTTAACAATCCAATATCATTTAGTACTGGAAAGATCCATTTTGGAATTATCAATTATTTTTAATTTTCACTTCAATATTTATACCTATTTTCGGACAAAATTTATAATCTAGTTTGCCAAGAATTGAGAAAGCATTATATACTTTTATTGTTTATTTTATTAGTTACTTCAACAATAGTTCAAGCTAATAAAGATAGCGTAAATTCAAATTATAAAAGAGACACAAGTTATTATCGATTTTACCCACCAGGCTATTTTGCATTAGACACAGATACTTCTTTTTTGGTAAAGATAGATTCAAATCTACTAACCAAAAGCACTGCAATTTTTGATTCAGTAATGTTAAATTATCAGTCAGATGATTATAGTTATTTAAGTCAATATGCTTTAAAAAACAATTCCAATTTAAAAGCTAGTAATAATTATAAACTTAGAAAACCAAAGGAAAATTGGATTAGTTTCCTCATCATTACTCTTCTGACTTACCTAACAATTATCAGAGTTCAATACGCAAAAAATATCCCAGTACTATTTCAAGCTTATTGGAATGATAGAGTAATTGGACAATTTACTAGAGATGATAATTTTTTTAAGATAAGAACAGCGGCATTATTCTTTCTTCTATTCTGTGCCATTTTCGCACTCTTGCTCTATAATGTGTTAAATTATTTTGAAAATAATTTATTGAATGTGGGTCTTACAGCCTATTATCGAATATTTTTAATCGTTAATAGTTATTACTTAGGAAAATATTTGTTGATGAAATTATCTGGGTACTTATTTTCCATCCAAAAAGTAATTTCTGGTTATTTGGCAATTATATCGGTTTCAAACTTGGTTTATACAATGATAATCATACCAATTTTATTGTTTTACCAATACTTGCCAGTAACAGTTCAGGCCTACTTAATTTATGTTTTGATATTTTTATGGGTATTTAATACATTTTATAAGTACTTGAGAAGCGGATCATTCGTGGTATCTAATTTTCAGTTTCCTAAGTTTTATTTATTTCTCTATCTTTGCAGCCTGGAAATAATGCCATTATTGGTTATTTATAAGTTATTTATAATCTAATTTGGTGTTTGAAAATTCAGTTTGCAGCAATGGATAAGAAATTGAAAGTAAAAAGCATTCTAGTTACACAGCCTAAACCTGAGACTGATAAGTCTCCTTTTTTTGATTTAGCTAAAAAGTTTAATTTAAAGATAGATTTCAGGTCTTTTATTCATGTTGAAGGTATTCCAGCAAAGGAATTTAGAAAAGAGAAGACAAACCCATTAGATTTTTCTGCAGTTATTTTTACAAGCAGAAATTCAATAGATCATTATTTCAGAGTTTGTGAAGAAATGAGATTAGAGGTTCCGGCTGAGATGAAATATTTCTGTATCACAGAAGCTGTTGCATTATATATGCAAAAATACGTTCAGTACCGTAAAAGAAAGATTTTTATTGGTAAGCAAACAACTGCAGATTTAATTGATTTGATTAAAAAACATAAGGATGAAAAATATTTTTATCCTTGTACAGATGTCCATACAGACAGTATTCCAGTGTTTTTAGAAGAAAATGGATATGATTTTTGTGAAGCAGTTTTATACAAAACTGTATGTAGTGATTTATCTGATTTAGCTAATGTAAATTATGATATGATTGCTTTTTTCAGTCCTTCTGGAATTAAATCATTGTTTATGAATTTCCCAGATTTCAAACAGAATAATACACGAATAGCAACCTTTGGGCCAACAACTGCCAAAGCAGTAATTGATGCAGGCTTAAATATTGATGTTCAAGCTCCAAGTCCACAAGCACCATCAATGACAATGGCTATTGAGGAATATGTGAAAACATCAAATAAATAGAAATTTTAGCTAAAATATTGCCGATTGTTGTAGGATGTAATTAATAATATTCAAAAACCCATAGTTTTTTTCTAAAATTATGGGTTTGTTTTTTATAGAATTAATTCCTTTCAAAACCAACAAAATAATATCATTCCAAGGCAGAACAGAACAATTTCATTATCAGTATTTTGTCTTGTTTTATAAAAAAATGTGAGTTTAACCTCTAAAAATTTGCATAGACTGAATAATATACTAATTTTGGAATCCCTCTTATTTTAGCCAAAGGGTGTCAACGATAACGAATGAAAAATAGAATACGCTGCATTTGCCTTGTAATTACATCTTTATTTTTAGGGGCAAATAGTTCATTTGCACAACAAGACCCACACTATTCGCATTATATGTTTAATAGCTTTGTTTTCAATCCAGCATTGGCTGGGAATAAGGAATCATTGAGCATGGTAGGGCTTTTCCGTGCACAGTATGTTGGTTTTGATGGAGGTCCAACAACCCAAACAATTTCAGCACATATGCCTGTACCCGCATTAAAAGGTGGAGTAGGTTTACATATAGTGAATGATCAAATTGGTTATGAAAGAAATTTAAATTTCATGGCATCTTATGCATATAAATACCAAATGGCTACTGGTTTATTATCTGTTGGAGCATCATTAGGAATTCTGCAAAGAACATTAGAAGGTGGAAAATTAGTTGCCATCAATCCGGGTGATCCGAAATTGCCAGTAGGTACAGTAAATGCTGTAAAGCCAGACATTAATTTTGGTTTACTTTATAATACAGATCAGTACTATGTGGGCTTATCAACTTCACATTTAACACGTCCAACTTTTAAATTTGATGTTCCAGGTACCTCTGAATACAGAAGTATTTTCCATTATTATTTAACGGGTGGTTATAATATGAACATCAATCCATCATTAGATTTCAAACCATCAGTGATATTACTTTACTCTAAAACAATGTCGGCAGAAGCTAATGCAATGCTATTCTATAACCAGAAGTTTTGGGGAGGATTATCATATCGTTTAAATGATGCATTGATTGGAATTGTTGGATTGAACATCACAGAACGTATAAAAATGAGTTATTCTTATGATTATACCTTATCAAAATTGAATCAATCAAGTAACGGAAGTAATGGTTCACATGAATTTTTAATCGGATATGATGTCATATTCGTTAAGAAAGTGAAGACTGATGTGATAATTAAAACCCCTAGATTCTTGTAAATACCCGTTATTTACCGCAATAAATACTAAAAACGCTCGTTTCAGTTTGCTTTTTTACCAAATTGAAACAACTTTTTAGCAAATAGGATAAAATAAATTATCACACTTTCTTTTGTAAAATAGGTTTTATATGCTATTTTTGTAGATACGGCTTAGTACAAATAATTAATTTAAAGCAAGAATTTAGTAATGCTTATTATGAAAAAAATCGCTTTGTTTTGTTTAGCGGGACTATCAGTAGTTGTTAGCAGCTGCGGATTGAATTCAGGTAACGGTGAGTTGGTAGGGTCTGACAAACGCCCTGTATTTAAGCCATTCATTCCTTATGGTATGGTGTATGTTCCGTCAGGTTCGTATCATACTGGTCAATCTGATCAGGATATCAACTATTCACAAACTTCCCACAACCGTCAAATCAGTATTAGTGCATTCTATATTGATGAAACTGAAATCACCAATAACGAATACCGTCAATTTACGGAGTATGTTCGTGATTCAATGATTAAGAAAACATTGGGTGGAGAACACATTCTTCAAGATGCAGATGGTAAAGAGTATTTGAATTGGGAAACCAAATTAGATTTCCGTGAGCCAACTGTACTAGAGGCTTTAGCTGAACTATATTATCCTGAAGAGGAACGTATTTTCGGTCGTAAGGAAATTGATGTGCGTAAATTGATTTACCATTCAGAATGGTTCGATTTAGTTTCGGCTGCGAATAAATCAAATCGTGATAAACCTAGAACAAACTTTATTGTAAAAGAGGATATTCCTGTTTATCCAGATACATTATGTTTCATTTCTGATTTCTCTTATTCATTAAATGATCCAATGGTAGAAAAATACTTTTGGCATCCAGCTTATGATGAATATCCAGTTGTGGGTGTAAATTGGAAACAAGCAAGAGCATTCACAGTTTGGAGATCTAGATTGTTAGATAATTTCAAACGTGCTGAAGGTGAAGCGGTAATGAATCAATTCCGTTTACCAACTGAGGCCGAATGGGAATATGCATCAAGAGGTGGTCGTGTAGGGGCTGATTATGGATGGGGTGGACCATATGTAAGAAACAGCAAAGGTTGTTTAATTGCAAACTTCAAACCAGGTCGTGGAAATTATGGCGATGATGGCGGTATGCAAACTGTAAAAGTTACTTCTTATTTCCCTAATGATTTCGGGATTTATAATATGTCTGGAAACGTTTCAGAATGGACTAGTTCTGCTTTTGATGAATCAGCAAATACTTTCATTCATGATTTAAATCCAAACTATACTTATGAAGCTAAACCAGAAGATGCTGAAGTGTTGAAACGTAAAGTTATCAAAGGTGGATCTTGGAAAGACATTGGGTATTTCTTGCAAAATGGTACACGTGATTACGAATATCAAGATACTGCAAAATCATACGTTGGATTCCGTTGTGTAATGTCATACATGGGAAGATCAATCGCTGACGAATAATATTAACAAACAAAATAAACTCTAATTAATCACTCAAACTAAAAAAAACAAATGGGCAATTACAAAAAACTCATGGCCAAAGTTTATGGTATTGGCGCTTCAATCGTTATCGTTGGTGCACTTTTTAAAATCATTCACTTAAAATTTGCTAATGAATTATTGATTGTAGGTTTACTTACAGAAGCTTTGATTTTCTTTTTATCAGCTTTCGAAAAGCCACATGAAGAATACGATTGGTCATTAGTTTATCCTGAATTAGCAGGAATGGACGCTCATGCTACAAACAAAAAAGCATCTCCAGCTGCAGTTGGAACAGTATCTCAACAATTAGATAAAATGTTGGAAGAAGCTAAAGTAGGACCTGAGTTAATCGCTAGTTTAGGTGAAGGGCTTAGAAATTTTGGAGATAAAGTTTCTACAATTTCTAACGTAACTGATGCTGCTACCTCTACTAATGAATTTGCAAGCAAAATGAAAACCGCATCTAAATCTGTTGAAGATTTAAGTTCAGCTTACAACCAAGCTTCTACTTCATTAAATGAAATTGCTAGCTCAGCTCCAGATTCAAAATTATATCACGAACAAGTACAATTATTATCTAAAAACTTATCATCATTAAATGCGATGTATGAGTTGGAATTACAAGATTCAAATAATCACTTGAAAACTTTGAACAAGTTTTATGGAAACGTTTCTGAAACTATGCAAACTTTCAGTGATTCATTAGCAGATGCACGTAGCTTTAAAGATGAAGTAGGTAAATTAACTAAAAACCTATCATCATTAAATGCAGTTTACGGTAAC
This sequence comes from Sphingobacteriaceae bacterium, assembly GCA_965279595.1. Lineage (GTDB taxonomy): Bacteria > Bacteroidota > Bacteroidia > Sphingobacteriales > Sphingobacteriaceae > CAIKLP01. The sequence continues at coordinate 1,143,858 of OZ257246.1, forward strand.
ATGTTATCTGCAATGACAATCAAATCTAACTAATCAAAAGGATTAATAATTTAAGAAACTACTTAGAGAAAGATGGCTGGTAAAGAAACACCAAGGCAGAAAATGATTGGTATGATGTACTTAGTACTAACAGCAATGTTGGCACTGAATGTATCAGAAGAATTTATGAATGCCTTTAAATTAGTAAACGACGGTTTAGAAACCACTGCAAGCAATTTTGCTTCAGCGAATAAAATTTCATACGATGCTTTTGAATCTTCTTTAAGAAATGATGAAGCAAAGACTAGACCTTTTTATAATAAAGCTCAATTAGCAAAAAAATACACTAGCGAATTGGATTCCTATATCGCTGAACTTAAGAAAGAACTTACTGCTGAAGCAGGAGGGATTGATGAAGAAACTGGTGATATTGCGAAAAGAAGTGATATGGAAATTGGTGTTCAAATGATGATCACTGATAAAAAAGGAACTGAATTAAAAAACAAAATTCTTGAAACAAGAAAGAAGTTAATGGATATGATCGATGAAAAAGATCGTAAAGATTTCAACTTCAGTTTAAATGCAGTTGCCCCAGAAAAAGATAAAGAAGGAATTCAAAAAACATGGGAAGAAAAGAATTTTCAAGGGGTACCGGTGACGGCTATCGTTACCATCTTATCGAAAATTCAAAATGATAATAAGAATGCAGAAGCAGAAATTGTAAAACATTTGTTGAGCAAAATTAACGCTACTGACTTTAAATTTGACCAGTTAGAAGCAACTGTTGTGGCTCCAACAAGTTATGTTTTAGTTGGTCAAACATATGAAGCTGATGTATTTATTTCTGCCTCAAGTAAAACACAATTACCAAATGTAGTTGTAGGTGGAAGATCTTTACCATTAGAAAATGGAAAAGGTAAATACAAAGTAACTCCAACTCAAGAAGGATTTATTAAATGGGGTGGTGTAATTAATGTGAAAGGTCCAGATGGTGCTATCAAACCTTATAAGTTTGAAGCAGAATACCAAGCTGCAAAACCTACTGCAGTAGTTTCAGCAGATAAAATGAATGTACTATACATTGGAGTTGATAATCCTATTTCAGTTTCAGTACCAGGTTTACCAAAAGAAAAATTACGTGCTTCATTGAACGGAAAAGGTTCCTTAACAGGTTCAAATGGAAAATACATTGCAAGAGTTTCAGAAGCTGGAAAAGTAATGATAACTGTTAGTGGTGAAGTTGCAAAAGGTGATGTGAAACAATTAGGTGGAATGGAATATCGTGTAAAACGTGTACCAGATCCTGTTGCTAAAGTTGGTGGTATTGCAAGTGGACCAATGAATGCATCACAATTAAAAGCTCAACGCGGTGTATTTGCTGTGTTGGATAATTTTGATTTCGATTTGAAGTTTAATGTTAAATCATATACTGTTACTATTCTACGTGCTCGTCAAGACCCATTGCGTATTCCTGTTCAAGGTGCGGCAATTACGTCTGAAGTAGTAGGTGCTATGAATGCTTTAGGATCAAAAGACAAAGTGTTGTTTGATGATATTATTGCTTCTGGTCCGGATGGCTCAAACAGAAGATTGAATAGCGTTATTATAAGCGTACAATAATCTATAGATTTATAGAAATGAAAAAGAAACTAGTAATCTCCTTAATTGCCTTATTGTTTACAGTAAGCTTTAGTTTTGCTCAAACTGAACCACCTTTAGATGGTGTTTATCAAAAAAGCAAAGTTAAAACAGCAAGTGTTACTTCTTATGCTCCACTTCGTGAAGCGGATGTAATGTGGGCAAAACGTGTTTGGCGTGTAATTGATTTGAGAGAAAAACAAAATCTCCCAATGACTTATCCACGCGCAAAACTAATTGATGTGATTATGGATGCAGTGTTAGCTGGAGAGTTAACTGCTTATAATCCTAATCCTTCTGGTCCAAAAGATTTTGGTGATGAATTTAAAGTTCCTATGACACCTGAAGAAGTTGCTTCTATTGGTGCTGGTAGTGACACATTAGATGTGGAACAATTAGATGGTACTTTTACTAAAGAAGTTTCTGTTAGAACATTGAATAGAGATGACATCGTAGCTTATCGTATTAAAGAAGAATGGTTTTTTGATAAACAACGTTCTATTTTCGAACCTAGAATTATTGGTATCGCACCAATCTATGTTTACAAAAATTCTGCTGGAGAATCAGTAGGTCAAGGTCCATTGTTTTGGATATATTTTAACGAAGCAAGAAAAATATTCGCTCAATCGGAAGTTTTCAATCGTCAGAATGATGCTGGTCGTTTAAGTTATGATGACTTTTTTGTTCAAAGATTGTTTAGTAGTTATATCACTAAATGGTCTAACGAAAAAGATTACCGTATTGAAGATTATGCAACTGGTATGGATGGCTTAGTTGAAGCAAATAAAATTAAACAAGAATTGTTCAAATTTGAACATGACCTTTGGGAATATTAGTATCAAAAGAATTTTACAAAAAAGTTGACTAGCAATAGTCAACTTTTTTTTTGCATTTTTATTTCTCATCAACTTTTTTTCTCGCGATATCAATTTAAATAATACTTAAAAAGTATGTCTGAAAATCTAGTTCATTACTTTTCATTCGCATTCATTCCTATTTCTTACCTTTAATTAAAAATTAGAAGTTTTGGCAAATTTTGATCATCGCGAAGCCCTAGAAAAAATTCCACACAAACCGGGGATTTATCAATATTATGATGAATCAAATTCTTTGTTATACATTGGCAAAGCCAAAGATTTAAGAAACAGAGTTAGTTCCTATTTTAACAATGATCGTGTTAATGCAAAAACTAAAGTTTTAGTAAGCAAAATTCGGGATATTAAAATTACCATAGTTGATACTGAAATCGACGCTTGGTTATTAGAGAATGCATTAATAAAACAACATCAACCACGCTATAATATCTTATTAAAGGATGATAAAACATTTTCATCTATTTGTATTAAGAAAGAAAGATTTCCTAGGATATTTCCGACTCGTAGAATAATTAAAGATGGCTCAACGTATTTAGGTCCATATGCTTCAGGGCGAATGATGCAAACTATTTTAGAAGTAATTAAAAATGTTTTCCCTTTAAGAAATTGCAATTTGGCATTAACCGAAGCGAATATTCAAGCAGGTAAATTTAAAGTTTGCTTAGAGTATCAAATTGGAAATTGTAAAGGCCCTTGTCAAGGTTTTCAAACATTGGATGATTACGAAGAAAATATCAAAGCCATTAAAGAAATTTTAAGGGGTAATATCAATCCTATTTTGCAAGAATTAAAAGGAGAAATGAATGAAGCCGCTGCTTCAATGAATTTTGAACTGGCAAATGTTTATAAAGAGAAAATGGAAACTTTGGAGAATTACCAAAGTAAATCTACTGTGGTAAGTACAACTATTGACAATGTTGATGTATTCTCAATTTCATCTGATGAAAAATTAGCTTTTGTAAATTATTTGAAAGTTAACAATGGTGCAATAACCCAATCACATACAATTGAATTACGGAAAAAATTAGATGAGAGTGATGAAGAATTATTATTGATTGCTATTAGTGATATGCGAAGTAGATTTGAAAGTAATGCTAAAGAAATAATTGTTCCTTTTGAATTAGAAATGAGTGTTGATGATCGATTGAAGTTCACAGTACCTAAATTAGGTGATAAAAAAAACCTTTTGGATCTTTCTTTAAAAAATGCACTGTTCTTTAGAAAATCAAAAATTGAGCAGTATGAAAAACTAAATCCAGAAGTTAGAACCGAAAGACTTTTATTGCAATTGCAAAAAGACTTACGATTAAATCAATTGCCTGTTCATATTGAATGTTTTGACAATTCTAATTTTCAGGGGAAGTATCCGGTGTCTGCAATTGTTGTTTTCAAGAACGCAAAACCTTCAAAAAAGGATTACCGACACTTCCATGTTAAAACAGTGGAAGGACCTAATGATTTTGCTACTATGGAAGAGGCGGTTTATAGGCGATATAAACGATTGTTGGAAGAGAATGAGCCATTGCCTCAATTGGTTGTTATTGATGGAGGTAAGGGCCAGCTATCATCTGCTATGGCGAGTTTAAAGAAATTGGGTATTGAAAAGAAATTGACAGTAATTGGAATTGCAAAACGATTAGAAGAAATATATTATCCAGGCGATTCTTTACCGCTGTACATTGATAAGAAATCTGAAAGTTTAAAAATTATTCAACAATTGCGTGATGAAGCACATCGTTTTGGAATAACCTTTCACAGAAAACTACGCGACAAGGGAACCTTGGTTTCAGAGCTTGAAAGTATTGAAGGTATTGGTAAAACAACAGTTGAAAAACTGTTATCTAAATTCAAATCAGTTAAAAAAATAAAAGAAGCAAAGCCAGAAGATTTATTAATTGTTTTGAATAGTAAACAACTTCAAGCTTTGCAAAATTATTTTTTTATAACAAATGAAGAATAAATTAAAATTCTAATCCAGGGTTGGTTGAATTAGTGCTTTGCTTTTTATATTTCTCACAATCAATTTCCACATTTAATCCGCCAATAGGAGCTTCAAAATCGCCATTAGAAATTTTAAGTTGTGGATCAGCATATACTTTCTTCATATATAATGCCCAAATAGGTAATGCAGTATTTGCACCTTCACCTAAATTGGTTGATCTAAAATGTACAGAACGATCTTCAGCACCAGTCCAAACTCCAGAAACTAAATCAGGTGTAATTCCAATAAACCAACCATCAGAATTTTCTTGTGTTGTTCCTGTTTTACCAGCAATTGGATTAGTGAATCTATATCTTGGACCACGTAATCTTAAGCCTGTTCCTTTATCAATCACACCTCTTAACATATATAACATTAAATAGGCTGTTTGTTCACTAAGGGCGTCTACTTTACGAGGAACTTTTTCAAATAAAACATTTCCATTTTTATCTTCAATTCTAGTGATGTAAACAGGTTCTGTCCATACTCCCTTATTTGCAAAAGTTGAATATGCACCAACCATTTCATAAAGTGAAACATCAGGTGTGCCTAAACAAATAGAAGGATATGCTGGAATATCAGAAGTGATCCCCATTTTTTTGGCAACATTAACTACTGCTTGTGGCCCAACTTGTTTCATCATAAAGGCAGTAATTAAATTTACTGAATTAGCTAAACCCATTCTCAAAGTCATCATTCCTCCTTCATTTCCATCTGAATTTTTAGGCGACCAATTATCAAAGTCTTCAAATACAATTGGCAAATTAGGTGCTTCATAACATGGCGACCAACCATTGTCCATAGCAACTGTATAAACAAATGGTTTGAATGTTGAACCAACTTGTCTCTTTCCAACTTTTACTTGATCATATTTAAAATATTCATAATCTGGTCCACCAACCCAAGCTTTAACTGCTCCAGTATGTGGGTCCATTGACATGAAACTAGATCTCAAATACCATTTATAATATTTGATGGAATCAATTGGAGATAGTGTTGTATCAATATCACCTGACCAAGAAAATAAAGTCATTTTAACAGGAGTTTCAAATGCAGTTTTAATATCTGATTCTGAAAAACCTTCTTCTACCATTTGTTGGTAGCGATCACTTCGTTTCATTGATTTAATAATGATTTCAGTTTCTTTGCCCCATGGGGTTCTGCCTTTCCAATGCTTATAAAATTCTTTTTGCAAATAGGTTAAATGTTCTTTCACAGCCTGCTCAGCATAGGCTTGCATTCTTGAATCAATTGTAGTATATATTTTTAATCCATCGCGATACAAATCATAATTTTCTCCATCTGCTTTTTTATTTTCTTTACACCATGTAGTAATTTCTTGTCGAATATATTCTCTGAAATAAGTTGCGAGTCCTTGGTTATGATCCGGACTTTGAAATTTAAGTGCTAATTCTTTTTCTTTATTTTCTTTTAATTCTTTTTCGGTGATGTAACCATATTTTTCCATCTGTTCCAATACCACATTTCTTCTTGCCAATGCTCTATCTGGATTTCTAATGGGTGAAAAAACAGTTGTACCTTTTAATATTCCAACTAATAATGCTGCTTCATCAACACTTAATTTATCAGGTGTTTTATTGAAATAAGTTTTGGAGGCTGATTTAATTCCGTATGAATTACTTCCAAAATCAACAGTATTGAAATACATGGTGATGATTTCTTCTTTTGTATAATTTCGTTCAATTTTTATGGCAGTTAACCATTCTTTTAATTTGATAATACCAATATTGAAAATGGTTTGACGTTTACGTGGGAATAAATTTTTAGCTAATTGTTGAGTGATGGTACTTGATCCTCTCTTTTTACCAATCATAGTATAAACAACAATTGCAAATGTACCTTTCAAATCAACACCTGAATGTTTATAGAATCTGATATCTTCAGTGGCTATCAAGGCATTTACTAAATTTGGAGAAAGGTCTTTAAATTTCGCGTTGGAACGATTTTGCACATAATAAGTTCCTAAAACAGTAGCATCCGAGGATAGCACTTCTGAAGCTAAGTTGCTTCGTGGATTTTCTAAATCACGAAAAGAAGGTAAAGCACCAAAGAGTCCGAAACCTACAGAAGTGATTAATAGTATGAAGAATACAAATCCATAAATTATTACTTTCCAAAATATATTTCTATATCTTTTTATTTCTTCATTTGATATGGTAGAATTCTTACTCATTTATTTGATAATTTCCTTGGTAAAATTGAAGATATTTTTTGATATCTTTTTTCTCTTGTAATATTTTATAATTTTTTTCGGAGATAATTGAAACCGAATAATTTCCTTTTGCAATTTTAATAATATCTGAAGCTTGTTTATTTAACTCTGCAAGATATTCATTTGATTTGATAACATCTGGGAAAGATTTAACCAATATAACTTGTAATTCATCTCCAATTAATTCGGAGTTCACAGTTAGGTTTGAAAGTGAAAACTGTTTGCTATTGAACCGACTTGTTTGAATTTTCGTTTCTTTTAAAATTGATTTCATGTCTGTGGAAATCATTACCATATAACTGGCTTTATTCTCAATTAAATAAGGTGATGGTTCTTCAGCTTTAGATAATGCCAATGCTGGGTTTTTCTTTTCAGCAATTTTTTGCAAAGTTTCTCTTGCTAAAGTTGCAACTTCTGATGATGGATAATTTTTAATTAAATCATTCAATGCAAATTCCAAAGCATCTAGGCCATTGGTTTTAGCAACACTCATTGCATAAAGATAACTATACTTTGGACCCACACTTGTTGATGCATAGGCAGTGTCCATAAAATTTTTATATGAAATCACTTGAGTATAATCACCCTGAATATAACTTGCATATAATTGTTCGTAAAAACTTTGTGCTTTTTTATCTACTGCTTCTTTTTCAGAAGTATAACTTGGGTCAATAATTACTTTTGCGAATAAAGAGTTTGGGAATTCAGTAAGAATTTTATTTTTAAAGAAATCTGATTTCTTTTGATTGTTAACACTTAAATATTGACGATATAAATTGTAATATGTTTCGGCTTTTAATTTATTTTCTGGAAATCTACTTAATAAAGTTTCATAAGCCAAAATAGATTCTTTAGTATTAATAATTTCTTCCCTATAAAATTGTCCAATATTATAATATGCATTAACCATTTTATCTACTGAAACATTTACTGCATTTTCAGTCAATGGTAAATTCGATAAATATTTTTTTCTATTTGCTGCGTCTTCGTCTTTTGCATTTCCAGAATTAATGGTTTCAATTTCTGGTTCAGTACTATTATTTAATGAGGTAAATGTTTCTTTATTACTTCTTCTCCAATTGTCTTCTAAAGTTCTTCTACTATATCGTTTTAAGAATTCTGAATATCCTAAACTTACTGCAGAAGTGTTATAAAAATAAAAAGTAGATCCCGATGCAGCTTGACCTGGGTTTGCAGCATTTGTATTGTTAGCTAAATTATTTGTTAAGCTTTCTTTTAGTCTTTGATCTTCTTCTTCTTTTCTTTGTTTTTCTTCCTTATCTTTTTTAATAATCCTATCTATTAGTTTATTTCTTTCTGATTCAGGCATCTTGGCAATGCGTTGTAAACTATCTTCTCTTTTAATTATTTTTAAATTGTCAACCAATTTAGTTAAACTCCTTTTTCTATTCATCACAAGATCATAACTTGGATGTTCCTTAGCAAGAAAAGTACTTGCACTATCATAATACATTTGGGCTGGCTCATAATTTAAATCATCAAAATAAATATTTGCAGCTTTTAAATAGGATAATCCTTTTTGTGGGAAATTGTTGATACTGCTTCCTGCTGATAATTTATAATAGGTTAAAGCTTTGTCTGTATTATTTTCATTTTCATAAATCGATGCTAAAGAATAATAAATTTGATCTTTGAATTCTTTGTTTTTTGCATCCTTCAACATTTTATTTAATGATTTCTCAATTTCTTTTTTTGATGCGATTGATTGTGTTTGAAATAAACGAGAGGAATTTATTCTTGCGTTGAATAGCATTTCATAGCTCGGATTCATTTTTACCACTTTCTGATAAGTGATTGAAGCCTTACTTGGGTCATCTACTTTTTCATAAAGTTGAGCTAAAATGTAAGTATATCTTACTCTAGTATTTTTTTTCTTTGTAGTAGTTAATGATTTTTCTAAATACTCAATGGCTTTACTGTAATTTTTTTTCGCTATATAATAATGAGCAACTGCAGCAAATAAATCATCCAATTGTTTTTTAGGAATAGTTTCACTTGCCAATGCCACATTAACAACAGACTCTGCTTGTGCTAATTTATTAAGCTGAACATAACAACGAATAAGCCAAATATAAGCCTCATTACCACTTGGTTTAGTTTTGTATTTTCCAGCTACATATTGAAATGATTCAATGGCTGTGAAATAATCCTTTTTGAAAAAATATGCTCTACCAATTTCTAGGTAACAGTTATCAATCCATTTGCTAATCTCATGACGTTGTACAACAAATGATGCTTTTTTGATGGCTTCATCAAGTGGTTGATTGGAACCTTTATTCCCTTTAGCAGTTGGCCCAGCTTGACTTTCATTACTAACTTTATAAATTGGCAGTAATTCATCATAGCGATCTACAAAGTTCTGTTCATTTTGAAAAGCAACTTGGTCAATTCGCATTTTAGCATTGAAGTAGCCATTGTAATGCGCAGTTACATTATGATAGGCTCTTTTAAGTGCAGTATTTTTCTTTTTGGACTTGCAAGCATTTAATAGCATGCAAGCACATAAAAAAATGACTAGAAATATATTTAAACTTAACTTTCTCAATTGTTGGATACCTGTCGTACTATAACTAAAGGAATACAAATTTATTTTATTTAATGAATATTTGCTGATTTTTAATCAAGATTGAATTTCTGAGTCATTTCAAGATTTTTGGTTTAATTTGCAGATTCAATAATGGTACAGAAAAAAAGAAAATTAATAGATCGATTACGGATCAAATACAAGTTGGTTATTTTAAATGACGAAACCTTTGAAGAAAAGGCCTCATTTACTTTAAATCGATTAAATGTATTTATTGTAATGAGCGTTATGTTGGTTTTGTTGATTGGCATAGTGACATCTATTTTAGTGTTTACTCCTTTAAAAGAATACATTCCAGGATATGCTGATGTGTCTTTAAGAAGGGATATTAGCGAAATGTCATTGCAAGTAGATTCTTTGGAATCATTACTGGCTTCAAATGATTTATATATCAACAATATAAAAGATGTAATCAATGGTAGAGCTGGAAGGAATGATACTTTAAATGTGAACAGTAAGCCTCAATTAATTGATACTAATTTCAGAATTGGTTCTAAACCAGAAGAAGATTCGTTGTTGAGGGCCATGATTGAAAACCAAAATCAGTATGGCATTTCGGTAAATGATGCTCCTATAAAACCTTCAGGTATTGCGGGATATTCATTTTTTACCCCAGTTAAAGGTGTGATTACAGATAAATTTAATCCAAGATCCAATCATTTTGGATTAGATATAGCTTCTACAAAAGGAGAGCCTGTTAAAGCTGTTTTGGAGGGAACAATTGTATTTGGTGGTTGGACTTCAGAGAGTGGTTATGTTGTAGCCATTCAACATGGTAATGATTTAGTATCAATCTATAAGCATAACTCTGTTCTATTGAAAAAAGTTGGTAACTTTGTAAAAGTGGGTGAGCCAGTAGCCGTAGTAGGTTCAACAGGCGAATTAGCTAATGGCCCTCATTTGCATTTTGAGCTCTGGTATAGAGGAAATGCAGTAAACCCTGTCAATTACATAAACTTTTAAAAGATGTTTGCTAAAAAAGAACATACCACAACAACTGATAATGTACAAAGTGGATCTATTAATTTAATTGGAGTAGGTACAAGCATTACAGGAGATTTATCTTGTAAAGGAGATATCAGAATTGATGGTGAGATAAGAGGAAATGTTATTTCAAAAGCCAAAGTGGTTATTGGAAGTACTGGCCATGTTACTGGTGATGTAATAGGCTCAAATGCAGATATAAGTGGCATTTTAAAAGGTGACATCACTGTTTCAGATACAATTTTCTTAAAATCAACTGCAAAAGTGGAAGGTGATTTAATTACAAACAAATTAATTGTAGAGGCTGGTGCATTATTTACTGGTAGTTGCAATATGGGTGTAATGAGCAAATCTACTTCAAAAGCAAATCTTGAAAAAGATAAATCTCCGAAAGCAATTGAGTCCACCACTGAATAATTATAGTAAGTATTCTAGCATAGCTTTTCAAATGTTGGCTAGCATAGCCTTATTCTCCTATGTTGGACATTTATTAGATACTTATTACCTAACCTCAAAGCCAATATTTACTGCATTATTAGCGATTATTGGAATAGCTTCTGGATTATACTTAGTAATCAAACAAGTAAACGAAAAACCAAAAAAATAATTCAACATTAATGAAAGTATTTCCTTTTAATATTTTGTTCATCGTATTAACCATTTTGTTGGTGGCTAGTATCTATTTCTTACAATCCTATTACCCCAATTCTGGTTGGTTATCTAAAGATATTCTAGCATTTTTAGTGTTCTTTGCAGGAACAAGCTTTTTAGCCTATCAGATTTCTATGCTAGGATTAAAAAAAGGCGGTGAAAGCAGTATTCTATTTATACTTGGAGGGGTCACAATCAAACTTTTATTAAGTATGGTTTTTGCCTTTATTTATGTTTACACACACAAGGTCGACAAGGTTCAATTTATTAGCAATTTCTTTATTTTATATTTTATCTATACGGCCTTTGAAATTTATTCCTTAATGTATAACTTGCGCGCTCAAAAAATAATATAAAATCTCAATCTAGATGCGCAAAAACGGCTTTTTGAAATTTAATCCACATAATTACCTACTGATATTCGCTTTTTTTAGCTTTATTTCAATAAATAGTTATGCTAATGAGGAGACTCATTCTAGCGATTCAACTCATTTAGAACAGACAGATTCTAGCCATACTCAAAATGCAGATCATCATGCAGAAGAGAAATTCAATCCTTCAGAATTAATACTAGAACATATTGCTGATTCTCATGATTGGCATTTATGGGGTCATACTTCTATTAGCCTACCTGTGATATTATACACTGATGGTGGATTGGAAGTGTTTTCTTCAGGGAATTTTCACCACGGAGACTCTGCTTATAAAGGCAAGCACCACACTTATCAAATCATTGAGAACAAAATAAAAGTTGTAAATGAATTGGGTGAAGAAGATGAAGAGGCAACTAAAAGTGTAATTGATTTATCTATTACCAAAAACGTTACCTCTCTTTTGATTTCAGTTACATTGCTTTTATTTATATTCTTAAGTGTTGCTAAAGCTTATAGAAAAAGAGATGGATTGGCACCTAAAGGATTCCAGTCGATGATTGAACCGATCATTATTTTTGTTCGTGATGAAGTAGCAAAACCAAATTTGGGTGTTAAATATGCTCGCTTCATGCCTTTCTTGTTAACGGTATTCTTTTTTATCTGGATCAATAATATGATGGGATTAGTTCCATTTTTTCCAGGAGGAGCAAACGTTTCAGGAAACATCGCCTTTACGATGGTATTAGCCTTATTTACTTTTGTTGTAATAACAGTAAATGGAGGTAAAGTTTATTGGAGTCATATTTTTGCTCCACATGTGCCATGGTGGTTATATCCATTATTGGTTCCTGTTGAAATTTTTGGAATGTTCACCAAACCAATTGCATTAATGATTCGATTATTCGCAAACATTACTGCAGGTCATATTTTAGTATTGAGTTTAATTTCATTGATATTCATTTTTAAGTCGGTAGTAATTGCTACAGTTGCAGTTCCTTTCACAGTGTTTATTAGTGTGATTGAATTATTAGTTGCATTTTTACAAGCTTACATCTTTACGATGTTAGCAGCATTGTTCATCGGTATGGCAGTTGAAGAACCGCATGCTGAAGATCACCATTAATAGAATTATTGTTTAACCAAATATAAAATCAAATCATCATGACAGGAAGTATCGCTGCAATTGGTGCCGGATTAGCTGCTATTGGAGCTGGTATCGGTATCGGAAGAATCGGTGGATCTGCATTAGAAGGTATCGCAAGACAACCAGAAGCTGCATCAAAGATTCAAGCAACAATGTTAATCGCTGCTGCGTTCGTAGAAGCGGTTTCATTATTTGCCGTAGTAGTTGCATTATTAGGAAACGGTTGATCCGTTGTAAAGAAGTCTGTAACGATTGGTTACAGACTATCTTTATTTTTAGTTTTTAAAAAGTTTAAATCGTTATAAAAAATGGAATTAGTAACACCTAGTATAGGATTAGTTTTCTGGACAACCATATCGTTTTTGGTATTGATTTTTGTTTTGGGCAAATTCGCTTGGAAACCGATTATGCAATCATTAGATGACCGTGAGAAATCAATTGAAGACGCGTTAAGCGCTGCTGAAAAAGCAAAAGAAGAATTGTCAAGATTGAACAACGAAAGCGAGCAATTGTTAAAAGTTGCAAGAGCAGAACGTGATACTATTTTGAAAGAGGCTAAACAATTGAGAGATAATTTAGTGGCTGATGCAAAAGGATTAGCACAAACCGAGGCAGATAAAATGATTGCGAAAGCAAAAGTGGAAATTGATAATCAAAAAACTGCAGCCTTAGCGGAAGTTAAAAACCAAGTAGCTACTTTATCTTTAGAAATTGCTGAGAAAGTTCTTCGTAAGCAATTGGAAGATAAATCAAAGCAAGAAGCTTTGGTTAATGATTTGTTAAAAGAAGTAAAATTAAATTAATCAATTGACTGAATAATCTAAATGTAATTGCATTAGAATATTTAGTCTTTTCAAATTAAAAAGATGTCAGAAATAAGAGTAGCTTCTAGATATGCAAAGGCGTTAATTGATTTAGCCATTGAACGCAATGAATTAGAAAATGTAAAATCGGATATGAGTTTATTCACCGATACTTTGCGTGCTAATTCTGAGTTGCAAGCTGTTTTGAAAAATCCAATTGTTCCGATTGATAAAAAAGGAAACATTTTGAAATTGATTTTCTCAGCCAATGTTACAGAATCAACTAAATCTTTCTTTCAAATTATGGTGAATAAAAGCCGTAGTGGAGTATTGTATGGAACGGGAAAAGAATTTATCAGACAATACAATGAGAAGAAAGGAATTATACAAGCTTATGTTTCATCTGCAACAGCATTAACTGCAGAAGCAGAAAAAGAAATTATAGCAGTAGTAGAAAAATCAACAGGAAAACAAGTACAATTAATTGCAAAAGTAGATCCTGCATTAATTGGTGGTTTTGTTTTAACAGTTGGTGATAAACAATTTGATACAAGTATTTCAAAGAGTTTGATTCTTTTGAAAAAAGAGTTTAACACAAAATAAATAAGAGCATTAAAATCATTCATATAAACATTAAAAAATAACCATATGGTAGATGTAAGACCGGATGAAGTATCGGCGATATTGAGACAACAATTGTCGGGCTTCAAGTCAGAAACTGAATTAGAAGAAGTAGGAACAGTATTACAAGTTGGTGATGGTATTGCGCGCGTTTACGGATTAACTAAAGTTCAATCAGGAGAATTAGTTGAATTTGATAACGGTTTGCAAGGTATCGTTTTGAACTTAGAAGAAGATAACGTGGGTGTGGTATTGTTAGGTAGTTCAGATGCTATTAAAGAAGGTGATACAATTAAACGTACTAAGAAAATTGCCTCTATTAAAGTAGGTGATGGAATGTTAGGACGCGTAGTAAATACATTAGGTCAACCAATTGATGGTAAAGGACCAATTGCAGGTGAATTGTATGATATGCCAATTGAGCGTAAAGCACCAGGAGTTATTTACCGTCAACCAGTAAACGAACCATTACAAACTGGTTTGAAAGCGATTGATGCAATGATTCCAATTGGCCGTGGTCAACGTGAGTTAATCATTGGTGATCGTCAAACAGGAAAAACAACTGTTGCGATTGATACCATTATTAATCAGAAAGAATTTTACGATAGAGGTGAATCTGTTATCTGTATCTATGTTGCTATTGGACAAAAGAATTCTACAGTTGCGAACATTGTTCGTACGTTAGAAGAAAAAGGTGCAATGGCTTATACAATTATTGTTGCAGCTTCTGCAGCAGATCCAGCTCCAATGCAATTCTTTGCACCATTCGCTGGAGCAGCAATTGGAGAATTCTTCCGTGATACTGGTCGTCCTGCATTGATTGTTTATGATGATTTATCTAAACAAGCTGTTGCATATCGTGAAGTATCTTTATTACTTCGTCGTCCACCAGGACGTGAAGCATATCCAGGTGATGTGTTTTATCTTCACTCTCGTTTATTAGAGCGTGCTGCAAAAATTAACGCTACTGATTCAGTTGCAAAAGCAATGAATGATTTGCCTGATTCAATCCGTCATTTGGTAAAAGGTGGTGGTTCATTAACTGCACTTCCTATTATTGAAACACAAGCAGGTGACGTATCTGCATATATTCCAACAAACGTAATTTCAATTACTGACGGACAAATTTTCTTGGAGTCAAATTTATTTAACTCAGGTGTTCGTCCAGCAATTAACGTAGGTATTTCTGTATCACGTGTTGGGGGTTCTGCTCAAATTAAATCAATGAAAAAAGTTGCTGGTACTTTAAAAGGTGACCAAGCTCAATACCGTGAATTGGAAGCATTCTCTAAATTTGGTTCTGACTTAGATGCAGTAACTAAATTTATTTTAGAGAAAGGTGCTAGAAATGTGGAGATCCTTAAACAAGGTCAGTATTCTCCAGTACCAGTTGAAAAACAAGTTGCTATACTTTATTGCGGAACAAAAGGATTAATGAGAAGTGTTCCGGTTGATAAAATTAAAGAATTCGAAACAGAATTTTTAAATCAATTAGATGTTCGTCATCGTTCAACTTTAGATGCAATTAAAGCTGGTAAAATGGATGATGAAATCACTAAAGTTTTAGAAACTGTTGCTAAAGAATTATCTAGCAAATATTAATTCAAAAATATTCAGAGAAGGAATAGTTTCAATTATTCTTTCTCTGATTTTAAATAATACATTGTAAATTTTCAATTTAGGAAATGGCGAATTTAAAAGAGGTACGTATTAGAATAGCTTCAGTAAACTCTACACAGCAGATTACTAAAGCAATGAAAATGGTTTCGGCTGCTAAATTAAAAAGAGCTACTGATGCTATTGTTCAAATGCGTCCTTATGCAAATAAATTAAAAGACATTCTTGCTAACTTAACTGCTAGTCTTGAATCGAATGATAGTCCGTACACACAACAAAGAGAAGTTAAGAATGTATTGGTTGTTGTAATTACTTCTAATAGAGGATTAGCAGGTGCTTTCAATGCCAATGTAATTAAAACAGCAAATTTATTAGTTGCTGAAAAATACCAAGCATTAAAGTCGACTGGCAACTTGCATATTTTAGCAGTTGGAAAAAAAGCACAAGATTTTTTCACGAAAGCTAAATTCAATGTTATTGGAAATAACAATGAATTATTTAACGGATTAAATTTTGATAACTCAAGCAAAATTGCAGAAGAAATAATGCAAGGATTTGTTGAAGGAAAATGGGATAAAGTAGAAGTGGTTTACAATCAGTTTAAAAATGCAGCGATGCAAATTTTGACAACTGAACAATTATTGCCTGTTGTTCCAAGTCAAGCACAAGCAGATGTAAAAAACAAAGCTGATTATTTATTGGAGCCAACGCAAGAAGAAATTGTTTTAGGATTAATTCCTTCATCCATAAAAATTCAATTATACAAAGCATTGTTAGATTCACATGCCTCAGAACATGGAGCTCGTATGACTGCAATGGATAAGGCTACAGAGAATGCAGGTGATTTGTTGAAGGCATTAAGACTTTCATATAACCAAGCTAGACAGGCAGCTATTACCAATGAAATTTTAGAAATTGTAAGTGGTGCAAATGCACTTGCAGCTGAATAATAAGATAAAATACCAAATGATTTTAAAATACTGGGCAGCATTTAGCTGCCCTTTTTTATTTCTTTTGAGTATTGAAGTTGAATAAAAAACCAACACTAATAGAAGTACGTAATGTGCTTTCTGCACCATCTAATTTTTCAGGTTTATTGTTAATTTTCGCATTATTGAAAACTGCATTATCAACTCCCACGTTTCCATAAATGGAAGTGTAATTGGTAAAGTGAAAAATTAAATTCGCATCTGTACAAATTCCTAATCCATGTGCTGTTAATTTATCACTATTTACTTTGTTGATATAATTAGCATAACTTATTCCAATTCTATAATTAAGCAATAATTTATTTTTATATAAATTATATGGACGCACATATTGAATATCCAATTGAGAGAGTTCAATAGTTGAGAATATAGTAGTAAAATAGTTACCCCACCAAGTATTGACTAGAACAGATTCTGAACCTTTAGAACTTGTTTTAGAATAACCAAAATGGATTCCATTTTTTTTTGAAAAAAAAGTAAATCCAAATTCAACTAGTCGTGCTTTGCGCAGTTCTTCAATTACTTTATCATAGGAAGAAGGAACACCGGCAGCAGTTGGAGCTAGAAATCGAGCTTTGCCAATTCCGAAACCAAATTGAATGGATGGTTTGGTATAAGTATTTTTTTTGATGATGGGTTT
This sequence comes from Sphingobacteriaceae bacterium, assembly GCA_965279595.1. Lineage (GTDB taxonomy): Bacteria > Bacteroidota > Bacteroidia > Sphingobacteriales > Sphingobacteriaceae > CAIKLP01. The sequence goes on from OZ257246.1 coordinate 1,160,992, forward strand.
TGCAACAATATAGTAATTGTAGTAATAAGCAGCAACCATATCTCTTTTTATTATTCCTTTAGAAGTGTTTCCATAAAATGAATAGGTATAACTAATATTTGTAGAATCAATTTGAATGATTTTGCATTTCAAACTGTCATTTCCAATACTCACAATTAGATCTTGCGCAAATGCATGGATACTCAAAATGCTGAAAAGCAATAAGAATAGGTATTTCATGGGTAGTAAATGTTTTTCAAATACAATGTAGGAAATTTGAATTGAATAAAAAAATAGAATAGAATTGCTATTTCTGTATAATTCAACATTTTTTGTAACTTGAATAAATGAAAAAAGGGAGCTTGCTTTTACTACTATTTATTTTTGTTCATCAGTTAAATGCACAAACACTTACTGCAATAAAAGCGAGTGCGGCTAATGCCAATTCTTATTATGCCTATTCCTTAGCTATTGCTTTTAAATCATTTCATAAATTTTCTATTCATCCTGAATTAGAATATTCTAATTATCATTTGCAAAGAGAATATCGGAAGAGTATTATTTATAGTAATTTTTCAATAGGCGCATTCGCGAATTACAGGCCCATTGACCGATTATGTTTCAGTATTGGTCCAATGTTTACAACTAGAGGAATTGTGCCAGTACGAGCATCTGTTGAGTATGATCTGAAACCTAAATGGGTACTTGGTTATGAAATTGAACATAGCGATTTGATTGAGTTTTATGACAGCTATAACAATTCAAAATTTATTGGTGGTTACCAAAATTTGCATCGAATAGCTATTAGCTATCGATTTAGTAATTATTCAAAGGAAAGAATCAAGTTTGATAGTAGAAGATTGCAAAGACAACGTAATGCCAATTCAAGTATTTATGATGGAGATCAAACTGATTCACTTATTTTTAAAAAACATAGAGCTTACTATTTTGGAATGGGATTAAGTTTGATTACATCTGCTTCCTTATTTACTGCTTATGATTTCAAAGGCATTCATTTTTTGTTTGAACAAAAAGCAACTAAAGGGTATAGTATGATGTTGAGTGCTGGTCTTTCCAATCAAAAGTATCCTGATGTAAGTGCATTTGGGAAATATTGGAATGTAAATTATTATATCGGCGGACAAGAAACTGGTAAATATTTTCAAGCTACTTATGGAGTGGAAATGGGGATAGCTACAAGACTTCAAAACTCTTCAAGTAGCAATAGCAAAGCTAATACAGGCTTCTTGGCTTTTCAAGCAGGTGTTGGAGGAGGAGAAATTTTATTATCAAAAGGTATTAAAGTGAATACCTTTTTTGGTTACGGTAAATTTGGTTTTGCATTAGGAACTCGAATGAGCTATTTGATTGCATATTCTAAAAACTAACTCGACAACACATCCCCAAACTCTATCTTTTTATCAAATACCGATTTAGCAAATGGACATAGAGGTAAAATTTTAATATTATTTTTTCTTGCAAATTCAACTGCTGCGGTTACTAATTGTAGTCCGGCTCCTTTGCCTTTAAGCACTTCAGATACTTCTGTATGGTCAATGATAATTAAACCTTCACCTGCAATAGAGTAAGTCATTTCAGCAACTTTGTGTTGATCAAGTTCTATGTAGAATGAACCTTTGCTTGCATTCTCTTTATGTAATATTTCCATGAAATTTTTTTTAATAATTATTGAACAACTTTTAAATTAAAATTTGCTGTTTGTAGTTTCCCATATAAACGTACCCATAATGGCAATATCATTTCAGTTGCTCTTGCATTTGTAATATCTCCTAAATCAATAACATTCTTCCAACCAAACCATTCTTTTAAAATAGTAATTACTTGTTCTTTCGCTTTTTCATCGTTGCCACAAATAAATTGATCATGGTCCCCAGCAATTATTGATGGATTAATCATTACTGCATTGGTAACTGTATTCAATGTCTTTATAACTTTTGCATTAGGAAATAAATTTTGAATGCTTTCACCTTGTGAACTAGTATTGCAAATAGTTAGCGATGGAGGAAATCCTTTTGAGAAATCAAGTGGATTGCTGATATCAATTAATATTTTATAAGCAATTCTTTCTGCACCAGCTTGTTTCAATGCTTCTAATGAATGCTCTCCTTTGGTGCAATTGAAAATAATTTCTCCGAATTCAGCTGCATCAGCAAAGCTCCCGCTTTTTGCTTTATCTCCTTGACTGTGTACCCAAGCATTAGCAATATCATTGTTTGCTGTTCTTGAACCCATGCATACATCATGTCCCAATTCAATTAATTTACTTGCAATTGTTTTGCCAACTGCACCAGTACCTAATACCGCTATTTTCATATTTTTATTTTTTTCTGAAAATAAAGTTAAAAAAAATGGCATGAATATCATGCCATTTAAATTTTAACATTTATAAAATTTTAGGCTTGTTTGCTAAACTCTACATTGATATGCAATCTTACATCTTCACTCACTACCATTCCACCAGCTTCAGTTAATGCATTCCATACTAAACCATATTCAGTACGGTTAATTTTACCTGATACTTCAAATCCTGCTTTTGTTTGTCCCCATGGATCAATAATTGTTCCTCCATATTCAACTACTAATTCAATTGGTTTAGTTACATCACGTATGGTTAAGTTGCCTTTTAAAATATATTCCTCTTCTGATTTCTTTTTGAATGAAGTAGAAACAAATGTCAATTTTGGATGATTGGCAGAATCAAAAAAATCAGCTGATTTTAAATGCTCATCTCTTTGTTCACTGTTCGTATCTATACTTCCCGCATCAATTGTAAATTGAATGTTCGCATCTTCCATGTTATCACCTTCTGTTTCTAATTCTCCCCCAAATATTTTGAAGGTTCCAGTAGTGGTTGATATCACTAAGTGTTTTACTTTAAATTGTACTTCAGAATGAGTTGTATCTAAAGCCCATTTTGTTTTGTTGATTGTAGTTTCCATTGTATTTTGTTAGTTTTTAGAGTACAACAGAATGTTTTATAAATTGTTTGTTTAAACATCTAATTATTTTGAACAAAAAAATGGGATGAACAACAATTGCTGTTCATCCCTTTTTAAATTCACTTTTTAATACTTTAAACCGAAGTTTTGAAACACAAATGACCAAACATCTGCCGCTTCATCAATTAATTTAGTAGTTGGTTTGCCAGCACCATGTCCAGCTTTTACATCAATTCTAATCAAAATTGGATTTTCTCCTTTTTGATTGGCTTGTAAAGTTGCTGCGTATTTAAATGAATGTGCAGGAACAACCCTGTCATCATGATCAGCAGTTGTAATTAAAGTAGCTGGGTAGCTCATGTTTTTTACATTGTGTAATGGTGAGTATTTTAATAAGTAATTAAACTGATCCTTATCAGCACTAGAACCATACTCAACAGCCCAAGCCCAGCCAATAGTAAATTTGTGATATCTTAACATATCTAAAACACCTACAGCAGGTAATGCTACTTTAAATAATTCTGGACGTTGAGTCATACATGCCCCAACTAATAGTCCTCCATTAGAACCACCTTTGATCGCAATTTTATTTGAGTTGGTATATTTTTCTGCAATTAAATATTCAGCAGCACCTATAAAATCATCAAACACATTTTGTTTTTTTCCTAACATCCCAGCTTGATGCCACTCTTCTCCATATTCCCCACCACCTCTTAAACTTACCTGAGCATAGATACCTCCATTTTCTAAAAAGAACATATTGGAAACGCTAAAAGTTGGAGTTAAACTGATATTGAATCCACCATAACCATAAAGTAATAATGGATTATTTCCATCTAATTGAATACCTTTTTTGTGTACAATAAACATTGGCACTTTAGTTCCATCTTTTGAAGTAAACCAAACTTGTTTTGTTTCGAAAGGTTCTGTGTCAATTTTAAAATCAGGTTTTTTATAAAGGATAGATTTACCTGAATTGATATTCAATTCATAAATTGTTCCAGGTGTGCTGAAGTTTGAAAAAGAATAAAAAATACTGGTATCAACTTGATTTGACTCTGCTAAAGTAATAGTGCCTAATCCAGGTAATTGTATATCATTTACTTTTTTCCCATCTAAAGTATATTCCACTAAACTATTGCTTGCGTCTTTTAAATAGCTAGCAAACAAGCGGCCTCCAGCGGTATTTACATTTTGTAATAATTCATTTTGTTCAGGAATAATAGTTTTCCAATTGGCTTTATCACTTTTATTTGGATCAATTGAAACCACTTTATATTTTGGAGCATCTTGATCCATCATCACCAATAAATTATTATCTACATCATCAATAACAGCATAATTATATTTAAATCCTTCTAATAAAACTTTAATTTTTGTATTCGGTTGACGTAAATCTTTTACTAAAATTTCAGTTCCTGAAGTTCCTTCAGATGCATAAATAATTAAATAGTTTTCATTGTCAGTTACTGATGCTCCTAATGTTCTAAATGGATGTGCTTTATCTTCATAAATTAATTGATCATTTTTTTGATCAGTACCTAAGCGGTGATAATATATTTTTTGAAATTGGTTTTGATTAGAAAGTTCACTCACACCTTTTGGTTCATCATATCTGCTGTAATAGAAACCATCACCTTGCCAAGCAGCACCAGTAAACTTTGCCCATTTAATTTCATCTTTAGTTAATTTTTGAGTTTCTATATCCATTACATAAATTTCAGTCCAATCAGAACCTGATCTAGAAATTGTATAAGCTACATATTTATTATCATGTGAGAAAAATAAACCAGTCAAGGCAACTGTTCCATCAGTAGATAGTTTATTTGGATCAAGAAAAACTTTTTCTTCACCTGTAGTTCCTTTTTTGAAATAAATGACTGCTTGATTTTGCAAACCGTCATTTTTTGAAAAATAGTAATAAGCACCTTTTCTATAAGGAGCAGTAGTTTTAGTATAATTCCAAATTTCAGTCAAACGATTTTTTATTTTATCACGAAAAGTAATTTGTGCTAAATAATTTTGAGTAACCGTATTTTGTGCACTTACCCAGTCAGCTGTTTCTTTGGTGGTATCATCCTCTAACCATCGGTATGGATCATTTATTTTTACTCCGAAGTAATCATCTACTACTTCAGTTTTTTTTGTTTCAGGATAGGGCATCAAGGATATTTTTTTTGATTCATTCATGTTACAGGCTGTTATAACTAACAAGCTTGAAAGGATTAAATAGTTTTTCATTTTTAAATCAATTAAGGTTTATATTGTGAAAGCTTTAATATTTTCTGACTATCTTTTTCATTCATTATTTCATCTATTGTACTATTCTTATTTTGTTCCATATATTTTTTCATGATTTGCCAACCACACCAAATACCTATGCGTGGCGCAGATTCATTGGCTAAACCGGAAGTAAATGGAGCTTCATCAATATATTTTTTATACTTTGTTAATTCAGAAGAAAATAAAACATTTTCATCTACAAAAAGTTTAAAAATATTACTCTCATTGGCTTTGCACCAGGCTAATTGTTCAGCAGTATATCCAATTTTCAAAGTATCATTAAATTCAGGTAAAAGTTGATCAATCAGAATTAAAATTTTGCCTTGATAAATCATCTCATCTAAAAAAGTAGGGTTGTTTTCTAATTGTTCATACTTCGCACTTACGATTGCTTTTGCTACAGAAGGTATTATGTATTCTGTATTTAATCTTCGAGTAATATAATCTGGAAAATCAACAGAAGCATAGTATGGATAATTCATTCCCATAAACATATCAAGTCCAATTCCAACATATTTATTGCTAGTAATAACAGCATTGTTAAATCCAGAAATAAAAGTGGCAACTTCTGGTAAAGTATCTTTAGGAAATAATTTTTGATAATTGCTAAACATCAAATTCAATTCTTCCTCTATTGGTTGAAGGTTGGTGTAATTTTTTGATACGTCTGCATAAAGTGCTCGTAAATCAGGGTGGTTTACAAAATCATTTACCAAAGGTTGAAAGGTTGGAGCTTTAGGATTACCAAAATTCATAATCTGACCAAAGTAAATGTTATAAAATTCATTGTATTTTGTTGCCAATGAATCAAGACTTTTAGTAGTGATATTTTTATTCATATCAAACAAATCTTTGTCAAAGCGCTTAATTTGCACACTAACCTCCGCTTGATTTGTGGATTTGTTTATATTTTCCTTGCATGAACTGATTAAAATCAGGCAAATGCATAGTAGATAAATGAGATTAATTTGGTTTCTTTGACTTAACATTGTAAACGTAAATATATATTTGAAATAGTAAAGTTATGAATATAAAACATTTTTTATTCTTATTGATTTTTATAAGTTTTTCTAGTCAGATTAATGCACAGAACGACTTCCGTTTAGGCTTTAAAGCCAATCCGCTTATTTCAACCTTAAAACCTAATTCTGATTTTCACAGTAGTGTGGGTTCAAAAGTTGGATTTTCTTATGGACTATTATTCGATTATTTTTTAAAAGAAAATTATGCCTTCTCATCTGAATTTGCAATTAGTAAAATGGGTGGTAAAACAGAATATGTATTGGCAGATACTACTATTTCTTCAGACATCAGTATTAGCTATATTGAAATTCCATTGACCATTAAATTGAAAACCAATGAAATAAAAAATGGAATGAAAATTTATGGAAAGTTTGGATTGGGCTTAGGGTTTAATATTAAATCTTCAGCTAGTCTGGATTATAAAATAAAATCAAATTCTGTTTATAAAGACGATATTAAAAATGCTACTAAATACACTCAAGGATTAAACACTTCATTGATAGTAGGTGGAGGTATAGAATATTCTTTAGCTGAAAATTTAGATTTGGTATTAGGACTTACCTATTCAAATGGCTTTTTGAATGTGATGAAGTCGAACACCATATTTAGAGACCAAAATAATTTGTTTAAAAGAATTGATGCATTTGATGCTAACTTAAATTACTTAGCATTGAATGTAGGTTTGTTATTTTAATTTTTTTTCAGAAATGAAAATTCTTCTTGCTCAAGTAAATATTCATGTGGGTAATTTCGAATCAAATGTTCGAAAGATAAAATCCATAATTGAAGAAGCCGAGCTGAAAGCATTGGATTTAGTGGTGTTCCCTGAATTAGCTATATGTGGTTATCCTCCAAGAGATTTTCTAGATTACCATCATTTTGTAGCAGAGTGCAATCATTGGATTGCAGAAATTGCAAAAAGTTGCAAAACATTAACATGTGTAATTGGTGGTCCAAGTGTTAATGCTGAAATAAAAGGAAAAGACTTATACAATTCTGCTTTTGTTTTAACAAATGGAAAAATTCAAAATATCATTCATAAAACTTTATTGCCCACCTATGATATTTTTGATGAGTACCGCTACTTTCAACCTAATACAATTTTTGAATGCATAGAAGTTAAAGGAAAAAAAATTGCTTTGACTATCTGTGAAGATCTTTGGAACATTGAAGAGAATCCTCTTTATGTTATTTCTCCTATGGATGAGTTGATCAAACAGAAACCTGATTTGATGCTGAACATTGCAGCTTCTCCATTTGATTATTTGCATGAGGAGAAAAGGAAGAATATGCTGCGAGCAAATTGTATAAAATATAATTTGCCATTGGTTTATGTTAATCATATAGCTGCTCAAACTGAATTGATATTTGATGGCGGTTCATTAGCCATGAATAATTCTGGTGAAATTATTTATGAATCAAAATATTTTGAAGAGGATAGTTTGGAAATTGATTACAATCAGTTAATTCAAGGTCAATCCATAAAGGCGCATTCGGCAAGTCCAATTGCAAAAATTGAGTCAGCATTAATTTTAGGAATTAGAGATTATTTTCAGAAATCTGGATTTAGCAAAGCTTTGCTTGGATTGTCTGGAGGTATTGATTCTGCTGTTGTTTGTGCCCTCGCTACAAAAGCATTAGGAAAAGAAAATGTTCTGGCAGTATTGATGCCATCACAATATTCATCTGACCATTCAATTGCTGATGCAATGGAGTTGGTCAATAATTTAGGAATAGCTCATGAACTAATTCCAATTGAACCATTGTTTAAATCATTTGAGAACGCTACGGCAAATGCATTTGCAAACTACCAAGAAGATCTAACAGAGGAAAATATTCAAGCAAGAATAAGAGGTGTTTTGTTAATGGCACTCTCTAATAAATTCGGGAATATTTTACTAAACACTTCTAACAAAAGTGAAGCTGCAGTTGGATATGGAACATTGTATGGGGATATGTGTGGAGGAATTTCTGTAATTGGCGATGTTTATAAAACTCAAGTTTTTGAATTAGCAAAATACATGAATACTGAAAAAGTAATCATTCCAATTAATACTATTGTAAAACCCCCTTCAGCAGAGTTGAGGCCAAATCAAAAAGACTCTGACTCATTGCCAGATTATGATTTATTAGATCAAGTGCTTTTTCAATACATTGAAAATAGAAAAGGTAAAGATGAATTGATTGAATTAGGTTTTGATCAGAAATTGATTGACCGAATAACTGGACTCGTCAATCGCAATGAATACAAGCGTTATCAAACACCTCCTATTCTAAGAGTATCTCCAAAAGCTTTTGGAATGGGAAGAAGAATGCCAATTGTAGCTAAATACTAATTCAATTTTTATTCTTGCAAAAGATTCGTTAAATATAAATACGGCTCAAATAAATGATGAACGAAAACTCTTTCTTGAGAGTTTGGAAATAGTTTATAGTATTCATTATTTGGATATAGCACAATGAAATTTCCTGTTCTTACATAATGATTACTTCTATAATACATAGGTTCAACATAACCTGGAATATGTTTGCGCACAAAAGTAGATGCAGTATTTCCTAAGTATTTTTCATAATTTTTTTGAGCTTGTGAAGTTGGTTTAGTTAATTTTTTATAAGCATAGTTTAAAACAAGGTTTGCAGGAAATTTCTGTTTCTTTAAAGATTTCTTTGCATTGGTAAATGGATTGGTAGGATTAAAATCTGTTGCAGTTTGAATAGATATTGGTGTTTCAGGCACCCAGTCTGCAGCATTCACAATATTGTAAGCACCTTCTTTTCGGGTGATAGATTCATAATAATAGGCAAATGCCAAATTACCTGGCTTTGGCCCAGCACTGCAATAAGTTTTAAATCGAATATTTTTTGAAATTGTTCCAGAACTCCTCAAATTATACAAATAGGCAGTCACCAAATAGGCAATTGCACCTCCTTGACTATGTCCCATAATGATAAATTCTTTTATTCCTGATTGATAACAAGAATCAATTTTCGGAACAATTGTTTCTGATAAAAAAGCAGTGCTAATCAACCAACCAATATGGATTGCGGCATTGCTATCACTGCATAAATTGTAATTAAATAATTTATCTTTTGAAAATGTTAAACTGCCTTTTGCAGGAACCATGGCTGCATAGAAATTTGCAAGCCAACTGACACTGTTTTGCGTAGTGCCTCTAATACTAATCACTGCAATCGAGTCCTTGCTAATCCATAAGTCCCAGCGATTGTCTAATCCAACAACAGGAGATCGATAATTGAAAATAAATTTCTCAGGTGCGGGTAATTTATTGTAATAAGATGAATCATTTTGGCGTGCATTGATCTTCAATAATTCTAAATATTCTGCTTTACTAAATTGAGTTTGTAAGTGTTGTGCATAAAGGTTAGTGCATAACAAACTTAGTAATAGAACTAATATTGGCTTTCTCATTTATTGGGAATTAATGAATTGCTAATTTAATTAAACCACAATCAAATAAAAATTGTTTTATTCAACCTTTATATATGGCATAAAAATCATCCTCATAACTGGTTCCTATTGGAATGATATGATCTGAAATTTGTATGTTCTTGTTACGAACATTATCTATTTTGCTATATGGAATTATAAAAGACCTATGCACACGGATAAATTCTTGATTGGGTAATTTACTAAGAATAGCTTTCATAGTCATTCTGGCAACTACTAATTTATCCTTAGCATAATTTACTTTGATATAATCACCCAGACCTTCAATAAAAGTTATTTCTGATAATGGTATTTTGATTAACTTATAATCAGCACGAATAAAAAGATACTTTTCTGTAATGTTATCTTTGTTATTTAGGAATGAGTAATATTCATTGGCTTTGCTAACAGCTTTTAAAAAACGCTCTTCTTCAAATGGTTTGAGAAGATAATCAACAGCATTTAAATTATAACCTTCAACTGCATATTCACTATGGGCAGTTGTAAATATTACCATGATGTTTTCTGGTAATTCATTGAATAATTCTATTCCAGAAATAGAAGGCATTTTTATGTCCAGAAATATCAAATCAATTGGAAATTTGCTAAGATATTTCAAGGCAGCACTAGGTTGAGTGAATGTTTTTTCAAGCGATAGGAATTCAACTTTTGAACTAAATTGTTCAATGAGTTCTAAAGCTAAAGGTTCATCATCAATGGCTATTGCTCTAATCATTTTAGTTTGATAGTTAAGTCAATAATAAATTCATTGTTGTTGTCAACCACTTTTAATTTATAATCACTTGGGTAAATCAAATTTAATCTTTGTTTGGCATTTTCTATTCCCAAACCAGTTTCATTTTCAGACTGATTGGGTTTATTTACTTTTTTATTGTAAACATGTAAATGAAGCTTATTGTTTTCGATTTTGATATCAATACTGATTATGGAGATTTCTTCAGGGTTTACGCCATGTTTAAAGGCATTTTCAACAAAGGTGATAAGTATTAATGGTGCAATTTTTAAATCTTCATCTGAAGAATCCAAGTTCAATACAATGGTTGCTGTATTTCCTAGTCTAATTTTTTGAAGTTCAATATAACTGTTGATATAGTTTAATTCTTTTTTGAGGTCAATAAAATCAATTTGCGCATCAGTTATTAAGTATCGCATCATCCCTGATAATTTCACAACAGCATTAGCTGTATCATCTGATTTTTTGATAGCTAAAGAGTAAATACTATTCAATGTGTTAAATAGAAAGTGTGGGTTAATCTGAGCTTTCAAATAAGATAATTCTGCGTTTAATTTTTCTTCTTCGGTTTTTTTCCATCGTTCATTAATTTTTAGAGATAATGAAACAAAGAATAATACTAAATAGAAAATGAAACTATCTTCAAAACGCATGAAAGGAAATCCTCCTGGACCTCTCCTTGGTCCTTCGAAATGATGATTCGGTTGAAAAATTTCGGGAAGAAATAATACAATAAGTAAACTTATTAAAATACCAATAGAAAATTGGAGATTTTTTTTTGTAAAATAATAATAGGGTAAAAGAAAGTAGTAATTAAAATAAAAAAAGAGAATTAAAATCAAGTTGGAAAATAATCTTTTTTGCATTAAAAATTTTGAAAATTCTTGATCATGTTCTCTAGGGTTGGGTCCAGAGAAAATGATGGGTACAGCTAGAAATGCTGAAATGCACAGTACTTGAATAAAGATTGATCTTCTTGAAATTGAATTCATAGTTTAAATTAAACCAAATCAATCTAATTTCAAACGAATGTTCATTATTTGAGATAAATTAGGATAATTTTGGGAAGAAATGCTTTAGTTTTATTTTGAAATGGAAAGCAAAGTTAAGTTGAAGCTTGCTTTTATTGCTTTTAAGTGAATTGTGAATAGCAGTTTTCTAATTAGCAGGGATAAAAAGCTAGGCTTTATATGATAAAATAAAATAGAAGATTAACTAATTGATTATATTTGAACAGAGATTAAATACATCATAAAAATATGAGCAATAATGATATTTTTAAAAAGCTAAGGGTTGCTTTAAAACTTAGAAACGATCAAATCATTGAAATCTTAGCTTTAGTAAATTTTAGAATTACTCCTACTGAACTTTCTGCATTTTTCAGAGCTGATGATCATCCAAATTTCAAACCTTGTGGAGATCAAATAATGAGAAATTTTTTGAATGGGTTAATTATTTATAAAAGAGGTCCGATGGATGAAAAACCAGGAGCTGTAGAAGAAAAATAAAACTGAATTTTAAAAAATAAAAATATGGTACTATTAATTATTGGCTTAATTATTTTATTAGTAAGTCGTTCTTACTTTAGAAGAAACCAGCAGTTTAGCAGGTTACAGCCGGGAACAATTATTTTTGCAGCAGCATTAATTTTATTGGGTTTGGGAACATCTATATTTAAGGTGATTGATGCCGGGCAAGTTGGTGTGCAAACATTGTATGGTAAAGTAAATCCTAATATTTTAGAGAGTGGATTGAATGTGATAAATCCATTGGTAGAAGTAACTACATTTGATGTGAAGACTCAAAACTATACCATGTCTGGTATCCATGATGAAGGCACAAAGGATGGTGATGATGCGATTAGAGTGTTATCGGCAGATGGATTGGAAGTGATTGTTGATTTAACAGTTTTATTTAAAGTATTGCCAAGTGAAGCTCCTCGTATTTTGAAAGAAATAGGTGCTGAGTATTTGAATACTATTGTAAGACCAATTACTAGAACTAAGATTAGAGACAATGCAGTTTATTATGATGCAATTGCTTTGTATTCTACTAAGCGTGATGAATTTCAATCTAGAATTTACAATAGCATTTCTTCGGATTTCAAAAAGAGAGGTTTAGTATTGGAGCAGTTATTGGTTAGAAATATTACATTACCCGCTTCTGTAAAAACTACCATTGAATCAAAAATTAATGCAGAACAAGAAGCGCAAAAAATGCAATTTGTTTTACAGAAAGAAAAGCAAGAGGCTGAACGTAAAAGAGTGGAAGCACAAGGTATTGCTGACTACCAAAGAATATTGAGCACAGGCTTAAGTGATAAACAATTGCAATATGAAATGATTAAAGCTCAAAAAGAAATAGCAACTTCAAACAATGCTAAAGTGATTATAATTGGAAATAGCAAAGGGATGCCAATTATGTTGAGCGATAAATAAATCCAACTGCGAATAGAAATAAAAATGTTTATTTCTATTCGCAGTTTTTTAAGTTAAGGATACTCCAATTAATTTACCAATTCCAAAGGTAATTGCGGCTGCGGCTAATCCAAACAACACTTGTCTAAATCCTGAGTAGAAAACATTTTTACCTGTAAACAAAGTAATTGCTGCACCAATTAAGAACAAACCAATTGCTGAACAACCTACACTTAATAATATTGCTTGCGTGCCATCTAAAAAGAAAAATGGAAATAAAGGAATAATGGCGCCAAATGCAAAAAGTATAAATGAATAAACAGCTGCTTCCATTGCTGAACCTTTTAATTCATCTGGATTAATACCTAATTCTTCTCTTATTAAAACTTGATGTGCTAAGTCTTTATCTTGCATTACTTCTTCCGCCATTTTATATGCTTGTTCTTCAGGAACTCCCTTTGCTATATAAATAAGTGCTAATTCTTTTTGCTCACCCTCCGGATTGTTTTCTAATTCATCCATCTCTAATTGCATTTGATTTTCAAACAATTCTTGAGAGCTTTTTACAGAAATCCATTCGCCTAATGACATTGATAAAGCGCCTGCTAAAAGTCCAGCAACACCAGCTAAAGCAACACCAGCTTGAGCCGTACTTGCACCGGCAACTCCCATTACTAAACTGAAATTAGAAACAAGTCCATCGTTGCCTCCTAAAACTGCCGCTCTTAAAGCATTCCCACCAACAGATCGATGTCTACTTTCAAATTTAGCAACTGCACTTCCTGTAACTTTTGATTCTTTTTCTAATAAAGATTGTAATATTTTAACATGATTATTTTCTGTTCCTGTAATTGGTAAATTATTTGCTTTTTTAGTGGAAATCACTGACATCGAAATATTTTTTTCAGTATCCATTAATACACCAAGAACATAATCGTAACTAAATGTTTTGCCAATAAAATTTAAAGTTTGCGCACGCCAAGACGGAGGCGGAAGTACTGCTTCAACATTTGGATTATTTTTTTGAATAAACGCAATGGCATGCCCAGCTTCAATCTCACTCATCTGTCTGTAAACATTAGCAATGGTTTCATCAGGTTCTATTTGTGCAAGTTTACCATATAGGTAACTAGCATCTACTTCTGTTTGTATTGCACTTAACTTTATCATTTGGCAATTATTTAATTTCTTTTCGAATAATATTCTTAATCAAATCTAACGATTTGAATTTTATAATGAATTATCTAATTCAGTATAAATGTTTATTGTATTGAAAGAATGAAGGGACTGATCTTTTATTTTAAAATTGGTAATAAATTAATAAAGCAGCAGCTACAAACATCAATAGAAATGTAATACTGCCAATTATATTTGATAATTTACTATTGGTATATTTACCCATGATTTCTTCTCTATTGCAAATATGTAAAATGAGGGCGATTAATATTGGGGCAGTAATTCCATATAGAACAGCTGTATAAAGCAAAGCTTTGATTGGACTTATACCTAGAAAATGAATAAGTAGTCCAATCATTAAAGAAACAACCATACTAATATAAAAACCTGGAGCTTCGTGAAATTTTTTATTCAAGCCTTCCTGCCAACCAAATGTTTCAGCAATCATATAGCTTAAGGAACCAGCAAGAACAGGTATTGCAAGAAATCCTGTACCAAGTACACCAAAAGCAAAAAGTGCGTAAGCAAAATTACCTGCCAAAGGTTGTAAAGCTTTAGCTGCCTCTTCCACTGTGTTGATGGAATGAATTCCTGCATTGAAAAGTACAGTGCCTGAAGTAAGAATGATAAAAAAGAAAACAATATTAGTAAGTAGCATTCCGCCTTTCACATCGAATTCCATATCTGAAATAATACTTTTATCAACAATAACTTTTTTTGATTCTAATTCTTCCACCTCCATGGATGCTTGCCAAAAAAATAAATATGGAGAAATTGTTGTTCCTAAAATTCCTACTAAAATTAATAAGTACTCTTTATTAAAAGTTATATGAGGTATGAATGCGCTACTTAGTACTTCTCTCCATTCCGTTTTTATTAAAAAGGGAATGAATATATAACTGAACAATGAAATGCATAACCATTTAAGTATAGTAGCAATTTTTTTGTATGACCAAAATACAATGCTATACATTAAAATAACTGTGAATATAATTGAGAAAATGAAAGCAGGAATTTTGGGTATTAATAAATTCCCTACAGCACCCATTCCTGCTATATCAGCACCTATGTTTAATATGATAGATGGAAAGCTAACAATTAATATAATGTATAAAATATATTTTGGGTAATAATTCTTGATGGTTCCTGTCAGACCATGTTTCGTAACAATTCCAATTCTTGCACACATTTCTTGTATAACAACCATTAATGGATAAGTGAAAATGGCTGTCCATAAAAGTTTTGGACCATATTGTGCCCCTGCTTGTGAATAAGTTGCTATGCCAGAAGGGTCATCATCACTAGCTCCTGTAATTAAACCTGGGCCTAATTTTTTCCAAAATTTTGAAAAAGCAGAAATAATATTTCGATTTTTTTTCAATTTGATTTTTGTTATCAATCAAATGTAATTTAAAAATCTGCAATTGATAAAAAGTATTTTTGAGGTTAACTCAAAATTAAACTCCTCATACTAATGCTTCCCATATCGAATCCCGTATTGAAAAACTCGAATTTGTCTTTTGGATTTCTTAACCCTAGGGTGTACATCAATGGTAAATAATGGTCATTACTAGGATGAGCAATCGTAGCTAATGATCCTAATTTTTGATAATCAAGTAATGGTTTTGGATTATTGTCTTCAATACTTTTTTGAACCAATGAATCAAATTCAATTGCCCAATCAAATGGTTTTGGATTTCCTTCCCATTTGATCATTCTTAAATTATGAACAACGTTACCACTACCAATAATTAACACTCCTTTTTCTCTTAAAAATGCAAGTTCTTTGGCTAAATTAAAATGATATTCAGGTGGTTTTGAATAATCAATACTCATTTGAAATATTGGAACATTTGCTTTAGGGTACATATTCATCAAAACTGACCATGCACCATGATCTAAACCCCATTCTGAATCTTCTTTTATGCTAATACTTTTTACAGTGTCGATAGTACTTTTGGCAAATTCTTTTGCACCGGGTGCTGGATATTGTTGTTTAAATAATTCATCTGGAAATCCACCAAAATCATGAATTGTTTTTGGATGATCAGTAACACTGACATAAGTGCCATTGCTAAGCCAATGTGCAGAAATACACAAAATAGCTTTGGGCGTTCCTAGTTTTGCACCTATCTTTCCCCAACCAATACTGTATTCGTTTTTAACAATGGCATTCATCGGGCTGCCATGTCCGACAAATAATACAGGCATTTTTTCTGTTTCAGAATTATTTTGAAAAGTCTTTCCAAATTCTTTGATA
Organism: Sphingobacteriaceae bacterium; assembly: GCA_965279595.1. Lineage (GTDB taxonomy): Bacteria > Bacteroidota > Bacteroidia > Sphingobacteriales > Sphingobacteriaceae > CAIKLP01. Next base: position 1,177,292 of record OZ257246.1, read on the forward strand.
TCCATGGCGGTGCTAGTTAATGGGATTAAAGCTAGATATTTTAAAAACGTTTTTCGGTCCATATAATTTCTAACTTAATTTTGTTCTTGATAAAGAAACAGAATAATTGAATAAAAGTTTGTAAGGTCTATTTTTGTATTCTCTTTAAAAACATCTTACCATTTAAGTCAATAAGTTGCTCTTTCCCTTTTTTACCATAAAATCCAATATTATCAAATTGAATGAGGTACTTAAATTCATTAATATTGCCTGAAACTTGCATACTGTCTTTAGCAACATCCCAACTCGAATTTGATCTATCATAAGATTTCAATAGCGAATTAAATAGTGGTTTAACTTCTATGCGATCAATCTTGTTTTGTTGAATAAATAATATTGGAGAATTATGATCCATTTCAAATTTAAGTTCATATTCTTTTTCATCTATTAAAAACAATAAATTTGATTTTTCATATCTTGTTGCAATATTGAAACTGATCATTCTTTCATAACCTTCAATGTAATCAACATGTGAATTTGCAGAAACAAAATTTATATTGGTATAATCGTTATTGTTATTTTTGTATTTAAATTCATACTTTAATCCTAAAGAATTCATATATATTTCTGGTTCAGAAAAATTATTCAATTCGTTTTTTTTGTTCAAAGCTATTGAAACTATACTATCAATTGGTTGACTGTACCAATTTTCAATTGATTGGAATCCGTGGTGGTCATCTAAATAATCAATAATTGATTTTATTTCATTATGTAGAGAATCTGAAGTTTTATTCTCATTTAGATCTAAATTATTTCCACTTAGAATATATTTTTTATCGAATTTCCATTGAGGCTCATTCACAATTTTATCATTCACAATAATTTTGTTTTCAATTAAAAGATTTCTTAATCTATTTACTTGACTTCTTTCACTTACTTTAAAAACACTCCATGGTCCAAATGAAATTGCAATAGTTATGATGCAAAGCGATATAGGGATGAATTTGATATTTGATTTCCCTATCATAAAATAAATACATACCATACTTAGCCATACTCCTAAAGTGATAATTAAATACCGATTGATAGTGAGCCCATAATCACCTGTTCGCATAAGTATGGCAAGGAATAGCATTATTACAAGTGGACTTAAAATAAAATAATAAGCTCTTGAAAATTTCCTTATCCAATTGTTTCCTTCTAATTTTCCATATGGAAAAATAAGTAATAAGTTAAGAATGCCTAAAACAGCTACAATTATTATTAAATAAGAAACTAAACCTTTTGGCCAATTCCATTGAAAAATAATTTTACTGGCATAAGCATATAAGATGATTAAGTATAAAATTAGTAAAGGAAGAAGAACAAACTGGCTGAATATTTTTAAACCTTTTGGATATTCCTTCAGATCTTCTAATTTTTCTAGATCAGTTGGTATTCCAGAAATGAAAAACCATGTGTTGAATATTCCAAAAATGCCAATGAATAATTCAAAGTATAATTTTTCATGGATATCTATATTGAAAAGTAAATTTAGAGAAACAATAGCAAGTACAATTCCAAGATATAAGAAAATAGAGTATAAAAAAGACAAAAGAAATCTGAGAAATAACACCTTATTATAATTCCAAAACCCATTGTGTTGTTTATTATTGAAGTAAGGAACAAATGATACAAAAAGGTGAATGCATATATTAAATATAGCATATCTAATATAAGGTTGAGAGATGTTTTGATAAGTGCTATCTAAAGGAAAACTATAATAAAGCAATGCCAAAATGAGCACACCTAAACAATTTAGTGCAATATTCCATTTTAGATTTAAATTGAATTTGCTCGCAATAATTCCAATGGAAAAGAATAGTGGAATTCCTAATGAAGCACTCAAAATAGCATTGATGTAGAATAAATTATTATCAATATTTCCTGAATTTTCAATAAAGTAAATACTAAAACATACTGCGATGATTGACGATATTAAAACCAACGGAAATCTTTTAAGGGAAGAGATTGCATTAGTTACGAGATAATTCAGGGCAATTATTTTCATGAGTTATTAATTTATTATTCAAATGCATTTAAGGCTGGTACTGCTTTATTTTGAAAGTCAAAAAGTGCTTGGTTTTCCCAACTAGAACCATCGGTAGCCTGTGTTCCTTTATATGAAACCCATTCAGCTCCCCAATAGCAAACACCACAACCTTTGTTCGAACGTTTGTTGAGGTCTATTATTTTAATGAGAAATTCTTTTTGACCTATTTCAGTTGCGGGATATTCAGGATAAATTATTTCGTCGTTAGAGCCAATTACATTATTTGTCCAATCATTATAACCTAAAGAAAATGGATATGCCGTCTCTGCTATTAAAACGGGTTTGTTGAATATCAACCCTAAACTATCCATGCAATGGCTCAAGTTTGTAAGATTTTTACCATGCCATTTTGGATAATAGGAAATCCCAATATAATCGTAGTTAGTATTTTTTAAGTTTTGAAAGAAATTGACAGCACCATTTTGTCCAGCAAAATGAATAATAATTTTTGAACTAGTAGAGTTTCTTCGAATAGCTAAACTTGCAGTGTCTATCAAATCTAAGAATTGAGAATTATTTTGAACATGACCTTTAGGCCAAAGAAAACCATTGTTGATTTCATTTCCTATTTGAATATAATCAGGTTGAATTGATTTGATAATATATTCAGTATAATCATAAACACTATCTTTAAGCTGTTGGAAATTTAAGTGACTCCAAGCATTTGGTATATTTTGATTTGCAGGGTCAGCCCATGTGTCAGAATAATGAACTGTTAAATACACTTTCATATTTAACGTTTTAATTCGTTTTGATAAATCTCTTACTTCTGCAAATCCACTGTGTTCATTACTTGGATTCTTCCAAAGTCTTAATCTAATGGTGTTGCAGCCATAGTCTTTCAGTATTTGTAATAAATTTTTTGCTTGATTATTTGAATCATAGAATAATGTTTGACTGCTTTCAATTTCAGGTAAAAAGGAACAGTCAGCACCTTTAATAAAAAAATCAGGTTGGTTCAATTGAACTAATTCTGATTTTTTAGAACAAGATAGTTGTATGAATACAATAAGAAAATACAGGGTTGCAATTTTTCTCATTCAAATAAAAATCAAAGAAAAGATTTTTTTATTATTTCCTTTCTACAACATAAATAACATACTTCTTTTCTTTTAGAAATTTATCAGGATCTATGGCAGCAAATTCTTTTGTCATTTTATTTGAAATATTATTCCTGATACCTTCTGTTAGAAAGTAAAGCCAAGCTTTTTTGAATCTTAATTTTTCAAATGCAAAATGTTTCAAAGGGATTAAAAATCTTTCAGCATACATATTCAACAATTTAATTGTTGGCAATACATGATGCGTGATATCTTTTTCATATACTATTTTCCAACCTTTATTTTCAATTTTAGAAAGGAAGGTATTTAGCATATGTCCTGATTTGTTAATTCCTGATTCGTTTATTCTGAAATAATCAACAATTATCCATCGGCCATTATCAGTTAGATATTGATCAATGTGTTTAATGGCTACATCTAGATTAATATATTGTAATGATTCAGAATTGATGATGGTGCTGAATTTTTTATCAGTTTCAAAATCTTCAAATTTTTTGTTGTGACAAACCAAACCTTTGTATTTATGATCAATATGATTTTTTTGATTTTTATTTGGTGTAAGTGCTTCCACTTTAAAATCATGTTCTCTTAGCATTGCAGATAATCCTCCCATTCCACAACCCACATCTAAAACAGGACCTTCTTTATCAACAATTAAATCTTTAATATTCTCAGCGTATTTAATTTGTGCATCTTCAATATGCTTTACAGATATTGATTCTGCATCAATATTAATATCTTCAAAATACCCATAATGTAGCATGTCATTTTTTAGAATTTTAGAGTATAAGAATAATTCTAAGTCATATGATGATTTATCATATTGAGCATTGCTTTTGTGAAATTGGTATGCTTTTATCCAGTTAATTGGATTAAGAAATGTTGCAATTGTATTTGCCATAGCGTTAGGTTAAATGCCAATTGGTTGGATTGGCTAATTTTAGGTTAAGCAAAATACATTTTAATTTTAGATATTGGAAATCAATTTGGCTTAATTACTTGATTTAATAGCCATCTGCAGCATCATCTCCTCTTTTGTCGGCAACTGCAATTATTTTATTTTTTTTGATAATAATTAATTCTGTTCGTCCAATTGCACTTCTTTTTTTGACTTGGTATCCTATTTTATGTAATTGATTTATTCTGTTTTGATTGAAATTTTCTTCCAAATAAATCACATCAGGCAGCCATTGATGATGAAATTTTGCAGAATTTACAGCATTTTCAGGATCTTTTTTAAATTCAATTATGTTTATTAGAGTTTGAAATACCGAAGTTGGAATTGTAGTTCCACCTGGTGTTCCAAGGATAATAAAAGGCTGATTATTTTTCAGTACAATAGTTGGAGTCATGCTACTTAACATTCTTTTTTCTGGGGCAATTTCATTTTTGTCATTCCCAACAGCTCCATATAAATTGGCAGTTCCTGGTTTAATACTAAAATCATCCATTTCGTTATTTAGTATAAATCCTGCACCATTTACTACAATCTTATTCCCAAAATTATCATTTAATGTAGTCGTAATTGAAACTGCATTACCATATGAGTCTAAAATACTTATATGTGTAGTTTCTTCACTTTCCTTGATGCTTCCTGCTTTAATATTTTCACTATTACCTGCTTTTCCTGGAAAATAATTATCCATTCTTTTGCTAAGGTATTTTTCAGATACTAATTTTTCAATTGGTACTTGCACAAAGTCTGGATCACCTAAGTATTCAGCTCTATCAGCAAATGCCCTTCTCTCAACCTCTACCATTAATTGAATACTTTCTTTCGATTGAAATTTATATTTATTAATATTTCTATGTTCAACCATTTTCATCATTTGTTCTAAAATAATTCCACCACTACTTGGCAATGACATGGTAATTATTTTAAAATCTTTATAATTAAATTCTAAAGTTTTTCTTGATTTTATTTGATAGTTTTTTAAATCCTCTAGTACAATTATTCCATTAGTTTTTTGCATTGTTTCTATTAGAAGTTTTGCAGTTTTTCCTTCATAAAAATCTTTACCCTTAGTATCTCTTATTCTCAGAAGTGTATTTGCTAAATCATTTTGAATTAGTGTATCACCAGCTCTCCAGTCTGATTTTTTTACAAATGGAATAGGATAATTATTTAACTTAATAAATAGTTGTTTATGTTCATTGAATAAAATTGCTTGCTGAGCAGAAATTACAAAACCATTTTTTGCTAATTCAATTGCAGGTTGAATTAAAGTTTCAAATGGTAAAGTTGCATATTGGTATGTAGACATAATGCCAGCTACTGTACCTGGCACAGCAGAAGCTAATGTTCCTTCTTGTGATAAATTAAGTTGTGCTTCTCCTTTTTCATTTAGGTACATATTTTTGCTAGCACGTATTGGAGCCTTTTCACGAAAGTCTATCGAAATATTTTCAGAATTGTTTCTATGTGCAACTAAGAATCCTCCTCCTCCTAAATTACCAGCATTTGGGTAAACTACAGCTAGTGTAAATTGGACAGCAATTGCTGCATCAAATGCATTACCACCTTTTTTCAAAATAGAAACTCCTACAGCTGAGGCAATAGAATGAGCACTTACAACTGCTGCATTTTTGCAATACTTCTTCTTTGTAGGTAAACTTTGAGAGAAAACGAATGCACTTTGTGTAATTGCAAATAATAAATAGCAAAGTGATTTTTTACTAAGCATTTTTATTTTTTTTAATAAATTGTTTTAGGCTAGCCACTGCTTGGTTTTTTATTTTTCTTTTTAAAATAGGAGTCCAGCCTAAGAGTAAGCCTGGTAAACCAAGTGCTTGTCTCGACCATTTCCAAATATCGAAATGATCATGATGCTTAATTATTTTGCCATCCTTAAACTCAAATTTTGCATTAATAACATTGATTACTTTTCTGCCTGTTGGGGAAAATACATAAGTTGCCTTCCAATTGGCTTTTCCTTTTTCATTATCTGCACTTATGTTTGAGTATTCAATTTGAATACCATTTTTACTTCGTGCAACTAGCATTCGCCACATGTTTTTTGCATCCTCTGATTTCAATGTTCCAAATGCTGGATCTTTAAATTCTATATCAGAATGATAACAACTTATCATTTCTTCTGCATTGCCTTTACTGAATGCTGTATAAAATTTCTTAATCAAATCAGAGTTGTTCATGATGTAATTTTTTAAAAAGTGGCTTGATATTTTATTTGAAACACAATTTACAACATATTAACAAAATATAAAGGCTGCCTATGAATTTCATAAGCAGCCTTCAATTTTGAAAATGATTTAATTAAAATCCTTGTTCATCGGCACTTGGTCCGTATGATCCTGGGATTGGAATATTAAGCAATCTTAAGTAAACACCTAATTGTGCTCTATGATGAATGATTTGACTTAGTGAATGACGTATTGTTTCAGCCTTAGTGCTTTCCATTAAAATAGTTGCTCCACTACTTAATGTCCATTTTTCTTCTAATTTATTTTCATTTGATTCCACTAAATGGGTTTGTCCATCTAATAAAGATTTTTCAAATAGTTCAATCAATTCTTCTTTTGAATTGATGATAACCGGATTATAAGGCTCGGCTTCAAAATCTAATCCTTCTGTAGTTAATGCTAAAGTTATCCATGTTGGCAATTCAGCAATATGGGTAACTAAAGATCGCATTTTCATGCTTTTAGGATGTGGTTGCCATTCAAATTGGTCATTAGGAACACAATTCAACATTTTCTTGGTAGTAATCGACTCTTTTTGAAGTTCTTTTAAAAAGGTTTTTATCTGTAACATAGCTTTTTTGTTTATTTATACAAATAAAGTAAGGTCTACTGACAACCCTATGTCACTATATTTAATAATCTACTGGAATTTCTTTTTTGTACTCTTCTAAACTAATATGATCTGTTTTGCTGAAGGGTAGAAGTGTATTAGTTAATTTTTTGATACTTGCTATTTTGAAATCGCGGTTGTTTCTTCTACTATGACACCATGCAATAAGATGCCAAGAGAAAGCATAAAATATTAATCCAATAGGCTCTAATTTTCTTTTACTTACAATAGCTTGATTGTTGATATATTCAATTTCAATGATTGTTTTTTCAATGATTGATTTTTGTAATACAGATAAGTATTCAAATTCATTAGTTAATCTAGCTGGTATTTGAAATTGTATATGTTGACTTAATTCTTCTAAATTATTTTTGTGATTTTGTTTTAATACCGTTTTTACTTTTTCTAATGCTGAAGAATAGTTTTTTGAGATTGATTTATCTGTGAAGCCTTTTACCAAGTATTCCATTAGCAATAGAGCATTTGCCTCATCACTACTAAAAGATATGGGGGCTAAGAAATATCCGGAAACAATAAAATAGCCTTTTTGTGGCTCAAAACTAATTGGTATATCTTGTTCGCCAATTGCTTTTAAATCCCTATAAACAGTTCTAATACTAATATTAAATTTTTCTGCAATTTTTTCAGCTGAAGTATATTTTCTGGATTGTATAAGAGTTAATATTCCAAGCAGTCGATCAATTCTATTCATTTTTTATTTTGAAATTATAAATCTTCAACTAATTCAATTGGCAACCCATCTGGATCAGCAAAAAAACAAAATTTATTTCCAGTGAATTCATCTATTCGAATAGATTCTACAGTGATATTATTTTTTGATAAATGTAGTATAGATTGATGTATGTCAGATACACTAAATGCTAAATGTCTTAGACCTCTTGCCTCAGGCCTTGAGATCCTTTCAGGTGTTTGAGGAAATGAAAATAATTCAATAATATATTTACCGTTTAAACTTAGATCTAATTTATATGATTGCCTTTCTTCTCTATAATTTTCTCTTATGATTTCTAGACCTAATATTTCAGTATAAAATTTCTTTGACTTATGATAATCTGAACAAATAATGGCAATATGATTAATGGTATTTAGTAGCATATTAATCCTCTATTTCATGAATAATATTTTCAATTCGTTTATCAGGTATGAGCCAAAGTATCGCAACACCTAAATACAAAGTACAGGCTAAAAGTGTATGCACAAAACTTAATCCAATTGCTAAAAAATAAACAATTAAAGAAATCATTCCTTTGGTGTCTTGGCCAATTGCTTTAGATAAAAATTCTTTATTGCTTGGAATCGCTAATAAAGTTTTTGTAAGTATTGAATATGCAAATCCACACATAATTAAATTAAAACCAAATAGTGCAATTGGAATTGGCTCTAAATAATTTTGCCCTCCCCATGCAGTTGTGAATGGCAAAATAGATAACCAAAATAATAAATGACCATTAGCCATCATTACTTTTCCATTGATGTGTTTTACGGAATGAAATAAATGATGATGATTATTCCAATATATTAAAACCATTAGAAAGCTCAGCACATAGCCTACAAATGTTGGTATTAAAGGTTTCAGTGCATGCAAAGATGTTTCTCCAATTTCAGGAACTTCTAATTCTAAAACCATGATGGTTACAATAATTGCAAGTACACCATCACTAAATGCTTCAACTCTTGTTTTTTTCATTTCAAATAATTCATTTAATAATATGAAACCTTTTTAAAATTAACAACAAAACTGCTAAACTGAAAATGCTAATAAAAATTTTAGCAATCCAATCTCCATGTTTTGTATAAAAAGTTATCTCATCATTTAAATTAATTTCTTGTGTTAAAGCAAGTGGTGTCCACCATGTACTTACTTGTTCTATTTCTCCTTTTTGATTGATAAAACTTGATAAGCCTGTATTAGCTGATCTTGCAATACTTCTTCTTGTTTCAATTGCTCTTAAGCAAGCATAGCTATTGTGCTGCTTAAATCCTGGTGTGTTTCCCCACCATCCATCATTGGTAATAATTGCTAAAAATTGTGCACCTTTTTTTATATACTCATTACAGTATTCACCATAAATACTTTCATAACAAATGATGGGTGCAGCACCAATCCCACTTCTTGTATATAAAACTTTTGCTTCTTTCTCTTTTCCTAAGCTGCCAAATGTTCCGCCTAAATTGATTGCTAAGGGTTCTAAGAATTTGAATATTTTTGGATATGGCATTTGTTCAACACCAGCTACTAATTTGGATTTGTGGTATGTTTGAATTGCTGTTCCATTTTCAATTAACAAAGCAGTATTAAATACATCATAACAACACTGTCCATTGTTAAACTTTCTTGCAGTTTCAGTTTCTTCATTGGTATATTGTAAATAAGTATCTGCACCAGTTATTAAAGTAGCATTTTTATATTTTGTTAAGAAGTTTCTTATTTTAATTATTGAAATATTTTCTTCAAAATGAGTTTCTTCAATGCTAGTAGATATAGCTGTTTCAGGCCAAATAAAAAACTCTGTGTCTTTTTTGCCCAATGAATCTGATAAACGAATGAGCACATTTAATTGTTCATCTGTTGTCATACCACTAAACTTATCATGATAGGGGTCAATATTTGGTTGTACTACAACAATCTTGCAAGGGTTTATTTTTTCTACATAATTGGTATATAAAAAAAGTGAAAATATAATTGGAATAATTATTAGGAGAATTGGATTGAGTAAAATTTTAAAATTATTTTTTAAAGAGTTTATTTTGTTTTGATAAAACTTTTCAAAACTAAAATAGATTAATCCATTTACTGCAAGTATCCAAATACTTCCTCCAAAAACACCGGTATATTCATACCACTGCACCCATTTAATTTGAGTGGAGAACCCATTCCCTAGGGTAAACCAAGGCCATGAAAGATCCCATTGCATGTGAAAATATTCAATTGAAATCCAAGCAGCACAAAATCCAATAAAAGCAATTTGTTTGGGTATAAAGCTTCTTAATTTATGATAGAACCAAAAAGGGAGGCTCATTAAAAATGCGTTTAAGAATACAGCGATTACTAATCCAACTCCTGCAGCATTGTAAATCCAATAACTACATGCCAAATTCCAAATGGCAAAACACAAAAATGTATAGGTGAATAATTGTCTTCCTGATTTAGGATTATTCGATTTATGCAATTCATCTTCTAAAAAAAGCAATGGTATAAAGGCTATAAATAGTATTGCGGTAAATGAGTTCATAGGCCATGCTAACCAAAGTAAGGCAGCAGAGATTAGGCTAAATTTAATTTTCATACTTTATATATTATTTTCCTGATACGCAAATTACAAATTCACCTTTAGCAATATGAGTTGCAAAATAAGTGCAAACTTCTTCAACAGTTCCACGAACATTTTCTTCATAAATTTTTGTCAACTCTCTAGAAACACAAATTCTTCGATCAATTCCAAAATATGTTTTAAACTCTTCCAAAGTTTTCAAAATTCTATGTGGTGATTCATAAAGAATAAATGTTATTTCCAATTCAGCTAATTCTTTCATTCTAGTTTGTCTGCCTTTTTTTACCGGCAAAAATCCCTCAAAATGAAAACGATCACAAGGTAAACCAGAGTTAACTAAAGCAGGTACAAATGCCGTTGGTCCAGGTAATGTTTCAACCAAAATAGCTTCTTTAATACATTCACGAACCAATAGAAAACCAGGATCTGAGATAGCTGGTGTGCCTGCATCACTTACTAAAGCAATTTGTTTTCCTTCTTTTAAGAATTTAATAATTTCCGCTAATGCGTGATGTTCATTATGCTGATGATGAGCAAATAATTTTTTTTCAATTTCGAAATGACGTAAAAGTTGACCTGCGTTGCGGGTATCTTCTGCTAGAATATAATCAGCTTCTTTTAAAACTCGAAGTGCTCGAAGGGTTATGTCTTCTAAATTTCCAATTGGGGTAGGTACTAAAATTAGTTTTCCGTTCATTTCTTATTTACTTATTACTCAAATTGGGAAGCATCAAAAATCGGAGTATAAATTGCCTTTACTTGTGCCTTATTCCTTTATTTCTATCTTTGTGAAAAATCAAAATATTATGTTGCAAGTTAATTATATCCGTGAAAATAGGGAGCATGTTTTGGCAGGTTTGGGGCGGAAAAACTTCAAACAGCTAGAAATAGTTGATTTATTAATTGAGTTGGATGAAAATAGAAGAGCCTTGCAAGCTTCATCTGATGCAATAGCTGCAGAGGCAAATGCTTTAGCAAAGCAAATTGGTGAATATATGCGTACAGGGCAAAAAGAAATTGCTGAAACATTAAAACTGCAGTCTACTGAATTGAAGGAAACATTAAAATCACAGACAGACGAATTGGCCAAATTGGAAGAGGATATTTATGTGAATTTAGTTTTACTACCTAATCTTCCTCATAGTTCAGTTCCAAAAGGAAATACACCTGAAGAAAATGAAGTGGTGATGGAATGGGGAACTATTCCAACATTACATGCAAATGCAAAACCTCATTGGGAGTTAACTTCCAAATATGATATTATTGATTTTGAATTAGGAGTAAAAATTTCAGGTGCTGGTTTCCCAGTTTATAAAGGGAAAGGTGCAAGGTTGCAAAGAGCTTTAATTAATTTCTTTTTAGATGAAGCATTAGCCGCAGGATATATTGAAATAATGCCACCAAATGTTGTAAATGCAGCATCTGGCTTTGGCACTGGGCAGCTTCCAGATAAAGAAGGGCAAATGTATCATGTAGGCATTGATGATTTATATTTAATTCCGACAGCAGAAGTCCCAATTACAAATTTATATCGTGATGTAATTTTAAAAGAAGAAGATTTGCCTGTTAAAAATACTGGGTATACTCCTTGTTTTAGAAGAGAGGCGGGTTCTTATGGTGCACATGTTAGAGGACTAAATCGATTACACCAATTTGATAAAATTGAAATAGTTCAAATTGCACATCCTGATAAATCTTATGAGATACTAGATGAAATGGTTATGCATGTGAGAGGCTTGTTGGAAAAATTAGAAATACCCTATCGTATACTGAGATTATGTGGAGGTGATATGAGTTTTGGATCGGCTCTTACCTATGATTTTGAAACTTTTTCTACTGCACAAGGCAGATGGTTAGAAGTAAGCTCGACTTCAAACTTTGAAACATTTCAATCTAATAGAATGAAATGTAGATTTAAAGGGAAAGATGGTAAAAATCATTTAGTTCACACACTTAATGGAAGCGCATTGGCCTTACCAAGAATTGTAGCAACTCTATTAGAAAATAATCAAACTGAAGATGGAATTAAAATGCCTAAAGCACTTGTACCATATTTAGGTTTTGATATGATTAGCTAATAGGAAATTGAAATAAATATCAAATTATTGAATGGTAAAAACCACTCTAATTTGATATGATATTTTAATAGAATTTACTTCAATATTATTGGTGCTTCCTTCTGCCATATCAGCACTCATCATTCTGTTTGCTGTTGATTTATACATTGGATACATTGCTCCTGAATTATCTATTTCTTGAATTTCTAAAACAGGTCCTACTTTTTCATTGATGCTGGCTAATAAATACCCGGCCTTTTCTTTTGCAGCTTGTAGAGCAGCAATTTTTATTTCTTTTTTATAGATCTCAATTTTACTGTGGTCATATCCATCAATATTAATGCTCTCAACGCCTTTTGGGTCTAATTTTGCAAGCACTACATTAATTGATTTAAGATTACTTAATTTTAATCTGTATTGTTTTCTAGCTTCAAAATTTGGATCTTTCTTCTGATCCCAATAATAATTATAGCCGTAAATATTGGCAATTGTTAAATCTTCTTTAGCAATACCTGCATCTGCAACAGCTTTTTCAAGTTCTTTTTCTAATTGACTAATGCTAACTTTTGATTTTCCATTGTAATATTCTTTGATTGAAATATTGAAATAGATTATATCTGGAGTAACTTCTTTTTCCGCAATACCGGTTACTTCAATTTTCTTAACTGGTGTTTTATTTTCTATTTGCGCAAAAGTAATATTGCTGAAACAAGCAATAAGTACAATTAAAATAATTTTTTTCATATAATTTGAAATTATAAATGAAGTATTTTTTGTGTAAACGCTGAGAAGTATGAAATGGTATAAATCTAATTTCTATTTGATCTTATTCTCCTAATTCCTCTTCAAGTTTCGAAATATCTTTATTTAAAAATCTTGTTTGGAAAATTAAAATAGTTATAACACCTACACTAATGGAAGCATCAGCAAAATTAAATACTGGACGGAAAAATACAAAATCTTGTCCTCCGAAATATGGAACCCAGTTTGGATAAAACCCTTCAATTATTGGGAAGTAAAACATATCTACGACTCTGCCATGTAACCAACCAGCATATCCATATATCTTACCATAAAAAACAGAATCAATAATATTTCCTAAAGCCCCTGCTAACACTAAACAAACACAAACAATTAATCCAAAATGATATTTGTGTTTGATAACATAATGTAATATATATCCAATCCCAAAAACTGCAAATACCCTAAACAAGCTCAAAGCCAATTTCCCATAATCACCACCCAACTCTAAGCCAAATGCCATCCCATTATTTTCTGTGAAATGTAGAATAAACCAATTTCCTGCAACATGTATTTCTTCGCCAATGTATAAAGTTGATTTAATCCAATACTTTATATATTGATCGATCAATAAAATAATTATTACAATACTTATTGGTAAGATATACTTTTTCAATTCTTGTTTTTTAAAGTGTCAAAAAAATGCCTGTCTATTTCAGACAGGCATTTGTATTTTATTAACGTTAATTTGATCGAATTAGTTTTGCTTCAATTTGGCTTCCATACTTAAAGTAGTATGTGGCACCGCTCTTAATCTTTCTTTTGGAATTAGTCTTCCAGTTTCTCTGCAGATACCATAAGTCTTATTTTCTATTCTAATTAATGCAGCTTCTAATTGATCAATGAACTTGCGCTGACGAGCAGCTAATTGATTAACATGTTCTTTTTCTAAAGTGGCTGAACCATCTTCTAATACTTTGAATGTACCCGCGGTATCATCAGTACCATTACTGTTAGGATTGCTTAAAGTTTCTGTCAATAAAGTTAACTCTTCTCTTGCTGATGTCAATTTCTTTACGATGATTTCTTTAAACTCAACTAATTCAGAATCAGAATAACGACTTTTTTCGTTGTGATTTTGAACATAAGGTATAACCACATTTGCTGGTTTGAATTCAGGTTTCTTAACCTCTGGTTTTTTTACTTCCACTACCGGTTTTTTTTCCACTTCTTTCTTTTCCACTGGAGTAACTTTTTTAACAATAGGTTTAGCAATTATTTTAGCAACTGGTTTTTTTGCAAGTGCTTTTACTTCTACTTTTTTAGCTACAGCTTTTTTGATCGGTGCTTTACTAACAACCTTTTTAGCAACTACTTTCTTCACAGGTGCTTTAACAACAGCTTTTTTGGCAACAGCTTTTTTGGGAGCTGCTTTTGTAGCAGGTTTTTTAGCTACTGTTTTTACAATAACCTTTTTAGTTGTTGCTTTTTTGGCAACTGCCTTTGTAGCTACTTTTTTGCTAACAGCTTTTTTTGCTGCTACACTTTTTGTTGCCACTTTTGCCACTACCTTTTTAGCTACTACTTTTTTAGCTGGGGCCTTTTTTATAGCTGCTTTAGCCACTACTTTTTTAGCTGGTGCTTTAGCAATTGCCTTTTTTGGACTCGCCTTTTTAGCTGCTGGTTTTGCTTTCGCAGCTACCACTTTCTTACCTTTAGCTACCGGTTTAGCTGTACTAGATGCCTTTTTAACAGGCTTAGTTTGCTTTTTCGATGCTGATGTAGATTTCTTTTTCATGTATTTCTACCCTTTCCTTATTGATTAAATCCCCATCAACAATTGTCAATTGGGTTGCCAGAATTTCGGCGCAAATATAATTTAAATTCTTATTTATCGACTCTTTAATGTATTCATTCTCAGTAATTGTTACTTTTATTTTATCTGTAACCTCAAATCCCTTGTCTTTTCGCAGATTTTGAATACGATTGATTAGTTCTCTTGCTATTCCTTCTAAACGTAAATCTTCAGAAATACTTACATCTAGAGCTACTGTTAGCCTTCCTTCCACATTTACAAGCCATCCTGGAATGTCCTCAGCCAAAACTTCCACATCTGTTATAGAAATGGCAATTGGATTTGATTTTAATTTAATCTGACCCTCTTTTTCAAATAATTCTATCTCTTCTTGGTTTAAATTAATTAGTTCATTGGCTACATCTTTCATGTCTTTACCCACTTTAGCACCCAATGCTTTAAAATTTGGTTTTACTCTTTTATGAATAAATCCATGATCGTCGGTAAGGTATTCAATTGATTTGATATTTGTTTCTGAAAGTATTAAATGTTTAATATGTTCTATTTTACTTTCAAAGTCAGCCCCTAAAGAAGGGATTACAACCCTACTCAAAGGTTGGCGAACATTTATATTCACTTTTTTCCTTAATGATAAGATCATGGATGAAATAGTTTGAGCCATTTGCATGCTTTCATTTAAAGAAACATTGATCAATGATTTATTAGCAGGTTTCAATAAACTTAAATGCACCGATTCTGCTGAGAATGGAGAATCTGAATTTGTTCCTTTTAATCTTAAATTATCCGTTAAGTTTTTATACATCCAATCTGCAAAAAATGGAGCAATTGGACTCATTAACTGATTGATGCTAGTTAGGCAATCAAATAAAGTCTCATATGCTGCTTTTTTATCTGCAGTCATTTCACCTTTCCAAAAACGTCTTCTACTTAATCGAACGTACCAATTAGATAAATGTTCATCAACAAAATATTGAATTGATCTTGCTGCCCGATGAGGTTCAAAATTTTCAAAGCAAGAGGTAACTTCTAATTTTAACTCCTCTAATGCAGAAATAATCCATTGATCAAGTTCTGCTCTTTGATTGATTGGAGTAATATTATTTTCATCAATTTCAAAACCATCGATATTCGCATACAATGAGAAAAAGGCATAGGTGTTATATAGTGTTCCGAAAAATTTTCTTTGCACTTCAATCAAACCATCCATGTCAAATTTTAAGTTATCCCAAGGAGCAGCATTACTAATTAAATACCAACGAGTAGCATCTGGTCCATATTTCTCAATGGTATCAAATGGGTCAACACCATTGCCTAATCGCTTTGACATTTTATTCCCATTTTTATCTAATACCAATCCATTTGATATTACATTTTTGTAAGAAATAGAATCAAAAAGCATTACGGATAATGCATGTAAAGTAAAGAACCAACCTCTTGTTTGATCAACACCTTCTGCAATAAAATCTGCAGGGAAAGCTCCTTCCCAACCTGATGCAAAAGGGAATTTTTCGGAAGTGTTAATTTTTGAATGGTCTAATCCCCATTGTGCATAGGGCATTGCGCCTGAATCAAACCAAACATCTATCAAATCTGTTTCTCTAAACATTTTATTTCCACTCGGCGAAACCAATATTACATCATCTACATATGGGCGATGCATATCTTTTAATTCAAATTCTGCAGACATAAATCCTGCTGCAACTGATTTTTTTATTTCTTCATTTAATTGTGGAATTGAACCAATACAACATTCTTCAGTGCCATCTTCTGTTCTCCAAATAGGTAAAGGTGTTCCCCAATATCTTGAACGAGATAAATTCCAATCCACTAAATTTTCTAACCAATTTCCAAAACGACCCGTACCTGTTGATTCTGGTTTCCAATTAATTGTTTTATTTAATTCAACCATTCTGTCCTTCATGGCGGTTGATTTGATAAACCAAGAATCTAAAGGATAATATAAAATGGGTTTATCTGTTCTCCAACAATGAGGATAACTGTGTTCGTATTTTTCTACTTTAAATGCTTTGTTTTCTGTTTTTAATTTGATTGATAATCTTTCATCAACAGATAAATATTTGTCACGATTTTGCTTTACTCTTTCAATTTCTTTTTGTTCAGCATTTAAGTAATCTTCCTTCACAAATTCATTCGCGAATTCTCCAACACTTTCTAAAAATCTACCGCGTTTGTCAACTAAAGTTAAAGAACCAATACCATTCAATTTAGCTACTCTAAAGTCATCAGATCCAAAGCTAGGTGCTATATGAACAATACCTGTTCCATCTTCTGTAGTGACAAAATCGCCAAAAATAATTTTAAATGCATCGCCATCTTCTGGTTGAGCATAAGGTAATAGTTGTTCATAACGCAATCCTTCTAAATCTTTCCCAGTAAATTCTTTTATAATTTCAAATGGGATAAGTTTATCACCTTCCTTATAATCTGAAAGTTTCAACTCTGCATTTTTCTCAGGGAAATATTTACCAACTAAATCTTTTGCAATAACAACTTGTATAGGTTGAAATGTATATTGGTTGAATGACTTAATTAAAACATAATTAATGTTCTTACCAACTGCCAATGCAGTGTTTGAAGGCAGAGTCCAAGGTGTTGTAGTCCATGCTAAAATAAAAATCTCATTTAATCCATTAAATATAAAATCTGATTTTTCCTGAGAAAGTTTCAATTTAAATTGAGCAACAACAGTTGTGTCTTTTACATTTTTATAAGTACCTGGTTGATTTAATTCATGTGAGCTAAGACCAGTACCTGCAGCTGGAGAAAATGGTTGAATTGTAAATCCTTTGTATAATAATTTCTTATCATATAACTGTTTCAATAGCCACCACAAAGTTTCAATATATTCATTATGATAAGTTACATATGGTTTATCTAAGTCAACCCAATAACCCATTTTTTCAGTTAAGTCATTCCACACATCAGTATAACGCATTACTTCTTTTTTACAAGCAGCATTATAATCGTCAACTGAAATTTTCTTGCCAATGTCTTCCTTAGTGATTCCTAAAGATTTTTCAACTGCCAATTCAATTGGTAAACCATGTGTATCCCAACCTCCTTTACGTTTAACTTGAAATCCTTGTAAAGTTTTATATCTACAAAAAATATCTTTTATAGACCTAGCCATGACATGGTGAATACCTGGCATTCCATTAGCTGAAGGTGGACCTTCATAAAAAGTATAAGGTTTAGAACTTGGTCTGCTAGAAATACTTTGTTCAAAAATCTTCTCTTCTTTCCAATATTTTAAAACGTCTTTACCAATTTGCGATAAATTCAATTGTTTGTATTCCGGATACTTACTCATGCCTTTTCTACTCTTTCTTTTTCTATTTTTTTATTTATTCTTTTTTCTAAACTTAATAACAAAGTTGGTAATAATATTAAGTTAGAAATTACTGCTACTAATAATGTTAAGGAAATTAATATTCCTAAAGATACAGTACCTCCAAATGTTGATGCAGCAAAAATACCAAATCCAAAGAATAGGATAATTGCAGTGTATATCATGCTTAATCCAGTTTCCTTTAAAGTGATTGATACAATTTTTGAAATACTCCAATCTTTGCTTTTTTGTTCTTGTCTAAATTTTGTTAAGAAATATAATGTTTGATCTGATGCAATACCAAAAGCAATACTGAAAATTAATATAGTACTTGGTTTTAAGCTTATTCCAGCAAAACCCATAATTCCAGCTGTAATAATTAATGGGATAATATTTGGCAGTAAACTAATAATTACCATTCTAAATGTCCTGAAAAGTGATAACATTAATAAGGCAATTAAACCAACTGCTAATAGTAAACTCTCTCTTAAATTGGTAAACAAATAATTAGTACCTTTTATAAAAATGACACTTGAGCCAGTCATTAACACATTGTATTTTTCAGGGTTGAAAATGGAATCAATACGTGTTTTTATTTCTGAAAGTAATCCATTCATTTTTTTCGAGCCAATGTCTGCCATTTGAAAACTTACTCGAGTAGACTGATTACTACTATCAACATAAGAGCGCATCATATTGCCTGAAGTGCCTGAGTTAATTGAGCGTTTAGCATATCCCAAAATAAATAGTGCTTCAGCTTCTGTAGGTGTTTTATAAAAAATTGGGTCGCCATTATAATAGGCTTGTTTAGAAAATTTTAATACTTCATTAACAGAAATGGATCTTGATATTTCTGGGTAAGCAGCAATCATTTTTTCTAATTTTTCAACTTTTTTTATTGTTGCTATATTGGCTAATCCATTTTTTCTTTTGGTATCAATTTGAATTTCTAAAGGCAAAACCCCATCAAAGTTTCTTTCAAAAAATTTCAAATCAGTTAATACTGGATCATTCTTTGGCAAGTCATCAACCATATAGCCGTTCACATTAACTTTCATGATACCTACTGCCGAAATTAATATTAATACAACTGTTGTTATGTAAACAGCGGGTCTATAATTATTAACCCAGTTGTCAATTGACTTGATTAATTTATTTAGATTTTTATTTTCTAAATGTTTTGTCTGCCATGATTTTGGATTCGGTAAGTAACTAAATATAATAGGAATTAAAACCAATGATAAAACCCATGTCACCATTACATTGATGGATGCAACTATTCCAAATTGAGTTAGAATTTCACTATTAGTAAAAGCAAATACCCCAAAGCCAATGGCTGTAGTCATGTTGGCAAAGAATGTGGTTACTCCAATTCTTTTAATGGAAATTGCTAATGCCTTCATTTTATCCTGGCAAAGCATATATTCCGTATGATATTTGTTCAGCAATAAAATACTATTTGGAATTCCAATAACAACAATTAAAGGAGGAATCAATGCAGTTAGTAATGTAATTTTATATCCAAATAAAACTAAAGTTCCCAATGAGAATATTACCCCAATTCCAACAACTATAATTGGAAAAATAACTGCATATAGTGATCTGAAAAATAATAATAAAATTACAGCAGTGATTAAAACTGCTAAGCCTAAGAAAAGGACAAATTCAGAAGCTACCTTATTTGAAATGATAGTTCTAATATATGGCAAACCAGAATAATGTAATTTAATGTTTTGTTTAACTTCAAAATCACCTGAGATGCGTTGTATTTCTCTTAAAACACCAGCTCTTTTATTTGAATTTAAAGTTTCTTTACTAAAACTAACAGCAATTAAAGTCGAGCTGGAATCACTATTATATAATAAGCCATTGTAAAATGGGAGTGATGTAAATTTAGATTTAATTGAATCCGCTTGCAATTGGTTTGCAACGGTGTCATTCATTATTTTCTGAACAAAAAAGCTTCTTTTAGTTGTATCCTTTTTTAATTCATAGGCATGACTAATTGAAAGAACATTGCTGATTCCTTCAATATTTCGAAGCGAATCACTTAATCGATACCAATTATTTAAGAATTCTTGCTCAAATAATTTTTCTGTTTGTACTCCAATAACTAAAATAGTTCCATCTTCTCCATATTTTTGCTTGAATTCATTATAAGCAATATAAGATGGATCATCAATTGGCAAAACTTTTGCCCCAGCATAAGAAAGTTCTACATTTTTGCCTTTGTAAAACATCAATGCAGTTAATAATAAACTGATAATCAGCATTATGCTGCGTCTTTTCAATATAGAATCAGTAAATTTTGCCCACATGTATTTTAAATTATTGATTTTGATACTTTTAGCTATTCTAAAAAGCGTTGCAATTTGCAATTTTTTTAGCACAATTGGTATGAAACTAATCGAGATATTTAGAGAATAAAGGACCTATTTTTATTAACTAACAATAATTTAAAATGTTTTTTGTTATTTACGATTAGTATTCCTTGTTTATGAAGAAGTTTGTTGCTTTTTTAAGTGTTTTTTTATTTGGTATAGTGTCTTTTGCTCAACAACTTTCAATTGGTGGTTGGCAGACCCATATGCCTTATGGACAGTCTATTGAAGTCTTAAATGCTGGAGATAAATTAATCAACCTATCACAATATGGTGTATTTACGCTTGATTTAAAAGACAGCAGTATTGAATTAATTACCAAACTTGATGGTCTTTCAGGAGTCTTGATTAACTGCGGAGCTTATGATTCAGAAACGAAATCATTGATTATAGGCTATGAAAATCTCAATATTGATATCATCAAAGGAAATAAAATCATTAATGTGAATGACATTTTCAAAAAGAGCATTACTGGACTAAAGGTTTTGCATTCTATCAATGTGATAGATAAAGTGGCATATATCAATTGCGGATTTGCAACTGTACTTTATGATTTAGAAAGAGAAGAAATTAGAGATACTTATTATTTAGGGCAAAATGGAAATCCATTATCAATATATGAAGTAGCAAAATTAGGGAACAAAATATATGCTTCAACCGATAGTGGAATTTTAGAAGCAGATTATTTAAATCCAAATTTGGCGAATTATCAAAATTGGAGAAAGCATGGTGTTGCTGACGATTACCCTCCTGGCAATGCAGCATATTCTTTAACTGCATTTAATGGTAAATTATATGCTTATTTTGTTAATAAAACCATGGAGTATGATGGGCTGAGTTGGAGTGTGCCCTCCTTAATTTATCAAGGTGGAGTTTCTAAATATAGAACTGGAAATAACAATTTAATTATTGTGAATACTTCTTCAATAGTATGTTATGACAATAATTTAAGTCCAGCCGAGATATATGGAGCACCTGCTTTAGAGTATTCTGTAAAATCAGCTACATATGATAATTCAGGGCAATTGTGGATTGCTGACTTCAACAATTGTTTGATGAAGTATAAAGGAATTAATGAACAACCAACTGTCAAATTTAAACCTAATGGTCCGTTTGGAGTAAGTGCAAGAAGATTGGCAATTGAAAATAAGAAATTACTTGTTGCTTCAGGATCAGTTGGCGATAACTATTCACTTAAGTTTTTATTAAACGGTGTTTATACTTATCAAGAAGGAACTTGGTCGAATTTTAATTATTTAAATAATGCGGTATTGGATACATTCACTGATATTACTGTGGTTGTTGCAGATCCAAAATCAAATAAAGAATACTATGGCACTTTTGGTAAAGGCCTACTTGAGTTTAATAATAATGGCTTTATAAAAAACTATAGTTATCATAATAGCACAATCGGGCAAACTATTGGTAACCCAGGTCAGTATAGGGTTTCAGGGCTTGCTTATGATTCGAAAAATCAATTATGGGTAGCAAATTATTGGGCAGAAAAACCTATATCAGTTTTAAAAACTAATGGGCAATGGCAAAGTTTTGAATTTCCAGGAGTATTTAGTGAATATAAATATGTTGCAGATATTACCATTGATAGAAATGATCAAAAGTGGGTATTGATGCCATTCAATAATGCAATTTTAGTTTTTAAAGAAAATGCAAATGGATCGGTTACTTATAAAAAACTAACTTCTGGTGAAGGATTTGGTAACCTCCCAAAAGAGGCCACCGAAGTATTTTCAATTACAGAAGATTTGGATGGAAAAATTTGGGTAGGAACAAATAGTGGAGTAGTTGTTTTTTATAGTCCTTCCTCTATTTTGCAATCAGGAGCTAATATTGATGCGCAACCTGTACGCGTTGTTGATGGAGAATTTGTTCAGTTATTATTAGCTACAGAAACAGTTACTACAATTAAAGTTGATGGTGCAAATAGAAAATGGATGGGTACAAAAAATGGTGCATGGTTATTTTCTCCTGATGGCACTAAACAGATTAAGTTTTTCAATATGGAAAATAGTCCGTTGCTAGCAAATAAAATAAATGATATAGCAATTGACCAAGAAACTGGTGTAGTTTATTTTGCAACTGATGATGGTATTTCATCATATAGAGGAGATGCAACAGAAGGTAAAGAAGAAAATGCAAGTAATGTAAAAGTATTCCCAAATCCAGTGAGAGAAGGGTATAGCGGAAGTATTGCTATTCAAGGTTTAGTTAATAATGCAAATGTAAAAGTCACTGATATAAATGGTGTCATTGTTTTCAAAACTATTGCTAATGGTGGTCAAGCTATTTGGAATGGAAGGAATTTTCAAGGAGAGAAAGTGAGCACTGGAGTGTATTTAGTTTTATCAACTGATGAATTGGGAGAACAAACATTAGTAAAGAAAATATTATTTATCCATTAGTATGCTTCATAAAACAAGAGGCATAGTTTTAAAAACATTTAATTATTCTGAATCAAGTGTGATTGCGCATGTGCTCACTGAAAAGTTTGGCACACAATCATATCTGTTACAAGGTATAAGAAAGAATAAAGCAAAAATTAAAACATCCATGTTGCAGCCTTTGCATTTATTGGATATGATTGTATATCATAAACCCAATGGTGGACTACAGCGTGTTGCTGAACTGAAGAACGACCCAGTTTTGCATGCTATCCCATATGACATTGTAAAAACATCTTTGGCTATTTTTATTTGTGAACTCCTTTATATTACACAAAAAGAAAGTGATATTGATGAAGATTTATTTGACTTTGTTTTTCAATCAATTCAATTATTAGACTTGACAGAATTGCCACTTGGCAATTTTCATTTATTGTTCATGTTGAGGTATGCAAAATTTTTAGGTATTTATCCATCTGAGCCTACTAATAATTTTGCTAAATATTTTGATGTAAAAAATGGAGTGTTTATTGGAATCTTGCCTGAACACCCAGTTTATATGAATGAAGTAAACACAAGTTATCTAAAAGATTTAATGAATACTTCTTTTGAAGATTCATCTAAAATACATTTAAGTGCTGAAGAAAGGAAGGCACTTTTAAATGCATTGATTGCTTATTATGATTACCATTTAGAAGGATTTAAAGGAATGCAATCACATATGATTTTGGAAGAGGTATTAGGAAAGTAGCCAATGATAAAATTCACTGGCTACTTTTTGTAATTATTTTTTTAATCCAATCTCTTTTAGTCTTTCATCTAAATATTCTCCAGCTGTATAATTTTCATATACTTTAGGATGTTCAGCATCAATGCAACTTTCCAAAGAAGTTAGATCCATTTCTGATTTAGGATGCAAAAAGAATGGAACTGAATATCTTGAATTTTTCATTAATTCTCTAGGAGGATTTACCACTCTGTGAGTAGTAGATTTTAATTTATTATTAGTTAATCGTTGAAGCATGTCACCAACATTTACCACAATATCTTCTGCAATTGCAGTAACTGGGAACCATTTATTATCTCTCGTTAACAATTGTAATCCATCTGCACTTGCTCCAATTAACAAAGTAATTAAATTGATGTCTTCATGAGCACCTGCTCTAACTGCATCTTCAGGTAATGAATCAGGGTCTTCAATAGGGAAATAATGGATGGCTCTTAAAATGCTATTGCCGTTTCTAATTTTAGAATCAAAATAATTTTCTTCCAATCCTAAATAAACTGCAATGGCTCTTAGAATATGAGTACCAGCAAATTCTAATTTTTTGTAAACTTCTTTGGTAATTTCATTGAACCTTGGAAGTTCTTCTACTAATATATTATCTGGATAAACTTCAGTTGGTAAATCTTCTCCTTCAACATATTGTCCAACTTGCCAGAATTCTTTTAAGTCTGGTGTTTTTGAATCTTTAGCTTTTTCTCTACCCTTGCTAGTATAACCTCTTTGTCCGGCTAACTCAACAATTTCATATTTCTTTTTTACTTCTTCTTTTAATTCAAATAATCTTTTTACTTCTGCATACAATTCATCCATTAATGCTTTGCTTAATCCATGATTTGCTATAGTAACAAAACCAGTTTCGTTAAATGCATTTCCAATTCCATCTGAGAATTTTTTGCGTTGTTCTGCGTTTCCATGAATGTAATCATTCAAGTCCAAACGGTGTATTATAACTGAATCCATATGAGAAAATTTAGGTTTATAAAGATAGAATTGTATTTTAACTAATAAAAGCTTTTAAAAGATAATATTCTAAGAAATTACCTTTTTCTTGCTTATTAAGGTACTTGCTAGAAGCCCAATGCTTAAGGTGATTAAGGAAATAGCTAAAAGTATTTCCAGTTTAATATTTTTAAAACTAAATATGACAAGATGTTTTCCTTTATTAATATCTACCTTTTGTAAAGTATATTGATATACATTTAATTTTGATGTTTGATTGTCAATACTAACATTCCTGCCTTGAAAATAATTTTGATATAGAATCAATTCAGAGTTGTTCGGACTTGTAGTCCAAATTTGTATGGAGTTGGGCTCAAATAAAACTGTTTCTATTTTCCTTAATGTATCAGTAGAATGTAACCAAGTATTTTTTAAAATTTCTTTCGATAAAGAAGAATCTAAAAATGAGCTGTAAGTACTTAATACAAATGGATTGTATCCATCAATTGCAACTTGTTTGAAATAGCAATTCATATTCCAATTCAGGGGCCATCTATATTCATACATCTCATCATGGACTGAGTTTAATTCTAAAAAATTAGGAATGGGAAAATCTTTGGGGGCATTTGCAATTAATTGATCTACATTCTTTGTTGGAATTGGATAAACAACTGTAGCTGGAAATTGTAATTGATTTGAAAAATTCAATTCAATAAACACAAAACTTATTAAAATTAATTTCTTTTTAGAAGGGATTAAAACAAGGAACAATAATAAAATGCTCATCAGCATCAAATGTAAAATAGCTTGAGAAAATATATGATCATAAACTGTTGATGTTTCCATATACTTACTCAATGATGGTAAGTCAAAAATACTATCAGTAGCTTTTACTTGGTGCTTCAGTGATATATAAACAGCGATTAAACACACAGTAAATAAAATCGTAATTGAATAACCTATTTTTTTTACACTTAATATATTGCTTAAAAAGGCATCTATATTTCTTGCATTAAAAATTAGAATTAATAAAATAAAGAAATATCTAAAAAGAGATGGGAATCTAAATAAATTAAAACCCGGCAAACTATAATACAACCATGATCTTAGTGGTGTAAAATCTCCAAATGAAATTAATAGAATAAAAAAACTTAATGCAATAATTTGAAAATCAAATTTGGTCCATTTTCTAAAAAAACTTGTAAATAAAAATATCATGGTGAGCAAACCCATATAGGCATTGCTCATAGAAATATCTGTTTTAAACCATTCATTTGCTTTGAAACTTGCAAATGGGAATAATAATGAAACTAAAGAGTTTGGAGTAAATGGATTTGAATTTATTTTTGCAACACTTAAGCCTGATCCTCTACTAAAATAAGCCTGAGCATCTGATATTCCCCATAACAATCCGGCAGATAAGAAGAGTAATATAATTGCAGAAAAACCAAATGAGAGCATTAATCTTTTCTTTTCATTTGATTGAATGAAATACAAAAGCCAATCTATAAATATGAAATAAGCTAGCACAATTGAAAAAGCAGGATAACCACCACTAAGTAATAAATAAGTGCAAATGGAAAATAAAATAGCATCCTTCCAACTAAAACTTATTTTCAATTGATAATAAAAATACAATACCCAAGGAATCCAAGATGCAGCAACTATCCAAGTAAGATGTTGTGCATTGCCAATATAAAAACCTGAACAACTGAAAGCAAGAGCGCTTAGAAGGGAAGCGGTGCTTGAGTTTTTAAACAATAATAATAATTTGTAAAATCCTATGGTACCAATCATTATGGTAAGAATAAATTCGTACTGAATGATTTGCATATTATACCCAAATAAATAACCAATTATCCAAGTCGGGTAATACCAGAATCCGCTTTGAGGATCAGCATAAAAAGGATACCCGCCAAGTTGATAAGGGTTCCACCAAGGAATATGGTTATTTTGTAAAGAGGTTCCAATGAAATATCTCCATGGTAGATATTGTTCTGCCATATCCCATTTGAAAGTAAATGCATGATACCATAATGTATGATAACTTAGCAATACAGCTATGAGAATTATAAAATAGTTGATATTTTTTTTAAAAAATGAAATCATTAAGGTTGTTCCTCTGGTATAGGTTCATTTAATTTTTCTTTAAGTTTCTGTAAGGCTGTTTTTTTCTTTTTCACAGAATCTGTTTGTGATTTTGAAGTTACGGGTTTAATTTCTTTTTCTTGATTTTTTTGAACTGGAATATCATTTTCCCATTCTAAATCACTTGGGTTTGTTTGTTCATTAAACTCATTTTCTTTGTTGAACCAAGAATTGAATTCGTCCTTAAGTACTTGTTTTACTGCTTTACCTTCATTTTTTAAATCTGAACTGAGCTTTTGTTTGATTCCAATTTTATCGAATGAAAATTTTGGATTATTTGCATTTCCATACATTCTTAAATAAAGTGTTGTTTTACCTCTACCATCATCTTCAATTTCTCCAAACTGTTCATCTCCCAATTTTTTTGATTTTTTCTTAAGAATATCTGACAATAATATTTTAATGCGGTAATCAATCATATTCTCAAAATTGTGAGTTCCTGATAAGTCTAAATTTATTGCATTGCTTTTTATTTTCATTAATGGTATAAATACAGTTTTATCTTTTATACTCAAATTATTTTCAAGAGTTTCAAATTTCAAATTTTTTAGTTCATTTATATCGATGTATTTTGATAAAGCAAGCATAGGTTCAAAATTAATCAATTCGCCATTTTCAATAAGTATTGGTCCAGAAGCATTTAAATCTTTCAAGTTAATTTGTAAATATTTATTCCAAGTGCTATTTATATTTAATGCTGCACTCAATTGTCCTTTGATGTTAGTGGATTTAATAATGTTTAATCCAAAATCATTAAACTCATAAAATAATTGTTGAATGTTAATTTGTTTTAAATTAAGTTCAGTGACAAGAATTAGTTTGTCTTGATTGCTAGCATTAAGTGTAAGTTTAGAAAATACCAATCCTTGTTGAGCTCTAAACGATAAATAATCAGTGCTAATTATTTGGTTATTGATTTTTATCTCACCTGCTAAATCATCAGCAGTAAATTTATTGAAATGCAATTTATTAATGGAGAGTTTTAAATTAGTTTTTAATTTATGGTTTATTTTCAATAAGTAATCATTTTCTGAATTGCTTGTAGGGGTTGATGATAGTAGCTCATCGAGGTATATATTCTTAGAATTTAACTTAGCTTCAATTTCAAGATCTTGGTTCGGGAATAAAAAGAAGGAGATTAAGTTTCTAAAATATCCATTTACTTGAATATCAGATTTTCCAATTGCCGCATTTAATTGATTAATCCTTAAATCATTTTTATAAAAATTAAAATCTCCGGATAAATTTTTGATTTTAAGTGTACTATTTGGTAGACTGGCATCAACTTTTGTAAGAATAACTTTTCCTTCTGCACTTGTTTTCTCAATTCTATTGTCATTTTTAAAATCATCAATAAACCCTTTGAATGTTGCATTAATTGAGAATCGCCCATTTTCTAATTGAATTGTTTTTTCAGGGATTAGCTTTTGTAAAGCTATTACTGGAACATTTGTTTCAATTTGCAACTGAATGTATGGCTTATTGAAATTCGTGCATGAAAATTTACCTGCTAAATTGTTTCCTTCATAATTACTTTTAAATGAATTCACAATTATTTGAGAACTTTCAAACGAATTATTTTTGCCATTATTAAAATTCAAAGTGAAATTAATATTATTCAATTGAATGGTTTTTATTTTTTCATTTTCAAAAGTTAAACTGCCATCTTTCAGTCCTACGATGACATCTATGTGAGGAGTATGTTGTTCGGCTATTGATCCATTGATGCTTGATTGAAAAGAAAAATCACCCTTGCTTTTATAATTTTTGAAAATTAATTGTTGTTTTTTGGGCAGCAATAATATAAATGTATTCAGTGACAAATCTTCTCCTTCAATTTTTAATTGAACATCTTTTTGATTGTCTGAATAGCGAATTAAGCCCTTACTCCTAAATTCTCCTTCAGTTAGTTTTAAAATTAATTCATTAATTTGATAAATTGACTTATCTAAATTGATCGCAATATTTGATTGTATCTCAGCTTCTTTGTTTGTTATGTAAACGATTTTTCCGAATGATATAATTTTAATTTCAGAAATAATATTAGTTGAAAGTTCAAATTGTCTTTCATTAAACTTGCCTTTTGAATTTCCTTTGTGAATTAATAGGCCTAGAACTTTTTTATTTTGTTTGTCTCTAAATTGAATTTTGGTATTCTTGAAAATAATCTCATCAATAGATAAATCAAACTGATTGGACGTTTGCTTTGTTTCTTTCCAAATTGAATAATTTGGTTTACCTAGTGAATCAAGTTGAATATCTAAATCAGCATCTTCAAGGTATAGTTTTTTTATATGATAGGATTTGTTGAATAAATCCCAAATATTGAAAAGTAAAGAGATGTCTTTTGCGACTAATAAATTGTTTTTGGCACTAGTATCGCTTCCTAAAACCTCAACTTCAGGGAAAGAAATAGATGCATAAGGGAAGTGTTCAAAAATTGAAAAGTGAATTTTTCCTACTTTTATTGGAGTATTTAATTGCTTATTTAATTGCGAAACAGCAATATTTTTAATGTCATCTTTATATAGGTACATTAGAAAAAAGCCCTGTAAAGAGATTAAAATGGTGATAATCAATGTCCAAATAATAATCTTTTTGGTTTTTGTCATGATTACTAAACGAGGATAAGTTGCTAATAAACATATAAAAAATCTTTTTTTAAATATTTTTTGGAAATACGTTTCTGGCGTCTATATTTGCAGTCCTTAATAAAGGGAAGGGGAGATTAGCTCAGCTGGTTCAGAGCACCTGCCTTACAAGCAGGGGGTCACTGGTTCGAACCCAGTATCTCCCACTCTAAATACAAACGCTTATCAATTTTGGTAAGCGTTTTTTTTTGACATTTTTGTTAAATCAAATTATAAAACTGACTGAGGATTAGTTTTTCTTTCAAATAGCAATTTTCGGGTTTAATATCTGGTTTATAATTTTCAACTTTAACTTATGAATGTTGAGCTAAGTGAAAATTATAAAAGAGTTGAAAAAGCTATTGAATTTATCAGTCTGCATTTTAAAGAACATCCAAGTTTGGACGAGATTGCTGCCAAAGTAAATTTGAGTCCTTTTCATTTCCAAAGACTTTTTCAA
This sequence comes from Sphingobacteriaceae bacterium, assembly GCA_965279595.1. Taxonomy (GTDB): domain Bacteria; phylum Bacteroidota; class Bacteroidia; order Sphingobacteriales; family Sphingobacteriaceae; genus CAIKLP01. Next base: position 1,207,235 of record OZ257246.1, read on the forward strand.
GATTGGGCAGGAGTGAGTCCCAAAAAATTCCTTCAGTTTATTAGTATTGAATATGCAAAAGGTATCCTAAAACAAAAGGAACAAAACTTATTTAATGTCGCTTTAGAAACCGGGCTTTCTGGTACAAGTAGGTTGCATGATTTATTTATAAATATAGAATCAATGACACCTGGTGAATTTCAAAATGGAGGAAAAGCATTGACTATACAGTATAATTTTTATTTAACGCCTTTCGGGGAATTTTTAATTGCATCCACTATTAAAGGGATTTGTTTTATTTCATTTGTAGAAAGCAAAAGTGAATCTATTAAGGAACTACATAACAATTTTCCAAATGCTCTTTTTTTAAATGAAACAAATGGCATTCATGAAAGGGCGCTATCAATTTTTAAAAATGATTGGACAAATTTAAAAGGTGTCAAATTGCATTTGAAGGGCACCGAATTTCAATTAAAAGTTTGGCAAGCATTATTAAAAATTCCTTTCGCTGATTTGTATACCTATTCCCAAATAGCCCATCATATTAATAGTCCGAAAGCCTCAAGAGCAGTTGGAACAGCCATTGGAAGTAACCCAATTGCCTATTTAATACCTTGTCACAGAGTAATTCAATCAACTGGATTGATTGGTGGATATATGTGGGGAAGTAATAGAAAGAAAGCAATAATCGCTTGGGAGCAATCTAATAAATTGCACAATCAAGAATTGTAAAAAACATTTACAGAATTAATTGTTTTGAATTAATAAATTATAGATATGGATTTGTTTAATAATATACTTGAGAAAAATATTTTACCCTTTGATGGTGAAGTAATTTATTTAGGTAAAATATTTAATGCAAAAGAAACTACATTCTATTATCAAGAATTATTGAATAAGGTCGAATGGAAAAATGATGAAGCTTTAATGTATGGAAAATTAATTATTACCAAAAGAAAAGTTGCCTGGTATGCAGATTCTGATTTTGAATATACTTATTCTAACAAAACCAAAAAAGCATTGCCCTGGACCCCTGAACTTTTGATCATCAAAAATAAAATTGAAACATTAACCAATTCTAAATTTAATGCATGTTTATTGAATTTATACCATGATGGAAACGAAGGTGTTTCTTGGCATAGTGATGATGAAGTCACCTTACAAAAGGAAGGAAATATTGCATCAATAAGTTTTGGTGCTGAACGAAAATTTTCATTCAAACATAAAAGCTCTAAAGAGACTGTATCTATTCTATTGGAGAACGGTAGTTTGTTATTGATGAAAGGTGAAACACAAGAGAATTGGCTTCACTCATTACCTAAAACCACGAAAATTAAAACTCCTAGAATTAATTTAACTTTCCGAACGATGGTTCAAGGTTAACATCACTTCATTAATTACTCGGTTCATTTCTATCGGATCTTGTGAACCTATGATATAAATTAATCCATCTTTATCGGTTAATTTCACTGCATACTTGCCATGAGCATAAAAACGTATAGTTCCTTTTTTGTGTAAGTTATATACCGGGTTATTAATCATGAATGGACTATATTTTATTATCTCACTTGATATGATACTACCAAAATCAATTTTAACTTTTTTAGTACTCCATAATCCAGTAAGAATTATACTTCCATTTTGTACAATAGTTCTGTAGTGCGTTAAGAAAATAAATAAAATAGAAATCACCATAACGCCAATTCCAACAACTAAAAATAAGTCACCTTCTTCATGGCGGTTTCTCTCTTCAGAAACAAAATAAGCTGCAACGCAAAATAACACTACAGCAAACCTCCAACTAGTCCAAAACCGGAGTGACCCTAATGTTTGTCTTTCTTGAAATAATACTTTATTCATAGGAACTTAATTGATATAGGTTTTTTGTTTGCTCAGTTACTTTGTAACGTTCATCTATCCGATGTCCAATTACCCAAACTATTTGATTGTCTGATAATAATACAAAGGTATTTTCTTTTTGTAGCAAAGTGAATTTTTCATCAATAAAATAATCACTTAATTTTTTATGCCCTTTCATGCCTAATGGCTGAAACTTATCTCCTTCTTGCCATTTTCTAATAATTAAAGGAAATTGAAGTTTGTCTTTATCTAACAGTGCTTCTTTTTTCGATAATTTTTCAATATTATTAAATGAACTTGGTTGAGAAACTTTAATTTTTAAATTTGATTGTAACAATTCAGTGCTATTTGAATTAATAACATAACATTCGTTTTCAGTAATTGTTGTCTGACTCAGTATAAAATAGCTTCGATCTTTAATTAATCGATAGTTAGAAGCATAAAATTGTTGCCCAGATTGGCCATCCATCGATTGTATAATATCTTCAATTACTGTATAGCTGAACCCATATTCTTTTAATAATTGTTGTAAAAAGTAAACACCTTGTGAATAAGATTTGATGATATCAATTGATATTCTATAACCATTAGGAATTGGAACTAACCATTCAGTTTTTTTTCTTTTAAGCCATTTATTTTTTAATTGTTCCACTTGGTTCAATTCCCAAGTTAGTCTTGCAATGTGTTTATCAAATTCAGGATTTATTTTTTTTAACTCAGGAATAAGATTCAATCGTAAATTATTTCTTAAGTAATAATCATTTTGATTTGACAAATCTTCTCTCCATTCAATTTGATGTTGTAAAGCGTATTCTTCTATTTCTGCTCTACTAAATGTAAGCATAGGACGAATTAAGTTATTGTTTTTCATTGCAATTCCATGCAAGCCTGCAATACCTGTTCCTCTAATGGTGTTGATTAAAAATGTTTCTGTATTATCATTTAAATGATGTGCTACTGCAATTTTATGGAATTGATTTTCCTTTCTAATTTTTTCGAACCACTCATATCTCAAATCTCTTGCGGCCATTTGAATGGAAAGATTATTGCTTTCAGCATAATCAATGGTATTAAAAGAAATTTCAAAATAAGGAACTTCTAATTTTTCTGCTAAAGATTTTACAAACTTTGCATCTAAAGTAGAGTCGGTTCCCCTTAATTGGAAATTGCAGTGTGCAATGCCAAAGTCGAGATTGCATTTTTTGCAAAGCCAAGCCATAACTACAGAATCAATTCCTGCACTCACTGCTAACAATAGCCTTTCAGCACTAGTTATTAGTTCGTTTTCCTTTAAAATGCTTAATAATTTGGCTTCCATGTTAATTGGTAAAAATAAGGAATTATTTACTCTTTGGACTTTTTACAAGAGTTTTTAAGCCTAAATACACTAATTCATGACCTTAAATAGTTACCTTATTTATGCAATAAAACAATTTCTGATTTGTTGCTTCTTTATTTTATTTTTGCAGCATTGAAAAAGCTACTTATTCCATTTTTCTTATTAATAGCTATTTATAGCTCAGCACAAAAAGCTACACGTGTGGAGGTTTTAAATGCTGATGTGCTAGAATTTATAAAGATTGGCAATCAAACTATACAGAAGTTGAAAGGGAATTGTGTTTTTCGTCAGGATAATGTTACTCTTTCTTGTGATAGTGCTTTGAAGAATAATGAAACAAATACAGTTGATGCATTTGGACATGTTCATATTCAGCAAGGAGATTCATTGAATTTATATGGCGATATAATTAATTATGATGGTAATTTAAAAATCGCAAAAATTAGTAATAATGTTAGGGTCCTGCATAATGATATGCTCTTAACTACTAATACCCTAAATTATGATACTAAAAATAGAGTAGCTACTTATTTGCAGGGAGGTACAATTAAACAAGCTGATAATGTTTTAGTAAGTAGATATGGTTATTATTTTGCAAAAACTGCAGATGCATATTTTAAAAAGGATGTAGTACTTACCAATCCTAAATATGTAATGAATTCAGATACTTTGAAATATAATTCAAGAACTAGAATTTGTACATTCTTTGGATCAACTACAATTAAATCAGATGAAGATTTTCTATATGCCGAAAATGGCACTTACAATACAATAACTGATGTTGCTCAATTTAGCAAAAACGCTTACTATACGAGTGGTAGTCAAAAGCTAAATGGTGATTTGTTGTATTATGATAGAAAAAAAGGAATAGGAAGAGCAACTAACAACATTACATTTATTGATACTGCCCAAAAGATTATCTTGAAAGGAAATAAAGCTGTTTATAATCGATTGAAAGAAACTGCAATTGTTACGAATAAAGCATATGTAATTGCCTTAGTTGATAATGATTCTTTATTTATGTCAGCTGATACTTTAAGAAGTTTTATGGATTCAACCATGACTTACCGAACATTGCTTGCTTACCATGATGTGAGGGCATTTAAGAGTGATTTGCAAGCACGATGTGATTCGCTTTCTTATACCTATAAAGATTCTACCATGAGTTGTTTTAAAGAGCCAACTATTTGGTCTCAAAATGCTCAAATGACTGCTGATTTTATTACACTTCAGCTTAAGAACAAAGTGTTAGATAAAATGAATTTATACAATTCAGCATTTTTAGTAATGATTGATTCATTAGATTCAACCAAGTTTGATCAAATACGGGGTAAGAATATGTTTGGTAATTTTGTCGATAGTAAATTGCAAAAACTTTTTGTTGAAGGGAATGGCCAAAGTGTATATTATGCTAAGGAAGAAGATGGTGAATATATTGGAGTGAATCGTGCAGATTGTAGTAACATGTTAGTTTCATTCTCAAATAATAAAGTAGAGAAAGTGAATTTTATTACTAAACCGGATGCAACTTTTTTCCCTATTGATGAATTGAAACCTGAGGAACTTAAATTAAAAGGTTTTTCTTGGAGGATAAAAAAGAAACCCCTTTCTAAAGAAGATGTAATAAAAAGGAAGTAATAATTTTATTGTTGATTTAGAAATTCAACTAACTGTGCAATTGCTTTTCCTCGGTGACTAATCTTTGATTTCATTTCTAAATTCATTTCAGCAAAAGTATTTGAATATCCTTCTGGTTCGAAAATAGGATCGTAGCCAAAACCATTATTTCCACTGCATTCTAGTCTTATTGTACCATTAATTATTCCATTGAATAAATATTCTTTTCCATCTAAAATTAAAGCAATACAAGTTCTGAATCTTGCTTTTCGATTGCTAATACCTTCTAAATTTTTTAATACTTTTTGTATGTTTCTAGCATGGTCAACAGGTTCTCCAGAATACCTTGCAGAAAACACACCAGGTTCAAAATTCAATGCTTCAATTTCTAAACCTGAATCATCTGCAAAACAATTTATTTGAAATTTTTCATGAATAGCTCTTGCTTTGATTAAAGCATTTTCTTCAAATGTAATTCCTGTTTCTTCAATGTCATCATCAAAACCAATTTCATCAAGTGTCAAAAGGTTAAATTGATTTCCTAATAAAGATTTTATCTCAACTACTTTATGTAGATTATTGGTTGCAATAACTATTGGTGAATTCATTACTATTTTATTTCTTCGAAATCTACAAAATCACCTTTGTCTTTTGAGTTAGCAAAGAATGGCTTTTTTTTACCTGTAGTTGGAGGAGTATAATCGATGTGAATTTCGCCTTCAGTTTTTTTGTTATAATTTTGTTGACGATTTTGGTTGTTGCTGTGTTCTTGTGCTTTGCGCACCACATTTTTCAGAATCAATGGCATAAATAATTGAGCCAAGCCTCTAAGTACCCAAATAATAATAAATACAGTAAGAATGAATTTTAACATTGCAATAAAATGAAATACAAATATAATCTTTAACAACGCTTAGCAAAGTAAGTTTGTATTTCAGATTGTAAACTTTTCATTATAAACGGACTCTAAGGCAAACATTTCATCCCTTAAACGGGCTGCATTGATATAATCTAAATCTTTTGAGGCTTTTAACATCTCTTTTTTTACATTATCAATGGTTTTCTGTAATTCGATTTTGGTCATATATTGAACAATTGGGTCTGCAGCAATGCTTGCCATGTCTTTTTCAATATAAGGTTGTTGGACACCATCTTTAAAATCCATTACCGAAGTTTGTTTAATAATTGATGCTCTAGATTTCACTACAGTAGTAGGAGTGATACCATGTTTTTCATTGTATGCAATTTGTTTATCTCTCCTTCTATTAGTTTCTTCAATTGTTCTAGACATTGAATCTGTAATTTTATCAGCATACATAATTACTTTACCTTCTGAATTTCTTGCTGCTCTACCTATTGTTTGTATCAAAGCTCTATCTGAACGCAAAAAACCTTCTTTATCAGCGTCTAAAATTGCTACTAACGATACTTCGGGTAAATCAAGTCCTTCTCTTAATAAGTTAATGCCTATTAACACATCAAAAACACCTAATCTTAAATCTCTAAGTATTTCAACACGTTCCATTGTTTTAATTTCAGAATGGATGTATCTACATTTAATATTCAGTTTAATCATGTATTTACTAAGTTCTTCAGCCATTCTTTTTGTTAAAGTAGTAACCAAAACCCTGAACCCTTTTTTAATAGTAAAATCTATTTCATCTAATAAGTCATCGACTTGATTCCCTGCTGGTCTTATTTCAATGATAGGATCTAACAAGCCAGTTGGCCTAATGATTTGTTCTACAACTACACCTTCTGTTTTTTCTAATTCATAGTCGCCTGGTGTTGCACTTACATAAACTATTTGATTTGTTAATGACTCGAATTCTTGAAAATTCAATGGTCTATTATCCATAGCAGAAGGCAGCCTGAATCCATAATCAACTAGGGATAATTTTCTTGAACGGTCACCTCCGTACATGGCTCTAAGTTGTGGGATTGTAACATGACTTTCATCGATGACTAATAAATAATCTTCAGGAAAATAATCTAATAAACAGAAAGGTCTATCGCCAGCTTTTCTTCCATCAAAAAAACGCGAGTAGTTCTCAATACCTGAACAATACCCCAACTCTCTAATCATTTCTAAATCATAATTTACTCTTTCATCAATTCTTTTTGCTTCCAAAAATCTTGACTCAGATTCAAATGATGATTTACGCAAAACCAATTCGTCTTGTATTTGTCTAATGGCTCCTTGCATTCTTGTTTTTGGGACCACATATAAGTTTGCAGGATAAATGGCAACATCTTCCATTTTTTCTAAGGTCTTACCAGTAACTGGGTCAATAGTACTCATCTCTTCAATATCATCACCATAAAAAGAAAGACGAAGTGCATAATCTGCATAAGCTAAATGGATATCTACTGTATCACCTTTAACTCTAAAGGTTCCTCTTTTAAAATCAGCAGTGGTTCTTGAATATAAAAGCTCCACCAATCTATATAAAAATGCATTACGACTAATTGTTTGTCCAACTTGTAATCGAATTACATTATCTGTGAAATCATTTGGATTTCCCATTCCATAAATACAAGAAACGGAAGAAACAACAATTACATCTCTTCGTCCAGAAACCAACGCAGATGAGGTTCTCAGTCTTAATTTTTCAATCTCATCATTGATTTGTAAGTCTTTTTCAATGTAAGTATTAGTAGTTGGTAAGTAAGCTTCAGGTTGATAATAATCATAATAGGAAACAAAATAATTCACTGCATTTTCTGGAAAGAATTGTTTAAATTCTCCATAAAGTTGTGCAGCTAAAGTTTTATTATGACTTAATATTAAAGTTGGTTTTTGTGTTTGTTGAATAACATTGGCAATTGAAAAAGTTTTTCCAGATCCAGTTACTCCTAACAATGTTTGATATTTATCATGATTATTTATTCCTTCAACTAATTGACGAATTGCTTCTGGTTGATCACCTGTAGGGGAATATTCTGAGGTAAGTTTAAAATCCATAAAATAATTTAAAAGATAAATATATTTAATTACTCAGCTTAATTGAAAATTTTTATTGAATGTTTTAATAAACCAAACTGAGCGTTCCTGTTTTTTTAAAATCAATTCCTTCTAAGTAATAAAGATAGACACCTGCGCCTAATATTTTGCCTTCTATTTTTCCATCCCATGAAATATTTGGACTAGTCGTAGTATAAATTTTTTCTCCCCATCGATTGTATATAGTTAAACTTTGAATTAAACATGCACCTTGACTTAAGCTAATTTCGAACTTGTCATTAATACCATCTCCATTTGGAGAAAATACATTTGGAATGAGTAATGAATTCAATTGATCGTTTAAAGTAAAAGTTATGAGTTGACTTATACTGCCTTCACAAACAGTTCCTGGATTAGTAGTCAGTGTTACATTATAACTTCCGTTGGCAAGATATTGGTGATTGACCATAGATGCACTTGAATTGCTGCCATCACCAAAGTCCCAAAATACACTATCAGTGTTAGATAAGTTTTGGAAATTAATGGAGTTGTTACAAGGATCTATATTGTAATTATAATTTGCATTCTCAAATGGAAAAACAGTTACATCAACTGTATCAAATCCTTCATTACAATTATTATCAGAAATGCTTAACCTTACTTGGTAAACTCCTGCAGTGTGAAAAATATATTCAAATTCATCGGTTGTTCGAGTAGCTAATCCTGTGAAATCATCTACTTCCCAATAATAAGTTAAATTTAATGAAGGGTTAGTTGAACTAAATGTAAAAGGAAGGTCTTTGCATCCTTCAATTACAATAATTGAATTAGCAATTGGAATTGAAGGCTTGATGAAAATATGAACAGTATCAGTATCAGAATTGCAATCAAAATTTGTAATTAATTGCACAACAAAATTTCCGCTTGTAGTAAAAGTGTGATTGGGATTGGGCAAAGTAGAAGTATTGTCTGACGAACTTGGGTCGTCAAAATTCCAATTATATTTTAATGGTACAGATGAATTGATTGGATTGAATTCTACAGATTCATTTTTACAATAGGTGTTTTTTGTAATTGATATAGTTGCACTTTCATTTCCTTCCACACAAGTTATGATGGGAGTTAAGTCAGCGTTCACAATGATGATGGTGAGGTGTTGACCAGTTCCAGCGTCGGTGTTATTGAATATTGGTATACTTGAACTGAAATTGACATCAGCAGTATTAAAAATAAAGGATTCCATAATAGGACAACAAGAAAAGGTTAGCTCCAAATTTTTTAACAATACTAAATCATCTGAACCTGATGTGAAAGAATTAGAACAAAATGTGAGAATAACTTCGTCATTAGGTAATATGAGTAATCCGTTTAAGCCATTGAAAAATTCTGTATTAGTACCATTAATTAATTTTGTTGAAACATATGTGCCATCTAGTTTAACTTTTAAAAGAAACAAATCACTTGTTGAATTTTTACTATCTGTAGTTCCTGTAATTAACAATTCATTTGATTTAGATAGATAACCAATTGATAAACCTGATTCAACTCTAGTCCCACCGTAAGTTTTAGCAAATTGAATATTTAAAGCAAAATCAAGTTGCACCAGTGTAATATCAGCTTGCCCAGCACCACTTGACCATGTATTACCACTTAAATAAATGGAGTTGTTTAACTTTAACATTGAATAGGAAGACTCATTACCTGTTCCTCCAAATGTTGTTGATTTTATTTGAGAACCATTAGTTCCATATTTTACTACTAATTGATTAGTTGACCCTGTTAAAATAGTTGTACCATTTACTACTAAATTACCATCAGGTAATTCAAGAATATTATGGTAATAATCCGAACCAACGAAGTCGCTAATTTTTGACCATTGTTGAATTCCCTGTGCATTTAATTTAATGATTATTGCATCTCGATCGGAATTTCCATCTCCTGTATTTGAACCATATCCAACGATGTAAATATTTCCATCAATAGTTTGAAGAGAAGATTCTGTAAAATCATTAAAATTTCTTGCTAAAGTAAAAGTCCATAATTCATTAAATAACAAATCAAGTTTTATGGCAAATATATCTGAGCCTGTGGCGCCGATACTTGGTTCTGAATTTCCAGTTAATAATAATTGCCCATCAATAGTCAACTGGATTTTGGTTATTCTATTAGTATTTGAAATTTCTGATTGCATCAATAGATTTCCATTGGAATCTAATTTTAATAATAATGCTTTGTTATTCTTACTTATTCCAGAAGTGATAATATCCTTGTTAGACAAAACAATTGACGTAACGCCGCCTTCATTTAGATTGTTGCTATTAAAAGGTTTTAGCCATGAACCAGCAAATGAGTTGAGTGAAAAAATTAAGAAAAGGAATTTAATTAATAAGAGTTTCGTAAAGCTGGATATGCGCTTTGGAAATAGTATTGAAATTATATGTTTGGAAAGCAGTTTCAATTATTTCAATTTTTGATTGGCCAAGTTTACCAGCTAAAATGAATTCTATTCCTTTAGCTAAATCATAACTGTTTTTTTCAATTGCAATATACCCATTTTTAGTGTGATTCAACATATCAGGAATACCTCCAATATTAAAAGCTACCACTGGAGTACCACAACATAGTGCTTCTGCAATAGTGTTTGGTAAATTATCTTGAATAGATGGCACTACAAGTACATCAGCCGCTGAATAATATTTAGCCATTAATGTTTGGTCTTCAATTCTACTAATTGTTGTAAGATTGAATGGCATTTGATGTTCACTAAAAGATCTACCAATAGCTAATAGTTCAATATTATTTTGATTAATATTTTTTTGTTTGATAAGAATTTGAAGTGATTCATTTAAATACTGATAACCTTTTCTTTCATCATCAATATTCATTGATACAAAAAGAATGATTTGTTTGTCAATTGATATGTTTAATTCTTTACGAACAAGTTCTTGGTTGTAGTTTTTAAATATTTTTGTGTCTATACAGTTTTTTATATTTACAATATTTTTATTTTTAAAGAATGGGCTTTTTTTGCTTTCATTTCCTATCCAACTACTTAAAGCATTTACTGTAAAGTTTGAATTGATGAAAAGTTGGTTTTTTAAATTAAATATACTAGTGCTAAAATCTTTAATTGGCAAATTCCTCAATTGCGGACAATCATTACAACCTACTTCAAACTTTCTGCATCCTTCATTATAATGGCAACCTCCTGTAAATGCCCACATATCATGCAATGTCCAAACAATCTTTTTATTAAGTTTAATAAGTTTGTTTAAGTTTTTAAGTGATAAAAAACTATTTTGAACCCAATGCAAATGAATAATATCTGCTTCCATTACCAATGGGTGTTTGCTTAAGTCTGGTCCAAACCAAGGCAGTGAAAAATCTTTACCTTTTTTCTTGAAAAACTTTAAGATCAGCAATTCAATAAAAAATAAAAATAAGTTTATTTTTTTGTGGATTTTAGATTGAGTGAATTCTATTACATTGGGATCAGATGTTGATTTTTGTCGCACCAACATTTTAGAATCAATTCCACTTTCCCTCAATGCTAAATGTAAGCGATTGGCTGCAACTGCTGCCCCACCTTTATTTTCAGCAGTATTAATAATTACAACTTTCATTAATTTCTGTAAGCAAATATATTTAATTGTAAATCATACATTTTATCGAGGTGGCGATTTACTAATGGACTGGTTCTCTTGTTTTCTGTTTTAATATAATAGTGAAATCCTTGATTGGTTAAAATGCCTAATAATTCTGCTAATGGTTGCTTTTCATTCGCACTTGAATGGTACTCAATAAATAATTGATCTACCTTTTTCAATTCTTCTGCGCAATCTGGGATTACTGAATTCTCCGCTCCTTCAATATCCATTTTTAAGAAATCAATTTTTGAATAAATGTTTAATAAATCTTTCAAGCGGATAGATTCTGTAAGTTTTGCATTCACAGAATTTCCAATTGAACCTCCGTCAGACCCTTCTGCATTGAATTGTACACCATCATTGTGAATCCAAACAGCCTTATTGATGACATCAATATTTTTAATCCCGTTATTTTGAAAATTTCGTTTTAGAGTGTCTGCAATTTTTTGGTCAGCCTCAATACAAGTGATTTTTGCTTTTGGGTAAAGTTTGTTGAAATATAAAGCACTTAATCCGATATTAGAACCACAATCAATAATAATAGGCACTTCAGTATTACATTTGAAATAATAAGATTGGTCAACCATGATTTCTCTGAATTGCCAAATGAATGACAAAGCATCTGGAATTCTTAACTTCCATCCATTGATACTAATCTTTTTTTCTTGATATCTTGGCGCATCACCATATAAAAAAACCAGTAAGTTAAATTGACGAACTGATTTTTTAGTAATAAAATAATAAAGGTTTCTAAAAGTAATCTCTAAGAATAATTTCATGAATGGCATTTAAAATGCTAAAATAAGTCGTTTATTCAGTATAAACACAAATATTTATAAATTCTTCTAAATTTGCTTAATTCAAGATTGTTAAATGAGAAAAATAGCTACGTTAACCAACAAATTAGGATTTTTAGGGATCATCATTAAAGTAATTTTAATGGCTTTCATGAAATTAGTTAAGTGGATTCGTATTGCTAATTTGGAAGTTAAATACAATTGCCACATTCATTTGGATGCTCAAATATTGTACAATGATGCTCAACAATTTTCATTAGCTCAAGGTGTATTTATTGGTGCTAATACAATTTTGATTTGTGCGGATGATGTTAAAGGGAAATCTGGAGTTTCTTCTCTCTCAATCGGGGAAGGCACTTCAATAGGTGAGATGAATAACATTAGAGCAGGAGGTGGAAAAATTAGTATTGGTAAGAAATGTATTCTCGCTCAACATATCAGTATTGTAGCAGCAAATCATTTAATGGCTCGCGATCAATTTATGATTGATCAACCTTGGGATGAAAATAAAAACTTTGTAATTATTGGTGATGATGTTTGGATTGGAAGTGGGGTTCAAATTATGCCAGGAGTTACCATTGGGAATGGTGCTGTAGTTGCAGCTGGAAGTGTAGTTACCAAAGATGTTGAACCTTTTGCAATTGTTTTGGGAAGTCCAGCTAAATTATTACGCTTTCGTTAATTTTTCAATACAAAATTAAATGCATTTACATATCTTTTGCATACAGTTTGTATGTTGATTTCTTCTTCAATTATTTTTAAAGATTGTTCACCAAATTCTTCACATTTTTTTGCATCACCAATTAATAAATCAATGCTGGAAACTAAACTTTCTAAATTATCTCTTTCAAAATAAAAACCATTTACGCCTTCTCTTACCATTGCTTTTTCTGTGCCATCTGCAACTGAACAAATAACAGGTAGTCCATAACACATTGCTTCATTGATAGACAGGCCGCCCATTCCAGCCAATACATAAATAGACGATTGCTTAAAAATTTCACCTAATTTAATTGAATCATACACAGCACCCTTAAATTTGATGGATTGGTCATTAAATGCATATTTTCTTAACTCATTTTCCTCTGGTCCATTTCCTACAATAATTAATTCTAATAATGGATGTTTCTGCTTCAAAATTCTATAAGAATCAATTAGTAAATCAACACGTTTCCATTTTACTAATCTGCCAACATGTAAAAGTGTCGGATTTTTTGGCTTAATTTCATGAAGTTTTTTATTAATGGCAAGGTGTGTATCTGTATCAGGTGAGTTGTAAGTAATAAAAACTTTTTCCTTTGCAACTCCGTATGATTCAGCTATAGCAACTGATTCATCAATATAGAAAACATGGGCATCAACCATTTTTAAATAAAGTCCGCGAAGTTTGGTAATAAAATAAAATTTCAGAAAACCAATGTTTGATTTTGTCAATGACTCCCCTTCACCACCGGTATATTTATTACTATAATAGAATGATTTGATTTGATTATTTGCTGGTAAATTAAATGGAATGCCTTTATAAATAAGTTTGATTTTATTCTTTTTGATAGACTTCCTCAATTTAAAATTGAAGATTAAATCCAATGCATAAGGCCAACCAATAACCAATATATCTGGTTTTTCTTCTTCCAAAATTTCAGGTAAGTTTTGAAATACTGGTTTTCCAACTATTCCTTTTTTCTCAATTCCTTTAATCGTTTTGAAAATAGTGATTTGATCAGTGATGTGAACTCCAGCCCCTCTTGACTCACTCTTCCCTGCAGGAATAATAGCTCCAATTTCCAAACCCTCATCTTCTTGCAAATGAGTTAACAGAGCGGACAAATAATGGGCTAAGCCTGGGAATGTGAATAATACTTTCATTACTTATTCAATATTTGATGAAATGAAACGCAAAATGTACAAAATCTTTGTCTAAATGTATTTATTCCGTTCTATTTTATGGGCGAATGTAGTACTTTAGCGCTAAATTTTGATTTTAAAAATTGTAAATGAACGATTACCGACATAATAGCTTGGAAGCCATTCAAAGAACCCAACCTGGATTATTTCATCCAAGGAGGTATTATCTTAAAATGCTTAGAAAGTTAATTGAATATGCAATTGAGAAACATTTATCATCAACAAAAGGGGTTTTGGTAGATTATGGTTGTGGAAGTATGCCATACCGTACCTTGTTTGAACAAAAAGTCAAATCATATTTAGGTGCAGATTTATCTGACAATCCAGCGATTGACATTCATTTAGATGAAAAAGGAAAACTGAATTATAATAATAGTCAAGCCGATGTGCTTTTATCAACTCAAGTGCTAGAACATGTTGATGACCCAGAATTATACTTGCAAGAATCTCACCGTATTTTAAAAGAGGATGGTTTACTTTTACTGACCACTCATGGTTATTGGATGTATCATCCAGATCCATATGATTATTGGCGTTGGACTTCAGCTGGCTTAAAGAAAATTGTGGAACGCAATGGATTTGAAGTGATAGATTTTAGAGGAATAATTGGTCGACCAGCAATGGGTCTTCAATTATTTCAAGATGGTTTCATGTTTAATTTACCTAAACCATTTAAGCAGGTATTTATTTTTATAATGCAAATGTTAATTGTATTGTTTGATAAGATTACTAAGCAATCAACCAAAAATACAGATGCTTGCACTTTTTTAGTTGTAGCTAGAGCAAAGAAATAGTATGAGATTATTAATAGCCTATACCAATCCTTTCTCTTATTCTGAAACTTTCATTCATAATCATATTAAGTATTTGCATCCAACAGAAACACTTACAAATGGATGGATGCCTTTTCAAGACAGTCATAAAAAATCAATTTTTAATGGACTGTTTGCAATTGATTTGCTTAGAGGATTTGTTCGAAAATATTTCCAGAAAATTTATTTTACTCAATATACAGCCGCATTAAAGAAATTCTTAATTAAAAATAAAATAGAAGTTGTTTTAGCTGAATATGGAATCACTTCAGTTAATATTTCAATAGCGTGTAATGAACTGAATATACCCTTTGTGGCGCATTTTCATGGGTTTGATGCTTATGAATATAAAACAATTCAGAAATACCATGATGAGTATTTGCTAATGTCAACAACAGCCAAAAAAATTGTAGTTGTATCTGAGGATATGAAACAGGCTTTGATTAATTTGGGAATTGACAGTAAGAAAATAATTAATAATCCATATGGCGTTGAGTTAGAAAAATACCAACAAGCATTTCCTGAAAAAAATAAAAATATTATTATTTCAGTTGGAAGATTCACCGCAAAAAAAGCACCACAATTAGTCATCAGATCTTTTTTTGAAGTGAAAAAACATATACAAGATGCTGAATTATGGATGATAGGTGGTGGTGAGTTATTAGAGGAATGTAAACTTTTAATAAATGAGTTAGGTTTGAATGATTCAATTAAATTGTTAGGAGTAAAGACACCAAATGAAATTTCAACTTATTTAAAACAAGCAAGAATTTTTGTTCAGCATTCGCTAAGACCAATTACAGGTGATTCAGAAGGAACGCCAAATACGGTTTTAGAGGCATCAGCAACGGGGTTGCCAATAGTAAGCACCAAACATGCTGGAATTAAAGAAGCTGTAATTCACGGACAAACAGGCTACTTGGTAGATGAAGGGGATTATCAAAAAATGGCTTCTATCTTAATTGATTTAATACACGATGATGAAAGAGTGAAAGTTTTAGGAGCCAACGCTCGCTTACATGTCGAAAAGAATTATAATATTGTAAATAGAATTAATGCACTAAAAGAAATTATAGAAAATGATTAATAAAGTTCTAAGAAAATTTGTTCAACAATTTGGCTATGATATTGTAAAGCAATCTGGAAAGATTGAGACCGATAGAAGTAGTTCTGAATTTCAAGAAATATTGAAAAAAGTAAGACCCTATACCATGACTTCAGAGGATAGAATATGGTCGCTTCATAATGCCATGAATTATGTGGTTAAAAATAATATTGAAGGTGATATAGTTGAATGTGGTGTTTGGCGAGGAGGAAGTTCTATGGTTGCCGCATTAACCATGTTGAATCATCAAACTTCAAACAAGAAATTATTTATGTATGATACTTATGAAGGCATGTCTGAACCATCTGATGAAGACGTGTCTATTTTAGGGGACACAGGTGAAGCAACTTGGCAAGGTATTAATCAATGCTTTGCAGATTTGCAAGATGTAAGCACCAATATTTACAGTACAAATTACCCTAAAGAAAAGATTAATTTAATTAAAGGTAAAGTAGAAGATACGATACCACAAACTATTCCGGAAAAAATTTCATTATTAAGATTAGATACTGATTGGTATGAATCAACATACCATGAATTAGTGCATTTATTTCCTCGTTTAGTTAAAGGCGGAGTTCTGATAATTGATGATTATGGACATTGGCAAGGTGCAAGAAAAGCAGTCGATCAATATTTTAGTGAAAACAATATTCCGATTTTATTAAATTGGATAGATTATACAGGTAGAGTAGCAATCAAAATATAAATTGGGAATCGTAATTCGACAAAGTTTTAAATCAATTATTGTACAATACATTGGAGTAGTTGTAGGGTATTTGAATATTGTATGGCTTTTTCCCAAATGTCTTCCGCTTGATCAAATAGGTTTAATTCGTTTTATTTTAGAAATGGGTTTGTTCTTAGCCTATTTTGCACAAATCGGGGTGCCCAATGCAGTTAATAAATTCTATCCTTATTTTAGAAACACTGACAAAAATGATCATGGATTTCAATTTTGGATTTTTATAACTCCTTTAATTGGAATAGTTTTTTTTTGTTTGCTGTTTGTTTTTATTCGACCACTCTTTATTTCTTCCTTTCAAGAAAATTCCCCTTTAGTGCTTGATTATTATTGGTACTTTATCCCTTTCACTATTATTTACGTTTATCAAAATATAACTGAACAATATTGTACCACACAATTAAGAATAGTTGTGCCCAAATTAATTCGAGATGTTTACTTAAGATTAGGCATGTCTGTTTTATTAGTGATCAATTATTTAAAATGGATTGATTTTGATCAATTGATGATTGCGATTACCTTACTTTATTTCTCAGCGGTTGTAATTAATTTAATATACATACATAATTTAAGAGGGATTAATCTTAAGCCTGATTTCACAATTGTAAAAGAAAAAGAAATCAGGAAACAAATACTTTATTTTTTAGGATTTATTATTATAGCGGGTATAGGTTCTACCTTAGTTAATAAGATTGATAGTTATATGATTTCATCTTTAATTAATCTTTCAAGTTTTACTGTTTATTCAACTGCATTATTTATTGCAACAGTTATTGAAATGCCTTATCGCGCAGTTAGTCAAATAAGCACACCTATTGTCGCAGAAGCATTGAAGCAAAATAATATGGCAAAAATTGAAGATATATATAAGAAATCTTCAATCAATCAAACGCTAGTTGGTTTAGGTATCTTTCTATTAATATGGATAAATACCGATAGCATATTTAGTATGATGCCAAATGGTGAGGCATTTAGAGCTGGGAAGTATGTGATACTCTTTATTGGATTAAGCAAATTACTTGATTTATTAACAGGAGTAAACTCAGCGATTCTAGCCAATTCGAAATTCTATTACTATGGGTTGTATTTTATTTTCTTATTAGCTGGAATTGCAATTACTGCAAATTATTTATTAATACCTCAACTTGGAATAATAGGTGTCGGTATTGCTACAGCGATTTCAATTTTGATATACAATTCGATGATTACTTTATTCATTAAAATTAAAATGAAAATTCATCCATTTACTAAAAAGACAATCGCATTATTGATTATTGGAATTTTGATGTTTATGTTGAACATCATTTTGCCTTTAATGAATAATATATACCTAGATATTGCATATAGGTCAATGGTAATTATTGGTTTGTATTGCCTATTATGTTATTTATTTAAAATTTCTATTGAAATGAATAACACATTGCATATCTTGTTTAAAAGATTTATTAAAATAAACTTTAAATATTAACCTACCTATGAAAAAAGCTACTCTCATTTTCCTAGTCATTTTTGCTTTTGCAAATAATTTATTTAGTCAAATTTTTCCATTAAATGGATTGACTGCACGTTATACTTTTAATGGGAATGCCATTGATTCAAGTGGAAATGGTAGGCATGGTACAGTTCATTCAGCCTTGTTAACATCAGATCGATTCGGAAATGCAAACAGTGCTTATAATTTTAATGGTACGTCAAGCTATATCGAAGTTACTCCCCCAGATACATTCATGGTTAGTAATTACAGTATTTCTTGTTGGATAAAACCAAATGTAATACCTGGAAATGGGACTTATAAATACATCATTTCTTTAGGAGGTATAAACGCAGATAATGGCATGTCTTTGAATAATAATACTGTACAAGGAATAGTTGGTGGAAGTTATAATGTTTCTACTGCAATTTCTTTGGTAAACAATAATTCTCAAGTTAATTTGAATTCTTGGTATCATTTAACGTTAACTAGAAATAACAACATTTTAAGTTTGTATATAAATGGATTATTAATTGATACAGCTTTTACTGGTAGTGATGCAAACTTTGGTGGAGCTCCCAAAAGATTTACTATTGGAGCAAGATCTACATTAGCTAGTTCCTTTTTTATCAATGCCAAAATTGATGATATTTTTATGTATAATAGGGTTCTTTCAGCAAATGAAGTAATTCAAGTTTTTAATGCTACTCCATGTAATGTCCAAATAGTTAACCAAACTACATCGAAAACAGTTCATAGTGGATTGAGTGCTGGATTTAAAGTAGTTTCAACTGGACCGACTAGTAGTTATAACTGGCAAGTAGATAATGGTTTTGGATATAATAATATAATTGATAATTGTAATTATTCAGGATCAAGTACTGATTCATTAACTATTCCCATAGTTGCATTAAATATGAATGGCTATAATTATAGATGTATCGTTTCTAGTTCTTCCTGTACTGACACTTCCCTTCTAATAAAAGTAATTGTGGATTCAACTTTCGTTACTGTTTATGATACTACACATGTAACTTTAGTTGATACTACTTTTATTTCTGTTGCAGACACATTAATAATTAATGTATTGTTATCAGGAGTTTTGCCGCCACATAGCTCAAATTTGATTAAGGTTTATCCAAATCCGACCAAAAACAAAATTGAAATCAATACAGGTAATTTTGGTTCAATGAATGGGTATTTGATTGAAGTTACTAATTCTCTTGGACAGAAAGTTTATACTACTTCTATAAATAGTCAATTGCTAAGTATTGATTTGAATACTTGGACGGGGAAAGGGATTTATTTTATTCATATAATAGATCCGCAAAATCACACCATTGAAATTAAGAAAATAATACTTCAATAATATTCTGATTTAATAGCTGCAATTGGTATATTCTAATTGTAGCTTTTATTTTATGAAGTAGATTTTTTTCAAATCCTGAACAATCCTCTCAGCCGTTTTCCCATCCCACAAAGGTGGTATTCCGCCTTTCTTCCATTCACCATTAAATAGTTTATTTAAAGCAGGTTTTATTGCATCAGGGTTGGTGCCAATCAATTCATTAGTCCCAATTTCACAAGTCTCTGGTCTTTCTGTAGTAGTTCTCAAAGTGATGCAAGGAACATGCATTACCGTGGTTTCTTCTGTAATACCCCCGGAATCAGTAATCACTGCCTTAGCATGTTGCACCAAATAATTAAACTCTAAATAACTCATCGGGTCAGTTAAATAAAGTTGATCATATTTAACTGCAATTTTTGAAAGCATTTTTGCAGTACGTGGATGAACCGGAAAAATTACTTTATAGCCATGACTGTTATTCATGATTTCTGCAATTAGCTTTTCTAATTGTTCATCCGAATCAACATTTGAAGGTCGGTGTAGAGTGAGTACAAAATAATTTTGCGCATTTAAATTTTCTTTCTCCCAAAATTTTGGTTGAATAAAATGCGGCATTTGTTTCAATAAGGTATCAATCATTGTGTTACCAACAAAAAATATATTTTCCTTAGCAACACCTGATTTTAATAAATTTTGATTGGCTAATTCGGTGGTTGTGAAAAAATAATCAGTAATGGAATCAGTTACCATTCTATTAATTTCTTCTGGCATTGTTTTGTCGCCTGAACGGATGCCCGCCTCAACATGAGCCACATCAATATTTAATTTTTTTGCGGCAATTGAACATGCCATTGTGGAAGTTACATCACCAACTACTAAACATAAATTACTAGGTGATTTTAATAATAATTCTTCATACCGAGTCATTATTTTTGCAGTTTGCTCTGCTTGGGTTCCTGATCCTACTTCTAAATTATGATCAGGTTTTGGTATTCCTAATTGCTGAAAAAAATCTCCACTCATCTTCTGATCATAATGTTGACCAGTATGTATGAGTCGATAGGATATTGCAGTCCCTTTTTGCTTCTCAATTTCTAGAGCAGCAATTATTGGAGCAATTTTCATGAAATTTGGACGTGCACCAGCAATTATATCAATCAGTATCATTAAGCTTTTTCAGTATTATTTTCTTTGTTTTTTTTGAAACTCCAGAATAATGTAAATCCAATTAACAAAACTAATCCTATTGAACTTCCCATGGAAATTTTTTCACCTAGGTAATAACTTGCAGGTTCAAATCTATATTCAATTTCATGTTTGCCTGCAGGTATTTTCATTCCTCTTAACAAATAATTCACTCTTATATGTTCTACTTTTTGGCCATCTACATAAGCATTCCAGCCTTTCTCATAATAAATATCAGAGAAAACAGCAAAGCCATTTTGTGTAGAGTTAGAAGTATATTTAAGAGTATCCGGACTATAATAATTTAATTGAATGTTTGAAGTGCTGTCTTTTTGTAATTGAATGACACCAACTTTTTCTTCAAATCTTTTATCAATAATCACAGTATTTGATGGATTGAAATTAGTTAATGCTAACATTTCTGAATCAGCATTCGCAACATATTTAATTTCATTTATAAACCAGGCATTACCGCAAGCTTGTGGGTTTAATTGTGCCATTCCTTGATTTGAACCTTGTGGTGCTGTAATGAAATATTTAGTATTCAACATACTCAATACATTCATGTTTCCTTTTGAAATTTGATTCTCAATCAATTCTTGGTAACGCTTCAATTTGGCTGCATGATAACCACCAATTGATTTGTGATATCTTGATGTGTTGGCATCTGTAAACGGATTAACTGTCAAATTATAAACGCGATAATATTTACTAGTATCTTTTAGAATTTCTAAATCAGCAGCAGATGGAGGAACTTCTGCGTTGATGTTTTTTACTTTTCTTCCAAAATTATCAGCATTTAAATATCGTTTATCAATTGACCACATATCTATTAAAATTAAGGCAGCTAATCCAATCACTAAATAATTAGCTTGAATTTTTTGTTTTAAAAATCCGAAAATTAAACCAGCTCCAATTAAAATAAATGCTAATGATCTTAAAGCATCCATTCTTAATAAACTTTCTCTATCCGCTGAAAGTGCTACTATGATTTGATCATAAGCCTCACCAAAGGCTGACTTGTCGCGTGTTTCATTAACGAAACTTCCTGCAATACTTGGAATTAAAACCAATGCAAATAATATTCCTCCAACAATGATTAATGAATTTCTAAATTGTTTGCTCAATACTTTTTTATCAATTTTATTAGCTAATAATTCTTCTACAGCTAAAGCGGCTAATAATGGAACCATCAAGCTGGTTACAGCAAGAATAGATGACACTGCTCTGAATTTATTATAGTAAGGGAAATGAGTAAAAAAGAAATCGGAAAGGAAATAGAAATTTTTTCCCCATGATAGAAATAAAGTTAAAATTACAGTTGCTAGTATCCACCACTTCTCTTTACGTTTAACAATAAACATTCCTAAAACAAATAGAAAAATTACCAACGACCCAAAATACACTGGTCCAGCTGTGAATGCTTGATCGCCCCAATATAAAGGCAGTTGTTTAATTATTTGTTGCGAGTTTGGAACACCTCTACCTTGAAGAAATTTATAAGTTTCAGAATTTTTTGTTAATTCACCAGCTGATGCACCACCATAAAAATTCGGAACTAATAATGTAAATGATTCTCCAATTCCATAGCTATATTCAAAAGCATATTCTTCACTCAAACCATCTTTACTAGCTTTTGGATCTAGTGTTAATTCTGATTTTCCTCTAATCGATTCATGAGAGTATTCTTCAGTTAATAATATGGGTGTAATGTTAATTGCAATTGCTAATCCTGCAGCCATAGCCAAAGCCGCGGAAGCTTTGAAAAACTGTGGTATCGTTTTGTCTTTAATCGAATATATAAATTCAATGATTATATATAAAACAATAGCAATGGCTAAATAATAACTCATTTGATAGTGATTAGCTTTTAATTGTAGGGCTAAGGCCAATGCTGTTAATGTTGCTCCTTTTAGAATTTGCCCTCGATAGGCCATCAAAATTCCAGCAATTGTTGGAGCAAATAGACCTATTACAATGGCTTTATTTGTGTGTCCAGCAGAAATAATTGCAAAATTATAGGAAGAGAAAGCAAATGCTATTGCTCCCAAAACACTTAACCAAACATTCATTTTTAAGGCTCTCAATAAAATGAAGAATCCCAATAAGTATAAGAAAACTGTATTTACTGGGTTCGGTAAAATTAAATTATACCAATCCAAAATCTTTCCAGCAATGTTTGATGGGTAACCTAACCACAACAAATAAGTTGGCATTCCCGAAAACATAGCATTACTCCAGAGTGCGTATGTTCCAGTGTTTTCTTTATAATTTCTGATTTCTGTGAATCCACCTTTTAAACTTTCAACGTCACCTTGTTTGATGACTTTACCTTCTAAAATGGGACTGAAATAAATGAAACTGATAGCAATAAATACCAAAAGGGCAATCAGAATAAATTGATTACGTTTGAAGAATGATTGTTTTTCCATTGTTTTTTTTAATGAACTTGCCAAATGTACAAAATTGATTTTGTGAAATTCAATATCTTAGGGCCTCAATTGAACTAAAATAGGATGGTACTTTTTTACGCTAAACCAAAGACTAGCCGCATAGAGTTTATAACTCATTTCCTTTTTCAAACCATTCTGGGCATTGATTATAAGATTATTAATGATTTAAACGAGTTCAATCCTGATCTTGATATTTTAATAAATTATACAAATCAAAGAAGTCAATTTAAAGAAATATTCATACAACCTCATGGATTATTGGAACAGCATGGTGTAGAGGAATTGAATATTAAAGTAATGCATGATTTAGAATTTCCATATTTTTTTCAGGCCAATCATTCTGATTATCATTTTGATTTATTTGCTGCTTCTTTTTATTTGGTCAGCAGATATGAAGAATATTTAAATTTCAGAAAAGATAAACATGGAAGATTTGAAGCAAATCAAAGCCTTGCCTTCAGAGAAAATTTTTTAAAAATTCCGATTGTCGATGTATGGGCAATTGAGTTTAGAAAATGGATGCATATCAGATATCCTAACTTAAATTTTAGAGAAAGGAATTTCCATGTTCAAGCTACATTTGATATAGATCAAGTTTTTAAGATTAAGGGTAAAAGTGGATTAAGGATAGTAAAATCTTTAACAAAAAGTATCATAAACTTTGATTTTAAAGATTTAGCTTTTAAAATTGCTATTCTTTTAAATAAAAAGCAAGACCCATTTGATCAATATGATCGGATAGAAAGAATCCATAGAAGCGCCAATATCAAAGCCATCTATTTTATTTTATTTTCTCAAAAATTCAATAAGTACGATATTAATTTATCAACTAAGCAGGTTGATTTTATACAACGCATACGGAAATTAACACAATCAGCTGACATAGGAATTCACCCCTCTTATTATTCAAAATCAAGAACATTAATTATTGAAAGTGAAAAATATTATTTATCACAAATTATTAATCGCTCAATTAATCGTTCACGTCAACATTATTTGAAGATGCGAATTCCAAATACTTATAAATCTTTAATTAGTGCAGGGATTGAACATGATTTTACTATGGGCTATGCTTCTCAGAATGGATTTAGAGCTGGAACTTGCACACCATTTCCATTTTTTGATTTGAACCATGATCAGTTAAGTTTCTTAACAGTACACCCCTTTTGTTTAATGGATGCCACATTCACTAGCTATTTAAATGTGACACCGCAGGAAGCATTAAAAGAAATTGAGAATTTAATTAAGGAAGTAAGAAAAGTGAACGGGCAATTTACCCCTTTATGGCATAATGAATCGATGTCAGGCTATAAAGAATGGAAAGGTTGGGAAGATGTTTATGAGAAAATGATTGAACTAACCAAATAAACAGGATTTTTACAAGTAATGATTTCAAAAGTATTAATTTTACAAAAGTAAGAATTAGCAATGTGGCTAAATAACTAATCACCTAAATCATGTTAACCGACTTCAGTAAACAAAGTTCTTTAATAAATCAATTCATTTCAGAAATACGGGATATAGAAATTCAAAAAGATCGAATTCGTTTCAGAAAAAACATGGAACGAATTGGTGAAATAATGGCCTATGAAATAAGTAAAAAACTGAATTGGACTGAATCGGAAGTAACTACTCCATTGGGAATTGCCAATGTGCCAATCTTAACTGAACAGCCTGTTCTAGCTACAATCTTAAGGGCAGGGTTACCTTTGCATCAAGGCTTGCTTAATTATTATGATCGTGCTGATTGTGCTTATATTTCTGCATTTCGTAAACATAAAAAAAGTAATGCATTTGTTATTGAAATGGAATATGTTGCTGCACCTGATTTGGATGGCAAAACAATTATAATTTCTGATCCAATGCTGGCTACTGGAAGCTCAATGGTTTTGGTTTGTAAAGAATTAATGAGTAGAGGTAAAATTAAAAGTTTACATATTGTGAGTGTGATTGCAAGTATTGAAGCAGTTGCTTTTGTGAAAAGAAACTTACCTAAAGCTCATCTTTGGCTTGGTGCAATTGATGAAGAGCTCACAACCAAATCTTATATAGTACCGGGCTTAGGAGATGCTGGCGACTTGGCTTTTGGAGAAAAAGTATAATTTTTTTTGAATAATTTTTGAAAATTTCCAATTTGCCTTATACAATGTATCAACATATTTTCTTCGATTTAGATCATACTCTTTGGGACTTCGACAGTAATGCTAGAGAAACATTGTTAGAATTATTTGAAAAGTATGAACTTTCTAAATTCGATTTGTTTTCTTCTGATGAATTCATAGATGTTTATACCATCAATAATCATGCACTTTGGAAAGAATATCATTTAGGTAAAATCAGTAAAGAACAATTAAGGGAAACTCGCTTCAAAAAAACATTTCATCATTTTGGATTGGATGATGCAAAAATACCAATAGCATTTGAAGATGATTATGTAAATATTTGCCCTACAAAAACTAACTTATTTCCTGGAACACATGATGTGCTCTCAAAACTTGCTAATAAATATGTCTTGCATATTATTACCAATGGGTTTTATGAATCATCAGAATTAAAATTGACTAAAACCTCCTTAAAGCCCTATTTTCATTCAATTTTTGTATCAGAAGTAATAGGTCTTTACAAACCAGATATTGCATTATTTAATCATGCTTTAGAAGTTGTTAGTTGTAATCCAGAGAATGCTATTATGATTGGTGATAGCTTAGAGGCAGATATTTTAGGAGCAAGAAATGCAGGTATCGACCAAGTTTTTTTTAATCCAAATAAATTAGAGCATATGGAAGATGTGACTTTTGAAATTAATCATCTTACTGAACTTTTAAATATTTTATAGTATGAGTATGTCAAGTGATTATCAAAAATTACTAAAAGTTTTAAATCAATTTAATGATTGGTTATCTAATTTGAATGAAGAAGAATTTCAAAAAAAACCTAATTCCGAAACATGGAGCTATGCACAAGTTTATGCACATATTATGATGGCAAATAGACTTTCATTAAAGGGCATGCAAAGATCTTCTCAAAACAACGGAACAGAGACAATGGAAACTTTACCATTTAAAGCAAAATTGATTTTGTTTTTTGCAAGATTCCCAAAAGGCAGAAAAGTGCCTAAGTCAGTAGAAGAAAGAACTCCTGAAATTAAAACTTTAATTGAAGCCAAAGAAATTGTAGCAAGAGTAATTGAAGAGGTTAAAGAGATTTATAAAACAAACCAAAATTGGAGCGGCACAATGAAAATGAAACATCCTGTTTTAGGTTATATGAACAATAAGGAATGGCTTAGATTCATTTATATACATACTATACATCATTACAAACAGTTAATTAGAATTAAGAAATTGTTACATTCTAACAATTAACTAATACTTATTTAATATTGAGATAATTTCAGGTTGCCATATTTGTATGCAAATACTACTATGGAAAACACACAATTAATCATCTTAGCTGCTGCTGTATTAGCACTTGTGCTATTGTATTTCAGTCCCTACGAGTTAAGTTTAGACGAAGAAGAGGATTATATTTAATCGCACATTCAATTATTTTACTTGAATTTAACTTTACTCTAACATGGGTTAATGACCTTTGTAAGGAAAAACAATTCAATGTCAAAAAGAACTGTGGAGATTTTAGTTCTCTCCGATATTCATCTGGGCACTTATGGATGTCATGCCAAAGAACTTCTAAAATACCTTAAAAGAATTAATCCAAAAGTTGTGATTCTGAATGGCGATATCATTGATATTTGGCAATTCAGTAAAAATTATTGGCCTGATTCACATATGAAAGTTATTAGGAAAATAATGAAGTATATCAATAATGAAATACCTGTTTATTATTTAACAGGAAATCATGATGAGATGCTAAGAAAATTTGCCGACTTTGAATTAGGTTCTTTGAAACTATTAAACAAATTAGTACTTGATATTGATGGTAAAAAAGCTTGGATTTTTCATGGTGATGTTTTCGATGTGACTATGCAATATTCAAAATGGCTAGCAAAATTAGGTGCTGTAGGGTATGATACATTAATTTTGATAAACACTATGATCAATTATTTCTTATCAAAATTGGGCAGAGAAAAAATGAGTCTTTCACAAAAAATAAAAGGAACTGTAAAAAATGCAGTCAAATTTATAAATGATTTTGAGAATACTGCTGCAGATATTGCTATTGAGAAAAAGTATGATTATGTTATTTGTGGACACATCCATCAAGCCATCATCAAAGAAGTAAATAATGAGGAAGGAAAAGTTGTCTATTTAAACTCTGGTGATTGGGTTGAAAGCTTAACAGCTTTAGAATATAATAACGAGACTTGGTCAATTTATCATTACAAGGATGATTTGTCTATTGATTCAGAAGAGGAACAGCAGGAAGATCTGAATGAAAAAATGGATATTAAATTATTATATGAAACAATGATTGCAAAAAGTATTCAAGAATAAGATATTTACTTATTTTAGTAAAATTCAATAATCTTCAAATTAGAATAAAAGGCAAATGCGTATTCTTTTTGCAATTCAAGGTACTGGAAATGGACATGTTAGTAGGGCTCGTGATATCATACCTTTTTTGCAAAAGTATGGTGAGCTGGATATATTAATCAGTGGTACTCAAGTTGATGTTTCCTTACCACAAAACTTAGCTTACCGAAAAAATGGGGTTAGTTTTGTTTTTGGAAAACATGGTGGTGTAGATTATTGGAAAACTCTGAATGGCCTTTCTCCATTGACTTTAATTAATGATATACGAACTTTTCCAATTAAAAAATATGATTTAATCATCAATGATTTTGAACCTGTAACAGCTTGGGCTGCAAAAATTAATAAAATTCCAATTGTAGCTTTAAGTCATCAATGTTCATTTCTTTCAGATAAAACACCACGCCCAATTAAAAGAGATAAATTCACTGAGTTTCTTTTTAAATATTATGCACCATCAACTCATCAAATTGGTTTTCATTTTGAAAAATATGATGATTTTATTGAAACCCCAATTATTAGAAAAGAAATAAGAGAATTGGTAGTTAGTAATCTTGGCCATTATACAGTTTATCTGCCGGCATATGATGATAGATACTTGGTTAAGTATTTAGCACATTGGCCAAATATAAAATGGGAAGTTTTTTCAAAACATGAACCTCGAGGTTACCATGTTGGGAATGTGCAGGTTTTGCCAGTATTAAATGAAGCATTTAATATAAGCTTAGCTTCATGTGAAGGTTTGTTAACAGGTGGAGGTTTTGAAGCACCTGCAGAGGCCATATTTTTATCAAAGAAGGTGTTCGCAATTCCTATGAAAGGTCAGTATGAACAATTGTGTAATGCTGAAGGGTTAAAAAGGATAAAAGTACCAGTTGGTTATGATTTAGATGAAAAACATAAATCGCCAATCAATGATTGGATTAACCATCAATCAGCTGTAAAGGTTGATTTTCCTGATAATGTGGAAAGAGTAGTCAAAATGCTTTTTGAGAAGTATATATAAATCCTACGAATTTTCGTTAATTCTCTTAATTTTGAAAGAGATGAATAAATTCACAATCACCCTTCTTGTTTTGTTATGGAGCTCCACCTTATATGCTCAACGCATCGATTTGGCTAATCCTGATAAATCTTTCAAGAGAATGTATTCAAAAGTGATTGGACAAAATGATAGAGGTTTTTTTATCATAAAAAGTACCAGCCCGTTTAATAATAAAGTAAATCAATTACGATTAAGAGATAACCGAATTGAAATTGCATTTATTGAAACAAGTTTAGCAACCAAATGGAGTTTTTCGGTTGTGCTACCTGACCCTTATGCTGAATTACAAGACATTAGATTTATTTCTGACAGTTTGTATATTTTTTATGCAAGTATCAATAAAGAGAAAAGTGCAAATGAACTTTTTGCTGTAAAGGTTGATTTGGTTAAAGGAGGACTTTCCAATTCTAGCCCCAAAAAAGTTGATGAAATTCAGTTTGACAAAAAAAGAAATCGTGGAATTTTTTATATTCAAAAAAGTAAAGATGGGAATTTGTTTTCTACTATGTATAAACAATCAACTCCTGAAAATGATAAGTTAAGTATCTTTGTAAAGGTTTATAGTAAAGACTTTGAGCGTGTTTGGAGTAACCAGTATCCAACTGAATATTTTGATGGGATTTTATTATTAAATGATTTTGAAGTAGGAAATGATTCATGCGTTTATATTTTAACATCACTTGATTTAGAAAAGAAAACACTAAGAGATAGAAAGTATAGTTTAACTATTGCCACTCCTAAAACAAATCAATTAGAGAATATTCCAATATCTGCTGATCGTTATTTTATCAATGATTTGAGGATGGAATTAGATGAGATAAATCAAAAAATTGCTTTGGTTGGCTTATATTCAGAAATAAATAGCACTAGTTCTGCTGGTATATTTTTTGCAAATTTCAATAAAGAAGAAAAAAGAATTCAGAAGTTTACAGAAAGTTTTAAAGCAAAATTTTTGAATGAGTTTTTAGGAGAAAGAACTGTTAATAGAGGAACTGAACTAATCAATTATTTTATTGATCGAATTGTGTTGAGAACTGATGGTGGAGTCATTTTAATTGCAGAGTCAAACTACATAACCGAATCAACAAATTACAACTCCTATTATCAATTATACACAACATCATATACTTACCATTATGATAACATATTGGTATTTTCAATTAACCCTGATGGTAAAATAGATTGGGAACAAATCATCAGAAAAAATCAAGTATCTGAGGATGATGGCGCATTTTATTCTTCTTATATTCTTTCTATTGATGCCGATAAAGTGAATTTTGTTTATAATAAATTCATTAGAAAATCAGCAGATATTATGTCATTCAGTGTAAGTAATTTAGGGGTTTCTGAAGAAAAAACTTTGGCAAAAGAAACTGAGAATTTATTAATTATGCCAGGAGGGGGAAAACAAATTTCTTCTGATCAAATCATTATCCCTTGTGTTCAAAAAAACAAAACTAATTTTTTAAGAGTAACATTTTAGCATGATTGTAAAGTTATTTAAAAATCAGTCACCTATAAATTTAGTATTACTTATCATTTTGATAATTATATTAAGGTTACCTTACTTTTTAAATGACCAACCAATTCCTGTATTTAATTACAGTGAGCCTTTGTCAAAGTTTCTTTTTAATAAGTTATCTTTTTTGTGGGTAAACAAGTCAATCAATATAATTATTACAAGCGTAATTTATTTAATATTGGCTGTTTGGCTAAATAAGATTGTCTCAGATTTTACTTTATTATTTAAAAACTCTTTCCTCCCAGCATTATTATTTATTGTTATCACAAGTTTGTTCCCAACTTTTTTCACAATTGATGCAGCTATTTTAGTCATTTTCTTTCAGTTATTGATTTTTGTGAAATTGTTTAAATTGTATAAAAGCAATAATGCATTAACCATTGCATTTGATGTTGGAATGATTGTTTCAATTGCTTCATTATTTTATTTCCCTTCTATAGCTTGGGTTTTATTATTATGGATGGCTATGTTTATTTTTAGACCCTTTAATTGGAGAGAATTTTTTACTGCTTTTGTCGGTGTTCTAACACCATATCTTTTTGTTGCATTCTATTATTTTTGGATTGATGATTTTGGTGCTTTTATGCAAATTTGGCAACCAATTAAAAATAATGCTTGGCAAATAAATGTGTTTCCAAATTCCTTGGACTACCTTCCATTATTGCCATTAGTATTAATTTTATTGGTTGCCTCTAATCGCTTGCGTGAGAATTTTTATAAGAATGTAGTACATGTCCGCAAATGCCAGCAATTGCTAATTACATCTATTTTTGTAACAGGTATTTCTTTTTATATTAAACCATCATTTAGTATTAACCACTTTATTTTATTGGCAGCACCATTCTCCGTATTTCTTTCTTATTATTTCTTAGTAGCAAAAAAAAATTGGATGTCAGAAGGTTTATTTTTATTACTAATTCTTTCAATTCTCTATTTTCAAATTCGCTAATTAACACATAACCACATTAACTTCTTTATTCTTTAACCATTCTGCATCTTTCAAGTCAACTAATTTAATTTCTGCAATGAAATAAGAATAATCATTCGATTGATAATTTTCACTAACATTGAAAAACGTATTTGGAATTTCAAACTGATTGGAATTAAACCTTACAAAAACTTTAATTGTCAAATTTTGTGAAAGTAGAATCGGATCTAATTGATTTCTTTTTTTGTATTCATATTGATATTTATAGGATAAGGCCGAGATATCTGAAAGCACAGCAGATCCAGTAGGATTGCTTCCTGCTCCTTTACCAACAAATGATTGAGAGTCGGAAAATGCACTTTCTAAAACTACACCATTGTATTCATTTTTAACATCAAATAGTTGATCATCTGATTTAATAAATTGTGGAATGCAGTATGCATAGATTGCATCATCAATTTTCTGACATCTTGCAATTAATTTTATTCGATACCCATTATTCTTAGCGTAAGCAATATCAAAATCATTTAGTCTTGAAATGCCTAAATTAAAAATATCAGTAGGATCAACCACAATTCCAAATGAATGTAATAGTATGATGCAAAGTTTAAATTTACTATCGAATCCATCAATATCTGAACTTGGATCTGTTTCTGCAAAACCTAAGTCCTGTGCTTGTTTTAAAGCTGTAGCAAAGCTTAAATTTTCTTCAAATATTTTTGTTAAAATGTAATTACTTGTACCATTAAATATGCCTTCTACTTTTTTCAATAAATCATTGTCATAATATTCTTCAAGATTTCTAATGATTGGGATACTAGCACAACAAGAACCTTCATATAAAAGTGATGTGCCAAATTTATTTTGTAATAGAATTAGTTCTTCAAGGTTTTCAGCTATCATTTTTTTATTTGCAGATACTACTGATTTTCCATTCATCAATGCTTTTTTTGTAATTGCAAATGCAGCCTCTGAATCGTTAATCAATTCTACAATGACATCTATTTCGGGATCATTTAAAAGTACGTCTCTGTCAGTAGTAAATAAATCAGCATCAATATTCCTTATTTTATGATTGTCTTTGATGCATATTTTTTTTATGTCTGCATGTATTCCATTAGTGTTATTTAAAACATGGTAAAGTCCCTGGCCCACACAACCATATCCAAATATTCCTAGTTTTATTGTTTTGTTCATCAGTTAATTGTTTGTTGAAATGAAATTAATTTGATTGTTTTTTTGTTCTATTGCATTTAAAGCATTACTTAAATCGTTGATTAAATCTTGGCTGTTTTCCAATCCAACTGATAATCTTATAAGTGAATTGTAAACACCACTTTGAATTCTTTTTTCTAATGGAATTGATTTGTGGGTCATTTGAGCTGGATGACAAATCAAACTCTTTACCCCACCTAAGCTTTCAGCTAACTTGAAAAGTTTTGTTGAGCAAACCAATTCATTTGCATCTTCAATAGAATCATTTTTTAATTTAAAAGAAACCACTCCTCCAAATTTGCTTTGCTGTTGTTTAGCAATCTGGTGATTGTGATGTTCCAAAAGTCCTGGATAATAAACTTCTTCAACTGCAGGGTGTGTTTGTAAATATAAAGCTACTTTCAAAGCATTGTCTGAATGTTTTTCAATACGTAAGCTGAGTGTTTCAATTCCTCTAATTACTAACCATGAATCAAAAGGAGATAAAATTCCACCAGATGAATTTTGAATAAATTTTATTTTTTCAGCTAATTCAATATTCGCTGTGACTACTATACCCGCTATCAAATCTGAGTGTCCTGCCAAATATTTGGTTGCACTGTGAATAATAATATCTGCTCCTAGTTTAATTGGTTGTTGTAATGCAGGTGATGCAAAAGTGTTGTCAACAACTAAAAGTGCATTTACACTATGTGCTATGTCAGCAATTCTTTTGATATCACTAATTTTTAAAGTAGGATTTGTGGGTGATTCAATCCAAACTAATTTTGTTTTTGTGCTAATTTGTTGAGCAATATTTTCCGCATTTGTGCTATCAACATAATGAACTTTTATGCCAAATTTTTCATAAATGTGAGTGAATAATCTAAATGAACCACCATATATATCATCACAAGCTATGATTTCATCGTCTGCTGAAAGTAGCTTTAGAACTGCATCTATGGCTGCAAGTCCACTGGCAAATGCAAAGCCTGCAGTACCTTCCTCAAGTGTAGCAACAAGATCTTCTAATACTTTTCTTGTTGGATTGTTAGATCGTGCATAGTCATAACCTTTATTTACACCTGGTGCTTCTTGTACAAAGGTTGAAGTTTGATAAATGGGTGTTGAAATGGAACCTGTAAGTGGGTCAACTGGAATGGAGTGAAGAATTTTTGTTTCTGTTTTCATTACTTTTTTGTTTAAGAGTTAAAAAAAATATTTTGGAACTCTTATCAAAAAAAGCAGGTGTGAATACAACTTATCAGAAAGGACTTAAATGAAAAAAGTCTCTTCCGATAAGTCGAAAGAGACTTCTTATATTTATTTAGAATATTGTGAAATCAACCTCAGACCTTATCTGTTTCTGCTTTCGCAGAATTGGAATTAGCACCTTGTCTTCATTGCTGAAGATAGGCTGCTAAGGTATCATAGGGCCAATCCCTCCACCTTTCTTGATAAGAATTATTATAAAGAACGAGCTGCAAATGTATGTTGCAGAATATTCAATTCCAAATATTTCTAAAATTAATTTTGTAAGCACTCTTTGATTTGATATTTTTTTGACACTCATTTTGTTTTTGATTCGGCAATTTTTTATTTTAAAATTTCAATAGGAAATAACTAATTATATTACTTATTGAATCTTTAAATCAATATTTGATTAGAATAGATTTTATAAAAAAGATTTTCAACTTTTAACATTTTCTATTGTGGTTACACTTTGCTAGCAATAGTCTTTTCTATATCTTTGTAAAAAAAATATCCATGAAGTACGGTGTAGTAGTTTTCCCAGGTTCAAATTGTGACCAAGACATGATTTACGTGTTAGAGCATGTATTGCAACAAACTGTTGTGAAATTATGGCATAAAGATCATGATCTTCAAGGATGTGATTTTATCATATTGCCAGGTGGTTTTAGTTTTGGAGATTATTTACGTTCAGGTGCAATTGCTCGTTTTTCACCTATTATGAAAGAAGTGATTGATTTTGCAAATAAAGGTGGATATGTAATGGGTGTTTGCAATGGTTTTCAAATTTTAACAGAAGCAGGTTTGGTACCGGGTGCTTTACTTCATAATAATTCAAGAAAGTTTATTTGCAATAATCTTTATATTAAAGCGGAAACAAATAATAGCTTAATCACGTCCCAAGTCGAACCCAATAAGGCACTGAAAATCCCTATCGCTCATGGAGAAGGAAATTATTTTGCAAGTGCAGATGTATTAAAAGAAATAAAAGATAACGACCAAATATTATTTAAGTATTGCGATTCAAAAGGTCAAGTTTCTGATGAATCCAATCCTAATGGATCACTTGAAAATATAGCAGGAGTTTGTAATAAAAATAGAAATGTTTTTGGTTTAATGCCACATCCTGAAAGGGCTGCTGATATTGAATTAAACAATACTGATGGGCTTCAAATTTTTGAATCTATTTTGTCTTTAGTCAATTCTTAATGACAAGCTTAATCATTGATCAGGGGAATACATATGCTAAGGTATACGTTTACCAAAATGATGAATGTATTGAAAAGTTAAGCTTCGAAAATTTACTAATTCCTGAACTGACACCTTTTTTTAAGCAGCACAAAATTGAAAATTGTATAATTTCTTCAGTTCAAATGATAGATGATGGAATTATAAATTACTTAGAAAGTCAAACCAAAACAATTGTATTCAATCAACTTTCTAAACTGCCAATTAAAATTAAATATGAAACTCCTCATACTTTAGGATTAGATAGAATAGCATCTTCATGTGGAGCTATGTTTCTTTACCCTAAACAAAATTGCTTGGTAATTGATGCCGGTACTTGCATTACTTACGACTTTATTGATGAGTACGCTAACTATTTAGGAGGTGCAATATCTCCAGGCATGCAAATGAGATTTCAAGCATTGAATACTTTTACTGCTAAATTGCCGTTGGTAAAAATTGATAATGGGCAACCCAATCTAATTGGAAATACCACTACTAATTCTATTAAATCAGGTGTTTTTTATGGTTTAATAAATGAAGTAGATGGATTCATTAATCAATATTTACAACAATACCCCTCAATGAGATGCTTGCTTTGTGGTGGAGATACAACATTTTTTGATAGTCATTTGAAAAATAGCATCTTTGCCCATCCCGATCTCGTTGCGATTGGCTTACATACAATTTTGAAATTTAATGTTCAACAAAACTAAAGTACTTACCCTTTTAGCATTTTCATTTGCTCCTTTTGCTATTTTTGCTCAATCTCTAACTAGTTCACCTTATTCCAGATTTGGATTAGGTGAATTACAAAAAAGCAACTCAGTTGTAAATTTGGGAATGGGCGGGATTTCTAATGGAATCAGAACTGAAGGAGCTATTAATAGCTTTAACCCTGCATCATACAATGCTATTACACTTACAACTTTTGAAGTAGGAGCGTCTGCAAGTTTTAATAAAATTAGTAATGCATCTGATTTTGTAATTAAAAATTCGGCAGCACCTAATTATTTAAAAATTGCATTTCCTATTTCTAAAAGATGGGGAACTAGTGTTGGTCTACTCCCATATAGTGGAATAGGTTATGAGTCAACAATTCAAAATAACAATGATTCTCTAACGCAAATTTTTAGAGGGGAAGGTGGTTTAAACCAATTTTATCTCGGAAATTCATATCGAATTGCAAAGAATTTGTCTATCGGATTAAATATATCATATGTATTTGGTACTGTAAATAAAATTAGGGCAAATGAGTATGCGGATACTCTTTCTTTTTATAATATCAGACAAACAAATTCTACTTACATAGGTAGTCTTTATGCCAATTTTGGATTACAATACATTAAGAACTTGACATCCGGAAAAGTCTTAACAATAGGATATTCAGGTGCACTCAAGTCATCACTAAATGCTAGTAGAAATTTAATTTCTGAAAGATATTATTATGTTTCAACTGATTTTGAACGATTAGTTGATACAGTACAAAATACACCAAATGAAAAGGGTAAAGTTATTCTCCCTTCTTACCATTCATTCGGATTTAGCTATGCTAAGCCCAATAATTGGTTGGTGGGTGTTGATTTAAGCACAAGCTTGTGGTCTGAATACCGTGATTATGGTGCCAATCCAAAATTGAATAACACTTATGATTTTGCAATTGGTGGAAGCATTATTCCAGAATATAATGCAGTGGGAAATTACTTTAAAACTATTGAGTATCGTTTAGGTTTCAATTACAATAAATCGTATATCACTATTAATAATCAGGATATTAATGCAATGAGTTTGTCTGTTGGATTTGGTTTGCCATTACCTAAATCAAGTTCAAAAGTTAACTTAGCCTTTGAACTTGGCCAGAGAGGGACAAAAAATAACAACCTTATTCAGGAACAATATTTTAATGTTAAACTTGGGTTCAATTTCTGTGACAAGTGGTTCATCAAACGTCAATATGATTAATCATTCATGAAATCTTTAACATTTTTTAAACTTATATTTCTGCTCTTAGCAATTTCATTTTGCTTACTTGCTTGTGAAAATGATTTATCAAAAGTTGAGAAAATTGCAGATAATGAAGTGAGTCTCCCGATTGAAACAAGTAAAGATGTTGAAATAATTTATAGTGATTCAGCAATTATTCGCGCCAATTTAAAAAGTCCTATACTTAAATTCTATAATGTAACCAATCCATATCATGAAATGCCAATTGGCTTGAAAGTTGATTTTTATGGACCTGGCTTAATTTTAGAAAGTACCCTAACAGCAAAATTTGGTCGAAAATATCAAAATCAAAGATTGATTGAAGTGAAAGACAGTGTGGTTGTAATCAATAATAAAGGTGAAAGATTAGATACTGAACGGTTGATTTGGAATGAAAAGACTAAGAAAATATATACAGATAAGTTTGTAAGAATTACCACAGCAAATGAAGTATTATTTGGTGAGGGAATGGAAGCCAATCAAAATTTTACCAATTATAAAATTTTCAAACCAAGAGGAACATTTAATATTAAGGATGAATAACAAAGCAAGTGAAACGGTATGGTTTGTCATTTTTACCATCTGTTTATTATTAACCATACTTCAGTTAAGTTCAAAAACCCGAAATACGCAAGATATAGTCATTCTCATTTTAGCTACTTTCTTTGCCCTTTGGCGTTTTTATCAACGCAGAACAACTAGAATCAATAATTTAGGAAGAAAGTAAATTCAGACTATAAATATTTTCTAAAAATTGTATCTTGCGCCCTCTTATAAAAATAAATAAGCAATTTAGAATAAAGAATATATGGGATTAATGACATCTATGCGCAATAGAGGAGGTTTACTGGTGGGAGTCATCGGTTTTGCCATTGTTGCATTTTTAGTTGGTGACGTACTTGTTTCTGGTAGAAACATTTTCGGAAACGGACAAAACGAACTTGGTTCAGTGAATGGAGAAGTGGTTGATATCACTGAATTTCAAACCAAATTGGAGCAAAATACGGAAGCGTATAAAAAGAATTCAGGTCAAAGTAATTTGAATGAAAGTATGACTGGCTATTTAGTTGATCAAACTTGGAATCAAGTTATTTACGATATGCTTTTGAAGAAGTCTATTCAAGTTTCTGGAATTGTTGTTTCTCCAGAAGAATTGTTTGATATGATTCAAGGTAAAAACCCTCATCCAGAGGTTCGTAGAGCATTCACAAATCCTCAAACTGGAGTATTTGATCCTGCACAAGTTGTAACTTTTTTGAAAAATTTAGATACTCAAGATCAAACAGGAGAAACTAAAAAGCAATGGTTAGCTTTTGAGAAAGCAATTCTTGAAGAAAGAATTCGTCAAAAATATTTCAACCTTGTAAAAGGTGCCATGTATATTCCAACTGCATTTGCAAAAGCTGATTATTTGGATAAAAATAAAACAGCAAATATTACTTATGCTTTATTAGATTATACTAGTATTTCAGATTCTGCAATTAAAGTTTCTGAGTCTGATATGTCGGCTTATTATAATGCTAATAAGTACAAATATTCGCAAAAAGAAAACACTAGAAGTTTTGATTATATCTACGTTGATGTACTTCCTTCTAAAGAAGATACAGCAGCTACTTTGAAATGGATTACTGAACAGTTGGAGGGTTTGAAAACGACCACCAATGATTCAACCTATGTAGCTTTGAATGCAGAAACAAAATTTGCAGGTGATTATGCTAAAAGAGGTAATCTCCCAGCTTCCTTGGATACAGTAATGTTTACTAAACCTGTTGGATATATATTTGGTCCATACGTAGATGCAGGTGCTTATAAAATCGCAAAACTAATTTCTATAAAATCATTACCAGATTCAGTACGTGCTAGACATATTTTATTAAAAGCAGATAATTCAAATGCTGCTGCAATGAAAGCAAAAGCAGATAGTATTAAAAAACTAATTGATAATGGTGCAGACTTTAATTCTTTGGTTCTTCAATATTCTGAAGATGGTTCAAGAGATAGAGGTGGTGACTTAGGTTATTTCGATAATAAAACAATGGTTAAGCCATTCACTGATTACTGTTTCAAAGGCAAAAAAGGCGATATGGCAGTAGTTGGAACTCAATTCGGTTTCCATATTATTCAGATTACAGATCAAAAGAACTTTGATAAAAATATTATGGTAGGTGTAATTGATAAAGCAATTGCAGCAAGTACACAAACCTCACAAGCATTATATGCAAAAGCCAATGAAGTATTAGCTACAGTAAGCAATTCAAAAGAGTTTGAAGCATTGAAGTTAGGAAATGGTTTGAATAAACGTGTGGCTGAAAACATTAAAGAAAATGATCGTTTTGTTGCAGGTTTAGATAATCCTCGTGAATTAATTCGTTGGGCGTATAAAGCTGAAAAAGGTGATGTTTCACCATTGTTTGAAATTTCAAATAAATATGTGTTCGCTACTTTAACTCAAATTAAAGAAAAGGGTACCACTGAAATGGAATATTTAAAGAATGAAATTGAAGCCGCTGTTAGAAAAGAAAAGAAAGCAGAAATGTTAAAATCTAAATTAACAGCAGCAGCTTCGGGTTCAAATAATATTCAACAAATTGCTCAAAAAGCTGGAGTTGTTGCCCAATCAGCAACAGGTGTTAATTTTGGATTCCCTGTAATTCCTGGCTTTGCACGTGAACCTGAAGTTATTGGTGCAGTTTTCTCTATGACTAAAGGAAAAGTATCTAAACCTATTGCAGGTGACCGTGGGGTGTATGTTGTTGTAGTTGATAATTTCATTGAAGCTTTGCCATTACCTGAATATAATAGTAAAAAATCAGAAATGGCAACTGCAGTAAAATCACGCGTTGATCAAGAATTGATTGAAGCTTTAAAAAACAAGGCAGATATAAAAGATAACAGAATTCGCTTTTACTAGAAGGTATTCTGTAATTTTGAAATCTAAAAGAGATATTATTTGTTATCTCTTTTAGATTTTTTAATTTATAGACTATGGAAATCCAAGAAAACTTCGTTAATAAGGTTGCAAATAGCGGACTAATCTCTTTTGATTTAGGACAATATTACCATAAAGGAGAACGTGTAATTTATGATATCAAAGACAACCTTTTTCAAGGTTTAATGCTGCGTGAAAAGGATTTCAGAGAATTTGTAAAAGAAAAAGATTGGTCAATATTTCAAGATAAAAATGTGGCAATTATTTGTTCTGAAGATG
Organism: Sphingobacteriaceae bacterium; assembly: GCA_965279595.1. GTDB lineage: Bacteria > Bacteroidota > Bacteroidia > Sphingobacteriales > Sphingobacteriaceae > CAIKLP01. The sequence continues at coordinate 1,247,287 of OZ257246.1, forward strand.
CAATAGTTCCTACATGGGCATATATGCTTTTAGCAACAAAAATGCAGCCCTTTGCGAACTTAATTGTTTTTGGAAATCTTGATATGTTAGAAGATGCCTTGTTTAGAGATGCACTTGCAAAGGTTGACTACACTGCTTATATTGATCAAAGAGTAGTAGTTAAAGGATGTGGAGATTTACCAGTACCAGTTTCTGCTTATGTTGAAATAACAAGGAAACTTAGGCCAATTGCTAAAAGTATTATGTATGGCGAACCTTGTTCAACTGTGCCTCTATTTAAAAGAGATAAATAAATACTTATAGAGAAACCAATAATTATGTAAAAATATCAATGCAATTTAACTATTCTATAAAACGTTAAGCATCAAAACAAAGATTCTTATATCTTTACGAATACTAGCACATACCTAACTATCAATGAAATATATATTTTCCGTCTTTTTTTTAACACTCAGTATTTTCACTTTTGCCCAAACTCATCCCGATTTTAAATTGGGAGCTTTTCAACCTGGTGAAAAATTAAAGTATAAAGTACGTTATGGATTTATTACTGCAGCTGAAGCTACTATGGAAGTGCAAGAAGGAAAAAAAGAAATGAATGGGAAGAAAGTTTTTCATTATATCGCTAATGGGAAAACAAGTGGTTCATTTGATTTCTTTATGAAAGTTAGAAATCGTTATGATTCCTATGTTGATCAAGAAGCATTGTATCCTTACCAATTTACAGAGAATGTTAGAGAGGGAAATTATAGACGTGACAGTTATGCAAATTTTGATCAAAAAAATTATAAAGTAAATGCTTCAAAGGGTACATATACTATTCCCCCATATTCATTTGATATAATTTCTCTGTTCTATTTTGCTCGTTGTATTGATCTGAAAAACATTGCAGTAGGTGAGAACATTAACATGAGTTATTTTCTGGATGATGGTAACTATCCTGTCAATATTGAATATTTAGGAAAAGAAACAATTACTACTACAACCGGAAAATATGAATGTATTAAGTTTAGTCCAACATTACAGCCTGGTAGAGTTTTCAGGAAAGATAGTAGAATGTATATTTGGATAACCAATGATACCAATCGTATTCCTGTAAAAGTGGAAGTAGAAATTTTAATTGGGTCATTAATTTTAGAATTAGATAGCTACCAAGGATTGAAAAATCCAGTCACTTCAAAAAGATGATTAATCATGAGAATGCTATAATTTCAGAAGAAATTATTTCGGAAAACTTTGTATGTAATTTAAATAAATGCAAAGGTGTGTGTTGTATTGAAGGTGATGCAGGTGCTCCACTTGAAGAATCTGAAATTAAAATAATCGAAACCCTTTTCCATAAAGTAAAACCTTATCTAAATGAAAAAGGACTAAAAGCTATTGAAGAGCAAGGCCAATTTGTAGTTGATGAAGATGGTGATTTTACAACCACCTGTGTCGATAAAAATAAAGAATGTGCTTACGTTCTAATGGAAAATGGCATTACCCAATGTGCATTTGAAAAAGCGTACAATGATGGAGCAATTGATTTTAAGAAACCTATTTCTTGTCATTTATATCCAATTAGAATTACAAAATATGATGGTTTTGAAGCTTTAAATTATGACAGATGGTCGATATGCAGCTCTGCATGCGATTTTGGAAATAGTTTAAAAGTTCCAGTGTATAAATTTCTGAAAGAACCACTCATTAGAAAATATGGTGAAAAGTGGTATGAAGGTCTTTGTATGCTTGTTGAGTAATTTTGTTACTTAATTTTAAGAACTCCGACACTTTAGCCCCTTTTATCTACATTTTAAATTGTATCGTATTCATAAATGTAATTTAGCGTTACTGAATAAAATTTAAACGATATGAAAAAATACTTATTGATTTTGGCGGGCGCTTTAGTATTAAGTGCTTGTAGCAAAGAACAACTAGCCTCGAATGAGGAAAGTATTAATGTTTCTGAACTTTCAACCAATGTAACCAATTTTATTGCAGAAAATTACCCTGATGCAACGATCACTTCAGCTTTACGATTAACAAAATCAGAAGCAACAACTGTTGTTATATTAAGTACAACAGAAGAATTAGCCTTTAATAATAATGGAGAGTGTTTAGGTGATGCCTTGAATTATAGAGGTGGAAATGGTGGTGGAAGAGGTGGGCATCACGGTGGCGGTCCTGGTGGGCATCATGGCGGAGGACCAGGTGGTGGACATCATGGTGGTGGTCCAGGAGGACATTTAGACTCTATGGGTATTGATACTTTGCTTCCTCTTATAGTTAATTATATAGATTCGAATTATGCAACTTATAAAGTTATGAATGCAAGATTTGATACTACCTGTGAGTTTGGAAAAGTTATTTCAGTAATGGTTGGTAATAGATCATTTGCAGGCCCAGTAAAATTAGTATTTGATTTGAATGGGGTATTTCTTTTCTCTGGACAAAGATTTCCGTATTCAGGAACTCCTCAAATTGTAAAAGACTATTTTAGCACTAATTATGCAGGTTATAAAGTAAGAACTGTAGCTGAGAAATTAAGTTTAGCATCTTCAATAGTTGAGTATAATGTATTTATTGCCGATTCAACTTCTCGTAAAATGATTACTATCAAAGAGGATGGAACCTTTGTTTGTTTGAAGTAATTATAATATCTAATACTTTTTCGTACCAATAATTGGAGAAGGGTTAAAATATTTACTGCCACTTATTCAGTAAATATTTTAACCCTTCTTTTTTATTTTTAAATCTTCCCAAATTATTATTAATTGAAAGGAAGATGCTAAGCATTGTCATTGCTTCTACATTCCATAAAAAAACGTTATTTTCGTCGGAGAAACCATCTTAGAAGCGTGAAAGGAATTATATTAGCCGGAGGGTCAGGTACCCGCTTACATCCATTAACATTAGCTATGAGCAAGCAAATGATGCCTGTTTATGATAAGCCAATGATTTATTATCCTTTATCATGTTTAATGATGGCAGGGATCCGTGATATTTTAATTATTTCAACGCCACATGATTTACCCAATTTTCAAAAACTATTAGGAGATGGTAAAACTTTAGGGTGCAATTTTGAATATAAAGTTCAAGAAGAACCAAATGGTTTAGCCCAAGCATTTGTAATAGGTGCTGAGTTTATTGGTAAAGAAAAGGTAGCATTGATTTTAGGTGACAATATCTTTTTTGGTTCGGGATTAGCAGAATTACTTCAAAGCAATAATAATCCGGATGGCGGAGTTGTATATGCTTATCATGTTGCTGACCCTGAAAGATATGGAGTGGTTGAGTTTGATAAAAACAATAATGCAATCAGTATTGAAGAGAAGCCAGCAAATCCAAAATCTAGCTATGCTGTACCCGGTTTATATTTTTATGATAATTCAGTTGTTGAAATAGCTAAAAATATTAAACCAAGTGCTCGAGGCGAATATGAAATTACTGATGTAAATAAAGTTTATTTAAATCAAGGTAAATTAAAAGTAAGCATTTTAAATAGAGGTACAGCCTGGTTAGATACCGGCACATTTGCTTCCCTTATGCAAGCTGGCCAATTCGTACAAGTGATAGAAGAAAGACAAAATTTAAAAGTAGGATGTATTGAGGAGGTTGCTTATAGAATGGGTTTTATAAATAAAGAACAATTAATAAGTATCGCACAACCTTTACTAAAAAGTGGATATGGGCAATATTTAATGCAAATATTTAAATAATTTCAAAGAAGTCAGATTGAAATTACGTCAGAGTTATATAAGTAATCACATTAACAATCATAAATTTTAGAATGAAATATTTAGCAAAAGAATTAGCCACATTTAATAAGCAAATTGAATTTGCAATTAATAATTATCAATCACACTGTAAAATTTTAAGTGATTTCAAAAATATTGTTATTAGTGGTTTAGGAGGTTCAGGTATCTCAGGAAAAATAATTAAGAGTTATTATATTAACAAAATCAATATTCCAATTGAAACAGTTTCTGATTATCAATTACCAAAATTTGTAAATCAAGATACATTAGTGATACTTTGTTCATATTCAGGAAATACAGAAGAAACAATTAGTGCTTATCAAGATGCTCAAAGTAAAGGTGCGTATTGTTTAGTACTTACATTAGGTGGTAAAATTTCTGAGCTGGCTTCCAATGATAAAGTAATTACCTATCGTGCTGAAGGTGGATACCAACCTAGAGTAGCCTTTGGATATCCTATCACTTATTTGTTTTTAATTTTTTCAGAACTTCTGGGCTTAGATATTAAATCAGAATTAAAAGAAATAATTGACCGATCATCAAACATTGAAGATTACCAATCTAAATCTTTAGCAGTTAGGGAATTTTTTAAAAGCCAAGTAGGTAATAAATATATCATCATTACTTCACCTGATATGGAAGCGATTGGAATTCGCTTTGCACAACAGATTCAAGAAAATGCAAAGTTGGAAGCCTTTGTTGTTGTTATTCCAGAAGCTAACCACAATGTTATCGAAACTTATTATCAAGAATGGCCATCTAATTATATTATGCTAAATTCTGGTGCTAATCAACGCATCAATTATCGTTTCCAGTTCATTAAAAATTTATTAGAAGGGTATGGATCTAAAGTGTACGAAATGAAAGTGAATGAATTAACTATGGACCATTTATTTGATTCGGTTTTTCTTTTAGATTGGGTTTCATTACAAATTGCAGATGAAGTATCAGCAGTTTCTAATCAAATAAAAAATATTATTGATTTGAAAAACTTTTTAAGTTCAAAATAATGAAAGTAGCTTTAATAACAGGAATTACAGGGCAGGATGGAGCTTATTTAGCAGAATTTTTGTTGAAGAAAGGGTATCTTGTTCATGGGATAAAACGCAGGAGTTCTTCCTTTAATACAGAAAGAATTGATCATTTATATCAAGATTTGCATGAAGGAAAGGTGAACTTTAAATTGCATTATGGTGATTTAACTGATTCTACAAACTTAATTCGAATTATTCAAGAAACGCAACCAGATGAAATATACAATCTGGCCGCTATGAGCCATGTAAAGGTAAGTTTTGATACTCCTGAATATACTGCCAATGCTGATGGCATTGGAACACTAAGAATTTTAGAAGCAATTAGAATTTTAGGATTAACAGAAAAAACTAAATTTTATCAAGCATCTACTTCAGAATTATATGGTTTGGTACAAGAAGTACCCCAATCTGAAAAAACTCCTTTCTATCCACGTTCCCCTTATGCAGTCGCAAAAATGTATGGATATTGGATAACTGTAAACTATAGAGAAGCATATGGAATATATGCATGTAATGGGATATTATTTAATCATGAAAGTCCAGTGAGAGGTGAAACATTTGTAACTAGAAAAATTACTAGAGCCGCCGCACGTATTGCAATGGGATTACAAGAAAAATTGTTTCTTGGAAACCTTGATGCACAAAGAGATTGGGGCCATGCAAAAGATTATATAGAAGCTATGTATTTAATGCTTCAACAAGATAAACCAGAAGATTATGTAGTAGCAACTGGTATAACTACCCATGTAAGGGATTTCGTGCGTATGACATTTGCGGAACTTGGAATAGAAATTGAATTCTCTGGAAAAGGTGAAGCTGAAAGAGGCGTAGTGATTGATATGGATAATGAGAAAATGATATCAATGGGATTAAACCCCGAAAGTTTAAAGTTCGGACAAACAGTTGTACTTGTTGACTCAAAATATTATCGCCCAACTGAAGTAGAATTATTAATTGGTGACCCAACCAAAGCGCAAACTAAACTAGGCTGGAAACCTAAATACGATTTACCCGCATTAGTTAAAGATATGATCTTATCGGATTTGCATTTGATGAAGAAAGAGCAGTATTTAAAGGATGGAGGATTTAAGAGTATGAATTATTTTGAGTAAGAATTGGAAAACCAAATATTATTATCCGATTATTTTGTATTTATTAAAACGAGTAGTATTTTTACCCGATATTAATAAGTCAACTCAAAATGTGACTGAGGGGGCGAAGCCATGCAATGTTAGGCACACTTATAACTTCTAAAACCAGAATCAAATTATTACTTAAATTTTTCCTAAATACCAGTAATACAGGTTATTTGAAAAATTTGGAACAAGAATTTGAAGATAGCAGCAATGGGATTCGACTTGAATTAAATAAATTCGAAGAAGCAGGGTTGTTGATTTCTGAGAATGTTGGGAATAAGAAAATTTTTAAAGCAAATACAAGCCACTCTCTATTTAAAGATATTCACAGTATAATATTAAAGTATGCTGGAATTGATACTATAATTGAGCAAGTAGTTGCTCGATTAGGGGATGTTACTGAAGTTTATTTAGTTGGTTCTTTAGCTAAAGGATTAGATAATAATATCATTGATTTAGTACTTGTTGGTAGTATAAATAGAGATTATTTAATAAATTTAATAACCAAATTTGAAGAATTAATTCCAAATAGAAAGGTGAGTTTTATAACTTATGAAGAAGCATATTTTATAGAGAATAAAGCTGAGATTCTTAATTCTCATCATTTATTAATTTGGAAAGATGAAAAATAGAAATAATAAAAATATCGCGCTAATGAAAATCAAATCAAGATTTAGAATTATTTATGTATTAATCATTTTAACAATTAGTACAAATTTTTCTATTGCACAATCAATTGGATTACTTCCAAACGTAGATACTTCAAATTTAAGTTCCAGTGAAATTCCAAGTTCAGAAGAGCTAAGAAAGGCTGGTGCAAGTGAAGATCAGATAAAGGAAGCAGAGGCTTTAAGAGCTCGTAAGATAGCAGCTGAGCAATCCAAATCTAATACGCCAAGTAAAATTAATGGTCCTGTAACAAATGAAGTGAAGAGCCAAGCGGTTATTTCCAAGCTTACTGGTAATGTTCAAGGCAAATCAATTGCGCCAAATTTGTATGGCTTAGATTATTTTTATAATGCAAATAATAATTTAACAAGTTCGCAATCTGCAAAAGCACCTGAAAATTATATAATAGGTATTGGAGATGAGTTCTCTATTTCTGTTTATGGATTCTCTTATTACAATGGAGTTTTAAAAGTTGATGATAACGGTGCTATTAATCCACCTAATATGGGGCCTGTTTATGTAAGAGGTCTTTCTTATGAAAAAGCAAAAAAAGTTATCAGAGCAAAGTTGCTTCAGTATTTTTCTGCGTCAAATAGCATTGACATAACATTGAATTATTCAAGAGTAATTAAAGTAAACATTGTAGGTGAAGTTTTGAATCCTGGATTGTATGAAATCCCGGCTATAAATTCAGTGTTTTCTGCAATAAGTTTTGCAGGAGGAATCAATCCATTATATGGTTCTTTAAGGAAAATTATAGTTAAGAGAGATGGAAAATTAATAAAGAGTTTGGATTTATATGAATTCTTGCAAAATCCAAACTCTAAAATTGATTACTTTTTGGAGGACAATGATTTCATAATAATTGAACAAAGAAATAAGGTAGTAGAGATAATTGGGCAAATACCTAGGCCTATGCTTTATGAATTAAAAGACTCAGAAAACATCAATGCATTGTTAAAATACGCTGGAGGTGTTGGTCCAGCATCTGACATTTTTAGGGTACAAATTGAAGCTTATGAAAATAACAAACAATTAAAGGTTCGCAATATTAATTTAGATAGTTTAACTAAGCGAAAAATTGATTATAAAATTAACAACGGAGATAAAGTAATTATTAGAAGAATTAACATCGATTTAAGAAATATAGTTCAAATTAATGGGCCATTAGTTAAACCTGATAGATACGAATTTACGAGTGGCGATAGGGTGAAAAATTTAATTGATAAAGCTGGAGGTTTGAGGCCAGAAGCGTATAAAAATACAGCATATATCAGTAGAATTACAGAAGATAGTACAAGAACATTTATACCAATTAATATTCAAGAAATATTGGATAATCCAAATTCACCATCCAATTTATTACTTAAAGAGTATGATATTGTTCGATTGTTTTCAAATGCTGAATTTATCAATTATTCAAAAGTTTATTCTTTTGGAAGTGTTAAAAAACCTTCTGAAATTGATTATTATAAAGGAATTACGTTAAAAGAATTATTACTTCAATCAGGTGGTTTTGAAATTGGTGCAGATCTTTTGAAAATTGAAGTTTCAAGAGTGAGCTATTTTTCTAATAACTATTCTTTAGGTGAGAAGTCTAGAATCATTATTGAAAAGCTAATTGTAAAATCAACCAATTATTTGGAAGATTCAAGTTTGAATTTTGTCTTGCAACCATTTGATCAAGTTTTCATCAGGCAAATTGAAAATTTTGGACTTCAAAGAAATGTCTTCATTGCAGGAGAAGTGAAATTCCCTGGCACCTATTCATTGATTACCAAGAATGATAGATTGAGTGATTTATTAAAGAGAAGCGGGGGACTTACCAAATATGCATTTCCTGAAGGTGCTAAAATATATAGACAAAATTTAGAAGGAAAAAACATTGTAATGCGATTGGATAAAGCTTTAAAAAGAGACAACTCTGTTTACAATTATATATTGCATTCAAATGATACCATTGTGATTCCTGAGGTAATTGATTTTATTGGAATCAGAGGCAGTTCTGTTGAGTATTTAGCTATCTCTAACGCTTCTCAAATAAATGCACCTTACATGAAAGGGAGACGAGCAAAATACTATATCAATGAGTATGGAAATGGGTTTAAAGGAAGTTCATGGCGAGCAAAAACTTATGTAGTGCAAAACAACCTTAAAATTGACAAAACAACCAATTTAGTATTATTTAAAATTTATCCAGTTGTGCAGAAAGGTTCAGTAATTTATGTTGTGGAGAAACCAAAGAAGGAGAAAAAACGAGAAGAAGAAAAAATTAGGTTTGATGTTAATAAATTCATTGAAAGTACAATGGTAAAAATTACTGGTATAATAACCATATTTATTTTATTAAATCAAATTACAAAATGAGTGAATTAGGGAATAAGAACAATGATGAAATTTCGATAAAAGAAATAGTTGATTCAATTATTGAAATATTCAACTTCTTAAAAAGTAAGTGGGTAGTTGTATTTTCAACATCAGTTATTGTAGGTTGTTTGGGAATACTTATTGCCTTTTTATCAAAACCTACTTACACTGCTAAATTAACCTTTGCATTGGATGAGGAAAAAGGGTCTAGTTTAGGTCAGTATGAGGGCATTGCAAGTCAGTTTGGAATTGATATTGGAGGAGGGGCAAGTGGTATATTTTCAAATAGTAATTTAATTGAGTTCTTAAAATCACGAAAAATGATTGAACGCACTTTAATAACTCCAATATTATTTAAAAATAAACAAACAAATTTGATTGAAGCATATTTGGATGTGTATGATAGAAGAAAGGATTTTAAAGATGAAGATAAAAACATATCTTTTTTAATAGATGCAAATAAGTTTACGATTAAGCATGATAGTTTAATAAACTTATTATATACCGAAATAATAACTGAAAGATTTACAGTTGATAAAATTGACAAGAAAGTAAATATAATAACTGTAAATTTTACCACCCAAGACCAAATCCTTTCGAAATTGTTTTGTGAAAATTTAATTCTTAATGTTAGTGATTTTTATATCGAAACAAAAACTAAAAAATCAAGAAACAATGTAACTACTCTTCAGTCAAGAGTTGATTCAGTTAGAAGAGAATTGGATAAGGCACTTTATGGAAGGGCACTTGCAAGTGATCAAAATTTGTTAGTTGTAAGACAGCAAGCCAATGTAGGGAAAGTAAAGCAAGAAGTAAATGTGCAAGTATTATCTACTATGTATACAGAGCTTACTAAGAATTTGGAATTAGCCAAATTTAGTTTATTAAATAACGAACCACTTTTTCAAATTATAGATAAACCTACTTTGCCATTTAAGAAAAATAAAAAGTCAAAATTGGTGTATTTAATAGTTGGGGGTTTTTTAGGTTTGATAATATCATCTTCTTTTTTAATAAGTAGACGATGGGTCAAATCTCTCAAATAAAATTATATTATGAAAAAAAGCATTGCAATAATTGGATTGGGTTATGTAGGATTACCTTTAGCAATTGAGTTTGGTAAAAAATACAAAGTATTAGGTTTTGATATAAATGTAAGTCGTGTTAAAGAATTGCAATCTGGAAAAGACCGAACACAAGAAGCGGATTTAGAAGGGATGAAACAGGCTATGAAAGTGACAGAAGATTCTGGGCTTTCATTTTCTTCAGTTACAACTGATTTAGAGAAATGCAATGTATTTATTGTTACAGTACCAACTCCAATCAATCAATTTAAAGCACCTGATTTAACTCCTTTAATTAAGGCTTCAGAAATGCTAGGGAAAGTATTGAAATCAGGAGATATTGTAATTTATGAATCAACCGTATATCCAGGTTGTACAGAAGAAGATTGTGTTCCAGTTTTAGAACAATTCTCAGGTTTGAAATTTAACAAAGATTTTTATTGTGGTTATTCTCCAGAGAGAATTAATCCTGGTGATAAAGTAAATACATTAACGAAAATAAAAAAAGTAACTTCAGGTTCCACTCCTGAAATTGCAGAATTGGTTGACCAATTGTATTCATCTATCATTACAGCAGGCACACATAAAGCACCAAGTATAAAAGTAGCTGAAGCTAGCAAAGCAATTGAAAATGCTCAAAGAGATATTAATATATCATTTGTAAATGAATTGGCATTAATTTTTGATAAAGTTGGAATAGATACTAATGATGTTTTAGAAGCCGCAGGTACAAAATGGAATTTCTTGAAATATAAACCCGGTTTGGTTGGTGGACATTGTATCGGTGTAGATCCGTATTACTTAGCACATAAAGCAGAATCATTGGGCTATCATCCTCAAGTAATTTTATCAGGAAGAAGAGTAAATGATAACATGGGGATGTATGTTGCAAACAGAGTAGTTAAATTGATGATTTCAAAAGGACATACTATTAAAGGAGCAAATACTTTGATTCTGGGTATTACCTTTAAAGAGAATTGCCCTGATGTCCGAAATACAAAAGTGGTTGATATATACAATGAATTATTGCAATTCAATATTAATGTAGATGTATATGATCCATGGGCAGATAGCCAAGAAGTTAAACATGAATACGGAATTGATTTGTTAGAGAAATTAACCGATAAAAAATATGATTCAATAATTGTAGCGGTTGCACACAATGAATTTTTAGCTTTAGATTTCAAACAATTCCATGCAGATAATACAGTGGTATTTGATACAAAAGCTTGTATTGATAGAACGCTGGTGGATGGAAGATTGTAATTTTATTGAATTTATATGTCCAATATTGTAACTAATTTTGATATGAAAATTGAGATGGTTGACCTTAAAGGTCAATACAAAAAAATCAAAACAGAAATCGATGAAGCAATGATTGTTTGTATCGAATCTGCAGAATTTATTAATGGTAAATTAGTAACTTCCTTTTCTGAAAACCTTGCAAAATATGTTGGTGTAAAACATGTGATTCCTTGTGCAAATGGAACAGATGCTTTACAAATCGCTTTAATGGCACTAAACTTAAAAGCTGGTGATGAAGTTATTGTTCCTTCCTTTACCTATGTTGCAACAGCAGAGGTTATAGCATTATTAAATTTAGTACCAGTAATGGTTGATGTTATGCCTGATGATTTTAGTATTAATTTAGAACAGGTAAGAAAACATATAACTCCAAAAACAAAAGCAATTGTTCCAGTTCATTTATTTGGACAATGTGCTGGAATGGAAGAATTACTTCAACTTGCTAAAGAGAATAATATTTTTATTGTAGAAGATACAGCCCAAGCTATAGGAGCTAATTACACCTATAAAGATGGGTCTATTCACCAAGCTGGTACGATGGGAAATATTGGAACTACCTCGTTCTTTCCATCAAAGAATCTGGGTTGCTATGGAGATGGCGGAGCAATTTTTACCAATGATGATTTGTTAGCTCAGAAAATTAGAATGATGGCTAATCATGGGCAATCAAAAAAATATCAACATGATGTAATAGGTGTTAATTCTAGATTAGATACTATACAAGCAGCAATACTCAACATTAAATTGAAGTATTTAAATGAATATTGTGCAGCTAGAAATAAAGCAGCTGATTACTATGATAAAGCATTAAGCACTATTAACGGAATAACTATTCCAAAACGGGTTTCAAATTCTACTCACGTGTTTCATCAATATACTTTAAAAATTGCTGATGGGAAACGCGATGATTTGAAAGCTTTTTTAATTGAAAAAGGAATCCCATGTATGGTGTATTATCCTTTTCCTTTGCATTTTCAAAAAGCGTATCAATCAGATAGATTTCCTAAAGGATCTTTACCTGTTTCTGAAAATCTTTGTGAGCTTGTATTGTCATTACCAATTCATACAGAAATGAATAATGATATGCAAGACTATATAATTGATAATATAAGAGAATTTTATTCTAAATGAGTTATTTTAAACATGAAACAGCAATAATAGACGATGGTTGTATTATTGGAGAAGGAACTAAAGTTTGGCATTTTAGCCACATTATGCCTAAATGTAAAATTGGGAATAATTGTAATATTGGCCAAAATGTGGTGGTATCACCTGAAGTAGTTTTAGGGAATAATGTAAAAATTCAGAACAATGTTTCAATCTACACTGGTGTTACTTGTGATGATGATGTATTCTTAGGACCTTCTATGGTTTTTACCAATGTCATCAATCCTCGATCGGCAATTAATCGAAGAGATCAATATGCAAAAACTCATGTTGGTAAAGGTGCAAGTATTGGAGCAAATGCAACTATCGTATGCGGACATGATATTGGAATGTATGCTTTTATTGGAGCCGGAGCTGTAGTAACTAAAACAGTTGCTGATTTTTCATTAGTTGTTGGAAATCCTGCTAAACATATTGGTTGGGTTGGAGAATTCGGACATCGTTTGGAATTTAATTCAGAAGGGATAGCAATTTGCCCAGAAAGCAGTCAGGAGTATAAAATAGAAGCTGGGAAACTTATAAGAATTAAATAAGAATGCCAAAAAAAATTGCTGTAATTGGGGGTGGAATAATTGGGTTGGCCACTGCATATAAATTACAAAATAAACACCCTGATGCTAAAGTTGTATTATTTGAAAAAGAAAGCATTTTAGGTAAGCATCAATCAGGAAGGAATAGTGGTGTTTTGCATTGTGGACTTTATTATCAACCTGGCTCATTGAAAGCAAAACTTGCTGTTTCAGGGATCAAACAAATGACAGATTATTGCATTCAAAACAAAATTGCCCATGATATTTGTGGAAAGATTGTTGTGGCTTCAAATGAAAGAGAAATAAAATTTCTTGAAGATTTAGCAGAAAGAGGAAGTCAAAATGGGCTTCAAAATTTAAAATATTTAACCAATTCAGAACTTAAAGCAAGAGAACCTTTTGTTAGCGCAAAAAAAGCTTTGTTAGTTCCTCAAGAAGGCATTGTTGATTACAAAGAAGTGATGAATAGTTTTGCTTCCCAAATTAAAAGTAGAGGAGGTGAGATATTTCTTAATACCAGAGTTGATTCTGTAAAAGAAGTAGGTGAAGAAGTGATTGTTTCTGATGGAACAAAAGAATGGAATTTTGATTTAATATATAATTGTGCGGGATTGTTTTCTGATAGAACTTATGAAAGTTTTACTGGTAAAAAAAGACCACTACGAATTGTCCCGTTTAGAGGAGAATATTTGATGTTGAAACCAGAAGTAAAGAAATTGGTTAACCATTTAATATACCCTGTTCCAGATCCTGAATTTCCATTTTTAGGAGTTCATTTTACACGATTAATTAATGGGGAAAGAGAAGTTGGTCCAAATGCTGTATTTGCTTTTAAAAGAGAAGGATATACTAATACAGATTTTTCACTTAAAGACACATTGGATTCCTTAACATATATTGGTTTTTTAAAATTCATAAAAAACAATTTCTCATTTTCAATGAAGGAGTTAGGTAGTTCATTATTCATTGAACAATTTCTAAGAAAAGCAAAGAAATTAATTCCAGATATTAATGAATCAATGTTCGTAAAAGGCACAGCAGGTGTAAGAGCACAAGCAATGGATAACAGTGGTAAATTATTAATGGATTTTAATATTATAAGAGATAAAAATCAAATACACGTTTTAAATGCACCATCGCCAGGTGCTACAGCATCATTGGCGATAGCTGATTATATAGTTGATAATTATTAAAATATGAAAATAAAATTTGCAGTAATTGGTTGCGGACATATTGGAAAACGTCATGCCGAAATGATTTTAAGAAATTCTGAATCAGAATTAGTAGCATTAATTGATATAAAAAATAAAACTGAATTAAATATTGATCAATATAATGTACCATTTTTTAATTCAATTCAAGAGTTTTTGAAATCTGGTATTGAAGTAGATGTGATCAATATTGCTACACCTAATGGGTACCATGCTGAACAAGCAATGGAATGCTTAGATGCAAAAAAACATGTGGTTATTGAAAAGCCAATGGCTCTTAATAAACAAGATGCAGAAAAAGTTATTTTTAAAGCATTGCATGTACATAAACATGTATTTGCTGTTATGCAAAATAGGTATTCACCCCCTTCAGTTTGGATTAAGGATTTGATTGACAGTGAAAAGTTGGGTAAAATATTTATGGTTCAACTAAATTGTTATTGGAATAGGGATGATAGGTATTATAAAAAAGATTCTTGGCACGGAAAAAAAGATTTAGATGGGGGAACTCTTTTCACTCAGTTTTCCCATTTTATTGACATCATGTATTGGTTGTTTGGCGATATGGAAAATATTCAAGGAAAGTTTAACGATTTCAACCACGCAACTTTAACTGATTTTGAAGATTCTGGATTCGTTAGTTTTGATTTTGTAAATGGGGGAATGGGATCATTAAATTATTCAACTTCAGTTTGGAATCAAAATTTAGAAAGCAGTATGACCATTATTGCAGAGAACGGTTCAGTAAAAATTGGAGGTCAATACATGGATAAAGTTGAATATTGTCATATTAAAGATTATACCCTGCCAGAGTTAGCTCCCACAAATCCAGGTAATGATTATGGAGCTTACAAAGGATCTGCGCAAAATCATAATTTTGTAATTGAAAATGTAGTAGATGTATTAAATGATAGAGGTCCAATTACAACAAACGCTTTAGAAGGTTTGAAAGTTGTTGATATCATTGAAAGAATATATAATGCTAAATAAATTCTCACATACAAAGAAGTAGGATTCTTTTTATAAGAAATATAATTTTAAATGAATATTTTAAATTTAATAGGTAGAAATAAAGAACTTTTTCAACAAGATATAAATTCAAATGCTGAGGCATTAAATTTAGAGGTTTCAAATTCAAGATTTTTAGTGCTTGGTGGGGCTGGTTCAATTGGACAAGCTGTAACAAAAGAGATTTTTAAAAGAAATCCTCTAAAGCTTCATGTGGTTGATATTAGTGAAAATAATTTAGTAGAGTTAGTAAGAGATATTCGAAGTTCGTTTGGATATATCAATGGAGATTTTCAAACTTTTGCTTTAGATATTGGCACTTATGAATACGATGCGTTTATTGAGAATGATGGACAATATGATTATGTATTGAATTTGTCTGCATTAAAACATGTACGTTCTGAAAAAGATCCTTATACATTAATGAGAATGATTAATGTAAATATTTTTAATACTGATAAAACAATTCTTCAATCAATCAATAAAGGAGTCAAAAAATATTTTTGTGTTTCTACAGATAAGGCTACCAATCCAGTGAATATGATGGGTGCCTCAAAAAGAATTATGGAAATGTTTTTAATGCGTAGAAGTAAAGATATTACAATTTCAACAGCTCGATTTGCAAACGTTGCATTTTCTGATGGGTCACTTTTACATGGGTTTAATCAACGCATTGTTAAAAAGCAACCTATAGTTGCTCCCAATGATATTAAAAGATATTTCGTAATTCCTAAAGAGTCAGGAGAGTTGTGTTTAATGTCAACTATTTTTGGTGAAAACCGTGATGTGTTTTTTCCAAAGCTTAGTGAGAATTTACACTTGGTAACTTTTGCCGACATTGCAATTAAGTATCTTCATGAAATCGGTTATGAACCATTTCTTTGTAATACTGAAGAAGAAGCAAGAAGTTTAATGAGTACTTTACCAGATCAGAAAAAATGGCCTTGCTTATTTTCAAAAAGTGATACAACGGGTGAAAAAGATTTTGAAGAATTCTTTACAAATGAAGAAGTTTTAGATTTGAATAAATTTCAAAATCTAGGAATTATTAAAAACAAATTGGAGTTTGATGAAAATTTATTAAATGATTTTACCAATACAATCCAAATGTGTAAGAAAAATGGAAATTGGAAAAAGGAAGTCATTGTAGATTTGTTTAATAAGTTGATACCCAATTTCGACCATAAAGAAATTGGAAAGTATCTTGATTCAAAAATGTAATATGCAGAATATAAAAGAATTTATAAGGGAACAATTTAATTCAAATGAATTCATTCCCCTACACGCACCAGTTTTTCATGGTAATGAAAAAAAGTATGTAGCCGAGGCAATTGATTCAACTTTTGTATCATCAGTTGGAAAATTTGTAGATAGGTTTGAGGAAATTATAAGAGAATATACAGGTGCAAAATATGCAATTGCAACGGTTAATGGCACAGCAGCTTTGCATATGTCATTAATTTTAGCAGGTGTTAAAAATCAAGATTTGGTGCTAACACAATCTTTATCCTTTATTGCAACATGTAATGCAATTTCTTACTTAAATGCTGAGCCTGTATTTATTGATGTTGACAAAACAACCCTTGGTTTATCTCCAATAGCTTTGGAAGAATTTCTAAAAAAATATTCATATCAAAAAAATGGGGAATGTTTTCATTCTGAATCTAATAGAAGAATTTCTGCTTGCGTACCTATGCATACATTCGGACACCCTACAGAAATCGATACAATCGCAAATATTTGTGAAAAGTATAATGTAGTATTAGTTGAAGATGCAGCTGAATCTATTGGTTCATTTTATAAAAATATTCATACTGGGAACTATGGCAAATTAGGCGCTTTTAGTTTTAATGGAAACAAAACAGTTACCTGTGGTGGTGGTGGTGTAATTATTACAAATGATGAAAAACTGGGCAAATTGGGTAAGCATTTAACAACTCAAGCAAAGATTCCACATCGTTGGAATTTTGTACATGACCAAATTGGATATAATTATAGAATGCCAAATTTAAATGCTGCGATGGCATGTGCGCAAATGGAACAAATTGAAATGTTTATTGAAAATAAACGCAAATTGTCTTCTGCCTATGAAACATATTTCAGTGGATCTGATATTGTTTTTGCAAAAGAACCTCAAAATTCGAGGTCGAATTATTGGTTAAATGCAATACTTTTAAAAGATTTAGAAAGTAGAAATGAAATGTTAAAGAATTTAAATGATTCTGATATCATGGCTAGACCAAGTTGGGAATTAATGCATCATCTAAGCATGTTTAATACTTGTTTTCGTGATGACCAAGTTAATGCACAATGGATTTCAGATAGGTTAATTAATATTCCAAGTAGTGTTCGCTTAAATTTGAATGATTAAAAAGAATTTAATACTAATTGGAGGAGGAGGTCATGCAAAGGCATGTATTGATGTTATTAATTCAACTGAGCAATTTAATATAATTGGTTATTTTGATTTTAAAGAAACTTTAGAACCCAAGTTTGGTGTTGAATATTTAGGTAATGATTCAAGTATTGAAAAATACATTGGCAAAGCAGAATTTATAATCACTGTCGGGCAAATAAAATCACCTTTAATTCGAACACAAATTTTTGACAAACTAGTTTCTTTGAAAGCTGATATTGCAACAATTATTTCTAAAAGTGCAATAGTTTCTAAATACTCAAATATTGCGAAAGGTACTATCGTAATGCATTCTGTTATTATTCAAGCAAATGTTAGTGTTGGTGTTAATTGTATAATAAATGATAAGGTATTATTAGAACATGATGTCAATATAGGAAATCATTGTCATGTTTCAACTGGTGCTATCTTAAACGGAGAAGTGTCAATAGGAAATTCTAGCTTTATTGGTAGTGGGGCTGTTCTAAAGAACGGAATTTGTGTAGGAGAATTAGCGGTAGTTGGATTAGGTTCTGTGGTAATAAATAATATTGAAGATAATCAAGTATACGTAGGTAATCCAGCGAAACAAATTCTAAAATGAAATTCCACACAATTATTATAGCTGAAGCAGGAGTAAATCATAACGGAATTCTTGAAAATGCTTTCAAGTTAGTTGATGCTGCAGCAAATGCAGGAGTTGATTATGTTAAATTTCAAACATTTAAATCAGAGAAGCTAGTTTCTAGGATTGCAAGAAAAGCAGATTATCAAGTTGAGAACACAAATAATAATTCCGAAAGTCAACTTCAAATGTTAAAGAAATTGGAGTTGTCAGAAAATGATCATAATGAATTAATAAATTATTGCAAAAGCAAAGGCATTAAATTTTTCAGTACTGCTTTTGATTTAGATTCATTGAATTATCTCTCAGAAATTGGGCTTGATATTGTTAAAATACCTTCAGGTGAAATTACAAATCTTCCTTATCTAAAACTTGCGGCTAAATTATTTCATAAGGTAATCATATCTACAGGCATGGCAACTATGACAGAGATAGCAAAAGCATTAGCTGTTTTTACTGATGCTGGAATAAATTTAAAGGACATCTCAATTTTACATTGTAATACAGAGTATCCAACTCCAATGCTAGATGTAAATTTAAAGGCAATGTTAAGTATAAAAGAAGTTTTTAATACAGCAGTTGGATATTCTGACCATACAAATGGAATTGAAGTTCCTATTGCCGCTGTTGCACTTGGGGCTACAATTATTGAAAAACATTTTACTTTAGATAAAACAATGGAAGGTCCTGATCATGCTGCATCTCTGGAGCCAATAGAGCTTTCCAATATGGTTTCAGCAATAAGGAATATAGAATTGGCATTATCTGGTACAGGAATAAAAGAGCCATCAAATTCTGAATTGAAGAATATTGCTATTGCGAGAAAAAGTATTCATGCTAATCGTGCAATTAAAAAAGGGGAAGTTTTAGAAGAGAGAGATTTGATAATGTTACGACCAGGAAATGGTATTTCTCCAATGGACATGAACACGATTATTGGTAAGACTGTCTTAGAAGAAATTGCAGAAGGTCATATGTTTAATTTAACAGATTTATCAAAATAGTGAAGATAGGTGTATTAACAAGCTCTCGAGCAGATTTCGGAATTTATTTGCCTTTGTTAAAAAAAATTAATACTGATCATTTTTTTCAAATGGAAATAATTGCATTTGGAACCCACCTTTCAGAGAGTCATGGTTACACAAAGAATAACATTGTTGAAGCTGGTTTTGAAATTAAACACGAAGTTATAACCACTCCAATAGAAGATACTGCGAAAGCAATTTCAATTTCAATTGGAGAAACCATTATAAAATTTGCTGAATTCTGGGAGCAAAATAAATCAGTTTTCGATATTGTCTTATGCCTTGGAGATAGATATGAAATGTTTGCAGCAGTTACTGCTGGAATAACATTTAATATAAATTTTGCGCATATACATGCTGGAGAAAAAACATTGGGCGCTATTGATAATGTATTTAGACACTCAATAACATTTGCATCTAACATTCATTTTACTTCAACAGAAACTTATAAGAATAGGGTAATAGAGATGTTGGATACTGAGGTTAAAAATGTTACAAATGTAGGAGCACTTAGTTTAGATACTCTAGTTGATTTTGTACCTTATTCAGTTGAAGAGTTTAAAAATAATTGGGGTGTTGATTTTTCCTTGCCAACTGTACTAACAACATTTCATCCTGAAACGGTTGCAATTAATTTTAATGAAGAGTATGCGAATATTATCAGCGAAGTAATTAATTATTATACTCCAAAAGGAATCCAATTCCTTATTACAATGCCTAATGCAGATACTTCAGGGAGTATTATTCGAAGAATATTTGAAGAAAAATTAAGCATGAATTCAAAAGTATACTTATTAGAAAATTTAGGGACAAAGGGTTATTTCTCGGCAATGGAACATTGTAAATTTTTATTCGGAAATACATCAAGTGGTATTATTGAAGCAGCATCATTTCATAAGTATGTTATCAATATTGGGGATAGACAAAAAGGAAGAATTCATGCTGAAAATGTTATCGATTGTAACATAAATTCAAATGAAATAATAAAGGCAATAAATAAAATAGAAGCACAACCAAATTGGAATGGTAAAAACCCATATTTTATTGGTGGAGCAGCAAGCAAAATAATTAATACATTAAAAGAACTTTAGTTTGATGTCAAAACATTTAAAGTATACCATTTATAAAGACGACAGTATTAAATCTGCTCTTGTAAGATTAAATTCATTTTCGAAGAATGATGGATTAACCTTATTCGTTTTAAATGTTGAAGAGCAACTTTGCGGCACATTAACTGATGGTGATATAAGACGTGGACTTTTACTTAATTCAAATTTGGATCAGTCTATTGAGTCAATTATGAATACAAGTTTTATTTTTATAAAAAGGGACTCATTCACATCAAAGGATATTCAATTGATCAAATCAAAGGGAATAGAAATACTACCTTTAATAGATGATAAGTTGAAAATTGTTAAGTTGATTAACTTAAGTAAAAAACAATCTGTTATACCTGTTGATGCTGTTATAATGGCAGGAGGGAAAGGTGAAAGGTTATTACCACTTACCGCCAATACTCCAAAGCCATTGTTGAAAGTAGGAGACAAACCAATAATTGAGCATAATGTAGATCGATTGGGATATTTTGGAATTGATAATATTTATATTACAATTAAATATTTAGGAGATTTAATCAAAGATTTCTTTCAAGATGGATCTTCAAAAGAAATGACCATAAAATATGTTTCAGAAGTAAATCCCTTAGGGACAATTGGTGCAGTAAGTTTAATAGATAGTTTTACTTATGATGACGTTTTGATAATGAATTCCGATTTATTAACAAACATTGATTGGGAAAACTTCTATGATGATTTTAAGGAAAGTAATGCAGATATGATGATTGCAACAGTACCATATCAGGTTCAAATTCCATATGCTGTTTTAGAAACTACTGACAATAATCATATTTTATCTTTTAAAGAGAAGCCAACTTATACTTATTATTCAAACGCTGGGATATATTTAATAAAGAAAAGTCATTTAAGTATTATACCTAAGAATTCGTTTTATAATGCCACAGATTTAATTGAGGAATTGATAAGACAAAACAAAAAAGTAATTTCTTATTCAATTCTAGGATATTGGCTAGACATTGGTAGGCATGATGATTATAAGAAAGCAAACGAAGATATAAAACATATAAAATTATAATTTGAAAGCTTTAATTCTAATTCCTGCAAGAGGAGGCTCAAAAGGAATACCTGGTAAAAATGTAAAGCACTTAGCTGGTAAGCCATTAATTTGCTATACGATTGATGTAGTTAAAGCATTTTTGAATGTGGTAAATCTGGATGCAGAAATCTGTGTCTCTACAGATGATTTAGAAATTCAAAAAGTTGTAAATGATTATGGTATCGAAACCCCTTTTTTAAGACCTCAATATTTAGCTGATGACACAAGTACTACAATAGATGTGATTTTACATGCACTTGAGTTTTATGGTAAATTAGGAAAGGAGTTTGAATATGTTATTTTATTACAACCAACTTCTCCATTTAGAAGATTGATTGATATGTTGAATTCGTGGAATTTGATTCAAAATAATAATGATATTGATGCTGTAATAAGTGTATTTGATTCTGGTGCTAACCCATATTATAATTTAGTTGAAGAAAGTAATGGGTTAATAACAATGTCAAAAAAAAGTATAAATATAACGAGAAGACAAGATAGCCCTAATGTATATCAGCTAAATGGTGCTATTTATATTTTAAGTGTTGTTTCTTTTTTAAAGAAAAAATCAATTATGGGAATTGGTAAAATAAAAATGATAGAAATGCCACTTAATAATTCTATTGATATTGATTATCAATCTGAATGGGATTTTTGCGAATATTTAATTGCATCAAATAAAATAACAACTAATTCATTTCTGATTTCTTAACCCAATAATATATTTAATAGATGAAACTACAAATTAATTTAAATTCGAAAGCCCAAGATGAGGCACAAAAAATTGGCAACCATAGTTTTGAAATTAGCAATGCAGATTCTGCACTAGTATTTGAAATTGGTTCAAGTAAAGTATTAATAGAAGGTGAATTTTATTATTGTTTACAAGATGGAAAAAGTGTTGCCATTCAGAAGGAGAATGCCAAAGAAATTATTTCGCAAATATTACTTACTAATCCACTAGATAAATTATCTAAGCTTCTCGAAGGAATGTATTGTGGAATTGTGATTGATAATAATCAGAAAATTTCTGTTTTTTCTGATGCTTTTAATAGGAAGAACTTCTTTTACACAGAAATCAATGATAAAGTTATATTCTCAACGATTTTAGATGATGTTATAAATTCGAGACCAACTATTAAGTATGACCAAAATGGGTTGTATTCATATTTATTATTGGGGTATTCTCCTGTTAAACATACTTTTTATGAAGAAGTTTTCAGACTTGGTTCAGATGAAATTGTAATATTAGATAAGAATGGTGTACACAATGTATCAACAGCTGAAATTATCAATATAGAAAATTTTGACAAGTCGAAAATTAATCTTTATGAGGAGTACTTAACAAATTCTGTAATCTCTAGGGCAACCAATACTCCAGGTGGAAATATTGTAATGAATAGTGGTGGATGGGACTCAACTTCAATTGTATATTTATTAACAAGACATTATGATAAATCAAATGTTAAATCAGTTGTATTTGAAGTGTTGTTGTCAGATAAACAAAGTTTCAATGTTTATGAAGTGGATAAAGTAAAGAGAATCTCAAAGCACTTTGGAATTGATACCGAAACTTGTGTAATTGATTATAGTAGTAAAGAATCAATAGATATTTGGGAGAGGAATTTAGAAAAACTGAGAGATAATCATGTTTATTTTTGGATACATCATATTAAACTTGCTGAGCAAGTAGGCCAACATGTTGCAGCTGGTTCAAGTATTTTTAGTGGAGAAGCTTCAGACTCAATACACAATTTCGGATATTCGCAATTTGTATCTGTTAACTACGATAATATGTATTTAAGGGAGTATTCAGATAAAATGAAAAGTTATTTATATGGACCAACATTTTTGAAGAGCATTCTTGACAATACATTTAATGAAGATAAAGTTTTTGAATTTTACAATTATTACTATGGGTCTGAAAAATTTGATTACCCCAAAGAATATAATAAGTCTGAATTTCTAAAGAAGTATTTGCAATCATTTATTTTATCTTATCAAAGAGTGCCATTTGCAAAATGGAAAAATACAAATATTGCAAATGTTGCTATGAATAATTCATTCGAAAATTATGTAAATGAAAATTATTTTGAAAAGATGTCTGAAAACATTTCTCCAGATAATTTATATTACAATTTGTTACAAGTTTACAGAAATTTCCATTTTCAAAGTGCACAAATTCACATCGCCAACGTAGCATTTGAAAGATTTAATCTAACATGTAAGATGCCATTTTTGGATTTAAATTTGGTAAACTATATGTATCAAATGCCAGAAGAGTGGGGAAGGGGCTTAGAAATTAAAACAACCAAATACCCTCTACGCTATTTGGCGAATGAAAAATGGAAAGAGATGCCACTACATATATTAGAAGAAAGTGGTCCCCATTCTTATATAGCAGAAAATGACAAGAAGTGGACTTATGCAGGTGGTAATTGGGATATTTATTGTGAAATTCTTTATTCTTCAGTATTTAAAGAATATTTTAAGGATATGTTTTCGAAAGTTAATGTTGAAAAATATTTTGATGCAAACTTTTTTGATACTGAAAAATTAAAGAAAGTAATTGCTGATTATTTAAATAATGTTGAAGATATTCCAAATCATGGTTTGTTATTTAAACTTGCCGTATTATTCTCAATTGGTTTAAAAGAGAAAAATTAATGAAAGATAATATTCAAAGTGAAATATTATCTTTTCTAAATAAAATCGAGAAAGAAATTCCTGTTAACAATTGGAAAGTTGGTAACAGGAATATTTGGCCTTTGGTGCGAATTACATTGGCATTTGATTTATTTATAGTTGAAGATTTTAATTCAAATAATCAAATTGCAAAATATCGAAGTTTTTTTTCTAAACTATTAAAAGTTGTTAAAACCATATTTATTGGATTTCTGAATTATTTTAAAGATTTTTCAATGAATGATTTTTCAAATTCCCAAGTGGATGTTATGTATTTAATAAATTCATCTACTAGGTACTACAAAGTTGATGGGAAGTGGTATAATCCTTTTTCTGATCCATTTTATTCAATTATTAATAAACAGAATATAAAACAAAGAGTAGTTGAACTTACAAGTGATTACCAATTTAGAATTCCTAGATATAGAAAATCTAAGTTTGTGCAATTAGATTTTTTTTTAATTCAGTTCAAAGCTTTAATAATTTCAAAATTCAGGAAAATAGATTTTCGAAAATTTGAAGGAATAGATATTTTAAATAGTAAATTGAGTAGTACATTTTTAAAGTACAAAAAATTGAATGAGCATTATTTTAATTCTAGATTAATTGCATTTGAGCTATATAGAAAATATTATTTAAAGGCGCTTAAAAAGTGGCAACCTAAAGTAATAGTTTGTCATGGATTTTATTCTCCAGATGTTTTAGCTCTAATTTCTGCTGCAAAAGAGTTAAATATAAAAACCATAGAAGTTCAACATGGTGTGCAGGGTAAATATCATTTAGCATATAGTAATTGGAATAATATTCCCGTGGAAGGGTATGAATTATTTCCGGATGTATTTTGGACTTGGACAGAATCAGAAAAAAAGAATATTGAGTCATGGCTTCAGACCAACACTAAGCACAAAGTTATAGTTGGGACTAACCCTGGATTGTTCATTTTAGATGAAAGAGGTGATGATACCAGTATTGAAATTTCGAATAAAATTAAGTCATTTATAAATTCTAAACCAGCTGAAAAAAATATAATATTTACGGTACAAGCGTTTTTTGAATTGCCAGAATTTTTAATTAATACTATTGTAAACAATTCTAATTGGAATTGGTGGTTAAGGGTACATCCTCAATATTCAGAAACAAAAAAACCAATAGTAGAAAAATTTGAGTCCTTGGGCTGTAAGAATGTAATTGTAGAAGAAGCGGGCGCTTTTCCATTAACCGAGCTGTTAAAATTTATGGATCTCCATATTACTGAGTTTTCAAGTAGTGTTATTGAAGCTAAAAGTTTAGGAGTCAACTCTGTTGTAATTAATGATAAGGGGAAAAACTTATATTCAGAGTTTATAGAGCTAGGTGAAGTTAAGTTTGCTGGAAATGAAACTGACTTGTTTGATGCAATTAAAAGTTTGTCCAATAGTAAACAAACTAGCATAATTAATGAATTTGAAAAATTTCAGACTGCAATTCAAGAAGAGATTATTAACGATATAGTTAGAAATGTTAATCAATAAAGAATATTTCAAATCTATTTCAAACACTCTATTTGGATCTTCATTAATATATACATTAACCAATGTATTAAATGCTGGAATAAATTTATTGCTGATTCCAGTTCTAACTAGGCATATATCACCTTCGGAATATGGAATCTTAACCATATTCTCGTTATTAATTACATTTATTACTCCGTTTGTTGGCATGAATATCCATGGTGCAATAACGAGAAAATATTTTCAGAATGATGGAACTGATTTCAAGAAGTATGTTGGTTCTTGTTTTTCAATATTATTATTTAGTACCGTAATTGTACTATTGGTTTGTACGGTTTTTAGAAAGTATTTTATATTATTTACCGACTTAGATTATCAAACACTTGTATTTGTAGTTATAATCTGTTTTGCACAATTTATTAATTTAACATTATTAAGTCTTTGGCAGGTTAAAAAGAAAGCAGTTTATTATGGTATTTTTCAAGTATTGTTTGCTCTATTAAATATTGGGTTATCTATTTATTTTGTTATCGTTTTTGGATATGGTTGGCATGGCAGAGTGTATGGTCAATTAATTGCAACAATCATAATGGCATTAGTCGCATTGTTTATATTAATTCATAAAGATATAATCCACTTTTCAATCAATAAAAAATATATAAGGCATGCAATTAGATTTAGTTTACCACTTATCCCTCATTCAATTGGGGCAGTTGTAATTTCTATGACTGATAGGTTCATTATAAAAGACATTTTAGGTTTAGAAGAAACGGGTTTATATATGTTAGCTTATCAGTTCGCAAGTGTTCTATCTATACTTACCTCTGCTTTTAATAGTGCTTATATTCCTTGGTTATTTGAGAGATTAAATCGGAATGATTATAAAACTAATTTAAAAATTGTGAGAATAACATACTTGATGATGATTGGATTAGTAGCGTTATTTATAATATTAGTTATTGTTGCGAAATACTTTGTACCATTCTTTGTTGGAATTGATTACTTAGATTCATTTAAGTATTTCCCACTACTGTTATTATCGTTTGTATTTAATGGTATGTATTTGTTGGTCACCAATTATTTGTTTTATGCTGAAAAAACTAAAGTATTAGGTTATTTAACTTTTTTTATTGCTATTATAAATATCCCTTTAACTTATTATGTCATTAATTTATTTCCATACAACGGAGCAGCAATAAGTATTTCAATTTGTAATCTAGTTATGTTTCTTGTGACTTGGTTTTATGCTGCAAAATATCATAAAATGCCTTGGGGTATAAATATTCTTAATTGGAAGAAGTCGAAATTAAGTGTTTAAATATATAGTTGCATTTGCTTTATTTTCACCATTATTCGGAATATACTTTATCGAAGGTGGAAGTTATGCATACTCAGTTGGAAAAGACGGTTATCCAAATGGAGCATTCAATGCCTTTAGTTTTTTCATAACTATTATTTTGCTCTTTGCGTTTACTGTAGTATATTTTACTAGAGGTAGTCGTAGTAAAAATTTGAAAAATTATTTGATTGAAAACAGTAACCTTGAAGAAAGCATGTTGCAAGCAAAGTATACTAGTTTTTCTTCTAAATTAATAATTATTCATTTAGTGCTATTGCTTATTATGTTATTCGGATTTGGAGGTATAAAAGTTTGGATGGGTATAATGGATAAGGGTCAATTTAGAATTGCTTTGGGCCCATTTGGATCATTTGCCTATATAATGATGAAAATTGCCAGTCCTTCATTATTTGCATTTAGCACTCTTCAATATAAAAAAGTTAAACACAATTTTTTTAACAATAGTCTTTGGAGAATCAATCTAGTTTTGATTTTAATACTAGGGTCAGTGTGGGGGTTTAAATCCACTGGTATAAGTATGTTATTGCCAAGTATTATTATTTTATTTTGGAAAATATCCTTCAAAAATGTTTTGAAATTATCAGTTGGATTTTTTGGATTACTATTATTATTCTTCTACTTTTTTGATTCTGATGGTGTTTTTGGAATGGATGCAGTAATTTTTATTTTCGACAGACTAACAACTTTTCAAGGTGATGTTTCATGGCATATTTGGGGCTTATATTCTAATGGAGAACAATTCCCTAATTATTTTCCAACCTTATATTCAGCTTTAGGTGACTCAACTTTAAAAATATTTGGAGTCGTTCGAGAAAATTTATTTATGTGGATGAATTACCACTACGATTGGATGTTAATATATCTAGCGGGATTACCACTTGATGCAATAGATAAAGGGCATAATATAGTAGGTACTCCATTTTCTGAAGGTTTGGTTGCTGGTGGATTCTCAGGAATGGTTGTATTCGCAGGAATCGCTGGTACATTAATTGGGGTTTCTTACAATGCATTAGCCAATTTCATTTATAAAAAACAACAAACATATGCTGCAATTTTTTCTGCTTATTTTTGTTTTTATATTTTCCCTTGGTTAAGCGGAGGTTCAATAACACAGTTGTTTCATATTTCTAATTTTGTTGGATTGATTATTACATTAATATTAATTGAGTTCACTAAAAAGAAAATAGTATTTAAGAAAAGCGAAAAACTAGAATTAAATTAATGAAAGTATTATATATTGATGGTGATGGTCCATTAGGTGGCGCTTCAAGAAGTTTATATGAATTAGTTAGTCATTTAAAACCTTTGGGTGTAAATCCATATATTCTAGTGACGCGTGGTACTGTTGTGCCTTATTATTCGGAAATAGCAGAAGAAATTATTACAACTTATGGGCTAACTAGATTTGATAATACTAAATATAGTCACTATAGAGGTTTTAGATGGTTAATTGTTTTTCGCGAATTATTAAGATTGCCTTCAACATTGAGGTCTATTTATAGAGCAAAAAAATTGTGGAAAGATATTGAACTAATTCACATAAACGAACTAACAGAGATTGTTCCAGCAATTATTGCAAAGAAATTATTTAATGTGCCAGTGGTTATTCATTCTCGATCTTTATTTTGGAATAATCAGGACTCAAAAAGGTATAAATGGATAAAAAGAATGGTATTGAAGTATGTAGATTTAGTTATTCCAATTGATGAGAGTGTTGAATATACTTTGCCAAATGAGTTTAATACTTTTGTTGTTCATAATTCATTCACACCTAAATATGCACTAAAATCAGATTTTAAATTTATAGAGCAAATTGATGAAATTGTAACTGATAAATTTAGAGTTGGATTTGTAGGAAATCTACTTCATGGAAAAGGATTAATTGAAATTATTGAATCTGCAAGAATAATCAAGTCAAAGGGATTGAAAGTGGTTTTTTTAATTGTGGGAGATGAAATTAGAAATGTAACTGGGATTAAAGCGCTAGTTTTAAAAATGATTGGATTGTCTCAAAGTTTGAAAAATGAAATGATTGAGATGATTGAAAAATACGAATTAGGGGATATGTTTTTTTTATTAGGATCAACCTACGACATTCAACCAGTTTATGAAAGGTTTGATGTATTGTGTTTTCCTTCTCATTTCGATGCGCCAGGCAGACCAATATTTGAAGCTGCTTTTTCAGGTGTTCCATCAATTGCAGCCATAAATAATCCTAAGCCAGATACCTTTATTCATATGCAGACTGGTATAGCTATTCCACCAAGAGATTTTAATAAATTAGCAGATGCAATAGAATACATGGTACTAAATCCCGAAGAGACAAAAAAAATGGGTGAAAATGCGAAAGAATTAGCTATAAGGAATTTTACACCTTCAACTAATGCGCAACATGTTATCGGTCAATATAAAATACTACTAACTAAAAAGAATATATAATGAAAGTTGAACAGAAAGAATATCAAATTTGTACAAATTGTATTATGGATACCACTGATCCAGAAATAAAATTTGATGATAAAGGAGTTTGTGATCATTGCAATAATTTTTACAGTAATATTTTACCTAATTGGAAACCAGGTCCAGAGGGTGAAAAAGAATTAATGAAGATTGTTGCAAAAATTAAAGAAGAAGGGAAGGATAAAGACTATGACTGTTTAATGGGAATTAGTGGTGGAGTAGATAGTAGCTATATGGCCTACTTAGCCAAAGTAAAGTTGGGATTAAGACCTTTAATTTTTCATATTGATGCAGGTTGGAATTCTCAACAAGCAGTTAATAATATTGAAAGAATTATTGATTCCTTAAATTTAGACTTGCATACAGAAGTTATTAATTGGGAAGAAATGAAGGATTTGCAAGCTGCATTTTTTAAAGCCCAAGTATGTCATGTAGATACTCCACAAGACCATGCTTTCCAAGCTGCCATGTGGAATTTTGCTGCTAAAAATGGATTTAAATATATTTTGAATGGAGGAAATATTTCTTCTGAATGTGTAAGAGAACCATTAGAATGGCACTACCATGCATCTGATTTAAGACAAATTAAAGATATCCATGCTAAATTTGGTACAAGACCTTTAAAATCTTTTCCATTAGCAAGCATTTTTAAGTATAGAATTTTTTATAAATACGTAAAAGGAATTTCTGTAGTAAAACCATTAGACTATATCCCATTTGAAAAGGAAAAAGCTATGCAATTCCTTGAAAAAGAATTTGGATGGCAACGATATGCACAGAAACATTATGAATCAAGATTCACAAGATTCTATGAAGGTTATTGGATGCCCAAGAAATTCGGATTCGATATTAGATTAGCACATTACTCAAGTCTTATTCTTACAAATCAAATGACAAGAGAAGAAGCATTGAAGAAGGTAGCAATACTTCCATATAATGATGAAGCTATAAAGGAAGATTTTGAATACGTAGCCACTAAATTAGGTTTCACTGTTGAAGAATTCCAGGAAATTATGAATGGTAAGAATAAAACTTATCGCGATTACAAAAACAGTATGGGCTTTATTGAAATGGGTATGAAAGTAATGCGATTTATTGGAGGCGAAAGAAAATTAATACGATGATATCAATTGTTGATTATGGTTTAGGCAACCTTAAAGCATTCGCTAATATTTATAAAAGATTAAATATTGAAGCAGAATTTGTTAAAACACCTGAACAATTAAATTTAGCTGACAAAATTATTTTACCTGGTGTGGGAGCATTTGACCATGCTATGGAAGAGTTAAATAATTCTGGAATGAGAGAAAAGTTGGATGAACTTGTTTTGAAGAAAAAGGTTCCTGTATTAGGTATTTGTGTCGGCATGCAGATGCTTGGAAATAAAAGCGATGAAGGGAAGTTAAATGGATTAGGTTGGATTGATGGAGATATTAAAAAGTTCGACACACAATTTATAAAGCAAAAACCACAACTTCCTCACATGGGTTGGAATGATGTAATTCCTACAAACAATAATCCATTGTTTAAAGATTTAGAAAAAGACTCTATTTTTTACTTTTTGCATTCGTATTATTTTTCTTGTAATAATATTCAAGATGAAATTGCAAGAAGCGAATATGGTATTGAATATACTTGTGCAGTAAACCATGAAAATATTTATGGAGTACAATTTCATCCAGAAAAAAGTCATCAATATGGAATACAATTGTTGAAAAACTTTGCTAATATATAATCATGTTAAGACCTCGAATAATACCTTGTTTATTAATAAAAGATAATGGCTTAGTAAAGTCAGTTCAATTCAAAGATCATAAGTATGTTGGTGATCCAATTAATGCTGTAAAAATATTTAATGAGAAAGAAGTTGATGAAATAATTATTATTGATATAGATGCGACTACTCAGAATAGAGAACCTGATTTTAAACTAATTGAATCATTAGCAGCTGAATGCCGAATGCCATTGTGTTATGGTGGTGGTGTTAAAACTGTTGAACAAGCACAACGAATTTTTGCATTAGGAGTTGAAAAAGTATCTATAAGTTCCGAGGCAATTACCAATCCAAATTTGTTGACTGAAATTGGAAATAGAGTTGGAAGTCAAAGTATAGTGGTGGTAATGGATGTTAAAAAGAATAAATCCGGCAAGTACGAAATTTGGACACATAATGGAACAAAGAATTCTGGTAAGGATCCAATAGAATTTGCAAAGGAAGTAGAAAGATTAGGGGCAGGGGAAGTGGTAGTAAATTCCATTGACGCAGATGGAATGATGAAAGGTTATGACATGGAATTAATTGATAAAGTCAGAGATGCAATTAATTTGCCATTAACTGTTTTAGGTGGTGCAGGTACTCTTAAAGATATCGGAAGTCTAATATCTAAACACAAAGTAATTGGAGCAGCAGCTGGAAGTCTATTTGTATTTAAAGGCGTTTTTAAAGCAGTTTTAATTAACTACCCTAAGCCATCAGAGAAAGCAACATTATTAGCAGAAAATTTATAATTTAAAAATTGATTAAAAGATATTATCATGTTTAAAGATAAAGTATTATTAATAACTGGAGGAACGGGTTCTTTTGGAAATGCAGTTTTGAAAAGATTTCTGAATACGGATATAAAAGAAATTAGAATTTTCAGTAGAGATGAAAAAAAGCAACATGATATGCGTGTTGAATTGCAAAATACAAAAGTGAAGTTTTATATAGGTGATGTAAGGGATTATGATAGTTTGTATTCTGCACTTTCTGGTGTTGATTATGTTTTTCATGCTGCAGCATTAAAGCAAGTTCCCTCTTGTGAATTTTATCCAATTGAGGCTGTGAGAACAAATGTTTTGGGTACAGAGAATGTTTTAAATGCCTCTATTAATCAGAATGTAAAAAAAGTAATTTGCTTAAGTACTGATAAGGCTGTTTACCCAATAAATGCAATGGGTATTTCTAAAGCAATGATGGAAAAAGTGATGGTTGCTAAATCGAGAACCTCCGGTAATACAATTTTAGTAGGTACTCGATATGGTAATGTTATGGCATCAAGAGGTTCAGTTATTCCTTTATTTGAAGAGCAAATAAAAAACAATCAGCCAATAACAGTTACCGATCCGGAAATGACTCGTTTTATGATGACTTTAAATGATGCTGTTGAATTAGTATTGTATGCATTTAAACATGGAAATTCAGGTGATATCTTTGTTCAAAAATCACCAGCTTCAACGATAGGTGAGTTAGCCAATGCAATGGTGAAAATTTACAATTCAAATGTTGAAGTAAAAGTGATTGGAACTAGGCATGCAGAAAAATTATATGAAACTTTATTGGCTCGTGAAGAGGTACAAGTAGCAGAAGATTTGGGAGATTATTATAGAGTAGCTGCTGATAACAGAGATTTAAATTATAATAAATATTTTACGGAAGGCTCTGGAAGTATTGCAAATGTTGAAGATTATCATTCTCACAATACTAGAAGGTTGCCAGAAAATGAATTAATAGATTTACTCAAAAGTATAGGATATTCAAACTAATTATAAATGTCGAAACTAAAACTTGTTACTGTAATAGGTACTCGCCCCGAGATAATTCGGTTGGCTGAAATTATAAAATTAGCCGATAAAAACTATAACCATATTTTAGTACATACTGGTCAAAACTATGATTATACACTTAATGAAATTTTCTTTGAAGATTTGGGGTTAAGAAAACCAGATTATTTTTTAGGGGTAGCTGGTAATCACCTTGGCGAAACAATTGGTAATGTAATTGCAAAGTCATATGAAGTTTTGGCAAAAGAAATGCCTGATGCATTGTTAGTACTTGGTGATACAAATAGTGTTTTATGTACTATTGCAGCCAAGCGATTAAAAATTCCAATTTTCCATATGGAGTCAGGTAATAGATGTTTTGATCAAAATGTCCCTGAAGAAATAAATAGAAAAATTTCTGATCATATTAGTGACATCAATTTGACTTATACTGAACATTCAAGAAGATATTTACTAAGTGAAGGATTTAGAAAGGATCATGTTTTTGTTACCGGATCTCCGCTTTATGAAGTGCTTATCAAACACAGTAAAGAAATTGAAAGCAGTAAGGTTCTTGAAAAATTAAGCCTCACAAAAAATAATTACTTTGTAGTTAGTGCTCATAGAGAAGAAAATATTGATTTAGGTGATAACTTTTTAAAGTTATCTGAGGCACTCAATGCAGTTGCAGAAAAATATCAAATGCCAATTGTTTTTTCTACTCATCCTAGAACTCAAAAACAAATTGAAAATAAAAAAATTAAGTTTCATCCTCTTATCACAAATATGCCACCCTTTGGCTTTTTTGATTATGTAAATCTTCAGAAAAATGCCTATTGTGTTTTATCAGATAGTGGTACAATAAGTGAAGAATCTGCCATGATGAAATTTCCAGCAGTTAGTATCAGAACCAGTACTGAAAGACCCGAAGCAATTGATGCAGGAACTATTGTATTAGGTGGTATTACTAAAAGTGAAGTATTGAATGCAATTAGCATTTGTTTGGATACAACTAATTTAGAAGACCAAAAATTACCATGGGAGTATTTAGTTAAAGATGTTTCTTCAAGAATAATTAGAGTAATTCAAAGTTATACTAGTATTGTGAATAAAGTAATTTGGAATAAATAAAATGTTGAAAACAATTATCGTTCTTGGTGCAAATGGCATGGCTGGTCATGTAATAACTACTGGCCTCCGTGAAGATGAAAACAATTACAATATTATTAGTGTAGCTAGGAATTCAAGCATTATTAAACCCTCTGTTTTGTTAGATGTTTCAGATTTTTCAGGTTTGAAAAATCTAATTAATTCAACAAATGCAGATGTCATTATTAATTGTATTGGATTATTAAATAAAACAGCAGAAGAGAATCCAGACCAAGCTATCTTGATTAATTCTTATTTACCTCATTTTTTAGAATCTGCTACTAAAAACACTAAAACAAAAGTAATTCACATAAGTACCGATTGTGTTTTTTCAGGTGATGAAGGCTCCTATACGGAAAGTGCTTTTAAAAATGGCAGAGGTTATTATGCACAATCAAAAGCGTTAGGGGAATTGAATAATTCAAAAGATTTAACATTTAGGACTTCAATTATAGGTCCAGAATTAAATGAAAACGGAATTGGATTGTTTCATTGGTTTGCAAATCAAAGTGGAGAAATTAATGGATATACAAATGCTTTTTGGACAGGTATAACAACTATTGAATTGTTAAATGCAATTAAATATGTTTTGAAAAACGATATAACAGGGTTATACCATTTAGTTTACTCAGAGAAAATCTCCAAGTTTAATTTAGTCGGCATTTTCAATGAAGTGTTTAATTCTGGACTACAGATTGCACCCTATGATGGGTATAAAGTAGACAAGAGTTTAATTAATACCCGAACAGATTTTTCATTTGAAGTTAAAAGCTATCAGGAAATGATTCTTGAAATGAAGAATTGGATAAAAGATCATACAGAGAACTACGCACACTATAACAGCTTAATCAGTTAAATGCGTATTTTAATTGTCACACAATATTTTTGGCCAGAAAGTTTTAGAATTAACGATTTGTGTTTGGCATTAAAAGAACGAGGACATGATGTTGCTGTACTCACTGGTAAGCCAAATTATCCAAAGGGAACTTTTTCAAATGGTTATGGATTTTTAAATAAGCGAACCGAATTATGGAATGGGATAAAAATTTTTAGGGCCCCTTTAATTCCTAGAGGTAAAGGAAAAGGCATACAGCTTTTCGTAAATTATTTTTCTTTTGCTTTATTCGCTTCAATACGAATGTTGTTTATCAATCAAAAATTTGATAGAATATTTGTATATGAGCCATCCCCAATAACAGTTGGCCTGCCTGGTATAGTTGCTAAATTGAAATCAAAAGCGCCTATGTATTTTTGGGTACAAGATTTATGGCCTGAAAGTATATCAGCTGCAGGAGGAGTTAAAAATAAATATATTTTAGGTATTCTTAATTGGTTAACTAAATTAATTTATAAGAACTCAGAAAAAGTCTTAGTTCAATCAAAAGCATTTATTCCTTATATTTTAAATCAGAATATTGATCAAAATAAATTAATCTATTACCCAAATTCAACAGAAAGTTATTATAAAGTAACTGATCCGGCAATTGATAAATTAAACTTATTACCCAATGGTAAAAAATTGATGTTTGCTGGTAATATTGGGGAATCACAAAGCTTCGATACTTTACTAAATGCTGCAGTTTTATTGAAAAATGATTCTATTGATGTGCACTGGATTATTTTAGGAGAAGGGCGGATGAGAAATTATGTTCAAACAAAAATAGTGGAACTTAAACTAGAAAATAATTTTCATTTAATTGGGGCATTTCCTAGCACTGAAATGCCAAGTTTTTTTAGTTGTGCTGATGCACTTATTGTTTCTCTCAAAAAGGATCCAATATTTGCCCACACTATCCCTTCTAAAATCCAATCTTATCTAGCTTGTGGTAAGCCAATAATAACTAGTTTAGATGGTGAAGGGTCAAGAATTATTGAAGAGGCAAAGGCTGGATTTAGTAGTCCTGCTGAAGATCCTTCAGCACTTGCGAATACAATAAAAAAATTCTTGGATTTAACTGTTAATGAACAGAAGGTGCTTGGTGAAAATGCAAGAAATTATTTTGATAGAGAATTTGAACGAGAATTGTTAGTAGATAAATTAGAATCGATATTATCATAATGAAGAATATTTTAATTTCCGGAATAAATGGATTTGTAGGCAGTAATTTGAAAAAGTACTTAGCTGTTAATTCGAATTTAATTCTACATGCGTTTAATAGAAAAGATACAAGCGTTGTTTTGAATAATATTGATGTTATTATTCACCTCGCAGGTAAAGCACACGACTTGAAGAATGTTTCTCGTCCAGATGATTATTACGAAGCAAATTTAGAGCTCACAAAAAAGTTATTTGATGCCTTTTTGATTTCTGATGCGAAGAAGTTTATTTTTATTAGTTCAGTAAAAGCAAGTGCAGATATCGTTGATAATGTTTTAACTGAGGATGATAAACCAAATCCTAAAACTCATTACGGAAAATCTAAGTTAATGGCAGAAGAATACATTGTAAACAAAAAAATGCCAGAAGGTAAGTCTTATTTTATTTTAAGACCTTGTATGATCCATGGACCAGGGAATAAAGGGAATTTGAATTTATTATACAAAGTAGTATCAAAAGGAATTCCATGGCCATTGGCAGCATTTAATAATAGAAGATCATTTTTAAGTGTTGAAAATTTATGTTTTGTAATAAATGAGTTAATAGAAAGCGATGATATTCCATCGGATGTGTATAATGTTGCAGATGATGATTCTATTTCTACAAACCAATTGATTCAAGTAATTTCTTCCACATTGAATTTAAAGCCTAAACTCTGGCCTCTAAATGCAAGATTCATTAATTTGATTGCAAGAGTTGGTGATAAATTAAAATTACCTTTGAATTCAGAAAGGTTAAAAAAACTTACAGAGAGTTATGTTGTAAGCAATAAAAAAATAAAATCAGTTATAAAAAAAACGCTTCCTGTTACTACAATAGAAGGTTTAAAAACTACAATTAATTCCTTTAATAATGCTAATTAGCCTTACAGTTTTTATAGCAATATTTATTCTAATTGAATTAGTTTATTTCAGAATAGCAAATAGATTCAATATTATAGATAAACCAAATGAACGTAGTTCTCATTCTAAAATAACTATTCGTGGAGCTGGAATTATTTTCCCTATTGCATTCCTATTTGCATTTCTATCTGAAAATAATTATGCTAATTATTTGCCATTGATAGTTGGCACAATAGCTATAAGCATTATCAGCTTTTTAGACGATATAATTACACTGAATAATAAATACAGATTAGCTGTCCATTTTAGTGCTGTAGCACTTTTGCTATATCAAATTAATTTATTTGAGTTGCACCCAATGTATTTAATACCTGCATTTATTTTAGTAGTTGGTGTAATTAATTCTTACAATTTTATGGATGGAATTAATGGCATTCATGCATTATATTCTATCATTGTATTAGGTACATTGTTTTATGTTTCTGAAACAACACTTTCTATTTTTCCTTCAGAAGTATTTGAAGGTTTGTTAGCTTCACTAATTGTGTTTGCATTTTTTAATTTGAGAAAAAATGCAAAATGCTTTTCAGGCGATATTGGTAGCATATCAATTGCATTCATAGTTTCATTTTTAATTATTCAAATGATAATCCAATCTGGAGATTTTAGATGGATATTAATACTAATTGTTTATGGAATTGATTCTGTTGGAACAATTGTTTTGAGACTTTTTAGAAAGGAAAACATCTTTGTTGCACATAGATCACATTTCTATCAGTATTTAGCAAATGAAAAAAAAGTAAGTCATGTCTTAATTTCAATTGCCTATGCAATTATTCAACTTGCTGTTAATATTTTCTTAATTTTTGCAAACATTTATATTGTAATTTTAATTTGTGTTTTCCTTGTAGTGATGTATATCATTTTAAGATTGAAATTCGAAGGGCGACATCGATTATTTGTTAAATATTAATTGAATAATTTGAACAAATAAAGTGAAGCAAGATCCAGGGTTTTTAGTATATGGTTTTGGGGGACATGGTAGAGTTTTAGCCCATTTGATTCATGAAAAGCTAAATTGTTTAGTGGGTGTATTTGATGAAAATGAATCAATAAATTATCCAGATTATGTTATTTATTTAGGTAAATACAACCCGAATTTATTTCAAAACTTACCTATATTAATTGGAATTGGCGATAGTTTAATAAGAATGAAATTATCAAAAGAAATCACACATCCATTTTATACCTATATACACCCAAGTGCTTATGTTGCTGCTCCAAACCAAATAGGTATTGGATCTGTTATTTTACAAAATGCAGTTGTTCAAGTTAATTCAGTTTTAGGTCAACATTGTATCATTAATATTAACGTTTCAATTGACCATGATGTAGTCTTAGATTCCTATATAAACGTTGGTGCAAATGCTGTCATTGGCAGTAATACCATTATTTCTCAAATGGCCAATATATCTGCTGGCCAAATTTTGCCACGTTTTTCTAAAGTTTAAAATCCAAAGTCCTTCTCAAATCGTATTTGTTTTATAACCTAGATTATGAAATTATAAATGACCTAATGAAGTCTAATTTTTTCTTCATTATTTTTATAATTCTTTTCAAAAGGTTAATCTGATATAGAAGCCTAATAAGGGTAATATATCTAGGTTAGTATAAAATATTGTACCTTTATTTGGGTATTTAACCAAATTAAACAATTTTATATGCTTATTTGAGGTAATTAAAAAAATTTATTAAAGTTCTTTTTTTAGCATTAAATTTGTCAGAATTAATTTTCTCAATATTCACTTCTCACTTGAATGACAATAGTTAGGAATATATTTAAAAGATACACAGGCAAGTATGCCTCAAGATGGCTAGTCTTATCTATAGATTTGATGCTTGTAAGTATCTCTTTTATTTTTGCGTGGATTGTTCGATTTAATTTTCAAATAGATCAGATTACAGTTTTTGATATAAGCAAAGGATTCTATTTTGTAGCATTTGTTTATTTATTTTATTTCATGGTTTTTCAATCATATGTTGGAATAATTAGACATACAAGCTTATATGATACGATAAGAATAATTCAAGCTTGTTCAGCAGCAAGTATTTCTATTTTCATTGGATCTCTAATATATAAGTACTATACCGGAAATATTAATTACCCTATTCCGAGTTCAATTATACTTATACATGCATTGCTTTCTATTTTTACACTCATATCAACTCGTATTACTTTCAAAGCTGCTTATATAACTTTAGTTGGATTAGGTGAAACTGCGAGGCGAAATGTGCTAATTTATGGAGCTGGACAATCAGGAATTATTACGTTAAATACTTTAACCCAAGATTCGAAATCTGATGTGAATGTAATTGGCTTTATAGATGATAATTCTTCAAAAATAGGTAAAACACTTGCTGGAATAAAAATATATTCTGCAACTGAGGCTTTGAATGGATTATTAGACAAAAGAAATATTTCTGAAGTAATTTTATCAATACAGAATATTTCAACTATTAGAAAAGCAGCAATTGTAAATAGTTGTTTAGAAAAAAATATTCAAGTAAAAAATGTACCACCAATTTCTCGCTGGATTAATGGTGAATTAAGTACTCGTCAAATTAAGACTGTTCGAATTGAAGATTTATTAAATAGAGAACCTATTAAATTAGATCAAGAAAATATTTTCAATGAGTTAACGAATAAAATAATTTTAATTTCTGGTGCTGCAGGTTCTATTGGTTCTGAAATTGCCAGACAAGTTGTAGGTTATAAACCTAAATTAGTTTTATTAGTAGATCAGGCAGAAACTCCTATGTATGAGTTAGAGATGTCACTTAGGAAAAAAATTGAACGTCACCACATTGTAACTAAATTCATCATTGCAGATGTTTCTGATTCAAAAGCAATGGATAGAATATTTGCAGAATATCAACCTTCAAAAGTATTTCATGCAGCTGCCTATAAACATGTGCCTTTAATGGAATCAAATCCTTTCGAAGCTGTTAGAGTGAATGCATTGGGAACTAAAAATATGGCTGATTTAGCTATTAAATATAATGTTAAGAAATTTGTTATGGTTTCAACTGATAAAGCAGTTAACCCAACAAATGTAATGGGAGCAAGTAAAAGAATTGCAGAAATGTATATTCAAAGTTTAAGTCAATTAACTAACCACCAAACTGCATTTATTACAACACGATTTGGAAATGTTTTGGGGTCTAACGGTTCAGTAATTCCATTGTTTAAAAAGCAAATAGAATCGGGTGGGCCAATTACTGTTACTCACCCAGAAATTACTCGCTATTTTATGACTATTCCTGAAGCTTGCCAATTAGTATTAGAAGCAGGCTCAATGGGTAAAGGAGGAGAAATATTTATTTTTGATATGGGAGAATCAGTGAAAATTATTGAGGTGGCA
Organism: Sphingobacteriaceae bacterium; assembly: GCA_965279595.1. GTDB lineage: Bacteria > Bacteroidota > Bacteroidia > Sphingobacteriales > Sphingobacteriaceae > CAIKLP01. The sequence continues at coordinate 1,287,763 of OZ257246.1, forward strand.
AAGAATATGATAAAACTCTCCGGATTAACTTTAGGTAAAGACATTCAAATTGAAATTACTGGATTACGACCTGGTGAAAAGCTTTTTGAAGAATTGTTAAATGATACAGAAAATAACTTACCAACGCATCACCCCAAAATTCAAATTGCTCAAGTGCAAGTATATGATTATAGCTATATTCAAGAAGAGTTTGAAAAATTAGCAATTAGTGCTGATCAAGGAGATCATTTAATTTTAGTTAGTCAAATAAAGAATTTAGTTAAAGAGTATGTGAGCAATAATTCTGTTTATGAAAGCCTCGACTAAATAAAATTGATAATCCATTTAATTTATTATCTTAGATAATGCGCGTATTTTTATTCTCATTTTGGTATTTACCAGATACTAGAACTGCAGTAAATAGAATTAAATATTTCAAGAAAATATTTGAGAATAGCTCAATAGATATAAAGCTTATTTATTGTACTAGTGATGCAAATTCAAATCCTCCACATGAAAATAATAGTTACCAAATAAATCATGTTCATTGGTTTTATATCATATCTAATTATTGTATAAAAAGAAATTGGATACTTCTTTATAAAATTATTCACTTTTTTTATTTAATAATAAATAAAAGAGATGTTTATGATTTTTACAGGAATTACCTGGAAATAGAATCTGAAAAGGCATTTCAATTTAAGAAAGGTGACATTGTCATTACTTCTGCACCTCCATATTCAAGTTTAAATATTGGTCATTACTTAAAACAAAAATATGGTGTAAATTGGGTTGTTGATTATAGAGACCCATGGACACTTGGATACTATACTTTAGGATATAGTATTTTATCTGATAAATTAAGGAAGTTGCTACAGCGAAAAGATGAATTGAAGTTTCTTCGCAGAGCTGATTATATTATAACAGTATCTGAAAGTTTGAAAGCAACATTTCCACATGAATTTCAACATAAAATTCATGTGGTAAGTAATGGCGCTAATACTGATGAAATAAATTTTGAAAGAATTAATTGCAAGCCCGATGTTTTCTCTATTTTATATGCAGGCACTTTACATTTACAACAATTTGAAAACGTATATTTCTTTGAAGTCATAAGTAGTTTTATTAAAGAAAATAAAATTAATCCTGAATTTTTTAAATTGAATTTTATTGGGTCTTCTGAATCCGAAGAATTAAAGGAGGCTATAAACAATTTCAATCTTAGGGATTACACGAATATTACTGATAGAGTTGAGTTGCCAATATTGTATGATTATATGTATGAAGCATCTATGTTTTTACATTTAAAGTATGCGAATCGAGATAAAATCATCACTTCAAAGCAATATGATTATCTTGCTTTGCAAAAACCTATTCTCTTACCACAGTCTGATAATGGTGATATTGAAGAAAGTATTTTGCAAAACAACGCAGGGTATGTCTGTAACTCAAAAGAAGATTTATTAATGCGATTAAATATTGAGTATAAAAAATATTTGAATAAAGAGGATATTAGAATTTACCGAGATGAAAAATTCATTAATTCAATTAGTAGAAATACCTCATCGAAAAAATTATTAGATTTATTAGCCTTAGATTTAGTACCAAATGCTAATATTAAAAACCAAATAGGCGAATTAGTTAAAATAGAATAATGGAACTTTTTAAATTAGTCCTCTTGCTTGTTACCTCGTTTAGTTTTGTATGGTTCACTACACCAACATTAATTAAAGTAGCAATTAATGGCAGCTTTTTCGATAAGCCAGACCATATAAGAAAAGTGCACAGAAGCAGCATTCCAAATATTGGTGGTGTAGCTATTTTTTTTGGTTTTCTATTTGCATGTATACTTTTTATTAAAACCACTAGTATAGAATTTAGCAATTTTTTTCTTGCCTCTTGCATGATAATATTCGCAATGGGTATTCGTGATGATTTATTAGGTTTAAATGCAAATTTTAAAATTGCACTTCAATTAATCGCTGCATTTTTAGTAGTGTATTTTGCAAATGTAAGAATGGAAAGCTTGTATGGTTTATTTGGTGTATTTGAACTGTCAATGTTCATTTCAATTCCCTTTTCAATTTTTACTATTATTGTTATTACTAATTCAATTAATTTAATTGATGGAATAGATGGATTAGCTACTAGTATGGGAATAGTTATTAGTGCTTGTTTCGCTATTACTTTCTATTTAATGAATGAATTAGGGTGGTGTAGAATTTCAATTGCCCTATGTGGTTCGCTTCTTGGATTTATTAAATTCAATTATTATCCAGCTAAAATATTCATGGGTGATACTGGAGCATATATAATTGGTTTTATACTTTCTATACTGTGTATTCAATTTATTGAATTAAATAGATTTGATGCACTGACAAATGCTGATCCATTTATAAAATCATCACCTGCAGTAGGAATAGGATTTTTATTTATTCCTTTGTTTGATACCTTACGTGTATTCATTATTAGGATACTTGAAGGGAAGTCTCCATTCTATGCTGATCGCCAACATTTACATCATTTTTTACTTGATAGAGGTTGGTCACATGCAAGAATAAGTTTATTTATTCCTGCTCTTTCACTTTTCTTTATAGTACTCTGTTTCTTATTGCAAGATATTGGAAGTTTTAGTTTGATTTTTAGTTTAATTGTAATTGGGGTAAGCGGGCATTTTTTTATGAGATATAAAAGTAAATCTGGATCGCATGAAAAAGTGGTTTTGTAAGTTTAATTTTTTTTTATTGTTTACATTATTTCTCTTTAGTCCAATTTTAAAGAGTCAAGCTCAATTCATTCCTATTTATCATTTCTCATCTAAATATAATTCTTGGTATGATGATGGTAAGCACAAGCACTCATCATTGCAACCTTATTATGAAAGTGATTCAAATTCATTTAAAGTATCAAACAAAAAAAGCTGGGTTAAAAGAAAATTATTTGAAGAAGAATTGATTAAAATACAATATAACAATTCTCGATTGTTAATTAGTTACTTACCCGATTTTTCAATTGGAACTCAACAAAACGAAAATCGATTTTTATGGAACAATACGAGAGGATTTGAATTTAAAGGTGATGTAAATTCAAAATTTACTTTTGGATTACAGATATACGAAAATCAAACAGTGTTCCCAACATATTTAGATTCTTTATTCGAAAGAAATCAAACTGTTTTTGGACAAGTTTGGACTAAATCAAAAGATTCAATCACTAACGTGTATGATTATTCCTATTCAACTGCCCACATTGCCTATCGTACCGGAAATTTCACATTCCATTTAGCAAATGATAAAATGTTTATAGGTGATGGATATCGGTCGTTACTTCTTTCAGATGTTGCTGTTCCATACCCTTATTTTAAAGTTAGTTTTGAAAACGATAAATTACAGTATGCATCAATTTATATGCAGCATATTGATCCGTCTGCTCCAATATTATCAGCTGACTTAAGCTATCGAAGAAAATGGGCAGTAATGCATTTTTTAGATTGGAATATTAGTAAGAAATTAACTTTGGGATTTTTTGATGCTGTAGTATGGCAAGATGATGATTCTTCTGGAAAAAGAGGATTTGAAATGAGTTATGTAAATCCTATTATTTTTTTGCGAACAGCTGAATACAATACTAATTCAACTGACAATGCACTTGTTGGATTGAATTTAAAATATCAATTAACAAAAAACACAAAAGTTTACGGACAATTATTGTTAGATGAATTAAAGATAGATGAGTATTTCAAAAATACTGGATGGTGGGCAAATAAATTTGGAATGCAATTGGGTGTTAAATCAAAAGATATATTTCAAATTGAAAATTTAAATGGTTTTACAGAGTTTAATCTAGTTAAACCATATACTTATGCGCACAATACTTCATTGAGAAGCTACTCACATTTTAATGATGCATTAGCTCATCCATTAGGTTCTAATTTTTGGGAATCTGTCAGTCGGTTGGAGTATTCTATTGGGAATTGGAGTTCTATGGTTCAAATTAATTATGCTCAGTATGGATTAGATTCTATAAGTGGAACCAATGTTGGGAAGGATATTCTATTGTCCTATGTTAATCGCGATAAAGAGTATGGAAATAAATTATTACAAGGAATACCTGCTTCTTTCGTTTATATAGATGCTAGATTGGGTTATGTTATTAATCCTAAAACAAATCTTAGATTAGAAATTGGATATATTTTTAGAAATGAAAAAATTGCTGCTAATTCTCAAGAAGCAAACATGATAACTTTTGGTTTAAAAAGTTCATTTAGAAACTTATATTTTGATCGATAAATAAGAAATTATTTTGAAGAAATCCAAAAATTATTAAAGCCTAAACCAATTTGAATATCTATCATTTCCTGTTGTAACATTTCCAATATTGCTAAAAAGGAATAAACTAATTGAACCCTATCTTTACTCTCCGCTAATATTGTTTCAAAATTTAATTTTTCATTTGAAATTAAAAGTTTGCTTAAGTAAATTTTTTGTTCTTCTATAGTGTAAGGATATTGAATTACAGTATGTCTAACCTCTTCCGGCTTATTATGATGTCTATTCCAAACTTTATGATAGACTGTCAATAATCTATATAAATCAAGAGTTTGTAGTTCGTCTTCTTGACTAGCATTTGCTCTAACCAAACCAAAGTCTGTAGCGAAATTTCCTTTTCGAAATTGTTTAGTTCTTTCTTCTTGGTAAACTTCTAATTCAGCAGATGCTTCTTTGAATCTTTTGTATTCTAATAATTTTTGAATCAAATCTTTTCGAGGATCGACTTCATTTCCTTCAGCATCAATCTCTGGACGAGGTAATAACATCCTAGCCTTTATTTGCATTAATCTTGCTGCAACTAAAATAAACTCACTTGCAATTTCAATATTGAGTGTTGTCATCTCCTCAATATATTTCAAGAAATCGTTTGTGATCTTTGCAATTGGAATATCATATATATCCAACTCATCTCTTTCTATAAAGAAAAGTAATAAGTCAAATGGCCCCTCAAATTGAGGTAGTTTTATTTCGAATTTTTCTTGAAACCAGTTCATAATTGTCAACAAAAATAGGATTTTCCCCTTAATTAGCTAATTGCCTAATTAGCTAATTAATCAATTGGTGGATAATGTCTACAGCATTAGCTATTTAGAGGCATAATGACCCTTAAGAATAACATTTCCCTCATTTATCTGTTAGGGATAAATAGCTTTTTAATATATTTGTTTAATTGTACCAATAAAATTCATGAATATTCAAGCGGGCGAGCTACTTAAAAACATTTCATTTCCAGCTGATTTACGAAAACTTAAAGAAGATCAACTTCAACAAGTGAGTAAAGAACTGAGACAATATATTATTGATATGGTCTCAGTTAATGGGGGACATTTTGGAGCTAGTTTAGGTGTTGTTGAATTAACAGTTGCATTACATTATGTTTTTAATACCCCAGATGACCAATTAGTTTGGGACGTAGGTCACCAAGCTTATGGACATAAAATTCTTACAGGAAGGAAGGATGTATTTGCTACAAACCGGATTTATAAAGGTATAAGTGGTTTTCCTAAAAGGAGCGAAAGTGAATACGATACCTTTGGTGTAGGACATTCTTCTACTTCTATATCTGCAGCATTAGGAATGGCAGTAGCATCAAGATATAAAAATGAAAATAATAGACAGCACATTGCCGTAATTGGTGATGGTGCTATGACAGCGGGAATGGCTTTCGAAGCGCTGAATCATGCAGGTGTGGAAAATTCTAATCTAATCGTTATCCTGAATGATAACTGTATGTCTATTGATCCAAATGTAGGTGCACTAAAAGAATATTTAACTGACATTACTACCTCACATACCTATAATAGAGTGAGAGAAGATGTTTGGAAAATATTAGGAACCATCAGTAAGTTTGGTCCAAATGCTCAGGAAATAGTAAAGAAAGTTGAAAAAGGAATTAAAGGTGCTTTATTGAAGCAAAGTAATCTTTTTGAATCTTTGAAATTTAGATATTTTGGGCCAGTTGATGGTCATGATATAGATCATTTAGTTAAAGTTTTAAATGATTTAAAAGATATACCCGGCCCCAAATTATTACACTGCCTTACTGTAAAAGGTAAAGGGTATGAATTAGCTGAAAAAGATCAAACTAAATGGCATGCACCAGGTTTGTTTGATAAAATTACAGGTGAAATTAAAAAAGCAAAATATGCCGAACCGCAACCTCCTAAATATCAAGAAGTTTTTGGAAATACTTTAGTAGAACTTGCTGAAAAGAATCCTAAAATAATGGGGATTACTCCTGCAATGCCAAGCGGAAGCTCATTGAATATAATGATGAAGGCTATGCCTGATAGAGCTTTCGACGTAGGTATTGCTGAACAGCATGCAGTAACATTTTCAGCCGGATTGGCTACTCAAGGATTAATTCCTTTTTGTAATATCTATTCTTCTTTTATGCAAAGAGCTTATGATCAAGTAGTGCATGATGTGGCTTTGCAAAAATTGAATGTGGTATTTTGTTTAGATAGAGCTGGGGTTGCAGGTGCTGACGGACCTACACATCATGGTGCTTATGATATTGCATTTATGCGTTGTATACCTAATATGGTTGTTGCAGCACCAATGAATGAACAAGAACTCAGAAACCTTATGTACACTGGTTCACAAGATGACATGGGACCATTTTGTATTCGATATCCAAGAGGGAATGGGGTGATGGTAAATTGGAAAACACCATTTGAATTATTAGCAATTGGAAAGGGTAGAAAAATTTGTGATGGAGAAGAAATTGCAATTTTAACATTGGGTCATCCTGGTAATTTTGCTATTGAGGCTTGTCAAGAATTAAGAAGAGAAGGAATCAATCCAGCCCATTATGATATGCGTTTTGCAAAACCTTTGGATGAATTGATGCTACATGAAATTTTTGCCAAATTTAATAAAATCATAACTGTGGAAGATGGATGTATTCCAGGTGGAATAGGATCAGCTATAGTAGAATTTATGGTTGATCATAATTACAAAGCCTCTGTAAAACGTTTAGGAATTCCTGATAAAATTATTGAACACGGTGAACAACCTGAATTGTGGCGTGAATGCGAATATGATGCTCAATCAATTGCAGATGCAGTAAGATCATTTGCTGACGATAAAGTTGAAATTTACTCTTAATTTTTTTTACATATTTCACTCTTTAGGGGCATAAAAATTTTGTAAAAAACTCAATAAAACTATATCCTTCTGTTTATTGAAAAAGAACTAAATGCGTCTTTTATCGATTCACTTTAATTTTCGTAAATTTACTCACCAGTAAATTACTACTATGAAAAAGTTTTACCTCTTGTTATTTTTCTTTATTGTGTTATTGAGTTTTAGTAAAGCACAATGCCCAATTAATACAATCCCCACCAATCTTAGTGCTACTGCTAATTGTGGGCCAGGTGTAACTCAACTTTCTGCAAATATTTCAAATGTAAACAATCAACTTCTTTGGTTGGATTCAGCGAATAGAATTATTGGAAAAGGCGTAGCAATTTCTAGGAATGTAATTAATAGCACTACATTCAAAGCATTGGAATCAAATGTTGAAAATATTACAGCAACAGTAGGCCCAAGCCCATCTGATTTCAGTTCCACATTTCCATCACAAAATTTTACAAATGGTGAAATATTTACTTGTCTGTCGCCGATAAGTATAGATTCTATGGTGCTTAGAAGCAATAATCCTGTTGCAGGAAATATTGTTTTTTGGTCAAAAGATCCTGCATTAGGAGGTTATGTTTTGCAGAAAGCACCTTTTCAAATTAATTCAACTGGAGTGATAAATACCAAAGTGCCAGTTGGAGTAATTCTTAATCAAGGGAACTATTTTGTAAATTTAGAAGTGACAAGTGGATCAGGAATTTTGTATAGAGCAAATTCAGGAGCAAATTATCCATACACTTCAAATGGTTTATTGTCAATTACTGCTTCAAATTTTAATACTGCAACAGATAGATATTATTATTTTTTTAATTGGAAGATTAGCAAAGTTTGTTTAGGAAATTCTTCAAATTCAATTACTGCAGTTGTTCAACCAAATCCCTCTGAAACATTTCCATATCTAGCAAATCAAGAAATTCCTTGTGATTGGCAACAATCCAAAGCAGCGGGTGCTAATGGTTGGTTGAGCGGTGATACGATATCTTTATCTTCACAAGGATTTCATATTCCAGGATTTCAAGGTAGTGGTTTTTGGGCTTCAAATGATGATACCTGTAATTGCAACAGCTCAGCAAATTTATTATATACAGATTATTTTGATTTTAGATCAACATCAGTGTATAGCAAAATAAGATCTAATTTTCAATACGTTTATAAACAAGTTGGAAATTCAAAAGTTAAAATTGTTGCATCAATTGGCAATGGTCCTTTTAACGTTTATGATTCATTAACAGGTGCAGCTGAATGGAAACAAAAAAATATTATACTATCACCCTTTTATGGAAAGGATAGTGTAAGATTTGGTTTCTTACATGAGGATGCTGGTACCAATGGATCTGGAGTTGCAATTCGAGATTTTTACATTAGTAGTAATATTGATAGTTGTAGAGGGATTTTATACACACTTGATTTGGTAAATGATATTTATGCATCTGAAGTTAAATGGAAATTAATTCAAGAAAATGGTAAAATTATTGTAGCCGAATCCGGAAATTATGAAGATGTAAATCCATATAATTTAACTGCATCAACTCATCAAAATGTTTTTTGTTTAATTCCTGGCGAGAAGTATAAATTCAAAATAACAGATTCTTTTGGAGATGGATTATTTGATGGAACAAATACAGGAAGCTATGTTTTGAAAAATGTTTGTACTGATACTTTATTGCAAGGATCTGGTAGTCTTCCATACGGAGGACAATTACCTCTTCCTAATGCATCATGGGATTCTATAGTTTTTACTGCTGGGAATTATTTTATTGATTTAGGTCTTGATCAAACAATTTTAACCACTGAAGAGTTGGAGTTAGATGCGGGTGATCATGGGCCATATCTATGGTCAACCGGCGAAACAACAAGGTTAAAAACAGTTAAAGGGAAATTCGGGAATTTAGGTTTGCGAACCATTTCAGTAATTGTTGGTAGTGGCCTTTGTATTTCAAAAGATACTATTAACATCAATGTTATTCCAGCAACATATACTGAAATAATTGTTACTACACTTACAGATCAAAATGCTTCTGAGGTTTCATGGACTTTGAAAGATTTTAATTCAGACACTTTGATTAAATCTTCTGGAAGTTATATCAATGTAATTCCATATAATATTTTAACTGCTACTCACATTGATACTATTCAATTATTAAAAAATCAAAAAGTAAAATTTAAAATCATTGATCAAGCTGGCAATGGATTATACGATGGTGCAAATTTTGGTTTTCTAAATATTAAAACAAATTGTCAGCCCCAATTTTTTCATTCTTCAGGAATATCATTTCCTTATGCAAGTAGTGGAATTGCAAAATTTGATTCTGTAAATTTTGTTGCTGGTTCTACAGCAAAAATTAATTTAGGTGTTGATCAAAGTATTTGTTTTGGAGATTCTGTTTTTCTAAATGCAGGAAGCACCAATGGGGTTTACTGGTCTAGCGGTGATACTGGGCAGCAAGTAATAATAAAGCCAAGCTATTTATCTGTAGGCATTCATAATTTGATTGTTGAAACTGATGAAGGAGAATGTTATACTGCAGATACGATAAGCATATTAGTTAATCCAATACCTTTAGCTGATTTTAATTTTAATATTAATCAAAGGACAGTTCAATTTACAAGTGCAGCTGTAATTGGGAATTTGTATCAATGGGATTTTGGAGATGGGAATCAAACAGTAGGTTCGAGTGTTTCTCATACCTATAATAACAATGGAAATTTTACTGTCACCTTAGATGTTGTTTCAAATAATAATTGCATTAATTCCAACAGTAAACTTGTGTTAATTAATTTTAATAATATTGATTTAACGAAAAATATTAACTACTTCAGAAGTTTTCCAAATCCGGTTTCGGAATTTTTACAATTGCATTTTGAGCTTGAATTTATTGAACCTGTTAGTATTAATATTTTTAATTTGAATGGACAATTAGTTAAATCTTTTGCCTACCAACTGAACAATAATTCATCAAATGATTTTCAAATAAATTTGAATGATTTGTATAATGGTTTTTATTTATTGGAATTGAAAGGAGAAAGAACTTTAATCCATCGAAATTTAATCATCCAGCATTAATTATTTATCAAGATTTTTATTTCCTTACAAAATATTATTTTGTTTAACTTAAAATATTAACCCAATAACCAAATTTTATTTGGTACTATGCACCTAATTATGCATAAATCGAATTAATTATCAATTCATTGTAAAATTATTGTAATAATATTATTATATTTAATATTCTAAAAAACAATAAAAATTATGATGAAAACGGTACAAAAAAATCAGAAGAGGAAATTACTTCTCTTCGGACTTTTAGGAATCGCCTACCTATTCCTAACAGTTTCGTCCTCTTTTGGGCAAGCATTTACACAAAATTTTAATGGTACATTTCCACCTACTGGACCTCCATCAGTTTCAGATCCATTAGGTACAGGTACTTCAGATGGAACTGAAGTTCCTCCAGGCCAAGTAAAGTGGTATAGAAGTGATGATCCTATTTTAGGAACAACTTCAGCTGGTCAATTTCCCAATGCTGGTTTAGATCCAGGAAACGGTGGTGTAGGATTCTCAGCAGTTTTTGACACATGGGCAATTTCAAATTTGGGTAAAGCAGATTTGATTTTTAACAATGTAAACATGACCTCGTTTACATTTCCTCGTTTAACTTTCTTTTTGAAAAATACAAGTGGTGCAGACGCAATTAGAGTTTTTGTTCGGAAAACAAATACTTGGGTTCAAGTTGGTGCATCATCATATGTTTTATTTCCAAATTGGTCTCAACAAACAATCATTTTAAATGGTTTCGGTGGACCAACAAATGATTCAGTAGATATTCGTTTTGAAGCAACTTCAGATTTTGCTTTAACAAATTATGGTTTAGACGATGTGGCTTTAGATGAAGCACCTCCAATGACTTTTGACTCTACTTATGTAGCACAAGTAACAGGTGATGTTTATCAAGCATATACTCGTCAGGCAGTATTGAGAGTAGAAATAAAAACACAAGGTGCAAATCCAGCATTAAGTGCATCTTCTTTTTCATTTACAACTACAGGTACTACTAATGTTGCAGATATTAGTAATGCAAAATTATGGTTCACAGGAAATAGTACAACTTTTGACACTACTATTCGTTTCGGTAATGTTGTTGCTTCTCCAAATGGTGCATTTACCATAACAGGAACACCAGTCACACTGAATCCAAATGGAGCCATCAATTATTTTTGGCTATCCTATGATATAAGTTCAGCTGCTACCATTGGTAACGTAATTGATGGAACATATACAGGTGCAACAGTTGGTGGCAATGCACAAATTCCAACAATTACAACAGCTGCTGGAAGCAGAACAATAAAAGCTCCAGTATTGATTACGGCTATGCAAACAGAGAATGGAACTTCAGCAAGTGCTAGAGCTCCAGTTACAAATGCATTGTTCAATAGAGCTTGTGCAATTTATCCAGTTGCTGAAATGAGCAAGTTGCCTAGTGGTGCAACTATTACTGCATTAGCTTATTCTACTGCAACAGCTCCAACTGCTTCAGTTTCTGGAAACATTAAAGTTTACATGGTTAATACAACTGATGCAACTTATTTGAAAAGTACAACTTGGGCAACATTGTTGACTACACCAAGTGCTATGAAAAAAGTATATGATGGTGCGTTAACTATACCAGCTACAACTGGAAAATATACAATTACTTTTGACTCTGCTTTCACATATACAGGTGCAGGAGTTTATGTTGCATTTGAGTGGAATATTACTTCTGCACTTACTGCATCAAATCTTACTTCTAACTGTAATCAAGATGTTGCAGCGGGAAATAAAAGTAGTACATCAACAACATTAGCTGGAACAAATACTTTAACATTAAGTAGTGCATTTAGACCAGCAATTACTTTAACTACCACACAATTGTTGAATGATGCAAATGTGCAAATTGTATATGCATTAGGAAATAATCCAGTAACATTTGGTGCACCACAAACTGTTTCAGCAGTTGTTAAAAATTTAGGTGCTGCCGAAATGTTGAATTACCCAGTTTCATTGGCAATCAAAGGAGCAAATGTTTTTGCAAATTCACAAAATGTTAACTTGCCAACTGGTGCTAGTACAACTGTAAATTTCAGTCCACGTGCTACCATTTTAGCAGGTGCGGATACTTTAACAGTAAGTGTTGGTAATGATAATAATAACGCAAATAATTCTGCAACATTTAGACAAGTAAACAATAGTAATTTATATGGTTATGGTGATTTATCTGCTGTAACAGGTTCAATTGGTTATAATACTGGCGCAGGATTATTATTGAACAGATATAATTCAAATGGATTTAGAACAGTGGATAGTGTTCGTATTTTCTTAGCAAACAATGCAGCTACAGCTGGTAAAACAATTTTTGCAGTAGTTACAAATGCAGCAGGTACTATTCTTGCTAAATCTGCAGATTATAGTCCAGTGGCTGGTGATTTAAATAAATATAAAACATTAGCATTATCGACTACGAAAGTTGTAAATGGTGATTTTTATGTTGGTTTAGGTCAAGTTGCAAATGCTACTGGTTATTTCCCTGTTGGAACACAACCAGAAAGTCCAGGTAGAGCAAATGGATATTACACAGCACCACTTGCTGGTGGTGTAACTCCAACAGCAAATGGAACACTAGGCCGATTTATGTTAGAAGCTTATATTGGTACTCCAGCAACACCTCCTGTAGTAAATATAGGTGTTGATACTTCAATTTGTGCAGGCTCAACAATTCAATTAAATGCTGCTAATGCAGGATTAAAATATTTATGGTCAACAGGTGATACCACACAAACTATTAATGTTTCAACTGCAGGTACCTATACAGTTACTGTAACAAACTCACAAGGTTATCCAGTTTCAGATTCAAGAATTGTTACTGTTGATCCAATTCTACCAGTAAGTGCAAATATTGCTGCTGTACCATCAGGTACTATTTGTGCAGGACAAAGTGTAACATTTACTGCTACACCGACCAATGGTGGAACAGCTCCAACATACCAATGGTTAAAAAATGGTTCTCTTGTAGTCGGACAAACTGGTGTTACATACACAAGCACATCTATAGTGAATGGTGATTTAATTTCAGTAAGTATGGTTTCTAATGAAAAATGTAAATCTGGAAGCCCTGATACTTCAAATGTGATTGCTATGTCTGTGAGTGCAGGTGCCGCTCCAGTTACAATTAATGTAGCTAGTTCATCACCTTCAGGTTCATGTGCAGGTTCAAGTGTTACATTTACTGCAACTCCTTCAAATGGAGGTTCTGCACCAGTGTACTCATGGAAAAAGAATGGAGTTTTACTTCCTTCAGAAACTGCTATAACATATACAACATCAACATTAGTTAATAATGATTCAGTTACTTGTACAATAACATCTAACTCTGCTTGTATTCAAGGTGCAGCTACTGTTTCTAATGGATTCAAAGCAAAAGTAAATCCTGTTTTACCAGTTAGTGTTTCTGTTGGTACATCAGCAGTTGGAGCAATATGTAAAGGTGCTTCAGTTACATTTACTGCTACTCCAGTTAATGGAGGAACAGGTGTAACTTATGCTTGGTATAAAAACAGTGGTTTAATTGCAAATCAATCTGCTTCTACTTATACAACTACCAGTATCTCTAATTTAGATACTGTAAATTGTGTGGTTACATCAAGTGAAGTATGTCAAAGTGGTGGACCAGCAACTTCCAACAAAGTAATTACTACTGTTGCACCTTCTGCTACATCGGTATTCACTGCTAATGTTTCAAAAAGAAGTGCATCTTTTGTAAACACAAGTTTAAATGCAACTGCATACATTTGGGATTTTGGTGATAACTCTGGTACTGTTACTACTCAAAATGCAAATCATACCTATGCACAAGATGGAACATACCAAGTAAAATTAATTGCTGTTAATGTTTGTGAAAATGATACTTTAACTCAAGATGTAATTATTAGTACTATTGATGTTAGACCAACTTCAACTGTTGGTTTAGCTTCGGGTTGTGCCTTATCGCAAAACACATTCGTTCGTGTAAATATTGAAAATACAAGAGCAGTGCAAATTTCAAATTTGAATGTTGCTTATTCTGTAAATGGAGGAACTCCAGTTTTAGGAACTGTACCTTCAATCGCTGGAAATGCAACACAATTATTCCAATTTACTACTCGTGCAAATTTAGCTGCTGATGGAGTTTATACTATTAAGTTATGGACTGCTGATACTTCAGATTTTGACAAAAGTAATGATACAATAGTAGTAGTAGTTGTTAATCAAGCTGCTCCAGTTGCAGGTTTCAATACTGCTATTGGTACAAATGGTTTAGTTAATTTTACAAATACAACTAGTTCTGATGTACCTCCTACTTTTGCTTGGGATTTTGGTGATACTGGAACAAGTACTTCTGAGAGTCCAAGTCATACTTATACTCAAACAGGAACTTATAATGTATCAATGATTGCAACAAGTACTTGTGGTTCTGATACAACTTCAGATTCAGTTACTGTAATAGTTTCAGGTGTTGAATTACAAGCGAATGAGAAATTCGTTAAAGCATATCCTAATCCTACAACAGGATTGTTTACAATTGATGTTCAATTAGCTAAACAAGATCAATTAAGTTTGAAAGTGTTTAATACAAATGGTCAATTAATGTTCACGCAAACTGTTGGTAAAATATCGAAAGATAAAATCCAAGTAGATGCAAGTTCATTGAGCCCAGGAATTTATAATGTAGTGTTAGAAGGAACTTCTACTCACATCTCAAAAAGAATTCAAGTATTACAATAGTTGTTTGTTAATCAAAAAAAACACCCGCAATAGCGGGTGTTTTTTTTTGCCCTTATATTATTTTTTGCAAGGTTTTTAAATCATGACTAATTAAATTAAGTCCAGGATTTTTGCCTGTTTCAATACTTCCTAATTTGTTTGCTAAACCTAGGTATTCTGCACCATTCAAAGTAGCCCAAGTAAGTAATTTATCTAAAGTTATTTGTGGAAAAAATTGTTGAATGCATTTTATTTCATCTAAGATATCTAATGAATTATTGGATGCTAAACTGTCAGTTCCAATTGTGATTTTACATCCATTCTCCATTAAATTTAATAATTCTGGTAATTGACTTTCTATATACAAATTTGCTTTTGGACAAAGACACCAATACAATTCATTGTTGGAATTCATTCCAAATTGGATGTCTTCTATATTGCTAAATGTATTATGAACTAATTGGATTTTATGATGTGAAAAATATTTCAAGTAACTAGGTAATGACCTTTGATTATTCCCTTTATAGTACGAAATATCGATTCCGAAACTTGCAAATAATTTTGTAAAATCACCACTAGCATTCATTGAAAAAATATTTTCTGCGTCACTTTCTTGATTATGAATACTTAGTAAATTTTCTCCCCCTAATGAACTTATGTTTTTAAATAATTCAGAAGAAACAGAATAAGGAGCATGAGCTGTAATACTTGTTTTTGTTTTGAATTCATTTTGTATTAGCAATCCTTTTTCTAATATTTGATTCGCATTGTTTGGATTGAAACCAAGCAATTCAATGAATGTATGGTATTGAATTTTACTTTCCAGTTTAATTTTTTTGCTTACTGAAGTATTAGATATATCACCAACCGCAACAATTCCATATTCATACATTGATTGGTCTGCAATTAACATTGCAGCTTCAATTTCTTCAATAGGTAGTTCTCTTAGTTTCTGTACTGTTAATATAAAGTCAACAATCCCTTGCTTTTCTTCTATTAATCCTTTTAAATGGGATAATTCAAGATGGCAATGGACATTGATGAATCCAGGACATATAATACCAGGGAAAAACTCTACATCCATTAGCCCTTCATTATCATTTAGCACTTCCAATATCACGCCTTCATCATTAATGATGATTACAGCACCTTCAATGGGGTTTTGTGAAATGGGGTAAATAATATCTGCACTTATTTTACGCATAAACAAAGGTAAAATTCAAAATCTAAATTGTAATAACTAATTTTGCACTGTGGAGACAATTTTGAAAAAGAAAGATATTAGGGCTTTTAGTTTGAATGAATTAAAGGAAGAGTTCATTAGTTTGGGTGAAAAATCATTCAGAGCCAAGCAGGTTTATGAATGGTTGTGGGCAAAATCAGCAAGACATTTTGATGAAATGAGTAACCTTTCAAAAGAATTGCGATTGAAATTGGAGGCAAATTATGCAATCAATGCAGTGTCCATTCATCATTATCAAAAAAGTAAAGACAAAACAATTAAAAATGCTTTCCAATTATTTGATGGCAATATTGTTGAAGGTGTTTTAATTCCAAATACAGATAGAATGACTGCTTGTGTTTCATCACAAGTGGGATGTAGTTTAACTTGTAAGTTTTGTGCAACAGGTTACATGGATCGTAAACGTAATTTAAATGCAGATGAGATTTATGATCAAGTAGTATTAATTGATGCACAATCAAAACAATATTATAATATGCCATTAACAAATATTGTTTATATGGGTATGGGTGAACCATTATTAAACTATGCTAACGTATTGCATTCAATTGATAGAATCACAGCTGAGGATGGCTTAAATATGTCATACAAAAGAATTACAGTTTCTACAGCAGGCATTGCAAAAATGATTCGAAAATTAGGTGATGATGAAGTTAAATTTAATTTGGCTTTATCACTTCATGCTGCTAATGATATAAAGCGAAATGAAATTATGCCAATCAATGAATCCAATACCTTAGAGGCATTAGCAGATGCTTTGAAGTATTATTATGACAAAACACAAAATCCAGTCACATTTGAATATATCATTTTTAATAATTTTAATGATGAATTAGAAGATGCGAGAGAATTAGTTGAATTTTGTCAACATATCCCATGTAAAGTAAATATCATTGAGTATAATCCAATTGCATTAGCTGATTACCTAAATGCTAATGAAGATAAAGTTGATCAGTTTGCAGATTACCTAAGAAGAAATAGTGTAATTACAAATATTAGAAGAAGCAGGGGTAAAGATATTGATGCTGCTTGTGGTCAGCTTGCAATTAAAGAAGAACAAGCGAAATAAATTTTAAATTAGCTGTAATTATGCAGTTGTTTTAATATTTATTTTAATTGATTTTCATATTTAATTATGAGAATCAGAAACTACCTTGAAGATTTTATAGGTTTATTGTATCCACAATTATGTGTGGGTTGTGCTAACCATTTGTATGATGGAGAGGATTTATTATGTACTTTTTGTAGAGGCACTTTACCCTACACTTATGAATATTTATATCCAAATAATAAAGTAGAAAAATTGTTTTGGGGAAAAGTAGCAATTGATGCTGCAGCCTCTTTTCTATATTTTAATAAAGGTTCAAAAGTTCAACATATTTTGCACCAATTAAAGTATAAAAGCAGAATAGAGGTTGGGGAACTGATGGGCAAATTATTTGCCCATCAAATAATTTCTGAATCGAGATTCGAAAATATTGATGTAATAATTCCTGTGCCGCTTCATCCTCATAAATTAAAAAAGCGTGGGTATAATCAATCAGATAGTTTCGGGCAAGGATTGGGAAATGTACTTCAAGTGGAATTTAATAATAATATACTTATTAGAAATATAAATACTGAAACGCAAACACGTAAAAATAGATATGAGAGATTTGAAAATATGGAATCTGTTTTCTCAATTCAATTTCCGGAGAGAATAACAGGGAAAAATATTATTTTGGTTGATGATGTAGTGACCACGGGTTCGACTTTATGTTCCTGTGCTGAAGTAATGCATCAATTTAAGCCTTCAACCATTAAAATTGCAACTATCGCTTCTGCTTTATAATAAATTAAGAAAAGCTTCGTATTTTAATATCTTTGTGGACTTTATGGCTGGATTAATAAAAGGAGTTTTAGTATTATTTATTGCTGGGATGTTTTTTTCTTGTAAGAAGGAATTAGTGTTAACTACTGATTCATCTGCAAAATTAAATTTCTCAAAAGACACTATTTTGTTTGATACAGTTTTTACTACAGTGTCAAGCATCACAAAAAGATTTAAAGTTTATAATAAAAATAATAATGCAGTTGAAATTGCAGCAATTGATTTAGTTGAAGATAATGGCTTTGCCACCTATCGATTGAATGTAGATGGTATTGTAGGAAATCATCCAAGAAATATTGAAATCAGAGCCAATGATTCTATTTTTGTTTTTGTAGAAGTAACGGTAAAAACAAACGCAGCTCAATTGCCATTTTTAATTGCTGACTCCATCAGTTTTTCTACCAATGGGAATCTCCAAAAAATTCAACTTGTTTCTTATGGACAAAATGCGCATTTTTATTCTGATAGCATTTTGACAGGTAATATTACATGGAATAATGATTTACCATATGTAATATATGGAGTTGTTTTAATTGATTCATTGAGTAAGTTGACAATTAATTCAGGTGTAAAAGTTTATTTGCATAAGGATGCCATTGTATTAGCAAAAGGCACTTTAGAAATTAACGGGACAAGACTAGATTCAGTTACATTTCAAGGGGATAGAAGAGAAATCGAATATTCAAATGAACCAGGGCAATGGAATGCGATTCAATTTTTGCCAGGTAGCACTCAAAATAAAATTAATTATACTACCATAAAAAATTCAGTATATGGTGTTATTGCTGGAACATTTCCTTTGTATGGAATTCAACCAGAAGTCTTAATAAGCAATTCAATTATTAAGTATAGCACCGTTACAGGTATATTTGGAATAGGAGCGAAAATCAAAGCCTTTAATAACCTTATATTCTCTTGCGGTCAATATGCATTTTTCACTCAACTTGGTGGTGATTATGATTTAGCATTTAATACATTTGCTCAAACAAATAATTTCACTAATAGACAAACTTCAGCTGTCACTTTTTCTGATTATTTGAAAATTTCTTCTACCTATTTCACTGATTTGCTAAAAGTGAATCTGAATAATAATATAATTTGGGGCACATTAAAAGAAGAATATTTTACAGATTTCAAACATACAGTTACGCCAACTATTTTGGTTGAAAATAATTTAATAAGAACTACTAAGGCAGGGCTTTCTAGCTCTAATGTTTTTAATAAAGATCCTTTATTTGTCAATCCAAACATTAGCTTATCAACCTACAATGACGAAGATTATCACCTTAAGCCGAATAGTCCAGCAAAAGGGAAAGGATTATTGCCTCCAAACCCTGGTGTTTACCAATTTGACCAGGATGGTGTTAATAGGCAAAATCCGCCTTCAATAGGTTGTTTTGAGGCAAATTAAAGTTTTTTAAAATATTTGTAACCTTTCTATAAACCTTACGTATAAGTTTCCGAGAGCGTGAATTAAATTAAAGCCGAAGGGTTGTAAGGAAACTTATAACCCTTTTGCTTTTATTATCTCAAATTCTATGTATTTTAGTTTGAATAATTACAAACTAGCAATATGCAAGAATATAAAGTTATTAATCTGGAATATTTAACAGATTTGTCGGGGGGGGATCAAGACTTTATGGTAGATATGATTTCTACTTTTTTAGAAAATGTTCCAGGTTTTATGAATGAATTCTTACAATTGAAATCTCAAAAAAATTGGGCGCAAATGCAATTCTTTGCCCACAAATCAAAATCAACTTTTTTATTAATGGGAGTGCAATCATTATCGAATGATTCATCTATCATTGAACAAATGTGTAAATCAAATGTTTCAGAAATTGAAATTGAAAACTTATTGAATAAAATGCAGCCCATTTTTATTGCAATGGTTAAGGAATTGAAACATGCCTTAAATAATATTGAACAGCTTAATTCATAAATATGAGGATTTTAGTAATTGATGATGAAGAATTAATGCTGAAAGCTTTACGATTTCGTTTAATCAAAGATGGATATGAAGTAGAATTAGCAAATGATGGTAGAGAAGCCATCACAAAAATTGAAAGTGAAAAGTTTGATTTGATTATAACTGATATTATGCTCCCCTTCAATAATGGATTGGAAATAGTTCAATGTATTAAATTAAACAATAAAAATTGTCCGGTAATAATACTTTCAGCTGTTGGTGCTGAAAGTACAGTGCTTGAAGCCTTTGCTTTAGGTGCAGATGATTATATTACTAAACCTTTTAGTCCTGTTGAATTATCTGTTCGAGTTAAAAGATTATTGAGTAGATGAGATTAATTGAATTACTCCAAAACAAATATTTTTCTTTTATAAAACTAAGTATAGTTATATTTTTAGTTTTTGGATTTGCAAACAATTTAGCTTTTGCCAAATCTGATACTTTAAACCAAAATCAATTTCCAATAGAAACTAAGTATAGTGATGAATTAAGTGTTGATCAACTTGATTCAGCAAAGCATTCTAAAGTAATCGATTCATTAGATAAGCTTAGAAATCCAGTAAAAGTAATAATTCCTTTAGCTGATTTTACCTATTCCAATAATAGAGAACATGCAAAAGCAAATATTAGTTATAAAAATTATGCTTGGTATCAAAGAGTTTTTTATTATATCAAAACAGGTTTTCAAAACGACGATTTAATAATTCGGAATGCTTATTATTTAATTTTTCTGTTTTTGGGCATTTTTATTTTAATAAATGCCTATTTGTTTTTTAATAGAATGAATAATAGTTATTGGACAAATAGAAAAAATAAACTTGAAAAGAAATTTGATTTACTTCTTACAGGTGTTATATATATTGATGATAGTGAACTAGGAAATGAAACTTGGAAAGAAGAAAAAGAAAAAGTAATCAAGCATTTTAAAAATAATTACCTTAAAAATAGTTTCAATAAAGCGGTTTTGGAAGATATGATAATCTCCTTGCATAGAAATTTTTCAGGCACTACAGCTAGTGTACTACGAAACCTTTACATAGAATTAGCATTTGATCAATCTTCCATAAAAAAATTAAAGAACACAGAAGATTGGTCTGCACTCTCAAAAATCATAAGAGATTTGGCTCAAATGGAAATCGTATCAGCAGTTCCAATTATTAAAGAAAAACTGAATCATATCAATCCAATTCTGCGATTAGAGGCTGGTATTGCTTTACTGAAATTAGATTTGGAAAACCCATTTGCGCTGCTTGATCAAGGCAGAGAATTGACGGAATGGCAACAATTAAATTTATTGGAAGCAATTCGAAGTTCAACACGCATTAAAATTCCAATGTTTAATAAATGGTTTAATTCAAAGGAAGATTCCATTGTTGTGTTTTGTTTATTACTTATTGATCACTTTAAACAATTGGATGTAATTGAAGATGTAATAGGTTTGTTAAACCATTCATCTGATAAAGTAAAAATTGCTGCAGTAAAATGTTTGGGGCAGCTCGAAGTATATGATTCAGATATTAATTTGGTAATTATGTTTGATGATTCTTCATTCGAATTGCAATTAGAAATTTTAAACGCTTGTGGTAGAATTGCAAGTGCAGACGGGATTGAGTTTTTGAAATGGAAAGTATTTGATAAAAATTTTGAAATATCATTTAGAGCTGCAAATGGTTTAAAGAGAGCAGGTATTGAGGGTGAAAAAGTTTTGAATTATTTGTTAACTAGGCAAAATACAGATCCACAATTATTATGTATTATAAATCACGCATTAGATCAAAGGTTATTAATTGTTTAAATGGGAATATTTGTTGACATATTAGCTAATTTCTACAATACTGCCATATTTTATTATGCCATGTTGGTCTGTAGTTCCTATATTTTATTAGCCATACTTTCTGCATATGAAATGGTTTATTACAAAAAGAAAAATGCTTTTGTAAATTATAGAGCCATATTATCTTCTCCAATTGCTCCAGGTATTTCAATAATTGCTCCTGCCTATAATGAAGAGCATACAATTATTGAAAATATTAGGTCATTATTATCTCTTTACTATAATAATTTTGAAGTCATCATTGTAAATGATGGAAGCAAGGATAATTCAATGAATAAAATGATTGAGCATTATGATTTGGAATTAGTCAACTTTGCTTTCGAATATAAAATAAAGTGCAATGAAATTTTGGGAGTTTACAAATCAAAAAATAAAGCATTTAGTAAATTAATTGTTGTGAATAAAATGAATGGGGGGAAAGCGGATGCTTTAAACGCTGGAATTAATATTTCTCAACAAGGAATCATAGCTTGTATAGATGTTGATTGCATATTGGAGCATGATGCTATTTTGAAAATGGTTAAACCTTTTTTAGAAGAAAAAGAAAAAGTAATTGCGACTGGTGGTGTGATAAGAATTGCTAATTCATGTGAAGTGGAAGATGGTAGAATTATTAAAATAAATTTACCAAAACAATTTCTTCCCAGAATGCAAGTTCTAGAATATTTTCGAGCATTCTTAATGGGGAGGATGGCTTGGAGCAGACTTAATGGATTATTATTAGTTTCAGGTGCTTTAGGATTCTTTGATAAGAAAATCGTAATTGATTGCGGAGGATATGACAAAAGTACTGTAGGGGAAGATATGGAATTAGTAGTAAGAATGCGCCGATATATGTCTGAAAGAAATTTGAAATATAAAGTGGTGTATGTACCAGATCCATTGTGCTGGACAGAGGCACCTGATAACTTGAAAATTTTAGGTCGACAAAGAAATAGATGGATGCGGGGAACCATAGAAACTATGTTAGAACATAAACATTTAATGTTAAACCCAAAATATGGATTGCTTGGAGTTTTGAGTTATCCATATTGGTTCTTGTTTGAATGGATGGCACCATTAATTGAAGTAAGTGGTATAGGATTCGCAATTATCATGTCATTATTAGGTTATATAAGTCTTGAGTTCTTTGTTACACTACTCATTGCAGTTTTCTGTTTTGCTTTCATGTTATCTAGTTTTGCAATTTTGTATGAAGAACTTTCTTATCATCAGTATCGAAATAAAAGAGATGTATATAGATTAATGCTTGTTGCAATCATTGAACCTTTTATTTATCACCCTATGGTTTTGAAATGGTCAATTCAAGGAAATATTGATTTTTTAACAGGCAAGAAAAGTTGGGGTGAAATGACTAGAAAAGGATTTAAAAAGTAATTTTTGAAATGAAAACAAACGATAAAAACCCATACATACTTAATCGCATATTATTGGGATTAAATAATTTTATGGGAATTAGCATTGGTTTTCTAATTGTTTTCGTTTCTATGCGATTGCTTGAATTTATTGTGCTTTCTTCTGAGAATACTATTTCTAGTTCATTGGCAATTATCGAATTGAAAGCCATTCGTTTTGACATTGCATTTTATTTTCAAATGTTAGCAATGGGATTTTTACCTATCATGCTTTTATATTTATTGATTAACATGCGAGTGGTAAATTTTCTGCTTTATGTATTTGGTTCTGCATTTATTTTATTTGATGCAGTTTTAATTCTATATTTTTCAACTACCAAAATCCCATTAGGTGCAGAGTTGTTTGGTTATTCAAAAGAAGAAATTAATCAAACCATTGGCGCATCAGGTGCTTTATCTGTTTTGAATATATTATTGGCTGCTGTATTAATTTTTGTAACAATATTCTTAGTGAGAAAATGTAAGGTTGTAAATTATCCGATTTGGATTTTTATTTTGATGGCCTTCATAAGCACCTTCACCTATTTCTTCCCACAAATAAGTAACGCAAAAGAAATTGCATACAAATCTGAATTTGAATATTATACTTCAGTTAATAAAATAGCTTATTTTAAAATTCAAGCAAAAACCTATTTTAATAAAGAAAGTGATCAGGTTTTTGATGGGTATTATTATGATGATGATTATACAGAAGGTTCTATCAAGTATGTAGATCCTAATTTCCCATTTTTACATTTAGATTCTACTTCAGATGTGCTTGGTCCTTTTTTTAATAAAAGTAAAGTAAGTCCAAATGTGGTGATCATTATTGTTGAAAGTTTAGGAACTTCTTATTCCGGACCATTTGCTGAGTTAGAAAGCTTCACACCATTTCTTGATTCAATTAGCAAATTAGGTTTGTATTGGCCAAACTTTTTAAGTACAGGTGGAAGAACATTTGCTGCTTTGCCCTCTATTTTAGGTTCATTACCCTATGCTCAACAAGGCTTTTTAGAATTGGGAAATAAAATGCCAAACCATCAAAGTTTAATGCGAATATTGAAAGCGAATGGATATTCTACAGCATTTTATCACGGGGGTAATTCAGAGTTTGATTTCATGAATGAGTTTTTGCAAAAGCAAGAAATTGATGTATTAGTGGATCAATCAAAATTCAGTTCAGAATTCTCCACAATGCCAAAAAATGCTGGTGGTTTTACTTGGGGATATGGAGATCTTGAATTATTTAAACAATACTTTAAATATAATTTCAAAACTAATAAACCACGATTGGAGGTTTTTTTAACCTTATCAAATCACAATCCATTCAAAATAAATGGTCAACTTAAGTATTACCAATTATTTGAAAACAAATTGAATCAATTAGGGATGAATGAAAGTCGGAAGCAAGAGTATAGAGCAAAAAAAGATATTTATTCATGCATATTATATTCTGATGATGCTGTTCGTTTTTTTATTAACGAATACAAAAAGCGTTCAGATTATAGTAATACCATATTCATTATTACTGGAGATCATAGAATGCCGGAGCTGCCCTTGCAATCAACCATAGACCGTTTTCGAGTTCCAATGATTGTTTATTCTCCATTATTAAAGCACGCGCAAACTTTCCAGTCAGTTTCTTCTCATTTAGATATGACACCTACTTTATTGGCATATTTGTCTGCTAATTATTCCATTAAAAAACCATCATTAGCATCTTGGATAGGCACTGGTATTGATACCAATCACAGTTTTAGAAATACTCACATTTACCCATTGATGAGAAATAAAAATGAGCTGATCGATTTTATTGATTATTCAAATTATACGGTAAACAATAGAACTTTTAGAATAGTAGATGGTTTAAAAATTGAAAATCATGACGATGCTACAGCCCAAAAAATTAGCAAAGCAAAATTTGAAGATTATTTAAGAAGAAACAGTAAAGCAATCAAAAATAATGCATTGATTCCTGATTCAATATTTTATTTTTCGCCTTTTAGGTAATTAATTTTTTCTTTTTTTATTTTAGGGATTGTTTGGTAATAATCCTCCAAAACAACTTTCATAAACGGTAAATAATATTCATAAAAAAAACTTTCTCTTTCACCTGGGTTATTTTTGTTTATTGAAATAGATTTCAACCATTCAATTTTTCTAAAATGAGTCATTCCCATATCAATTGGGTTGTCAGCAAAATCAGAAGCAAAATAAAACATTTTACTTCCAGAGTCATTCCTTTCAATTACAGCAGGAAAAGTTTTTAAGATATTATTTGCTTCTAATAATGAATCTCCTCTTTTATTTGTATTTAATTTGAAAACAGAAATTACTTCATTAGATCTTGAAGTTTGAATTATTTCAAACCAAAATGGATATTTTACTTCTTGTGGAATATTGTATTTTTTTTGTGCTGTTGAATTACTTACTAAAAGAGGTGATTTCCCATTTAAATGATTTCTATATTCAAGTACCTCTACTTGTCCATTATCCCTAACAAGTATAATTCCTTGACCTTTAAATTTCCAAATAGTCTTATGTTGTTTTTGGAAATTATCTACAGCCCAATTCGGTAATTCTAAATTACTATTTGGATCTAATTCTTCGAAATACCTTCCTATCCAACCTGTCCATCTTATTTTAAAAAGAGCTTCAAATGAATCTCTAATATTTCTTGGAGTGGGAGATGCCATGCAGTTAAATTCTGCAATAATTAATTTCTTTTGCTTTTTTAATATTGATAATAATAAAATATCTTGAGCTGAAGTACCTCCATAAATTTTCCTTGATTTTTCAGTTACTTTTCCACCAAACCAATCATGGTCATAAATCCCGTAAGTATCAGTAAAATACACTGCATCTAATCGATCGGCAATTTCTTGAATTTCTTGGTTGCTTCTTTTTTCTAAGCCATTAATGTAGAATTTTTTATTTTGGAAAGGGAGAAATCCTACATAATCACTACTGTTATCATAAAAAGTCGAATCCCATTTTCTGTAGTTTAAATTTTCAAGTATCCAATTAAATGAAACATGTTCCTGACTCGGGTGATTGATTACTGTTTTATCTACAATTAATATATTGATAGGTTTGATGGGTGTAATAAACCAAAAAAACCACATCCAAAATGGAATAGTTATGAAAAAGAAAAGTAATGCCCAAATAATTTTCGATCTCATATATTAAAATGATTTCTCCAAACCTATATTAAATGAATAATCTGTTCGGTATCCAAAATTTGAAGTCTCTTCTTCTGCAATTCCAGTGCCTAAAGAAATGATAAAACGTTTGGGTAAAGCTCTTTGGTAGCCTATTCTTATTCTATTTGATTTTAATAATACACTGTTTGGTGTTCCATCATTCCTTTGAATTTTTACTTCATCAGGTGATATACCAGTTCCTAAAGTTAAAGTCAAATAATTATCTGCATCTGATAAATAGTAACGTGTAATAAAGTTGACTGAGCTAGAAGTTCCAAACCCACTTGGAATAAAATTGGGTTTCAAGCAAAACCAAAAATCTTTCCAATATTTTCCTATTGAACCAGTATATATCCAAGTGTCATTTGAAAAATGCAAGTATCTAACCCCGGCTTCAATTTCAAATGATTTCGGTAAACTTCTATATAATGATAGACCCCAACGATATTGAGGAAATAAAGCATCATTAGAAATTCCGGCACTTACATAGGCGTACATTTTTTTTGATAAGCTTGGATAAGCATCAATTTCATATTGTGCTCCGGTAGATTTAAACCTTTCAGCATAATTAATTCTTCCTACAACCGTACCTATTAACTCTGTCCTTCTAGAATATTGTAAAGTACCCATTTGCCAAGGGTCGAAAATTTTGTTAAACAAGTCATAGTCGTAGCCAAGAAAAATCTTATTTTTTTCTAAGTTTATTTTAATTCGGTCAGCTAGTTGAAATGCTTCTTGGCTCCCTTTATTCTTTTTTAGAATTGTATTGACTTCAATATATGCTTCTTTATATAACTTTAAATTATAAAGCGCTTTTGATTTTTTCAAAAGTAATTCATCATTTTCAGGATTTATAATAAGTCCTTGTTTCGCAATTTTTAATGCTTCATTTGGATTATCAGACCACAGCTCCATATCACACCAAGCAGAATATGCATCAATATAATTCACATTAAGTTCTATGCTCTTTTTAAAACAAATTCTTGCTGAATCATATAGATCATCCCAAGTATATAACCTTCCTAAAAATATTCTTATATCGATATAGTTAGGGCTAATAAATAAAGCTTGTTTACACAATTCTCTTGCTTCTTTTCTTTTGCCATTGAATCCAATTTCTCTGGCTTTTTCAAAAAGTTCATCACTACTTTGTGCTTGTACTGCAAAAGAGAATAACAATAAAAAAACTATTGAAAATATTTTTTTAAAAGACATTTTTATTTGTAAAGTGGGAAGTTTTTCATCCATGCATTAACTTCTTTTTTTACTTTTGAAATTACTTTTTCATCTTCAATATTAGTTAAAACTGAATCTATAAAACCAACTATTTTATCCATATGTTTTTCTTTCAAACCACGAGAAGAAATAGCTGCAGTTCCGATCCTAATTCCAGATGTTACAAAAGGAGATTTATCATCAAAAGGAACCATGTTTTTATTGATAGTTATATCAGCTAAAACTAATGCATTCTCTGCAGCCTTACCTGAAATGTTCTTATTTCTTAAGTCGATAAGCATTAAATGATTGTCAGTACCACCAGAAATAATTTGATATCCTCTTTTATTAAATGCAGTTGCCATAGCTCTTGCATTTTTTTGCACTTGTAAAATATACTTGAAATAATTTTCAGATAATGCTTCTCCAAATGCAATTGCTTTGGCTGCAATTACATGCTCTAATGGTCCACCTTGCGTACCTGGAAAAACAGCTGAATCTAAAATTGCAGACATCATTTTCGGTTCACCCTTAGGAGTTTTCAAGCCCCATGGGTTTACAAAATCTTTACCCATCATAATCAAACCTCCACGAGGACCTCTCAATGTTTTATGAGTTGTTGTTGTTACAATGTGGCAATGAGGTAGAGGGTCATTCAATAGTCCTCTAGCAATTAATCCAGCTGGGTGTGAAATATCTGCTAATAGTAATGCCCCAACTTTATCCGCTACTTTTCTCATTTTTTTATAATCCCAATCTCGCGAATAAGCAGAAGCACCACATATAATTAATTTAGGATTTTCTTTGATTGCAATTTTTTCAAACTTAGAATAATCAATTAGGCCATTTTCTTTTTCAACACCATAAAATGTTGGGTTATATAATTGTCCTGAAAAATTAACTGGTGAACCATGTGTCAAGTGGCCACCATGTGATAAATCAAAACCTAAAATTTTATCGCCGGGTTTTAAAACTGCTAACATAACTGCAGCATTAGCTTGAGCTCCAGAATGTGGTTGAACATTAGCCCATGTTGCGCCAAATAGTTCCTTCACTCTATCAATTGCCAATTGTTCAACTTGATCAACAATTTGACAACCTCCATAATATCTTTTCCCTGGTAGTCCTTCTGCATATTTATTGGTCAGACATGAACCTTGAGCTTCCATTACTTGTTCTGAAACAAAATTCTCAGAAGCAATTAATTCTATTCCTTCTTGTTGGCGTTCTAGTTCTTTTTCAATCAGTTTGAAAACTTTTTGATCTCTCTTCATTTTATGATATTTAGTATTGAAATTCTGCTTAAAAATAGTTAATTTTTAGAAATATGATGATGAATAGATTCTAAAGTAAAAATATTGTAACTTCGAGGCTTAAACAAATCAACATTTTGTGTTCGAAAGTGCATTAAATGCTAGATAAACTCATGAAAGCAATCATCCCTGTAGCAGGAATTGGAAGTAGGTTAAGGCCACACACTCATACACAACCAAAGGCGCTAGTTCCAGTTGCTGGCAAACCTATTTTAGGTCATATAATTGATAGTTTAACTGAGGTTGGAATTACTGATTTTATATTCGTAATTGGGTACCTCGGCGATAAAATACAATCATATGTAACGGAAAAATACCCTTTGCTCAAAAAGGAATTTGTAGTGCAAGCACAAAAGGAAGGAATTGGCCATGCTATTTGGACAGCCAAGGAATTTATTTCAGATGAAGATGAAATTTTAATTGTTTTAGGAGACACTATTTTTGATGTGAATTTGCAAACGGTATTAGAAATGCCAAATTCTTCAATTGGAGTAAGAAAAGTGGAGGATCCTCGAAATTTTGGTGTAGTAGAATCTGATGATGATGGTTTTATTACTAGGGTTGTTGAAAAACCAATGATTCCAAAATCCAATATGGCAATGGTTGGACTATATAAAATAAAAGAAGCTTCCGTTTTAATGAATGCTTTGGATTATAATATCAGTCATGATATCAGAACCTATAATGAATTTCAATTAACTGACGGTATAATGTTAATGATTGAAAAGGGAGTTAAAATACAATCATTCAAAGTAGAAGATTGGTATGATTGCGGAAAAAAAGAAGTTCTTTTAGCAACTAATGCAATGTTACTTGGTCGCCAAAAGCAAACACAAGAACAATTTAATTTCCACAATACCATCATCATTCCACCCGTTAGTATAGCTGATAATTGCAGAATTCAGAATTCAATAATTGGACCAAATGTTTCAATTGGAGAAAATACTTATGTTGATCATTCAATTTTAAAGAATTCAATAATAGGTTCATTTTCACAATTAGAAGATGTGGTTTTATACGATTCCTTAATTGGAAGCGATGCTTCATTAAAAGGTTTAAGTCAAAGTCTTAATTTAGGCGACAGTACAGAAATTAGTTTTTCATAAATAAATAAAAAGGAGATCCATTGAAAAGATTATTATTTACAATTTGTTTATTCATCATCGCAGCAAATATTTTTGCACAAACACCTTTTCGAAAAAAAGTATATCATAAAGTAACAAGCTATTTGGTAGAAGAGTATGACACTAAGGATTCCTTAAGTTCAATGAAGGTTGGTTATTATGCAAGGTATAATCCAAAGTCTGGCAAAATGACTAAAAACGGGTCATATAAAGATAATATCAGATCAGGCATTTGGACTTTTTATAATGATAGTTTGAAAGTTTCTTATAAATATAATTATACAACAGGAATGTTGCTTTTTTCTAAGCCAGATACTTTGGCTAAATATTTTCTAAAGCAAGCAAATGTTGACACTAATTTTTATAGTGATTTAACATTTGTTCCTGAATTTATTGGAGGATCTGTTGAATATAAAGATTTCATAACTAGTAATCTTAAATACCCTGCCATTGCAAAAGAGAATGATATAAAGGGAACAGTAATTGCAACATTTTACGTTGCAGCAAATGGTTTTGCTGAAAGTCCTAAAATAGTTAAAGGAATTGGTTTTGGCTGTGATGAAGAAGTAATTCGTGTAATTAATTTAATGCCAAGATGGTTGCCGGGTAGAAAGCAATCAGAAGTAAAACAATTGTATTATATGGCATTCAAATTTGAACCAAAGAAATAATGGAGAATAGAATTACAAAACTATTCAATATAAAATATCCTATAATTCAAGCAGGAATGATTTGGTGCAGTGGCTGGAGATTAGCCTCTGCAGTATCAAACGCAGGTGGATTAGGTATTATAGGTGCAGGATCAATGTATCCTGATGTTTTAAGAGAACATATTCAGAAATGTAAATCTGCAACTAAATTTCCTTTCGGAGTTAATGTGCCATTGCTATATCCTGACATTGAACAATTGATGAATATAATTGTCGAGGAAGGTGTTAAGATTGTATTCACATCCGCAGGCAATCCAAAAACCTGGACAGCTTTTTTGAAAGAAAAGGGAATCATAGTTGTTCATGTTGTTGCTAATGTGAAATTTGCTTTGAAGTGCCAAGAAGCTGGAGTTGATGCAATTGTAGCAGAAGGTTTTGAAGCAGGAGGACATAATGGAAGAGAAGAAACAACTACACTTTGTTTGATACCAATGGTAAGGAAAGCAGTTTCTATTCCATTGATTGCAGCAGGGGGAATTGCAACAGGAAGAGCAATGTTGGCAGCAATGGTTTTAGGAGCTGATGCAGTGCAAGTTGGTTCTCGGTTTGCAGCTTCCAATGAGTCATCAGCGCATGTTAATTTCAAAAATAAAATTGTTGAAATTGGGGAAGGTGAAACTCAACTCTCCATGAAAAAATTAATACCAGTGAGACTTATAAAAAATGAGTTTTTTCAAAAAGTAGATTTGGCAGAAGCTAAAGGGGCAAGTCGTGATGAGTTGGTAGAGATATTAGGTAGAGCGCGTGCAAAGAAGGGTATGTTTGAAGGAGATATGAATGATGGAGAACTAGAAATTGGGCAAATTTCTGGATTGATTTCTGAAATTAAATCTGCAAGCACTATTGTTGAAGAAATGATGCAAGAATTCCAATTAGCAAAATCTGAAATTTCAAACTGAAATTTTTTGAATAAAATAAAATGAAAAAGCATTTCAATATTACAATTTCTGGTAAAGTACAGGGTGTTTATTTTAGAGAGTCAACTAAGGCTGTTGCAGATCAGTTAGGCGTTACAGGATATATTATGAATCAACCAAATACTGAAGTTTTTATTGAAGCTGAAGCTGAATCTTTTATCATTGATTCATTTATAGATTGGTGTAATGAAGGTCCAGAAAGAGCTGATGTAGTAGGAGTGGTTGTTCAAGAAGGAGATGTAAAAGGTTTCACCAATTTTTTAGTAAAAAAATAGCATTGTCATCCATAAAAAAACTAGCATCTCAAACTGCATATTATGGACTAAGTAGTATTCTTGGTAGAATGCTTTATTATGCACTAGTTCCATTGCATACCCGTGTTTTGCACAATCAACAAGATTATGGAGTTATTGGTGTAATGTATGCTTATGTTACCTTTTTAAATATTGTATTTTCCTATGGAATGGAAACTGCCTTTTTCCGTTTTGCCACAAAATCTGAGAACCCAAACAATATTTATTCAAATGCATTTTCAATTGTTGGGCTTACTTCAATTTTATTTGCAAGTTTAATTTGTCTTTTTGCCTACCCTATTTTGAACTTAATTTCTTTTGGTTCAAATGCATTGTATCAAGTTGATTATATATATATGTTCGCTGCAATTATGGGATTTGAAGCAATTGCTGCGATACCATTTGCTAAATTAAGATTAGATAATCGACCAATTAAGTTTGCCTCCATACGCGTTGCTAATATTTCAATTAATGTTTTATTGAATATTTATTTTTTAGTTATTTGTCCATGGATGATTAATAGAGGAACAACAAATGTCTTCTTTTCATTTTACAATTCAAATTCGGCTGTTTATTATATTTTTTTATCAAACTTAATTGCAAGTGCTGCAACTATTTTAATGTTGTATCAAGAAATAATTCTTGTTAAATTTCAATTAACGCTTAAATATTTAAAACCACTTTTAGTATATGCAATACCCTTATTATTCGCAGGTTTAGCAGGAATGATTAATGAAACTTTAGATAGGATTTTGTTGCAGTATTATTTGCCAGGCACATTAGAATCTAGACTTTCACAAATAGGAATTTATAATGCTGCATATAAATTGTCGATCTTCATGACGCTTGCAACCCAAGCATTCAGAATGGCCGCTGAACCGTTCTTTTTTTCTGTGAGTAAAGAGTTAAATGCAAAAGAGACATATGCTAAAGTAATGAAGTATTATATCATTGTTTGCTGTGTTATTTTTTTAGCAGTTATGTTGCATATTTCTATAATAGAACAAATTTTGGGTAAAGGTTATCGCGATGGATTGTTTGTTGTTCCGATATTATTATTAGCCAACTTATTTTTTGGAATTTATATGAATTTGTCAATTTGGTTTAAGCTTGCTGATAAAACAATTTTCGGTGCACTGTTTACAATAATTGGAGCTGTTATTACAATTGGGCTTAATATTTTGTGGATTCCCATCTTTGGTTTTGAAGGCTCTGCATATGCAACCTTGATTTGTTATTTAATTATGATGTTGCTTTGTTATGTATTTGGGCAACGTTATTTCAAGGTGTCATATAATTGGAAGAATGCTTTATTTTATATTTTATTAATGTTATTGATTTATCAAATTTCAAATGGTTTGAAAAGTTTATCAATTCCTATTAATGAAATTGTGATGCAGATTATAGATAGTGTTTTATTTATCTTATTTATTTTGATTGCCTATTTAAAAGACTTTCGAATATTAATTAAAAAAAATAATGCAAATTAAAATAATTAATAAATCATCAAATGCTTTACCTGCTTATGAAACTGCACATGCTGCTGGTATGGATATTCGTGCATTTTTAGAGCAGCCTTTAGAAATGAAACCATTAGAAAGAAAGTTGATCCCAACAGGCTTATTTATGGAGTTGCCTATAGGTTTTGAAGCTCAAATTAGACCAAGAAGTGGATTAGCTTATAAAAATGGAATAACTGTGTTGAATTCACCAGGCACTATTGATTCCGATTATAGAGGTGAGATTAAGATATTGTTAATAAACTTGAGTAATGATAATTTTATTATCCAATCAGGAGATAGAATAGCGCAAATGATCATTTCTAGTCACGAAAATGTAATTTGGTCAGAAGCCACTATGCTTTCAGAAACCGATAGAGGTGAGGGTGGTTATGGCCATACAGGCAAATAGTTTACCAAATAAACTAGTGCCTTAATATAGCCTTACTATCCTAGATTTTCTTATTTTTGCCCAATTACAATTCGAGGAAATTATGAGAATTATTGTACCAATGGCAGGAATGGGTAAAAGAATGAGGCCCCATACCTTAACAACTCCTAAACCATTAATACCAGTTGCTGGAAAATCAATTGTGCAAAGATTAATGGAAGACATTAACAAAGTTTGTGGTCAACCAATTGAAGAAATTGCTTTTATAATAGGGAATTTTGGCGAAGCTGCTGAAAAAAATCTAATTGCAATTGCAGAAAGCTTGGGAGCCAAGGGTTCAATTTATTATCAAGATGAAGCATTAGGCACTGCACATGCAATATATTGTGCAAAAGAAAGTCTTTCTGGACCATGTGTTGTTGCATTTGCAGACACATTGTTTAAAGCAGATTTTGTTTTAGATTCAAGTAAAGATGGAATTATTTGGGTTCAACAAATTGATGATCCACGTCAATTTGGAGTTGTGAAAATTGACTCCAATAATATAATAACTGATTTTGTGGAAAAGCCTCAAGAGTTTGTTTCCGATTTAGCAATTATTGGCATTTATTATTTTAAAGATGGTGAATACTTGAAAAGAGAGATTAAATATTTGTTGGATAATAATATCAAAATAAAAGGGGAGTTTCAATTAACTAATGCTTTAGAAAACATGAAGGCCAAGGGAACTCAATTTGCTCCTGGGAAAGTCACGGAATGGTTAGATTGTGGTAACAAAGACGCTACTGTTTACACGAATCAAAGAGTTTTAGAGTTTGTGAAAGATGTTGAGAAAACACTTTCAGATACAGCTCAAGTAAATAATTCAAAAGTTATTCAACCTTGTTTTATTGGAGAAAATGTAATTATTGAAAACTCAACAATAGGTCCACACGTATCTATTGGTAATAATACCAAAGTAATAAATTCCGTTATAAGCAATAGTATCATTCAAACAAATGCAATTATTAAAGATTCAAACTTTAGTAATTCAATGGTTGGAAATTTTGCAGAAGTAGAAGCTGTAAAAGGATCTTTGAGTTTGAGTGATTATTCAACTATAACTAAATAAATACAGACTGAATGCCTAGAAATAAAAGCATCATTAGCAAAATTATTCTTCTTTTTTCTATGTTATTTCTTTTAACAAATAGCATTTCTTTTGCTCAATCTAAAAAAGATAAAAAGAATGCAGAGTTAAAAGGGCAATTATCAGAAGAGCAAAAAAACAATTTAAGCGTGTTTTATTTTGAAGGTTTAAAACAAAAGTCATTAGGTGAAATTGATTTTGCAATTATTAATTTCAATAAGGTAATAGCTTTAGATCCAAATAATGCTGCTGCTTTTTATGAATTAGGTCAGCTTTATATAAGTAAGAAAAAAACGAAAGATGCGGAGATTGCTTTTAATGAAGCAATCAAAATTGAGCCAAACAATGAATGGTATTTAAGTGCTTTAGCAGAAGTTGAAGAAAAACAAAATAATTACAAAGCTGCAGAGGAAACTTATTCTAAAATTATAAAATTAAAGCCTGAAAAATCAGAGTTCTATTTTGATTTGGCAAGCATGCAATTGTATCAAGGTAAATTCAAAGAAGCTCTGCAAACTTATTATTTGATTGAAAAGCAAATTGGAATTAATGAAGATGTAATTATTCAAAAGGAAAAAATTTGGCTTAAGTTAAATAAGGTTGACAAGGCTGTTTTGGAAGTTCAAAAATTAATTAAATACAACCCAAAAGAAACAAGATATAAGTTAATGCTTGCTGAATTATATCTTGCAAATAATTTATCTGAAAAAGCTTTAAATACTTATTTAGATATTTTAAAGGAAGAGCCTACTAATGGATATGCTCAACTAGCATTAGCTGATTATTATAGGGAGAAGAAAGATGCTCAACGCTCAATGGAGTTTCTCCAATTGGCATTCGCTAATCCAGCTATAAATATTGATAATAAAGTTAGAATACTTTCGCCTTATTTTTCTGTTATGTCGGTGGAAGCTATGAAAGAGCAAGCCTTGATTCTGGCAAAGTTGTTACCTGAAGCACACCCAACTGATGCAAAAGCTTTTGCTATTTATGGTGATTTTTTATATCAAGATAAACAATTAGAAAAAGCAAAAGGGCTTTACCAAGAAACTATTAAATTGGATAAAAAAGTCTTTGCAGTTTGGCAAAATTTATTGTTTATTGAAGCTGAAACAAGTGATTATAAAAGTTTATTAGAAACAAGCGAAGAGGCGAAATCTCTTTTCCCAACTCAATCACTTGTTTTTTATATGAATGCAGCTGCTAAAATGCAATTGAAAGATTATACACATGCAATTGAATCATATCAAATAGCACTTTCGGTTTTGGTTGATAACAAAGAATTAGAAGCACAAATTTATGCCAATTTAGGAGATGCATATCATAATTTAAAAGAGGAATCAAAATCAGATTCTTCTTATGAGAAAGTTTTGAAATTAAAACCTGAAGAAGCTTTTGTTTTGAATAATTACGCATATTATTTATCTCTTAGAGGAATCAATTTGGAAAGAGCTGAACAGATGTCATTAAAATCCAATGAACTTCAAAAAGACAATTCAAATTTTCAAGATACTTATGCCTGGATACTATATAAATTAAATAAGTATGAAGATGCATTAGTATGGATTCAGAAAGCTGCACAAACAGGTGAAGGGAAAAGTGCTACAGTGTTGGAGCATTACGGAGATATTCTTTTTAAATTAGGGAAAAAACAAGATGCTATGGAGAAGTGGAAAGCTGCTAAAGTTATCGGTGATGCATCACCTTTAATTGAAAAGAAAATCCAAGACCAAAAATTGTATGAATAAAAGTAGCTATATATTAATTATTATTACCTTATTCTGTTATACTTCTTGTCGGACTGCCAAGTCAATTCATTCCAAAGAAATAGCTGCTGTAATTTCTGCAGAAGAAAAGGAAAAAATTGAAGTTCTACAACAAATTCCAAATGCCCAATTCAACTTTAACTTAATTACCGCAAAAGCAAAAGTGGCAATATCAAGTAAAGGGAATACACAAAATGTTACTTTCAACATTAGAATGAAAAAGGATGAAAAAATTTGGATTTCTGTGAATGCAATTGGAAGTATTGAAGTTGCCCGTATTTTATTAACACCTGATAGTGTAAAAATTATTGACCGAATAAATAATAAATATATAGTGAAAGATTATGTTTTCATTTCGAATCTTTTAAAAAATGAAGTAAGTTTTTTCAGTATGCAAGATTTGATGATAGGAAACGTCCCATTGCCATTGCTTGTCAATAATTTGAGAGTGATGTCAAATTCGGAAAACATTTTATTATCAAATTCAGTTGATGAAAAAAAATCAACCATTACTCTTTTGAAAAGCACTTATAAAATGTTGCAATTAACCGTAATAGATACGTTTAGTAATAAGAATTTAAAAATTGATTATGCGGATCAAAGACCAATTGAAGGGCAAAATTTTCCATATTTAATAAATTCAATTGCCAGTTCTGAAAAAGAATCAGTAAAATTGGATATTCAATTTGTAAAAGTTGAAAAAGTTAGTTCATTAGAGTTCCCATTTAATATTCCAAAACGTTTTGAATAATATAAAGTCTGTATTTATTTTTTTTACACTTTGTTTGTTTTCATTAACCGCGATTTCGCAGTCTAAGGAGGATTTGGAAAATAAGAAAAAGCAACTGGCACGTGAGATCGAACAAACCTCCAAAATTTTAAAAGAAACACAAAAGAATAAAAAGGCAACTATGGCTCAACTCAATGCGCTTTCTAAGCAAATTGAGATGCGTCAGAATTTAATTAATACAATTAGCTCTGAAGTTCGAATTCTCGAAAATCAAATTGGTGCTACCAATTCAGATATCAATCAATTGCAAGAAGAACTAGCTCAATTGAAAAAGGAGTATGCAGCAATGATCCGTTTTGCTTATCGAAATCAAAGTTCCTATAATAAATTAATGTTTGTTTTTGCAGCAGAAAATTTTAATCAAGCATATAAACGATTAAAATATTTACAACAATTTAGTGAGTATCGACAAAAACAAGCAAGATATATTGAAGCAGCTGAATTAAAACTAGAAGCAAAAATGGAAACCTTGGAAAGCAATAAAAAGGTGAAGAACGGTTTGCTTGTAGAGGAACAAAAAGAAAAAGTTACGCTGGGTAAAGAAAAAGATCAGCAACAGCAAATGGCTAATCAGCTATCAGTAAAAGAATCAAAACTAAAAAAGCAATTAGCAGATAAACAAGCTCAAGCTAGAAAGATGGATCGAATGATTCAGGATATTATTAGAAAGGAAATTGAATCTGCTCGTAAAAAAGCAGAAGCAGAAGCAAAAGCTAAAGGAACAAAATTGTCTAATACGGATAAAACAAGTTCAGCTAACTTGACTTTAACTCCTGAAGCATTAAAATTATCTGCTGATTTTACTTCAAATAAGGGGCGATTACCTTGGCCAGTTGAAAAAGGTACCATTTATGAATATTTTGGAACACACGCTCATCCACAATTAAAAGGAGTGATGGTACAAAATAATGGAGTGGATATTAAGACAGCTACAGGTGCAAATGTCAGGTCTATTTTTGCAGGGACTGTTTCTGGAGTTATTCAAATACCTGGTGGGCAAAATGCTGTATTAATTAGGCATGGAGAATTTGTAACAGTTTATTCAAATCTAAAATCAGTATCAGTTAAAAATGGTCAAAAAGTAACTACAAAGCAAAATTTGGGAGTTGCTTATACCGAGGATGATTTAACTTCAATGGAATTGCAAATTTGGAAAGGTATGACCAAATTGAACCCAACTGATTGGCTTGCAAGGTAAATTTATTGGTTTAGCCTATCTATTTATTGAATTAAATAAGTAAAAGCCTAATTTGCTTAGGGTTTTTTGTTATTTTTGCGTACTAATTTTATGTAAAATGTTAACATCAAATTTATTAATCTTCAATTTAGGCGGTCAAGAAGTTATTCTGATTGTTGTTTTAGCTTTATTATTATTCGGAGGAAAGAAAATTCCTGAATTAATGCGTGGTGTTGGTAAGGGAATCAGAGAATTCAAAGATGCATCAAGTGGTGTAAAACGTGATATCGAAGAAAGCATGACTGACAAGGAAGCTGATAAAATCAATCCTCCTAATTAATTTCTTTTTTAAATCATTTTTACTTTGAGAACTTATCATTCATTGGCAGAGGTGCGCTCCGACATTAACTCCGGAAGTGTAACTGTGTCTCAATTGGTTAATCATTATATTCAACGAATTTCTTCTTTCCAACATTTAAATGTTTTTTTGGAAGTTTATGAACAGGAGGCTCAAAAAAGAGCTGAATTTATAGACGGAAAAATAAAGAATGGAACAGCTGGTAAATTGGCTGGAATGGTTATCAGTATTAAAGATATGATATGTTATAAAGATCATCATGTCTCTGCTTCTTCAAAAATATTAGAAGGATTTACATCGATTTATTCTTCAACTGTTGTAGAAAGAATTTTGGCTGAAGATGCTATTATTATTGGACGTGTGAATTGTGATGAATTTGCAATGGGCGCTTCAAATGAAACTTCTCATTATGGAAAAGTTTTAAATCATGCTGATAATAGTCTAGTTCCTGGTGGTTCTTCTGGCGGGTCAGCAGTGTCTGTTCAAGCGGATATGTGCTTAGCTTCACTTGGCACTGATACAGGTGGATCTGTTCGTCAACCAGCTGCATTTTGTGGAGTGATTGGTTTAAAACCTACCTATGGTAGAGTTTCAAGATATGGAATTATTGCATATGCTTCTTCATTTGATCAAGTTGGTCCAATTACCAAGTCGGTTGAAGATGCAGCATTATTATTAGAAGTTATAGCAGGTACAGATGATTATGATAGTACTGCTTCAAGATTAGAAGTTCCTGAATATTCCAAAGCTTTATCTCTTCAATCAAAACCAAGAATTGCTTACATTAAAGAAACTACAGATTCAGAAGGTATCGATCCAGAAATCAAGAAAAATATTCAGGATAAAATTGAACAATTAAGGAATGAAGGATTTGTGGTAGAAGAGGTGAATTTTCCATTGTTGAAGTATGCAGTTCCTACCTATTATATTCTAACAACAGCTGAAGCATCTTCTAATTTATCCAGATATGATGGGGTTCATTTTGGTTATAGAAGTCCGAAAGCAACTGATTTAGAATCTACGTATAAATTATCACGTTCAGAAGGATTTGGAACTGAAGTTAAAAGAAGAATAATGCTAGGCACTTTTGTTTTAAGTGCAGGTTATTATGATGCTTATTATGCTAAAGCTCAGAAAGTGAGAAGACTGATAAGAGATAAATCATTAGAAATTTTGGAAAAATACGATTTAATCATCTTACCAACAGCACCAACCACTCCATTTAAATTAGGAGAAAAGATGGAAGATCCAGTAGTAATGTACTTAGCCGACATTTTTACCGTTCAAGCTTCGCTCTCAGGCTTACCAGCAATTTCTTTGCCTTCAGGTACACATTCCAATGGTTTGCCCTTGGCAATTCAAGTGATTGGAAAGAAATTTGGCGAGCAAGATTTATTGTCTTTTTCTAAGTATTTGACTGAAAATCAATAAATCGCACAAAATTTTAAATAAAAATTTATATTTTGCAACATTCACAGATTTGAGAATGTAGAATAATTACATAATTAACAACCAAACAGAGAACGAATGAATAATAGACGTATCGCCTGTATCTTGATCAGCTTAAGTGCATTTTTTGCAATTAATAATGCCTCAGCCTTCAACCTAAGAGAACGTTCTCTGAAAATCAATTCAGTTGACGACACTTCTTTTGTAATACCAGAAGTAGATTTATCACAATTAAATATTGCTCCTAAATTCGAAATCGCAGTTTATAAGCAGAGATTAGACTCACTTACAAAACAGATTCCTTTAGATTACAATGCCTATGTTCAAGGGTATATTAATTTATATGCTTTTAGAAAAAGGGAACAAGTAGAAAGAATGCTTGGGCTTTCGGAATTTTATTTTCCAATGGTTGAAAAAGTATTTAAAGAAAACAATATACCAACCGAATTCAAATATTTAGCAATTGTTGAATCAGCTTTAAATCCTTATGCGGTTTCAAGAGTGGGTGCAACAGGTATGTGGCAATTTATGTTCACTACAGCTAAAATGTACAATTTGAAAATCACTTCACATATTGATGAGCGCAGAGATCCATTAAAAGCAACCCAAGCTGCGGCACATTATTTTGTTGACATGTATAAAAGATATGGTGATTGGCTTTTAGTTATTGCTGCTTATAATTGTGGCCCTGGAAATGTGAATAGAGCAATTAAAAAATCTGGTGGACAAAAAACTTTTTGGGCAATTAGAAATTACTTACCTGAAGAAACTAGGGGTTATGTTCCAGCTTATATTGCTGCTACTTATATCATGAATTATGCTGAAGAACACAATTTGTATCCTGCTTATCCTACTTTCAGTTTCATGACTGATACAGTTCAGTTGAACAAACCTGTTGCATTTAAAGATATTGAAAAATTGTGTGGCGTTTCTGCAGAAGAATTGAAAATATTGAATCCAATATTTAAAAAAGATTTTGTTCCTGCATATTCAGAAACTTTTGTTTTAAAAGTTCCTGCAACTAGAAGAGATTTAGTGCTATTAAATAAGGATTCATTGTATCAATCTTTCCCTAATTTATTTAATTCAGAATCTGTTTTTGTGTTGAACACCGATCCAATGGCAAATGCAAAAACAATTTTCAAAACTCACGTAGTAAAACGCGGCGAGTCTTTAGGAAGAGTTGCCAATAAATACAATGTAAGTGTTTCTGATTTGAAAAAATGGAACAAAATAAAAAGTTCTAATTTGATGGCAGGTCAAAGATTGAAAATTAAGAAAGAAATTAAAGTTACGCAGTCTGTAACACCTGTAAATATTGCAAAATCAGAAAGTAAAGAAGAAAACAAGCAATTAGCTACAGTCAATACATCTAAGGAAAGTAAGGTAATTTATGAAACTGTTTACAAGCCAGTTTCTAGTACACATAAAGTTAAAAAAGGTGAAAACTTATCACTGATAGCAAATAAATATGATGTACAAGTTGATCAAATTAAAAGTTGGAATAAACTAAAAACATCAAGGTTAAGTGCTGGTCAAAAACTAATTGTATTTAAAATAAA
This sequence comes from Sphingobacteriaceae bacterium, assembly GCA_965279595.1. GTDB lineage: Bacteria > Bacteroidota > Bacteroidia > Sphingobacteriales > Sphingobacteriaceae > CAIKLP01. Next base: position 1,329,915 of record OZ257246.1, read on the forward strand.
AGCAGTTCAAATTGCAAAGAAAGCACCAGCTAAATCTAAAGAATTAGCAGTTGAAAACACTGAACAAGTAGCATCGAATGAACCTCAAGTTGAGAAAACTAAATCTAATGATGAATTGGAAGTTGTTACAGTGAAAAAGGATGTTAATTATGTCGTTAAAAGGGGAGATAATCTAGCTAAAATTGCGAATAAATTTGATGTCAGTGTCAATGAATTAAGAGCTTGGAATAAATTAAAATCATATAATATTAATAGTGGTCAAAATTTAACCATTCAAAAATCAGAACAGAAAGTAATTGTTAAAAAATCTGATGCTACTGATAATACTCAACAGTTAGCTGACAGTAAAAAAATTCCTAATAGAGTTGAAGAAGGGTTATTTGTTTTTTATAAAGTAGAAGAGGGTGATACATTATGGAGTATTGCAAAACGTTATGAAGGAATGACAGTTGAAAAGCTTAGAGAATTAAATGGATTGAAAAGTAACGAATCTCTTAAAGCGGGAATGGTATTGAAAGTGAGTAAAAAATCATAAATGAATTAATAAAAAAAAGGGGGAGCATTTATTTTAATGCTCCCCTTTTTTATTGCTTTATAAATTTAGAATGATAATCACCTTGGTTCGTTTTAATTTTTAATAGGTAAATCCCATTTGCCAATTCTGAAACATCTATTTTTTGTTCTCTGTTATTTACTTCTATTGATTTAATAAATTCACCATTACTATTTATAATATCAACAATTGAACCTTCTATTTTATCTGAGTTTATGCTAATAAATTCAGTTGTTGGGTTTGGGAAAATTTGTATTTCATTCTTTTTTGAATTACTAATTCCAGTTGTTGTTTGGTATGCATCGTAAATTTCTTTACTGATGTTTTCGAAAGTAAATCCATCAAAATATTGAGTAATAATTTCACTTAAATTGTTTTGCCAATCATAAGTTCTTAAATATTTGAATGCATAGGATACTTCCCAATTCTTATCGTTAAACAGTTCAAATTGAAATAGTATTCTATTATTGTGATCATCAATTAAATCAATATAGCGTCCAAAATTTACCCATTGATTGTCAATAAAAGCTAATTGTACTATACTTGTACTTTCATTATTTGAATAGCCAAACATAAATTTACTTTCAACTTTCCATTGATTGTCAACCCATGATAATTGCTCATAACTCAAAGGTTTTTCAATACTATTTGCAACCCATTGAATATTATTTAATTTAGTTTGGTTTACCCATTGAACGCCATCCCAATTTGCAGTGATTAAGGAAGTTATTTTTCCATTCAAATCGAAATCATAAGCTTCAATATATGTTGGCTCCCATTGGTTATTTTGAAAAGTCTGAGTTTCTGATTCAAACAACACTTGATTTTCTTTTCTTTCAATAATTCTAGTTGAATTTAGGTATTTGCCCAAGCCCAAATCATATTTTAAAGTAGTGGTAATTATTTGTTCATTATTGATGTTGATAGTATTTGTTTTGGTACCATCATAAATAACCCAATCGTTATCTTCCCATCTCCAATATTCTTCTGAATTAATTTTATCCAAACTGTCATAACTATAAGTAATTTTTGATTCGTTAATCCATTTATTTATTTGAAAAGTTTGGTTGATAACCATGATCAATTGATCTTTTGCATCATAAGCATATTCATTGCGAAATAAAGGCAATCCTTGATTAGATATTGCAAATTCTTTTGATTTATTTCCATTGGCTAGATATTCAATATTTAGACCATACTGATAATCCCAATTTTGTAAATCCTTTTTCCAATCAAAATAAAGGTATTGATGTGGTCTCGCACTATTCAATTTTTGAATGTTGTGCTTTTCTTGAACCCAATTTTTCCAATTAGTGCTATAAATCCTTTTTGCAACTTGAGCATTGGAATGATAAGAAATAAAGGCTAATAAGATGATAATTAGACGTTTCATATTTTTTTATTTTAATATTATTTTAGCTGTTTGGGAATATGACAGTCAAATTCCAACTAACCCTTATCCATCTGGACAATAATTAATTAGAATGATGCTAAATCTGCATTGCTTGTACCTTTATCCTAATTTCTTATCTTTGAAATCCGTAGGTTTAGACCGTATTAGAAGGAAAGATGAAACACACAAACCGTAAGCAGCAAGATGCTCTAGATTACCATTCGCAAGGAAGACCAGGTAAAATTGAAGTAATTCCAACAAAGTCAACCAATTCACAAAGAGATTTATCTCTTGCTTATTCACCTGGTGTGGCTGAGCCTTGTTTGAGAATTAAAGAAAATGTAGAAGACGTATATAAGTATACTGCGAAGGGAAATTTGGTTGCCGTAATTAGTAATGGAACTGCTGTTTTGGGATTAGGTAATATTGGCCCTGAAGCTTCAAAACCAGTAATGGAAGGTAAAGGAATTTTATTTAAAATTTTTGCAGATATTGATGTTTTTGACATTGAATTAAATGTAACTGATGTTGACGATTTTGTTAGAACAGTTAAAGCATTGGAGCCAACTTTTGGAGGTATTAATTTAGAAGACATTAAAGCTCCAGAGTGTTTTGAAATTGAAAAAAGATTGAAAGCAGAACTGAGCATTCCTGTAATGCATGATGACCAACACGGTACAGCAATAATTTCTGCAGCTGCTTTATTGAATGCTTTAGAAATTCAAAAAAAGAGAATTGATAAAGTTAAAATAGTAATTATTGGTGCAGGAGCCGCAGCTATTTCATGTTCTAAATTATATGTGTCAATGGGCGCAAAATTAGAGAACATGGTGATGACCGACAGAGAAGGGGTGATTAGAGTAGACAGAAAAAATCATATGGATGATACCAAAAGATTTTTTGCTACTAAAAGAAACATCAACACTTTAGCTGATGCAATGAAAGATGCAGATGTGGTAGTTGGTCTTTCTTCTGCAAATACTTTAACACCTGAAATGTTAAAGTCAATGGCAAAAAACCCAATTGTTTTTGCAATGGCTAATCCCGATCCTGAAATAGATTATAATGTTGCAATCAATACTCGTAAGGATTTAATCATGGCTACTGGCCGTTCTGATTTTCCAAATCAAGTAAATAATGTTTTAGGATTTCCTTATATTTTTAGAGGTGCATTAGATGTTCGAGCAACTGCAATAAATGAAGAAATGAAAATTGCCGCAGTAAAGGCAATTGCAGATTTAGCAAAAAAACCAGTGCCCGAAGCTGTGAATCTTGCCTATAACCAAAAGAACATGTCGTTTGGTAAAGATTATATTATTCCAAAACCACTTGACTTTAGATTAATTACTGTTGTTGCCCCTGCAGTTGCAAAGGCAGCGATTGATTCAGGTGTAGCTCGATCACCAATCACAGATTGGGAAGCGTATAAAGAAGAATTGAAAAAGCGTTTAGGTTTAGATGATAAATTGATGCGCGCAATTACTGTGAAAGCAAAAGGCAATCCTAAAAGAGTTGTTTTTGCAGAAGCTGATACATATAAAATATTAAAAGCTGCGCAAATAGTAAAAGATGAAGGAATAGCTCATCCAATTCTATTAGGCGATTCCGAGAAAATTCAGCATCTAATAAAAGAGCATCATTTAGATTTAGGGGAAGCAATTATTATCGATCCAAGGAAAGAAGAAACCTTAGTTGCAAAGTATGGTGATATGCTTTTTGAAAAAAGAAAACGAAGAGGAATCACAACTTATGAAGCTAGAAAATTAATGCGTGATAGAAATTATTTTGGTGCTATGATGGTTGAGTTGGGAGATGCGGATGCACTTATTTCTGGACTTACTAAGAATTATCCTTTAACAGTTCGTCCTGCATTACAAATAATAGGAATTGAAGAAGACGCTCAAAAAGTAGCTGGTATGTATTTAATGTTGACCAAACAAGGCCCAATATTTTTGGCCGACACAACAGTAAATATTGACCCAACGGCTGATGATTTAGTGGACATCACTAAATTGGTAGCCAAGTCTGTTCGTAAATTTAATATTGTTCCAAGAATTGCCATGTTGTCTTATTCTAACTTTGGAAGTTCAGAAACTCCAAATCCAATGAAAGTGCGTCAAGCAGTTGAGAAGTTACATAAATTATATCCTGATTTAGTAGTTGATGGTGAAATGCAAGCAAACTTTGCTTTGAATCCAACTTTATTGAAAGATAATTATCCATTCTCTTCATTGAATGGAGCACCAGCAAATACACTCATTTTCCCAAATTTAGATTCAGGTAATGCAGCCTATAAAATATTACAAGAATTAGGTGGAGCTGAAGCTGTTGGTCCAATTTTAATTGGAATGAAAAAACCGGTACATATTCTTCAATTAGGATCATCAGTAAGAGAAATAATAAACATGGTAACCATAGCAGTTGTTGATGCACAATCAAAAGAAGAAGCTACTCTTGTGAAAAGTGTAAAATCAAAATCAACTAAATAAATTATTAAGAACACGATTTTAAATTAAATGATCTACCATATAAGTGGAAAGTTAATTTCCAAAAGTCCAACACATGTTGTAATTGAAGCAGCAGGTGTTGGATATTTTATTAATATTTCTTTACACACCTATGCCCTATTAGGTGAGCATGAAAATTGTAAACTACATACTTATTTGAGTATTAGAGAAGATGCGCATGTTTTGTTTGGATTTTTTGAAGAGTCTGAAAGAAGATTATTTACTCATCTTATTTCAGTATCAGGAATTGGTCCAAATACCGCTAGAATGATGCTTTCATCGATTTCACCCACTGAAATCCAGGACGCAATAGTAAGAGGAGATGTTCCTTTGGTTCAACGAATCAAAGGGATTGGTCCCAAATCAGCCCAACGCCTTATTTTAGAGCTTCAGGATAAACTCAAAAAAGAAGGCTCAGGAACACTTTTATCTGCTCCAATTAACAATACAGCAAAGGATGAAGCGTTATCAGCCTTGATTATGTTAGGTTTTGCAAAGAATGTTGCTGAAAAAGCGATTGATCAAGTTCTTAAAATGGATGGAAGTCAGTTGGCTGTTGAGCAGATTTTAAAATCTGCATTAAAGAATTTATAGGTGTTTACCCGGGATTTACATTAATTTAAGATTGAGAAAGCAACAAACATACCCTACTACAATGCGTTGGGTAGTTGGTATCATAATATCATTTTCAGTTGCAGTTTCCATAGTTTGGACAACTGACGCTGGTGTGCATAATTATGCTTATAGTCCTTTATCTAATCTTGATTCAGGTGTAAAATATAATGGTGCTTCTTTAGAAACTCCTCAAAAAAAAATAGATCTAAAAGATCCTTCTAATATTGAAAGAAAAGTAGAATACGATCCAGTTACTCGTCAATATATAATTACAGAATCGGTTGGTGGCAAATTTTATAAAAATCCAACTTATATGAGTTTTGAAGAATATCAAAAGTATGAATCAAAACTTAATCGTTCGGCATATTGGAAGCAAAGATCAAATGAAGCATCTTTAGTGGGTTCAAATAGTGTAGTACCAAAACTTTATGTAAACAACCAAGTGTTTGATAGAATTTTTGGTGGAAGTAAAGTTGACATTAGACCACAAGGTACAGCAGAATTAATATTTGCTGGTAAATTTAATAGAAATGACAATCCTCTTTTAAGTGAACGACAAAGGAAAACTAGCCAATTTGATTTTGATCAAAAGATACAATTAAATGTAACTGGAAATATTGGTGACAAATTAAAAACTTCAGTTAATTATAATACCGAAGCAACATTTGATTTTGAAAATCAAATGAAGTTAGAGTACACAGGTTATGAAGATGAAATTATTAAGAAAATTGAATTAGGTAATGTTTCATTGCCACTAAATAGTGCACTCATAAGTGGTAGTCAAAGTTTATTCGGAATTAAAACACAATTGCAATTTGGTAGGTTAACAGTAACAAGTGTATTTTCACAACAAAAAAGTGAAAAGAAACAAATCAAAATTACCAATGGCGCACAAAGAACAGATTTTAAATTTTTAGCCGATAATTATGAAGGCAATAAACACTTTTTCTTAGCCCAATATTTTAGAGATAATTATGATCGTTCTTTAGAAAGTCCACCAGTTATCAAATCAAATATTTTAATTTCAAAAGTAGAAGTTTGGGTAACTGATAAATCAAGAAATGGTACAGATGATACTCGTGACATTCTTGCATTAATTGATTTAGGCGAAAACTCTAGGACCTACACAACCGATCCAGCACTAATCAAAAGTAGTGATCCATATCCAAACTCTGATGAAACAAATGGTGGAATAGCTTCTAATAATTTAATGCAATTATTGCCGGCATCTTACAGAAATGTTTCTGATAATTTAATAAGCACTCACTTTAGTACTAGAGGTGGTCCAGATAACTATGCAAAAATCAGAGCAAGAAAATTAACTGATAGGGAATTTACATTCAATTCACAATTAGGTTATGTATCATTAAATGCGGCTTTAAATACTGATGAAGTTTTAGCTGTAGCTTATCGATATACCATCAATGGAAAAGAATATACAGTTGGAGAGTTTTCGAATGAAAGAACTGAAACAAATCCTGCAACTGTACTAGTAACAAAACTATTGAAAAACGTATCATTGAAAACTAGCTTACCAACTTGGGATTTGATGATGAAAAATATTTATTCATTAAATGCATTTCAAGTCAATTCTCAAGATTTTAAATTAGATGTTTTGTATTTAGATGAAAAGACTTCAAATAATATTAATTTTTTGCCAGATGGACCACCATCAATAAAAAATATTCCACTTATTAGAGTTTTAGGTTTAGATAAATTGGATGTTAAACAAACGCCTACACCTGATGGTGTTTTTGATTTCATTGATGGAATAACAGTAAACTCTGCAAATGGTAGAATTATATTTCCAAAAATTGAACCATTTGGCAAATATATTTATGATGTAATTGCTGCAGGAGGCGATGTAACACTTGCTGCCAATACTGCTTTTACCGAGCTTTATGATTCAACTAAATTTAGAGCACAACAATTTCCGCGTAAAAATAAATTCACAATTCAAGGATCTTTTCAATCAACAAGTAATTCAGAATTTTCTTTAAATGCTATAAATATTCCACCTGGCTCAGTAGTTGTAAAATCTGGAACACAATTATTAACTGAAGGAACAGATTATACTGTTGACTATAATATTGGTAGAGTAAAAATTACTAATCAAGGAATTTTAAATTCAGGTCAACCCATTACTGTTGATTTAGAAAGTTCTACTTTATTTGGAATTCAATCACGTTCTTATTTCGCTTCTCGATTCGATTATAAATTAAATGAGAAATTAAATTTAGGGGGAACTTTTGTTCGCTTAGCTGAAAGACCATTAACACAAAAAGTAAATATTGGCGATGAACCTATTGCTAATAACATGTATGGTTTTGATTTTAACTATCGAAGTGATTCAAGATTCTTAACAACATTAGTTGATAGATTACCACTGATAGAAACCAAAGCGAATTCTTCAATTACTGTTAGCGCAGAATATGCGAGGTTAGATCCTGGTCATTCTAGATTATTAAACACAGCTAATAATAAAAAAGGTATTTCTTATATTGATGATTTTGAAGGAACTCGATCAACCATTGATTTGAAAACTGCTGGATCATGGGCATTATCAAGCACACCGGTAATGTTTAATGAATCAAGTTTATTTAATGATTTGAGTTATGGATACAACCGATCAAGGTTAGCATTTTATCAAATTGATAATTTGTTTTTCAGCAAAACAAACAATGCAACTCCTGCGCATATTAAAGCAGATAAAGATCAGTTGTCTAATCATTATGTTCGTGAAGTAACCGAACAAGAAGTTTTTCCAAATAAACAAACGCCAACCGGTACACCTAATATTTTATCTACTTTGGATTTAACATTTTTTCCAAAAGAAAGAGGTCCTTATAATTTCTCAGTCGATAGGTTGAATGCTGATGGTACTTTGAAAAATCCAACTTCATCATGGGGTGGTATCATGCGAAGATTAGAAACCAATGACTTTGAAGCTCTGAATGTTGAATTCATTGAGTTTTGGATGTTAGATCCTTTTATTTATAATCCTGGTTCATCAGGCGGAGATTTGTATTTCAATTTAGGAAACGTTTCTGAAGATGTTTTAAAAGATGGAAATGAATCAATTGAAAATGCATTACCAAAAGATGGTGATGTTGCAAGATATGATACAAGTATTTGGGGAAGAGTAGGTGTGATTCCACCGCTTACAAATGCCTTTGATAATGAACCCACCGCTCGTGCTTTTCAAGATGTTGGTTTAGATGGTTTGAATGATGATGCAGAAAGATCTTTTTTTAAAGCACAGTATTTAGATGCAGTTGAGTTAGCTTTTGGAACGGGTTCTTTAGCATACCAAAATGCACTTGCAGATCCTTCAGGTGATAATTATCAATATTATCGTGGTGGTGATTTAGATAATCGTAAAGCAAGTATTAAAGACCGATATAAGTTTTATAACGGACAGGAAGGTAACTCCCCAACAGAATCACAATCACAAGCTAAAACTGGGATAAGTAACACTGCTGCTACACCTACACCTGATACAGAAGACATCAATCGCGATAATTCTCAAAGTGATCGTGATGAATATTTTCAATATAAAGTGCATCTTTCTCCTTCTGATATTGAAAATCCTGATGAGTCAAGCTTTATTACAGATAAAGTTGTTTCAGCAAAAAAACTTCCAAATGGAAGAACTGAAAATGTTACTTGGTATCAATTCAGAATTCCTTTAACTAAATTTGAAAAACGTGTTGGTGAAATTGAAGATTTTAGATCTATCCGTTTCATAAGAGCATTCATGACTAATTGGTCTGATACTGTTACTTTGCGTTTTGCGAGATTACAATTGGTAAGAGGGGAGTGGAGAAAATTGGATCCTTCTATTCGTCCAGGTGAAGGTACTGATGCAAAATCAACAGCCATATTTGATCTGTCAACAATAAATATTGAAGAGAATGGAAATAGAGTTCCAATTCCATATGTATTGCCGCCAGGAATTCAACAAGAAAGAAATTTACAAGATGTAAGAGGAGATTCAAGAATCAATGAACAAGCTTTGGTATTAAATGCTTGTAATTTTAAAAAGGACGATCAAGTGATGGCTTATAAAATTAGTGGATATGATTTTCGTTCCTATAAAAAGGTTGAAATGTTTATCCATGCTGAGGGTAGTAATGTTCAGAATAATGAAATGGCAGCCTTCATACGTTTTGGTTTAGATTATTCAGATAATTATTATGAGTATGAAATTCCATTAGCCATTACACAAGATGGTCAAAAAAGCGCTGATCAAATTTGGCCTGATTATAATAAATTGCAAATCCCATTTTCAGTTTTGCAATTAGCTAAACAATTAAGAAATAATTCAAAAATTTCAACAGGTATTGATTTCTTATACCAAGATGGGAAAAATAAAGTTTGGATAAAGGGTAATCCAGATTTAGGAAATGTAAGATCAATAGTTGTTGGTGTTAGAAATATTAGTGCTACACCTGATGATCCAAAATGTGTACAGGTTTGGTTCAATGAATTGCGATTAACTGATTTTGACGAACAAGGTGGTTGGGCAGCAACTGGTAGAGTGAATGCTCAGTTAGCTGACTTAGCAAACATAACTCTTTCAGGTAGTCGGAGTACATATGGATTTGGTTCAGTAGATAAAAAAGTAAGTGAAAGAAATCGTTCAGATGATAGACAATATGATGTTGCTACGAATATTGAATTAGGGAAATTTTTCCCAGAAACAAGTGGTATAAAAGTACCAATGTATGTTTCTTATTCAGAGGCAAAAAGCACTCCGCAATATGCACCAAGTAATCCTGATATTTTATTAGAAAATGTGTTGGATGTATTATCAAAAGCGGAACAAGATTCAATAAGAAAAATTACGGAAGATTATACAAGAAGAAAAAGTATCAACTTTACCAATGTTAAGAAAGACCGTACTAAAACTGATAAAAAACCGAAAGTGTATGATATTGAAAATTTCAATGTAACCTATGCTTATACTGATCAATTAAAAAGAAGTTTCACTACTGAATACGATATACTAAAAACTTATAAAGGTGCATTAGGATATAATTTTTCAACCACACCAACTAACATCAAGCCATTCGATAAAACAATTAAGAATAAGAATTTAAAATTAATTAAAGATTTTAATTTTAATTATGTACCAAGTTCAATTGATTTCAGAATTGATTTTGATCGTTCTTATGCAGAGAATAAAGTCAGAAACATCAATTCTAATTTGATTGATATTGGTCCAACTTTCAATAAAGATTTTAGAATTACGAGAATTTATGGATTAAGGTTTGAATTAACAAAATCTTTAAAATTGGATTATACTGCAAACAACTTAGCAATTGTAGATGAACCATTTGGCAAGATTGACACTAAGGAAGAAAAAGATTCTATTTATTCAAACATAAAAACATTAGGGCGTACTACTGATTTTGGACAAAATACTACCTTGACTTATCAAGTGCCAATTAATAAGTTACCCTATTTAGATTGGGTAACTATGAGTGCATCTTATAGTGGGCGTTATGATTGGAAAGCAGCATCTTTAGCAACTCCTAATTTTGAAAATGTAATTTCAAATTCTAGAGCAGTTCAAGTTAATCCTCAATTTAATTTAATTTCTCTTTATAATAAATCAAAATATCTAAAGTCGATTATTAGTCCAGCAAGAAATCGTTCAACTGCAAGAAGTACAAACAATCCTTTAGAAAAATTAAAAGTTAATAAGAATGCAGAGCAAGCGAAGACAGATAGTTTAGCAGCTTTGGCTAATAAAACAGATTTGAAAAAAGTTTTAGCAAGAACATTAATCATGCTAAGAAATGTTGGTGTTACTTATAGGCAAACCAATGGACAAACTTTACCTGGTTATATTCCTAAAACAGATTTAATAGGAATGGATTTCGGGAAAAGCAATGTACCAGGTTTTGGTTTCGTTTTTGGTGGACAAAAAGATATTCGCTTTGCTGCTGCTCAAAATGGTTGGATAACTACTTATGATTCTATTACCAATAGATATTTAAGATCTGAAAGAACAGAGATAAGTTTCAGAGCTACCATTGAACCTCTTCCTGATATGAGAATTGATTTAACAGCACAGCGTTCGATCTCATTTAGTTATCAAGAATTCTTTAGATATGATTCAGATCCTACAAGTGCAAATTTTGGAACTTTTCAAACTTTTTCACCAACTGAAGTAGGTAATTTCTCAATGTCATTCCTTACTTGGAGATCAGCATTCGAAAAATTAACGGAAGATGGAAAGTCTACTTTTTTCAATACTTTTGAAGATAATCGATTTACTATTTCACAAAGATTAGCTAATGAAAAGGGAATAACCACAACCGATTCAACTGGTTTTTATGATGGTTTCGGAAAATATTCACAACAAGTTATGATACCTGCATTTCTTGCAGCATATTCAGGTAAAAGCGCTACATCAATTAATTTAAATCCTTTTCCTAAAATTCCTAAACCAAATTGGAGAGTGAATTATAGTGGATTAATTAAGTTGCCATTGGTGCAAGAATATTTTAGCAATTTTGTGGTAACGCATGGTTATGTTTCTACTTACAGTGTAAATAGTTTTAATAAACCTACAACACAGGCAACAAGATATTCAGCAAATAATAATTTTGTACCTGAATATGAAATTCAACAAATAACAATCACAGAACAGTTCACCCCACTCATTGGATTTGATATGACAATGAAAAATAGTGTGACCTTCACTGTTGATTATAAGCAAGGAAGAAATCTGGGTGTGAGTTTTGCAAATACAAGAGTGGAGCAATTAAATACTAAAGAGTACAATATTGGAATTGGTTATTTAACTAATAATTTAAAACTTCCTTTTTCATTTGGTAATGGACAAACAGTTTTGAAAAATGATTTGAATTTAAAACTCGATTTCAGTATTCGATATAATAGAGGAGTTGTTCATAGATTAGATCAAAATATTTCAGAGGTAATTAATGGATCTAGAGTTATTAGTATCAAACCATCTGCTGAATATGTATTAAATCAAAGATTTCAATTGAGATTATTTTACGACCGATTGGTTACGAAACCATTTATTTCAACCACTTTCCCCACAGCAATTACCAGTTTAGGATTTAGCATTAGAATCAATATTGGTGCTTAAATTGAATTAAGAGGTATTTTTTGCATTCTATTTTAAATTTATTTCTATTTAAAAAGATTCTAGCTTTAAAAAAACTTTGAAAATTGTACATTTGGGAAAATAAATTTAAAAACAATGAATTTTCCTGCTGAATTAAAATACACCAAAGATCACGAATGGATTCGTGTTGAAGGCGATGTAGCCTATGTTGGAATTACTGAATTTGCACAACGCGAATTAGGTGATATCGTTTATGTTGATATCAATACAGTTGGCAAAGAAGTTGCCATTGAAGAAGTTTTTGGTACAGTAGAAGCAGTGAAAACTGTTTCAGATTTATTCATGCCGATTACTGCTGAAGTTTTAGAATTGAATCCAATGTTAGATGCAAATCCAGAATTGGTTAACTCAGATCCTTATGGTGATGGATGGATGGTTAAATTAGCTATCAAAAATCCAGCTGAATTAGCTAACTTATTGGCAGCTGATGCTTACCAAACAATTATTGGAGCCTAAATTATTTTGGAGATATAATGTCTTTTGGATTGTATGGCTTGCTTTGATTTCTTATCTCAGTAACAAACAATCAGAAGGTTTGCCTGCTGTTTGGTTTCTTCAATTTGAAGGAGCTGATAAATTAGTACATTTTGTTTTTTATTTTACCTTAAGTATTTTAATTCTTTGGGGTTTTAAAAAGCAAAATGTATTTTTTGTTTTAAAACAGAACACTTATTTAATCTCCTTTTTGTTTTCATTTTCTTGGGGCGGTTTAATGGAATTAGCGCAAAAGTTTATTTTCACCTATCGTTCGGCAGAATGGGCTGATCAAATTGTAAATTCTATTGGAGCTATACTAGCCATCATCTTTTTTCGTATTTTTATTGTACCAATATTTTTCAAGCATGAAATTCATCAAAAGTAAATTGATCGCTCTCATCTCCATTATCTTTTTATTGGGTTTGCTATCATCGTGTAAATCAAAGTGTAATTGCCCAACTTTCTCCAAAACACAGCAAAATTCAAGTTCAAAAGGCATTAATTCTTAAATAGAAATCAATTACTCGATAAGTAATTGATTCGTAATTAGTTATATAATTTGGTTTATTTGGATTTATTATAAATAAGCAATAACTTGCAGCGTTTAATTTATCATTATGAAACTAAGAAGTTTAATTGACATTGAACCAGGTACAATTGCTATCATTGATTCATTTACTGATGAAGAAACTTCCATCCGTTTATTAGAAATGGGGTGTTTGCCAGGTGAACAAATTGAAATTTCAAATATCTCTCCATTTGGTGATCCAATTGCAGTAACAATTTCAGGTTATAAATTAAGCTTAAGAAAAAAAGAAGCATCGACTATTTTGGTGAAATAAAAATTGAAGCAATCTATAAATGTAGCCTTAATCGGCAACCCAAATACAGGTAAGTCCACTCTCTTTAATGCACTCACAGGTCTAAACCAAAAAGTAGGAAATTTTTCTGGTGTTACTGTTGAGAAAAGAACAGGTTTGTTTTCTATAAACAATCAATTGGATGCAAAAGTTATTGACTTGCCGGGTACCTATAGTTTGTATCCTCGTTCAACTGACGAACAAATTGCATTAGAAATATTAAGTTCAACAAAAAATCCATATTACCCAGATGTAGTTATTGTTGTTGTAGACGCATCAAATTTAAAACGCAACTTGTTATTGTTAACACAGATAATTGATTTACAATTACCAGTGGTGTTGGCTTTGAATATGATTGATGTTGCAGTTGATACAGGTATTACTATTGATATCAAATTAATAGAAGAAAAATTAGGAATACCTGTTGTTGGATTAAATGCAAGAGAATTAAATGGAATTTCGGAATTAAAAATTGCTATAGAAAAGCAATCTGTTCAAAGAGCTTTAACCAGTACTGGTATAGATATTCGATCATATGCTCCTGAATTAATTGATGAAATTAAAGCATACTTTCATGTAAGCAATGATTATACTGCATTTGAATTGGCACATCATTTTGATGAGCTAACAAATCTTAGTACTGAAAAAAGAAAAGTTTTATCTGACTTAGGAAAAAAGTATAGTTTCAATGCCAATAAAGCACAAGTAAGTGAAACCATTGATCGTTATAATTATATCAATGATTTATTGTTTGATACAGTTAGTAAAAAGCAACCATTACAAGCAGAAAGCACCAGCAATCGTTTAGATAATATCTTAACACATCGTGTATTTGGACTATTGATTTTCTTTATAATTCTATTTGTTGTTTTTCAATCTATTTTCACTTGGTCGCAATACCCAATGGAATTAATAGAAAGAGTATTTATATATTTTGAAAAATTTCTTACCAATAATTTAGCTCCTGGAATTTTAACCAATTTAATTATTGGTGGAATTTTACCTGGCATGAGTGGAGTATTAATTTTCATTCCTCAAATAGTTATTCTTTTTCTTTTCATAGCAATTTTGGAAGACACCGGCTATATGGCACGTGTTACTTTTATGATGGATCGCTTGATGAAAAAATTTGGGCTCAATGGTAAATCTGTTGTTCCATTAATTAGTGGAATTGCTTGTGCTGTACCTGCAATCATGTCTGCACGAACCATTGAAAATTGGAAAGATCGATTGATAACAATTATGGTAACTCCTTTGATGAGTTGTTCAGCCCGATTACCTGTGTATACTTTATTGATTTCATTAGTGGTACCAGATCAGTTTATTTTTGGATTCTTGAATCTTCAAGGATTGATTTTAATGGGAATGTATTTACTCGGTTTTGTTGCAGCAATTACCGCAGCATGGGTAATGAAATTTATTATCAAAAGTAGAGAGCGAAGTTATTTTATAATGGAGCTCCCAGTTTATAGAATGCCAAGATGGAATAATGTTGGAATAACAATTTTTAATAAAGCAAAAACTTTTGTTACTGAAGCAGGTAAAGTCATACTTGCTGTTTCTATTGTATTGTGGGTGCTTGCATCATTTGGTCCAACCAAAACTTTTGATGCTATTGATAAAAAATATCAAGTATTAGAATTCGCAAATGCCAATAATTTGAATCAATTGGAAAGTGAAAAAAATGCTGAAAAATTAGAAGCATCCTATGCTGGATTAATTGGAAAATTTATTGAACCTGCAATTCGTCCACTAGGTTATGATTGGAAAATTGGCATTGCATTAGTTACTTCATTTGCTGCACGTGAAGTTTTTGTTGGAACTATGGCAACTATCTATAGTGTACAAGGTGATGACCAACATTTAGATACAGTAAGGGAAAAGATGCGTGAAGCTAAAGATCCAAATACAGGATTGCCTACTTTTACTTTGCCAGTGGCAGCATCTCTCATGGTGTTTTATGCTTTTGCTATGCAATGCATGAGTACATTTGCTGTTGTTTATAGAGAAACCAATAGCATCAAATGGCCAATGATTCAATTGTTTTTTATGACTGGTCTAGCTTATGTTTCCGCATTTTTAGTTTTTAATTTATTGTCTTAATATTTTTCGAAAGGATAATTTTATAGATGTCGGAACAGAACGCAAAATTATTAAAGCAATACCTTCCAGAAGAAGTGGCCTTAACAATGGCGAAATGGATTGACCATTTTCAAGTAGAGTTAACCATTAAAAAACCTCGCCAATCTGTATTAGGCGATTACCGTCATCCTTATGCAGGTAAAGGGCATAGAATATCTATCAATGTAGATTTAAATCAATACGCCTTCTTAATTACGCTTATACATGAATTTGCACATTTAAGTAATTGGAATACTTTTGGAAACAAAGTAAAACCACATGGTGAGGAGTGGAAAAATGAATACAAAAGATTAATGTTACCTTTTTTAGAAAAGGGAATTTTCCCAGAACGCATTGATTTTGCGGTGAGAAGATATATGAATAATCCTGCAGCATCAAGCTGTACTGATATCCATCTTTTAAAAATATTGAAAGAATTTGACCCCTTGCAACAAACTGTTTTTGTAAGTACTATTCCGATGGGTGGTTTGTTTAAAATGAAGAATGGACGAACTTTTCAAAAACTTTCTCTACTAAGAAAAAGATTTAAATGTAAAGAAATACCAAGCGGACATATTTATTTGTTTAGTCCAGTTACAGAAGTTTGGTTAGTGGAATAAAATTATATAAAAAAATTATTCCTTACTTCTCACTATAAACAACCTCCACCAAAGTTTGCCCAACTGCCTTCAATGAAGTTTTACTGATATTTTTTAATTGATCATCGTGCGTATGCCAGTATTTCCAAAAACCAGATGGCGTACTTTCATCATGATGAATTAAATCAACAACAGGAATATTGGCAATGGTATTGATATAATAATGGTCATCAATAATTGTTGAACTTGGTTTAAATAAAAAATTACTTGAGTAACCAATATTTGATGCTGCAGTCCAAACTTTTTCAACTACAGCAGGAGCATAAGTTCTAGATATTTCATCTTGATAAAAAGTTACATTCTCACCACCAACCATGTCTAATAAAATTCCATACATAGGTTGATATCCTTTAGTTGGTGGATTTTTACACCAGTACTGAGAACCTAAACAATATGAATCTTGCATTTCAGGAAATTTACTTCCTTCAGGTTGCCCATAATCTTCTGCATCAAATAAAATAATATCAACTCCTATATCCGGACTTTGAATAGAAAATAATCTTGCCATTTCTAACAATACAGCAACTCCACTACCAGCGTCATTAGCGGCAAGTATAGGTTTGTCTTGGTCTTTACTATCTTGATCTGCAAATGGTCTTGAATCCCAATGAGCACACAATAAAACTCTTTGCGGTTTTGTTGGATTATAAGATGCAATAATATTTTTTATATTTAATTGTGTGCCATCAAATGCAGTAACTTTTCCTTCTTGAACAAATACAGAAGCTTTGTATTTTTTTAAAGTATTAACTAAATAATTTGCACATGCTTTATGCCCAGCACTATTTGGTACTCTAGTACCAAACGACAATTGCTTTGCTATGAAATCATAACTGCTGTCTGCAGAAAACACAGGCTTTGCAATTAATGAATCTTTGCTTTCTGTATTAGAAGAAATTGTTTTTGTTTCATTATTGCAACTTGTGAAAATTAAAATCGCAATAATTGTATATAAAGAGTACTTCATGTTTTTAATTGAAAATATTAAACGCCTTCTGCATAACCCCATTCTGATTCTGTTTTAGAGTCTTTAATTACTAAGCCTTGTTGCTTGAAGTTAGCTCTTATTAAATCAACTAATGCAAAATCTTTTTCTGCTCTAGCAGTTCTGTAATTCTCCATCCATGATTCAATTAAAGCTATTGGATTTTCTCCCTCTAACATTTTTTCTTCAGAAATGCCTAACACATCTTCAGTAAAAGTAATGTAAGTCTTAATCAATTTTTCAAAACTGCCTTTTGATAAGCTAGCACTTGCTAAAGCATTTGATTTTATCGAATTAATCCTCTTCAATAAATTATATAATGCAGCAATACTCATCGCTGAATTGAAATCAGCATTCAAACCATCATAAACATCTTGACATTCAACTAAGATTTCTTCTGAAAGTTTTGTATCAACTTCAACAGAAGCATTTTCTTGATAGCTTAATGATTTAGCGGTTCTCAAGCCATTGATCATTTTCTTTAATCCTTTATCAGCTGCTTGCAAAGCTTCGTTAGAAAAATCTAATGTGCTTCTATAATGAGCTTGTAAAAAAAAGAAACGTACAGTTAAAGGATGATAAGCTTGTGTTAATAAAGGATGATCACCATTGAAAAACTGGTTTAAGTTAATGGCATTACCCAATGACTTACCCATTTTTTTTCCATTCAGAGTAATCATATTATTATGCATCCAATATTTTGCAGGAGTGACATTGTTTGAAGCTTTTGATTGTGCTATTTCACACTCGTGATGTGGAAATAATAAATCCATTCCACCACCATGAATATCAAAATGCTCACCTAAATATTTACTGCTCATAGCTGAACATTCAATATGCCAACCTGGGAAACCAGCTGACCATGGTGAATTCCATCTCATGATATGTTCAGGTGAAGCTTTTTTCCAAAGAGCAAAATCGAATGAGTTTTTCTTTTCTTCTTTACCTTCCAAACTTCTTCTTTCTTCTCCTGCATGAGCAATTAAATCTTCCAATATTCTACCTGAAAGTTCACCATAATTATGGGACTCGTTGTATTTCAATACATCAAAATAAACTGAACCATTAGAAATATAAGCAAGTCCGGCAGCTAATATTTTTTCAACCATTTCAATTTGTTCAATGATATGGCCTGATGCTCTAGGTTCAATGCTTGGTCTAATGATGTTTAGTTTATCCATCATTTCATGATAAGCATTGGTATATAATTGAACAACCTCCATAGGCTCCAATTTTTCTAATCTTGCTTTTTTTGCAATTTTATCATCACCTTCATCCGCATCATTTTCAAGGTGACCTACATCAGTGATGTTTCTTACATACCTTACTTTATATCCACAATGTGTTAAATAGCGAAAGACCAAATCGAAGGTGGAAGCTGATCGTGCATGCCCTAAATGTGGATCACCATAAACAGTAGGTCCACATAAATACATGCCTACATGCGGTGCACTAATGGGTTCGAAAATTTCTTTTTTTCTACTTAAAGAATTGTATAGGCTAATCACTTGACTCATAATACAAACATACTGAATATAGCGGCATTTTTAAATATCTGCCAACTACAATTATTAGAATTTGATAATAAAATTTACTTATGGTTTTAAAACTACAACTACTGGATAGTGGTCTGAGTATTTTTTCTTGATTACTTTATAATCAAGTATTTCTATTTGTGGACTACAGAGAATATGGTCAATTTGAAAATTGGGGAATGCACCTCCATAGGTAATTCCAAGTCCACTTCCTTTTTCTTCAAATGCACTAATTAATCCATTTGAGATTACATTGAATGCATACGAGTTTGGAGTATCGTTAAAATCTCCAGCAATTATTACTTTATATGGACTATCATCAATTAAGTCTTTTACCTTTTCTGCTTGTGTTGCTCTTCGAATAAATGCACTTTTCAATCTAGAACCTATTCTTTTAGATGATTTTAAATCCGGTTCAACCTCAGAAGTAACTTTATTTAAATATGAATAATCTTCTGGCTGAAAACTGATAGATTGTAAATGTATATTGAGTAAACGAAAAGTATCTGCATTGATAATAATATCTGCATAAGTACACATATTTGCATGAGGTTCTTCATAAAATGCCAATTTGTGGTAATTGATTATTTTATATTTTGAAAAAATAGCTTGTGACATCATTTCATTTTCAATTGAATCAAATGATTGGTATTTGAAATATTTATAATTCCCTAATTTCATTAAAGAATCTTTGATATTATATTCACCTTTTTTTCTTGTATAAAATTCTTGAAAGCAGATTATATCAGCCTCTTCATCTAAAATCATTTGAAGCATGGCATGTTTAGATTTCTTATCGTACTTATTTGTTTGAAAAGGTCGAAAACTATGCGCATTATAGGTCATCATCTTCAAACTTGAATCTTCATTAAAAGTATGTTCATTTGAAATTCGAAGTGCTATAATTTTTGGGTGAACTTGATAGCCAACAGCAATGCTGAATAAAGAAATTAATGCAACCCATCTTAATCTCAATGCCCAAATCAACACAAAAATTAAATTAATTAAAAGAATAAATGGGTAGGCTAATCCAATGAAAGCAACTGGCCAAAATACAGAAGGATTAATCCAAGCAGAAGTATATGAAATCAACAATCCCAATGCAGCAATTACATTGAAAAAAACCAATACCCAATGTATGAATGATTTCTTGTTAGTTTTTGCCATTGATTTATTTATTACTTGCTTTAAAAAGTTGTTCTTTCTCGGTAGCGTTTAAACTTTCATAACCCGACTTTGAAATTTTATCTAAAATTTTATCAATTATTTCTTGCGAAGGATTGCTATTGTTATTTCTATTTGTTGACCCATTATTTCTATAAGAAACCTTTATTGTTTTTTTGCGATTAAAAATATTTCCTATTTTCTGAATGGGTTTGTCTATTATTTCTGCAATATCAGTTCCGTTTTGTAATAATTTGATGAATAGGAAACCTAACAATGCACCTCCTAAATGGGCAATATGTCCACCCGAATTATCAGAAGAAATACCAATCAAATCTATTAATAAATAAAATGCTGCGATGTATTTCAATCTAATGGCTCCAAAGATAGCAAGTACAATAGAATAGTTAGGCAGTAAGGTAGCAGCGGCAAATACTATAGCCATAATAGATGCGGAGGCTCCCAATGCCCTTGATGTAGCTATAGAATTTTGAAAGATAGGGAATAGGTTAAAAAACAGAATGTATAGCAAGCCACCAAATACTCCGCCAATTAAATAGAGGTAAATAAACTTTTTCTTTCCTAAATATTCAACTATTAAATTACCGAACCAATATAGCACTAGCATATTAAAGAGTATATGAAAAATGCGTTCGTGTAAAAATTGGTAGGTAAATAGCGACCAAGGTTTCTTTAATAGAGAAGGGATGGATGCTGGAACTGCAAATTGATTTAAAATAAATTCACGAATAGGGTTCGCAGTATTAAATAAGAAAAAAACAATAGAAGTTAATGCAATGAATAGAAATACCAATGCATTATATATAATGAATCTCATCACGGGATTTCGTGAGTCTTGATAGGCAATTTTTATATCGTTAAAAATAGAACTCATTTTAAAATCTTCTAAATCTATTTCGATCCCAATATTTAATTAAAATAAATCCGAAAAGCATACCACCTAAATGTGCAAAATGTGCAATGTTATCACTTGGATTATTTTGCAGCCCGCTGTATAATTCAAAGGCGCCATATAAAGCAACAAAGTATTTGGCTTTAATAGGAAATAAGAAATAAATATAAATTAAAGTATTAGGGAAAAGCATGCCATAAGCTAAAAGCACACCAAACACTGCACCTGATGCACCAACAGTTGGTGTGTTCATTTTCAAATCTACTAACTCTTTAGCTATTGAAATCGAATTGTCTTTTAAAGAAATTGAACCTGGATTTAAATTCCAAGCATCAACTATTTGAATGAAAATTGGCTTATAGCTACTAGGCACATTATTAAAAACAAATGCTTCAAAATCTTTTGGATTAGGGTTGCTTACATATATATTTACTGCATTTACTAATGGTTGTAATTCTATAAAATTCACTAAAGTATGAAGCAGTGCAGCTCCAATTCCTGTGACAAAATAGAAAATCAAAAATCTTTTTGGTCCCCAGACATTTTCAAGCATTGCTCCAAACATCCATAATGCAAGCATGTTGGAGAATAAGTGGAAAAAATTTCCATGCATGAATAAGTGAGAAATTATTTGATAAGGTTTAAATGAATCACTTGCGGGGTAGTATAAAGCAAATAAATCTTTCAAATCATAATGTAAGGTATTTTCAAGTATATAAGTACTGATAAAAACCAATGCATTAATGATGAGTAAATTTTTTACTACAGTTGGTAATAAATTAAATCCTTGTGGTCTATAATTATCCATATAATTTTTTAAATGCTTACCCAAACATTTTGGTAATTTCTTCTAAACTTAATTTAATAAAACTAGATTTTCCAGTAATTCCAATTTGAGGTAACTTACATGCAAACAGTTCATCTATCAGATTGTTCATTTCTTCAATACTTAACACTTTGCCAGCTCTAATTGCTGATTGTCTTGCCAATGATTTTGCAATCTGTTCTTTTTTGTCAAATTTTGTAATAGCACTTTGTTGTTTATAATTTTCTAGCAAACCTAAAAGTGTTTGTTCATCATTGCTGCTTTCAATTTCAGCTGGTACTCCATGAACTACAATGGTATTTTTTCCAAACTCTCGGATATCGAATCCTAATTTCTTCAAATCATCTTCCAATTCTTTCACAAGTTCAAAATCTGAAGAGTTTAAATGAATAGATTGAGGAAATAAGCATTGCTGACTTACACCTTGATTGTTTTCAATTAATTCAGTGAAACGTTCAAAAAGAATTCTTTCGTGTGCTGATTGTTGATCAATTAAAAGAATTCCTGTTTTAATTGAAGTGATAATATATCTCTGATGCAATTGAAATGTTGATCGTTCTGTTAGTCCAGTATTTGTTATAGGACTATCATTTTCTTCAATAATTTTCATTTGTGCATCATCTCTATGTGATGCAATTTCATATATGGTTTCCCAACCTGAAACAGGATTTCTTTTAATATTTTCTGAAGGTGTTGGGTAGTTAACTTTAACATTTGCACTATATCCAAATGGATTAAAATCAGGGTTAACAGCTATTGTTGGAATCTTAATTTCATCTGTATTTGGGTCAAATGGTTTTAAATTTCTAAAACTAGTTTCTGAATTAAAATCAATGGTTGGGCTAATATTGTATCTGCCTAAAGCTCTTTTTATTGCTGCTCTTAAAACAGCATATATTATTTTTTCGTCTTCAAACTTTATTTCAGTTTTTGTTGGATGAACATTAATGTCTAAATGTTTAGGATCAACTTCTAAAAATAAAACATATAATGGAAAGCTATCATCAGGTAATAATTGATCAAATGCATTATTCACTGCGTGATTTAAATAGCCATCTTTTATAAACCTTCTGTTTACAAAAAAGAATTGCTCTCCTCTAGTTTTTTTTGCGAATTGAGGTTTGCCAATAAATCCATCAATACTTACCTGTTCAGTACTTTCTTCAACAGGTACTAATCTTTCAGAATAATTATTTCCAAATAGATTGCTAATTCTTTGTTTTAAGTTGGAAGCAGGTAAATGAAACATTTCATTTCCATCATGATGAAGACTGAAAAAAACTTCTGGGTGCGCCAATGCTTGACGTTGAAATTCATCTATTATATGACGAAGTTCAACTGGATTTGATTTTAGAAAATTTCTTCTAGCTGGAATGGAATAAAATAAGTTTTTAACAGAAATAGAAGTGCCATCAATTATGCTTGTAGGTTCAATGGTTATTAATTGAGAGGCTTCTATTTTTAATAATGTGCCAGCTTTGTCTTCTAGTCTTTTCGTTTTCAATTCAACTTGTGAAACTGCTGCAATAGAGGCCATGGCTTCACCTCTAAATCCCATGGTTTTGATCTTAAATAAATCTTCAGCTAATGAAAGTTTTGACGTAGCATGTCTTTCAAAGCACATTCTAGCATCAGTTTCAGACATTCCTAACCCATTGTCAATAACTTGAATTAAGGTTTTGCCTGCTTCTTTTAGTATAATTTTAATAGAAGAAGCTCTTGCATCCACCGCATTCTCTATCAGTTCTTTAACTGCTGATGCTGGCCGTTGAATAACCTCGCCAGCTGCAATTTGATTGGCAACAGAATCAGGAAGTAAGTGAATAATATTGGACATTCTTTATAAAAATTATCTTTGTTGAGAACTTTCATCTCAATGTTTTATACTTGATTTATTAGTTTTGCGTAAATAATTTTAATTTTATCAACCTAGCACAAAAATATAAAAAAAATCGGGCTCGAATTATGCGAAAACACCTCTCTATACTTATCTTTTCCCTTTTTTTATCCACATCGCATACAATAGCTCAAACAGTTGATACTCCTAAGGCCAAACAATGGATTGATTCTGTAATGAATTCATTAACTCCAGACGAAAGGATTGGGCAATTATTCATGGTTGCGGCCTTTTCTAACAAGGATTCTACTCATGTTCATGATATTATACATTTAGTTAGAGATGCAAAGATAGGGGGCCTTTGCTTTTTTCAAGGTGGGCCAGTTCGAGAAGCTGTGCTTACTAATTTTTATCAAAGTGTAGCTAAAGTGCCACTATTAATTTCAATGGATGCGGAATGGGGAATTTCCATGCGATTGGATAGTACCATTAGATATCCTAAGCAAATGACTCTTGGTGCCATAGCAGACAACCAATTAATATATGATTTCGGTAAAGAAACAGCAAGGCAGTGTAAACGAATTGGGATTCATTTGAATTTTGCACCAGTAGTTGATGTAAATAATAATCCACGTAATCCGGTTATCAATGATCGTTCTTTTGGAGAAGATAAATATAAAGTTGCTGCAAAAGGAATTGAATATATGAGAGGCATGCAAGACAATGGAGTACTTGCTAATGCAAAACATTTTCCTGGTCATGGAAATACCGACAAAGATTCTCATTTTACATTACCAGTAATTTCAAGATCTAAATTAGAAATGGATTCTTTAGAGCTTTATCCATTTAAAGAATTAATTAAGCGTGGACTTTCTAGTGCAATGGTTGCTCACTTATTTATTCCTGCTTATGATAGTTCTAAAAATGCAGCAGCATCTATTTCAAAAGCTGTGATAACTGATTTGTTGAAAGATCAATTGAAATTTAATGGGTTGATTTTTACTGATGCTTTAAATATGAAGGCAGTTGCATCTAATTTCCCTCCTGGAGTGATAGATGTAAAAGCCTTGTTGGCTGGCAATGATATGTGCCTGTATTCTGAGAATGTCCCAGTTGCAATTTCTGAAATTAAAAAAGCAATTCTCAATTTTGAAATTACTCAAGATGAAATTGATTTAAAAGTGAGAAGGATACTTTTTGCCAAATACCAAGCGGGTTTGAATAATTACCAACCTGTTTCTATTAATGGAATTTATGAAGACTTGAATTCAAATGAAGCAAAGTTAATAAGCATGAAGCTTTATGAAAATGCAATAACTTTATTGGAGAATAGAAATAATTTAGTGCCTCTAAAAAATTTAGAAGATAGAACAATTGCTGCAATAAGTATTGGCGCTGATATTAATAATGAATTTTTAAATACCTGCCAGAATTATGCCCCAATAACTACTTTTGCGTTAAAAAAAGATGCATCATTGAATGACTTTGATTTCTTAAATAAAAATTTAGAAAATTATAACACGGTAGTTGTTGGTCTACATGACATGTCAAGGAATGAAGGCAAGAATTTTTCCATTAGTAAACAAACAAAGGATTTTCTCGGAAATTTGAGTGCTCATAGGAATGTGATTTTAGTTGTGTTTGGTAATGCATATAGTTTAAGAAATTTCGATAATATGGCCCCAATTGTCTTGGCTTATGAGGACAACGAGTTTACTAGAAGTTTATCTGCGCAACTTATTTTTGGTGGAATTGCTGCAAAAGGAACAATGCCAGTTACAGCTTCTCCGTTATTTCAAGGAGGAGATGGTTATATAATAGATAAAACTATTCGGTTGAAATATACACTTCCAGAAGAGGTTGGAATTGATTCAAAAGATTTAAGCCAAATAGATAATTTAGTAAATAAAGCAATATCAAATAAAGCAACGCCAGGTTGTCAAATTTTGGTTGCAAAAGATGGTAAAGTAATTTATAAAAAGTCTTTTGGAACACATACTTATGAAAGCTATCAAAAAGTCTCAAATAATGATTTATATGATCTTGCTTCTCTAACGAAAATATTATCAACAAATTTAGCAGTGATGGAAATGGTTAATCATGGGAAGTTGGATATTAATAAAAAACTGAGTCATTATGATCCATTAGTAAAAGGTACAAACAAAAAAAATATTTTAATTAAAGATTTGTTGACCCATAGAGCTGGGTTAATTCCATTTATTCCATTTTGGAAGGAATCGTTAATTGTGAATAAGGATGGATCAACTAATTATGCAAATGATTCATCGCAAATTTTTCCTACAAGAGTAGCGGATAGATTATTTCTAAGATATGATTACCAAAATAAAATTAAGTTTAGTATTTATTCTTCAGACTTAAAGGATGCTGGTAAGTATGTGTATTCTGATCTTAGTTTTTATTTTATGAAAGAAGTAGTTGAACATTATACAAAGCAATCTTTATCAGATTTTGTTCAGCAAAATTATTATAAGAAACTTGGTTTGTCAACCATGACATATAACCCATTGAAGAAATTTTTGACTAATAGAATTATTCCAACGGAAAATGATACCATTTTCAGAAAGCAATTATTAGATGGATATGTTCATGATCAAGGTGCTGCAATGCTAGGAGGTATAGCTGGCCATGCAGGTTTGTTTTCTAATGCAAATGATGTTGCCATTATTATGCAGATGCTTTTAAATAATGGTGTTTATGGTGATAAACAGTTTTACAATCCAAGTACAGTTGAAAAATTTACTGCTCAACAATTACCAAATAATAGAAGAGGTTTAGGTTTTGATAAACCGGAATTTGATTTGAGTAAGTCAAGCCCTACATGTAAAAGTGCTTCTTTGAAAACCTTCGGACATACAGGATTTACTGGAACTTGTGCTTGGGCTGATCCGGAAAATGGTTTGGTTTATATATTCCTTTCAAATAGGATTAACCCTTCAGCTGAAAATAAGAAATTGCTAGAAATGAATGTAAGAACTGATATTCAAGAAGTAATTTATCAAGCAATAAATAAAAAGAAAATTAAGGTTGAATAATTATAATTGGGTATAAGTTTCTAAGCTGGTTAAATAGGAATTTTTTGCTATGGTCAAAACTCTTACTACCCATTAATTCATAATGTTTTATAAATTGATTAAATAAATCTGGATTACCTTTTTTAAATGCTTCCAGATTTATTTTTTTCTTTAAAATAAATTCTTCAAAAGTCATATCTTATTTAAGATTGTCTATCATATTTTTAACTAAACCTTTTGTGTCGAATTCATTTTTCCAATTCCAATCTTTTCTAGCATAATCATCATTGATGCTTTTTGGCCATGAGTCAGCAATTGCTTGACGTGGGTCACTGTCAGCATAGCTAATTTTAAAATCAGGAAGGAAGTGTTGAATTTCCTTTGCTAACGAATCAGGTGTAAAGCTCATTGCAGAGACATTATAACTAGATCTGATATTTATTTGTTCTGCTGGAGCATCCATAATTCCAATGGTTGCTTTAATAGCATCATTCATATGCATCATAGGAAGTTCAGTATTGGCGGAAAGAAAACTTTCGTATTTGTTATTCTTTAAAGCTTCATGAAAAATATGTACTGCATAATCTGTAGTTCCTCCTCCTGGTGCAGATTTCCATCCTATTAAACCAGGGTATCTCAAACTTCTTACATCTAATCCATATTTTAAAAAATAATATTCACACCAACGCTCTCCAGCTAGTTTACTAATACCATAAACTGTATTAGGATCCATTACGCAATATTGTGGTGTATTTGTCTTGGGTGAATTTGGTCCAAAAACAGCTATGGAACTTGGCCAATAAACTTTTTTAATTTTATAATCAATTGCAAAATCCAATATATTGATTAAGCCATCCATATTAAGCTCCCAAGCTCTTTTAGGTTTTTGTTCACCTACAGCTGAAAGTAAAGCAGCCAATAAATAAATTTGAGTTGGTTTATATTTCTCAATTATATCTTGCAGATTTTGTTTGTCAAGAACATTTGAAAATTCAAAAGGACCAGCATTCTTTGTATCATAGTCTGGCTCTTTAATATCAGTTGCAACTACTTGGGAAGAGCCATGTATATTTCTAAGTTCTGCTACTAATTCTGTACCTATTTGACCATTAGAGCCGATTACAATTATTGTTTCTTTCATTGTATTAGATTTTTAAAAAAAGTGATTTTAAAATAAATGCACTTTTCTTTTGCTAAAACAAATGTAAAATTATTTTCTATTGAATTGTATTATTTGGTTGAATTTGAAAAAGAATAGGAGCTAAAGGACTGGTCGCTCATTACCAATCCCTAGCCCTATCTCCGTGTAAACAAACCACAAGGAAGTTTATAAGATTTTATTTTGCCTGATTCATTGTAAAGCGTTATTGATAGAATATAAATTCCATTATCAACTAAATGTGAATCATTTGTTCCATCCCAAGTGATAATTCCTTTAGTTCCGATAGTTTTATTGTTTATTAATTCAGTTATAAAATTCCCACTTCGGTCAAATACTTCCACATTCATTAATAAATTTTGTTCTGCAAATGAATAACTGATGTTCAAATAATCATCAATTCCATCTTGATCT
Source organism: Sphingobacteriaceae bacterium (assembly GCA_965279595.1). Classification (GTDB taxonomy): domain Bacteria; phylum Bacteroidota; class Bacteroidia; order Sphingobacteriales; family Sphingobacteriaceae; genus CAIKLP01. The sequence goes on from OZ257246.1 coordinate 1,358,130, forward strand.
GGACTGAACATTTTTGGGTTTAAAAATATTTCTTCAACTGCACTAGGATCATATTTCTCTGAATTGTCTAATGTTGGAGTTCCATATCCTGATAATGAGGAAGCAGATACCCAGTTGTTTTTATTTTCCGTATTAATTTTTTCACTTCTTCTTTCTAATGAAACACCCTCAGTACTATTTAAAATTGGCAAATGCATTTTTTCATTGTAGTGGAATTGATCAATTAAAATAGATTCAGGGCTGAGGATATTAAAAACTCCTTCATCATCATTGAAAGTTGGCATTGAAGGCAATTCGATTAAAGATTTTTCATTTTTTATGGGGTATTGACCCTTTAGCAATTCAGAATTCTCACTTATGCAAACTAATTCTTTTGATGAAATATAATAATGGAAAGGAATGACTTTTATAGTTCCATTTTTTTCAGAGTGCTCAAAGTTCGAAATGCTCCAATTATATAAATCAATAGAATGATTACTTGTGTTCATTATTTCAATGTAATCAATACTTCCAGGCTTTGGGTTAAATAATATTTCGTTTAATATTAGATCGTTGAATTTAATAGTATCTGAAACAAATATTATTAAAGTGGTATCTATTGTTTGATTTATACAGTTATGAATAGAATTAATATTTAATTCAATTGGTTTGCCTTTAGGTGCTGACTGATTCAATTGGAATTTTATTTCTTTATTGTTTACATTTTGTGTAACAGATGTAATTTCTATTAAATCATGGTTTACTTTTAAACAGGCTAGTAAGTCTAAATTCGAATTGTCAATAGGTGATGAAAGCGAAATGTTAAATTCTATTTCTGAGAGCTGTTTAAAATCATTAATTATAAATGGCGTGAAACTATTTATGTCGATTTCATTATTTATTGTTCCTGGTGAACCACCTTCTTGATTTTGACTAGGTGACCAAAGAGTAGCTAAATTACAATCCCAATAATTTGAAGTTCTTTCTAAACTAAATCCACCTTCATTGAAATTACTTCCCCATTGATTGATATTATAAGTAAGGGAATCAAGTATTTTATTTTTGCCAATACCTAAATAGATTGTATCTGCTACATTATTTAAAGAAGGCATTTGTATTATCCCAATTGCTTTACCGTATGATTTAAACAAATCTGTATCTTCTTGTGAGCATATTATAGCAATTCCATTTGCTTTTATTGAATCAATTGGCAAATAGCAAATTGTTTTGTGATCTGAAATAGTTAATCCTGATGTAAATATGGTTGAATCTGATAGATTTATGATTTCAATGTATTCTCTTTCTGGTAAGCCCTTACTTGGACTAGGATCTGCCATTATTTCAGAAATTTTTAAGTGGTAATTTTTGGCTAGTATTGGACCATAAAAGGGAATCAAAAAATTGAAAGAACGATCATCGCAAATAATTAAGTTATTGCAAAAAAGTTTGAAAGATTTATTTGCTAAATGTTGATTGAAATGGAACAGTAAATTTGTATTGTAAGGTGAATCAATTTGATAGCTAATTGGGCTAATAATATTTGAACTGGAATCTATTATATAGATTTGATGTATATCAAACAAATCAGCTCTTATACCTTTATTCAATTTTAATACAATGTTTGAATCGTTTTGAATTTCAGCTTTTAAATATATCAATGAAATAGTATCAGCATAGAAATTAGCAACACTATTTAAATAACCAGGACTGCCTCCATTACTATCAATACTCGCAATCCAATTTGAAGCATCATCACAATAGGCAACGATATTTATTTTTTCTAAACTATAACCCCCAATTTTTTTAGAGTTACTTTGGTACCAATTGCTATTATAATTAACTTCATTAATTAGTCTTTTTGCTTTATTCAATAATTGTAAACTATCTCCATTATTTGCCAAATTTATCATAGGGTATATGCCCTTAGTTTTTCCAAATTGACTGAATATTGAGCTGTCAATTTTGTTACACACTATCAGAAATTCCTTTGGTTGAATATAGGTCTGATCAAATATGTAGCTTGTGCTATGGTCAGTAATTTCCCAACCTGTAAGATTTACTATACTGTCATTTGGGTTGTATAACTCTATAAATTCTGCTAATGGCAAATTTATTGGTGGACTCGGATCTGCAAAGATTTCATTTATTATTACTAAACTAGAATCATCATTATTTGGATAGCTGAATGTAATTGTAGAATCTATCAAATTGTAACCTTCGCAAGTTTTTAAATTTTTAATAATGCCTTTATATGTTACGTTGGGCTGGAAGTGATTCTTGAAAATTAAGTCTATAGTTTGGTAATTGTCATTTGATATTTTGATTTCATTAGGGAAATATAATTCATTAATAAAGTGATAATTCGTTTTTGAGCCAATTAAATTAGTATCCGGAATTTGGTTGAAATATATTCTGATAGAGCTGTCAGATAAAATGTGATAATATTCAATTGTAAAATTTGATTTCGGGTCTTGAGTATTTATAGAATTTCTTTTACCTGGTGTACCTCCAGCACTGTCAGCACTTGCAGTCCAATTGTAAAATGGTTCACATTGCGTTTTGTCTTCAATTTTTTCTAAGCTCCAACCTCCGTTTTTCTTAATTTTATCTTTATAAAATTTCAGATTGTAATTGATTGAATCTATGATTAAACCAGTGTTATCCTTTAGAGTTAGTTTATCGGAATTGTTATTTAAACTTGGCCATGGATTTAATCCCACAACTTTTCCGTAAACAGAAAAATCAGAAGTGTCAGATACTTTGCAAAGTATTAGAAAATTATTAGCGTCTATACTATCATTTTTAAAATGAAAGGTAGTTGTGCCATCTGAGTAAGTCCAATCTAATAAAGGTAATTTATAGTTTGTAGTGTTGTGTATTTCGATATATTCATAGCTTGGTAAATTAACTGCTGGACTAGGGTCAGGAAATATTTCTGTTATTTGAATATCCTGGAATTGGGGTATATGATGATAGATATATTTAAAATTACTTGAAGTGCCAGATGAATCAACCATATTCCCATTTAAATCTTGAATATTAATAGCAGTGAAAAGGTGTAAACCGGGTGTGAAATTATTGTTGAACACATATTGGAAAACAGAAGAATTCAATTGTATTATTTGAATTGGAAATTGAATTTTATCGATTTGATAATTATTTATTTTAAAGAGGTTAGTGGAATCTAATTCTTCATCAAATTGAACAGTAATTGTATTTGATGATTCAACATCTATGTGGACAATGCTTGGTGGAAAAGTATCTATAGATAAAGTTTCAATATTTAAATTATCAAAAAAGAATTTATTACTTCGGGTTGATGTTGATTTAGTATAAAGACCAAAATAATTTCCTTTGTAAAATTGTTTATCTGTAACTGATCCTTCATATTGATATGAACTAGTTGTATCGGTTCTGCTATAAAGTATCCATTCTCCTTCAATATTTCTAGCAATTCTTATATTGGTTTTTATAGAATCAACGTAGCTTCTCGCTTTTGCTGGACCATCTATTATTTTTGTAATGCTCGATCCAGTTTGTTTATACAAATCATAAGAATCTAATGAACCGCTTTCTCCAATTTGTAGAAAATAACCATTCAAAGGAAGTTTAAGATTCACTTGATCACTCATTAAATAAATTCGCATAAGATTGCTGGTTGATGGATCAAAATCCATTTGGAGAAACATTTCCCAAATAGTATTTATACTTTTTGTGGATGGAAGGGATAGGTAATTTGTATCAGTTTTGCTTGATAAACGGGTTTGTAATTGTCCCAAACTGTTTATTAAGAACTTCGATGAATCACCTATCCACATAGGATTACTTGAAAAATCTCCATCAGTAAAGTCTTCCCTAACCTGCCCAAAGGAAAGAGAATTCAAAAATATTCCTATCATCCACAAAAACTTTCTCATATTTGCACAAGTTTAGTGGGTATGTTTTAAAAAATAAACTGCATATAAGCAGGTTTATTTATCATCCATAATAAATGCAAATCGTAACTACTTTTATTAATATTCCCGATTTGCTTTGAATTAGTATTTAATTAGAATGAATAACATGAAAATTGCAGTAGTAGGAGCTACCGGATTGGTAGGTACTAAAATGTTGGAAGTATTAGCCGAAAGAAATTTTCCTTTGACTGATTTAATACCTGTAGCATCTGAAAAAAGTGTTGGCAAGGAAATAATATATAAAGGAAAATCTTTTAAAGTAGTTTCAATGGCTGATGCAATAGCTATGAAACCTGCAATTGCATTATTTTCAGCTGGAGGTGCTACTTCTTTGAGCGAAGCACCTAAGTTTGCAGCCGTTGGAACAGTCGTAATTGATAATTCTTCCGCATGGAGAATGGATATTAATAAAGCATTAATTGTTCCTGAAGTAAATGCGAATATTTTATCAAAAAATGATTTGATAATTGCTAATCCAAATTGTTCAACAATTCAAATGGTTGTTGTATTAAATCCATTGCATAAAAAATATAATATTAAAAGAGTTGTAGTTTCAACTTATCAATCAGTAACTGGTACAGGTGTAAAAGCGGTGAATCAATTAATGAATGAACGAGCAGGTAAGGAAACCGAAATGGCTTATGCATATCCAATAGATTTAAATGTGATTCCTCAAATAGACGTTTTTACAGAAAATGGTTATACGAAAGAAGAAATGAAAATGATCTTGGAAACAAAAAAAATTATGGGTGATGAAAACATCCAGGTTACAGCTACTGCAGTCAGAATACCAGTTATGGGAGGGCATTCAGAAGCAATAAATATTGAATTTGAAAAAGATTTTGAATTAGAGGAAGTGAAAAAAATATTAGGCAATGCACCTGGTATTATTTTAGAAGATGATCCGAAGAATTTAATTTATCCTATGCCAATGAATGCTCATGATAAAGATGCTGTATTTGTTGGTAGAATCCGAAGAGATGAATCACAACCCAAAACTTTAAATCTTTGGGTAGTTTCAGATAATCTTAGAAAAGGGGCAGCCACAAATGCTGTTCAAATTGCAGAGTATCTTTTAACAAATAATTTATTGCATAATTAGGGTAGTTTCTTTCAATGATTTTTAATATCAGTCCTTGTTAAAATGTTTTAATGGGACTCCAATTTATTGGTATTAATCAATTGTATTTTAAAAAAGATGTCAAAGTGAAAACAATTCTATATTGCTTGGGTTATTTTGGGGTTGCAAACGTTGATTTTCATATATTTACACAATTAAAACAAAAAAGTACAGTATCAAATTATGTTAAATCTATCTGTTACCATTGATCAACAATCAGGATTTTGCTTTGGGGTTGTTTATGCTATAGAAATGGCAGAAGAGTTGTTAGATGAAAAGGGTTATTTGTATTGTCTAGGTGATATTGTTCATAATGATGAAGAAGTAGAAAGATTGAAAGCAAAAGGGCTCAAAATTATTTCACATGATGATCTTAAAGAATTGCATAACGAAACCGTTCTCATAAGAGCTCACGGTGAACCGCCTGAAACATATAAGACAGCATTGGAGAATAATATCATCTTAATGGATGCTTCTTGTCCAGTTGTGTTGAAATTGCAAAATCGAGTTAAAAACTCCTATGATGATAAAGAAACAATATTCATTTATGGAAAGCACGGACATGCTGAAGTAATTGCACTTCAAGGCCAGACCAATAAAGAAGCTGTCGTTTTTCAAGATATTGCTGAATTGGATGAACATGAACTACCACAGAAATTCACACTGTATAGTCAAACCACAAAAAGTACTGATAAATTCTACGCTATTAAAGAAGAGTTAATCAATAGAGGATACGATGTTAAAGCAAATGATACTATTTGCAGACAAGTATCAAATAGAGATGAAGAATTAAGAGGTTTTGTAAAGAATTTTGATAAAATAATCTTCGTTTCTGGAAGAAAATCATCAAATGGAAAAATCCTTTATGATGTTTGTCGCCAAAACAATTTGAATACTTTCTTTGTTTCTTCAGCAAGTGAGATTTCCCCATCTATGTTTGACCCAAATGATAAAGTAGGTATATGCGGTGCAACATCTACTCCAATGTGGTTGATGGAGGAAGTTAAAAACAAACTTGTCAACTTATAAAAAAATGTCTTTTTTCTACAATTTACTAATTACATTAATTACCTATTGTTTAATGGAAGCTGTTGCTTGGCTTGCTCATAAATATGTGATGCATGGATGGTTATGGTATTTACATAAAGATCATCACCAGAAAGAACCAGGTTTCTTTGAAAAAAATGATGCTTTCTTTCTGATTTTTGCAATGCCAAGTGCCTATTTTTTTGTCACCGGTGCATTGTATAACGATTTTAGATTTTATATTGGTTTGGGAATTTTATTGTATGGTATTTCTTATTTTTTGGTACATGATATAATTATTCATCAACGATTTAAAATTTGGAGAGATTGGGATAATAATTATATAAGAGGCATTCGAAGAGCACATAAAATGCACCATAAACACCTTGATAAATATGATGGTGAATCATTTGGAATGTTGTTAGTTCCATTTAAATACTTTGCTTCGCAGAAAAAGGACAAATAAAAAATTTCTTGGATTATTAATTAAGTTGTTTTAAATAAAGATGAAAAAAATCATTTTACTATTAATACTTATTTCTTTTCATGTAATTACATTTGCTCAAACTGCTGTAATTAAAGGGTCAATAAAGAATGCACTGACCAATGAAAATCTTCCAAATGTTATAGTAAATATTCAGGGAACTTCCATTGCAGTTCAAAGTGATTTGGATGGAAATTTTATTATTTCGAATTTAAAACCTGGTTATTATAATTTAGAGTTTAGGTACATTGGTTTCAAACCTAAATCACAATTTGAAGTTTTAGTTACAAATGCTAAAGCAACAATTTTAGATATAGAATTAGAAGAAGATTCAAAAAGTATAAAAGAAGTAGAAGTAACAGCAAAATCATTCTACAAACCTGTTGAAAGCCCTGTTTCATTGAGAACTATTGGTGTTTCAGAAATCAAAAGAAATCCAGGAGGTAATAGAGATATTTCAAAAGTTATTCAATCATTACCTGGTGTAGCCTCAAGTGTAAGTTTTAGAAATGATATAATAATACGAGGCGGTGCACCAAATGAAAATAAATTTTTTATTGATGGAATTGAAATTCCAAATATAAATCATTTTGCAACTCAAGGCTCAACTGGTGGACCAGTAGGGTTAATCAATGTTGATTTTGTAAGAGAGGTTGATTTTTATTCAGGGGCTTTTCCTGCAAATAGAGGAAATGCACTTAGTTCAGTATTTGATTTTAAATTTAAAGAAGGTAGAAATGATAAAACAGGTGCTTCACTTACACTTGGTTCAAGTGATTTAGCTTTAGTAGTTGAAGGCCCACTTTCAAAAAATACAACATATTTAGCATCCTATAGAAAATCATATTTGCAATTTTTATTTCAAGCAATTGGCCTATCCTTTTTGCCTGAGTATAATGATTTTCAATTTAAAGTAAAATCTAAAATAAATGCAAAGAATGAAATTACATTTATTGGCTTAGGAGCTATTGATGATTTTAGTTTGAACTTAGATGCTGATGAATCTGAATTTCAAAAATTTCAATTAGAAACCTTACCCATTTTTACACAATCAAATTATACTGTCGGTTTAAATTATAAACACTTTAGATTAAAAGGCTATTCCACATTTATAGCTAGTAGAAACTACTTGAATAATAGTACAATTAAGTATGAAGATAATAATGAAGCATTGCCAAGAATTTTAGATTATAATTCTAAAGAAATTGAGAATAAAATAAGGGTTGAGAATACAAGTAGGGAGAATGGTTACAAAATTAATTATGGTTTAAGTTTAGAAAGTTCTGAATATATTTCTTCTACATTTAATCGTACACCATTTGGTTTAATTGATTATAATTCCTCATTGATTTTTTATCGATATGCAACATTCGCACAAGTTTCTAAAGGATCGTTTAAGGATAGATTGCAGAATTCTATTGGATTAAGGATTGATGCAAATACATTTTCATCTATCATGAGCAACCCATTAAATCAGTTATCTCCAAGATTTTCAAGTTCGTATGCAATTACAGACAAATGGAGTGTGAATTTCAATACTGGAATTTATTATCAAACACCAGCATATACGGTACTAGGTTACAGAGACTCTGTAGGCACCTTAATTAATAAAAATGTAAAGTATATAAATGTTAAACAAATTGTATTAGGTGTTGAATATAACACGCTTTCTAATTTGAGGTTTACTGTTGAAGGGTTTTATAAATTCTATGCTAATTATCCAATGATTAATATTTCCGCTGATACTATTCCACTTGCTAATTTAGGTGCTGATTTCGGTGTTGTTGGAAATAGGCCTGTGGTAGCATTAACCAATGGTAGAAGTTATGGGTTAGAATTTTTAGCTCAACAAAAATTGAATAAAGGGTTTTATGGTATCGTTGCTTTAACACTCGTAAGAAGTGAATTTGAAAATAAAAATAGTTCTTTAGTTCCTTCTTCTTGGGATTCAAAATATATTTTAAGTTTAACTGCAGGTAAAATATTTAAAAGAAATTGGGAGTTTGGTCTGAAATTCAGAACTGCTGGTGGTGCTCCCTATACACCCTTTGATGTTGATTTTTCTTCTATTAAGTCAAATTATGATGTTAATCCAAGTGGGGTATTGGATTATTCTAAACTAAATACCTCTAGACTTGAAAGTTTTTATCAAATAGATGCACGAATTGATAAGAAGTATAACTTTAAAAAATTTAGCTTTAACATTTTCTTAGATATTCAAAACCTTACTAATGCCCAAACAAATGGCCAACCTGTATTTTTGTTAGATAGAGATGCAGATGGAAATGCACAAACTGATCCTAATAATCCCAATAAGTATAAAACAAAATTATTAGATGAAAGCAGTGGAAACTTATTACCTTCCATTGGATTTATTTTAGAATTTTAAAATCTAGAATCAAAAAAAATCGTAATTAAAGTAAAAATATGAAAGGAATATTGCTTGTAAATTTAGGAACACCAGACAGTCCTTCGGTTGCAGATGTTAGAAAGTACTTAGGTGAATTCTTGATGGATCCAAGAGTAATTGACATAAATGCTTTAGGAAGAACTTTATTAGTAAAGGGTATTATTGTTCCTTTCCGTGGCCCTAAATCTGCTAAATCTTATCAAGCAATTTGGACCAATAATGGTTCTCCATTAATGTATTATGGAAAACAAGTAAAAGAAAAGTTGCAAAAAAAATTAGGGAAAGATTTTCATGTGGGCTTAGCAATGAGATACCAAAATCCTTCTTTAGAATCTGTGCTAAATGAATTTTATGAAAAGAATATTTTTGATATAAAAATTATTCCTCTGTTCCCACAATATGCATCAGCCACAACAGGTTCAGTGAATCAAAAAATTATGGAGATTGTTTCTAATTGGCAAATAATTCCCAAAATTGAATTTGTGAATTCATATTATGATCATCCAAAATTAATTGAAGCTTTTGCAGATCGTGCTAAAAATTATAATCTTTCATCATATGACCATGTGCTTTTTAGTTTCCATGGTTTGCCTGTTAGACAATTAATCAAATCTGACCCAACACAAAGTCATTGTCAAAAAGTGAATAACTGTTGTGATAAAATCACACCTGCAAATCAATATTGTTACTCTGCACAATCGTTTGCCACTGCTAAAGCAATAGCAAATTCATTGGCCCTAAAAGCAGATCAGTTTTCAATTAGTTTCCAGTCTAGGTTAGGGAGAGATCCTTGGATACAACCATACACCTCAGCTGTGATTGAAGAATTGGCAAAGCAAGGAAAGAAAAAAATATTGGTTTTTTGTCCAGCATTTGTTGCTGACTGCTTAGAAACAATTCATGAAATTAGTGTAGAGTATCAAGAAGAATTTGAAAAAGTAGGAGGTGAGAAAATTCAATTAGTTGAAGGCTTAAATGATTCTGATAAATGGATCGAGGCTTTAGAAACTTTAGCGATTAATTAATTTTTATAATTATCACTTTTCTTTCTTCATTAAAAAGCTCATTATTTTTTCTGTCGCACCTTTTTGTTCCAAGATATAGTTTGTTGCATTTAAAGAAGCTGATGAATAAAACTTTTTATCAGTTATTAATTTGTCAATCGTTTTATTTAGTGAATGATAATCTGTTATTGAAAAAGCAGCATTTAATTTGATTAAATCAATTGCTTCTTTAAATTTCTTATATTTTGGTCCAAATATAATTGGCTTTCCAAATGTGGCAGCTTCTAGGCAATTATGTATTCCTGATCCAAATCCACCACCAATATAAGCTAAGTCGCAATATTGATATAGTGAACTCAAGGTGCCAATATTATCAATAATTAATATTTTGTATTCTGAAATATTATTTTCATTTGCTTGGCTAATTCTAATTGATTTTCCATTGAAATTGTTTTCAATAAACTGAATATGGGGTTGTGTAATTTCATGTGGTGCAATTATTAATTTGAAATTGTTTTTTTTGAAATCTATTTCTTTCAAAATCAATTCATCTTTTGGCCATGTACTTCCTGCTAAAAAAATCAAACCGTTTTCCTTGAATTTTTCAATCAGCACATTACTTTTTACGACTTTTGAATTTTCATAAACCCTGTCAAATCGAGTGTCCCCGGTAATTTGGTAATTATTTAATTTAATTGATTCTAGAAGATTTGCTGATTCATTGTCTTGTAAAAAGAAATAGGTTACATTATTCAAAATTGCTCTATAAAAAAAAGCCCATTGTTTGAAAAATAATTGGTTCTTTCTAAATATTGAGGAAATAATATATAGCGGTATTTTTCTTTTTTTTATTTCTTCAAAATAAAAATGCCAATATTCATATTTGGTAAAGAAAATTTGTTTTGGATTAATTAGATCAAGTAAACGGATCGCATTTTTTCTATTATCTATTGGTAGATAAAATACATAATCTGCCCCTTCGTAATTTTTTCTAATTTCATAACCTGATGGAGAAAAAAAAGTGATTACAATTTTAAAATTAGGATAAGCTTTTCGATAAGATTCTAACACTGTTCTACCCTGTTCAAATTCACCCAACGAAGCAAAGTGAAACCATATCCTTTCTTCATCTTGTTTTAATTTAGAAGAAATGGTTTCGAAGATATTTTTTCTACCATTTAACCATTTTTTTGCTTTTGTGTTAAATAATGAAGCAAATCGAATGAAAAATAAATAGGAATAAATTCCAATGAGGTAGAAAATAACCATTATCTAAAATAAAATTCTTTTGGCATTCTTTTGTATAATGGCAAAATCAATCCAAATTTAAGACCCATTAAATAATCTTTCCTTTTTTGCACATCTTTAGTTTGACTAAAAAAGTCAAAGTCTCTTCTACTTTGTGTAAATGATTGAGTTAAGTCCGCACCAACATAAAAATTAATTAATCGATTATTGCTCATATGCCAATAACCTATAAATTCATTAAATGCGACTCCATTTGTCAAACGGTCATAACCTTTTTTATAATCATCATTTAATTCTGGTACATTGTTATCAATAACTTCTATTCTGATTTTATGTTGTAAAAAGCCAGCTCCTGCTGTGACTAAAATACCTGAATTTTTATTTGGACCTATTACAGGGAATAATTTACCAATTTTTAAATATGTACTTATACCACGTTGAAATAATCTAACATCAGCATAATTACCCGAACTTGAAATGATTCGACCCCTTTCATTTCTTAAACTATCTAAAATATTTGATTCATTTAGTTTATTGCCAAAATGATAATTAATATCATAACCCCATATCCAATTTTGTTTCGTTTTTCTTGTGAAATTGAAACCTATAATTGAGCTATTGCCAAAACGAGTTGCCATGTCATTTTTTGGAATAAAGTATCCATAATTGATACTTATGGTTGATATACCAAGGGTACTATCACGTACATTAATTGATTGAGCATCAGAATTTGTTTGTAGAAAAATAACAGAAATGAGTGTTAATATTATGATATGGGTACATTTTTTTAGCATAAAAGGATTAACTGAAGAAGTCATACTTTATTATTTATTTCATTGCTTATATTCGCACCAAATATGAGTAATATTATGTTAAATTTTGACATAATGAGTTAAATCGTGCAAAATTATAGGTTTATTAAATAGATTTTGAACCGAATAATAATCTAATTATAAGAAAAATGAAAATAGTTGTCGTTGGAACAGGATATGTTGGCTTGGTAACCGGAACTTGTTTGGCTGAAGTTGGTATAAATGTTACTTGTATTGATATTGACCAGAAAAAAATAAATGGTTTAAAGGAAGGTATTATGCCTATTTATGAACCAGGATTAGAGGAGATGGTGTTGAGAAATTACCAAAAAGGGAAATTGAATTTCTCAAATTCTTTATCTGAAAATATAAAAGATTGTGATGTTGCATTCATAGCAGTTGGAACTCCTCCTGGTGAAGATGGTAGTGCTGACTTAAAATATGTATTAGGAGTAGCTGAAGAAATTGGTAATTCTATGAATAATTACATAGTTGTGGTAACAAAAAGCACAGTGCCTGTTGGAACGGCTGTAAAAGTTAGAGAAACTATTAAGTTAGCTTTAGAGAAAAGAAATAGTCAACTAGAATTCGATGTTGCATCTAACCCTGAATTTTTAAAGGAAGGAGCAGCCGTAGAAGATTTTTTAAAACCTGACAGAATTGTAATTGGAGTTGAATCAAATCGTGCTGAAGAAATTTTAAAGAAATTATATAAACCATTTGTTTTAAATGGGCATCCAATCATTAGAATGGATATACCTTCAGCAGAAATGACTAAGTATGCAGCAAATGCTATGTTAGCAACAAAAATCAGTTTCATGAATGATATTGCAAACCTATGCGAAATCATGGGAGCTGATGTGAACATGGTAAGAAAAGGCATAGGGTCTGATCCTCGTATTGGAAATAAATTCATTTATCCAGGTATTGGTTATGGAGGTTCATGTTTTCCAAAAGATGTTAAGGCATTAATAAAAACCGCCTATGAGAACGGCTATAATATGGGCGTTTTGCAGGCGGTTGAAAATGTGAATGACAACCAAAAAAGTGTTTTGTTTAACAAAGTTATGAAACATTTCAATGGTGATTTAAATGGAAAAACTTTTGCAGTTTGGGGTCTTTCCTTCAAACCTAAAACAGATGATATGAGAGAAGCACCATCTCTTGTAATTATAGAAAAGTTATTGTCAAATGGTGCAAAAGTTATTGCACATGACCCTATTGCTATGGAAGAAGCTAAGCATACTTTGGGGAATAGAATATCTTATGCTGATAAGCAAGAAAATGCATTACTAAATGCAGATGCATTATTAATTATTACTGAATGGTCTGATTATCGATCACCAGATTTTGAAGAAATCAAATCATTATTAAAAAATCCAGTAGTATTTGACGGTAGAAATATTTATGATGCTCAAGAAATGAGAGATTTTGGATTTACATATTATGGAATTGGTATAAAATAAAAACATGAGAAAAAGGGTATTAATTACAGGTGCTGCAGGTTTCCTTGGGTCGCATTTATGTGATAGATTTATAAAGGAAGGGTATGATGTAGTAGCCATGGATAATTTAATTACAGGTTCATTAAGTAATATTGAACACTTATTTAAATTAGAACAATTTGAATTTTATCATCATGATGTATCCAAGTTTGTTCATGTGCCTGGTAAAATTGATTACATACTACATTTCGCATCACCTGCAAGTCCAATTGATTATTTAAAAATACCAATTCAAACTTTAAAAGTTGGTTCATTGGGTACTCACAATCTATTAGGTTTGGCAAAAGCAAAAAGTGCGAGAATGCTTATTGCATCCACATCTGAAGTATATGGTGATCCAACAGTTCATCCACAAACTGAAGATTATTGGGGTAATGTAAACCCAGTTGGCCCACGTGGTGTATATGATGAAGCCAAAAGGTTTCAAGAAGCCATGACCATGGCATACCATACATTCCATGGGTTGGAAACTAGAATAATTAGGATTTTTAATACATATGGACCTCGTATGCGACTTAATGACGGTCGTGTATTGCCAACTTTTATTGGTCAAGCTTTACGTGGTGAAGATTTAACTGCATTTGGAGATGGAACACAAACAAGATCTTTTTGTTATGTAGATGATTTAGTAGAAGGAATCTATCGATTACTTTTGAGTGATTATCCATATCCTGTAAACATTGGAAATCCTGACGAAATTACTATTCGTGAATTTGCTGAAGAAATAATTAAATTGACAGGCACTAATCAAAAAATAATTTTTGAACCATTACCACAAGATGATCCAAAACAGCGCCAACCTGATATTACAAAAGCGAAAGAATTGTTAAAGTGGGAACCTAAAGTATCACGTGCAGAAGGCTTGAAAATAACATTAGAATATTTTAAATCTTTACCAAATAGAGAACTGAAACCAAAAGAATTTGGTTCATTCAATAAGTAAAAATGAAGAAGAAAATTTTAGTTACTGGAGGTACTGGATATATTGGTTCACATACCGCAATTGAATTACTAAACTTGGGATTTGAAGTTTTAATAATTGACAATTTATCTAATTCAAATTCAGAAATTATAGATGTCATACATGGAATAACTAGTATTCGACCCCATTTCGAACAAATTGAAATGTGTGATAAATTGGCATTAACAGATTTTTTTCAACGTAATCCGGGAATAGATTCTGTCGTACATTTTGCAGCATTTTTGCAGGTGGAAGAATCAGTAAAAAATCCAATAAAGTATTATCGAAATAATTTACTTTCTACTATTAATCTTTTAGAATGTATGGAAGATTTTGAAATAGATAATATTGTATTTTCATCTTCTTGTACCGTTTATGGTAATCCAGAGAAATTGCCAGTAACAGAGTTGAGCCCAATTCAAAAATCAATGTCGCCGTATGGAAACACCAAACAAATGTGCGAAGAGATTTTAGAAAATGTTTCAAAAGCTTCAAAAATAAACGTAATAACTTTGCGTTATTTTAATCCAATTGGAGCACATGAAAGTGCAAAAATTGGGGAGGTTCAACACGGAGTTCCACATCATTTAATTCCTTACATCACAGAGACTGCTGCAGGAATTAGAAAACAACTTCAAGTATTTGGCGGAGATTATCCTACTAAAGATGGCACTTGTGTACGAGATTATATTCATGTTGTAGATATTGCAAAAGCACATATCGCAGCAATTGATAGGATGTCAAACAAGTTAAATGAAAAATCATTTGAAGTTTATAATATTGGTACAGGAATTGGCTATTCTGTTTTAGATATAATTAATGCTTTTGAAAAAGCAAATGCTGTTAAAATAAATTACCAAATTGTAGATAGACGACCTGGTGATGTTGATGCAGTTTACGCAGATACTTCTTTAGCAAGTTTGAAATTAAATTGGAAAGCCGAATTGTCAATGGAAGACATGATGCGAAGCGCATGGAATTGGGAATTGGCAAATAAATCTTAATCAAATTTTATTAATCATGAACAAGTACAAAAAAATTTTAATAACAGGTGCTGCTGGTTTTATAGGTTCGCATGTTATAAGATTGTTTGTAAATAAATATCCTGATACTCATTTTTATAATTTAGATAAATTAACCTATGCAGGTAATTTGGCTAATTTAAAAGATATAGAGAACCGTCCAAATTATACTTTTATTAAAGCTGATATTGTTGATGCAGTTCAAATAAATAAAATATTTGAACAAGAAAAGTTTGATGCAGTAATTCACTTGGCTGCAGAATCTCATGTTGACAGGTCAATTACAAATCCAACAGAGTTTGTAATGACTAATGTTATTGGTACAGTTAATTTATTAAATGCTGCAAAATCAATTTGGATGAATTCTGGTAATAATACAACACATAGATTCTATCATGTTTCAACTGATGAAGTTTATGGAACACTTGGTGAAACCGGTATGTTCACAGAATCTACAGCATATGATCCTCATTCACCATATTCAGCATCAAAAGCCAGTTCAGATCATTTTGTTAGAGCATACTTTGATACTTATGAAATGGATGTTGTTATTTCAAATTGTTCAAATAATTATGGGTCATTTCATTTCCCAGAAAAATTAATTCCATTAGCAATCAACAATATTAAAAATAATAAGGCTATTCCAATATATGGGAAAGGTGAAAATGTTAGAGACTGGCTTTGGGTAGAAGATCATGCAAGAGCAATTGATACTATTTTTCATCAAGCAAAGGCTGGATCTACCTACAACATTGGTGGGCACAATGAATGGAAAAATATAGATTTAATAAAACTGCTTTGTAGAATAATGGATCAAAAATTAGATCGAGCTCAAGGTGAATCAGAAAAACTTATTACTTATGTAACTGATCGTGCTGGCCATGATTTGCGTTATGCCATTGATTCTTCTAAACTACAGAATGAATTAGGCTGGAAACCTAGCCTGCAATTTGAAGAAGGTTTAGAAAAAACCGTAGATTGGTATTTAAAGAATGAAGATTGGCTTAACAATGTTACCTCGGGAAATTACAAGAATTACTATGCAAAACAGTATGGTGATTAAATTCTAAAATCGAATGTTCAATTTTTTTAAAAAATCAAAACCTGAATTCACTGTTGATCTATCACAGCTGAAAGTAGATTTGCATTCACATTTAATACCAGGAATTGATGATGGCTCAAAAACATTAGAAGAATCAATTAATCTAATTGTTGAATTTCAAAAACTTGGATATAGTAAAATAATTACTACTCCCCATATCATGAGTGATTATTATAAAAATACTCCTGAAATTATCAACACTGGTTTAGCACTTATTCGAAATGAATTGCAAAGACTGAATATAGATATTGAAATTGAAGCAGCAGCCGAATATTATTATGATGAACATTTTTTAGAGCAATTAGAAAAGAAAGAGCTATTAACTATTCACGGAAAGTATGTGTTATTTGAATTGTCATATTTAACAAGACCTACAGGCATACGTGAAGTAATATATGATATACAAACACGAGGCTTCAAACCATTATTAGCTCACCCAGAAAGATATCCTTATTTGAAGATGTCAGATTATATGAATTACAAAGAAGCAGGTTGTTTTTTTCAAGCTAATTTAATGTCTTTTTGTGGACATTATGGTAGAACAGTAAAAGCAACAGTTGAGAAATTAGTAGACAATAATTTAATTGATTTTGTTGCCTCAGATTTACATCATATGCAACACATAAGAATCATTAAAAATGCAGTGATTTTTGAAGAAAAATTAAATGAATTGGTCAGCTTTGGAAACTTGAAAAATAAAGAATTGCTTTAAACTTTATTCATAACGTAAAGCATCAACAGGATCTAATTTCGAAGCTTTTATTGCAGGATATAATCCAGCAAATAAACCAACAAGCATACACAAAAGCACTCCAAAGGTAATCCAAACCCAAGGAATTATAAATCCTCCACCTATTACCATCGACATTAAATTACCGATTAAAATACCTAAAATAATTCCTCCAATTCCACCTAATTGACAAATTACTATAGCTTCAATTAGAAATTGTTTTCGAATTATGGAAGGTGTTGCACCTATTGCTTTTCGAATACCAATTTCACGTGTACGTTCAGTAACTGAAACTAACATGATGTTCATTAACCCAATTGATGCGCCAAGTAATGTTATAATTCCTATGATGGTTGCAGCTATTGTTATAAAACTTAAATTTTGAATTAGTGAACTTGCTAAACTATCACTTTGCGTTATTTCAAAATTATTTTCTGATGAAGTATTTATTTTTCTAATGTTTCTAAATATTCCTGTTGCTTCAGATACAGCAGGAGTCAACATAGTGCCATCGTTTACCATCACTGTTATTGTATAAGAAATATTTGGGTTAGTATTTATTTGTCTTCCTTTTAATAATGGAATAATACAAACCTTATCTCCACCAAAACCCATACTTGAACCTTTTTCTTCTAGATATCCAATTACTTTAAATTTATCTGAACCGATCGTAATCATTTTCCCTTCTGGATCTTCTTCTTTAAATAATGTTTTTTTTACTTCACTTCCAATAAGAACAACACCTACTCCAAATTCTTCTTCTGTCATAGAAAAACCTCTACCTCCAGACAATTTGTAACCCGCAGTCAATAAATAATTGGCGTCTGCTGCAATCACTGATAAATTTGGATTTGTTTTTATAGAATTGAATTTTGCAGTTGCTGCAAAAGATGAAAATGCAGAAATTGAAACAGTGGATGGAAAAGTAAATGCTTGTTTGAAATCTAAACCTTGATTAAATTTAATAGGTTCATATCTTTTTGGTTTAGTTCCAGAATTGCCAATTCTAATGCCTCCTGCGCCTCTATTTCGAATACTAAATGAATTTGCACCCATACTTGAGAAATTCTCATTAATGGATTTTTTCATTCCATCAATAGAAGTAAGAATTCCTACTAATGCCATTATCCCAATTGCTATTATTAAGGAAGTAAGCACTGTACGTAACTTATTTCCCTTAATTGAGTTAAAGGCAACATTGATATTTTCTTTTAATGTCATAGCGGCACTAATGTACATATCTGTAAATTAATATTGTCTTTTGCCCTTAAAATGTTACTTACAGTAACATGACAAAAAATCTCTTCTTTTCCTTTTGCAATGTAAATTCCTTTTTTACCTTTGTGCACAATTTAAAATAAGTCTAAATAAGAATAGTATGAAAAAGATAATATTAAGTATCTCATTATTAGTATTTTGTATCACATTTACATATTCCCAAGTATTAACAAAGGAGGATTCTTTAAACAATGGCTTAGTTGAGAAGAATGCCACAACTGTTATTTCAGGTTATGGAGAAGCAAAGTATAATTTAAATTTAAAGAATAACCAAGGGCAAGTTAACTTAACAAGAAATGTTTTATTTCTAGGACATAAATTTAATAATGAAGTATCATTCTTCTCTGAATTGGAAATTGAAGATGCAAAGGTAGAAGGGGGAGAAGCAGGAGGAGAGGTTGCAATGGAGCAACTTTTCATCAAATTCAATTTAAATAAATCAAATTATTTAGTTGCCGGATTATTTATTCCACGAATTGGTATAATAAATGAAAACCATTTGCCTACCACATATAACGGAAATGATAGACCATATGTTGAAAGATTAATTATACCTGCAACATGGAGAGAATTGGGTGTTGGTTTATATGGTAACAGTAAATACATTTCTGGTTTAAACTATTCCGTTGCAATTTTAAATGGATTAAATTCTGAAGAATTCTCAAATGGTTCAGGAATTAGAGGTGGTCGTTTTGAAGGTCATGATGCATCTGCTTCAAGTATTGCGGTAACAGGTTCACTACTATATTATTGGAATTCATTTAGAATTCAAACATCAGCTTATTTAGGGGGTTCAGCAGGTGTTGCAAAAAAAGTAGCAGATAGTTTATTACTTACTTCTGGCGCTTTTGGAACACCAGTAATAATGAATGAAATAAATTTACAGTATCAAAATAAAGGTTGGACATTTAAGACATTAGCAGTAGCAATACAAATCCCAGATGCATCAGAAATTAATAGAGCGTATGCAAATAATACCCCAAATTTAATGACGGGGGCTTATGCTGAATTAGCTTATGATTTATTGAGTAAAAGAGTATCTGAGAAAAAACGAAAGTTAGATTTATTTGCTCGTTATGAAATGTTAAATACTAGCAGCAAAATTCCAACTAATGGTATTCAAAATGATATTAATAAACAAAATTATTTGATTACTGGATTAACTTATACGGTAACTCAAGGTGTTGTTGTGAAAATGGATTATACTTTACGTACTACTGGCAAACCCAATCCAGCATTGGTTGTTAATCCTTTCCCAACTGATAATACATACTTTACTACTAATGATTATATCAACATAGGCATTGGTTATAGTTTCTAAAAATGAAGAGAAGAGACTTTATTAAGAATACATGTTCATTTTGCTTGGGGTTTTCTGCGCTAGGTCTATTAGAGTTTCAATTGACAGGATGTAAAGCACCTTATCAATTGATTCAATCTAATTTGGTAGATGGTAAAGTCATTATTCCTATTGAGTCATTTTTAAATGATTCAATGGTTGTGGTCCGAGTGAAAAAATTAGAACATGATTTATTAGTTATCAAAAATTCTGAAGAAAAATTCAATACAATTTATTTGCAATGTTCACATCAGAATAATCCATTAGTTGTTACTAAATCAGAATTGTTTTGTTCAGCACACGGAAGCAGTTTTGATTTAGAGGGTAATGTAAAAAAAGCACCAGCAATTAATTCTTTAACCAAATTTAAAACAACCAGAATAACAGACAAAATATACGTTGATTTATTAAATAAAATATGAAAAAAATATTACTAATAGGATTTTGCATTTCGATTGTTAGCACATTTAATGCATGTAAAAAATCAGAAGAATTACTTCCACAAAATGTAAATTCAACTGAAATTATCAATCAATTTTCTCAAAATATTTCACAACAAGTATATGCTGAATTAGCAATAAAATCTAATGATTTAAAATCTGCAATTCTCAATTTATCAATAAATCCAACAGCAAATAAATTAGATAGCTGTAAATTGTTGTGGAAAGAAACGCGTTCAGTATGGGAAAAATCAGAAGCATTTTTATTTGGACCGGTCGCTACAAATAATATTGATCCTAGAATTGATACATGGCCAGTTAATTTCACATCTCTTGATTCAATCATCGCAGGAAATCAAATTATTAATTCTGCGTATTTAACAAATTTAGAAGATGCATTAAAAGGTTTTCACCCAATAGAGTATTTTTTATTTGGTTTAAATTCTAATAAAAGATATGATGAATTAACTAGTAGAGAATTAGATTATTTAGTTGCAGCAAGTACTAATTTGGCTGAACTTACCAATGAATTAGCTTTAAGCTGGTCTGTAAATAATTTGGAAAGTTTTCACTTTAATTTTATTAATGCTGGTGAGTCAAATTCAACTTACATCAATAAAAAAGAAGCACTCTTAGAATTGGTGAATGCAATGGCAGGTATATGCGATGAAGTTGCTAATGGTAAAATATTTGAACCTTTTAATGCTCAAAATTCTTTGTTAGAAGAATCTCCATTTTCTAAAAATTCTATTGTTGATTTTACCAATAATATTAAAGGTGTGCAAATGGTTTATTTAGGCAATTACAATGTAAATGGAATTGGCTTAGAAGATTTTGTAAGATTGAATAATCTCTCACTTGACAATGAAATTAAATTGAAGATATCAAATGCAATTTCTGCATTGAATATAATAAGTTTGCCTTTTGGAGAAGCAATCATCTCCCAACCAGTTCAAGTTCAAAATGCTATTAACGCAATCAATGAATTAAAAGATGTAGTTGATAATGAATTATTGACTTATGTACAATTGAACACAAAAGATTAATTTTTTTATGAGGAAAAGAATAATTATTTATTGTGCTATTGTATTAATTCTTGCAACAATCATTTTTCAATCATGCAATAAACCTGATGCACTTTTAGAATCTGAGTATAATGAATGGTTAAGTGGTGGATCGCAAACAGTTTTTCAAACTGGATCAGGAGCTTTCTCAAGCCCATTTCCAAATTTAGGTGCAAGTGAATTGCGTTTACATGAAATTGGAGATTTAGGTTTTGAAGCAACTTTCGTAACAGCACCAGCTAAATTGAATTCAGGCTTAGGTCCTATTTATAATAATGTTTCTTGTGCATCTTGTCATATTGCTGATGGGAGAGGTAAAGCACCAGAGCTAAATGAAACTTTAAATTCCATGCTCATGCGTATAAGTATACCTGGTATGGATGTAAATGGTGGTCCTTTAGCTGTACCAGGATTTGGAGGGCAATTGCAACACCGTGCAATTGTTGGTAAACAACAAGAAGCAAATGTTGCTATCACTTATTCTGAAAACAGTTTTGCTTTTTCTGACGGATTAAATTATCATTTAAGAAAACCGACATATTTAATAAGTAATTCATATCTACCACTGCCCATTGATGTATTGGTTTCTGGAAGAGTTGCACCTCCTGTTTTTGGATTAGGTTTATTAGAAGCAATTGATGATGAAAGCATCAAATCAAATGAAGATGAATTTGATTCGAACAATGACGGAATTTCAGGTAGAACTAATTTGGTTTGGAACGTGCTTCAGAATGAATTTACTATTGGTAAGTTTGGATGGAAAGCCGGACAACCTACTTTACTTCAACAAACTGCAGGTGCTTATAATGAAGATATGGGCATAACTAGTTTTATTTTTCCAAAGGAAAGTAGCTTTAGTCAAAACCAGTATGACCATTTAAATGATGAAGCTGAAATAAGTGATAGCCTATTACATGCTGTTAATTTTTATGTAAAAAGTTTAGCTGTACCTGCAAAAAGAAATTTCGATAAACCAGATGTAATTCGTGGAAAAAATATTTTCAATAAAGCAAATTGTAATAGTTGTCATATTCCGAAAATGCTTACTAAAGTGAATGTAGCTTCCCCTGAATTTTCAAATCAGTTAATATTCCCTTATACTGATTTATTATTGCATGACATGGGAGAAGGGCTATCTGACCATAGACCTGAATTCAAAGCAACAGGTAATGAATGGAGAACTCCACCACTTTGGGGAATTGGGTTGACTAAACAAGTAAATGGTCATAATAATTATTTACATGATGGAAGAGCACGAAGTTTGATGGAAGCAATCATGTGGCATGGAGGAGAAGCTCAGCAATCAGCTGATTATGTTAAGAATCTGCCGCAACAAGATCGAAATGATTTAATAAAATTTCTGGAAGCGCTATAAAAACAAAAGGAGGATTAAATCAATTAATCCTCCTTTTGCTTTTATGCAAATTATTCTATGCACTAAATGAACTTCCACAACCGCAAGTGCTAGTTGCATTTGGATTGTTAAATGTAAACCCTCTTGCATTCAAACCATCTTGATAATCCACTTCAGTGCCAAGTAAATACAATCCATGAGATTTATTCATCAAAACTCTAACACCTTCAATATCGAATTCTTGATCATTATCTTGCTTTTTATCGAAACCTATAGTATAAGTCATTCCTGAACAACCACCACCATTCACGCCTACACGAAGTCCAAACTCTTCAGTAAGTTCTTTTTCAGAAATTAATTTCTTAACTTCTTTAACAGCATTTGCACTCAAAGTTACTGGTGTAAAGGTGTTTGCTTTTTTTTCTGCTATTTCCATTGCTTTATCCTAATTATAATCTACAAAAATACATCTATCTGTTTGTATTACAAATATATCGTTGTTTTTGTTTTAATTCTATGTTAAATGTATTTGAAATACAAGATAGAGCATTAAAGATCTCCATTTTCTACCTTGTTCCTTGCTTAATAATTTTGCACCTTTGTTTGCAATCAAATATTATAAACAATGAATTGGCCTATCTTTTTAATGGAATTGTTAAAATTAATTATTCCTGCTCTAATCGTTTTTTTAACTGCATATTTTATTCTTAATTCTTATTTAGAGAACGATTACCAAAAAAGACTTTTGGAAATGAGAATGAATAATCAAGCCTCCATTATACCATTAAGGTTGCAAGCATATGAACGATTGACCTTGTTTGTTGAAAGAATAACTCCCAATAGCATCATCATGAGAACGCACACTACTGGTATGTCAGCTCGTGATTTGCATGCAGCAATGTTGCAAGATATTCGTTCAGAATTTGATCATAATGTTTCACAACAAATTTTTGTAACTCCACAAACTTGGACAATGATTAAGGCTGTAAAAGAAGAAACAATGAATTTGATTAACCATGCTTCAAGTACATTGCCTCCTCAGGCTACGAGCATTGATTTGAGTAAAGCAATTTTTGAGAACTTGGCTATACATGAAAGAAATCCACATCAAGTGGCACTAGCAATGATCAGGACAGAAGTGCAACAATATTTTTAGTATCTACTAAGGTGAAAGATAAAGCATTATTTAAAACTTCTTCAGGAATTGAAATTAAAGAAGTTTATTACACCCCTACAAAGAATTCTGAATTACCAGGTCAATTCCCATTTACAAGAGGAATTCAACCAGATATGTATCGAGGTAGGTTATGGACAATGAGGCAGTATGCTGGATTTTCTACTGCTGAAGAATCAAACAAAAGGTATCACTATTTGCTTCAACAAGGTACAATGGGACTTTCAGTCGCATTTGATTTACCAACGCAAATTGGATATGATTCAGATCATGTTTTTGCTGAAGGAGAAGTTGGTAAAGTAGGTGTTGCTATTGACTCATTAAAGGATATGGAAATTCTTTTTGAAGGTATTGAATTGGAAAAGATTACCACATCTATGACCATCAATTCAACAGCATCCATTCTATTAGCAATGTATATTGCTTTAGCAAAAAAGCAAGGTGCTGATATTCGCCAAATTTCAGGTACTATACAAAATGATATTTTAAAAGAATATGCAGCAAGAGGTACTTATATATACCCTCCAAAAGCATCTATGAGATTGATAACGGATATCTTCGAATATTGTAGCAAAGAAGTTCCTAAATGGAATACAATTTCGATTTCTGGCTACCATATAAGAGAAGCTGGATCAACTGCAGTACAAGAATTAGCTTTTACTTTAGCAAATGGTAAATCATATTTAAAAGCCGCAATTGATAAAGGTTTGGATATTGATGTTTTTGCTAAACGACTTTCATTTTTCTTTAATTGTCACAATAATTTTTTTGAAGAAATTGCCAAATTTAGAGCAGCTCGAAGAATGTGGGCGAAGATCACAAAAGAGCTTGGTGCAAAAGATGAAAGAGCAATGCAGTTACGCTTTCATACACAAACTGGAGGATCTACCCTTACTGCACAACAACCCATGAATAATATAGTTAGAGTTGGTGCTCAGGCAATGGCAGCTGTTTTAGGTGGAACACAATCTTTGCATACCAATGGTTATGATGAGGCATTGTCCTTACCTACAGAAGCTGCAGCAAAAATAGCTTTAAGAACTCAACAAATTATTGCATTTGAGACCGGCGTAACTGAAACTGTTGACCCTTTAGCGGGTTCTTATTTTATTGAAGAACTTACTGATAAAATGGAAGCAGAGGCTTTAAAGTATATTGAAAAAATCGATGCGATGGGAGGATCTGTTCAAGCCATCGAAGAAGGTTATATGCAAAAAGAAATTGCAGATGCCGCCTATGAATATCAAAAAGATATTGAAAATGGAAATAGAATTTTAGTTGGAGTTAATAAATTCACTCAGCCTGTTGAACCATTACACAATGTTTTCAAAGTAGATGATCACATTCGAACAGTTCAAATAAATAAAATTAATAAGTTGAAAGAAGAAAGGGACTCAGAAAAAGTTGCAAAGATTTTAACGAATTTAGAAAGCAAAGCAGCAACGGATGAAAACTTAATGCCAATTATTATTGAAGCTGTTGAAAATTACGCTACACTAGGTGAAGTGGCTAATTCATTAAGAAATGTTTTTGGTGAATATTAATCGATATTTTATTTAAATCTTAATCTATATGTTAAGTTATTTTAAATGGGTTATAGGGTTTTGTTTAATACTTGTTATTTCTTCTTGTAGTAAACAATTAATTCAAACAAATAAAACTTCTACACAAACAAAATTAAATAGTGAAATAATTCAAGACCCTACTATTTTGAATTTTGTTGAACCTTACCGTAAATCTTTAGATTCACAAATGAATAGGGTCGTTGCTTATTCTCAGACAGAATTGATAAAAGAACTGCCGGAAAGTAATTTGTCAAATTTTTTTGCAGATGCAATTTCCAATGCCTGCAAGTCCCAAAAAATCAATTTTGATTTTGCAATGCCAACAACAAACGGAGGTATCAGATCCTCACTTCCGAAAGGTGAATGGAATCTCAGAAATATATTTGAATTAATGCCATTTGAAAATGAATTAGTCTTGCTTCAATTAAGTGGAAAGAAAGTAAATGAATTAGTTGAATTCATTATAGACAAAGGTGGTCAGCCAGTTTCAGGAATTAGAATTGAAGCAAAAAACAAAAAAGCCTTGAGTGTTTATATCAATAATGAACTGATTGATATAAATAAAACATACATGGTTCTTACTTCTGATTACCTAGCCGGTGGTGGAGATGGAATCACTGCATTTACTAATCCAATAAAAAGAACCAATCTGAATTATAAAGTAAGAGACGCAATTTTGGATTATTTGGAAACACAAAAAACATCAGGAATGACTATTAATGCCCAAAAAGATGGAAGAGTTAAAATCGAACAGTAGAAGGGAATTTATAAGATCCCTTTCTGCAGCTGCTGCATTACTTTCATTTGGAATTAATCCGAAAGATGCCGCTGCAAAAACAGAAATTTGCAAGTTAACTATTTTGCACACAAATGATGTGCACAGTAGGATTGACCCATTTCCAACAGATGGCTCAAGAAATGCAGGATTAGGTGGAGTTGCAAGAAGGGCAACCTTGATCAAAAAATTAAGATCAGAAGAAAAAAATGTATTACTTCTAGATGCTGGGGATATATTCCAAGGAACACCATATTTTAATTTGTATGGTGGTGAACTAGAAATAAAATTGATGAGTCAATTAGGTTATGATGCAGCTACTTTAGGTAATCATGATTTTGATAATGGTTTAAATGGTTTTTTGAAACCATACTCTTTTGCAAATTTTCCATTTCTATGTGCAAATTATGATTTTAATGATACAGTTTTGAAAGATAAAACAATGCCTTTTAAAGTGTTTCAAAAGGGTGACCTAAAAGTTGGGGTTTTTGGAATTGGAATTGAACTTCAAGGTTTGGTTGAAAAGAAAAACTTCGAAAACACTGTTTATTTAGATCCAATAGTTTCAGCTAATAAGTTCGCGGCCATTTTGAAAAATGAAAAACATTGCGATTTAATTATTTGCTTATCTCATTTAGGTTATTCATACAAAGACAAAAAAGTATCAGATCAAGTTTTGGCTGACCATACATCTAACATTGATTTAATTATCGGTGCTCATACTCACACATTTATGAATACTCCTGAATCTAGAAAAAATAAAGATGGTAAGGAAGTTCAAATTTTTCAAGTTGGATTTGCAGGTATCAATTTAGGTCGTGTAGATTTCTATTATGAAAAATCAAAGAAAAAGAAACAAGCTTTTGGTACTGCTATGCTAATTAACCAAGAGCTTATTGACGATTTTCAAATTGGTTAATTATGGATAAAAGATAATCTATTTTATTGGATCAATTTTACCTATTTTTTCTTCTTAATAATTCAAAAAAACTTTTTTCTGTTTAACATAAAACCTTAAAAAGAGATTATGATTTGATTGTCAGTATTTTAACTCAAAAAGCCCGTAAACACTAGCAAAAACAAGGATTTTAACATATGTTCATAACTAGTTTTTTGTTCGCTTAATATTATTTTAATTTTTTTTAAACAAAAAAATCGGTTTGCGGTATCGAAAATCAACTTTGAAAAAATCAAGTGTTTTTTTTATTTTTTTGTTAAGAAATAAATTCAAATATTCGTAAACCCTAAGGATGAGAATCACCCAAAAATTAGGTTTCAACAAAAATATTTTATACGCTCAATTATAATGGTAGAAACTAGCACAGCAGTATGGGAAAATTGTCTTAAAATAATTAAAGACAATGTGCCATCACAAAGTTTTAAAACTTGGTTTGAACCAATTAAAGCTTTGAAGTTGGAAGGCACGGTGCTCACAATTCAAGTTCCTAGTTTGTTTTTCTATGAATGGTTAGAAGAACACTATGTGAATTTATTACGTAAAACAATTAAACATGAATTAGGAAATGAAGCACGTTTGGAATATAACATTGTAGTTGACAATGCAACTTCAAGTACTAAAGCGCAAACTATCAATATCCCAGGTTCTCCAAATGGTGAATTAAAGAATCCTTCTGTTCCAATTCCAGTTACAGTTCCTTCTTCTATACGTAACCCATTTGTAATTCCAGGATTAAAAAAAATAAATATTGATAGTCAACTGAATAATAAATACTCATTTGATAATTTTGTTGAAGGGGATTGCAATCGTTTAGCAAGATCTGCAGGGTTTGCTGTAGCTAATAAGCCCGGTGGCACTTCTTTCAACCCTTTGATGATATATGGACCAACTGGCTTAGGTAAAACACATTTAATTCATGCAATTGGTGGTGCTATTAAAGATAGATTCCCTGATAAGCAAGTTTTATATGTTAATGCAGAGAAATTTACTCAGCAGTTCGTAGAATCAATGAAAAATAATACCATCAATGATTTTAAGAATTTTTATCAACTAATAGATGTATTGATTTTAGATGATGTTCATAATTTCGCTGGTAAAGAAAAAACACAAGATATTTTCTTTCACATTTTTAATGAATTGCATCAAACCAATAAACAAATTGTTTTAACATCAGATAAACCACCAAAAGATTTAATTGGTGTAGAAGATCGTTTATTGTCAAGATTCAAATGGGGACTTACTGCTGATTTGCAAATTCCTGATTTTGAAACGCGAATGGCAATACTATACAAAAAAATGCAATTGGATGGAATTGAATTGCCTCAAGAAGTGGTAGAGTATGTTGCTCATAATATTGATAGCAACATGAGAGACTTAGAAGGTGCAATGGTTTCTTTATTAGCTCACTCAACTTTGAATAAAAAGGAAATTGATCTGCCTTTGGCTAAACAAATGCTAAAGAACTTTATCAAAAATTCAAGCAAAGAAATTTCAATTGAATACATTCAGAAACTAGTTTGTGAGTATTTTGAAGTGCCAGTAGAATTATTAAAATCACAAACTCGTAAAAGGGAAATAGTTCAAGCTAGACAAATTTCAATGTACTTAGCTAAAAGTCATACAAAGTCATCTTTAAAATCAATAGGTATGCATTTTGGAGGTAGAGATCACTCTACAGTTATTTATGCTTGTCAAACTGTTGAAGATTTAATAGATACAGATAAAAAATTTAGAGCTTATGTGGCAGATATTCAAAAGAAATTGAAATTAAGCTAAATCTAAATTTTGAAATAAAACCCAGTCCATCAAGACTGGGTTTTTTTATTTAATCCAATTCAAATAATGCTTTAATTTAATATTAGGCAGCATCATAACACAATCTTTACAATCCCACCTATTGGATTAAATAATATTTAACTTATTTTAGTTATTGAAATTAAAACCATAATCCTAAAAAAATGAAAAAAATTAAAATTGCAGTCCTTCTGATTTTATTTGCTACCCTAAGTGTAGGCACATACGCACAAAGTGTGGATGATGTTATAAATAAATACATTCAGACCATTGGCGGAGCTCAAAAATTAAATGCGTTGAAAGGTGTTAAAATGGACATGGTTGTTAACGCACAAGGAATGGAAATTCCAGTAGAAGTAGTTCAGCTAAAAGGTGGTAAAATGTTTGTGAAAATAAATTTGCAAGGGAAAGAAATTGTACAAATGGCTTCTGATGGAGAAACAATGTGGAGTACTAATTTCATGACAATGAAAGCAGAGAAAAGTGATGCCGAAGCAACTCAAAATGCAAAATTATCTAATAAAGATTTTCCAGATGTTTTTTTAGATTATAAGTCTAAAGGATACAAAGCAGAACTAATAGGAAAAGAAACTAAAGAAGGAACAGAATGTTATAAAGTGAAATTAACAAAGGATCCAATTATGGTTGATGGTGTTAAAACAGATGATATAACTTATTATTATTTTGAAACAGAAAATAATCTTCAAATTGCATCAGAGTCTGAGATAAAATCAGGACCTATGAAAGGACAAAAATCAAATTCAACCATGAGTGATTATCAAGAAGTGGAAGGAATTTATTTTCCGTTTTCAATGAATCAAGGTGGACAGGAAATGAAAGTTAAAAAAGTAACAATCAATCCTGTAATTGATGAAAAACTCTTCCAATTTCCAACTAAATAATTTCATTAATCCTCGATTTTAAATCGGGGATTTTTTTTACTCAAATTATGAAAAAAATATTGTTTACCATTTCGCTTGTAGCAAGCGCATTTGGTTCTTATGCACAAGAAAAAATTGTATTAAAAGGGAAAGAATTATTTGGGGATATAGCTGCTCGTCCTATTGGTCCAGCACTAATGAGCGGCAGAATTTCAGATATGGAAATGCACCCTTCAAATAATAAAATTGTTTATGCAGGTACTGCTGGTGGTGGTGTTTGGAAAAGCACCGATGGAGGTGCTAGTTATGCTTCCATATTTGATGAACATATTCAGTCGATTGGATGTGTTAGTATAGACCCTAATAAACCTGATCAAAATATTTGGGTTGGAACTGGTGAAGTTTGGACAAGAAATAGTGTTTCTGTTGGTGACGGAATTTATAAATCAACAGATGGAGGACAAAATTGGTTGAACATGGGTTTGCCAAAATCTGAAAGAATTGGTACTATAATAGTAGATCCTAAAAATAGTGATATTGTTTGGGCAGCTGTATTAGGCGCTCTGTGGAGTGATAGTGATGAGAGAGGAATTTATAAAACAACAGATGGAGGAAAAACATGGAATAAACAATTCTTTGTAGATAAAAAAACGGGATGTGCAGATTTAATCATGGATCCTAAAAACTCGCAAATTCTTTATGCAAGTTTTTGGGAGTTTAGAAGAACACCTTGGTCATTTAGTTCTGGTGGAGATTTCTCTGCACTATACAAATCTACTGATGGTGGAAATACTTGGAATAAAATACACAATGGATTTCCAGCAGGTAAATTAGGAAGAATTGCTATTGCCATTGCTCCTTCAAATACAAATATTTTATACTCAGTTCTTGAAACAGAAAATCCAGAAAAAAATGGATTGTATCGTTCAGAAGATGCTGGTAATTCTTGGAAACATTTAAATAGTGATTTCGGATTAGTAGTAAGACCATTTTATTTTTCTCGCATAGTGGTTGATCCAAAAAATTCAGAAATAGTTTATAAAGCTGGACTCAATGGATCAATTAGTAGAGATGGCGGAAAAACTTTTAAAAATTTAGGCCCTATGCACTCCGATATTCATGATATAACTTTTGATATACATGATAGTAATAGAATTTTTTGTGGTACTGATGGAGGTGTTTATAGAAGTTATGATGGTGGCTCAACAATGGAAATAGTAATGAATTTACCAGTATCACAATTTTATCATGTAAGTGTAGATGATGCTGTACCTTATAAAGTGTATGGAGGTTTGCAGGATAATGGTTCGTGGTATGGTCCCTCAAAAAGCCCAGGAGGTGTTGAAGCTAGAGATTGGACAAGAATTGGTTTTGGTGATGGTTTCAGAGTAGTTAAACATCCAACAAAAAATATTATATACAGTGAAATGCAAGGGGCAGAAAATGTATGGAGATTTAATGTTGACAACGAAGAATTATTAACTATACAACCATTGCCAATAAAAGGTGAAACTAAATTAAGGTTCAACTGGAACACACCAATTTCGGTAAGTGAAAAGCAACCTGATAGGATTTACATTGGAAGTCAGTATGTTCATAAATCTGAAGATATGGGACAATCTTGGAAAAAAATATCACCTGATTTAACTACAAACGATCCTAAGAAATTAGAACAAGAAAAATCAGGTGGATTATCAAAAGACAATTCAGGTGCTGAAAATCATTGTACAATTTTTACAATAGCCGAATCACCATTAAATGAAAATATTATTTGGGCTGGAACTGATGATGGAAATGTTCAAATTACCAAGGATGGCGGGAAATCATGGACAAACGTAACTATTAACATTCCTAATATTCCAAAAAATACATGGTGTTATCATATTGAAGCAAGTGTTTTCTCAGAAGGCACTGCATATGCTGTTTTTGATGGGCATACTTTAGGTGATTTTAAAACTTATACTTACAAAACAACTGATTTTGGAAAATCTTGGAAGTCTATTATTACATCTGATGTAGATGGATTCGCCAGAAGTATTCAAGAAGACTATGTAAATCAAGACTTATTATTTTTAGGAACTGAGAAGGGATTATATATTACAATTGATGGAGGATTGAACTGGTCACACTTTACAAATAAAATGCCTTCAGTTGCTGTTTTCTATTTAGAACTTCATAAGAAAACAAATGATTTAATTATGGCCACACATGGTCGAGGTATTATCATACTAGATGATATCAGCCCACTTCGTCAAATATCACAAGATGTATTAGCAAAGGATGTACATTTCTTTAATCTTAAACCTGCTGTAATGGAAGAGCAATCAAATTTTGGAACTACAGCAACAGAACTAGAGTTTGTGGGTAACAATCCAATTTCAAGTGCGCAAATTATTTATTATTTAAAAAAGCGTCACACCTTAGGTAAAATGGATTTGGAAATTCAAGATGCCAATGGAAATAAGATTGTTAATTTGAATGCTGGAAAACAAAAAGGAATTAATGTAGTGAATTGGAATTATAACCAAAAAAACCCAAAAATAGCTGCAGGAAAAACAATAAGTTTTGCAGGATTTACTGCACCAAGAGTTCCAGCTGGAAACTATAAAGCAGTTCTTACAAAAGGGAAAGATGTTTATACTCATTCATTTGTTGTGGTGAATGATCCCAAAAGCAGTATACAACCAAATGCTCGACAAAAACAACAAGAAGTAACTAAAAATCTTTTTGATATGAATGAGAAATTGGCTTATACTGTATATGAATTAGATCAGATGATTTCAATTATTGATAAAATTAAGGAAAAGGATAAAAGTTTTGAAAAAGAAGGAACTAAAATTAAAACGACTTTGGAGTCTTTGAAAGCTTCAATGGTTGTAACAACTGGTGATTCATATGTGGGTGCTGCTGAACCTCAACTCCGAGAAAAATTAGGTGAGTTGTATGCAAATGTTGCAACAGGTTTCAATGCGCCATCTGCTTCACAGATGGAAAATTTAGAAGCCATTTCCGATAGGTTCAATAAAGCAATTTTAGATTTCAATAAATTGAAAGAGAAAAACAATCCTAATTTGATTAACAAATCAAAAGCACTTGATATAATTTATTCAGTAAAAACATTTGAAACATTTGTTTCAGAATAAAAAATGAAAGGGGCTCTCTATTTTAAGAAAGCCCCTTTTTTATTTTTGCTAATTAGTTATAGTAAATTAACTAATTGAAATTACCAACTGCCACTTGCTCCGCCGCCACCAAAACTTCCACCACCAAATCCACCAAAACTTCCTCCTCCACCTGAGAAGTTTCCAAAACTTCCGCCACCCATTCCACCAAACCAAATTGGAGGAATACCTCTACCTCTTGTACCAATTCCACCTCCACCATTTCCTTTATTTCTACTTGCAAAAAACACAAAGAAAATAAATGCTACAATTAATAATCCTTTAGGAATTTTATTTTTCTTACTTTTCTTAGAATAATTATCAGCTGTATATTCACCAGCAGCAAACTTGAAAATAGTAGTTGTTGCATTATCAATTCCTGTAAAATAATCTTGTTTTTTGAATGCTGGTTTAATGTCATTCTCAATAATTCGTTTACAAATCGCATCTGGTAAAACACCTTCTAAACCATAACCGGTTTGAATAGTTACTTTTCTATCATCTAAAGCTATTAAAAGTAATATCCCATTATCTTTTGCTTTTTGTCCTATTCCCCATGATTCAGCTAACTTATTTGCATAATCCGCAACTTCATAAGCCCCGATTGATTTCATAATAACTACCGCTACCTGAGTGGAGGTGCTGTCATTATAGGCTAATAACTTTTGTTCAAGATTATTTAATTGATCTGAAGTTAAAGTATTAGTAAAATCATTTACCAGTTTATCAGATTTTGCAGGAAAATCTTGTGCAAATAAATTTATACTTAAAAATAGAAACCCTAATAAAATTATTTTTTTCATCTTAAAAAGCCATATCGTTAGGTAATTCATTCTTGTCATTTTCTAAATAGGGGAAATGAACTTTTAATTTATCACCTATAGCTTCAATTCCTAATGTTAAACCTAAAGTGAGATTTCCATTTTTGAATTCAGCAAGCATCAATTCTTTGGTACTATTCCAAAAATCATTGCCCGTTTTTTGGTTGATTCCAGCGTCTCCAATCACTGCAAATTTTCTATCTTCAGTTGATAAATAAATTAGTACACCATTACGCAATTCAGTTTTGTGCATTCCTAATTTCTCAAATTGAAATGCCGCTCTATCCAAAACATCTATTTTGCAATTATCTTCTACAAATACTCGCACTTCACCAGAAGTTTGAAATTCAGCTTTCTCAATTGCTACCTTAATAGATTCTCGCTCCTCAGCACTAAATCGATTGATACCCATAATTATTTACTAATTGGATTTAAATATTAAAGAATATTAGAATTTTACTTCAGGTGCTTTTTCAGCTCCTTTGTCAGCTTCAAAATACCCCTTTTTACTAAATCCAAACATTCCAGCTGTTAGGTTATTAGGAAAGGTTCTGATTTTAGAATTATAAGTTTGAGTAACTTCGTTGAAACGAGCTCTCTCTACCGTAATTCTGTTTTCTGTACCTTCTAATTGAGCTTGTAATTCAAGAAAGTTTTGGTTTGCTTTTAAATCAGGATATTTTTCAACTACTACCAATAATTTTGATAACGCAGAAGATAATTGTCCTTGAGCTTGTTGAAACTGTTGGATAGATTCAGGTGTTAATTTAGATGCATCTACATTTACAGAAGTTGCTTTTGATCTTGCTTCGGTAACGGAAGTTAAAACATCTTTTTCAAAATTGGCATAACCTTTTACTGTATTTACTAAGTTTGGAATCAAGTCTGCCCTTCTTTGATAAACATTCTCAACTTGTGCCCATTGTGAGCCAACTTGCTCATCTAGTTTAACCATTGAGTTATACCCACAGCCACCAAACATTAGTACTGCAGCTAATAAAGCCAAGATAATTACAGAAGTTCTTTTCATTTTTTTAAATTTAATTTGTTTGTATTTGTTCAAAATTACCAATAAAACCCTGAACTCTTCAAATATGTTTGCAGTTTAATTGTAACATACCAGCTATGCTCAGAAGGATTATCCAATTTATCTACTTACATTCAAATACCTATCTTTGTAAAAATGTAAGATAAAAACTTACCTAATATGATAAAGGAAATTGAAATCGGAATTATACCCGATA
Source organism: Sphingobacteriaceae bacterium (assembly GCA_965279595.1). GTDB lineage: Bacteria > Bacteroidota > Bacteroidia > Sphingobacteriales > Sphingobacteriaceae > CAIKLP01. The sequence goes on from OZ257246.1 coordinate 1,393,337, forward strand.
ATATTAATAATGAACTTGCCATTATTAAGCAAATAAGTGAAACCCTTAAAATTAATATCAACTCCATTGCCGGATTTAATATTATCAAGCAATCAATAGATGCTCGTTCTAAGCAAACAATTTTCAGATCTAAAGTGCATGTATTTATTGATGAACCTAAACTTTTACAAGAAAAGCCACTTTTAAAATTTCAAACGATAAATAACTCTAAAAGAGTAATAATAATTGGTGCTGGACCTGCAGGATTATTCGCAGCTTTGAGATTATTGGAGTTGGGATACAAACCTATTATCCTAGAAAGAGGTAAAGAAGTAAATGCCCGGAGAAGAGATTTAGCTGCAATAAATAAAGAAGGAGTTATCAATCCAGAGTCAAATTATTGTTTTGGTGAAGGTGGAGCTGGAACATATTCAGATGGTAAATTATATACAAGGTCGACTAAGCGAGGTGAGGTTGATCGCATACTTTCTAGATTCATTGAAAATGGCGCTGATCCTATTATTGCTGTAAATGCAAGACCACATATTGGTACAAATAAATTACCTCAAATCATAGTAAAAATGAGAGAGCAAATATTGAATAATGGAGGTGAAATATATTTTAACACCAAAGTTATTGATTTCAATATTTCGTTTTCTAAAATCAATGCAGTTAAAATTCAAGATGGTACATCTGTTGAAGGCGATGCATTCATTTTAGCTACTGGACATTCTGCTAGTGATATTTATGAACTACTTCATTCAAAAAACATAAAAGTTGAACCAAAGGCATTTGCATTGGGTGTTCGAATAGAACATCCACAAGAATTAATTGACAAAATCCAATATAAATGTGATGTAAGACACCCTAATTTACCACCTTCTTATTATAGTATAGTTGAACAAGTGGAAGGTCGTGGAGTGTTTTCTTTTTGTATGTGCCCTGGGGGAATTATAGCTCCTTGTGCTACTAATACAAATGAAGTAGTCGTTAATGGGTGGTCCCCTTCTAAAAGAAATAACCCATTTGCTAATTCTGGACTTGTTGTTCAAGTTGATTTAGCTGATATTCCTAATGTGCTATTCAGCCCTTTATCTGCATTACATTTTCAACATTCAGTAGAACAAAAGGCTTATCAAATAGCAAATTATTCTATCAAGGCTCCTGCACAAAGAGTAGTTGATTTTGTCAATCAAAAAGCTTCAACCGATTTGCCTAAAAATTCTTATCTACCTGGCCTTACTTCAAGTGTTTTAGATGAAGTTCTTCCGAGTTTTATTGCATCAAAGCTCAGAAAGGCATTGCCCATTTTTGGAAAAAAAATGAATGGCTACTATTCAAATGAAGCATTATTAATTGGAGTTGAATCAAGAACCTCATCTCCAGTAAGAATTCCTAGAGATAAAATCACATTGCAACACCCAGAAGTTGTTGGTTTATTCCCTTGTGCAGAAGGATCAGGATATGCAGGTGGAATTGTTTCTGCAGCAATCGATGGAGAAAAATGTGCAGAAGCTGTTGTAACATTTTTGGAATAGTTTTGTTGTTAAATAAAGATGGATAAAATAGTTTATAGAAAAGAAGTTATTAGGAACGGTATTAGTTTTGGTTCCGTTCTAGCAATTGTTATTAGTTGGTCCTTGAACCATTCTGTTTTGTGGGCTATATTACATGGCTTGTTGGGTTGGTTGTATGTAATATATTATCTTTTAAAGTAATTTTATAATGAGTAAGAAAACTCTTGTAATTGGTGCAAGTATAAATCCAGAACGTTACTCTTACAAAGCTATACACAAATTAAAATTATTTGGTCATGAGGTTATTCCTATTGGTTTAAAACAGGGAGAAGTAGCTGACTTGCTAATTCAAACTAATTTAATTCCTCAAGAAAATATAGACACAGTAACACTATATGTTTCTGAAAAAAACCAGCAAAATTATATTGACTATATAATTAACCTTAAGCCAAATAGAGTGATTTTCAATCCAGGGACAGAAAATATTGAATTTGAAAATCAGTTATCTAAACATGGAATTGAAGCTTTGGAAGCTTGTACACTAGTGCTTTTAGCAACTGGACAATACTAATAGTAATTTTTCTACCTCATTATCAGTGCATTTTCAATGTAATGTAAATTTGTATTTGTATATATCATTAAGATAATTACCTTTGCAGCCCCGCAAACAAGTAATTGAGGGTTGTTCTTTAAGTTTTTGGTATTAATTAATCAAGTTGAAAAACAGTCTATTAGCATTTATTTTAAAATAGATTTGTAGCTTGAGAAAAAGTTGATACCTTTGCAGTCCTTTGAGCGGGAGGTTGGAATTAGGCGGAGCAAGGATGGGGTTAAAAAAATCGATTGAATGGAAATAAAGATAGGTTCGAATCCTGTCCAATTGTCGAAGAAAATCCGGAAGGGATTTTCAAGAGTTCTTTGAGATGTACTATGAAGCATAGCGGACAGTTTACTATTAGGTAGTAAATATGTCAAAAGATGAAGAGTCAAAAAATTAAATAGTTAGAATCAAAAGATTCTCATTGTATATTATACAACGGAGAGTTTGATCCTGGCTCAGGATGAACGCTAGCGGCAGGCTTAATACATGCAAGTCGAACGGGATTAGGGAGCTTGCTCCCTATGAGAGTGGCGCACGGGTGCGTAACACGTATGCAACCTACCTTCAACCGGGGGATAGCCTTCCGAAAGGAAGATTAATACCGCATAACATTATTGAATGGCATCATTTAATAATCAAACTTACGGGAGTTGAAGATGGGCATGCGTCCGATTAGCTAGTTGGAGAGGTAACGGCTCACCAAGGCGACGATCGGTAGGGGATCTGAGAGGATGACCCCCCACACTGGTACTGAGACACGGACCAGACTCCTACGGGAGGCAGCAGTAAGGAATATTGGTCAATGGACGCAAGTCTGAACCAGCCATGCCGCGTGCAGGAAGACGGCCCTATGGGTTGTAAACTGCTTTTGTTGGGGAAGAAACCCCTCTACGAGTAGAGGGCTGACGGTACTCAAAGAATAAGGATCGGCTAACTCCGTGCCAGCAGCCGCGGTAATACGGAGGATCCAAGCGTTATCCGGATTTATTGGGTTTAAAGGGTGCGTAGGCGGCGTTGTAAGTCAGTGGTGAAAGTTTTCAGCTTAACTGGAAAATTGCCATTGATACTGCAGTGCTTGAGTATAGATGAGGTGGGCGGAATGTGTCATGTAGCGGTGAAATGCATAGATATGACACAGAACACCGATTGCGAAGGCAGCTCACTAAACTATAACTGACGCTGAGGCACGAAAGCGTGGGGATCAAACAGGATTAGATACCCTGGTAGTCCACGCCCTAAACGATGATTACTCGATGTTAGCGATATACTGTTAGCGTCAAAGCGAAAGCGTTAAGTAATCCACCTGGGGAGTACGCCCGCAAGGGTGAAACTCAAAGGAATTGACGGGGGCCCGCACAAGCGGAGGAGCATGTGGTTTAATTCGATGATACGCGAGGAACCTTACCCGGGCTTGAAAGTTAGTGAATGATTTAGAAATAGATCAGTGAGCAATCACACGAAACTAGGTGCTGCATGGCTGTCGTCAGCTCGTGCCGTGAGGTGTTGGGTTAAGTCCCGCAACGAGCGCAACCCCTATGTTTAGTTGCCAGCACGTTAAGGTGGGGACTCTAAACAGACTGCCTACGCAAGTAGAGAGGAAGGAGGGGACGACGTCAAGTCATCATGGCCCTTACGTCCGGGGCTACACACGTGCTACAATGGTTGGTACAGAGGGCTGCAAGCTGGCAACAGTAAGCTAATCTCCAAAAGCCAATCACAGTTCGGATTGAGGTCTGCAACTCGACCTCATGAAGTTGGATTCGCTAGTAATCGCATATCAGCAATGATGCGGTGAATACGTTCCCGGGCCTTGTACACACCGCCCGTCAAGCCATGAAAGCTGGGGGAACCTGAAGTCTGTCACCGCAAGGAGCGGCCTAGGGTAAAACCGGTAATTGGGGCTAAGTCGTAACAAGGTAGCCGTACCGGAAGGTGCGGCTGGAATACCTCCTTTCTAGAGAAGACGCAAGTCCAAGACGTCTGCTATGCCATAGACATTTCAAAAAACTTTTAAAATAATTGACAGTTAACCCAAGCGAAACGCAGCGGTGGCGCAGTAGAGAACACTGAACGACAGACTGAACAATGCGGGGAACAAAAGAGTCTCGTAGCTCAGCCTGGTTAGAGCACTACACTGATAATGTAGGGGTCAGCAGTTCAAATCTGCTCGGGACTACTGAAAGAAGTTTGGGGGATTAGCTCAGCTGGCTAGAGCACCTGCCTTGCACGCAGGGGGTCAACGGTTCGAATCCGTTATTCTCCACGAAGTTTCCCAATCGGGGAGACATAAGAGTAAAGAAGTAGGATAAAAAGCTGTACAAACGAGTACAGAAAAGAAGCGACATAGTATATAAAATTAATAGATAAGCCGTCGGGGCAAAAGCAGAGTGGTTCGAGTCCAACATTATTTACGATATTCCGAGTATTCCCAGCGGGGAATGCATTATTAGGAATAAAAGTTCTTTGACATCTTGAAAGAAGTAACCCAAATAAAGGGTACAAAAAAGCAGACCTACCAACGCAAAAGGCGGTAGAGATCTAAGAAGAAAGTAAGAAAGGGCACACGGAGGATGCCTAGGCTCTCAGAGGCGATGAAGGACGTGATAAGCTGCGATAAGCTGCGGGGATTGGCAAATACGAATTGATCCGCAGATTTCCGAATGGGGCAACCTATTATACTGAAGGTATAATGCAAAAGCGCAAACCTGCCGAACTGAAACATCTAAGTAAGCAGAGGAAGAGAAAATAATTAATGATTTCGTAAGTAGTGGCGAGCGAACACGAAAGAGCCCAAACCTGTATTGTTACGGCAATATGGGGGTTGTAGGACTTGTATAAAGATTTTTAAGCGAAGTTGAAGCTATTGGGAAGTAGCACGATAGAGGGTGATAGTCCCGTAAACGTAAGCGAGAGAATTGGACGAGTATCCTGAGTACCGCGAGGTCGGAGACGCCTTGTGGGAATCTGCCAGCACCATCTGGTAAGGCTAAATACTACTGAGAGACCGATAGTGAACTAGTACCGTGAGGGAAAGGTGAAAAGAACCCCGAACAGGGGAGTGAAATAGAACCTGAAACCGTGTGCTTACAAGCGGTCGGAGTCCGCCTCGGCGGATGACGGCGTGCCTTTTGCATAATGAGCCTACGAGTTACTCTTCTCTGGCAAGGTTAAGTGATTAAGTCACGGAGCCGAAGCGAAAGCGAGTCTGAAAAGGGCGTATAGTCAGAGGAGGTAGACGCGAAACCTTGTGATCTACCCTTGGGCAGGATGAAGTGACGGTAACACGTCATGGAGGTCCGAACCGATAAGCGTTGAAAAGCTTCCGGATGACCTGAGGGTAGGGGTGAAAGGCTAATCAAACTGGGAAATAGCTCGTACTCCCCGAAATGTTTTTAGGAACAGCCTGGCGGTTGAGTGTGGCAGAGGTAGAGCTACTAATAGGACTAGGGGGAGTCAAATCCTACCAAATCCTGATAAACTCCGAATGCTGACCACATATACGCTGGAGTGAGGCCTTGGGTGCTAAGGTCCAAGGCCGAGAGGGAAAGAACCCAGACCAACAGCTAAGGTCCCCAAATTACCGCTAAGTTGAACTAACGAGGTCCGATTGCATAGACAGCTAGGATGTTGGCTTGGAAGCAGCCATTCATTTAAAGAGTGCGTAACAGCTCACTAGTCGAGCGATCGGGCATGGATAATAAACGGGCATCAAGTGGTATACCGAAGCTTTGGCTTTACAGCAATGTAAGGGGTAGGGGAGCATTCTAATTGCAGTGAAGATATTCCGTCAGGAGTGTTGGAGCGATTAGAAAAGCAAATGTAGGCATAAGTAACGATAAGGCAGGCGAGAAACCTGCCCACCGAAAGACTAAGGTTTCCTGATCAACGCTAATCGGATCAGGGTTAGTCGGGGCCTAAGGTGTAGCCGAAAGGCGAAGCCGATGGACAACTGGTTAATATTCCAGTACTTTGTTGTGCTGCGAAGGGGAGACGGAGTAGTGAAAGAACCGCGAACTGACGGAATAGTTCGTTAAAGCGAGTAGTTATATTCGGTGTAGGCAAATCCGCACTGAATGGCGAACGTGATAGTACCATAAGGCTTCGGCTGCGTGGATAGTGTTCCTAATCAGACTTCCAAGAAAATCCTCTAAGCTTCAGGTACAACAAACCCGTACCGTAAACCGACACAGGTAGTCGAGGAGAGAATCCTAAGGTGCTCGAGTGATTCATGGCTAAGGAACTCGGCAAAATGGCCCTGTAACTTCGGGAGAAGGGGCGCCTCTAGCAATAGAGGCCGCAGTGAAAAGGCCCAGGCGACTGTTTAACAAAAACACATGGCTATGCTAAATCGAAAGATGATGTATATGGCCTGACACCTGCCCGGTGCTGGAAGGTTAAGAGGGGATGTTATCCGCAAGGAGACGCATTGAATCGAAGCCCCAGTAAACGGCGGCCGTAACTATAACGGTCCTAAGGTAGCGAAATTCCTTGTCGGGTAAGTTCCGACCTGCACGAATGGTGTAACGATCTGGGCGCTGTCTCAGCCATGAGCTCGGTGAAATTGTGGTATCGGTGAAGACGCCGGTTACCCGCAACGGGACGGAAAGACCCCATGCACCTTCACTATAGCTTAACATTGATTTTGGATACAAGATGTGTAGGATAGGTGGGAGGCTGTGAACCGGTATCGCTAGGTATCGGGGAGCCAACGTTGAAATACCACCCTTTTTGTATTCGGAATCTAATCCGCCCAAGGCGGAGACATTGTTTGGTGGGTAGTTTGACTGGGGTGGTCGCCTCCAAAAGTGTAACGGAGGCTTTCAAAGGTATGCTCAGTACGCTTGGTAACCGTACGCGGAGTGCAATAGCATAAGCATGCTTGACTGTGAGGCCGACAAGCCGATCAGGTACGAAAGTAGGATATAGTGATCCGGTGGTTCTGCATGGAAGGGCCATCGCTCAAAGGATAAAAGGTACGCTGGGGATAACAGGCTGATCTCCCCCAAGAGCTCATATCGACGGGGAGGTTTGGCACCTCGATGTCGGCTCGTCACATCCTGGGGCTGGAGAAGGTCCCAAGGGTTAGGCTGTTCGCCTATTAAAGTGGCACGCGAGCTGGGTTCAGAACGTCGCGAGACAGTTCGGTCCCTATCTGTTGTGGGCGTAAGAAATTTGAGTGGACCTGACCTTAGTACGAGAGGACCGGGTTGGACCAGCCGCTGGTGTATCTGTTGTGCCGCCAGGTGCAGTGCAGAGTAGCTAAGCTGGGACGAGATAAGCGCTGAAAGCATCTAAGTGCGAAACTCACCACAAGATGAGATTTCTATGAGGGATGTTGTAGACTACGACGTTGATAGGCTGCAGATGTAAAGCTAGTAATAGCAAAGTCGAGCAGTACTAATTACCCGAAAGCTTTCTTCGTGCGATTTTTGTACCCTAAGGGGGAACTTCTTTCAAGTAAATGTCATTGATAGCCAAGTAGCTGTCAAAAGAAATAGGTCAGTTCTGTAAAGAATCAGCCAAACATATTTAGGTGACTTTAGCGTGGGTGTCCACCTCTTCCCATTCCGAACAGAGAAGTTAAGCCCCACAGCGCCAATGGTACTGCAGTAAAATGTGGGAGAGTAGGTCGTCGCCAAATTTTATTATAAGCTCTGCGTTTCGCAGAGCTTTTTTTTTATCTCAATCACTCCTATTATTCTATTTTCCTATCGTTTTCCAATCTAATTTGAATATCTTTACTGCTTACTATTTACTGTCTATCTAGTATTCATTTAAATTTTTATAGAATGAAATTTTTTGCTGAAAAACGCGGGGAAGTAATGAAGCACATCGAATCTTTCGTGCAAGAAAATATGTTTAATTACCTTAAACAAATTGAAGAGAATTGGCAACCAAGTGATTTCCTACCTGATGCACAAAAAAATGATTTTTGTGCTGATGTAAAAGATCTCCAAAATTCTGCTAAGGAATTACCATATGATTTGATTGCTGTACTTATCGGTGATACCATCACAGAGGAAGCATTACCAACATATGAAACTTGGCTCTCCAACATTGAAGGAGTGTCGAAAAGTAGAGATGGTGGCTGGAATAAATGGCTAAGATATTGGACCGCTGAAGAAAATCGACATGGTGATTTATTAAATAAATATCTTTTCCTTTCTGGTCGGGTTGATATGCGCCAATTGGAAATATCTACACAATATTTATTGGCCGATGGTATGGACATTGGAACTGGTACAGACCCTTATAAGAATTTCATTTATACCTCCTTCCAAGAAACTGCAACAAATATTTCTCATAGAAGAGTTGCCTCTTTAGCTAAAATGAATGGAGATCCAACACTTGCTAAAATGTGTGCTGTAATTGCTGCTGATGAAGCAAGACATGCAAAAGCATATAAGACTTTTGTTAGTCAAATAATGGAAGTTGATCCAAGTGAAATGCTTGTCGCTTTTGAAGCTATGATGAAAAATAAAATTGTAATGCCTGCTCATTTTTTAAGAGAAGCAGGTGTGAAAATCGGAAAATCTTTTGACCATTTTTCTGATGCTGCTCAGCGATTAGGGATTTATACATCTACTGATTATATAGATATCCTTTCAGATTTAATAACTGAATGGAAAGTTGAAAGTTTAAGTGATTTAAATGAAGCAGGTGAAAAAGCTAGAGATTATTTAATGAAACTACCTAACCGATTAACTCGAATTGCTGAACGCATGAAAACTCCTGAACTCGAATATAAATTCAGTTGGATTTTATCCTAAATATTTTAAAGCCTCATACGAGGCTTTTTTTATGAACAAACTTGATCCATTTCTTCATTAATTATTTTTATTCTATTCGAATTTCGAATGGTTGATTCTAATAATTGTTGATTTGTTCTTAGTTGTTTTATTAAAACTATATTTTTTGATATGAATAACTCCTTTTCAACTTTAGTCAATGACATCAAACAAGTAATTGGAAATAAAGTTAACTCATAAATTAAGTTTTTTAAATTTTTATCTTTTGGTTCATTCCAACCCATGTATTTCAGACCTGAACAATGTGCGTAAGTACTTGCATCACTTGAAAAACTTGTATTCGTAATAAGCATTCCATCAAAGTTTTTATATTCACCGAATGAATTCACATCATTAAATCTAGAATGAATATAGAGCGGAACTTTAATATCACATTTAATATCAAGCCTATTATGATATTTGCATTCTATCAAAAGCAAGTGATTAGGTTTCTTTGCAATAACATCAATTTCATGATCTACGCATTTACCCTTCACTACTTGGCCAGTCGTTACTTGGTATCCTTGCGCTTTATATAATTCTGAAATGAATTTTTCAAATGCAAACCCTGATGGCCCCAATTCCATAATTCCCTGTTTCAATTTATATTTAGACGCACTAGTTTTTTCTTTTTTTCTTAAAATTTTAAATGCAGTTTGAAATATCTTGTATTTAGCTAATCCATTTTTTAATTCTTTTTTTATTTCATTAATAATCTCATTAGTTATTAATAAAGAAGCTCCACTTTTAATTAATGATTGCCTTAATTTTTCTTCAGAGAATTTTATTAATTCACCAGATGCGTTTTCTATGTAATATTCCTTATCTTTCATATAGCAAATAAAATACTAATCTGTAAATGATTATAACTTTAGATAAATGTACGAAACTTTAAGAATTGAATTTCATGGGGCTGCAAGAGAAGTAACAGGTAGTAAACACTTAATCATCACTTCGAAAGGCACTAAGATTTTATTGGATTGCGGGCTTCTTCAAGATAGTTCAGAAGATGTTGAATTAACTAATAGAAATTTTAATTTCAAACCAAGTGAAGTAGATTTCTTAATTCTCTCTCATGCACATATTGACCATTCTGGTAATATTCCAAATTTAGTAAAGCAAGGGTTTAAAGGACCAATTTTCATGACTGATGCTACTGCAGATATTTTGAAAATCATGTTAATGGATAGTGCAAAAATTCAAGAACATGAAATAGAATTCAATAATAAAAAGCGTAAGAAAGAAGGTAGAAAAGCTTTAGAGCCTTTATATGGAATTGATGATGTTGAAAAGACGTTTACCCAATTTCATATTTTAGAAATGAATGAGAAAATCAAAATCTCAGAAGAATGGAGTTGTTTGTTTACTGATGCTGGACATATACTTGGTAGTGCCTGCGTATCACTTTTTATTAATGATAAACATTCAGAAAAAGTTATCTTCTTTTCAGGAGATGTAGGTAGATATAATGATCGCATTTTAAAAGCACCTGCTATTTTCCCCCAGGCTGATTATATTCTTTTGGAGTCAACATATGGAAATCGACTTCATGATAGAACAGAAAATGCAGAAAATAAATTACAAGAAATAATTCATCGCACATGCGTACTAAATAAAGGAAATTTAATAATACCTGCATTTAGTTTAGGAAGAACTCAAGAGATTGTTTATGCATTAGATAGAATGAAAACAGAAGGTAAATTACCTGCTGTGAAAATTTTTGTTGATAGTCCACTTTCAACAAATGCGACGAATATCATGCGTAAGCATACCGATTTTTTTAATGAGGATATAGTTGATTATATGCATCGTGATCCTGATCCATTTGGATTCAGCAATTTGAAATATGTTCAATCTGTTGAAGATTCAAGAGCAATAAATGAATTAAATGAACCTTGTATTATTATTGCTGCTTCAGGAATGATGGAGGCAGGAAGAATAAAACACCACCTTACTCATAATATTGAAAACCCCAAAAACACACTATTGATTGTTGGTTATTGCGCAGAGAATACATTAGGAGGTAAAATTTTGAATGGAGCAAAAGAGGTTAGTATTTTCAATAAGGTATATCAAGTAAATGCTAAGGTAGAGGTCATTAGTTCTTATAGTGCTCATGCCGATTACCTTGAATTACTGAAATTTATGTCTTGCCAATCACCTGAAAAAGTAAAGCAAATTTTCTTAGTTCATGGAAATATAGAAGCTCAAAATAATTTAAAGAAATTGTTGAATGAGTCAGGATTCGAAAATGTTAAAATTCCACAAAAACTGGATGTAGAAAATTTAAATTAAGAAAGTCAAAAAAAAGGAGAACATATATTATGTTCTCCTTTAAATATTATAAAGTTCAAACTACATATTTCTTCTATATTGTCCGCCAACTTCATACAGTGCATTTGAAATTTGACCTAAAGAACAATATTTTGTAACTTCCATTAGGTTGTCAAATATATTAGCATTACTTACTGCCATTTTTTGCAATTGGCTTAATAATTCTTCACTCTTAGATTTATTTCTGTTTTGAAAATCTTTAAGGGCTGCAATTTGATATTGTTTCTCTTCTTCAGTTGCTCTAATTACCTCTGAAGGAATATTTGTAGGTGATCCATTTTTATTTAAAAACATATTCACTCCCACAATTGGCAACTCTCCATTATGCTTCAAAGTTTCATAATACAAAGATTCTTCTTGGATTTTTCCTCTTTGGTACATTGTTTCCATAGCACCTAAAACACCACCTCTATCTGATATTCTTTTGAATTCACTCAAAACAGCTTCTTCAACTAAGTCAGTTAATTCTTCAATAATAAATGAACCTTGAAGAGGATTTTCATTTTTAGCTAAGCCCAATTCTCTATTAATAATTAATTGTATGGCCATTGCTCTTCTTACAGATTCTTCGGTAGGAGTTGTTATAGCTTCATCATAAGCATTGGTATGCAAAGAATTACAGTTATCATAAATTGCATAAAGTGCTTGCAAAGTTGTTCGAATATCATTAAAGTCAATTTCTTGAGCATGTAATGATCTTCCAGAAGTTTGTATATGATACTTTAACCTTTGTGATCTATCATTGCCCTTGTATTTATATTTAATTGCTTTTGACCATATTCTTCTTGAAACTCGTCCAATAACTGAATATTCCGCATCTGTTCCATTTGAAAAGAAAAAAGACAAATTAGGAGCAAAATCATCAATATTCATTCCTCTACTTAAATAGTATTCAACAAAGGTAAATCCATTACTTAATGTGAACGCTAATTGTGAAATTGGATTTGCACCTGCTTCTGCAATGTGATAACCAGAAATAGATACTGAATAAAAATTCTTGACATTTTCATCAATAAAATATTTTTGAATATCACCCATCATTCTCAATGCAAATTCAGTAGAAAATATGCATGTGTTTTGTGCTTGATCTTCTTTTAAAATGTCAGCTTGAACAGTTCCTCTAACAGAAGAAATAGCTTTTGCTTTTATTGTATTATATATATCAGATGGGAGAACTTGATCTCCAGTTACACCTAATAACATTAAACCTAGGCCGTCATTGCCTTCAGGTAATTTACCTTGATAAGAAGGACGAGCCATTTTTAATGTTTGATAAATAGCTTCTATCTTTTTATTTACATCATCTACCAATCCATTTTGTTTAATATAAATTTCACATTGCTGGTCAATTGCAGCATTCATAAAGAAACCCAATAGCATTGGAGCTGGACCATTGATGGTCATAGAAACAGATGTGCTAGGAGAACACAAATTGAATCCTGAATAAAGTTTTTTTGCATCATCTAATGTCGCCACACTAACACCAGAATTTCCAATCTTTCCATAAATGTCAGGTCTAATATGTGGATCTTCTCCATACAAAGTAACTGAATCAAATGCGGTTGATAATCGATGTGCTGGTTGACCTAATGAAACATAATGAAATCTTTTATTGGTTCTTTCAGGTCCACCTTCTCCTGCAAACATTCTAGTTGGATCTTCACCTTCCCTCTTTAAAGGAAATACTCCAGCTGCAAATGGAAATTCACCTGGTACATTTTCAGTTAATAACCAATATAAAATATCACCCCAAGCTTCATATCTCGGAAGTGAAATTTTTGGCACTTTTAGTTTACTTAATGTTTCATAAAATAAAGGCTGCTTTATTTCTTTATCCCTAACTTTATATACAAAAAACTCTTCTTTGTAAATTCGTAGAGTTTCTGGCCAATCTTTTAATAATCTCTTACAATCGAAATGCAATTGAGATTCTAACAATGCATATAATTTCTCTAATGAAACAGTATCAATTGAATCAGTATCTGCAGATTTTTTTTCTTTAATTAAATCAATAGTACCTTTTAGTTGATACATTTTTTGAGCTAGATCAACTTGCTCTTTAACCCAGATTTTATATTGATCATTTGCCTCAGCTATTTCTGCTAAATAACGAGTTCTATCTGGTGGAATTATGTAAATTTTTTCTGACTTTTCTTTAGTTTCTGGTAAGGAGGAGGCAAAAGGTAATCCAGTTTTTTCTGTCACCTTATGAATCAATGCAGAATACAATGAATTCATACCTGGGTCATTAAATTGTGATGCCATTGTTCCGAATACTGGAATATCATCATCACTTAAATCAAATTTTTGATGATTACGTTTGTATTGTTTTTTTACATCTCTCAATGCATCTAGGGCACCTCGTTTATCGAATTTGTTGATAGCTACGATATCAGCAAAATCCAACATGTCAATTTTTTCTAATTGTGTTGCTGCACCAAATTCAGGTGTCATTACATATAAGGATACATCACAATGTTCTGTGATTTCAGTATCTGATTGTCCTATTCCTGAGGTTTCAACAATGATTAAATCATAGGATGCTGCTTTGCAAATATCAATTGCTTCTTGTACATATTTTGATAAGGCCAAATTAGCTTGTCTAGTAGCTAATGAACGCATATACACTCTTGGGTTGTTAATAGAATTCATTCTGATTCGATCACCCAACAATGCACCACCAGTTTTTCTTTTTGATGGATCAACAGAAATTATTGCAATGGTTTTATCTTTAAAATCTACAATAAATCTTCTTACCAGTTCATCTACCAATGATGATTTTCCAGCTCCACCTGTTCCTGTAATCCCTAAAACTGGAATTTTTTTGTTAGTATTTATAAGTTTTTTTACGTCAGCCAAAAACAATTCAGCTTCTTTTGGAAAATTTTCAGCAACAGTTATTGCTTGAGCAATTCTGCCAGTGTCTTTTTTCTCAATATATTTTATTTCGCCATTTAATTGAACTCGAGTATTGAAGTCACATTGTTTCAGCATATCATTAATCATGCCCTGTAACCCCATTGTTCTGCCGTCATCAGGAGAATATATTCTTGCAATTCCGTAATCTTGAAGTTCCTTTATTTCTGAAGGTAAAATAACACCACCCCCACCAGCAAATATTTTTATATGTCCAGCTCCACGTTCTTTTAATAAATCAAACATATATCTGAAATATTCATTATGTCCACCTTGGTAAGAGGTCATGGCAATCCCTTGTACATCCTCTTGAATGGCACAATTTACAACCTCGTCGACAGACCTATTATGTCCTAAATGAATAACTTCTGCACCTGATGCCTGAAGAATTCTTCTCATGATATTGATTGTCGCATCATGCCCATCAAATAAAGAAGCCGCTGTTACAAAACGAATGGTATTCTTGGGTTTATATACTTCTACTGTTTCCATAGCTGAATATTCGGTAATATTACCAAAAGTAACAAAAAATCGTGCTTTTAATGGGTAGTAATTACATTTTATCAGTTAGATTAGAATCATTAGTTTATCATCAATTATATTTTATTTAAAAATTAATGTATTGATAATCAACAATTTATTGAATAGTATATTTTTTTTGGTGCAATGGTGCAACCAAAATCACTAAACAAGCCTCTTGTAAACAATGACTTTAAACTTGGAACATAAAGTAACACTCAATGAACTCATTGAAGGATGCAAAAATGGGAATAGAAAATCCCAAGAGTTGCTCTACAAAATGTTTTCATCTAAGATGTTGGGTATTTGCGCTAGATATGCAAAAGACCAATATGAGGCTGAGGATATTTTACAAGTCGCATTTGTAAAGTTATTTACTAAAATAAATGATTTTAAAAATGAAGGTTCTTTTGAAGGATGGGTGAGAAGAATAATGGTAAATACTTCAATTGAATTTTACAGGAAAAATGCTAGAATGTTTCCTGTTGTAGATTTAGATGATGTATATAACAAGGGTGTAGATGAAAATCAATTAAGCAGATTAAATATGAATGATCTTTTAAAATTGATTCAACAACTTTCACCAGGTTATAGATTGATTTTTAACATGTATGCAATTGAAGGATTTTCACATAAAGAGATTGCAAAGGAATTAGGGATTTCAGAAGGAACTTCTAAATCACAATTAGCAAGAGCAAGAATGATTTTACAAGAAAATATTAAAAAAATGGAGGGTATAAGTAATGAGGCCATCAGATAAAAACAACATTGACGAATTATTTAAACAAGGTTTAAGTGATTTTGAATTAGAGCCTTCTTCAGCGGTTTGGAATAATATCGATAACCAATTAACAAAAAAGAAAGCTTCTTTTTTTACAACTAATGTTTTAAAATTTTCTATTGCTGCTTCTGTATTAATTTGTTTGTTCTTAGGTTTTTATTATACAAATAGTATTAATCGAAAAAACGAAATAGCGCTACAAAACAATAATAGCATTGATTCAAACAGTAAAAAAGTAAGCACAGAAAAAATAATTGAAAAAAAATCAAAAACGATGCAACCGATTCAAAATGATAACCGTCTTGCTGATGTGGTTGAATTAAAAACGAGTTCTTCTAAAACTGTAAAGGGAATTAAAAAAGTAAATACAACGGGGCAAGTGAAGAAACCAAACAGAACAAATGAAGAAAATGAAGCTATTGATTTGCTTAAAAAATTAGAAGATGAGCAAGCTGAAATTAATAAAATCAATAGTGAAACAAAAAAGGCAGTAGTACCTGCAAAAGTATCACCAGTGCCTGCTCCAAGTGTTGCAGTTAATAAAAATGAAAAAAGAGAAATCAATTCAGTAATTGACATGTTAAATTTTGTAGCAACAAAAGTTACTGGAGATGAGGAATCAAAATTAGTTGCAGTAAATGATAAGAAAAAAATGGATGGATCTTCACGAAAAACATACAAAATAGATTTAGGTTTCGTAAAATTATCAAGAGTAAAAAACACAAACTAAAAAGAGAACATAAAATATTAAATAAAATAAAATGAAAAAATTAACCTTAATTATCGCAAGTGTAGCATTATTAACAGGAGGTATTAATGCGCAACAATTCAAAGCACAAAATGCAATGTATGCAGATGTAAAAGTAAATACTTTAACTTCTAATATTGCAAAAATTGTAAACATCGATCCAATAGAAATTATTGCGGAAAGAATTGATAAATTCATTCCATCAAAACAAAAGCAAGCTAACAAAAATGCAATGTATAAAGCAGTTGTGTACGATGCTCAGGTGGCAGAGTTAGATACGAATCGTAAGACTGATACAACTGAAATTAAAGTTGGGAAAACTAGAATTGTAGTTATTGGTGAGCCGAAAATTGAAAAAATTTACATGGAAAAAGATACCACTGGAGATTGGGATGATAATGATGATTTGGCTTCAAAAAGTGATAAACACAAAGATAAAAAATCACATGATAGCTTTGAATGGAGCATAGGATATAACGGATTACTTGATAATGGCTCAACTTCATTATCAGCTGCGAATAGAAATTTAGATTTGAAAAATGGCAAATCAATTAATTTCAATATGACTTACAATAAATATTTCAATATTGTTAAAGATAACATTCAATTATCAGCAGGTATTGGATTAGATTGGAATAACTACAGATTCTCAAGAAATGTTTCTTTAGCTCAACGTGCAGATTCTTTGAATATTTTTATAGACTCAACTGCAACTTTTCAAAAGAATAAATTGGTAGGTCGTTATGTTACATTACCAGTAATGTTACACTTTAGTTCTAATGAAAATAAAAAAGGAAATAGATTAACTGTTGCAACAGGAATTGAACTAGGATATTTAATCAATGGACGTTTGAAACAAGTAAGTGAAGAAAGAGGTAAACAAAAATTGAATGATGACTTTAATTTAAACGACTTACGTTACGGATTAATTGGAAGAGCAAGCTTTGGGAATATCGGAGTATATGGTAAATATTATCCTCAAAGTACTTTTAAAGCAAATGAGGGCCCTGATTTGAATACATTCTGTGTAGGCTTCACATTCGGAATTGAATAATACTAATTGAGTTTGAATAAATTTGTTAAAGCTTCCTGCCTAAAAGCAGGAGGCTTTTTTTATATTTGATTTTACAAATACTTGTTATGAGAAAAAGTTTATACTCGATCATCGTTTTGTTGTTACTTAATGTAACCCAAATATTTGCACAAACTCCAGTTAATCCAGGTTTTGAAAATTGGACAAATGTGATCATATTCAATGAGCCTACTGGTTATGTATCTTCTAATTATGCTTCAATCATCCTTGGCTCTGGCGGATTGCCTCGAGCTAATGTATTTAAATCTACAACAAAACATACTGGCACCTATTCTGCAAAACTAGAATCTTATGCACAAAATGCTGGCGATTCTACTGGAATACCAGGGATTATGATTACAGGTGTTTTAGATTTGGCTAATACAACCATTAAGCCTGGCTTTCCCTATGCTGGCAGACCAGCAGAGTTTAAAGGCTTCTACAAGTATGCACAAGGTGTTAGTCCTGATTCTGGAATTGCAACTGTTAGTTTAATGAAATCAAATGCCGTGACAGGTAATTCAGATGTTGTCGGTGTTGGATTTGTTGTATTAAACAATAGCGCAAATTTCAAGGAATTTTCTACACCTATTTTATATACATCAAATGAAATTCCTGATACTGCAATTATTATTATTAGCACAACCAGTACCTTTTCATTAGATACTTCTGAATTATTAAATGCACCTGTTGGAACCGTTCTATATATAGATGATCTTTCATTTTTTGGAAATGCATCTGGAGTTGAAAGTATTGATGAACTTATAAATTCGAATGTTTATCCTAATCCTGCCATTAATTTGATAACTGTAGATTTTAATTTATATGCTCCTTCCAATTATAAAATTGTGCTGACTGATATCAATGGAAAAATTATTTTTGAAAATAATCAAGAAGCAGTATCTGGCAAAAATTCTATAGAAATAGATACTAAAGATATCTCAAATGGAATTTATTTCTATCAATTAACAACTAATGAAGGTGTTGCTAGGAAACCATTTGTAATTGCTAAATAAAAAATTAATATATAAAAAAAGCGTCCAACTATTCAATATAGTTGGACGCTTTTTTTAAGCTTTTTATTTTGGTTATGCTATTAAAGATTCAGCTAAAACAACAACTTTATTGTTTAATACTTCAATTACACCACCACTAATTGTAAATTCCATTTTCCCTTCTTTACCAGCTAATTTTACCAATCCTTTTTCTAATGTAGAAATAATTGGAGCGTGATTATTTAATACTTCAAAAGAACCTTTTGCTCCTGGAACAGAAACGGAGTTTACTTCTCCTGAAAATACTTTTTTATCTGGTGTTAATATATCTAGTTGCATGTATTTATTTTATAAGTATAAAGTTGATTTTACGAGTACTTGATGGAATCAAATACTCGTAATCAAATTTTTATGCGTTTGCTTCAGCTAATAATTTCTTACCTTTTTCCATCGCTTCATCAATTGTACCAACTAAGTTGAATGCCATTTCTGGATATTCATCAACTTCGCCATTCATTATCATATTGAATCCTTTGATAGTTTCTTTGATATCAACTAATACACCTTTTAATCCTGTAAATTGTTCAGCTACATGGAATGGTTGAGATAAAAATCTTTGAACTCTTCTTGCTCTTGAAACAATTAATTTATCTTCTTCTGATAATTCATCCATACCTAAAATTGCGATAATATCTTGCAATTCTTTGTATCTCTGTAAGATCATTTTAACTCTTTGTGCACAACCATAGTGTTCATCACCGATCACTTCAGGGGATAAAATTCTTGATGTTGAATCTAATGGATCCACTGCAGGATAAATACCTAATTCAGCAATTTTTCTACTTAATACTGTTGTTGCGTCCAAATGGGCAAATGTAGTAGCTGGTGCTGGATCGGTTAAGTCATCCGCAGGTACGTATACTGCCTGCACCGAAGTAATTGAACCTCTCTTTGTTGAAGTAATTCTTTCTTGCATCATTCCCATTTCAGTTGCCAATGTTGGTTGGTAACCTACTGCTGAAGGCATACGTCCTAATAAAGCAGATACTTCTGAACCAGCTTGTGTAAAACGGAAAATATTATCAATAAAGAATAAAATATCTTTTCCACCTGAATTTTCATCACCATCACGGAAATATTCTGCAACAGTTAATCCTGATAAAGCCACACGAGCACGAGCTCCAGGAGGCTCATTCATTTGTCCGAAAACAAAGGTAGCTTTAGATTCTTTTAATGCATTTTTATCAACTTTAGATAAATCCCAATCACCTTTTTCCATTGAATGTTTGAAATCCTCACCATAACGAATGATGTTTGCTTCAATCATCTCTCTTAATAAATCATTTCCTTCACGTGTACGTTCACCTACTCCTGCAAATACGGATAAACCATCATATGCTTTTGCAATATTATTAATCAGTTCCTGAATTAATACTGTTTTACCTACTCCGGCTCCACCAAACAATCCAATTTTACCACCTTTTGCATAAGGTTCTAACAAGTCAATAACTTTGATACCTGTAAATAAAATTTCAGTTTCTGTTGATAAATCTTCAAAACGAGGAGGTTTGTTATGAATGGCTCTTCCGTTTTCAGAAGAAACTTCTTCCATACCATCAATTGCTTCACCAACAACATTAAATAATCTTCCTTTAATTGCATCTCCAATTGGCATTTTAATAGGGGCAGCTGTATCAATTACATCCATTCCACGTACTAAACCATCAGTTGAATCCATTGCAATAGTACGAACACGGTCTTCACCTAAATGTTGTTGACATTCAAGTACAATTTTTTGACCATTGTGTTTCATTACATACAAGGCATCTAAAATGTTAGGTAACTTAGCGTTCTCAGCTGCAAAACTTACGTCGACAACCGGACCGATAATCTGAGCAATTTTCCCAATATTTGGCATATTTCTTTGTTTTTTCGTTAAAAATGTTCCTTAAAAAGGATTTTTTTTTAGTGCTGCAAAGTTAACTTTTATAACCTAATTTCAAACCTTTTGAAGAAATTATTTATCAATATTTAATGGCTTAAAATTCAATAAAAAAAGGATGCTAAAAGAGAATAATTTGTAATTAATAATTAAATTCATTTAATTATTAATTGCTTGAATATCAGTTATTTAAGAAAGGAATTAATATTCCTTATTCCAACTTGGCAGTTTCTGATATTTATCATAAAATCTTTGCATCAATTCAGATTCAATTGCTTTTGGAATTTTCTTAGATTCCATATCGAAGGTTACCATCCATTCAAATCGATAGCTTTCTAAATGCTCAGATTTTAATTTATGCTTAAGAAAATGCTCGCGGTCACTTCCATCTCTTCGCACTAAAATTCTTTGTTTAAGAAGATTAGAACCAAAACCTCCACTTTGACTCATTGCACCAGAACTTCCTATGAATTTAATTTCTTCATGCTGGTTTTCTATTGCGATAATTATAAATACACCAGGCTTATTGGGTGCATTGGAAGCAATTGCCAATTTATCATTTGGATTATATTTAAAGAAGCCTTTTTCAAAAAGATCAGGGTAATTGTCTAGCATATTGATTGATTTGGGGTTTCCAAAATTAATGATATTAAATAGCTAATTAAAATACCTGTTCTCAAAAATAAAGTACTGCAAATCAACTTCTAATAAATTGTTGAAAAATTGAACACTATACGCGTAGTCATTATCCTTAACTTTGAATGAAGTTCTTAATTAAAAATATGCTTGATTTTTCGCATTTACATGTACATACCCAATTCTCCTTATTGGATGGGGCTGCAGATGTAAAAAAATTATATAAAAAAGCCGCAGCAGATGGTATGAAAGCCATTGCAATTACTGACCATGGAAACATGTTTGGTGTATTTAAATTTGTTGCGGAAGCAGCAAAACATAATATTAAACCAATAGTCGGTTGTGAGTTTTATGTAGTTGAAGATCGTCACAAAAAACAATTTACGAAAGATGATAAAGATCAAAGGTTTCATCAGCTTTTCTTAGCAAAAAATGCACAAGGTTATCAGAATTTATTAAAGTTATGTTCTTTAGGATATATAGATGGTTTATATGGTAAGTATCCAAGAATTGATAAAGAATTAATTTTAAAATATCATGAAGGACTTATAGCTACTACTTGTTGCATTGGAGCAATAGTTCCAAAAGCAATTTTAAGAAAAGGAGAAGAAGAAGCAGAAAAGGAATTCAAATGGTGGTTGGATATTTTTGGTGAAGACTATTATGTCGAATTGCAAAGACATAAAATGGAAGAGCAAGAAAAAGTCAACAAAGTTTTGCTTGGTTTTTCGAAGAAGTATAATGTGAAAGTAATTGCATCTAATGATTCTCATTATGTGGATCAAAAGGATTCCAATGCTCATGATATTTTGTTATGTATCAATACTGGTGAGAAGCAAAGCACACCTACTATGAAAGAATTTTCTGATGATGATACTTTCATTAAAGGAAGAAGGTTTGCATTTTTTAACGACCAATTTTATTTTAAAACACAAAAGGAAATGAATGAATTGTTTCAGGATATTCCTGAAGCAATTGACAATACCAATGAAATAGTTTCCAAAATTGAAACGTTGAAATTGAAGCAAGATATTTTATTGCCGAATTTTCAAATACCCATAACTTTTACTTCTCAAGATGAATATCTAAGGCACTTGACTTTTACAGGTGCCAAAGAACGCTATCAAGATTTGAGTCAAGAAATAGAAGAAAGATTAAACTTTGAGCTGCATACAATTCAGACAATGGGATTTGCAGGGTATTTTTTAATTGTATCAGATTTTATAAAAGCTGGAAGAGACATTGGTGTTTTTGTTGGGCCTGGAAGAGGCTCTGCAGCTGGATCTGCCGTTGCTTATTGTATTGGTATTACTAATATTGATCCTATTAAATACAATTTACTTTTTGAACGTTTTTTAAATCCTGATCGTAAATCAATGCCCGATATTGATACTGATTTTGATGATGAAGGTAGACAGAAAGTTATTGATTATGTAGTTGATAAATACGGCAGAAATCAAGTGGCACAAATTGTAACATATGGTACAATGGCTGCAAAAATGAGTATCAAAGATGTAGCTAGAGTAATGGACTTGCCTCTAGCGGATTCAAATGCTTTAGCAAAATTAGTTCCTGATAAACCAGGTACAGAATTAAATAGAGTAATGCTTGCGCCAATTGACGGCGAAGGAGGTTTAAAAGACAAAGAAGGATATGGTCCTGAAGACCTTGATAATATTAAATTATTAAGAGAAATTCATAAGGGAAATGATTTAAAATCGAGTGTGTTAAAAGAGGCTCTGATTTTAGAAGGTTCTGTGAGAGGAACAGGAATACATGCTGCTGGAATTATCATTGCACCAAAAGATTTAACGGAAATTATTCCTGTAGCAACTTCGAAAGAAACAGATCTTTTAATTACACAGTATGATGGTAAAGTAATTGAAGATGCAGGTGTAATTAAAATGGACTTTTTAGGTTTAAAAACATTAACCATCATTCGTGATGCACTTGAAATGATTAAAATCAATAAAGGTGTAATTATTGATATTGATAAAATTCCATTAGATGATGCAAAAACTTTAGAACTATATCAAAGAGGAGATACTAATGGTACTTTTCAATTTGAATCGCCAGGTATGATGAAGCATCTGATAGATTTAAAACCAGATAAATTTGAAGACCTAATTGCCATGAATGCCTTGTATAGACCCGGGCCTATTCAATATATCCCAAAATTTATTGCAAGAAAAAATGGTAGAGAACAAGTAAGTTATGATTTGCCTGTGATGGAAGAATTTCTAAGTGATACTTATGGAATCACAGTTTACCAAGAGCAAGTGATGTTGCTTTCTCAAAAAATTGCTGGATTTACTAAGGGTCAAGCAGACACTTTGCGAAAAGCAATGGGAAAAAAAGATAGACAAACTTTAAATGGGCTGAAAGATGCATTTATTGTTGGAGCAAAAGAAAAAGGGCATGAAGAAAAAGTATTAGAAAAAGTATGGACAGATTGGGAAGCTTTTGCATCTTATGCTTTTAATAAATCACATTCAACTTGTTATGCATTTGTTGCGTTTCAAACTGCTTATTTAAAAGCTCATTATCCAGCTGAATATATGTCATCTGTATTAACACATAACTTAAGTAATATTGATAAAATTACTTTTTTTATGGAAGAGGCAAGAAGAATGAAAATATCAGTCTTGGGACCAGATGTGAATGAAAGTTTATATCCCTTTTCAGTAAATGATAAAGGTCAAATTAGATTTGGATTAGGTGCAGTTAAAGGTGTTGGGGAAGCAGCTGTTCAATCTATAATTGAAGAAAGAAACCTTAACGGAAAATTCAGTTCAGTTTTTGATTTAGTAAGAAGAATTAATTTAAGAACTGCAAATAAAAAAACTTTCGAATCATTAGCACAAGCAGGTGCTTTCGATTCATTTCAAGTAAATCGTGCGGCATATTTTCATATTGATAAAAACGAAACAAATACTTTTTTAGAAAAGCTAATTCGATTTGGTTCTAATTTTCAAGAAAGTTTAAATGCATCTCAGTCTTCCTTATTTGGTGCTGGTACTGCAGCACACATTCCTGAACCCAAAATTCCTTTTTGCGAAGATTGGGGGTTTTTACAAAGATTAAGATTTGAAAAAGATGTTGTTGGTTTTTATATTTCTGGACATCCATTAGATGAGTATCGATTTGAACTAGATAATTTTTGTTCAGCTACTATTGCGGATTTAAAAATGGTACAGAAATTTGCTGGAAATGCAAATTCATTTATCAATAATAAGTCTGCAGAAAATGACCAAGAAGAGGGAATGTCGTTACAAGAAAGTGATATTGATCGCTTTGATAAAATAAAAAATAGAGAATTGGCTATAGCTGGTATGATCACAGCTGCCTCCCATAGAACAACTAAAACGGGAAAGCCTTATGGAACTTTTCAAATTGAAGATTATAAAGAGAGTCATGAATTAGCCCTTTTTGGAGAAGATTACATTAAATTCAAACAATTTATCACTGAAGGATATTTTATATATTTAAAAGGAAAGATTCAAGAAAGATATGGCCGTAAAGGTGAATGGGAATTTAAAGTAAATTTTATGCAATTATTGCCTGAGGTTCGCGACAAAATGGCTAAGAATATGACTATCTTCATTTATCTCAGTGATTTAAATCAACAAGTAGTTAATAGTATTGTTGAGTTGGTAGAACAAAACAATCAATTAGATGTGCCTAGAAATTGTTCTTTAAAAATAAATGTCGTGGATACAGAGGAAGGATTAACCGTTGAAATGCCAAGTAGAAAATGGAAAATTAACCCTACAAATGAATTTATGAAAAGGGTGGAAGAGTTGAATGGGGTAAATTTTAGATTAAATTAGTGCCAGCTTGTCACAAATATTAACTTGGCAAACAAATTGTAATTAAATAACTATTATAAATTAAACAATTAAAAATACATAATCATGGCATTAGAATTAACAGATGCAAACTTTGACGAATTAGTCTTAAAATCTGATAAACCAGTACTTGTAGATTTTTGGGCAGAATGGTGTGGGCCTTGCAGAATGGTGGGACCAGTAGTTGAAGAATTAGCTAAAGAATACGAAGGGAAAGCAGTTATTGGAAAAGTAAATGTGGACAACAACCCTGGTATATCAATGAAATTTGGAATTAGAAATATTCCAGCATTGTTATATTTCAAAAATGGAGAAATTGTTGATAAGCAAATTGGGGCAGTTCCAAAAAACATATTAGCCCAAAAATTAGAAGCTCAATTAGCTTAATAAAATTATGTTAACATTTGAAGCGATGTGTATATTTTACACATCGCTTTTTTATTTAATACTTTTCTTTTTCATTAATATATAGGATATAATAACAACTACCACAGATCCAATTGAACCTGCAATAATATCCTTAGTGAAAAAATCCACAGAGAAATTACTGTTTTTCCCAAATAAATTATTGACTGCATGCATCGGTTGTGAATGAGGAAGCAGATATGAGTAATCCCATTGATATAAAATAATACTGACAATGGTAAGAGCCAGCCCCATACCCATTGATTTCATAAAATCACTCCAAAGAATGCTAAGTAAAAACTGGAAACTTAATAGGAACAAACTTCCAATTCCTAGTTTAATAAAAATTGAAAGAATAGTTAATTCTAAATTGTAATTCTGAAATTTTAATTCTGGATTGGTAATGCCTAATAGGTATCCAACACTTATTGTTCCAAGAAAAAATGTTATTATAAATATAACAAATACTAAAATTGTAAAAATGTATTTGCTAAAAAATATCATTCTTCCAGAAATAGGCAATGAAAATAAATTTTTCCAAGTGTCTGCCTTATGTTCTAAATAATTTATGGAATAAGTGAGGAATATTAAATACATTGGAAGTATTAATGTACCCATTATACTTAGTTCAATGCTTAATAATTGCAACCAAAGGTTGGGGGTATTGAGTTTTAAAAAGTCGTTTGATTTTAAAAAAAATATCAAATAAATAAGTGTGCAAATTATTATTGGTAAAATAATTGCGCCTCTAAAAGCCAATGTTCGCTTGCTTTTTAAATATTCTGCCTGTAAGAGGGGAATTAATCTTTTCATTTCTATTTTGTTAAGTCGAAAAACAGTTCTTCTAAATTGTTTTCTTGAAAATAAATCTCATCTACTGAAATTTGATTATCCACTAATATTTTATTTATGAATGCTGAATTCATATTATTTAATTTATTGATGATGATATTATTTTGTTCTAAAATATATCCAATGTGATTTTCATCAAGAATAACTTTACAAGCATCAATTTCAGATGTGTTGATAATTAAATTTTTTTCTGATTTTATTTTTAATTCTTGTAAAGTGCCTTGATAGACTAAATTGCCTTGGTGAAGTATTCCTATATGAGTAGCAAATTTTTCTATTTCAGCTAATAGATGACTAGAGATAAAAATAGTTTTCCCTTGCAATCGCAAGTTTTGAATTAAAGCCCTTATTTCACTAATGCCATTTGGGTCTAAACCATTGGTTGGTTCATCAAGTATTAATAACTCTGGATTAGAAAGTAGGGCCAAACCAATCCCTAATCTTTGTTTCATTCCTTGTGAATATTCACCTGCTTTTTTGTTCGCTGCGTAAAGTAAGTTTACAGTGCTTAAAATTTCTTCTATTTTATCTTTGGAAATATTTAATATGGTAGCTTTTAATTTTAAATTTTCATATCCAGTTAAATGAGCATAAATACCAGGTTGTTCAATTAGTGCCCCTGTTTTTTCTAAAACTGCAATTCTATTTTTTTGAAGTTCAATACCCAAAACTTTAATTTGACCAATGGGAGCTTTTAATAAATTTAAAAGCAATTTAATTGTAGTTGTTTTGCCTGCTCCATTATGACCAAGAAAGCCATATATGGCACCTTTTGGAACTCTTAAACTAATTCCCTTTAACACCATTTCATTTTGGTATTTCCATTTTAAATGGTTTGTTTCAATTGCAAATTCCATTTTCTTAAAGTAAAGCTGATGTTCCTCTAATAATTATTGTCAAACTTGCTATTAGCGCAATTCCTAAAGCTACTAAGGTTATGTTAAACTTATTCATCTTGTTGTTTTTTCTTCAAATGTCACATGATTTAATTGAAGATTCAACACTTTTAGACTAAGCTAATATTTAGCAAGATAAAGTGGGTTTTTGGTCGATGAATGATTGTTTATAATAGAATTGAATTCGTCGGTCAGAAATGGCAATTCGTCGAAAAATAGTATGAATAGGTTTTTAACAATTAAATTTGAAAGGATATTAGCATTTCAAATGAACAAGTATTTAAAGGTTTTAATTCATTTAATTGTTTGGTCAATACCATTAGGGTTGTTATTCTTATCAGGCTTTCAAGCAGTATTTGCCCAAGATCCTATTAATGCAAAAAAAATATTATTTGTACAATTCGGGATTTATGGAGTAATAAATATTTCTTTGTTTTATTTTAATTTGTTAATTCTGGTACCTTATACTTTCGGTAGAAAGAAGTATTTGCTATACTTTATTTCAAGCATTGGCACAATTTTTATTTTCTGGGTGATCAAATACTTAATTGCAATCAGTTTTAAAGATTTTATTTTAATGGTTGGACCAGGGCATCGTCAAATTCAAAAGTCGGTTTTGCAATATGCCATATCAACAATTTTTGTTTCAGGATTGATGTTGTTTTTTAGTATGGTATATTATTTGGTAAAGGATTGGTTTTTGAATGATAAAATAAAACGCGAATTAGAAAATCAAACATTAACAGCTGAATTGGCATTTTTGAAATCGCAAATTAATCCTCATTTTTTATTCAACTCATTAAATAATATTTATTCTTTAGTAATTAGTAATTCTGAAAAAGCTGCAGAATCTATCCAAAAGTTATCAGAACTTATGAGATATATGTTGCAGGAAAACAAAGACAATAGAACTGATTTATCTATAGAAATAAATTATTTGAATAATTATATGGAAATGCAAAAGCTCAGAATGGCTAAACCAGATAATATCCAAATGACCATATCTGGTAAATGTGAAGGAAAGCGAGTAATGCCGCTGTTGTTAATTTCATTTGTTGAAAATGCCTTTAAGCATGGTGATTTTTCAGAACCTATCATACTTAATTTAAATATTGAAGAAACTAAGTTGATTTTTAAATTGTCAAATAAGAAAAATTTGAGGAATAAAGATACCAGCAGTGGCATTGGGTTGAAGAATATAAAGAGAAGACTAGATTTATTATATGCTAGTAAATATTTTTTGGATATTGTAGAAAATGATGGGAATTATGAGGTTAATTTAGAATTAGAATTGTTATGATGAAATGCATTGCCATCGATGATGAACCTTTAGCACTAGAAGTTGTAAAAACATTTTGTGCTAAACGAAGTGATTTGAATTTATTAGCAGTATATACAAATCCATTAGAAGCATTTACACAAATTGAAATTTTGCAACCTGAATTGATATTTCTTGATGTGCAGATGCAAGAATTGACTGGCTTGCAATTTTTAAAATTATTAAATGGTAGATGTAAAGTAGTACTAACCACAGCATATCCTGATTTTGCATTAGAAGGGTTTGAATTGGATGTGATTGATTATTTACTTAAACCATTTTCCTTTGATCGATTTTCTAAATCAATTGAAAAGGTTAAGAATTACAATAGGGAAGTGGAAGTGTTAAAACCTAACAGTGAAGTTGATTTTATTTTTGTAAAAGCTGATCAAAAAATTGTTAAAATATTTATTGATGATATCTTATATATTGAAGGTTTAAAGGATTATATTTCTATTTTTACAAGAACAGAAAGAATAGTGACTTTACAGAACATGAAAAAAATGGAAGCATTATTGCCATCAAATTTATTTGTTCGTGTACATAAATCATATATTGTTTCGTTGAATAAAATTGATGCAATTGAACGAGGTAGGGTATTAATTAATAAAGTAATTATACCAATTGGAGAAACCTATAAGGAACATTTTTACGAACTTGTTGGTATTTAAATTGACAGTTTAAAGATATGTAAAATTGAAAATTAAAATAATGGAAAGCATATCCACATTACACGAATTACAAAACTTTAATAACCTAGAATACCTTGCAAAACAAGTGGTAGAGGGT
The DNA here is from genome assembly GCA_965279595.1 of Sphingobacteriaceae bacterium. GTDB lineage: Bacteria > Bacteroidota > Bacteroidia > Sphingobacteriales > Sphingobacteriaceae > CAIKLP01. Next base: position 1,422,273 of record OZ257246.1, read on the forward strand.
TTTATTACTGGTTTGCATAAAAGTCCATTTCATGGTTTTTCGGTGGAGTTTGCAGAGCATAGGCAGTATAATCCAGGTGAAAGTGTAAAAAATATCGATTGGAAATTATTTGGTAGAACTGAAAAAATTTACTCTAAAAGATACGAGGAAGAAACAAATTTACGCTGTCATATTGTAATTGATACATCTTCATCCATGTATTATCCTAAATCCAAAGAAAATAAAATTAGATTTTCTGTACTTAGTGCTGCAGCTTTAATTGTCTTATTTAAGCAGCAAAGGGATGCCTTTGGATTAACTTTATTTAGTGATAAAATTGATTATTCTTCACCTGCAAGATCAACTACAGTGCACCAAAAGTTATTATTTACTTATCTTGAAAATGCATTAGTTGAAAAAGAGGGGCAAGTAAAAACAGATCTTCCATCAGTTTTGCATTTATTATCTGAGCAAATACATAAAAGATCTTTGGTAATTATTTTTTCTGATTTTTTTCAGAATATTGAAAGTCAGGATAAGTTATTTGCAGCCTTACAGCATTTAAAATATAATAAGAATGAAATAATTTTATTCCATGTGAATGATCAAGTATCTGAAATGGAATTTAATTTTGAAGATCGCTTATATGAATTTGAAGATTTAGAAACTGGTGAGAAGTTACAATTAAATGCAAATGCAGTTCGTGAAAAATATCAATCTTCTATGCAAAACTATATTGATAACATTAAATTAAAGTGTTTCTCCTATAAAATTGATTTTGTGCCAACAAATATCAAATCTGGGTTTCAATCTGTCTTGGAATCCTATCTAATCAAAAAAAATAAAATGAGTTAAATTGCTGGTTTTGAACAGCTTGAAATTATACTGTATTTTTTTTATTGAATTGTGTAACCTTTAACATGTTTATTACGATACAAAGTCCAAGTAAATTCATTGCTCTCACAATGAAAAGTGTAGTTAAAACACTTATTTACTAAAAACTAAACTGTTAAACCCTGACACAAAATGAAAAAATTCTCCATTTTATTGGCATTTGTTGCCGTATCTTTTATTTTCTCGATGAATGCACAAGCCCAAACGGCTGATACTGTTTGTGTGAATTCAGCGGCAGTTCCATATAGTGTAACAAACACATCTGGATCAAGCTATGTATGGACATTATCTGGTGGTGGTGCTTTAAGTTCTTCATCTGGAAATTCAACTTCAGTGAATTGGGGAGGTACAGCAGGTACCTATACTTTACAAGTTCAAGAAACTGCGTCAACAGGTTGTCAAGCAGATGTAGTTAGTTTAAATGTTGTGGTTATTCCTTTAATTACAGCTTCTATTTCTGGTAATGCAACTATGTGTTATAGTGATCCAGCTCCAACAGTTACCATTGCACTGACTGGAGTAGGACCATATACATTCACTTATACTAATGGTTCAGGTAATACAACAATTACAAATCACCCAACTAACAGTTATACATTTACTGCAGCTCCAACTATTCCAGCGCCTGGAAATACTTCTGCTACTACTACTTATAGTCTAGTTTCTGCTTCAAATAAGTTTTGTTCAGGAACGACAAGTGGTTCTGCTGCAATCTTAGTAAATCCAAAACCAATAACATCAGCAATTATTCACTAGTACTTGGATTGAGAATTACTCAATAAGTTTCACATTATTTAATAACCAATTATATGTTCCGAAAAGGATTCATACAGCTACTGCTTTGCCTTGTTGGTACTATATGTACTGCAAGTGCAGCAATAGTTGATACAGTTGGTGTAGGAGAGTCTGGTGTTAAATACAGTGTAGCAAATAAACCAGGATCAACATATCAGTGGTTTGTTACTGGTGGTAATATTGTTTATGGTAATGGACAAAATAGAATTGTAGTTGATTGGGGTAAGAAGTTTGGTTATTACCAAGTTTGTGTTGTTGAGATAAGCAAATCAGGTTGTGTTGGAGATACAGTTAAACAAGATGTTTATATTGAATTACCTAAATTTCCTTTGATCAGTGGTAAAGAAAAAATTTGTTTTGGAGAGTCAATTATTTTAGAAGCGTCAGGGGCCGATTCAATTTATAAAGACATTTCATACAAATGGATTACTGGAGAAACATCACAACAAATATTTGTAACACCATTAAAAAGCACCTCATACTTTTGCGTGGTATTTTACAATGGAGATGCGGTGGATACTGCATTTTTCGATGTTGAAGTTTTCCCTTACCCAAAGCCAACGTTTAATTGGATCCCAAGCAAACCAAAAGTTGGTGATGAAATAAGTATAAGTTATACTGGGGGGAAATTTGAAAATATTGCTTGGTATTTTAATGGAGTCAAAGATACAAGTCAATTTTTAAATTATAAGAAAGTTATTGATTCTATTGGCTATTTAGATGTTCAATTAATTGCGTATAATGAAATAGGATGCAGTGAATTGGTCCAACATAGAATCTTTGTTGAAGGTGAAAGCGAAATACTCGTTCCAGAAGTATTTAGTCCGAATGCAGATGGAAATAATGATGTTTTTGTTATTGATTTTCCAATGGGGATGCAAAAAATAAAAACCAAAATTTACAATCGTTGGGGTAATTTAGTAATAAGTTCAAATGATGCACATTTTGAATGGGATGGTACAATGTTGAATAATGAAGTGCCAGATGGTGCATATGTTATATATATTGAAGCATATAATGCATCAGGGAAATATATTACTTATGATAAAACGATTGTATTATTGCGTTAATCAAATTAATTGATTCCTTCTATTACAATTTCATCAATCGATTGTATAATAATTCCACAAGCAAATTTAATTTCATCAATGGTAATAGTTAATGGAGGAGCAATTCTCATAGAAACTGTATTGTGTAAAAACCAATCTACAATAACACCTTTTTCAATACATCTATCAATTACTTTTTTATTGAACTCAAATGATTTGAATTCAATTGCAATCATTAATCCTAACCCTCTGTATTCAATAATTTCAGGATGCACTAATAATTTTCGAAAATGATTTTCTTTTTCCTTAATAGATTGTATAAGATTTTCTTCGAAAAGTACATTAATAGAAGCTAATCCTGCAGCACAATTAACTGGATGTCCACCAAAAGTTGTAATATGCCCGAGTATTGGATTTTCTTTTAAAGTATTCATAAATTCTAAAGAAGAAATGAAAGCTCCAATTGGCATTCCGCCACCCAATGCTTTTGCTAAGACTAAAATATCTGGAATGATTTCATAGTTTTCAAAAGCAAAAAGTTTTCCGGTTCTTCCCATACCACACTGGATCTCATCTAAAATTAAAAGTGTACCTGTTTCTGTGCATTTTTTACGAAGTGCTTGCCAATAAGCTTGGTTGGCAGTTTTTATTCCAGCTTCACCTTGAACTGTTTCAATAAAAATGGCTGCTGTATGATGATTTATTTTAGGTAAATCTTCAATATTTCCAAATGTTATGAATTCAATATCTGGTAGCAGAGGCCTAAATGCATTTTTGTATTCTTCATTACCCATAATACTCAATGCGGCATGGGTACTTCCATGATAAGATTGTAGACAAGAAAGAATTTTAGTCCTTCCAGTAACACGTTTGGCTAATTTCATTGCTCCATCAATAGCTTCGGCTCCTGAATTAACAAAGTATACACAAGATAAGCTTGGAGGAAGAAGGTCAGCTAATTTTTTTGCTAATTGAGTTTGAGGAGTTTGAATATATTCACCATATACCATCAAATGAAGATATTTGTCAACTTGATTTTTAATAGCTTCTATCACTTTTGGGTGTCTGTGTCCAACAGAACTAACACCAATACCAGATATTAAATCGAGGTATTTCTTTTTATTGCTATCATAAAGGTAAACACCTTCTGCATACTCAATTTCAAGCGCTAATGGGAAATTTGTAGTTTGTGCATTATGACTTAAAAAAAGCTGACGTTGCGTAATCATATTCAAAAGTACAAAATTATTGCTGCAGGATGATTAAATTTGAATATGCTTAAAGAATATACAAACCTAAAATCCTCCAATTTTACCTGGATTGATATTACTAATCCAACTTTAGAAGAATTACAAAATATTGCAAGTATTTATTCATTGCATCCTTCATCTGTGCAGGATTGTTTAGAACCTGATCATTTACCAAAAATTGAGGAGTTTGAAGATTCTACTTTTATTGTTACGCGGATTTTTGATTCAACACAAAAAAATGATGCTGATACAATTCAGGAAGTAAGTAGGAAAATTTCGATTTTTTATTCAAGTAATTTCTTAATAACAATTCATAGAAGTGAGCAATCAATTTTAGAAGAACTGAATTCAAAATATGTTCAGCATGGAAAATGTAAGGATGTGAATCATTTACTTTATATCATATTGAACAAGGTGGTTATGTCTTATAAAAACACCGCCGATAAATTAGAAGAAGAAATTGATTTTTATGAAAGCAAAATATTTTTAAAGACTAGAGTGCCTGATTTATTAAAGAGTTTATATAGAATAAAAAGGAAAGGTTCTGTAATAAATAGAATTTTATTTTTATCGAAAGATATTATCAACAATTTAGAAGAAGATGATGTTAAAGACCCTATATATAGGGATATTGTAGATAACTATGTGAAAATGGAAACCGTGTATGATCAAATAATTGAACAAATAAATAACTTACTTTCATTATACTTATCAATTTCATCACAACGTACAAATGAAGTAATAAGAGTGTTAACAATATTCTCTGTTTTTTTTATGCCTTTAACTTTTATAGTAGGTATTTATGGCATGAATTTTACTCATATGCCAGAAATTAATTGGGAATATGGTTATACTTATTCAATAGCATTAATGATTATTATCACTGGTGTTATTTATTATTGGTTTTATAGAAAAGGTTGGTTGTAATTAAATTATTTTCTTTGTTCTTGTAATCTTTTCACTAATTCTCTTTTGAATCCTTCTTCAGCACGATAGTATTTTACTACTTTATTTATAGGCAAAATGGATTTGAATTTTTCATGATATTTTTTCTCAATATCAAGTTCTCTTTGTCTTGAATTGATCTCATCATCTACCAATTTTTCAAGTTCTTTGTCAGTCATAGTTTCAATAGATTCTTTTGCATTAAAAGTTCTATTTCTTCGTTCTTTACGAACTTTTTCTTGTTCTAATTGCATTTCATTGTAGATAGGCCAAAATGTTTTAGCTTCTTCAGAACTGAGTCCGATTATTCTCGTGAAATAGGCAATTCTAAATGCTTCTATGTTTTCTCTTTTATCAGACTGACTTTGAGCAAATCCAACAGAGATTGTTGCAAGTAAGGCTACTCCGATTAAAATTAAGTGCTTTTTCATTTTTATTTTCTTTTATAATTCTTCAACTAGGTAATTTTCATCAATCTGATTCAAGTAAGAATCAATATTATTACTATCAATATTCATTTGACTATTTTGTTTTAATAAGGCAACTTCAATAATAGTTGCTTCATCAATTTCTTCATAAATTAAATCTTCTGTGTTGATTTGGTATATTGAATTAGTATCTACAGTTAGTTCTTTTTTATTATTTATTCCATTAAAAATTAACGTACTCGCAATTATTAGTGTAAGGCAAGCGGCCAATGAAAATTTAAATACTTTGCTTTGATAAAATGGAATAGTTATACTTTCCAGTTTTACTCTATCCATCATTCTCGAAGGAAATTCATCAAAATAATTTTCAGGCAAGCTTTTATTAGTTGTCATTTTTATTTTTGACAGTAGTTCATCAATATTTTTTATTTCAGTATAGTTTTGTCCTTTTTCTTCCTTCATAATAGTAGGAGTTAATAATTATTCAATGGTTTAATGTGTGATAATAAATTCTTCGATTTTTTTTACAGCAATGTGGTAAGACGCCTTTAATGCCCCAACGCTTGTTCCTAAAATGCTAGACATTTCTTCATATTTCATTTCTTCATAATATTTTAAGTTAAATACAAGCTTTTGTTTATCTGGAAGTGTATTAATAGCTCTTTGAAGTTTCAGTTGAATTTGATTACCTTCAATAGCGTCTGTTATACCTACATTATCTGGGATCTCATTTTTAATATCATCATAAGAAATAGTTTTTCTGTTTTTCTTTTTGTTTAGAAAAGTGATACTTTCATTACTTGCAATTCTATATAGCCAAGTATAAAGTTGTGAGTCTTCTCTAAATTGGGCTAAGCCTTTCCACACTTTTATGAAAACTTCTTGCATGATATCATCAGTATCATCATGGTCATCAACCATTCTGCGTATGTGCCAATAAATTCTTTGTTGATATTTTTTGATGAGTTGCTGAAATGCAGCCTCTTTTAATTGAGGATTTCTGAATTGTTCAAGTAATATTTTATCATTCAATTCTTCCATCATTTTTGAATGAAATAAATTGAATGATAATAAGGGATTACTTTAAATTCTAAAAAAGCGTACATTTTATGCAGTTTGGATACTGCAAACAAAAACTAACGTCTATCCATTACTTTCTGTACTGCAGCAATAATATTTACAGTTTCTAGTCCGTATTTTTTCATTAATTGGTCAGGAGTTCCACTTTCTCCAAAGCTGTCATTTACAGCAACCATTTCAATAGGTGCTGGAAAATTCTCTCCCAATAATTGAGCGATGCTGTCGCCAAGTCCACCATTTTTTTGATGTTCTTCAGCAGTAACAACACATCTTGTTTTACGAACTGATGTTAAGACTGCAGCCTCATCCAAAGGTTTAATGGTATGTATATTAATAATTTCTGCACTTATTCCCATTTCAGCAAGTTGTTGTCCAGCTTCAATAGCTTTCCAAACTAAATGACCAGTGGCGAAAATACTTACATCCTTACCTTCATTTAATAATACTGCTTTCCCTATTTCGAAAACTTGATCAGGAGCAGTAAAATTAGGAACAGCTGGTCTTCCAAATCTAAGATATACAGGACCGACATGCTTTGCAATAGCAATGGTCGCTGCTTTTGTTTGATTGAAATCACATGGATTAATCACCGTCATATTAGGTAGCATTTTCATTAAACCTATATCTTCCAATATTTGATGGGTTGCTCCATCTTCACCTAAAGTTAAACCAGCATGTGAAGCACAGATTTTTACATTTTTATTTGAATAGGCAACTGATTGTCTAATTTGATCGTATACTCTTCCTGTTGAAAAATTAGCGAATGTTCCAGTGAATGGAATTTTACCTCCAATCGTCATTCCTGCTGCAAGTCCAATCATATTAGCTTCTGCAATTCCAACTTGGAAAAAGCGAGTTGGATGGTCTTTAGCGAATGCATCCATTTTTAATGAACCAGTTAAATCAGCGCAAAGTGCCACCACATCTGGGTTTGACTTTCCTAATTCTGATAAACCTGCTCCAAATCCTGAACGGGTGTCTTTCTTTTCTGTAAAAGTGTACTGTTTCATTTTGTTTTTTTAAAAGCGAATATTTACTGAACTCCCTGAGCTGATTTTGAACTTTTCTTCTCTAGTAGTCATGGCCCTTTTCGAACCCTTATTTTTATAAACTAATCGATAATTACCTGGTTGCAAAGTTATTGTTTCTGTTGATGAATTCCCATTAATATCGCAAACCCATTCTAAGTTTTGACCTTTTTCTACAAAAATACTTCCTAATACGGGAACTGAATTGGTATTGAGTATAGTAAATATACCAGGGGCAGGTATTTTAATAGTTGTTAATTCACTTTGTAAAATATTGACATCTTTAATTGAAATTCTTGGAAGTGTTAATACTTCTAAATCATACATTCCAACTAAATATTTTTTCTTTTGAGAAATAGTTAATACATCAATTGTTTCTGTTTGATTGTTTTTTTTAATAATAGTTGAAAGATCTTTATATGTGCTTAATCCATCTGTAACAATTAACAATTCACCTTGAGGCACTGAGATCTCAATAGAATTATGTTTGTTAGGGATAATTTGAATGTTCTTTTTTTCAACTGGAGGAGTAGAATGCACTACAATGTTATACTTGTTAATTGGATCAATTTGTAAAGTGTCTGGGTTTCCTCTAGCATTTAGTGTATGCATAAATTGATATCTTGGAATTTCAACTACTGCATCATTCATAGTAATTGGCAGATTACTTTCTGTTGGTCTGCCTTTTTCATCTAACAAATTTATTTGAGTACTGGTATTATTTAGGATGGTATTCATGATACCTTTAAGTGCTTTTTTAAAACCTATCTCATCTTGTGCATCATCGTATCTTCCAATGCAATCAAATGTAGCTGATGCTTCAGGAGTTAATCCAAGTCCGATAATAAAAGGTTGTAGTATAATTCCTTTTTGTTGAAGTTTTTTTGAAATCTCACAGGCATTACCATTACATGATTCAATACCATCAGTTATTAGAATGATAATATTTCTTGTTTTATCTGTAGCATAAATAAAATCATTAGCACTTTGTTCAATAGAATAAGCAATGGGAGTGATTCCTTTAGCATTTAAGCTGTTTAATTTTCCTTTGATAGTATTGGCATTATTTGGTCTAATAGGTGCTTCCAATCTAGTGTCTTTGCAATCATTTAGTGAAAGTGCTGACATGCTACCGAAAACCCTTAAGCCCATCTCAACATTGGGGACTTTTTGTAATGAATCAACCATAGCTGCAATCACTGCTTTTGAGATTCTAAATCTATTTGAACTTCCCCAATTATTGGTCATACTACCAGAAGCATCCATCATAAATAAGATTCTGGTTTTGATAGGAGTGGGTGCAACTTGCGATTTACTTTGCTGTGCAGTGAAAAGCATCAACATTGAAAATAGGAGTAAGTATTTGTTTGGTTTGATGCTCATTTAAAAAGTAATATTTGATGCGACACCTGATACTATTGTTATTTTCTTAGTTATTGTTGATTTACTACTATTGGCATTTTTGTTTCTATAAATTAATTCATAGTTGCCAGGTTGCAATTGAATAGATTCTTTATTGGTTGATATATCAAAAGAATAAACTTTAATTTGACTGGAATTGTCTTTTTTTAATAATGTCAAAAAACCTGATTGTGTTTTCGATACTGTAAGAATGCCGGGTGCAATTATTGAAATTGTTTTAGTTTGTGATTGTAAAATATTTACATCATTCATAGTTATTCTTGGTAATGTTAGTATTTCTATATCATAATTACCAGTAATATAATTAAGTGAAGTATTAATATCTTGTACATTGATAACATTATTTTTTTGCTTGATAATGCATTTTAAATTTTTGTATTTACTTGTACCAGTCATTACAAATTTTAAACTTCCTTGGGGTGCTTCAATGGCTTTAATAATATGTTTTCCTTGAACGAGTTCTATATTGTCAATTTTTTTAGTTGGAATTGTATGAATTTTTACATCATATTTTTTGAGTGGATCAATAAATAACGTATCTGGATTATTTGAATAATTCAGAGTATGAATAATATTATATTTAATACTTGAGTTTGCATGATCGCTGAAAGTCATATTAACATTTGTTTCAGTTGGACGTTCAGCTTCGTTCAATAAATTAATTTGCAAGCTGGTTGGATTCATAATTGTAGTAATCACTACTTCAGTTATCATCTCTTTAAAATCTTTTGATGATTCATTGGCTTCAAAAAGTTGTCCTACACAATCAAAATTATTTTTTTGTTCTTCATTCAAACCTAAACCTATAATATAAGGTCTTAAATAAATTCCTGCAGCTTGCAATTTTTTTGTGGCAACGCATGGGTCTCCTTCACAATTTTCAAAACCATCAGTAATTAAAACAATAATATTATTTACTTCATATTTTGTTAATGGAAAGTCATTGATAGCTTGTTCAAGTGACAATGCAATTGGTGAATAGCCTTTAGGTTCAATAGTTGAAAGAACAGTTGATAAATTTAATTTTGAGCTTTTAGAAAATGGTAATTCTAATTTACTATCTGAACAATCATTTAAACTCTTTTCTTTTTGATGTCCGAAAATTCTAACAGCAAATGAAATATTTTCTTTACTTAAACTATCTGCCATATGCATCATGATAGCTTTCGCAGCATCCATTTTTGAATTTTGTTGCCACTTTCCAGCCATACTACCTGAGGCATCTATTATAAACAAAATGCGGGTTGGTTTTTTTAGCGGTTTGTTTTGGGCTGTACTTATAGTTGCCATCAACATGAAAATAATAAATACAAAGAAAGAGCAAGTAGTAATTGACTTGCTCTTTCTTTCGTTATTATTTTTAATTGTATTGACCAATGTTTGTATATTAATAATCAGTCAGCGTTTCTTCAAGTTGAGATAATGCTGAAGCTAATTGTTCATCATTAGGTGGTATGCCATGCCATTTATGTGAACCCATCATAAAATCTACTCCTGCTCCCATTTCTGTTTTCATGATTATCATAATTGGTTTGCCTTGGTTCGTTTTACTTTTAGCTAATTTCAAAGTTTCTATAACCTCATTCATATTATTCCCATCCATCTTTAAAACTTCCCAACCAAAAGCTTTCCATTTCCCTTCCAAATCACCTAAAGACATTACTTGTTCAGTTGAACCATCTATTTGCTGTCCGTTAAAATCTATAGTACTAATGATATTATCAATTTTTCTATGAGCGGCATAAATTGCAGCTTCCCAAATTTGACCTTCTTGCATCTCACCATCACCATGTAGGGTATAAACAATTGAGTTGTCGCCATTTAATTTTTTAGATTCTGCAGCACCCAATGCAACCGATAAACCTTGCCCTAAAGATCCTGAAGCAATTCTGATACCGGGTAAATGTTCAGCAGTAGTAGGATGACCTTGTAGGCGAGTGTCAATTTTTCTAAAAGTTGCTAATTCTGCAATTGGAAAGTAACCTGCCCTAGCAAGTACTGAATACCATACTGGAGAAATATGACCATTAGAAAGGAAAAATAGATCTTCATTTTTGCCATCCATATTAAATTTGTTTGAATGGTTCATTTGCTCAAAATAAAGTGCAGTGATAAAATCAGCGCATCCTAAAGAGCCACCAGGGTGACCGGATTGACATGCATGAACCATGCGAACGATGTCCCTACGTACTTGAGAAGCTGTTTTTTCTAATTCTTGAATTGTAGACATGGAATAAAATTAAACTATTCAAAGGTATAGAAATTTGGCAATGCTACAATAATATGAGTGTTGGAAAGTAAATTTTTAAATTTTGCAACTTTTGAGAGGAACATCCGTATAAAAGCTAAATAATTAGTTTAGTTAGGTCAAAACTCCTCCAATGCATAATTGGAGGATTTTGTTTTTTAGGAACTATGCTATTTGATCCAAAATTTGTTGAGAGTGATTTTTAGTATCCACTTTATCTATTATTGAAATAATTATTCCTTTTTCATTAATAATAAAAGTAGTTCGAGCTATACCCATATATTTTCTACCGTACATACTTTTTTCAACCCAAACACCATAACCTTCAACCATTTTTTTTTCAGTATCAGCAATTAATGGAAATGGCAATTCGAATTTTGTAATGAATTTTATGTGTGATTTTTCTGAATCATTGCTTATTCCTAAAATCGACAAATTTTGTTTTTGCAATATTGCATAATTATCTCGTATGCTACATGCTTGAGCGGTACAGCCAGGTGTATTGTCTTTTGGGTAAAAATAAAGAACCAACTTTTTTCCTTTGAAATCAATTAGGGAAACATCTTTGCCATTTTCATCTTTACCTGAAAAGGCAGGGGCATTGTCGCCAATTTTCAATTTTACCATTATCTATTTATAAAATGTTGCGAAGTATTGACTTGTATTATTTTTTTGATCTACAACAATTAATCGGAAAACATGTTTTCCACTTGTGCATTTCTCATCAAATTGATAACTCAATAATGCATATTTCTGATCATAATCCATTAATACCCATTCATCATCGATGTAAGCATTGAAAGATTTTATACCAGAAAGATTATCGCTAATTTTACAAAGTATTTTTGAAGCGGCTTTTAGATTTTTACCATTGGCAATATTAACAGGTTTAATACTAGGCGGAATAGAATCAGCTCCAATATAAAAACCACCAACTGTTTTGCTTTTTGCTTTTACTATACCGTTATCAAAATAGCCTCCAACAGAACCTCTTCCTTGTTGAACAATAAGGGTTTTCGATTTTTGGTAATCAGTCATAAATCGTTCTGGTTTTATTTGGATTTCAAAAAAATCATTAATGGCAATGTCTTTATTTCCGATGCTATGTATAGAAGAGAATGCGCTTATTGAACCTTTAGTATTAGCGTAATTAAGTATAATACTATCATAAAAAGTGTTGGGATTAAACACTGCTTTGAAATTTTGTTTTTCTAAAATGTTTTTATCTTGAAATCCCCAAAAGTTCTCTGATTTTCGATTGTTTTTAAAAATAAAAGTATAAGGATTTTGGTTTACACAATTGATAACAAATTTCATGGTAGCTGTATTACCTTTTACATCTTTAACAATATACTCCATATTGTATATGTCGCCAGGGTCTAGTGTTATTCTACCTCTATCGTCTAAATCTTTATAAATTGTTAAAGGATTTCCTTGGTCAACAAATGATTTTTGAATCCATCTACCCGAATAATTTCTTTCTTTAAAATCACAATGAGAGTTAATGGCTTTGGTGTCTTTAAAATAAAATCTTTCCATTTTGGAAAAATAAATTCGTTCACCATTTTTTTTAAGTTCGATAGAATAAACGCCATTTTGATTAGAAGATCCAGATTGCAAATCAATACATTCAATTCCTAATCCAATTTTGCCCCATGCGTTAATTATATTATCATTGTTTAAGCTGTAATATGGTCTTTTCCCGGTAGCAGGCATTCTGACTTTTTGTTTCAAATTATTTACAGAACTGTTTTCATCTAATGGGTAAATGCTTACTGCTTGAATAAATGGTGCAACTTCATCAGCAACAGCAAAGCCACAAAGCAACGGATTGATTGGCTCTTCAGTAACAGCATCTCTAATTTCAAAATGCAAATGTGGCCCAGCAGAGCCACCTGAATTCCCGCTTAATGCAATAATGTCTCCTTTTTTTACAGGTATTAAATCAGCAGTTAAAATCGTATCGATTTCAAAAACTTTTTTAGCATATTGAATATCTTTTGCGAATTTTTTTATAGAAGGATTGTATTTCTGCAAATGCGCATAAACACTAACTAAGCCATTAGGGTGCGTTATATATAAGGAGTTGCCAAAACCTACTGATTGAATTCTAACACGTGAAACATAACCATCAGCTACTGCATAAATAGGTAAGCCTTCTTGAGCTAAAGTTTTAATATCAATTCCAGAATGAAAATGGTTGGGTCTTAATTCTGCAAAAGTGCCTGATAAATACAAAGGGATGTCAAGTGGAGATCTAAAATAATCACTGGGATAATTATGATCAACTATTGCATCAATTTTTGGATAGGAATAATTAAATGCAAAGTTTGTTAAAACAAAGAAACAAATAATTAGTCCTAAACTTATTTTTAATAGGTATTGGTAGATTGATTTTTTCATTTAATTTTACTTCACCTGCACTTTTAATAATTTTTCATTTCTTATAAAACCTTCAAGTACATCACCAATATTTATTTTAGAAACACCTGCTGGAGTACCCGTAAATATTAAGTCTCCTTTTTTTAAACTGAATCGACTTGATACATAACTAATAATTTCTTCAAACGGAAAAATCATTTGTGATGAGTTTCCTTCTTGCACTAGAATATCATTTTTTTTCAATGAAAACGCTATGTTTTTCAAATCAGGGAAATCTGAAAGTGGTAAAAACTCACCTATTGGAGCAGAATGGTCAAATGATTTTGCAATTTCCCAAGGAAGACCTTTTTCTTTGCATTTCTGTTGTAAATCTCTAGCTGTAAAATCTATACCGACTCCAATTGAATCAATGTATCCTAATGCAAATTTTGGCAAAATATGTTTACCTTCTTTTCCAATTTTTAAAACCAATTCAATTTCATGATGAATGTCTGTAGAAAAATCAGGATGATAAAAAGGTTTGTTTTCTTTTAATAAGGCAGTATCAGGTTTCATGAAAACAACTGGTTCTGTAGGAACCGGGTTATTCAATTCTTTAGCATGATCTTGATAATTTCTACCAATGGCAATTATTTTCATCTAATAAGTTAGGTTTCTGCGAATATATTAATTCCAAAGCATAGCCGTAAATAAAATGCCCATCAATTAGAAGGGTGTTTTACATAATTGTGGAAAACTGTATTATTGAATGGAAATTCGTTTGATAGCTACATCTTGCCCAACAGTTACTTTCACAAAGTATAGGCCTTTAGAAATCTTGGAAGGGATGTTTAATGATTGACGGTATTCACCAATAGCAAATCTTTCATTCACTAACTGTGCAACATCATTACCTAAAACATCTATCATTTTAATAGTAACCGTATTTTCTTTTTTTACAATGAAGTTCACGCTTAATTTTTCATTTGCAGGATTAGGATAAACTGAAAATGAACTTTGCAAAGTTTTATTTGCAAAACCAGATGCATTTCCATTTACAGTAATAGTGCCAGACATACCAATTCCTCCAGCATCACCATGTGCTGTGCAGTAGTATGGGATAATTATTGGAGAGTTGAAAACAAAGGTTTTACTTGTACTATTAGAATTCATTCCAAAAAGTGGCATACTAGTTCCATCGTCTGAACGAGTTGGATGATTACCTGATTGCCAAATAAATTTAATGGTATCACCTACAGTACAGGTTACATTTTTTGGTGAATAAGTTATTCCACCGTTTAGGCCAACTTTAATTTCAATGGTGTTTTGTGCTACCAAGATACTTGGTATTAAAAAACCCAACAAAATAAAAAGCGACAGATATTTTTTCATATTATTCAAATATACTGATAATCCTATAGTTGTAAAGTATATCATGTAACATTTTAGCTAAAAAATGAACAAAATTGTTTTTGAAATCATATTGTATAATATTTTGTGAATTACTTTGCAAATCATACATTTGGCTGGTTAATTAAGACTTGTGAATCATAAAAATATCAATCGACTAACTGCCGCTGGCGTATTAGTCACATTGGGTATCATTTTTGGTGATATTGGAACATCTCCACTTTACGTATTAAAGGCGATAATCGGAGAAGGATCGCAAATAAGAAAAGCCATAGTATATGGTGGTGTTTCTTGTATTTTTTGGACACTAACTTTACAGACAACTGTAAAATATGTGATTATTACTCTTAGAGCGGATAATAAAGGTGAAGGTGGAATTTTTTCATTATATACTTTAGTAAGGAGAAAAGCCAAATGGCTCATCATACCCGCTGTGATTGGCGGTAGTACCTTATTGGCAGATGGCATTATCACTCCTCCAATTTCAGTTTCTTCCGCAATTGAAGGCCTTCGATTAATTTATCCGAATATTTCAACAGTTCCTATAGTAATAGTTATAATTACTGGGATATTTATTCTTCAACAATTTGGAACGAATATAGTTGGTAAAGCTTTTGGTCCAATAATGTTTTTATGGTTTGCCATGCTTGGAATATTAGGGGTGAGTCAAATAGTTTTACATCCTGAAATAGTAAAAGCTATTAATCCTTATTATGCTTATGATTTACTCGCAAATAATCCAGGAGGTTTTTGGATATTAGGTTCTGTATTTTTATGTACAACAGGAGCCGAGGCACTTTATTCAGATTTAGGGCATTGTGGAAGATCCAATATTAGGATATCTTGGGCATTTGTTAAAGTAACTTTATTATTAAATTACTTTGGGCAAGCAGCATGGTTGGTTACACAAGATGGTGCTTTTTTAACAGGTAATCCATTCTATACCATTATGCCATCTTGGTTCATCATATATGGTATTGCATTGGCTACAATAGCTACAATCATTGCAAGTCAGGCATTAATTAGCGGTTCATTTACATTGATTTCAGAAGCCGTAAGGTTAAATATTTGGCCAAAAGTTAAAATCAATTACCCTACTGATACTAAGGGTCAATTGTATGTGCCAAGTATCAATTGGCTTTTATGGTTAGGTTGTTTGGCTGTGGTTTTTTATTTTAAAGAATCAACCAATATGGAAGCAGCTTATGGATTGTCAATTACTTTAACCATGTTGATGACAACCATTTTGTTAATGATATACTTATATAGTAGAGGTTTCTCAATTTGGGTGGTAGGTTTGTTATTGGTTGTTTATGCAAGTATTGAATTGTCATTTCTTATAGCAAATTTAAGTAAGTTCACACATGGTGGTTGGGTTACAATTTTTATCGGATTTATTTTATTCACTATCATGTGGTCTTGGATTAAAGCTCGGAAAATAAAAAACAGATATGTGAAATTTGCTGAGATGGATGATTATACAGTTTTGTTAAAAGAATTAAGTTTAGACAATTCTGTGCCAAAATATGCTTCACAATTAGTATATCTAAGTGGGTCTAATTTTACATCTGAAATCGAATCGAAAATTATGTATTCCATTTTTCAAAAACAACCCAAACGTGCTGATATGTATTGGTTTGTTCATGTTGATGTAGAAGATGAGCCTTACAAATCAGAGTATAAAGTTATACACTTAGTACCTAATCATGTAATTAGAATTGAATTCAAATTAGGATTTAGGGTTGAACAAAAGATTAATGTATTATTTAGAAAAGTTGTTGAAGATTTAGTGAAAAATGGAGAGGTAGATATTACCAGCCGTTATACATCTTTGAACAAACATAAAATACCTGGTGATTTTAGGTTTGTTGTTTTAGAAAAGAAATTATCTGCAGATAATTCATTGCCATTGCATGAAAAAATATTTATGCAAATTTATTTTATCTTGAAAAGATTAAGTTTATCAGAAGAAAAAGGCTTTGGATTAGATTTGAGTTTTGTTACAATTGAAACTGTTCCTTTATTAGTTTCTCAATCAAAAAATTACAATTTGAAACGAATAGAATAATAAAAAAAATGATTCAGAACGTTTAGGTTTTGAATCATTTTTTTATTCTAAAGAATGCAATAATCAAATTTACTTGTTTAAAAGTTAGACCAATTATTAAGAGTTAGTGGCAAGTTTACTTTTCTTGTAACCATAACTGAAATAGATGATTAATCCAATAATCAGCCAGATCCCAAACCCAATCCAATTAGATATTCCAAGCTCAGACATCATATACAAACAACATATTAATCCTAAAAGTGGTATTAGGGAAAGATTATATTTAAATGTGTAGAAAAGTAAGCTGAAACAAACCATTAAGAAAATCCACATTGGTATTTTATGTTTAAATAATGACCAACCAGATTCTAAATATTGATTTTGATTTAGCCTTGAATTTTGTAAGAATGAGGAGTAGGAAGTTTCATCCATATTTTCTAAATAACTAACTACATCTGCACCTGAATTATTGAATCCAATCGAATCAGTTAAAATAATATTAGATTGAATTTCTTTTATTTCTTTTTCATTCAATGAGGTAATCAATGTTTGAGCATCAACTATTTTTGCTGTGTTATTGATGAAATTTAGTGTTTCAGATTTTTGATAAATAATCATTAAAGTGAATGCCAAAATCATTAAGGATGGGTAAATATATTTAGCATTTACATAAGGTGTTTTGAATTTACCTCTTTGAACATTAGGGTCGTTTTGAAGTTTTAATACACCTGCACAAACTAAAACAAAAGCAAACAAAGTACCAATGCTACAAAGGTCAGTAACAATTGTTAAGTTCATAAATAACGATGGAACAGCAACAACAAATCCGGTTACAATAGTTGCAAAAGATGGAGTTTTATAAATTGGGTGAATTCTTGAAAAGGCTTTTGGTAATAGACCATCTCTACTCATGCTCATCCAAATTCTTGGCTGACCCATTTGGAAAACCAATAACACACTAGCCATGGCAACGATCGCAGAAACAGCAATTATTCCTGAAAGCCATTTTAAATTCAATTTTTCAAAAACAAAAGCTAACGGGTCACCTACTGCTAATGATTGATAGTTGACCATACCAGTTAAAACCAATGCAATTGCAACATATAAAATTGTGCAAATGATGATTGCCCACATCATACTTTTAGGTAAATCTCTTTGTGGGTTTTTGCATTCTTCAGCAGTAGTTGATATGGCATCAAAGCCGATGTAAGCAAAGAAAACAGCTGAAACTCCTTTAAGTATTCCTGCAACACCATTGGGAGCAAATGGGTTCCAGTTTTTAGTATCAACATAAAATATACCAACTGCAATTACTAAAAGTATAATAGCTAGTTTAATTATTACCATTACATTACTTGCATTTCTTGATTCTTTCATGCCACGATAAACTAGCCAAGTAATCAATACAATTATAAATAAGGCGGGTATATCAAGAACTAAATGCAAACCAAGTAGGTTAGGGCTTTCGGTCCAAGCTTTATAAGCTAATTGTAATGAACTATCAACTTTTTCAAATGGCATTCCACTTTGCAAAAGTTTGGAAACAGAATGGTAACCTCTACTTGCACTTAAATAGTCCATGGTCATCCAATCCGGTAAATGTAATCCCATACTTCCAAGAAAGCCTGTGAAATAATCAGACCATGATATAGCTACGGTTATATTACCAATCCCATATTCCATGATTAATGACCAACCAATAATCCAAGCTATTAATTCACCAAACGCAACATATGAGTAAGTATATGCGCTCCCCGATACAGGAACCATTGAAGCAAATTCAGCATAGGCAAAGGCTGCAAAACCACAAGCTATAGCAGTAAACAAAAATAAATAGATAACCGCAGGTCCACCGTCAGCACTGGCTTTACCGATTGTGCTGAAAATCCCAGCACCTACAATTGCTGCAATGCCAAATGCAGTTAAATCACGTACGCCTAAGGTTTTATGTAGAGATGCATGATCAGAATTTAGATTATTTTTTTCTAAATCTTTCAATATTCCACTGACTGATTTTTTTCTAAATAAATTTTGTGACATAAGGGAATTCGTCTAGTTAGGTTATGAAATTATAAAATTCTAATGATTTTAGATAAGTTATTTTTTTATTTCTTTGATTAATCTGTATATTTTCAATTAGGCTATTATCTTTGGTATATGAAATCAATTCTACAGCAGCATAAAACGGTATTTATACTTTATGTTTCATTAGTAGTTTGTTTATTATTAATAAAATTAAATTTCCAGAAGGAAGCAATTTTCCTTTGGATTAACAGTCATCATAATCCATTTTTAGATTTTCTATTCACTGTATTTACTTATATAGGTGATGGCGTATTTTTCTTATTGGTTATTTTTCTATTTCTTTTCATCAAATTTAGAGATGCAATTTTAGGTATGATTATATATTTAATTTCTTCTGAAATAGCGCAAATTTTGAAAAGAGTATTTTTTTATGATGTTCCAAGACCAAAGAAATATTTTGAAAACATACAAGATTTACACTTTGTTGATGGCATGAAGATTCATTCTATGATGAGTTTCCCTTCTGGTCACACTACAGCGGCATTTGCTTTATTTGTTTTTCTATCATTTGTTATAAACAAGAATTGGGTATCAATTTTTTTGTTGGCAATGGCCGTGTTAGCTGGCTATTCAAGAATTTATTTGGGGCAACATTTTTTTGAAGATGTATTCGCTGGCTCAATTATTGGAGTGTTTTCAGCATTTATTGTAATTTATTTTTTTGAAAGAAGTGAATGGACAAAAGGTGATTGGGCGTATCGTAAAATTAATTTGAAGAAATAAATTATGCATAAGAAAATTAAACCGGAGTGGTGTATATTAATTTTATCAATAATTCTTTTTGTACCTTATTTAGGAACTGTACATTTATTTGACTGGGATGAAATAAATTTCGCTGAAGCAGCTCGGGAAATGATTGTGACTGGCGATTATTTCAGAGTTAGAATTGACTTTAGACCATTTTGGGAAAAACCTCCATTATTTATTTGGATGCAAGTTTTGTCAATGAAGATTTTCGGCATAAATGAATTTAGCGCGAGATTCCCCAATGCTATAGCAGGTATAGCTACTCTTCAAATTTTATATTATTTAGGGAAGAAAATGTATAATCATTTTTTTGGTTTGATTTGGGTAATGGTTTATGCTGGCACCTTCTTAACATTTATTTATTTTAAAACTGGAATTATCGACCCTTGGTTTAATTTATTTATATTTTTAAGTGTTTACCATTTTTCATTTTTAACAAATAGTGTTACACAAAATAGGATATGGCGCAGTGTGTATAGTGGTTTGTTTTTAGGTTTAGCTGTTTTAACTAAAGGCCCTGTAGCTATTTTAATAGTTTTATTGTCTCTAATATTATTTTTAGTATTAAATAGATTTCGAAAATCAGTTAGTTTAAAGGAACTTTTGGTCCTTGCATTTTCATCAGCTGTGATTTGTTTCTTTTGGTTTGGGGTAGAACTTTTGAAGAATGGACCATGGTTTTTACAAGAGTTTATTGTCTATCAAATAAGATTATTTCAAACTCAGGATGCAGGGCATGGTGGTCCATTCTTTTACCATTGGATTGTTATATTATTCGGTTGTTTCCCAGCATCACTCTTTTTTGTTAAAGCCTATTTATTAAGAGGTACAATTGATAATGAACATCGCAATTTTTATCGTTGGATGAACATTCTTTTCTGGGTGGTTTTGATTTTATTTTCTATTGTTAAAACAAAAATTATTCATTATTCTTCTTTGTGTTATTTCCCTTTAAGTTTTCTTGCCGCTTATGCCATTTATTTCCTTTTAAAAGAGAAAATAAAAATTGCAAAATGGATTAATTATTCAGTATTAATAATTGGAGTTTTAATATCTACTTTGTTGATAATATTCCCCATGTTAATGATGAATAAACTAAGTTGGATAGAGTTTATAAAAGATGATTTTGCAAGAGCAAATTTAGATGCTGTAATTAATTGGTCAATTATAGATTCTTTAGGTGGTTTTATTTTAATGTTGGGTTTAATTGGATTTTATTGGTATAATTCAAAACTGGAAAATTGGAAGGCTATACGAAGTTTATTTTTGTCTATTACCATGACCATGTTTTTTACAAGCTTATTATTGGTTCCTAAAATTGAACTTTTTTCTCAGGCAGCTGCTATTAGATTTTATGAGGGTTTAAAAGGACAGGATGTTTATGTACAACCAATGTATTTTAAGAGTTTTGCTCATTTATTCTATTTTCAAAAACCCATACCTAAAGTTGATAGTTCCTACAGCCATGAGTGGTTAAGGGAAGGAAACATTGATAAACCTGTTTATGCAATTGTGAAAAATACTAAGAAAGAGGAAATGGCTAAGTATACTCAATTTAGTTTGGTAAAAGAGGAAAATGGTTTTGCATTTTATTTGCGTTTGCCACAAAAAAAATAAGAGAAAATTTTATTTCTCTTATTCTATTTGACTATATTTTTATCGAATTAAAACTTGCTTTTCATTTTTTTGAAAGCGTAGTATTGGGCAGGTTTGTGAAGAACTCCTTTTTGTTTTTCATCAAGAGTGACCAAATAATCATTTGTTTTAATTGATTTTCTAAAATTCCTTTTATCTAAAACTTTATTTTGAATTGCTTCATATAAGTTCTGAATTTGACTTAGTGTAAATTTGGCAGGCAATAATTCTTTCCCAACTATGTGTTGCTCGGGATGTTCTCTTATAGTTTCCAAAGCTTGATTTACTATTAAATTATGATCGAAAGCTAATTTTGGCACTTTTTTAACACTTCTCCAAGTAGTTTGTTCAGCAAATGAACCTGCTGAAGGTGAAATATGATCAATTCTAACTAATGCTAAATAAGCAACAGTAATAACCCTAGCTTTAGGGTCTTTCCTTGTATTTAAGAGCCAATCAGCATCTTTAGGGTCTCTTACTCTGTTTGGGTGTCCAAAAGTGTAAAATTGTTCTAAAAAAAGACCTTTAACATTGGTTAATTCGTTTAATACTCTGGTTGCAGCATCATCTAAACTTTCTTCTTCTTTAACCAAGTCACCTGGTAGTGCAAACTGGGGTTTAAATGAGTCTGGTGACTTAGAAGTTGGGGTTTTTTGTTTAATTAGCAATAGTTGTAGCTTATTTTCAACCTCATCATAACCTAATACAACGCAGTCAACAGATACGTAATTTTGAAAATTAGTTGCTTTGTTTTTCATAAAATAATTCTGAATAAAAAATACTTATTGTATATTGTACAATAAGTCCTAAATTGCAAATTCAAATAAATTTCAATTTATTAAGTAAACATAAAAAAAATTTTATTTAAAGATGTATTTAATAGCAGAAAGCGGTTCTACAAAATGTGATTGGATGTTGGTTGACCAACAAGGCAATTACATGGATTTATATAAAACTATTGGATTTAACCCATTCTTTCATAGTAAAGAATTTATTTGTGAGGAGATAAATAATGAAAAAGGTTTAATACATATTGCTCCAAAGGTAAAGCAATTATATTTTTATGGAGCAGGATGTTCTAGTAACCATTACAAATCAATTGTTCAATCTGCATTACATGTCATTTTTCCAAATGCACAAATAGAAGTTGATCATGATATGATTTCGGCTGCATATTCCACATACGATGGAGTGCCATGCATAAGTTGCATTATTGGAACAGGTTCTAACTCATGTTTTTTTGATGGAGAAAATGTTACTGAGGTGGTACCTGCCTTAGCCTATATATTAGGAGATGAAGGAAGCGGTAGTTATTTTGGAAAACGATTATTAACTGATTTTTTATATAAAAAACTGCCTTCTGAAATTCATTATGATTTAGAAAAAGAGTTTAATTTAAGTAAAGCATCAATCTTTGAAAGGGTTTATGAAAAACCACATGCAAATGTTTATTTAGCAGGATTTACTCGATTTATTGGGCAGTATAAAGAACATCCATACATTAAGGCAATATTGATACAAGGCATGCGTGATTTTTTAATAAATCATGTTTGTTGTTATCCAAATTATTTAAACACACCTGTCCATTTTGTGGGCTCTGTAGCCTTTCATTTTGAAGAAGAATTAAGAATTGCTGCTAAAGAATTTAACATTAAAATTGGCAGGATAATTAAACAGCCAATAAAGAATCTGGTTGATTACCATGTGAAGTATAAATTTCACAAACAAAAGGTATAATGAAGGGTGTAATCTTTGATTTAGATGGGGTATTAGTTGATACTGCAAAATATCATTTTATTGCTTGGCGTAAATTAGCTGAAAAGTTAGGTGTATCCTTTAATGAACTCGATAATGAACAATTAAAAGGTTTAAGTAGATTATCATCTATTCAATTTATTCTTGAAAAAGGAAAATTAGAATTACCTGAAAAGGAAGTATTAGAATTAATGGATTTAAAAAATAATTGGTATTTAGAATTGGTGAATCATATGCAAATTGACGAAGTTTTACCAAATTCAAGAGCACTTTTGGAAGATTTAAAGAATAATAAAATAAAAATTGCATTAGGTTCTGCAAGTAAAAATGCTCAATTAATTTTAAAGAAAACTAGGTTACTTGATTATTTCGACAGTGTTGTTGATGGAACTAGAACACAACATTCCAAACCTAACCCTGAAGTATTTTTAAAAGCTGCTGATGATTTGCAATTACAACCTGCTGATTGTATTGTATTCGAAGATGCAATAAGTGGAATAGAGGCTGCAAATTCTGGTGGTTTTTTTTCAATTGGTATTGGAGAGTTATCAGTTTTAAATCAAGCTAAAATAGTATATCCATCATTAGTTGGATTGAGTTATCATTCATTATTACAATTATTTTCAAAATAGAATAATCAGATGAAAAAATATTTTTCGGAAAACGAGTGGCAACTCATTGAAGAAGGATTTAATCCAATATTTCATGAATCAGCTGAAAGTGTGTTCAGTTTAGGGAATGGAAAAATGGGACAACGAGGAATGTTCGAAGAGAAGTATAGCGGGCAATCACTACAAGGATCATATATAGCTGGAGTTTATTATCCAGATAAAACCAGAGTGGGTTGGTGGAAAAATGGATATCCAGAATATTTCGCGAAAGTTTTAAATAGTCCAAATTGGATTGGAATGAACATTTCCATTGATGGAGAGGAATTAGATTTAGCAAAGTTAAAAGTCTCGAATTTCAGAAGAGTGTTGGATATGAAATTGGGATTGTTACAAAGAACCTTTGATGTTGAATTTTCCAATTCGAAGAAAGTCACAGTTAATGCAGAACGTTTTTTAAGTGCAAAGCAAGATGAAGTTGCATGTATAAAGTATAGTATTAGTCCAATTAACTTTAATGGTGAAATGGTTTGGTCAAATTTCATTGATGGAAAGGTTAAGAACAAGGATGCTAATTATGATGAATACTTTTGGGATAGAGTTACAGAGCTAGTAGATTCAGAGCATTCAGCTATTCATGTAAAAACTAAAAAATTGAACTTTGAAGTTGTTGCTGGCTTTCAATTGCAATGCACTATTGATGGATATCAGAATACTAAACAAATTTATAATTATAATGATTGGGTGGTTTCTTCTGAATGGAAAACAAATATAAAACAAGGGAGTGTTTACCAAATTGTAAAATATGTAAGTGTTGTTTCATCTTTAAATTATCCAAATAATTTATTGAGCAAACATTGCAAAGAAAATATTTTAAATGCTGCAAATGTTGGGTATCAGCAATTGAGAAATGATCATATTAATTACTGGGCTAACATTTGGAAAAATTGTGATATAGTAATTGAAGGTGATGTGGCTGCACAACAAGCAATTCGTTTTAATATTTTTCAACTAAATCAAACTTACACGGGTGTTGATTCACGTTTAAATATTGGTCCGAAAGGATTTACTGGTGAAAAGTATGGCGGATCTACTTATTGGGATACCGAAGCATATTGTATTCCTTTTTATTTAGGAACAGGTGATTCAAAAATTGCTAAACAGTTGTTAAATTATCGTTATCAGCAATTAAATAAGGCAATAGAAAATGCAGAAAAATTGGGATTCAAAAATGGTGCTGCTTTATATCCAATGGTTACGATGAACGGTGAAGAATGTCACAATGAATGGGAAATTACTTTTGAAGAAATTCATCGTAATGGAGCTATTGCATATGCCATTTATAATTATGAAAACTATACTGGAGATTTAAGTTATCGCAAAGAGGGAGGACTTGAGGTGTTATTAGGAATTGCTAGATTTTGGGCGCAACGCATCACATGGTCTGATTCAAAAAAGAAATATGTAATGTTGGGAGTTACAGGTCCAAATGAATATGAAAACAATGTAAATAATAATTGGTACACTAACTATATTGCTTGTTGGTGTTTAACTTTTACGAATAAATTAATCGAAGATGTTAAAGCCGAAGACCATAATTATTTTAATGAATTTATAAAAAAGGTAAATTTTAAAGAGAATGTGGAACTGAATAATTGGAAACATATTATTGAAAATATGTACCTACCATTCGATGAGAATTTACAAATATTTTTGCAACAAGATGGATATTTAGATAAAGAACAAATTTTGTCTTCTGAATTAAATTCAAATGAGAGACCCATAAACCAACATTGGTCATGGGATAGAATTCTAAGATCTTGTTTTATAAAGCAAGCAGATGTATTACAAGGGTTGTTCTTTTTTGAAGATCATTTTGATTTAGAAACTTTGAGAAGAAATTTTGACTTTTATGAGTCAAGGACTTTACATGAATCATCATTATCTCCATGTATTCATTCTATTCAAGCCACAAGGTTAGGGTATAAAGAAAAGGCATATGAGCTTTATTTAAGAACTTCTAGATTGGATATTGATGATTATAATCATGAAGTACATGAAGGTCTTCATATTACAAGTATGGCAGGTACATGGATGTCTGTAGTGATGGGCTTTGGTGGCATGCGAGTAAAGGAAGGCGTCTTAAATTTTGCACCTAGTCTTCCTTCACAATGGAAAAGTTTTTCATTCAATGTTCGATTTAGGGATTCAATTTTACGTGTACATGTTCAAAAAGGAAAAGTTGATTTGACTTTATTAAGTGGAAATTCATTACAAGTTCAATTGTATGATCAATTAGTTAGTGTCAATTTTGAAGAAAGTATTCATATCAGTTAATCTTATGAAAATTGTAAAAATTTTATTTTTTGCTGTTTTGTTTTTTTTTGCTAATCAATTGAAAGCACAAAATGGGATTGTTGGTTTGTCTTCCACAATTCAACTTCAATCCGATAGTACAGTCATTTATTTGACAGATTATTTCCCAGTTGAAAATAAAATGGATTCGATTATTTGCCCAAGAGGTATTTGGATAAGTCAGAAGACAGAAAAAAGTATTATTGTTAAAGGTCAGTTGCCTGTGATGTTTGATATCATGAGCTTTTATAATAAATCTGGAAGGTTTGATATTCTTGTTAGACAATCCAAAAAAGTTAAAGTAAGCCTTGAATTCAAATTGCCAGAAGCATGCAAAAAGTTAGAAATAAAAGGAACTTTTTCTTCTTGGAGCACATCTGAAAATGGTTTAAGTCCTTTAGCTGAATTGCCAAGTAATGTTTGGAGATGGGAGTCGAATGCAATTAATAAAGGCACACATCAATTTAAATTAGTAGCAGATGGTAAAGAAATTGATGCACTAAATTTTGCAACAATTTCAAATGGTATGGGAGGAACTAATATTGTATTAAATGTTGGACAAGAAGTAAAGAACAAACCATTATTAAGTACTTTTCAATTTGATCAAGAATCTATAAAAATAAAAACAGAAAATTGCACTGGCATTATTTGTTTTTGGGAAAATCAAATGATTTATCAAACAAATAAAGTCAAGACAATTACAAAATTAATTTTACCAAAAAATGCTAGCTCAATAAAGCGTTCAGTGATTAGAGTTTTTGCCTACAATGAAAGTAGTATCAGTAATGACTTATTTATTCCATTAGAAAATGGTAAAGTAATTGGAAATACCTCTGTGTTGGAACGAAGCGATAAACATAATCAGATTTTATATTTTTTAATGGTTGATCGTTTTTTTGATGGAGATCGATCAAATAACCCTAAACCTTTAGAGGGTGTTTTGCCTAAAGCAGATTATTATGGTGGCGACTTAAAAGGAGTGGAGGATAAAATCAATTCAGGATTCTTTACTGATTTGGGTGTTAATTCAGTTTGGCTTTCACCTATTTCTGAAAACCCTTCAGGTGCTTGGGGGTTTTGGAATAAAACAATAACTACAAAGTTTTCAGCTTACCATGGTTACTGGCCAACTTCTTATTCTAAAGTAGATCAAAGATTTGGTAGCAATCAAAATTTTACCAAAACCATACAGGCTGCTCACTCAAAGCAGATGAATATTATTTTAGATTTTGTAGCACATCATATCCATACAGATCATCCTTTATACAAACAACACCCCGATTGGGTAACTCCATTGATGTTACCTGATGGATCAATGAATACTGAACGTTGGGACGATCATCGTTTAACAACTTGGTTTGATACATTTCTTCCTACACTGGCAATGGACAGACCCGAGGTTAGAGAAATTGTTGCAGATTCAGTTTTGTTTTGGTTAAATAATTTTGAAATTGATGGTTTCAGACATGATGCAAGCAAACATGTTCCGGAAGAGTTTTGGAGATTGTTAACTCAAAAAATAAAACTTACATCTTTCAAGAAAAACCAAAATTCATTTTATCAAATCGGAGAGACTTATGGCAGTCCAGAATTAATTGGTTCATATGTAAACAGTGGGGAGATGGATGGACAATTCGATTTTAATTTATACGATGCAGCGTTAAATGTATTTGCATTTGATTTTTCAGTAGAGGATGAAAAAAAATCATGGTCACGATTGAGTTCAACTCTTTCAGAAAGTTTTGATTATTATGGATCACATCATTTAATGGGAAATATTTCAGGCAATCAAGATAAACCAAGATTTATTTCATTGGCAGATGGATCATTAAGAAATGATGAGGATACTAAATTGGCAGGGTGGACAAGAAATATTCAAAACAAAGGTAGTATGGGTTTTGATAAACTTTCACAAATGATGGCATTCAATATGACTATTCCTGGTGTGCCTGTAATTTATTATGGTGATGAAATTGGTATGCCAGGAGGGAATGATCCTGATAATAGAAGGATGATGCAATTTGATGGTTACAATAGTAATCAACAAAAAATGAAAGAAACTACCAAGCAATTGGTAGAGTTAAGAAGTAGTAGATTGGAATTAATTTATGGTGAATTAAGAGTAATCCCAGTTTCTGAAAGTGTATTTGTTTTTGAAAGAAATTATTTTGGAAAAAAGAGTATTGTGATATTTTGTAAATCCGCAACTACTATTCAAATTCCAAATCTGAAAAATGAAAAATGGGTAAGTCAGTTTAGTCACCCATTAGAAAGTATTGGGAAATCAATATCTATTAAATTAAATCAAAACGATTTTGAAATATTAAGCAATTAAATTTATGAAGAAGTTATTACTTGTACTATTGATATTATTGATTAGTAAATTCGAAAGTTTTTCGCAATTGAAACAGCCTAAATGGTCGGAGAATGCAGTAATTTATGAAGTGAATTTGCGTCAATATTCTGAAGCTGGAACGTTTAATGAATTTGCAAAAAGTTTACCGAGATTAAAAAAAATGGGTGTTGATGTATTATGGTTTATGCCCTTGCATCCAATAGGTTTAGCTAATAGAAAAGGCTCATTAGGTAGTTACTACAGTGTGCAAGACTACAAAGGAATTGATCCAAGTTATGGTACAAGCAATGATTTCAAGGCAGTTGTAAAAAAAGCACATAGTTTAGGAATGAAAGTATTAATAGATTGGGTTGCAAATCATAGTGCTTGGGATAATCCTTGGATAAGTAAACATCCTGAATGGTATGTTCGAAACGAAAAGGGAGAAATTCAAACCCAATATGATTGGACTGATGTTGCGAAATTAAATTATGATTCAAAAGAAATGCGCAATGCAATGACAGATGCCATGAAATATTGGTTAACTGAATTTGATATAGATGGATTTAGATGTGATGTAGCATTTTTAGTTCCATTAGATTTTTGGGAAGAAAATAGAAAAGCATTGGAACAAGTAAAACCTGTTTATATGTTGGCAGAAATGGAATGGAACACAGACATTACAAAAAACCCTGCTACATACTTTGTAAGTGCATTCAATGCAAATTATGGTTGGAATTTCATGGGTGTAACTGCAGATATTGAAAAAGGTAAAAAAACGTTGGCCAATTTTAGAGATGAAATGCAAGTGAATTATTCAAGATTTCCTAAGCATTTGCATAAGATGTTGTTCTTAACTAATCATGATGAAAATTCATGGAATGAAACTTTGGATGAACGATATGGTAAAAATTGGCAATTGTATGCAGCAATGGTTTATACTATGCCACAGAGTATACCTTTAATTTATTCAGGAGAAGAAGTAGGATTGAAGAGGAAGTTATTGTTTTTTGAAAAAGACCCAATAACTAAAATGGAATGGGGCAATACAGGTCGAGTTGGATTTTACCAGTCCATGACATCTTTACATCATAAAGTAAAAGCATTAAGAAACAATCAACCGAATGCTGTATTTGAAGAGTTGAAAATTAAAAGTACAAATGGTAAATTGTATGGTTACACAAGAAAATGTAATGGACATGAAGCAAATGTACTTTATAATTTTGATGATAAACAATCTAATTTAGTTGTAGTAAATTTTGATGCTAAAAAAGCAAAGTTTAAAACATATTCAAATTCTAAATTTATTTTGGAAATGAATGGAAGTATAACATTGCCTGCTCATTCATTTGTAATTCTTCATAAATAGTTTTAACAATCTCCCATGAATTTTAAACAGAAGCCTTTATTATCCCTTGCGCAAATATTCTATATGAGTTTTGGCTTTATGGGTATTCAATTTGGATTTGCATTGCAAAATGGAAATGCCAGCGGAATTTTACAAAACTATGGTGCCCATGTTGAGCAGTTATCGTGGTTTTGGTTGGTAGCTCCTTTAACTGGTATGATTATACAACCTATTATTGGTTATTACAGTGATAAAACATGGACTCGATTAGGTAGAAGAAAACCATACATTTTGATTGGCACTTTGCTTTGTTGTACGGCATTAATTTTTCTTCCGAATTCAGCAACTTTTTTTCAAGCGAAATCAGCATTGTTAATTGGTGCTGGAATGTTGATGGTGATGGATGCAAGTATTAACATTGCAATGGAACCATTTAGAGCATTGGTCGCAGATAATTTACCAGATTCTCAAAACACTTTGGGATTTTCAATACAAACATTTTTAATTGGAATTGGTGCAGTTGCAGGATCTTGGCTTCCTTACATCATGCATAATTATTGGGGTGTATCTTCATCAGCTCCTGTAGGTATGGTTGCTAATAATGTCACATATTCTTTTTATGTAGGAGCAGGAATTTTTTTATTGTGCATTTTAGTGACAGTACTTTTTTCAAAAGAGTATGCACCAAAAGAGTATGCAGAATATCATGGAGTAAGTAATGAAAAGGAAACTAAATTCTCTCATATTTTTGATGATTTTAGAAAAATGCCAAGTACCATGAAACAATTGGGTTTGGTGCAATTTTTTAGTTGGTTTGCATTATTTACTATGTGGGTTTTTACAACACCTGCAATTGCACACCATGTATTTAAATTACCTATTGAAGATACAAGTAGTGATACTTTTAGAGAAGCTCAAAATTGGACAGGAATTATATTCGGAGTGTATAATGGAGTGTCGGCAATATATGCATTGATGTTACCTAGAATTGCAAAGTATTTTGGGAAGAAAAAAACACATGCAATTTCTCTGTTAGCTGGAGGTGTGGGTTTGATTAGTATGTATTTTGCAGACAATAAATATGAATTACTTTTAGCAATGGTTGGAGTTGGATTTGCATGGGCTTCTATATTAGCAATGCCTTATGCAATTTTAGCTGGAAAAATTCCATCAGGTAAAATGGGTGTATATATGGGTATATTTAATTTCTTTATTACTATTCCTCAAATAGTGAATGGAATTATTGGTGGTCCAATAGTTAAAAATGTTTATGATAACAATGCAATTTATGCAATAGTACTTGCAGGTATTTTCATGCTTTGTGCAAGTGTTTCTGTTTTGTATGTGAATGATACTTCAAAGTATAATCCAGTCAATTAATACAAATCTAAGATAAGGAGTTGGTTAGCATTCATTTCTAATTCCTTATCTAGTTTAATATCTTTCTTATTGATAATATCTTTTGCATTTAATTTTGAATTTATTCTTTCAGAAAAGCGATCCAATTTAATTTTTTTGCTTTTTGCATTACTGTTATATATTACCATCACTGATTTCAAATCTGTATATCTGAAATAAACATAAATCCCATCATTCGGAACGAACTGCATTAGTTTTCCATTTGCAATGGCATCGTTTGTTTTTCTCCATTGTGCAAGGTTTTGAATATAATTCCAAAGGTCGTTTTCTGCAGTAGATCTTCCAGTTGCTAAAAATTTATTGGTAGAATCTGTTTTCCATCCACCTGCAAAATCTTCTCTAATAACACCATGAGGTCCTTTACCTTTCATTAAAGTTTCAGTACCGTAAAATAAACAAGGAATTCCTCTCATGGTAAATAAAACTGATAAAGCAACTTTCAATTTATTGACATCACCATTAACCTGTGCAAGAAATCTATCTAAGTCGTGATTGTCAATAAAAATGGCATGGTGGTAAGGGTCATTGTATAAATAATCCTGACTTAAAGAATAGTATAATTTTGAAACACCTTCTGTCCAACCAAATGGTTGTTGAACAAATTCATCCATTGCAAAACAAAATTGAAAATCTAAAACGTTTTGTAAGGCATTCATTTTACTTTCATGTAATGGTGTGAAGTAAGATTGAACAGGTACTGCATGTTCCCATACTTCAGAAAATATGCTTATGTCAGGATATTCTTTTCTTATTTCTTTGTAACAATGTTTCATGAATGATTCATCTGGATAAGAATAAGTATCTATTCGAATTGCATCTAACTTTGCTTCATTCAACCACCATAAAGTTTGTTGAATCATAAATTTCGAAATTAATGGATCGGTCATATTTAAGTCTGGCATGTGCCTGTCAAACCATCCCTCATTGAATATTTGTTTGTCTTTGACTGAACCATAAGGGTCCATTAAAGTATTGGCTCTGTAATTAGTTTTTGTTAAGCTATCAAATAAATGAATGAAGGAAGGAAATGGAAGGTCTTCATACATCCAATTTTTGTCTCCAATATGATTATACACTAAGTCAATTAAAACTTTCATTCCATTTTCATGACAAGCATTTACTAAATTTTTGTAATCTTCATTGTTGCCATATCGTGGATCTGTTTTATAATGATTAGTAATTGCATAGCCATGATAAGATTGTGAGAGCTCATTGTTTTCTTGAAATGGAGTGAGCCAAAGTGTAGTGGCACCTAGTTCTTTCAGGTATGGAATATGTTCTTGGATTCCTTTTAAATCTCCACCATGTCTATCAAAAGGTTCTTTCCTATTTGAAGAAATTTCGTTCATTCCATTAATCACATCATTGCTGGTATTTGCATTTGCAAATCGGTCAGGCATTAATAAATACATTAAATCATTTTGTTCTAATGAAGGCACTTTGCGTGTAGGTTTTTCAAGAAGCGAATAATTTAATTTGATTTCCTTTTGTTTGTTTTTGAAGAGGATTGTTTTGTTTCCAGCTTTGGCATTCTTACCAATTTTTAAATTGATTAATAAATAATCAGGATGTTTTCCTGGAATACTATTTATTAATGTTAATTCATTGGAATTGATGCTTGCTTTAAATTGATTGATGTTTTTAGCATGTATGATAATTTGAAGATTACTATCAACCATATTATTGTACCAATTAGGTGGATACACATCAATGATTTGAGCCTTTAAGCTAATACTTAGTAAAATCAAGTAAAGGAATAGTATTGTCTTTTTCATAATGCTTAAATAAAATAATTGATACTCTCTATAAATAAAAAAACCTCATCAGAAGATGAGGTTTTTTAAAATTACAAACACAAATTATTAACGAACTACTAATTTTACAGTGGCAGTTTCATTCAGCTCATTGCTGATTTGAACAAAATATAAGCCAGTTGTATATTTATTTGAATTGATGATTATTTGTTTTTCAGTAATATTTGAATATTGATCGATGATACGACCAGTAACATCTGTTACTACTAAATTGTGCTTTGACAATTGATCATTGAAAACAATTGTTGCATTCGATTCAGTTGGGTTTGGATACAATTTAATTTTTTCAGCTTTTAATTGCGCATCAACACCAACTAGTGCATTACATGTATTGAATACAAATCCAACTTCTTTTGTATTTGCATCTATACGAGTATAAGTACGGTTGAATCCTCCTACACCACTTGGTACAACACAAGCACGTTGAGCAGTATCAGGGAAAGTTTCTGCATTTGCATCACTACTAACAGGACCATTATAGAATTTGAAAAAGAATGTACCAGGGCACATCATAAAAGTAGATTCGTAAATACCAATCTGCCCGACAACAGGTGTCATTTTAATTGCACCACCTTGCCAATTTGGTTCAGTGAAATTACCAGTTACAAAAATATCACCATTTGGATCAGGAATTTCATTACTTAAATCCACAACGAAATGAACATTAGCAGGAGCAGGAACTGGAACACATGCTAATTCAGAGTCGAAACAAACAATTCCTAAAACGGTATCTTTTGTTAATTGGAATTTACGATTTGCTAATCCTTCCCAGCTTACATTACCTCCAAATATTTTACGAAATTTATATTCGATTTCTCCAGAATCTAAAGCAACAGTAACGGAATAAGTTTTACTTCCTACAGAAATTGGATTTAACTTAGTTCCACCAGCCCAGCCATTAATCACACCTCCTGCAATATCAACTGAATCAAAAGAACAAACAGTTGACATGTCGATACGGAATGTAGCATTGAATTTTGGAATTGGAGCGCCTGGACATGCATCACATGAACCGAAACAAACTTTAGAAAGTAAAGAGTCAGTTGTCACTGTAACTACGCTTCTATTACCGCCAGTAGCACATGCAGAAGGTACACTTTCCGCACCACCCCAAGCATTACCATTCACATATTTAAATTCTGTTCCTGTGCCTGCGGTTACATAACCTAAGTATTCATATAGCATGCCAGACATCAAACCATCACCTTTATAATTTGCCATTTGTGTTTTAGCTGGATCCCAACCTTGGAAAGCACCTGCAACATGAACTCCATCAGAACTAATGTTCACTACATTTTTCATATCCACAGCAAATCGAATTAACTTCATCCCTGCTGGAGCATTTCCACCAAACATAATAGCATCTAATTGTAATGTATCAGTTGCTAATGAAGCAGGGATATAAACCCAACGATTACCATTACTAGTACTTACTTTAGATTGATTCGGAACATTTTCAGCTTGTGGCCAATCATTTCCATTGATAAATTTGAATTCATATGGTAAGCCTGGAGTTAAATCCATTACAATAGAATAAATTCCATTATTTGGACCTGCTAAACCATATACAGTTGGATCCCAATTCACCAATCCAGCATTTTCAAAATTGCCATCATAGTTAATGTCTTTGAAATTCCCTACCATATGTACGCCATTTACGCCAACGGTTTGTCCGGTCATATCTACACGGAAAGCAACCTTACGCGCTTGGGTGCTAATTGCAATGCTAAAAAGCACCAATAGAAGTAAAAATTTTTTCATTTGAGTAATCGTTTAGTATTTATTAATAGTTGAAATTAGTTAATTCTTTTTAAGAAACAAAAATATAGTGTAAAAAATACACTATCTATAATTATTCTAAAAAGTGTAATATTGACACTTTCTTATTTTTTTCAAAAGAAATTATTAGATTGCATTTCAATTACTCTTAATATTTATGATTAAAAGGCTTTACTTTTTAATATTATTTTGTTTTTTGATGTCTGTGCAAAATATGGCACAAGTAGTTACTATTAATCCAACATTTGCTACTCAAAATGATCAAGTAACAATATTTTTTGATGCATCGAAAGGCAATAAAGAATTAATAGGTCAAAATGTTGTATATGCACATACAGGAGTAATTACCAATCTAAGTGCTACCCCTACATCATGGAAATATGTTCAAGGAAATTGGGGTACCGATGATGCCAAAGTGAAAATGACAAAAATAGGTACAAATCTTTTTTCATTAACCTATACTATTAAAACATTTTACGCAGTACCTATTAATGAAAATGTTCTTAAGTTGGCATTTGTATTCCGAAATCAAGCTGGAACATTAGTAGGAAGAGAATCGGATGGTGCGGATATTTTTGTTACAATTGGAGATGGTAGTTTTCAAGCGAAGTTTGATATTGAAAAATCACAATTATTGTCGATAGGGGATACCATAAAAATAAAAGCGGTTACTTCTAAAAAAGCAAATCTAAAATTGTATAAAAATGGAGTAGTTGTTGGTTCGAGTGCAAATGATTCCATTCTAACTTTAACTCAACCTGCATTAGCTTCAGGTTATGGAAAGTATAAATATATTTTTGAAGCAACTTATAACGGCAACACTTTAAGAGATACCATGTATGTGATTGTAAGAGGAAGTCCTGCAATTGCTTCAACCCCAATTGGAATAAAGGATGGAATAAATTATATTTCAGATACGTCTGTTATCTTACAAATTTATGCACCATTAAAAAATTTCATTTATGTATGGGGAGATCATTCTGGTTGGGAATTGGATCCTAAATACTATATGAATATGACTCCAAATGGTCAAAGGTTTTGGGTTCAAATTAATGGATTGGTACCTGGCAAAGAATATCGTTTTCAATATGTAATTGATCAACAATTGTTGAAGGTTGCAGACATTTATGCTGATAAGTTATTAGATGGAAATAATGATAATTATATTCCAACAATTACTTATCAGGATTTAATTAGTTACCCAAAAAATAAAACATCAGAGTATGTTTCGGTTTTTCAAACTGCTCAAACTAATTTTAATTGGCAGTTTAGTAATTCATTTAGTAAACCTGCAGTTGAAAAATTATTAATTTATGAATTGCACTTACGTGATTTTTTAAGCCGACACGATTTTCAAACCTTAATTGACACTTTGAATTACATTCAGGGTTTAGGAATGAACGCTATAGAATTAATGCCTATTAATGAATTTGAAGGCAATGAAAGCTGGGGTTATAATCCAGCTTTTTATTTTGCTGTTGATAAATATTATGGTACAAAAAACGCATTTAAATCATTAGTTGATGAATGTCATAAAAGAGGGATTGCAGTAATCATGGATATGGTTCTCAATCACTCTTTCGGTCAAAGTCCAATGGTTAGAATGTATTTTGATGGCAGTACAGGAAAGCCATCCACAGATAATCCTTGGTTCAATGTTTCCGACAAACATCCATATGGGGTAGGATATGATTTTAACCACGAAAGTTTAGCAACTCAAAAATTTGTAGATTCTGTTTTAAGATATTGGTTAGAAGAATATAAAATTGATGGTTATCGTTTTGATTTATCAAAAGGATTCACTCAAAAAGATACTTATGGAAATGTTGGAGCATGGGGTGCATATGATGCAGGCAGAATAGCTATTTGGAAGCGAATTATAGATAAAGTTAGAACTTATAATTCATCTAACCCATACATGATTTTAGAACATTTTGCTGATAATTCAGAGGAAAAAGTTTTAGCAGAGTATGGATTTTTGGTATGGGGAAATTTAAATAATAGTTTTAATGAAGCAACAATGGGTTATGTTTCAACAAGTGATTTAAGTTGGGGTAATTATAAAACAAGAAATTGGAGTGTTCCTAATTTGGTTACTTATGCTGAGAGTCATGATGAAGAGCGTTTGATGTTTAAAAATATTACGTATGGAAATTCAAATGGAAATTATTCTACAAAGAATTTAACAACTGCTTTGAAGAGAAATGAAATGGCCATGTGTTTTTTAATCCCATTGCAAGGTCCAAAAATGATATGGCAATTTGGAGAATTAGGATATGATGTATCAATTGATTTTAATGGAAGAGTAGGAAACAAACCAATTAAATGGGAATATTTTATTAATTCTTCTAGAAAAAGATTGCATGATGTAATAGCAACTTTAACTTATTTAAAACAAACTCAACCATCATATAGTTCATCAAGTTATAATTATAATGTAAGTACTGCAGTTAAATTGTATAAGGTTACTGATAGCACTCTGAATACTATTTGTGTTGGAAATTTCAATGTGAAAATGGACTCTATTGTTCCAATATTTCACCATGTTGGTGTTTGGTATAATTTATTTAAGAATGATTCAATTTTGGTTACAGACATTAATCAAAAAATAGTTTTGAATGCAGGCGAGTATCAATTTTTGACTGATAAAAAATTGACACTGCCATTTGTAATTACTTCTATTAATGAAATAAATTCTACTGAATATAATTTTGAGGTTTACCCAAATCCAAGTAATGAGGATATCAATATTGAATGGGATAATCAATCTAATGAAAAAGTAGAAATTGTTTTAGTTGATTTATTAGGCAGAAAAGTTTTCGAGAAATCAATTCAAGTAAATAATGGATTTATTAATTTAAATCGAGCAGAATTAAATATTAAACCTGGGACGTATATTTTAAAATTCCAACAAGGTAAATTGATAAGACAAACAAAAGTGATCACCCTATAATTATAGATTATGAAGAAAAATTTACTATTCATTGTTTTATTGCTCTTTGGCAGTACACTCTTTGCACAAAGTATCAAACTACATATTGTTGATGCAAATAAAGAACCTATTGTTGGTGCAACTGTAATTTTAGAAGGGACAAAGTTTGCATCACTCACGGATATAATGGGAAATGTTACTTTTAATAATTTAAGTCCAATAAAATATAAAGTTAAGATAGCTTTACTCGGATTTAAACCAATGTATCAAATCCTTGAGCCCAATACAACTGGTACGGTTTTAAATTTCACTTTGAAAGAAGATAGTAAGGAATTAACAGATGTGGTTGTAGTTGGTTATGGTACAAAAACAAAAAGAGAAGTAACAGGATCAATTGCAAGAATTTCCGCAAAAGAATTAAATGATTTACCTGTGCAAAGTTTTGAATCTGCATTACAAGCAAAATTGCCAGGCGTACAAGTTACAACAGGTAGTGGGTTAGCAGGCTCTTCAGCAAAAGTAGTTATTAGAGGAATTTCTTCTATTAGTGCCGGTGGTGATCCATTGTATGTAGTTGATGGTATTCCAATTACTCAGGATTTTTTCATCAATAGTAATGCAGGTGCAATGAATAATAATCCATTAGCTGTTATCAATCCTGACGATATAGAATCAATTGAAGTTTTGAAAGATGCTGCAGCTGCAATTTATGGTTCAAGAGGATCTAACGGAGTAATTTTAATTACCACCAAAACTGCAAAAAAGGGTGTTAATTTTTCTTACACAGGAAGTGTAGGTGTTTCCAATCCAACTGCCTTACCTAATATGTTAAATACAGACCAGTATTTACAGTTGTATCAAGAAGCTTGGGAAAATGATGGAAAAACAGGATTGGCAACATTGCCAAATAATATTTCATGGGATGATGCACGCAAAACAAATACAGATTGGGTTGACTTAACAACGCAGACAGGGATTAAGCATTCACATAATGTTACTTTATCAAAAGGAACTAACAAATATTCTATTTTAGGAAGTCTGAGTTATTCAAACAATGAAAGTTACTTAGTTGGTAATAGTTATAATCGTACCTCTTTTAGAATAAATGGAGATTATGCAATTACTAAAAATATCAAAGCAACTGTTAATAGCTCATTGTCAAGAGGAGTTAATCATAGAATAAATGCAGCGTGGTCTGGCGGGCTTGGTTCTGCTATGTCTACAGCACTTCCTATTTTCCCAGTATATAATCCAGACGGAACTTTTTATCAAGGAGGAGATAACCCTGTTCGAGTGCAAGAGTTAAAAGAATGGCAGGCAGTAGAAAATAGAGCTATCAATGGAATAGGATTGGAAGTTAAACTTACTGATCAATTAATTGCGACTGGAAATGTGAATATGGATTACATGGATTTAAAAGATGACCAACACAATCCAAAGGAATTGTTGAATTCAATACATGTAGGAGATGCATCTAGATTTTGGGTAACCGTAAAGAATTATAATTATTTTGCTCATTTGAAATACAAAGTGAAATTACCAACCATTCATAAATTAACAATAATGGGTGGGTATGAATTCCAAAAAAGCAAAACTCATTCTTCTAATTATTATGCAACAAGTATGCAAGGAGGATTTCAAGAGGAAAATGCTAAAGTAGTAGACTCTTTATATTCTTATACGCTAACAAAAAATCCACCTAAAGAATCTAAGTTTAATAGTGTATTTAGTCGTTTTAGCTATGGATTTAATAATAAGATTTTTTTAGAAACAACACTTAGAATGGACGGATCTTCTAAGTTTGGTAAAAATTACGGGTTTGGATTTTTTCCTTCTTATTCAGCATCTTGGTTGATTACTGAAGAAAGATTTTTATCGAAATTCTCAGCATTGAGTTTGTTGAAATTAAGAGCGAGTTATGGTAAGAGTGGAAATGCAAATATTGATGAAAATTCAAGATTTTTTATTTTTGCAAATAATGCAACTGGTTATAATGGAAACCCAATCACTTATCCAACAAATTATGGTAATGATGATTTGAGATGGGAAACTTCTTGGACTTCAAACATAGGAGTTGATGTAGGATTTTTGAACGACAGAATTATTTTTACAGCCGAATATTATGTAAGAAATACTTCAGATTGTTTAATGCAATTGGCACTCCCGCCTTCAACAGGAATTGAAAGTTATTATGCCAATGTTGGGAAAATTCAAAATAAAGGGTATGAATTTTCTATCACTTCAAGAAATATTGATAGAACTTTTAAATGGACTACTTTATTCAATATCGCAACAAATAGAAATGAAGTAGTAAGCACAGGTTTGTATACTTCTGATGCAGTTGGTGGGGGAACAAATGATACTAGAGTAGTTGTAGGTTCTCCAATTGGAACAAATTATTTAGTTAGATTTTCACATGTCGATGCAGCCACAGGAAGACCTGTTTATTTAGATAAAGATGGAAACGAAACATTTACCTGGGATCCAAAAGATAGAGTTGTTGCTGGTAATGTTTTGCCGGATGCAACTGGCGGATTGAATAATAATTTTTCTTATAAGAATTGGGATTTAAGTGTACTCTTTAATTTTGTATTAGGAGGAGATATTTATGAATCATCAGCAAAGCGTCAATTAGGGGTAGTAACCAATTGGAATATGAGGGAAGATATTTTTGATCGTTGGCAGAAACCTGGTGATATAGCTGCATTTCCAAAATTAACATTAGAAACCAGCACTTATGGTTCAACTACACCTTGGATTAATACCACTATGTTTTTGCATGATGGAACTTTCGCCAGATTGAGAAATGTAACTATTGGATATCGCGTACCGAAGCAAAAGTTAGTGAAATATAAAATTGCCTCAATGAAGATTGCATTAATTGGAACAAACTTATTAACGTTTACTAAATACCCTGGTTTAGATCCAGAGATTGCAAGAGACTTTGATAATGTTACGGATAGAAATATGAGTCCTAATATTACCTATTTAACCTCTCCTCAAGAGAAGACCTATAGTATGCAAGTAAGTCTTACATTTTAATTATTTGAATCATGAGAAATATAAATAAATATATAATCGTAACTATTTTTTCATTTTTTATTGTGTCAATTACTTCATGTAAAAAGCAATTGGAAGTTGATCAAAGTACATTGTATTTGGAAGACGAAGCAGTATCAAATCCACAACAATTACAACAATTTTTAAATTCTTGTTATGATGCTACTGCTAATCAGTTTAATGGAAATTATCAAATGTTTAGTGATTTAATGAGTGATGATATTGAAAAGCCATTTAATGATGCTGGAACATTCAGAACAGAAGCATGGAACCGTTCGACAACGATTTTCAATTCAGATGTTGGTATATTATTCCGTGAATTATATCGTCCTATTTACCGTATCAATGCAATGGATAGATATTATGAGAACATACCTGGACTAAGTGCTTCAGAGTTAAATAGAATGAAGGCAGAAGGAAGATTTTTAAGGGCTTTGTGTCATTTTAAAATATTAACCTTATGGGCACAACCTGCTGGATATACAACTGATAATAGTCACTTAGGTATTCCAATTCGTACAAAAGTTTCAATCGACCCAATTGCAAGAGCTACAGTGGCTGAAAATTATGCTCAAATAATTTCTGACCTTGATTTTGCAATTGCAAATTTACCTTTAACCAATGGAAACTATGCAGATATTGATGCGGCAAAATCTTTGAAAGCATTGGTGTTATTTCAAAAAAATGATTTAGCTGGTTCATTAATCTTAATTGATGAAATAATTAGTTCTAATAGATTTACTTTTAGTGATTCATTAGATAGATATTATACTAATAATTGTAGTCCAACGAGTAGAAATTCAGAATTTATTTTTGCATTTTCAAGCACTAGCTTAGCAGATAATAGAGGGTCAACTTTTATAAATAATTATAGAAGTGATTTGGGTGCGCCATCATTAGGGATAAGAAAAGAAATATATGATATCATTAATAGTGATTCAACTGATGCTAGAATTGCTTTTGTTAAAGCAATAAATGCAGGCCAGGCCAATGAGTTTTTTGTAACAACTAAATTCAACAATAATTATTTTGGAACTCCTGCAATTACAGTAACTCAATTACTTTTAACTCGTTCAGAAATATTAGCAAGATTAAATCAAAACCTGCCTCAAGCTGTTTCAGATGTGAATATGATTATTGCAAGAGCATACCCTACCAATGCTAATAAACTTTTAGCTTCGAATGAATCTGCTGCAAATATTCTAATTACTGTTGAATCTGAAAGAAGAAAAGAACTCTTTTGTGAAGGAGATCGAGTGCAATATATGAGAAGAAAAGGGGCATTCTATGATCCATCAACCACCATTAGAGGTGCCTTGTGGAGTTGTGATGGTTTAACTTTTCAGTTTCCTAGTACTGAAGGTTCTGCTGTGTTTGTTTTTAACCCAACCGGTAACTGTAATTAATCGTATATTTTCAATATATAAAAGATATGAAAAAGAAAAGTATAGTCATAGCAGTATTGATAAGCATCAGTCTACTTGCATGTAAAAAAGAATATGAAAATATTGGCACCCCATCTAGTAAAATAGAAGGTGTGAAATCTGATTGGGGTTTAACTAAATTTACTATATCAGATAAATCAACAGTTGTTGAAGAGAAAATGGATTTAACAGATTTCTTTTCAGGAAATGTAATTACACCAAATATAAAATTTAGTATTAATGGCGTAGATACAACTTATACTTGTGATACTACAGGTTTACCTTATAATGTATTTGGTTCAATAGCTGGTAGATGGAGATTTGATAATAATGAGACACCAACTAAACTTTTGTTATTGCCAGAAAATAATGGTGATTTAGTTGAACTAACATTATTAGCACCCATTCGTACTGTTGATAATACTTTAAAAGTGAGCAAATCTGTTTACTGTGGAGGCAATGTTGTTTTTACCTATGATTTAGAATTTGCACGTAGAACTAATTAATCAGAAAGACATGAAAAAAATATTTTTAGCATTTATGCTTTTTGTTTTTGTAGGAAAAGTTTCTGCACAAATAGCTTGGATTGATCCAGAGCCTACAGATGTGACAAAGTCAATTCGATTATATGTTGACTTAAGTAAATTAGATATGTCATTAGAACATAATCAATTGTTGTTCGCTAATCCCGGACCGTTTTATATTTGGACTTGGTCTCCATTTGAATTTGCAGTGGGCTCACCCAAAGTAAATGGTGAAGGAGAAAAACCTTGGAAAAGTTCGAATGAATTATTGAAGATGACCAAAGATGATAGTAAAGGCGCCAATGTATATTACTATGAAATGATTCCTACTGAATTTTATGAAGTTGCTGCAGCTGCTGTTTATGAAAAAGGAATTAACTTTTTAGTAAAGCCAAAAGATGGGGGAGGATATGGTGATCCGGATATTAAATCTTCAGATTTTATTTTACCTGTCACCGCTCCAAGATTGGATAAAGGAACTTTATATGCTTTCCCATCTGTATTATTAAAAGATGAAATAGCTTCCATTATTTATGATAATACTGTAGAAACAAAAGTAAGTATGCAAGGGCTGAATCAAGGAGATGTATTGCTTTATATTAAAGCTACAGTTGAAGATACTGCTACTGGAATAACATCAACCATTGAGCCAGCTAAATTTTTAAAATTGCAAGATGTTCCAAAATTGGAAATGAAAAAAGATGCAACAGGTAAGTTCAAAATAACCATGATCCCAAGTAAATTTTTAGCAATACCAGCGAATAGACAATTGAACGAAATTGAAATTACCATTCGCAAAAGGGCCTATGCCACTGGTGCTGATCAAATAGATCAAAGAATTAAAATTAAAGCAGGATGCCAATAAGAAAATTAGTGTTTGTAGTATAGATAGAAAGTGCTCGAACAGAAATGTTCGGGCCTTTTTTTTATAAATTGACGAAATTCGCAAATATGTTAAATTCTTCTATTTTTGTAACATGTTCAATAATAAGAAAGTAGTTGTAGTTCTTCCTGCCTATAATGCGGCGCAAACATTAGAGAAAACTTATAATGAAATTCCATTTGATATAGTTGATGATGTCATTTTAGTTGATGATGCTAGCAAAGACAATACTTCAGAGGTTGCCAAAAAAATAGGTATAAACCATGTTATTAGACATGAGAAGAACAAAGGCTATGGAGGCAATCAGAAATCATGCTATGATAAAGCTTTAGCACTGAATGCAGATATTGTAATCATGCTTCATCCCGATTATCAATATACCCCCAAATTAATTACAGCTATGGTTAGTATCATTGGTAACGATTTATATCATGTTGTATTTGGTTCACGTATTTTAGGAAAAGGCGCATTGAAAGGCGGAATGCCATTGTATAAATACATTGCAAATAGAGGGTTGACTTTTATTCAAAATGTATTAATGGGACAAAAGCTTTCTGAATATCATACAGGTTACAGATCATTCTCTAAA
This sequence comes from Sphingobacteriaceae bacterium, assembly GCA_965279595.1. Classification (GTDB taxonomy): domain Bacteria; phylum Bacteroidota; class Bacteroidia; order Sphingobacteriales; family Sphingobacteriaceae; genus CAIKLP01. The sequence goes on from OZ257246.1 coordinate 1,466,501, forward strand.
GAAGTTTTACAATCTGTTAATTACCACGCTAACTCTGATGATTTTGTTTTTGATAATCAAATGATAGCTCAAATTTGTTTTGAGAATTTTGAAATTGCAGAAGTAACCTGTCCAACCAAATATTTTGAAGAAGCCTCATCTATTAATTTTAGAAGAAGCTCCATTTATGGACTTGGCGTTCTTTCAGTTTCTATTGGCTTTTTTTTAGAAAAAATTGGCATAGGAAAAAGAGCTATTTATAAAAAGAAAAATTAATTTTCTAAGGCTTCTAATTCAGCTGAAATAAATGCGATTAATTCTTTTACATATGCAGGAGAAAAATCAAATTTAATTCCTGCAGTTTCATAAATTTCTTTAATTGATTTAGTATAACCCAATTTCAATGCGTTTAAATAGTCTGTCAAAGCCTTATCTGGGTTGGATTTGAAGTTTCTATAAATTGCAATAGCCCCTAATTGTGCAATTGCATATTCGATATAATAAAATGGCACTTCAAATAAATGAAGTTGTTTTTGCCAAATGTTTTTCTTCTGTTCGGGGTAGTTATTCCAATCAACAAAGTTGGCTCCAAATCTATCAAAAATCAGTTCCCAATTTTCTGTTCTTTCTGCAATAGTGTGGTTTGGATGTGTATAAATCCAATGCTGAAATGCATCAATGGTTGCAACCCAAGGCAATGTTTTTAATACATCTTTTAGGTGTTCTTCTTTTGCTCTTTTTAAGTCTTCATTTGAATTGAAAAAAATATCCCAATGCGACATAGAAATTAATTCCATACTCATGGAGGCAACTTCTGCAACTTCTGATGGAACATGTTTGAAATCATTCAATGCTAAATGACTACTTACAAAAGTGTGAATGGCATGACCACCTTCATGAACCATTGTTGTTAAATCTCTAACAGAATTTGCTGCATTCATGAAAATAAATGGAGCTCCAGTTTCTGCTAAAGGATAATTATATCCTCCAGGTGCTTTCCCTTTTCTTGATTCTAAATCTATTAATTGATTGGCCTTCATACTTGCTAAATAACCTCCTAATTCAGGACTTAATTTACTGAAACATAAAATAGTTTTGTCTATTAAATCTTCTGGTCCATCAAAAGGAATAAGCGCTGGTTTACCGCTCACATCAACTTCTAAATCGTATGGTTGTAAACTATCAATTCCCATTTGTGCTTTTCTTTTTTCTGCCAAAGATTTCAGCACAGGCACTACTTCTTGTTCAATTGCCTTATGAAATTGTAAACAATCTTCTGCGGAATAGTCAAATCTGCCTAATGATTCAAACATATAATCACGAAAATTAGCGAAGTCAGCATTGATTGCAACTTGGTTTCTTAACGCAATTAATTTGTTAAATAATTCATCTAAATTGTTTTTGTCTTGTAATCTTCTAGTTTGAATTTTTTCGTAAACCTCTTTCCTTAAATCTCTATTCTGATCTTTTAAAAAATTGCTTGCCTGTTCTAATGTGTATTCTTTTTCATTGATGATAACAGTCATGGCACCAGCAATGCTACCGTATTTTTGTTGTTCAATTTGCAATTCTGTGAATAATGGAATATTTATTTCTCTAAATATTTCGTATTGTTTTTTTAATGACCTTAAGTAAATGAAATAAGTTTTTTCATCTAATTCATCAATTAAATTATTTTTTAGAAATTTCTCATTCAGTAGATTAGAGAATTCAGCAAGTTTAGGTTCAATTTCAGTTGCAAAATATTCAAATGCTTTTTGATAGATTTCATTTGTTGTATCGCAGGTCATTTGAATATAACGCCAAGCAAAATCTTCTTCTAATAAGGCCTCTAATTCACTTCTATCTTTTAACCATTTTTCGAGTTCAGCAACTTCATTTATTTCTCTTTGAAGTAAATTCTCAAAATATGGATAAATTGTTTTCCAAGTTATAGTGATATCAAGTGGTAAGAACTCTCTTTTAGGTGAATGCATATGTAACATATTCTTATTTTAAATATAGATCAATCAAAAAGAAAATAGAAAAGCTGATACTTGCAAATCCATTGGTAGTCATAAATGCTAAGTTTACTTTACTTAAATCATTGGGCTTTACTATTAAATGTTGATATACCAACAATCCACAGAATAGACTAACTCCAATCCAATATGCCAAACCCACATTCATGTAAAATGCAGGAATAATTATAAACGCTGCTGAAAAGATATGAAGAATTGTAGAAAGAATTAGTGCATTTTTTTTACCTAAAAAGGTTGGAATTGAATTTAATGAAATTGATTTATCAAAATCCACATCTTGCATAGCATAAATAATATCGAATCCACTTACCCAAGTCAAAACTGTTAATGAGAACCAAATAGGTAACATTGCGAATTCTGAAGTAACGGTTAAATAGGCACCAATAGGAGCAAGGGCTAAGCCTAAGCCTAAAACAAAATGGCAAAGTGCGGTAAATCTTTTTGTATAGCTATATCCTAAAATAATAATTAATGCAATTGGTGATAAGTAAAAACAAAGAGTGTTGATGAAATAGGTACTAGCAATAAAAAACAAACAATTTACAATTACAAATAGCAATGCTGATTTTGGTTTAATTATTCCTGAAGGTATTTCTCTTATTTTTGTACGAGGATTTTTATCGTCGAAATCTCTGTCTATATATCTGTTGAAAGCCATTGCTGCACTTCTGGCAAATACCATACACAATAACATGAGAAAAAATTTATTCAAACTAAAATCAAATTGTTGAGTGTGAATTGCTAAAAAAAATCCAATAACTGCAAAGGGTAATGCAAAAATGGTATGGCTGAATTTAATTAGCGAAAGATAATTTTTCATTAGAAATTAGAATAATTTTCATTGATATGATGAATGTAATTCAGAAGTTCTTCTCTTCCCAATTGTTCTTCTGCTGAAGTGATAAATTGAGTTGGAATTTCTTCCCAAGTTTTTAGCATTTCTGTTTTAAATAATTCAACATTAGTATGAGTTCTCAATTTTGATTGCTTATCAGCTTTTGTGAATACCAAAACAAATGGAATTGATTTACTTCCTAGCCAACCAAGAAATTCAATATCATTTTTCTGTGGACTTAATCTTGAATCAATCAAAACCATTACACATTGTAAATTCTCTCTGCTTTCTAAATAAGTTTTGATCATTTTTTCCCATGAAGAACGATTAGTTCTAGAGGTTTTGGCGAAACCATAACCAGGTAAATCAACTAAATACCAATTATCATTAATAATGAAATGATTTATAACCTGCGTTTTTCCTGGATTTTGAGATGTTTTAGCCAAGCCTTTTTTGTTGCAAAGCATATTTATCAAAGATGATTTTCCAACATTAGAACGGCCTATAAAAGCATATTCTGGTAAATTAGGTGTTGGTAATCTATCTTGTTTCGTATTGCTGATCACAAATTCAGCTGTTTTTACATTCATAACGCGAAGATAAGATTAATTGCAAATGAATAATCCAACTGTTCCAAATAAGCAGTACTTATTGTATTAGTTTGTTTTAATTCTCTTCAACTAAGAATTTGAATCCAAAGCAAATGATGTAAGATTTTTGGGTAAGGATACCAAAAGGATCTTTACTTAAATTTCTATTGAAGTTGGTAAGCCTTTGCCATTCAAAAAATATAGAAGCTCTTTTTAAATCATAATCTACCCCAATTCCATACATGAGGTTCAATTGTATTGGAGCAAGAGTAAAATCTAAATTGGCAGATTGTTTGTTACTTGCTTCGAAATATGGGCCGAAAAGGAAGTAGGGTAATATTTTTGGAACTTCTGGAATCTGGTATTTTAATTTTCCTTCAAATGCCAAGAAAAAATTTCTAGTGTTAATTGATTCATTAATATTTATTGAATCGCTAAGTGTAAGATTTGGGTTTGGCACTTTATATTTTGCAATACTATTTCTTTCAATAATTCCAATTCCTGTTTTTAAACTAAAATTTGAATAATGATACAGCTCGGCATAGAATTGGCCATATACACTTCCAGCCCAATTTCCGTTTCTTTTAACTGAGCCATTTGCTGATTGGTAGCTGCTTTTTGTGTTTGAAACACCTAATTTAATTCCATATTCTTTAATTTGCCCCTTACATAAAAATGGTGCTATTAGAATAAAAAATATTATCTGAAATTTGTGCATCCTTAAATTTAGAAAATAATTACTATAAAAAAACCTTAATTTATGCAGTTGTGGTTATTTTATAAAATATTCAATTTTGAAATGAATTAAAAGTTAAAGTTATGAGTCAAAATTATATTGATACCAAAGATTTGATAAATAAAGCACAAAATTTAGTTGTTCAAATTTATGAATCATTTAAATCCATCCCAAAAGAAGAAATGGATTTTACAATTAAAGCTGAAATTAGTTTGAGGTCAATAATGCTATCCAACAACTTATTACATGCTGCAAAAAGCAACAATTCTGTAATGGAGATTTATGAATTATTGAATGATTGCTTAGAGGTTAATATGAATTTGAAAAACACCTTGGGTATTGCTGCAAAGTTGAATTTGTTTCCAATTGAGAATTTAAAGGATACAAAAGATTCTATAGATGATATTCAATCAAGTTTAATGCTATGGTTAGAAATGGTGAAAATTGAAATTGCAGATTCACCAAATCCATTTGGTGGAATTAACTTAAAAAGATTCCTAGAAGGTGGTGATTGCTAGTGAGTGGGTTAGGTTAGAAAAAGGGAGCAAATGCTCCCTTTTCTGATTATCTTAAAAGTGTATTCCAACTTACTTTTTGTTGAATAATTTTGCTTAAGTCGGAAATGGCTACTCTTTCTTGACTCATATTATCACGATGTCTAATTGTTACTGTATTGTTTTCTAAAGATTCATAATCAATGGTTATGCAAAATGGAGTTCCAATTGCATCTTGCCTTCTATAACGTTTACCTATTGAATCCTTCTCATCATATTGCATGTTGAAATCGAATTTCAATTCATCCATGATTTCTCTAGCTTTCTCAGGTAATCCATCTTTTTTTGTTAGTGGCATAACCGTTGCTTTGACTGGTGCTAAAGCTGGATGGAGTTTCAATACAACACGTGAGTCAACTTTATCACCTTCTGATAAATCTTCTTCTATATATGCATTACATAATGTTAATAGGAACATTCTATCAAGGCCGATCGAAGTTTCTATAACATAAGGAACATAATTGCCTATTGCTTTTCCTGATTCGTCTAAATCATTATCAAAGTATTGTAATTTCTTTTTAGAAAATTCTTGATGTTGTTTTAAATCGAAATCAGTTCTTGAATGAATTCCTTCTACTTCTTTGAAACCGAATGGGAATTCAAACTCAATGTCAACGGCAGCATTAGCATAATGGGCTAATTTTGCATGGTCATGGAATTTGTATTTTGCAGGGTCAGTACCTAATGCTGTATGCCATTTCAATCTAGCTTCTTTCCAATAACTATACCATTGCATTTCTGTTCCAGGTCTCACAAAAAATTGCATTTCCATTTGTTCAAATTCACGCATACGCATAATGAACTGACGCGCAATTACTTCATTTCTAAATGCTTTTCCAATTTGTGCAATGCCAAATGGAATTTTCATTCTACCTGATTTTTGAACATTTAAAAAGTTTACAAAAATACCTTGAGCAGTTTCAGGCCTAAGATAAACAGCATCTGCATCTTCAGCTATTGAACCAAATTGGGTGCTAAACATCAAATTGAATTGTCTTACTTCTGTCCAATTGCTGGTTCCAGAAACAGCACAAACTATTTTATGGTCAATAATGAGTTGACGTAACCCAGTAAGGTCATCGCTTTTAAGCGTTTGATCTAGTGCTAGTTGTAAAGCTTCTGCATCTTGAGTTTTGCCTTCACTTTCGTATTTGAATATTTTTTCTTCAATTAAATTATCCGCACGGTATCTTTTTTGTGAATCTTTATTGTCAATCATTGGGTCATTGAATCCGTCAACATGACCTGAAGCTTTCCAAATTTTTGGATGCATAAATATCGCAGAATCTAATCCTACAATGTTTTCATGCATTTGAACCATTGATTTCCACCAATAGGTTTTGATATTATTTTTTAATTCAACACCTAATTGACCATAATCATAAACAGCACTTAATCCATCATATATCTCGCTCGATTGGAATACAAATCCGTATTCTTTGGCGTGAGAAGTCACATTTTTAAATAAATCGTCCTTGTTGGTACTCATTCTGCAAATATAAAGGAATGCTTCAATAATCGAAGCTTGAATCTGTTTTAGTAAATGCATTTCCTTTTTTTTGGTCAAATTTTTCAACAACCTTGCATATTCTCCGATACTTAGTAAATTCGCTCCCATGATTGTTCAAGTGTTTTGAACTTACAATACTTAAAAGCAGAAAAGTGTCAGTTAAAGTAGATCAATTAACCAAAGTATATGGTTCACAAATTGCAGTTAATGGAATTTCATTTAATGCAGAACCTGGGAAAATAGTTGGGTTTTTAGGACCTAATGGTGCTGGAAAATCTACTACCATGAAAATGATAACTTGCTTTGTGCCTCCAACCTCTGGCACCATACATGTTTGCGGATTTGATATCAATACGAATTCAATGGATGTTAGAAGAAACATTGGCTACCTTCCAGAAAATAATCCACTTTATTTGGAAATGTATGTCAAAGAATATTTATCATTTGTAGCTGGTTTACACGAAATGAAAAATCCAAAAGCTAGAATTGATGAAATGATTAGTAAAACTGGATTATCAAGAGAGCAGCATAAAAAGATAGGTCAATTATCTAAAGGTTACCGACAAAGAGTAGGATTAGCGCAGGCAATGATTCATGATCCAAAAGTTTTAATACTTGATGAACCAACTTCAGGGTTAGACCCTAACCAATTAATAGAGATTAGAAAACTCATTAAAGAATTAGGTAAAGAAAAAACGGTTATTCTGAGTACACATATCATGCAAGAAGTTGAAGCTATATGTGATCAAGTGGTGATTATCAATAAAGGGGAGATTGTAGCAGATGAAGAAACTAAAAATTTGCAAGTGCAAGCATTTAATAACTCTATATATTTAGTTGAATTTGATAAAGAAGTTAATAAGAATTTACTATTACAAATTGAAGGTGTAAAATCAGCAACATTACAATCAAATAATCAATGGTTAATAACTACGAATGCAAATATTGATGCACGAAAAAAAATATTTGAATTTGCAGTGAAGAATAATTTAGTCATGTTGAAAATCCAAAAAGAAGAAGAAAGTTTAGAAGATGTGTTTAGGAAATTAACTACTAAATAAATTATTTTAGAATAAATAAAAACTATAAATGTTTACAATACTCAAAAAGGAAATTTCCTCTTTTCTAAGTTCACTAATAGCTTATATCAGTATAGTTATATTTTTAATTGTGACTGGATTGTTTGTATGGGTTTTTCCTGATACAAGTTTATTAAATTACGGATATGCATCGCTAGATAGCCTATTTACTATAGCTCCTTGGGTTTTCATGTTTTTAATTCCAGCAATAACTATGCGGTTTTTTTCAGAAGAAACAAAGTCAGGTACAATTGAACTTTTAACAACAAAACCAATAACAGATTTACAAATTATTTTAGGTAAATATTTTGCCGGATTATTGTTAGTGTTATTTTCAATTCTTCCAACTATAATATATTATTTTTCAGTTTATCAATTAGGAAGTGTAAAAGGGAATATAGATTCTGGTGCTGTTTTAGGTTCATATATTGGTTTATTGTTTTTAGGAGCCTGCTTCGTAGCTGTAGGTGTTTTCGCATCATCAATTAGCGACAATCAAATTGTGGCATTTATTTTAGCGGTCTTTGTTTGCTTTATTTGTTTTACCGGCTTTGAATCTTTTAGCAAATTGGATTTATTTGGTAGAATTGATGATTTTATTTTGAAATTGGGAATCAATGATCATTATCAATCAATAAGTAGAGGAGTAATGGATAGTAGAGATGTTATTTATTTTTTAAGTTTCATTGGGCTTTTTATACTAGCCACTAAAACTAAATTGGAGAGTAGGAAATGGTAAGTATGAAAGATAAAGTAAAACAAAAAAGAACTTATAAAAAGCAAGCTTATTTTGAGCTAATTGTTTTTTTATTGGTGATTTTTTTAGTAAATATTATTTCAGGTTTTATTTTTTTCAGAACTGATTTTACTAAAGAAAACAGATATACCTTATCAAATGCAAGTAAAGAGCTTGTAAAGAATCTGGACGATATTGTTTATGTAAAGGTTTATTTAGAAGGAGATTTTCCAGCTGGATTTAAAAGATTAAGTAAAGCAACTAAAGAAACACTTAATGATTTACGTGCTTATGCTGGAGGTAATTTAGAGTATGAGTTTATCAATCCTTTAGAAGATCAAGATGTAAAAGTAAGAGATGAAGTTATTCAGCAGTTAGTTACTAAAGGATTAACTCCTATCAATGTACAAATGAGTGATGAAAATGGTTCTAGACAACAAATTGTTATACCTGGAGCAATTATTAGTTATAGAGGAAGAGAAATTGCATTGTCTCTATTACAAAGTAATACTGTTGCATCCTCAGCAGAAGAAGTGCTTAATAATTCAGTCATGAATTTGGAGTTTCAATTAGTGAATGGGATTAAAAAAGTAAGTTCTCTAGGTAAACCACATATTGCATTTATTTATGGGCATGGTGAATTAGATACCTTGCAAACTGCCGATGCAATAAAATCATTAAGAGAATCCTACAAAGTTGATTTTGTTTATTTGCCTGCAACCTCTCCTAAAGATTTAAATAAATACAAAACAATAATAATAGCAAAGCCAACCAAATCATTTTTAGAAGGTGAAAAATTTAACATCGATCAATTTGTGATGCAAGGTGGGAGTGTATTATGGTTGGTAGAAAATTTAAATGCTGACATGGATAGTTTGGGAACAGATGCAAGTATGTTAACTTCAACCTATCCATTGAATTTAGATGATCAATTATTCACTTATGGGGTTCGCATAAATAACGATTTGATTCAGGATGTTCAATGTGCCCCAATACCTGTGGTTACTGGTAATGTAGGAGCTCAAACGCAATCAGATTTAATGCCATGGTTATTTTACCCTATTTATATTTCTTCATCCATACATCCTGTAGTTAAAAATTTAGATGGGGTACGTTCTGAATTTAGTAATTCAATAGATACAATTGATGTTACAGGTGTTAAGAAAACAGCATTACTTCAATCTTCAAAATATACAAAAGTATTAAATGCACCTGTACGCATTTCATTAAATTTATTATCAATTGAACCTAACCCCTCACAATTTAATAAGTCTGGAGTAATGGCTGCAGTAGCTTTGGAAGGAACATTTACATCATTATATAAAAACAGATTAGTAGCAAAAAATGATAGTATCAAATTTTTAGAATCAAGTAAGCCCGCTAGAATGATTGTTGTTTCTGATGGTGATATTATTAAAAATTATGTATCTAAGAAGGACAGTGCAGTTTATCCATTGGGTTATGATCGATTCAGTAGAAAATCATTTGCAAATAAGAATTTCATTATGAATGCAGTAGATTATTTATCTGATGATTCAAATATAATTGAGGCAAGATCAAAGGAAGTAAAATTGCGAACTTTAGATAAAGGAAAAATTAAATCACAAAAATTATCATGGCAAATAATTAATTTATTATTTCCAAATGTTGTGATTATTATAGCAGGCATTTTTATTTATTATGCACGCAAGAGAAGATATGCTAAGTAGCATTTAATGTTAACAAAACTTATGAAAAAAAATTATATCTATTTACTTTTAATCCTTATCCTGGTTTCACTTGTTTTTTATTTGTTTCAATACAAATCAAACAAAGGGACAATAGGCCAGAATATTAAAGATTTTTCAGTTCAGGATACTGCATCCATCACAAAAGTAACCATAACCAATAAACAAGGTAAAATTTTAACTGTGCAAAGAACCAAAGCGGGGTGGTTTGTAAATGACAGTATACCTGCGAGAAAAGATATTGTAAATATTTTATTGGAAACAATTAAGAGAGTGGAAGTGAAATCACCAGTAAATAAACCAATGCGTGAAAATGTGATGAAGCAATTGGCAACAAGTTCAATTAAAGTTCAAATTTACGAAGAAGATGATTTACTAAAATGTTTCTTTGTGGGTGGAGCAACGATGGAGGGAACTGGAACTTTTATGTTATTAGAAGATGCTTCGGAGCCAGTAATTACGCACATACCAGGGTTTGAAGGTTATTTAACAGTAAGATTTAATAGCAATCCAGAAGTTTGGCGTGATCGAGAAATTTTTAGAAATCATCCTGCATTTATTGATATCATTAAAGTTGATTATCCTCAAAATCCAAAAGAATCTTTCTTGTTAAAAATTCAAAATCGAGAATTTGTTGGACTCTCCAATGGATCAGGCGAAGTGGCCAAAAACAATGTCAATGCTGATTTCTTAAGAAATTATTTAGAACAATACATGGATGTGCAATATGAAAACTTAATCAACTTGGCTCAATCCACTAAAGATTCTGTTATATGCAGCCAAAATTTATTAGCAAGTATTACATTGGTGGATAAAGAGGGTGTTTCAAAAAATGCCAAAATTTACAAAAGATACTGGGATGGAAGGGCATTTGTACAAAAAGGGAAAGATGTTGAATTTGATTTAGATAGGGTATTTGTAGTGATTAACGACAAAGTAATCGCCAATGGTCAGTACCGAACTTTTAACCGATTAATCGTTAGATATCAAGACTTTTTTAATGCTCCTGTAAAAGCATTAAATTGATTTTTTGATTTGTTTTGAATGCTATTCAAATAGGCTGAATTACGCCAAATTTGGCATAATTTGAGTATTTTGGATTTATTGAACATAGTCTCAAAAATTAAATTAAAATTCTATATTTGTTTCGTACAATTTAAAAAATCAAACTAAATGAAGTTTATTGTTTCTTCTTCCGCTTTGTTAAAACAATTGCAATCGATTAGTGGTGCATTGAGTAGCAATACCGTATTGCCAATATTGGAGAATTTCTTATTTGAAATTAATAGTGGGCTGTTAACTATATCAGCAACAGATCTTCAAACAACGATGACCACTACTTTAAATGTAGAAGCAAAAGAGAATGGTAAAATTGCTGTTCCTTCAAAAATATTATTAGATACTTTAAAAACTTTCGCAGATCAACCAGTAATATTCACTATTAATGACGAGAATTTCGCAATTGAAATGAGTGCTGGAGACGGTAAGTATAAATTAAGTGGGGAGAATGGGGAAGATTTTCCTAAAATTCCTAAAGTTGAAAATGCAGCTTCATTAGCTATTTCAGCCTCTACTTTAGCTGAAGCAATTGGGAAAACTTTATTTGCTGTAAGTACAGATGAACTTCGTCCAGCAATGACAGGTGTGTATTGTCAAATGTCAACAGAGAACATTACTTTCGTTGCTACTGATGCACATAAATTAGTAAGATATAGAAGAAGAGATGCAAAGGCTGATGTAAGCAGTTCTTTTATTCTACCTAAAAAAGCATTGAACCTTTTGAAATCATCATTGCCAGCAGAAGATGTGAATGTAAATGTAGAATACAATAATGCAAATGCTTTTTTCTCATTCAACAATATCAATTTAATTTGTCGTTTAATAGATGAAAAATATCCTGATTACGAAGCAGTAATTCCTGTAAATAATCCAAACAAATTGACCATTGAAAGAGCATTATTTTTATCGTGTTTACGTCGTGTATCAATTTTCGCAAATAAAACTACTCATCAAGTAAGATTAAAAATATCAGGTTCTGAATTACAAATTTCAGCTGAAGATTTAGATTTTGCAAATGAAGCTTATGAAAGATTGAGCTGTCAATATGAAGGAGAAGATATTGAAATTGGATTTAATGCTAGATTTTTAGTAGAAATGCTTTCTAATCTTGAAACGGAAGAGGTTGCTTTAGAAATGTCAACACCAAATAGAGCAGGTATTTTATTCCCTGTCAATGCAGATAATAACGAAGATGTATTGATGCTTGTTATGCCTGTAATGTTGAATTCATACGCATAATCAATTTAGTACTCATTATTTAAAAATTAGCTAATTAACAAATTAGCTAATTTTTTTTGCCTTATTCACAAAAGCCAATTCCTTCTATGATGTTAAGTAACTTTGTTTATTTAAGTTTTTGAAAGTTCCTTAGCCCAATTAGCTAATTATCACATTAACTAATTAACACATTAGCTATTTTTTTGCCTTTAATATTAAAGCCAATTCCTTCTAAATATTGTTCAACTTTATCTATTTAAGTTTTTGAAAGTTCCTTAGCCCAATTAGCTAATTATCACAATAACTATTTTTTTTGCCTTTAATATTAAAGCCAATTCCTTCTATTTGTTGAACAACATTGTCGATTTTAGTTTTTGAAAGTTCCTTAGCCCAATTAGCTAATTATCTCATTAACTAATTAACACATTACCCTATTCCGGTCTCCCAATAGCCTTCCCATTCATATATCCTTCTTCTTCTTTTTGTACTTGTTGTTTTTCAGAAGTATTAACAGTTTTGTTGATTAGTTTTTTCATATTCGGTTGACCTGCATTTACCCATGCAGTGTACCAATAGCTACCAACCATTAATATAGCAGTTCTCATCCTACGCTCAACCATTCCATCCATTTTATCATGGTAAGCTTTTGAATATTCCACTGAATAAACTTGCACATTTTTCTTTCCTTTTTGCTCATAGCTATATTTTTTATCAGAAGGATAGGATGCAGATAATTCTTTTTCAAATTTTAAAACAGAATCCATAGCAGCAAAACTTCCTTTTAAAATATCAAATGAGGTTTTCAAAGGATCATCTAAATACCTGGCTTTTCCAACAAAATAATTATAATCATTTGAAAACAATTCAGGTAAACGTGATTCCCAAAAACCATGAATTCCTTTTTGGTTGGTTAACTGTCCATCATAGTTTTCAGTAGAATGTAATGGTACACAGGCATCAGAAACGTAATGCCCGATTTCTGCTGAATAAAAAACAATTTTAGCCGAATCTCTATTTTCAAAAGCTTTAGTTAATTCTGCCATACGTTCCTGGATTCTCCAAGGCACGGTACCATATGCTTTTAAAGTATCTTCAGAATATTTAGCAACAGCTTCTTTCCATTTCATAGGGATACTATCAAATGGGTTCAGGCCATAATGGTCAGCATCTAGGTAGTGCCTTGGAGCTTCTTCTTTATCTGTATAACGACGTTTATCTGGTCCTACAGCCATTTCAGTAATTGCATTGATGTTACTCTTATAAAAGCCCATCATTTCCTTTGGAAGCGTAAAAACAGCCAATCTATTTATTCTTTTATGAGCAAAAAAGCCCCAAGAGAATACTTGTAAACCAATAAAAAGTGCCGTTAGCAGTAATAAAAAGCGATATTTTTTCATAATTTTATAAGGTAAATATATAAATAATCAATGATTTTGTAATTCCTATTTGGATTTTTCATTTTCTGCCGTATATTTGCAGTCCTTTTGAAATAGTATAAGAAATGGCAAATCATAAATCATCGATTAAAAGAATTAGAGCTAACGCTACTAAAAGACTGAGAAACAGGTATCAAGCAAAGACTACCAGAAATGCAGTTAAAAGATTGCGTGGAGCAACAAGCAAAACAGAAGCATCTGAATTATTGAAGAAAGTAACTTCAATGATCGATCGTTTGGCTAAAAAGAATGTAATTCACAAAAATAAAGCATCAAACAATAAGTCAAAATTGACAAAATTTGTTAATGCTTTAAAATAGTAGTTAATTCTACTTTCAAAATACTTATAAATAATCCTGCACTTATACAGTGTGGGATTTTTTATTTTTAACCGACCTTGCTACTGTGAATAAAACAGCAGAAAAAATCAGCATCAGAAATTGGTCGGATGATGACAAACCAAGAGAAAAGTTGCTTGCAAAAGGAAGGCAAGCATTAACCGATTCTGAATTAATAGCCATATTAATTGGATCAGGGAATGATAAGGAATCAGCAGTTGAGCTTTCTAGAAGAATACTTTCCAGTTTTAATAACAGCCTATCTACCATAGCACAACTAAGCATCAATGAATTAAAAGTTTTCAGAGGAATAGGTGAGGCTAAAGCTATTTCAATTATTGCAGGCTTAGAAATAGGTTTAAGAAGAAAAGAACAAAGTGTTGAATTGAATCAACAGCTATTATCAAGTAAAGATGGATTTAATTATTTGGTGAATGATTTTCATGATTTAAAACATGAAGAATTTTGGGTTATTTATTTAAATCGAGCCAATAGAATAATTAAAAAACAATGCATGAGTAGTGGTGGAGTTAGTGGAACAATTGCTGATATTAGAATGATACTTAAAGTTGCCATTGACCATTTAGCAAGTTATATCATTGTTGCCCATAATCATCCTTCAGGTAATTTAAAACCTAGTCAAGAAGATGTCAATTTAACTCGAAAAATAAAGCAAGCAGGAGAGCTAATGGATGTAAGGTTAATTGATCATTTAATTATTTCAAATGTAGGATATTATAGTTTTGCTGATGAAGGGAATTTGTAAATCAATATGTTTGAATCAAAAAATTATTCAAATCTTTCAAAGCAATAATTTACGTTATTGAAATTTAAGTTGATTATTCCTAATTCGGTATTAAAATAGTAGCCTGATCCTATTTCTCCATTATTTACAAAAAGTTGAAAAGTATTGTTAAATTCTTTTCCATTATTAAATGTTTTGGTAGTTCCCATTGGTGGAAAGAAGTTATTATTACGGCAATTAATATTTCCAGATTTATAATTAAAGTTGTTAAATATTTTTAAATACAATATTTCACCAAGATATGTGTTAGAATAATAATTTGGGTGACTAAAGGATGTTTGAATTCCAAAATCAAAATGCTTTAAAGGATCTTGTATGCAATAAAAACTATAATACTTATTTTCACAATAAACTAAATTATCATGACATTCTTGAGCATCCTCCATTGTTACGTTTACAATAGTTGTGGTTATTGAATCATTTTGCGTTTTAAACTTTAACGTGTCATGGTTTCCATCGTCTGAAACAAATACAATAGTTTCTTTTCCTGTATAGGGGGTGTTATTCATGTATTTATCTTCAATATGAAAATAATTTGTATAAATACTTTCTTCAGGGCATTCACAACTTGTAATTGTAAATAAAGTAATAATTATTGCATATGAAAAAACAGCTAACTTCATTCTTGTAATTTAATTTTAATCCCAGCAACAATCCCTCTTTGGTTAAGTAAATCATTAAAGTCAGTGTACCCTGTAAAGTCGAAGAAGTACTGATATTCTAAAACTAAATCTAAATTTTCATAAGCTCTATAACCAATGGAAGTTCTTAAGATTAAGCCTAAATCTCCAAAAGCTAATTTATTGTAGCTTTTTATGCTTGTTTCATTTGTCTCATAAAAATATGCTTTTCTTATAACATCTTTTTTGCTCAATATGAAATTAACTAAACTGCCAAATTTTATATCAAAAATTAAATTTTTATATTTCTGACTAACTCCAAATGTAAAAGGAATACCAAAGTGTTTACTTGTAGCACGGACTTCATAGCGTACCGAATTTTGTTTTTCATATAATGCAACAAAACCTTTTTCAGTTCTTGTTAAGCCAATGCTATATAGAAAAATACTTCCTTTAGGTTGATGTTCACTCTCATATCCATACGTAGTTCCAATCAGCCCTTTTATATATTGAGAATTTTCAAATGAACTAATTTGACTATATAGATTACCATGGTAAAAATATAACCTGTTTTCTTGAGCATTTGAACTCAATCCAATTAAAGTAAAAAATGCGATTAAAATTTTTTGAGTAATTCTCATTTAATAAAAAGCCAACGTGAATATCAAGAATTATTTTTAAAGATTAATAAAATTTGGATTAGGTTTTAACTCGCCAGTTTTTAATTGAATAAGTGATAAGAAGTAAAAAATACATCCTGTATTCAAAAACACATTATTTGGTATATGTCAGACCTTATTAAAAATTTAAATTAAAACCAGAAAAATGCCTATTATATCCCCTCAATACCTATAAAACAAAAGCAAATTGTTAACTTTGCTTCAATTTTTGAATACTTTATTTCAAAATTCAATTAAGAATAAATGAAAATTTCACTCAACTGGTTAAAAGATTTCATAGAAACAGCAAAAACGGCAGATGAATTAAGTGTCTTATTAACAGACGTTGGTTTAGAAGTAGAAAGCTTAGATAAAGTGGAATCTGTTAAGGGAGGGCTGTCGGGCTTAGTGGTTGGCTTGGTGAAAGAATGTATTCAACATCCAAATGCCGATCGATTAAGAATCACAAAAGTGGATGTTGGTCAACCTGAATTATTGCAAATAGTTTGTGGCGCTCCAAACGTTGCAGTTGGACAAAAAGTTATAGTTGCATTAGTTGGGACAACTGTTCATCCATTAAGTGGAGAATCATTTAAAATTAGCAAGTCGAAAATAAGAGGAGAGGTTTCAGAAGGGATGATTTGTGCGGAAGATGAAATAGGTTTAGGCAAATCACATGAAGGTATTTTAGTTTTACCAGCTGATCTTGAAATAGGAACGCTTGCATCTGAATATTTCAAAATAAGTTCTGATTTTGTATTTGAAATTGGATTAACACCAAACAGAGCAGACGCTGCCTCCCATTTAGGAGTAGCAAGAGATTTAGCTGCAATTTTGCAAACTAATTTAAAATCATTTGAATTGGCTTTAACTGATGCATCAGTGACATCTCCAATTTCAGTTGAAGTTTTAAGCAATAGTGATTGTAAAAGATATTCTGCTATTTATTTACAAGATGTAGTAATTAAAGAATCACCACAATGGTTGAAAAATAGATTGCAATCAATTGGATTAAAACCAATCAATAATGTTGTAGATATAAGCAATTATGTTTGTCATGCTTTAGGTCAGCCCATGCATGCATTTGACGCAGATAAAATTGCAGGAAATAAAATCATTGTTAGAAAAGCAAAAGCTGGAGAGCAAATAATTACACTTGATAATGTTGATCAAAAATTAGTTAATACGGATACGGTAATTTGTGATGAGAGTAAACCTCTTTGCATTGCTGGAGTAATGGGAGGGATTAACTCATCAGTCGATTCAAACACAAAAAATATATTCTTAGAGTCCGCTTATTTTGATGCAACTTCAGTGCGTAAAACTTCTAAAACACACAATCTAAAATCAGATTCATCTTTTAGATTTGAAAGAGGGACTGATCCAAATTTAACTTTAACTGCTTTGAAATATGCAGTTAAATTGTTAGCAGAAAATGCAGAGGCAAAATCAAATTTTTCAGTGATTGATATATATCCAGAACCTATATTAGAGTCAGTGGTTGATTTGTCTTATTTTAATACTGCAAGATTAATTGGAAAGAAAATACCTTCTGAAATTATTCGAAATATTTTAACTGGATTGGAGATAAAAATTTTAGAAGAAAATGAGGAAGGGTTAAAATTAAAAATCCCAACTTCTAAAGTTGATGTTACAAGGGAGTGTGATGTGATTGAAGAAATTTTAAGAATTTATGGTTTGAATCAAATTGAAATGCCAAGCCAATTAAGATCTTCTTTATCTTTCAGTAATCAACCAGATGAGGAAAATACCAAGGAAATTATTTCTGAATTATTAAGTTCATTGGGTTACCATGAGATGATGTCCAACTCTTTAACTACTTCTGAATATCATAGAATTTTAAATACTGAAGATGAAGTAAAAATATTAAATCCATTAAGTAATGAATTAGATGTTTTACGTGGGTCGCTTTACTTCTCGGGGTTGGAGGCAGTTTCATATAATCAAAATAGAAAACAACAAGATTTGAAATTGTATGAATTTGGAAGTAGTTACCATTTCAAAAATGAAAAATATTCTGAAGTTCAACATTTAACTTTATTTATATCTGGTAATAAAAGTGCTGAGCACTGGAATCAAAAACAAGAGAAGGTAACTGTTTATACATTAACCGCAATTGTTGGGCAAATTTTAAATCGATTGGGTTTATCAAATTATCAAAGTAGTTCTTACAGCGATGCAGTTTTATCAAAGGGTTTCAGCTACAGTATTAAAAACACAGAGTTAGTAAAATTGGGGGTAGTTCCTAAAGCCGTTTTGAAGAAGTTGGACATTAATTCAGAAGTATGGATTGCGGATTTTAATTGGGATGCCATTTTTAGTTTGATTCAAAAAAGGAAAATAAATTATTTATCAGTACCTAAGTTTCCTGCTGTTCGTAGAGATTTATCAATGCTTTTAGAGAAAAAGGTTCAATTTGAACAATTGGAAACAATTGCTAGAAAAACGGAAAAGAATTTATTGAAAGAAGTTTCGGTATTTGATGTGTATGAAGGTGATAAATTACCCGCAGGCAAAAAGTCATATGCATTGAGTTTCTTATTGCAAGACGAAGAAAAAACTTTGACAGACCAAGAGATAGACCAAGTAATGAATAAATTGATTAATCAATTTGAAAAAGAGGCTGGAGCAGAAATCAGAAAAGCCTAATTAATTCTTTTTTTGTAACTTAGTTGAGTTATTGGACTGGAATTAAATAATGTTGAAAGAAATTAATTCAGTTCGAAAACATATTAAAGCATGGCAGCATTAACCAAGGGTATAGATAGTATCGAAAAAAAAGTAGATATGCTTTTGGAGTATTGTGATGCTTTAAGAGAGCAAAATGACCTTTTATTAAACGAAAACGAACATTTTAGAATAGTATCTTCTGAACTAAAATCACAGCTTAAAGAGCTCGAAGAGAAGCACCGAGTGCTCAAATTGGCAAAAAGCGTGGCTGGGACAGATGAAAAGACACTTGACATTAAGGCAAAAATTAACGATTTTGTGCGTGAAATAGATAAGTGTATAGCTATATTGAATAAATAATCAATAGCGAAACATCAGAAAATGGGAGAGATTTCCATAAAAATAAACATTGCCGACAGGGTTTATCCTTTGAAAATAAATAGTGAGGATGAAGAAAATGTTCGGAAAGCTGCAAAGTTAGTGAATGACCGTATAAAGGAATTTCAAGAAAACTATGCAGTGCGTGATAAGCAAGACCTACTGTCAATGTGCGTTTTGCAAATTGCTACGGAGCATTTGAATTTAGACCGACTACAAAGTGCCACTAGCCTCAGTGTTTCTCAACAAGTTGAGAGCATTGATAAAAAGCTAAGTGAGTACTTATTTAGGCAATAATATTATTCTGATAACAAGCCGTTAACGGTTTTGTGAGTTTCGTATTGAAAATCAATACTAGGCTATGCAAAATTTTTAACGGTTTTTATATTTAGAATATGGCAATAGAATTATTAGTAGTAGGGATTGTAGCATTATTAGTTGGGTTTTTGATTGCTCGAGTAATACTTAAGAAAAGTATCAAAGATCATGAGCAAATATCCAAAGAAAAGGCTCAACAGATATTGAAAGAAGCAGAAGCTCAAGGCGAAATTCTGAAGAAAAATAAAATGCTTGAAGCAAAAGAGAAATTTTTGCAAATGAAAACCGAGCATGAACAGGAAATCAATCAAAAAAATAACCAAGCTGCTCAAAGAGATAATACCTTAAAACAAAAAGAGCAATCACTTGGGCAGAAAATTGAAAATGCCACTCGCAAAGAAACAGAACTAGATACTCAACGTCAAAATTTAGTTCGTCAGCAAGAAATATTAGATAAGAAAAAAGCAGAAGTAGAACAATCTCATCAATTGCAAGTAAAGCAATTAGAGAAAATTTCTGGTTTGTCTGTGGATGAGGCAAAATCTCAATTGGTTGAAGCCTTAAAAGATGAAGCCAGAACCAATGCCATGTCAATGATTAAAGACATTGTTGAAGATGCTAAAATGACTGCCGTAAAAGAAGCGAAGAAAATTGTTATTCAAACAATTCAACGTTCTGCCACTGAAGCGGCCATTGAGAATACTGTTTCAGTTTTCAATATTGAAAGTGATGAAGTAAAAGGTAGAATTATTGGTAGAGAAGGTAGAAATATACGTGCGTTAGAAGCGGCTACAGGAATTGAAATTATTGTTGATGATACACCTGAAGCCATTATATTATCTGGATTTGATCCTGTAAGAAGAGAATTGGCAAGACTATCGTTACATCGCTTAGTAACTGATGGACGTATACATCCAGCGAGAATTGAGGAAGTAGTTGCAAAAACACGTAAGCAATTAGAAGAAGAAATTATTGAAACAGGTGAAAGAACAGTAATCGATTTAGGTATACATGGTCTTCATCCTGAATTAATCAGAATGATTGGACGTATGAAGTATCGCTCTTCTTATGGTCAAAATTTATTACAACATTCAAGAGAAGTAGCCAATTTTTGTGCAATTATGGCAACTGAACTTGGCTTGAATGTTAAGATGGCTAAACGTGCTGGTCTTTTGCATGATATCGGAAAAGTATCAGAAGAAAATCCAGAAGTGCCACATGCAATTTTAGGTATGCAATTAGCTGAAAAGTATAAGGAACATCCTGAAGTATGCAATGCAATTGGCGCTCATCATGATGAGATAGAGATGACAAGTATTCTATCTCCAATTATTCAAGCATGTGATGCTATATCAGGTGCTCGTCCTGGTGCAAGAAGAGAAGTTGTAGAAAGTTACATCAAACGATTAAAAGATATGGAGAGCCTTGCTTTATCATATCCTGGAGTTGAAAAAACTTTTGCAATCCAAGCAGGTAGGGAATTAAGAGTGATTGTTGAAAGTGAAAAAATAACTGATCAAGAAGCAGAAACATTGGCATTTAATATTGCAGAAAGAATTCAAACCGAAATGACATATCCAGGGCAAGTGAAAGTGACAGTTATTAGAGAGACAAGGGCAGTATCATTTGCGAAATAAGAATTCTAAAAACAATATTTAGGAAATTGTATTTTTTATAATTTTTGGAATTTATTTTTTGATAATCTAAACTTTTTGCAATGACAAAACTTGACACTTTACTTAATCACTATAGCGAGAGTCATCAAAATAAGTTGAACAAAGCAATTCATTGGATTGCTGTGCCAACTATTGTGTTTAGTTTATTAGGATTGGTTTGGTCAATCCCAATGCCTGAAAGTATGAAGTCATTCCCCTATATTAACTGGGCCTCCATTGTAATTGCTTTTGCACTGTATTATTATTACCGCTTATCTCCAATATTGGCATTTGCAATGATTATAGTGGTAGGTTTCTTTTCATTTTTAATTGTTGAAATTGAATTAAATGAAAAAGCCGGTGGAATTGAAATGTGGAAAGTATTCTCCTTATTATTTGTGGTGGCTTGGATTTTTCAATTTATTGGGCATAAAATTGAAGGGAAGAAACCTTCATTTTTAGAAGATATTCAATATTTATTAATAGGCCCAATTTGGCTTTTGCATTTTGTTTTCAAAATGGTAGGACTTCCTTACCAATCAAATGAAACAAAATCATAATAAAAGTACTATTAACAACTGCCTAACATTCTCATTGCTATTTCTTAATAAGTCATTAACATTGGCTTAACATTGCTGGGATACTTTTGTATCAACTCAAATAATGCAATGAAGAAAATTAAAACAATTATTACTATCCTAGTAATAATAATCAATGTGATTGGTAATCAATCATTTGCGCAATCTACTACCAAAGGTAAAATAATTGGTAAAGTGATCGATAAAACAAACAATGAGCCTTTAATTGGTTTAATTGTGTTGGTTGAAGGAACTACAATTGGTGTTCAAACCAATTTTGATGGACAATATGAAATCTCTAATATCGCTCCAGGTACATATAAATTAATATTTAAGTATGTTTCTTACAATACTAAAGCGATTGATGGAGTAGTAGTTGTTGCTGGCAAAACAGTCAACATGAATGTTGCTATGGAAGAAAATGCTAAATCTGTACAAGAAGTTGTTATTACTTCATCTTATAAAAAAGAAAGCATTGGATCTTTATACACCATTCAAAAAAACAACATCGCAATTTCTGATGGTATTTCTTCAGATATTATCAAAAGATCACCAGATAGAAGCACCAGTGATGTTTTGAAAAGAGTAAGTGGAGCAAGTATTCAAGACAACAAGTTTGTAATTATAAGAGGCTTAACAGATAGATACAATGTGGCTATGATTAATGGATCTCCATTACCAAGTACTGAGCCAGATAGAAGAGCTTTTTCATTTGACATTTTCCCGTCAAATTTATTAGATAATTTAACTATTACTAAAGCTGCAACGCCTGAATTACCTGGTGATTTCGCGGGTGGTGTCATTCAATTAAATACTAAAGATTTTCCAGAAGAAACATTTTTTAGTGCAACTATTGGTTCAAATTTCAATACAATATCTACTGGTAAAAACTTCTATAAAAACTCTACAACTGGAAAGTATGATTATTTAGGAGTAGATGATGGAACTAGAAATTTTATAGATGGATTACCTGATAAAGCAAACTATCCGACCAATTCAAGGAAAGTTGCTGCATTAACAAAAACAGTTAAAAATGATTGGGGTAATGAAATGGTAAATGGTGCTGCACCAGGAAGTTCATTCCAAATATTGTATGGTTCTAAAAGAAAAATTGCTGGAAGAGATGCTGGATTAATAACAGGTATTACCTATAACAACACAGATCGTTTTAATAGAATAGAGCGTCAAGATTTTGATGCAGATGGAAAAAGATTTGAATACAAAGACGATAATTATAAAAATATAGTTTTTTGGGGAGCATTAGCTAATGCTTCATACCAATTAAGTAAAACTTCAAAAATTTCATTTAAAAATATTTTCAGTTTGAACACTGAAAATAATACAATTCTTAGAAATGGTAATGATTTAGAATCATTAAGACCTGATACTTTTTTAGTGAAAGGTTATTCATATGAATACACTAGCAAAAAATTATTTTCTTCTCAATTGAATTTTGAAAAACAGTTTACTTCAAATGTAAAATGGAGAACAACTGTAGGTTATAGTAGAGTTTCAAGAGATGAACCAAATTCAAGAACATTGGCTTATACAAAATCAATTCAAACTCCTGATAATCCTTACTTAGCCCAAATTAATTTTACACCTGATAAAAACGCTAGAAAGTTTTATTCAGCTTTAAATGAAAACAATTACTCAGTTTCAACTGATTTAAATATTCCATTTAACTTTTTAAAAGAGAAAAGTGCGATAAAAATTGGAGTGGCTACGCAAACTCGTTCAAGAGAATTTGAATCTAGGTTTTTAGCGTATAAGCAGATAGGATTTTTTGTTCCAGATTCTATCAAAGCTTTAGACCCAGCACATATTTTTGATGCAAGCAATATACCTGATACTACTGGTGGACAAATGAATGGATTTTTATTAGAAGATATTTCTAATGCTACTGCTGCTTATCAAGCTACAAATAACTTACATTCCGCTTTTATCATGTTAGATAATAAACTGACTAAGAAAATTAGATTTGTTTGGGGTGCAAGAATTGAATCTAATTCTATTAAATTAAATTCTTATGGTGATTCTACAGTTGTAGATACAACAAATATTGACATCTTACCATCATTCAACTTTACATACTCTTTATCAGAGAAAATAAATTTAAGATTGGCTTATTCAAAAACAGTTTCTCGTCCTGAATTTAGAGAATTAGCTCCATTTGAATTTGAAGATTTTATCACAAATACTTTAATACTTGGAAATACAAAATTAAAAAGAGCAACAATTAATAATTTTGATGCACGATTTGAAATGTATCCAAATGCTGGAGAAATTATTTCAGTTACAACTTTTTATAAAGAATTTAAAGATCCAATTGAAGCAGTATATTTAGGAGGAAGCAACAGAACTAAGTCTTTCAAAAATGTTTCAGAAGCACAGAATTATGGAATTGAATTGGAATTCAGAAAAAAATTAAATTTCTTGAACAACATCAATGCATTTGCATGGGAAGGTTGGAATGACTTCACTATCTCTGCAAATTATGCAAGAATTGAATCAAAAGTTGATTTAAGGAAAGAAACAAACGTTCAAGATAGTATTCGTCCACTACAAGGTCAATCTCCTTATTTGTTTAATGCAACCTTAAGTTATTACAATCCTGAAACTGGTTTAGGTGCTAATATTCTTTATAATGTTATTGGTAGAAGAATTAGAGAAGCAGGTTTCTTAGGTTATGAAAATGTTTGGGAAGCACCAAGAAACCAAATTGATATACAATTATCAAAAGTATTCTTGAAAAGATTTGAGATGAAAGCAAATGTTTCAGATTTATTAAATCAAAGTAGAGTGTTTTATCAAGATTTAGATAAGAATAAAACTTATGATGCTGATAAAGATAATTTAATTGAAAGAACAAACTTTGGAACGACTTACTCTTTAAGTTTAACCTATAAATTTTAATTGCTAGTAACGCATAAAAAAAGCAACCTAATTAGGTTGCTTTTTTTATGCGTTAGGTTTTTAAATTAATCCATTTATAACCTACAAATAACTTCGATTTAACATTAACCTAATGTTGTAAGGATAGTTTTGGAAAAAAATAAATACATTATTATGAAAAAATTATTACTAGCAGTAATGATCGTGCTTTTTGCAAATTCTTTCGCAAATGCACAATTTCAGGTAGTTTCAGGTCACATCTCGACTAACACTACTTGGACAAACGACAAAATCTATCGTATGGATGGATTTATTTATGTTGATTCAAATGCAACATTAACAATTCAACCAGGTACAGTTATCCGCGGAATTAAATCTTCAAAAGGAGCTTTAATTGTAACACGTGGTGGTAAATTAATTGCTGATGGTACAATTGATAAACCAATTGTTTTTACTTCTGATGAGCCAGCTGGTCAACGTTTTTACGGTGATTGGGGTGGTGTAATAATTTTAGGTAATGCACCAATTAATCCAGTAGGCGGACAAGCAACTATTGAGGGTGGTGTGAATAATGCAAATGGAGACGGTCAATATGGTGGTCCAAATGCAGCTGATAATTCAGGTATATTAAGATATGTAAGAATTGAGTTTGGTGGTATTCCATTCTCTGCAAATAATGAGATCAATGGTTTAACATTGGGTGGTGTTGGAAATGGAACTATTGTTGATTACGTAATGGTAAGTTTCAATGGTGATGATTCATTTGAGTGGTTTGGTGGTACAGTAAACTGTAAACATTTAATAGCATATAAAGGGGTGGATGATGACTTCGATACAGACTTTGGATATTCTGGAAGAGTACAGTTTGGTTTAGCTGTTCGTGATGCAAACGTTGCAGATCAAGCAGGTGATTCAAATAGTTTCGAATCAGATAATGATGCAACAGGACAAAATCAAGCTACACCAAAAACGAAAGCATTGTTTTCGAATATCACAAGTGTTGGTCCAAAGGTATTATCATCTTCAACAGTAAATGCAAAATATAATAACGCATTAAGATTAAGAAGAAACACAGCATGTTCAGCATATAACTCAGTATTCATGGGTTGGCCAAATGGTGTTTATATTGAAGGAGATTCATCTGCAAATAATGCAAATTTAGATTTATTGCAAATTTCAAATACAATTGTTTCAGGAAGTGTAGTTCCTTTGAAAAAATTATCAACTAACATCACTTTTGATGTTACTGCTTGGTTCAATGGATCAGGAAAAAAAGATTCAGTTTTGACTGAAAATGCTGATGTAATGTTAACTGCGCCATTTGCTGCAGTTCCAAATTGTTTACCTTTAACTGGATCACCAGTATTAGGTCGTGCTAGTTTTACAAATCCTAAATTACAAAATGCTGCATTTACAGCTACAACTTATATAGGTGCATTTGGTTCAACAGATTGGACTGCAACTTGGGCTAATTTTGATCCTCAAACAACTAACTATAGTGTATTGCCTGCAACACCTAGTTTTACATATTCAGTAAATGGAAATGTTGCAACATTTACAAATACTTCAGTTAATGCATTAACTTATTCATGGAACTTTGGAGATAATTCAACTTCAACTGATGTGAATCCAGTACATACTTATGCTAATAATGGTGCATATAATGTTGTATTAACTGCAGATAATGGAGTGAAAACATATAAAGATTCTTTAAGAGTAACTATCAACACAGGTCCACAATATCAAATTGTATCAGGTCACATAACTTCAAATACAACATGGACTAACAATAAAATTTATCGCATGGATGGTTTCGTTTATGTTGATTCAAATGCAACATTAACTATTCAAGCAGGTACTGTAATACGTGGTATTAAAAACACTAAGGGAGCTTTAATCATAACTCGTGGTGGTAAATTAATTGCTGATGGTACAGTTGATAAACCAATTATATTTACTTCTGATGAGCCAGCTGGTCAACGTTTTTACGGTGATTGGGGTGGTGTAATAATTTTAGGTAATGCACCAATTAATCCAGTAGGCGGACAAGCAACTATTGAAGGTGGTGTAAATAATGCAAATGGAGACGGTCAATATGGTGGTCCAAATGCTGCTGATAATTCAGGTGTATTAAGATATGTAAGAATTGAGTTTGGTGGTATTCCATTCTCTGCAAATAATGAGATCAATGGTTTAACATTGGGTGGTGTTGGAAATGGAACTATTGTTGATTACGTAATGGTAAGTTTCAATGGTGATGATTCATTTGAGTGGTTTGGTGGTACAGTTAACTGTAAACATTTAATTGCATATAAAGGGGTAGATGATGACTTCGATACAGACTTCGGTTTCTCAGGTAAAGTACAATTTGGTTTAGCTGTTCGTGATGCAAACGTTGCAGATCAAGCAGGTGATTCAAATAGTTTCGAATCAGATAATGATGCAACAGGACAAAATCAAGCTACACCAAAAACGAAAGCATTGTTTTCGAATATCACAAGTGTTGGTCCAAAGGTATTATCATCTTCAACAGTAAATGCAAAATATAATAACGCATTAAGATTAAGAAGAAACACAGCTTGTTCAGCATATAACTCAGTATTCATGGGTTGGCCAAATGGTGTTTATATTGAAGGAGATTCAGCTGCAAACAATGCAAATTTAGATTTATTGCAAATTTCAAATACAATTGTTTCAGGAAGTGTAGTTCCTTTGAAAAAATTATCAACTAACATCACATTTGATGTTACAGCTTGGTTCAATAATTTAGCTAAAAAGGATACTGTTATATCTGAAAATGCTGGAGTAATGTTATCTGCTCCTTTCGCAGCAGTTCCTAATTGCTTACCATTAGCAGGTTCACCAGTATTGGGTCGTGCTAGTTTTACAAATCCTAGATTACAAGATGCAGCATTTGAACCTACAACTTATGTTGGTGCATTTGGTTCTGATGA
Organism: Sphingobacteriaceae bacterium; assembly: GCA_965279595.1. Classification (GTDB taxonomy): domain Bacteria; phylum Bacteroidota; class Bacteroidia; order Sphingobacteriales; family Sphingobacteriaceae; genus CAIKLP01. Next base: position 1,493,872 of record OZ257246.1, read on the forward strand.
TTGGACTGCAACTTGGACAAATTTTGATCCACAAAACTACAACTACAGTTTATTACCAGTATCAGCAAGCTTCACTGCTTTAGTAAGTAATTTCGATGTAACATTCACTAATACTTCATTAAATGCATTTACTTATGCATGGGATTTTGGAGATAATTCAACTTCAACTTTGGAAAATCCTATACATACATATGCGGCTAACGGAACTTATAAAGTTGTATTAACAGCGGATAATGGTGTTAAAATTTCAAAAGATTCAATGGATATTGTAATCAGTGCAATTGGTATTAATTCAACCAAGGCAGTTAACAATATGAAATTGTATCCAAATCCAACAAGTTCAAATGCAACTGTTGCATTTACTTTAAACCAACCATCAAAATTAACTGTAAAAGTTTGTGATGTGAATGGTAGAGAAGTAGCTTTAGTAGCAAACAATAAAATGTTTGATGCAGGTGCACAACAATTAAATATTAGTGCAGAAGAATTAGAAGCAGGAATTTATATTGTTCATATTGCTAATCAAGAATCTACTTCAACCATTAGGTTTGCGGTAATTAAATAATCTTCATCATCATAATTTGAGTTAAAAGCCTGTCGACATAATGTTGGCAGGTTTTTTTATTTATAAGAAAGTGGAATGTATTTTATTACTTATATGTATGCCTTGTGATATTAAACAGAAAGCCTTTAAAAATAACTGTTACAGGCTTTATTTATTTAAATTATTTGGAAGATATTACTTGTTTTCTTTCCCTAACATATTAATCACATCTTCAGGTATCTTATGTGTATCTAAAACTAAAAACCCATCAATGGCATCATTGAATTTCGGATCTATGTTAAACCCAATTAATTTTGCATTTAATTGTACGTATTGTCTTAGTAGAACAGGTACTTTATTGTGATCTATTTCAATATCTGAAATGAGAGCATCAAGTGATTTAATATTTGTTTTTTTATTCAATAATAAATCAGAATTGCTTTCGAGTAATTCCATTTCAAATTTCTTTTTAGGTTTAACTGTTTTAGCCAATTCTTCATCATAACAATTTTGAATTAGGTATTCAACTATTAAATCTTTTGAAAGCTTTGAAAAATTATTACTGATACTAACTGGACCAAACATATAACGGTAATGCGGATTTTTTAAGACAAACATCAACAAGCCCTTCCAAAGTAAAAATAGTGGCAAGGCTTTTTGTTGGTATTCCTTCCGAATAAAAGATCTACCTAATTCTAATCCTTCATTCATGATTTTATGAAAACCTGGCCGTATTTTAAATAAATTACTGATGTAAAATCCTTTGACACCATATCTATAAAACAGCTCATCACCTTTGCCGACTCTATAAGCCCCTACTATTTTTTTACCTTCTTTGTCCCAAATTAATAAGTGATTATAATGAATATCAAATTCATCTAAATCTATTTTCTTATTTGTTCCTTCACCTACTTCTCTAAAAGTTATTTCTCGCAATCTGCCAATTTCTTGAATGATATTGGGCATGTTCATTGCGCTAGATAAAAACACTTCATAGTTTTTTTCAGCCATTACAAATTTGTCAATCCTTAATTGATTGATTTCATTTTCAATTAATACCGAAGATGTTTCTTCAACAATTTGTTCAGGTTTTTTCTTAATACTAAACACTTTTGTTTTGAAGAATTTTTTTACTTCAATACTCGATCCGAGTGCATAAGTTCTGGCTCGTAAGTAGGAAAGTATTCTGTCATGAGTTTGCAGTCCTTGTATCTCTTTAAAAGGAATTGGTTTCCCAATTCTCATTTTAATTGTATATCCTTTTTTATTAAATAGCTCTGATGGTAATCTAGCAGTTCTTAAAGTAGGATGTATTAATCCTAATAAATTAAATAGTAATCCGTTATTGCCGTGAAAATAAATTGGTAAAACAGGAACTTGTGCTTTTGAAATTAATTTTCCAACCACTGGGTTCCATTGTTTATCCATTACCTTTTGGGTTTTGGTATTTAATGCAGAAACCTCGCCAGCAGGGAAAATGCCAATTGGAAATCCATTTTGCAATTGTTCGATTGTTGATTTAATGCCTGAAATGCTAGAGGTATTTTTGACTGTTTCAAAAGGGTTTACTGCAATAAAGTATTCACTTAAATTAGGTATTTTCTTTAATAAGAAATTTGCCATTAATTTAACATCAGGTCTAATGCTACTTAATATTTTTAATAGTATTAATCCTTCCACTCCACCGTAAGGATGATTAGCAATTGCAATAAATGCTCCTTCTTTTGGAATGTGTTTAAAATCATTTGGGTCGATTTCAATTTTAATTCCTAAAGTATCCAAAACACTATCTACAAAAGCAAGTCCCTCTTGTTCATGAAATTTTGAATATAATTTGTTGACATCATTTATTTTCATCAGTTCCATCAACATAGATGCTAAGCCTGGCATTCTGAGCTTATCAATTTTTGTTGCTGTTGAAAATTCTTCTTTACTTATTATCTCCACTGTATTTATAGTACTTTTTAAAAATAGATGCAAGTAAAGTTAAACTATCTATAAGATATATCCGATATTGTTTTTGTAATTTTTTTGAGAATGTGGAAAAGGTTTTGGAGGGAATATTTTGCATTCCCACGCAAAGAAAGAAGAGGGATTTATGTATTACTTGCAATTATGTTGCTAGTATTCGGATTAAGGATCTATTTGAATAATTTATGGCAAGGTAATTTAAGCCCAATTTCAACTGAATTTATTTATTTAGATGAGGAAGCTGATAAAGCATTAATTGTTAGAAATAATAATACAAAAATAGCTGACATAAATGAATTTAGTTCAAAAATTTCAATTGACTCAGCAAGCGAAAATCAATTGATTCAAGTTGGGTTTTCAAAATTTCAAGCAAAAGTGTTGTGTCGATTTATTGAAAAAGGAGGAAAGGTTTTTCAAGAAACTGATCTTCTGAAAGTATTTGGTATGGATCCTAAAACCATTCTAATTGTTGGCAAACATTTAATTTTCTCAAAAAAATCAGAGCGTCCAGTATTTCAAAAATATTTTCAATTGCCTGAAGCAAGAAAAAATGTATCTATCAATGTTGCTGATAGTGCAACTATAGATTCATTACCTTGGGTAAGTTCAGCATTAGCTGGAAGAATATTTAAATATAGAAATCGAATTGGTGGATTTAGAACAAAGGAACAAATGAAAGAAGTTTTTGGATTGGATACTTTGGTTTTGAATAAAATGTCATCTTATGTTATCATTGATTCTTCTAAAATTAATTTTCTTTTATTAAACAGTATTGAAGAAAAGCAATTGGCTCAAAACCCATATATTGGTTATAAATTAGCTAAAATTATCATCAATTATAGAAAGCAACATGGTCCGTTTAAATCCAAATCTGATCTAAAAAATATTATACTTATGAATGAAGAAATATTTCGTAAAATTGAGAAATATATACTCCTTCAATGATTGAACAAAAAATTAAAAGTGAAATTCGTGATGTTCCTAATTTTCCTAAAGATGGCATCATATTTAAAGACATAACTCCATTACTCGCCAATCCATATTTAGTAAGAGAAATTGTTGAAGCATTTTGCACAGAAATAATTCCACTAAAACCTGATGTAATTGTTGCTGTTGAGAGTAGAGGGTTTTTATTTGGAATGATGATTGCAAATCATTTAAATCTGCCATTTGTGCCAGTTAGAAAAAAAGGAAAATTGCCAGGTGAAACAATAGAGCAATCTTATCAATTAGAATATGGATCAGCAACAATTGAGATTCACAAAGATGCTATTCAACCAGGTATGAAAGTATTGATTCATGATGATTTATTAGCAACAGGAGGTACTGTTGAGGCAGTAGCCAAGATGATTGTTAAAATGAATGCAAATGTTGCTGGATTTTGCTTCTTGGTAAATTTAGATTTCTTAGAAGGTAAGACTAAAATTGAATCGTATTCAGATAATATTATTACTTTAGTATCCTATTAATGAACAAACACAAATAAGAAATAAAGGCTTACTCTACATGAATCATACTGAACAAACTCCGGGTTTTTTTGAAATGTCGCAAAGTGAAAGTGTAAAAATGGTTGCTGCCATGGCAAAAGATTTTGCAGAAAAGCATATCCGTCCAAACTTAATGGAATGGGATGAAGCGCAATATTTCCCTATTGAAACAATGAAGAAAATGGGAGAGTTAGGGTTGTTAGGTGTGCTCGTTCCTGAAGAATATGGTGGAGCTGGACTTGGTTATTTCGAATATGTTGCAGCAATTCAAGAAATAGCAAAAGTATGTGGTTCTGTTGGTTTATCAATGGCAGCTCATAATTCATTGTGTACGGGACATATCATGTACTTTGGCACAGAAGAACAGAAGAAAAAATGGTTAACTAAATTATGCACTGGTGAATGGATTGGTGCATGGGGATTGACTGAGGCCAATACTGGTTCTGATGCTTTAAGAATGACAACAACAGCTGTACTAGATGGTGATCATTATGTTTTGAATGGAGCAAAGAATTGGATCACCCATGGCAAATCAGGAGATGTAGCAGTAGTAATGGTAAGAACAGGTGCTATTGGCGACTCAAATGGAATAAGTGCTATTGTTGTGGAGAGAGGAACACCAGGTTTTTCAGCAGGTAAAAAGGAAAATAAATTAGGGATGCGAGCCTCAGAAACAACAGAAATGATTTTCGATAATTGCAGAGTTCCAAAAGAAAATTTATTAGGAAAAGTAGGTGATGGTTTCAAGCAAGCCATGCAAATTTTAGATGGAGGTAGAATCTCTATTGCTGCACTATCTCTTGGAATAGCTAAGGGAGCATTAGAAGCATCTACAAATTATGCTAAAGAACGTCATCAGTTCGGACAGCCGATAGCTAATTTTCAAGCAATAGGGTTTAAATTAGCAGATATGGCAATGAAAATTGAAGCGGCCGAATTATTAACTTTACAAGCAGCAGATTTAAAAAACAAAGGAAAAAAATTGACTAAGCAGTCAGCGTTTGCAAAATATTATGCTTCTGAAGTTTGCGTTTGGGCTTCTACTGAAGCAGTCCAAATTTTTGGTGGATATGGTTATACTAAAGACTTTCCTGTAGAGAAATTTTATAGAGATTCTAAATTATGCACTATCGGAGAAGGGACTTCTGAAATACAAAAATTAGTTATTTCAAGAGAGATTTTGAAATAAATGCAATGATTCATAAACTTAGAATTGAAAAAAATCTATCAAAATTAGTATTCAAAAAGCCCCATTTACAAATTAGCTTATGGTCTTATTTGCAAATTAGCTAATTAATCCTACCTTTGCCGTCCATCCTTTGATGGGGAATCGAGGTAAATATATATGATCATTATCAACATTAAAGAAAACGAATCAATTGATAAAGCGCTTAAGCGTTTCAAGAAGAAGTTTGAAAAAACTGGAGTTCTTCGCGAATTGCGTAGCCGTCAAGCATATGAGAAACCTTCTATTACTAGAAGAACTACCGTTAAACGAGCAATTTACAAACAAGGATTAAACGCTGAAGAGTAATAATTTTTGTTTTTCAATACAATAGTTGTATCTTGATAATCCATTCAAGGTACAACTTTTTTTTTGATGCATACTGACACATTTTTCCGGTACCTAAAATACGAAAAGCGAATATCAGACCACACCCTCGTGGCCTACAAAAATGATATAAAGCAATACCAAGCATTTTTAATAAAAGATTTCGAGACTGAAAACATTGATGATGTTTCACACACTTTAATCCGATCATGGATCGTTTCCTTAATGGAGCAAGGTCTCAATCCAAGAAGCGTTAATCGGAAAATAACTACTCTAAAAACTTATTATAAATTTTTGATGCGTGAAGGGGTGATTGTTAAGAATCCGATGTTAAAAATTCAATCTCCAAAAACAGCTAAAAGACTCCCTGAATTTATTGAAGAAAGTGGGTTGGATAAATTGTTCGACCAAGAGGACTTTACTGATGACTTTGAAGGATTGCGAGATCGGTTAATTATTCTGTTGTTGTATAGTACTGGGATTAGGTTATCTGAGTTAGTTGGTTTAAAGGAAATGGATGTAGATATGAATAGCAAGACCATTAAAGTGTTAGGTAAAAGAAATAAACAACGTATAGTTCCCGTTGATCAAGAGTTATTAGAATTGTTATCAAATTATCAAAACAAAGCAAAAGAAATAAAGAATACGGAATCTAATAATTACTTATTTTTATTGATAAATGGTAAACAAATATATCCTAAATTGGTCTATCAAGTAGTAACTCAAAACTTAGCGAAAATTACAACAGCAAAAAAGAAGAGTCCACATATATTAAGACATAGTTTTGCTACACATTTATTAAATAACGGGGCTGATTTGAATGCTATCAAAGAGTTATTAGGTCATTCAAGCTTGGCCGCAACTCAAGTTTATACACATAATTCAATTGAAAAGTTAAAGAATATTTACAAACAAGCCCATCCTAGGGGATAAAGAAAGGAGAAATAAATATGAAAATTAGTGTTCAATCAATTCATTTCGATGCAGATGTATTATTGTTAGAATTTATTCAAAAGAAAGCGAATAAGTTAGACCAATTTTTTGACAAAATTATAGATGGGGAGGCCATCCTAAGGGTTGAAAAATCTTCCGAAGATAAAAAGAACAAAATCGTTGAAGTAAAAGTTCGAGTACCGGGTATAGTGTTGTTTGCAAAGGAACAATGCAAAACTTTTGAGGAAGCTGCAGAATTAGTATTTGAATCATTAAAAAAACAATTGCAAAGACATAAAGAGAAAGTAACGGAACATTCAGTTGACTCTGAATCTATTTATTTAGATGAAATGGCTGATTAAAATTGGTCGGAGATAAGTATTTAAAGGGGCCTAATGGGCCCCTTTGCTTTTTATTGTTTTGTAAATCAATGCCATAGCATCTTATTTGTGTTTAGCGCATTAAAAATCCAAATTTCTGCTATTTTTGCGCACCTTAAGACCTCAAAACATACTATAAAAATGTTCTTTTATGGGTGTTGCAAAATTATTTGAAATAAATTTTGATGCTAAGAGGAAATTCGTACATTTGCAGTCCCTAAAATACGGCTGTAAGCTATAAAATAGGGAAAGTACATTGAAATAATTAATTTTTTTTTACTTTTTTTCCGATTGGAAATAGAATAAAAAGCCTCCTTAGCTCAGCTGGTAGAGCAACTGACTTGTAATCAGTAGGTCATTGGTTCGATTCCGATAGGAGGCTCAAAATTGTTGGGGAGGTTCCAGAGCGGTCAAATGGGACGGACTGTAAATCCGTTACTTCGGTTTCGAAGGTTCGAATCCTTCTCTCCCCACTTTAGGAATTTAAAAAGAATTAATAAGCGGGAGTAGCTCAGTTGGTAGAGCGACAGCCTTCCAAGCTGTAGGTCGCGGGTTCGAGCCTCGTCTCCCGCTCATAGCACTGCAAGGTGTTACATTAAATTGAAGAGAAAGATAATTCTTGAAAGAGAATTGTTTCAGAATAATATAGAACAGGGTGATTGCGGGTGAATAATTTAGGAGAGCTATCATCTTAGTAGAGGAAAACCTCTCAAATTGTATTTTGATATCTGGATCCCGGGGTTTTTGCCTTGGGTTTGTGTGTTGATTAACATTTCACAGATTCAAAGGCCGATGTAGCTCAGGGGTAGAGTACTTCCTTGGTAAGGAAGGGGTCAGGGGTTCAATTCCCCTCATTGGCTCGAAAAATTGAAAAGAATTAATTTAAAAATTAACTATAAAAATAAATAATTAAAAACATGGCTAAAGAAAAATTTGACCGCTCGAAACCACACTTAAATATTGGTACTATCGGTCACGTTGACCACGGTAAAACCACTTTGACTGCAGCTATTACTAAGGTATTATCAGACAAAGGATTATCAGAAGCAAGATCATTCGATTCGATTGACTCAGCTCCTGAAGAAAAAGAAAGAGGTATCACAATCAATACCGCTCACGTTGAATATTCAACTGCAAACCGTCATTACGCACACGTTGACTGTCCAGGTCACGCGGATTACGTAAAGAACATGGTTACAGGTGCTGCTCAAATGGACGGTGCGATTATCGTGGTTGCAGCAACGGACGGTCCGATGCCACAAACTCGTGAGCACATTCTTTTAGCTCGCCAAGTAGGTGTTCCTGCATTGGTTGTATTCATGAACAAAGTTGACATGGTTGATGATCCAGAATTATTAGACCTAGTTGAAATGGAAATTCGTGAATTATTATCTTTCTACGAATATCCTGGAGATACAATTCCAGTTATCCGTGGCTCAGCTTTAGGAGGTTTAAATGCTGATCCAAAATGGGTAGATAAAATTATGGAATTAATGGATGCAGTTGATACATCTATTCCAATTCCTCCACGTTTGACTGAACTTCCTTTCTTAATGCCAGTTGAAGATGTATTCTCGATCACAGGTCGTGGTACAGTTGCAACAGGTCGTATTGAAAGAGGTGTAGTTAACTCTGGTGAGGCAGTTGATATCTTAGGTATGGGTGCAGAGAACTTAAAATCTACTGTTACTGGTGTTGAGATGTTCCGTAAAATCCTTGATAGAGGTGAAGCAGGTGATAACGTAGGTTTATTATTACGTGGTATTGAAAAAACTGATATCCGTCGTGGTATGGTTATTTGCAAACCAGGTTCAGTAACTCCTCACGCTGATTTTAAAGCTGAAGTTTACGTATTATCAAAAGCAGAAGGTGGACGTCACACTCCATTCTTTAACAAATATCGTCCACAATTCTATTTCCGTACAACAGACGTTACAGGTGAAATCACCTTAGCTGAAGGTGTAGAAATGGTTATGCCTGGTGATAACGTTACAATTAGTGTTAAGTTGATCAGTCCAATCGCAATGGAAAAAGGTTTACGTTTCGCTATCCGTGAGGGTGGTAGAACAGTAGGTGCTGGTCAGGTTACCGAAATTGTGAACTAATTCACAGGTAAATATTATTTAGCTTGTTTTCACAGAAGTCATCCCGGCGATATGCCGGGACAGCTTCTGTTTTCTCGCAAATACGGAGGTACCTTAAAATACCTTAGATTAAATGAAAAAGGTGAGAATTGAAAAAGGCAAAAAGTGAAAATTTTGTGAGAAACATTTTCCTGCAAAAGAATTAAATAAATAGTATAAACGGGTGTAGTTCAAGGGTAGAATGTCGGTCTCCAAAACCGCTGATGGGAGTTCGAATCTCTCCACCCGTGCTACCTTAAAAGAAGTTAAAATGAATAGGTTAATTACATACATCAAAGAGGCATACAATGAATTAATGTACAAAGTATCTTGGCCAACTTGGGCAGAGCTACAAAGTAGTGCATGGGTTGTAATGATTGCCGCTTTAATTATTGCAGTAGTTGTTTATGTTATGGATGCTGGATCAGGGTCGTTGATGAATTTATTTTATAGTATTTAACCTAGTTCAAACGCAATAACAATGAGTGAAGAATTGAAGTGGTATGTAGTGCGTGCGATCAGTGGAAAGGAAAAGAAAGTAAAACAATACTTAGAAGCGGAAATTAATCGCTTGAATGCTACCCATTTGGTAACACAAGTTTTAATTCCTACTGAAAAAGTTTTTCAAATCCGTGATGGTAAAAAGATAACCAAGGAAAGAAGTTATTTCCCAGGTTATGTTCTTATTGAAGCTTCCTTAAATGGAGAATTAGAACACGTAATAAAAAATATAACTGGAGTAATAGGATTTTTAGGATCAGCAGGCCAAGCAGTGCCATTAAGACAATCAGAAGTGAACCGTATTTTAGGTAAAGTTGATGAAATGTCTGAAAGTGGTGCAGTTTCTAATATGACTTATTATGTTGGTGAACCAGTTAAAGTAATGGATGGACCTTTCAATGGTTTCAGTGGGGTGATTGAAGAAGTGAATGATGAAAAGAAAAAACTGAAAGTTATGGTGAAGATTTTCGGAAGAAGAACACCATTGGAATTGAATTACATGCAAGTAGAAAAGGAATAACAATATTGAGTGATGAGTACACGGTATTAAAGCTTCCACTTTGTACAAATACTCATACTTAAATAAAACAAATATATGGCAAAAGAAATAGGCGCGCTTATTAAATTACAGATCAAAGGTGGTGCGGCGAATCCATCACCTCCTGTAGGTCCTGCCTTAGGTGCTAAAGGGGTTAATATCATGGAGTTCTGTAAGCAATTCAATGCTAGAACTCAAGATAAACCAGGAAAGGTGCTTCCAGTCGTTATTACAGTATATATCGACAAATCTTTCGACTTTATCATAAAGACTCCTCCAGTTGCAATACAACTGTTGGATGCTACTAAACTAAAGGGCGGATCCGCAGAGCCTAACCGTAAAAAAGTTGCCTCAGTTACGTGGGAGCAAGTTAAAAACATTGCAGAAGATAAAATGCCAGATTTAAATGCATTTACAATCGAATCAGCAATGAAAATGGTTGCAGGTACTGCAAGAAGTATGGGTATTACCGTTTCAGGTAATGCACCATGGAACAATTAACCAATTAAAAACTAGAGAAAGTGGCTAGATTAACTAAAAATCAAAAGAAGTCATTATCCAAGATTGAAATTGGTAAAGCTTACTCGTTGGATGATGCTTCAAAATTAGTGAAAGAAATTTCAACAACTAAATTTGACTCATCAGTAGATTTGGATATTCGTTTAGGAGTTGACCCTCGTAAAGCGAACCAAATGGTAAGAGGAGTAGCTGTTTTACCACATGGAACCGGTAAAACTGTACGCGTGTTAGTATTATGTACTCCTGATAAGGAAGCAGAAGCAACAGCGGCAGGAGCGGATTTCGTCGGATTGGATGACTACATTGCAAGAATCGAAAAAGGTTGGGTAGATTTTGATATCGTAATTACAACCCCTAGCTGCATGGCTAAAGTAGGTAAATTGGGTAAAGTATTAGGCCCAAGAAACTTAATGCCAAATCCTAAGTCAGGAACAGTGACTATGGAAGTTGGTAAAGCTGTGTCAGATGTTAAGGGCGGTAAGATCGACTTTAAAGTAGACAAAACTGGTATCGTGCATGCTTCAATAGGAAAAGCATCTTTCGCTGCAGATAAATTGTATGAAAACGCATTAGAGTTATTACAAGTTATCGGGAAGTTAAAACCTTCATCAGCTAAAGGAACTTATTTCAAAAGCATTCATATTTCGAGCACAATGAGCCCAGGTATCGAAGTTGAAACTAAATCAGTAACGGGAATTTAATTATGAAAAGAGAAGAAAAAAACGAAATAGTTCTCGAACTAAAAGACAAATTGTCTGCTCATAATGCATTCTATATTACTGATACTTCAAATTTGACGGTAGCTCAGGTAAATGTGATCAGAAGAAAATGTTTTGAGAGAGACATTACCTTCCGTGTTGCTAAAAATACATTGATTCAAAAAGCAATGGAAGCAAGCGGAAACGATTATTCAGAAATGTTTGGAGCCCTTAAAGGTACTTCATCAATCATGTTCTCAGCAACAGGAAATGCTCCTGCAAAGTTGATTAAAGAACTTCGCTCTACTGGTGATAAACCGGTTTTAAAAGCGGCTTGTATTGATTCAGCAATCTTTGTTGGCGACAATCAATTGGATGCGTTGGTAAGTCTTAAATCTAAAGAAGAACTTGTTGGCGATATCATTGGATTATTGCAATCACCTGCTAAAAATGTTATCAGCGGCTTAAAAGCTAGCGGAGGCAAATTAGCCGGAATTTTAAAAACTCTTGAAGAAAGAGGAAATTAATTAATGTTAAACAATTAAAAATCAAATAAAATGGCAGATTTAAAAGCGTTTGCTGAACAATTAGTAAACTTAACAGTAAAAGAAGTTAACGAATTAGCTCAGATCCTAAAAGACGAATACGGTATTGAACCAGCAGCAGCTGCACCAGTTATGGTAGCAGGTGGTGGTGCAACAGCAGCAGCAGCTGAAGAAAAAACATCATTTGATGTTATCTTGAAAGAAGCTGGTGGACAAAAATTAGCAATCGTTAAATTAGTAAAAGACTTAACTGGTTTAGGCTTGAAAGAAGCTAAAGACTTAGTTGATGGCGCTCCAAAAGAAGTTAAAACTGGAGTTACTAAAGACGAAGCTGATGCTTTGAAAAAACAGCTTGAAGAAGCAGGAGCTGTTGTTGAAGTTAAGTAATTCCTTAATTCATACAATATTTCATAGGAAGACTCTCCCAAAATGGGAGGGTCTATTCCTGTTTTAATGTGTAAAGGCGGGCACAGCCTAAATGTTGCAAAAACAATAATGAACCATAGTGGTTCAAAGTCTTATGAAACCAAATCTTTAAAGCATTGGCAAAAAAAGATAACCAAGTACAAGAAAGAGTAAATTTTGCATCTGTAATACAGGCTCTAGATTATCCTGATTTTTTAGATGTTCAATTAGAATCTTTTAGGGAGTTCTTTCAATTAGAAACTACTTCCGATAACCGTCATAGCGAGGGTTTATTTAAAGTTTTCAGCGAAAACTTTCCAATTACTGATTCAAGAAACATATTTGTTTTGGAATTTTTGGATTACTTCATTGATCCACCTAGATACGATCTAAAAGAATGTATCGAAAGAGGGTTAACGTACAGCGTACCGTTAAAAGCAAAGCTTCGTCTTTCTTGTAACGATGCTGAACATGAAGATTTCGAAACCATTGTACAAGATGTGTACTTAGGTACTATTCCGTACATGACTCCAAAAGGAACTTTCGTAATCAATGGTGCTGAACGAGTAATCGTTTCTCAATTACACCGTTCACCAGGAGTATTCTTCGGTCAAAGCCGTCATACTAATGGTACGAAATTGTATTCTGCTAGAGTAATTCCTTTTAAAGGTTCTTGGATTGAATTTGCAACTGACGTGAACAATGTCATGTTTGCTTATATTGATCGTAAGAAAAAGTTCCCAGTAACAACATTACTTCGAGCAATCGGGTATGACTCGGATAAAGACATTCTAGAATTATTTGACTTAGCTGATGAAGTGAAAGTTAGTAAATCTGGTTTGAAAAAATTCGTAGGTCGTAAATTGGCTGCAAGGGTTTTAAAGAAATGGGTTGAGGATTTCGTGGATGAAGATACTGGAGAAGTAGTATCTATTGATCGTAATGAAATCATTTTAGAACGTGAAACTATTTTAGAAGATGATCATATTGATATGATTATCGAAGCAGGTGTTAAATCAATCATCTTAACTAAAGAAGATGTAAACACTGCTGACTATTCTATTATATATAATACACTACAGAAAGATACCTCTAACTCAGAGAAGGAAGCTGTTGAGTATATCTATCGTCAGTTGCGTAATGCAGATCCACCTGATGAAGAAACCGCAAGAGGTATCATCGATCGTTTATTCTTCTCGGATAAGCGTTATGATCTTGGGGATGTTGGACGTTATCGTATCAACAGAAAATTAAAATTGGATACTCCAAATGAAGTAAAAGTTTTAACAAAAGCAGATATCATTGCTATCGTTAAATACTTAATTAAATTGATCAACTCTAAAGCGGAAGTAGATGATATTGACCATTTGTCAAATCGTCGCGTTCGTACTGTAGGTGAACAATTATATGCGCAATTTGGTGTTGGTTTAGCTCGTATGGCACGTACAATTCGTGAACGTATGAACATTCGTGATAACGAAGTTTTCACACCAACAGATTTAATTAATGCACGTACATTATCATCTGTAATTAATTCATTCTTTGGTACCAACCAACTTTCACAATTCATGGATCAAACGAATCCATTGGCAGAAATTACGCACAAGCGTCGTTTATCAGCCCTTGGCCCAGGTGGATTATCTCGTGAGCGTGCAGGTTTTGAGGTTCGTGACGTACATTATACTCACTATGGTAGATTATGTACAATTGAAACTCCAGAAGGTCCAAATATCGGTTTGATTTCTTCTTTATGTGTACATGCAAAAATCAATAATTTAGGTTTCATTGAAACTCCTTACCGTAAAGTAGTAAATGGTAAGGTAGCAGTAAATGAATCTGTGATTTATATGTCAGCAGAAGATGAAGATGGAAAAACCATTGCACAATCAAATGCACAATATGATGAGAAAGGTAATTTCTTAACAGCAAAAGTAAAATCTAGATTCGAAGGTGACTTCCCAGTTATTGAGCCAGAAAAAATTGACTTAATGGATGTTGCTCCCAATCAAATTACTTCAATTGCTGCTTCGTTAATTCCATTCTTAGAACATGATGATGCAAACCGTGCATTGATGGGTTCTAACATGCAACGTCAAGCTGTTCCTTTATTGCGTCCAGAAGCACCTGTTGTTGGTACTGGATTAGAAGGACGTGTGGCTCGTGATTCTCGCGCATTAATAAATGCTGAAGGTGACGGTGTTGTTGAATATGTTGACGCTAATGAAATAGTAATTCGTTATAACCGTACAGATGATGATCGTTTAGTTTCATTTGATGGTGATACAAGATCGTATAGCTTAATCAAATTCAAGAAAACAAATCAAAATACTTGTATGAACTTAAAGCCTATCGTAAGAAAAGGTCAAAAAGTTTTCAAAGGACAAGTACTATGTGAAGGTTATGCTACTGAAAATGGTGAGTTAGCATTGGGTCGTAATTTAAAAGTTGCTTTCATGCCTTGGCAAGGATATAACTTTGAGGATGCGATTGTAATTTCAGAACGTGTTGTACGTGAAGATATCTTTACCTCAGTTCATATTGAAGAATTTGAATTAGAAGTACGTGATACAAAACGTGGTGAAGAAGAATTAACTTCTGATATTCCAAATGTAAGTGAAGAGGCAACAAAAGAATTGGATGAAAACGGAATTATTAGAGTTGGTGCTGAAATTAAAGAAGGTGATATTTTAATTGGAAAAATTACTCCAAAAGGAGAAACAGATCCATCACCTGAAGAAAAATTATTACGCGCAATTTTTGGGGATAAAGCTGGTGATGTGAAAGACGCATCTATGAAAGCACCTCCATCAATTAAAGGTGTTGTAATTGATTCTAAATTATTTTCAAGAGCGAAGAAAGAAAAGAAGAGTGATGAGAAAATAATTTTAGAAAAATTAGACAAAGAACATTCAGCTAATAATGAAGTATTAAAAAATATTTTAATTGATAAATTATTTGTTCTAGTTAGCGGTAAAACTTCTCAAGGAGTAAATAGTGTTTATAAAGAATTATTAGTTGCAAAAGGAGTTAAGTTTACACAGAAAGTATTGACTGAATTGGATTATGCCAATATCAATCCTACTAAATGGACTACTGACGAAGATAAGAATGATCAAATCAAAATGTTGTTGCATAACTACAACATCAAATTGAATGAAGAATTAGGATCGTATCGTCGTAAGAAATTTGCAATCAGTGTAGGTGATGAACTTCCTGCAGGTATTGTTCAAATGGCAAAAGTTTATGTTGCTAAAAAACGTAAACTAAAAGTGGGTGATAAAATGGCGGGTCGTCACGGAAATAAGGGTATTGTTGCTCGTATTGTAAGAGATGAAGATATGCCATTCTTAGCCGACGGTACACCAGTTGATATTGTATTGAATCCACTTGGGGTTCCTTCACGTATGAACTTGGGCCAGATTTATGAAACTGTTTTGGGTTGGGCTGGTAAAGAATTAGGAGTAAAATTTGCAACTCCAATTTTTGATGGTGCAACACATGATGAAGTAGAAGAATGGGTGAAGAAAGCAAATGTACCTGCATCAGGTAGAACTTATTTACATGATGGTGGTACTGGTGAGCGTTTTGATCAACCAACAACAGTTGGGGTAATCTATATGTTGAAATTAGGACATATGGTTGATGATAAAATGCATGCGCGCTCAATCGGACCTTACTCGTTGATTACTCAACAACCATTAGGTGGTAAGGCACAATTCGGGGGTCAAAGATTTGGTGAGATGGAGGTTTGGGCTTTAGAAGCATTCGGTGCATCTAATATCCTTCAAGAAATCTTAACTGTAAAATCAGATGACGTTATCGGAAGAGCAAAAACATATGAAGCAATTGTGAAAGGCGATAATTTACCAACACCAGGAGTTCCAGAATCATTCAATGTATTGGTTCATGAATTAAGAGGTTTAGGTTTAGACATCACACTGGAATAAAATTGAGAATCGGGAATTGAGTCAATTTGTAAAACTCAATTCCCAAAACTCATAGTTCATAACTCATAATTTTATTAAGACATGTCATACAAAAAAGATAATAAAATCAAAAGTAATTTCACTTCAATAACAATCAGTTTGGCTTCACCTGAAGCAATTCTTGAACGTTCTAGTGGTGAAGTTCTGAAGCCTGAAACCATTAACTACCGTACATATAAACCTGAAAGAGATGGTTTGTTTTGTGAGCGTATTTTTGGTCCGGTGAAGGATTACGAATGTCATTGTGGTAAATACAAACGTATTCGCTATAAAGGAATCGTATGTGATCGTTGCGGTGTTGAAGTAACTGAAAAGAAAGTTCGTCGCGAACGTATGGGTCACATTGCATTAGTTGTTCCAGTAGCTCATATTTGGTATTTCCGTTCGTTGCCTAATAAAATAGGTTACCTATTAGGTTTGCCTACCAAACGTTTAGATTTAATCATCTATTACGAGCGTTATGTTGTTATTCAAGCAGGTTTGAAAGAACAAGATGGTATCAACAAAATGGACTTCTTAACCGAAGAAGAATACTTAGACATCTTAGATACATTACCGAAGGAAAATCAATATTTGGATGATAAAGATCCTAATAAATTCATCGCCAAAATGGGTGCTGAAGCTTTAGAGGATTTATTAAGCCGAATTAATTTAGATGAACTTTCTTATGATTTAAGAAATAAAGCAAACACAGAAACTTCTCAACAACGTAAAAACGAAGCGTTAAAACGTCTTCAAGTTGTTGAAGCATTCCGTGATGCTAATAAGCATATTGAAAATCGTCCAGAATGGATGATCGTAAAGATTGTTCCTGTTATTCCTCCTGAATTAAGACCATTAGTTCCTTTAGAAGGTGGACGTTTTGCTACATCAGATTTAAATGATTTATATAGAAGAGTAATCATCCGTAACAATCGTTTAAAAAGACTGATTGAAATCAAAGCACCAGAAGTGATTTTAAGAAATGAGAAACGTATGCTTCAAGAAGCAGTTGATTCTTTATTCGATAACTCACGTAAAGTGAATGCGGTTAAAACTGAAGGTAATCGTGCATTAAAATCTTTATCAGATATTCTTAAAGGTAAACAAGGTCGTTTCCGTCAAAACTTATTAGGTAAACGTGTGGATTATTCAGCACGTTCCGTAATTGTTGTTGGGCCTACTTTGAAACTACATGAATGTGGTTTGCCTAAAGATATGGCAGCAGAATTATTCAAACCATTTATCATTCGCAAGATGATAGAAAGAGGTGTGGTAAAAACTGTGAAGTCTGCTAAAAAAATAGTTGATCGTAAAGATCCAATTGTTTGGGATATTTTAGAAAATGTTTTGAAAGGTCATCCAGTTTTATTAAACCGAGCTCCTACTTTACATAGATTGGGTATCCAAGCTTTTCAACCAAAATTAATTGAAGGAAAAGCAATCCAATTACATCCATTAGTATGTACAGCGTTCAACGCCGATTTTGACGGTGACCAGATGGCTGTTCACGTACCACTTGGAAACGCTGCTATTACTGAAGCTCAAGTTTTAATGCTTGCTTCACATAATATTTTGAATCCAGCTAATGGTACTCCAATTACAGTTCCTTCTCAAGACATGGTTTTAGGCTTGTACTACATGACTAAAGGAAGAAGAACAGAACCTGGACATATTGTAAAAGGTCAAGACAGAGTTTTCTATTCTCCAGAAGAAGTTGTTATTGCATTGAATGAAGGTCAATTAGATTTACATGCTTTCATCAAAGTAAAAACACAAACTGTTGAAAACGGAGAATTTGTACAACGCATTATTGAAACAACTACAGGTAGAGTTTTATTCAACTTGGTAGTTCCAGTAGAAATGGGTTATATCAATGAATTGTTAACTAAGAAATCTTTGCGTGATATTATCGGTGACATTGTGAAAACAACTGGTATGGATCGTGCAGCAAGATTCTTGGATGCAATAAAAGAATTAGGTTTCCGCATGGCATTCCGTGGTGGTTTATCTTTCAACCTTCAAGATTTAACTATTCCTGCTGAAAAAGCAAGTTTAATTAAAAAAGCTACTGATGAAGTAGAAGAAGTAATGGGTAACTACAATATGGGATTCATTACTAACAACGAACGTTACAACCAAATCATCGATATCTGGACTCGTATTAACTCGAGATTAACAGATAACGTGATGAAACAATTAGCAACCGACAACCAAGGATTTAACTCAGTATATATGATGTTGGATTCAGGTGCACGTGGTTCTAAAGAACAAATTCGTCAGTTGTGTGGTATGAGAGGTTTGATGGCTAAGCCTCAAAAATCTGGATCAGGTGGAGAGATTATTGAGAATCCAATTTTATCAAACTTTAAGGAAGGATTATCAGTATTAGAATACTTTATTTCTACTCACGGTGCTCGTAAAGGTTTGGCGGATACAGCTTTAAAAACTGCAGATGCTGGTTACTTAACTCGTCGTTTAGTAGATGTTGCTCAAGATATGATTGTAAACGAACCGGATTGTGGAACGTTACGTGGTATTCTTACTTCAGCATTGAAAGATAATGAAGAAATTATTGAACCATTATATGATCGTTTATTAGGTAGAGTTTCTGTACATGATGTATTTGATACAATTTCTGGTGAATTATTAGTTGAATCTGGAGCTCAAATTACAGAAGAAATTGGTAAGAAAATTGAAGCATCAACTGTTGATGCAGTTGAAATTCGTTCAGTGTTAACTTGTGAATCTAAGAGAGGTGTTTGTGCTAAATGTTACGGTCGTAACCTTGCATCAGGCCGCATGGTTCAAATGGGTGAAGCAGTGGGTGTAATTGCAGCTCAATCAATTGGTGAGCCAGGAACACAATTAACTTTACGTACATTCCACGTGGGTGGTACTGCTTCAAACATTGCAGCAGAATCAACAATCGTTGCGAAGTTTGAAGGAAGAATTGAGTTGGAAGGAATTCGTACAGTTCAATTGAAAACAGAAGAAGGAAAAACTGAAGTAGTTTTAGGTCGTTCAGGCGAGTTTAGAATTGTTGATGAAAAATCTGGTCGTATCATCATGACAAATAATATTCCTTATGGTGCACATCTTTATATTAAAGACGGGCAAAAATTAGCCAAAGGAGATGTGATATGCGGATGGGATCCATACAACGCTGTAATTATTTCTGAATTTGATGGTAAAGTTGAATTTGAATTTATTGAAGAAGGTATTACTTTCAGAGAAGAGTCAGATGAACAAACTGGTCACAAAGAAAAAGTAATTATTGATAGTAGAGATAAAACAAAAAATCCTTCAATCAAAATTCTTGATAAGAAAGAAGTAATTAAATCTTATAATATTCCAGTAGGAGCACACATTGCGGTTGATAAAGGAGAGAAAGTTATTGCTGGACAAGTTATCGTTAAGATTCCTCGTTCAACAGGTAAGACAAGAGATATTACAGGTGGTTTACCACGTGTAACTGAATTGTTTGAAGCACGTAATCCTTCAAATCCAGCAGTTGTTACAGAAATCGATGGAGTAGTTTCATTAGGTGGTGTAAAACGTGGAAATAGAGAAATTATCATTGAACCAAAAGATGGTTCACCGAAGAAGTATTTAGTTTCTTTATCGAAACATATCCTTGTTCAAGATAATGACTTTATCAAAGCAGGTATGCCATTATCTGATGGTTCAATTACACCTTCAGATATCTTAGCAATTAAAGGTCCATCAGCGGTACAAGAATACTTAGTAAATGGTGTACAAGAAGTTTACCGTTTGCAAGGTGTGAAGATCAATGATAAACACTTTGAAGTTATTGTTCGTCAAATGATGCAAAAGGTAATTATTGAAGATCCAGGTGATACTAAATTCTTAGAAACAGAATCGGCTGATAAGTTTGATTTCATGACTGAGAATAATTGGATCTATGATAAGAAAGTAGTTACTGAACCAGGTGATTCTCCAAATGTAAAAGCCGGACAAATTATTAGTGTACGTAAATTACGTGATGAGAATTCTGTTTTGAAACGTAAAGACCAAAAATTAGTGGAAGCACGTGATGCAATATCTGCAACATCAAGTCCATTATTACAAGGAATTACAAGAGCTTCATTAGGAACAAAATCATTCATCTCAGCAGCTTCTTTCCAAGAAACTACTAAGGTGTTAAATGAGGCAGCAATTCATGGTAAAATTGATGGTTTATTAGGACTAAAAGAAAATGTGATTGTAGGTCACTTGATTCCTTCTGGTACTGGTATCCGTAAATACGATCGAATGATTGTTGGATCAAAAGAAGAATACGAAGCATTATTAGCTTCAAAAGAAGATTAATCTTTCTTCAAAATAATTTGAAAGCCCCACAATTTTGTGGGGCTTTTTTTTTTGTATTAATGCAGTTGGAATTGTGGAATTTTTTAATAAATCGGTGGCATGGCTTAAGCCCTGCCACCGATACCAATCTTGATCCAAATCAAGAAATCATCGATTATTTGTTACTCCAATCTAAGAAGGTTTAATTTGAACTTAAATAATTTTATTTTAACTTAAATAATTAAACTATGAACAAAATTAATTTATTAATGGTAGCAGTATTTTCAGTTTTGCTAATTTCTTGTAGCAAATCAGATCTAGTTTCACCAACTGCTAATTATCAAAGTGAAGACCCAGCAGCAGAAACCTCAGTTCGTGATTTAAATGAATGTTACAGTTTGGGCGAGAGAATTAATGCTCATCACATTGTTTGTGATAGAGGAGGAAAAAATTGCTACAAAGATTTCTTAGATGGAAATGGTGTAAGAGGAGTTGTTCCAACCGAAGAGCAAATTAAGTGGTACCAAGAAGGTAGCAATTTAAAAATCATTATTGACATTGAAACATTTACTGATACACTCGAAGTAAATTTAATATAATGCAAAAAAACATTTTATTTTTTCTGGCAACTATACTTTTGTATAGTTGCCAATCTTTGCAGAATGAAACTTATACAATAACTCAAGTTACTGCATCAGATTCAATAATTATAAAAGAAGATTCATTGATTATTAATGAAGGTGGAATTACCGACATAAACCCTATTAATGATAGTCTATGTTTGGTTAATATTGATCAATCTAAATCTTATATATTGAATTACAAAAAAGGAATTTTTGTAAAAGAGATATTAATTCCTGATTTTTCATTTGAAGAGATCTTAAAAAAAACAAATTGGGTTGAAGAACACCCGGACTTAGAATTACTATCTGTCAACAAAGATAAAAACAATTGGATAGAAAATTGTGTGTATGATTCTTACACAAATACAATTCTTATTTACTATTGTCCGGTATTTAAGTATCATATTAAAGATAGTGTTTATAAGCCAAAGCAATTGCTGCAAACTTTATTATTAAGTTATGATATCAACGGCAATTACCAGAACTTTTATTTTATTTCAGATAAAGTAAAT
Organism: Sphingobacteriaceae bacterium; assembly: GCA_965279595.1. Taxonomy (GTDB): domain Bacteria; phylum Bacteroidota; class Bacteroidia; order Sphingobacteriales; family Sphingobacteriaceae; genus CAIKLP01. The sequence continues at coordinate 1,515,479 of OZ257246.1, forward strand.
AATTGTGACTCGTGTTTTCCTGGATTTAACCATTTTTTCACCAAGATTGATAACAGTTATTTAGCACTAAATAAACTTTTCTGTGATAAAGAGAATCGTCTTGGACGTCCAATTCTATTGTATTACAAGCAATGTGGAAATAATCTTTGTTTAGACAGTGTTAGCTCTAGATATTTTTATCCAGAAAAATTTGATGGAGCTTTTGGCATAAAAATAAAGCAAATAAATCAGCAAACTTTAATTAGTGACTCCCGGATTATATATGAATTTCATTCAAAAAAGAAATTGTTTTCTGTTAATGATGTTCTATTGCCCAATTGCAATATCGAAGATTTTACTTTTAAAGGTGATTCATTAATCATTTTGATTTTTCAAAAAAACTTTCCCCAAAAAGGAGAATTTTCAAATTATGTATTAAATGAAGAAACAAAGGAATTGAAAAATTATCCCATTTCATTTTATAATAAATTTATTTACAAAAATAAATTAGTGTTCATTGGAAAAAATGAAAAAGATTCAAATTATAAAATTTACAATTACCCTCTTTAGTATTGTATTAAGTATTTCATGTAGCAATGAGGGTACAAAAAAAGAGTTTGATAATTTAAGGCTGTTGAATAAATTATTTGATTCAAATGAGAAAAGCTATTCCATTATTTTATTCAATCCAAGTGATTGTAATATATGCGAAGACAAAGTTTTTAAAACTATTGATAAGTATGAAACGGATTCTACTAAGCACGTGATATTTTTACTTCCAGAAATTCGTGCGCTCGCAAAAGATAAATGGATCAAGGATAATGTGGTTATTCTAAAAAACTACAAAGTTTATTTTAATTCTTTTTTGCATAATTATTATAGAAATAAATATAACAAAAATGAAGCAGGTACTTTTGAATTGGTGTTTGATCGATATGGTAATTTTAGTAAGCTAATTGACTTTAAATGAAAGGAATTTTATTAATAGTCTCTTTGGTTTATTGCTTTATTTTGAACTCTAAAATTTGTATTGCACAAAATATAATTATCAATTCTGATTTTGAAGATACTTCACAAGCTAGCATTTTTGCTGCCCAAACATATAAGCAAGTCAACTTAAATTTCTTTTATGGTTATTTAACTTTTGGAAGAGGAATTACTCCACCAACACTTGAAGTAAAAACGTACTTCAAAAATAATCTTTCCCGAATGGCTCGCTCAGGAAGAGCTGCAGGTGGTGGTTTGTTTTATAAAGTGAACGGTACTAAAGGTTGTTTAGTAATGCGGTTTGTTGATAGTTTAATTAAAGATGAAACTTATGTTTTTGAAATTTATATTAAACACGCAGCAGGTAGTTTTGCACTAAACAATTTAGATATAGCATTAGCAGATCTTGATTTTTATTATCACATAAACGGAAGTAAAAAAATGGATGTTCCAAGTCTATTGAATTTGAATAGATTAAAAACTTATTTAGTTGATTCTTCTTTTAGTAATAATAAATGGGAGAAAATTAAAATAGAATTTGTGGCAAAAGGGACAGAAAAATCAATCGTAATTGGTTGTTTTGGCTATCCTAAGAAATTCCTAAAGAAAAGTATTGACAGTCAAATTGATTCTTTAAAAGGGGAGTATGCAGTATATCTTTTTGATGATGCATTGCTGATGTCAAAACAGGATTATAAAATTTGGGAGTATGAAAATGAAATAACTCCAAAATCAATATTCTTTGATTTTGATTCTAAATCAATTTCCAATCTAAGTAAATTGAAATTAGATAGTTTGGCAAACTATTTAAGAATCAATCCGAGTTTATCCATTACTTTAATAGGATATACAGATCCATTTGGAATTGAAAAACATAATGAAAAGCTAGCTTTGCAAAGGGCAAATATTACAATGAATTACTTAACAAGTAAAGGCATATATAGAAATCAGATATTTATAAAGGGCCAAGTTTATGATTTCCCAAAAGGATTCACTTTACCAATGGAAAAATATTTTCTATTTAGAAGAGTTGAATTTGTAATTCATTAGAATCATTTAATCACATTTGACTATTCCTAAATTTTGAATTAACAATTAGGCTAGACTCTAAGTTAAGTTATTGTTAATTTAATATTCATTGTTAACTTTACGAACAATTATTAACATGAAAAGGACTAGACTACCCATATTCATTTTCTTCCTCCTATTTACTTTACATAATGGACTGCAGGCGCAAGAAATATTTACTGACCCAATTGGTAAATATTTGGATAGTATTCGATTTAGTAAAGATGAAATAGAGCAAATTCGTCACCTCCATTTTCAAGGATATTTTCAGATGCAATATCAAAAAATTGATACCGCTGGAATGAAATCATTTGCTGGGGGAGATTTTTTAAGTAATGCCAATAATCGCTTTATGGTAAGGAGGGGTAGATTAAGATCATCATATAAAGATGAAATTGCAGAATATGTTATTCAGTTTGATGGCACCGAAAGAGGAGTAAGTGTTAAGGATGCTTTTATCAGATTGACTGAACCGAAAAACAAAAAACTATCGCTAACAGCAGGTTTATTTGATCGGCCATTTGGATATGAAATTAGTTATTCTTCAAGACTTCGTGAATCACCTGAAAGGGGAAGAATGTCGCAAACTTTATTTGCAGGTGAACGTGATTTAGGAGCAATGATTACTTATTTGCCACTTAATAAAAAATATACTGATCGTGTAAAATTGGATGTGGCCCTTTTTAATGGTAATGGTTCTTCTGCACCTGAATTTGATTCACATAAAGATTTTATAACTCGAATAACAATAAAAAATTCAGATGAAAGTCAGTATAGAATAAGTGGTGGAGTTTCATTTTATGATGGCAAAGTTGATAATCCAACAAATGTTTTATTTAAAGAAATTGTTAGCACATCAACTGGCGACCACATATTTTTAAGAGATTCTTCTTCATCAAATAAATTCAAACCAATGATTCGAAAGTATTGGGGACTGAATTTTCAAATGAATTTTTCAAGTGTGATAGGATTTACAATTCTTAGAATGGAATATATCAAAGGTATGGGCATAGGTACAAGTGCCAGCACTTTAAATTCTCCAACAATACCAACTACTGATTTATATCAAAGAAATTTTGATGGTGCATATTTCTATTTAATACAAAATATATTGAAAACTCGACATCAAATAGTTTTTAAGTACGATTGGTATGATCCAAATAAAGAAATAAAAGGTAAGGAGATTGGCAAACTGGGCTCATACACAGGTATTCCCGATATTCGATTTGATACTTGGGGTTTGGGCTACCTCTTTAGATTAAATGAGCATGTGAGGTTAATGGCATATTATGATTATGTTTCTAATGAACTAACATCAGTTGTTAAAACTTCTACAAGTCTTGATTATACTAAAGATTTGAAAGATAATGTGATAACTTTTCGAATGCAATATAGATTCTAAGATCTACTTTCTGTTTTAAATAGCCATTTGTGGCACCAAAATTATTTTTATATTTGATTGACGATAAAAATCAAGATAAATTATGGAAGAAATTAACGATCAAAATCAATTAAATATAGAATTATCTGAAGAAATTGCTGAAGGGATTTATTCAAATTTAGCAATCATTACTCATTCAAATGCTGAATTTGTTTTAGATTTCATTAGAATGATGCCAGGAGTACCAAAAGCAAAAGTAAAATCAAGAATTATATTAACCCCTCAACATGCAAAAAGATTATTAGGTGCATTATCTGATAATATTAGAAAGTATGAAGAAGTTCATGGAAAAGTAAAATTAGAAGAACAGGCATTCCCGTTGAATTTTGGAGGACCAACTGCTCAAGCATAATTACTATAAAATTTATTTTAAATCCAACTTGTTATTATTTTCAAGTTGGATTTTTTGTTTTAATTCATGTTCTTGAATCAAATAATAATACCAAATTACTGCAAATGCATATATAGCTGCAGTAATTAAAAACACATTGGCATATGCAAATCCTTGATGCCTTAATATCCTAAATATGATTGCTGAAAAAAACCAACTGCCCGACCAAATGGAAGCTGTTAAGGCAGAAATTATTTCTTGATTTTTTGGTCCAACATAACTCATCACTAATTCTGATGCAACTGGAGCTGCCATATTCATTAATGGTTGACGCAATAAAAAGAAAAAGATTGCTAAGTAATAGGCATACAAAGAAGTTTGAAAATATTCAGTGCATGCTAATAATGCTAGTGATACTACAGCAATTGTTTGGGTCCGGGTAATAGCAATTTTATAACCATATTTATTTTTAATATGTGGGACAAGCAAAGCAGCTAAAGCAACAGTTATGGATGAGAATGCATTTATGATTGCAAAAGTATCAGAATTCATTTTAAAAACTTTGTAAAAAAATAAGTTGATAAATGGGATTGTTAATCCTGCCCCAATCGCAAGCATTAAGGATGGGGTCATAGCAAATGCAATTACTTTCCAATCGAAATTGCCCAAGTCTCTTCTTTTACCTTCATAATTTGGAATCACTTCTTCTTTTTTCATTTTAAATACAAAGTATAAACTGAATGTAGAAAGTATAGATAAAATTACCAGGCATCTGAATTCATTGAAATAATTTTCGTTTATCTTGCTTAAAATAAAAATTAATATTCCAGATGCTATCATAGCAATACTATAAGTTGCATAGCTTAAAGAAATTGCACTAGTTTGATTTTCAGTTGAAGTGTTTCTTAAAATAAATGGCAAGGCTAAGACCTGCATAAAACCATAGGATAAGCCCCATAATGCTAGTCCTGAATAGATGAAGAAAGGTTGATTAAATTCTACTGAAAATAAAATAACCATGCTACAAATACTCACACCAATTGACGCAAAGTAGAAGAATGGAATCAGTTTTCTTCCTTTTATGAATAGGCCTAAAGGAAAAGCAAGCAGCATAACAGTGAAAAATCTAATAGAAATAAAATCTGCAATTTTTGGGTCACTAAATCCTTTTTTGGATAAATAAATATTTAGGATCATCATAAAAGAGGCGTTCACCAATTGTATGAAAAATTCAGCCAAAATCATTTGTAAAACATTGCGTTCTATTTTTAAGTAAGGCTTAATGAATCGATTCATTTATTGATTTTCCAGATTGTTTTTTCTTTTACCAATTGAATTATATTTTCAAATTCATCATTTTTGAACCAATGATATTCTTTATCTCTACGTATCCAAGTCAATTGCCTTTTTGCAAATCGCCTGGTATTTTGTTTAATCAATTCGATAGCTTTTTCTAGACTAATTTTACCATCTAAATAGCTATACAATTCACTATAACCAACAGTTTGAAGCGCATACGTGTTTTTGAAATTAATATTGTCAACAGCTTCTTTTAATAAACCCTCATTCATCATTTCATCAACTCGTGCATTTATTCTATTGTATAGTTTCTCCCTGTCCATTTCCAAAGCAATTTTTAATATTTGAAAATTGCGTTTCTTTTTTTCTGAACTTCTAAAAGATGAATAGGGTAGGCCGCTTAAAATACTAACTTCAATTCCTCTCATTAATCTTTGCGGATTGTTTTTATCAACTATTTGATAATAATCAGGATCGAGTTTTTGTAATTGAATTTGTAATTCTTCTAACGTTTTATTACCTAATTCTATTCTTAGTGTATCATCCCTAAAAGTTAAATCATCTAAACCCTCACAAACTGCTTGAGTGTATAAACCGGAACCACCCACCATAATTACAATTGGGTGGGTTAAAAATAATTCTTCTATTTTTTGTAAAGCTAATTTTTCAAAAGTTCCTGCATCAACTACTTCTTGAATACTATGAGAATTTATGAAATGATGTTTGACTTCTTTTAACTCAGATTCATTTGGTTTAGCAGTCCCAATAGAAATTTCTTTATAAAATTGCCTTGAATCAGATGATATAATTTCAGTTTGAAAGTGTTTTGCTAATTGAATGGATAAGGCAGTTTTGCCAATTGCGGTTGGTCCTGAAATTACTAGCAGTATTGACATCTTTTGATTAGCGTATAGCTAATTATAAATCTTCTTGTTTAAATTCATCATCAAATTCAGCCCCAAATTCTGAATTAGTTTCTTCTTGCTCCTCTTCAGCTTCAGCACCATCATCAAATCCCATTCCTTCAACTTCTTCTTCATCTTCTTCTCCTAATTCAAATTGATTTAAAAAATCTAAATCTTCATTTGCAACAGTCGGAATAATTGGTGTGTTGCCAAACTGTTTTGGCGCCTCCCCATCTACTTTTATACAAACTGGATACTTAATTTTTGGATCTTCATTAATAGTAATTTTTACTAATTGAATATAGAATGTCCAAGGTCTATCCAAATTGAAAATGTAATATATTTTTTGATGCGGATCAATTATAAAACTTTTAAGCACTGAATCAGCCATCAATGAAGTTTTTTCAGGATTTCTAACAGTATCTTTAAACAGTGTAATTTCTTTTCCTTTATGCCATTGGTCATTACTCATGTAAAAACTCGAAGGAGATTTACCATCAAATCCAATTGATTGATGAATTGCATAATGAAAATCTTCAAATGTTTGGTTTGATTTTATTTCAATATCTCTAGATACTTCATCGTAATCTTCGAAAGTAATTCTGAATTTATAAACTGCCATGGCTTACACTTTTTGATAGAATTTTAATAATTACTGAGCAAATAGCTCCATTTGATTTTCAATACAAAATAACATATTTAAATAGGCTTCACAAAATTATTTCAATTTTAGGCCTAGAATTTTTGCCTGTTGAATCATGAAATCATAAGCCGCTTGTTTCTCATTTGGAATTTGTCCTTCTAAAATTGCTTCTCTAATGGCATTTTTAAGTACTCCAACTTCCTTGCCTGCAGACAAACCGAATGCCTCCATGATGTCATTGCCATCAATAGGCGGCTGCCAATTTCTTAGCTGGTCTTTTTCTTCAACTTCAACTAATTTTTGTTTAACAAGCTCAAAATTGTTTTTGTATTTCTTGATTTTATATTCATTCTTAGTAGTAATATCAGCATTGCATAAAATCATTAATGATTCAATGTCTTCTCCTGCATCAAATAATAATCTTCTAACTGCTGAATCTGTAACTGTACTTTGGGCTAATACAATTGGACGAAGATGAAGCAATACCATTTTCTGAACAAATTTCATTTTTTCATTCAATGGCAACTTCAATTCCTTAAATATTTTCGGTACTAAACGTGCACCTTTGTCTTCATGACCGTGAAATGTCCATCCATGTTCAACTTCAAATCTTTTCGTAGCTGGCTTTGCAATATCATGCAATATCGCTGCCCATCTCAACCATAAGTCATCAGTGTTTTTGCAAATATTGTCTAACACTTGTAATGTATGGTAAAAATTATCTTTATGTGCTTTTCCATTCCTAGTTTCAACTCCGTGTAATTGCGCCATTAATGGAAATATAATTTGAAGTAATCCAGTATCAAATAATAATTCAAATCCAATTGAAGGTTTATCCGATAAAATAATTTTATTCAATTCATCAGTAATTCTTTCTTTGCTTACTATGCTTATTCTGTCTTTGTTTTTTTGGATAGATTGAATAGAATCTTCGTCTATTTTAAAATTTAATTGAGATGCAAATCTAATAGCTCTTAACATTCTCAAAGGGTCATCTGAATAGGTAATATCAGGATCCAATGGTGTTTTGATTATTTTCTTTTTTAAATCTTCCACACCTTCAAATGGGTCTACCAATTTTCCATAATCAATTGCATTGAGACTAATTGCCATTGCATTGATTGTAAAATCTCTTCTATTTTGATCATCCTGTAAGGTGCCATTTTCTACTATTGGTTTTCTTGAATCACTTCTATAAGATTCTTTTCTTGCTCCTACAAATTCAATTTCCCAATCTTGAAATAGCAGCATGGCTGTACCAAAATTTTTAAAAACATTTACATGTGTTTGCTTTCCAATTTTTTTTGCAACCAATTGTGCAAACTCAATACCATTGCCAATAATCAAAAAGTCAAGATCTTTGGATGGTCTGTTGAGCATTAAATCACGAACAAAGCCCCCAATTAAATACACCTTCACAGAATGCATTGATGCTACTTCTGCTATTATTGGTATTATTGGATGCTTTAATAGATTTTTCAAACTAATTTTGATTTTGGCGTGAAATTAATCAAAATTATTAATCTCCTTGAGATTTAGATGAAGGGTACAAAAAATTAGTTTATTTTCTAATAAATTTAAAGGTCCCGTTTTTTTCTAATTTGATAATGCTTGATGGGTTTCCAGTTCCTATCTCTCCTTCAATATCACAACAATAACCAGCATTTTCTAAAAAGTAATCTTCAATATCATTTTTAGTAATTGCAGGAGCAGAACCTGAAAGATTGATTGAAGTAGAAATTATTGGAAATTTAAAATTTTTAATTAGTTCATGAGCAAATCCTTTTTTTACAATTCGTATTCCAATACTTCCATCTTCATTGATGGCATTTTTGGCAATATTTTTAGCATTAGGAAGTATGATTGTTAAAGGACTTTCGGCAAACTCAATTAAATCCCATGCAACCTCAGGTACCTCTTCAACATATGATGGAAGTTTCATTTCATTATCTAAAAGTATTACAAAACTTTTAGAAATACTTCTCTTTTTTAATTCTACAATTTTTGAAATTGCTTCTTCATTTCGTGCATCACAACCCAATCCCCAAATAGTATCTGTTGGATATAAAATGGTATCACCATTTTGTAAATGAGTAATTGTTTTTCTTATTTCTGCGGAATAATTCATGCTTTTAAAATCTTTTTGTAAAGTTGAATTAATTTTTCTGCAATCACTTCATCTTTAAATTTATGAACATATTTGATCCCTTCTGCAATCATATCATTTCGAAGATGTTCATTTGAAAGTATTTCATCTAAATGTTTGCTAAGACTTATATCATCATCAGGGTCAACATAAATACTATTTGGACCACCTGCTTCTTCTAAGCAAGAACCTGTTGTAGCAATTACAGGAACTTTAGAATGCAAAGCCTCAATAATTGGTATTCCAAAACCTTCGAATCTTGAAGGATATATAAAAACGCTAGCTAATTGATAAATGGCTGGAAGGTCTTCAAAATCAATAGATGTAATAAACTGCACTCTGTTTGTTAAATTATTTTGAAGAATAAATTCATCTAATTTTTTACTGTATGATTTTTTTCTTCCAACAAAAACAATTGGAATATCCGATTTCATTTTCACCATTGATTTTAAAATCAATAGTGTATTTTTTCTTTCTTCAATAGTTCCAACTGTCAATAAAAAATTTGCAGGTAAATTATATTTTTCGGCAATGGTTTTTAAATATTCTTTCGATCTTTCTAAATAAAATATGGATGAACAAGATTGATAAATAGTTTCAATTTTCGATTCCGAAATTTCATAAAATTGAATAATATCTTTTTTTGTTTGTTCAGATATTGCAATAATTTTATCAGCATTTATACAAGCTGCCTTAAATTTCTTATCATAAATTCGTCGATCAGCCGCTTTATAATATGATGGAAATCTTTTGAAAATTAAATCATGTATGGTTACTACTGTTTTAATTTTAGTTTTCTCAATGCCGCTAGGTATTTCGTGGCTAAGCCCATGATATAAATCCAATTGATCATGTGCTGCATCAGCTGCTATTCCATATCTTCTCCAAGCAGCAGAAAAAGTTTCAAAGAAAAATGATTTAGGAATTCTAATATGCGCTCTTGCATGAGTTGGCAAGTTTAAAAATTTGATTTGATCTTCACTCGGAACTCTTGGGGTATAAAGAAAGTAATCATTTTCAGAATAATATTCATTGAGTATTCTGATTGTTGATCTACTGTAATTCCCTAATCCGCTAAAATTGGAAAACGCTCTTTTTGCATCAAACCCTATTCTCATTTCCAAACTTTATTAAACAGCAACATTGTATTCTCTTAATGCATTGTTCAAAGAAGTTTTTAAATCAGTTGATTCTTTTCTTTTACCAATTATTAATGCACACGGCACTTGAAATTCACCAGCTGGGAATTTCTTAGTATATGATCCAGGTATTACTACTGATCTAGAAGGAACAATGCTTTTATATTCAACAGGTTCTTCTCCAGTTACATCAATAATTTTTGTTGATCCAGTTAAAACCACATTTGCACCTAGTACTGCTTCTTTTTCAACTCTTACTCCTTCTACTACAATACATCTGGAACCTATGAAACAACCATCCTCAATTACAACAGGAGCAGCTTGTAAAGGCTCTAATACACCACCAATTCCAACACCACCACTCAAATGTACATGTTTGCCAATTTGAGCACATGAACCAACTGTTGCCCAAGTATCAACCATTGTGCCTTCGTCAACATAAGCTCCAATATTTACATATGATGGCATCATGATTACACCTTTGGCTAAAAATGCGCCATAGCGTGCCACTGCATTTGGAACAACTCTTACACCTTGTTGCTTGTAGTTTGTTTTTAATTTCATTTTATCGTGGTACACAAAAGGTCCCACTTTTATTTCTTGCATTTCACTGATTGGAAAGTAAAGTATCACAGCTTTTTTTATCCATTCATTTACATGCCAAGAGTTTAGAACTGGTTCAGCTACTCTTAAGTCGCCTTTGTCTAATTTGTCGATGATAAATTCAATAGCTTGAATCACTTCAGGATAGTTTAACATATTCCTGTCTTCCCAAGCTTTTTCTATTATTTCACGGTATTTAGTTGTCATATTGATTAATATTGATTTGCGATATTACAAAACTAGAAACAAAGTCTGAAGAATAGTATGTAATTTTAATGTTTTATATGCAACAATCAGAAGAAAAATTAAGAATTGATAAATTTTTATGGGCAATCCGTGTCTTTAAAACTAGGAGTATTTGCACAGAGGCTTGTAAAGCAGGAAAGATCAAATTGGAAGGGCAAAATATCAAACCTTCACATGTTGTTAAGTTGGGTGAAGTTTATGTGATTTCAAAAGATCAAGAAAAGAAAATTATCAAGGTAATTCAATTTTTAAGTCATAGAGTAGATGCAAAAACCGCCATAAATTATTATGAAGATTTGAGTCCAATTTCAGATTTATCAAAATTTCCTACCGTATTCAATTCACCTGTTTTAAAAAGAGATAGAGGTACAGGTAGACCAACCAAAAAAGATAGACGAGATATTGATGATTTACAAGGAAGCTGGGAAGATAAAAAAGCCTAAAATCATATTTTATTTTACATTTTCTTAAATACTGATTTTCTGCAAAATATGAACTTAAATAAAATGCTGTTTGAACATATTCAGTAATATTTTATAAATTCTTAATATTAAAAAATGTTTTGATTCAGTTAATTAAATGCAGTTTTTGAACTCTTATATTTATAATTGGCTTTTGTGGGTTTAAAAAGCTAATTTTTTTTTGCCTATATTGTCACTTTTACCCATATAAACAAAAGAAATTATTATGCTTCAAGTGCGATTTAACACTAGTAATCCTGTATTTTTTCAAGCATTACGTGAACGTGCCGACAATTATTTTAAAAGCAATAAGTTGAGCACAAAAGGAGATGTAAGATTATACACTAAAACAGTTGTTTTAACACTATCTTTCATTGGAATTTATGTTGGTTTGGTGTTTTTTACACCTACCTCAACATTGTTTTCACTTTTACTTTGCGGACTTTTAGGTGCAAATTTTGCAGCCATCGGTTTCAATGTAATGCATGATGGTGCACATGGTAGTTATTCTGATACTAAATGGTTGAATGAATCAATGGGATTCACGCTTAACATCATGGGTGGAAACATGTATTTATGGAAGCAAAAACACAATGAGAACCACCATACTTTTACTAACGTAGAAGGCATGGATGATGACATTGATTTGAAACCATTTTTGAGAATGCATAAAGACCAAAAGAAAATTTGGTTACATCGCTACCAACATTTTTATGGCGTGTTTTTATATGGTTTGACCTTAGTTTTTTGGGCTTACATCAGAGACTTTAAAAAATATTTTTCTGGTAAAATTGCAGAGAATACTAAAATGCGTAAAATGAATACAAGAGATCATTTTATCTTTTGGATTTCTAAAGTAATTCATATTTCATTGTTTTTAGTTATTCCAATGGTTGTAGTAGGAGTTACTGAAACTTTAATCGGCTATGCTACTATGGCTTATGTCTGCGGAGTTATTCTTTCAGTAGTATTCCAGTTAGCGCATGTTGTTGAAGAAAGTGAATTTGTTGTTCCAGTTGAAAAACAAACCAATGTAGAAAATGAATGGGCAATTCATCAAGTAAATACTACTTTCAATTTTGCAACTAAAAATAAAGTAGTGGGATGGTTATTAGGTGGTTTAAATTTCCAAGTGGAACATCATTTATTTCCTAGAGTAAGTCATGTACATTATCCTGCTTTAAGCAAAATTGTAAAGCAAACATGTGAAGAGTACAGTGTTAATTATAAAGAGTTTCCAACTGTAATGGTTGCATTTCAATCTCACCTAATGCATTTGAAAGCTGTTGGTAGAGCTTAAGAATATTTAAATTAAAAAAAAAAGCAGTTCATATCGAACTGCTTTTTTTTTAATAAAACCTTATGCTTTTTGGAAACGCAGCTTCACAGTTGTGCCTATACCTTGTTTACTTTCAATAGTCAAAACTGCATTCATTTTATCTACAATTTCCTTCACCAAAATTAATCCAATACCTGCACCTTTTTCATTTGAAGAACCAATTTTACTTTTGGTTTTATAATCAAATAAATTTCCTATTGTTTCTTGGTCCATACCTAGGCCTGTATCTGAAATAATTAAATCTATTGAATTGCCGTTGTCTATGGTTTGTATTTTAATTTCATCATTTACCCTACTATACTTGATGGCATTGGATAATATGTTTCTCAAAACTATTTTTAAAGCCTCATGATCTGATAAAATATTTAAATCAGAAGGGATATTAATTTCAAGGTTTAATCTTTTGTTCTTTATTTGCTGATTGTATAGATTATCCACTTCAACAACTAATTGCAGTATATTGGTTGGACTTAAAATTAATTCTATTCCTCCCATTTGACTCCTTGACCAGCTCAATAAATTATCAACCATTTCTATAGTGAAATCATATTGGTTTTTTAATTGCGATAAATAGGATTTGAATTTTTCTTCGTCGATAGATTTATCTAAAAGCAATTCAACTAATCCATTAGTTGATATTAAAGGACCTCTAATATCATGTGCGATGGTTGAGATTAAACGGTTTTTAACCCTATCAATTGTTGCTAATTGATTATTGCTCTTTTCAATTTCCTTGTTCAATACTTCTAAGCGATTAGCATTTTCGTTAATGTGAATATTTTTACTTTCTAATGAAAAGTTGTATTTTTTTTCTCTTCTATAGAAAACATATGCTAAAGTTGCAATTAGTATAAATACAATAGAAACAGTAATTAGTAAACTATTTAAATAGGATTCTTTTTCTTTTTCTTTTAAAAGAATTTTATTTTCATTTTCTTTCCTTAAAACTTCATTAAAGTTAATTGCATTTCTTCTTTCTTCATCTAAAATTTGGTTGGTAAAGTAATTGATAGTTTCCAACATCTTTGAAGATTTTGAATATTCATTATTGATTTTATATAAGCCTACCAATATTTCAGATGCAAAAATAATTAATGGACCTTCGTGTGTTTCTAAACTTATATAATATGCTTTCTCCGCATAATTGATTGCTAATTCGGTATTGTTTTGAAATGTTGCATTTTCTGATAGTCCTATAATAGAACTTACATAGTTAGATCTATTAAATTCTAATTGAGCATACTTCCCTGCTAGATGATATAGCTCATTTGATTTCTGATAGTCTTTTTTTCTTGCATAAACATCTCCTAAATTCTGATAACATAAAGACATGCCATTGTTATTTTTATATTTTATGGCAATGGCTAATGCCTCCTTTAAGTAATACTCACATGAATCATATTTTGTTAATGCATGAAAATTAAGTCCAATATTTACCAATAAAAATAATTGACCTTTATTGTTTTTATTTTCTTTCCTTAACTGAAGTGCTATCCGATTATATTTTAATGATTCAAGTATAATTCCTCTATCGGCTTTGATATTTGCGAAGATAGAATTTGCAACCGAACTGGCTTCTTTATCCGGATATTGTTCTAATAAGTCAAATGCTCTTTTACAATATTCTTCCGCAATATTTAAATAATGTTTTCTTTCATATACATCCGCTTTACTTAATAATGCTTCTATTTGTGCATTTGGATAATTATTTTCCTCAGCTAGTTTTAATGCAGAATCAGCATAGAATATGGCTTTGGCATGGTCACTGTTAAAATAAAATTCAGATAATTTATTGATTAGATAAATTCTAACCAATTGATTTTCTTCTTGTCGAGCTTTTGACAAAATCTGTTTTTCAAAAATATTGTGTTTAGCAAATTGATCTTTTGAGAAGGCAAATTGAGTAATTAATATATTTGCAAAAACAAGTATACACAGTGTTTGAAGAGGTTTGAGACGTAAAAATAATAAGGTCAAGGGGCTATGAATTAACTTATTAGGCTGGCTAAAATACAAAAACACATGATATAATTAGGATGTTAACATGAAAAATTCATCAAATGATACTTGAAACCCTTATAAACACTGTATTAGAGTATGAATTGTGAAAATGTTGATAATTTCTAATTTTTTTTTTCTTGATATGCTATAATAATTGAAGAATTATACATTTCTTAGATTATTGAAACGAACGCTCTCCCTTTGGGAATAGGCTATACAAATAATTTTTATTTAAATATTTAATTTTTAAAACTATGAACAAATCAGAATTAATTGACGCAATTGCAGCAGAATCAAAATTGACAAAAGCTGATGCAGGTCGTGCATTAGATGCATTTATCAATGCAACTAGCAAATCATTAAAAAAAGGTGATAAATTAACTTTAGTTGGTTTTGGAACTTTTTCAGTAACTAAAAGACCAGCTAGAATGGGACGTAATCCTCAAACTGGTAAAGCAATTAAAATTGCTGCTAAGAAAGTTGCTAAATTCAAAGCAGGTGCTACTTTAGCTAAAGTAGTTAACAAATAATTGAATTTAATTTTATTAAAAAAGGGTTTCCATTTTGGAAACCCTTTTTTATTTGTCCGCTTCGAATTCTAAAGAAATAGAATTCATGCAAAACCTTTTGTACGTTGGCGCTGGGCCATCATCAAACACATGACCTAAGTGTGCATCACATCTTCCACAAAGCACTTCTGTTCTTATCATTCCATGTGATTTGTCTAAATGATAATTAACACTTCCTTCTTTCAAACTTTCAAAAAAACTTGGCCACCCGCAACCACTTGAAAATTTATTATCTGATTTAAATAAAGCATTCCCACAGGCAGCACAATAATAAGTTCCTATCAAATCAAAATCATTATACTTTCCTGTAAATGCTCTTTCTGTTCCTTTTTTTCTAGCAATATAAAATAATTCTGAAGGCAAAACTTTTTCCCAAGTTGCTTCATCTAAATTTAATTTTTCTGAATTTGTTCTAGAGTAGTATGGATTATTATTTGTTTCCATGTTCATTTTATTTTCTTTGTTTTAAAGACAATATTTATTGGTTTTTGTTTCGTTAAAATAATCAGTAAATATAAAGTCAATCTTGATTTTTAAGCTGTCAATATCAATCAATTAACTATTGGGGATAAAACCTTAGTTTAATATGGTTATAAATTAGCATTAAAGCCTTTTAAATATGACAAAAAACAATATTTTTGATTTAATATAGAATTGTATATTTATTTAAATTCTGTTAATGTTTAACAACTAAATAATAACCAATTGGAACCAACTAATTTCAAAGATCCTGAGTACTATCATAAGGTAGTTGATTGTCAGTATGCTTGCCCTGCTCACACACCAGTTCCTGAATACATCAGACTCATTGCTAAAGGTCAATATACTGAGGCCTATATGATCAATTGGGAATCAAATGTATTTCCTGGAGTATTAGGAAGAACCTGTGATAGACCATGCGAGCCAGCATGTAGGCGCGGTAGGATTGAAGAAGAACCTGTTGCTATTTGCAGATTAAAACGCGTAGCTGCCGATAATAAACAAGATGTTAAAGAATTCATGCCTATTATTCCGACAATTAAAAACGGGAAAAAGATTGCTTTAATTGGTGGTGGTCCAGCTTCATTAACTGTAGCGCGTGATTTGGCTCCATTAGGTTATGAAATTGATTTATATGATGATCAAACCAAAGGTGGTGGGATGATGCGTAGTCAAATTCCATCTTTCCGTTTACCTAATTCAGTTTTAGACGAAGAGGTTGGCTACATTTTAGACATGGGTATCCGCACACATTTTAATTCTTATGTTTCGAGTTTAAAGGAAATAACAAACAAGTCATACGATGCAATTTTTGTTGGAACAGGTGCTCCAAAAGGTCGAGATTTATGGGATTTGCCAGGTAGAAAAGAAGGTGCTGCAAACATTCATATTGGAATTGAATGGTTAGCAAGTGTAGCATTTGAACATAGAAATCAGATAGGAAAAAAAGTAATTGTTTTAGGTGGTGGTAATACCGCTATGGATTGCTGCAGAACTTCTAGACGTGTTGGTGGGGAAGAAGTAAAAGTTGTGGTAAGAAGTCCTTTCAATGAAATGCGTGCTTCAGCTTGGGAAAAAGAAGATGCCATTCATGAAGACATTCCAATTATTGATTGTCATGTACCAAAAAGTTTTGTTGTTGAAAACGGAAAATTAATTGGGATGATGTTTGATAAAGTGCATCCTATTTATGATGAAAATGGAAAAAGAAATTTAGTAAGTACCAATGAACCCGAAGTATTTATTGCTGCTGATGATGTGTTGGTAGCCATAGGTCAAGAAAATAGTTTCCCTTGGATTGAAAGAGATTTAGGTTTAGATTTTGATAAACATCAAATGCCAATTGTTGATAAAACAACTTTTCAATCAACACTTCCTAAAGTGTTTTTTGGAGGTGATGCTGCATTAGGACCTAAGAATGTAATCACTGCCGTTGCACAAGGACATCAAGCTGCAATCTCCATTGATTTATTTTGTCAAGGAGAAAGTTTGAATGATAGACCAAGTCCTTATGTGAATTTGGTTAGTCAAAAAATGGGTATTCATGAATGGAGTTATGATAGTGGTGTAGTTACTGACAATCGTTATATCGTTCCACAAGTTGCAAAAGAAAAAGCATTGAGTGATCGTAAAGTTGAAGTGGAATTAGGCTTTGATGGATTGGCAGGTTATAAAGAAGCTCAACGTTGTTTGAATTGTGATGTGCAAACTGTTTTCACTGAAAACAAATGTATTGAATGTGATGCTTGTGTAGACATTTGTCCTACTGCATGTATCAGTTTTGTAGAGAATGATGAAGAAGATGCATTGCGTCAAAAATTAAATATGCCTGCTTTAAATTTAAGTCAGGATATTTTAGTATCAGCAGCTTTACCAACAAAAAGAGTGATGGTAAAAGATGAAGATGTTTGTTTGCATTGTGGATTATGTGCAGAGCGTTGCCCAACATCTGCTTGGGATATGCAAAAGTTTTTTTATAGTAGTAGTAAAGCAGGAAAGTCATGTCAGGAAATAGCTTAGTTAATAATTTTGTAGTGCGTTTTGCAAATGTGAATGGTACAGGTTCTGCCTCTGCTAATTTCCTTTTTGCAAAAGCCATTTTTAGAATGGGAATTTTTGTTACTCCCAAAAATATTTTTCCTTCCAACATTCAAGGCTTACCCACTTGGTATGATGTACGTGTTTCTGAAAAAGGATATTTAGGTAGAAGAGAAGGCGTAGATATGATGGTTTCTGTGAATCCTCAAAGCATGGCGAATGATGTGAAGAGTGTGAAAACAGGAGGCTATTTTTTGTATGATAGTACAAAAGATTTGCATGAAAGTTTAATTCGTGAAGACATTAATTACATTGGTGTTCCTTTAATGGAAATGTGTATCAAAGAATATACTGATCCTCGTCAACGTCAATTATTTAAAAACATCATATACGTTGGAGCATTAGCTGCACTGATGGATTTAGAATTCGATGTGCTTGAACAATTATTAGCAGAACAATTTCAAGGTAAAGAAAAATTAATTGCACCAAATGTTAAGGCTTTGAAATTAGGTGCTGATTATATCAAAGCAAACTATGAATTTCCATTAGACATCCGTTTAGAAAGAAGAGATTTGTTGAAAGATAAAATCATGATCGATGGAAATTCAGCCTGTGGTTTAGGTGCAGTTTATGCTGGTGCTACAGTTGCTGCATGGTATCCAATTACCCCTTCAACCTCAGTTGTAGAAGCTTATACAGAGTATGCAAAGAAATATAGAGTTGATAAAGTAACTGGTAAAAATAATTTCGCAATTGTTCAAGCAGAAGATGAATTGGCTGCATTAGGAATGGTGATTGGTGCAAATTGGAATGGTGCTAGAGCCTTTACTGCTACTAGTGGTCCGGGTGTTTCTTTAATGAATGAATTTTTAGGATTGGCTTACTTTGCTGAAATACCTACAGTGCTAATTGATGTGCAACGCAGTGGGCCTTCAACTGGAATGCCAACTCGTACACAACAATCTGATATTTTACTTTCAGCTTATGCATCACATGGTGATACCAAACATGTTTTAATTTTTCCATCTACACCAAAAGAGTGTTTTGATTTAACCGCTGATTCATTTGATTTAGCTGAACAATTGCAAACACCTATTATCATGTTAACTGATTTGGATTTAGGAATGAATGATCATGTATCTGAACCTTTTGTTTGGGATGATAAGAGAAAATTCAAAAGAGGAAAAGTTTTGGATGCAGCTCAGTTAGAAAAAATGGAACGCTTTGGTCGTTACTTAGATGTTGACAAAGATGGGATTACTTATAGAACTTATCCTGGAACACATCCAACCAAAGGTTCGTTTTTTACCAGAGGAACTTCACGTGATGAGTATGCAATTTATACGGAAGAAAGTGATGCCTATGTTCGTAATATGGAAAGGTTAATGTTGAAATGGAACACAGCAAAAACAATGGTTCCAGCACCTTATTTATATCAACAAACAAATAAAAGTGATATTGGATTTGTGTTTTTTGGTACCACCATTTTTGCTGCAGAAGAAGCAATGGATAGTTTGAAAGAGCAAGGAATAAATGTTGATGCCATCAGATTAAAAGCATTTCCTTTCAATCATGAAGTAAATGATTTTATCAATGCGCACAAACAAATTTTTGTGATTGAACAAAATAGAGATGGGCAAATGCGTTCTTTGTTAATCAATGAATTAGAAATCAATCCAAGTAAATTAATTTCTATTTTAAATTATGACGGAATGCCAATTACTTCTGATCATATCTTACAACAACTTTCAAAAACAATTAACATAGCAGTTTTATCAACTACTATCAACTAAAGAAATATCATGACTTATATAAAACCGAAATTTCGCCATCCTGCATTACCAAAAAACGAATTGGGATATACGAAAACAATGTATGAAGGTTCGCTTTCTACACTATGTGCTGGCTGTGGACATGATTCAATCAGTGCAGCTATTGTACAAGCATGTTATGAGTTGGCAGTAGAGCCACATCGCATTGCAAAACTTTCAGGTATTGGTTGTTCATCAAAAACACCAGCTTATTTTTTAAGTCAATCGCATGGTTTTAATTCAGTGCACGGTCGTATGCCTTCAGTGGCTACTGGTGCAAATTTAGCTAACCGTGATTTAATTTATTTTGGCGTTTCTGGTGATGGTGATACCGCTTCCATTGGTATGGGGCAGTTTGTTCATGTAGTTCGTAGAAATTTGAATATGGTTTATGTAGTGATGAACAATGGCTGCTATGGACTAACCAAAGGACAAGATTCAGCAACTGCTGATGAAGGTTCAAAAAGTAAAGCTGGCTCAGTGAATTTATTTCATGCCATTGATTTACCAAGTTTAGCTTTAGAACTAGGAGCAACATTTGTAGCGCAAAGTTTTTCTGGTGATAAAGGGCAATTAATTCCTTTATTAAAAGCAGCAATAAAACATCCTGGTTTTGCAATCATCAATGTTATTTCACCTTGTGTAACTTTTAATAATAATTCAGGCTCAACTAAAGCTTATGATTATGTGCGTGAGCATCTAGAAGCTACTTCTACTGTTGATTATGTGCCTATTCATGAAGAGATTTTAACAGAGTACCAACAAGGAAGTTCAAAAGAAATTGAATTGCATGATGGCTCAAGTTTGCAACTGCATAAATTAGCTAAAGATTGGGATCCTGAAGATAGAATGTCAGCAATGAATGCTATGCAAAATTCAAAATTGAAAGGGGAAATTTTAACAGGATTAATTTATATCAATCCGGAAACACATGACCTCCATGAAATGATTCAAACCAGTCATACTCCTCTTAATGTAATGACTGAGAAAGAACTTTGCCCGGGAGCGAATGCTTTGGAAGAATTGAATGCTGAACTTAGGTGAGGAAATTTTAAATTATGAATTTTAAATTTTAAATGTGGGGTAGAAGTAAATTGGGAATTAGTAATAAATAATTTATAATTCATTTAACATAGTTGAAATTCTACTGATTTTAGTTTCTACTTTTTTAGCAGAATTAATCCAGTCTATATAGACCTTTTGAGCCGATTCAGTTAGTTTGAAAAACTTTGATTTAGCAATTGGGTCATCATTTAAACAAAATAAAATTTCTTCTGGAATTTCTATTGGATCATTATCTAGATATAAAACTATCTTAACTAAATCACCCGCTTGTTTGTTTATTTTCTTTCTAATTTCTGCTCTAATTGGTAAAAATAATTTACCATTTCCCATTGGCATTAATTTGTAATTTTTTAATTCGAAATCATCAATACTTCCTTTTACTTGAACCCAACCAAATTTGGCTTTTCTATCCGGACTGATTTCATTTATTGCCACGTATGACCAGCCACCTTTACCAGGATACTTTTCTATCAAATAGAGCTGATTTATTAAAGGAGTTTCTTCGGAATACATGTTTTGATGTGAGAAATTGGAAATTGTGCAAAAATTGTATTTAAAGAGTTGAAATTTATTGGTTTTTTATGAATTTCATTACATCATCTTCAACATGCATGCTGTAATCTTTATCTTTTGTTTTGATGAAATTAAATAAATCTGTTTGAGTAGGGTAGTCTAATTCTCCTACAAATAGCCTTGCATCGTCAACTAGAATAATCGGATTATAAGGTTTTTGATAATTGAAAATAGCATTTATTTCTTCATAAATTGGACAGTTCAAATCTCCTTTGGCAGTTAAGCCCGAAGAGTAGTGACCATCAAGCCAAAAAATAACACCTTGTTTTATTTCTTTTAAAATAGAAGGTAAAACTTTACCACTATCACCTTTTATTATTTCAACTTTTTTGTCATGCTTAAATCTATTCTTTGATTTTTTAAAATAGTATTCTGATAGTTCAATAGAAATTATTTTTTTAAAGTTTCTTTTTTGGGCTTCTACCATATCTCCTAAAAAAGTTCCTGTTTCTACTAAAATTTCATAACCTGATAATTCTTGAAAATGCTTAATTACTTTTTGTTTGACAATATGTGGGGGAGGGATTATTTTTCCTTCTGAAAGCCAATCAGTATAATGCTGTTGTTCATTCTTGACCCTAATTCTATTCAAAAGAAATTGTGGAACTATTGGTCGAAGTAAACTTTTAACTTTATGAATCATAGCAATAAAAAAAACGGCAATTGATTTTGCCGTTTCTAAATTAACTATTTTTTTGAAGGAAGCATAAATTAGTTATGATGCCTCATTTCCATTATTTGTATTTTCTAATTTATCAATGATAGATTGCAATTGAGTATTTAAACTCTCATGATCTTCTTTCATTTTATGTTGTAATTCAGATTTCAAATGAGTTAAGTCTTTACTCATTTTACTTTGTGAATGATGCATATCAGATTTTAACTCTTCAGCTAATTTTACATTTGCTAAATCTGTTTGTTTTTTAAGTTCTGATTTCAACTTTGCAATTTTGCTGTTTAATGCGAAGAATACCAATGAAATCAATACAATTGAAACTGCAACTCCTGCCCATACTAAATTTATTTTCTTATCAGCTTCTTCTAATTTCTTCAATTGAACTTCAGTTGAAGCTCTAAATTCTTCCATTGATGAATTAGTTAGTTTCAATGAATCAGAAGTTGTGCTTATTTTGAAATTAGCTGAATTTAAAATGTCTTCAACATTGGTCATTTTAGTTTGCAATTCAGTAATCGTTTGCAATTTTGCTTCAACATCTCCTCTTAAACTAGATGTGCTTCCTTGTATAGCATTGATTTGGCTATTTACACTCGACATCTTATCTTCAAAATCTTTTTTCAATAAATAAGGCGAAGGAAGTTTTTGCACTGCAGTTGCAGGTTTTGCTGTTGTTTGAGTTGCAGGCTTTGGTGCTGGTTGTTGATTAATAGGTTTTGACTGAAATTGACTATAGCTATTATTAAAAGAAAAGCTTAACAAAATCAGAATTACAATTGATAAAATACGTTTCATTATAATCTTGGTTTTAGGTATGGGTAAGTTAGTCAATTATAAGAAATTTCTAAATAAGAAATTGAATAAATAATTTAATACCAATTGATTAAGGCTTAAACATTGCGAAAATTGGAATACAGAACTATTTTTTTTAGAAAATGCTAGATTTTCAGTTTAAATATTGGTTAATAGAATTATTAACAGTGAATTAAAAGGAGTTGGAACATTAATTATTTCAAGTAATAATGCCCAAAGCAAAAAAAAAGCATACAGTTACCCTGTATGCTTTTTCTATTTTAAAGGTGCAATTATTTTTTACTATCACGTTTTGCCTTTTTATCAGCACGTTTTTCTTTTAAAGTTTTTGTTGCTTCCTTTTTAGCTTCTTTGGTTGGTGATTTTTCTTTTGCCATGATTGTATGTTTTAAATTTTAAGTGCTTTTTGATTACTCTAAGATATAAATAAAATCCATTTCTTCAATTTTTGAGCATGGATTGAGATGTTGTATTTACCTTTTACAATTAATGTAGAAATTGATTTTAATTGGAATAATCTATTATGCTATTTTTCGAAAGAATCAATTTCATTGAAATTCTAAGTAATTTTTGATTTAATAATTAGGAAATGGAGCTAATAGGTCTCAAATACTTTATACTCCTAGCCCTTTGCTTTAACATTTCCTTAACACTTTCTTAGTTTGTGTATTTATAAGGCTTTCAGATTGGAAAGCAGACTGATTTTGCCTATTTTCGCCTACCTAATTTTACATTATGCAAACAATTGGTAGAACTACAAAAATAGGAGTGATAGGAGGCGGGAGTTGGGCTACGGCATTAGTTAAAATTTTATGTGATAATAAATTGGATGTTCGTTGGTGGATGCGCAATGCAGATGCCGTAAGTCATATCCAGAAATTCAATAAAAATCCCAATTATTTAAGATCTGCAGAAATTAGTATTCAACCTGAACGCGTAGGTACTGATTTAAAAGCAATTGTTAAAGAATGTGATGTGCTAATTTTTGCGGTCCCTGCTGCATTCTTGCATGCCAGTCTTCATGAATTTACTCATAAAGATTTCGAAGGAAAATTTATTTGTTCAGCCATTAAGGGTATCGTGCCTGAATACAATCTTATTATTGGAGAATATTTTCAACAAGTGTATCAATTAGCATTAGACCATGTTTTAGTAATAAGTGGCCCATGCCATGCAGAAGAAGTTGCGTTAGAGAAATTATCATTTTTGACAATTTCTTGTACCGAACAAAAGCATGCTGCTGATTTTGCTGCTTTGTTAAATAACCGTTTTATTAGAACAGTAACAAGTGATGATATTTATGGAACAGAATATGGAGCTGTATTAAAAAATATTTATGCTATAGCTTCAGGAATTTGCCATGGTTTAGGTTATGGTGATAATTTCCAATCTGTACTTATTTCAAATGCCATACGTGAAATGGAAAGATTTTTAGCTGCCGTACATCCAATCAATAGAGATATTAAAGAGTCGGCTTATTTGGGAGATTTATTGGTAACTGCCTATTCCCAATTTAGTAGAAATAGAACCTTTGGAAACATGATAGGCAAGGGCTATTCAGTTAAATCTGCTCAGTTTGAAATGGGAATGGTTGCCGAAGGATATTATGCAGTTAAATGTATACATGAAATTAACAGAAATTTAAAAGTAAACATTCCTATATGCAGAACTGTTTATGGAATATTGTATGAAAATATCTCTCCAATAGTTGAAATGAAACTTTTATCAGAAAAATTGGATTGATATTTGCTCAAAGGAGCCTTATCTTGAAACTATTTAATTGTTTGAACGTAAGACTAATAAATTAAGAATCTACACAGTACAGCCCCAGTATGAATGATATTTTACATAACAAAAAGCGATTTTTGCTTTTAATAATTTGTATTGCTTGTTGTGCTCTAAATTTTTCAGCAAAAGCTCAGTGCCCTCAGTTTTTTAATAGAAATGGGATTGCTTCTTCTTCACCAACTTGGTTACAATGTATAGTTGGAGCATCTCCAGCAACTACAACTTTAACAATTCAAGCAGCCAGTTTAGTTGGCCCATGTACCATTGATTGGGGTGATGGTAGTGGATTACAAGTAGTAGCTGCAATTTTACCTAACGGTTCAGTAAGCCATGTTTATACATTCGCATTAGGAACTAAAACGGTAACCATCACTCAAACTTTACCAATTCCTTGCGTAATTGTTGGACATTATGTGGTTGAGCGTGAAGTGCGCGCAAGCATTATTGCTGCTGCGGGTGGAGTAACTACAGTTTGTGCTCCCGGTTCTATTTCCTTTTTAAATAATTCACAAGATGTTTCTGATTCAACCACCTTCACTTTAGACTTTGGAGATAATACACCAGTGCTTAATTTAACAAGTGCCAATGCTGGACAAATTATCAATCATACCTATTTAAAAAATTCAGTTAACTGTAATACCAACGTAACCTTAACAGCAAGAAATTTATGTTCAGGAAATGCAGCCTCTACCAATATTTATGGTCCCATCAGAATATTTGATATTGATTCTGCTATTATTGGTGCTTCTAAAAATGTTTTATGTTATCCTGATACCAATGTCATATTTACGAATTCAAGTGTTCGTAATTGTGTGAATGATGGTAATACGCAACAACGTTTAGAGCGTTGGATTATTCATGATTATTTTGGACCTGGTTTAGATAGTGTAACTAACTGGAGTCCTTGGCCACCAAGCACTGCCTTGAATTTTAATTTTCCTGCACCTACTCGTCCACGCACGTATTGTGTAACCTTAATGGATAGTAGTTTTTGTGGTGTTGATACTGCTACTAGATGTATTACTATTATTGATCCGCCAATTGCTTCATTCACTTCTGTTGATACAGTTTGTGGTTCACAAAATATTACTTTCACAAATACTACTCCAACAGCTGGAACCTTTGCGCATGCTTGGGATTTTGGAGATGGAAATACTTCAACTCAAATTTCACCTACGCATAGTTTTACCAATGCAGGAAATACTACTTTAACTTTTAATGTTAGATTAATTGTTACCAATGGAGGTGCAACCGCATGTCGTGATACTTTCATCAAAGTAATTACAGTTTTACCTCGACCAACATCTAATTTTTCACAAAATGCAGTTGCTGGAAATATCAATGGTTGTGATTCATTGATGGTGAATTTTGTTGATCTATCAACCAATGCAATTTCTTGGGATTGGGATTTTGATAATAATGGGCTCACTGATTTTTCTGGGCAATTTCCTCCAGTAAGAAAATATTTAATCACAAGCACCGTAAGGCTAACCGTTACTGGCGCCAATGGTTGTAGCCATACACGAACCAGGACTATTTCAATTTTCAGAACACCACTTGCTGATTTTACTGCAAGCAGTGTATGTGTAAATAAAACGGCAACTTTTACTGATGGTTCTACACCTTTCCCAGGTAATGCAATTACTACTCGTAGTTGGAATTTTGGTGATCCAGCATCAGGTGGAAACAATACTTCAACAGCAACAAATCCAACACATGTTTTTACAATTCCCAATACTTATTTTGTTAGATTAATTGTGAACTCTGCTAATGGATGTAGTGATACCATCATCAAATCTGTTATAGTACAATTTCCGCCAACAGTAAATTTTACTCCTACTGTTACAACTGGATGTTCTCCTTTGTCTGTTACTTTTACCAATAACACTTTAAATGCTGATCCAACATTATATGTTTGGAAAAGATTAAACGCTGGTAATTTTAGTACACAAGTTTCTCCATCTGTAACCTATGTAAATAATGGAACTACTAATGATACCATACGTGTACGTTTAGTAGCATCCACTGCATTTGGATGTTTAGATTCTATCACCAAAACCATTGTAGTTTTTCCAAATCCAATTGCAGGATTTGCGGCAAACACTTTGCCCTCTTGTATTCCAAGCCCCATTAGTTTTGTAAATACCAGTAGTGGTGCTATCAGTTTTGCTTGGGATTTTAATGATGGAAATTTCAGTAATCTTCCAAATCCTATTCATCAATTCAATAACAATAGCAATTCAATTAGAGTTTATCAAGTTCGATTAGTTGCAACTAGTCCAAACACTTGTACTGATACCGCTGAGTTGCCAGTATTGGTTTATCCAAACCAAACTTTTGTCATTAATACCAATGTTGATACTGGCTGTACGCCAGTGCATGTGCAGTTTCCAGCATTTCCCGGAATTGTAAATTATAATTGGGATTTTGGTGATGCACAATTAGGAACTGGAGCCTCTCCTCAACATACTTATGTAAACTTTACACAAAGTGATATCACTTATACTGCACGAGCTATTTTAACAAATGCATTTGGTTGCATTGATACTGTTTTTAAAAACACCGTTGTAAAGCCCATTCCAACTGCATTTTTTACAAGTAATGTTTCATCAGGATGTTTACCTTTCGATGTTAGCTTTCAAAACGTTTCTACTTCAGCAACTCAATACCATTGGGATTTTGGCGATAGCACTTCTGAAAATACAGTGAGCGCCATAGTGAATCATCGCTACCGAAATGAAACTGCTTCTCCACTAAAAAGAACAGTTACTTTGACCGCTTATAACAATGATTCATGTGAGAGTATTCACACACAAGATGTGTTGATTTTCCCACAAGTGAAAGCCATTTTTAGTATTGATTCTGTAGCATGTTCACCATTTGTAGCGCAAGCTGATAATCGCTCTATTGCTGCACAAAAATATTATTGGTTTTTAGATGGTTCCTTAATTGACTCTGTTCAAAATAAAGAATTCATCATCAGTAATTCAAATACCATTCCTGAAACACATGTCATTCGCTTGCGTTCTATTTCTGCATTTGGATGTTTTCATGATACCTCTTTTACAGTAAGAGTTTTACCTTCACCCACTGCAAATTTTATTACTGATGTAACTTCCGGTTGTCAACCGTTGAGTATTAATTTTACCAATCTCTCCACATCTGGAATAAAATATTATTGGAATTATGGTGATGGAAATGATTCTAATATCAACGCAACTTTTCAAAGAGTTTATACCAATAACTCACGGTTACCTATTGAGTATCCAGTGCAATTAGTAGTTAGAAATACCAGTGGTTGTGTGGATACATTTAGCAGAATAATTACCGTGTATCCTTTCTTAGATGCATCCTTTACTTTAAATGATACTGCATCTTGTAGTCCCTTTACCATTCATCCGCAAAATACTTCTACCAACACAATAAATTATGCATGGTATGTTGATAATGTTTTAATAGATACCAATGCCAATCCAACAATTACTTTAACAAATATTACATTTACCAATCAAACATTTCAATTAAGATTAGAAGCCGGTTCAGCTTATGGTTGTATCGTTCCATACACTCGTACTATACAAGTATTCCCGCGACCTGAAGCTAATTTCTTAGTCACTAATCCAGTAATTAAATTTCCTTTAAATACTTTTAGTTTAGTGAATCAAAACATACAAGCAGGCTTTAATTATAAATGGTTTTTTGGAGATGGCGATAGTGCTTTGATTGCAAGCCCTGGTACTCACACTTATTTCCAACCGGGTAATTATGAAATTATTTTAATTGTATTTAATTCGCAATGTTCTGACACCATGCGAAGAATGGTACGCATTGAACCACCAACACCTATTGCTGTTTTTAATGGAACAGGAATTGGCTGTGCGCCTTTAACAGTTAGTTTTATTAATCAAACATTGTATGCCACAACTTATAATTGGGATTTCGGTGATGGCAATACTTCTTCAGAATTTGAACCCACTCATACCTATAAAACTGGCGGAGTTTATAGTGTGCGTTTAGTTGCCATTGGTGATGGTGGGGAAGACATAGAAATTCATCAAGATAGTGTTACCGTATTTGATTTACCGAATGCTTATTTTTTAGCACAACCTTCTATTGTTTATATTCCATCTGATCCTTTAGTTATATTTAATTTATCAACCAATGCCACTCGTTACCATTGGGATTTTGGAGATGGTACACAATCCATCGACCCATCGCCACAACATTATTATACCACAGTTGGTGATTATACTATTCGATTAATTGCAGAAAATGAAAATGGTTGCTTAGATACTTTTAGAGTGTTTAATGCAGTAAGGGCTGAAGGTGGAGGGAAAGTGGTAGTTCCGAATGCATTCACTCCTAATTTAAATGGAGGAAGCGGAGGCGCCATCAATCCAAATGAATTTAACAATGATGTGTTTCATCCAGTTATCAACGGTGCAGAAGAATATTACTTAAGTATTTTTAACCGTTGGGGTGAATTGTTATTTGAGTCAAGAGATGTGAACACAGGTTGGGATGGATATTATAGAAACAAATTATGTAAGCAAGATGTATATGTTTGGAAAGTAGAAGCTATTTTTTCTGATGGTTCTAAAATTACAAAGTCAGGTGATTTATTATTATTAAGATGAGGGGACTTTAGATTCAATGATACGCTCTTATAAATTGTTTTTAGTTATTGTTTTTGGATTTTTGTTTAATGCAACAAAGGTCCAAGCACAAGACCCACAATTCTCACAAAATTATGCTACTCCGCTTTATTTAAATCCAGCATTTACTGGTGCAAATAGTTGGCAAAGAGTCATTCTTAATTATCGAAATCAATGGCCCGCTGCCTCTAGTATTGGTTTTGTTTCTTATGTTTTTTCATATGATTATAATATCTCATCCATTTCAAGTGGGATAGGTTTTTTTGCTATTCAAGATAGAGCAGGAGAAAGCGCATTGACTTATAGAAGTTTCGGCGGACTCTATTCTTATGAAGCTAGATTAACTAAAGAATGGTCGTTGAGAATGGGTGTACATTTTGCCTATACTTCTAAAGATGTTGATTATTCGCGTTTATTGTTTAATGATCAAATCTCAACAGGAGGTGGTATTTCATTTGATGCCAATAGTTATTTCAATGTAAGTTATTTAGATATCAATAGCGGAATGTTATTGTATAATCGAAATGCATTTATTGGTTTTGCTGGCTCTCACTTAACTGAACCCAATGAATCATTTATTGGTGGCGAAAGTAAATTACCCAGAAAATTTTCTATTCATGGGGGTTATAAATTTGATTTGAATGCAACGCGAGTTGTTCGCAATATTATGCCAACTTTCAATTACAAATGGCAAGGCAATTTTGATCAATTAGATATGGGAATATATTATAACCATGAGCCTTTGGTTTTAGGAATATGGTATAGGGGCGTTCCTATTTCAGCATTCTCGAATTCTTATTTTAATAATGATGCGTTTGTTTTTTTAGTTGGATATAATGTCAATGACCAACCCCTACATATTGGTTATTCTTATGACTTAACCGTATCAGGTTTATTTAGTAATTCAGGTGGTAGTCATGAAATCTCTTTAGTTTATGAATTCGGTAAAGGGGGAAAAGGAGGAGCTGGAAATTCAAGATATAATAGAAAACCAATTCCTTGTGCCAAATTTTAAGGTAATTTCTTGCCTTCAAAGTAAATCAATAACTAAGCCCCATCTACTTTATTAAGGCTATTTGAAAAAGCTAAAATATTGCCTGTTAATAGGTTAATAAAGCTATTCGTTTTTTTAACTGTTGATAAATAAAGTACTTTACATTTTTTTTGCCAATTATTGATCTATCCAAGCAAATGAATATTCTGTAATTTAAGCAAAAACCATTTTTTAATCTGAATTCAAGATTAATCCCATTTCGTTTTCGCTGTTTTGCTAGATATCTAAGAATTAATTATTTATGCACATTTGTGAAGGTTAACAGTGGAAAAAATAAGCCTTACTTAACGTTCTCTTAATACAGTGAATTCAATTTATATGTACATTTGCAGGCTGACATAAACTGTTTATACTACCATGCTGAAGAAATTCGTAATTCATTCAATTTTGCCAATAATGCTATTTACTTTGATGGCATTTAAGGCTCAATCACAAGACACCATCAGGGTAATGCAGTATAATTTGTTGAGATACGGGGAATCCAATCAACCTCCTTCTACCAAAAACCCATTATTAACTACCATTGTTAATTATGTTCAACCTGATATTATTGGTGTGAATGAACTTTCAGCTACTGCTGATTATGCGCAAAATGTATTAACCGGCGCTTTGAATATCAATGGAATCACAAAATGGAAAAGAGGATTATTGTCAAAAGCTGGTGCTGACAAATCATTAACCAATACCATTTTTTATAATTCTGAAAAATTTGTTTTAGTAAGTCAAGATACTGCCGCAACTTATCAAAGAGAAATTACTGCTTTCAATCTGTATTATAACGATAGCAATTTGGTGACTACTCATGATACAATTTTCTTTACTGTAATTGTTTTGCATCTAAAAGCAAGTAATGGTTCAGCTGAAGCTGCTACCCGTGCTATGGAAACTGCACAAGTTGCCAATTATATGAAGAAGTTTAATAAACCTCGCAATGTGGTAATCATGGGCGATTATAATGTTTATACACATACTGAAGTAGCCTATCAAAATTTAGTAGCCGATACCAATTTAATGACTCGTTTCTATGATCCATTAAATAAACCAGGAGCATGGAATAACAATGGCACTTTTTCAACCATTCATACACAATCAACACATAGTGCAACCGGTGGTAGTTTTTCAGGTGGAGGTTTAGATGATCGTTTTGATATCATGCTAACCACTCGCTCTATCATTGATGATTCATTAAAAGTTAGAATTTTACCAAGCACTTATATTCCTGTTGGAAATGATGGCTTACATTTTAATTTAGCTTTAACAGATGCACCTATAAATAATTCAGTTCCTTCCAATGTGTTAACCGCATTGTATAACATGTCTGATCATTTACCTATTCGTGCTGATTTTGTTTTCAACCCTACAAAACCAGTGGTGCAAGGTGTTTCAAAAGATGTTGCAAATTTCAATCATCAAATACAAGTGGCTAATCCATTTAAAAATGAGATTAATGTACATGTAAGTGGCGCATTATTGAATCAAATAATTCATGTAAAATTATACAATGCTTCAGGGAAATTGATTTATGCTGAAAAATTAGCAATGCAAAATTCAGATTTTCAAATTAACCCAACTAGAGAATTAGCATCAGGCTTATATATTTTGCGATTTGAAAATAAAGATGGTTTAACAATAAGTAAAAAAATCAGCAAGCAATAGTATGCCGTTTTCATTTAAAAAAATTACCACTACTTTTTTAACTAGCCTTTTATTGTTACACAGCAGTAATGTTGTGTTGGCACAAGCTTCCTTTGATGAGAAATTAACTACTGCAGGAAATATCCGCATGACCGTTAATAATTTGGGAATGATTGGTAATGCATTCAAAGGTTCTTATAATATTTTAGGTTACCCTTCCTGTGAATTCCCTGCAAACTCAGGTGTTGAACATTTGTTTCAAGGTGGTTTATGGATTGGTTGTTTAATCAATGGTTCGCAAGTAGCAGTTAGTTCTGGCGCTATTGATGATGCTTCAGGTTATACCACAGGTAAAGGTGGTTTTGAATTTACTGCGGCTATTGGTTCTAAATTAAGAGAGCGTTCAAGTTTAATTGATAATCCATTGTATCAAACGGATGCCATTTCTCATCAAGATTATATTTCAGATTTTACTGATAAAAATATCATCGTACCTGGAACAAACATTGTCATCAATAATCATCAATTTCCTTTAGGAGCTGATGTACATTTCGAAGCCTATAATTACAATTTTAATTTCGCAAACTATTTTGTGATTTTGAATTATACCATTACCAACAACAGTACCAATAATTGGGATAGTGTATTCATTGGTTATTGGAAAGATGGTGTGGTGCGTAATGTAAATATTACTCCTCCGGGTGGTGGTGCTTTTTATAATAAAGGTGGAAATGGATTTTTAGATTCATTAGACATTGCTTATGAATTTGATGCAACAGGTGATGTTGGTTTTACAAATAGTTATGTTGGATTAAAATATTTAGGTTCTACTGATCCAGCTGGTTTTGCACATCCATTAGTTCGTCCAAATTTCCATGCTTTTTATAATTCATGGCAGTTTCAAAATTCTGCTGATCCACTTTATTTTTCACCTACTGATGATAATCAGAAATACGGAAAAATGACTTCAGGTTTGAATACCCGTTCAGATTGGGAAACAGTTATTCGTCCAACACTTCGTCAAGCAAATAACCGCTCGCACTTAATGTCGGTTGGTCCATTTGTACAAATAAAACCGGGAGAAACTATCAATATTTCTTTCTCTTTAGTATGTGCTAAAAAAGTAGAAGATGGCAATCCGAACACTGCTGATAATGATGCACAAAAATCAGTGCTTATTCAGAATTCAAAATTTGCTCAAACAGCTTTCAATGGGGAAGATGTAAATTTCAACGGCATACTTGATGCGGGTGAAGACCGCGATGGTAATGGAACAATCACTCGTTTTGTTTTACCAACGCCTCCAAGTTTACCTCGAATGAAAGTTGTTTCAACCGAAAATAAAATTGAATTGTATTGGTCTAACAATGCAGAAAGTTCGATAGATCCTATTTCTAAAAAGAAAGATTTTGAAGGCTATAGAATTTATAAAACTACCTTAGGTTTTGATGTGACAGAAACACAAGACATTGCTAAATCATTGAAATTAGTAGGGGAGTTTGATAGAAATGATAACAGTCTTTTTAACAATACAGGCTTATCATCAATTCGTTTAGCTGATTCAATCAATTTTGGAGAATTCACAACAACAGGTGATTCTATTTTTTATCATTACAAATACACCTTTAACAATGTGCAAAATGGATGGCAACAAGCCATCGCCTTAACTGCATTTGATCAAGGTGATGCGGTGAATAATTTAGAATCATTAGAGTCAAGTACGCTGCCAAATTTAAAAAGAGTATTCCCCGGAATGCCTGTCAATGATGACTTTGCGAATGGTGATCCATTTGTTTACCCTAACCCATATTATGGAGTTGCATCATGGGAGGGAATTAGTAATAATCCGGAAGATAAGAAATTGTATTTCGCAAATTTACCTTCAACTTGTAACGTAAGAATTTATACGCAATCAGGTGATTTGGTAGATGAGTTTACACACAATCAAGATTACAACGGTTCAGATATTAAATGGAATGCCACTTATGGTGATTCAGAAAAATCACAATATTCAGGTGGAGAACATGCATGGGATTTATTATCCAAAGACAATCAAATTATAGCAAGAGGAATTTATTTATTCTCAGTGAAAGATGCCAAAACTGGAAAAGTTTTCAAAGGCAAATTTGCTTTGATTAAATAAGTACAATTAATTTTTTATCGATAAACATTTATAAGATATACAAACAAAAAAAGATCATGAACAAAAAATTACTCAGTGTTGGATTATTGTTACTTGGGGCTATGGCTGCTAAGGCACAATATCCTGTAAAAACAATTCAGCAAGTACAAACTGTTTCACAACAGGATTTGGCTGCTGGTATTGAAGGTTCAACTATTGCAGCAACTGATACTATCATCATTCGTGGTGTGGTAATGATGGATGCAGGTTTATCTTCATTAGTAGGTGGAAAACAAATTTGGATTCAAGCCAATGATGGTTCTTCTTTCTCAGGTATTGATGTTTACCAACCATTCCCAGGCACAGGTACTCCGGGTGATGCAGGTACAGGCATACTTTCATTAGTTGCTGGTGACTCTGTTGAAATTGTTGGTAATGTTTTGGAATTTCAAGGTGAAACAGAATTCGTTCCTGTGAATACCAATCCAGCTACACCTATTCAAATATTAGGTGGTGGTATTACTTTAAAATCTAAATTAATTACTGCTGCTGAATTAAATGATCCAAACAGAAATAACATTTTAACTACTGGTGAGCAGTATGAAGGTATGTATGTTGAATTACAAAACATGACCGTTTCAACTGTTGATTATTTCTCAAGCGGAACACGTGTTAGTTTTAACATCGTTGATGCAAGTGGAAATAAGATCAATGTTTCTGATCGTTTCAAAGCATTTAAATTACCAGCTGCTGGTGGAACTTTTGTACCTCCAAATGTGGGCGACGTTTTAACAAGTATCAAAGGTGTTGTATTACATAGTTTAAATAACCGTGGTTATGAAATTCATGTATTTGATGCTTCTCAAATTGTTTACGGTGCTGCAGCTCCTACTATTTCACAAATCACTCGTTCTATCAAAATCCCTACAAGTGCTGATGCGGTTACTATTTCAGCTAACGTAACGGATAAAGATGGTATCACTTCTGCAACTTTATTTTATGCAGTGGGTGTAAATAGTTCAAATTATATTGCAACAACAATGACTGCTAATGGTAATATTTACTCTGCAACTATTCCAGCTCAAGCTGATGGTTCATTCGTTAAATATTTTATTGAAGCAAAAGATAATTCAGTTGGACAATTAACTAGTCGTATTCCAAATGTACCTACTGAAGACCCTAAGTTTTTTGTAGTTAGAAATGGCGGTATCAATATTTATGATGTACAATACACTCCATTTAAAAATGGTAATTCAGGTTTCTTAGATGATCAAGTAACCGTAACAGGTGTTGTAACTTCTTCATCTACTGATTTAGGTTATGTATTTATTCAACAAGAAAACCAATTGAATTGGGGTGGTATCATGTGTATTGGTAGTACTACTTTATCTACTTTAAATATTGGCGATAAAGTTTCAGTAACTGGTACAGTGAAAGAAAATTTTGGTTTCACTAGAATTGAAGCAATCACTTCAGTTTCTAAAACTGGTACTGGTACAATCACTCCAGTAGTTTTAGTAGCTGATTCATTCCGTAAATATAGTTTCACTGGTACTGAACCTTATGAAGGTATGTTAGTGAAATTTATGGGTAATGGAAGTAAATTGAAAGTGGTAAATAGCAATGCTGATGCTCCTTCAAATTTTGCTGAATACAGAGTAGGTCCAGATACAGTTGATGCAGGTGCAGGTTGCCGTATCATTGCTGGTCGTGTTACTTCATCTGTTTACTCTTCTTTAAATGTTTCTTATGTAAATGATTCTATATGGGCTACAATTTCTGGTACTATGTTAGTTCCACCTATTGAAGTTCAAAAAGGTGATAGCATGACTTCAGTTACTGGTATCATGGATTATTCATTTAGCAATTGCAAATTAATGCCACGTAACAATGCTGATTTTGAAAACTACAGTCAAATGACCGTTGGTTTCAATTCACAATTTGTAAACAAAGGTCAAGTGGTTGCTTATCCAAATCCTGCAAAAGAGTCTATCAATTTTGATTATATTTTACCAGTAGGAACTGATAAAATTCAATTAGTGATTTATGATTTAATGGGAAAAAGAATTGCTACTGAACAATTAAATTCAAATAGCGGTACTCATACTATTGAACTTTCTAAATATGTTCAAGGTGCTTACATTTATTCTGTTCAATCAGAAAATAATGGAGTATTAAACAATGGAAGATTTGTTGTAATCAAATAATTATTTAAATAGGGCTGTGATTTTATTGCAGCCCTATTTTTAATCATTTTTAAATGAAGAAATTTTTACTTTTTGTTAGCTTATTTTTCATTTGTGCCCTGCTATTTATTTCTTGTACTAAAGAAAATGAATTGAAGGTAAATACCAATCCAGTAACGCAAATGTTTTTAGGAAACATTGAGCGCTTCGGTGATAATAGATTAAATACCAATGTAAGCATGCATTGGTCAGGTGAAGACAAAGATGGTTATGTGGTAGGCTATGAAGTTTCTACTGATAATGTGAATTGGACTTTCACCACTAAACAAGACAGCGTTTTTCGTTTTACTATTGAAAGTGGCGATAGCAGTGATAAGGATTTATACATCCGTGCAATAGATAATGATGGGAACAAAGATCTAACGCCAGCCTATTTAAAAATCCCCATAAAAAATACAATTCCTGTCATCGCTTTTGATGATAATTTAATTAAGAGTGATTCAGTTTATTCTGTATTCTCTTTACTTTGGTCTGCAAGTGATTTAGATGGTTCAGAAACCATTGACTCTATATTTTTAAAATTAAATAATGGAAACTGGTTCGCCGTTTCTAAAAATACAACCTTCATTACCATTGTTCCCGCAACGCCTGAAGTGCCCGGCTTTACTGGCGGTAGAGTGCATATAGGTTATGAAGGAATTAATTCAAACCGTATCATCAACAGATTAGCCGTTGAAGGAATGAATAATGTATATATCAAAGCCCGTGACCTTTCAGGTGCCGATAGTAAAATAGATACTCTTGAACCTTTCTTCTTAAAAAGAAAAACATCAGACTTATTGGTATTAGATGCTTTCAATATTTCTACCACACCCAATGCTGATGTAGTTTATAAAGATATCATTGCTAGTGCTTATGGTGCTTATGATTATTATGATTTCTATCGTCAGAATAAAGCATACTTCCCTTCTTTATGGAAACCAACATTCAGTTTGTTTTTAAACCTGTATGATAAAGTATTTTGGTATTCTGATAACATTGCTAGCAATAGCAATTCCATGTTAATAGAGAGCGCCGCAACTGCTATACAAGCATATTTAAATAACAATGGTAAGTTGTTTATCAGCTCTGATTTTTCAAACAATGCAGCGCCTTTGGCTTTTGTGAAAACTTCACCCGTGTTTCAGTATTCACCAATGGATAGTTTTCAAACATTTTTTGCTGCCAATCAAAAGGCAAGTATTCCAACCGATTCATTAGTTGAACCCGATGCCATCAATGGCAATGGATATCCTATATTGAAAGCTACTTCATTTTTAGATGCCTGTGATCCTTACTTCCCAAAATCAAATGCGGCAGTATTGTATCGAGCACAAATAAGAAGAACAAATGGAGTAACCAATACCAAAGTGGTAATGGCAAAAACACAAAATGCATCAGGTAAAACCAATCAAGTTTTCTCATCTATTGATTTATTTAAATTACAAGGTGATGGAAATGGAAACGGACAAACTGATGAATTAAAAATATTGTTCCAAAAAATATTATTGGACGAATTTAATTGGTAATAAAAATTGCATTGTAAAATAGCCCAGAATAATTCAGCTCGCTGAGTTTAAAAATATTGAAGCAAATGAAAAAAAGTTTATTCCTATTGTTAATGATATTTAGTTTTGTTTTTAGTTATGCTCAAACGGGTGTACTAAAAGGAAAAATCATTGACAAAAAAACCAAAGAGCCCATTACCGGAGCCACTGTAACCATTGTGGGTACTTACTTAGGAGTAGTTACTGATTTCAACGGAAACTATACCATCAACAATATTAAACCTGGCGAATACACTATTAAAGCTGTTTACTTAGGCTATAAAGAATTAATTTATAACGGAGTAAAAGTTACAGCTACAACGCCAACAATTTTAAATCTTTCTTTAAGTGAAGTAACTGCTGAGATTGGTGCAGTTGAAGTTTTAGGACAAAAAACTATTGTTGATTTAGAATCAGGTAAATCAAGTTCAAAAGTTTCTGCTGAAGATATCAAAGACATGAGCGTGAAAGATGTTCAATCAATTGTGGCTAACCAAGCAGGGGTAAGTCAGAATCCTGATGGATTGCAAATACGCGGAGGTAGGGTTTATGAAACACAATATTTAGTAGATGGTATCAATGCACAAGATCCATTGGCTGGTACAGGTTTCGGAGTTGATATTGCATCCAATGCTATTAATGATATTGAAGTAATAACCGGTGGTGTAGGAGCAGAGTATGGTGAAGGAACTTCTGGTGTTATTTTAACTAGAATTCGTGAAGGTGGTGATAGGGTTCGTTTCGGTGGATCATACTATAGAGACAACTTAGGCTTCAATGAACAATCACAATGGAATACGGAAATGTTAAGCTTATCTTTCGGTTCACCTATTCCATACACTAAAAAGAAAATTACTTTTTTCAGTAGTGTGAATATGGAATTATCTGATGAGTATTTTAAAAACCCAGCTAAGCAATTACACAGTTCATTGATGACGAATAATGATTCTGTTTGGGCTCCTCGTGAAGACAATAAATGGTCGGGTACTTTTAAATTAACTTATAATATTAAGCCCGGAAAAAAATTATCCATTTCTAATCAATCCAGTTTAAACATTAACCAAAATACACGTTCCCTTCAAGTTGTAGGAAACAATGCCATTGTAACGCCAGGCTATCAATATTTGTTTAGCTTGAATATGGATAACGCTGCTACTTATACCCATAAATCAAATTTAATTATCATTCAATATTTAAATTTATTCAGCAAAGAATTATCCATGGATTTATCATTCGCACGTTTGTTTACCAACTTGCGAGCTGATGCAAATGGCCGTGCATTCAGACCATCTACCATTGATCAAATATTTGATCCAGCTTCTATCGTTTCTGATCCAGTAGGAATTTTTAATCCAGGCGATTCTGTAATTTATGTCAACCCTGGTCCAGGCCTATATAACAACGGTGGAGTATCAACCCTATGGCATGATCACTATGCCCAAGAAAATACTTTCAAAGTAAAATTTAATTATACTCCGAACAAAGCCAACTTCATCAGTTTCGGTATTGAACATAAAGAACAAGAATACCAATGGGTAGATGTTACCCGCCCTTGGATTGGTGCACCAATTATTATTGATGATACCACCACTACTGCATCAAGCAGCATTGGTCAATCAAATGATATTTGGAAAGTGAACCCAGCCACTGGTGGAATTTTTGTGCAAGATGAATTGCGCTATAAAGGAATTATTGTAAACATGGGATTGCGTTTGAATTATTGGGCGCCTGGGAAATTTGCAGACAATGCAGTGAATGACCCGAATGCTCCAGTATTAGATGCCGTACGTGAAAGTTATTTAGAAAACTCTAGTTTGCTTTTAGGTAGAAGATATAAATTCAGAATGTTACCTAAGTTGAGAATCTCTTTCCCAGTTTCTGAAAATAATGTATTGTATTTTAACTACGGTCACTTAAGTAAACTACCCCATCCACGCTTTGTTTATGCGGGTTTAGACCCAGTTTATCAAAACAGATCTTTCTTATCTAATTTAGGAAATCCTGATTTGAATCCGGAAGTAACCGTATCATATGAAGTAGGTATTAAAACACAAATCACTTCAAATTTTGCAGTGACAGCTACTGCATTTTATAATGATAAGTTTGATTATATCGTAAGCAGAAGAATCATTGTTAAAGATCAAACCGGAAGATTTGTAGAAAAGAATTTCAACATCAACCAGGATTATGCACGTATACGTGGATTTGAAATTACCTTGAACCGACGCATACAAAAATGGTTGAGTGCAACCTTTAGTGGTGCTTATCAAATTGCCACAGGTAAATCAAACTCTGCTGCCGAATCACAATTACAAATTTTACAAACAGGTTCTGTTTCTCCAACCGTTGAACAAAACTTAGCTTGGGATAGACCATTGGATTTTAAATTAATTGTCATCTTCAAACCCGATACTTCTTTCCATATTGGTCCGGTGAATTTTAACCGCGTAAGGGTATTTTTAAATTCAACTTATAAATCAGGATTGCGTTATACTCCCTATTACCAAAATGGCACAGAACCCAATGGACGCCCTATATACGAGGCTGATGAATTAAATCCATTCAGCAAATTGGGAGATGCTTGGTGGAATACCGATTTAAGAATTACTAGAGATTTTACCATAAAAAAAGGACAGTTAATTAGTTTGAGTTTTGAAATGAAAAACATGTTCAATAATAAAAACTCAGCCATCATTAATCCGATTACTGGAAAAGCTTATGAGAGTGGTGATCCTTTACCGAATTCATTTAGAGATCCATCATATCCTGATCCGCAAGACAATGGCGTGCCACCATTTAATCCGGCAAGATATTTAACACCAAGGCAAATGATGTTAGGTGTGAGCTGGCAGTTTTAAATTGAATAAAATATTTTGAAAATGAAATGAGCAAACAAAATGTTTAGCTCATCAATAAAAAGAAGAATGAAAATTAAAGTAAAAATATTTACCATCATTATTTTGATAGGCAGTGCAGCTCAAGCGCAATTGTTACCTAATTTGGGTGGACAAAGAGCGGGAACTGCTGCCTTTACTTTCTTGAAATTAAGTACCAGTCCGCGCGCAACTGCTATGGCTGGCGCATCAGTAGCCATGCCTGGCGATGGCTATTCAGCCAATACCAATCCGGCAGCAATTATTGATGTGAAGCAAACTACTTTCTCTTTAAGCAATCAATTGTATTATTCTGATATTAATAATGCCTACATCTCTGCAATTCTTCCAACTAAGCATTACAGTGCTTGGGCATTTCAATTACAATCAACCAGAACAGATGCTATAGAGAAGAGAACAGAATTTCAACCAAATGGTACAGGTGAATATTTTTACGGACAAAATTTAGGAATAGGATTGACTTACGGAAAAATTCTTTCAGACTATTTTAGTTATGGAGTGAGTTTGAAATATGTGTATGAAGGAATTGATAATTACAGCGCACACAGTGGGGTAGTGGATTTAGGCTTTTTATACAAAACAGATTTTAAAGAATTGAAGTTTGCGGTATTGTTAAATAATTTCGGATTGAATACTAAAATTGATGGGGAAACTAAATCATTAAGTGCCTTCAATAATTCAACAACTGATATCAAAGCTTTTGCTGCACCCACTTTATTTAAAATGGGAATGTCAATGGTTCCCTATAAATCAGAAAGAAATAAATTAACGGCTGCTATGGAATTGCAACATCCAAATGATAATTCAGAAAACATCAGATTAGGTTTAGAATACAGTTGGATGAATTTATTATTTGTGAGAGGTGGTTATAAAATTGGTATTAAAGACCAACGCACACCAACATTTGGAGCAGGCTTACGCACCCATTTTGGTAAGTACCCTTTAACCATTGATTATGCTGCAGACCCGCATCCTTACTTAGGATTCGCACAACAAATTGGTATTTTAGTTTCACTAAATAAAGAAAGTAGATAATGAAAAATAAATTTCAAATATTCCTTTTTATTTTTTGTTGCATCGCAGTTTTTTCTGCTTGTGAAAAACCATTGGGCGATAAAACCAATTTAGATTTCATAGCTGTTCCTAATTATGATGAACAGCCCATTGCCTTTGTTCCCATTCAACCAGCTTTAAATAATTTCATCAACCCAGTTGATATTTTTATTGGTTATGATGAATTGATTTATGTGGCTGATAAAAGTTTGCAGAAAGTTTTTTGTTTCGATCAAAGTGGCATCAAAATTTCTGAACTAAGTATTCAAGGAGTGAAAGCCATTGCCATGGATAGAAGTTTAGAGTTACTCGCATTAGGAACCAAAGACACTATCATTAATGGAATATCTTTTACTTTAGATGCTATATACCGTTATAATTTAACTGGAGGCACTGGCTATGGTTTAGCTTCTGCAGTGAAAACCAAAACAGTGATACATCCTTTCTATTTCAAAACAAGTTTCACTACTTCTGATACGGCTACCAAATTAAATGGCATCAGTATCATGGCTGACAATTCTTATTATGTAACGCGTTCAGGCCCTTCTAACGCACCCAATCAAATTGGTGGACCTGATGATGCCGTTTTGGTTTTTAGCACCAACGATCGCTTTATAACCACCGTAAACGTGCAAACGGAACAAGGTTTGGTAAGTGATTATTTCAGAAAACCTTTTGCCATTTCTACTTTAGCAAAAGCACCCCAATCTCCCATAGTAAAACAAGGAGGTGATTTTTTATTTACTTCTCTCAACGGAACCTCTGCTTTAAAAGCGCAATACATCAGTTATGTTTCTTCTGAATTTGGTTCTAGTTATACTTTAAATACTTCCCTTTCCGGACAGGACACTTCTAAAGCGGATGGATTTATGTACTCTCCTCATAAATTCGCAAACCCTCACGGAATCACTATTGCAGGCGATGGTAGCAATTATATTTTTGTAACCGACATCAGCAAAGATTCTGTTTACCTATTTACCCTAAACGGATTAGAAGGCATTCAACCTCCACCTGGAAACAGCTCCACCAAAAACATCAAAGTTTCTTTTGGTGGCACCGGTATTGGCCCCAAGCAATTCAATAAACCAACTGCTGTTGCTTACCATAACAAAATTTTGTACATCTGCGATACGGGCAATGGAAGAATTTCACGATTTAAGTTGACAACTGAATTTGTTAATTAATGGCTTGCTGAATTGCTATTTTCTTGACAGATATTTCAAAGGAAGGATAATTTTAAATTTTGAATTTTGAATTTTGAATGTGTTCGTGATAGTTGGAAGTTCTTTGCTATTATTTAGATTTCGGTTTTTTTTAATTTGAGTGAAATAATCTTTTATCAAATATTCAACTTAAAAAAACCAATATCAATTCGAATGTGTTAATGTGTTGATGTGATAATGTGTTAATTAGACTCCGTAGGTTTCAACCTACAAATTTTCCCAATTCATAATTCAACATTCTTTTAATTAACATTCAACACTCAACACTCAAAATTCATCACTTAAAACTAAATTCTCCAAACACATTATAAATAAAATCTCCACCGCAAATTTTACCCCAAATAAATTTCCCCAACCAGATAGAGTACCGCTTTCCCGCTAATTTCCACCCGCTCATTTAAGTATTTGCATTTTAAAAACCCTTTGCGTTCGGAGAGTTGTATGGCTGTTAATTCGTTTTTGTTAAGTTTCTTTGCCCAGTAGGGGGTAAGGGTAGTATGTGCTGAGCCAGTTACTGGGTCTTCATTAATGCCTGATTGTGGTGCAAAAAATCGAGATACAAAATCAACTTGTTCGCCTTTGGAAGTAATGATAATACCACGGCCTTTGAGTTTGGATATTTTCTCAAGGTCTATTTTTATATTTTTTATTTGATTTTCATTTTCAAAAACCAATACATAATCTGTTTTGCCTTTGAGTGCTTCAATGGCTTGTAGGTCAAAGCCTGCAGTTAATTCAGGAAATAAATCAATGGCTTCATATACGTCGGTAGGGAAATTCAAAGTCAAATAATCTCCTTGTTTACTAACTTTTAATGCTCCACTGCGTGATGAATGAAAATCAATTTCATTACTTGCATGATTTTCATAATTGAATAAAACAAAAGCAGCTGCAAGGGTAGCATGGCCGCAAAGGTCTACTTCAACAGTGGGAGTGAACCACCTTATCTGATATTCATTTTCCTTTTTTACATAAAATGCAGTTTCAGCTAGATTGTTTTCCATGGCAATTTTCTGCAGAAGATCATCACTTAACCATTTATTCAGCGGACAAACCGCTGCTGGATTTCCACCAAAAATTTTGTCGGTAAAAGCATCTACTTGGTATATTTTCTGTTTCATTTATTTTAATCTGAGAATTATGATTGTGTTAAATTAAGGATAAGATTTAGTTCAAGTATTATTATTCTTGCTAATTTATTTTATGCTTGCAAAGTCCATAGCCATGCATCCCCAATTTCTTCATCTTGTACAATTTCTGTGAAAATGAAATTGTTCTTTTCTAATATTTTAGT
This sequence comes from Sphingobacteriaceae bacterium, assembly GCA_965279595.1. GTDB lineage: Bacteria > Bacteroidota > Bacteroidia > Sphingobacteriales > Sphingobacteriaceae > CAIKLP01. The sequence goes on from OZ257246.1 coordinate 1,559,581, forward strand.
GGAAGCATTTTTCTCTGGAGCTGTCTTAGCAGTAATGATAACCCTTGCATCTGCAGCTTGTGAAATTTTAACCAATTCCTTACAAGCAAAGGATGCAATGCCTTTCCCTTCAAATTCTTTAAAAGTCCAATAGGCAATTTCTACCTTATTTTCATTTGGTTTACCCGTGAAACTGCATGAGCCTACTACTTGATTTTGCTCTATCACTAAGTAGGCTACCCAAGGTAAATGAAAACCAATTTTTGGATAATAGTCCTCATACATTTGCAATAACATTTGGCAGTTTTCTGATTCAAATAATTTATCTGTTTTATTTTCGTGTTGTTGTAGAATTCTTAGTTCCATTTCAATTTAATTTTATTGTTTTTTATTTGTTGTGTGATGCAATGAATACTTGTACTTAGTAAATAACCTTTGTATTTCGTTATTCAAATCTTATTAATTTTTTAAAAATGACCATACATAATTGCATATTTCTTCACGTTGTATTTTATTCGCTTTATTGTCCATGTCGTTATGAATGGTATTAGGCAGTTTAATAATGGTGATATCAAACTTTTTCTGTTCTTCATCAGTAGGTAAAACTCCTGGGTCAGCAGGTAAATCGCTTGATCGCAAGGAATACACTTTCGGAGAATTAGTTCTAGGCAAAGCCATGCGTCTGTTGTCAAAAGTAATGATCTTGTCAACCAGGTTTGGATATTTTTGTGGAAACAAGGCAGACATGTCCCCACCATTTGAGTGCCCAATTAGTGTGATATGATTAAAGTCTAATTCAGGATTCGATTTTTTCAATTCATTGATCACAAATAAAATATTATCTGCACCACGCTCCCAAAATGGTCGCCTAACAATTTGTGGAATACCCGCTGCTGGAATTAAACTATCAGTGGGCAACTCATGCTGTATGCTTGCCACAAAATATCCGTTGGAAGCTAAAAATTCTGTCAAGTAAGTATACTTCAAATAATCACCACCTCTATTTGCTCCATAGCCATGACTTACTATCACAATTTTCGGATTGGCATTATTGGGTTTATAAAATGCAACTGGAATATTTCTATTTCTGGCTTGATCAAACAACGTTAAGGTATCAAACTTAAAAGTATATTTCTGATCACTTGTTGCTTGCTGTTTGCTAATACAACTTGTTAAAAAGGGTAGGGTAATTAAAAGTAAGTAAATGATTTTTTTCATATTGGTTAGGTAGGTATTGTTTTATTTTTTCAATTCCTACAATATATTTGTTAGTGATTCTCCTGATTTGTAAAACTCGTTCGGTATCGGCATATCTATTTTGTCAAAGTGAAAATAAATAATTTAGGGTTTTCTTTATCTCTTTCTGTTGATTTAATAAAATTAAATTTTTCTAAAAGATTGCTTGAAGCTTGATTTGCATGATGCGTAAAAGCAAGTATCTTTTTAAGTTTCAATATATCAAATGCAAAATCAACAACTATTTGTACCGCTTCTTGCATTATTCCAAGCCTTTGAAACTCTGGCAATAATTCATAACCTATTTCACAGCTATTTTTTTCTGCAAAATCATACAGACAAATGGTACCAACAAATGTTTTTGTTTCTGTCAAAGTAATTGCCCAATAAAACGCAATGTTTTTTTCAATGTTTTCATTTACTTTATTGATGAAGTTGATGGCATCTTCTGTATTACTGCTTAATGGTCTATCAAGGTATTTGTTGATTGCTGGGTCAGAGCGTAACGCTAATACAGCCTCACTATCATCAATTGATAATTGTCTAAGTGTGAGACGTGTGGTTGTGAGAATGGGGAAGGAGGATTGGTTCATTGTTTCAATTGTTGGTGGGAAGAATGTGTTAATGTGTTAATATGTTGATGTGTTAATTAGAGTCCGTTTGTTACAAGCTACAAATTCACAATTTAAAATTAATTTAATTAACATTTAAAATTTAAAATTCAAAATTTAAAATTATTTTGAGCATGGCTCAATTCTTCATTTAAGGAAGAATGTGGTAATATGATAATGTGTTGATGTGTTAATTAGACTCCGTATGTTTCAGCCTACAAATATGCCCAATTCAAAATTCATAATTATTTTAATTGGCATTCAAAATTCATCACTCAACACTCATCACTTTTTTGCAAATAACTCTGTGCTTCCTTTACGAAAGAATGTGTTAATATGATAATGTGTTGATGTGTTAATTAGACTTCGTAGGTTATAGCTTACAAATTTGCCCAATTCAAAATTTAACATTTTTTAATTAACATTCAAAATTTAAAATTTAAAATTTAAAATTTCTCCCCTTCAACGTAAACATAAAAGTAAAGTTTACTTTTTCTTCTTCGCATCATCAGCAACATATTCCAAAATGTCGCTCGGTTGGCAATCCAAAGCCTTACAAATGGCTTCAAGTGTACTGAAGCGAATGGCTTTTGCTTTTCCTGTTTTTAAAATAGAGAGGTTGGAAATAGTCAAATCAACTCTTTCAGAAAGTTCATTTAATGAAATTTTTCGAATGGCCATGATTACATCTAAGTTTACAATTATTGGCATGGCTTATACAGTTAAATCGTTTTCATTTTGAAGTTCTACCCCTTTAGCAAAAATAGTTGCAATGATATAAATAACGGCAGCCATTAAAATAAAGGCTTCACTATCGCCCCAGAATTGTTGGAGTTGTTCGGTTTGATAGCCTAGTTGCGATAGGTAGGTAGCTGAATTTTCTGCAATGGTGCTTAACAATCCAATAGCTAAAGTGATAAAACTAATACGAGTTATTTGTTTAGCTACAAATTGATTGAAGGGTTTTGCTAAATCAAGTTTAGTTATTAGCATAACAACAATATAAAATAAATATGCTTTTAAAATGGCAATGGTTAAGATGAACGTGTACATGATAAAAAAAGAATATTGACTTTTATTATACATTTCGCTTAAATCTAATTTTTGATATAAGTTTTGTACAAATTCAGGTTTGTATAAGCTGAAAAAAAAGTTGACGAGTAATCCACCAGCTTCAACGCTCAAGCCCACAAATATGATCCAGGCTAGAATAGTTAGTCCTATGAAAAGGTAATTGTTTGGTTTTGACATATTGCTATTATTTAAGATTATAACGCAATATTAATAAATATTTATTGATAAACAATAAAATTATATTAAATATCAAATAAAATGGGTTTGGGGTTTGGAAATGGATATTTGAATAAAATATATTCAGAATTTCAATAAATAATTAAAGTACCTATATCAATAATGTTATTTAGTTTCATAATAATGTATAACCGCACCTGAACCAAATGTTTTAGTCTTGATCAATTTTAGCTTCATTCGCTCTTGCATATTTTCAAATAAAGGTAATCCCTTGCCTGCAATTACAGGGTGAATGCATAGTTGAAGTTCATCAATTAAATGTTGATTCATCAATTGTATAATTAAACTGCGGCTTCCAATAAAAATATCTTTCCCTGCTTGTTGTTTGAGTATAGAAACTTCTTCAGCTAAATCATGCTTCGCTAAACTTGCACTTTCCCAATCTAAATTTTTAATGGTATTTGAAAAAACAATTTTCGGGATTTTATCAATTGCCAATGCAAAATCATCTAGTGATTTATCACCTGAAGGTTTAATGATTAACTCTTGCCAAAATTGCATGAGTTGAAAGGTTGTTCTACCATATAGTAAAACCCCAGCATCATTTAATAAATCGGTATAATGTTGATGAATTTCTGCATCAGGATCAACTGCGGTATGATCACAAAATCCATCAATGGTCATATTGATTGCGGCGATTATTTTTCTCATATTTTAGGAATCAAATTTTGAACCATCCCATTCCAGTCCAGCAGGAAATAAACCTGCTTTTCTTTTCTTCATTTCTTCAGCAATCAAAGCAGCATTTCCACCTTGTTCATCTAATTTAGAAATAATGTTAAGGTAACTCTTCTCATCTCTATTCTGACTCAATTTAAACACATTCTCCAATTTCTCAGCTTTAATTTCAAAACCAACTATGGCAGTCATCATTTTGCTAGAATAGGATTCTGGAAGGTTATCGAAAATAGTTGCTGATGCAGTATTGCCATTTTCCATTTTCAAAGTTAATTTCTTCATGAACTGAATAAGTTCATCGTTCGTCATAAAATTGATTTGTCCGCCAACATGCACACTCATATAATTCCATGTAGATCCAATTTGTTGGTTGCTATACCATGAAGCACTTACATAAGTACTGGGCCCGGTAAATACCAATAAGGCATTCGGATTTTCCATGAATGCTTTATGATGATCTGTATTTCGCATAATATGCCCTTGCAAATACAATTCTCCATTTCTTTCTACTAATAAAACTGGAATTTGCGTTGCAACTTGTACACCTGAAGCAAAGCTCCCCGTCATGAATGCAAAAGGATTTTTCTCTATGAAATCTAATATTTCTTGTTGGTCTTTTTCTTTAAAGTAGGAGAAATTGTACATGTTAATTTGATTGATATATTCTATATTTAAGTTTATGTTGTTCTATTTTTTTGAATTTGATAGAAAAACTTTCAGAAATTGATAATTTATAAGTAATTCTTGAAAATTTAGCAATTTAATTTAGGTTGAAACTAACAAATCTACTTTTTTCATTCAATTCGTTTTACGATATTTTCAAGATTATCAATCACAAGATTGAAAACTATCTTTTGATTAGGAAAATAGCTCTGAATGTCATTTCGCAATTGTACAAAAGGTTCTAAAGATTCGGTACTACTTGTTACTGATGGGTTACATGAAATTGAAATTTCAAAACTGGAGTTTACTTTTTTTGCATAAACAAATTTTGTAAATGAATCATTAAAAAAAGCCGTCTTTGTGAAACTGTCTGCGAGTTTATCAATTTCGCTTTCTGTAATATTACTTTTATCAAAAGCAATTTCGTTCTTCCTTTCACCATATGTCTTTGTTGCTGAAGTATCAGTTATGAAAACAATTAGAAACACAATGGCAAGTGTTACAACAAGTCCAATAAGCCCTATAACGATTATTCTCCACCAGCCGAAAAAACTACCTCCTGTTGAAATGTATTCTTCTATATTTTTTCCTTGATAATACTTAACTAGGTAGTAAGTAATAATCGTATAAATTAATGGAATAATTTGATTTGGAATTTTAACATTATCTGGAATTGAAAATATTAAAACAAATAATATAATTAAAGTGATGATAGCGTAAACCCAAGTCTTTTTGGCTCTATTGATTTCACCAAAAGCTTTAAAATTTTCTGCAATTAGGTAACCTGCTACCAATGGTCCTCCCAAAAAAGTTCCAACATAAATTGCTCTGTCTTTGTAGATTTTTTCAGTTTTATTCTTGATCTCAATTATTTCTTCCATAGTTATGTTTAAGGTTTTCTTGTAATGATTGGCGAATTTACTGTTATTTATTTTTTAATTACTTCTTTCTCTGACTTTCAATTTTGAAATTATACGACCTGAAATGTAAATTACTGTCGATATAAAAAATGCATATATAATACCTGTAATGAAAGAAAAATTTCTTCCGGTGTCACTTATTAGTTTTCTCATTGCCTCTTTTTGTTCATTACATACTTCTGCACCATTAAACATTCCGTCTTTATTTATATCATATCGATTTAAGTCCCATTGATAATAAATATCATCATATGTAGCTTGAGCAACAATAAATAAGTATAAAACAAAAAATACTGACACACTGAACCATGACAATTTGTTTTTGGAGAATATTTTTCTACGGAAAAATAAAATTACCCCTAGTACAATTAAACAAATAATGGTTGGTGTTGCTAAATGATATGGTATTGTTATTTCTTCCAATTTTATTTTATTATGATTTGCATTCTAGATTTTTTATTTATATGTGATTGCTTATGAAAACATCTACAAAGGTTTGTGCTTTGCGCTGAAAGGTTTTTTAACGCTATTGTTTATGCGATAAACAATACTTTCGGCACCACCACTTCTGTAAACTTCGAGACATGAAACCTCAGTAATCTATACTCCCTTGTTAGCTTTCGTTCTTCTTTTCGGCAACTATTATTTGTCATCATCATTGTTCACTTTTTCAAAAGAATAAGTAAAATGTGTTGCTTGTAGTTCATTGCTGAAATCAGTTGTTCTATAAAAATTCACAGCTTGTGTGTCGTCAGTTTCTGCCTCAACATAAGCTTCTTCAAAACCATTTTCTTTGCAATATTCAGTTAAATAAGTGATAAGTTTTTGCCCAATACCTTTTCTTTGGTACTCTGCTAAAACCCCAAGGTCATAGATGTATGCAATTGGTTTAGTTGAATAATAACGATGTAGAATATAAACAGTTAGTCCGCCAATAACTTTGCTATCATGCTTTGCAACTAAAGTAAAGAAGTCAGGTTTATTTAATAGACTTTTCAAATGCTTTTCATCAGGCTTGTTGAAATTGTCCATTTCAAATACTTGTTCAAAAATATTTAGGAGATCGACAAAGTTGCTGATGTCTTGTGTGGAAAGCTTTTTTATTTCAATGTCCATATATATTCTTCTTGTGGGGCTGATTTACATAGAGCCTTAAAGTCAGGCGGGTTTACTTCAGTTGTGGTTTTTAGAACGGAGTATTTTCGACTTTGACAGAACGAATTTATGGAAAAAGCAATTACAATTTAAAAGAAATTAGCATTTGCTTGAAACAGCTTTGTGTACGATGTATTATACTAAGATATACCTTGTATTGTTTAGTGTTCCAACTGTTTGGAGGATATTCATTTCAACCCCTTTTTTTAAATCTCTGCTTGCGGTTGCGGATGAAATATCCTTAAAAACATTCATATAATCTTTTCTTGAGAATTCGTTTTTTCCAAGTTTAATGAAATATTCAATTCTATCTAATTCTGTCATCGTTCTATTATTGAAACTTAGGAGATTCTCTAAGGATTTATCGATAACATTTAACATGTAAGTAATGAAAATTGCAGATTGTCCAGATTTATCACTCAATTCTAAAGACTTGTAATAATCATTTTGTGTTTCACTGATTAATGTTTCAAATGGAAGAAACTCAAAAACAGGGTATTTCTCCTTGAGAATAACTGTTTGCCAAAGTCTTCCCATTCTACCATTTCCATCTAAAAATGGATGTATAAATTCCATTTCATAATGAAAGACACAACTTTTTATTAGTGTTAATTCATCTTCATTTTTTAAATAGGAAAATAAATCTTTCATTAGGCCTATTACATTTTCAGCAGGGGGTGCAACGTGTGAAACTTTTGCACCCTTCACAATTCCTACACCTTTAGTTCTATATTTTCCAGGTTTCTCAATTAGATCTTGCATTAATGTTTGATGAGCTTTAAGGAGTGATTTTTCAGAATTGGATTTTAAACTTTCCAAAGTTTCATAAACTTTAATTGCATTTAAAACTTCCAGAATATCTTTTTGAGGACCAATCACTTTTTTATTTTCAATAATTGCGGTGATTTGCTCTTCACTTAAAGTGTTGCCTTCAATTTGAAGAGAGGAATGAATGGTTTTGATTTTATTTTGTTTTCGCAATTGTGGAGATTGCTTATTGAGATAATTTGCATTAACCTCACCGATTTTTTCAGAAATGGAGCTTATTAATTTCAGAATAGCTGATGTAATTTCGTATGGAGGTTTCATGATAGTATCATATGATACTATCAAAAGTATCAATTTTAGTCCGAATTACAAAACTTTTGTTAAGTGCTGTGGTCCATACCTGATGGTAAGTTTAGTTTATTTTTAAATAGCTGGTTTTCTTGAATAAATAAAGTTCATGATTTGGCAGCATTGTCTTGTAAATTTATACTTACAGCATATTCCATTACTCTGCCATTTTATTCTTTAAATCAATCGATAAGCTTTCATCATTCAAAACGAATTTTGCATCTTGGCAATATTGTGTTTTCCCAAGATATTGTTCGTATTTGGATGTTTTAATAGTAGTAAATTCTACCCACTCCTTATTTTCTTGAGATAAAAATTCAGCACATAAAACATAAACCTTTTCAGTGTTTGCTGATTTAATATAGCCAATTTTCACCTTACGGAAATCAATAGCTGTTGGTGGTTGATGATTACGAAAATCATTAACAGCCGAAGCAATTAAAAACTGAACTACCGAGTCTGGAATACTTTCATTTTCAGAAATTGCAGTTGAACTTTCTTTTGTTTCTGATTTGTTGTTAGCGTTACAACTAATGATTGTTGATATAAATAATAGGAAAGCAATTGTTTTTAGTGTGTGTTTAAAAATTTGGTTTTTCATTTAGTTTTTCAATTTAGTGATCATATTTTTTAAAGTTTTCTTTTAGAAAACTGTCCCAATCCTTTTTTTGCAAATGGAATTCAGTTAAAAATAATTCGTCCATGTTTGAATAAGTCAATAGCCGTTTTAGCCCAGTTACACCTTCTTTTTCATCAATAATTTTGCAGATTAATCCTATTACAGTGTAGTCGAGATGAAGCATTTTATCTTTTGTTAAAATGGATTCAAATTGACTCAAATCAGTGTCAGGATACTTTGTAATATATTCATTCATTCGATGAATCATCCAATTAAAGTCATGACCAATCCCGCCAGCTAAATAATATATTAAACCATGATTAACTGGTGATTTAGCATACAAAGGGTTAAAATAAAGATGAAGAATTTCATGTAAATAGCCTTCACCATAACCACTACAAAAAATAATTTTGTCTTCGTCAAATGACATTCCAGATGGTGATGCTAGTTCCATACCAAAGTAATAATCTAGTCCTTTCATCATCGCAACCTTGTCATTATTGTCAGCAAAATAATAGTCGAAATTAATTTTTTTAAAGTTCCAAGCAGTTTCAATTAATGCTAATTGTTTTAAAACACTGTCGCTTTTTTGTTTGTTGAAAATATGCTCAATAGGAAAGTGGTATGTTATATTTTTATTCACTACTGTTTTGAAATGATTGCTATTGATTGTTAGTGCTGAAATAAAATGCATTTTCACAGTGCCCTTAGGCAGTGCTATATAATGATTGGTGATTGCAAATACTGTGGTATGTTTTAAAGAATCTTCTTGTGTAAATAAAGTTTTTAAATGTACATAGTTAGCATATTTACGAGCATAGAAAATAGTATTTTGTTCTCCAAATTTATAGGTTTCATAGTCAGTAGTAATTGAGTAAACAATTTGATCGGGTACTTTAAAACGGTTACAATCCTTTTCACTCCAGTATTTTGAATAATTTGGCAAGTGTTGTCCGTTAAATTCATTCAAATAATTTTCGTAAAAAATAATTGCAGATTTAATCTCTTTATCTGAAGTATCAATAGCAGTATAAGATAGTTGTGCTTTTGATGATGAAATAAGGAATAGAAAATATAGTGTCCAAATGTATTTCATTGATTATTGGTTTGGGTTCGGCTAGCATTTGTTATGTGAAGCAACAAATGGTTTGCGGCTTGGCATAGTGGTGGCTTTACAGAACTAAACAGGATTCGAAGCATACAATTCAAATTTAAAACAAATTATCATACGAAGGAAATACACACTTTTTGCTGCAAAACTAAATTAGTGGCCGCCATTTCTTCAGTCTTAGCGGTTAATTTTATTCATTTCATTCACCAATGTTTCTATCAATATTTTAGCGTCACGATGTTTTAGTAAGGAAGCTGATTGTCCTGCCCAATAAGATTTAAATTCCGGATTTGAATTTTCTGTAGCTGGATACGCTTTTAGAAAGCCCATAAATGTACTTTGCAATGGATAGGGTGCAAATAAGTCTTCGTGATTTTTTAATTCTTCGGTAAGTCTATTTTTTATTCCTCTTGATAGTCGTCCAGTAAATACTTTTGTAAGCGTTGTATATTTTGCTTCTGCAGTGAAAATTTTGTCTTTATGATCTTGTGAGGCATTTGACTGTGAAGTTGCTAAAAAGGCTGTGCCCATTTGCACTGCATCAGCACCCAAAGCCAAAGCTGCTTTTATTCCTCTTGCATCTGCAATTCCACCTGCAGCAATGATTGGAATTTTTACATGGTCGGCTACTTGTGGGATAAGGGCAAATGTACCTGTCAAAGAATCTTCTGCCGACCTTAAAAATGAAACTCGATGTCCGCCAGCTTCAAAACCTGTTGCAACTATAGCATCAACACCTGCATTTTCTAATGCAATAGCTTCATCTACGGTTGTTGCTGTTCCTACAGTTTTAATGCCAAGTCTCCTGCAATTTTCTAAAATATCTGCTGAAGGAATACCATAAACAAAACTAAATATTGCTGGTTTTGCTTCATAAATTGCTTCAATTTGTTCTTCAAATTTTGCTCCAAAATTAGTGGGTCTTTTTGGAATTGGTAAACCTAACTCATTAAAATATGGCTTAAATAATTCTGTAAGTTTGTTGTAATCACTTTCATCAAAAGTTGTCAAACGATCATCTCTATCATTAACCCACAAATTGATATTGAAAGGCTTGTTTGTATTTTTTCTTATTTCATTTGAGGTTTCAATAATTTCCTTTGAAGAAAACGGTTGACCGCCAAACGAACCTAAACCACCTGCATTTGATACAGTACTTGTAAGTTTTACAGATGATAGTCCACCACCAAACGGACCTTGAACTATTGGATATTCTATTCCTAAGAGTTCAGTAAATTTTGTTTTATTCCACATTGTCTTTTTACTTTTTAATGTTGGCTGATTTGCAAAAGATAAAAGCGAAGTACCTGAAACAGCTGCCAAAACAATTGCCTTTACAGTACTTCGCATTTCTAAAAGAAGTATGATTTATACCTGTCCCACAAGTTTGAATTGTAACACAAAATCATCATAAATTAATTTGTCGCCCAAGTTCTCAATGAATTTTCCCGAACCGTAACGAATATTGTACAATGTTCTATCAATAATAATTTCGCCTAAAGAATGAAGAAAATCAGTAAATAATTCAACTGCCGCTATAAAACTAACTGGGTGTGAAATGTCTTTGATAAGTAGGTTTCCATCAATTTTAAATTTATTGTTTTCTATTTTGTTGGAACCAGTAATTGTTAGTTTAGCAGTTTTAAATTTTTCTACCGAAAAGAAATCATCGTTTTGGAGATGTCCTAAAAAATCATCGTGTGTTTTTTTATCAGCAATATCTGTAATTGTAATAGAAGTCATATCTATTTCAATAACTCCGCTTGTTATTGCATTGTCGGTAATATCAATAAAGCCATTGGCGATATTGATACTTCCTGTATGTAAGCCTAAAACTTTTTTTCCAGTCCAGTTTACCGTACTGCTTGCTTGTTGAATTTTGAATTTTGCCATTTTATTTTATTGTTTAAAATTTATGGCACAAAGTTCTATTGAATGTAAGGAATGAGAAAGGACATACATCACAAATTTAATGTGATGTACCTCACATTATTTTGCTTGAGAGTTAAGTCTGCTAAGTGTTTCCCTTGTAACTCCTAAATAAGAAGCAATAAGTTGTTTGGGAACTTTTTGGAAAAGCTGTGGATATAATTTTAGTAATTGGTCGTATTTTTCTTTGGCGTTATTGCTCAATAGAGAAAGTATTCTTTGTTGTAAAGCAACATTGCGTTTATTGGTTTTCTTTCTGAAAAAGTGTTCTATTTTATGAATTTCTGCACACAGTTTTTCTCTGTTCTCAAATGATAAGCAAAGTAATTCGCTGTCTTCAAGGCAATCAATATTTATAGTTGCTTTTGATTGATTGTAGTATGCTTCATAGTCTGTAATCCACCAGTCTTGCATACCAAACGCCAAAATATGTTCTTTGCCATTTTTGTCTGTAAAATAAGATTTCAAGCAACCATCCAAAATGAAAAAATCGTTTGGCACATTTTCTCCTTCTTGAATTACAAATTGATGTTTTTTAAATTTCTTTGTACTGAAGTGTGAAAATATATAGTCAAACTCCGTATCAGTTAACGGAGTTATTTTTTCTATTTGATGTCGTAAAAGTTCACTCATTCTTTTTCAATTTGTTGATATGTTGTTTGTTTATCGTTATTTACTATGCTTGCACAAATGGGACACTTCAATGCAAACTCAATCTTATCGATTGTTCTTTTTTCGTCCATCAGTCTGCAGTTGCTTGTATTACTTCCCACCCAATTGAGTTTGCATCTTTATATTTATCAATTTTCAATTCGAAATTTGTACTTGAGTGAGGTGGAAACGATTCGTAAATTGTATAGTCATTGTTAGCTAATTCTGTTTTTGTTTTACTATAATAGGTAACCCTAACAATTGCATCTTTGTATGTTGCAACAGTTGCTTTGTTGGTTATTACTCCATGTACTTTAATTTTAGTCCCCCAGAAGTTTTCGTTGTATTCACCGTCAGCTGATAAAAAGTTAGTTGGCTGCGAACGTTCAATTTCCTCAACTGTCATAACTTTTTCCTGGTAGGTGTCTATATCAGTCCCATAACCATTGCCAATTCTCATTTTGTCGAAGATTGCAAGTCCCCCAACAATAACAATTATTACAACAATAATAACTGTATTTCTAATATTATTTTTCTTTTTTGGTACAGTGTTCGGTACTATGGATTGTTTGGGTTCTGTTTGTGCAGTTCGTTCATTTAAAGGTGTTGGTGACTGCTTTGTTTTGAAAGGAGGAGGAGTTGTCGTATTTAGTAAATCCTTTAGTTCTTCAATCTTGTCGGCTGTTGTCCAGTCTGATAATCCTTCATACCAAATTGCAGTGTCCTTGTTAATGAGTTTTGCTTTTAAATCTTCCATATCAAAAGGTCCTTGTTGATCTGTCCCGTTGTGTAAATAATATTTTTTCATTTGTCAGTTGGTTTAATTATTGAATTTCAATTTAGAATAAAGCTAATATTTTACAAATTTGTGATGCACAATATTCTCCATACATAAATTGATATAGAGTACTGAACTACCATTTTAATCAATAGTTTTAAAATCAATTAAATAAGGTTTAAGTCTTACTCCATTTGCTTTTCTAAAATTGTTTGAAATCAAAATTTGATAATGTTGATTAGGTTTCAAATCTGCTTCAAAAGTCCAACTCTTTCCATCTTCTCCAAAAAATCTATCGGCATTAATAGTTGGGAAGTGTTCTTGTCCAAGTGGTCCAAAGTCAATGCCTGTATTGTGTTTGAGTAATGGCTCAGAAAATGCTACGGTGATTTTGGTAAGCCCTGATTTCACAACCTGACTACCATTTGCAAATGGAGTTAATTGCATAACAATTGGTCTTTGTTTTTCGTAATCGATATTTAGTTCTTCTAATGTTTTTGGTAAAAGTTTTGTAAGGTCAACAATGCGTTCAACTTCCTTTTCATTTTTATAGTCGATTTCTATTAATTCTTTAATTGCTTTTGTCTTGTCAGTAGAGAGGTTGTAATAGCGTTCGCAAATTTCATAGCCAATGTAATACCCCAAATCTCTAACTTTTAATTCATTTCTATTTTCTCCCCATAGCCAACTATAGTTATTAGACATGGTGAATAAATCAGTAACAAATTTGTCAACAACTATTTTTTGATTTGCTTTCCCAAATTCAATGGCTGCGGCATCAGATTTTTTAGAAGTTACTTTGCATGATATAAATTCAGCAACACCTTCATACAAACACATAGAAATTAAATTATAAACTATTTCTTTCTGTTGTGTGTGTATGTATTCATGGGTACACAATAGGGCTATTTCATCAATAGGGTTTTGTGTTTGGTAAAATGATTGTCGCCAAGTAGGTAGCTCTTCAATGATGGTTGTTTTGTCTGCAAGTGAAAGTTCAGATCCAATCAAAACGTTTTGTCCATGAGTAGTTCCACCTGCTCTAAAAGCACCAATTGTAAAATAGATTGGCGAAGGTTTTAATTCAGGATAAGCTTTTTTAAGTTTTTGAATATCAGCATTAATTTTCGGGTACAGACTTTTAACTTTTAAAGTATTAGGTCTTATGGATTTCCAAAATTTAGGATATTTATGAATAGCTTCAATAAAATCTTTGTCAGTATAATTGCGAACTTCCATTAAGCTTTTTAAACCTGCCGAACCTTTAGTTATATAAAGTTTATTTAAAAGCTGGTATTGTTCCATACTATCATTTGATGCTATAATTTGATCGTATGCAATCCAAAAATTATCAATATCTGTTGATCCAAAAGTTTGTTTGAATTTTTGAGCAAATAATAAAGTGGGCAAACTTAAAATTAGTAAAAGGGAAATTGCTTTTTTCATGTTGGGATTCATTTTATTAAAAGTGACTCACAGTATTATCATATTCGTTTTCAGTTTTGATGAAGGTGGCGATTTCCCCCACAAATGTTGAAGCGAAGAACTGAACCTCCACTTTTGCCAAGCACATGTTAGCGGTTCGTTTTTCTACATTCATACTATTTAATTTATCTTCTTTGCACATTAAATACTGTACCTGATGGGTCTTGTATCCAATGCATATTTTTTGGAAGTTTTTCAAGTTCGTCACAAGTTTCTACTCCGTTTGATTGCAAATAGTTTGTTGCTTCTTCTACGTCAGGAACTGTAAGTTGTAACCAAGTTTCTGAATGTGAGTAATTGTCAACACAATCTAACCATAAAATATTATTTCCGAATTTAACTTCGTGGGTTCTAGAAATTGTCGGATTGTCAATTGGTTTTTCCTCAACCTCTAACTTCAACACATTCTTGTAAAACTCAACTGTTTGGAGGTATTTACTTTTCGGAATTTTTATCGCAATATTTATTCCTGCTTCAAATTTAATGTCCATAGTCTTTATGTTTTTTACTTTGTCAAATTATAGTCTTTTAATTGTTAATCTCTGTTGGTGGTCTGCATTATGTCGATCTACAATGACCACTAATGTTTTGGGGCTTTGCGTTGGTGGGCTTTTTAAACCGCAAACTATCTGCTAACACCATAGCTTATTAATTGCTCAAATGTTTCTATTCGCACCGTCCGCCCGCTAACGCAAAACCCAAGTTAGCAACAGTGTTTTTGTCTTTTGTCAAACTGTTTGTCATTTTACTCTGCAAGAACATTCGTGATGTTTACTAATGTATTTTATTGATTCAATACAAATTTCTCTAAGGATGTCAGCATTGATGTCAGCAAGTTTTTTTACATATATACAGGCTTTACTCATTTTATATTTTCCAAGGTCAGTCAATAGTTTTTTGCTTTTCTCGGTGTCAGAGTAAACATAGAGTGTCAACGCTGCTTTTCGTGGTGAAAATGCGAGAACTGGCGCATCTCCTTCGTGTCCACTTGCGTATTTATAATGGTAGTTGCCAAATCCGATAATGCTTGGTCCCCACATCTTAGGTTCAGAGTCTGACCATTCTTTTAATAGGTCAATTAGTTGATAACTGTCGGCTTTCTTTTGTTCGTTGTCAACAAATGAATTTATAAAATCAGTTATATCCTGACCAGTATAAGTTGTCTTTGTTTTTGCCATTTAGTTACAAGTTTAATTATTTGTTCTAATGATATTTGTAGGTCATTGTCAGTCGTGATTGTGCTTTCGGTCAACCTTGTTGGTAACGTTTTAGGGCTTGGCGTTCGGGCGGGTTTCGGAGCGCAAAGTTTCAATTTATAACTAAAGTTCAACTGATGCACTATGCTTCAAGTTTGCAAGTCAGCCCGCCTGATGCAAAACCCATGTTAGGTGTTCGTTTTTATTCCTGGTAAAATATCGGTTGTGTCTTTTCAGGAATTATCAATTCTTCACTTAGATTAGGGAGTGCTTTCTTCATTGTCTGAATATCTCCGCCTGAAGTGTCTATGAAATACCAATTTTTACCATTGTCAATTGAAATTGAAATTAATGTTGATTTGATTATTAGCCTACCATTTGGAACTTTCATTTCAATTGTTTGCGGCACCGAACATTGAAGTTCAGTTCCAATAGTAATTATTTTTGAAGGTTCTCCAAAGGTAACATTTAGAAAGTCTGTTCCTTCAGACAGCATTTCTTTTGATTCCTTTTCCATTACTTCGACCATTTTATGCCTTCCTCCCATCATTTCGACGATTTTAGGATATGTATACTTACTGAATGACATAAAGTCCTTTTTAATGAGAAGTTGCCCCATCAATTCTGCTTGTTCTTTAATTGTCTTTGAGTAATCAATATTTTTTGTCTGCCCATTACAAGCAGTCAAAAAAAGTGCAAAGAAAAATATTGTCGCTATTTGTTTCATTGTATCCGTTTTTAAAATGACGCCTAACTATTATATAGACGAAACAAACCACCATTTCATTTCGCCTATCCCACCAATTTTGCGAAATAGGCAAAACATTTACAATTTATGTTTCGCATTATTTTAATGGAAATTAGCACAATTCAACAAGAAAAAAAATTTTAAATTTTAAATTTTGAATGTGTCTCCGCTTTATTTGATTCCGAACTTCCAACTTATTTCAAGGCAATTCACCCAACACTTTTTTACAAAAGGACTTCGTTGTAGGAAAGAATGTGTTAATGTGTTAATTTGATGATGTGTTAATTGCTTCACTTTGGATACATGGTGCAATTGGCCCAATTCACCATTCACAATTATTTAATTAACATTCATAATTCAAAACTCAACACTCATCACTTTTTATAAACCTGTCTTCGCTCATTGAATGAAAGAATGTGTTAATTTGTTGATGTGTTAATTGCTTCACTTTGGATAAATGGTGCAATTTGCCCAATTCAAAATTCATAATTCTTTCAATTGACATTCATAATTCAACACTTAACACTCATCACTTTTTATAAACAAGTCTTCGTTCATTGAATGAAAGAATGTGTTAATGTGTTAATATGTTGATGTGTTAATTGCTTCACTTTGGTTATATGGTGCAATTTGCCCAATTCAAAATTCATAATTCTTTCAATTGACATTCATAATTCAACACTCAACACTCATCACTTTTTATAAACAAGTCTTCGTTCATTGAATGAAAGAATGTGTTAATGTGTTAATATGTTGATGTGTTAATTGCTTCACTTTGGTTATACGGTGCAATTTGCCCAATTCAAAATTCAAAATTCTTTCAATTGACATTTAAAATTCAAAATTTAAAATTCATAATTATTTCACCATCGTACATCAACGAAATACTCCTCCTACCCCCCTTAAACTCAATTTATTGCAGTCATGTCACACATAAGTAACTTAATACTTGCTACTTGTCCCAAAAAACCCTACCTTTGCCCCGGCTTTCGCAAGAGGCGATCGCTTTAAACTTATTTATTAATGAACCCATTTGAACAATTGGGTGTCAGTCCGAAAATTGTAAAGGCAATTTTAGAACTCGGCTTTGTCTCGCCGACGCCTATACAAGAACAATCCATTCCCGTCTTATTGAAGGGAGATCGCGACTTTGTCGGTCTGGCACAAACAGGAACAGGGAAAACCGCCGCTTTTGGCCTCCCACTGTTGGAACAGATAGATCTTCGAAGCAAGCATCCGCAGGCATTAATTTTATGCCCTACGCGTGAACTATGTTTGCAAATTACGAATGATCTAAACAATTACGGTAAGTACCTCGACAACTTAAATGTTGTGGCCGTTTACGGAGGTGCAAGTATTGTCACTCAACTACGCGACATCAAGCGTGGAGCCCACATTGTGGTTGCTACACCTGGTCGTATGCTAGATGTGTTGAACAGAAAAGCAGTTAATTTCTCAGAAGTGAAATCAGTAGTACTTGATGAAGCCGATGAAATGTTAAACATGGGCTTTCAAGAAGATATCAATAGTATTTTATCAACTACACCAGATGATAAATTTACTTGGTTATTCTCTGCTACCATGCCTGCTGAAGTTCGTCGCATCGCGAAGAACTACATGGAAGATCCATTTGAGTTAACTGTTGGTACAAAAAATACAGGTAATGTAAATATCAACCACGAATACTATGTTGTTCGTCCGCGCGATAAATACGCAGCCTTAAAACGTTTAGTAGATTTCAATCCAGATATTTTTGGAATTGTTTTCTCAAGAACAAAAATTGAAACGCAAGAAATTGCAGAGATGTTGATGAAAGATGGTTACAATGCAGATTCATTGCATGGTGATTTATCTCAACAACAACGTGATCGTGTAATGAAACGTTTCCGTGATCGTTCCCTTCAAATCCTTGTAGCTACTGATGTTGCTGCTCGTGGTATTGACGTGGATAACGTAACTCACGTAGTACATTTCTCTTTACCTGATGAAATTGAAAATTATACCCATAGAAGTGGTCGTACTGCACGTGCAGGAAAAACTGGAACTTCATTGGCTATTATTACTTCAAGAGACGTTGGTAAAATTCGCCAAATTGAAAGACAATTAGGTAGCAAGTTTGCTCATGTTGAAGTACCTTCTTCATTCGATGTTTGTGAGAAACAATTATTTTCTTTAGTACACAAAGTGCATAACGTACAAGTGAACGACGAACAAATTGATCAATACATGCAACGCATTTACGATGAGTTGACTGAATTATCAAAAGAAGATGTCATCAAACGTTTTGCTTCTTTAGAATTTAATCGCTTCTTAGATTATTATAGAAATGCTCCAGACTTGAACGCGAAAGCAGAAGATAGAGGTTCAGATCGTAATTCAATGGGAAGTGCGAAGAGTGGAACACATACTCGTTTGTTTATTAATTTAGGTTCAGTTGATGAATTCAATCGTGGTGAATTATTAGGCTTTGTATGTAATACTTCAGGTATCAAAGGCGACCGAGTTGGTAAGATTGATATCAAAGGTGTTTACTCTTTCTTTGAAGTAGAAAATGAAGTTTTGGAACAAGTGCAAGCTGGTTTCAAAAGTGTTGACTTTAAAGGTAGAAATGTGAGAATTGAAGTTTCACAAGATAGTGGTGGTGGAGATAGAGGTAGAAGTCGCTCACGTGGCTCATACGGTGGCGGTGATAGAGGTGGAGAACGCAAAAGCTACGGAAGTGGTGGAGGCGGAGAACGCAGATCATACGGCGGCGGTGGCGGTGGTGAACGCAGATCAAGTGGTGGTGGCGAACGCAGATCTTCTTCAGGAAGTGGCGAACGTAGATCATCTGGATCAGGCGAACGCAGCTCAGGTGGAGGATATTCTTCGGAACGTAAATCTTACGGTTCAGGAAATTCTGATTCCAACTCAAGCTCAGGTGCTCCAAGAAGAGAAAGAAAAGATAAAGATTCTCGTGGTGGTAAATGGTAATTAATTAACCATCAATTGAAATAAAAGAGTAAGCAAGAAGTTTGAAAAAACGGAAAGCTTACTCTTCTTTTTTTATGGCTAGTTGATCAATATTTTTTCAACTACATTTCCTAAAGTGCTTTTTACAGTTATAGTATAAACTCCTTTGGCTAATAATTCTAAGGGTATTGATAAAGCATTATTTCCTTCAGTAATTTCTACAGATTTATTGAAAATAATTTTACCACTTAGGTCTGTCATGCTTAATTCCATTGCACTTGCAACCGGACTGAATAAATTTATTTTTAATTCATTTTCTTGATAAGAAGAATGAATAAATTTCAAATCCTTATTTTTCTTTACTGCAGAAACTACTTTTGAATATTCAAAGCTGCCGTTGATATCTATTTGTTTTAAGCGATAATAGTGAATACCAAATCCAGCGTTTTCATCTCTGAAAATATAATTTTTTATGTCTTTTGAATTGATTGCACCTTTTTGTTCTCCTATTTTATGGAAGGTAGATCCATCTTCTGATCTTTCTATTTCAAATAATTGATTGTTGATTTCTGAGGCAGTGCTCCAATTCAATTCAATGATTTTATTGTCTAAAGTTTGTGCATTGAAAAAACTTAATTCAATAGGTAAAACTGCATCGTTGCGAGTGTACCAAATTGGGGCTGTCCAAATTTCATCACCATCCGTTTGAACTATTTTTGCATAATAATAACGGGTAGTACCATTAGCCAATGAATTATCAGTATAAGTTAAGGTACTTGAATTGCTATTGGAAGTCATGGTTGTGGGCGCAACACCAGCAGTGGTAGAATACAATGCCGACAATAAAGTGATGCTTGCAATGGTTTCTAAATCATCATCAGTTATGCTGATTGATATGGTTGGAACACCTGCACGAGTGGTGATACTTCCCATCACTTTGGTTCCAATTTTATAATCCACTTTGCAGTTCCAATCATCAGAAGCATAGAAGCGCATATTGCGATAAGCATCCATGATATTAGCTTGTGTTAAAGAAGTTGCTAATACCACTGTTCTGCCCATGGTAGTTCTTCCGAAAGTTGTATTGTGATTGTCATGATCTATACTAGGTGCAACGTGGTAACCTCTTTTTAAAGCATCCGTATATCTCGAATTAAAGGAAGAAGTTGAAGGGTTGCTATAAGTAGTATTAGTAGATGTAGATGGTCCATTTCTGATGGCTGTTCCAACTACGGCATCATCCCAAATAGAATTATAAGCAGCCGAGAAAAATCCATCATAATCAGTAGCTACTGGATGCGCCAATAAAGCAAAAGCACCAGGATGATTTTTTACGATAGGATATAAACTGGCATAATCACCTTTGGCCACAAAAACTTGAAAAGCACCTGGGTTCCATCCAATCAATGAATCGAAACCATAAATTAAGAAATGTCCGCCTGCTGATATAGTTCCATATTCCATCCCATACATACACACAAAAGTTCCATCATCATTAGCAGCTGCGGTTTGTGTTTTCAAACCCGACCAATTGCTCAATGACATATTGGTACTCTCATTATGGTTATGTTCGGATACCCCTAAAAAATTGAAGTGACTCGACAGTTTCCCATAAGTAAATGCAGTTGCAGGGGTAGGTGAATTCCCATCATCATTCCCATCAGAATAACCCGTATGCGAATGCAAGTTGCCGAAGTAGTAGTTGTAGACTTGGGACTTGCAGTTCAGTGCAAATAGCAGGAGAATCAGTAGAGGGAGTTTCTTCATTATGGCAAAGGTAGGGTAATTTTAAATTTTAAATTATGAATTTTGAATGTCAATTAAAAAATAATTTTAAATTTTGAATTGGGCAAAATTGGTTTAATGGTAGTATTATAAAGGAAATTATAGAAAATACATTAATTAGCCTTGGAATGATCTGTTGCAAGTAGCACTACATAATTTAAAATCCATAATTATCTTTTATTTGGAATTAGCTGTTGCAAGTAGCACTACATAATTTAAAATTCAAAATTTAAAATTCATAATTATCCCACTCTAAATTCATATTTTTTCTACAAATTTGCAGCATTCAACTTAATCAAGAAAATGATCCAGCGCATCCAAACTTTCTACCTTTTTTTAGCGGCCATGGCATTGGCGTTTTTATTTTTAGTTCCAATTTATACTTTTGAAAAGAATGTAGCGGGGGCAAGGGTAGAGGCGAAGATTAGCATTCAGGGTTATTCGGAGAAGATGCCCAATACGGTTGATTTTACTTTAGTAGAGCAAACTCAAGCCCGCATGATGATGACGGCAGCAATTGCTTTATTTTTATTGTTTACTATTTTTCAATATGGTAACCGCAAAAGGCAGGTAGCTATTGCACGTGTAATGGTGATTGCAGAATTTGCATTGATAGTTTTTTTATTGAGTGGTTTACAAGATCAAATCAATGCCCCTGAGATTGAGAATGTGAAAATGGGAATTGGGGTTGCATTGCCGAGTTTAGCCATTATTTTCACTGCCCTAGCTGCACGATCAATCCGTAAAGATGAGGAAATGGTGAAAGCCGCAGACCGCCTACGTTAGGAAAGATTTTATCCACATTTTATCAACAATAATGAGCCCAAAATTCAATGTTTTGGGCTTTCCTGTTTATAAACTGCAAGCTTCATCAATTATTTAATAATCAATTAACCTAAATAGGGCTTGCATTTTACACATAACTTTCTATTTTTGGATAAATAACGCTTTTCAAAAAAATATTTATGAAGAAAATTTACTTGTATTTGGCTTTGATTTTAACTGCTTCCTTAGCAAAGGCGCAAGTTACTTATGGTGTATATAATTTTACTGGTACAGGATCTTCTTGTGCATCAAGAGTTGCAACTGTGACAACCAATAATATCACGAATGGTACTTTTGGAAATATGACTGATGGAGCCGGTGCAACTTGTTCTGGAACAATTAGTGCGGATAAATACACAATCACAGGAGTAAATGCAGCAACAAGTGGCGATGCAATAACAAATGATGATTTTACAGGATTTACTTTGACTTTAGGAAATAATAAAAAGTTTGACAATATTTCAATTGATTTATCATTTACAAGAAGGATGTCAAACATTACTAATGCACCAAAATGTTTTGTAAGAGCCCAATGGGATAATGCAGGTTTTGTAACACAAGGTTCAGATATTACATTAACAACTAGTGATGTTTTATCTACTGTTACAATTGCAGCTCCAGGTAATTCTACCTCAACTTTATTAACTGTAAGAATTTATTGCTACTCAGCAACAGCGAGTACAACAACATTCAGAATAGATGACGTTACTTTGACTGCGGCAAATGCACCACTACCAATTTCTTTATTATCATTTCAAGGTGCAAAAGTTGCTGAAAAAGTTCAACTAACTTGGTCAACAGCATCAGAAATTAACAATGATAAATTCATTATTGAGCGTTCACAAAATGCAGATGAGTTTGAAGAAATTGCTACAATAGCTGGAGCAGGAAATTCACATGCAATTTTAAATTATTATTTTACAGATGTGAATCCTTTGAAAGGAACTTCTTACTACCGTTTAAAGCAAGTTGATTTTGATGGCACTTCTGAAACTTTCAAAACTATTGCAGTTAACTCAGGTAAAGCAGAATTAAATATTGAAAACGTTTATACTTCAAACCAAAAAGTTAATTTGAAAATTTACTCACCAATTGCCACCGAAACAACATTGTTGATTCATGACATCAGTGGTAAATTGGTTGCTTCAGAAAAGCAAATTTTAACTGAAGGTTATAACCAAATACAAATCAATACACCAACACTACAACCGGGTATACATCTGATTAAGTTGCAAGGAACGGAGAGTGTTGTGATGAAGAAGTTTGTTTTCTAAATACAATAATTTTAAATTTTAAATTTTGAATTGTGCATTGCAGCAAAAGCAGTGTATAATTCAAAATTTTTTTTTGAATCAGTCTTTGAGTTTTGTGGGTTAAATAATGTGTTAATGTGATAATGTGTTGATGTGTTAATTAGACTTCGATGCTATTGAACTGCAAGTTTGCCCAATTTAAAATTCATAATTTCTCAATTGGCATTTAAAATTCAAAATTTAAAATTGTTTTTCAATTGGCATTTAAAATTTAAAATTCAAAATTTAAAATTATTTTACTGCAAATTGGCAATCACCTCTTCCGCAGAAATTTCATTATGCGAAGCATCAAACAAACATTCGTTCTTATTGATCAATAATACTTGTGGTGATTCATGGTGGACTTGAAAATCTTCAGCAATCATTTTGGAAATGTTTCTGTGCTGAATTAAGTCGAGGTAATAAACAGGAATTGCAGAATTTGCATCCCATTCTTTTTGGAACATTTTTAATACCATATTACTCACTGAACAGCGAGTGCTATGTTTGAAAATAACAGAAGGGCTTTCTGAGTTTTTAATGAAATCTAATTGGTCTATTGAATTTAATTCAATCCAATTCATATTATCTCCAAACTGCTCTAGAGCGACCAGAAAACTTGTAGTTATCAGACATTGCTGGGCAACCCTGACGACTTGAACAAGAAGAAATACCGATAATGATAAATCCCCCAAGTATGATCATTGCTATTACTTTTTTCATTTTTTTAAATTCTGTGTAAATACAAAAGTAAACTATTATCTTTTATTAAAGAAATTTGACTTTAAATCAGCCATTTTTATTGCTGTAACGGCTGCTTCTGTCCCTTTATTGCCATGCTTACCACCTGCTCTATCAATGGCTTGTTGCAAATTATCAGTAGTTAAAACCCCAAAAATGCATGGAATGCCTGTATTGATACCCACATTGGTAATGCCATTGGCTACTGCATTGCAAATAAAATCGAAATGACGGGTTTCTCCTTGAATGACACAGCCTAAAGATATAATGGCATCAAACGCCTTACTGGTAGCCGCCATTTGCGCTCCTGAGCTTAATTCAAAGGTTCCAGGCACTTTAAGTACTTCAATAGCACTTTCTGCACATCCGTTTTCTAAAAGTGAATCTACAGCGCCCGAAAGTAGTGCTCCGGTAATTTCACTATTCCATTCAGCAACCACAATGGCAAATTTATATTTACTTGCATCAGGAATGCTGGTATGTGAAAAATCAGATAAGTTTTTGAGTTGTGTAGACATAGTCTTTAAATTAAAAAAACTCCTAAGCGAACTTAGGAGTTTTTCAATGATATGTTTTTATTTAGATTTTTGCCGATGCCCTAGCAATATATTTATCAATGTCTTTGGCTTCATTTGAATCCGTAAATTCCTTTTTTACTTTGTTGTAAGTATCTAAAGCCTTTTGGTTATCATTCAATTGCTCATAAGTCATCCCTAATTTCATTAAAATCATAGGTGCTGTAAAAGCATTGGCTGATTTGTTTGCAGCTTTGTTATAATAGTTAGCAGCTTCATCTAATTGATTTAACTCCACATAAGCATCTGCAATACCTCCTAAAGCCATGGTAGTTAACACTTCATCTGTTGAACTGAAATCTTTCAACGACTCAATAGCTAAATCATACTGTCCTTTTTTCAAATAACAGAAACCTAAATAATAGTTCGCTAAGTTACCTGCTTTGGTACTGCTGTATTCATCAGCAATGGCTATGAAGCCCATGAAATTACCATCACCATTCATGGCTTTGTCAACAGAATCTTGCTCAAAATATCTTTCAGCCATATAGCTTTGTGAAGCAGCTTCTTTTTCACGTGGCGACATAATGAAACGTTGGTATGAAAAATAAATCAATACCAATGCTGCAATGGTTCCACCAATCACCAATAAACTCTTTCTATTTTCAACTACGAAATGTTCCGCTTTTGAAAATTGTTCTCCAATGTTATTTTCCTGTTCTACCGACATGTTTAAATTTAATCTAAGGTTGCAAAAATACATTTTTAGGCGATACTATCAATATCTGAATAAATATGCATTGAAATTAAATATATTTGTGCTCAATTATAGGGTTTTTGATGTATCTAGGGCAACTTTCACTATTAAATTTTAAAAATTACAGAGAGGCAAACTTGCAATTTCTGCCCGGAGTGAACTGTTTAGTAGGACATAATGGTGCCGGAAAAACCAATGTTTTGGATGCCATCCATTATTTATGTCTGTGTAAAAGCTTTTTTAATCCGATTGATTCTCAGCAAATTTTGCATAATGAAGGTTTCTTTTTAGTGCAAGGTGAATTTAACCAAGAGAACAATATTGACTCGGTTTATTGTGGCTTGAAGAAAAATCACAAGAAAATATTTAAAAGAAATAATAAAGAATACCAACGCTTAGCCGATCATATTGGCATTTACCCTTTGGTAATGATTGCCCCTCAAGATCAATATTTAATTACAGAAGGCAGCGAGGAACGCAGGAAGTTTTTGGATAATGCCATCTCTCAAACTGATACCATTTATTTAGATGATTTAATTGCCTATCATAAAATTATCAATCAAAGAAATGCTTTACTGAAACAGTTTCATGAGCAAAATAAAATTGATGAAGTGATGATTGGTATTTATGATGAACAATTGGTTTTGTTGGCTAATAAAATTCATGCAAAAAGATTACAATTCATGAATGAATTTATTCCTTTGTTCAATAGCATTTACCAATCGTTGAGCTCAGGTGCGGAAGAAGTAAATTTTGTGTATGAATCACATTTGAATGAATATGATTTTGCAGAATTGTTGACTAAAAATTTACGCAAAGATATAATCACCAATCGCAGTAATTATGGCATTCATAAAGATGATTTACATTTTAATTTAGGCGCATTGCCATTGAAAAAATATGGCTCACAAGGTCAACAGAAATCATATGTGATTGCTTTAAAATTAGCTCACTATTCTTATTTAAATTTGAAGAAGGGTTATAAGCCAGTATTGATGTTGGATGATATTTTTGATAAATTAGATGAAAATAGAATACGCAAATTATTGGCTATGGTAAGTGATGAATCCTTCGGACAATTATTTATTACGGATACTGATAAAGAGCGAGTGTCTAAAATATTTTCACAAATAAATGTGGACTGTCGTATATTTGAAGTCAACCAAGGTTCGGTTGATTTAGTTCAAGAAAGATAATGCGCAAAAGCAATGAATTAACAATGAAAGCAGCTATTCAACAGCTGTTAGAAACCTATAAACTATCTGATCAATTTTTAGTGGAACAGCTGAAATTGAATTGGGAAGAATTGGTAGGGAAGGTCATTGCCAACCGTACCGAAGAAATCTATGTCAACAACCAAAAGCTTTTCCTGAAAGTAAATTCCTCAAGCCTCAAGCAGGAACTTTCTATGATGAAAACACAGTTGGTGCAACAAGTGAATGAGTATGCGGGGAAGGTGTTGGTGAAGGAGATTGTTCTTTTGTAATTAGCTAATTTGGTAATTAGCTAATTGTGCCTTGAAAAATGTGTTAATGTGTTGATGTGTTGATGTGTTGATGGTGCCTTGAAGTGCTTGTTGAGCCTTGAATGATGTGTTAATGTGTTGATGTGTTGATGGTGCCTTGATTTGCTTGTTGAGCCTTGAATGATGTGTTAATGTGTTAATGTGTTGATGTGTTGATGGTGCTTTGATGTACTAGTTAAGCCTTGAATGATGTGTTAATGTGTTGATGTGTTGATGGTGCCTTGATTTGTAGAATTGCTAAATTAGCACTACCCCAATTAACACATTATCTAATCAACACATTAACACATTAAAATTAGCACTACCCCAATTAACACATTAACACACTAACAAATCAACACATTAAAATCAACACATCAACACATTAAAATTAACACATCAACACATTCTTTAAACTCTTTCAAACATCGAAAAGAAGAAACTTCCTTCGATATTAGCATTCTCATCTGAGTCAGAACCGTGAACGGCATTGGCATCAATTGATTTTGCGAATAATTGGCGGATAGTTCCAGCATCAGCTTTTTGAGGATCAGTAGCTCCAATAACTTTACGGAAATCTTCAACAGCATTGTCTTTTTCTAAGATAGCCGCTACAATTGGTCCTGAAGACATGAAGGCAACTAAATCTTTGTAAAATGGACGCTCAGCGTGAACTTCATAAAATTTTCCGGCCATTGCTGGTGTTAATGAAGTGTATTTCAAAGCAACAACTTTAAATCCTGCTTTGATGATATGGTCAATAATTGCTCCCATATGTCCATTTGCAATAGCATCTGGCTTAATCATGGTAAATGTTCTGTTCGTAGTCATCTTTTTCTAAATCTTTAATTTGGCGCAAAACTACAATTTCTATTTAAAAAAATTGTTAATTAATTAGCAATTGATAGTTGAAGTTGAGCGGAAACCCTTGATTTCATTGTGCTTGAAGGCATAAATGCAAAGAATTTGTAATGATTTTTAGAGCCTATCAAACAATTAAAAAAAATGAATAGCTTTGCCTTCTTCAAAATGCAGCATTTAAACGAATTAAAAGAACTTTTAAGTTCTCCGAAAAAAATAGTCATCACCACTCATCATAAGCCTGATGGTGATGCAATGGGTTCTTCCTTAGGACTCTACCATTTTCTTCTAAGATTAGGTCATCATGTGCATGTAGTAACTCCAACTGATTATCCTTACTTTTTACATTGGTTGCCAGGTAATTCTGAGGTGGTTGATTTTCAATTAGCTGAGCAAAAATCAAAGGACTTAGTAGAGCAAGCTGATATCATATTTTGTTGTGACTTTAATGCGCTTTCTAGAATTAATCAATTGGGCGAATTGGTGCGTGCCAGCACATCAAAAAAAGTAATGATTGATCATCATTTAGAACCTGAGGGTTTTGAAGATTTTACTTATTGGGATGTAAAAGCTTGCGCTGCTGCTGAATTGGTTTACCGTTTCATTGTTGATTTAGGTTGGAAAGATTTAATAGATAAAGAAGTGGCTACTTGTTTATATACAGGTATCATGACAGATTCAGGATCATTCCGTTTTCCGAGTACCACTTCAAATGTACACCGTATCATTGCTGACTTGATTGATAAAGGAGCTGATAATGCTAGAATACATGAATTGATTTATGATACCAATTCTGAAAACAGATTGAAGTTTTTAGGACATGTATTAAGTCAAAAGATGGTTATTCTAGAAGAATATCATACAGCTTACATTTTTATTGATCAGGCAGAATTGAAAAAATTCGGAATTGTTACTGGCGATACAGAGGGGATTGTGAATTATGCACTTTCTATCAATGGAATTAAACTAGCGGTGTTGGTGATTGATAGAGGAGAATTGAGAAAATTATCATTTCGTTCAAAAGGAGAATTTCCTGCGAATGAAATTGCGAAAAAATATTTTGAGGGGGGAGGGCATCGAAATGCTGCAGGCGGAATGTCTAAAGCAAATTTAACAGATACCATTGCAAAAGTGGTTTCTATTCTTCCTGAATTTGAAGCTATGTTGAAACAATAATTAAAATTTAAAATAAGATAAAAAACGAAAAAATGACTAGAAGACTAATTATCCTTGCGGCACTAGCAACCGCTTTATTCCAAAGTTGTGGAGATGGATTTAAAACAAGTGATGATGGATTGAAATATAAAATTCATACTTCCAATGAAGGTGAAAAAATTAAAGTGGGTGACTTTGTTACTATGAACATGGTTTACCGTACTGATTCAGATTCAGTTTTATTTGATACTTATAAAATCGGACAAGCAGTAAAATTAATGGTTTCAGCACCTACCTTCAAAGGTGATTTAATGCATGGTTTAACTTTGCTTACTGAAAAAGATTCAGCTACTTTATTAATTAATGCAGATTCTTTATTTGTTAAAACTTTCCAATTTCAACGTCCAGCTTTTATTGCTGCAGGTTCAATGTTAACTTTCCAAGTTAAAATTGAAAAAGTACAATCGAAAGAAAAAATGGAAGAAGAAATGAAAGCAGAAGCTGCAAAAAAAGCAGGTGAAGAAAGTGCTAACATCGCTAAATACATTGCTGATAATAAATTAGTGACTACTACCACTGCTAGTGGATTACAATATGTAATTACTAAACAAGGTTCAGATAATAAAGCTGCAGTTGGAGATACTGTTGTTGTTCATTATACTGGAAGGTTATTGAATGGTAAGAAATTTGATTCTTCATATGATGTTAACAAACCACTTGAATTCCCAGTAGGGCAAGGCGTTGTTATTAAAGGATGGGATGAAGGATTGATGATTATTGGAAAAGGTACCAAAGCAACATTTATTGTTCCTTCAGTTATTGGATATGGTGGAAATGATGTTGGTAATGGTGCAATTCCTGCATTCTCAACTTTAGTATTTGATGTTGAATTGGTAAATATTAAAAAAGCAAAAAAATAGATTTATGAAAAAAATAAGTTTGTTATTGATTTGTTTGTTTTGCATAACTGCAACTCAAGCACAAAAGAAAGTAACGTATAAAAAAACTTCTTCAGGTTTATCTTATTCAATTGCAAAAGCAAATAAAGGTCCAAGATTAAAAGAAGATGATATTGTTTACTTGCAATTGAAATACAATACCAGCAAGGATTCTATGGTTTTCAATAGTTGGAAAATGGGTGGTCCCATCCAATTAAAAATGACTAAGCCTAGTTTCAAAAATGATTTAATGGCTGGTTTATCCATGTTAACTGTTGGTGATAGTGCACAATTTTTAATTAATGCAGATTCACTATTCAGTAAAACATTTGGTGCTACTCGCCCTGATTTTATTGAAGCAGGTAGCTTCTTAACATTTACAGTTAAAATTGAAAAAATAACCACTGAAGCTGTTTTAAAAGCAGACGAAATTAAAGTTCAAAAAGAAAACGAAATGAAAGAAACAGTAGATATAGAAAAATACATTGCAGATAATAAATTAACTCCTGCAAAAACGAGTTCAGGTTTAATGTACATCATCTCTGAGCCAGGTACTGGTGCTGCAGCAGAAGCTGGTAAAACGGTGAAGGTTCATTATACCGGTAGATTGTTAAATGGAACTAAATTTGATTCATCGTTAGATCGCAATGATCCTATTGAATTTGTTTTAGGAAGAGGAATGGTAATTAAAGGTTGGGATGAAGGAATTGCTTTATTAAAAGTTGGTGGCAAAGCCTTATTAATTATTCCATCTAATTTAGCTTATGGTTCAAGAGGTGCAGGTGGGGCAATTCCTCCTTTCGCTCCTTTAACTTTTGAAGTTGAGTTAGTTTCTGTTCAATAAATATTTCGCTAATTAATTTTAGCAAACATTAAAGAGCCTTTAAATTTGAGATTGAAATATTTTAATCCTGATTTTAAAGGCTCTTTTTAAATAATAGATCATGCAATTAATAGATACCCATACCCATATTTATTTACCTGAATTAGCAAATGATATTGAGGGTATTGTTATGCGCGCTAATGCCAATGGAATTGATCGGTTTTATTTGCCAAACATTGATGTAGCCTCTATTCCAGCGGTTTTTAATTTGGTAAAAAAATATCCGAATCAATGCTATCCAATGATGGGTTTGCACCCTTGTTCTGTAAAAGAAAATGTGGAGGAAGAGTTAGCAACCATTTTGGAAACTGCGAAAAAGGAAAGCATTAAAGCGATAGGTGAAATTGGTATTGATTTGTATTGGGATAAAACTTTTTTGAAAGAACAACAAATGGCTTTTCGTAAACAAATTCATTTAGCAAAGGAAATGAATTTGCCAATTGTTATTCATTGTAGAGATGCTTTTAATGAAGTGTATGAAATTTTATTAGAAGAAAAATCAGAAAATTTAAAAGGTATATTTCATTGCTTCAGTGGTAACTTAGAGCAAGCAAAGCAAATCATTGCCTTGGGTTTATATTTAGGAATTGGTGGGGTATTGACTTATAAAAATAGTGGATTGGCTGAAGTGATTAAAGAAGTTAATTTAGCAAATTTGGTTTTAGAAACAGACTCTCCTTATTTAAGTCCAGTGCCTTTTAGAGGCAAGCCCAATGAAAGCTCCTATTTAATTCACATCGCCAATAAATTAGCAGAAGTAAAGCATACGAGTTTAGAAGAGGTGGCTCGAATTACGACCTATAATGCCATAAATATTTTCGAAAAGGCTTAGTGATTTAAAGGGAGTGCAAATATTTAATCTTAATTTTAATTGAATTTGTAGAAGTAGTATAAGCAAAAATCATGACCAAATTACTCATTATCTATACCGGCGGAACTATTGGAATGGTGCAAGATGCAAGTGGCACTTTGATTCCATTTGATTTTAAAAACATCAAAAGCAATGTTCCAGAATTGAGTCGCTTGGATTATCAAATAGAAGTAATTTCATTTGAGCCCATTTTAGATTCATCTAATATGAATGTGGAGAGTTGGGTGAAAATGGTTGAAATTATTGAAGAGCATTATGATAATTACAATGGATTTGTGATTCTGCATGGCTCTGATACCATGGCATACACCGCATCAGCTTTGAGTTTCATGTTAGAGAATTTATCAAAGCCAGTGGTATTAACTGGTTCGCAATTGCCTATTGGAGAAATTAGAACTGATGCGAAAGAGAATTTAATTACTGCATTAGAAATTGCCGCATCAACAGATAGATATGGTCATTCAATAGTAAATGAAGTTTGCATTTATTTTGATTACCAATTATTCAGAGGTAACCGTGCGAAGAAAGTACACTCCAATAAATTCGAAGCTTTCTTATCGCCCAACTACCCTGTATTGGCTGAGGCTGGTGTGAATTTAACTTTTCATTCAGAAGTCTTACAACCTGCATCAGAAGGAATATTTCAAGTGCATAAAAAGTTAAAAGATCAAATTTCTTTATTGAAAATTTACCCTGGTATTTCACAATCTTATGTGCAAGCAGTTTTAAATACTCCCGGATTAAAAGCTGTTGTTTTAGAAAGTTTTGGTTCAGGAAATACTTGTACGGATAATTGGTTTGTAGAAGAATTGAAGCAAGCCTCAACTAAAGGAATTATCATTTTAGATATTTCACAATGTATAGGTGGAATGGTGGATATTGGAAAATATGAAACCAGTCAACACTTAGTAGAAATGGGTGTTATAGGTGGTTTTGATTTGACATTTGAAGCTGCTGTAACTAAATTAATGTTTTTGTTGGGACAAGATTTGAGTGCTTCGGAAATCAAAAATTTATTAGGTAAAAATCTACGCGGGGAATTAACTGCATAAAAAAAGCCAATTAAATTTTTCAATTCAATTGGCTTTTGTAAATGAGGGTGAAATTATTTTACAATGGTATTCCAGCCAAATGTATCAGCTTCATGACCAGTTCTAATATGCATTAATCGTTGTTTTGCTTTCATCATAAAGGTATCAGCAGTTGCTGGAGCTAAAGTATAATCATTACCTTCAATATTGATGCGTTCAATAGGAGCAACTACTGCAGCAGTACCAGCGCCAAAGGCTTCGGTGATGATTCCTTTTTTCAAAGCATCTTCTAATTCTACCACACTGATTTTTCTTTCTTCATGTTTCATGCCCATGGTATCAGCAATTTTCAAAATTGAATCACGGGTAACGCCATCTAATATAGAATCAGAAGTAGCAGGAGTAATCAATACACCATTCATCACAAACATTACATTCATAGTGCCTGATTCTTCAATGTATTTATTCTCACGGCCGTCAGTCCAAAGAACTTGATCATAACCTTCAGAGCGTGCTAATTGAGTAGGGTAGAAAGAAGCACCATAATTACCAGCGCATTTTGCAAAACCGGTACCACCTTTAGTAGCACGAGCAAAATGAGTTTCTACTTTTAATTTTAACGGCTTACCATAATATGGACCTACAGGACCTCCGAAAATAATAAATTGATATTCTTCTGCAATCTTCACTCCAAAGCGCGCCTCAGAGGCAAATACGAATGGACGTAAATACATAGAATGACCTTCACCATCAGGTACCCAATTGGCATCTGTGGCAACAAATTTCTTTAGTGCTTCTACGAATAAAAATTCAGGAATAGAAGGCATGCACATACGTGCTAAAGATTTATTCAATCTTTGTAAATGTTTTTCAATTCTAAAAATAGAGATGGTGCCATCTTTCATTTTGAAGGCTTTCATTCCTTCGAAAACACTTTGTCCGTAGTGAAGTGCAAGCGTTGCTGGATTGAGAGATAAATTACTGTATGGTAAAATTCTAGGGTTGTGCCAATCGCCATTTTCATAATTAGCCACAAACATATGATCTGAAATAACTGCACCAAATTCACCTTGTTCCACTAATTCTTTGGTCCAATTAGATTTGCTGGTTTTTTCAATTTTAATGTCGTCAATCATAGTCATAATATAATAGTATGGATGATGAAGCAAAATTGCGAAAAATGGTTCTAAAAAGGGCAATTTATTTTCAAGTATATATGCTTGTAAATCAGGTTTATAATAAAATGGACTAGGATTTGCTGATTTAGGGCATTTGATTAGCTTTGCAATCCAATTAAAAATAGGAGACGTGTCCGAGTGGTTTAAGGAGCACGCCTGGAAAGTGTGTATACGCCAAAAGTGTATCGAGAGTTCGAATCTCTCCGTCTCCGCGGAATCTTAGCATTGAGGCTGATTCAGGGCTACGAAAATTTTAAATTTTAAATTTTGAATGTGTTCTTGCAAACAGCAAAAGCTTAGCATTTTTTAAATTTTGATGGAATTCAAATTTGCTAGTAATAATCAACCAAAGTAATTTTAAATTTTGAATTTTAAATTTTGAATGCAATTGAAATAATTTTGAATTTTAAATTTGTTCGTGCAAACAGCAAAAGCTTATTCCAATTTCTAATTTCCAACATTCCAATTTTCAATTTCCAACATTCCTTAACACTTCGAATTCTTCCCTACTCAGCGCCCTTACTCATCTTCGGTTTAGCACCCATATAAAATGTTAAATTACTACCGGCCATTATATCACTATAGTTTATAAACAAAGTAGGTAAAGGCTTACCATTTAGCAATACTTTTTGGATGTATATATTTTTGGTATTTTGGTTCATAACATTAATGCTAAATGTTTTTCCGTTTTCTAAATGTAATTCTGCTTTGTTTACCAATGGTGAACCAATGGCATATTCATTGGAAGCTGGAGCAACCGGATAAAATCCTAAAGAGGATAAAATATACCAAGCACTCATTTGTCCGCAATCATCATTTCCACCCAAACCATCAGGTGTTGGTTTGTATTGCATATTCAAAATTTTCCGAACTTGATATTGTGTTTTCCAAGGTTGGTTTGTCCAATTGTAAAAATAGGCAACGTGATGCGCAGGTTCATTGCCATGCACATAACCCCCAATAATTCCTTCTCTAGTAATGTCTTCAGTTTCTGCAAAAAACGAATCGGGTAAATGCATTGAAAACAAAGTATCTAAACGGGATGCAAAAGCAATTTTACCACCCATTTTTGTAATCAGTTCAGTTGGATTGTGAGGAACAAAAAAACTGTAATTCCAACTGTTACCTTCAATAAAACCTTGACCATTTGTTGTTAGCGCATCGAAATTATTTTTGAAAGTTCCGTTGGCTAATTTTGGTTGCATAAATCCAGTATTTGCATTAAAATTATTTTGCCAATTGTCAGCACGTTTGATAAATGTTGCATATACATCTTGCCTATTTAATTTTTTTGCTACTTGAGCAATGCACCAATCATCATAGGCATATTCCAAAGTATTTGAAACGGAAATATTACTTTTTTCAGCAGGAATAAAACCTAAATCCATATAATAACCTATGCCTTCATAATTGCGATGTGTTGCGGTTGCAATACAAGCATCCAGTGCTTCATTTGCATCACCAGTATAAACTCCTTTCATAATTGCATCTGCAATTACGGAAACACTATGATAACCACTCATGCACCAATTGTCGTTTGAATAATGCGACCAAATTGGCAACATTTGCAAAGCACTTTGATGGTAATGTGCCATCATCGATTTTAGCATATCATTATTGCGTGCAGGTTGAATGATATTGAACAAGGGATGTAAGGCACGATAAGTATCCCACAAGGAGAAGGTGCTGTAATTGGTAAAGCCATTTGCTGTATGTGTATTTTGATCTAATCCTTTGTATTGCCCATTTACATCAGTGTAAGTTGTTGGACTAATAAACGAGTGATACATGGCTGTGTAAAAATTCACTTTAGTATCTTCTGAAGCTTCAATAGTAATTTTATTTAATTCATTATTCCATAATTTTTGAGCGTTGGCTTTTACTTTTTCAAAATTCCAATCTTTAATTTCTGCATGCATGTTTTCCAAAGCATTGTCTTGACTTACTGAAGAGAGTGCGAATTTTATTTTTATTTTTTCTCCTTCCTCTGTTTTAAAATCAAAATACATTCTGATGTTTTTCCCTGCTATTTCCGGAAAGTTTTTTGATTGATCAAATTTTCTCCAAAAGCCTTTATAAGGTTGTTTTTCATCATAATTTTTTTGTCCATAATTCAAAAATGATTTTGAAAAAGACATAGCAAAATATACTGTTCGAGTACGTGCCCAACCATTTGTTTGTCTATAACCTGTTATCAAAGTATCGTTGATTACACGCACATAAGTCCAAACATTTTTTTCATCGTAATTATAAATGCCAGCCATTAAATCAAGTATGATATGGCTTTCATCTGATTTTGGAAAAGTGTATTGATGCATTCCAACTCTGGTAGTGGTTGTCATTTCAGCAATGATATTGTGATCATCTAATTTTACTTTGTAATAGCCGGGTTCAGCAATTTCGTTGGCATGTGAAAAAGCAGAACGATAACCGCTTTTGGAATTTGATGCCGTTCCGGGGTTCAATTGAAGGACTCCTTGTGTTGGCATAATTAAAAAATCACCTAGGTCGGAATGTCCAGTCCCACTTAGATGCGTATGACTAAAGCCTACAATTGTTTTGTCTTCATATTTATATCCTGCACAATATTTATAAACTTCCCCATTATATTTTCCGTTTAACTCATAAGAAATAGTATCTGTTTCTGGACTTAATTGCACCGCTCCAAAAGGAACCGTTGCACCTGGATAAGTATGTCCCATTTTTTCTGTACCAATAATAGGTTTTACATATTTAATTAAATTTTGTTGTGCATTTACAAAATTTAAATGGAGTAAAAAGATAAACAGTAGGAAGTATTTCATTTGTTTGAAAATTAGATGGTAAGTTAATAATTTGCTTGAATTTTCTGATTCAATATGATCATTATTAGCAATGTTTTGAGGATTTGTAATGCTGAATAATTTAAATTAACGAAGAAGGGTAATGTTAGACAATTGATTCTCAAAAAATTCTTGATTACAAGAACCCAAATATTGCATTTTTGATTTTAGCCCTTTGCAATTTATTGTGCTATTGTCAAGCAGGAATATAAAGCAAATAGACCAAAGGAAATGATGATTAAACCTGATAGTCTGTTTATCCAAATCAGTTTGTTAGTTGTAATTTTATCTTGAAAAAAACTAACTATAGAACTTAAAATTAACCACCATAAAGCAGAACCAATAAATATACCCAGTACCAGTGTCATGGATGAAGAATAGTCTGTCTTTGTGGTGCCTAAACCAAGTCCAGCAAAGATTGCTAAGAAAGATAATATGGTTGTGGGATTTGTAACAGTTAAGAAAAAAGTGGAAATAAAATTATTGAACAGACCCTTACTGTCAACATTTGCAGCTTTGGAAGCGGGTTTAGTTACAAAAGATTTTACACCTAAAAAAAGTAGAAATAATCCTCCAATTAATTTTATCCAAAATTCATTTGTTAAAAGAAATGAAGAAATTACGGTCAATCCGAACGCTGCGATGATGCCGTAAACGGTGTCAGCCATTGCTGCTCCCATCCCAGTCACAAAACCGGATATGCGCCCCTCTGTCAGTGTGCGTTTGATAGTTAGTACGCCGATAGGCCCAACTGGAGCAGCTATTGAAAAGCCAATTATTAATCCTTTAATTAAAAAGTCTGTGGTCATATTGCATTACTGCTAATGTTTTCTGGCTTGGTAAAGTTGGCGATTTTCAATCAAATGTTAATGCGGAGAATTGAACCTCCACATTTGCCAAACCTTTGTCTTTGTTCGTTGCTTTATCTTTCTGATTTTGTTATTTATTTTTCCATCTGTCTAAACGTTTCATACCTCTTGTAAATAGCCAAGAGAAAAATCTTGAATGTCCACCTTCCATCATTTTCTGTTTGCAGTATTCTTGAAATTCTAAAACATTATTCCCTTTGTAAATAAACTCGCCATTTTCATAGCAGTAGGAACAATATTTTTTGCTAATGCTTTTGTCTGCATTTGTTCCGCCTCCTTTTTCGTCTCGTTTTAATGGCATTCCACAAGACTGACAGTTTTTAAATTCTTTGTCCATTTTTTAGCCGTTTATTAATTACTATTTGTTTGGGTTTCTGGGCAATGATACAAAATGTTTTGGGGGTTTGCGATGGCGGCATTTTCACCACAAATGTTAATGCGGAGAACTGAACTTTCTGCTACCACAAAACTTTCTGCGGAGCACGAAACCCCGCCTTTTGGGAAGGTGCTGTTAGCGGGTCGTTGTTTTTTATTCTGTCAATAATCGTTACCATTGTTGAAATCTAATACCAATTTGATTGTCTTTAATTGCAAATTCCTTTGCTCCCCAAGGTCTAGTTGTAACCTTGTTAAGATTTGGGTGAAGCAGATGAGGGTGAGAAGCAGATACTTTTGAATAAACTTCTTCAATATTATTTGTCTCAAGTCTTAACTCTGGATAATGTTCTTTGGCTAATTGCTCGTCTTGAAGAACCATAATCCTTATTCCGTCCTTTCCTAAAACACAATAAGGTTGTAAAGTCTTTAAATCTTGGTGTTCAATAGAGAATTGCAGACATTCAACAAATAATTTAAGTCCGTCTGAAATGTCTGTATAAAATATACTAGTTACTAATTTTGTAAAATTCATTTTATGTCGTTTTTAATTTCTCTTTAACCAAAAATTAATTGGCTTTCTTGTTGTTTGTCTTACAATGACCGCTAACTAGTATATATGCGAAACAAACTTCCAAATTGTTTCGTCTATTCAACCTATTTTGGGAAATAGAAGAATCTTTTATAAATTGTTGTTTCGCATTATTTATTGGAAATTACTCTATTTTTCGCAAAATCAAAATTGATATGGGATATTGA
The DNA here is from genome assembly GCA_965279595.1 of Sphingobacteriaceae bacterium. GTDB lineage: Bacteria > Bacteroidota > Bacteroidia > Sphingobacteriales > Sphingobacteriaceae > CAIKLP01. The sequence continues at coordinate 1,597,880 of OZ257246.1, forward strand.
ATTAGTTTTCTGCTAGCAGGACGGGCACATTCAAAATTATTTTAATTGCATTCAAAATTTTATTAGTGTTCATTTCAAAATTCAAATTCATTTTTTCTTTGAAGATTTTGCTCGTTTGTTGAAATCAATAGCTAGGTCTATCCAAAATTCAAAATCTTTATTTGATTTCATTCCAATTTCTTTTATCAAAACATAACCTATCATAGGCCGGTTTGTAAAATCCATTGTAAGGCATCCAGTTTTTTTTAAAAACTCTTCATGTAGTAAGGGGTCAATTCTACACATTAAATCATCTTTGATTACGCCAACACACATTTTATCGTTGTACATAAAAGTGAGTCCACCCATCATTCTCTTTTCAACTACATTAGGAAAAACTTCAAATCTTTTACGAATTCTATTGGCTAAATCTTCATTATAAGCCATATAATATTATTTCAAAGAGTGCAATGCAATTCTATTTCCTTCTGAATCTATAAAATGGGCCATAAATCCGTTTGCTCCAATTGCTGTTTTCGCTAACAAAATTTTAGCACCTGCTTTTTCTATACGTGAAAGTGGAATATTTAAATCATCTCCACCATTTAGGTAAACTATTGTTCCATTTTCAGATGGATTGAATCCTTCACCTTTTACAATTCCACCCCCAACTCCATTCTCCATATCAGATGGTAGCATCCCATATTTCCCATCAGGGAATGGCATTTCCATTATTTCTGCATCAAAAAGAGTTTCATAAAATTTTTTTGCTCTGTCGAAATCTGTTACAGGTATTTCAAACCAATTAATTGCATTTATCATATTTGTTTAATTTATTTAAGATTAAAATTAATTATTATTTCTAAGTAAACATCTCAATTCTTTGCCTTAATTTCTTAAGAGTTAATATTTGTGAGAATTGAGCGTCACCATCTTGCTATCTTCATTTATCTCCCCAATTCAACATTATTTTAATTGCATTCAAAATTTAAAATTCATAATTCATAATTTTTTAAATCCAGTTCTAGCTAGCTTTTATAAAACAGCACCACAGAAACCACATCTTTGATATCAATATAAAGGTGGTTTGCAATTGCCCAATCATTGGTTCTGAAAATATAATCATGTGTGGTGGGCAAAGTTCCAGATTTTAAAAAATTATGGTATACATTGATAAAATCTTGTAGGTGATTATTAAAACCTGCATTCATAAAAAGTTGATTAGCACCAAAACCTATTTGACTTCTAGTATTCACAGTTGAATTGAATGTAAGTAATACATTTACAGATCCAATGGCAGTAGGATACATGGAAGTATCTGTTATTGCAGATGATGGAGCATTTAAATGAATAGCACTGATGTTTTTAAAATCAACAAAAATTCTATTAACTGTTTTAAGATGATAAGTACCCATCAAAAAATCAAACTGAGTTTGAGGTTTACTTTGGGCTAATTTACATGCTTGAAAGTCGGAAATAAATTTTTGCAATCCATCATTCATAGCATTATAACCTGCTACAAAACTAGATGAGCTAAAACTAATTCCTTCAAAGTAAAGTGTTACAAATTGATCTCTTAGATCTTTGGGTTGTTCTAATATGATTTCGTCTGGCATAATGATTTGGATTTGGTTAATTGAAGATAATTATAACTAGCTATACCATCAATTATTAAATCAATTTTTCTCTAAAATATCAGTTGCTGTTTTGCTACCCAATTGTTCTGCTAATCCAATCAATAGTCCATCGGCGCTACGTATATAACAAAGTTTGTATAGGTCATCAAAATTCACTACCTCACCAACAATGATAGCACCATGTTTAATCAATCTATTTAATAATTCATCTAGATTGTCAACCCTAAACATGATTCGTAAATAGCCAAGTGAATTTACTGGATCATTTCTATGATCTGCAATTATATTGGGTTTAATAAATTGAGATAGTTCAAGTCGAGTATTTCCATCAGGTGTAACCATCATAGCAATTTCAACAGATTGATTATCGAGTCCAGTCACCCGTCCAGCCCATTCACCTTCCACAAGCATTCTTCCTTCAAGCGTCAAACCTATTTCTTTAAAAAATGAAATGGAAGTGTCTAGACTTTCAACAACAATCCCAACATTGTGCATTTCCAAAAGTTTACTTTTTGTCATTCCTTATTTTTATGGAGGTTTTTATTTATACTAATATATAAAATAAAGAATAGAGTAAAAATCTGGATTTAAATGTTGTTGAATTGTGACTATAGGTGTGTTTTTATTTTATTTAATTTGATGAACAATAAACTGTTTGAGCAGCATGCCCCCTTTGAAGATATAGGTGCTATATATTTTTTTCACGCTTAAAAAATGTAATTAGCAATTTCATTGTCAATATAGGTGTTCCGAAGAACATGATAAACATTAAAATACTATAAGGTAGAATAAGCCAAGTGTCAAATAGATCTGGTTTGTCAAGTAAGTTAAATAATTTTAGGAGTAACATTGTTAACCAAGCGAATACTGTATAGGCAATTGGTGTTATGATTCCAGTACCAAAGAAAAGCAATAATCTATTTTTTGATAATAATGGATCCTTTCGTATGAATATAATGGTCAATATTATAATCTCAAGAAACCAAATAAAAAAACAACCTAAAAGAATTAAATGCATACAATTGGCAATTAAAATAAATCAGTTAAAATAAAGTATTTGCCGAAAATTTAGAATCAAGATAATAATTCCTTTATCAATTTTCTTGTCCAATTTTAAAAAGTATATTGAACTGGCATTCTAAATTCAACACTTAAAGTTCATCAAATTTTTGGATATTGGATATTGGATTTTTGTAAGCTGAATATTGGAATAGGTTTCTGCTAGTAGCACGGAAACATTCAACATTCAAAATTATTTTAATTGCATTCAAAATTCAACACTCAAAATTTATCACTTTATTGTTCTCCATAATATTTCCAATCTCCAAATTCTAAATTTTCTATTATTATTTCTCACATATTTCTTTCAACTTTTCCAATGCTTTTGGGTAAGTCTGGTTCATGTAATCTAAAAAATCTTCTGTTGTGTCTAAGTCAACAATAACGGTTGTAGTTCCGTTGTTTTCTTCGAAGCTATAATTCTCAAATCCGTTTGCCCATTTTTCCACTTCTGGTCCTTCTGTAATTTCTTGATCAGCTTTTACCAAACCATAATGTTGAATCGAAACAAATTTATTGGGAATGATTTCAGCTATCCTTGAAACCATGCCTCCTTTTTCTCCTTGTTCATCAAATCCAACAAATAGAATTTTACTCCCCTTGGCCCAATTTCCTTCATAGGTAGATGTTGCGTTAAACAAAGCAGTCCATTGCTCATAACTTGATTTGTTTTTAATACCTAGCATTAAATCATAAACCTTGCTAGCAGGAGCATTGATGTTTACTTTGTATTGTAGCTTTTCCATATTATGTTTATTGGTTTAAATTAATTTAGATTTTTTTTTGGATTAGATTTCTGCAACGAACTCGAACTGCTAAATTCAAAATTATTCAATTGCACTCAAAATTCATCATTTTTTTTGGATATTGGATATTGGATGTTGGATTTTTGGAAGTTGGATATTGGATTAGGTTTCTGCAACTAGCACGGACACATTTAATATTCATAATTTTTTTAATTGACATTTAAAATTCAAAATTTAAAATTCAAAATTCTTTTTGGAAGTTGATTAGGTTTCTTCAACTAGCACGGACACATTCAAAATTCATAATTGTATTATGTAGGGTACCTAATTAGCTTAATACTGCAAGTAAAAGGCAAATTTATTTGCCAAAATAATTTTGCTTTTAATAAAAAGACACGTACATTTGCTTTACAAATAACACGTGTAATGACAACTAAATTAACTCTGACTGTAGAAAAAGAAGTTATCGATTTAGCTAAAGCCTACGCAAGCAAGAAGGGTCGCAGTTTATCTGATTTGATAGAAAATTATTTAAAGACTTTGGTCCAAAAAGAAAACGATAAAATGGACTTTTCAGCAGACATCAAAAGGCTTTTGGGTTCAGTTAAAGCACCTAAAGACTTTGACTACAAAAAGGAGTTAGGAAATGCTTTAAGTAAAAAGTATTCTAAATGAAACATTTTCTACTTGATACCAATGTTGTAATTGATTTCTTAATTGACCGCAGACCTTTTTCTTTGTTAGCCGCAAAATTATTTGACTTCTCGGAAAAAGGGAAAGTAAAACTTTATATAACTGCAGTCTCCTATAACAACACTTATTATATCCTCAAGAAATTATCTACACATAAAGAGACAATTAATATTCTTAAAGACCTTGAAAAAATTGCAGAGACAATCGACACCACTAAAAGTGCTATAAAAAATGCTTTAGATTCTGAATTTAAAGATTTTGAAGATGCTATCCAATATTATACTGCGAAGACAAATAAGAAAATTGATGCCATTGTAACAAGAAACATTTCGGACTTTAAATTAAGTAAACTTCCTGTTTTGACTCCAGACGAAGCTGTCAAATTAATTGAGAGTATCGGGCTTTAAAACTGACTAAAATTAGTAAGTTAGTATAGCATTAATTTTTTGGAAGTTGGATATTGGATATTGGATTTTTGGAAGTTGGATATTGGACTAGGTTTCTGCACTAGCACGGAAACATTCAAAATTCACAATTATTTTAATTAACATTCAACACTCATCACTCAAAATTCATCACTTTTTTGGAAGTTGGAAGTTGGATATTGGATTTTTTGAAGTTGGATTAGGTTTCTGCAACTAGCACGGGCACATTTAAAATTCACAATTTTTTTAATTGACATTCAACACTCATCACTCAAAATTCATCACTTTTTTTTGATTTTTAATTAGCTTTTCATAGCACTATTTTTCCAACAAAAATCAAAACCATTCCGTCTTCTCCGGATACATTTCCGCATGCGAAAGAATAATATTTAAAATATAGTCGTTGGAAGGGTAGGGTTTGATATATTCTTTGAGGGTTTCAATGTTAGCGATTTGTATGTCGTTAGCTAGACAAGTCATGCCTATGAATTTACCTTGTTCAACCAATAGGTAACTCAGTTCATTTTCATTTCTACCTTCATCTTTTAATACAAAGGAAGGTAAGGTGTTTTTCAATTGATTTAGGGCGAGGTTTACGCGTTGGTTGTATTCCTCTACATTTTCTAAATCTTCACATACACCTTTGCAATAATTTCCTTCTATGCCTATGCAGGTGTTGTTGTTTTTTTGAATGAAACAAAGCTTAGGGCATAGTTCAAATTCTTTTACTAAATTTTGAAGTATGATGGCACCATTCATTAAGTTATTGAAATAGTGATGGGCAGTCATGAATTTTTTATGTTTATCAACGGTTAATCGAATTAAACCTTTTTGATCTTCATAAGCATAGAGCCCATATTTTTGTTCATAGCGTTTTAAGGCTCGGTTGTTATTGGGCCACAAACGCTTAATTTCATTGGCTTCTAATATGAGTGCCATTAATTCAGTGGCGCAAGTTTCATGATCAATGGCATGTATATCGCGCATAAAATCTTGGCGTTGTTTGCTTGCACTGTTACCCGAAAAATGAGAGGTCACTCTTTTTTTAATGTTGATGGCTTTGCCTACATAAATGACTTTCCCTTTTTGATCTTTAAAATAATAAACACCTGGCGATTGAGGTAAATTTAGAAATTGCTCGCGAGGTAAATTGGCGGGTAGTACTTGTTCTTTTGAATTTTTATTCAGTGATTGACTGATTACTTTTTCTGTATCTTTTGCTAACAACATACTAAATAAAATGGCTGTTGCTTCTGCATCACCTCCTGCGCGGTGTCTGTTGTTGATGGGTATGTTTAATGAGTTGCATAGCTTCCCTAAACTGTAAGAAGGAAAACCTGGAATTATTTTTTTACTCAAACGCACCGTGCATAATTTTTTGCTCTGCAAATTAAAGCCTTCTTGAGCTAAGTAATGTTTCACAAAGGAGTAATCAAAATTGACATTATGTGCTACAAAAATTGAGTCGCTCAATAAAGTGAAAATATCACGTGCCACTTTATCAAAGGTGGGTGCGTGCTTTACCATTTCATTATCAATGCCAGTTAATGCTTGAATATAATCGGGTATATCAGCTTGGGGGTTAATCAGTGTTTCATAGCGATCAATTACTTTTTCGCCATCATGAATAAGAATGGCAATTTCTGTAATGCCATTTGCTGCGGCATAACCTCCAGTTGTTTCAATATCTACAATTGCATACATCATATTTAATTAATTCTTGGATCGTTTCTAATGGGCAGCTTCTCAAATTTAATAATTTCTAAACTAGGAAAACCAAATTCTTCTACTACTTTCCCTAAAATTAAATAACAGCCATTGCCTTTGAAAGGGAATACAGTGCTGGTATTGGGGAAATGCGTGGTATCAAAAAAGTTTCCATCTAAGTCTAAGAATGTGCCGAAGTACATCATTTCTTTTCTAATTGTTCTAACAGGTTTATAGGTTACAAAGCAGCCCAACATTTTAACAGTTTGCCCTAAATGATTTAATAAGTCATTGGCATTTATTTCAGCGCGGTATTGGGTTCTTAATAAATCAAAATAGGTTTGACTAATGGGAAAGCCTAGCAATTCAATTTCATCAAATGCATCTTCTTCAATTTGATAAGTTAAAGCAGGGAGGCGCATTTCTTTTTCTTCCATTCCAAATAATTCTTCTGAATGAATGAGCACTTTTTTTTGCCCTAAATATTGATGCACTTCCCAAAGCAATTCTTTTTTCTTTTTATTCGTAAATCTAAAAGCACCTACTCTAATTAAAATAATGGTTTGTTCTAATGAGATGTCATAGCGTTGGGTGAAATCCATTAAACTTAAGTAAGGTCCATTGCGTAAGCGTTCTTCCATTATGCCATCAATATTTTTTTGCTCTAAACCTAAAATGCCTATGAAGCCCAGCCATACTTGATCTCCGCTGATGCCTACTTTATCTATGCTGTGGTTGATGCAGGGTAAATGCAATTTGGCTCCAGCTTTAAGTGTTTCTTGTAAGTAAAGCCAACGGTTATAAAATCCACCGTAATTATTCAATACAGCTACCATAAATTCATGCGGATAATAAGTTTTCAGAAATAAACTTTGATAGCTTTCCACAGCAAAAGATGCGGAGTGTGCTTTAGAAAAACTGTATCCAGCAAAACTATAAACCTGTCGCCATATTTCTTGAGTAATAGTTTCATCACGCCCCAATGCTTTGGCACATTCAAAAAAACGTTGAATGAGTTTGTTCAATTCTTTACTTGATCGGTATTTGCCACTCATGGCTCTGCGCAATACATCTGCATCCGCAAGGTCAAGGCCTGCATAGTGATGACATACTTTGATCACATCTTCTTGATAAACCATTACTCCATAAGTTTCTGCTAATTGATCTTTCATCACTGGATGCAGGTAATCAATTTTATCGGGATGGTGAAAGCGTGTAATGTATTGCTTCATCATACCTGATTTGGCTACTCCCGGACGAATAATAGAACTAGCTGCAACTAAGCTGATGTAATTATCACAACGCAATTTCCGAAGCAGTCCGCGCATGGCAGGACTCTCTACATAAAAGCAACCGATGCTATTGGCCGAGCGCAATTGCACTTTTATTTTTTCATCTTTTTTAAAATCTTGAATGGCGTGCACATCCACATTTATTTTTTTATTTTCTTTGATGAGTTGGGCGGCTTCTTTAATATGTCCAATGCCACGTTGACTTAAAATATCGAATTTTTCAAAACCAATTTCTTCTGCGGCATACATATCCCATTGCACAGTTGGCAATCCTTTAGGTGGTAAATCCAATGCGGTATAATAAGTAATGGGTTTTTCTGAGATGATGATTCCGCAAGCATGTATGGATCTTTGGTTGGGCATGTTCAACATCAGCTCTCCAATTTTATGAATGCGCGCTACAAGTTCACTGTCGTTTTTTTTAGATGAACTGGGATGCAATAATTGATCTATTTCTGTTTTGGGTAAGCCTACTACTTTTCCTAATTCTCTGAAAATAGAACGGTCTTTGAAAGTGGTCATGGTGCCCAACAATGCGGTATGCTGATGGCCATAACGTTTAAAAATATAATCTACTACGGTATCGCGTTCATCCCATGAATAGTCAATGTCAAAGTCAGGAGGGGAACTCCTTTTGGGGTTGAGGAAACGTTCAAAATATAAATCCAATTCAATGGGGTCAACGTCAGTGATGCGCATGCAATAAGCCACTACGCTATTGGCGCCAGAGCCTCTGCCTACGTGGTAATACCCACGACTCATGGAATAGCGAATGATATCCCAAGTGATTAAAAAGTAAGAAGAAAAATTGAGTTGGTTAATCACTTCCAATTCATATTTTACTTTTTCAGCTGCTAATTTATTTTTTTTACCATAACGATATTGTAAACCATCGAGCGCTAATTTTTCTAACAGCGCGCGGTCATCTTCTTTGCTACCTGTAAATGTTTTTCTGTTTTTAGATTCTGAAAAATTAAATTCGAATGAACAGGCTTGTAATAATTTCTCTGTGTTTTTTAATAGGAATGGATATGACTCAAATTTATTTTGAAGCTCCTCTAATGAAAGCATGGTATCTGCTATTTCTGCTTTATTATTTTTTGCTAATTTACTGATGAGGGTATTGGCATCAATGGCTCTTAAAAAAGTATGGAGTTCATATTCTTCTTTGTTTTCAATACTTACAGGCTGCAGTGCAATTAATTTTTCTTTTAATTTGGACATTGGTTTTCCAAATAATTTATTGAGCTGTGTATAACGAATACCGATGTATTCATTTTCTTTTAAAAGATTTACCTCATAGCCAAAAGGAAAAATAAAAAAAACATTGGCCAAGATGGGCGCTTGCGTTGGCAATTCTGTTTCATTTAAATTATGATAAGTTAGAAAATCATTGAGTTCTCTGAAGCCTTCATTATTACGTGCGATGCCTATATAAAGCAATTCATTTTTTTTTCTGAACTCAATACCTACCACTGGTTTAATACCCGCTTCGGTACAGGCTTTCACAAATTCAATGGCTCCAGTTGAATTGTTGATATCCGTTAAAGCCAATTGCTCTATATGATTTTCTTGAGCCAATGCAATGAGTCGTTCAATGCTTAGGGTGCCAAAGCGCAAACTATAATGAGAGTGAACGTTGATATACATGATCAGATAGTAGAAGCAATGGTGATGGCATTTTTGCCGAATCTATTTCTGATGCGATCCATGGCTTGGTATAAATCTTGTCGCTCATGATTGGGATCTAGTAAATCAATTTGTTCATAGCCGCCCACCATCTTTGAAATTCTTACTCCAATTAATCGGATGAGCATTCTTTTATTATAAAGTGCATCAAACAATTCCAATGCTTTTGGAATAAATTTAGAATCTAAACAGGTATAATGTATGTTGGCTTGTTTGTTAACAGTTTCAAAATTAGCATAGCGCAATTTGATAGAAATGCAAGCCGCTAATCGTTTGCTATCACGCAATTCAAAAGCAAGTTTAATAACCATGCCTGTAATAATTTCTTTGATTTTATCTACATCAATGCTATCGGTATGGAAAGTAGTTTCTGAGCTGATTGATTTTTTTTCATGATAAGGAATCACCGGGGAATCATCTTCCCCATTGGCTTTGTGCCAAAGTGAAAGCCCGTTTTGCCCTAATATTTTTTGCAATAAACTAGGAGGAATTTCTGAAAGTGTATGAATTTTTTGTACACCCATGCTACTTAATTTTAAATAAGTTTTAGCACCTATGCCTGGAATTTTTTTGATAGACAATGGATTTAAAAAGGGGCGTATGGTTTGTTGCGGAATAAATAATTCACCATTGGGTTTGGCTTCACCGGTAGCTACTTTAGCAACTGTTTTATTAGCTGATAATCCGAATGAAATTGGTAAGCCTGAATTTTTAATTACTTTTTGTCTAAGCTCCTGTGTCCACTTCAAGCAGCCAATAAATTTATCCATGCCTGTGATATCAATATAATGTTCATCAATAGAAGCCTTCTCAATCAGTGGTGCTTGCTCTTTCAAAATCTCTGTTACAATGGTTGAATATTTTGTGTATTCATCCATATTGCCATTAATGAAAATGGCATGCGGACAAAGGTTTTTGGCCATGCGAGAAGGCATAGCAGAATGTACTCCGAATTGACGGGCTTCATAACTGCAGGAAGAAACAACTCCGCGTTCGGCAGTACCTCCAATAATTACGGGTTTACCCAAAAGGCTGCTATTCTTGAGTCTTTCAACGGAAACAAAAAAGGAATCGAGGTCTAGGTGTACTATTTGTCTGTCTTTAATCATGGCGATAGACCAACAAATATATACTAAAACTTTTAGTTTAGTAAAATATATTGCTAAATATTTTTGCTTTTTGGGAAAGGTTTGTAAAAGGGCATTTTTAAAAGCTTAGGAGGATAAAAAAGTGCTTATACTATTGTTTTTTTTCATTCAAATGGGTTCATGTTTTTAATCCCAAGTAAAATGCTAATTAGGCTATGACTAAGTAACACAAATTTTATTTTATTGCTAGCTACGGTTCAATGGCTTATAAAAATATATGCCTATATTTATAGCAATACAAATCCTATACTCTAAACTCAAGTTATATGAAATCTAAACTACTACTATTAATGATGCTGTTCATTTTAATGAGCACTGTTTACACAAAAGCACAAACCATTACGAATGGTGATTTTGAATCATGGAGAGCCGAAACCGTTGAAAAGGCGAATGGTTGGTTTGATTCAAATCGAGAAGCGTTACAATTTTTAGGACAAGCTAATGTTACTCGCGTACCTGATGCTTCAACAGGTTCAGCCATTCGATTAGAAACCACTGGCATGGGAATGGATACTTTATTTGGATTCTTTTCTAACACAGAAGGTGATCCAACTGCAGGTGATGGAGGCTTTCCTTATTCTGATAAACCTACTTCCATTACAGGTTCTTATAAATCAAATTTAGTGGTAGGTGATTCGGCAATTGTTTTAGTGGTATTTAAAAAAGCAGGTGTCGTAATTTCTATGAACTTTTACAAGTTAGGCGGCGTGCATAATACTTTTACTAATTTTTCTTTTCCTATTGATTTGGCTGTAAACCCCGACAGTGTGGTGATTGCAGCTGCATCAAGTGATGCAATTACTGGAATAGGTATTGGTGTTGGAAGTACCATCACTTTTGATAACCTAGCATTTGCTGGTCCGGGTGTAACTCAAGCAATTCCAAATGGTAATTTTGAAGCTTGGTCAAGCATCACTACTAATTTTTTAAATTCATGGTCGTACTTTGGAACAGGAGTAACTAAATCAACAGATAAATACCAAGGTAATTTTGCTGCAAGTCTTCAAACACTTTCTGATAATGGTTTTACTAACCCTGGATATATTTCAGTAGGTGATGGAAATAACAATGGCATTCCTTACAGCTATGCAGGAAGTGATACCCTTGTTTTTCATTATAAATATACACCAGCAAGTGCAGATACCGCTGCTGTATTTTTAACACTTACAAAAGGTGGAAATATGATTGGTGGTGGCTTTCAAGAAATATATGCTTCTTCTAATTATGTGAAAGTGGAATTGCCGTTTTTTAATAACGGACAAGCACCTGATAGCATCTCTATTAGTTTTATGTCATCCTCCAATTTTCATCCCAACAGAATTCCAGGTAGTACTTTAATTCTAGATGCAGTGCAATTGGTTTCTTCACCAATAAGTGGGGTGTCAAACAGCAAAAGAATTTCTAAAGGATGGGCATATCCAAACCCAACTACTGATGAAATGCGCATTGTAGTTCAGAAAGAAGGACAGTCGGTATTGACTGTTGAAATATTTGATGTACTAGGAAACTTTATTTCTTCGGTTCAACAAAATGCAAATACAGGGAAAAATATAATTAAAATTTCAACCAAGGAATTGCAAGGAGGTTCTTACTTTTACCGCTTAACTGATTCAGATAGTCAACAAACAGAACAAGAAAAATTTGTAGTGACACGATAAATTAATATTCGATTTAAAAATCCATAAGCTAACCCTTATGGATTTTTTATTTTATTGCTGTTTTGTTTTTTTGATTGGTCCAGTATTTGTTCCTGTTGTTTTTATAAAATTTATACCATGAAAATCAGATTGTTTTTATTGCTTCTTTTACCAAGCCTTTCTATTGCTCAAGTATTTGATACTCCAAATTCCAGCCAAACTACCAAGCCCAATTTCCTTAGTCTACAGAAAAATTTTGATGCCTTCAGAAACAGTCATGATTTAAGTAAAACTAAAGGATGGAAATGGTTCAAGCGTTGGGAATCTCATTATGATCAACGATTAAATCCAGATGGCTCCATGCCTGATATTAACTTGCTTTTCAAAGCATCAACTGAAGAAATAAACAAGAGAAAATCCAATGCTTCGGTTGCAGGAAATTGGATTCCTTACGGTCCAAATGAATTACCTCCTTCACCTTCAGCTTTTACTTCACATGGTATGGGTAGAATAAATTGCGTAACTTTTCATCCAACTGATTCAAATATTATTTATGTAGGCGTTGCCCAAGGTGGAGTATGGAAATCAACCGATGGCGGTAAACATTGGATTCCATTAACTGATCAATTACCAATCATTCGTATTTCAGATATTGCTATTGATCCACAAAATCCAAATACCATTTATATCAGTGTGGGTGATTATGCTTATTTAGGAATTGCATTATCAACCGATGGAAGAAAAAGAAATACACATTATGGAATTGGTGTTTATAAAACTACTGATGGTGGGACAACGTGGAATCCTACTGGTTTAAGTTTAGCATTAACACAGTTTGATGCTTCCTTGATTCGAAGAGTGATTGTAAATCCAGTTAACTCACAAGAGCTTGTAGCGGTTGGTATTGATGGTATTTTCAAATCTTATAATGCCGGGCAAACTTGGACAAAAAAATCTTCTGAAATTATTTGGGATTTAGAACAGAATCCAAAAAATCCAAATACACTTTTTGCAAGCACAGGTTTTATTGCCACTTTAAATGAAGGCAATGCTGGAGTTTTGCGCAGCATGAATTTTGGTGAAACATGGACAACTTTGAATACAATTTTTCCTTCTCAAATTGCTCAGCGTGCTGAGCTAGCAGTATCACCTGTTGATACCAATTATATTTATGCAATTACTTGTGGATTGGATAGGGGATTGGAAGGGTTTTATTTATCAATCAACAACGGTACTACTTGGACAAAAAAATATGATGGACAAACAGGTACTAATATTTTAGGTTGGGGAAATGATATTGGTGGTGGTGGGCAAGGCACTTATGATTTAGCCATTATTGCAGATGATAAAATTAAAGAGAAAGTATATATCGGTGGAATTAATATGTGGGGAAGCACTGATGCAGGCGCAAGCTGGAATGGCATGTCTTATTGGTTACCAGTGTATGGTGATTATTTACATGCCGATCAACATCAACTAAAATTCAATAAATTAAATAATACTTATTTCATGTGTAATGATGGTGGTATTTATGCCACTAAAAAATTGTTGATAGGTTCATGGGTAGATGCACAAACTATTCCTAATTATGAATGGCCAACGCAATGGAATTATTTAGGTAATGGTATGCAAATATCTTCATTCTATAGATTGAGTTTGCGTGAAAATTTTGGAGATGTTATTTCTGGAGCGCAAGACAATTCTACTTTTTATAAAAGCAATGGTCATTGGATAAATTTTATTGGAGGTGATGGAATGGATTGTGCACTGCATCCTACGGATACACTCACTTTGTACGGTTCTTCTCAATATGGAAATTTTGTTCAAAGTCATGATGGTGGTTTGAGCTTTAATTATATCGATCCTTCCAATGGGGAGTTAGGTGAGTGGACAACTCCTATTCAATTATCGGAAAACGATCCAACAAAAATTTATTTTGGTTATGAAAATATGCAGTTAACCACTAATGAGGCTTTAAGCTTCAATCCTATTTCTGATTTTCCAAAAATGATCAATGGAGTAGGGGCAGTTATCTCCACTTTTAAAGTAGCAGCTTCCAATGAAAATTATATTTACGTAGCTAAAAGAATCAATCATCAACAAAATGAACCCATGCGTTTTTATGTTACTGATGATGGAGGAGTAAATTGGGATGATCGTTCTGCAGGCTTGCCAGATTCATTGTATTGCACTTCAATTACTGTTGATGATAATGTACCAAGCACAGCATGGGCTTGCTTTAGCGGTTTTAAAAATGGCTTGAAAGTTTATAAAACTACTAATGCTGGTTTAACTTGGCAAAACATTTCTTTCAACCTACCTAATATTCCGGTGAATTGTATTTTACATCAAAAAGGTTCTGCAAAAAATACCATTTATTTAGGAACAGATATTGGTGTTTATTTTACTTATGATAGTTTGAACCAATGGGAATCATTCAGTAATTTATTGCCTAATGTTATTGTAAGTGATTTAGAAATTCATGCAGACTCCAACAAATTATTTGCTTCTACTTTTGGAAGAGGAATTTGGATGAGTGATTTAGCAGATGTACAAACGGGTATCAATTCAAATCCACTAAAATCTGTTGAGTTTAAATTATTTCCAACAAAAAACAATGGTGCATTTAAAGTTGAGCTGAATCAAATCAATGCCAGTCAAGTGAGAGGTAGCATTGTGAATATTTTAGGTGTGGAAGTAATGCGAGAACAATTAACAGTGAATAACCATACAATCAACAATCAGTATCAATTGAATTTATCTCCTGGCTTATATTTCTTCCGCATTCAAACAGGAAAATATAGTCGAGTTGTAAAATTTATTGTTGAATAATTTTGAAAGATAAAATAAGAGTAGAAGCTTATTCTACTCTTATTTATAAAATAATATTGATGGCTTGTGATGCCCTGTTTGCTTTGGCTCTAGCTTCTTCAATACTTTCTGCTCTTGCCAAACAAACTCCCATTCTTCTTTCACCATCTACTTCAGGTTTGCCGAATAATTTTACTTGGGTATCATTTTCAGTTAAAGCATTTTCTAATCCAGTGAATGAAACTTGATTCGATTTACCTTTCACTAAAATCACACTGGAAGCTGATGGTCCATGCTGAACAATATTAGGAATTGGTAAACCAAGTATTGCACGAACATGCAATGCAAATTCAGTAATATCTTGAGATATTAAAGTTACCATTCCGGTATCATGCGGACGAGGAGATAATTCTGAAAAATAAACATCATCACCTTTTACAAAAAACTCTACACCAAAAATTCCTCTACCACCCAATGCGTTTACTACCTTACTTGCAATGTCTTGTGCAGCAGCCAATGCTTTTGTTGACATTGGATGTGGTTGCCATGATTCCTGATAATCGCCATGTTCCTGTCGGTGACCAATAGGAGCACAAAATGAAATACCATCTTTATGTTTAACGGTAAGCAATGTAATTTCATAATCAAAGTCTACAAAACCTTCTACTATTACTCTGCCTTTACCACTGCGCCCTCCTTCTTGTGCATAATTCCATGAATGTAAAATGTCTTCTTCTTTTTTGATAACACTTTGTCCTTTACCTGACGAACTCATGATGGGTTTCACCACACAGGGCATTCCAATATTGTTAACTGCTGATTTAAATTCTTCTAAGTTACCTGCAAATTCAAATGGAGAAGTTTTCACAGCAAGATCTTTAGCAGCTAATGATCTAATCCCTTCTCTATTCATGGTTAACCATGTGGCTTTTGCAGTGGGTATAATTTGAAAGCCTTCTTTTTCTAATTCTAATAAAGTATCAGTTGCAATGGCTTCAACTTCAGGTACAATAAAATGTGGCTTTTCTTTTCTAATTAAATTAGCTAATGCCACTCCATCTAACATGGAGATCACATAAGATCGATGGGCAACCTGCATAGCTGGAGCATTTTCATATCTATCAACAGCAATTACTTCCACCCCATATCTTTGAAATTCAATGACTACTTCTTTCCCTAATTCTCCCGAACCAAGCATCATTACTTTAATTGCTGTGGGACTTAAAGGAGTGCCTATTTTAATTGATTCATTCATTTGAGATGGGTTTTGATTAAAAATGATGCTTCAAAAATAGTCAATATCAACTTTAGAAAGAATGTAATTTTGAATTAAAAAATGCTTTTATTATTTTCGAAAACATTATCTATAAAAATAACTAAATGAAAAAAATTCTACTTCTATGCATTTGCCTGGTTTCTTTAAATGCATTTGCTCAAATTCCAACTAATGGTTTAATGGGGTTTTATCCATTCGAAAACAATTTCAAAGACTCAAGTATGAACCATATTAATGGTACTGGTAGTTCTATGACATTTGGTGGTGGACGTGATAATGCTGCCAATTCTTCTGCATATTTTGATGGAAATTCGCATGTGTTCATTCCAAACTATTTTGATTACAAAAAGAAAACAGTAAGTCTTTGGTTCAAACCTGCAAATTTAAATGCAACAACTATTTTGATGGTTGCAGATAATCCTTCATTAAAGAATGGACTTTTCTATATTTCTTTATTACCCAATGCCAATTCTAAAAATTTAAGAATCGCTCAAGGTGATGTTGCCGATACTTTAACTATTGCAAATGATATTTGGTCGCATATTATAGTTACCGTAGATAGTCCGAGTTACAAAATTTACTTGAATGGAATTTTAAAGAAATCAGGAAGTAGAACATCAAATATTACTTCTGTTGGTGGTTTGAGTGGTACTGTTTTAGGTTCTAATAGAATTGCATCTGGGAACTATTTTGAAGGTCATATGGATAATTTAAGAGTTTACAACCGTGTATTGGATTCAGTAGAATTGCTTAATTTGAAACATGAATTTACTGCCAATTGTCTTTTTACTGATACAATTAAAGTTATTGAAACTACCCATGTAACCGTTTATGATACCACATATGTTTCAGTAACGGATACTTTATTTATTAAAGCATTATTATCGGGAATTAATCCTCCACAATTTTCAGATATTAAAATTTATCCGAATCCAACTAAATCAAGCATAACCATTGATGTTGCTAACCTAAACACTTTAATGGGTTATAAATTTAAATTGATTTCAAATTTAGGAGTAACAGTTTACCAAGCAAATATTACGCAAGCTAGCAATGTAATTAATTTGTCTACATGGGCTGGATTAGGTACTTATACCCTTCAGTTAATTGATCCACAAAATAAAGTGATTGCAATTAAAAAGATTATTCTAAATTAATTAGTTAAAAAAAGCCAGCTCCGAAATTATTATTTTGGAGCTGGCTTTTTTATTTTATTCCTTCCAATTTTTATTTTCTGAGAAACATTCATCTTCATTTTTTAATTTGATTTTTAGTATTGAATTACTGAAATTCATAAATCATATTACTTGCTTTATGTTTCATTTGCTTGAAACAGTTTCACTCTTGTAGGATATGCAAATTAGAGTTGATTTTGCCTTAAAATGGCTATTTAATAGTTCAAATGGCATTAATTTTGATATAAAAGGAGGATTCTTTAATTTTGTATACTACCTATTTAAAATACTATATGAAAAAAATCCTACTCCTAATTGTTTGTTTAGTTTCAATTAATGCTTATGCCCAAATTCCTACTAATGGATTAATGGGTTATTATATGTTTAATAATAATTTCAGTGATTCAAGTAGCAGTCATAAACATGCTAGTCCAACTTCCCCTTTTTATGGTGGTGGGGTTGATAATAAAGCAAGAACAGCTGCTAGTTTTAAAGGAAGCTCTTATGCCTTTACTCAAAACTCATTTGATTATAGAAGAAAAACAGTAAGTATTTGGTTGAAGCCTACTGATTTTAATAATATCACTATGGTGCTATGTGCAGATCATCCGGGTTTAACAAATGGTTTGTTTTACATCAATATTGAACCTAATGCAGTTTCTAAAAATTTGAGAATCTCTCAAGGAAATGCATTTGATACTTTAACTATTGAAGCTGATGTATGGTCTCATTTGGTTATCACAGTTGATAGTCCAAACTATAAAATTTATATCAATGGTAACATTGTGAAGACTGGGGCAAGAACTTCAAACCTGACTTCAAATGCTGGATGGAACGGAACTGTGATTGGTTCTAATAGAGTTGCCAATGGAAATTATTTTAAAGGCTATTTAGATAATTTAAGAATTTATAACCGTGTATTGGATTCAGTAGAATTATTGCAATTGAAGCATGAGTTTACTCCAAACTGTTTAGTTACTGATACTATCAAAATAATTCACAATACTCATGTGAATGTATATGATACCACACATGTTGCAGTTTTTGACACCACACATGTTGCTGTTTTTGATACAACTCATGTTGCTATTAATGATACCACATTTGTTTCGGTAACGGATACCTTATATATAAATGCGTTATTGTCTGGAATGAATCCTCCGCAATTCTCAGAAATTAAAATATATCCAAATCCAACACATTCAAATATCACCATTGAAGTGGCTAATTTAAATTCATTAGTAGGCTATCAAATTAAAATTGTTTCCATGTTAGGAGCAACAGTTTATCAAGCAAATATTAACCAAGCAAATAATGTGATCAATTTCTCTAATTGGACGGGTATTGGAACATACACTTTACAGTTAATAGATCCACAGAATAATGTGATTGCTAACAAGAAAATTATTTTCAACTAATAAAAATTATTTATAAAAAAGCCCAATGATAATTTCATTGGGCTTTTTTTATTTAATTTCTGCGGAAAGTTTGCGCACTTTACTATCATATTTGCTTTTATTTAAGAAATCATGATAGTCTGTAATGCTTAGCATCTCTGCAATAGCAGCTTTCTTGTCTTTAGCTTCTTCATAATAAGCTTCACAAATTTTGAATCCAATATAGTAACCTAAATCAGCAGGCTTTGTGTCTGATTCTTGATCACCATTGGCGATCCAATTTTCTGATTTGTTCAAATCCATCTCTTTTGTAAACTCTTCCCATATTTTTAATTCTTGATTCTTTGCAAAATCATGTTGGCGTTTACTCAAGTTTTCACCAGTGCATAAATAGGCGATATAATCTGCCATTCCTTCTTGAACCGCATTGCTAAGCAAGCTGGTATCTTTCATCATATTGTCTTGTAAGAAATGAATTAATTCATGCACCACAATAATTGGAATATTTTTAGATTCTGAATACACATTTTTCTCCCATAAATTTAGTTCAGTAGTTGGGATATCAGCGCTTTTACTTATTTGATCAACACCAATCAATAAGCCATTATCAGAGGCAGTGCCTGCTGAATTAAATTTCCCAATAACGAAATATATATTTGGAAAGCTTGCGGCTGGATAAAGGTCTTTTAGTTTAACTAAATGATCTTTAATTTCTTTTTTATAGATATCAATTTTTAAAGTATTTTCTTTAATCGCCTTATAGAATTCTGGTTTCTTTTTTTGATTGGTAACAAAACTTTCTACAGAACCAATTTTGCTTACATAATAATCAAGTAAACCTATACTTGCTTTATCAAAGTATAGCGTTCTAAATATTTCATCGGCTTTATTGGGGTTCTCAGTGAAAGCTTCATGTGCCTCCCAAAAGTTATCAATATCTGTGCTTACTAATTTTACTCTCAGCGGATCGGTATTAAAAGTAATTTGGTTTTTATTAATATCATCGATTAAGCTTTTCCAACGTGTTTCGCCTCGCAATGAAACCAAATCAGCATCTTGTTGAATATGATTTAAATTTCGATAACCTTTTTTCACCGCTAATTGTAAATAAGCAAATGCCATATTACTATTGGTATTCAAAGCATAGCAACAAGCAATGTTATAATCTATACTTATATCTGAAGTGTATTTGTCTTTATTTGCTTTAGCCATCATGTAATAATTAATGGCCTCTGTATAATTTTTTTTAAAGTAAGCGCTATCAGCGGAGTTGCTATATTTTCTGAAAGATTTTTGTGCTGTACCTATTTCATAAAAAAATGTGAATAGGATAATTAAGAGTAAGGTTGTTTTTTTCATAATTTCAATTTTGTATGTGTTAAAGAGGAGATAAGCCTATGAATAGTTGCAATGCATTGTGTAACAAATTTGATTCCAATTATAAATCGCTTTATATGGCTATTCTATTAGGTTTTAGGCTGTCTATTATTTTTCAAACGCTAATATTTTCTGAAATTCAAAAAAAGAAGCTACCTTAATTTCAAATTCCAAATTATGAAACGCATTGCCCTTTTAATTTTAGTATCAATAGTTGCAAATTCAAGTATAAGTGCTCAAAATTGTGCTGAGACAAAACAATTATCCAATCAGTTAAAAAGAGAAAACCAACAATTATTCAAGAGTTCATTTGCTGATTCTATTGATATATTAAATTATACTATCAACCTTAACATTACTGATTTTACCAATAAAATAATTAAGGGAAATACGGAAGTAAAAGTTAAATCAAAATTCAATGGAATTAATAAAATGAGATTGGATTTGCTGAAAATGATTGTGGACTCGGTTGAAATTGGAGGAGCAAATTTATCTTTTCAATACAATGACACTTTGCTTAAAATTAATTTACCATTGGTTTTGAATGCCAATGATTCTACCTTAATAAAAGTGTATTACCATGGGAAACCACAAATTGATGGAACTGGTTGGGGAGGTTTTTATTTTGAAAGCGGATATGCTTATAATTTAGGAGTAGGCTTTGGAGCTAATCCACATGTGTATGGTAGGGTTTGGTTTCCATGCATTGATAATTTTACCGACCGTGCAACTTATGAATTTAATATAGAAACCAATAATGGAAAAGTTGCCATTTGTAATGGCTATTTGGTTTCTGATGTTTTGGATGGTCAAGGGAATAGGATGCGTAAGTGGAAAATGGATCAACCCATACCTACTTATTTAGCATGTGTTGCCATTGGTAATTACACACCAGTTATTTATAATTTTCAAGGAAAGAATAAAACATATCCTGTTCAATTATCTGCAGTTGCTGCAGATACTGTGAATGTGAAAAAATCATTTGCCAATTTGAATTTGGCATTGAGCACATTTGAGAATTCATTTGGTCCGTATGAATGGAATAAAGTAGGATACAGCTTTGTTCCATTTAATTCAGGGGCAATGGAACATGCTACAAACATTACCTTTCCGCGTTCATTTGCAGATGGTACTTTAGGATTTCAATCTATCATGGCTCATGAATTATCTCATCATTGGTTTGGTGATTTAATTACTTGTAGTACTGCCGAAGATATGTGGATTAACGAAGGTTGGGCATCCTACTGTGAAAGTATTTTCACTGAACAGTTTTCTGGTTATGCCAATTACCTAGCTGAAATACGCAGCCTTCATGAAAGTAATTTGCAATTCAATATTCCTAAAGAAGGTGCTTTATCATTAAATAATATTCCTCATGAATTTACTTATGGAGATCATGTTTATAAAAGAGGAGCAGAGGTGGCACATAGTTTAAGAGGATATATGGGAGATAGTTTATTCTTTGCATCTGTTAAATCTTTTTTAAGTAAGAATAAATACCAAGCTGTTTCAAGTGTTGATTTGATGGGTGGCTTATCACAAGAATCAGGAAAAAATTTAAGTTATTTTTTCGAGGCCTTTGTGTTTAACCCAGGCTGGGCGCAATTCTCCATTGATTCCTTTCAATCTGTTTTTTTGAATGGAAAGTATCAAGTAAGAGTGTATGTTAAACAAAGATTGAACCATGCGCCTAGTTATTTTTTAAATGTTCCACTTACTTTAACTTTTAAGAACAGTAATTTTCTTGAATACACTTCTTCTATCATGGCAAGTGGAGCCAATGATTTTTTTGAAGTTACGGTTCCATTTAAACCACAAATGGTTGGTATCAATATGGATGAAAAAATTGCATTAGCTACAGCACCAGAATATCGAATGATTAAAAATACAGGTTCTTATACTTTATCAAATGCTAAATTTACATTGCAAGTTAATCAAATGACCGACTCTGCTTTTGTTAGTGTAGAACACCATTATGCTTCACCTGATGCCATCAAAGCCAGCAATTCTATTTATACTATTTCACCTAATCATTATTGGAAAGTGGATGGGATTTTACCAACTAATTTTCAAGCAAAAGGTACTGTGCCTTACAATGGAAGAACTAATACTTTTTCAGGTAATGATTGGTTAGACAATGAATTGATTAATACAACAGAAGATAAGGTATTTCTATTGTATAGAAAAAGCGCAAAAGAAGACTGGTATTTATTCCCATATCAAACAAGAAATGTTCAAGGAAATGGAAATGATAGGCGTGGTATAATTTCTATAGATTCATTGTGGTTAGGTGAATATGCAATGGCAGTGCAGAAACCAAATACAGGTTTGTTCAATAACCATTTGAATGAAAAAAGTTTCGAGTTATACCCAAATCCAAGTGCAGATTTTGTCAATATTGATTTAAAAAATTCGGGTTTTCTAATGACAGATAAATTGACTGTTAAAATAAAAGATTTGAACGGTAGAATAATTAAATCTGAAAAGTTAAAATCAAAACAAGGCTTGAATGTATTATCTACTATAGGTTTGACAGCTGGTGCTTATTTAATAAGTATTGAAAGTAATTCAGTTATTGTGGCAGACAAGAAAATGATTAAACAATAATATTTATTTTTTCAATTCTAGCTTAAATCCAATTCCGTGGTAATTGATGATTTCAATAGAATTATCTTCAGATAAATATTTGCGCAGCTTAGAAATGAAAACATCCATGCTTCTACCTGCAAAATAATCATCATTGCCCCAAAGTTGTTTGAGTATTTGTTCTCGTTTTACAACTTCTTCTCTATTGTCAAGAAGTAGTTTTAATAAATCAGCTTGTTTTTGAGTGAGTCTTTTAACACTGGTATTTAATTGTAATTCTAAATTGGAATGATTGAATAAATATTTTCCAATTTCAATAATGCTTGATGCATTTTCTTTGGTACTTCTTTTAATGAAGACTTTCATTCTTAAAATAAGTTCCTCAATATTGAATGGCTTTACCATATAATCATCAGCGCCAAGTTGAAAGCCTTTAAGTTTATCTTCTTTCATGCTTTTAGCCGACAAGAATATAATTGGAATATGCGCATTGATGTTTCTAATGTTTTCAGCTAATTGAAAGCCATCCATTTTTGGAAGCATGATATCTAAAACACAAATTTGATATTGATTGGTATTGAATTTTTCCCAAGCAAGTTCTCCATCTTCTAGCAAATCAACGGTCAATCCTTCTTGCTCTATATTATCTTTAATCACATAACCTAGGCTTTGATCATCTTCTACTAATAATACTTTAATAGGAATTATTTTATTCATAGAGCTAAGTTGATGGTAAATTTACAGCCTTTATGTAGGTCACTGTTTACTTGCAATGTTCCTTTGTGTGCTTTCACAATTAGTGCTACATAATTCAATCCAATGCCAAAGCCTTTGATGGTATGCACATCACCAGTAGGTACGCGGTAAAATTTGGTGAATATTCTTTTCTGATTTTCTTTTGAAATTCCCAAACCATCATCTTCAAAATGAATACTTATTTTATTTGCTTGTAATAATTCAGTACTTATTTTAATGTTCACAATTTCTTTGCTGTACTTGATAGAGTTATCAATAAAATTGGAAATAAGATTGGCCATGTGTAAAGCATCTATATTAACCAAATTGATTTTTGAATCAAAATGAAAAGTAAAGTTTACCGTTTTGTTTTCTTGAATTTGAAATTGGCTAGCTGTTTTTTCTATTAGTTCATGAATAGGAGTGGGTTCTATTTTTAATTTCAATTGGTGTTCAAAATCTGCAATAGATAATACCCGATCAACTTGATTTTTTAGTTTGATGGCCTCATTCATAATGATGGTTGAGTAATTTAACAATCGTTGAGGGTTCTCAATAATATTCGGATTTTTTAAAGTTTGGGCGGAGATTGTAATGGTTGATAAAGGTGTACGAATTTCATGAGCCATGTTATTGATAAAATCTCTTTGAATTTCGGATAACCTTTTTTGTTTCAAAATAACGAAGAGAGAATAACTAAAGAAAATTACAACTAATAGGAGTATGCCAGTGGAGTAAGTCCACAGGGTCATTTGAGCAACAATGGTACTGGTTATATGAGGAAAGTAAACGGTGAAGTAATAATTATCAGTTTTGAAAGTAGGCAGATTAGGTTGTTCATTGGGTAAATATTTTCCTTCTCCTTCTACATAGCCTCCATAAACAATTTTTTTGTTAGCACAATCATAAATACTGAATTCAAATCCTTGGTGAATATTGAATTTCTTGAGTTCAGTTTGTAAATAATGTTCTAATACTATACCATTAATTTGATCATTAACCATTACTGCATAGTAATTGTCTTTGAGCTTTACTACGGGGTCAATAGGGAAATTTGTGCGGTTATTAAATTTTAGAATATCCTTTACTACTTCCTTTAATGCAATGTTGCAATTTTGATCAAACTCTTGCACATTGTTTTCATAAGCCTTTTTGAACCAAAACAATTGGGTCACTACAATGCCTATTATGCTTAATAGGGCAAGTATTACAAAAATGCGTAGGGTTCTTCTTTTCATATTTAGGAATCCAAATTTACCATTTTAAGGCTTAGTTTTTTCATCCCTTTAGCCATTAACATATCATTAACAAAAATTCGCTTTTCATTAACAAAATGCCTGTGTTGAATTGTTTTACTTTGAATTGTTAATTAAAATAAACCAGGTTCAGCATTTCAATGATCAAGAAGTGTTGACCCAATAAACCACAAAAAAAAATTTAAAATGAAAAAATTAATTTACACATTGGCTATTGTATTAGCAGCAGTTAATTTTAGCCAGGCACAACAATCCAATCATTCTAATGCAGCATCAGTAGTTAGTATTAACTCTGGAGCAGCTACAAAAACACCTGTAATTAAATGGGAAAGTACTTCACACAATTTTGGTAAAATCACAAAAGGTAAACCAGTTTCTTATACTTTTACTTTAACCAATTCAGGTGATGAACCATTAATTATCCAAAGTGTTAAACCTACTTGTGGTTGCACAACTGATGATTATAGTAAAGAAGCTATTGCTCCGGGTAAATCTGGTTTTGTAAAGTTGACTTACAATGCAGCAAATCCGGGTGCATTCAATAAGAGTGCTACCGTTATAACCAATGCTGATCCAAATACAGTTAGTTTATTGTTTTCAGGAGAAGTTATTGCTGAGTAATTATTGATAAGAAAAGGTGCTATAATCAAAGCACCTTTTCTTTTTAATAAATAATAATTTTTGATATTTTTAGAAATGCAAACGGCAATGGTCTCTAAGAAGAATCAAATATTTATTTTACTTTTTTATTTTTTACTCACTATTAGTTGTAAAAAGGAAGAAAAGAAAGAAGCCATCAATTCAAGTTTAAATTATGAAGGTGGTATTACAGCTTATATCAATAACAACTTCTTCTCATCTTGTGCGTATCAGCAAGGTTTTCCAGCTTTTCAAGCAAATGCAACCTTTCATGAATCAGATAGCCAATTAAATTTGATGGCCATTGATTTTTGTGCTGATGGTCAATATATTTCTTTGGAAATAAATAATTTCAATGGACTTGGAAGTTATATTTTATCAAATGAAAATTTTGCAAGATTAACCATTGCTAATACCATATTGAATACCGATAGCAATCATATAGGAAAAATAATTATCACTAATATAGATACAGTGAATCGCACGCTTGCTGGAAATTTTTATTTCAAAGCGATAGCTGTGGATACCAATATCAAAGCCATTGTAGAAAGTGGTTCTATTAAAAATGTGAGTTATTGATTTCTGGTCATTAATTTACATTGTCTGAAAGTGCCATTGTTATTACTTACTTCAATTTGATAAACATAATTTTGAATTGACAAATTCAATGTATTGAAATCAATTTGATGTGTATGGTCTCCAGCTGCTAAATTCAACAAATCGAATTCATGTATTTTTCTAGCATTAATATCAAACAAAGTTATTTTTACATCAGCAGAGTTTGTTAAATTAAATGGAATGTTAGTTTCATTCATAAATGGATTTGGAAAATTTTGCTTCAATTTAAACTGTCCACCAGTTTCGGGTTCTAAGGCCCCCAAGCCGCTTGCAGTTCCATTACCTTGCACTGATAATTCTAAATAGGAATCATAGCCACCAGTAGTTACATTGGGAGTTAAGGTAGCAACTTGAAGTGTATATCCATCTGAAAAAATATTATCGGTATTGACTGTTAATGGATCTGCGCCTTTGGTATATAGCGAAGTATTGGCAGCATATAATGCATTTTTTGCAGCTGCATCAAAAGTTAATTGAGAAACAGCTCGGTAAACAGAACTCACATAAACTTGGAAATGGATATGGCAAATTCTACCATTATACCAACCTGGGAAAATGGTAATGAATTCAACTTCGCCATTGGCATCAGCTAATTGGTATCCTCTTAAATAAGTTAATCCAGCTTGTCCTTGATTATTGGTTTGGCTATAACCTGAATACAAACCATCTTTATCACAATGCCAAATATTTACACGCACATTGGGCATAGGTTCACAATTTGCCAATCCCATTATTTTCATTTTCAAATTGAGTTGAACACCCGTTTTGGTTTCCCTCACATCTTGTCTGAAATAAGTGCTATTTTCTGTTAAATCTAAAGGAAAAGGACCTTCTGTTTCAGATGGAATGATGGCACATGCTTGACTTGCAGAATTATTGAAATTCTTAACAGCAGCATGTATTTGATTGAAAGGCAAACCAGCACTAAGTCCAGCCAAACCTAATCCTTTAAGGAAATCTTTTCTTTTCATTTTGTTTTATTAAATGAGCGTTAAGCTAATGTAAACAATGCTTCTAGGTTTTTATATTTTTTGCGATAAAAAATGGAATTACGTCTTTGAATGATATATAAATGCCTAATTTTTGATAGTAATTTAAATGTTATTATTACATTGTTTAAAAAGTAAAAAGGAATGCTTATTTTGTAAAGTATTTAAAAGCAATGAAATTTTTAGTATCAGTTTTAATTTTGATTTCTATTTCCATTCTATTTGATTCATGCACTAGAAATGAACCAATAGAATATACAGTTACAGGCAAAGTAGTGTATTATCAAAAATCAGTTGAAGGTATTCGTTTAGAATTTTACAGATCATATCCAGAAGGATATAGAACGTTTACTGAATATTTAGGCAGCACAATTTGTGATAGTACTGGTAATTTTAGTTTTTCATATGAAACTGAAAAAAATATGAAATCAATGGAAGTTGAAATTTTCAAAGGGAATCAAAAAATAAAGTATATAAAGGATTTGCCTTTTGCTACCAATTGGAATACGGATTTAAATGTATCGGACTCTGCTTATTTGGTGTTTGTGTATAATAGTAGTAATCCTCTTGTAATTGGAGACACATTATTTATTGGAACTAGCATAGGCATAATTAGAAAACCTGGTCCATTATTAAATGGTACACGAGATACCATAACTGTAGCGAATAGAGGGCAAGCATTGAGTTGGGTAACAGATTTAGTTTTGCGAAGTAATGAAGGTTCAACGGGACTTTTTCCAACTGGCGCCCCCAACATTGATGTAATACAAATAAATTATCAAAATAAACCTTAATAAACAAGGATTAAAGTTTTTAAACAATGAAATTTTATATAACGATACTTATTTTCATTTCACTCATTTTTAGTGCTTGTGAAGATCCTGAAACTAAGGAATACGTAGTTACAGGTAAAGTAGTGTATTATCAAAAATCTGTTGAAGGTATTCGTTTAGAATTTTACAGATCATATCCAGAAGGATATAGAACGTTTACTGAATATTTAGGCAGCACAATTTGTGATAGTACTGGTAATTTTAGTTTTTCTTATGAAACTGATAAAAATAGGAAAACTTTAGAAGTTGAAGTTTTCAAGGGAAACCAGAAATTAAAATATATAAAGGATTTACCTTTTGCAAGTAATTGGATTAAAGAATTAAATGTATCAGATTCTGCATTTGTAGAATTTATGTTTAATAGTGACAATCCTCTTGAATTGGGTGATACACTTTTTATTTCTACTGATATTGGTTTGAAAGAAATATTTGGACCATTGTTGAATAGCTAAAAAGTTAAATTTACTTTACCAAATAGAAATCAAACAATAATCTGGACTACAGATTTGAATGAACAAAACAATAATGGAATAAAAGGATATTATCCTACAGGAGCACCAACCATTGACGTCATACAAATTAACTATCAAAATAAACCTTAATAAACAAGGATTAAAGTATTTAAACAATGAAATTTTATATAACTATACTTATTTTCATTTCACTCATTTTTAGTGCTTGTGAAGATCCTGAAACTAAGGAATACATAGTTACAGGTAAAGTAGTGTATTATCAAAAATCTTTGGAAGGTGTTCGGTTGGAATTTTACAGATCATATCCAGAAGGATATAGAACGTTTACTGAATATTTAGGCAGCACAAATTGTGATAGTAATGGAAATTATAGTTTTTCTTATGAAACTGATAAAAATAGGAAAACTTTAGAAGTTGAGGTTTTCAAGGGAAACGAGAAATTAAAGTATATAAAGGATTTACCTTTTGCAAGTAATTGGATTAAAGAATTAAATGTATCAGATTCTGCATTTGTAGAGTTTATTTTTAATAGTGACAATCCACTTGCTTTAGGAGATACACTTTTTATTGGAATTCCTGGAAGTTCAATTAGTATACTCGGTCCTCTAATTAATGGGTCTAGAGATACATTCACAGTTCGAAATGCTGTTCAATCTATTTCTTGGATTTCAAATCAAAGCGCTCAAACTGACAGGGGCAGTATTGGTTATTACCCAACTGGCGCCCCCAACATTGATGTCATTCAAATAAATTATCAAAATAAACATTGATGAAAATAAATTTTAAAGTATTTAAACAATGAAATTTTATATAACTATACTTATTTTCATTTCACTCATTTTTAGTGCTTGTGAAGATCCTGAAACTAAGGAATACATAGTTACAGGTAAAGTAGTGTATTATCAAAAATCTTTGGAAGGTGTTCGGTTGGTATTTTCAAGGGTATATAATAAAGGTATTTATGAATTATCAGATTATATTGGAACAACTGAATGTGATAGTTTAGGCAATTTTAGTTTTACCTATGAGTCTGATAAATTAAATCCTTATATGGATGTTGAGATTAGTAAAAACAATGTTGTCTTAAAAAGTTTTGAGAAATTACCTTTTGCCAATAACTGGAATAAAGAATTGAATGTTTCAGATTCTGCATTCGTAGAATTTATTTTTAATAGTGACAATCCACTTGAATTAGGTGATACACTTTATGTTGGCGCTGATATTGGATTAATTAGCTATGTAGGTCCAATGGCTAATGGCACAAGAGATACCATTGCAATTAGAAATAGAGGATTATCTATTGCTTGGTTTACTGACCTAAACAACCAAAGTGCTAGAGTTAGTGTTGGATATCATCCTACTGGTGCACCAACAATTGATGTTGTGCAGATTAATTATCAAAATAAACATTAATTGATGTTTCAAAATTGATTTTTTTTAATTAAAGCTTCAGCAAAAATTATTGCATTCAATTTATTCATAATAAGGATATCATTTTTGCAATTCATTACCATTAATTACCTATTATCTCCTTTAAATTCATTAACTTAGTACTGTTTAGCAGTAATTGTTAATAGCTATTTAAAAATATTTCCAAATAAAAATGTGTGCTACTCTCCGCACATTGAGTTTTCAAATTCATTTTTCGATATTTTTCTTTTTTATTATTCTTATTTAATTCAGTCCTCAAGTGGTATTATATATAAAATACATGGTTAGTTTAAGGTGTAAGATGCTTGTGAAAGAGGAGTTGAGTAAAATGGGATTGCATTTTATTTTGGTTGACTTAGGTGTTATTGAGATAATTGAAGAATTGAATCAAATTCAGCTTGATACACTAAAGGAAAATTTGATGAAATCAGGATTGGAATTGATGGAGGATAAGAAAGGAATTCTGGTTGAAAAAATAAAGATACTTATATCTGAAATGATTCAACATTTAGATGATCAACCTAAATTAAATTATTCAGAGTACTTAGCAGAAGAGCTTCAGTATGACTATACTTATTTATCTAATATTTTTACAGAGGTAAAAGGAATAACCATACAACAGTATATCATTATCAATAAAGTAGAGCGAATAAAAGAATTGTTGTTGTATGGAGAATTAAACTTGAATCAAATTTCTTATAAATTGAATTATAGCAGTGCTGCCCATTTATCCACTCAGTTTAAAAAAATAACTGGACTCACACCTACTTTCTACAAGCAGCTTAAACAGCAGCGAATCGTTAATTTGGAGAATCTGTGAACGATTTAAATTTGAATAGGAATTATATAAATATTCATCTGTAATAGCTATTATTTTTGGTTAACAATTTTTAAACAATTTAATAATTCTAAAATGACACATTCAATTTCAGACATTAAAAAAGAACCAATTAAGGGTACACCTGAAGATCATCAAAAGGGTATTGAGAATCACAAGAAAATCGCGAATCATTTAGAAACAGCGGCAAAGCATCATCATGAAGCAGCGAAGCATCATGAGGCTGGAGATCACGACAAAGCCGCAAAAAGCACTATTACTGCACAAGGGCATCATTTGCTTGCTAGTCAAGCACAAAAAGAAGATGCTAAAGAACATGCATTAAAGGGGTAAACTCCGATTTGAATTCATAAATGCCTTTATTTGAAGCAATACCTCATTTGGTATTGCTTTTTTTATTTTGGGTATAATTTTTTTATAATTTTTTAGTTTATAGTTTTTGAATCTGTGAATTATGCAACAACTTGAAAGTAAGTTGTAATGATTCAAATGTGTAAGGTCATACTTTTATCATTGTAATTAAAATGATTGGAAATGAGTAAAGCACAGAGATATACTTCTAAAGTAAATGGACTTTTTGTAACAATGAAGTCATTATTTAATTGGAGTTCAAATCATACCAGCCCAGTAATTGAAATTCCAAATGCTAAAATTGTTCTTTTTAGAACTAAGGACATGACTATGCCCTTAAGGCAAAATAAATTTATTAAACAAGGTGCAATAACCGAGCATATCATCAGAAAAATTAAAAACTAAATTATACAACTATGAAAAAGAAAATTTTATTATTTGCAGTAATCCTGTCGATGTTTTCGATGACCGGATTTGCACAGGAAAAGTATGGTAACACTTTGAACTTAGGATTAGGTATTGGTGGCTATTCAGGTTACTATGGATATGTAGGAAGATCTTTACCAGTATTAAGTTTGAATTATGAATTTGATGTAGCAAAAGATTTTACATTAGCTCCATTTATCAGTTTTTATACTTATTCAAGAAGTTATTATTGGGGCAATGGATCTAATCCAGATAGGTATTATGCCTACCGTGAAACAGTTATTCCTATTGGAGTTAAAGGCACTTACTATTTTGATGATTTATTAGATGCAGGTTCAAAATGGGATTTTTATTTAGGAGGTTCACTTGGATTTTCATTAGTAAATTCTCATTGGGAAGATGGTTATTTAGGAGATCGTAATTATTATAGAAGTGCACGTCCATTATTTTTGGATTTGCATATTGGAACAGAATATCGTATCAACAATAATATTGGCGCTTTCCTTGATTTATCAAGTGGAGTATCTACCATTGGAATTGCCATTCATTAATCTATTTTCTTTTAATCACTCGAATTTAAAAGAATGAATAATCTCAAGGCCACCTTTTCAACAGTAATGCAATTAACTATGATTGCATTACTGTATTGGCTTTTCTTCTACAACTAGTTATAGTGTGATATCTGTAACAAGTTTCCATTAGATTGTAAGTATTTTTTAGGCTCTTCAAATACCTTTATGATATAAATAATTTAATTGGAATACCATGAAAAATACAACAGAAATTTTAGGAAATTGGAAAGAATTAAAAGGTAAGATGATGCAAAAATTTGCCATACTTACCGACAGTGATGTATTATTAGTTGAAGGGAAGCACGAAGAACTTTTAGGCAGACTGCAAGCAAAATTGGGTAAGACCAAAGAAGAAATACAAAAATTAATTTCAGAATTATAATCTAAATATTTAAAAAACGAAAATGAAAAATTTTATGAAAGTAAGTGCATTTGCACTATTGATTTCTTCAGGATTACTATTTGCTTGTACTTCTTCTTCTAATAAAGTTGAAAATGCAAAAGAAAATGTAGAAGAGGCTAAAAGTGATGTAAACGAAGCTAATAAAGAGTTGAATGAAGCGAATGCTGACTATGTGAAAGATATGGAAGCATATAGATTGTTAAATGCAGATCGTGTAGCTGCTAATGAAAAAAGCATTGCTGATTTTAAAATTCGCATTGAAAAAGAAAAACGTGAAAACAGAGCTGAATACAATAAAAAATTAGCTGAATTAGAAGCTAAAAATAGTGATATGAAAAAGAAGTTAGATGATTATAAAGGAGAAGGTAAAGATGGCTGGGATAAATTTAAAGCTGAATTTAATCGTGATATGGATGAGTTAGGACAAGCCTTCAAAGATTTAACAGTAAAGAATGTTAAATAGAATAGTCATTAATCAATTTAATTTAATTCAAATATAATCAAGATGAAAAAAGCTAAATACCTCATTATTTTTGCAATGATTGGACTTGTCTCTAATTCATTCGCTCAAAGTAATGCAACAGCTTCCAATACGAATGCACAGTTTGGCTTGAAAGCGGGATTGAATTATTCTAATGTTTATGATTCTAAAGGCGAGCAATTTAATTCAGATCCTAAATTCGGTTTAGCGGCAGGTGCATTTTTATCTTTGCCAATCAATCAATTCATAGGAATTCAACCTGAATTTTTATTATCGCAAAAAGGATTTCAAGCAACTGGGGTAATACTGGGCGGTACTTATGATTTTACAAGAACTACTACATTTATTGATGTTCCTATTTTATTTCAATTGAAACCAAGTTATATGATTACTTTATTAGCGGGTCCACAATTTTCTTATTTAGTAAAGCAAAAAGATGTTTTTAAAAATGGGAGTACTACCATAGCTCAAGAAGAAGAATTTGAGAATGATAATATCAGAAGAAATATACTGGGCTTTGTGGGTGGTGCAGATTTGAATTTTGATCATACAGTATTAGGAATTAGAGTGGCATGGGATTTAACAGCCAATAATGGTGATGGAACTTCAACTACTCCTAGATATAAAAATGTTTTGTATCAACTTACCTTAGGGTATAAACTTTATTAGTGTTTACAATTTAAATTTAATTTTTGTTATGGGAAATATACTTTATACGGTCGCAGTAGTTTTAGTAATACTCTGGGCCATTGGTTTTTTAGGTTACCATGCAGGCGGAATTATACATATTTTATTAGTCATTGCTTTGATTTCAGTGATTCTTAGGATAATTCAAGGACGCAAAATTTGATAATTTTTATGCACACTCTTTAGTAGATTTTAAAACGTTTACTATCATTTAATTGCTAATTGTTAATACAGTTAGCAATTTTTTTTTATC
This sequence comes from Sphingobacteriaceae bacterium, assembly GCA_965279595.1. GTDB lineage: Bacteria > Bacteroidota > Bacteroidia > Sphingobacteriales > Sphingobacteriaceae > CAIKLP01. Next base: position 1,631,499 of record OZ257246.1, read on the forward strand.
TGTGAATTACGTAACACTGAAATTGTACAATGTAAATTTCAAGAAATTTTTCTGTTCATTTTTGTGATGCTAATATCTTTTTGTATCAGCGAGCATAAATGAACAATTGCCAATTTATGCTTTCCTCAAATGGCGATTTAACCAAAATAAAATGACTAATCCAATCAAAAATTTCATTCAATCAATATTTGCATTTATGCTTGTATTGATTATTTACAGTGGCTGTAAAAAGGACACCTTTCAAGAAGTAATTGGTGTTTGCCCAGTAGTTAATTCAACTAGTCCAGACAATGGCGAAGTTAGTGTTGCTCTCAATAAAGTCATCACAGTTGTTTTTAATGAACGTATGAATCCGACGACGTTGAATTCAAATTCTTTTGTTTTGATTTCTATTAATGATAGTAGTAATACAGTAATTAATGGAACCATTTCATACGATGATGCTACATTTACGATGAGTTTCGTACCTAGTACTCCACTAATAAATAATACCACCTATATAGGTAGAGTAAAAACATTAGTGAAAGATGTGAATGGCAACGCATTGCAAACTGATTATTTATGGACTTTTGGTACTGGATTAACTTTAGTGCCAACAGTATTAAATACTGACCCTGCCGACAATCAATTGAATGTTCCATTCAATAAAGTAATAGTGGTTAATTTTAGTGTGCCAATGGATGCAGCTACAGTTAATGAAACTTCATTAATCATTTCAAATGGTGTGAATCCAATTTCAGGAATTGTAAATTATTCATCAAGTGTTGCGGTATTTATTCCTAGTAGTCCTTTACTTCCTAATACAGTTTATTCAGGAAAAGTTACAACTGCTGTAACTGATGTGCATGGAATTGCCATGCCAAGTCAATACAATTGGACATTTACTACAGCTGATATCACAGTTCCAATAATTTTATCAACCGATCCATTTAGTTTACAAAATAATGTAGTGTTGAATAAAAATATCAGGGTTCAGTTTAATGAATTTATGGATCAAAGTACATTTAGCAATTCTTCTTTTTATGTAATGGAAGGATTAAATGTAATAGGAGGTACTATTAGCTTTGCAGGGAAAACAGCAATTTTTAATCCGACAAATGATTTCACAGCTGGATTAATTTATACTGCAACTGTGAAAAATTTGGTTAAAAGTTCAGGAGGAATAAACCTTGCAAGTGATTCAACTTGGAGCTTTACTGCTGGAACAGAAATTGCACCTACAGTCCTTTCAACTGATCCAACTGATTTAGCTTCAAGTGTTCCTTTCAATAAAATAATTGCTGCAACATTTAGTACAGCAATGGACCCATTAACTTTAGATGCCAATTCAATTATGCTTTCTGATGGTTCAATTAACTTAACAGGTGTAATTAATTACAATGCAAATACGGTAACGTTTTCACCTAATGCAATTTTGCTAGCCAATACAACTTATACAGTTACTATTAGCACAGCTGCGAAAAACTTAGCAGGTGTTTCATTAGAAAACGATTATTCATGGTCATTCTCTACCAATTCTGTTGGTGTTGATTTACAATCAGTAGCTCGATTTGGAATTATTTCAGGAGTAGGAGTGAGTAATGATGCAGGTGCAAGTGAGATTAGAAATTTAGATGTTGGCATAAGTCCAGGTTTGCGTTCTTCTATCACAGGTTTCCCTCCAGGATTAATTGTAAATGGTGCTATGTATGCATCTGATGATATTAATCCTCCAGGAATTGCTGCCATGCTTATTCAAGCAAAACAAGATTTAACAGATGCTTATTTATTTGCAGAAGCTGCTTCATCACCAGCACCTGCAACGGTTGCAGGCGATATAGGTGGAACAACATTAGCTCCAGGAATTTACAAATCTACTTCTACTTTATTAGTGCAATCAGGTAACTTAACCTTAGATGCACAAGGTGATCCGAATGCAGTTTGGATTTTTCAAATTTCTTCAGACTTAACAACAGTAGGTGGTGCAGGTGGAAATATTATTTTAAGTGGAGGTGCTCAAGCAAAAAATATTTTTTGGCAAACAGGTAGATCGGCCACTATTGGTGATTTTACTTCATTCAAAGGAAATGTATTAGCACTTACTTCTATCACTCTTAATTCAGGAGCAACTGCAGAAGGTAGAATGTTAGCAATTAATGGCGCAGTAGTAATGACTAGTACAAATATTATCAGCAAACCTTAATGAATATGAAAAAATTAATCAATCAATATTTTATCGTTACAAAAAGTTGCGGTAACATTCAAATAAAAAAAGTACAATTGATATTAAGTATTTTATTTCTTATAACAATTGGAAATAATGTATTTGCACAACAAATTGAATATACAAGGCCATCATGGTACTTTGGAATTGCAGGTGGAGCTAATATGAATTTTTATAAAGGTTCTACTCAGCAATTGAATTCAAATCTGAAAGTACCAGTTGCTTTTCATGATGGACAAGGCCTTGGGCTTTTTTTAGCTCCATCTATTGAATTTCATCGCCCAAATACAAGACTAGGTATTATGTTGCAAGCTGGATTTGATTCACGTAAAGGAAAATTTGAAGAAGTGATAACTCCATGTAATTGCCCTGCTGATTTAAAAACAGATTTAAGTTATATTACTATTGAGCCGAGTTTGAAATTTGCTCCATTTAGAACAGGATTTTATTTATATGGTGGCCCTAGATTTGCTTTTAATTATAGTAAATCATTTACCTATCAATTGGGTAAGAATCCGGCCTTCCCAGATCAAGTGGAAAACCCTGAAGAAAAAGGAGACTTCAGTAATATGAATGAGAATTTAATTTCCATGCAAATTGGTGCAGGATACGATATCAATTTATCATCAACACATAAACGCACTCAATTTGTATTGTCACCTTTCGTTTCTTTTCATCCTTATATGGGTCAAGAACCTCGTAGTGTTGAGACTTGGAACATAACCACACTTAGGGTTGGGGCAGTTTTGAAATTCGGTAGAGGACATAATATTGCTTCGGTTCCAAATGAAACTAAAGCTGTGGTTCCTATTCCTGTAGTTAACTTTACAGTGAATGCTCCGAAAAATATTCCTTCCACAAGAAGAATGAATGAAACATTCCCACTTAGAAATTATATTTTCTTTGATCTGGGTTCAACCAAAATTCCAAACCGATATGTTTTATTGAAAAAGAATGAAGTTGCAGATTTTAAAGAAGATCAATTGGAAGTTACAGCGCCTAAAAAATTGTCTGGAAGATCAGATCGTGGAATGGTTGTATATTATAATATCTTAAATATTTTGGGTGATAGAATGAATAAGAATCCATCTTCAAGCATAACATTGGTAGGATCTTCAGAAAAAGGACCTAAAGATGGAAATGCAATGTCATTATCAATTAAAAAATATTTGGTTGATGTGTTTTCTATCAATGAATCAAGGATAAAAACAGAAGGAAGAGACAAACCAAAAATTCCATCAGAAAAACCAGGAGGAAAAAAAGAATTGGTTTTATTGCGTGAAGGTGATAGAAGAGTTTCTGTTGAAAGTAATTCTCCAGCTTTATTAATGGAATTTAAAACTGGTCCAGTTACTGCAATGCAACCTGTTTCAGTAGTAGTGAATCAAGATGCACCAATTGATAGTTACGTTTCCTTTACTGCTGAAGGTGCTTCTATTGCTTATCGTTCATGGAATTTAGAAATAAAAGATGAAAGAGGGATTGTTCAAAAATTTGGACCTTATTATAGAGATGTAGTAAGCTTACCTGGAAAATCTATTTTAGGTACAAGAGCTAGTGGTGATTACCAAGTAACCATGGTTGGTCAAACCAAAGATGGATTAGTGGAAAGAAAAACTACTTCAGTAAATATGGTTTTATGGACACCATCTCAAAATGAATTGGGAATTAGATACAGTGTAATTTTTGAAATTAATGAATCAAATGCAAATGCTATTTATGAAAAGTATTTAGATGAAGTAGTAGTACCTAAAATTCCAATGGGTGCAAGAGTAATTATTCATGGACATACAGATGATATTGGAGAAGCAAATCATAATCAAAAATTATCATTGGATAGAGCTAATGAAGTAAAATCAATTATGCAAAATAGCTTAAGCAAAGCTGGCAGAACAGATGTAATATTTGAAGTACATGGTTATGGGGAAGATCAGAATTTGGCTCCTTTTGACAATGTTTATCCTGAAGAACGTTTTTACAATAGATCAGTAATTATAGACATACTTCCGAAATAATATTTTTTCAAAAAAATAATTGAAGCGGTTGGGGATTTTTCCCAACCGCTTTTTTTGCATACTAGCTGAGATAAATGAATAGGAGTAAGTTAAAAGCAATTTAACAAATCAGTGAATTGTGTAAGTTTTAGGATTTATAGTGTAAGAAAGGGAAAGGAATTACTAGCAAATTTGATTATTACTTAATTAAATAGTGAAGTTTTGAAATTATATATCAAGTATATGGTCAGTAACCGATGTAAAATGTTGGTTAAAGAAGAATTGAAAAAACTCGGACTTCATTTTATTTTAGTGGATTTAGGTGAAGTGGAAATTATGGAGCAAGTTTCTGCAAATAAATTAAGTGAATTAAATGCCGCTTTGCAGTTATCTGGATTAGAGTTAATGGATGATAAAAAATCTGTACTCATTGAGAAAATCAAAAATGTTATTACTGAAATGATCCATCATACTGATGTTTTACCAAAGGTAAATTATTCAGATTATATCAGTTCAAAATTAAATTATGATTATACCTATTTGTCAAATATATTTTCAGAAATAAAGGGAATCACCATTCAACAATTTATCATTGTTCATAAAATAGAACGAGTGAAAGAGTTGTTGCTTTATGATGAATTAAATTTAACAGAAATTTCGTATAAGTTACATTACAGTAGCGTTGCACACTTATCAAATCAGTTTAAAAAAATTACTGGGCTTTCACCTTCTCAATTCAAGCATCTAAAAATAAGGAGTAGAAGTCCAATTGAAGAAATTGGAAATTCAACACAATCGAATTGAATAATTAAAGTTTAGATTTTTTAGATGAAATCAATGAATAAAAAAGAGTCGCAATACGCTCGAAGTTTAATAGAGGCAAGCCTTGATCCATTAATTACCATCAGTATAGAAGGTAAAATTACAGACATGAATCAGGCATTGGCTGATATAACTGGTATGTCAAGAATTCAATTAACGGGCACTGATTTTTTTAATTATTTCACAGAACCACAAAAAGCAAGAGAAGTATATCAGGAAGTGTTTGCAAAAGAATCAGTAGCAGATTCACCTTTAACACTTCGACATAAAGATGGAAAATTAACTGACGTATTATTCAATGGTTCTGTTTATAAAGATGATAAGGGAAAAGTATTAGGAGTTGTAATTGTAGCGCGTGATGTAACTGCACAAAAGTTGGCATCTAAATATGCCAGAAGTTTAATAGAAGCAAGTTTAGATCCATTAATTACCATCAATGTTGCAGGTAAAATTACGGATATGAATATTGCTTTTTCTAATATCACTGGATTAAGTCAAGAGCATTTAACAGGTACCAACTTTTTCGATTATTTTACTGATTCGCAAAAGGCAAAAGAAGTATACCAAGAAGTATTTGCCAAAGGATTTGTGGCGGATTATCCTCTTACCATTAGAGATCATAAATTAACAGAGGTTTTATTTAATGGTTCGGTTTATAAAGATGAGCAAGGAAATGTATTGGGGGCAGTTGTTGTAGCAAGAGATATTACTGAGCAAAAAAGAATCGCAACAGAATTAACCGAAGCCATGGTGTTTGCAGAATTAGCAACAGAAATAGCTGAGTTGGCAAAAATAAAAGCAGAAAGTGCTACTCGTATTGCTGAAGATGCTGTAAAAGCTAAACAGCAATTTTTGTCGAACATGAGTCATGAAATCAGAACTCCAATGAATGCAATAATTGGTTTCACTAAAGTGGTTTTGAAAACAGAGTTATCAGTAAAGCAAAAAGATTATTTGAATGCTATTAAATTAAGTGGAGATGCATTAATTGTTTTGATCAATGATATTTTGGATTTAGCCAAAGTGGATGCAGGTAAAATGACATTTGAAAAAACACCATTTAAAATGTCATTGTCTATTTTAGCTATGCTGCATTTATTTGAGACTAAAATTCAAGAAAAGAATTTAAAATTAATAAAAGAGTATGATGAGTCAATACCTGAAGTTTTAGTAGGTGATCCAGTTCGTTTACATCAAATAATTTTAAATTTAGTAAGTAATGCAGTAAAGTTTACCACTGAAGGTGCGATTACGGTAAGTGTAAAATTAAAATCAGAAGATGCTGAAAAAGTATCTATTGAATTTGCAGTGAAAGATACTGGAATTGGCATTTCGAGAAAAAAGATTGAAAGTATTTTTGAAAATTTTCAACAAGCGACCAGTGGTACATCAAGAATTTATGGCGGTACTGGTTTAGGTTTGGCTATTGTAAAGCAATTGGTTGAAACGCAAGGAGGAAGCATTGAAGTGAAAAGTGTGATAGATGAAGGTTCAGTTTTTAGTTTTGTACTTAGCTTTTTGAAAACAAATGAAGATGCTTTATTGGAAACAGAAATTTTGGAGTTAGACAAAGACTCAGGAAATATAAAAGTATTGGTTGTTGAAGATATAGCATTGAATCAATTACTCATGAAAACTTTATTAGATGATTTTGGATTTGAAAGAGACATTGCTGCGAATGGTAGAATTGCTGTAGATAAATTAGCAGAAACCATTTCTAAACCTGATGAAAAGCAATATGATATTGTATTGATGGATTTACAAATGCCCGAAATGAATGGTTTTCAGGCTACAGAATATATACGAAGTGTTTTGAAATCTAATATTCCAATTATGGCACTCACGGCAGATGTAACCACGGTTGACTTAGCTAAATGTAAATCAGTTGGTATGAATGATTACATTGCAAAACCAATTAATGAAAACCTTTTGTATAGTAAAATTTTAAATCTTGTGAAAACGCAAGCTACCATCAAACCGAATAATAAATCTGTTAAGTTAGAAGTAGAAAAAATAAAGTATACAGATTTATCTTTTTTAAATCAACGGACTAAATCAAATCCTAGATTAATGATGGAAATGATTTCTGCTTATTTGGATCAAACACCACCATTAATAAATTCAATGAAGCAAAGTCTTTTGAAAAATGATTGGGAAATGCTTCATTCTACAATTCATAAAATGATACCATCTTTTTCCATCATGGGAATAAGCACAAATTTTGAAGAAATGGCCAAAAAGGTGCAACATTATGCTGGGATGCAATTGCAGCATGAAGAAATTGATAGTTTAGTTTTTGAAATTGAGAAAGTATGTAATCAGGCTTGTTTAGAGTTGAAGTATGAGTTTGATCAAATTGAAAAAGGTATTAAGTAATTAAATAATAAATTCAAATGGAAAAAAAGAAAGTAAAACTGTTCCTCGTAGATGATGACGCAGTTTTTTTAAAGTCATTAGAAATTGAGTTTTTAGAACATGCTGATTTGGAAATTGAAACTTTTTCAACAGGAGAACTTTGTATTGCACAATTGGATAAGAATCCTGATATCATCATTTTAGATTATCATTTAGATGGAATTGATAAATTGGCTATGAATGGAATTGAAACTTTAGATAAAATAAAAGAATTTAATCCGAACATAAGTGTTATTATTCTTTCTTCCCAGGATAAAATTGAAGTAGCAGTGAATTGTATGCATCATTTGGCTTTTGATTATATAGTTAAAAGCGAAACTGCTTTTATGCGTTTGCAAAAGGCAATTAAAGCTATTCTAAAGTATAGTAAAATGGAAATGGAATTGAATTGGTATATGGATCATATGTAAGTTAATAGGATTTTTTACAGTATTTTTTTCAATTCTTGATTCTTCATTTCTTAGTTAGGAGATTTTTAAAAGTACTTTTGTAGTGGTTTTGCAACTTTCTATTTTTATTTCTCATCAGTATTTTTATTAATTATTCTCACTAACTATCTGTCCACAATTATTTTTATTTCCCAAATAGTATTTATTTTTTATTTGAATTGAAAATTACCTCCTACAATTCAAATAAGTGAATTTTATAATTCCTTTCTAAATATCTGTAAAAAAATAGCGCTCAAATAACTCAATTTTACATATTATAATTGATTTAGGTTATTCTTAAAATTAACCTATTGATTGTTATTGAATATGATATTGATTTTTGGTTTCCAACTATTAGGTCATTAACAAAAATATTTTGAGTATGGCTATTTCTTATTACTTGTTACAATTTCCTCCATTGTTATTATTTACAGGTATTGTATTATTTGCTTCATCATTTGCTGTATTAAGCACCTACTTATTTAGAAAGTATGGAAAGATAAAGGTGCTTCGGTCACATAATGAAGTTACTGGATTTTTGTTTCTATCAATTGCTTCCTTTTATGCATTATTACTAAGCTTTGTGATTTTTGTTGTTTGGGATCAATTGAATTCAACACAAGAGAATGTAAGTAAGGAGGGTAGTTCCGCAATGGGATTATACAGAGATATTAAATTTTATCCTGACACCATTGAATCAAAAAAACTAATGTCTGTTTATTTAGATTTTGTTTATAACGTAATTGATGAAGATTTTGTTAATGATGGCAATCAGAATTTGAATCGCAAAACTCCTGAATCATTCAATTTGGTATTTTATAAAATGGAGCGATTAAATCCTAAGAATCAATTTCAAAGTCAATTGGTTGCTGAAATGTTCAATCATTTAAATGAATTAGCAACCTACCGTGGTTTAAGAAACGATTCAATGGAAACTGAAATACCCGCTCCTATGTGGATACCCATAATACTTGGTGCCCTGATTACTTTGTTTTGTGCCATGTTGTTAGACATTGAACACATGAAATTGCATTTAACCTTGAATGCTTTGCTTGCGGTTTTCATCGGTATTTTTTTATTCATTATTATCATACTCGATCATCCCTTCACTGGGAGTTTAGCCATTCAGCCAAATTCATATATGAAAATATTTACCATGGAACAATGGGATAAAGAGCAGGTTGAACCAATTAAAACTTTACAATTAAAATAAGATGAGAACAAGCATACTACTATTTTCAGTTGCAATTATTTCTATTATCATGATGTCATGTGATTCAAAGGATATAAAAGTCAGCGAAGCATTTGATCAAGAGAAAATAGATCGAATGGATAGTACAGACGATTTATTATTTGATGCAAGCAATCATGAATTTAATAAAGAAATAAAAGTAAAACTGAGTGATTGGGAAATTTTTAAACAAGAATCAGAAAAGGAAATAAAAGAGAACGAAATTAAAATTGATAAGATAAAGAATTTAGCTAATTCAACACCCAAATTAAGAAGGAAAATGATGAGTTTGGAAGCAAAGAATATTAATATGAAAGCAGAATTGGAAGAATATTTACTAAAAGCGAAAAGTGAGTTTGAATATTTGAAAATAAAAATTAATGATCAAAATAATGAATTGAAGGAAGAAATAAAAGAATTGGAGCAGGCTACAAGAGATTCAAAATCTGGCTTAATACAATCTAAATTATAACCTGAAAATTAGCATAGATGAAGTTATGAAAGCGGAATTGGAATGGAATAAAAGAATATTGTTACTTACATTAAATATTAATGTATTGTATCCTGAATTGGCAAAATTCATAGAAGAAATGCCTGTTACGATACCAGATGAAAGTAATCCAACAATTAATTTAAAGATCTTAAAGGAGTATTATTATACTTTATTTGATTTAGTGAAAAAGTACGATCAAAAAGTTAGTTTGAATGAAAATCAAATTGAAAAAATGAACAGCTTATAATTCATTTATTATTTATTCAGTGAATAATGTAACAAATAGACTTGTATATATAATTTACTTGGTCTATTAATGATGATTTTTGTAATGTGAAAATTAGTTCACGATAAAATCAAAAAAAATGAAAATAAAATTAACGACACTTATTATAGTAGCAGTTATGTTTGTATTTGCAAAAAATACAAACGCACAAGCACCAAGCTTAGGCACGGCAGCAGGTTTCGTGCTATTTAGCTCAAATGGAGCAGTTAGCAATTCTGGAATTTCACATTTAACAGGAAATGTAGGAAGCAATAATGGTTCATCTACAGCATTCGGAAACGTCAATGGAACGATGAATGATCAAAATGCTTTAAGTGCACAATGTGCTGCAGATATTATCATTGCATATAATCAAATATCAGCATCAGTGCCAACTTTTTTTCCATCTACATTATTAGGTAATGGAGATACATTAATTGCTGGTATTTATTCACTTAGTGCTGCAACAACTATTAATGGTATCTTAAACTTAGATGCATTAGGAGATCCAAATGCAATTTTTATTTTTAAGATTCAAGGTACTTTAGAAACTGGTGCAAACACAAAAGTTAGATTGTTAAATGGTGCATTGGCTTGTAATGTTTTTTGGGCAACTGATGGTGCGGTAAATATTGCAGCAGGATCTTTTATAAGAGGAACTATCATTGCCAATAATGCAGCCATTGAAATGAATGCATTAGATACCTTAGAAGGAAGAGCACTTTCTACAACTGGTTCAGTTGCAGTAGATGGTGTTTTAGCTTATACGCCAATTGGTTGTGGAAGTCCAATTTTAACTGGACCAGCAGCACCTAATTTAAAATCGACTGAGTGTTATGCGCTTTTTTCATCAATCGGTGCAGTAACTAATACAGGTATTTCAACAATATCTAGTGGAGATATAGGAACAAATGATGGCTTGACAACAGGTTTCGATTCATTATTGGTAAATGGTACTATTCATTTAATACCAGATACTTCAACAGCACAAGCAGCAATTGACTTATTAAGTTTGTACAATGAAGTGAATGTAATGCCTTATGATATTGAATTATTATACCCAGCACAATTTGGTAGAAATTTAGTTTTAACTCCACACGTTTATTTAATGAATGCAGCAGCTTCATTTACTGATACCTTATATTTAAATGCATTAGGGAATGCAGATGCAGTATTTGTAATTCAGATTAATGGTGCTTTAACAACTAGTACTTATGCAAAGGTTTTATTAATAAATGGAGCACAAGCAAAAAATGTTTATTGGAAAATAGAAGGTGCAGTTGATATCAACAATTATTCAATTTTTTGTGGAACAATTATTTGCAACAACGGAGCATTAGGTGCACTCAATACTGGTGTGGTATTAAATGGTAGAGCTTTAATTACCTCAGGTGCATTAACAACAAATGCCATCAATGCTATTATGCCTTTATGTACAACAACTGGTGTAAATAATACTTACAATAATAATGAGTTCATAATTTATCCAAATCCATTCAATACATCTTTAACAATTAAAGTAGTAAATGAGATGAATTCGAATTATAAATTTAAATTATATAATGTTTTAGGAGCAGAGGTTTTGGCTAAGGATATCAATCAAGCTGAAACACGTATTGTTACTGAAGGTCTTGCAAAAGGAATTTACTTTTATAATGTTATAAATAATAACCACATTTCACAAACTGGAAAACTGGTTTTACAATAAAAAAATAGTTTGAGTTAAAAGGCCCCTTTACTGAATTCTCAGTATTGGGGTCTTTTTTTTGAATAAAAATTCCTAAAAAGGAGTAATAAATATCCGTAATTATTGTAAACAAATTCAGTTTAAATGTAAGCTAATAGAGGGCTTGGTTTTTATCTTTAAATATTAGTTTATCTTCTTTTAAATTTTGATAAACATATCTTTTAATAATAATTTATATATGACAAACCAAACTAAATGGTCAATAGATAAAGCCCATTCCGAAGTATCTTTTAAAGTAAGGCATTTAATGATTTCACATGTAAGGGGAAAATTTAAAAATTTTGATGCAACAATATTTACCAACGCAAAGGATTTTACAACTGCAGAAATTGATTTCTGTATCGAAGTTGATTCAATTTCAACTGGAGATGCAAAGCGTGATGAACATTTAAAAAGTGTTGATTTTTTTGATGTTGCAAATCATAAGCAAATAAATTTTGAAGCAAAAACGATAGGAAAAGAAGACGCAAGTGGTTTACGTGAGATGTGGGGAAACTTAACAATGAAAGGTATTAGCAAACATATTAAGTTGCTAGTTACATTCGGAGGAATTGTAATGGATCCATATGGGAATGAAAAGGCAGGGTTCACTATCATTGGCAGAATTAATCGCTTAGATTGGGATCTTAATTGGAATACTACTTTAGAAATTGCTGGGGTAATGGTAAGCGAAGATGTAGAAATTGAATGTGAAATTGAATTGCAAAATTTAGGTGAAAAAATGATGAATGTAGAAGTTGAACCTGAGTATGAAGTAATCATTAATCAAACATTATAAAATATTTAATCATGGGCAAGCAAACTAATCGTTCTGCTGACTTCACGAATCCGGAAGTTGAGTCAGACAAAACAAGTAAAGACAACGATGCGGATAAAACAGATGGAAAAAGTAAACCTGAAGTGTCGAAAGTAGAAGTAGATCCGGACTCTACAGATAGTGATGTAGATGCAGACAAAACAAGTAAAGAAGAGAAATCAAATAAGAAGTAAAATGGAAAATTCGAATTCAGAAAAAGTTATTATAGCCTTATTATTAGGTGCAGCAATAGGTGGAGTATTAGGAGTTTTATTTGCGCCTGATAAAGGTACCACAACAAGAAAAAAGTTAATGGGTAAAACGGATCATTTATCAGATTCGCTAAAAGAAAAATTCAGTGTGCTTTTAGAAGAAGCAAAGCAAGAATTGGAAGAAGCTAAAGCGAATGCAAAGGATTTAGGAAATCAGTTAATTAAATAGAATCAAAATTTTTGAAAATGTTGAACTTAATAGAGAACGATGAAGAAATTTCTTCACCAACTTTGAATCAGTTGTTGGAAGATAAGGAGTTTCAGAAAATTATAATTAATGGTATGATGGGTTTAATTGCTGGCTTAATAGTTCGCAAAATTATTGTAGGTAATTCTTATAACCCTGGCAAATTATTAATGGGATTAATCATTGAATTCATTGTGGTGAGTCAGGTTGCTCAAAATGCTGAAGAAATAAAATCATTAGCACATATAATTTTCAATAAATTGAAAGATAAATTAATTGATTCTTCTGAAGACACAATATATTAGTACTAATCAACTTAAATTAGGTATTGTTAGAAGAGAATATTTCAATGTGATATTATAAATTAAATCTAATCTACTAAGCCTTGTTGAATAGCATATTTTACTAGTCCAGCAATGTTTTTCACATTCAATTTTCCTATTAAATTTTTTCTATGAGTTTCAACTGTATGAAAACTTATAAATAGTTTATCTGCAATTTCGTGAGTTGTGAATTCTTGGGCAATTAATTTTAAAACATCTTTTTCTCGCTCAGTTAATTCAACTATTAAGGAATGATTTTCAGCGTGCTTCTTTTTTTGTAAGCCCTCCATAATTCGCTCTGTAACTTCTTTGCTGAAATAAGATTCGCCTGAAATTATTTTTTCAATTGCCTCTTGTAATTCTTCTTTACCTGTATTTTTAAGTATATATCCATGTGCACCTGCTCTCAATAGTTTTTCTATATATTCACGAGTGTTGAACATGGTTAACATAGCAATTTTTATTTCAGGATATAACTGACGTACTTGTTTTGTTGTTTCTATTCCATCTAAAATAGGCATGTTGACATCCATTAAAATTATATCAACTTCTTGTGTTTTGAGAATATCCAATAGTTGTAAGCCATTGGTAGCTTCACCCACAATATTCATATTTTTCATTGTTTTTACAATTGATTTAATGCCATCAATAAACATTTGATGATCATCAGCAATGATTATTTTAATCATATTCAATTTATTTTAATGGTATATCAATAATTGAAATGGTTCCAATGCCAATATTGGAATCAATATTATATGTGCCGTTTAATTTGCTTGCTCTAGCAGATAAATTACCTAAGCCCAAGCCTCCATTTTTCTTTTTTTCTTCTACATCAAATCCAATTCCATCATCTTCTATAGTTATGTTTAATGAATCTTCTAATTGATTCAATTGAATTATAATACTTTTAGCCTTGGCGTGTTTTAAAATATTATTGATAATTTCTTGAATCATTCTATAAATATTAATTTCAGTTTGCTGGTCAAGCCGTTCTTTTGCACCATATATTAATAGTTTGCATTGAATCAATTTGCTTTCATTGATACTTTCACATAATTCATCAAGGGCAACAGTTAGTCCAAAGGTAGCCACCATTCCTGTACTTAGGTTATGAGAAATTCTCCTTACTTCAATACATGCTTCATCTAATAAACTATTTGCTTTTTCATATTGTTTAGATTGATCATCTTGAGCTCGGTCTATTTTAGTTTCAAGCGTTGAAAATAGTAACTTTACTGTTGAAAGCATGCTACCTAACCTATCATGTAAATCAGTTGCTATTCTTTGTCTTTCTACTTCTTGTCCTTCAATCATTGCATTGTATGACTTAATTTCTTGTTCACTTAATAAATTTTCAATTCTTTTTTGAGCTATTACTTCTTGTTGTTTATTTATTTTATTTCGTTGAAAGTAATATAAAATGAAAATGATTAAACTAATTAATAGTAATACAGATCCAATAATGAAAAAATTGCGTTCTGCTACTTTAGCTTTATTTTCTTGGGCTAATAAGTTAATTTGTTGTTCTTTCTTCTCTGTTTGATATTTTGTTTGCATTTCTGCAATTTGACTTACTTTTTCAGAATTCAATAATGAATCATTGAGTGTCGAATAAGCTACATGAAAATGATAAGCTTTTAAATAGTTTCCTTTTAATGCATAGGCATCAGAAAGTAATTCATAAGATCTTTTAATTCGATGTTGATCTTTGATTGTTCTGGCAATAGTTATACTTTTATTTAGATAATAAATAGCGCTATCAGCTTCTTTTATATCAATGAATAAATTAGCAAGATTGAAATAACCCAATGCAAGTTCATTTACCAATCCTAAATCTTGATATCCTTGAATTGATTGCTTATAGTAGGACTTTGCGAGTTGATGATTGTTTAGTTCATGGTAACACAAAGCCAAGAAATTATATATTTTCGCTTGATAAGTATCGTTATTTAAACTTTTGTTTAATTGATTGGCAATTAAAAAATATTTTAATGCAATTTCATTTTTACTATTGAGAAAATTTAAATTTCCATATTCAACATTGATTTGAAAAAGCATGCTGCTATCTTTTAAATTGCTGAAAATAGGAAGTGCTTTATCTAAATAAGTTTTGGCAGTATTGAAGTTTCCATATTGTGTATATAAATGAGCCAGTTCAACAAATATTACTGCAATTTTACTTGAATCTTTTGTTAAGTCAGAATAGCGTAAAGCTTCAAATAAATAATAAAATGAAGAATCTCTTGCACCTAAATCTCGAAAAACATAACTCATGCCTTTGCATATTCCAGAAGCACCATGATAGTCATTTAATTTCTTCCGAATATTTAGGCCTTCATGATAATATAAAAGGGAAGAATCATTTTTCCCTTTTATATTCATGATGGCTGCCATTCTCATAAAAGCCATTCCAATGCCAGCTAAATAATTTGATTTTTTACTGATCAAATATCCTTTTTGAGCTAAGCGAAAAGAGGAATCTAAATCATAATCCTGGATTTCCATAGCTTCGATAAAAATTGCTCGAATGGCCATGGTATCTACCTTTGCGGCGTTTGCTTCATTGGGTTTCAGCAAAAATAAATTTACAAGAATGACGGCTATTAAAATTTTGTTAAGCATTTTATTGATTTGGTTAATCGGTTGCTACTGATAATGAAGCTTTATAAACAATGTCTGGGCGATACATATCAATACCTCCATATAACAGTATTCCTTTTGTTGGATTATCTACAAAAACTGCAATATAGGTGGCTGTTTTTGGGTCCGATTCACCATCGTATGAACCAGGAATAGAAGAATAGATTATACAAGTTGAAGCCGGATTGGTACCTGGTACTTTTTCACTTTTTAATTCATTGACATTAACGAGTGAAGCTGGACCTGCAATTTCATTGCTAGGAAATTCTGCTAAAGCGCCAACAAAATAAGTACCTGGATTTGTTTCTGATTCAATTACAAATTGTCTACCTGAACAATCATAATATGCAGGTGCTGGAGTGGTAGTTTCCGTTGCTACATTTGTTACACTGCCTCCAGTCCAAGGAAGTTGATTTGTTTTAATTCCAGAGGTATCACTTTTTTTATCTGTTGATTTTGCTTTAAATGAAACGTGTGTAATATTTGGAGTTGTAGTTATCCCATCTGCATTCAACGCCATATATGGGGTTAATAAATAAGTTTTAGTTGTTCCATCAGTACTGGCTGGTAAATCATAATCATTAGTGGTATAAGTAAGCACATTATTTACAATGGTAGGTACAATTGAACTAGGGTCAGGGTATTGGCTTGGATTATCTGGATCAAATGGTAAATCCATTAATACACAATAAAAATATTGTCTAAGATTTTTGGTCGATTGGAATAGGACCAATCTTGGTTTTAGGTTGTTTGCCATAATTTTAGTTTTTGGGTTAAGGGTTAGTTTAATTTAAATTACATAAATGTTTTTTAAAACAAGATTATTCTTTAGCAATTACACCTATTGTGGAGATTTTATCAGGGTTGTATTGTTTAACAATATTAGAATAGATGCGATGGCCGTCCATTAAAACTAGGATTATTCTATAGTAACTAATAGAATCTTCGTTTGCTAAATCTTCCAGGCAATATGATTTTGGTAAGATGGTTGAGCTTGAAGCATTTTTAATCAATATACTATTGAAATTAACCGTGTCAATTGATTTCTCAATTATAAAATAGGAAGTATTTACTTCTCTGCCTGCAGTCCATATCAGTGATTGATTTTCATCTTCATCAATTTGAATGATGGCGTTTACAGTATTAGAGTGGTGATTTTTTGTTTGAGCTGAAACTTGATTAATGTTTAAAAAAGCAACAACTAGAGCGAGCATTTTAATGTAATTTTTCATTTCTTTTTTTCTTTAGTTTCAAAATGATTGAATGAACAATACAAATGTAAGCTCATGAAATAGCCCAAACATCACTAGAACCATTGAAAAAAAGAACTCACTGAATTCAGTGAGTATATGGGAAGAAATATAGGAATACACAGAATAGAGCTATTCTGATAGGTATAAAAAAAATGCCTCGGCTATATCAACAACCGAGGCAAAATATAAAAATGAAAAAAAAACTATAAAGTTCTCATGTAATTGACAATGCTCCACAATTCCTCATCGTCAGTAATTTTCTTTTTAAATGATGGCATATCCTTGCGCCCTTCTTTGATTTTGTAAAGCATTTCTCCATCTGTTTGTGATTGGAATTCTTTTTTACTAAAATCACCACAATCAGTATCAAGTTCTTTTGATTTGGTACCATCACCTAGACCTTTTGTTCCATGGCATGATTTACAATGCTTCACATACAAAGTTTTTCCAGTTGCAATACTTTCTGCTCCCTTAACTGGATTCTTCATTTTTTTTGCTGTTTCAGGAACTGGCCAAGGTTTCGGCCCATCTGGAGCTGAAAAATTATAAGCCAGCGCAAAACTGCAAATGAAAACAAATACCATTGTCAGTATGGTTAAATTAATTCTTTTTGATTTTTTCATATTTTTAAGATTAAAGTGTTAATTATAATTAGACGTTCCCTGCTTTTTTTAGTTTGAATAGTAAACTAATAAGGTAAATTATCAATCCCCATATTACTGTAATGATACTCACTGATGCTACTACTAAGGGTATTGGAGCATTATTTCCTGGTGACCATAAAGTTCTTTCAATAGCTTTATTAGCATAAGGTAAAATAGTCCATGGTATAGTTTGACTTACTTCTAGTTTTCCATCATTTTCTGGATCTTCAAATCTTGCAATGATAGTTAATTTACCATCTGAAGTGCCTATGATATCTGAAGGAATTTCGGCAGTGTATTCACCATTTTCATCAGTCATGGCTCCTTCTTCTGCAAAAGGAAACTCACCAAATGTTCTATCTACAAAAAGTTTAATTTCAGTTTCAGCCAATGGTGTTTGTACTCCATCAATCATTTTTGAAAGTTTGATGGTGGCTGATTTTGTTGAATCTAAATTATTAATACTCAAATTAATTTGCACATCAGAAATGATAGTTTCTGCCTCTGCATCCTCATATCTCAAATCGCTATTTGAAGTTGCTAAAAAATGAAATTCTTTTAGATCTTTTGTGCGACTATTAAATGTTTTGGTAAATGTAAATTCAGCAATACCATCTTCATTTGTAACCACATTGCCCATCCAACCTAAGGCAGTAAGGGTATCATATTTTTTTATTTCATTCAAATATAAATTGACAATTAAATTTTTTACTGAAATTCTTTTACCATCAACTTTAGTATCAACATTAACTTTTACTTTTTTGATGCCATTGATAACTTCATATTTTATGCTCATGGATACTGATTGTTTTTCTTCTGTACTTTGAGCAATAACTTTCAGTGCACTTAATAATAATACAATAAGTAGAAGAGAAATATTTTTTTGAATGCTAGGTATATTTTTCATATCTATTTATTTAAATGTTTATAAATCGTACTATGTGGTATATCTCTTTCTTCTGCTAATTCCCAAATGGAAATAATCGGGAAATATCTGATGAATAGTGTTATCAATAATAAAGCGCCAGCTAAAGAAGCTGATGTAATAGACCATTCAGCAAATGTAGGATTGTAATGTTTTGCTGATTCAGCAACACCTGAAATTGGTGTTAGAGGATTGAGCATAGTAGGGATAACAATTAAATATCTTTTAAACCATGCACCTAGTATTACAAATATCGACATAATAAAAATAGGAACTGGTTTTCTTCCTTTTCTGAATAGTAATACAATAATTGGAATGATCATTCCAATTATCTGAACTGACCAAAACATAGGAGCGAAGTGCCCTGTAAATAAATCTTTTAGATGTTCAGCTTCTTCACCTTTCATTTTATAGCCTGGAATAAAATATTCATTCACTGAAAAATATAGGTAAACAAAAGAAAGTAATACCAATAATTTACCCATTCTATCAAAATGTTTATCAGTAAAATAGGCATCATAATTTTTATAGAATTTTCTTAAGATGAACATGGCTGCTATGACCGCTGCCGCTCCTACCATAAATGCACCAGCTACAAAGTATGCACCAAAGTTTGTGCTATCCCAACCTGGTCTGTATGTTGTTGCAAACAACCATGATGTTACCGTGTGAATACTTAATGCAACTGGAATAATCATGATGGAAAGAATGGTTACTGCCTTTGTCACTAAAGAATATTGAGTATCATTATTTTTCCAATTCAATGATAATATGCGATACATTTTTTGTTGCCATTTAGGAATGTCCTTTAAATGATCTCTACAATATGCTATTCCTGGTATCAATGGAAAATATAATAACAGCATACTGATGGTCATGTAAGTCATAACCACAATTACATCCCAAACAATTGGTGATTGAATTCTTCCATAAATAAACATGTTTAGCAGTCGATCAGGTCGGCCCATATCAACAATAATAATTAAGCCAGCAAAAATAATTGCTGAAACTGCAATCACTTCTGAAATTCTGGTTAAAGGTGCTCTCCATTTTACATTAAGTAAATGAAGTACTGCTGACATTAATGATCCAACTAAACTAATAGCAACAAAGAATACAAAATTGGAAATGTAAATTCCCCATGAAACCGTATCAGTTAAACCCGTTACGGTTAATCCATATCTTAATTGTTGAACGTAATTATATATACCGATAACAATGATGCTACATAGAATGCTTACCCATATAACTCCAGCTTTTTCAAATTTTTGAGGAAGTACATTTTCATTATACTGGTGAAGCATAAGTATAGCTTCTTCTTCATTATGTGGTTTTTCGAGATCTTTCATTTTTCAATGGGTTGAATTAATTTTTAGAATCTGGATCAATTGCATCTGCTTCATCAAATGGGAAAAGTCTGTTTACTGCAGGTAAGTAATAAACACTAGGTTCAGTACCTAAAGCTTCCATATATCTATAACCAGCTTTATCTTTTAGTAGTTGTCTGAATTTTACAGTCTCATCACCATTACTTACCGTATCTTCATTGGCATCTCCAAAATAGTAAACACCATTAGGGCATGCGGTAACGCAATGTGGAAGATTACCTTGTTTCAACATGTCTGGACAAAAATCACATTTTTCAACAGTACCTTTTTTCCTTGGTGTACTTGTTTCAGGTGAGTATTTAATGTCCATATAATTTTCTGGTTGAATAGGATCATCCCAATTAAATGTTCTTGTTGAATAGGGGCAAGCTGCCATGCAAAATCTACAGCCTATGCAACGTTCATTATCAATCAATACAAGTCCATCACTTCTTTTATAAGTTGCGTCAACTGGACAAACTTTTACACATGGAGGTTTGTCACAATGCAAGCAAGGCTTTGGCATCCAGTATGGAGCTGCTTCTTGAGCGTCTTGCATTTTATAAACTTTTAAGTATTTATCTTGTGCAGGAAGTAAGTGATGTTTCTCACATGCTTTTTGACATTTTTGTGCATTTTTACAACGCGACAAATCAATCACCATCACATATTTTTTTCCTGGTATACCTTCTCTTGATTCAAGTGGTGAAGCACTGCAACAACTTTTTGCAGCTTTCATTTGATTTTCATCCACTTCAACAATATTGCCTTCAGCGGTAAGTACTCTTACTTTTTCACCTGTAGGCAAATCATCAGAAAATACTTTTTTTAATCCACCTCCAGTGAGTGCAATACCGGCAGCAAGTACACCCAACCTCAAAAATCCTCTTCTATCGGCTGGTTTGTTATTTTGCTTATTTTGATCTTCTAAGTTGGTTGACATTTTTTTAAATTTTAGTCAAGTAAATTCTTTTTATAAATTCCAAAGTCTGGTAATGTTAAATCCAATTAACAAATCCTTTTTAGTATAGTCATTGGTATTGTACATTTCATTGTGTTGATTACTGATTGCTTCAGCAGTTCCAACAAATACTTGGAAAACGTGTGAACTCGTTGACGCTTCAAGGCCAATACTTAAATTTGGTTTTACTGCGATGGCATTCACATCCTGTTTAGTGAAATTATGGTCATATTCAAAAATAACAGACATTGCATCTTTGATTTTAACACGACCATTTACTGATACTCCAAATCCTGATCTTGTCATTAATGAATCGACCATATTGAAATAGGAGAAATTAGGAATAACTTGAACAGATATTTTTTTCGAAATTTTTCTAGCTAAAATTAATTCGTGATAATATGAAAGTCGGTTGGTGAATTTTGGATATAAGTCATCTCTTAAATCAACTGATGCATTTCCATAATAGGATGCACTTACAGGGATTGATCCTGAGCGGGTTTGTTTGATAATTGCATATTTCCAATTCACATCTTGTATCTTATTATTTTTTGTAGTACCAATACCAATGATAAATTTGTCAGTTAATGAAAAACCTAAACCTATTCTAATATTTGAAGGAGCATATAATCCCAATAAATCGAATTCTTCTGAATTTAATTTTCCAAAACGATGTTGAATCATAAATTCTAAAGTGTGTTTGGTTGGAACCATCACTGTTTGATTATTCAAAATGCATCCACTTTCAAATAAATCTTTTACAGGCCTATTATCTTTTTTAGGTTTAGCATCAATAGTTGAATCTTGTTCTTGAGAAAAAGTATTCGTCGAACAAAACAGGATTACCAGGAGTGTAAGAAGTACTTTTATAGATTGATTAGTTTTCATAATATTTTCAATATTAAAATTTAATTTTCTTGAGCTCCTTGTGTTACCCACACGAGAAATTTATTGATATCTGATACTGGTAATTTGCTAGGTGGCATATTGGTGTTTAACTTTATCATCAAAATACTTTGAGAGGGAGTTGTTGTATCAACTAAGCCTTTATCTATCAAAGCAGAATATGATTGTCCTTCAACAAGTAAAGGTGATACAGAACCATTGTGACATCCACTTGATGCACATTTAGCCGTAAGTATAGGTTGTAAATCTTTAGCAAAACTTACAGATGCATTAGGGTCAAATACTGGTGGAATAAAGTATGCTTTTTCACATGATGACAGTAATGCAAAAAAGATGAGTGCGAAAGAAAATATCTTGATCAGTCTCATATTATTTGCCTTTAATGGTTAATGTTTGTTTCAATGAGCCGACATGATTTTTACCATCATTATCCATTAGTGCAACACCAAATAGATAATTTTTTGTAGTGGCTATATTAAATTGAGCATCATCTGAATTATTGGTAATTAAATTTCTTACTAATAATACTTTGTATTTGGTATGAGGAGAAATAGTATTTAATCTACTACGTGTTACATTTGAAACTGACCAAATATCAGCAGCACTTCCATCTGGTGTGTTTAAATAATTTCCTGGCAATGATCCCATTCCTTTAATAAATGCAATTAAGTCATTTTGTGATCCAACAGGTACTTGTGTCCAGTATGGTTTGCCTGTATGTAAATCGCTTACAGAGAAATTTTTTATTCCATCTCTTGAATATTTACTTGCAAATCCAACGGATGCAAATGCAGTTCCATCACCAAATGGTCCATTACCTTCACCAAAATCACCATGACAATGGTTACAACCATATACACTGTTTAAGTAAATACTTTTGCCTGAAGTAATATCTCCAATAAAAGCTGTTTTATTTAAAAGGTAATATCCGGGATCTAGTGTCGTTGATTTTCCATCTGGACGAATGACTGTTTGTTCAACACCATTCCATTCATAAATAGGACTTGTGCGAGCTGTAGAATTTGTTTTGTTTAAAATGGCCATCACATTTCCTAAATCATTTTGTAATGGATTTGTATTGCTAATGTTCATATCATGTGCATAGCCAAGTGGTTCTGAAGTAGCTAAATCCCAATTCCAAATATCAGCGCTACCAGAAAGTGTTTGCATGGTGTTTGAATGACAAGTAGCTGCACATCCTACATTATTAAAAGAACCGGAAGCACTCACCGCATTATTTAAATCAAACGCAAGAGCAACTTTATCACTATTTCCTTGAGTAGTCCAGCCTTCTGAAGTATCAGATTTTAATGGATCTGTTGGTCCATTAAGAATTGAGGCAAAACTCATTGGACTCAAATCATTGTCGGTCCATTCAATATATAAGTAGAGTTTACTATCATCATAGGCCGCTTTCATAATTAAATCTGGATTGATACCAGCATTGAATGATGTAGTGCCATTAAAAGTTCCAGTCATATTTAAATAACCATTGGTATAAAGTCCATTTTTATTTAAATCAGTAACAGGAATTTTTAGAAAGTTGGCAGATTTCCAATAAGCATCAGTTAAGTTAATTGGTCCAACAGCTGTATAGTTAGCTTCTAATGTTGTTGTTTCTTTAGCAGTTTTTGGTTTTGGTGCTTCAAGAAAATATTCTTGTTCGCAAGCAACTAAAATCAAAGAAATTACTATTGCAACAAATGTGAAGTATTTGTTATTGCGTTTCATATTTGGCTATCAATATTGTAAATGCAAATAAACTGAGTGGAAATATTCCACTCAGTTTTAATGTGGGTATTATTGAACAGTAAGATCAACTTTAATTTCACCGCTGTTACCACCAAGTGTTACAGCAGCACCTCCTGAACTTAAAAGAATATTTAAATCAGTGGTATATTCTGCATCAACAAAATAATCTCCTTTTGAAAGGCCTGCAAATTGATAGTTCCCACTTGCATCGGTTAAAGTTGTTGCATCATAATTAGTTGTAGCTTCTTTCGTATCAAATGCAATATGTACTACTGCACCTGTTACCGCTGCTCCATTTGCGGTGATTGATCCTTTGATTATATTTTTTCCTTCAAAGCCAGCATCCTTACTGCATGATGTAATTGCAAATACAGAGATGAATAGGAGTATGAATGATATTTTTAACGTTTTCATAATTTTATTTTTAGAAATTCTTAAATGAATAATTTGTTAATTGAATGAATTGGATTGAATTAGTAAGAATTGGTAACCATATTACAATCCACTCTTACTGTTACTAAATCTGCAATTGATGTAGAGGTAACTCCAAAAACTGTCAATGCATTAATTCCAAATTCACCTTGTAATCCTGCTCTATCAGTTTTCTTACCAGTTGTTGCATTGGTTGTTGTTGAAATTCCTGTATAACTCATCGGCATATCGATTGATCTAGTTACTCCTCTAAAAGTGAAATCACCAGTTACTAAATATCCATTTCCGTATTTTTTTACTGAAGTACTTTTGAACCAAGCAGTATCTGTGTTTGCTCTTGGAGCTAATAATAAAGGACTCACTGTTACTGTATCAAATTTTACACCCATATAACCTGGACCACATTTTCCATAAGCATCTCTTCCAGGTTCGCCAGTATTAAAAGTTGATAATTGAACCCAAGCTTCAACAGTGGTATTTGTTGGAGTAGCTTGATCGAAGTTCACCTTCATATCAAAAATATTGAATCTGCCTGTTAAAAGAGCTCCATTAGTATAGTATTTGGTTTCCCACATAATGTTACTATGTGATTTGTCAACTTTCCATGCTCCTGCAGTGGTGTAGGTATTAGGTGGATAGCCACC
The DNA here is from genome assembly GCA_965279595.1 of Sphingobacteriaceae bacterium. Classification (GTDB taxonomy): domain Bacteria; phylum Bacteroidota; class Bacteroidia; order Sphingobacteriales; family Sphingobacteriaceae; genus CAIKLP01. The sequence goes on from OZ257246.1 coordinate 1,656,202, forward strand.
AATAGTGGCATTTATTTGATCTGTTCCAGAATTGCCACTTCCTGTAAGTAAATCAAATGTGTTTTCTTTTTTGCAACTGCTAATAAATACAATTGACAATACAATTAATGCAGTAGCTGCAAATAATAGTTTCTTTAATGAGTTCGTTTTCATAATTATATCGATTTAAAATTGTTTTAGATCATTAAAACAGTTTGTAGAATTAGCTGCTTTAGGATGTTTAAAGTTAGACTGCTTATTGACCTAGGAATATGACTTATGTCATGTTTCTAAATGATTGATATCATGAATTCAATTAAGCCTTTGGGATATATAATATTAAGGTATTTGAATGCGATAGCTGAATAATAAGTGATTTTTGCAAATCTTAGTAGATTTGTGTAAACAAAGAATTAGTCTAAATGGAAAGAGTTTGCTAAGGGAAGGTTTATTACATTTTGATTGAATGATCAAAACAAGTTGTAATAGAATTTTATAAAAGGTAAAATCAATTATTGGTTGTTTTTACGAATCAAGTATAGGTATAGGTTCTCCACCTTTGTTCTTGCCCAAGGTGTTTTACGTAAAAATGTTAAGCTTGATTTAATACTCGGATCATGTTTAAAACAATTGATTTTAATTTCTGCATCCATATATTCCCATCCATGATTTTCAACTAAATAAATCAATATTTGTTCGAGTGTTACATTGTGTAATGGATTGTTCTTCTGTGTTTCCATATTGAACACTAAATTACTTTAAAATTTTATAAAAGCAGATTTCAACTTAAATATATATGCAATTTCTAATTACCAACTATATAAGCATGCCATTTTTCCAGTTTCTAAATTTAAAAATTGATAGTATACAATTGGTAGAGAAGAGATTCTTTCACCGTTATTCAAAACCAATATCACACGGAAATAAACTGTTGAATTGCTTTGTGTAATTCTTTGAACCTGATCATTTTCCAAATTGTTTTCATTCATAGCTTTTTTGGTGATTATGGGTTTGAAAGAAATGCCATTTTCTGATTTTTCTATGATATAGTATTTAACATCTTGTTGATTCCTTGTATGCCAATGTAAGGTGGTTGATTCAGTAATTAAATTTGTTTTGATAGAGAGAGAAACTGAAGTAGTTAGGCTGTCAGTGTTTTGTGCTTTTGCTGTAAAATTTAGCATTAATATAATTACTGCAATTGTGGTTTGAATAGTTTTCATGATTTTTTTCGATTGATTTACAATTCAAAGGTATTGTGGACATGACTTGTATTTGTAATCGAAATCATTGAATATGCGAATTCACTGAATTCATTGATTCGTAAGGAAAATGATATTTAAAAAGGAGGGTAATGCCTTCTATTCGGAATTTTCAGTGCTTAAAAGAATCGAAATTTAATGAAGTATTTAAAATTGAATTACTATTTGAAAAACTTTTGGGTAGCTTATTAAATTTTGAGGCTCATGACAATGTTTAACAATTAACTTCATAAGTTTATCAAAATATACTTTGTTCATAATTTTTTGTTTCTCATTTTGTTCATTCATGATATTCAAAAGTATTGGAATTAAGTTTCCCAATTCTTCTGAATTTCCAATAGGTTGGGTAGATTTAATACTGAAGTTTTTTACAGACTCATTATTTTTAAGTGCAAATACTTTTGCTCCAAAATCATTTTCTATTTTATCAAAATCATACATTCTTTTGTACATTTCATTGAACAAGAAAATGGAATTTAATTTTGGATAGGATGAAATGGTTGAGAAATCAACCATTTCAATGAGTATCCTACCTTCTTCATTAAGATGTTTGGTACAGTACTTAATAATATCTTCAATTTTGTCAAATTCAATTGATAGTATTCTGCAGAAAACTAAATCAATTGGTTTAATATTTTGAAGTTCTTCTGACTTAGTAGAACTATCAAGTATTTCGTTGAAATTAATAGTATTTGTTGATTTAAAATCGATTGGAAATTTACCTTTGTCATTGGTTAATATTCCAAGATGATTTTGAATCTCTAAAAAGCGGTTGCTTTTTTTTGCATTTAGTAATAGAAAATCAGTGCTAGCTGATAGAAATATTTTAGATAGTATTTTACTTAATTCGTTTTTGGTATCATTATACGTTTCATTTAAAAAAGAAATATCCATATTATTTACTTACAACGGTACTTATGAAATAGATATTTGTTAAAGCCAAAAAGGGTTGAACGAAGCTCGAAAAAGCAGTAAATACATCAGCGGCAGGGTATATTCTGATAGGGTCAACAATGATAATATCTTTATCTTGTAAAGATAATTCATCATAACCCAAGCTTTTTGATTTTCTCATATCCACCAAAATAATTTCTGGATTTTTAAAATCTCCTCTAATTATTCGAACACATTTCTTTTTTGCTTTGGGTGTTAAACCATGTGCTTCTGAAATTAAATCAAATAAGGTTAGGTTATCTCTATCAATTAAATAAGTACCTTGATTATTAACTTCACCAAGTAATGACACTTTAATATTCACAATTGAAACTTCTATAATTGGATTGTTAATGACATTGGAATATAACTTTTCTAATTTTCTGGAGGCTTCTTCCCGAGTTAAACCTGATAGCTGAATTTTACCTACCAATTGAAAATTGGCGAAGCCATCTTTATCGATTAAGTACCCTGACCTATTTGTTAAATTATCGGTGCTTGCACCATAATAAGTATTGGTGATATCATAATTGTTTAAAAATTTAAGGGAAACTTTATCTCCCGATTTTATGATATGGCAATCATTTGGTTTACGATCATTATTTTTATTAATGATATAAACAGGTTCATTTCCTTTCATTCTTTCGCCTGGGTTTAATAAAACGTTTTTATGGCTGCATGAGCTTAATGAATAAATTGAAATGATAATTAATAGTATTGATTTTATATTTTTCATTTTTGAGTTTTTATTGGCAGGCAAACACAGAACAGGCAGTCCATACTATGATTTTTTAAACAGTATAAATTGAAAAACTACTGTTGATTGAATCTGCCTGTATCTGGTGTTGCTAATAGCTGGAATTTTTTCTTGATTTTATTTTTTGAGATAAATAGAAAAGTTATTTTGGAAATCATTATGGATAAGAATATTTTTTTCATACATATGAGTTGAATTGTTTTTCAACTGCTTGGTAAAAAAAAATAACCTAATACTTGGATTTAGTTTCTGAGTTCCATTCGCGTTACCTGGAATGGTTACTCTTTCTGTACCCTTAAGCACATTAATTAGTAACCAATTCCTGGGTGTACCCCAAACACCGCTGATAACACTTAAAATCTTTAACCTTAAATTAGATTCAAAAGTTGTAGAATGTAAAGGATGATTATAATCCTTTACAACAATTAATTTGTTCATTGTTTAGTTTTTTAATAAATACTTCTTGTTTAAAAAATCATTGCGAAAGTATTTCCCAAACACATTAATTAAAAGAAATTTACCCCTATGATGTTATCAATTACCCCGAAAATGTTAGTTGGATATCCCCTAAGAATGTTAGTATATTTATACTTACAGATCATATTGGGTTGTAATTGATATGTTATTTAATAATGAAAAGGTTTCTAATTGGACTTTTAGTTTTGTTATGCATTGGAATTGGGACTACAAAAGCTCAATTGGGAATGGATATTCAATTTATAGGTCCGTCTAAAGGTTTACCAGATCCAAATGTTAATGGAATAGCTCAAGATTTGGATGGATACATTTGGATTGCAACTGATTTTGGTATTGTGAGGTATGAAGGATTAGAAAATTATCAGATCAATGTATCTACTAAATACAATCAATTAAAATCCAACCATGTTTCAAGTGTTAATCTTGACAGAAAGGGGGATTTATGGTTTTGTGCAGATATTGGTTTATATATTTTAAAAAGAAATAGTTCAAAAATTAAGGAGTTTCAAATCAAGAAAAAAAATGCTAACTCAGTAAGTATCATTCAGCCCAATTATTTTAAGGAAGGTAAAGATCAAACGAATTTCATCGCAACATTAGGAGGTGAAGTATATACTTATACAGATAAAGCAGGCCTAAAATTAGTTTATCAATCAGATCAAAATAGAACGCAAGGTGCATTTTTTATTAGGTTTTTTGGACAAGACACCTTGAATAAAACAATTTGGTTTAATTCAAAGAAGAATGAATTGCGACAAATAAACTATGAAACTGGCAAAGTAGTATTTAATCAATCATATGATTTCGATGTTGCGAATTTAGTAGAAGATCGAAATGGTAAATTGTTTTTTCCAACTATTCATTCAATTCTTGAGTTTAACCCGAATAAAAAAACTTTTTCTGAATTCCTTCCCAATGTAACTAATGAACTTAATTATTTTATTTATTTCGATTCATATAATTATTTGTGGTTAATTTCTAGTAAGAAAAATATTTTCAAATATGCAAACGGAGTTTTAGAGAATTATCAAGATGTTTATAAATCTATCATACCTGGCTACTCAATTAATATAACTTTATTCGAAGATAGAATGCATAATATGTGGTTGGGAACAAGCAAAGGAGTTTTGGTTTTCCATCAACCACAGAAAGAATTTAACACCTTTTTGAGGTCAAAAACCAAGAACGCCAATAGTGTAAGATGCATTTATGAAAACAAGGTGGATGGACGAATTTATGTAACAGGCTATGATGTTGGCGGCTATTGGGATATTTCAAAAAATATATTTGTGGAGTTAAAGGAACTAAAAGATATTTTTATTTATACACTTTTAGCAGATTCGCTTGGAAATTTATATTTGGGTACTGAAGGTGGTGGCTTACGGTATTATAAAGTTAAAGAAAGGAAAATTGAAATTGTAAAATATGATTTGAAAAAATTTACTGAAAGAATTAGTGATTTTTATTTAACCTCATACCGTGACCATTTAGGAAGAGTGTGGTTTGGTACTTATAATCAGATTTATTTATTTGATGAAAAATCTAAAGAGCGAATCAATATAAGTAAAAGTGTAAATGGATATAATTTGTATAATGGAACGTGTATGCAAATATATCAAACGAAAAATCTACATTATTGGCTCGTAACCAATAAGGGTTTGTTTGAATTAGATGTTCATCTTAAATTAATTAATCATTATTCAGAAAACTCTCCAGATGCCTTTAGACTATCAAGTAATAATGTAAAAAAAATATATGAAGATAAAAATGGATTGATTTGGATTGGTACAGGAAGTGGATTGAATATGATAGACAGAAAATTAAAGTCTGTTAATCATTATAATGTGACAAATGGTTTATGTGATAATACCATTGTAAGCATGATAGAGGATAGGTTTAATAGAATTTGGTTAGGGACAAATTACGGACTTTCCGTGTTTAATAAGTCAAGTAAGTTATTTAGAAACTATTATATTGAAAATGGATTAGCAGATAATGAATTTAATCATGGAGCTACCTATTTATCAGCAAATGGAACATTTTATTTTGGTGGTATTAATGGTATTACTTATTTCAATCCTGCTGATTTGCGAGAGCATTCCATCCCAGCTAATTTCCTTTTATCAGGAATATACACTCAAGATAAAAAGGGAAATGTCAATGTTCAAAGATTTTTGAATTCAGATACCATCAATAATGTTTTCCTAGACTATAATAATAGGAGTTTGAAAGTTCAATTTATTATTACCGATTATACAAGACCTGAAAAGAATTTTTATTCTTATAAGTTTGAAGGTTTGGATGAGAATTGGATTGATATTGGAAACAGGAACTTTATTGATTTTACAGCCTTGAACCCTGGTGATTACAAGCTTTTAATTAGAGCAGCAGGTAGTAATGGCATTTGGAACAACAAAATAATAAGAATAAATATTTTTGTTTCACAAGTATTTTATAAAGCGCCATGGTTTATTATCATGAATTTTATAATTGTTATTTTTATATTTTATGGAATTTATTTGTATAGAATTAGGGAGTTAAAAGCAATCTCCAACATTAGATTAAAAATTGCAAGTGATTTACATGATGATGTAGGAAGTGTTTTAACTTCTATAAGTATGCAAGCCGAATTAATGAATATTTCAGATGCTAATCAAAGAATCGCTCTTTCAAATCAAATTCTACAGGCGTGTAGAAATGCGGTGGCTAATATGAGAGATGTAATATGGAGTATTGATTCAAGAAATGACAACATGCAAAATTTATTGGATCATATGAAAGGGCATTTAAATAATATGTTTGAATATGGTACTACAAATTACACTTTTGTTTATGATGAGCAAATAATTTATGAAAGTATCAATGTAAATGAAAGGCAAAATATATATCTTATTTTTAAAGAAGCAATTAATAATATATTAAAACATTCGAATGGGACAGAAGTAAAAATAAAACTGCAGAAGAAAAAGGATGAATTATTTTTAAGTATTAAGGATAATGGAACAAAGTTAGAAAAAACGGAAAATAAGGTAGGAGCGGGCTTGCAAAATATGAAAATGAGAGCTGCACGTATCAATGCCGAATTAAATTATAATACAAATAGTGGTTTTGAAATAATATTAATTAGGAAAAAATGATAAATCTTGCAATTGTAGAAGACAATGCCTCTATTAGAGATAGCTTGTTTCAATATTTGTCAATGGACAAAATAAACTTTTCAAATATCTATACTTATAATTCAGTGGAAGATTTATTGGCAATACCGGTAAATTCAATTGCCATAGATATTGTATTGTTAGATATAAATTTACCTGGAATGTCAGGAATAAAAGGTATTGCATACATCAAAGAAAAATATTCTAAAGCTGAAATCATGATGGTATCAGTAATGGAAGATAGTGAAAGTGTATTTAATTCATTATGTGCTGGTGCTGCAGGATTTATTACAAAAGATACAGCGCTAGAAAAAATTAAGGAATCAATTATTACTTTGTTTAAAGGCGGCTCACCAATTACTCCACATATTGCTCGCAAAGTAGTAGAGTTTTTTAATCCAAAGAAAAAGTTTAAAGATGATTTAACCCCACGTGAAAGAGATATTGTGCAAGGGATTGTGGATGGGTTGAGTTATAAGATGATTGCCGACCGGTTAAATATTTCACATGATACGGTTAGGAAACATATATTAAGTACTTATAGAAAATTGCAAATTAATAGCAAAGGTGAATTGATTGCTAAATTTCATAGAGGAGATCATAAATAAATATGGAGTATTATTCTTATTCATTATTTGGGAGGTTGATTTTCAAAATAGGGAACAAGGTGATTATTTATTACTGCTTTTATTTCTAATTGCTTTCTCGAAAATATATTATGATTTTCAATTTCAGAGAAAAATAAAATAACTCCCAAAGTATTTTAATTGTTGTTAATAGCTATCGTGATTTACCAATAGTATACGGCAATAATTTAAGCTACTCTGGGAATTATTTTTTATATTTTTTTATTCAAAATAAAACTCAACTCTTCTGTTTAATTGATGTTCAGACTCGGTACAAAATACACCTAAAGTACATTTGTTTACCATTTGTTGTAAACCATAGCCAGTTGCATCAATTCTATTTTTAGCTATACCTTGTGATATTAAGTATTGACTAGTTGAATTTGTTCTTCTTAAAGATAATTTCATATTATATTCAGCTGAACCTCTTTGGTCAGTGTGACCTCCCATTATCAATTTCGTATCTGGCGATTCTTTTAAGAATACTACAATACTATCTAAATAACTAATTGATTTTGCACGCAAATCAGATTTATCATAATCAAAATAAATAAAATGTTGAACCATTACAGTTGCATGAAATACTGGTGGCTCAAGTCCATCATCTTTAACAGGAACAATTGCTAGTATTGTTTTTGGAGCTGGTTTCAAGTATCCAATTGTATAATTAGAGGCAAGTAAATTACTATCTACATTGTCTTTATTAAAATTAAAGTAGTAAATATCCGCATCACCTTTACTTCCAATTTTTCTGTTTGAACTAATGTACCCTGCTCTTTCAGCTTGACTAAATAAAATTCCATAATCATCATCTGTTGAATTGATTGGTGTTTTCATAGGAATAGCTTTTTCAAAATAACCATTATTATTTTTTGAAATACAAATATCCATTCCACCTATACCTTGATAGCCATCAGATGAAAAATAGAAATTACCTAATGAATCAACCATTGGAAATTTCTCTCCTCCAAAAGTATTGATGTTACTGCCCATATTGATAGGTCTTCCCCAATCATTTCCTATTTTATTACAATAGTAAATATCCGCTCTTCCATAACCATAAAGCATATCTGAAACAAAGTATATTCTTGATCCATCTTTTGTAATAAATGGGTTGGCAACTGAAAAGGTATCATTATTATAAGTAAAAGCTTTAGGGGCTGTCCACTCACCATCTTTTAAGGTAGAACTGAAAATTGCATTCTTTTCAATTCCTATTGATTTCTTTGATTTTCCTTTTAATGATTTATCGACTCTAGAAATATATATGGTATCATAGTTTGCACTGAAACATGCAGGGCCATCATGATATTTTTTATTATTTTTATTTCCTGCAAATGGTTCAATATTATTAAACTGTAATTTGTCTTTAGTAGCTTTTGCTGAATAGATATCTAAGTAGTTTGCATTTGTCCATTTGTATATTTTACTATGACCAGAAGTTGGACGGGTAGTGCTAAATACAATACCATCTTTATATTTCACTGGAGCAAAATCAGCATTCGCAGTATTCAATGAACTTACATTTGTAACTGTGATTGGATTATCTGATAAATGATCTACACTTACTTTATCAATTGATTCAGAATAGAACTTTCCTCTTGGATCTTGTGGCATTAATTGAGCATATTTATCAAAAGCAATTTTTGCTTCAGCATTTTTGCCATTGCTTTTCAATACTTGACCGTAGTTCAAATAAAATATTGGATTGCTGTATGGTCCGTATGAATTGACTTTGTCATCAGCAGCTTGCTCTAAATTTTTATAGCTATTCATCATTCTATAGCTTTCACCTAGTTTGAAGTAAACATCAGCACTAGGGTTTTTATTTGCTTCCTTTTCATACAATTGAGCTGCACGGTAATAATCCCACCTTTCAAAAGATCGATCTGCTTTTTTAGTATTCGCACTAACCAGAGTTGTAATAATCATAGCTAGTAGAAGGGTATATAATTTTTTCATAATATTAATTTTTGACGTTGTTAAAAGAATCTTGGATTAGTCATTTTAGTTTTTGTTGCACTGATATCCCAGCCAAGCATGAACTCATGTGTGCCACTATTGTAATTACCTGTTCTGTTTAGGTAATAATCATAAGAGTACCCAAGTGTAAATACATTTGATAGTTTTAATTGTGCAATACCTATAAGCATATTGTCTGATCCTTCTATTTCAATTCGCTTAGCTGTTCTGTAGCCTGCACCTATGAATAGTTTTTGAAAGAAAATAAATGATGCATCAATTTCAGATACTAAAGGGGCTGTGTTTACATATTTAAATAACACTGATGGACGGATATCTACTGATTTTGTAATTGGAATAACAACACCTGATGTTAGATAATATTGGCGATAAAATTTTGCTTGATCAGCATTTGGATTTGTTGCTAAATTAAATTTTGATTCAAGTAAGTGATTTCCACTTACCCCAGCATAAAATCTAGACTTGTATAAATATAATCCTGCACTTACATCTGGTACCCAACTTGAACCTTGATTTCCTACAAATGCAGGATCAGTATTGTCGTCTATATTAATATCATCCCATGCAATTCTGATGTTGTTCATCATACCCGAAACACCAAATGCTAATTTAGTAGTAGAATTTATAGGTTGATGATAGGCATAAGTTAAATTGATACCTGTGTTTTTCATTGGACCAGCATGATCATTATATACTTGAATGCCTAATCCAACTTTTGTGTTTGGTATGGCACTATGTGCACTAAATGATTGAGTAGTAGGTGCACCTGTCATGCCAACCCATTGGCTTCTATGAACAAGTGATCCTGAAAATGCTTCCCTGCTTCCAGCATATGCTGGATTAACATATACTGGATTAAAGAAGTACATAGAGAACCCTGCATCTTGCTGTGCCATTGCACCTAAAGAGAATAGTCCTAATGCTATAGTTATTATTATTTTAGTTTTCATCGATTTCTTTTTTAAATTTTTTCTATTGATTATCTTTTGATAAATACCCATCCACGTTTTTCAAAATTACTATAATGAATGATGTAGTAATAAGTTCCGTCAGGTAAGTCTTCACCTTTCATATTGGTACCAGTCCAAATATTATCGAGGTTGTCATAATCTTTTCCAGCCCAAACTTCATTACCCCATCTGCTAATTATTTGAACTTCATTACTTGGATAGTAACTCAAAACAGGAATTCTCCAGAAATCATTTAATCCATCTCCATTAGGAGAGAACCCATTGAAAAATTCTAATTCAGCAACTACATTTACATTGACAGTATCTGTATTTATACATCCTGTTAAAGTGTTTGTTACTGTTACTATATAAGTTGTGTTAACTAAAGGACTAGCATCAACCATTGATTGATTGCTCATATTTAAACCATCTACTGGTAACCAACTATAATCATTTCCTGCTTCAGAAGTAGAACCGATGGTTACAGTTTGTCCGAGTATCATTGATTGATCATTACCTGCATTTGCATTGGGTTTAGCGTTTACAGCCAATGTGTAATTATTTGTACTATCACAACCAAATGCGCTCGGTTGAATAGAAGTATAAGTTCCAGCTATCTTTCTATAAGCACCGGCGAGTAAAATACTATCTCCATCACAAATTGTAGCGTTGAAATTATTTACTATTAAAGGATTAACAGATAAGTTAGTATTGATAATACTATCGCACCCAAATGAACTTGATAAGGTATCATTGTATATCCCTGGAATTTTACGATATATACCAGCAATTAAAATACTATCACCATTACAAATTGATGCATTCATATTAGTAATGTTTACTGGATTAACAGTAAGGTTTGTATTGATGATACTATCACAACCAAATGAACTAGTAATTGTATCATTATATAATCCTGCAATTTTCCTATATGTTCCAGCAATTAAAATACTATCGCCATTACAAATAAATGCATTGATATTATTTGTGAAGACAGGAAGTATGCTCAGGTCAGTGATGATAATACTATCACAACCAAAAGCTGAACTTAAAGTATCTCTATAAACTCCAGGAGTTGTGATATAAATACCTGCAATTAAAATACTATCACCATTACAAATTGATGTTACATTGGTTTGTGAAAATACAGGTCGAATTGCAAGAAATACATTGATGATACTATCACATCCTTGAATACTTGTTAAACTATCAGTATAAATTCCAGCAATTTTTCTAAATGCTCCGGCAAGGAAAATACTATCACCATTACAAATTGCTGCATCAATGTTATTTATTGAACTTGGATTTACATTTACAGAAATGATATCAGAGGTATCACTTTGTCCACATAAATTAGAAGCGATTACAGAATACAAACCAGTTGTATCAACTGAAATGCTTTGTGTAGTTTCACCAGTTGACCATAAATAGTTTGAACTTGTACTTGCTGTTAAAATAACTGAATCACCTTCGCAAAAGGTAGTAGTTCCACTAAAGGTAACTGATGGTTTAATTGATGGCAGTTTCATTTCCATAGTAGTAGAATTGATAGCTCCACTAGTTGAGTAAGCCCTTCCGTCAAGTGTACTGGCTATCATAGTAATTGCACCATTGTTTGAAACAATAGTTCCAACAAAATTTGAATTATTAGAAACAGTAATTAATCCTTCAATAAGCCAAAATACATTACTCGATTTGGCACCACCTCTTAATACAACATTCACAAAATTTTCAGAAGTGAATGCGCCATCTACTTTGATAACAAAAACACCATCTGCATTACCTTGTGCATCAAGAAAAATAGTATCTGTCATATGTGCTGCTGCACCCATGCAATAAACATGAGGTGTTAAAACTTGTTGATTACCAAATTGTGTTGGTGCTAATAAATTAATATCGCATTGCATAGCAGCAAGTGTAGTATATAATGTACCTATCGCTGCTGTACCCGCTGCAGTCATAGCATCTGGAACGCTGTGTATGGAGTCAACAAATAAAGGATTAAATCCAGTTACTGGTCCGTTGTTTGTACCAACATGACCAGCAATATGAGAAATACCTACATTTGTTAATGCACCTACACCTGTTAAAAATGCAAAACATTCTGCAGCACCTGAGCTAGGTTTTGCTGGGCCTGTTAGCACAGGAACACCACAACCTAAAGGAGCTGTAGCAGTTACACTTGATACTGTAATTGCACCTACAATTGATAAAGCACGACCTTCTAAAAAGTCACCACTTGTCAATCCAATTGCACCGTTGCAAATGAATGTTCCTTTCACAGTTGCATTAGTAGCAAATGTTGCTGCACCTTCAATTTTCCAAAACACATTACATGCTTGTGTTCCATTGAGTAAAATTATTTTTGTACCAGGATCAACTCCTAATGCACCACCAATTTTTAAAACAAAGCAAGCACTTGGATCATTAAGTCCATCTAATATTAATGTTCCTCCAATTGTTGTGGCGGCAAGTGTTTCATACACTGCTGGTGTTAATATTTGTCCACCACCCATTAATACACCTAAAGTAGTAGTAGCAGTTTGTGCACCTAAAAACAGGTATGCTGTATTTAAGGAAGCTGCCGCTGCAATACTTGATGGATCACCATCATGTTTTTGTCCATTCACATTACCAAAGGCTGTACTTGATCCAACATTGGTTCCGTAATCTCCGGTAATTTGTGAAATCCCAACGTTACTAACCGGACCAGCCGATGTAAATAAAACAAAGGGAGAAACCGCTCCTAAGTTTGCTGGTGTTTGTCCAAACGAAATTTTAGTTAGGAAAAAAAACAGAACCACAAGGATGGTATTTTGTAAAATTATTTTCATGATTTTATTTATTGTTAATTATTTATTTTAAAAATTTGATGGAGGAAAATTAATTTCTCAAACAAAAGATTTTATTGTTATCAAAGGTGAAAACTAAAATTATATTTGTTTTGTATTCGGGTTGAGAAATGTTACAAGTATCACGCTTTTAAAAAAGTTGATATTTTTTTTTCAAAAAGAATTTCTGAAAAAATATTTATATAAGTTTTGGATTTATATATTTTATCAAATAGAATTACCCAAATAAATTGTATTATTTTTGGATTTTTATTATTAAGAAAGTATAAATATTATTTTGACGAAATGGCTATAAAGTCAATAGGTAATGGGAGTGTAGTTAATTTGATTCTAATAAAAAGTTATATTTTTTACAGATTCCAAGTTGATTTAACTATTTCTCTATAATTTCTGCCTACTGGGATAGTTTGATTAAATAATTCAACTTGTGTTAGAGAAATACTTTCAACATTAGGAATAGAAATAATAAATGAACGATGTATTCTGATAAAATGATCTTTATTTAATAGTTTTTCAATTTCATTAATTTGCATTTTTGTAATAATTTTTTTATGCATAGTATGAATATGTAAGTAGTCTTTTTGACTTTCCATATATAGAATATCATTCAAGAATACTTTAACTAATTTCTTATTAACATTGAAATGCATACTTGCATTATTTTCTTTAATATCTGTATTTATATGATTCACTGATTTTTTAAGTTCAATGAATTTATTAACAGCAATTAAAAATCTACTAAATTCTATAGGTTTTAATAAATAGTCTGTTACTTGATAATCATAACTCTTTAATGCATATTCTTCATAAGCAGTGGTTATGATTACATCTGGATATTTTCTTAAGCTCTTTAAAAAATCTAAACCTTTTAATTTGGGTAAATTGATATCCAAAAAAATTAAATCAATAGGATGATCATTTAAATAACTTAAAGCAGATATAGCATCATGGTGTATGCCAACTAAATTTAGCAAAGGAATATCTGAAATATAATCTTTCAAAATTTCAGCAGCTAAGGGCTCATCTTCTATAATTATGCAATTATATTGCTTCATATGAATTTAGATTGATGTGAAGTTTTACTTCAAAAAGATCATCGTTTTCTAGAATATTGAGTTGATAGTTTGAATATAGTAAATGAAGTTGTCTTTTAATATTAGCTAAACCTATTCCTTCTGTAGGTTGAACTTCTGTGCCAATTTCTTTAGAATTATTTACAGTGAACAATAAATTATTTTCTTTATCAATAATGCAACTTATATAAATATGAGCATTTGCTGTACTTTCGGCAACCCCATGTTTAAAGGCATTTTCTACCAAGGGTAATAATATTAAAGGTGTAATTACTGCTGCATTTGATTGTATGTCAACTTCTAATTTCAGATCGAGTTTATTGGCATATCTTAATTTTTCAATTTCAATATAGTTTCTAATTACTTCCATCTCTTCTTCAATCAAAATGCTTTCTTTTCGAGTACCATAAATCATGAAACGCAGCACCTTCGATAATTTCATGATTGCATCCGAACTTAATTCAGGGTTTTTTCTTGATAATCCATAAATGTTATTCAATGTATTGAATAAAAAATGTGGATTGGTTTGGCTTTTTAAGTAATTAAGTTCAGCCTCTAGTTTTGCTTTAATTAATACCTTTTCATTTTGTGCAGTTTTAAGTTGATATAAATATAATTTTATCATCTGAAATATTCCAGTAACCGCTACAAGATCTATGCTATTTGTCAACAATCTTAATATGGAATAGGTGTTTTGTTCTGCTTCTTCATATATATAAGGCAATATAATTGTCAAACTTATCAAGCGATATAGAAATAAAGAAAGTAAAAACAGAATCAACACAAGTAAAATTAAGCGGATTAAATTTTTTCTTTCTCTAAAAGATAAAAGGACTTTACTTAGAGTATAGGTTAAAAATATTTTAGGAATTAATAAAAGTAACTCTACTCTAATTGCGATTCCAAATCGTGCCAATTCACTTATTGATGAATAGGACGATTTTATCCAAATGAATTCAATTGTTGCTTCAAAAAGCAAATACAATAACCAAAAAAGTAAATGTTTTAAAAATCTATTCATTTTCATTTATACAAATATTAAATAAAGTTTTGTGAAAGCCTAATTTCAATCAATTGATTGAATAGCTACCTACGAAATGCAAGTAACTACCTACGAAATTCATTAGATATGAGATTATTGCTTTGTAGCAATCACAGAATAACTTATATAGTTAGGTCTTTTAATTTTGATTTAGAGTAAATATTATTGAGAAAAATATGCGCCATGAAAAATTGTATTCTCCTTTTTACTTGTTTATTGCTAAGTATAATTTCCAAATCTCAATCATTTAAAAAAATCACAATAGGTCCAGTTGTAAATTCACCCAGTGATTCTAGATCAGTGAATTGGATTGATTTCAACAATGATAATTATCTTGATTTAATGATTACCAATGGATTAAAGGAAGGTGAAAATAATTTTTTATATATCAACAAAGGTGATGGAACATTTGAATCTATTGATAGTAACCAAAGTATCATTAATGATCACTCACCTTCTGATGGAGCTACATGGGCTGATTTTGACAATGATGGAGATCTTGATTGTTTTGTAGCTACCTGGTTTGCTAAAAAGAATTTGCTTTATTCAAATAATGGTGATGGTACATTTAAGCAAATTAAAACTGGATCAATTGTTAATGATTTGACATATTCTGAAACTGCATCTTGGATTGATTATAACAATGATGGTAAACTTGATTTGTATGTCACTAATTCAGAAGGCACCAAAAGGAATTTTTTATACCAAGGAAATGCTGATACTACTTTTACTAAAATAACTTCAGGTACTTGGTTACTTGATGGCAATAAATCTAGATCTGTTAATTGGATTGATATTGATGATGACAATGACCTTGATGTTTTTGTTACAAATGAAAATAATGAAAATGAAAACCTGTATTTGAATATTGGAGTTGGAAGTTATATCAAATCTACGAATGGTCCATTATTGAATAGTGCTGGAAATACGATGAGTAGTAGCTTTGCTGATTATGATAATGATGGAGATTTTGATGTTATTCTAGCAAATGATGGGAGTGAGAATTTATTGTTTAAAAATATTGGGAATGGAATTTTTGAAAAGGATTCATTGCCTTTTATTCGCATGCCGAATTCTTTTGGGACTGCATGGGCAGATATTGATAATGATGCGGACTTAGATCTATATATCACCAACTCATTTGGAATTGGAAAATTAAGAAATTTTCTATACATCAATAATGGTGATGGTAGTTTTAGTATTGACGACAGCAATAACATAGTTATTGATTCAGGTTGGAGTTATGGTTGTGCTTTTGGAGATTATAACAATGATGGTTTTTTAGATTTGGCTGTTGCTAATTGCTATAATAAAACTCAAGTAAATTCATTGTTTGAGAATAATGGGAATAGCAATAATTGGTTTATGCTAGAGTGTGTTGGTACTGTAAGTAATCGTTCTGGTATAGGCGCAAAAATTAAATTAAAAGTAAATATAAACGGAAAAGATGTTTGGCAAATGAGAGATATTAATTCTCAATCGGGTTATTGTGGACAGAATATGTTTGCCGCACATTTTGGTTTGGCAAATGCAAATATCATTGATTCTTTAATTATAGTATGGCCTTCTGGCATTTTCGACACTTATACCAATATTAATATTAATCAAAAGTTAAAAGCAATTGAAAGTATTAGTTTAGGAAAGAATTTAATAGAAAAAAAAAGTAAGGTAAACATTTACCCAAATCCATTTAGTAATAATATAAAATTTCAATTTAAAGATTTAAGTATTCAAAATGTGAGCATTAAGGTATTTGATTTACAAGGGAAACTCATCTTCCAAAAAGATTATAATCTAGCTCAAGAATCTTCTTTAATAAATTTAAATACAGAGAAGTGGGCAAGTGGATCCTATTGTATGATAATTAGTAACGGGAAGGAAATATTAGGTAATTCTATTTTACAAAAAAAATAGAACATTAATGAGAATTGACTATTTAGATTGATTTGAACATCCGCTGCTGTAGTTATATGATATTAATTGTTTTTGATATGCGTACTGGTACGGAGAAAAGATACCCTTTGTATTGGATTTCAAGAACTTAATTATAGATATAAATTTGATTATTAAACCTTAATTTAAATCAAATGAAAAAATATCTACACTACATTTTTGCTTTGTTACTTTGCTTAACAAGTATAATCAACTATTCCAATGCACAAGTTTTGTTTAAAGATTTAGAAACTGGTCCACATCCAGCTTCATCTGGTCCAGAGCAATTTATAAATGCAGATGGTACTATGTTTATTATTACAAGATGTTATACAACAACCTCAGGTGCACTAGCCAAATACCAACTTTGGAAAAGTGATGGTATTGCTAATAATACTGTTTTAGTAAAAGATAGTTTAAGTTTAACCAACCAAAGTGGAGTTGTAAATATTGCAGCGGCTGTAAATGGAACACTTTATTTTATAATTAAACCCCCTGCAAATCCATATTTAATTCAATTATGGAAATCAGATGGAACTACCAATGGTACACATATGGTTGATACATTAGATTATGTTGCTGGATCAGGTGAAGAACCAACTCAATTTATTGCTTTTAACAATAAATTATATTTTAATTTTTCTAAAACACATGGTCGTGAATTATGGGTAAGTGATGGAACTGCATTAGGAACAAAAGAAGTAATTAATTTAGATCCTGGAACTCTTGGGAGTTTTCAATTAGGTGGTTTGGAAAACAAGCCTATGAAAGTTTATAATGGAAAGCTATACTTTTCAGGTGCTACAAGTAATGACAATTTCGAATTATTCTCTACTGATGGAACTGAATTAGGTACACAGTTAGTAAAAGAATTAGTAATAGGATCAAAGAAAAGTTCTCCAGGTAATTGGACAGTTTATAAAAATGAATTATACTTTGCGGCTGGTAATGGTTCGGGTACTCGACTTTGGAAAACAGATGGGTCAACCACCACTCAGGTTAGTAATGATTTAGATGTTGGATCTATTTGTGTTTTTAAAAATGAATTATTATACCAAGATGGTTTAGCACTTTGGAAATCCGATGGTGCTGTGCAAACCAAGTTAAAAGACTCAAGCATTAATAGTGGATTTATTGGCGCTACTAATGATTATCTGTTTTTTAATTATGCTAAGTTTATTCCAGTACCTCCTTATTATACATATTACTATTTTCGTACAGATGGAACTAGCAATGGTACAGTGCCTATTTCTTATAAAGTTACTACTTGTGTCTCTTATAATGTTATCAATAATAAAATGTATGTGGTAAAATTAGATTCAGGAAGTGTAAGTCAAGTAGGTTTATGGGAGAGTGATGGAACTGAAAACGGCACTCAAAAAATATTCAATGGTTATGGAACAG
The DNA here is from genome assembly GCA_965279595.1 of Sphingobacteriaceae bacterium. Lineage (GTDB taxonomy): Bacteria > Bacteroidota > Bacteroidia > Sphingobacteriales > Sphingobacteriaceae > CAIKLP01. Next base: position 1,674,627 of record OZ257246.1, read on the forward strand.
GAAACCCATTTGTATATAAAAATGCATTGTTTTTTACAAACTATGAAGCGGCCACAGGTTATGAATTGTGGACTTATGCTCCAGGAGGTGCAAATGGTTTGAATCAAGAAATTAACTCTAATACTGTTAATGTTTTTCCTAATCCAAGTAATGGGTTAATAAAATTAAAAATTGAAGATGAAGAAATTGCAAGTCAAGTTTTAGTTTATAATCTGCAAGGTAGATTGGTATCTCAATTTAACCAAACTAATGATATAAGTTTATTAGATTTGAATAAAGGAATATATTTAATTCAAATTAAACTGACAGATAAAATTATTACGAAAAAAATAGTATTACAATAATTACAAAAAAGGCGAAGAGTTTTCTTCGCCTTTTTTTATTCAATTTTTAATTTAGAAAATGACTACTTGAAAACCAACACCATCATCATAATCAGAAGATTCAACTTCTGAATAATATACTCCATCTAAATAATAATATTCATATCCATTTTTGTTCTTTATGATATATCCATTTGGTAATCCATCCACTATAGCTCCTCTTGGCGGATTGACAACTACATATGATGTATTATAGCTTGAATAAAAAGTTCCATAATAGTAATAGTAATTTTGTCTTCCAACAATTACTTTTCTATAGCCTACTGGAAGTGAAACAATTTGAATTCCACGACTTGGTCTAACAACTATATATTCTGCATTTCTTTGTGTATAGTAAATGCCGTTATAATAGTAATAATTATTAGTTCTACTTTTTATGAATTTATGATTTGCAGGTAAACTTTTTAATCTACTACCATAACTAGGTAATCCAACATAATGCTTACTAGCTTTGTTTGCATATTTAACTTTCGCATATTTAGGTTGACCATGATTTGATTTTACTTGTACTGAATTGGCTTTGCTATTTGTGCTTTTGTGACTTACACTGCTTTTCGAATGGCCAGCTTTTGATTGTCCATTTGCCTTTGATGAACCTCCACTTTTTTTACCATGTCCTTGTGCAAATATTTCAGAATTAGTAAAAATAAATAGTAGCCCAAATACCACTAATAGTGTTAATTTAATTAGATTTTTCATATTTTTTTTTGTTTTAATATTGATAATAAAAAGAAGCATACTGGTTGAATAAAGTATTACCTCATGATTTTTTTGGGCTTGCTTTTGGGTTCGCAATTCCAAATTGAAATAACATTTCCACAACTAAGTTAAGTTTTAATGTTCAATTAAATTTTAAAACTTCAAAAGCTGCTAAATTATTGTGTTAGTGTATGATTATTAACTGACAAATTCTAATATCCTTCAAAAAGATTCTTTAAGAACCGTTATTTTTAAGCTTATTTAAGTTGATAAGCAACATTTCTTTGTCTGCAACTGATTTTGCTAGATTAATGGCAATGATATAAGCTTCAGATGCCTTGTTGTTATCTATGCCAGTATATAAATTAGCTAATAGTGCAAAGTATAAATGATTGGTTGTTAATTTTAATTTTTCTGCTTCAATTATAGCTTCTTGTTTACCATTTGCTTTTGATAATGCATAGGTTCTATTTAAAGCCGCAATTGGGGAATATTCTATCTGTAATAATTTATTATAAAGTTGAAGTATGCTTTCCCATTTAGTTTGGTTGTCATTTTTTTTGGTATGCCAATAAGCTATGCCTGCTTCAATGTGGTATTTAGTAATTTTTTTTCCTTTAGAAGATTGGTTTAAATAATACTCTCCTTTTTGAATAAGTTCTTTATTCCAATTCTCTTCAACTTGATCATCATATAAAACTGATTGTCCATCATTATTTATTCTTGCTTCAAATCTTGAAGAATGAAAACACATCAATGCTAATAGTGCATTGCTATTGGGTTGATTGCATAGTTCATTTTCAACCAACATTAAATTCAATCTCATTGCCTCTAAGCATAATTCTTTTCTAAGTTTGATATTGTTTGAAACTGAATAATATCCTTCATTAAATAATAAATAAAGAGTGCTTAATACAGTATCTAACCTTACACTTATTTCTGAATTTGCTGGAAAAGCTACAGGCACATTCTCCAACCTTAATTTTTCTTTGGCTCTTGCTAATCTTTTATAAATAGTTTCTTTATTACTGAGAAAAGCGTCTGCAATTTCATCTGCACCAAAACCACATAAAATATTTAAACTTAATCCTATTTGAGCTTCTTTTGTGATGGAAGGATGAGATAATGCAAACATCATTTTCAACTGACTATCAATGATATTTTCATTAGATAAATCAACATTGAATTCTTCCAACATTTCAGTGTCTTTTTGTAATTCAACAATAATTTTTTCTTTGAATAATTTATCACGTTTAATTAAATCAAGTACTTTGTTTTTTGATACAGTGTATAGCCAAGCTGTTGGATTACTTGGCAAACCTTTCAAACCCCATGTTTCTGCTGCAAGTAAAAAAGTATCACTTACAATGTCTTCAGCTATTTCGATGTGCTGAATTCCAAATAATTTACATAGTACAGAAACTATTTTCCTGTATTCTGATTTAAAAAGATGTGGGATTAGGTCTTGTTCTTGCATAAAAAAAACACTTCTGCAATGTACAGAAGTGTTTGTTAATATTGATTTGTATTAATCCATTGGAATAATTTTCCTGATTTCTACATTGCCACCAGCATGTAAAATTGGACAGCCTTTTGATAATTCGGTAGCTTCTTCTAAATCATTGGCTCTAATGATGATATATCCACCAATTAATTCTTTAATCTCTACATAAGGACCATCAGTAATGAAGTTATCAGCTTTCAAAACTTTGCCTTCATTAGCTAACCTGTTTCCAGAGTTCACTAATTTATTTTGTGCAGCTAAACTTCCCATCCAATCTTGCCAGGGTTTCATCATTGCTTGTATTTGTTCTGGTGATAATTGAATTTCCTCTTGAGGTTTATTTCTAAATATTAATAAAAAATCATTCATCTTGTAAATTTTAAGTATTATAATTATTTGATTGAATGTAGAAAAATATTATTGCCTTCGGTATCTAAAAACGAAGCCATATGTCCTATATCATCGCTGATCTTAGTTTTTGGCATTAATACTTTTCCGCCTGCAGATTCAATTTTTGATAATGCACTGGCTAAATCAGGATTACCATTTAAATAAATTTTAGAACCATCTGCACTTGGTTTGTGCATTGGGCCTTCAACCAATCCACCAGAGGCTTTGCCATTACCATTTTCTGCAGGGAAGAAAGCCATCTTCATGCCCATCATTTCTTGTTCTTCCATTTCAATCCCGAAAATTGTTTGGTAGAATTTCTTTGCACGTTTGATATCTGTTACCGAGATTTCAAACCAATTAAGTGAGTTTTCTGAACTTGTCATAATTTAATTGTTTAAATGAACTAATTGTTTTATGATGCTATGACGAATGAGTTTTTAAAAATGGACAACAAACATTTCTTTTTTTGAAGAAATAAAATAATTTATAAGAAATAGCTTCTAATGATATTTCAATTGGTATTTCTATAAGATGATTTATTTATAATAGGTTTCCCCATCTAATATCATGGTCCATTTTTCGATATAACCTGCTGGTTGTTTCATTTTTTGAGGAAATTGATCAATTTTCCATTTTGTTGAATTAATATATAGCTTGTTTTTCTTAATTCTAGCTTTTCCACTCACTGATTCTTGACAATTGGTCATTGGTGCACTTGTTCTTGTATAATGACAATAGGAACTGCCCATAAAATTATCAATGGTAATAACATATTTATCATAACCCCCAATTGATTCTCTACTCCATGTTCCTGAAATATTTGGGTCAACTTCTTCAGCATCTTTCCCACATGAAATAGACACAACTAAGAATAAAAAAAATACAGCTTTCTGAAAAATTGATTTCATATAGTATTTAAAGGTATCAATAAATAAAAATAACTAAAATCAATTTAATTTATAATTAGCTAATAAACCATGAAATGCAACATATCCTGCGATTAAATGAAAATTATTTTTAATACATTAGCCAATTATTAAATTTCGGTTAATAAATAATAAACAATTAATATCCTAGTAATCAATTAATAAGCTATGAAATTAAGTATAATAATTCCAGCCTATAATGAGGCAAGAACCATACATTTAATACTTGATAAAGTAGCTGAAGTGGTACTAATCAATGATATTGAAAAGGAAGTAATCATTGTGAATGATTGTTCTAAAGATGATACTGCAAATGTTGTTCAAAATTATATTGCAGATAAGCCATACATTAAGTTTATTCAGCACTCAATAAATAAAGGAAAAGGTGCCGCTATACATACCGGTATAAAAGAAGCCACTGGTGATTATGTAATTGTACAAGATGCCGACTTAGAATACAATCCCCATGAAATAAATACCTTATTAAAACCAATTACGGATGGTTTTGCAGATGTGGTTTATGGATCAAGGTTTATGGGTGGCAATCCACATCGTATATTATTTTTTTGGCATTCAATAGGAAATAATATTCTAACATTTGCTTCCAATATGTTTACCAATTTGAATTTAACAGATATGGAAACATGTTACAAATTATTTAGAGCATCAGTTATTAAAAATATTGAATTAAAAGAAAATGGATTTGGATTTGAACCCGAAGTAACCGCAAAAATAAGTAGAATCAAAAATATAAGAATTTATGAAGTAGGTATTTCTTATTATGGTAGAACTTACGAAGAAGGTAAAAAAATAAATTGGAAGGATGGTGTACGCGCAATTTATTGCATTATTAAATATGGTTTACTCAAAATGTAATCATGAATTCAACTAGCAAACACAATCTATTTTATTTCTTTTGGATTTTATTGACTTGTTTATTTTTGATATTGGCAATATCATTTGATGGAACAGGAGGAAATGGCGATAGTGTTTATCATTTTTTATATGCAAAATATGCTTGGCAAGATCCCTCACTTTTTTTTAATCATTGGGCAAAGCCTTTATTTACCATGGTTTCATCGCCGTTTGCTCAATTTGGTTTTGTAGGGATTAAAGTATTTAATGTTCTAGTTTCAAGTTTATCGCTTCTATTTATTTATCAAATTGCAAAACATTTTGAACTTCGTTTTGCACACTTAATTTTTATTCCTTTTTACGCGGCTCCACTTTTATTTGAAGTCATGTTTTCAGGCCTAACTGAACCTTTCTCCACATTTTTATTATCTGCTTTTATACTGTTATGGCTGAATAAACACTCAGCAGTTGCAATCATTTTAATCTCTTTTATACCTTTCGTTAGGTCTGAAGGTTTGATAATACTTTCAGTTGTGTTTGCTTTCTTGGTTTGGACAAAAAATTGGAAGTATATTCCTTTGCTTTTGCTAGGTCATGTGATTATCTCATTCATGGGATATGCCTATTATAATGATATATTATGGGTATTTAATAAAATTCCTTATGCACATTTGAGTAGTGTTTATGGAATAGGAAATTGGACTCATTTCTTAAACCAAATGTATTTCTTTCTAGGTCCTTTCATTTATGTGTTTTTAATTGTTGGATTAGTGAAGCAATTAGTTTTATTATTCTCGAAAACTACAAAGCCGAAATTTTATTATGAAAAGTTGTTTTTAGTGTATGGGGTATTTTTAGCTTTTTTTGTTGCACATACTGCATTTTGGGCATTGGGAATATTTAATTCAATGGGTTTAACAAGAGTATTTGTAACTGTTATATCATTGGTAGCAATTATCGCAATTGAAGGTTTAGAGTGGATAGTGAGTACAAAGTTTTTAAAGAATTATTTCATTGTCCCTGTATTACTTTTAGTCTTTACAATCGTATTTACATTATTGCCAAATCCTGCTTCAATAAATTATAAAAGAGATTTAAATTTAGATAGCGGACAATTACTTATTAAAAATAAAATTGCTCCTTATTTATTAAAAAATTATCCTAATCATATTTATATGTCGGGTGATTTGAGCCTCGCTTTATTTTCAGAAAGGAATGTATTTAACACAAATGAATTTCGATTGTTGTATAATGGAAAACCTCAAGAAATATTAGATACTAATATGGTGTTTATTTGGGACCCTTGGTTTGCAAGAGCTGAAGGTAATTTAGATCTTTCGGAAATAAAACAATCCAAACAATTGCAACTTGATACGAGTTTTGCAACATTAGGAAAGAAATCAGATACTTTAACTTATCTAGTTTTTAGCAAGAAGTAATCACTTAACCATAAAGTGGTTTTATTTTTCTAAAAATTGATAAACTCAAATAGCACTTTCAATAACTCAAATCTATCTTTTACTATTTAGTCTAATCTTTTTATTTGAATTTTTCGATAATAGTTTATTAATTAAAAAATAACCTATGAAACATTCAATGAAAATTTTAGGAATAGCAATTTTGCTTTTCACTACACAAGGTTTTGCTCAAATAACCACTCGATGGACACAGCATCAAGGCACATCAACTTATTTTAGCAATGGTAATTCTGGCAAAGAGTTTATGCGGTATAGTACTTCTGGCATATACGTTGGGGTTGATAATGCACAGTTTTTTGAACCCTCGGTAGGCCCTGTTAAATTATATAAGTATGCAACAGATTGTGGGGAATTAATTTGGACTCATACCTATACTTCTGGATCTTCAGAAACTAAATTGGTTGAAATTACTACAGATGCAAGCAACAATGCTTATTTGTTAATTAGAGTTGGACCAACCGGAAACAGTACAATGGTTTTGCAAAAGGTTAGTAGTGCAGGTGCATTAGTATGGACAAAAAATTATGGAGGTGGTTACCCTATTGGAACTAATGTAGAGCCAACTGGTTTAGCAATTAATAATAGTAATGGAGATATTTATTTATGCGGAAGAACTAAACCTGCTGGTCCAGGCCAACAATATCAATTTTTGATGGTATCCTACACTTCTGCAGGTGTGTTATCTTCAGCAACTACCCATCAATTTACTTATCAACAGGATGACACTTTCAATATACCAGAAGATATTATTGTTGATGGTACGAATGCTTATATAGGTGGAAGAATATGGTATGCAGGACCAGGTTGGTCACCACATGGTACAGGTGCAGTTGTAAGAATTCCATTAGCTGGTGGTGCTCGTTCTGAATTTTATGCTAGTCCAAATGGTATAATAGATTGGGTAACTAACTTGGGCTTCGATAATTCAGGTGAAGTAATTTGTATAGGCGGTTCATTTTTAACAAAACTCAATAAAACTAATTTAGTTCAATCTTGGTCGAGTGCTTACTTTTTGAGTGGAGGAGCAGGTGGAAATTTGGGTTTTCGTGATTTTGCGATTGATGGAAGTAATAATATTTTCGGTGTTTATTATCATATTTCTTTAAGTTCTCCTTATCATAGTTATATCAGCACCGTTAAAATAAACAATAGTACTGGACTCAAATTTTCTACTGCATGGCCAGTTAATTATTTTATTAATAATCAAAACTATGGTCAAACAGTAAGCATTAGCATTGATCCATCAAATAATGTTTATGTAGGAGGTGGAACATTTGAAAGTGCACCTAGTGGTCACAGTGGTTATGCATTATTGAAGTACAACAATTCAACTGCTGCAGAAATTTGGAGAAGACAATATTATTTTGGAACAAATGAATCTCAAATTTACCACATCAAAGCTATTTCAGATAATACTGTATTTATGACAGGTATGTCTGGATCAAATCAAACTACGATGAAGATTATTCCAACAGTTCCAGCACAGGCGGCTTGCGGTGGAGGTAATGATGATAGACCAGCTTCTGGTGGAATTAAAATGTCAGAAATAAAATTATTTCCAAATCCAACGAATACAGAATTGAATATTAGCATCAGTAATATTCCAGCTGATGAAAAAGTTCGAATTATAGTTACTGGAGTTCTTGGAAATTTAGTTTATGATAAAACTTTCCAATCTAATGAACCCATACAGGTTAACACTTCAACTTTCGCTATTGGAACTTATTTTATAAAAGTAAGCAGCAATTCCATAAATAAAATAGAAGAAATTCAAGTAAATAGATAATCTTAAAGCTATATTATAAAGAAGGAAAACAAATGTTAGTTTTCCTTCTTTATAATTAGATTACCTTTTAACAAGATTTATTCTACCTTTCAGTTCTTCCATTTTTTCTGAAGAAATAGGAATAGTAATATTTTCATTCAAAATAACACTTCCTCCATCTGCCTTTGAATAGCCAGTTAGATGATTCAAATTGACGATATAAGATTTGTGACATCGAAATAGTACTTGTTCATCATTTAATGCTTCAGTGAAATTCTTAAGGGTTCTGCTTGCTATTAATTTATTTTGGTCAGTTAAATGAATCTCTGTATAAGAGCTATCTGCTTTTAAGAATAGAATTTTATTGATATCAATTAATTTAATCATATTTCCTATCGGCACTGCAAGTTTGAATTGATCTTTATTTTTAAGTAATTCGTTTAATCCAGAATAACTTTCAAAATTTGGTTTGTTCTTTTTCTTAAACCTTTCAATAGAATCAATCAATTCAGTAGGCTCAATTGGTTTTGTTAAATAATCAATAGCTGATAATTTAAATGCACTGATGGCATAATTATTATAAGCTGTGGTAAATATAATTGAGAAGTGTACTTCTTTTTCTGCAAAGAAATCGAGTATTTCTAGACCACTGTGACCTGGCATTTCAATATCTAGTAAAACTAATTCTGGATTATATTTTCGAATTGCTAATACTCCACTTGGTAAGTCTGAACAAATGGAAACAATTTCTAAATCTGGGCAATAGAGCTTTATCATTTCCTCTAATAGCTCTTGGGCTCTTAATTCATCTTCAATAATAATTGTTTTAATTTTCATAGTTTTTGTTGTTAATCAGTGAAATGCTAATAATTACTTTTGTTCCTAAAGCTTCGTTTTTTTCATTAGTTTTATCAAAAATATTAATAACAATATTTTTATTTTTTTTATTTAATAAATCAACTCTTTTTAAATTAGCACTTGTAGAAAAGGAATTATATTTTTCTTGTTTGATGTTTTTAATTTCTGATGATTTTTTTCTGCCAACACCATTGTCATCAATAATTATAACTAGGCGATTTTCAATTTGAGTAAATTCAATAAATAATTTTTTTTCTCCGTTTTTATGCAAGAGACCATGTTTAATAGCATTTTCAACAAAGGGCTGTATCAACATTACAGGGATACGTATCATTTCAATATCTAAATCATCACTGCTTGAAATGCTAAAATCTATTTCATTATTAAATCTGGCATTTTCTAATTCTAAATATAGTGTAAGTACAAAAATTTCTTCCTCCAAACTGATTGTTTCTTTCTCAGAAAATTCAAGTATGATTCTGGTGAGTTTAGAAAATTTCGACAAATAAGTAACTGCATTTTCTTTGTCATTTTTATAAATAAAAGATTGAATTGTATTTAGCGCATTGAAAAAAAAGTGTGGATTCATTTGTGATCGAATGGAAGCTAATGTCGCTCGATCTAAATTTTGTTCCAATAAGATATTTTCGGTCAATAGTTGATTTCTCTTGTTGAGTGCTTTCACTCTATTTTGATAATAAATAAAAATACTTAAAGCAAATAATAATGCCATACTTACTATAAACCAAAGTCTCATCCAAAATGGCTCTTTGATTTTAAATGTAATTATTTGGTCGTTTAATGTTTTGTTGTTTAACTCGCCAAGGTGAAATTTAATTAAATATTGGCCAGGTGATAAACTTGAAAATCTTAAAATTCGGGCATCATCAGAAGCCAGTTGCCATTCTTTAGAATTAATTTGATAATACAAAGGATATTTTGATCCTGATTTAAAGGAGAGAATAGAGTATGAAATTTCGATGTTGTTTTGTTGAAAATCGAATTCTTCAGAGAATAGGTTTGTAGTAATATTAGCATTGACACTAAATTGATTGATAATCAGTATTGGTTTTGGAAGATCATGATTCGCTTTCAGTAGATCTAATTTTAGAAGTCCTATATTGCTAACTAGAAGCAGGCATTTATTTTGAAAACTAAAGTCTTTGATTTCCAATTTAGCTATATCAATAAATAGATTTTTGAATTTTATTTTTGATACTTGAAGGTCGGCATAGAAAACACCGTTATCTGCAATTACAAATAAGAAATTGTCTAACACTTTGATTAATTTGATTCGATAGGCAGATTGCAACAAATTATTTAAGTAATTGATTTGGTCATTTGAGTCAATCATTAATACTTGTTTTTGCATATCTAATGCATACTGGAAATTCCCATAACTATATATATATCTAATAAAAACGGGTTTGTTTTGATGGGTTATTTCAGTAATTTTTTTTGAAGTAGCTTTGTATAATCCATTGCCTGAAGCAAAGTAAATAGACTGTTGGTATTTACTATATGTCACAGATCTTATTCTTGAATTTGGAATAATAACATTGGCATTTTTCCATAAGGAAGATTTGTGTTTTGAATTATAAAAATTATCCCAACTGCTTTTTATTTGAGGATCAAAATAAAATAAACCTCCACTGCCAGTACCTGCATAAGCAAAATATTTGCGATCAATTCTGCAGATTTCTTTTACCGAAATAGGAATATTGTTTAAATGATTTGTTTTTGTTGATAGTCCAATTGCATTGAACGTAGAACTTGTATATAAAATTTGATTTCCAATACTATCATAATTTAAATAATATACTTTGTGATTATTCGGCAATTTTTTGGTAATTTTTTTGAGTTTGAAATGCTCGTCAATTGTAAATATTTCATTGTTGTTACTACCAATTGCACTGGTTTTGTCGTTTATTTTACCTATTGATTGAACATCAATATTGTTGATATCAATTTGTAATAATGCTAAGGAGCTTACAAAGTATATACCATTGTCTAATGAACTGAACCAATAATTTCCCTCACGATCTTTAATTACATCCGATATGTTTTTATTAATAAAATACGGATTTGAATTGATTTGATTTCCTATACTATCAAATGCAAATACTCCATTTTTACTGCAAAACCATATTTGATCATCAGTATAGGCGATGTTTAAAATAAAATCTGGGCTTATTATGTCGAACTTTACTTTAAAAGTACCATTTATCAAAGCGTAACATTTCTTATTAATATTATTTCTATCTGCTAATATTATTTCATTTCTTGCTTCAGCTAAAACACTAGGATAATTCACAGTTTTAAAATAACTTTTATGATGATAGACTTTACCAAATTGATCAATGCTTAATAGGGAATCAGTGATAATATAGAATCGGTCTTTACTTTGAGCAGTTGCAACTATGGTTTTCTGATATTTAATTTGATTGATGATTTTTAAAGTTTTTAAATCATATAAGTTGATCGTATTTTTTTGAATGGCAAGTAAACGATTATTCAAGAATGCAAAACGTTGAAATCCTCCTAATTGATTTTGTTCAATCGTTTTTAAAGAATCGTCTTCTATATAAAATAGATTGCCATCAAAGTTTTCATACCAAATTCTCCCATATTTATCTTCACGAATGCAAGAACCTGCTTTGGAATTTTGAGAATTATTATTGTAAGTACGAAAACTATAACCATCATACCTGCTTAACCCTTCATCACTTGTTATCCAAATAAAACCTCTTTTATCTTGAAATAAATCATATACAGAGTTAGATGGTAAACCATTTGTTCTATCAATTACTTGAAAATAGGGGTTTTGCCCTTGTCCAAGAATCGGTGATAAAATTAGTAGAATATATAATATTTTAATTTTCACAAATGGAATTGCAGATGAATTAAATATAGAAAGCTTTTGTGTTTAATTGAAATTTAATGTTTTTAACTTATTTGAATAGATTTATTTCGATACAAGAACAAAAAAAATGCTGTAATCATAATAATTACAGCATATTGTTTTTCATTGGTAGGGTAGGGAGTGTATTCTAAGAATTCATATAAATTATATTCAATTGCGTGATTTTAGTTTGATGAATTCTTATTTAATTTATTTTAAATGATAATTATTGCATTAAGATAATGAGCAGATGTTTAACAGTTTATCAAGAGTTAGTGAAAACATTATTTGAGTTAGTGAATTAGCCTTGTTGAATAGTCATAATATAATCCAAAAGCGGCTGGTTACTGTTTTTTAAGCATTTACTTAATTTTGTCTTTATTGGTAATTTTAATATCTTGGTTTAACCGAAACCAACTATTATGATTAGAGAGAAAGTATTTAAACCCAAACCGCAACGTGTAGAACCATACAAATGGCGTAACCATGAAATATTTAGAATTGAAGCTTTTTCAGATGCTATTTTTGCATTTGCATTAACACTAACTATAATTTCATTAGAAGTCCCTTCTACTTTTCATCAATTGGCTGAATCCATGTTAGGAATGGTGGGCTTTCTCATTTGCTTTGTTTTTATTTTTACTATTTGGTTTCATCAATATCGTTATTTCCGTTATTTCGGACTTAGAGATACCAAGACTTTGTTTTTGAATGCAGGTTTAATATTTGTATTGTTGTTTTATGTGTATCCATTAAAATTCTTGGTTTCTTTAATTACATCAGGTAACCAAGTGATGGAACATGGAGAATTAGTAAATAGATTCGAATCAGTTGAAGACACACGTTCTTTGATGATAATTTATAGTGCAGGATTAGTTGCAATTTATGTGATGTTATTTTTGATGTATAAACATGCAAAATCCAAATCAAAAGAAATTCATTTATCCTCAATCGAGCAATACAATTTAAATACCAACTTATTTGAATATGGAATTATGATTGCAGTTGGTTGTATTTCAATTGTCTTGGCATTAGTTATACCAAGTCGATTATCAGGGCTTGCTGGAATTATATATTCTATTTTAGGTCCAGCTTATGGAATGATGTTTACTTGGAGGAGAAAAAAAATGTTGAAACTATTTACATCTGCAGAATTAGAACATCATAATGTTTTGGCTAGAAATAGCAAAAAGAGTGTTCATGAATTAAGTAGGCAAGAATAATTTTTACTAAAAATAAACTCCATAACCTTTGAATTTCCCTAAGCTATTGTATTCAAGAGTGGGTGCAGGTATTTTAAATCTGTTGAGTACTAAAAATAATGTTCTTATGCTTTTGTGTTTAGTTGGAATTTTTGTTAAATCCACATCTATTGAAAATAAAAATTGGCGATACCTTTCAAAACTAGGAATTGGGTTCCCTTGATAGGTGGTTAAATTTTCAAATTCTCCAATCATGCCATTGGCACTATATCCAAAAGCTAAATTGAGCCATTTAGGTGTTTTATCCATTGGTATTATTTTATTTGCAGGAAAACTTAACCAATAAGTATGTGCATTGTAATCTAAAAAGAAACTAGTTAGTTGTGTTTCTCCTAATTTATCAGGATGATATTTTCTATAGTCTGATGGAGAATAGGAAAACTTAGGTTTAATAATTTGTTCATCCCATACCAATTCTTGAACAGTAAATAAGGCAGAGCCACTGAAATTTGCTATCATATCATTTTTAGAGAAACCATAACCATCATACATAGCATCAAATATTTCAATGGGTGTTTGTAATATCAATCCCATTGGTCCGCCAATTAGTAAAGCAGTTTTTTTTGATAATCCTGCCCATCTGAGTGAATGATAAGCAATATTACTTTCTTGATATGCTGAGAACCCATGACCTAATTTATCTATCATTAAATACTCATTGCCATCATTGTTATAATAATGAAAGCCCAATTTTCTATGTCCATCATACCAAATGTAATTTAATCCAGCCATGCCAGCAATTAATACGGTAGCGTGACTTCCAGCTGCAATCCATATTTTATTAGTATTAATTTTGCTACTATCTTGGGCATGACAGTATAAGCTCGTCAATATATAGATAACAGTTAAAATTAATTTCTTCATTTTTAAATATAAATTATTTTTATCATTAGCAAAACCTGATATTTTTAAAAGTTAAATGCTGTTGAATTGAACAGTTCAGCAAAAATTTGGATGAAATCGATGATGATTTTGTAAGGTAAAAATGTTTTTACAATTGGCATGATTATTATTAAAGATGTGATATTCGCAGCTTTAATTTAATTAACCTATGAAGAACACATTTCTATCAATATTGCTAGTTATACTTTCTATTAGTCAATCATATTCTCAGAATAACCCTTTCTGGGAAATCAATCATAAAAAAACTACTCAATCAGTAAATGCAAATAAATACCTTGCCCAAGCTGAGCACTATGATGCATGGGACAGTGTTTCAAACTTGTGGATAAATTTTGCAAATGCCAATTTTACTTATAATAATTTAGGACTAGTATCCGAAAAAATTTCAGTAGATAAGAATAACATTGTATTGTCAAAAGAAGTATATAGTTATGATGCATTTGGAAATATGTTAATGATGACCAATTACATGATGGATACCATTAGTAATACTTTAAATCCAACATATCGAATTGTAAAATCCTATCATCTGAATAAGTTTGAATCATTAGTTCAAAATGAAACTTGGGACAAAAATACAAATGCATGGAGAATAGCATTAAGAGCTATTAAGCAATATAGTAGTCAAAATGATATTAGCTTATTTTTAATTCATCAAATAACAAATAATGATACAGCTTTGGTATTAGGCGAGCAAACAGATTTTGTGTATGACTCACTTGATAGGAGAAAATCAGAAACTTTAATTAAGTATAATACCAATATAGCAAGATGGGATAGCTTTGTGAGAGTAAATTATATATATGCAAATAATTTATTAATTGATCATCAAACTTCAGATTTTTTCGATACAACAAACAATACTTGGAATACAATTAGAAAGCAATCTTATGTTTATGATTTGCAAGATACTTTAGTGCAAGTATCTACAAGCAAATTTAATTCAATCAATCATACTTGGTTGAACATGGAATTGTATGATAACATTAAATGGAATAGTTGGGATAGAGATGTAAATAACCAAGATAATGTGCAAAGTTATTTATATAAGAATTGGAATGAAGCTAAAAATGAATATGATACAAGTAAATCGTACACAAAAAAACTTCTTG
This sequence comes from Sphingobacteriaceae bacterium, assembly GCA_965279595.1. Lineage (GTDB taxonomy): Bacteria > Bacteroidota > Bacteroidia > Sphingobacteriales > Sphingobacteriaceae > CAIKLP01. Next base: position 1,689,667 of record OZ257246.1, read on the forward strand.
ATTTAAATGGTAGTTATTTAATTAGCACATTAGCTTATGTTGATGGAAGTTTTGTTCCTGAGCAGCGCTTTGAAAAAATCTTTGATGCACATTTGAACAAAACCTATTATCAAATTTTGAATGGCGTGAATGGTCAATGGTCTAATTTTTATGAAGAAGCTTTTGATTATACTTATGGAAGTAATGATGAATTATTAGAAAAAACGGATTGGGTTTTCAACTTTAATATTGGTCAATTAAAAAAACAGCAAAGAACAAGATTTGAAAACTTTTTGGTTTTGGGAGATGAGATATTAAAAAAAGCCAATTTACTAGTTTACCCTAATCCAGCAAGTGATTTTGTATATATTAATTGTAATGGAAAAGATAATTTTATAGTTCAGCTTATCAATTTAAATGGCGAAATTCTAATTAAAAAGGAAATGAACTCTACTGAGAAACTAATTTTCCCAGAATTGCCAAATGGTCTGTATTTCATTAAAGTAATAGCTGAAGGAACTTATTCAATTGAGAAATGTATTATTAATTAATACTATTTTGTAAATATTATAAAGGATTACTCAATAAATCGAATTATTAATATTATTTTTAAGAAAAGGAATATAAATTAGAAATTCAATAATGAGAAAACTTATAATTTTATCTATCATCATACTGATGTCTAAATTTAGTATGTCTCAAACACCAAAATATCAATATTTTGATGAGTTCCAATTTCCTTTTTATGACACAATCTGGTATAAAATCGATACTATTTCTAAAGTTTCATGGAATGTAGTACAGCCAAAAAAAAACAATTTTAATTCAGCATTGTCATATCCCAATGCATTGATTACAGGTATTGACTCTAGCTATGGTACCAATTTAAATCATTCGATTGTGTTTGGTGCTCATTTTGATTATACTAATTGGATTCGAAGTTTAGCATTTACATGGTCACAGAAAATCGATTTTGAATATAAAATGGATTATGGAATTTTCGAGTTTTCCCTTGATTCCGGTAAGTCATGGATTAATCCTTTAGATACACAAAGCTTTGGTAATTACTATTTCAATTTTTATGGATTTAATTATGATAGTATAAATTTATATTCTGATAAAAGTGCATTTACAGGAACTGATCTTGAATGGCGTGACGTTTGGTTTTGTATTTACAACAATGGTCCTCCTGAACTAATTACTGATAGTTTTTTATATCGATTTACTATCGTTTCAGATTCAGTTCAAACTGAAAATGAAGGGTGGATGATTGATAATTTTTTATTTAGAGAATCTATTGTGCATACTGTATCTTCTAATCTGAAAGTTAAAGATAGAATAGTAGTTTATCCAAATATAAGTAATGGCATAGTCCATGTAGAATCTACATTTGCATTTGAAGATAAAGTATTGATTGAATCTATTTCTGTAATAAATTCTGAGGGGAGAGAAGTATTGAAAAATAATCAAAAGGCAAAACGAGCCACTCTTAATTTAAGTGCATTTCCAGATGGAACTTATTATATCAATGCAAAATATAGCAAGGGAGTTGAAAATTTGAAGATAATAGTTAGGCATTGATGAATAAAATAGTAACTATATTATTTATATGTCTGTGTTTTTTTTTAATGTCTAATTCTACTGTTGGTGATTGGTCTTATATTCAAACTAAGGGATTTCCTAAAATGCCATTGCCTATTGAATACGAAATAACAAATGCTGGAATTAAATTAGGAGAGTTAATATTTAATGATAAAAGATTAAGTATTGATAATAGTATTTCATGTTCATCATGCCATATTAAAAAGTTTGCTTTTGCTGATAATAATGCTTTAAGCTTTGGAGTAGATAGTGGACTGCAAAATAGAAATACATTAGCATTATTCAATTTAGCTTGGTATGGTTCATACTTTTGGGATGGTAGAGTTGAAAAGTTAGAAGATCAAATTTCATTTCCAATTCATAATAAAAACGAAATGAATTCTGATTGGAATAATTACATTCAAAAAACAACGGATGATAAAATTTTAATATTTGCCTTTCAAAAAGCTTATGGTAGAATTGAAATAGATAGTATAAAATTGAAATTTGCATTAGCCCAATTTTTAAGAAGTTTAATCTCAAATCAATCAAAATTTGATAGTGTGATAGCTGGACTATCTACTTTTACTGAAGATGAATATTTGGGATTTGAATTAGTAAATGATGGTTCAAGAGTTGTTGCTTGTTCTAATTGTCATCAAACGGAACCTTATGTTTTAGGTACTAATTTAAGTTTCGCAAATAATGGCTTGGTAAATAATTCTAATTTAGATGGAGGATTAGACAATGGAGTTTTTGATATAACAAAAAATTCTAAAGATATAGGCAAATTCAAAGTACCTTCTTTAAGAAATCTGAAATTTACTGCACCTTATATGCATGATGGTAGATTTAATACATTGTTTGAAGTGCTAGATTATTATTCTCATTCAGTCCCAAATAATAATAATCTTGACCCCAAAATGCAAAGCACATTAGGTAAGGAAGTGTTTTCAATGGATGAGAAAAGAAGAATAGTTGCTTTTTTGAATACCATGAATGATTATGAATTTGTAAAAGAATAGTTAAAATTTGATATTTAAATTTTACGTTAAATATTTTGATTACCCAATTTTCACTCCATTATTTTTTTCTTTTTATAACATTTTCGGGGTATAGCCACCTAACATCATCGGGGTAAATGCCTACATCTTTGGGGGTGAATCCTATATAGAACTTCCTATGAGTAATACTTTCGTGTTGATTTTTTAAACGAAGTATTATATCAAATGAAAATTAAATTACTGATTGTAGTAGCAATTTCTTGTCTACTAGCTTTTTCTATCTCTAATGGTTTTGCACAAAAAACTTATGTAGGTTCTGGTGATTGGAATGTTCCAGGAAATTGGTCGCCATCAGGTGTCCCAGGCTCAGGTGATGCTGTTCAAATTAATGGCAACTCAATTATCAATGTAACTGCTGATGCTACTTGTGCATCTATTAGTTTTACAGCAGCAAGTACAGCAAGTACTATTAATATTTCTTCGGGAATAACTTTAACATCTGCTGGAGCAATAACATTTACCAATCCAACAAGTACCAGTGGTGATCAAAGTATATTGGTGGGATCAGGTAATCTAATAGCTGCAAGTATTACTATGGCTAATACTACTAATAATACAACCCAGGATATACTGACTGTTGGTACAGGAACCATTACCGTTTCAGGTAATATCACCTTGAATGGTGCCGCTGGAGAAAATGTTTTTGCAATCACTTCCAACGGTACATTAAATATTGCTGGTAGTATGGCAAACAATCCTAATTTTGTTTTTAACAGTGCAGGTGCTACTGTAAATTATAATGGCTTATTTCAATCAATTGCAGTTAATACAGCTTTTTATAATTTGACATTAAGTGGATCGTTCACCAAATCTTTAAGTTTTTCAGGGCTAGTTGTAAGCGGTGATTTAAGAGTTGAACAAGATGTTTCTTTTGGATTGGGTAGTAATGCAATTACAACAGTTGGATCTACAAGTGGTGCAGGAGCAATGGCACTTACATCTTCAAATAATGGAATACCAGCAAATGTTACGTGGGTATTTGATGTATTTTACAATAGTTCAAGTGGGCAAACAGTTGTTGCTGGTACTTATGGGAATTTAGATTTAACAGGAAGTAGTCGAACTTTACCGAATGGAGGATTGGTAAAAGTTACTGGTACATTTACAGCAGGTGCAGGGTTTTTTACAACCACTGGTTCCACTTTTGAATATGCTGGTAATTCATCACAAGTTATTAATACAACTATCAATTATGCTAATCTTTCATTTTCGGGTTCTTCTACAAAAACCCCAGGTGCTGCATTAACAATGAATGGTATCCTTTCAATTGCATCAGGTTCTACCTTAGATATCGGAACCAATTTAATAAGTGGTACTATTTCATCTACTTCTGGTACTGGAAAATTACAAACACAAAATACAAGCGCAACACCTATTCCTGCTTCTAAAACATGGACCTTTATAGTAGAATTTAATGGACCTTCACAAAGTATTCCTGCTAGTACTTTTAGTTTAGGAGTGATGTGTTCAGGAACTGGTACTAAAACAGCAACTGCAGCATTAGTAGTAAATGGTTCTATTGAAATACTTTCAGGAACAATACTTTCGCTTTCAACTTTTGCTTTAACTGGCAGCATTACGAGTACAATTGGTACAGGTACATTGTATACCAGCAATACCACTTCTACTCCAATCCCAGCTGCTGTTAATTGGAGTTTTACAGTAACTTATTTGAGTAGTTCTGCACAAACAATTGTTCATGGTAATTATACAAATTTATTAAACAATGTTTCTGGCAATAGAACTTTGAGTAGTTTAGGTGTGATTGGAGTTTCAAATACACTTTCATTTGGAGCTGGTACAAAAACAGTAACTGGTTCAACTATAGATTTTAATGGTGCTTCTCAAACTGTACCATTTAATATTACCTATAACAATTTAACTTGTTCTGGTACTAGTGTTAAGGGTATAACTGGAAATATAACTGTTAATGGAGTTCTTTCAATCAGTGCGAATGTCACATTCAATTTAAGTACATTCACTATTACTGGAACAATTTCATCAACTTCTGGCAGTGGTACTTTACAAACACAAAACACCACAGCACTACCAATTCCTAGTAATAAAACTTGGGCATTTTTGGTTGAGTATAATGGTGCATCACAAACTATTCCATATGGTACTTATAGTGGTGGATTAAAATGTAGTGGTTCTGGAACATATACTATTTCAGGAGGTTCAACAGTAATAAGCGGAGTATTTACTATCAACAATGGTCTTACAGTTAATACCATTGAAGTAATTGGGGGCACCCTTACTACAAGCGGTACTGGTACTTTAAATACTACTTGTACTTTATCTACACCAGTACCTGCCGGATTAATATGGAGTTTTAATGTTAATTATTCAAGTGCATCAGCTCAACAAGTTATCAGAGGAACTTATACAAATTTAAATATAACTGGAGGCGCTAGAACATTGTCAACAGCAGGTGCAATTTCAATTTCTGCAGTATTCACTCCTGGATCAGGGCCCTTCACTATTGCAAATTCAGAGATTCATTTTAATGGCACTAATCAAAATGTTCCAGTGTTTAATTATTATGGTTTGTATATTGAAAGTACAGGAACTAAAATTGCAGAAGGAAATTTAAATGTTTCTAATTTGATTAGTGTTGGAACTTTTTCTAAACTAGATATGGGCACAAATCTAATAACTGGTACTTTAACTTCTTTTGTTGGTTTAGGAAATGTCTATCTTCAAAATACAACTTCGAACCCATATCCTTCAAATTTAACTGTGGCTTCTGCCATGAATTTTAATGGAGCTGCCGGTCAATTCATTCCAGCTGGAACTTATAATTATAAAGTTGTTTTGACCAATAATTTCAGTAATAAATTGAATGGAAATGTCAATGTTTCTACTTTAAATATTGTTACGAATTCATTTTTGGAATTGAATGGATATGACATCATCATTAAATTCTACACGGGAGACTTACTAACTGGAATTATAGGTCATGATAATTCATCCATGACCATGAATCTACAACAAACAGGAAATAATGGAACTTTTGGTTTAAACAACACTACACCAGGTGTAACGAATCGATTAAAAAATTTAACTATCAATCAACTTGGTGTACCAACTAATTTTTGCTATTTCGCAAACCGAATTGAAATAGTAAATCAACTAGATATTCAAAGTGGAATTTTACGTTTTTCTGGTGTTGGCAAATTTATCTTACTGTCAACAGCTGCACAAACCGCTTCCATTGCCAAGTTAAATAGTTCAGCTTCTATTAATACCACAACGAATACTCAATTTGAAATTCAACGCTTTATTCCTGGTGGTGCAAACAAACGCAGATGGAGATTGCTTTCTTCGCCAGTTAATATTTCTGGATCAATTGACTTAACTCAATTAATAGATGATATCTATATTTCAGGTACAGGTGGCTCTGCCAACGGATTTGATAATAGTTTAACTGGTGTTGCTTCTGTAAGAACCTATAATGAATCTTTAAGTGGTGCAGCAAGCATAGGTTGGACTGACCCCGCAAATATCAATTCAACAATAACAACGGGCACAGGCTTTGAAGTTTTTGGAAGAGGAAGTAGAATTCTTGCTGACCCTTTTAATCAATGGACAATTCCTGATGATGCAACGATTGATTATTTAGGTACCCCAAATACTGGAACTATCAATATTCCACTTTCATTTACCAATACGAACACAGCAACTGCTGATGGATTTAATTTAGTTGGTAATCCATATGCAAGTGTAATCGACTTTGATGCAAATACTGGTTGGACAAAAACCAATATGCAAAATAAGTTCTGGGCATACAATGCTAACAATGGTAACTATGGAGTGTATGATGCAGATTTAAATTCTGGTACTAATTCAGTAACTCAATACATTCCTTCGGGTCAGGGCTTTTTTGTGAAAGCTGATGCAGCCAATGCTGCCATACAATTTACGGAAGATGTAAAAGTGAGTGCAACAGGATTTAATTTTTTCCGCAGCCCATCACAACTTAATGCAAGTTTGTTGAAAATAAAATTGACAGATCCTGACTTAGTAGTAGATGAATCTTTAATTGCATTTATTGAAGGAGCAAACAAGGAATCTATTGACCCAAATGATGCAAATAAGTTTTTCAATGACCATTTAAATTTATATTCGAAAACGGGAAATGGAACGAACTTAGCAATCAATGCTTATCCTAAAACTACTGGACTAGATACTATACATTTATCAGTATTTAGTTATAATGGACAAGTTCCTTATTACGGTAAACATACTTTGACATTTGATGCAGCAGGTATTGCTACCACAAGTAATCAATTTATTTTGTTTGATGCTTTTTTAAATGTTTATATGGATTTGTTTAATCAACAATCCTACGAATTTGAAATTACTTCCGATGCAAATTCTATGGGTAACAAAAGATTCCATTTGATTTTGAAAAATGTAATGTTAAATGTGGAAGAAAATAGAAATGCAGCAGTTTCTGTATACCCTAATCCTGCTAAAGACGTACTTCATTTAAAGTTAAATTCTTTCAAAGAAAATATTAATGAAACATTTGAAATCTTTAATTTGATGGGGGAGAAAGTTCATGAAGAAAATATTAATTCTTCTCCATTCGATATTTCTATTATTGAATTGCCAAAAGGTGTCTATGTTTATAAAATACCAGGTTTAGGTTTAACTGGGAAGTTTATCCATAATTAGTTTTTTTAGAAGAGTGAATAAAAGGGTTGTCAATTTGATTTGATGTCCCTTTTTCAATTTATTCTCAATTATATTTTTTCTGAATTTATATTTTATAAAACCATTTATATTATTCAAAAGGAAAATAATTATTTGATGCTTTCAAAATAGTCTTTATATAAATCAATCCATTTTGTTAGTTTAATGGAGTCATTTGTGTAAATTCCTGGGTATGTTGGGACCTCAAATGCAGACCTGCAATATTGATCATCATATAAGCCTGTATGGTAAATTTTTAAAAATTTCATGTAATAGCCTGAATTATGTTCTAACATAAAAACTTGCCGCTCATTAATTTTAAAGTCTTTTTCGTGTTCCGATACAACCATCATAATTTTTTGATTGGGATCACAAGTTCCGCAAATCCCCAAACTTGATTTTACCAAAACTGTATCACCTTTTTGTACCGGAAAATAAGCATGAATAACTTCTTCTACAATAATGTAATAGTCTGTTTTATAAAAATATACATGGTTAAGTTTGAAATTTTCTTTTTTGTCAATCACCCTTCCAACAATGATTGCGTCTGATTGAATTAAATTTATAATATCAATCCAATTAAGTTCTTTGTAATAAATGCTTTTATTAGCTATTAATTTATCATATAAATCAATATTTACTTGTTCTCGTATTCTTGGTAATAGATAAACAAAATTGTTAAATTTCAAATTGGGGTTAATATTTAGCTTGTGTTTATTAACATATTCAAAAATTAAAAAGCTGTCTTCTTTAGTTAAAAAGGGTAATTCTTCTTTTTCATTGAACCAATTTCTTTTACAAGCATTTTCCGAGGTGTTGGAATTATTTATTTCATGAGAATCAAAGCTATTTTTAAGAAAAATATTTTGTGCAGATAATATGTTTGTACCCAAGCTGAAAAGTATTGTAATAAAAATTTTTACCATAATTATTATTTTAAAGAAATACTTTATAAATGAAAAATTGAATTATTCAATTCGCATAATTTTTTTAACAAATAATTGATCATCAACTTTAACTTTTAGATAATATACTCCTGGTTTAAATAAACTGGCATCCCATTCAAAAAAATGATTACCTTTTTGAGTTTTTTGATCAACAATTGTTTGAATTTTATTACCCAGCAAATCATAAATATCAATTTGTAATTCTGTTTCATCAAAAAGTTCCAAACTAATTGTTAATTGATCTTCAATGGGATTAGGGTAGGCACTTAATTGAAATAAATGCGATGTTTCATTTAAGCCAAGGAAAATACTTATTGTATCGACGCTATTTGATGCACATTGACTGATTGTATCAATGCACCATAAGGTAATGATGTAATTTCCGGATGTTTGGTAAGTATGAATTGGGTTATGAGAAGTGTCAGTGAAACCATCTCCAAAGTCCCAAAGAAATTGAACATTAGTTTGTGGTATAGAAAAAAATGTTACCTGATTAGCACCTTGTTGTAAAATTGAAAAATTAGAAATTGGATTATTGCTTTGTGAAAACTGAATGGTGTCGTATGATGTACAACCATTGTTTGCAAATACTTGAACACTATAAGTTCCTGGAGTTGTAATTAATAAATTATGAGATGAGTCACCAGTATTCCAAAGATAAGTGTAAATTGAATTGCCGACTTCGAGTAAATAATTTAAAGTGCCTCCACATAGAATAGAATCATTTCCAAGATTAACGATAGGTAAGGGTAGTTTATTTATTTGAATAGAGTCATATCCAAAACAACCTTTTGAATTTTCCACTCTAACGCTGTAAACTCCACTTTGTGACACCTCAATGGTTTGTGATGTATCTCCAGTATTCCATAAATAAGTAGAACCAACATTACCTGCATTCAAGGTGATTTGAATATTTGTACAATAAGAAGTGTCAAAACCTAAATGGACTTGTGGTATTGATTCTTTTTTGATGTTTATGGTATCAACTACATCACAATTTATTGTTTTAATAAATACAGTATATTTCCCCGAATCTGTAATTGAAATTGTTTGGGTGGTATCTCCTGTATTCCAAAAATATTTACTTCCAGGATAACCTGCATTTAATAATTTCGAAGAGCCATTGCAAATATAAGTATCAACACCTAAAATATTTTCTGACCGCGGTATTCTATTGATGGTAAATGTGTTTGAAGTTGAATTGCAGATTAGTTCTGGAATCTCCACGTGGAAATTTCCAGATTCTTTTACATAAATAGTATCGTTGTTATAACCACTTAACAATATATTATTTCTATACCATTTTATACTATTAGCTCCAAGACTATCAATCGTGAGTCTGATTGAATCTCCTGTACCACATTCCAAATTATTTTTTGATCCAATGAGTTCAATTGTTTGTTGATCTCCAATAAATTCATAAGCACCAATGTCTGGAATGTTTGCTCTAACTACATTGTTAAAATCAAGTTGAACTGATGATAGTTTTGTTCCTTTATCGTTTAATTTACAATTATTAGTTGTTGGATATAAATCAGAAGAGGAAATAAATTCAGTATTACTAAAAATGGAATGACCATCTGCATTGATGTTATTGCCTCTAAATGCTTTCCAACCATTGAATGAAGTTACTGTTATCCCATTAAAATTGAACATAAATGTTTTGGTACTATCCAATGAATAATAGATGTTATGATCAGCAATTAAATTTGTTGTAACTCCACTGAATGCATATTGCCAACCTGCACCAAAATGTCTCCTATTGATATACATATTGTTTTTGTGAGTACTCAAAGAATTGAAATTTCTTAAATAGGCAATACTACTCTTTAAGTTACTCATACTTGTTGTTGAAGCATCTATGAGAATTGTATTGTGATAATAAAAAGATGATGAATTTGCACTAATATTATCATTGATGCCATGAATAGTGATATTATTTAAATTGCTATCTGATTTTAATGATACAACATTGTTTACTAATGTAATTCTTTTAGAGGCAGTGATTGAAAAGCCTCGAATTTCAGACAAGTAAGTTGATAAATTTTCAAGATTATTTATTTTGTTAGAATTGGCATAAACTTTCCCTGATGCATTATTAATTCCAATTCCAATTAGAACAATCGATTGTTGCAAATTCGTTCCTTTTAGTTTTGCAAATAAATGATGAATTTCATTGAATTCAATTTTTTGAGTAGTATCTGCCGAACTACTATAAATTCCAATATTTACTGCAAAATAATTTCCTGGTGCTAAATAGGATTCAGTAATTAGATTAGAAATTTTGTTTTTCGAAATAGTAAGTGGTCCATTTCCTGTTTTATAAATTCCTTTGAGTCCGGTTAACTCTAATTTTTCAGCTAATATATTATTAATGGTGTTATTTGAAATGATTGTTGAATAGGTACTTGATCCATTTACTGCAATCAATGCTGTTTCTCCTCTTGTAGCTGTTCTGAAATTGAAAATATTATTGCTATCAATAGTTAATTTTCCAAACTGAGTGGTTCCAGTAAATATTCCATAAACACCAGGTGCAAATGAACTGGTTGAAATTACATTAAATCCTGAAATAGTATTTTTAGAGAATGTCCCTTTTGCACCATCAGACCAAATACCAATTATATCTGGTTCTTCTTGAGCGCCAATATTGATGTAGATAGAAGAATTATTATTTAGATCACCGATTAGATTATTTTTAACATTTACATTCATATTTCCTGAAAGGAAAATTCCAGTAAAATTGGAACTTTGTGATTTGACATTTGAAGAAGTAATTGAAAAATTCCGAATTACATTGTTTGAACAAGTTGCAGATAAAACTGCTAAATAAATTCCAGTGAAATTGTGCAATGACCCTGCACTGATATACTTCCAGAGTCCTTGTGCATTTGGACTGTTCCCTCCAATATAATTTCCAGATACAACCATATTCTCTGCACTATTAGAAGTAATATTTATTCCTTCTATAAAAACCGCACTTGTTAAGGATAGCGTATTCGATAAGTAAATATGATTATCTGTTATAGTCCAGTTAGAATTACCATCCGTAAGTTTGATAGATTTCCCTCCACCAGTGGGTGTGTAAATATCATAAAAGTAGTTATTGCTAATTTTATTATATCTATTCATTAGATTCATATTATTATTATTCCCTAATGAATATATTCCATTATTAATATACGAACCGAACCTTCTAGTTATTTTACATCCAATAATTTCATTATAATTATTTCCAGAATTATTATTCCCATAGCCAAAAGCAATTACTGTATTTGATAAAAATGTACTTCCTGCTTGAAGTACACAATTCTTTAATTGATTGTAATTGGATGCATTTGTAAAATTGACTATGTTACCATTTCCTTCGTTGATGAATGTCAAGCCATTATTAATACCTCCATCAAATGACAAACTATCAATACCATTTAAGCCAATAAGACAATTTTCAGAACTACCTTTTATTATTCTTGATGCCGTATCATTTTTTATAACTATTGAATAGCCATTGTTTTTATCAATTAAATCAATTTCTCCATTTTCATTTTGTAGATTTTCTTTAATTATTGCTTCGACATTTGTAGATAAACCCACACAATTAATTGCATCAAAAAAACCTGATGGTTTTGTCAATGATAAATAAGTGTCATCTTCTTGATTGTTTCCAATACTTACCGTTGATGGAATGAAATTAAAATCTGTTGTTCTTACAGCATTTGAATAAAAAACACAACTTGGCGTGGTCATTTTTACCCTGTAAAATGAAGAAGGGCCAGCAGGTGGACTAAAATTGATAGTAGTAGACGATGCATTGGTTTCATCAATCCAAACATTCGTAACTCTTTTTTGCCATTTTAAATTTGCACTGCTGTATTTAATTGGGACACTAATAATATTATTGGTAGATTTTGATAAACAAGCACAACTAGTTAAAGTTGCTACCAAATCATTGGTACTTTCAGTGTAAACGGTTACTGTATCTTCTGTATAACATGATGGGCTTCCATTGAAAGCTCTCACATAATAAATAGTACTAGAACCTGGGCTTGCTTGAACTGTGGTCCCTGTTGTTGTATTTAAACCTAATGAAGGTCTCCATGTGTAAGTATAACCAACCTGTGGGTTTTGTACAGATATACTTGGTGTATCTGTGCTACAACGATAAATGGATGGCTGTGGGATATTTACTTTTATTGGACAATTTGGAAACATCACAAATTGTATGTTAGGTCTGCTAGCATCGGTTAGCATATAATCATCGCCTGTATTTGCAGCTTTGCCTGAAAAGCAATGTTGCCTTAGGAAGGATGTATATTGCCATGAAGGAGCAAAACTTCCAGGTGCTGAAAATTGTACAAATTCCGACATTACAACAATACTTGAATATTTTTGAACATTATAGAAACTGTCTAATGTAAACTCTACCCAACCAATAGTTTGGTCAAAACTTGCTGTTGTAGTTTCGAATACTTTTTTTATAGGAGTATGATTAGCAGAAGATATCCAATCTTCTGAACTATTAGGAAATTCTAACTGATTAGTTTGATACAAATAGATTCGAAAAATCCCATTTGGAGTTGGGTAGTTTCCATTATTTGATTTGTACCATCTTATTTTGGAAATAAATCCTAATCCTCCCCCCGCTGCAGTTAATTCATTATAAGTATATATGGATTTTTGACGGGAAGTGTATGGCCTTGCACCTTGCATATTTGTTATTACCCCAATACTTGATGCAGTTGTACCTGTTCCTAAAGTCACAGTAGTCTGGGCTTGTGATATCAAGAAATTGGAAAATAAGAAAACAACAAGCACTAAATGTTTTTTCATAATGTTAGATAAAGCAGCAAGTTAAACTTTATCTACATGATTATCAAGAAAGGAGATGGGTATGAAAGCTAATTGAAATAACCTTTTGTTGCAATATTGGCGATTGCATTAAGCATTGCCTTATGCAATTTAAAATTAGAATAACTCAAAGGAAACTTTCACTAACTCAAATGGGTGTTTCAAAAAAATGAATGGATTTGTAAATAGCTATTTTATGTTAAAAAAGGGTAAAAAAATATTGATAGTGCATTTTTAAGGATTGTTTTTCAAATTTCTCTTGCAGAAGTCATTTTTATTATTTTACTTTGAAAAAAAAAGTACTTTTAAATGAAAGAAGAAAAGGACTATATTCAAGATATTACGGAGATACGCAACATGATGGAGCGTTCTAGTAAATTTTTATCACTCTCTGGTTTATCAGGTGTGATGGCTGGAATTTATGCTTTAGTTGGGGCCTATATCGCTCATCAGGTATTTCATTTCAACCCTAAAACATTATTGGTTAGTAATTCACCTTTGGATTTTGATAAGTTAAATATCATTGGTTTGGCTTCGGTTATTATGATATTGGCCATTGGTACCGCAATTTTTCTTTCATTTAAAAATGCAGATAAACGAGAAGAGAAACTTTGGAACAGCACAGCCAAACGCATGGTTTTGAGTATGGTTGTACCATTATTAGTAGGAGGCATTCTTTTATTGTTTTGTATAGCTAATGGCATTATTGGTTTGTTAATTCCATTTACTTTAATTTTTTATGGATTGGCCTTATATAATGCCAGTAAATATACTTTCAATGATGTTCAAAATTTAGGACTCATACAAATTGCTTTAGGATTATTGAGCACATTTTTCATAGAGTATAGTTTGTTATTTTGGGCAATTGGTTTCGGAATCATGCATATTGTTTATGGTATCTATTTATATTACAAATACGAGAAGTGAGAATATCTATTAATGGCTTGCAGAAAGCGTTTGAAAGTAGAATTAGATTAGGCATCATGTCAACATTGGCAGTGAATGATGGGCTTGATTTCAATACATTGAAAGAGTTATTGGATGTTACGGATGGTAACTTAGCAAGTCATTTGAAAGGATTAGAAAAAGAAGAGTTCATTGAAATGGAGAAATCATTTGTTGGAAGGAAGCCGAACACTAAATATTTTTTAACAAAGGTAGGAAAGAAAGCTTTTACTGATCATTTAAAAGCTCTTGAAAAATTAATTAAATCGCAGAAATGATTTTTTTTATTCATATACTTTGAAATACAAAGAACTTTTAATAAATTATTATGGAAACACGAAACGACACACAATTGCTAAGTAAAGAGGAGCAATTACAAATCACAAAAGAAACAATCTTAGCACAATTCAATCAACCAGAACAATTGGAAGCATTGTATCGAAAAGATGAATCAATCTTTAAAATGGCATTCAACCAGTTGTATCCAATCCACAAAGAACAATCAATTTTTAAATTTTGGAACGGACGATTGAATTTTGTTGATGAGGCAGGGCCTTTTATCTCAACAAAAAATTTGCTCATCATGATAAGCTCCATTTTATTTGCTGGATTGATAGCCAAAATCCCCTTCATATTAAATATTCCTGAAGATTATTTCTACCAAAGAAATATTAGTTTTATAGTAATACCATTTTTGATTTTATTCTTTGCATTGCGAAATCAATTATCGAATACTAAAATAATTTTTATAATAAGTGCGATTATTCTAAGTGTTGTATATATTAATTCATTCCCAATCATAACAACTAGTGATACATTTGTTCTTTCTTGTATTCATTTAGTCATATTCATGTGGTCAATTTTGGGATTTGCTTTCGTAGGAAACATGAAAAATGGTACATCTTTGAGACTAGCCTTTTTAAAATACAATGGGGATTTAATAGTTATTACTACGCTCATATTAATTGCAGGAGGAATTATGACTGGGGTTTGTATGGGTTTGTTTGAATTGATAGGAATGAACATTGAACAGTTTTATGCTCAACAGGTTTTGGTCTTTGCTTTGCCTGCAGCACCAATATTAGGTACATATCTGACTCAAAAAAATCCTCAATTAGTTGGTAAAATTTCACCTGTTATTGCAAAGATATTTAGTCCACTGGTTTTGATTATGCTCATAACCTACCTTGTTGCAGTTGTTTATTCAGGAAAAGATCCATACAACGACCGTGAGTTTTTATTAATTTTCAATGTGTTGTTAATAGGAGTGATGGCTATCATTTTCTTTTCTATAGCTGAATCAAATAAAACGGAAAAAAGCAAGATGGAGTTAGGGATATTATTATTGCTTTCTATAGTTACCATAATTGTAAATGCAATAGCCCTTTCAGCAATTGTTTTTAGAATATCCGAATGGGGCATTACTCCAAATCGTTTAGCAGTATTAGGCAGTAATATTTTAGTGTTAATTAATTTGCTTTTAGTAACAGCTCAATTGTTTAGAGTAATTGGGAAGAAGGCAACTATTGAAGACGTAGGCAAATCAATTGCAACTTATTTACCAATTTATTTTATTTGGAGTATTGTGGTATGCTTTTTATTTCCGCTGATATTTGGGAATTAAGTTAAATTGTTTAGGCTATACACCTAAGTATTGTTCAATACTTAGGTGTATTCTTAAAGTTATTAACTGCAATTTTGGATATTGTCTGTAATTCCCATTCCTCAAATGAAATAAATTCAATTGCCAAAACGTTAAAGGAAATTATCACTTTCAATGGTTCCTTACCCTAAGTTTTTATTTTTATTCCTTTTATTGTTACATCAAATTGAGGTAAAAGCTCAAACATTTGAGAAAGATATTGATTCCAATTTTAAAGGAGATATTGCCTTTTGTACCGAAATGCAAAATTCCTATTATTTTATTGGTTCATGGAAGCAAAATGACCAGATAAAACTTCATTGCTTTAAAACTAATAAAAGTGGCAATGTTTTGATTGAAAATAGTAAGCACATTTTAACTAATAAACAAATTAAGTTTGTTAAGGATTCATTTAACCATATCCTAGTTGCAGATAGCAATAAACTGATTAAATTCAATGCTGATTTAAATATTCTTTGGACAAAAACAATTACTGGTTTAGGTGCAATTCAATCAATCAAAGCCAATAGCTCTGGTAAGTGTATTATAAGTACTTCCAATAATGTAATTTTTTATACTGACTCTTCAGGTGGAGTGCTTCCAATATCTTATAGTTATAATTTAAATTATGATTTAGTAGATTTTGATCTGCTTAAGGATACACTATATGCATTATTCTATCAAAGGCCTACTTCAAATTCTAACAGCAGAATAATTCTTCAAAAAATGGATGCCTTCAGTAATAAAATAGCGGATAGAATTTTTGGAGAATTTGGAGGCTATGTTCCACATTTATTAGTGGTTGATAAAAAACAAAATAAATGTTTAGTATTGACCGATTTAGCTGATTATAAAAGAGCCACTATATCTATGTTAAGTTTTGATGATAATTTTAATTATTTATCAAAAGTCAACCAATCTTTTCCAAATCTTTGGATTACCTCCTATCATTACAACAATAATTCATTTTTGATTGGGGGCGATTATGATGGGAAATCAAGTTCTGATGTGCTTTTAGTTCAATTAGATAAAGAACTCCAAATTAAATTTCGATATGATAAAAATCACGGCTACTATTTCGATAATTATTTAACAGATGATGGATATATTCTTTCTGCCTTTTATTCAAACTTTATCAGGAAAATAAATACTAATAACAGCACCTTCACCGAAAGTAGATTAAAGAGTGGATCATTGAATTTTTACCCCAATCCATTTAATAATATCACTACTGCTTCTATTACATTTGCTAAAAACCTTCAGATTGAATTGTATGATTCAAAAGGCAAAATTTTACTGCATAAAGAATTTGAAAACTCCGATGAAATAATGTTAAGCGAGCTAGATATGAAACACAGTGGAATTTATTTTTACCAAATACTTGCTGATGATGTTTTGTATAGTGGAAAGTTGATTAAGGAATGAAAATTCAATATACTGAATATTGTAAATAATATTTAAAGAATGGGTTTCAGAATTGATAATCTGATTGAATGATGCTTATAAGCACTTTTTGCTTTTTTTCATTTACAATTAAATGTGAAAACAATATATTTGTGGATGAAAAACATTTTCCTATTTCTTTTATTGGGGTTAACTCAAATTGGGACCACTTATAGTCAAAAAGTAACCCCATTAGGTGATTTTAACACATATCAATCTTATCAAGGAGGTTATGGCACAATGCATGATAAAGGAATTGAATTCCAAAATAAATTTTATTTTATCTGCCCCCGACTTAATAGTTACGAATATTCATATTCTACTAATAATGATAATAGCTATTATTTGTGCCAAACAGATGGTACAAAATTAGGGACTAAAATTATTGCTTCCAATCTGCCCTTTGCAGGTGAATTCTTTAAAACATCTTCTAATATTTATATCTTAAAAGGTATGAAACAATTATTTGTGAGTGACGGCACAAATGAAGGAACTGTGGATATAAATTCATTAATGGTCAATACTAATTTTCGAACTTTGGTTGAAGCAGGTGCCACTATTGAAAAAATTTATAGTATTCTAAACAAGGCTTATATAGTATTGAAAATTAGTTCTAACGAGATTCAATTATTTGTATGTGATGGAACAGTTTCAGGTAGTAAGCATTTAATTACTTTTCCAAATATGAATTATTTATCTATAAGATATATCACTTCTAATAACTACTTATATATTTTAAAAGATGCTGGTCCAATTAAAATAATTGATGCTAGGAATGATAATATATTTACAAGTACAGCAAGTTTCACTAATTACCATTCTTGTGGCATTTTTAATGGTGATACTTTGTATTTTTCAGCTGGAATAACTACATCTGGAATATCAGATTTTTATAAATTAAAGTTTCCTAGTTTTGATAACGAATTTATATATAGTGGTATTGGTTTTCCCACAAACACTTTCCAAAAGAATGATACAATTTATTTTAGTTTTAATAATAATAGAGCTAAGCTTTGGTATACTAATCTAAAACCCAATGGAACAAAACTGCTTTTAAAAGCTAAAATGGATGGGGTTGATTTTTATATTTACAGCTTTGTGGTAAAAGATAATGTAGTTTATGTTTTGCATTCTCCCTTAAATATTCCATACAGTAGATGTATTTCTCGAATGAATTTATTAACAGATACTTCTTTTCATCAAATTTATTTTCCTCCAACTTCTGATGTGCCAGATGAAATAAAAATTGTAAATAGTAAAATTTTAATCCGAGCAAAATTCGGTCAATTTCCTCAATCAGATTTATATGAGTATACTTCTGGTGATTCTGTCAAATTATATGCAAGTGATCAAGGAGGAAACATTACTCAGAAATTAAAAATAGGGAACAAGTATTTAGTATATAAATATATTAATCATTGGAATGGGTTAAAGGCTTGTTGGGCAATTGCAGATAGTACTTTAAAAACAAGTACTGCTTTAGTTTATAAAGAAAATGGTATTGATAATTATTTAGAAGTTGATAAATTAAATGATACTCCTTTCTTGATTAATGGTGAAGTATATATACAAACTGTTAATTTTAATTCCATGTCGTTTAATATTAATAATTTTTCAAAAGTTAGAAAAATATGGACAGTAAAGCCTGTTCAAATAAATGATAAATTGATTAGTCTTTCACCAAGTAATATTTTAGAAATTACTGCCAATCCTGTTATTGATTTAAAGCCATTTGATTCAACACAAACAGAATCTTCTTTTCCAGAATTTTTGTTCAAACAAAACAATAATGTTTTTATTAGTATGGATGCCTACGATGCAGTTCAAAATGACTTTGAATCTGGTTTATACCAAATCAATACCAAAACAGATTTGATAACAAAAATTGCAGGAGGTAGATTTTATACAGGAGGCATATATCACAATGGATACTATTATGGTCAGTATGACGATGATTCATCTGGATGGTATTTTGCTAAAACAAATGGAACTTTGGCAGGAACAGTTAAAATTTTCAATCTTAATTATAAATCTATTCAGGATTTTATAATAGCGAATAATAAAATTTATTTTGATGTTGTTGATAATACATCCTATAAATACGCAGTTCTTCATGAGTATAACTTAATTTCTAATACGGTAACTACATCAAATTTTGGCGATGGACAAAGGTATCGAATACCGGCAGGTAGAAAAGTGCTAGTTGGAGATTTTTTGTATGTATTGAATTCTCATATTGGTCCGATTTCAAGATTAAGAATATCTACAAAAGAATTAATATGGATTCCAGCTGCAACATCCTCTGATACTATTAGGCAGATGTATGCTATGGGTAATGAACTTTATATTGTAAGTAATAAAGGTGTCCGTAAATTATTGTATGGTCAAACTTTCTATAATGATGTAGGTGGGGTTGGTACCTCAATTGAACAGCAGGTTATAAAGTATGGAGTATTTAATAATTCAATTTATTTGGCAACAACTGCTGCTAGATTATATTTAGCAACCTTTTCAAATCCAACGGTTTTATTAAATACCTCCAAGTTCAACATCAATCATTTGCAAGTTTTAAATAATCGGATTTATTTTAGTGGGTCAACTGTAAATAATGGTGCTGAATTATGGGAAAGTGATGGATCAGCATTTGGTACTCAAATGATTAAGGATATTAATCCAGGTATTGAATCTTCTAACCCTAGAACATTATACCCTGTTGGTAATCATACTTATTTTACAGCTTATAGAAAGGACCTAGGATATGAATTATTTGAATTGGAAGCAAACAACAATATCCGACCAGTTTATGATATTAATCAAGGGTCTCAATCATCTTTTCCAAATATCATTTACCAGCAAGACGATAAAGCATATTTTTCTTGTCTTACAAATTCAGGATATGAATTATGGAAATTAGAACCTAATAAAATTGATTTCAGTATCAATCATCAAGAAAGTTGTCAAAGTAATCCGGTTAAATTTAAGGCAGACTTAATAAACAATTTAGATTCAATTGTTTCCTACCAATGGAATTTTAGCAATGGACAATCATCTACCTTAAAAGAACCTGCAATTATTTTTAATCCTAATGATACCATTCAAGTACAATTAATTGCTCAAAATAAATTTGGAATCACTGATACCATTTATAGCACTTATTTTAGTCAAGATGTATTCAAAGCTAATTTTAGCATTAACGATACGATGCAATGTTTAATTGGGAATGAATTTACTTTTCAAGCGGATACAACAAATAAAAAAATAAAAACTATTCAGTGGGATTTTGGCGATGGTTCCTATAGCAATAATGTTGCAACAACTACTCATACTTATTTAAAGGAAGGTCAGTACGATGTAAAATTAATTTTAACAGGTATTGAGAATAGTTGCTTTGATACACTTTTAAAGAAAATCAATGTTAACATAAATGAATTGGATACGATTATAGGGGAGGATACTGTATTCACCAATATTGTATATACTTATGCTATTCCATTAAGAACTGGCTATACTTATTTATGGTCAATTGACCCGAACATTACCAAAATATCTTCCAGTGAATTTAATAATACAGTTAAATTATATTGGAATATAAAAGATACGGTTACTACAATTTCGGTAAGTTCTGTTGATTTAAATGGTTGTATAGAAACGCTTGTGGACACCATTACTATTAGAAATTTAGTTGGACTGAATAACCAAGTCAACAATTATTTAAATATATATCCTAATCCAACTTCTGGATTGTTTAAAGTAGTGATACCAGAACAAACTCCAAATGCAATGATTAAAGTGTATGATAAATTGGGGAAATTAGTATTACAACAAAATGCTAGTAATAACCATAGCCTTAATTTAGATTTAAGTAAACTACCTGATGGTTATTATACTTGTACATTGGTTACTGCAAATTCAAAATATGAAGCAAAAGTGCTGAAGATAAAATAGACAATAAGAGTATTTTATTACTCAATAATCCCAAACAAATAAATTATAAACTATTACAATGAAAAAAATAAGTATTCTATATCTACTAAGTTGTCTTTTAATATTTTCAAACAATCTGTTTGCTCAAAAGAGTGAAATTAAATCGCAATATCCTTCATTCCCTGGTGGGGAAGATGCCAAGTCACATTATTTTTCGGAAAATTTAAAATTGCCTCAATCTGTTTTAGATGGGAAGGAAGGTTATGTTACTGTGGTAGCTACAATTAATGAAGATGGGAAGTTTGAAAATCCAAAAGTAAAGTACTCTTTCAATGGTAGTTGTAATGACGAAGCAATTAGATCGGTGTTGACTATGCCTAAATGGGATCCTTATATAAAAAATCATAAAGCTAAATCAAAAGAGCTAACTTTACCTATTCCATTTTTTATTCCTCGAGATAAAAATTTTCAATTTAAAAGAGCCCAATTTTATTTTAGTCAGAAGAAATATCTATTAGCATTTTCAGCTGTGCAGAATGCCATTGCAAAAGATTCAATGAATTTAGAAGTATATCAACTGATGACAGAAATTTGTTTGAAGAATGAGGAGCGTGAATATGGATGCGCCTATTTAAATAAAGGTATAAAGTTGGGTGTAAAAGGATGTGAAGAAATTTATAAATCAAATTGTAGTGGGATTGAGAAAAAGACACTGAAGGAATTAGATGCTGTTAAAAAAGATAATTCAAAAGAAGTTATGGCGAATTGGGATGAAGGTGAGGCGACAGTGATGAATCACATTATAAAGAATATTAGGTATCCTGCACTTGAAAGAGAAAATGATATACAAGGAAGGGTTATGGTTACATTTATTATTGATGAAGAGGGTAATATCATAGATGTCGATATTTTTAAAGGAGTAAGTCCAGGTTTAGATAGGGAATCCATTCGTGTGATTTCTTCTTTACCTAAAGCTAAACCTGCAACTAAAAATGGTCTCAAAGTTCCTTCAAGATATTATGTGCCAGTTTCATTTAAATTAATGTAATAATTTTATCTAAGTAAAATGTTAATGCATTTTCTAGATTTTATAGAATAAAATCAATTTTGCATACCATTTTTGGTAAAAACCCCAATCCCTAAAAAGACTTATGGAATGTTAATTGGATAGATTTCTCTAAAAACTAAAGTTTTCATACTTTTTTCATTTGCCTTTTTTATATGATGAATATCATACTCCAATTTGATGTATATCATCTTTTTTTGTTTCCCAAAACGTGATTTTTGAATAAAGTTCAAGAATGCGTACCAGGGAAAATCAAATATCTTTTAATGAAATGAGTATTTCAATGCTCATAGAGAATCTGAAGAGGGGACATCAATATTTACTAGAAAAAGTAATTAGGGATTTTCATTTCTATTCAGAAAAAATGGGATTGAGCGAAGTAGGTTGGGATAATCGTATGGGTAAAATTATTGAAATAACAATTGAAATGAATGAGTATTTATCAAAACATTTTCAACTTGAAGATTCTCTTTTTGATAGCTTTCTACAAAAAACAAAGCCCTATAATTTTATTGAAGAGACGCAGAACATTAAGATTATACTAATGGAGCATGACCAGATTCGAAAGTACTTGAATGAAATCAGGATTTTGTGCGATCAATTCACTCCTCCTAGAGAATCGAGGTCATCTGTTAAACTTTTATATGCTCAGCTTTTTAATATTGAACAAGATGTAAAGAAACATATGTTTATTCAAGAGGATATTCTTTTTCCTAAAATTTTGAGCCAACCTAAATCATAAACTTACTGAATATTTATATTAAAGTAAAAACCCGATTCATTTTTCTCATGTATTAAATGCCATGGTTCCTAATAAACGTTTATGCAGTGTTTTTTGATAAAACGACAGTATTATTAGACTAGTGGGAAGTATATGATTGCTATTTTGTAAGTTATCAATATATCATCTAAGGATTGAATTCCAACACCATTAAAAAACTTTGAAAAATGTGAACATAACAAAGCAAAGTAATCCATGATTTTTCGTTTATATTTGTTTTATTCAATACCAAGAAAGGGTTAACGCACAAATGAAACAAGAAACGGAAATGCTTGACGCACTTTTTAAACATGCTACCGAAGGAATTATTGTAGCTGATAAGGATGCTTCAATAATTATGGTTAATCCCAAAGCAGAAGAGTTATTTGGGTATAAAAGGGTTGAATTGATTGGGAGTAAAATCGAGCAATTAATTCCATCAAGATATACCACTGCACATGTTGATCACCGAAATCGATATATGAAAAACCCTCACCCAAGATCTATGGGAATTGGGATGGATCTTTTTGCTAGAAGGAAAGACAACACTGAATTTCCTGTTGAAGTTAGCCTGAGTAATTTCACGACTGAGAATGGTGAATATTATATGAGTTTTATCATCGATATCACTGAAAGAAAAAAGCAACATCTGGAAATTGAAAAAGCAAATGAAAAAATCAGATTGTTAAATACTGACTTAGAACACCGTGTTGAAGAGCGTACGGAGGAACTTGCATTGGCAATCAATAAGCTTGCTGAATCAAAGCAGGAAGTGATGCGAGCACTTGAAAAAGAAAAGGAGTTAAATGAATTGAAATCAAGGTTTGTGACTACCGCTTCTCATGAGTTTCGTACACCTTTAGCTACTATACTTTCTTCGGTTTCATTAATCTCGAAGTATACCAAAACAGAAGAGGAAGACAAAAGATCAAAACATGTAGACAAAATCAAATCTTCAGTGAATAATCTTACACAGATACTAAATGATTTCCTTTCCTTATCAAAATTAGAAGAAGGAGTTATTCGGAATAACCCAGAAGAATTTGAGATAGATAGATTTGTAACAGATTTGAATGATGAAATAGAGGAAATGTTGAAAGAAGGTCAGTATTTAGATTACCAACATTCCGGAAATTCTACAATTAATTTAGATAAACAATTATTGAAGAATATTTTGATTAACCTGATTTCAAATGCAATCAAATATTCAAATGAAGTCATTAGCATTAGAACCATTTATGATGAGTGTAATTTAGTAATTCAAATTACAGATTTTGGTATTGGGATTTCTGTTGAAGACCAGCCCCTACTTTTCGAGCGTTTTTTCCGTGCAAATAATGCTGGAAATATTCAGGGTACAGGTTTGGGGTTGAACATTGTGAAAAAATATATAGAGTTAATGAACGGGCAAATCAGTTTCACCAGTGTATTAGGTGAAGGGACTACATTTTTTGTAACACTGCCTATTAAATAGTATGAATATGAAGAAAATTCTTTTAATTGAAGATAATAAAGAAATGCGAGAAAATATTGCAGAAATATTGGAATTAGATGGATATGAAGTTGTGAAAGCAACAAATGGAAAGGAAGGTGTGAGTGCTGCTCTGCACGAAAATCCTGACTTGATATTATGTGATATCATGATGCCTGAACTAGATGGATATGGTGTGTTGCATATGTTAAGTAAAAATAGTCAAACAGCCCCAATCCCATTTATTTTCTTGACTGCCAAAGCCGAGAGGAGTGATTATCGTATGGGAATGGGGATGGGTGCAGATGATTATTTGACAAAACCATTTGATGATATTGAACTATTGAATGCAGTACAAAATCGTTTGAAGAGAAGTGAAATTCTTAGAGGAGAATTCAAACGCACTCCAGAAGGTCTTGCTGAGTTTTTCAAAGGTGCTGTTAGTGCAGATGTAATCAAGTTAATCTCTGTTAAAAAAGTTTCGAGGTTCTTTAAGAAAAAGGAATTGCTTTATTCAGAGGGAGCACATGCAAAAGGCATCTTCTTTTTAACCAGCGGGAAGATCAAAACATATAAAATGAATGAAGACGGTAAAGAGTACATTACTGGTTTATATAAAGAAGGAGATTTTATCGGATATACATCTTTATTGGAGGATAGCACTTATTTAGAAACTGCTTCAGTTTTAGAAGATGCAGAATTGATCACAATCCCTAGAGATGAATTCTTTATGTTGCTTTTCAATAATAGGGAAGTTGCAAGTAAATTCATCAAGATGTTGTCAAATAATGTAATGGAAAGTGAGGAAAGGTTGATTAAGCTTGCATATCATTCCGTTCGCAAACGTGTTGCAGAGGCTTTGTTAATGCTTCAAAGGAAATATCATAATGAAGGCTCGGGTGATTTTAGTATGCCAATTGCACGAGAAGATATTGCCAATATGGTAGGTACAGCTACCGAAACAGTGATAAGAACATTGTCTGATTTTAAAGAAGAAAAACTAATCATCATTCGAGGAAGTAATATTACGATAATTGATTCTGAAAAATTAGAAAAAATGAAGAATTGAATTCAATGAAATTTTTATTTAACAAATTATTAATTTATTGGGTGAACTTCTGTTAAGTCTAATTATTAAATGCTTGTTATAACAAGCAAAAAGTTTAAAACAGAAGAATAAAAGCATTTAAATTTTTCACCAGAAAAAATATATGCTCAACCTTTCTTTAACAAGAGCAGGAATGCTTTTAAGCCTATTAAAAGCCCATTTAGGACGTAACAATAACAATTTGCAAAATTTCTAAACCAATGTTTTTAGAGTGAAAATGCCAAAATCTGAATTCTAAATTGGAAAAAGAAAGATAATTCAATTTAGATTAGCTAGTACTTTTTTACAACTCGATAATTATCTCCAAATTAATTTAATATTTTATTCTAAAGTTCCGTTTTTTTTATTGCTACATTAGCCTTTGGCTAGAGACTCAATAATACCAAATAAATTGAATAGCCTATATATCTAGAGTCATGATAAAAATCATATGTCATTATGATTCTTGTCATAATAACGAGTAGTTAATTCTTGCATTTTTACATAAAATTTAATAGCATATGAAAACAATAAAAATTTCTGCATTTATTTTGATGATTGCAATTTTATACTCATGTGGAGGATCAACAGAAGAATCTTCTCAATCGAGTAATCAATCGCAAGCCACAGCATCAGAAAAAACAACGGATCCAGCTTCCTATGATCCAAAAAGAGGAGAAGGGAAATATACTGCCGAAACTCTTTCCATATCTGGTCAACTTGATCAATCGAAAGCAAAAGAAGGAGAAAATATTTCTGGCGTAAAATGTACCTCTTGTCATAAAATTACTTCTGAAAAATTGGTTGGACCAGGATGGCAAGATGTGACTAAACGCAGAACACCAGAGTGGATTATGAATTTTATTACAAATCCAGATCCAATGATAGATAAAGATCCTGAGGCGCAAGCTATGTTGGAATTATGTTTGGTAAGAATGCCTAATCAAAATTTGACTGATGATGAGGCAAGAAATATTTTGGAATACATGAGAAAAATTGATGGGGTTAAGTAATATAACTATGATAAAAAAAATAATATTCACAGCTGTGGCAGGGATTGCCATGGTAACAAGTTTTCAATCCTGCAAACCTAAAAATACAAGCAATGCAGTGAGCGGTGATGCTGCTGAAAAAGTATATGTAGCACCCGGTAAATATGATGAGTTCTATAATTTTGTAAGTGGTGGATTCAGCGGGCAAATGAGTTGTTATGGTTTGCCAAGTGGAAGATTGCTACGAGTGATACCTGTATTTTCTGTTGATCCTGAAAAGGGGTGGGGTTATAGTGAAGAGACAAAACCGATGTTGAATACTTCACATGGTTTTGTGCCTTGGGATGATTTGCACCATGTTCAAATGTCGAAAACAGATGGAGCATATGATGGAAAGTGGGCATTTGGTAATGCAAACAATACACCAAGAGTAGCAAGAATTGATCTGAAAACTTTCAGAACAACGGAGATCATTGAGATTCCAAATAGTGGTGGTAATCATTCATCGCCATTTATTACAGAGAACACAGAATATGTAGTTGCAGGTACAAGATTTAGTGTACCAGCTGATGATGAAAATGGAGATGTACCTATTAACACTTATAAGAAAAATTTCCAAGGATCATTATCATTTATTAGTGTCGGTAAAGAAAATGGAAAAATGCAAATCGCATTTCAGATAAAATGTCCAGGTGTGAATTTCGATTTGAGCCGTGCAGGTAAAGGTGTTTCACATGGTTGGTTCTTTTTCTCTATGTATAATACGGAGCAAGCAAATACTTTACTTGAAGTTAATGCATCTCAACGCGACAAAGATTTTATATTAGCAGTAAACTGGAAAAAAGCTGAAGAGTATATCAAAGCAGGTAAAGGACGAAAACAGTTAGTAAAATATGTGCATAATACCTATAGCGATATAACACATTCTGCAAAATCTGAAATGATGAATGAGGTTCTTGTACTTGATTCAAAAGAACTGAAAGACCTTTGTTATTTTATTCCATGTCCTAAATCTCCTCATGGTTGTGATGTAAGTCCTAATGGTGAGTATATTGTTGGAAGTGGGAAACTTGCTGCACTTATACCCGTATTTAGTTTTGACAAAATACAGAAAGCAATTGCAGCTAAAGATTTCGATGGAAGCTATGATGGCATTCCTGTAATTAAATATGAGTCAGCATTGTATGGCGAAGTTAAAAAACCTGGATTAGGTCCTTTGCATACAGAGTTTGATGACAATGGAAATGCATATACTTCCATGTTTGTTTCTTCAGAGATTGTAAAATGGAGTCTGAAAGATTTGAAAGTATTGGATAGGGTACCAACTTATTATTCAGTTGGTCATCTATGTATTCCAGGTGGTGATACCAAGAAACCTTATGGGAAATATCTTATTGCTTATAATAAAATCACTAAGGATAGATATCTGCCTACTGGTCCTGAACTTTCTCAAAGTGCTCAACTTTATGATATAAGTGGAGATAAAATGCAAATGATACTTGACTTTCCAACCATTGGTGAACCTCATTATGCACAAGCTATTCCTGCAGAGTTGATTAAAGGGAACTCTACGAAATTCTTTAAAATTGATGAAAATAAACATCCATATGTATCCAAAGGTGAGGGTGATACAAAAGTTGTTAGGGAAGGAAATAAAGTTCATGTTTACATGACTGCTATTCGCTCTCACTTAACACCTGATAATATTGAAGGAATCAAAATGGGTGATGAGGTATATTTTCATGTGACTAATTTAGAGCAGGACTGGGATGTACCACACGGATTTGCCATTAAAGGAGCACTAACTGGTGAGTTGTTAATTATGCCAGGAGAAACTTCGACTTTAAAATGGAACCCAGATAGAGTAGGGATGTTCCCAATGTATTGTACAGATTTTTGTAGTGCACTACATCAAGAAATGTCAGGATATATTCGTGTATCTCCTAAAGGAAGTAATGTTCCATTGTTATTCAGTACCGGAAAAAACATGCCAGCCGCAAATAAAGGAAAGTAATACTTTTTTTTGCAAAGAGAGCAGTAATCAAATGCTGCTCTCTTTGTATTTAAACAAATTAGGTCAGAAGTATGGAAACAAATTCTCAAAGAATTGGAATGCTTACAAGATTATTTCTTGTAATTTCAACAATATCACTCGCCTTATCAATTTATCTACCTGTTTGGAGAATCGAATTAGATGCTCCTCAATATCCAGAAGGGTTATCACTTTTGATCTACGCTGATAAACTAGCTGGTGATGTAGAAATTATCAATGGGTTAAACCATTACATTGGAATGAAAACACTTCATACAGAAGAATTCATAGAGTTTAGAGTTTTGACATACATATTAGGATTATATGCATTGGGCTGCTTATTGGTTGCTATTACTGCCCATAAGAAAGCATTCAGAGTTTTGTTTTTTGCACTTCTTGTATTTGGCATAATTGCCATGGTTGATTTTTGGAGATGGGAATATAATTATGGTCATACTTTAGATCCAAAAGCTGCAATCATTGTACCAGGAATGTCCTATCAACCACCATTAATTGGTTTCAAGCAATTACTGAATTTTGGTGCCTATTCTATTCCAGATAAAGGAGGATGGTTAATCGTATTTAGTGGGTTATTAATGGGAGTTGCATACATAAAAGAATTTTTCCTTTCAAAAAAAACAGAACACTCTGCTGTTATTTCTCTTTCTGGGCTATTATTACTTCTATTTTCTTCTTGTAATACTCATACTATCGAAAGCGTAAAACTAAATACTGATCATTGTGATAATTGTGGGATGACAATTTCAGATCCAAAATTTGCAACAGAAATACTTACTCAAAAAGGAAGAGTGTACAAATTTGATGATATTGCCTGTATGATAACTTACAGAAATGAACATGTTGAAAAATTATCTAGTGCTGATTTTTATGTTTCAAGTTTCACTGGAACTAATAATCTTACAGATGTGAAAAATATTGTCCTTATCAATAGTGAATTGATTGGAAGCCCAATGGGTGGTAATATTGCAGGCTTTGATAATAAAGACAGTGCTGCACTTTATGCAATTAAATTTGATGCTTCTGTTATATCTTGGAGTAGCCTAATGAAATAATTGTGAGAGCAATTGGACTACTTCTGTTCGTTTTAATTTTTTCCAATTCTGCAACCGCTCATGTATTGGAAGTTGGACTTCATAAACCTTTCCAAACCATTCATGCTGCACTTGCTGATACAGAGAATGGCGATACTGTTTTTGTATATCCTGGAATTTATAAAGAGAGAAATATTTCCATTGAGAAAGAAATTTATTTTATTGGAATCAATTTTCCGGTATTAGATGGAGAGAAAAAATTTGAAGTGCTTTCTGTACGTTCCAATAACTCAGTAATAAAAGGATTTCGTATAGAGCATTCAGGATTTGCTAGTCTTGATGACCCAGGAGGAATTAAAGTTTATAACGCTAGTAATGTTACTATAAGTGACAATATACTTTATGATAATTTTTTTGGAATTTATATTCAGTATGGTAAGAATTGTATTGTGAAGAATAATCATATTAAAGCAATTGGTACGGAAGAACAGCAGATTGGAAATGGTATTCATTGCTGGAAAAGCGATAGTTTGCAAATCATAGGGAATTCAATCTCTGGCCATCGCGATGGAATTTATTTTGAATTTGTAACTAACTCAATTATCTGGAGAAATATCTCAACAAAAAATATTAGATACGGATTGCATTTCATGTTTTCAGGGAATGATTCCTATATTGGAAATGTATTCAAAAATAATGGAGCAGGAGTGGCTGTTATGTTTACCAAAAATGTGAAAATGATTAATAACTGTTTTGAAGAAAATTGGGGAGATGCTGCATATGGTATGTTTTTGAAAGAAATCTCAGACAGTTATATTTCTGGGAATAGGTTTTTAAAAAACACAGCTGGAATCCACATGGAAGGGACCACTAGAATTTTAGTTGAATCGAATATATTTGAATCA
This sequence comes from Sphingobacteriaceae bacterium, assembly GCA_965279595.1. Taxonomy (GTDB): domain Bacteria; phylum Bacteroidota; class Bacteroidia; order Sphingobacteriales; family Sphingobacteriaceae; genus CAIKLP01. Next base: position 1,720,103 of record OZ257246.1, read on the forward strand.
AACGGTTGGGGAATGAAAATTCAAGCCAGTTGTATGGAGAATATTATAGAGTCTAATAATTTTATATCAAACACTTTTGATATTAGTACCAATGGTTCACTTGTATTAAATACATTTAATGGTAATTATTGGGATCGATATGAAGGTTATGATTTGAATAAAGACAACATTGGAGATATTCCCTATCATCCACTCAGTTTGTTTTCAGTAATTGTTGAGAATAACCCCCCAGCCATGTTATTGTTCAGAAGTTTTATGGTAAGTTTATTGGATAAATCTGAGAAAATGATACCTAGTCTTACTCCAGATAATTTTATTGATAATAAACCTTTAATGCATTCACTTCAGTTATGATTGAAATTAATAATTTATCCAAAACATTTGGAAAAACTAAAGCACTTAATGGTATAAATTTATCTTTTAAAGCAGGGGAGTGTATAGCCTTAATTGGTCCAAATGGTTGTGGGAAAACAACATTGATCAAAAGCATATTAGGCATGGTGATCCCTTCAAATGGTAAGATATTTTTTGATGGAAAATCTATTTCTTCTGATTTTAATTATCGTCAGCATATAGGTTACATGCCGCAAATAGGGAGATATCCTGATAACATGAGCATTGGTCAGATATTGGAAATGATCCGAAGAATTCGTAATTCAGACAAAGAAAATGATGAGGTTTTGATTAATCGTTTTGGTATTCTGGAAATGATAGGAAAGCGCATGAGTACTCTATCTGGTGGTACTACACAAAAAGTAAGTGCAATACTTGCATTTTTGTTTAACCCTGATGTTTTAATATTGGATGAACCTACTGCTGGACTTGATCCAGTTTCTTCAGAGATATTAAAAGAAAAAATTATGGAAGAAAAAAAGAAAGGGAAACTCACTCTGATAACATCTCATTTATTGAGTGAGTTGGATGATCTAGTAACTCAAATTATTTATATGCAGGATGGGAATATAATTTTTCATAAGGGTATTGATGAACTCAAACAAAGTACTGGTGAAGAGCGGATTTCAAAAGCAATTGCAACCTATTTAAAGAAGGTATAAATGAATCGAATTGTTAAATTTATTATTCTAGATATTTTACGTAATCGCATAGTGCTTATTTACACCCTTATTCTAGCGGTTTTGTCATGGAGTGTGTTTAGCCTTGAAGATAATAATACCAAGGGTTTATTGACATTGCTCAATGTAATTCTGCTTACTGTACCACTAATTTCTGTTATTTTCTCAACTATATATCTTTATAATAGTTCAGAGTTTATTGAATTGCTTTTAAGTCAACCAATCAGAAGAAGTAAAATTTGGGTTAGCTTATTCTACGGTTTGCTATTTTCACTGCTGCTATCCTTTTTGATTGGTGCTGGAATTCCTATATTAATTTGTTCACCAATCCAGGTTGGACTGATGATGCTCTTAATAGGTTTTATCAATACAGCTGTATTTGTGTCTATTGCATTTTTAAGTGCTGTATTAACGAAAGATAAAGCTAAAGGCATTGGCATTTCAATTATGATTTGGTTGTTTTTTGCTTTATTATTTGATGGATTGGTTCTGTTTCTTTTGTTTCAACTTTCTGATTACCCAATTGAAAAAATGATGGTTGGAATCGCAGCACTTAATCCAATTGACCTGTCGCGTATTCTCATTCTCCTGCATCTTGATGTATCAGCAATGATGGGCTACACAGGAGCTATTTTTAAAAACTTTTTTGGTTCTACAGTTGGAATTATGCTAACATTTTTTGTATTGATGATGTGGATTTATTTGCCATTTCAATGGTCCTTAAGAAAGTTCAGAAAGATGGATCTGTAATCAATAAACTTTCAAAATTCACAAAATAATTGTGAGTGGAATGTAAACATGATTTTACGTGTTCATCTTTTACCATTGTTTAAAGTGTAATAATATTCAATTTAAATTAAGTAAATAAATTATTTACAGCCTTTCATTTCTGGTTGAAAATATCTTGTGAAATAGAGTAAGGAGCGCGACAAAAAAGAGAAGGTTGCTCATTGAACAACCTTCGTTTTAAGAATCCTATTTAAAAATGAAAGGGGTATTTATTATTGAGGTAAAAGCACCTCATCAATGACATGTATAATTCCATTGGAGGCAGGAATTGAGGCAACAATATGTGCTTTCCCATTTATAACAGGTTTGCCATCAACCATAGTTATGGTAATGTTTCCACCATTAACCTGGCCAATTGTTTGACCATCTTGAAATGATTCAGATTTATATACACCTACCGATACATGATATTGCAAAATATCTGTTAGATCTTCTTTTTTTTCTGTCGCTAATAATCCTTCAACTGTTCCTTCAGGTAGTTTAGCAAAGGCCTCATTGGTTGGTGCAAATACAGTGAAAGGACCTGCATTGCTAAGCACATCTACTAATTCAGCAGCTTTAACAGCTGTTACTAGTGTTGAATGGTCTTTACTCCCTATTGCAATTTGTACAACATTTGGGTTTGACATATCATCATGTACACCTGACTGACCTGTTGTATTTGTTTCAGTAGCATCTTTTTCATTTACAGATTTACTTGTATCAGCATTGCAACCCATGAAGCATGCCAATAAAAGGAGAGAATACTTATTTATAGATCTCATAATGTTTAGTGGTTTAAAGTAATAGGCAAATAAATAAAATGATTATCATTCTATTTATGACTTATATCATAATAGATACATTTTATTTATGACTTTAAGCAAAATCAGATCCTCCTCTTTAAGCAGATTACCCCTAGTGAATTGGCTTAGAATACTGCTCTCATTGTTGATTTTAAATTATGATAAATGAATTTCATATAACATTGTTGCCGAGTTTGAAGGAGTTTAAATCTTCATTTAATTCTTTTATACAAAGGGGGGATTAAATTCTAAAAATAATGGAATGCAGATAATTTTTATTAAGCAATTTCTTTTCTACGAAAAGATACATTCAATAAAAATAGAGCACTTACTATAATAATTGAAACAACAAATAAATTTTCATTTACCATGGGAATAGAGCTATAACTGAATGCATAAATTCCTTGAATGGCAAGTATGAGCTCATTTAACAATATACCTAGTATTAATAGAGCAATGCTTGTTCTGCTTATTTTATTATTGGGTATTAGCTTAGTGGCATACATGAATGCAATTAAGAAAATGGATATAACTGCTAATAATACAAGATGCAAATATGCTATAACAACTGGTCTAAAGCCATAAGCCAAATCACTTAGAGATGGAATTGTGGAACCTAACTGTAAAATTAGTTTGATGCTGAAGCATATACCGATAAAGAAAAAGGCAATTTTGGAAATAGCAGTTAAATGTTGTAAGGTGCTTAAACTTTTTCTTATTTCTTTCAACAATAAAACCCAAGCTAACAATTGAGCGAAAGCAGCAATCACAATAAGTACATACAACCACAATGGAAGTTCAGCCCAGAGTATTGACAAGAAATAGCAAGGTATGCATGCCCAAAAGAATAAGTGGAATGTTTTTTTTTCATATTTAAATGATGGTAAGTAATTATTTATCTCTTGTAATAATAACCCTATACAAGTGAAAATAAAAAATCCATTGTATTGGAAATGCAAATAAAAATATATTGATGCAAGATAGTGGTGTTCATTAAATCTTCCAGAACTCATCATATAAGCTAAATAGAAAGTGCCAAATGTCGAAAATATGTTGAACCACAAGGCAGATTTGAACCAAACTATCGAATTGTGGGCAAATGAATTTTTCTTAATATCCTCAAAAAAGATATAGGTATAATAGTAGGCAACTATAATGGTTCCAGTAGAAAAGAAAATGGAAATGAACTGATATCCTTGAATAAAAAAGGAGACTAACATTCCATAAGAACAACATAAATTGAAAATAAGAGCAATGTTATATCTGCGTGCATTTATTACAATGTTATTTAATAATGTAAACCTTAAAATCAGCACATATAATGCTTGTGCAACCCACCCTGCAAATGCAAAATGAGAATGGGCATATTGTATGTTCTTTTGAGAAAAAAAGGGAAATTCAAATCCAATTTTATAACGCATCAACGCTCCCAGTATTGAAACAATCAAGAAGTTAAAAATGGAAAACCTTATCCAGAATTTAATTGTATAATTCATTTTACAAATTTTTTACAGTCAACAATCTAAACCTTAAATAATATTATGATTCTTCTCAATTTATTTTAAATATCGGCTTTTGAATTTACATGTTTTTTTTATTCATTTCTGATAGAAACAAGCTGAATAATTGTAAAAGCTACTGTTAATTTTTAAAGATTGTAAACAAAGATATATGTAGATAGCCCCAACCAATATGATTTTGCTCATACAAATTGCGAAAAATGTACAATGCTAGCTTAATACGTGGGTGGTGATTATGATTTATATCCGATATACAGAATTGAAGTAGTTTGATGCAAGTATTCAAATATATTTGTTGTCAATAAAAAGAATATATCATGGAAAATATACTGAATGTAACACTAATTGAACCCCAACTAAAACATCCAACAATTTTTAACCGTTTTGATGAATTGGTGGATGGAAATCATTTCTACATCCATAATGATCATGACCCTAAACCTCTTTATTATCATATGCTTGGTGAACGAGGAAATATTTTTACTTGGGAGTATATTGAACAAGGTCCAGAATTTTGGAATGTTCGTATTACTAAGAAATTAGGTAAAAATGATGAAGAAACCATCGGACAAATTGCAGCAAAAGATATTCGAAAAGCACAGGTATTTAATAAGTACGGTCTTGATTTTTGTTGTGGTGGAAAGAAAACACTAAGAGAAGCATGTTTAGAAAAGGGATTAAATGAAACTCAAGTTGAATTTGAACTTAATCAATTTAAATTAATTTCTGTTAATGAAGATTTAACATTTGATGATTGGAACCTTGACATACTTGTAGATTATATTGTAAGTCATCATCATGAATATGTAAGAAGAAGCCTGCCTGAGTTATTGTCATTTGCCGTAAAGGTAATGAATGCGCATGGTGCAGCACACCCAGAACTAATTAAAATCAAACAATTGGTAGAAGAAATTAATGCTGAATTGATGGCACATATGGTAAAAGAAGAGCTTGTTTTGTTTCCATTTATAAAGGAGATGGTAAGTTCTGGTGCAGATACCTTACTAAACCAACCCTTTGGTTCCGTGCAAAATCCTTTAAATTTAATGGAGATGGAACATGAACTTGTAGGAAAACATTTGGAAGAAATTAGTGCTTTGTCTGATAATTATAGCCTTCCTGCTAATGCTTGCTCCAGTTTTCAAATGTTCTACAAATTGTTGCAAGAGTTCACATCTGACCTGCACTTGCATGTTCATCTGGAAAATAATATTTTATTTCCAAAGACAATTGAATTGGAAAAATCATTTAGAAATTAAAAATAGTCCTCATTATTTTAATTTCATCTAGCACTTTTTCCAAATTTGTTTGGTATTACAATAACCCCAAAATTTGATTCTAGTAAAGCAGAGAATTGCTGTAACTCAAATCAGCTATAACCAAGGCAATAGGAAAATTTGGCAACATACCGAACACATTACATAACCTATGAACATTTTGCCCAAATACCTTCCAACCTATATTAAGAGTTCAATAATAAGATAGTTTAAAAGAGAATGTTATAGGTTAAGATGATGAGGTGTTCAAAAGAAAAATGGACGGACGATAATAAAAAAGCATTATTTTAACTAAATAATAAAATAACTTTTTTTTAAAAAAAGTGTCATATTGTATTTTAAACAAAAATTAAATACTTTTGTAAAGTACAGTTAATCATGACCTAATTCAAACTAAACAAAATCACTAAACTGAAAATTATATGAAAAAAATTACTTTTATCAAGCATGGCATTAATTGGTATCATTGGTGGTACTATGTTTGCCATGTCTTCATGCGAAGGCGACAATGGAATTGAACTTGACTTCAATCAAGATAATGTTTCTATTGTTACAATTCTACCAAACTCTGTCTTGAGATTAGATACCACAGCAATTGTTACCTCCAACTTAGATAGTTTGTTAGCTGCTAATAATGCTACAAGAGATGATATCAATTCAATTCAACTGGTATCTGTTGATGTTAACTTATGTGATTCAACTGGTGCAGATGATTTTAATCAAAATTTCAACAATTGGGATTCTGTAGGCGTAAGTGTATTTGTACCAAATGATGCTTCTGTACCAAATGTATTTATAGCACAGTCCAAAGTACCCCAAAATTTATGGGGCTTTGGTGTAAGTTTGACTCAATCTGATTTTGATTTTTTACCTTACGCAAGTAAGCAACAATTTGCTGTTAGATTATTAAATAAATTAGTTAGTCCTATTACAACAAAAAAATATGTAAAAGTGAAAATTAGAGTTAACATTTCTGCTAACATCTAATATTCAAAATTTTAGTCAATAAGAGAAAGGGCCGATGCGTTTGTATGGGTCCTTTTTCTTTTTTGAGAGTATGTTGATTAAAATTTAATGTATTTGAAGGAATAATTAACCTTAATTTTCTTATCTACCACTTTATTACAATATAAAATGGAGGAAGCCCAAAGGGTTTTTAGATAATATTTAAATCTTTGAAGTACGCAGTTTGCAAAATTGATTTAATTAAAATCAAGTAGACATCCGCATTTTGAAAATGTGACATCCCTTGTGATTTCACTTACTTTAACTGGCGCCAACCCCTCTATCAGGTTTACGGAAACTTTAACCATGGAAAAAATTATTTTATATCTAAATGCATATAATATCATATATTTTATTATTTTTATATTTAAATACATATAATTTATTATATTTGAATATAATTGTATGTAAAAGCATATAAAATGGTATCATTATCTGAATTTACTAAAACAAAAAGAAAAGAAGCTGGAATGACACAGGAAGAGTTTGCGGAGCGAGCTGGCGTGGCTTTAACGGTTATTCGTAAAATTGAGCAAGACAAAGAAAATCTTAATCTCGAAAAAGTGAATCAGGTGCTCAACATGTTCGGGCATGCAATGGCTCCAGTTAGCCTCAAAGAGATAAACACAAAAGAGGAGAAAGTATGAGAAAGGCAAAAGTATATTATAATGATGTATTAGCTGGCATTCTTACAGAAACAGATGAAGGTGAATATACTTTTCAATATGATAATAAGTATGTAGCTGAGCATCCTGGCAAACATATAACTTTTACAATGCCCTTAAGTGACGCCCTTTATACTGATAAAAGACTGTTTCCTTTTTTTGAAGGTTTAATACCAGAAGGATGGTTGTTGGACATTGCATCGAAAAGTTGGAAAATCAATACGAATGATAGGATGGGATTATTGTTGGCATGTTGTGAGAATTGTATTGGGGCAGTAAGTATTAAAAATGCAACAGATGAATAGAAAATGTTTATACTGCTATGAAGCACTTGAAAAAAATGATTCAAACGATTTTCATAAGAAGTGTAGTATAGCATTCTTTGGAAACCCTGAACCACCTATACTATCTTATTCGCTTGGCAAGATGAATGAACTGGCCAAAGGTGTGGTAGAGCGTAGTGTCAGTGTGCCTGGAGTTCAGCCTAAATTATCTTTAACACTTATAAATGAAACAATAGAAGATGGTAAAAAAGGAAGACTTACCGTAGTGGGGGCTTTGGGAGGAAATTTTATTTTAAAACCTCCCACAAAAATGTATCCAGAAATGCCGCAAAATGAACACTTAACTATGCGAATTGCTGAAGCTTTTGGAATACGCACGGTAAAATCCAGTCTTATTAGACTGCAATCTGGAGAACTATCTTATATCACCAAGCGTATCGATCGTACCGATAACAATGAAAAGATTCATATGCTCGATATGTTCCAAATTCTTGAAGCATTTGATAAATACAGATCCTCTTTGGAAAAAGTAGGTAAGGCATTAGGTGAATATTCTAATAATACCCAACTGGATAAATTATACTTTTTTGAATTATGCATTTTCTGTTTTCTCACAGGAAATAATGATATGCACCTAAAGAACTTTTCTATGATTAATACCGATAACTATTGGTCTTTATCACCAGCATATGATCTTTTAAATGTAACAATCATAAATCCAACTGATACAGAAGAAACAGCATTAACATTGGAAGGTAAAAAGAAAAAATTGTCACTAGAACATTTTGAAAGATTTGGTCAGAATCTGGGACTAAATAATAAGCAGATTGAAAACGTATTTAAGCGTTTTCTAAAAAAGAAACAAAGTGCGATAGAATGGATTAATCATTCTTTCTTGTCTGATGAATATAAAGAAAACTATAAAAAACTTCTCGAAGAACGATATTTGATTTTATCTAAAGATTGAAGGGCTGAAATGTTGAAACGTGCTTCAAAACAATCAGTAATCGTCTTCAATAAATCATCAAAAGGCTAAAAACAAAAAAACCTTAGCAAGGTTGAAACCTTCATTAACACAAAAAAGGTACTAGTCTTGATTTATCAAGATTATTCCATTAACAGAGTTGCCGCATTTTCCAAATGTGGTTTTGTATCGCAAAAGCTTTCAAAACTTTTGATATTGCAAATTGCAAAAAATGAAGTTTTTTAAACTTCATCTATACTTACCACAAGTTGAAAACTTGCGGCAACCCCTCCGATTAGACTTGCGGGAACTGGGATTTTTTGTATGTATTGAATTCTCATATTGGTCCGATTTCAAGATTAAGAATATCTACAAAAGAATTAATATGGATTCCAGCTGCAACATCCTCTGATACTATTAGGCAGATGTATGCTATGGGTAATGAACTTTATATTGTAAGTAATAAAGGTGTCCGTAAATTATTGTATGGTCAAACTTTCTATAATGATGTAGGTGGGGTTGGTACCTCAATTGAACAGCAGGTTATAAAGTATGGAGTATTTAATAATTCAATTTATTTGGCAACAACTGCTGCTAGATTATATTTAGCAACCTTTTCAAATCCAACGGTTTTATTAAATACCTCCAAGTTCAACATCAATCATTTGCAAGTTTTAAATAATCGGATTTATTTTAGTGGGTCAACTGTAAATAATGGTGCTGAATTATGGGAAAGTGATGGATCAGCATTTGGTACTCAAATGATTAAGGATATTAATCCAGGTATTGAATCTTCTAACCCTAGAACATTATACCCTGTTGGTAATCATACTTATTTTACAGCTTATAGAAAGGACCTAGGATATGAATTATTTGAATTGGAAGCAAACAACAATATCCGACCAGTTTATGATATTAATCAAGGGTCTCAATCATCTTTTCCAAATATCATTTACCAGCAAGACGATAAAGCATATTTTTCTTGTCTTACAAATTCAGGATATGAATTATGGAAATTAGAACCTAATAAAATTGATTTCAGTATCAATCATCAAGAAAGTTGTCAAAGTAATCCGGTTAAATTTAAGGCAGACTTAATAAACAATTTAGATTCAATTGTTTCCTACCAATGGAATTTTAGCAATGGACAATCATCTACCTTAAAAGAACCTGCAATTATTTTTAATCCTAATGATACCATTCAAGTACAATTAATTGCTCAAAATAAATTTGGAATCACTGATACCATTTATAGCACTTATTTTAGTCAAGATGTATTCAAAGCTAATTTTAGCATTAACGATACGATGCAATGTTTAATTGGGAATGAATTTACTTTTCAAGCGGATACAACAAATAAAAAAATAAAAACTATTCAGTGGGATTTTGGCGATGGTTCCTATAGCAATAATGTTGCAACAACTACTCATACTTATTTAAAGGAAGGTCAGTACGATGTAAAATTAATTTTAACAGGTATTGAGAATAGTTGCTTTGATACACTTTTAAAGAAAATCAATGTTAACATAAATGAATTGGATACGATTATAGGGGAGGATACTGTATTCACCAATATTGTATATACTTATGCTATTCCATTAAGAACTGGCTATACTTATTTATGGTCAATTGACCCGAACATTACCAAAATATCTTCCAGTGAATTTAATAATACAGTTAAATTATATTGGAATATAAAAGATACGGTTACTACAATTTCGGTAAGTTCTGTTGATTTAAATGGTTGTATAGAAACGCTTGTGGACACCATTACTATTAGAAATTTAGTTGGACTGAATAACCAAGTCAACAATTATTTAAATATATATCCTAATCCAACTTCTGGATTGTTTAAAGTAGTGATACCAGAACAAACTCCAAATGCAATGATTAAAGTGTATGATAAATTGGGGAAATTAGTATTACAACAAAATGCTAGTAATAACCATAGCCTTAATTTAGATTTAAGTAAACTACCTGATGGTTATTATACTTGTACATTGGTTACTGCAAATTCAAAATATGAAGCAAAAGTGCTGAAGATAAAATAGACAATAAGAGTATTTTATTACTCAATAATCCCAAACAAATAAATTATAAACTATTACAATGAAAAAAATAAGTATTCTATATCTACTAAGTTGTCTTTTAATATTTTCAAACAATTTGTTTGCTCAAAAGAGTGAAATAAAATATCAATACCCTACTTTTCCTGGGGGAGTATCAGCCATGGCACAATATTTTGCAGATAATCTGCATTTACCTCAAACAGTTTTAGATGGTAAAGAGGGATATGTTAGCCTAACTGCCACCATCAATAAAAACGGGGAAGTAGAGAACCCTTTCGTGAGATATAGTTTTAATGATGCTTGTAACGAAGAAGCTTTAAGAGCTGTATCGTCTATGCCCAAATGGGATCCCTATATTAAAAACCATCAAATAAAATCAAAAGAGTTAACCATACTAGTGCCATTTTTTATTCCTCGAGATAAGAATTTTCAGTTTAAGAGAGCACAATATTATCTAAGTCAGAAGAAATATAATTTAGCTTATATAACTGCACAAATGGCGGTTTCAAAAGATTCATTAAATTTTGAAGTATATAAATTAATGAACGAAATTTGTTTGAAAAATGAGGATCCTGAAAATGGTTGTGACTATTTATACAAAGGTGTATTGTTAGATGTTAAAGGTTGTACAGAGATCTATGATTTAAATTGCAAAGGAATTGTGAAAAAGACACTAAAAGAATTAAATGCTATTAAAAAAAACACTTCTAAAGTTGTTATTGCAAATTGGGATGAAGGTGAAATTACAGTGGTAAATCACATAATCAAAACTACTAAGTATCCTGCACCTGAAAGAGAAAATAATATTCAAGGAAAAGTGATGGTTACTTTTGTTATAGATGAAGAAGGTAATGTCATAGATGCTGATATTTATAAAGGAGTAAGTCCAGGTTTAGATAGAGAATCACTACGAGTAATTTCCTCTTTGCCGAAAGCTAAACCTGCTTCTAAGGATGGAATCAATGTTCCAACAAGATTTTATGTACCAGTTTTATTTAAAATGATGTAGTTAGATAATCAAAATATGATTTGTAAATTTTCTTATTAAATCTATAGTTTTCAAAATGTTGCTATTGCAATTTATGTTTTTTAAAATCTACTTTATTTAGAACAGGTCGTAACTTTATTCTATAAACCCAACAACCTTAAATTCAGTTCTACGGTTCTGTTGATGGTCTTTTTCTGAACACTTTACGCCATCTGCACATTTATTAATTAATACATATTCACCATATCCTCTGCCCGTAATTCGATTGGCATTGATGCCCTTTGTCACAATATATTCTGCAGATGATTTGGCGCGTTTATCAGAAAGTTGTTCATTGTATTTCGCACTTGCACGTGAATCTGTATGAGAGCTTAATTCAATCACAATTTCTGGATTATCATTCATCATTTTCACAATTTTATCTAACTCAATGGCAGCGTCTGGTCTAATATTCCATTTTGCTAAATCGAAATAAATATTATCAATTTTTATTGCTTTCCCTATTACAATAGCTTCTAACTCTACATCCTTTAAATAGTCAAACTCTGTATCAACTCTTCTTTTGCAGTTATAATCGCTAGTTGTGAAAAAAAGTTCTTTTGAAAAATAACCAGGTTTCGTAAAAGTAATAAGGTAACGTCCATTACTATTGAGTGAATACATTTTATAAAAACCTTTCATGTTTGTATGACTGGTAAACTCAATTTCATTAGTATTTAGATTTTGGATTTTTACCAATACACTATCCAAAATTTTTCCACTCCCTTTTTCTGTAGCTATTCCTTGTACATTACAACCCTTTATGTCTCTTGCTAATTCAATAACATAAAGCGTATCATCCATATTAAATCTTTTAAATACATTTTTAGGTATATAACCAATGCTACTTACATTGAATTGAAATAAGTTTTCAGAATTGATCATTAATTGAAATGGAAAATTTTTGATAAGGGTATCTATTACAGTCTTGGCTGTCACAATTCTTATCGCAGATGGCAAAACAACTTTCTTAGTAGTACTGTCAATAATTAATACAGGTATATTTTTATTGAGAATTTCAAAAGAATAAATATCATCATCGATTCCACTTTTACCTCTATCGCTACTGAAAAAACCTTTGTTGGCTTGTGGATAGGTTACTAATCCGAAATCATCATCAGTGGAATTGATAGGAGCCATTAGATGAACTGGCATTGAGCTTGGTTTATGAACATCAACCATATAAATATCCAGTCCTCCTAAGCCGTCCCATCCATTTGAGGCGAAATATAATTTATGGTCTTTATCTATAAATGGAAAGACTTCTTCCAGTTTAGTGTTCACAAGTGGTCCTAAATTTTTTGGAGAAGACCATGCTGAATCGTTTATCCAATAACAGACATATATATCCATTCCGCCAAATCCTCCAGGTTTATTAGAACTAAAGAATAACTTTGTTCCATCTTTACTTATGCTAGGGTGTGCACATGCATACTCAACACTGTTATAAGGGAATTTATCAATGTTTATCCATCTTCCATAAATAAATTCAGCAGATTGAATTCTTAAATTGACGAACCCATTTTTCTTAGATTTTATTTTAGGATTATTGGTAGTATAATACATCGTACTATCTTTTTCTAAAAAAGAAACTGGACCTAAATTAAATTTATCACGAAGTTCTAAGGCAAATGGTTTATAAGTTAAAAAGAAATCGTTCAAGCCTGTTTCTTGTAAGGAAACAAAATTTGTTTCAGTCCATGTATGGTTGCGTTGTATAAAAGGTTTAACTTGAATGGAGGAAGTGAATATTAATTTGTCTTTGTAAATACTTGGACAGAATTCTGATATTTCTGAATTAAAAGGAAGTTTTTTGATTTTAATATTAACCGTATCTATTATTCCGATTCTTTTTTTATTTCTTAAAACAGCATCAGCATAAAAATTGCGATCGGCTGTAAGCGTATCTTTTTGAATCAATTTAGCATACCAAATTTCAGCTTCTTTATATTGGTTAGTTAAACGGTAACACTCTGCTAATTTTCTAATAGAAATGATATCATTAGTATCTCTTTTACTTACATAATACTTGAAGAATGGGATTGCATCTGGGTAGTTCAAAATTTTATACCTATTCTCTGCATACCTTAATATTAATTGAGGTTTAGCCTCATTAGCTAAAATTAGAAATACAAATAAGAGTAATATTTTTTTCATTCTAATTAAAAGTATCTTGGTGAAGTAACTTTTCCTTTTTTATACTTTAATACATAATTTAAGGAGAGTTCATGAGTGCTTCCAGCAACATGCCTCAAATTTGTAAAAGTAAAATCAAGTGAATAGGCAACTCTGAATTGATCATTAACTTGAATGGCTGTCATCATATTCCATGCATCACCTGAACGATATCCTCCACCTAACCAAACGGATGTGAGCACCAAGGCAGCTAAATTTACATCATATTCAATAGGCGCATTCATCACAACCTTTAACATTCCTGATGGTCTAATCTTTAACAATGGATTTACATCAAATACAAAACCACTTGCTAAAAATACATGTACCTCTTCTTTCACAAAAGAGCTAGTAACTCTTTCCACTTCATTATTCTGATTAATATATAATTTATTGAAAATTAGGCGAGGTGTAGATAATCCTAAATAAAACACTTTTGTATAATAATAAGTTCCAAATCCGAAATTAGGTGCAAATGCTGCTGGAGCATTGTTTAAAAATTCACTATCATCAATATCATTGGTTTCTACATCTGATAAATTTTCTTGATAGGCAATATAACCACCAAGTAAACCGAAAGCCAAAGTCCCTCTGTTCAATTTTAAACGGTATGCATAATTTCCAAACACACCAGTTTGAGTAGTCACCCCAATATTGTCTTGGTAAGCTGTTAATCCCAATCCTACTTTGCTCTTCAACAATTGTGAATGTGCAGTAAATGTTTTGGTAGTAGGAGAGCCCTTAATACGAATCCATTGACGGCGATAAACTGTTGAAAAGGAAAGGACATCATGTGAACCTGCATAGGCTGGATTAATAAAAATTTCATTAAATGAATATTGCGTAAACATGGGCTCGCTTTGTGCATTTGCAAATTGCGCAGAGAGTGTTCCAAAAATGAATAGTAAAAGATATTTCAAATTTTTCATATCACTATTTTCTAATAACAATATAACCTGTTAACTGCTCCACACCAGGAACTCCAAAATCTAATAAATAAAAATAGGTGCCGCTTGGTAATAAACCTTCTCCAAATATATATCCATCAATATTCTTAACAGTACCTTTCCAAGTATTGTCATAAGGAGCTTGTTCAAAAACTTTATTTCCCCACCTATTATAAATTTCTAATTTATTATCAGGATAATTTTCTAAACCTACTATGATAAATTCATCATTTTTTCCATCCCCATTTGGTGAATATCCTGATGGAACAAACACAGAAATGCTAACTGGTGTTGGTGAATCTTCATTTGGATTACCATCTGAATTAGGATCCGGAAAGTCTCCATTGACTGAAGTATCAACTACCGTTGTACTTCCATTGACTACATCTGCAAATACTAATACTTGATTATTATAACTGACATTAGGAAGGTTAGGATTCAATAAAATTTTAATCGTAATGCTGCCTGTTTCATTAATGTTTAAAGCACTTTGAGAAGGGTCAAGTAATTCTAAATTATTTACTCCATCAAAATTTGCATTCGCTATTAAATTACCAGTAGCTGAAATATTTGTAATACTAAAAACAGCAGGAGTAGGAAAAACTAATGCTAAATTTTCGATGACTCTAATATTATGTAAATCAGTATTACCAAAGTTTTTCAATGTAATTCGGTACTCTATTTGGTAAGCACCGAATGAAATAACTTTTGGCTTTGAAACACTTTTTGAACAACCAATTAATGGATTGCTATTTATTGGATCATTAATTATGATGAATAAAACGAAATTGGATGTATCACTAATGGAACAATAAGGATTGATAAGTATTCTTCTATACCATGTAGTTTGTGTGATGGTTGGAGGATTGTAATCTCTTGTATTAGCAGCAATGATATTTGTAAATCCTGTGCTGTCACTTAATATTGAAGATTGCCATTGGTATAAATAAAATATAGAATCTAAATTAGCAATGCTTCCAATGATGTTGGATGGATCACCAGAATTGATAAAACTATCTGGCTGCGGTTGGTAAATGATATTACTATAAATCGTATTGAATGTCAAAATAAAAACAATGTTGGAAGTATCGGCTGAACAAACTCCACTTTTTACAATGGCTCTGTAATAGGTGGTAGTAGATAAATTCAATACTATTAAACTATCCGTTATATTATTGATGAAACTTACATTGCTACTGAAATCAGCAATGCTAGAGCTTTCCCATTTTATAATACTTCCAATATAATTAGTTAAATATAGTGTGGTTGTATTTACACCTTCACAAACTGTATCTGATTTTTGTAATAGGCCAGCATCACTAGGATCATCAACATTGATGGCAATGATAAGTGAAGTATCTGCATCACATATTCCATTTTTAACCAATACTCTTACATAAGTAGTAACACTGAGATTATTTAATGTGATAGAAGAATTGCTATTATTAATATCATTCACAATATTAGAAAAATTACTACTCGTAGATGTTTGCCATTTAACAATTGTTCCAGTTGATGCACTTAATTGTAACAACACATTATTTAGTCCAGCACAAACAGTTGTTGCGCCTGTAATAATACCTGCCGAACTTGGATTAGTAACCATAATTTTTACAATGTTTGAAGTATCAGAAACGCAAACTCCACTTTTTACTATCGCTCTATAGTATGTAGTGTTTGATAAATTCAATACTAATAAACTATCCGTTATATTATTGATCAAACTTACATTGCTACTAAAATCAGCAATGCTGGAACTTTCCCAATAAATAATGTTTCCAATATAATTAGTTAAAAATAGTTTAGTTGAATTTACTCCGGCACAAACTGTATCTGATTTTAGTAAAAGACCAGCTTCACTTGGAGCATCTACATTGATTGCTATGATAAGTGATGTATCTGCATCACATACTCCATTTTTAACAATTACTCTTATATAAGTTGTTACATTGAGATTATTTAAAGTAATAAAAGTATTGCTATTATTAATATCATTCACATTGGATAAGAAGTTACTGCTTGTTGAACTTTGCCATTTAACAATTGTTCCTGTAATTTCATTTATTTGGAGAAGCACATTATTTAATCCTGCGCAAACAGTTGTTGCACCCAGAATACCCCCAGCCGAACTAGGATAATTAATTGTAATATTTGCAATGTTTGAAGTATCAGCAGAACATACTCCACTTTTTACAATGGCTCTGTAATAAGTGGTAGTTGATAAATTCAAAACTTGTAAACTATCTGTAATATTATTGATGATGCTAACATTACTACTAAAATCAGCCATGTCAGAGCTTTCCCATTTGACAA
This sequence comes from Sphingobacteriaceae bacterium, assembly GCA_965279595.1. GTDB lineage: Bacteria > Bacteroidota > Bacteroidia > Sphingobacteriales > Sphingobacteriaceae > CAIKLP01. The sequence continues at coordinate 1,736,996 of OZ257246.1, forward strand.
TACTTCCAATATAATTTGTTAAATGCAATGTGGTGGAATTTGCTCCAGCACAAATTGTGTCAGAAGTAAGTATGCCTCCTACCGAAATTGGATTGACAGTAATTACACGAATAGCTGAAATAGCTGTATCACATTCTCCATTCTTTACAATCACTCTATAATAAGTAGTGTTGACTAAATTTGTAACAACATAGGATGATGTTGTATTTGAAATATCCAATACATTATTAGAAAATGTTGGACTTGTTGATGATTGCCATTTGATAATATTACCTGTATATCCATTGATTACAAGAGTGCTACTATTTATTCCAATACATACTATTACATTTGGATTAAATGGATCACTACCAAAAACAGAACCTCCTACTGAAGGACTGTAAATAAACACCACGCCAATAGTGGATGTGTCAGGATTACATACACCATTAGAAACGATTACTCTGAAATAAGTGCTAACAGAAATATTTGTAGCAGTATAAGTATTCAAAGTATTTGCTATATCTATTACATTACTTGTAAAGTTAGAAGTAGTAGACGATTGCCATTTTACAATTGTTCCAGAAAAACCAGTAAGCGTTAACAAGGTGCTATTAATTGATGAGGTAGCACAAATGCTATCACTGCCATTAATTGTTCCAGCAATTGGCTTAGTGTCAAGAGTAATTTGTTTTGGGGCTGTAGTATCTTTACATGCTGTTGGACCATTATCTACAATTGCTCTATAATAAAGTGCAGAACTTAAATTAATTACATTGAGTGTACTGCTTGTATTTGCAATGTCTGTTACAGTTGAAGAAAAATTCGCAAATGTACTCGATTGCCATTTCAATATTGTGCCACTAAATCCAGTTAAAGTAAGCGTAGCACTATTGGCACCTACACAAAGTGTAGAAGGTCCAGAAATTGTTCCAGCAACTGGAAAGGGAGTTAATGCTGATAAACTTTTAATAGATGAAAATGTAGAAGCGCAGCTTCCATTTTGAAGGAGTACCCGATAGTAGGTAGTGACCGATAAATTGACTGCAGTATAAGAAGTTAAATTAGCAGTATTAGGTATACTAGTTACTGTACCTGAAAAATTAGCAGTTAAAGAAGATTGCCATTCAATAATATTTCCAACATGATTTGTTAAAGTTAGGGTTGAACTATTGATTAGTTTACAGAAACCAATTGGACCATCAATTGATCCGCCAACTGTTGGTAAAATAATTAAAATACTTGCAATAGATGAATTTGTTGAGGAACAAGTTCCGCTTTTAATCACTACTCTATAATAAGTTGCTACGGTAATATTATTTGCAACATAAGTATTGCTAGTATTTACAATATCTGTAATTGAATTACTAAATGTTGGGCTGATACTTGATTGCCATTTTACAATAGTTCCAGTGTGCCCTGTCAGCGTTAAGGTGCTGCTATTAGTACCTGAACAAACTCCAGTACTACCATTAACATTGCCTCCAACTGAAGCTGAATCAATAGTTATAGAATCTATTGAAGAATAAGTTATAGGACATTCTCCACTTTTTATTACCGCTCTATAATAAAAGGTTGATGGTGTATTAATTGTTGTTGAATAATTTGTTGATGTGAAATTAATAGTAATAACATTGCTTGAAAAATTAGAAAGGGCACATCGTTCCCATCTTAAAATTGTTCCTACATGTCCAGTTAAAAAAAGAACTGGAAATGCAACAGTTGGACAATAATGTCCACCTCCTGATATAGTTCCACCAACACTTGCAGCATTAACAAAAACAAAAGCAATATTAGAAGTATCAGCAGAGCATACTCCACTTTTCACAATCACTCTATAATAAGTAGTAGCTGTAAGATTTGAAATCAGTAAACTATCAGTGATATTGGCAATAGTAGTTATGCCACTACCGAAATTTGCAACTGTTGAACTTTCCCATTTTACAATGCTTCCCACATAATTTGTTAATCGCAAGGTTGTGGTATTTGTACCAAAACAAACAGTATCATTGCCAAGCAATCCGCCATCAGAAATTGGATTAACTGTTATGACCCTAACCGCAGAAATGGCTGAATCGCATTCACCACTTTTAACGATGACTCTGTAATAAGTGGTGGCAGTTAAATTGGTTGCGGTATAAGAGGAAGTTGTATTGTTAATATTGCTAATTGTTCCTGTGAAATTTGAATTTAAACAGGATTGCCATCTCACAATACTTCCAGTATGGCCAGTAAGAACTAAAGTACTACTATTTGTTCCTGTACAAACAATGACATTCGGATTAAATGGATTGTTGCCAAACACCGCACCGCCAACCGTTACAGGGTAAACAAACAATACAGCAATGTTAGAAGTATCAGGTACACAACTTCCACTTGTAACAATTGCTCTGTAGTAGGTTGTTGTAGTAATATTTAAAGCAGTATATGTATTTGTTGTATTGGCTATATCAGTAATATTATTTGCGAAAGTAGCACTTGTTGAAGATTGCCATTTAGCAATACTCCCAGAAAAACTAGAGAGGGTAAATGTTGTACTATTTGGATTTACAGAAGCACAAATGCTATCGCTGCCTAAAATATTTCCAACACTTGCTGGAGTAAGTATGGTTATTAGTGAAGAAGAACTAAATAATGAATCACATGTTCCAGCTTTTACTACCGCTCTATAATAAGTGCTAGTTGTTAAATTAACAACAGGTAAAGTGCTAGTGGAATTTGCAATGGTTGACTTAGGACTAAAGCTTGCATTTGCAGAAGATTCCCATCTTAATATAGAGCCAGTATGTCCAGATAAAACGATGTTGGTATTATTTGTATTTGAACAAATGGTAGTGCCACCAGAAGTAGTGCCCGCAATGGTTTGATCAACAACAATAATTTCGGCAGCAACAGAAGGAGTAGAGGAACAAGAAGTACCAATTACAATTGCACGATAATACCTTGTGAAAGGCAAGGGTCTGCCAACACTTAATGTTGAAGTAGTTACATTGATATCAAACAGAATATTATTAAAGGCAGGATCAGATGCAGCTTGCCATTTTACTATATTTCCTGTGAAGCCGGTTAGTGTAATAGTTAATGAGGCTGCTGAAGTACAATAAGTGCCAGCACCCGCAACACTTCCTGGCACCGCATTATTTGGATCTATTAAAACTATTCCAGTGCTTGAATAAGCTTCTGGACAAGAATTCATTTTTACTACAGCTCTGTAATATGTAGTTTGACTAATATTAGTAGCAGTATAAGTATTTGTTGTATTTGTTATGTTGGTTACAGTTGAAAAATTTGAAGTGCTAGAAGATTCCCAACGTAATATTGTTCCTGCTTGACCTGTTAGCGTTAGCACTGTTGAATTGGTTCCTGAACAAACGGTATCACTTCCATTTATGGTTCCACCAATGCTATAGGGCAAAACTTCTTTGCCATCAAATGTACTATAGATGAGCGGACAAGATCCTGTTGATGTTGCAACCCGAAAATAAGTTGAGGTGATTAGATTTACAGCAGTGTATTGATTGCTTGTATTTGCAATAATTGTTGGTGATGCAAAGTTGGAAGTGAGCGATGATTCCCAATGTAAGATGGTGCCCGAATAACCATTTAAAGTAAAGAGAGAACTATTAATACCGCCGCAAATTGTTGAAGGTGCAGGCGCTGATAGCCTCCCATTTGAAACAGATGGATTTACTGTAGTTTGCAAAATAGTACTATAAACAATTGGACAAGTTCCGTTCTGAACTTTTACTCGATAATATTTTACTGTTGAAAAATCAGAAATAGTTAAAATATTTGTGGTGTTTGCAATTGGAATCCATACAGGTGTAAAAATATTTACAGTATACTCCCATTGCAAAATACTACCAGTAAAGCCACCCAAAGTAAGTATTGTTAAATCTGAACCACTACAACTATTTCTGCTAGAATAAATAGTACCGCCAACACTACCTGGACTTACAGTAATTGTTATTGGATCAGAATATACAACAGCGTCATCTAAAGTGCTAACAGCTCTGCGATAATAGGTAGTTTGAGTTAATGCAGCTGCAGAATAAGTAATAGAAGTAGCTCCAACTATATCAGTGTATCCAGTAAATAAACCAGTAGTAGATTGTTGCCATTGATAATTATAAGTGCCAATACCATTCGATGCAGGTGTAATGGAAGTAAAAGCATTTGGAATTTCAGCAGAACAGATTGTTTGACTACTTCCAATGGTACCAGCATTAAGCACAGCAAATGCATTCGAGTTTTGTAAAATACAAAGTAATAGTACCGCAATAAAGATTACATACTTATGGCTTCTAATTAATACGCATTTTTGAAGCATATTTTCGAACTGAATTAAATTAATTTGAATTGCAATTAGAATAAGTGAAATATTGGGTATTCTGCTTTTCGAATGGAATATACAATAATTATTTCACTAAAGCTTTGTTTAATAGCATCTTTGACAAATCCAATCAAAAATGAGGAGCTTAAATTTTTCATTATGTTTTAAATTATTGCTTCCTAATTGTAGAATGGAAGATTTTCTTAAACATCTAACTATATTTAAACATCTACAATTTTTAATTTCAATTTTTTGTAAATTCAAATGATGAAAACATTTTTCTTATTCTTTTTTTGTACATCTACAATTGTCAGTTTTGCTAAATCAAATATTGATTCGATTATTACACCCAATATTTGCGCAGTTTCTGTTGATACTTTTAACGTTAATGATAATTTAATTTATTGGCAAAACACAGATACCAACATTACCCAATTTATTATTTATAGAAAAAATAAAATCACTCATCATTTCGATTCTATAGCTAAAGTTCAAGCTAAAGAATTCAATAAGTTTGTAGATGCTAATTCTCAATATCCACCTCCAAGCTCCTACAAAATACAAGCCTTAAATGACAGTGGGAGTAGAGGAGAGGTAAGTGCTGAAGTGCAAAGCATTTTTTTTAGCGCATTGGAAATTGTGGATGATTCTGTTGTTAGATTAGATTGGTCAACTGTACCAGGTACTGTAAATGATTCAATCATTATTTGGAGAAGAAATATGGAACCGAATTATAATTTGGTAAAGAAGTTATCTATAACTGATTCTATGTATTTGGATACTATCAGTTGGGCATTTTGGTTAATTGAGTATCGTTTAGAAATTATAAAAACTGAACCATGTTTTTTATCAAGTGATTCTTTAAACAAACTTAGGGTGTTTGCTAATGCAACAACTGCACATTTTGCTGCAATAAGTAATAAACACATTCAAGAATTACAAGTATTCCCAAATCCGGTGAGCAATGTATTGAAATTTAATTTTATTAATTCTTTATTCCCAGCAAAATTAAAAATATACAATTCACAGGGGCAGCTACAACAACAGAGTATTATATATAATAATGAACTTGATGTTAAGAATTTGTTAGATGGATTTTATTATTTCATACTTGAAACAAATGAAATGTATTATAAAGGTAGCTTTGTTAAATTCAGTAATAGATAGATTCTTAGTCTTTAATATTAACGAGAGTTATATTTTAGCCTTTCTCTCAATTTGAAAAGGCATAAGCATGAATATTATTAAAGGATCTGAGTAAGCATAAATCTGTATCGAAATTTAGGTTATTTTGGAATTATCGTTTACTTTAAGTTCATATACTTTGAATCTTGTAGTTCAGAAATACCATTTTCAATTAGTTTTATGGCTATTTTCAAGCAAAAGCATGAAAAAATAGTAGAAAAAGCAGTAATGGAGTAAATAAATAAGTATAATCTTATGAAACAGATACTTATTGTATTTTTAAAATAAAATAAATAAATTTGTATTATATAATAAAAAACACCTAATTCTTACTAAACAAAATTATATGAAAAAATTACTATTATCTAGCTTCGCATTATTTGCCATTATTGGAGCTACTATGTTTTCAATGTCTTCTTGCGAAGGTGACAATGGAATTCAGTTAAACTTTGATCAGGATAATGTATCTATTGTTACAATTCTGCCAAATTCTCAATTAAGATTGGATACTACAGCAATCATTACTTCAAACTTGGATAGTTTGTTAGCTGCAAATAATGCTACAAGAGATGATATTGAAAGCTTTATCTTAGCATCAATAACTGTTGATCTTTGTGATTCAGCAGGAAACATTTATCCAACTGGAGTAAATTTCAACGAATGGGATTCAGTTGGTGTTAGAGTATTTGTACCTAATGACAATACAATTCCTGATGTTTTGGTAGCATCTGCTGCAGTACCACGAAATTTAATTGGTTTTGGAGTTGGGTTAACTCAAAGTGATTTCGACTTTATTCCTTATGCATCAAAACAACAGTTTGCAATTCGATTGCTTAATAAATTGAATACTCCAATTACAGTAAAAAAATATGTTAAAGTAAAAGTTAGAGTTAATATTACTGCTAACGTTTAAAAGTTTTAGTCAATAAGAGAATTAGGGTCCTGCTTTAGCATGGGCCCTTTTTCTTTTTTGGAGAAATAGGTAAAATGTAATGAAGTTCAAATGAAAGAAATAATTGAAACTGCAAGGGCTAAAGGAATCTACTTTCAATCAACCAAATGGAGCAACTGTAACTGGCACATTAAATTTCCAATAAGTTACATATCCTACTAAAACATATAATATTATAAATGCTTCCATTGCTATTAATGCGAAAAAAAGAAATATTCTAGAAGCTATTCCAAATTTAGAATAGTCCTTGCTAAATGCATTATAAAAGCCGTAACCTACATAAATATTGATAATGGCAGTGATGATCCAACTCATCACAGTATCGCTAATATGAGTAATGGAATTGGCATAAAAGATGAAGTTCCCAACTGTTGAGATTAACAAAATTCCCAATAATATCATCCCTGAAATGATAAAATGCTCGCTTAAATTAAGCTTCTTTTTTCTGAATAAAACAAAACTATTTATCGCAGCAAATGGAATAAAAAGCAAAAGAATCATTTTACTTTTTTCAGAAAATATTTCATCTAGTTTTTTGCTTGCGTCATTTAAATAAACTTTATCCGGAATAACATCTTTAGTTTGTGTGGTAAATAGTTCATCAATATGCCGTGTAAATAGCATGACCCCGATGGTTAGTAAAATCAACAAAAAAACATTGTAGTATCTCTTCCTTTTCCCAGCAATATACTCAAGCGCTGCTTTCCCTGGATTGATCAATGCTTGTTTAGCTGTAAATATTATTCCTTTGTCAATATGAAAGGTGCCATGTAGCAAATCATGAAAAATAAAGTTCTTCAAAGAAATACGGTGTGTATCTGCTTTTTGACCGCAGCCTGAACAAAATTTATCTGTTAATTCTTTTTCGCAGTTAAGGCAATTGTTCATTGGTGTATATGGTAAGTTCTAAGATTGATTACTACTTTGAAATTACAAAATTAAATCAAAAAGCCTCAGTTATTTTTTAATTCCAATGAATTCTTCAATTAGTAAGAAAGAGAGATTGAAATTTAAGACGCAGCATATTTTGAATGTTATGCTAACTACTTGGTTTGTGGTTAATAGATAAGAGTGAATTTATAATATTTAATAATGGGAAAATAAAAAAAGCCAGTTCAAATAATTGACTGGCTTTTTTTAAATAATTTAAGATTCAAATTAGCAAGGAGTATAACTAGTTTTAACTGTAATTGTAACTCCAGTTGTTGGATGAGTTGACCAAGTTTTAGTTATAGGGTTATATTTTGCCCATGCGCCAGATACGAAACCTGACGTAGTAGTTACTCTAAGATATGGTGTTGTTCCTAATCCATTTGGAAAAACATAAAAAGTGCTAGGAAGACCATAATAATCTGATGGACATGTTTCACCACCACCTGAAATTTCTAATTTTAAACTTTCTCCCCAGTCTTGATCTAGAGTCTCATCATAAAATAAATTGTCTCCACATTCATTGTCATAAACATAAAATGTTTCTTCCCCTTCGGCACCTAAAGATACATCAAAATCAGCTAGACATTCTTCTTCTTCGCTTTGATCTGCGGTAATTGTTTCATTTACATTTTCATTTAATGTTACTGCTGCATTTTTTTCACATCCTGTAAATGCTACTACGGTTAATAATGCTACAACGAAAATGCCTTTTAGAACATTTGTTCTTAAAAATAATTTTTTCATAATGTTTTTATATTTAATTGTGTTAAAAAATAAACTATTACTCGAATGTATGATTGTAGATTGAAATGAAAATTGCCAATTCACATTTGGTAGTGATTGAATAAAATTTGGCAACTATGAATGTAAATTCGGTTGGGGAGCTATGGAGTAATTGTTAAATTATCACTTAAATGAAGGTGTCAGAGTAACGAATTCTGCTTTTGCCATTTGATTTTTTAAAATCAAATGGCATTAACATTTAATAATAAAGCCAGGCTTTCCAATTACATTTATGTAGTAAGTTAATTGTAAACCTAACTTAGAGTATGTACTACTTTTTAGACAAAGTTTCTAACAGATTTTCTAAATTAAGCATGGTCATTTTATATCCTTCAGTGAAGCCCATTTCAATCATTTTTTCCATACGCTCCAATGATTCATTATATATAATGATATGTACTGTTGTTTTACCATTTTGTTCGCTAAAAGTATAATCCCAATCTGAACCAGGCAATTCAATATTTTCATCTTTATCAGCAAAAGTATTGAACATTTTGAAATTGGTTTTCGGACTAATTGAGGTATACTTTTGAACTGCCCATCTTTCATGCCCTTCAGGGCTTACCATGGCATAAAATCTGCGACCACCCACTTGGAAGTCCATGTGTTTTGTTTTAGCCATAAATGGTTTGGGTGCACCCCATTGATCCAACAACTCTGGTTTAGTGAAAGCATCCCAAACCAATTCAAGCTCTGCATCAAATTCTCTTGTTATGAAAACCGTTTTGGCTGCTTTATCAACGGTAAAATCAAATAGCATTTCTTTCTTGTTCATATCTGTGTTTTTTTTGATTATTATGAAATCTGTTAATTTATCTTTTGTTTTTTTTCATTTTTGTTAATACATCATCCAATTGACTGAATTGATTTTCCCAAATCTTCCTGAATTGACTTAGCCATTTATCTATCTCTTTCATTTTTTTAATTTCAAGTGAATAGTAAATCTCACGCCCTTGTTGCTCTTGTTTAATCAATTCACACTCCGTTAAAATTTTGATATGATTAGACACTCCTTGTCTGGATATATCAAAATGTTCTGCAATGGCATTGGGTGTCAATGCCTGAACAATTAATAAACTTAATATGGCCCTACGAGTAGGATCGGCAATGGCTTGATATATATCTCTTCTCATTGTTTGTATATTATGTGCAAGTAATCGTTTGCAAATATATGTGCAAGTAATCACTTGCGCAAATATATTTGTATTTTTATTATAGTAAATAAAGAATGGAATTGGGAAATCAAATACGGAAACCCCAAATAGGCTTGCGAAAACGTGGGTTGACGAAATTAAAATAGAATTTGAATTGGAGGCTTAATTAATATTTTTTGATGGTTTTGAATGGCAATTTTTTCAAATTTACCATACTGCAAATGGTAAAATATAATTAATTAAACTTTATCTATGCTTGCCACATTTGGAAAATGTGGCAACCCCTCAGAAATAGACTTGAGGTAATTGTGCAAACTTTTCCAAACTTAATACTTGAACTGAAATTTGTGAAATCTTATTTATTCAATTTGAATTCCAAAAAACTATTTCTCTTTCAAAATTTTAACCGTCCTCATTTCACTTTTATTTTTAAGTCTTAAATAATAAACACCCGGATCATATTGGAATGGAATTGTTGTTTGTTTTTGGATATTATTGTCTTTATAAATTAATTGCCCTATGGTATTAAATAACTCAATTGATGTTTCCTCTTGATCAGAACCCAATTCAATATGCAATTCATTCTTAACCGGATTCGGGTACACAATCATATTAGTGCTTGAATAATTTTCAATACCAACAGGTGATTTAACTATGACTGGAAATATCTTTACTATTTCACACATATTTGAATCGAATGCAAGTAAGCGAATAGTTTCAATGCCTGGAGTATTTCCCCATTGTATGGAAATTGGATTTGCTGTAACTGGTGAAACAATTGTACCTAGGTTACGATCTAGTTCCCAGATATATTTATTACCTGAATCATGTGGAACAGAATAGGTAGTTATTGAAGAAATTTGTACTGTGTCATCACCTGAAACTTGACCCAAGGTATTTTTAGTTACATGAACCGTTTGTATTAAACTATCCTCAAATTGTTGAGGCGTTTTTAATTTCAGTTTTACCTGATAGGTTCCTGTATTCGTATAGCTATGTTGTACAATCGTGTCATTGAGATAAATTGTTCCATCGCCCATATCCCATTTTCTTGTAACAATATTTGTTCCTGCTACAGTGGAAACATCTTTGAAAATAAATGAATTACTACTCAAACATTGCAAGCTATCATTTACATAATAGTTTGTCAAAAGTTTCAGTAAGCCTATAGTGTCTTTTAAAATTTTCACACATTGACCTGGGCTTATTGTAGAAACCGAAATCACCGCATTAGCAACAATATCTTTCCATTGTATGTTAATAAAACTTGAGTCGGGACTTGACAAAAAGTTCCCTAAGGCTGTATCAACTTTCCATTGATACTTGTAGCCATCAATTTTATTAACTTGATGGCTTGAAGTTTTTTGCGTTCTTGCAAATTGATTCCCAGTAATTGTTGATATGGTATTATTATAGACCCATACCTGATAGGAAACACTGTCTATACAATTATTAATGTCGGTTATTATTAATTTAATTTGATAAATTCCTGCTGACTGATAGGTATGTTGTACAATGGAATCATTTTGGTAAATAGTTCCATCGCCCATTTTCCATACTCGTTGAATGACGCTCGAATTTAATACTTTACTTGTATCTGTAAATACAAACAAATTTCCGTTAAGACATTGAGCAGAATTATTAATACTAGCTGCAGCTTGAAAATTCATCGCGAACTGATAAAAACGAATAATCGTATCTTTCACTTGTGCAGTGTTTTGCGTTACCAGTCGAATTTTATAAGTACCTCTTTTTGGAAACAAATATTGTAATTGCGCTGCCGTAGAAATGATGGAATCATTGATAGACCATTCGTAACTAATCACAGGGTTGTAAGAATTACTTATCGTTGCTGAAAGGCTTACCGGTGTTGACAAACAACTTCCGCTGATATTCATTTTCGCTCCGGTTTTATTTGTTTTTATCGCATACAATTCATATCCAAACTCTGGTTTATAGGCTTGAAAATAAAGAAGGGAATCAGATGCTTTAAAAAATGAAATGGGTTTTGATGAATAGGTGCCAAGTGATAGATCATAAATCATTCTTGAATTATAATTCGTATCGGTACGCCATAGCTCATAGCCATAAGAAGGATGGTAATTACTGTAATAAAGGTAAGGGCCAACAGAAGCAAACTGGTCTGTTAGTCCAGAAGCAAAGCCAGGAATTGTTTCAATTACTTTTTGAGCTGCCCCTGATAAACGATTATATGCCCATAATTCCGCTAAATCAGTTGAACTCCTACCAGCAAAAAACAATCTATTACCTACAAAATTTAAGTAATTATATTCATCGCTTGGATTATTATTTCCTGGAAGAAGATCATATACAAGTACAGTGCCTGCAGAACTTCCATCTGTTTGATATAGTTGTCTTTTGCTAGTGCCTTCAAAGGTTGCAATAAAATATAATTTATTTTTATTTAATAAAAAATTAGAACTATAAACATCTCCGTTATAATTATTAAATGTGCTTACAGCCACAGTTCCTGCTGAAGTGCCATCAGTTTTCATAATCCGTTCATCAACAATTACCGAACCTTTAAACAGCAAAGAGCCATTTAATACATTTGGAGAAAATGAATTAAAATTAAAAATACTTTTAACCATTACCGTTCCTGTAGTAGTACCATTTGTTTTCCACAACTCACTTTGATTCATGCGAAAAAAAACTTGTCCGTTGTATTCTACAAATTCAGGATTTTGCAATATTGCATTCCCAAAATTATAAATGACTCTGGTACCTGCTATCGTTCCATTAGTGGCATAAAGATAAAGTGGAGATGAGTTTGCTTGTGAAAGTACATAGATCTCATTTCCTTTAGTAAAAAGATACAAGTATGAACCTGGAAACTTCTGCACTGCACGTAGGGAAGATGCTGTGCCAGCGCATGCAAACAGTGTATCAATACAAGTAAAATAAAGTGTATCATTCATGACCACGTATCTCACTGAAGTGCTTTCTAAATTCTGTTTTAATATTTTCGTTCCACTTGCAGTTCCATCTGTTTGATAGAGATAGGCATAATTGCCAACTGCAGTTGTAAAATATGTTTTACCCTTCCAATTATAAAAGCTCGAATAGTCTCCATTTGCATTCTCCTCTTGTGATTGCTTGAATACTTGTTGAGTTCCAGCCGGACTGCCATTCGTTTTCCATAGAACGCAGTCTAAACCTTCACGTTGACTTAAGAAAAAAATTGCTGAATTGTTTACATTTTCAGGTTTGAAAATATATTGATGAGAATAGCCACTCATAGATGAATATTTATAAGGTAGCTTTCTAAGTATTTGAGCTGTGGTACTAGAATAGTTCAACTTCAACAAAATCGAACTGTCAGTCCAATGGGTTAGGTAAAGATCATTCCCTATCTGAACATCATGTCTGAAATTGATATCTTGAAGTGATATTGGGTTCAAAAATTTTACAAAATTTGTACCTGAAGTAGTTCCATCAGAAAATATCATTTTTTGATCAATTGTGAAATAGAATTTTGAATTCCAGAATTTAATTATTGATAATAAGTTCGGTGAGGATGTTGAATTTTGTATAGTAAACACTTTTTCAACTAGATCATTTGAATTTAGCTTACATAGATCAGTTTGATTCTGAGGATTATTTAATGTAAAATAGAGTGTGCCATTGAAAGTGAAAAAGTTTTTAGGCTGGTCACCCTGTATGGCATGTGAATAACTTTTAGTAAGTGTGCTGTCAAGTAAATTTACCGCAAACAAAGAATTATTTTTATTTAAGTATAAATAGTTATTAAAGAATGCCACCACACCCAAATTTGCGTTAATATCTTTAACTAATTTTGTACCAGATGCTGTTCCATCCGACTGCCAATACTCATCCCCATAAATAGGGTTATTGCATCGCATATATATCTTAGCATTATATACAATTGGAGCTGCTATTACACCTGAATTTGAACCTGGATTTAGATCAAGAACCATTGAAGTGCCTGCAGCAGTCCCATTACTTTTCCATAATTCGTTACCATAATTATTTGATGATCCACTGAAATAGATTAGGCCATTCAATTCTAGGAATGTAGAGTTTACAGTAACGGTATCCATAGTGATTGTTCCGGTAGTTCTATTTACCATAATCAGCCCTTTAGAATACTGAAATTTAAAATAATAAGTATTTAATGCAATGCTTACACCGATAAAATCTGAATAATCATAAAATGAGAGATTAGGTATGGTTGAAATCATTGAAGTGCCAGTTGATGTACCATCTGTTTTCCAAATTTGTATACCGTTCCCAGTTTTTGGAGTGCATAACATGACCACTTTACCACTGTCAATAAAAATACATTTATCAGTTAGTTTCCAAGCAGCCCCAACATTACTTGATTGAGGAACAATTTGTGTAAAATTATATGTTGAATCAAGTGTTTCATCGTAGACCATTATAGCATCTACTGACATGATAAAAATTTTATTGTTCAATGAAATTAAGAACGGAGTATAATTAGTTTGTATAGGTAATGTAAGTTTGATAGGTGTGGTAGTGCTGCCATTAGTTTTAAATATCTGCAAATCATTTCCAGTAAAAGAAGAGAAATAAAAATTTCCTGAAGCAGAATAAACAGCACTCTCTGAAATATATCTTGTTCCTACACCTCCTGAATTTTGAGGAGGATCATTCTGATCCATAATTTGTTCCACCGTTTGGCCAAAACTAAAAAGTGATGCAAAAAGCAACACAAGGGTACTCGCAATTTTCATAGGTAAATGGTTAATGCAAAAAATATAAGTAAAATGTCAATGTATTATTTAATTTAATTCCCTTTTAAAATTATTCAACAAATTTTCATATTGAATTAATTTTGATTTTAAATTGAAATTTATTCAGATACTGTATTTTCTAAATGTGTTTTTGAATCTCAATTTTTTTAAATCTAGTGTTTCTGCAGATTGTAAAATTTAATTTTTAAAAAATTGCCAATATTTACTTCATTTTAAAAATTCTGCAACTCAACTCATCAAACTTTCGGAAAATTGCAAGAATGGATTGTTTCCTCATTTCACCAGTGAATTTCAAATTACTTTCTTGCTTTGCCATTTTCATTAATTTTAAATGTTAAAAATTTGATTGAATTATTTTGCCAGTTCGAACGACAAAACAAAAGTAGTTTCGATGGAACGCATTTCAAAGGCCTAGTGCCGAATTGTACGCTTTTGTACACTTTTGTACGGAAATGTACGCTTTTGTACCAAAATGTTCGCTTTTATTTCCCAATAAAACAGCCATTGCGCTTTGCAAACGCCTTTTTTTAACAGCTATTATTTTCAGCAACCATGAATCTCATGGGCGGGGTACGGGCAAGGTACGGGCGAGGTACGGCAAAAGTACGGGCGAAGTACGGCAAAGGTACGGGCGAGGTACGGCAAAAGTATGGGCGAGATATGGGAAATGTATGGGCGAAGTATGGGAAAGGTATAGCAATTCATGGGAAGGAATTGGGTAATTCCTCGGCTCATCAAAAAAAAATAAATTCTTGACAACAAATTGAATTGATAAAATTTTCAATTTATTCATTATTTAATTTTGGTTTTGAATCTCAAGGTTTTAAAAAATTTACTTCATGAATTTCAATAATTTGTTTAAAAAATCATCAATTCAAAATTTTAAAATGTGATTTTTCAAAGCAAATATTTCATGTTAAATTTTGTAAATAAAGATTTAATTTCATCAACTATAAATAAAAATTTGCAATTTGAAAATTCGAAATTGCTTCTTTTATTTTACAAATATTTTTTATTTTTTTTAAAAGCTATTATTAGATTTGCATATTTCTGTAATAGCTGTTCTACCTGATGTTAGAGCAATTTGATTCAAAAGCAGTGTTTGATTTTAAATTTACCTAAAAGCTAATTATTTTATGCAACATAAACTTATTAAGTATTAAAAAATTTATTTTAATTCATCAATATTTTTTTAAAATTTTTTTCAACGGAATAAAAAAAACAGTTTATTGAATTTTGATAAATGTCTTATTATTTTAATAAGGATTTGATTGTTATCTAATTGAAAATTCGATTGCAAATTTTTCAATTATTCGACTTTGAAATTTTCATTAATTGATTAAAAAATAGCATTAACAATACTTTCCGAAATTGGAATATTCAACCATACTTGTAATAATAAATGCTTGAATTTCAGTATTCTACCATGGTTTATTTTTTTGCAATTATTAATCTTATTTATTATTTTTAATTAAAACTACTAAAATGAGAAAATCACTATTGACATACTTTTTAAGTTGTTATGTTTTAATTGTTCTGAATTCATGTGGCAATAACAGTTCTACTTCACCGAGTCCTACTAATGGAGGAGGAGGAACAACTATTACTTTTCTGCCCAATTTTGAAACCTACACTTTTACAGAAAATTATTTTGGAGAATATGGCGGAAGAACAGGATTTATTACAACAAATAAAGGTGCTTATTTAAAAGCCACTTCCAGCGGATCCTCCAATGCAGTATTTACCATTTACAAATTTGAGTCTGCGGAAAGTTTACAATCTCCAATAAAATTTACACCAACTGACAATTCCTCCATAACCAACTATAGTCCTTTAAGTAGAGATTTTGAAGGCAGTTATACCTTGGGAATTTATTGGCATGACAAATCCAAAAAAGACAAATATTTTCTTCAAACTAATCAAGGAGTCTCGCTTGATATTGATTTCAAATTAGGTTCTAATCTTGCTGGAATTCCTTATCCGAATACTTACGGTACAAAGTATATTATTTCAGATTATTCTCCTTCAGCCAATTTGTGGACGATTTCAAACGACTTACCAGTTTCTTATATTCGACAACAACAACCCAATCAGTTATTTGATACCATTGCTCCATGCACTGATAATATTCTTGGTTTTTTTCCAAATGAAAAAGAAAATCAAGGACTTTATGTTTATGATAATTTTAAACTTTATTATTATACCGCAAATGGATTAAATGCTACCTATGATTTCAGTTCAATTGGTGGCGGTTTAATTACACAGGTTCGTAAAAGAAATGGAATCGTTTATGTTTCTGTTGAGGATGAATTATATAAAATTCAAAATGGAAATATCAGTCTTTTTCTAACCATGAAAAATGGACTTTTATTACCCAACCAACATTTTTATTTTGATCTAGACGATCAGTATGTATACACAACTGAAGGATTAAAATACAATCTTATTGACAAGCAAAGCAGCTCATATATAGGTGTACGTAGCACCTTGTCTATTGCAGATCAGAGTAAATATGATGAATTGTCTATGCATATCATGCAAGGTTTAATTAATGTTTCTGTAAATGATTTGGGAAAAACTTTTATCTATGCATTTAAAGGAAATCAATTAATTGAATTCCGACCGAATTAGTACCTGGTTGAATTTCTTATTGTTGTTTGTTTATTTGCTTATATAAAAAGTTCAATTGTTAGGAGTTACCTCGTTTCCCAAATGTGGTATTGAATCTCAAATTATTTAAAACTTTTGATTCTGCTATTTGAACATAAACTATACTAACAGTATTTGGATAATATGGCAATCCTTTCCGAAACATACTTGTTAGAACAAAGAATATTACCGAACTTGATCTATTATCATTCGACGATGAACAACTGTTCCATTGTTAATGTTCAACTTTAATAAATAATATCCGCTTGGTAAATGGGTTGTATTAATCAGTCCATTCTTTGCATGAATTTCAAACGACTCCATGAATTGACCCTGCACATTATAGATTTCTACCCGATTAATTTCAGTTAAAGAACTGAAATTTATTTGATTCGCAGCTGGGTTAGGAAATACTTCAAGTCCGTTATTAATCTCACTTGCAATACCTGTATTCGGACCATTTGGATGTACTGCCACCGTTACCGTATCTAAAAATAAACAAACATTATTTGAGTTTGCATTCACAATTAAAGTAACCACCTGTTTGTTAATTGGCAAGCGGTTCATTGGAATATAATTGGAAGGAGATGCAAATAAAAATGCACCGTCATCTATATCATTCCAAAAGCTTACATACGGTCCATTCATACCATTGATTTCTGCAAATAGGGTATCGCTTCTTCGCAAGCCTGCTGTATCGTAAGTTGCAGTAATTGCATCTATTTTTATAGTATCATAAAATATAGCATGCTCACCATTGTCCATGGAAACTTCCAGTGATATAGGAAAGGAACCTACACCATTGTGAGCGTTAAATGGAATCGCAGGATCAGACATATCTGATAATTGATTGCCATTTTCATCTCTCCATGCATAGGTAATGAGTCGATAATCAGTTAAATTATTGATAGCATGTAATTTTACCGGAGCCTTCTGACAGGGAGTTTCATAAACGATGTCAACATCAGGTTTGATATCAACAAATTTCTCAATTGAATCTCTAAGATTTACTAACAGATTAAAATGATGTCCACCATCAGTACTTTTATAAACTCGGTAACCTCGTGTGCTAACATAAATGATTCGTGGATTGGATGGCGCATAAACCAGCTTCTCAATAAATTTATTTGCCACCAACACAATTTTGTGATCAATAGAATTAAAAGCATTATTTAATCGATTATTGGAACGAACCAAAACTCCACCGTAATCAAAGAACATCGTATCAGGAGCTCCTGGATAAAAACTCATCATTCCATTCAATTCATAGTTTTTTCTTAACCATGATTTTCCAGTATCTGTTGTATGATATAACACCATACTATCTCTCACCAATCCGTAGATACTTGTTAAATCAGGTGTTGAAGCATATTCCACAATGTTTCTTCCAAATAGTGGCTTTGGAAGATAAGTCCAATTTGCACCCGCATCGCTGCTTAGCATAAAACCTCTCCAATAAACCAAAATATTATTGCCAAACATTAATGGTCTTACTGCAGAACCTGTATCCGCACGCAAGGGTGTATTCATCCGTACCCAATTCAATCCTTTATCAACTGATCTAAAAACTCCTCCTCTTGTAAAGGTTGTATTTCCTGGTTCAGAGGAATAGCCGCCATAAGAGGCAGCCAAAAGGGTATCAGGATGTGCCTTGTCATACCAAACCATTGGCACACTTTCATTTTCCAAACCGCAAATTCTTTGTACCCAATTATTCCCACCATTGTGAGTCATATATATCGCTCCCGGAGAACCAATAGCAGGACCAGGGCTTGCACCAAAACCCATGATCAATTCCGAAGTATCTTCTGGATTGATATCCACGCTATAATTCTCTCCATAAGCTCCAGAGGAATGCTTCATTCCATTTCTCAACCAATGCCAAGTAAGTCCTCCGTCTAATGTTCTAAAAATTCCATTCCCTTCCGTTCCAATGTATACCACATTAGGGTTTTTAGGATTTACGGTAAGTGATTTAAAAGTTTGATCGCCGTGTGTTTCTGTTGAATCAGCACCTTTCATTATTCCAGCCAAAAAGTTGGAAGGGCAACCCACTTGTGCATTAATAGGAGCAGTAAACAGAAAATAAGCAGCGATAAATAGGATGTAGTGTTTTTTCATATCATTTGCATCTTCATACAAGATAGTGAATTCATTTGAATTCATTAGCTAACCCGTTTACTGTATGTTCTAAATGTGATTTAGTTTCGGAAATTTTTCAAAAATTTAGTGTTGATAGTTGCAAAATATAATTTAAATAAACTTTATCTATAATTGCAGATTTACAGTTTTAAAAAAAGGTAAACCAAAACATATTTGTTGAAATGTCAATTCAATAATAAAAAGACCACTACTCAAACATCAAAAAAAAATATTTTGTTTTTTTGAATTTTAACTTGTAATATCAACTATCTAAACTTAAAAAAATGAAACTAACAACTCACTTATTATTGACTTTTTTCATTTGGAGTATACTTCAAATGTCAGTTGCTTATTGTCAAATTAATGGTACAAAGATTGGAAATGCCGTATGGGCCACTACTAACTTGAATGTGCCAACCTTTAGAAATGGTGATAGAATCAAACAATGTCAATCAAGTGCAGATTGGGAAGCAGCTGGCACCAACGGTACTCCTGCCTGGTGCTTATATGTTTATGATACATCTGGTAGATTTGGATATTTATATAATGCCCATGCAGTTTTAGATCCAAGAAAGCTTGCTCCAGCAGGTTGGCATATCCCATCAAGATCAGAGTTTAGAGCGCTTTGGGATACCTGTGGAGGTGAAATGGAAGCTGCAGTTGATTTGAAGTCTAGAACAGATTGGGTACCCTATTCGCCAGGTGGCCCTTCTGGAGGAAGTGATACTTATGGTTTTAATTGGAAACCTGCAGGCTTTAGATATGGTACTAGTGGTGTTTGTGTAGCGATTGGTTACCAATCTGCTTTTTGGAGTTCAGAAGCAGATACAGATAAGCAAGGTTACGCATACTTTGCATATTCTGCTTCCCCTTGGGTACAGGGTCAATATATAGGACGATCGATGGGTTTTTCTGTTAGAGTAGTACAGGACCCTGTGTCGAAGTAATTGATTTAATATTTTCAAAATTGTTAGGAAGTAAATCATAAATATTGCATGAGTAGCTCCATGTTATAATTGTGATTTTGAATTCCAAATTTTTCAAATATTTTCTACTACAATTTGCGAAAAATGATTTTTTAGCTAATAATAAATAATATTTTTTTTTAATTCGGAGGGATTACCACATTTGGAAAATGCGGCAACTCCTCCGAATTAGAATGCTGGAACTGGGGTGTATGATTTTAAAGGCATATAAAAATTACTAGCTTTTATATAATGGTGGAGTTACCGCATTTTTCAAATTTGAATTAGATTCGCAAAATTTTTCAAAACTTTTGCTATTGATTTTTGCAAAGTATCATTTAATTAAACTTTAACTATGTATAGCAAATTTGGAAAATGTGGCATGCCCATTGAACAGATTAAAATAATTTGGCGTAATCTTTTTTCAAATAATTAATTTGTCAGCACAATTTTTTCTGAATGAATTAATCCGTTATTAAATCTAAATTTTAAATAATAGAAACCAGGAGCGTAGTTGTTAAAATTCAATACTCCTGACTCTATGTATTCAAATTTTTGAATTAATGAACCAGTTGGGCTATAACAATCAATTGAATTAACTTTATTCTGATATTTAGGGGAAATAATAAATTCATTACAAATTCCGCGAAAAAGTAAACCAGAAATTTTTTCCTTTTGAAAAAATGTAGAGGTTAGATTATTCTCATGAAGAGCAATAGCGTTTGGATTTAATAAATTCCCGGAATTTTCGGGAATGAAATCCTTAATAAACAATCCTGTGCTATCGAAGAGTTTAACTGAGCTACTGCCACCATTTCCTATTATGATATTTCCATTTGGGAAAAAAGCTATCCCTTCAGCATGTTCCAGTCCCGTCATAAAATCATTTAAATAGTTGCCTGATTTATCAAATCGTTTTACTGCAGTTCCATCATAATCAACTACCATAAGATTATAGTTTTTATCAAACCAAATATTCGTAGGACCGACTAGGTTTGAATCTATAAATATACCCAAGTCATTTCCTGATGAATCGAACCTCCTCACTAGGTCACTAGTATAAGAGGAAACATATAAATTACCTATTGAATCCCAATCTAAACCAATACTCTGCGGAACACCAACAGTTGTAAATTCTCCTATGGCTGTGCCATCTTTTTTAAATCTTAATACCTTACCATTTCCATTCCACTGCAACACATAAATAAGGCCGTCTGGTCCAATTTTTATTCGTGTAGGACCTGCTAATGCACTAGCAAAATTGGATATAAATGTTCCGTTGCTTGCATTGTATTTGGCAATGGTACCGCTACCCAAATTTGAAACTAAAACGGTATTGCTACTGTCGAGAAAGAGTATATCCTGTGGCCAGTTTAACTGTTGATTGATAAACACTGTTGGATTTAGTCCATTGTGATCGAATTTTAATATTTGCCATGGAGGATTGTTAAAATTTCCAGCATCACTTACATAAATATTATACGTTTGCGAAAAGGAAAGAAATGATATTAGAGTGAAAGAAAGTACAAAAATTATTTTTACTAGTTTCATTATTAAAAGTTTTAGGGCCTAACTAAAGATACTTCTATGGCCATTAAATTATATAGTTTGTATTCATCTTTTTACATTTTAATTAGAAATAGAAAAATTTATTTTCCATTATCATTCTTTGTTAAACTTCCCACTCCATTCTCCCGAATCTTTATCAAGAATAATCATGTATATCCCTGGGTCTAAATCCTCCACAGAAACACTTACCTCTGATTCATCAATTGAATATGAATCAGTATGCATCATTTTTCCAGATTGATTATATAAAGTGACACGACAATTTTTATCCTTAAGTATTTTGTTTAAACGCAGTGTCAATTTGTTTTTGACTGGGTTGGGAAACATCACAACAGCCTGCTTTTGAACCAAAGTATGCTCGGTAGAAGTAATATTTGTGTTGATCAAAAGTTTGAATCTTTCGTTGCCAATAGATAAGGGATCATTTGTGATGTTAAACGTAAATGAGCCATTTTGTTGCAACGGAATTAATTTGCCTTCATACCTATCTTCTAACACTAAGTTTAAGGCATATATACTGTCAGCATTATAATACATAGTATACAATCCAGTCCAGGGATCGCTAGTACCATTATAGGCAAATAAGCTCAAATTAATTGTATCTGCTAGCATTGAAAAAGGAAAGGCATTAATAGCCAGATTTTTTCCATTCGAAGATTTGGAATAGAAATTTAATTGGTCGTTAAAAAATTTTTCTGCATCCGAAGGATCTTCATCTGTAATGCTAGCATTTTCTTTAAAAGCAATTAGTAGTTCATCTGATATCAAGCTATCACGTACCACTTTTAATTGTAAAATATTGAGTGAATTTGCTATGTTTTTTTGAGAACGAAAATAGATGAATGGTGAAACGGTTGATTTTGCATTTTCGGTGAAAGAGATAGATGCACCAGGTGCATTTGCTTTTACAAAGAAACCTTGACTTGAAGAAATATATCTGCTAATTCCATTTGTTCCAACATTGAGTTCGCCATCGAATACACCATAAGAACCTGAATTAGGATTATATACCCAAAATCGATTTTCCATATTTGTTTTTGTTATACCTACAGAATTGAAATCAATTTGTGAAGGATATGGATTGCCAATTAGATTAAAACCATCTGCCGAAGGATCGGCATTATTTGTATAAGATAAATTGGTGCTAATGTTTCCCTGATTAATATTTCCTATTAAATCAATTGTAGCATCAAGTGGCGTTGTAAATACATCAAATGGATTTACAGTTGCTCGACTTCCCCTTCCAAAAACCTCAAATCCTGAACCTGTTGGATAAGTTGAATTTATACTGGATGGAGCAACCCAACCTTGATCTACATTTCCGCTTATAGACTCATCATAGGCACGTAGAGAAGGAGTGTTAGTTGGGCTTTCATCAAATCCGTTTGAAGCACCACCATTTCCACTGATGTAAATGTCATCAATAAACTGAGAGAGACTAATATTACCTCCAACATTTACTGGAGAAGACATATATCGCCATTTTCGTTTATTTTCTCCTCCCGGCATAAATCTCTGGGCAATCACATCTCCAGAAATAACAGCAGAGGTAATGGCGGCTATACGTGAAGTTCCAGAAGCATCCGAATGAAGAACAACTTTGTTATTTGTATTTAATGTACCGTTTTGTAGATCGAGTGTTTCATGTAATGTTATGGTATCAATTACATTTATGGATCCTGCGCTTTTGTTGATTGTTAAATTATAGAAATCCTCTCCACTTATTGCACTTATTGATTGATTACTTGTGCCATTAAAAGTTACCGTACTTGATTCTTCAATGAAAGACCCTGTATTGTTCCAATTTCCTCCAATACTAAGATTTTGGCTGTTTGCATCTAACGTTCCACCTGTGATGCTAATATCGCCTGCAATTTCAACTGGATTCATTAATGTAACAGTTGAGTGCATGTTATGAACAAGTAAGTTTGGAAGAGATGATGTTGAAAACACTTTAAAATTTTGATCTGAAGGAGTTGCGTTATTTCCAAATTGAATAGTACCACCTGAAATATTATTAAATGCTAATCCGTCTAAATATAAGCCAAGGTTTTCAGATCCACTTCCACCTTCTGACTGAAGAATTAGGCTTCCGCCAGACATGTTGAATGTAGATCCTGTAGCATCAATATGAAATGGATATTGTGTTGAATTTGATGAGCCAACAAAGGGTACTGTAAGTGTTCCTCCATTCATCGTAAAATCAGAAAGTGTGTTAATATTTGTCGAGAAATACCTAGATGCAATATTTAAGTTACCTCCACTAACAAGCACTGCACCACCTTTTGATTCAAGATATTCATCAACTGCATCACCTATGTTGATGGTACCTGCCTGTACAGTGAGATTACCATTTAGCAAAAGGTTACCATTGAAATTAATCGTTGCATTGGGATTGTTGAGATGAAAACCTGTATTGATTGCTAGCGTATAATCAGATGAAAAAAGTGCTATCGAAAGTGCATTGGTAGAACTCAGTTTAAAAGTACCATTGTTTAAAGTTAAGAACTGATCCGGTGCAGTAAAATTACTTGAAGTTATGCTTAAGGTGTTCGAAATATTAGTACCTGTATTTTGGATTATTGTATTAAATGCTGTTGTGCTTCCAGTACCCGAAATCAATTGATCAGTACTTCCGTCAAAAGTAACATTGACAACTCTCGAACTTGTTGGACGAAAATTGAGTGTACCATTATTGATAATATTCCCACTTATTGTAGCAGTATGTGTGGCATTGCTGGTTCCTGAAATTAAAGTTGCACCGTTATTGATAGTCACATTACCATTTACTGTAAGGATTCTGCTTGTACCATTATTTCCTAAACGAAGCGTTCCTGAACTTCCTTGTCCAACTGTAAGATTATTGCATTGAGCATTTCCATTAATAGTTATAGTATGTCCATTTTTAATAATAACATTATCTGTCGCTGTTGGAACACCGCTTGGTGTCCAAGAACCATTTGTACTCCAATTACCGGTTGTTACATTTGAAGTTTTAGTACCTGCAGCACTAGTAGATTGATTGCCACTAGCGGCATTACTTAAACGACCTTCTGTTAATGCGAATACTTTCCAATAGTATGTGGTATTGGGCGATAAACCAGTTGCAGCATAGGAAGTAGAATTGGCAGCATTCTGACTTACAAAGCTGAAATCGACATTATTAGTTGAAACATAAATTGCATATCCAACTTCATTTGTACACCAGTTGTTATAGTTAACTGTCATTCCAGAAGAGGTTACACTGGTGAACGAAAGTGTTCCATTAAATGTTCCAGTATGATTCTGGGATGTAAATGAAATTTTGCTGTTTGAAGCAGGAAGCGTGCTTAAAGAGTTAGCAGCCGAATTAGAAAATGTATTTGAATTTGGAGACTGTTGTGTGAGCAATTGTGAAGTAGTTGGGGGATTAGAAATTGTCGCAGCATTTATTCCCAATGTATATGAATAGCTTGCAGTTCCTGGAGTGATAGTGCCATACACAAATTCGATCAAACCACTCGATTCGTAAAGCACTACCTGAAAATTAATATCCGGCGAAGTATTATTATAAACTGCCATATTAATCCATTCTATTGTTAATACTCTGTTTGGCGCCGAACCTGTTGTAAGATATTTAATACTATTTCCTAAAGCTTCATCACCGCCTTGAGCAGTCATGTCGTCATATAAAGGTGCTAATGCAATTCCTGTTGGACTGGCATTACTAAAGCGGGTATTGGAATAGCCATAAACTCCTGTTCCAGTTCCATTCGCAGTTGAACTTGAAAAATCAATAAAGCCATTTGTTGAAACACTAAATTGATTATATCGGATACCGTTATACCAAAAATCGAATCCCATATCAATTGGAATACTTCGATTATCATCTTGTGAAAATTGTGCAGTGTTTCTCCAAGTTGCCACTGAATTTCCTGTTCCTAAAATTGAATTAAATGTAATTCCAGTAGTTCTGTTTGTAGTGTAGTTATTTATGCTCTGAGAAAAAATAGTTGTTGTTGTTAAAGTAAATAAAGCAATGCATGTTAGTATCCTTTTCATAATGGGGGTTTTTAAATAAAGTATGCACTGTAATTCAAGTAAAATGTTGTGCTGTAAATTCGTATTGTTATATGATGATCACATATACAAACTATTGGGTAAACTTTTAAAAGTATTCAACACAGTATGTTTTAAACAATGTGTGAAAAACTTCCAGAAGTAATTCCTACAGATTATAGAGAAATCAAATGTAAAGTGGGTACTTTTTCGATTCTGAAAATAATTAAATCAAAACAACCAAATAACAAGGAGTGTTCAATCAAATTAATTCATAAATCATAATTAGATATTGGAAGGGGGTCCTCGTTTTTCATAGTTGAAAAACATCCGGAATTGGTATAATGATTGGGGAGGAAAGGTGATTTCAAATGCAATTAATCTTGGAGTAAGAATAAATTGATTTTGAATAGTACTTAAGAGAAATGGAGTTGATTCAACCCCTCTTATTCTATTTTTCTTTTTCTTTGGAGTTGGGTGTTTATGCGGTTTGGATTTCTGAAATGGATCAAAATTTGATATATTTTCGTTGATGAATGAATTACATTCAGCAAAATAATTGTTCTGTGAAATTGAAAAGGTTCGATTGTCTTGTCCATAACTTTTCAAAAAACTAGTGATAGTTAAGAAAAATAATATGTATAGAAATCTTTTCACATTATAAAGGTAGGTAAAAAAAATGAATTAATGAATGTAATATGCCCTAAATCAGGACTATTGCTCTTTATAATCCTTATTATCGCAGATGCCTCATTTTCCAAATGAGTTTTGTTTCGCAATGTTTTCA
The DNA here is from genome assembly GCA_965279595.1 of Sphingobacteriaceae bacterium. GTDB lineage: Bacteria > Bacteroidota > Bacteroidia > Sphingobacteriales > Sphingobacteriaceae > CAIKLP01. The sequence goes on from OZ257246.1 coordinate 1,763,225, forward strand.
AAAGTTTGATACTAGTGTTTGTGAAAAATAATTTGAATAAACTTTATCTATACCTACCACATTTGGAAAATGTGACAAGCCCGGAGTTACCGCAAGTTTCAAACTTGTGGTTTAGTTTCGCAAATTTTTCAAAACTTTTGGGGTTGCAATTTGCAAAGTATAATTTAATTAATCTTTATCTATACTTACCACATTTGGAAAATGCGGCAACCCCTCCGAAAAAGACTTGCAGGAACAGGGCAACCCCTCCGAAATAGACTTGCGGGAACTGGGGGAGTTGCTTCTTATATTTTATAATAGAATCTCTTTGCGAAAAACAATCAAAAGAGATAAATAATAAGCATATTAGTATAATACTTCTAAGCATATGGGTAAGATTTCTTAGTTTTTGAATAAACTAATATACTAAATTAGATTGGTGGCTTTAAGAAGGAATTAATTTGCGATTTTGTATAATTGTCATGTCCTCAAATAACTTTACACTATTTCAGGAAAAGGCAAACTTATAACATAAACAACCAAAATTAAATGGTAGACAATACAGACGATGAACATTTAGATAAACCGATATTCAATCAATCGGAAAATCCTCCTGTCGAAATTATTTCTGCTACTAACTCGGAGACCGTTAAGCCTAATCTAGAAACTGAAAATATGGAAGTACATCATCATGCTCATGACCCAGCAGCAGCTCATCCTAAGAAAAACTGGAAATCTTATATCTGGGAATTTCTAATGTTATTTCTGGCAGTTTTCTGCGGTTTTTTAGCAGAGTATAAGCTAGAGCATATCATTGAAGATGACAGAGAACGGGTTTACATACGATCTTTGATTGAAGACTTAGAAGCTGACAGTAGCAACCTTTCTGAAACGATATCGCAATTTAATTCATTTGAGTTGTATGCAGATACAGTATTAAAAATGTACCCAAAACTTGCAATAGGTTATAACGATACCTTATACAGAAATTTGTTTTTTTTGCGAGGTTACCCTGATTTCTTATACACAGATAGAACCATGCAGCAGTTGAAAAACTCAGGCAATATGAGGCTTATTCGCTGTAAAGCTGCCGCAGACGGAATTATGGACTATGATTTAAAAGTTAGAGATATATTAATCGTCGACCAACCCAGCTTACAGTATGTCTTTGAAAGTTATAATCAAGTTTGGAACGAATTGATAGATGTTGAGGCCATAGTAAATGATAGACGCAATTTGAGTATCTCTGAAATGGAGAAAAACCACAAAACTTATCTTCTCAAAACGGATAAATCCTCACTCGGAAATTTAAATAACACGATTCGTGATTTTAAATATGTTTCTATTGAGCTTATGCAGAAAAAAGAAATAAAATTGAAAGAAGAAGCTATGCAGTTAATTGCGCTATTGAAAAAAGAGTATGATCTTAAGTAGAATTGTAAAAGCGCAGGCCACTGTTGGTGAATTTTTCAAAAATGTAGTGTTGCTGTTTGGAAAATAGATTTAAATAAAATTTATTTGAACTTAGCAAATTTGGGAAAAGCGGCAAACCTTATGAACAGATTTGTATGTAATTCGCTCTTATATTTTCACTAAAATCAGTACTTTTAAGTAAGTTAATAGATTGAAAAATTCGAATAAGTAATTATCCAATAAGATTAAATCTTTTCTAAATTAATTGATATGAAAAAGAGACTTTGCTTGGTTATCATTGGATTGCTTATTTACTCGGTGAATTGTTTTTCCATCAATAGAATTGATTTTAATATAATAACATTTGCTAATGATACACCTGTTGCTAAAAACAATTGGTTAATTGGTTCATTTGCTGGAGTGCGTGTGGGTTCAACTGATACAATCTATTTTGATTTGTCTACAAGTGACAGTGTTGATATTAATTTTCTTGAAAATGATTTTGATACAGATGGATTTATAGATTCAACTTCAGTAGAAATATTATTCTTAAGTCCAGAATTTGAAAATCGAGCTGAATTAACAAGCAAAGGACATTTGATTATCTATAAAGAAGAAAACTATAGTAGTTATATTGGTTATTTGGATTACCGAGTAAAAGATGATAGTGGTCTTTATTCTAATACTGCCAGAGTATATTTAACAATAGATAGGGTTGGAGGGCTTGATTATGAAAACACTTTTGGAAAATTAAGATTTTACTCAAATCCTGCCAATGAAAAATTAGTTGTTGCTTGGAAAGATTTTTCGACGCTAAAAAATAGGAGAGTATCTTTAATTGATTTGAATGGAAGAGTTATTTTTAATGATATTCTTCAGTCGGAAAGTATGGAATGGAATACTTCCAAACTAGCGAATGGGTTCTATTATTTGAAATGGGAATTAGGCACAGAATTAATAAAGACTGATAAAATTATAATTCAACACCCATGATTTCGGAGTCACCGCATTTTCCAACTGAGTATTCGAATCACAAATTTTTCAAAACTTTAGTAATTGCTATTTGCAAAATATAATTTAAATAAAATAAAATAAAATAAAATAAAATAATATAATATAATTTAATTAAACTTTATCTATACTTAACACATTTGGAAAATGCAGCAACCCCTCCGAAATAGAAAACGTGAACTTGGTAATTGAGAAATATAATAAATAAATTTATTTCGTTAATCTTTTGTTTAGAACGTTATACTTAATACGTAAAATTATAGCAGTAGTTATTACGAAAATCATAAATGAACAAATTCCCATCCATATAAAAGAAATATTATCGTTTCTAAAACCTATAAATATAAATAAGGAAGTTGTTGCAATTATAACCAAAATGAATAATAGGATGATAAACCAATTTATAGTTCTATTCTTTTTTGCCCATTCGGTTTTTCTCAATGTCATCATTTCATGAAAGAATTCTTGCTTAATGGCTTTTGCAATTATTGATAATAGGGCTTTTTCTCCTTGTTTTATTAGAATTGGATTTCTTAATTTATAATGAATAAATGCTTGAGCATAATTGTATAAAAATCCGCCATACATCCCAATTGCAATGATATAAATTAATATAAGTTCCCAATTATATAAGACATTCTTCTCATTAAAACTCAAAATTAAAAAGGCATTCTGAATAATAAAAAAAAGATATCCTAACATTAAATAACCAAATGCTAATGAAACTTTCCGTTGGTAGCGCCTTAATCCATCATTTTCTGAAAATGCTGTATTAGTTTTGCCATCTGGCAGATGCTCTGTTTCACGCAAATTTACTTTCATTAAATACTTAGTATAATATTTGAATTGGAAAAAGCAAGTAGCAAATACTGGAATAGATGATGCTAAAATTATCCAAAATTTAATCATTTTTATTTTGTAACCTAAATAAGTTAAAACAGTTTGAGGTTCTGTAATTTTTAATAGGACTGGATGTTCAAAAATTGAAAGTTTTGCAGAAAATGAAATAAACAATAATATTTGAAGTCCCCAAATAAAGACAAAAAAGATGGTTTCGAATTCAGGAAGATATGAATCCTTTGAGAATAAACCGCGTTTGTTGTAAGGTGAAAACTCAGTATTACCTTCGCCAAAATATTTTGAGAATTCTGAGCCCATTGCATCTCGTCTTATATGATAAACTAGAACCTGATATTTCCTAAAGCTATAACCACTGCTTAAAACAAACCTTGCAAGTAATATTAAAACAATTTGTGCAACAATATATGAACCAATTAGAGAAGAAATAGGGTAACTTGTTATAGCTCTATTTTCACCCTCCCGATAGGCTTTCCAGAAGAATGCATTCTGTTCAATTGTTGAATATATATATGTGTAACCTACAATTACTACAACTACGCCTAAAAAAAATTGTATAAATAATTTTTGCCTATGATTTATATTCTCAGAAAATTGTTCTAAGGAAGCATTTATCACACTTTCAAATTTAGATGAATTAACCATATAGATTTTTAGCTTTTATTGATTAATTTATTATTTATAAATTGTAATTTAAAGGATTACTATAAAAAATAAATTTAATAAAAATTGTATATAATTTATTTCCCTAGCTGTTGTAAATTCCCAAATGTTGGTTTAAAGCGCAAAAGTTTTCAAAACTTTTGATTCTGCAAATTGCAAAATATAAAGTTAATTAAACTTTATCTATACTTACCACAAGTTGGAAACTTGCGGCAACCCCTCCGAAATAGACTTGTGGGAACTGGGAACTGGGGGCAACCCCTCCATTATAGACTTGCGGGAACTGGTATGTCTTATAATTTTCATGACCACCTTTGGTCGGATGCTTTTCCAAGCTAAGTTTTGTTAAGATTTGTCCGCATGGATATGAAAAGGTGATTGTATTTGCTATTTTTATTTATGGAAATAAATGAGATAAAATATATAGAAGAGCAAATTCAAAAATTGATAAAATCAATCGAAACTGAGTTTTTTTATTTTGTAATGGATGAACAGTCAAAAAACACCACCCTCCAATATTATCCTGACTGGACTAAACAATTGCTTCAGGATCAAATTAGTGAGCTGTATCTTTTGATCGTATCTTATCTTGAGTCGAAAGGAATGCCTCTATTTTTAAAAGAGTTTAAAAAACAATTTTCAACTCTAGCTTTTGATAAAACTAATAATTTTAAATCAAATATATTCCATCCTGAAGGTGATCCTGAATTAGAATTAATCAACGGATATAAAAGATTCTTAGCGAGTTTCAGATTCTTTGATTACAATGCAGCAAAAGACGATGAAGAAAAGCGTGTATTTTCCATTCTTGAAAACACTGACTATATAATTAAAAAGCTTAAGACGACTATAAAAAATGAAGCAAGTATTTATAACGAAGTTAAATGGATTCTTTCAATTTATTATCCAAGTTGTAGGGAGAAAATGAAAGCAAGCTTCATTCAAGAATTTAAAAGTTATGAACCTGATATTCTTATTCCAGAATTAAAAGTTGCTATTGAATATAAATACTTAAGAGCATCTGACAAACAAAGTAAAATTGAAGAATATATTGATGCAATCAGGATTGACGCAACTAATTATGAAGGAGATTATCGATATGAATCATTTATTGCTGTTATATACGTTGAAGATTCCGCAATTGCTACACCTGCTAGTATTAGAGTTGCTTGGAAAGCTAAGAAGTTTCCAGCTAATTGGAAATTGATTATCTCGAACAATACGAGTGCTTCTCTTGATACCTCAAGTAGCTAACTAGTAGTAGGTATAGAAAAAGTTTTCAAAACTTTTGATTCTGCTAATTGCAAAATATAAAGTTTTGAAAACTTTTTCTATACTTACCACATTTGGAAACTTGCGGCAACCCCTCCGATATAGACTTGCGGGAACTGGGCAACTCCTCCGAAATAGACTTGCAGGAACTGTGGCAACCCCTCCGAAATAGACTTGCGGGAACTGGGTGGCAACCCCTCCGAATTAGACTTGCGGGAACTGGGAATCAAACTTACGACTACAAAACAAGGTCAAAGAAAAAATATCTCAGCCTAGAGACTGTACACATCGTTTATTAATTGTAATCGCAGTAGAGCAAATATTTAGTAGTCATCAAAAAAACAGAAGTATGGCAATTCGAAAAAAAGATATAAACATAGAATCCATGGAACGGATAATAACGCAAAGAGCTATTGTATGTATAATTTTTAAAGAGTTAAAAGCGAATAAGCTTGTAACAGATTATCTTTTATTGGGAGATACAGAGGATGATTTTAGTGGAAAATTAAGTCAAATGAATCTTAATTTACTATATTCATAGTTGTTATGAATTTGAACTATTGTAATAACAAAGAGGATATAAATTCCGAACTTTCACCAGATACTAGATGGACTGCTGTCTTCTACGTAGAGTCACACAAAGAGTATTGTGAAAGATATGTTATAGATTTCTTTTTTAGAGATGGAGTACATAAGGATATATTATCAAGCTTTAATGTTATCAAGAAACTACTTGTCCATGCTTATTTCGAATATGAGTTTTTTGATGTTGCCTCTGTAAAAGCTATGTTAACTTTTGAAATGGCCTTAAAACTTCGATATGCAGAACTCAATCCTGAACAAAAACAGGATAAATCATTAAGAGAATTAATAAATTGGTTCATGTATAGAAACTACTTCGAACATGCCAATACAAACTTTTTTGAACATTGGTTAAAAGTTAGAAATCACTATGCACATCCCGAACAACATTCATTTGCTGGAGCAGGAATTCAGCATCACATTCTAAATGTTGTCGATTTAATAAACGATCTTTATCACAATGTTGATTTAAGAATTGAGCGTCAAGATGAGTTAAAAAATCTAAATCAAACTCTACGTAGAATTTCCAAAAAGGACGGAGTATTAAAAATTGCAGGTAATGAATTTCTAGTCGTAACTGCATTTTCTGATATAATAAACAATTTGGGAGCTCTTAAAATATATTCATTGAATTTTATAGTAATTGAATCCATTGATGATAGAGTTTACAAATTCAAGCTAATCTCATTAGATATAAATATTCTCGATATTAAAATCGAGGAAATTACTGGTAAACTAAACGAAACTGAAGTGTTCGTTTTTAAAAGATCGCATTTACAAGAAGTAAGGACACACATATATAATGCAAATAAGCAGGCAAAGCTTCCCCATATGATTGGTTCGTTTGTTCAAGCTCGGGATAACCTATATAGAATGAGCAAAATAGCATTACATCGGAGCTAAAAGATTTAAGGCTATTCTAGCTCCGTATCCAGCTTCTGGTCGCTAATGCCTAGCAAATTTAAAATTAGAACTCCGTTTATTCGATAAAGAAAAGTGTTCGCCTTTCGTAAAAGTTCACTATCAACGTTATTTATACTTCCATGAGTAATATTGTCTCTCAGAGTTTTTAATTCACCAACCGAAATAGTAAACTCATCAGTTTTAATATTTTGGCTTTCTAAGAAGGAAACTAATGGGCTCTTCATGGGCCTACTATCCAATTTTCCAGATAGTGTAGCCCACTTATTTTTAAATTCCGTGTGATCGTCAGAATGTATTGTTTCCAGCAGTAAATTTAATGCTTCTTTATATTTCTTTTTTCTGGATGATCCTGTCAAGGTAAGTTTAAACTTCTCCACTTCATGTTTTCTTGTGTCACAAATCTCAATAATATTGAATCGGATCAAAAATTCTGAATTACTATCCACAAGGAGAGCTTGATTGAACAAATCAATAACTTTTGACAATAGAGTTTGATTTTTAAAAGCATGCTCTTGCCAGCTGGTTTGTAGAAACTTATCAAAGTCTGTATGTTTAGTGAAGTCCCAGAAACTTATACCTTTGTCGAATATATTTTCATTAATTACCTTCTTTATTGTTATGGTATGCTCAGGTAAATGAATTCTTCTTAGAGAGTAGTCAACTGGGATATGATAGTAGAAAGACGCTATACACCTTACTATTTCTCCATATAAAATTGCTTCTGCTTCAGTGACTTCTTCCCTAAACTCAAATTGTATCTTTGGTTCCTTTTTAATTGTAGCTACTCGTTTTGAGGTTTTGTCTGAAGAAATAACATTGAATTCAGGTCGAAATTGTGACTTGCCAAGAGAATAAAAGGATTCCATCCCCTGCATTCTTTTGATGTTAAAATTCTCTCCCCATCCAAATAAAATTGAATAAAAGGGCTGCACTACTCGAAAAGCATAATCTGGTAAATAAAATTCAGCAGTATTTGTTTCCTCCTTCGAAGGATTCCAATAGAATTTTGCAGAGTCAATCTTAACTAGTACATATTTTTTTGAGCCTTCATAATAAGAAGAATTGATAGTCATTCCCAAAAGACTGGAGTCTGATAAGTCTATCTTGCGCATCCTGTCATTTTGATTTTCACCGCTAGTTCTAATATAAGTTCCGAAGCTTACCCAATTTAATTTATGTGCCCAGGAGCTTAACTTTTCTCCAAAACACGTCTTATCGTCATAGAAAATCCGTAATTCAATTTTATTACCTGTTGAATACAAATGTGCATGATGGACATTGTCGACTTTCTCACCTCTAGTATAATATTTGTCGAGTTCAATTTCTGGAAACACTATTTCCAAGCAGTAGTAATCTTCCATTAGTTAAAAATATTGATACGATTCATGTTATTTTCTGGTAGACTCATTACACGCTGATAGTCCTGTAAATTTCCAAGATATATTTTTTCAATGACTTTTTCTTCAGTGAAGCTTATAGCATCAAATAGGATCTGCAGATCGCTATCAAGCTTTATTGTATGGTCAATATCATTCGCTTCTATATGTGCAACCGCTCTATTCGCTGCTTTCAAGACTATCTTTAAATTCGGGTATCTGGCATCACTTTTCACTTCGGCTTCTGTTAGTTGATTAACGTTGAATTTCGGTTTCCAATTTGAGATAATATCATCGTTAGGATTTCTATGAGCTATTTGAAAATTAATGCCCATTTCCCCTAAAAGGAATCGTACCATGAGCATGGAGATGTCCTTTGAACATCTAAAGAAATCTCGAAAGTCATCATGCTGCAACTTCGATGAGTTTCCATAGCGTTCGCGAAATGTGATTAGTAGATTTATCCTATGTGGAATGTGATTTTCAAGGTATTCTTTTTCGGTCATCTATTTTATCTGGTAAACTTTGTTGTCGAAATCCTCCAATACAAAAACTTTGTCAAACGAAGTACTTGTTACAAATTTAGCTCCTTGTGGAAAGTGAAATGAATGTGGCGAAGTAGTAGACAAAACTAGCAAAAGCCATTGCTCACTTACATTACTGTTTTTCCTATATGAATTCACTAAGGTTTCCTTTTTATTAATTTCCGATTGTATGGTCTGTTGATCTATATTCGAAATTGTATAACCACCAGAATTATAATAAAAATTCAATTCTGAATGTGGAGTTAGATGTACTTCTTCAATATAGTCTGGTTTGCTTGTTAGCAAATTAAATTGCTCTATGATTTCGATGTCTGAGTGACCATCATCAATTCCAATTTTATCATAAATTTCATATACATAATCAGCTATTTTGGTCTTGATTTTATCAGAATTATTTTTAGTAAATCGAAAATTTGGATCAGCCCAATAAATTGCAGCTAGGAAATTTAAATCCGGATATTTTAACTTGAAAGTCTTTGCTGATTCTGAAATAATATTCTCTATGGCTTTAAAATCACCAACCGTTGGCTTAAGTATTCTCTGGTGCTCCAATCCAATTCTTCTTCCTTCGTAAGATATTATAAAGTCAGGTCTGTCATCCTGCAGTATTATTTCAGCAGAGTCTCCGAGCAGGGAAAGAAATTTTCCAGCATGCCGTAATTCTGTAGACTGCTTTTTTGAAAGACCTTCTTTTTGAAATGATGATATCTTGCTTAATACTTTTTCCGTGTCTCTGTCGAGATTATCAAAAGCTTTTGTTAAATCTTCTTTCGACAAATTGATGTCCATATATAAATATACGGAAATATGTATTTTTCCTTTACTAACCTTTTACTAAGGTGTCACACCCCCAAACAAAAAATGCCCTTCCAATTAAGAAAGAGCATTTATATTTTTGTTTCGTAGCCCGTAGGGGAATCGAACCCCTGTTTGAAGAATGAAAATCTCCTGTCCTAACCCCTAGACGAACGGGCCATAGCTTTTAGTGAAATAATCACTACCGCTTTGGGATTGCAAAAGTAATATTAATCCACTTGTATGCAAACATTTTTTGAAAAAAAAGCGGATTTGATAAAGCTTTACTCAAATTACCTTTCATTTTCAATGCTTTAACTTTTTTGTGCTTCATGGGTTTAATCATTAGGCTGTTGTAAAGAGCAAAAAAAAGGGCGCCTTATCCTGCGCCCTTTAGCTTGTTATTTAATTAACCCTAATTTGATTTTACTACTCTGATGACTGTACCAATTCCATCTATAGTTAATCTAACTTGGTAAACTCCCGGTATAATTAAATTTCTTGTGTCATCAAACACATAATCATATTTGCCTATGGCTTGATGCTCGGTATTTACTATTGTACTTACTATTCTTCCTAACATATCTACTACTTCTACGTGTACGCTTCCAGCTTGTTTCAACTCATAGTGAATAATAGTTGAACCCTCGAATGGATTTGGAGCTGCGTAGAAGGCTGTAAATGCTTTCTGTTGATCGATACCTACATTGGTAACATTGATAGTAGAGCTGAATGTTTTAGAACATCCTGTAGCCACATTAACCACTTTTAAAGTAACTGTATAATTTCCAACTGCACTGAAGGCATGTGCTGGATCTCTCAACTGTGAAGTATTAGCCGCACTGTTTGGATCACCAAAGTTCCAGAAGTATTGAACACCTGCTGCATTTGGTCCAGTGAACTGCCAGTTTAAACCATTAATTACATTGGAAGTATAAGTAGCATTCGGTTCTGCTTTATGAGTGATAATGATATCATCTGTTTTCACACAACCTTCAGCACTAGTTACAGTAACGGTATAAGTTCCTGCATTTTTTACAATGATGGTTTGAGTGGTAGCACCTGTACTCCATAAATAAGTAGCTCCAACATTACCTCCATCCAGAATAATGGAATCGCTGGTACAAATTGATTTATCAATACCTAAATTCACTACTGGGGTAGGGTTGATGCCTACAAAAATGGTATCACTTGCAGAGCATGCACCTAAACTAATTGTCACTGCATATTGTCCAGCACTATTAACACTAATGGTTTGTGAAGTTGCACCTGTGCTCCATAAATAAGTAGCACCTGAAACTAAACCTGCATCTAAAGTGGTTGAAGTTCCTGAACAAATAAATTGATCAGCACCTAAACTCAATGGAATTTGATTCAATACCGTTACTGTTTTTTGATCAGTACTGGTACATCCTGCAGCATTGGTAACGGTTACAGTATAAACACTGCTGCTAGTTACTGTAATGCTTTGTGTAGTTGCACCATTACTCCATAAATAAGATTGTCCAGCAATACCTGCATTTAAGGTTACACTTTGTCCAGCACATATGGTTGTATCTGCACCTAAGTTCACCGTTAAGTTCGAACCAATTTGAATATTTCTTACAAGCTGTGTATCACAAATTGCAGTACTCAAATCTTTTACTTTGAATGATAAAACCAAGCTGCTATCAACATCTCCTGCACCCACTATATAGCGAATGTTTCTACCAGTAACAGTTAAAGTTCCTGATGTATTTAATTGATGATTGGTTTTGATACCAACACTATTTATTGTCCAAGTAGTTCCGAAACCTGCATTGTTAAAGCCTGTTGGAGCAGATACTTCATATTCTAAAGTATCAGCAATACATGCTTTATCCGGATTCACACTAGTTCCAGTATTATAAATACCATTGTAGATTACTCCTTTTGCTGCAGCACTTCCAGCCAAAGCAGGAGCAGTGTTTACAGTAACTTCTTTACGTACACTCGGGCAAGTTTCTGAACCGCCAGTTACTCTCCAATTATAGTAGTAGTAATAAGCTGTGGTACTGAAACTATTTCCAGTAATTGTTACTATACCTGGAATGGAATAAGGATAAACTCCACCTGCAGTATTTCTCCAAAGTCCACCAGTAGTTGTTGCTGGTCCACCATCTAAGCGATAAGCTGTACCTGGTGTAATTACAAATCCAACTGGTATACGAGTCATCACTTGAGTAGTAGTTACTGCTACTGTTCTAGTTTGTAACACTGCACCTGTATTACTCAATAATCTAAATTCAACATTACCCGGACCGTTCGGATAAATTGAAACCGAATCTAAAGTGAAAGTTGACAAAGCATCAAACTCTAAATATTGAACAGTTGCATTGGTGAAGTTACCATTTGCACCTATCGTAATATCCATTGGTCCAACAGCAAAATGTGCAGTTGATCCACTCGAAGCGGCTACATAAAATTTACTGGTATTGTTAATGATTGGTGTAAGTAAACTGTCATTCGTAGCTAATAAATTTCCTCCAACTGGAGCATCATACCATCTGAAAATATTATTACTTCCTGATGTAGCTACTAAAGTCGCTTTATCTCCTTTACATACCGTTGCATTGTTTGCACTTGGTGTAGCTGAGGCTGCACTTGTTACAAATGAACGACGCAAGGTATCATTCAAACGGAAAGCATCAGTTCCTAATTGTAAATAAGAAGTCAATTGAATACTTCCTGAAAGGTCCGTATTGTATGGACCAACCGTAATGGTATCTAATTCTCCTGATAATATTGAACCAGCATATAATTTATTTAAGGTTGTGGTATTTACACCAGTTACATCAACTTTAATATTGAATGCTGATTGAGTATTTGCTCCTGAATTTTGTATTACTAAAACAATACTATCATTCGGGTTACCACATTTATTTCCTGCTAAAGGATATAAAATTTCAGCAATACTTAAATCATTATTTAATGGTGAGAATTCATAAGCTCCAATATCTGGAGTACTTGGATCTCTTAATGCATTAGTGATATCATCTACCACCATAGTAATTGGAGTTCCTTTATTATCTAAAGCTGCAGTAGTAGGAGAGTAGTTGTTGGTAATGGCATAAGTAAATACTGGATTCACACTTACACTATTTGCATCAAATGCTCCACTCAACACTAATTTCCAATCGGCAATGGTTGTTTGTGCAGTTGTGTTATAACCAACTGCTCCGTTGGGTGCATATAAGTTATTGTAATTTGAAATTAATGGAGTAGTAGAAGTTGCCATATAAATAGCATACTTCACACCTGATCCCGCACGACTAGCTACAATGTTATTGTTCTTTAATTCAATACCTGTTACACTTCCTGTTTGGTAGAAACCATAAGTAGCACCTGCAGTTGCGGCTGAATAATTATCAACTACCGTGTTGTTATAATATAACACGTTTCCACTGCTACTGTTGTATAAGCAATAGTGAGTTCCGTTGTTATTCAATGAATGCAATAAATTATTTTTAATGATTGAATATTTTCCAACTTGTGCTGCACTGGTTGCCATACCAATTCCATATAATGCGCTGGTATTGGTAGTCAACAAATCAAACATATTGTGAATTTTATTTTTCTCAATAAATATTTCTTGTGATATACCTGCGCAATAAATACCATAGGCAGTTCCTGTGGCAGCTTGAGTAGGTCTTGAAATATCATTGTTCACAATTTGCGTACTATCAGCATAAATATTATAAATACCATAAGTGTAAAAATCTTTAATGGTATTGTTTCTGAAAATATTTCCTTTGGTTAATGCATTACCTCCAGTAGTACCGTAAACACTCACACCATAATAACCACCTGCAATTAAATTATTTTCAAATAAATTGTAAGAAGAATTACTTGCAGTTGTTGCTAAGTCGGCAGAGCCTGAGAAAATAACAGCACCAAAACTTGTAGTGGTTCCTGTAGTACTTAAGAACCTGCTATTTTTAAAGGTATTGTAATTGGCATTGTTTCCAATCACTAAAGCATAACCAAAAGTGGAGGCAGCATTTATGTTTGCATAAACACTATCAATGGTCATGTACTTCGTTCCATTCAATCTTATTAAATGACGATTTTCAGTTGCAGTAATTGTTGCAGTTACCACTGAACCTTTACCATTTAATTGAATGGTATTGATAGCACTTGTTCCGGCTATATTTCCAAATTCAACTTGTCCGTTATATGGTCCTGCTGCTGGATTCATATTGAATACAACTGGTCCGCATACACCTGCATTATTGATTGATTGTGCTGCTGCAACTAATGATGGATAATTTGCACCTGCACCACCAATGGTATAAACACCATTCAATGCAGTTACAAAATTATTCACTTTTAAAGTGTCATTGGTTAAGTTCGCATCTACTAATCCGTTTGGCTCGTAAGTCCAGAAACGCAATTCATAAGCTTGTCCTTGAACAAAATTATAATTACCTAAAGTTACCGTTGCACTTGAACCTGAATTAATACTTCCTGAGTAATTTAATATAGGTTGAGCAACACCATTAACTGTCCATCCCACATTTACGAATGATAAAATATTCGCACTTGAATTAATGATGTTGATACTAACTGGATTGATACCTGGACAAACAGTTGAGAATGCTAAAGAAGAAACTCCGGCATCTTCACCAACTGCCGTAAATTCATAGGCTCCAATATCAGGTGCAGTTAAACTTCTTGCTGAATCTAAGATGTCTTTCAATACATCAGGAATATGAATTCCTTTATTATCAAATCCACCAGAGAAAGGTTTGTAATTACCTGAAGAAGCTAAATTAAATAATGGATTAGCAGCCACACTATTTTGATCATACATATTTGTGTTAGAAGCTTGCCAATCTGCAAGAGTTGGATAGGTATTGGTATAGAATGACACAGCATTGTTTCCACCACCATTAACTATATAAAAGTTATTGTAATTGGATTCAAAAGTGGAAGTAGCAGCTGTCCAATACATTCCAATTCTATTCGCTGAACCTGGTCTGTTAATGAAGAAATTATTGTTGGTTAATTTAACACCTAAACTTGCAGTACCAGTTTGCAAAAATGCATTCACAATTCCTGTTGAAGAAATTGGGTCATTCAAAATGATTGTATTGTTATAATAATAAATATTATCACTTCCATTATTGGCTAAACCATATTGTGCACCTGCACCATTCACATTATAAATTAAATTATTTTTTACAATGGCTTTGCCTGGAGTTCCATCACTTGCGTTGGTATAGATACCATAGAAAGCAGATGTTGAAGTCAACAAGCCATCAAATGGATTGTGAATTCTATTTTTTTCTACCAATGTATTAATGGAATTGGTGTTATTATAAATTCCATAGCAGAGTCCATAAGAAGTTCTATTTGGTCTAGAAATATCGTTGCCAGAAATAGTTGTACTGTCACAACCTAAAGTGTAGATTGAATAATAATAACTATCAGTGATTTTATTATTTCTAATCACATTACCTTTTACAGAAGCTGGGTTAACACTTGATCCATAAAGCATCATAGTATAATATCCACCAAAAATTCTATTGTTCTCAATAACATTGAAACTCATATCAGCACCAGCTGTAGTAGGTGATGACTCAGAGCCAGAGAATACCACACCGCAATAGTTAGAACTTGTTTGTGTCTCCACTGATCGAATGGTATTGCGTTTGAAGGTATTGTGATTTGATCCAGATAATACATGAATAGGGAATGCATAAGTTGATGATGCACCCATTTCAATTCTAAAACTATCAATGGTTAAATAATCAGTACCTCTTAATTTTATAATATGACGTGCACCAATAGAAGTAGCATTGAAAGTGATTAATGAACCATTTCCGTTGAATACAATTTTACTAGTATCGCTTGTTCCTCTGATAGCTTCAAAAGCAACTTGCTCATTATACGGACCAGCAGCTGGGTTAACATTGAAAGTTACGTTGCCACAAACTCCTTGAGTATTTAATGCAGCAGCAGCGGCTGTTAAATTTGGATAGTTAGCACCCACTCCACCAATGGTATAAACACCTCTTAAGCCTGTTTTCTTATTGCTAATATAAAGGGTATCATTTTGATTATTTAAATCAGTTGATCCATTAGGTAGGCTAGTCCAGAATTTTAAATTATAAGTATTAGTGGAAACAAAATTCACATTACCTAAAAGCAATAATGTATCAAAGCCAGGTGCTAAACTTCCTGAGTATATTAATGGAGTTTGAACCACTCCATTGATTGACCAGTTAATATTTGCAGAAATTAAATTGTTGAAACCTAAAGTTCTTAAGTTAACAACAATAGGAGTGTTGCCTGGACAAATACTTTCTACTGTTAATTTTGTAATAGAAATATCATCAGACAATGGAGTGAATTCATATGCACCCATATCAGGGTTAGTTGCACTTCTAGAATTTCCTAAGATATCATTTGGTACACTCGCTAAAGGAGTACCTATATTATCCATTGCTACAGCAGCAGGTGATAAATTTCCGAAGTTTTTATAAGGGAAAACTGGATTCACACTTACACTGTTCACATCATACGCTGGATTCACTGCTCTCCAATCAGTCATGGTAATTCTTGCACTGGTATTGTAACCAACGTTTCCATTAGGTACATATATGTTATTGTAATTAGTTGTTAAAGGGGTTCCAGCTGTTGACATGTAAATGCCATATTTCAATCCTGTACCACCTTTGGTGATAGATATATTGTTATTGATAAATTCAATTCCATTGGCAGAACCTGTTTGATAAAACGCATAACCAGCACCTGTAGTAGCATTGGCATTGTCCATTACCACAGTATTGTGGTAATAAACCACATTGCCACTTGTAGAATTGTAAATTGTATAATGAGAACCATTGTTATTTAAATTATATAACACATTGTTTCTAACAATACTTTGTTTACCAGTTTGAGCAGCACCAGTTGAAAGGTAGATACCATAAAGGGTTCCTGTACCTGCTTGGTCTTGATCCCATAAATTGTGGATTTTATTTTTTTCAATCAACAAGTTTTGTGATGCACCTAATATGTACATATTATAAGTTGTTGAAGAAATTGATGTAGTAGTTGGTCTTGAAAAATCATTACCAATAATTTGTGTACTATCAGAATAATAATGGTAAAGACCATAATAATAAAAGTCTAACATTCTATTATTACGAAGTGTGTTCGCTCTTGATAAAGAGTTATTACCACTGGTTCCATAAATAGATACGCAATAGTATCCTCCAATAATGTTATTGTTTTCAATCACATTATATTTTGAAGTAGAGGCCGTACTGATAGAAGATATACCACCAATTACTAAACCTGCATAATTAGATGAACCTGCATTGATTGATTTTAAATTTGAATTTTTGATGACATTATAATCAGCACCATTTGTTAAAACAACTGGATATCCATAGGTAGATGCAGGATCTAATTCAATATTTAAACTATCAATAATTACATAATCAGCACCATTCAAAGTAACCACTCCACGATCAGCAGTTGCAGTAACTAAATAAGAAAGTGTTGCATAATTTCCTTTGAAAGTAATAGTGTTAATTTCACTTGCTCCTAAAATAGAAGGGATAGTTACTTTTTCTTCGTAATTACCCACACTTGGATCAACGTTAAATACAACCGGTCCACATACTCCGCGTATTACTAAATCATTAACGGCAGCAGTAAAGCTTTCATAATTTGAAGGCGTATTTCCAATTGTATATTTTCCTGCTAAACCAGTGTTTAATCCTGTTTTTTGTGCAGTGTCATTCAATGCATTTTGATCAGCACTTGCATTTGGTAATGTTGACCATACTTTGATATCATAAACATTGTTCAATACACCAGTAAATGTTCCGATAGTAACTATACTGTCTTTGTATTTCGGCATTGAACCTGAGAAAGTAAATGGTGTTTGTGCTACATTATTTACTGTCCAATTAATTACAAATGAAGTTAAGTTAGCAGTACCTTGGTTTTTAACTCTTACTGTTACAGGGTTTGCGCCTAAACAAATATTTGTAGGTCCCACTACCGTGATCACTTCTACATCATTTGCTGTAGGAGTAAATTCAATAGCTCCAACATCTGGAGTACCACTTCTTGTTGCTCCATAAAAATCTTTAGTTACCAATGCCAATGGTGTTGCCACGTTATTGATTAAGGCATTGTTTGCTGTGTAATTATTTTTTGGAATACTTAAAAATTCAGGATCAACAGCCGTACTGTTTTGATCATAAGCATTTGTGTTAGCAGCTTTCCAATCAGCAAGTGTTAATTTTGCTGAACTATAGTAACCTACGTTTCCAGCAGTTGCATTGATATAAAAATTATTATAATTTGATGTTACACCTGGAGGATTTGTTGCTAAATAGATACCATATTTTGCAGAAGGACCTCCACGAGTAATAGAGATATTATTGTTTTTAACATCAATGTTGGTAGTTGCACCCGTTTGATAAAATCCATAAGCAATACCTGTTGTTGATAATTTATTATCTAAAGAAACTGTATTGTTATAATAACGAATATAACTAGAAGTTCCACCAGCATATAAACCAGTATGTGGTCCAGATCCATAGAAATTATAAATCACATTGTTACTTACCAAACCTTCACGACCAGCTGAATGCGGACAATTAGTAAAGTAAACTCCATAAGGTGACTGAGTAGTTGCTTCATTTGCATTGAAGGCATCATGAATTCTATTTCCATCAACTTTTGTACTTCCACCTACACCATTAAAGTAGGCACCCACAAAGTTTACAGAAGTAACTCTTTTTGATCTCGACATATCATTTCTACTTACTTCCACACTGTCTTGATTGAAACAAGTTACACTGTAATGATATGGGTCAAACATTTTATTATCTAATATTTTATTGGCACGTGTTAAGGCATTTGAACCTGCTATACCATAAATATTGATGTTATAATATCCACCATTGATGGTATTTTTTTCAATTACGTTTCCAACAAATAAACCACCTACGCTATTTAATACTGTAGTTGAACCTGTTAAAGCAATACCTGTGAAATTTTGTGTGATGATGTCATTATTTAAATTGATGATGTTATTTGAAATGGTATTATAATCAGAAAGAGTTCCTAAATGAATTGCCCAACCATAATTGTTTACTCCTGAACTTGGAGTAATAACAAAGCTATCTATAGTAACATAATCTGATCCATCTAAATAAAATCCATAACGAATGGCAGAAGTGTTTGAGCTAAAATTCAATGCTGATCCATGTCCTAAGAACTTCACTGTATTGACAGCACTAGTTCCTACCAGTGCATTTATTTTTACTTGCTCTATATAAGGGCCTGCAGTTTTCTTTACATCAATAATTACAGGACCGCAAACACCTCTATTATTTAAATCAGTTGCTGCAGCTGATATAGTAGGGTATTTTGCACCCACGCCACCAACAGTATAAGTTCCAACCATGGCAGCTTTATAATTGACACTCATGAAAGTATCATTAGCCATTCTATTGTCAGCTAAAGTATTTGGAATACTTGTCCAAGCAGAAATGGTATAAGCTGAATCTAATGCAATGGTTTGTGTTCCAACAGCAACTAAAGTATCGGCACCTGAACCTAATAATCCAGAATAACTAAATGGAGTTTTTAAAACACCATTTACTTTCCAATTTATTTGTACTGAAGTCAAATCATTGGCGCCATAATTTTTTAGTTTGAAACTAATAGGATTGGTTCCCGCGCATGATCCATTCACTAATGACATTCCAATTATACCCGCATCATTTAAAATAGGTGTAAACTCATACGCACCTGGATCAGGATTAGTTGGGTTTCTGCTAACACCATTGAAATCTATATCCGCAGCGCTAATAGGAGTTCCAATATTATTTAAGTCGAAAGAGTTTGGAGTAAAATCTCCACCTGCAACATTAGCAAATAATGATTTTCCAGCCACACTATTTTGATCCCAAATTCCACCATTTGCAGTTTTCCAACTCGCTAAAGTGATGAATGGAGCTGCTACGAATGTTCCTGTATTTCGCTGACCAGTTTTTCCAATAGTGGTATCAATAAATAAGTTATTATAATTGATCATGGCAGTCACATCCGCAGTATTCACAAATACTGCATGCTTGTTTCCATTTCCACCTTTAGAAATATTGATATTGTTATTTAAATATTTAACACCAGATGCTGCTGCTGTAGCATAGATACCTACTGCACCACCTGCAGTTGCAGCTGGGTTGTCGATTTGAACGGTATTATGAAAATACCAAATACTATCACTACTATTATTGTGTAAACCATATTGAGTACCATTACCTTTTAAGTTATAAATCAAATTGTTTTTGATGATCATTTCTTTTCCAGCTTTAGCATCATTGGCTGTTACAAAGAATGCGTAAAAATTTGAAGTAGATGTTGGTACTTGTAGAAAAATATCATGAATTCTATTTTTATCTGCAACTAATCTTTGACTATTTCCAGTTAAATAAACACCATAATTTCCTGCATAAGTTATACGTGATGGTTTATAAATATCATTAGAAATTAGTTGAGTACTATCTGTTGCACTCACATAAATTCCATATAAATAATGATCTCTGATGCTATTATTTCTGATGATATTTCCTTTTGATAAAAGGGGAGTAGCGGTAGTACCTACAATAGCTACACCCGCATAACCACCACGAATAATATTATTTTCAATGATATTATTACTTGCTGTAGTTGGTAGAATATAATTTGCACTACTACCAGTAAAACTGATTGCAGAAAAATCTACTGTAGTTGTATTTGGATCCATCAAAATAGAACAGTTTCTTATTCTGTTATAGTTTGCATCATTACCAATTACAACTGGTAAACAATACAAAGATGTTTCTTCATAAGTAATAATGAAATTATCGAAAGTGCAATAATCAGTGCCATTTAAATAAACTATGTGTTTATTATTGACTTTACTTGCATTAATAGTATCAATAATTGTAGCTCCATTTCCATTAAATGTGATGGTATTGCTAGCATTGGCACCTGGTATTTGTTGCAATTCAATTTGTCCAATGTATGGTCCAGCAAGCGCATCCACATTGAATACTACTGGACCGCAAATGCCTCTTTGATTTAAATCTTTTACTGCATCAATTAAAGTTGCATAGTCAGTAGTTGAACCACCAATGGTATAGGTTCCACCTACTAATGCAGGACCTGCTGCATTTCTTGAAAGCGTATCATTTGATGGAAATTTATCTGGAGATCCATTCGGTAAAGAAGTCCATGCTTTAATATTGATGGGTTGTCCAACAGGAAATGTTTTATAACCAATTGCAACAACTGCAGTTCCATTTTCAGGAATGCTTCCTACAAAGTTAAAAGGTGTTTGAGCTACTCCATTAAATTCCCAATTTACAATTGCACTTGTTATGCTAGTAAATCCTGTGTTTTTAATTCTAACACGAATTGAATCTGATGAAGCATTACATGCTCCAGATGGAGTAGTAATTGCATCAATGTTTGTATTCAAAGAATATCTGTAATCAATTCTTAATTGAGGATGATTGGCATTGGTTGAACTCAATAAGTTAGCAGGTGTACTAGTTGTTGTTGAACTAATGTATTTAGTTTGGTTGGTTGCATAAGCAGGTACACCAGTTGGTGTATCATATATCCATGTAATAGCTGTAGATGCTGCTGTTTGCGTGTACTCAACTAGGATAGCTAAATTATTTCCATTTGTAGTATTAAATACATAGCCACTAGTAAATGGAAAAGTTTTAAATCCAGAAGTACTTCCTAAAATGGTATTTGGACTTGCATTATAAACTAAAGTTGCATTTGCAATTTCAGTAGTCCAGTTTACGTTACCTGTACCCCAATCAGTTAAATTTATATTCTTCACATAAATTTTGAAAACCGATGCACCAGTAGGGGCAGTAGTTACAGCCTTTTTAAAAGCAAATGCATCTATTCTATCACCATTGGTTATATCAGGAAATAAACTTGCAGGATATATATAGGCATGCCTATTATACCTTGCTGCTGTAGTTCCTGAAGTCATTGGTCCGTAGGTAATAATTGCTGTTGTGGTAGCAGATGGACCAATAGTTACACTTTGCGCATTACTTTGCAAACTGAATAATAAACTTGCAATAATTACAAAAAATAACCCAATTGATTTTTTGTGGAGAGAGGGCATGAATCCCAATTGGACAGAATATGCCCAAGCGTGTAAAGAGTGTTTCATAGTAAAATTAGTGTTTCAATTTTTAATTTACCTGTAGTAGTAAATACTAATGTAAACTTATTAGACAATAATAATACCAAGTTTCCCTTATTGGATTGGTAAAAAAATCTAAAAATAGGGCAAAATGAAGGTTAGTATATCCTTTAAATCAAAAGAATATATGTTTTTTGCAAGAATAAAGCCTTTGGTGTTTAGACATTAAATTTACTTGAATCTCATTTGAATATGTTTTTTCTAACGTAACATTTAGGTTACAAGATTGTGACAAAAGGACGGAATTGCTTTTTAACTGTTCTAAAATCAATACAATTTGTAGCTTTGAATATGGATAAAATAAAAGTTGCCATTAATGGTTTTGGAAGAATTGGACGTATTTCTTTAAGATTAATGCTTCAAAAGCCAGAAATTGAAATTGTAGCCATTAATGATTTAGCCGACAATAAAACTTTAGCGCATTTATTAAAATATGATTCTATTCATAGAGGTTTCGAAGGAACAGTGGAGAGCACGAAAGAAGGATTATTAGTAAATGGTCAATTGATTAAAACTTATACGCAGAAAGATCCGAGTCAATTACCATGGAAAGATTTACAGATTGATATAGTAATTGAATCAACAGGAAAATTTACCAATAAAGAAAATGCAAGTAAGCACATAACTGCAGGTGCAAAAAAAGTAATTATTTCCGCACCTCCATCTGATAAAGAAATTCCAACAATTGTTTTGGGTGTGAATGATGACGTGCTTAATAAAAACTTAACTATAATTTCCAATGCTTCTTGTACCACAAACAATGTGGCACCTATGGTAAAAATATTAGATGCTTTAGGAGAAATTGAAGATGGTTATATCACTACTGTTCACTCTTATACTAGTGATCAAAATTTACATGATGCACCTCACCGCGATTTAAGGAGAGCAAGGGCTGCAGCTGTATCAATGATTCCCACCACAACAGGAGCTGCAAAAGCTATCACTGCAATCTTCCCTCATTTGGAAGGAAAATTAGGAGGAGCAGGAATTCGTGTTCCAGTTCCCAATGGATCTTTAACCGACTTTACTTGTATCTTAAAAAAGAGTGTAACTGTTGAAGAAATTAATGCTGCTTTTTTGCATGCTTCTAAAAATGATTTAAAAGGAATTTTACAATACACCGAAGATCCAATTGTCTCTGTTGATATTTTAGAAAATCCACATTCTTGTATATTTGATGCACAACTTACTTCTATTGTTGGTCGACTAGTAAAAGTGGTTGGATGGTATGATAACGAGTGGGGATATTCGAGTAGGTTGGCAGAGTTGGTGAAATACATGCATACCATTCAATAAAGAAATTATGAATTTTAAATTTTGAATTTTAAATTTATCTCCGATGTAAACGTTTCCAACTTCCAATATCCAATATTCCATATTCCA
Organism: Sphingobacteriaceae bacterium; assembly: GCA_965279595.1. GTDB lineage: Bacteria > Bacteroidota > Bacteroidia > Sphingobacteriales > Sphingobacteriaceae > CAIKLP01. The sequence goes on from OZ257246.1 coordinate 1,786,291, forward strand.
AATTCCAACATTCTAATTTCCAATATCCAACTTCCAAATAAAATGAACATAAACAACTACAATTTCACTAACAAAAAAGCATTAATACGTGTAGACTTTAACGTGCCATTGAATGCTGCATTAGAAATTACAGATGATACTCGTATGACTGCGGCAATTCCTACCATTCAAAAAATATTGAGTGGTGGAGGTTCGGTAATTTTAATGTCGCATCTCGGCAGACCGAAAGAAGGTCCAGTAGATAAATATTCATTGAAACATTTAGTGAAACATCTTTCTGATTTAACTGCTGTGCAAGTACAATTTGCAAATGATTGTATAGGTGAAGAAGCAATTAATAAATCTGCAAATTTAAAATCGGGGGAGATTCTTCTATTAGAAAATTTACGTTTTTATAAAGAAGAAGAAAAAGGAGATATTGCTTTTGCTGAAAAACTTTCGAAGTTAGGGGATGTATATGTGAATGATGCATTTGGTACAGCCCATAGAGCGCATGCTTCTACAAGTATCATTGCTCAATTTTTTCCTCAAGCAAAATTATTCGGCTATGTTATGGCGAATGAATTAACCAATGCAGAAAAAGTTTTAAATAATGCTGAGCGTCCTTTTACTGCTATCATGGGTGGCGCTAAAGTTTCAGATAAAATTTTATTGATTGAGAAATTAATTGATCGTGTTGATCATTTAATTATTGGCGGAGGAATGGCTTATACCTTTGCAAAAGCAATGGGTGGAAAAATTGGAAATTCTTTGGTTGAAGAAGATAAATTAGAATTGGCTTTACAGCTCATTCAAAAAGCCAAAGATAAAGGTGTTGATTTAGCATTGCCAGTTGACTCTATTATTGCTGATGCGTTTAGTAATGATGCTAACACAAACTCTGCAATGAACAATGCTATTCCTGATGGTTGGATGGGACTAGATATCGGACAACAAAGTACTCAAACATTCGAAAAAATAATTTCCAACTCTAAAACCATTTTATGGAATGGTCCGATGGGTGTTTTTGAAATGCAAAAATTTGAGAATGGTACCAAAGCAGTGGCACTAGCTGTGGTTGCAGCTACTAAGCAAGGAGCCTTTTCATTAATTGGTGGGGGGGATTCAGCAGCAGCCGTTGCTAAATTTAATTTAACTGATGATGTTTCCTATGTATCAACCGGTGGTGGTGCATTGTTAGAATATATGGAAGGTAAAGTATTACCAGGTGTTGCAGCTATTCAAGTATAATTATTCAAGAAAATAAATTAAAAAAAGGGCATTCATTTGAATGCCCTTTTTTTATTTCCACCATTCTTCTGTTTTATTTTCTTCTTGAATGGTTAATGGCTCACCAATTTTTGGAGTCCATAGTTTTACATTTTTTAATTGAGCTTCTGTGCTCACTCTTCTTATTGATTCATCCCAAGAATGAAAAGCTAAACTGAATTTTGCCCAATGTACAGGCAATAAATTTTTAGCATTCAAATCAATACTTGCTTGCACTGTTTCTTCTGGCATCATGTGAATGAAATGCCATAATTCATTGTATTGTCCGCATTCTAATATAGCCAAATCGAATGGTCCATATTGTTCACCAATTTTTTTGAAATGAGTATCATATCCTGAATCTCCACCAATAAATATTTTCTTCGTTTTTGATTGTAGAACAAATGATGACCAAAGTGTTTGATTGCGTTTAAATCCTCTTCCTGAAAAATGTCTTGCAGGCGTACTTGTTAAAGTCATGCCATCAAATAATTGTTTGCTTTCATGCCAATCCATTTCTGAAATTTTAGAAGTATCAACTCCCCATCTTTCTAAATGTTCTCCCACACCTAAAGGCATAATGAATTGTTTGGCTTTCGGATTCAATTCTGCTATGATATTATAATCTAAATGATCATAATGGTCATGACTGAATAAAACAATATCAACTTCAGGAATATCTTTGATACTATATTGATAAGTAGTTGCATAGCGTTTTGTTCCCACAAAAGTAAATGGAGAAGCATACTCACTTAAAACTGGATCAACTAATATTTTTTTTCCATCAATAAAAAGTAAATAACTGGAATGCCCAAACCATACTATTGTTGGTTCTGTTGGATTAAATTTATTTAAATCTGTAATGACAACATCTAAAGGTAATTTAGGTGTGCTTTCTTTAGATCTATTCATCATACCAACTATGATATCCCAATAGGTTTTACCTTCGGGTAACATTTTCGTCGGACTTAAATTTTGAAATTCACCATCACGAAAATTGGGTGATGCTTGAATTTTAACCAAACGCTCACCTTTAGGTAATCTACCAAATGCAGGTAATTGTAAAACCAATAAAGTAGCTAATCCAATAATTGCAATGATGGATAATAGAATGATGATGATTTTGAGAAACATATTTTGAATTATGAATTTTAAATTATGAATTTTGAATTACATTCCAATATTACAGTTTTTTCGAATAATTGTTTATCGACAATGTTTAATTTGGGATGAGTGCTTGGTTTGGGGAGGTGGAATGTGGAAATTGGAAGTTGAAATCTCTAGCATCGGAGACGCATTTAAAATTCAAAATTTTTCAATGTTGGAATTTGTAGAATCGGAGACACATTTAAAATTCAAAATTTAAAATTCATAATTTATTTATTGAATTGTGTAATTACTGAATTGTGTGCATATACTTCATCAACTCCACCAACTTACTCGAATACCCCCATTCATTATCATACCATGCAACTAATTTTACGAAGGTTGAATTGAGGGCGATGCCAGCACCAGCATCAAAAATACAAGTACGTGAATCATGTAAAAAATCATTGGAAACTACTGCGTCTTCGGTATAACCTATGATTCCTTTATATTCATTTTCCGAAGCTTTTTTCATCACTGCCTTTATTTCTTCATAAGTAGTTTCTTTTTTTAATTTACAGGTTAAATCTACAACCGATACATTAGGTACTGGTACTCTGAAACTCATACCTGTTAATTTTCCTTTTAACTCTGGAATAACTAATCCTACTGCTTTAGCAGCTCCTGTTGATGATGGAATTACATTTTGATAAGCACCTCTGCCGCCTCTCCAATCTTTTTGTGAAGGTCCATCAACAGTACGTTGTGTTGCTGTTACAGCATGTATGGTAGTCATCAAACCTTCTTCAATACCAAATGCATCATTAATTACTTTTGCTAAGGGTGCTAAACAATTGGTAGTGCATGATGCATTAGAAACAATGTTCATGCTTGATTCATAAGTATGCTGATTTACTCCCATTACAAATGTGGGAGTATCATCTTTAGCAGGTGCAGAAATAATTACTTTTTTTGCTCCAGCTATGATATGTGCATTTGCTTTTTCTTGATCTAAAAATAATCCAGTACATTCTACTATATATTCTGCTTCAATTGCGCCCCAATTTAAATTCACTGGATCTTTTTCTGAAGTAATTCTTATTTTTTTTCCATTAACAATTAAATGTTTTCCTTCTACTGAAATTGTTCCATCAAATCTTCCATGCGTTGAATCATACTGCAACATATAAGCCATATACTCCGGATCCATCAGGTCATTAATCCCTACTATTTCTATGCTTGGGTCTGCAGCAGCTACACGAAAAACCAATCTTCCAATTCTACCGAAACCATTAATTCCTATTTTCATTTGATCTAATTTTAATTTTGATAAGGCTAATATAACTAATAAGTGTAATAAATACACTAAGTAATTCAAAAAAAATCCTACACAGGGTAGGATAATTGATTTTTGATAACTTAAACTCTGTAAGTAATGGCGTTGATATTCATTCCAGCACCAACAGATGCGAATAAAATTTCATCTCCTCTGTTGATTTGATGATTTTCTAATTTTCCTTTTGAAACCAAATCAAATAGGGTAGGCACAGTTGCAACAGAGCTATTGCCTAATAAATGTATGCTCATTGGCATGATGTATTCTGGCAATTCATCCAAATCATATAGCTTATAAAAACGTTTGATAATGGCTTCATCCATTTTTTCATTAGCTTGATGAATAAATACTTTTTTGATTTGTTGAATATTTAATCCGGATTTATCTAAGCAGGCTTTCATTGCTAAAGGCACATTGGTTAAAGCGAACTCGTAAATTTTATGACCATGCATTTTGATATATTTATTATCTGGATGGAAATCTTTTTGATTGGAATTTCCATAGTATAAATAATAAGCCTCATCTAAAGTATAACTTTGAGTTGCTACACTTAAAATTCCTCTTTTAGTGGTTGATTCTTCCGCTTCAATAATAGATGCAGCCGCACCATCTGAATAAATCATAGCATCCCTATCATGCGGATCAACCACTCTTGATAATGTTTCTGCACCAATTACTAAAACTCTTTTAGCATCTCTACTTAAAATGGATTGTCGAGCCACTATTACTCCCTGAACCCAACCCGGGCAACCACATAATAAATCATAGGCATTGCAATTCGGATTTTTTATTCCCAATGCATGCTTTACCCTAGTAGCTAAACTTGGTAATACATCCGTTTGAACTTTTCCAAATGCAACATCCCCAAAATTATGAGCATATATAATGGTATCTATGGTTTCAGGATCGCATTGAGCATCTTCTATGGCTCTCTGCGTTGCAATGATTGCCATGTCTGATGATTGCTGATCTGGGTGAGCGTACCTTCTTTCCGCAATCCCTGTAATGGCTTTGAATTTTTCTATAATAATATCATTCGATCGTTTTATTTTCTCACCATTTGATTCGAAAAATTCAGTTTCTAAAAAGTCAGAATTTTTTACTACTTGTTCTGGAATATAACTTCCTATTCCTTTTATGATAATGTTCATTTCAATATTTTTAATTCAATTGCAAGCAATTATTTAATCAAATATAATTAATAAGTGTAATTATAACACTAAGTATATTTCAAATAAAATATATGTAACTTAAATGTTAAACAATGAATTTACCTAAATTTATCAGGATATTTGTTTTTTTATCCAATCTAAGCACCTAACGAAGCATGAAAAGTGATAAGCAGTTTATTGATGAAGATTTATTTCAATCGCTTAGAAATAATGATCGAAAAGCATTTGAAATTTTATTTCATAAATACTACGCTCAGTTATGTAGAAAGGTGAATAGCATTATTCAGGATGAAGAATCGGCAGAAGATGTGGTTCAACAACTTTTTATTAAAATTTGGGAATCGAGAGAGAATATTACCCAACCTGATTCAGTAATAGCTTATTTAACTACTTCAGCTCGAAATCGCGCCCTTAATCATTTAAAAGCCGCCAATCGAAAATCTTCCAATGAAACGCCATTAACGCATGCTACCGACCCTGAGGATAACCGTACGGAGGAACAAATGGATGCCAAGGAATTGCAGAAAGCCATCAATGAAGCCATACAATTATTGCCTGAGAAACGCCGTGAAGTGTTTTTATTGAGCCGTCAAGAGGGAAAAAGTTATAAAGAAATTGCAGCTATTATGGATATCTCCATTAAAACTGTAGAGGCACAGATGGGCAAAGCTTTATCGACTTTAAGAGAGTTTGTTGCTAATTATCAAGGTTCTAGCCTAATTATTTGTTTATTCAGCATAATTTTTAACCTATAATAAGGGGTATCCCTCCTTTGAATTGTCTGATAATTATGAAATTCAATTTATTCCATAAAATCTTTTATAAAAACTATTTACTGATGATAGCTATGATGCTATTCTCCTTATGCAGTTTTGGACAAGGCAGTTTGTTGGATAAAAAAGTAAGTATTGAGGTAAAGAATAAAAGTATTCAAGAAATTTTAAATCAATTAAACAGCAAATATCAAATTGAATTTAGTTATAGCACCGACAAAATTCCTACTCAAATTAACAAGAGTTTAAAATTCAAGAATGAAACTTTAAGAATTGTATTGAAGCAATTGTTTGAAGGAACTGGCGTGAAATTTAATGAGTACAACAATCAAATTATTTTAATTCCAGCAGTTAAAAGCAATCAAAAATATAGGCTAAGTGGTTTTGTTAGAGAAGCGGGCTCGGAAGAAACTATACCTTCAGTTAATATTTATTTGAATGGAAATGCTACTGCGGTATCTACTAATAATTATGGTTTCTTTTCAATTAGTTTAGCAAGTGATACGCAAGAATTAGTTTTTAGTTATGTGGGCTATCAGCCACTACATAAAAAGTTTGTATTGACTGAAGATTTGGAGTTAAGCATTTACTTGCAACAAGGAGCAGCTCTTCAAACAGTAGAGGTAGAGGAATATAAAATGGAAGAATCATTGAAAAATGCATCCATTACTTTCGATCATATCAGTGCTGACAAGCGAGATAATAGTCCACGCTTATTAGGTGAGAAAGATGTGCTTGCAGCTACTCGTTATCATTCAGGAGTCAACAGGGAAACAGATATTAGTGCCGGTTATAACATTAGAGGTGGCACCAGTGATCAAAATTTAATCATCATTGATGATGCGCCAATTTATAATGCTTTTCATTTATTTGGTTTATATTCCATCATGAATGAAGATGCTTTGAAGCAAATGAATTTAATGAAGAGTGGATTTCCTGCAAGGTATGGAGGGCGATTGTCTTCAGTTATTGAACTAGTAACTAAAGATGGAGATAAAGAAAAATATCATTGTGATTATTCCCTGGGTTTGATTGCATCTCATTTAGCTGTTGATGGGCCTTTGATAAAAAACAAGGCCACTTTTTTTATATCTGGCCGTCGAACTTTTATTGATCAAATAAGTAAACTAGCTGATGATAATCAATTCGATTATACTTTTTATGATTTGAATTTGAAGTTAAATTTAGATATCAATAAAAAGAACCGAATATTTTGGGGTGCATATCTTGGAAAGGATTCATTCAATGGTACGGAGGGACTACAAGAGGAAGGTTTGAGTAATTATTTATCATGGGGAAATAAAACAAGTTCACTGCGTTGGAACCACACCATCAACTCAAAAAGCTTTAGTAATTTTTCTTTCATTTTAGCAAATTATGAATTGGCTTCAGAACAAGGCGACACTGCTTTTTCATTTAAATTCAGTTCCGGAATTAATGATGTTATTTTAAAATATGATATTGATTATTTCATCAATGCTAAGCATCATTTGAAAACTGGAGCAAGTCAAACATTTCATGTATTCAGTCCGGGTACAAGTTATTTAATTGACGCCAATATGGGTATGGTGGAAGCTAATCAAACTTATCAATCCAATGAACAAGCATTGTATATAGAGGATGAATGGGTATTGAATAAATTATTTGCATTTAATGGGGGTTTAAGATTTACCCACTATCAATATAGAAATACTAATTATTTTAAGGTAGAGCCAAGAATATTAGCGACTTATTTTCTAAAGGAAAACTTAAGTTTCAAAGCTTCTTTTTCTAAAATGAATCAATATGTACATTTATTAAGCATGTCTTCAGGTATTGGTTTGCCTAATGATTTATGGCTGCCAACTACTGCGAAGATTAAACCAGAACAAGCCAATCAATTAAATTTGGGTGCTTATTTTAAATTGAATAAACATTGGAAATTTAATTTAGAAACTTATTACAAAACCAGTAAGCATTTAATTAATTATGCTCCGGATGCGAGTTTATTTGCTTTATTATTAAGTGGAGGAACTTCCAATACAAGTACGGATTGGGAAGAAAAAGTGGTAGATGGAAATGGATGGTCGAAAGGAATTGAATTTCAAACGGAGTATTTATCAAAGCGTTGGAATGCAGTGTTAGCCTATACACTGGCATATGCAAAAAATCAATTTGATGAATTGAACTATGGAAATGAATTTTGGTCGAACACAGATAGAAGACATAATTTCTCCATTTTAACTTGGATGAAAATCAATAAGCATTGGAAAATAAATGGAACTTGGATTTATACTACAGGTACGCCATTCACTTTGCCAACTTCCACTTATACAGTTGTAGGCAATGATCCTTCAAATCCTGGTGGTGGATCTCAATATTTTATTCAAGAATTCAGTTCCAAAAATAATATAAGAACTTCTCCCTATCATCGATTGGATTTAGCTGCCGCTTATGAATTTGACATTAAGAAAGCGAAAGCTTCTTTAGCATTTGGAGCAATGAATGTTTACAATAGAAAGAATGTTGTTTTTTATACTGTGACATCAAATAATGACAATGAGAATGTATTGAAAAAGCAAGCATTTTTAGGGATCATACCGACTTTAACTTTTAATTATCATTTCTAATGAGAACGAAATTATTTTTGTACTTATTTATTTTAGTTGCAGCATTTCTTGCTTCTTGTACAGAAGAAGATTCGGATATTGTATTGCCAAAACAAAGCCCCAAATTAGTATTGTCATCCTTTATTTGTCCTGATGATACTATGCTTTTTGTTTATGTAAGTCAAACATCTCCGATATTAGGTGCCATAACATCTGAACAAATATCAAATGCAACAGTTAGTTTAATTCATGGAACAGATACCATTGATTTCTCATATAATGCCAATTTTCAAGCATACACTTATCAAACCTCCAATTCATTCTTGTTAGAGAATGAAATTTACACAATCACCGCTTCAACGCCTGATGGCAGAAAGGTTTCAGGCTCCTGTAAAATTCCAACTAAAAGAAATATCAACTTTTCTTATCAATTGGATTCAATTAATAATGGAACAAAAAGTACTTATTTTATTAATTTAAAATGGAAGGATAGCACCGATCAGATTTACTATTATCGCCCCAAAGTGCGATTGTCTTATTATTATTTATTGGACTCGACTTTTATTTTTAATGAAGCAATTGTTACTTCCAATTCAGCTGAAATTATTACTGGAAAGCAAAGCACAGATTCAGTGACAGCTCAATTTAAAACCAATGAAATTCCAACAATTGCACATAAAATGATGATTGTGCAATTGATTACTGTAGATGAACCCTATTATTTATTTGAAATAAGTCCGAAAAATATTTTTAGCTTTCCAAACTATGAACCTTATGCTGTTTATAGTAACACAACTGGTGGCTTAGGAATAGTTGGATCATATAATAACAAAGTAGAGAATTTTGTAAATTTGAATTAAGATGGAACAAGAAAAATTAAATGAATTGTTAGCTGCCTACTTTAGTGGGAACATTAATTCAGAAGATAAAAATATTTTATTGACATGGGTCAATGAAAAGGAAGAACATCAAATGCTTTTCCAATCTTACCAATCTGTTTGGAATGAGTCAAAAGAATTTAATCCAGATGTAGAGGCTGCTTGGAAGAAAGTTGCAATGGCAACAGGTATTTCAAAAGAAGCACAAGTCATTTCTATCAAACCACAAACCTCAAAATTATTTTTGAGAATTGCAGCAAGTTTAATTTTATTAGCAGCAATTGCCGCTTCATTATATAGTTATTTAGGAAATGCAGAAACAATTTATGTGGCAACAAACGCCAATGAAACTAAAGAAATTGTACTTCCTGATAGTACTCATGTATGGTTGAATAAAAATTCTTCCTTAGCTTATGAGAGTGATTTTGTTCAAAATACTCGTGAGATTAAACTAACTGGTGAAGCATTTTTTGAAGTAGAAAAAGATAAAGCACATCCATTCATTATTCATACCAATGAAAGTTATACAAAGGTTTTGGGAACCAGTTTCAATGTCAATGCCAATGATCCTGAAAAGGTAATTGTTGCAGTAACAACGGGTAAAGTAGAAGTAGGTTTTGATGAGCAACACCAAGTTCATTTAACTCCAGGATATACTGGAATTGCTTCTTCCAAAGATAAATCAGTTATTTCTGAAGAGACTGTAAGCAGTAATTATTTGACTTGGAAAACAGGTGAATTGAAATTTGAAGATGTGCAATTGTCCGAAGTTTTTGATTGGATTGAAAGCAATTTTGGAATGCAAATCAATGTAGATCCTTCAGTAAGAGATTGTCATTTCACAGGAACCTTCACTCAACCACAATTAGAAGATATTTTGAATGTATTACAGCTTTCAAATAATATTACTTATCAAGTAAAAGGCAATCAAATTGATTTAAAAGGAGAAGGTTGTAAATAATTTTTAGGGTAGAGTAGGGGTAAGGTTTTCTTTAGTTGTCAGTATTTAAAACGACAAAGAAATACAATATGAAAAAATCTACTTTACTTTTAATGGGCTTATTAATGACAATGAGTTCATTCGCTCAAACTAAATCATTAAGCAAAGAGCAAACAAAATTATTTGCACATACCGCTGCTGATAAAATTCAAAGAGTTGCGGGAACATTAGCAACATCGATTGATTGTGAAGTGCCCAACAATGAATTTGATTTATGGGAGTCAGATTCAATAGAATCAATGTTTGGAGGCATGACTTATTACCGCAGACCATTTATGTGGACTCCAATTAATGGTTTTATAATTAGCTTTTTCACTGGCGAACCAATGAGTCTTGATTCTACTTATAACAATATCACTCAAGAAAAAGGAGCGCAGTTAAAAATTGGTGCACAGGGTTTTGGTTGTGACCTAGCAACTTTAATCACATGCACAAATAAAATTGCTGAAGTAAATGGACGTTATGAATTTAATGGGGCACCAAATGTTGCAACTATAGAAGTGTATGCATCTAAATTTAATGTAGCTGCTGATTCATCAGAAGTAATAGGGCAAGGTGTTTTAAGTATTGATCAAAATACAAGTGGATTAACAAATTTTTCTGTTCCAATTGATTATTTCACAAATGAAATTCCTGATTCAGTTTATATATTCTTTAACTACCTACAAGGAGATTCATTAACCTATTTTAATTTTGATCAAATAGTTACATCATTAATAACAACAGGTGTAGAAAGTAAGGAGAATAAAGCTTTCAGTGTATATCCTAATCCGGCAAAAGATGTTTTAAAAATCACTTATAGCACAGAAATTAAAAATGCTAATTGGAATATTTATAATATAACTGGGAAATTAATTAAGCAAGAATTGGCAACTGAAATATTGAAAGAAATCAATATTGCCGATTTGCCTACAGGAATTTATTTTCTACAAATGAAAAATCAAGATAATATTTACACACAGAAATTCATCAAAGAATAAGTTTAATTGGTTTAGTACAGCAAGCCCCGAAAGGGGCTTTCTTATTTTTCTAACTTTACTTTCCCTTCTTGAATCAAACGATAAATGGTTGATTTCCCAATAGCCAATTTATCAGCAACAGTTATCACATTCCCATTATATTTTTTCAAAAAGAATTGAATAATTGAATTGCTGTATTCTTCTAAAGTTACTTCTTGTGTAATGAGGTCTTCTAATGATGAGGTATTGTTTAAAGTCAAGTCATCAGCTTCAATAGTATCGGTATCAGCCATTACAATAGCCAGTTCTAATAAGGCTTTAAGTTCTCTTATATTACCTGGAAAATGATAGGATAATAATTTCTCACGTGCTTCGGCGCTTAATTGTTTGATCTTAATTTTATTCTCTTTACAAAATTCTTTGATGAAGTGTTTAGCAATTACTAATACATCGTTATCACGCTCACGCAAAGGAGGCAAAACAATTGGCAAGCCCAATAAGCGGTAATATAAATCTTCTCTAAAGTTTCCTTTTTTAACTTCTTCTGCTAAATTTTTATGAGTAGCGGTAATAATTCTTACATCAACAGGTACTAATTCATTTCCACCAATTCTACTTAATTCTTTTTCTTGTAGAACCCTCAATAATTTACTCTGCAAATTCAAATCGAATTCTCCAATTTCATCTAAAAATAAAGTGCCTTTATTGGCTTCTTCAAATTTTCCAATGCGTCTGGAATTTGCGCCTGTAAAGGCTCCCTTCTCATGACCAAATAATTCACTTTCAATTAGGTCTTTTGGTATTGCCGCAACGTTTACAGCTACAAAAGTATTTTTACTTCGGTTTGAATTATAATGAATAGATTTTGCAACTAGTTCTTTCCCTGTACCTGTTTCACCACTGATTGAAACTGTAATAGAAGTTTTAGTTGCTTTGCCAATTAAAGTATATATTTTTTTGATACTATCACTATTGCCAATGATCGTACTTTCATAATTATATTTACTAATAATTTCACCACGCAATTGTTCAATCTCTTCTTTCAATCCAACATTTTGTCGGATGTTATTTATGATATTCCAAATACGTCCTTTGGTTTCTTCATTTTTTACTAAGTAATCATAAGCCCCATTTCTCAAAAGATTTATGGCTGTTTGAATATCATCTTGACCTGAAATAATGATTACTTGGGTTTCTGGAGAAATTGATTTGATTTTGCGCAATAATTCTTCCCCAGTCATATCTGGAAGCCCGTAGTCAACAGTAATTACATCTGGGAGCTCATCTAGTGATAATAGACAATCTTTAGCTGTATGAAAGGATTTTAATTCATAATCAGGGTTCATAGAAAGTTGATGGCTCAGGTAATTGCTATACCAAACATCATCTTCTACTATGAAAATTTTAAAGCTGTTGTTGTTTTTCATAATTAGAATACTATCCCAAAATAGGAATATTCCATTATAGAAACAAAATTTACTTAATCATTTAACAAATAGAAATTCAATTTTTCTATTAGATCTGCTTCTGAAACAGGTTTGGCTAAATAATCAGTCATGCCTTGTTCAATGAATTTTTCTTTTGTTAGATCAAAAGGATTAGCAGATAACCCAATTATGGGCAATTGCTGGAAGTAGGGGTCATTGTATAATCTGATTTTTTTTGTGGCCTCAATGCCATTGAGAATTGGCATTTCAATATCCATTAAAACTAAATCATATTGGTTATTGAGGATTTTTTCTACTGCATCTTTACCATTTTCACTAAAATCTGCAGGAATTCCGATGTCTTCGAGCATTTTTCTAAAAAGAAATTGGCTAACCTCATCATCTTCCACTAATAAGATGAGTTTGTTTTTCAGTCGTTCTTCAGTCATAAATCAAATAAGCGTGTATCGTTTTACTTATACGATAGATTTTAGAAAAGGTTTCAAAAAATATTTTATTTCTTCAAAAATTAGCTATTGATTGATTTCCAAAGCAAATCTTTCAATTCAACAATTCCTTGTTGAGTAATAGAAGAGAAAAAATGAGTTGGAACAAGAGGAAGTTCTTTTTTAATTTCCTCTTTCAACTCTTCATCCAATAAATCTGATTTAGAAATAGCGAGTAAACGTGGTTTATCTAATAACTCGGGGTTATAAGTTTTTAGTTCATTCAATAAAATATTGTATTCATCTCTGATGTCTTTACTATCAGCCGGAACCAAAAACAATAAAACACTATTTCTTTCAATATGTCTTAAAAAACGAATTCCTAAACCTTTACCATGTGAAGCACCTTCAATGATTCCGGGTATATCAGCCATAACAAAAGAGCGATTATTACGATGAGCAACAATACCTAAATTAGGCACAAGGGTAGTAAATGGATAATCAGCAATTTCAGGTTTTGCAGCACTTACCACTGAAAGAAGAGTTGATTTTCCTGCATTTGGGAATCCAACCAATCCAACATCAGCTAATAATTTCAATTCTAATATTTTCCAAGATTCTTGACCTTCTTCACCTGGCTGAGCATAGCGAGGAGTTTGGTTGGTTGGCGTTTTAAAATGCCAATTTCCTAAGCCACCTCTTCCGCCTGGAAGAAGTACCACTTCTTGTCCATCTTCGGTGATTTCGAATGCTACTTCACCTGTTTCCGCATCTTTAGCAATAGTTCCTAATGGAACTTCTAAAATTTCATCTTTACCTCTTTTGCCCGAACGACAATCAGCCTCGCCATATCCTCCAGCTTCAGCAATTACATGTTTACGGTATTTTAAATGGAGTAAAGTCCAGAATTGAGCATTGCCTTTTAAAATAATATGTCCACCACGACCACCATCACCACCATCAGGTCCACCTTTGGCAGTTTTCTTATCACGGTGTAAATGAAACGAACCCGCCCCACCAGCGCCTGAACGGCAACAAATCTTCACATAATCTACGAAATTCGATCCTGACATTTTTTATTTTTAATTATTGTCAATGGTTTGACAAATGGTTTGAAATATTTCTTCAATTGTTCCAATACCATTAATTGATTTGAACTTGGCTTGTGCTTGATAAAATGAAGCAACAGCCGCTGTCTTTGAATTATATTCTTCTATTCTTTTTTGAATTACTTCGGGGTTTGCATCATCTGGTCTTCCAGAATCTTTACCTCTTAATAATAATCTCTTTTTTAACTCTTCGTTTTCAACTTCTAATGCAACCATTAAACTGATAGATGCATTTTTGCTTTTCAATAATTCATCTAAAGCACTTGCTTGTGCTACTGTTCTAGGAAAACCATCGAATATAAATCCATTGGCATTTTTATTTGCATCTAATTTATTGCTGATCATTCCAATCACCACTTCATCAGGAACCAAAATACCTTGATCCATTAATTTTTTTGCTTCTATTCCAAGAGCCGTTCCATTTGAAATCTCATTTCTTAAAATATCACCTGTAGATAAATGAACTAGGTTGTATTTGGAAATTAATTTTTCTGACTGAGTTCCTTTACCTGCTCCTGGAGGACCAAAAAGTACAATGTTCAGCATAGCTAATCTTTAAGTTAAAAAATCCCCTTTGGGTAAATTAAACAAGGTTTTTTTGCCTTGTGAGGGGCAAAGATAGTGAAAACTAGGAGAATAATTCATTCAATATGTGTTCAGTGCTATTTGAAACAAAACATTTCAAAGTTGAACTTGTTGCGAATGAGTTAAACCCTAATATTAAATATTGAAAAATCAACTATTATCAGCAACAGATATAGATAGAGTTATTGAAATGGCATGGGAAGACCGCACCCCATTTGATGCTATTAAATACCAATTTGGTTTGTCAGAACAAGAAGTGAAGGTTTTGATGAAAAGTAAACTTAAATTCAAAAGTTATACACTTTGGCGATCAAGAGTTGAAAATTGTCAAACCAAACATAGAATGACCAGGTTAAATTCAATAAACAGGTTCAAGTGCAGTCAGCAAAAAGCAATTAGTTCGAATAAGATATCAAAAAGGTAATTATCTCTTTTGATTTTTGTTGATTCATCAAATTAATCTAAGCCTCATTTCCTGAAATCAGTGAATTATGCAAATCCTAACAGATTTGTTGTAATTAACTTTCTGAGTGACCATATACCTTTATGGTTTAAAATATCGTTTTACTATAATAGCTCAGTGAGGTCATTTATTAATTAATTGGCTAATTAAATTCGTTAAATATGAAAGTAAATCCTTCGGTTAGCAAAATAAAAAGCTTTGCAGCAACACATTCTTCGCATTTGGCTGAAAGTACCATGCAGCAAAAGGAAATGGCTGATAATTTTTTCACCGATGTTGCTAAAGTATTTCTATTTATTCTTCGAGTTATAAAAGAATCTTTTTCAGGGAAATTTGAATGGAAGGAATTTTTTAGACAATGTTTTGTGATTGGCAATAAATCACTGCCATTAATTACAATAACAGGATGCATTATAGGTTTAGTATTAACAATTCAATCAAGACCTATTTTAATAAAATTTGGAGCTGAAACTATGTTGCCAAGTATGGTTGCTGTTTCATTGATACGTGAAATGGCGCCAGTAATTACTGCTTTAATTTGTGCAGGAAAAATTGGTTCAGGTATGGGAGCCGAATTAGGATCTATGCGCGTTACAGAACAAATTGATGCCATGGAAGTTTCAGCTACCAATCCAATGAGATTTTTAGTTTTAACAAGAATTTTAGCGGCTACTTTGATGATTCCATTATTGGTTTTATATGCTGATGCAGTTGGTATTTTAGGAAGTTGGTTAGGAGCAAATATCAAAGGGGATGTAACATTTACTTTGTTCTTTTCACAAGCCTTTAGTCATGTTGAGTTTATAGATTTTATACCCGCCTTTATCAAAACATTTTTATTTGGAGCAGTTATTGGAACAGTGGGTTGTTATAAAGGATACAATGCTGGCAAGGGCACTGAAAGTGTTGGTATTGCTGCTAATTCAGCAGTTGTTCTTTCTTCACTTTTGGTAATTATTGTTGATATGATTGCTGTACAAATTACTGATATGATTACTATTTAAATGAACGAATCAACATTTTTATCAAAAGATAAGCAAGAATTTTCAATGCAAAAAATTCCAATTATTGAAATCAATAATTTGAAAAAGTCATTTGGAAGTCAAGTAGTATTAAATAATATTTCATTGCAATTAGATAAGGAAGAGAATTTAGTTGTATTAGGAAAATCGGGATCTGGAAAATCAGTTTTAATAAAATGTATTGTAGGATTATTAAGGGCTGAAGCTGGAAGTATAAAAGTGTTTGGCAATGATATGACTCAATTCAAGTTGAAAGAATTGAATGAAATGAGAATGAAAATAGGTTTTCTTTTTCAAAGTGGAGCTTTATATGATTCCATGACAGTTAAAGAGAATTTAGAATTTCCATTGCGAAGAATCAAAAGTGAATTATCTAAAAAAGAAATGGATGAAAAGGTGATTGAAGTTTTAGAGAATGTTGGTTTAGCAAATGCCATAAATAAAATGCCATCAGAACTTTCAGGTGGTATGCGTAAAAGGATTAGTTTAGCTAGAACAATTGTATTAGATCCAAACATCATGTTGTATGATGAGCCTACTACTGGATTGGATCCAATCACATCAGATGAAATAAGTAATTTAATAAACGATATCAAAAAGAAGTATCAAACTTCATCAATCATCATCACGCATGATATAAAGTGTGCTAAAACCACTGCCGATCGACTGATTATGTTGAAAGATGGTGCAGTGTATGCCAACGGTTCATTAGCAGATTTCGAAAATTCAAAGGATGAATTAATACAATCTTTTTTTAATTAATATATAGAATAAATTTATCATCATGGAAGAGAAAAGTCAAAAGTTTAAAGTTCGTTTAGGACTTTTTATTATAGGGGGACTCACGTTATTTGTATTAGCCATTTTTACAATTGGTAAACAAAAGAATTTATTCAACCCAATTTTTAAATTGTCGACAACATTTTATAATGTAAGTGGCTTACAAGTTGGGAATAAAGTTAGATTCTCAGGTATCAATGTTGGAACGGTAGATAACATCAGTATACTGAATGATACCACTGTATTGGTTGAAATGATAATTAAAAAAGAAGTTCAAAAATTCATCAAATCTGATTGTTTAGTGGCAATAGGTTCTGAAGGATTAATAGGAGATAAAATTGTTGTGATTGTGCAAGGCACAACCGATTCACCAACCGTTGCTGAAGGTGATTATTTGCTTTCATCTGAGCCAATTGAGACAGATGCAATTATGGCAAGTATCAATGTTACTGCTGTAAATGCAGAAATTATCACCAATCAGCTTTCACAAATTATGATGAAAATAAATAGTGGAAAAGGAACTTTGGGTAGATTGATTCAAGATTCAACCATCGCTGAAAACTTTAGCAATACCATGATGAATTTGAAAAAGAGTTCAAAAGGTTTGAACGAAAATATGGAAGCTGCTAAAAGTAATTTTTTATTAAAAGGATATTTTAAGAAGAAAGAAAAAGAAGCAGAAAAGAAGCGATTGGAACAGTTGAAGAAAAAATAGTTAAATATTTTTTTTCAATTCAGCAAGCAATCCTACTTTATCAATAAATCCTAAATGATGCCACTTCTTTTGTTCGTTTTTATAAATTGACAATACAGGGAGGGCATCTATTTTTAATTGCTTACATAAAGCCTGATTGTCATCAGCATTGATTCTTATAATCGTTACCTCTTGGCTGTATTCATTTTTGATCTCTTCTAAAAAAGGTTTCATTTTTTTGCATGGTCCACACCAGTCTGCATAAAAATCAACTAAGACCAATTTTTCACTTACCAAAAGTTTTTCATATTCTGCCAAGCTCATCCCTTTTGATTGGTTTGAATCCATTGAGGTTTCAGGCAAATTAGCACCTCTCCATTTCATAATTCCGCCATCTAATTCAATCACTTTTTTAAAGCCATTATTTCGCAAATAATCAGCTGCTGCTGCACTTCTTCCTCCACTTAAACAATATATGAAAACAGCGGTGTCTTTATTGAATTTTTCAATCAGCTTTCCAAAGTCAGTTTCATTCCAATCAATATTAACAGCATTTTCTAAATGACCTTTAGCAAATTCTTCTGGCGTTCTTACATCTATTAATTGTAAACTCTTCTGTTTTTTTATCTCAGCAGAAAACTCGATGGCACTTAAATAAGTATTTGAAGTTGATGAATTGCCTAAAGTACAATTACACAAGTTAAGACTAATGAAAGCAATGATAATTGAAAGTTTGGTTTTCATTTATGAATTGTGTTGTTGAATGATTTTTTCTAAATCATTGGCTGATACAACTCCTGATTGTCGCCATTTGATTTCTCCATTTTTAAATAAAATCAAAGTAGGCACTGATTGAACTTTATAGGCACTAGCTACATTAGGGTTCTTATCAATATCAATTTTAAGAATTGTTATTTTATCACCTACTTTGTTTTTAAGTTCAGTCAAAATTGGTTTCATCATTTTACATGGTCCACACCATTCCGCAAAAAAATCAACTAAGGTTGCTTTCTCGGATTGTATGAATTCTGTAAATTGATTAGCCATTTAGTACACTGATTTTAGTTTCCAAAGATACTTTTGATTTGATAGAATTGGAAATTAAACATGCAGCCTCTGATTTTTGTAAAACTTTTTCTGCTTTTTCAGCATCTTCTGAATTTATTATCGATAGACTAGCTTCTAAAAGCACTTCTGTCATTAAAAATTTTCCATCAACTAGTTCCAGTTTACCTTTGGCTTTGCAGTCAAACTCTTGAAATTCTAATTTGAAATTTTCAGCAATAGCTAAGAAAGTAGTCATGAAACAGCTACTTACAGCTGCAGTTAGTAAATGTTCTGGCGACCAAATTCCTTCTGTTCCTTTTGGGAAAGGCGGAGGTGTGGCTACGGCTAATGAATCATTTAATTCAGGTGAAGATAATTCTCCTGTTCTGTTCTCAATCCAATTTAAATTAACTTGATAATAATGAGCATCCATATTTTAATAAATTTTTTGTTGTAAACTGTACCAACCACCTCCATTATATACCTGCGTATATCCTTTGGCTAATAAAATGTTTTTGGCTGCTGCACTTCTCATTCCTGAAGCACAACAAGTGATAATGGCTTTATCTTTTTCTTTTAATTGATTTAAATTATTGGCTAAATTTTCAACCGGAATATTAATTGCACCTTTTGTGTGTCCACTATTGAATTCACTCTTACTTCTTACATCAATTATAATAGCCCCATTTTTTACTAATTCAGCAAAATCTGTTTTAGGCCCTAAGCCAAATAAATTTTTAAAGAAATCATTCATTTTTATTTGATTTGTTTTTTTTGAATATGTTAAATGTTAGTATTCCCATTATTGATCCATACAGCGTGCTATTGATGGGGTTTGATGTAATGGCACATGTGCCACTTTCACAACCAATAAAGTAGTAATATGCAAAACCAATTATGGCTCCAATTGCTATACCTATCAGACTTATTATATGGTTATTGATAAATTTCAAGGGAAAACTCTGTTTGAATCTTAATACTTTTATTATTTGTTTTTCTTTGTTGATATCCCAAATGGGAAATACAAAGGACAAAAGCTAATGAAACTAGTCAGTATAAAAATGGCAGAAATGACTAAAAGTATGGTAGCAGTAGTACCTGAAATTTGATTGTTATAGTATAAAATGCCAATAATGATTGCCACGAGTATTCTTAATACTCGATCAGCAGTTCCCATGTTTGCTTTCATGATTTTCTCCTTTTTGTTTAGTTTGATAAACAAATATCAAGAGAGAAAATCACAAAAAAAGTGACTTTTGTCACATAATGGATATTTTATTTCGACCTAATTTAACTAGATCATTTTCTTCCATAGTTTTAAGTAATCTGGAGATAACTACTCTTACAGTGCCTAATTCATTGGCAATTTGCTCATGCGTCATTTGAATATTTGGACTATTTGATAGTTTTGATTTCATTTTAAGAAAATCTAATAGCCGTTCATCCATTTTCTTAAAAGTTACCGCATTTACTACTTCAATTAATTCCTCAAATCTTTTATGATACAAGCGAAATATATAATCCAACCATTCCGGAAAATCTTTAATTAGCAAACTTACTTTGTCAATTGGTATAAATAATATTTCTGTTTCTTCTTCTGCAACCGCAATAACTTTACTACTATCATGATGTAATCCTCCTAAAAAGGACATGATGCAACTTTCGCCTGCAATAATATAATATAATAGAATTTCTCTTCCATCTTCATCCGATCTAAATACTCTTAAAGTACCTCGATTTACGATAGGTATTGACTTTATATAAGATTTTTCATTTAGTATGATATCTCCTTCTTGAAAAATTTTAATCGTTCCATATTCAATTAATCTTTTTCTTACTTCTGGAGAATTTTTGAATTCAATAGATTCAGGTTGTATCATTTTTTTTGAGTTGAAAGAAACTAAATTCTTATTTTAATATGGTCTAAAGTACTAATAAACAAAGAATTTTGAGGAAATATTTTTTATGGCAATTATAATACTCAGTGAATAATGTAATTATTTAAAGATTAAGTGTAAACCCTATTTATTGATTCTATACATCTTTGATTTGTAATAATTCATAAGATGGAAAGTAAACATATTGTAAAAGTAATTTCTATTGATTCAGTTACTCATGATGTGATTAAAATTGTGACTGATAAGCCAAGTAATTATGAATTTAATCCAGGTCAAGCTACTGAAGTAGCCATAAATAAACCAGGGTGGAAATCTGAAAAGAGACCATTTACTTTTACTTGTTTACCTACTAGCAATTATCTTGAATTCATTATTAAAACCTATCCTGAAAAAAAAGGTGTTACAAATGAACTCATGCAATTGAAAACAGAAGATGAATTAATTATCCATCAAAGTTTTGGAGCCATAGCTTATAGAGGCGAAGGTTTGTTTATTGCAGGTGGAGCTGGTATTACACCATTCATCGCTATTTTCAGACAACTCAATGCTACTAATTCAATTGCTAACAACAAATTAATATTTGCAAATAAAACCATTCATGATATTATTCTTGAAAATGAATGGAAGAGTATGTTAGGTGATCAATTTATTCCGATTATTTCTGAAGAAAATTTAACTGGTTATTTGAATGGAGTGATAACCGAATCAGTTATCAGAGATTTTATTTCAGATATCAATAAACCTGTTTATGTATGTGGCCCGCCAGCAATGATGGAAGCAGTGTCAAATGCACTAAACAAAATTGGAGTCAAAGCAAGTGAAGTTGTTACTGAAGTTTTTTAAAAGTATAAATAACTATATATAACACAATAAATATGAAAATTAACAAAGAAAATTTTAATTCTTCGATAAAGCATTTAAAGCAATCGCGAATTTATTTTACTGTTTTTATTTTAACAGTAGCATTGGCATTTCCTGCTTGTAAATCAATGAACAAAACTCAAAAAGGTGCGGTTGTTGGAACAGCAGCAGGTGGAGCAATGGGAGCCATTATTGGTAGAGCATCAGGTAATACTGCGCTTGGAGCAATCATTGGTGCTGCGGTTGGTGGTGCTTCAGGAGCAATCATTGGAAATAAAATGGATAAACAAGCTAAAGAAATTGAGCAAAATGTTCCTGGTGCAAAAGTAACTCGTGTAGGCGAAGGTATTGTTGTAGAATTTAGTAGTAAAATACTTTTTGATTTTAACAAATCGGATTTATCAGCAAATGCCAAATCTAATTTAACCCAATTGGTAAGTATTTTAAATAGCTACCCTGATACAGATATTGAAGTTCAAGGGCATACCGACAATGTAGGTAGTAACAGTTATAATAAAAAATTATCTCAAGAACGTGCTACTGCTGTAGCAGAAAATTTAATTTCAAAAGGAATAAGACCTAATAGAATTACTATTGTGGGAATGGGTGAGAGGTATTCAAAATACGACAACAGCAATGAAGCAGGAAGAGCAAACAATAGAAGAGTAGAATTTATTATTGCAGCTAATGCTAAAATGGTAGCTGATGCAAAAAGAGAAGCAGGTAAATAAAAAAGATATGAAAAATAAAATATTAATATTCATTGCCATCCTATTTTTATCAGTAAATGTTGCGCAAGCACAATACGCAGAAACAGGAAGTTCTTCTGTTTCAATATTAGGAGGAATTAATTTTCAAAATATAAATGGAAAGAATAGTGTAGGGAAAACATTGGAGAACTCAATGATTATAGGCTTTCACGTAGGTGCTGCTTTTCAAATTCCAATTGCACCTGATTTTTATTTTCAACCCGGTTTATTGCTTTCAACAAAAGGAGCAGAAAACAAATCAGATACTTTGTCAACAAAATATCAATTAACCTATTTAGAATTGCCATTAAATATTGTTTATAAAGCAACTTTAGGAACAGGTAAGTTTATGTTAGGATTTGGTCCATATTTAGCTTATGGCATTGGCGGAAAGGTTACTTCTGAAGATGCAAGCGGTAAGTCAACAACGAAAGTAAAATTTAAGAGCACTGTGGAAAGTAGCGACCCATTTGGTACACCATATTTTAAACCTTTGGATGTAGGAGGAAATATTTTCGTAGGTTATGTTATGTCAAACAATATTATTTTACAACTAAACACTCAGTTTGGTTTAGTAAATATCAATCCCAAAGATAATAGAATTGCAAATGATGAATCAGTATTGAAAAATACTGGCTTTGGAGTTTCAATAGGTTACAGTTTTTAATTTCAATTTTGTTAGGAATCAGGATGATTAGTTGTCCTGGTTCCTTTTTTTATTCTATTTCTTTAGTCATTCGTTCAATAGCTTGCTGATATATAATAGCAAAGCTCTGATCTTTCATATGAATATCTAATTCTGGCTGAAGACTTGCAGATACCTCTGTTAAAGCTATCATTCTTTGATGATTTTCCATATCATCCATATTGATCTTTTGTTTCTGGATTACCACAATGAATTCATCCATCCATTGTCCGTATTTCAACATAAAGGCTTGTTGCTCTTTATTGAGTTGTAATATTTCATTCTTAGAAATGAAAGAAGCTAAAGCATTATTACTGATTATGGTCGCACCTGTGCTTAGTCCTAGTAATTGCAAAAACTTTCTACGAGTTGAAGTATTTTCTGACATGATTTTTAAATTAGTTTAGATACAAGATAGGATTGGGAATGATTAAAGGTAGTATTAAAACATGTAATAATTGGTTTCTAAATTGTTTATTTCAACTGCTTTTTCAAATCAGCTTAATTACCTGAAATTAACAACCATTCAGCACAATTAAAGGCTTTAATGTGCTAGATTAATATTGTTTTAGAAATTATCTTCTTGAGCTTTTAATTTTTGTATGTAAACTTCTGCAATTTTTTTAGGCGCAACATTAACATATGACCTGGTAATTGCATCTAAAAGTGTTTCATTGTCTATGTTTTTTAATCTTGCTAAAGTCCAGCCTAACTTGCCCCATTTATTAGGTACTTGATAAATCATTTCTGAATCAATACTGCAAAATATTTCTTGACCAATTGGATTTAATTTAAAGCAAACTCTGTTTTCTTTTTCATTTAAGGTTACAAATATTTTTTTCTTTACTCTGAATGAAACGGTATCAAAATGTGGGAGTTCCTCAGCTTCTGCAAAAGCCAATGCCATTTTTTTAAACTGTTTAACGGTAACCATTATAGATAATTATTTTTTCTTTTTCAATGCAGTCTTTTGCAAATCTTCTTTCACTCTAAATTTTACAATTGCTGAAATTATTTTAACAGGAAGTTTTTGATCTAAAGGAAATTGCACTGATCCTTTTGCACCTTTATATATTGATAGTTCATTTTTAAATGCAGCAATACCTGAACCATGTGGGTAAAAGCCAATATGCTTTTTATATCCAGCAAAATAAACCAAAATACCATCTTGTCTAAATGCAGGCATATTATAACTGATAGTTTCTTTTGATTTAGGTGCTGCTTTTTGAATTGTTATTCGCATTAGCTGCAATAATGCTTGTGTTTCAGGTGGGAAACTAGCAATGTATTGATCTACACTTTCAAAAGTTTTCATTAATTATATGATTGATAGAAATAAATTTAGTTAAAAATTATGAATCAATAAATAATTATTTCTTCATTGTTTAATCAAATGAAACTCAAAATGGATGATAAGATATAACAAATGAAAGTCAGCAATACACCTGTATAGGGTATTTTAAACCAATATTTTTTTCCTAGCCAAACATAAAATCCAATAGTTAGGATATTGAAAACAAAGAAGAAAATGTTTTTCTCAATAATTGGAAAGTAATTGATAGCGATAAATAAATTGATCAAACCAATATACATTGCACCACTGCTATGACTTGCATTGAACCCAATCCAAGCTTTCCACATGGTGGTTTTATTTGTCAATAGGGGAGAAGATACCTTCATTTCAGCAATCATATTTTCATTTTTAGAAGAAAATTTATTGCTGAAAAATGTATAATAAAGATGTAAGGAACCTAATATTAAAATAATGATAGATCCTAATGCCCAAAGCGTTTTTGCAAGAACCATGTGATTGATTTTGATGTAAAAGTAGTAGTTTATTAAGGAGATAAGGGGGAGATTGTGTAACAAGTTGGATGTTGGAATATTGGATGTTGGAATTTTAGAAGTTGAAAATTGGAAAATTGGAAAATTGGAATATTGGAAATTGGAATTTTAGAAGAGGGATATTGGAATATTGGATGTTGGATATTGGAATGTTAGAATTTGACTAATTGGAATTATTGGAGAGCTTTTTTATAGATTTTTTTGATGCTTTCTTTGGGTTCAATTTCTATCATTTTATTTATTATTGGTAAAAGTTTTTTATTGTGAGCGCTTTTCAATTTGTAGATTTCGCTTATAGCATATGCTGCACTCCACCTTACAACTGTTCCATCATGGTTAGTATTCAACAAGAGATTTTCAATTGCAGGTGTTAAATATTGTGGATATAAAAACGATATATTCCCAATAACCTTTGCTGATTCCCATTTAATTCTTGGAGCTTTTTCTGATAATGCTTGCAGAACAAAAATCATGCAGTTTTCATTTGCCATATTTGGATTTGCTTTTGTCGCAAATTCAATAGATTCAATACATGTAGCCTTTATGGTTTCTTTTGCAAGTTTTGCAAAATTCAATAGGTCATCTATTAGTAATTCTCCATTTAACAAAGAATGGCTAATTGCTTCGGTTTTTTCTTTAGACTTAATGGCTTTATTATTAATTAATGCAGCTAAATCCATTTTGCTTATTTTAAGAAATCTCCATCGATGATCAGTAATTTCACCCCGTTTTTTGAATATGAGCGATGTGAACTCATATTGTCAGAAACTACATAACTCATTCCTTGATTTAAGGAAATTTTTTCACCTGTTGCTAATTCGCTTTCAAATTCTCCTTCAAGGCAATGTACTATATGTCCTTTCTGACACCAATGGTCAGCTAAATAACCTTCACTGTATTCTACTATTCTTATTCTTAATCCAGCTAAATTAATTGTTTGCCATTCAGCAAAACCTTGTTCACCTGCATGTTTTGTTTTTTCAATATTGGTCCAATCAATTGATTGAAATATATAATTGCTCATTGATTTTTATTTGCATTTAATTGAATCTTTATCTAGTTTTTTTCATCAATACAATATCTCTTTCATTAAAGTTTATTCTTTCTATTTCTTCCCAACCTAGCCTACGATATAAGCTTTCAGCGGTATGGGTGAATAAATATAAATCATTGATGCCTATTGATTTTGCTTGAAGTGTTAATTCAACACACAGTTTTGCGCCTAAACCTTTTCTTCTATATTCAGGTTTTGTATACACCAGGGCTAACCATTTTTTGTAAATATGGAGATCTGGTTTTCTGTCTATTAAACTTACATGATTATGAATGCCACCTGTTCCTATAATTTCAGTATCCATTGTCATTATTAAATGAATTTGTAATGGATCTCCGCAAATGTTGTTGAGTTTTTCAACACTTTTTTCTATTGGAATATTCCATTCTTCTAAATACCATGTTGCTATACTTTCTATTACTTTTGTATCAGTAATTTTTAATTGGAAAAAATTAATTGTTTCCATCTTCAATTAATTTGTTAAGTGAAACAATTAAATTCTCAATTTCAGCTGAAGTTTTAGAGTCTGTAATTTCAAAATTTGAATTTATTTTTGTGCTCGCATGTGAAATCAATAATTGTGTTTCCATACTCATTTTTGATTCAATAATTGTTAATGTTTCTATTAATGATTGATGTGCTTTCATGCCCATTGATGAAGCAGTAATTAATGCTGTTGGTTTATTAGAAAACTCCATGGAAGACACTGTCCAATCTAAGGCATTTTTCAATGTTCCAGGCACTCCCATGGCATATTCTGGTGAACAAATTAAGATAGCGTCATTGGCTCTTAGTAAATTTCTAAACTCATTAATTGTATCCGAACTTTCTTCTTGATCTAAATCAGGGTTGAAATGTGGCAGCTGTGCAATACCTAAATAGATTGTGAAATCCCAAATGTCATGGGTAATCAATTCAATAGATTTGATCAGATTTAAATTAGTTGATTTTAACCTTGTACTTCCACAAATAGCAATAATTTTCTTTTTTGATGTTTGCATTTTTTAATCACAACTTATTTTATATCAAGTTGATTTTTCACCCAACTCTCCAGTTGTCCTTTGTCATCTAAAACAATTAATTTGTCTATTTCTTTATCTTTTTTAAGACCATTTCCTTTTTTATAAATTTGAATGACTGATTTCAAACCAGCTAAATTACCTTTGATGACATCTTTTGAATAGTTGTTTTCTAACACATATTTGCCCCAACCTGCCATAAAAAAGACTAATAGTTCGCTATTTTTTTTACTGAATTTAATTACATCAGCATTGATTTCAATTGTTACTGTTGGCGAATTTATTAACCACGCTGTAATTAATTGGTATTGCGTTTTATGTTTGTTTACTTCAGTATTGAATTCAGTTTGTTCTATCCAATTTACCGAAGCAATGAATTGTTTTTCTGATTTAACAAATTCTTCTTTTGTTTCAGGAACATTATCTAATAATTCTTGTGCATGCACAAATGAATTAGAAAAACAAGTAATTAATAATATTGCAAGTGTAGTTTTTAGCTTTATCATAGTATTTTTATTTTAATTCAATTTCTATAGTTTCAATACTTGTTATATCAGAAGAAGTTACTTCCTTGGTATTGTAAGAATAGAGTACCCAACCTGATGGCCCATGGATATTTGAGGCTAGTCTATCAGTTGATGTTAATGTTTTGATATCACTTTTTTTTGGCTCTGGTAATTTCATTTCCTTCGCCAATTTTTTAAGATATTTTAAAGTTGTGGCAGTTAATTGTTTGCTATCTGTATTTTGAAAATAACTTAATGTTCCTGAATTGGATGCCGTATCAAGAGCAAACAATTTGGTTTCAATATCAATATCTATAGGTGTACCATCCAAATTATTATTTATTTTAATTTTGTCTTTAATGTTTTCATTAAGTGTGTATTTTGATCCATTAAAAAACAATATTTGCTTAATGTCTTTGATACTGATACTCTCAATTGCTTCTTTACTTGTGAAGGAACTTCTGATATGAGAAATAATTTCATTGATTTTTGGATGATCTTTGAAGCTTTCTTCCAGCATTGAAATGGCACTATCTGTAAATTGTTTTACTTCTTCGAAGTTTGTAATTTCTTCAAAAACTCCCATTTCATTTGTTTTCACAACAATCTCCATATTCTCATTTAACTTTAATAATTTTTGAAGAATTTGATTGTCGCTCTCGGTACTTAAATTTTTATATTTAAAAACCAAGGTGTAACTTTTATCAGTTGAATCCTTTACCCAAACATCCAATTCATATTTTGCCGATTCATATGTTGTTGTATCTAAACCTTTTAATTTAATAGTTTCATGAATGATTGAAAACGTTTGTTTTTCATTCAAATTGAAATAGGATACGATATTAAAAGTGGAATCAACCCAATTTATTTGTGCAAAACAATTGTGAGATATTGAAAGAAATATTAATAGAATTAGTTTTTTAAACATTGCTATTGTTGTTTTTTTTAATTCGATTTTTACCATTTTCAGAAATGGCTAATTTTTCATTTCTGTTCATTGTTTTAATATATTCTGTTTTTCTAAAACGCAGACCGGTCCAATCTTCATCAATGGCTACTGACCTTACAGTTTCTAATTGGTAACTACCTAAACTAGCCCAACCATTATCTCTATTGAATTCACATCGATATTTTTTTGAGCTTGCCTTTGGATAGCAATACCACAGTACTGCGTCATCTTTCAATTTTGGAAATATTTCTTCAATACTCTTTTCAATTTCTTGCAATTGGGTCACAAATACCATGGCAAATTGAATATCAGAAAGTTGATGAATATTAGTATGTATTGTTGTAATTTTCGACATTTCCTTTAACTCTGCATCCATACTTATTGGTGCATGCAAAACTGCAATTGAAGAATGGTTTTTGTAATTAAGTTTTTTAAATAAAGAAGTCATTTACAAAATGAGTTTTGAATTGGAACCTATACAAGTCCATTGATACCTACATTTTCATTTACATCCAATGTGTAATCAACTTCAGGAAAATCAAATCCAAACAAATGAAAGAATTCAGTTTTATATCCTTTTAAGTCTCCTAAAGATGGCAATGTTTCAGTACTTGACTGCTTCCATAATTCAGCAATTTCAGATTGTACATCTTCTCTCATTTCCCAATCGTCAATTCTGATTCTTCCTTTTTCATCTGTTGCAATTTCTTTATTAGTATATAATCGCTCTTTGAATAGTCTTTGAATTTGTTCAATGCAGCCTTCATGAATTCCTTTAGCTTTCATTACTTTATATAATAATGAAATGTATAATGGAATTACAGGGATAGCTGAACTTGCTTGAGTTACTAAAGCTTTGTTCACAGAAACAAATGCTTTTCCATTTTTACTATTTAACTTTTCTGTAATCTTAAATGCAGTAGCTTCCAAATGATCTTTCGCTGCACCAATTGTACCTTTTCTATAAACCGATTCAGTTAGTGATGGGCCAATATACGAATAGGCAACAGTCATGGCATTGTTTGAAATTGCATCAGCTTTTAACAATGCATCCATCCACATTTCCCAATCTTCACCACCCATTACTGCAACGGTATTGGCAATTTCTTCTTCATTACATGGTTCAATAGTAATGTCTGTAACTACTCCAGTATGAAAGTCTACAGTTTTATTGCTGAATGATTGTCCGATAGGTTTTAAAGTTGAGCGATGCAATACTCCAGTTTCTGGATGCATTCTTACCGGAGAAGCTAAACTATAAATGACTAAATCAACCTGACCTAAATCTGCTTTGATTAAATCAATTGTTTTGGTTTTTATTTCTGTTGAAAAAGCATCACCATTAATGCTCTTTGCATAAATACCTGCTTTATTTGCTTCCTTCTGAAATGCAGCACTGTTGTACCATCCTGGTGATGCTGTTTTTCCATCTGCAGGTGCTTTTTCAAAAAATACGCCAATGGTTGCAGCATTGCTACCAAATGCACTGGTAATTCTTGAAGCTAATCCAAACCCTGTTGAAGCTCCAATTACTAAAACTTTTTTAGGGCCTTCAATAAAGCCTTTTGATTTTATATATTCAATCTGATTTAATACGTTTTGCTCGCATCCATCTGGGTGTGATGTTAAACATATAAATCCACGCATTCTTGGTTCTATTAACATAATCGCTTTGTTGGTCTTAAAATAATTTCTTTAGCTGATGGTATGATCAGGTTTTTGATAAAAATAGAGCTTAGCAAGATGAAAAGCAAAATAGATTTAATAGTTTGGGTAACTAATAGCATTCCAATACTTTAGCGAATTAAAGAATAGGATAAAATGGAAGCATTTTCTTGTTTTTTGAGATTAAGTTGAAATGTTATTTCTCAGTTAAAGCAAAATTACAATTTGCATAATTTATTGACTTGGGAATTTTTTCTGATAATATTTAACTGAATTCACAATCATTTTTTTCAAAACAACTGGATTAATATCTGACATTTTCTTAAAATATATACATGCTTTTGCAACACTGTGTTTGCCAAAATCTTTCAATAAATCTTCATGACCATCAAACTTGCAAGAAACATAAAGTGAAAATGCAGCTTTTCTTGGAGAAAATCCAACTAAGGGTGCATCACCCTTGTGACCACTTTCATAAACATAATGGTAGCTTCCAAAACCAATGATACTTGGTCCCCACATCTTTGCTTTGAAGCCACTGGCATTTTCCATTATTGCCAATAATTCAAGAGCATCTTTTTGTTTTTGTTCATCTTCAATTTTTTTGATGAAATCAATAACTGAATTTTGAGTTTCTTTTGTTTTTGCTTCAGCCATATAACTTTTTTTATGTTCTACTTTTGAAAAATGTAATTATCGTTCATTAGGTTTTACATTTTTATATTGTTGCAACAACAATTTAAATTTTTCTAAATCAACCGGTCGATGAAATTCTTTAACAACAATTGGGTTATTTAATAATTTTTCCTGAGGTCGGTGTGGTCTTTTCTCAAAGCCACCACCACAGTTTGGGCATACGTTAAATAGAATATTATCTACACAATTCTTACAAAAAGTACATTCAAAAGTGCAAATCATAGCATCTGTTGAATCATTGGCTAATTTTTTCCCGCAATTTTCACAACATGGTCTTAATTCTAACATAACATTTATAGGTTTTTAAAATTATTCATTAAAAATGTTTTTATCCCATTTCCTGAAATCATAGTATTTGCCTTTCGGCTCGCCTGTCCAACCATTAATTCCTTTTTTGGGTAATACTATACCATGAACATAAACAACGAATAGCGATGCAATTCCAAGAATACTGTATGCTATTGTTCTGTCCCAAAAGTGAATCATTAAAATCATTAGTAAAAGAGTGACAATGTACTTTAATAGTTTTCTCCATTTCGGACTTCTTTCTTCAAAATGACCTAAGAATATATGACCCAATAAAAAGTAAAAACTTATAATTGATATATCAAACCAAATTGATTCATTGTTCCAAATTATTGTGTTCATTGTTTTTTCTTTTACTAATGAAAATATAATGTTCAATCTAATTTATACTTTTTTACTGTTTAATTTTCTAATTAATTGCCTAATAGCAACTAGATGTGAGAAAAATACTATGGGAACAACTACAGC
This sequence comes from Sphingobacteriaceae bacterium, assembly GCA_965279595.1. Lineage (GTDB taxonomy): Bacteria > Bacteroidota > Bacteroidia > Sphingobacteriales > Sphingobacteriaceae > CAIKLP01. Next base: position 1,817,605 of record OZ257246.1, read on the forward strand.
AGGTAGCCAAACAAAGGGGAAATAGGTTACACCTATATTCGGTTGATCAAAGGCTAATTGTTGCAAAGGTGTTTGTGCAGAAAGAATTGCAATAGTCAGCACATTAATCAATAAACCTAGGCAAATAAAGTTCCAAATAAGTAATGATTTTTCTCCTAATTTTTTTTTAATAAACACCAAATAATAAATAATTGGAGCACTAAGACCAGAAATGATATCTAAATTATTTCCTTCAAAAGTCATTAGCACAGGAATCATACCTGCTAAGTAAACATAAAACAAAGTAAATTCAACTGGAATTCTAATAGCATGTAAAAGTGTTAAATATTTTAGATCCATTTGATCAATAAATTTTTTTCCTGAATGAGTAATAAATAATATTGCACTGATAATTAATGCTGGACCAATCAGTAGTAAAAAGCGAGGAGGCATTGCATTTGGCACTTGATAAAAGCCAGTTAAACTAATGATCATTTGTAAGATTAGCCATGCTATTAGTATGTATAAAACATTTTTTGAATGATTGCTGGCTTTGTAAAATAGCCATACCGTTAATAAAGTAGTGGCTCCAAATAATAAGCTCACAAGGGGAGATAAATTTTCCATTTTTTTTTTGATTTTGGTTTAGGCAAAAATCAATAGAACAAATTAATTCTAACTTGCCATTTGACAAGAAATGAAATTATTTATTGGCAACATCTCTTCTAATTCTACTTAAGGAGGTGTCTGTAATGCCTAAATAGCTTGCTATATATTTTAAAGGTGATTTTTGAAATATTTCCGGATTTGACTTCAATAAAGTTTCATACCTTGATTCTGCACTTTCATTAATTAAGGAAATGCTTCTTTCTTTAAATGAAATAAAACCATTGACTAAAATCATTCTGCCAAATTCTCTAAATTCTGGGATACTATGAAACAATACTTGTAATTGCTCATAGTTGATGTAAACTCCTGCACATTCTTCTAAGGCTTGAAAGTTTTCTTTGGATGGTATTTTCTGGAAAAATGAAGCAACTTCAAAAACCATTTGATGTTTACTATAAAATGCAGTGGTCACTTCATTGCCTTCTAAATCATATGTAAACGCTCTAATAAATCCTTTTTCAAGGAAAAGGTAATTGTTAGCTATTTTTCCTTTCTGAATAAAAAAGTCATTTTTCTTAATAGATAAAGGTTGGAAATATGAAACAATTTCATTTACCTTATTTGATGAAATAGGTAATACCTTTTGTATAAACTGAGTAAGTTCTGTAGGTTCCATCATTCAATTAATATAAAATAAAGATTCGTATTTATTCTTATTGAAAACCTTTTTGTTTTTTACTGATATGAAAAAATCTTCCATGATTTTTAGATGAATCCCATATAATTCAATTTGCTCTTTCAATACTATTTTATCAGGTTGTTTAATCTTATTGTTTAAATAATAACGCATTAAATAACTTGCATTATAGCTATCATGATTAAAGTTTGCTTTGCTGCTGATAAATGTCATTGATGTATTATGCTTATTTTCAAAGAAATTAAACCCTTCATTTTTCTGGGTATTTGCAAAAAGCAGAATAGGCAAGCTGTATGTTTTATTTTCAGTTTTAACAACTTGATAAACATAAGGCCATTTCTCTTTTATTTCATTGCTATCAGATTTGAATTCAATAGTTGTTTCCATTGAAACAAAAGCCGAAGCCCAACCAGGTTCATGTAAAAAACACCATCCTTCTTGCGCTCCCCAACTGTGTCCAATGAAAAATAATTCTTTACTTTTTGTTATTGACTTAGAAAATTGGATTAATTTTTTTGCAGCACTTTGATTGTGTTTATTTTGTTTTTCTAATTCATAGGGTAACAAACCAAATGGGGTATTAGGGTAGGGGAGGTGAAAATTGCTTGCTAAAACTATATAGCCTCTTGATGCAAAATATTCAGCTAAAATGTAATTATCATCTGATGCTGCTTGTGAACCATGATGGAAAATGATAATGGGATAATTGTTTTTGTTTTTAATTTTTACATTTACACTTTTTGTATCAAGTTGTTTTATTGAATCTAAAATATTATTGTATTTCAAACCTATATATTCAATAGACTCACCATCAATTAATGATTCAGATAAATTGTATTCTATAAAACTCTTGTCTAATTCTTTGTTTATTTCATGATAAACCTTTTCCAGATTTTTCGGTAAATGCCTATTTCTAAATTCTGAAAATTGTAAATAATTGGGGTTCTTTATTTTGTTGACTGGATGCCATATTTGAACAAAAAGTGGAGCAGCTCCATGATATCCAAATTCATTGTAGGTAATGCTTTCATCAAAAAGAATAGTATCGCAAAATCCGACAGTATATTGACCTAATGCAATTGATTGATAAAAATTATTTTGTGCGTAACAATTATAATTCCAAATAAAAAAAATGTATATGATTACTTTTTTCATAAAGTGGATATATCTTTTTAAAATTATTTTTTGTGAAGGCAAATGCTATTCCCATCTAAATCCTTCATCCAAGCAAATTGCCCCCAAGGGGTTTGTTCAATTTTCCCAAATGATATTCCTTGCTCTGTTAATAATTTAATTTCTGTTTCTATGTCATTAGTTTCAAAAATTAGACCATTAAATTTAGCTAAGGCTATACTTGTTTCGTGATTTGGAAGTCCCATTTGTATCCATGATTCTCCATGACTAGCAGGAGCTTCTACTTTAAATCAAAACCTAATTTCATATAAAATGCTTTTGCTTTTTGTTGGTCTGCAACAGGAATCATGATGATAGATAGTTTTTCCATTTTGTTAAATTTGTTCGTATTTAAAATTAAGCTAACAATGCCAATTCTGGATATTCAACAAAATCAATGCTTTCAGGGATGTTTCTATCAAATTTCGGGCTATTGATTCTTCTAGAAATGGTATATGCTTTCATGTCATTTTCATCATAAGGTTTAATCAAAGAAATGATGTCTTCCTTTTTTAATTTTGGATCAAGCCATTTTTCTTCATCCTGAGAAGATAGTATTAAAGGCATTCTTTTTTTGATATTATGAATTTTTTCCATCATCGGATTAGCAGGTGTTGTTAAAATACTAAAAGTGTTTTTTATTTCACCAGTTGTAAGATCTACCCAATTTTCATAAATACATCCTAATGAAAATATTTCATTGCTTTTTGTTTGAATAAAAAACGGATATTTTACTTTGTTTAAATCCATCCATTCATAGAATCCTGAAATTCCCAACAAGCATCTTTGAGATGAAATACTTTTTCGAAATGATGGTTTTTCAAACACTGTTTCACCAACGGCATTTAATGTTTTATCTTTGATTTGATTTGCAGTATCCAAATCTTTAACCCAAGTGGGTATTAAACCCCATTCATATTGAAAAATACCTTTTTGAGTTACGATGGGTAAATGTGGGTGGGAAAATCCACTTACAAAATAAAATAGAGGTAATTCTCCTGAAAGATCTGACTCTTTCAATGGTTCCTTGATTAGTTCTTTAAAGCGCTTTGCATATTTCGCTTTTCTACTTTCCATAAAGGCAACACTGTAACACATGGAGGTGGTTTAGGGAAACTAAGATACTAAAATATTTATTTGATTAATTGAACCTAATATGTTGTAAAATTTATTCCAAATTGGATGATGACGAATTAATCCATTTTTCAAATGTCATTTCAAATTTAATTTCATCTTTACCATGAAGTCCTTTTTCTTGCCAACCTGCTTTTCTATAAAACTTTTCTGCCCTTGTTTTTGGAGCTGTACCAAGCCATAAATTAGTACGGGTTTGTTTGAAATACCAATCTATCATTAGATCATGAAGCTTTTTGCCAATCCCCTTTTTTTCATAATCTGGATGAACAAATAAAGCCCAAACATTATTATCTATTAGATCTACTATTGAAAAACCAACAACTTTTTGGTTGATCATACAAACCCATCCTTTTCCTCGATTATTTAGGTATTCCAAGCAATCGGCATCGCTTACTAAGTTTGGATTTGATAAAGTATTTTCTTTTACAGCATTTCTTACTATTTGAATTTGTGGTATGTCTGTATGTAATGCTATTCTGAATTGCATTTTACTTTATTTATATGGATTTAACTTTGCAATTATTAACGAGTTATAATTTTTAAGTATTTTATTTTTAAAGGTGTGATTTATATAACTCAAATACATATTTACATAAAATATATTATGAATAGCTTATTAATTTTATAATATAATCTGGAAGATAAAAGTACAATTAACTTTAAAATAAATAATTTAAATCATCAATACTATGGCAAACGCAATTAGTGGAAAGAACTTAAGAATAAATGTGAATAATTTTAATTTGTCATATGATGATATTGGAGAAAGGGAAATTCCAATCATTTTCTTAAATGGGTATCCATTCGATAAGAATATGTGGGCTGAACAAATTGAATTTTTAATGCCTACACAACGAGTAATTGCTTGCGATATCAGAGGTTTTGGTAAATCTACTGATGAAGAAGCGCCATTAAGCATTGAATTATTTGCAGATGATTTAATTAAATTGATGGATTTATTAGATATAAACAAAGCCATTCTTTGTGGATTATCAATGGGAGGATTTATTGCATTGAATGCCATGAAAAGATTCCCTAGTCGCTTTTCAGCTTTGATTTTATGTGATACCCAATGTATTGCTGATACAGATGAATTGAAAAAGAAACGTAATATTATTATTGAAGAAATAAAAGAGAATGGTCCAAGAAATTTCATGGAGACTTTTATTAAAAGTGTATTCCATCCAAAATCGTTAACAGAAAAAACGGAATTAGTTGCTCTGCTTAGTCATGTAGTATTTACTAATACTAAACATATTATAAAGCAAGGCTTAATAGCATTAGCGGAAAGAGAGGAGACATGTACTACGCTTTCTGAAATTGATATTCCTACATTGATTATTTGTGGAAGAGAAGATGCGGTAACACTTCTTGCACAATCTGAGTATATGCATAATCATATCAAAAATTCAAAATTACATATCATTGAAAATGCTGGGCATGTTTCTAACTTGGAACAAAGAGATGAATTTAATAAAGCTTTAGATGAGTTTTTAACGGGTTTGACAGAAGTTTAATCGAATAAAGAATTGTTAATCATCCAAACCTTTTCCTTTTAAAATAATAGGTAAATATTTTTCAATTCTCGCTTCTCTTGTTTTTGATTGCTTAGCTGATGAAAAATAAAGCAAATATGCTCTTTGACGGCCGGGTGTTAAAGCATTAAACGACTTTTTTAAAGCAAGAAAATTGTCCAATTTGTTTTGAAATTCAATTGGAGTACTAAATTCAGATGTAGTTTTGAGCGCTACTTTTAATCCAGCTTTTTCAACTTCTATGGCTTCAATGATATAATTTTTAATAGCTGATTTTTGCTTTTTGATTTCAGAAACATTTGTAAATCGAATTTGCCTTGTTGCTTGTGTATTTTTAGTTTGTTGTATTAATATTGCATGCGTATCAGTTAAAAGAGCTCCTTTAAAAAACAGTATGGCGCAATACTCCTTAAATTCATGAATTAGCAAAATGTTTTTATTTTCTAATGAATAACAAGGAACTCCCCACTTTAATTCTTCAGTCAATTTAGTCTGTAAAATAATTGATCTCAATATTTCTAATTCTTCTTGCCACTTTTTAGATTTTCTAAAATAGAAATCAACTTTTGGATTTTCTAACATGTTGAATTTGTTATTAAATTATTTTGAATCAATTATTTTTTATACTAAACTTTCAAAAATCCTCTGAAACCCCTCGCTGCATAATATGATTCGGCACCATTGTGGTAAATAAAAATTGTTCCATATCTATAATCTGCAAAAATAGCACCAGCTAATTTTCTGATTGGAGCTGGAGTCAAAATCCAGCTGGAAGTTTTGGTATCAAACTTCCCATATTGTTGTAATGCTCTATATAATGATTCATTTAATATTTCAATACCCATATCTTTTGCCATTTCAATAGCACTATTTTCAGGTTTATGTTCTTTTCTCGCTTCTAATGCCTCATGGTCATAGCATATACTTCTTCTACCTTTCGGACTTTCTGCAGAACAATCTATAAAATAATATTCATCATTTTTTTTGTTATTCTCTATCTGAATTGGATATACAACATCTGGTTCGCCTCCACTAATTTCCATTTCATTGAGCGACCATAATTTTTCTTTGCTTTTTTCTAATTTCAATTGTACCTCATTCCAAATTAGTCCCTTATGTCTCGACATGTTTTTCTCAAATCTTTCTTTTAAAATGGAAATCAATTCTTTTTGTTGACTCGCTGTTAATTCCTTTTTCATATGGATTATTTTTTGATAGCAAATTGTTTAATTACTTTTAGATGATTTACTGATTGCACGAAAGCTATATGGATTGTAATACCAAGATACTATAGTTAAAACTAATAGTAGAATGGCTGGGTAAATATCTTTCATCGAATTATTCATACAAATATGTGAATAAAGTGCACCCGTCATGGTAAAAAAGAATCCAGCATATGCCCACTCTTTTAATAAAGGTAGTTTAGGTATAAGTATAAATACAACTCCAACAATTTTCCAAAACCCTAATAGATTTATAAAATAAATTGGATAACCTAATTGAACAATAAATGCAATTTCTGCTTTTACGTTAAATAATTGAACAATGCCAGTTGAAATCATCCCTAATGAAAGCCAGATGGTAGCAATCCAATAAATTATTTTATTACGTTTTGTCATGTTGTTATTTTAAATTATTAAAAATTTCTTGAATTCTATTATGTGCCATATTTATTCCTTGTGCAAATGGTAATTTCAATAGTTGATCTCTTAATTCTATTGACTTGTATATGACTTGCATGGTAAGTCTGCTAGTTTTGTCAGTTAATTTTTCAAAGGTTAGAAATTCTAATTGTGCAGGGAAAGGAGTATTCAGCATTTCAAAAGTGCGTATGATAGATTGATTTGAAATAAATTCATGAACCACCCCTGTAAATAAATGTTTGTTACCCATTGGGTCAGTGGTTTCAAATTGATAAGCACTATGACTTTTATTTTCAAGCTTTATTACCTTAGTGCCCATCCATTGTTCAACAAATTCAGGTTCCTCATAAGCTTTAAAAAGCAGTTCAATAGGCAAATCAAAATCTCTAATGATGAATAATTCTTGTTTGCCTTCTTCTGCATTTATTTTTGTTTTTAATTCCATAGGTTTATTTTTTTTTCTGACCTTTTTCAGCTTCGTATTTTTTCATTACTGACTCTAATTTGTTGAATCGATCATCCCATATTTTGCGGAATGGTTCAATAAATTCTGCTATTGCTTTCATTTTTTTAGCATTGATATGGTAATAAATCTCTCTACCATTTTGTTCTTGTTTAAGTAATTCGCATTCAGTGAGTATTTGAATATGCTTAGAAACTGTTGGTCTTGCGGTATCAAAATTAGAGGCAATGGCCCCAGCAGACATAGATTGTGTGGCAACCAATAGGAGTATGGCTCGTCTGGTAGGGTCAGCAATGGCTTGAAATACATCTCTTCTTAAATTCATTGTGTAGCTATTTGACTACAAATATACTGAAGTCATTTAACTACGCAAATTTATTATTGAAGTTGTGAACAAATTGATATTAAATTCCAATTTTGTTAGCCATTCTAAAGCCAAAATTATATTTATAGGGATTATTCAAATCGCAGAGGAGCGATTTAATTTTATATAAAGGTTGAGAATTTGACTAAAATCTATTTTTCTAGAATTTTTTTCAGGTTCGTTAAACTAACATCCATGTCATTGGCTAGCATTTTCTCAATCATAAACAACATCACATTCATTGGATATTTCATGGTGCTTGAATTACTCCAAGTAATTTTAGTTTGATTTTCAGAGAGGCTTTCCAATTCAAATTTGGCGATAGAAACACCAGCAAATGGTCTGATAAATCTAATTTCCGTTTCTATGATTTTATCTTCAACTATAGAAATAATTTCTTGTTCACCAGCACCTGCCTTGTTATTACCATTCCATCCATATACAAACCCAACTGTGCCATCGATACCTTTGAAATCCCTACTCATATTAGGGTCTACCATTACCCATTTATTATAAAAATCTTGGTTTTTTAATAATTTGAGATAATTAAAAGCTAATTTAATAGGAGTGTTTATAATAATTTCTCTTTTAATTAGATAATCTTTTTTAGAGAAACTCGCTATAATTAGAATTAGCGCAATAATAGCAAGTAAAACAAATAGAATATTTAAAAGTAAGCTCATGATTTTGAATGTTAATTGAATTTAAACTTAGTAATTATTTTATAGAAGCTGAAAATTATATAGATTAATTGATATTTAATTTCTTATATAATGAAGATCTTATAGTTATTTAAATAATTGATAAAATGAATTACCATTAAATTTACATATACCATTAGCATCAGTTCCAAACCAAAGCTCGCCTGTATTGTCTTTGAAAATTGTATTTACAGAATTACTACTTAAGCCATCATTCGTAGTATAATTGACTAACTGATATCCATTATATTTCCAAACTCCGGCATCAACAGTACCTACCCAAATGTTTCCTTCTTTATCTTCATTGATGGCATAAACACGAGCCATTGTGCCTGGTTCAGAAGTTCCAGCCATTCTAAATGCTTTGTTACTTAGACTTTTTTCTTCAGTTATATTAATTAATTTCTCTCCATCATATTTAAACAAACCAGAGCCATTGTTTCCAATCCAAATATTCCCTTTACTATCTTCAAATAAACCTAATACTGCTGGTCCAGCTAAACCTTTATCCGTAAACCATGTGAATAATTTACCATCAAATTTACAAACTCCTTGTGCTTGTGTGCCAAACCATATATTGTTATTTTTATCTTTAAGTAAACAATATACAGCATGTCTACTAAGTGCATAAGGGTCGCTTTTTATTTCATTTGTAATTTGTTCTTTTTTCGGAAAAGGCAAATGTTCTAATTGATTGTTTTTAAAATGAAATGCACCATCACCTGCGTAAAACCATAAGTCGTTTGGTTCTACATTCCACATATGATGGTTGCTTTTTATTTTTGTTGATTGTTCTTTTTGTGTATAAGTGATTATTTTTTCACCCTCCAAACAACTTACACCAAATAGGCCAGTTGAAAACCAAATATTCCCAATATGATCTTCTTGAATTTTTAAAATTTGATTATTTGCAAGTCCGTCATTCTCTGTATACTGTTTGATTGTATTTCCATCATATTTATAAACCCCTTCAGCATTTGTTCCAATCCAATAATTTCCTTTTTTATCTTGAAAAATACTTCTAATATTATTGTCGATAGTTAATCCAGAATTATTTTGGAATGTAAAATTGTAATTAAAATTTACAGATGAGTTGGAACTCAAACTGCCTTCAGATGAGTTAGTATTTTGACTAAAGCCTGGATTAGGAATATTGAAAAATATTATAAAAGATAAAAGTGTTGTAGTTATTATTTTAAAGTTTGAATAGTGCATTTTATTTTGTAATTATTTATTATGATTTTATTAATCAATCCATTCAAATATTTATTTCTTCCTATTAATAAAATAAATCATAACAATTGAAATAATACACATCACAATTGCGCTAAGCACCATCGACATTTCATTTTGCATAATTCCAATTATCAGATCTCCAATAAACATTACAAAAAAGAATAAATAGGAAATACTCAACATCGGAATTGATTTTTTATATGTTGCATAGCCAAAAATTACAGCAAGCGCAAATTGTCTAGCAGCCCACATGTTTACCACATAGCTAACCCCTTTGGCACTTAAATCAACTGTTTCTAAAATTGATTCAGGTGAAAGATATAATGAAATACTCACCATAAATTCCATAATAGAAAATAGTGCAGATACTACCAGTACCCAAACAGCTATTTTTTTTTGTTCTACAGACATATATTTATTTTTACTCTTTATATTTATTTACAAACTTTGAATTGATGTTATTCTTTCAAAACAATAAACTTCGTTGAATATTGTTGATGTTTTTTCAATTTTGTATAATAAACTCCATTTGATAAATCATCAATCATAATTTTTAAATTCGGTTTTGTGATAACCACAGATTTAATTAAACTTCCCATAGTATTAAATATTTCTACTGTTTCTGGTAATGAGTAATTTGAAAAATTAAATGTGATGAAATCTTTTGCTGGATTTGGATAACAACTAAAAATAAATGGGCGTGAATTGTTTACAATCCCAACTGCTTCACAATTATATTTTATGGAATAGGAGGTAGTATCCAATGGACAATTAGAAACTGGATTGGTTACTTTACATTCATATTTACCTGAACCGTATATTAATAAGGTATCTTGGTTAGTTAAAGATGGAATTAAGGTATCATTTTTGTACCAATAGATGTTTTCGAAACCATTTAAAAATCCATTGATATGTAATAATGCAAATGCAACAGTATCTCCTTGGCATGGATTTCCAATTAGATCAAAATAATATCCCGACCATTCTGTAGATTTTGAATATACTTGAGACATTTCTGAACAACCATTCACTGTTGAATTTACGCTAAAGCCAGTTTTAGCATAACGAAAATAATTGGGCAAGTATTGATTAGTTTCAGGAAGTGGACTACCATTATAATACCATTGATAACTGTCTGCATTTTGAGTCCAAAGTGTATCATGATCACAAAGCCAAGATTTGTTATTGTAAATAGTTGGTGTGTGATTACATATTTGAACAATTGTATCAACTGTATTCGAATGTGATCCTTGCAAATCACAATTGCTAATGGTAAGTGATACTAAATAGTTACCACTATTCAAGTAGGAGTGAGAGGTGTAGGTATTATTAGAGGTATTACCATCCCCAAAATTCCACAAATATTTTTCACTTGCACTTATGTTTTTCGGATAAAAATTAATTTCATTTATACTATCCCCAACTTGAAAACTAAAATTCGCAGGTGAAAGTTTTTTATAATCCCATTGCTGTAGTTTATTGAAAACTGTTTCCTTTACTGCATTTCTAATGATAGCAGCATCATTTGCATTTAATCCGAAATTGTAAGTAATAAATGTTGGGTCTTTTTTAAATATACTGGTATAAAAGCAACATGCTGCTGCATACGAACCAGCTGTTGATGGATGACTTTCATCAGGATCATATAATTCTATATTTGGAAAGTTATTTCTTAAATAATTCCAAACAATAGAAACCGGTGAAACTTCTCCCTTAATTGATTTACTAATATTTAAATATTTATTTCTAAGTGTAGTATCCATTCCTTGATAGCTGCACATCTCTGGAAAACTAGCACAGTTAAATTGATCTCCGTTTTTTCTACCCCAAGTCATATAAGGCATAATTACCGCACAAGGACTTGATTGTTTAATTAGATTGGCTAATGCAGAAGCGCCACTATTAAATTGACTGGTATTTATTATAGGTTCCTGACTTTGTCCTTGAATTACAACATAATCCCAATTACCAATCTTAATTTTATTTTTACTCGTTATAGATGAGTGATGATCTGATAATCGAAAACCACCTGGTGCATTCTTATCATATATCAATGTATCTCCAGTGGAATTGGATACATTTTGAATTATTTGCGGCAGATTATTAACTTCAGTATAGCTATTTCCTAAGAAGAGGACATTAAATTTAAATTGGGCATTGGCTTCATTTTTTGAAAAGCTGAGTGTGAATAATATTAACATTACCAATGAATGCTTCACCCATTTAATTCTAAGTTTTCTTTGAATGCACATGGTTTTATATTGTCCTTTGAAAATATTTTATCTTATGGATTGAATTAAAAGTAAAATTCAAATAATCATTATATAATATTACGTATAAAGATTATTCAAAAATCATCTATCATATTAAAGTTACATGGATTATTAAAAAGATTGTCTGAAAATTGAAAAATAATCAAACTGCCATAAAGGATATATTGTAGTAAACAAAAAAGCCTTTCGAGGTATCGAAAGGCTTCTGTGCACTTGTAGGGATTCGAACCCCAAACCTTCTCATCCGTAGTGAGATGCTCTATCCAATTGAGCTACAAGTGCGTTTTTCGCTTCAAAAAGCATTTATTTACTCCTTTGAAGGGCTGCAAATATAAGTGATGCAAATTAAATTCCCATGTTTTTTTTGAAAATAAAGCTGTTGAGTGAAACAATTGGACATAAAAATACCCCAATTATTTGGGGCATTTTATTTTAAATTATTTATGAAATAGCTGCAACACAAGCTTGTATAGCCTCGAAATTAGGTAACTCTGAAGCCAATTCTAACACTTCTGCATATTGAACTATACCTTTGCTATCAATAACAAATGCGGCACGTTTTGAAACACCGTTCATATTCAAAATCCAATGCTCATAAAAAGACCCATAGGCTTGTGATACTTCTTTATTGAAATCAGACAACAAATTGAAGTTGTAATTTTGTTCTTCTTTAAATTTAATTAAAGTAAATACTGAGTCAACAGAAATACCTAAAACTTCTGCATTCAATTGTGTATAGTAATTTAAATTATCACGCATAGTACACAATTGTGTAGTACAAGTTCCAGTAAATGCTTGGGGATAAAAATGTATTACTACTTTTTTTCCTAAAAAATCACTCAAAGCAATTTCTTTTTTTTCTGTGTTAAATAGTTTAAATGCGGGTGCTTGTTGACCAACTGTTATGCTCATGATTTTTAAATTTATTTTTATAGATTAATTTGAATACTTCCTAAACAGCTTTATCCTTCAATTGTTTGCTGATGATTGCTAATCCTTCTTCAAAACTATGAGGTTGGTAATTTAATTCATTAATGGCTTTGTCTAATATGAAACCCGTACGGGGCGGGCGTTTGGCCGCTTGATTTAAACTTTCTGAATTGATTACTTTGATGTGTTCTTTTGACAATTGATAATAATCAGCTACACGTTCTACAATTTCCAAAACACTCATGAAATCTTTACCAGATATATTGAACTCGCCTAATGCTTTTTTATTCGCAATAATTATGCAAGCAGTTGCTAAATCTTCAGCTAAAGTAGGCATTCTGAATTGGTCATTGACTACAGAAATTGTTTCCGCTTTTTCTAAGGCGCCTTTAGCCCATAAAACAATATTTGTTCTACTCATTGCAGCAGCTACGCCATATACAATGATGGTACGTACTATTGTATAATCAATGTTAGAATTTTTTAATTGCTCTTCAGCTGCTAATTTCGATTTTCCATAAAAACTTAAAGGGTTAGCTTCATCTGTTTCTTTATATGGACCTTTAGCTCCATCATAAATAAAATCAGTTGATAGATGTATCAAGTGAATTCCATGTTTTTCTGATGCTTTAATTAAATGATTTACTGCATTAACATTCAAATCCCAGCATTCACTTTGCTTACTCTCGCAAGTATCCACATTAGTCATGGCAGCAGTGTGAATAATAGTTTGCGGTTTAATTTTATCAATTAAAGTATAAACTGCATTTTCATCAGTAATGTCTAATGGATAATATTCATAGCCAGAAGGATTAGGATAACGATCGACTCCCAAAGATGTATTTACCAAATGGATTTCATTATTATTTCTAAGCTGGTCAGTAAGTTTTTGTCCTAAAAGTCCATTGCTTCCAGTCACTAAAATTGTATTCATGTCACGAAAGTAATAATTCGTTTTATAAACTTAGGATAGTTCCCTATATTCGCGTCAGATTCTAGAAAAAATCAAATCCATTTATATGAAAATCACCGTAGTAGGAGCTGGAGCGGTAGGTGCAACCTGCGCAGATAACATTGCTCGTAAAGAATTAGCAAGTGAATTAGTTTTAGTTGATATCAAAGAAGGTTTTGCTGAAGGCAAAGCTATGGACATGATGCAGACAGCGGCCCTTTTGGGTTTTGATACAAAAATTGTTGGAAGTACCAATGATTATACTAAAACTGCTGGTACTGATGTAGCTGTAATTACTTCAGGTATTCCTCGTAAACCAGGTATGACTCGTGAAGAATTAATTGGAATCAATGCTGGTATAGTAAAAGGAGTAACTGAGAATATTTTAAAGTACTCTCCAAATGCCATTATTGTGGTTATTTCTAATCCAATGGATACCATGACTTATTTAGCCTTGAAATCAAGTGGTATTCCTAAAAATAGAATCATTGGAATGGGTGGTATTTTAGACAGTGCCCGTTTTAAATATTATTTAAGTCAAAGCCTTCAATGTTCATCAAATGATTTGCAAGCAGTTGTTGTAGGTGGACATGGTGATACAACTATGATTCCATTAACTCGCTTAGCTACTTTAAATGCTTTGCCAGTAAGTAATTTATTAGATGAAGCATCTTTGCAAAAAGTAGCTGCGGATACAATGATTGGTGGAGCTACATTAACAGGTTTATTAGGCACATCAGCTTGGTATGCACCTGGTGCTGCTGGTGCGGCATTGGTTGAAGCCATTGTTCGTGATGAGAAAAAATTATTTCCTTGCTGTGTTTCCTTAGAAGGGGAGTATGGTCAATCAGATATTTGCTTAGGTGTTCCTGTTGTAATTGGCAGAAATGGCTGGGAGAAAATTGTAGATTATAAATTAAATGATGCTGAACAAGCAATGTTCAATAAAAGTGCTGACGCTGTTCGTAACATGAATAGTGTTTTGCAAGAAATGAAATTAGTTTAAATTTTAATTTAATATAGGAAATATCATTCTGGCTAAAATCGGAATGATATTTTTTTTTAAATATGATATCTAAATCTACTAAAGCTATACCCTTTGAATTGATTGATCTTCAGCAAGAAGGTTTACATTTAAAAGTGAATGTATTATTGAATGGAAAATCAATTGCGTTATTGATTGATACTGGTGCAAGTAGAACCGTATTTGATTTGAATTTTATCAAAGAAAATTTTGAAGATTCTAGCTTACAAAAATCAGATTCTTTAACTACCGGTATTGGAACAAATACCCTAGAAAGTTTTTCTTTGAGTATTGCTAAATTAACAATTGGAAATATTGAAATTGAAAACTTTAAAACTGCTGTGGTAGATTTAAGTCATTTAAATGAAACATACCAAACCCTTTCTATACCTATGGTTCAAGGTGTTTTGGGAAATGATATACTTAATCAATATGAAGCTTTAATAGATTATAAAAACAAGCAATTTTGGTTAAATAAAAAAACCAGCTTAAATGAATAAGCTGGTTTTTTTTATTGATTTTTTTATTCAAAAAATTAAATATCGATACGTGCATATTTTGCATTTTTCTCAATGAATGCTCTACGTGGTGCAACTTCATCTCCCATCAACATAGAGAAAATATGATCACATTCTGCTGCATTTTCAATTGTTACTTGGCGTAATGTTCTAGTTTCAGGATTCATGGTGGTAGACCATAATTGCTCCGCGTTCATTTCTCCCAAACCTTTGTAACGTTGAATATTTACACTTTCTTCTTTACCTGCACCTTTTAAACGTTGAACTGCTGCGTCTCTTTGGTCTTCTGTCCAAGCGTATTCCTGTTCCTTACCTTTTTTCACTAAATAAAGTGGAGGAGTTGCAATGTAGATATAACCACTTTCAATTAATTCTTTCATATAGCGGAAAAAGAATGTTAAAATCAAAGTAGTAATGTGAGAACCATCAATATCCGCATCCGTCATGATGATGATTTTGTGGTATCTTAATTTTACAACATTCAATGCCTTATTATCATCAACTGTGCCTACACTTACACCCATTGCAGTGAAAATATTCTTGATCTCGTCATTTTCATAGATCTTATATTCCATTGCTTTCTCCACATTCAAGATTTTACCTTTCAAAGGCAATATGGCTTGAAATGCTCTGTTTCTGCCTTGTTTAGCGGTACCACCTGCTGAGTCCCCTTCGACTAAATATAATTCACAAACTGCTGGATCACTTTCTGAACAATCTGAAAGCTTACCCGGTAAACCAGTTCCTGTTAATACATTTTTACGTTGTACTAATTCTCTTGCTTTACGTGCTGCATGTCTAGCAGTTGCTGCTAAGATTACTTTGTTAACAATCAATCGTGCTTCTTTTGGATTTTCTTCTAAATAATTATTTAGAATTTCACCAACTGCTTGATCAACTGCCCCAATTACTTCATTGTTTCCAAGTTTAGTTTTGGTTTGACCTTCAAATTGAGGTTCTTGTACTTTTACCGAAATAACAGCTGTCAATCCCTCACGAAAGTCATCACCGGTAATTTCCATCTTAAGGTTTTTCAACATCCCTGACTTCTCCGCATAGGCTTTCAAAGTACGGGTCAATCCTCTTCTAAATCCAGCTACATGCGTTCCGCCTTCAATGGTATTGATATTATTTACATATGAATGTACATTTTCGGTATAAGTGCTGTTGTATTGCATTGCTAATTCAACAGGAATACCTGCTTTCATTCCTTCAACATAAATTGGTTCAGGAATTAATGGTTCTCTAGTTCCATCTAGATACTTTACAAACTCTTTCAACCCACCTTCTGAATAAAATACTTCCGTTAGGAATGTACCATCTTCTAGTGTTTCTCTTTCATCAGTTAAAGTTAAGCGTATACCTTTATTCAAATAAGCCAATTCACGCAAACGTGCAGCTAGGGTGTCAAACTTATATTCAGTTGTAATATTGAAAATTTCAGCATCCGGTTTGAAAGTCACGATAGTACCACGATCGCCGGTTTCTCCCACTTCTTTGACATCGTATAATGGCTTTCCTTTTGAGTATTCTTGAACAAATACTTTTCCTTCACGATGAACCTCAGCTTTTAAAGCTATGGAAAGTGCATTCACGCAACTAACCCCAACACCATGCAATCCACCAGAAACTTTATAAGTGTCTTTATCGAATTTACCACCAGCATGCAAAACTGTCATTACCACTTCTAATGCTGATTTCTTTTCCTTTTGGTGCATACCTGTAGGAATCCCTCTTCCATTATCTTTTACTCTGATGGAATTGTCATCTAAAATAAAAACGTTAATGTCTGAGCAATAACCTGCTAAAGCCTCATCAATTGAGTTATCAACAACTTCATAAACTAAATGATGCAATCCTTTTACGCCAATATCACCAATATACATGGCTGGTCTTTTACGAACCGCCTCTAGGCCTTCTAAAACCTGAATATTATCTGCTGAATAATTCGATCTGTCTTCTTTTACTTCACTCATAATTTGATTTTTTCGCTAGCTTCAAAGATACTTTTTTTAAGGGGTAATACCTCAGGAAAACCAGTGGATAATTCACTTTTTTTTCAACATAATGTGAAGTATTTATTTACCTTTGGTGCTGAAAAAAATGAGTTCTTTTTAACAAGAGGCAAATGCCTTAAAACAACTGATTTTGAAGGCTTTTTGAATAGTAACAAACAAATAAAAATTTATAAATGAAAGTATCAAGTAATAAAGTAGTGTCATTGACCTATGAATTAAAAATTGAAGATGGCACAGAAATGCTATTAGTTGAAAAAGTAACCACCGAAAACCCATTTGTTTATTTACATGGTTTAGGTAGTTTACCAGAAAAATTTGAGTCTGAATTGCATGATCGCGCTCAAGGTGAAGCATTTAACTTTATGCTAAACAAAGAAGAGTCAGGTTATGGTGAAATTGACCCAACTGCTGTGGTTGATTTACCTAAAGATATTTTTATGGTTGATGGAGTTTTTGATAGTGAAATGATCACTGAAGGTCATTTTATTCCAATGACAGATTCTGATGGTAACAAAATGCAAGGTTTGGTCCTTGAAGTGGCTGAAAATACCATTAAAATGGATTTTAATCATCCATTAGCTGGTAGAAACCTTTATTTTGAAGGTAGCATTCATGACATTAGAGAAGCAAGTGCTGAAGAATTAGATCACGGCCATGTACATGGTGAAGGTGGTCATCATCACGAATAAATAGTAATTAATTTAAATTGAAAGTAGATGTGCATAGAATAGTTAAATGCCATCTACTTTTTTTATTTTAGCCCAATAACTTTTTTGAAGCAAATCTTAATTTTTAAATATGAAAAACACTTCTTTAATTTTCAATATTGTTTTAACCATCGCAGTAATTATTTTATTTGTACTTCATTTTACAGACAAACCCAATGTTTCAAATGAAGTTGCTATTTCTCCAGCACTTAAATCTAATAACTCCCCTTTAACAGTTTATGTGAATGGTGATTCCCTACTTAATAATTATGAATTTTTTAAGAAGTCGAAAAAGGATTTCGAAGATAAAGGAAAACGCACAGAGAATGCCATATTAGCTAAACGTTCTGCATTAGAAAAAGAATTCAATGATTACCAACAAACAGCTAGTAGTATGACTCCTGAACAGCGCGCTAGGGTTGAAGAAAGCCTAATGAAGAAAGAGCAAGATTTTAAATCTTATAGTGAATCGGCTGCTGGGAAATTGCAAGAGGAACAAGATAAATTCAATGAACATTTGTTTGATAAAGTAGCTGCTTATTTGAAAGAATTTAGTAAAGGAAAAAATTATAAAATTGTATTAAATTATACTAAAGGCACAGGCATATTATTTGCAAATGATAGCTTGGATATTACTGCAGATGTATTGAAGGGTTTGAATGAAGAATACGCTAAAAAATAATTTTCAATACAAAATAAAGTAATGCAAAAAGAACCAAATATTGAATTCATGCGAGAAGCCATTCGGCTTTCAGTTGAAAATGTTTTGTTAAAAAAAGGTGGACCTTTCGGTTGTGTAATAGTAAAAGATGGTAAAATTATTGCCAATGGAGCAAATGAAGTTACCTCAAGCAATGACCCCACTGCACACGCTGAAATGGTTGCCATACGAAAGGCTTGTCAAGTACTAAAAAGCTTTCAATTAACTGGCTGTGAAATTTATACTAGCTGCGAACCTTGTCCAATGTGCCTTTCTGCAATTTATTGGTCAAGAGCTGATGCAATTTATTTTGCCAATACCAAAAGTGACGCGGCCAAAATAAATTTTGACGATCATTTTATTTATGATGAAATTGCCAAACCTATTGAAATGCGTACTATACCAACAAAAGAATTTTTAAGAGAAGAAGGATTGGAAGCGTTTGAATTTTGGATTAAAATGGATGGCAATATTAAGTATTGAAACGAATTGGTATATATAAACTAGTTACTGTTCCATTTTCATTATTGGAATCTACATTTAACCTTCCTAATAAATAGGAAATTCTTGAATGTATATTTTTAAGTCCAATACCCTCTTGAATATTATTACTTGAATACCCAATTCCATTGTCTGCAACTGTCACCATCAATTGGTTATTACTATGTACTAATTGAACCTCTATTTCTGAAGATTTCCCGTGTTTGATTGAATTATTAATAAGTTCCTGAATGATTCTGTAAATCATCAATTCAGCAGTTGCTGAAAGACCTAATTTTTGTTCTCCTAATAATATAACTTCAATTTTTAAATCTGATGTTTTAAAACGGTTAGCTAAGGTTTGAATAGAATTGAACAATCCAGTTTCTTTAAGAAGTGGTGGCATCATTTGGTGAGAAACTTGACGCACTTCATTGGTTGTTTCATTAATAAGTTTTGCTAATTGCGAAATATTTTCGTCTTCATTTTGAGTTTTGAATAAATGATTAAAATGTAGTTTTATAGCTGATAAATTGGAGCCAATACCATCATGCAATTCTTTAGCAATTCTCTCTCGTTCTCTTTCTTCTGTATCAATTATAGATTGAAATAATTGCGTCTGTTTTTGACGAATCTTTTTTTGATAAGTGAAGATGATCATCACCACAAAAACATTAATTAAGATAAAACCAATGCCTAAAGTTAGTATAGTATTAAGTATATGTTGCTCATCCATTTTATTGATTATTTTTTTTGAAGTATCAACCAATTTAAACTCAAAGCATAAGCCAAACAAATATTCAATTGAATATTACTAATACTAAATGATAAACTAAAAATCATTTCACCTACTTTTCTAAGGGATGGAATTGGTGAAAATTTTAAGATAAATTCATTGGATAATATACTTATGCTGAAGAAAATAAAAAAAGTTAAGCATAGAATGAAGTATGGGTCTTTCATTTGAACATGATCAGGATCATTTACAAATTGCAGAATCAAATAACCACATAAGATTCCATTAAAAATGGAGCTTATCAATCCATTATTGTCAGAATATATGAATATGCTACCATTTTTAAATAAATTAATTATCATGAAAACAAATCCAATTAAATAAAATAAGCTAAACAACCATTTTACTTTTACTTTATGTATAAGTTGTAGTAAAAAATATCCAACCAAAACAAATTCAATAATTATAAAAGTGTTTAGTATCCAAATATTATGTTGCATCATATAAAATTTGTATTCAATAATGGCTGAAGAAATTAAGCCAATTATCACATACAAACATATAATCTTTGAAAGTGGAAAATGTTTCTTCCAAAAACTTAGCATGCTGATAAAAGGTAACAGCATGCTAAGCGTTGAGATGATTGCAAAAAATTTTGGAATTACATTGATCATTGATTGTTTGCTAGTGGACTATTTTCTGTACCACAATAATTGGGGCAAGGTTGACCTCTTTCTTTTACTACTTCTGCTCCAGGAGTTAGAATATCATTACCATTTATATCAACTGCAACCATAACAAATGCAAGGTTGGAGTTTTTAATAGTTCCGTCTGCAGTGCCAACTTGTCCGCCATAAATTCTAACACCAACGGCTCCTTCTTGAGCAAATAAATCATCAAAAGCTTCTTTAGTATAATAAAATCCTTTTGCCTGATTTTTTGTTGGATCGAATTCATTATTAAAATTGATACGGTAATTTGCAGTTAGAATAATTGCTTCATCTAAACTAATTTGGTGGGTATTATCTTTTAAATTCATGTTTGGGGTTTTTTTATCAATAATACAAAATTGATTTTAATATTTTTATATTCGAAGCTTATCCCTTATATGGAAAACATTAGGCTCATAATTGTTGATGATCATGCTTTAATTGCTGATGGCATTCGAAAAACATTTGAATCTCAAATTGGTGTCCAAGTAATTGCTTCAGTTTCAAGTGCAATTCAATTATTTGAAATATTGAAGAAACAAACTGTTGACCTAATTATCATGGATATAAATTTGCCTGGAATGAATGGGATAGAAGCCACTGAATTATTGAAAAGTATGTATCCTTCAATTAAAGTAATTGGTTTAAGTATGCATGATGATACCGGATACATTAATAAAATGATAAAAGCAGGTGCTTCAGGCTATTTACTAAAAACCGTTGATGCTGAAGAATTACATCTTGCAGTTAAAAAAGTAATGCAAGGAAAAAATTATTTTAGCGCAGAACTAATCAATGAAACCATCAACCCTAGTAATAGCCTTTTAGCTTCAGATCACGATTTCACAAAAAGAGAATTGGAAATTTTAGTTCTATTGGTTAAAGGATTTACCAATTTAGCTATCTCCGAACAATTATCAATCAGCATTCGTACTGTTGAAAAACATAGAAGTCATATTTACCTAAAAGCTGGCACTTCCAATACACCAGGGCTGATTCGCTTCGCTTTTACCCAGGGTTTAATCTAATTCATATACGTAGTTTTACGTACAAAAAAAAATGAAAAATACGTAGTTTTACGTATTTTTTTTGCCTCTTCTTGTCCTCATATTTGATTCATCATCCTAACTAACCTAGAAGATGAAAAGGAAACTTCGTTAAACCATTCCAAAGGGAAATAGTCTCACTAGAATGAAAGAATTGCGTCAGGGTTTTTTGCTCATTCCTCCCTTTGGAAAAACGAAGTTTGATTTTAAATAAATTAACGGATTGGTTAACCACAATTAAGCAGCTATGATAACAATAATCGTAATTCTTGTCGCAATTAATGTTGGTCTTCTATTCTTATGTAAGAAATTCAAAGGCTATCTATAAATAGAAATTTAAAACAGGGTTAAAACATAACGTAGGGTTTAGTTTTGAGGCCGTCAGAATGACGGCCTTTTTTTATGCATTTTTTCTAAAAGGTTCGCCCACTGTCTCTAAATGAGCTTTTTAACATTCTTCCCAAAAAGTTTAAATTAATTATTAAGCATTTTTGGCGATTTATATATCGCTAGCAGACATGTTGAAAACTTTTTGTGGTAGGATGTGGTAAAAAGTGGTAAGAATTTATAATTTTACTACACAAATCAAGAACAAAAACCACAAATGAGTCAGTTTTTAGGAGAGTTTGAATGCAAATTAGATCCCAAAGGAAGGGTAATGATTCCTGCTGGGCTCAAAAAGCAGCTTTCGCCTGATGCAAAGGATCGTTTTGTAATTAACCGTGGTTTTGAGAATTGCTTGGTTTTGTATCCTTTCAACGAATGGGAAATAATTAGTGCAGATGTAAATAAGTTGAATTTATACACTAAGAAAAACCGCGACTTTGCACGCTATTTTTTTAGAGGTGCAACTGAGTTGAATTTGGATGCCACCAATCGTTTGTTATTACCAAAACCATTGTTGGAGTATGCCAAGATTGATAAGGATTTAATATTGTTCGCCTATTCAAATCGCATTGAAGTTTGGTCGAAAGCAAACTATGATAGTTTATTAACTGATGAGCCTGTTGATTTTGCTTCCTTAGCAGAAGAAGTAATGGGTAAACCAAAGGAGAGCGGCAATGAGTAATTACCATAACCCTGTAATGCTCAATGAATGCATGGATGGTTTAAACTTACATGCAGATGGAACTTATGTCGATGTTACTTTTGGTGGCGGTGGTCATAGTAAAGAAATATTATCTCGACTTGGACCTAACGGAACATTGATAGCATTTGATCAAGACCCAGATGCTGAATTAAATTTAATTGATGATGATCGTTTTATATTCATTGATCAAAATTTTCAATTTTTAAAAAACAATTTACGCTTACATCAAATTACAAAAGTAGATGGCATACTAGCAGATTTAGGTGTTTCTTCTCATCAATTTGATCATGCTGAACGTGGCTTCTCTATTAGGTTTGATGCCAATTTGGATATGCGCATGGATCAGTCTCGCACCATCACCGCAAAAAGTATTTTGCAAGATTATTCTGAAGAAGATTTGCATAAAATTTTCGGTATGTATGGTGAAGTTCACAATGCAAAAACTTTAGCCTCTTTAATTGTCAAATCAAGAACAATTAAACCCATTAATACAGTTGATGAATTAAAGCAATTAATTAAACCAATTGTAAAAAGAGGGAAAGAGAATCAATACTATGCTCAAGTTTTTCAGGCTTTACGAATTGAAGTTAACCAAGAACTAGAGGTGTTAAAAGATTTTTTATTACAAACCGCTGATGTTTTAAGAGAAGGCGGAAGGCTAGTAGTAATGTCATACCATTCCTTAGAAGATAGATTGGTTAAAAATTATATGCAAAAAGGAAAATTTTCTGGTGAGCTGGAAAAAGATTTGTATGGTAATGTTGAAAAGCCTTTCGATATGATTAGCAGAAAAGCTATAACAGCTTCAGAAGAAGAATTGAAAATTAATAACCGAGCTCGCAGTTCCAAATTGAGAGTAGCTGAAAGAATTATAGATAATAAGTAATCATGAATAAAATTAAATCACCAATACCTGAAGAACCAATGGCAGAGCCAGTGGTAGAGAAGGTAGTGGAAGAAAAAAAAGACCGTGATAAAAGTAAATCAATGGTTGCTATTTTTCTTTCATCTGAGTGGTTTAGTAAAAACTCAGCAATAGGAGCCATGCCATTTATCATTTTCTTAGCCATGCTAGGAATGTTTTACATAGCAAATAGGCATTATGCTGAACGTAATATTCGTCAAGTAGAAAAAATAAATAAAGAATTAAAAGAATTGTATTGGGAACATTTGAATTCAAGTTCAGATTTAATGTCGCAGAGTAAACAAACAGAAGTAGCGAAATTAACAGAAGTATTTGGATTGAAAGAGTCAACAGTACCCCCTAAAAAAATAGTTATTC
The DNA here is from genome assembly GCA_965279595.1 of Sphingobacteriaceae bacterium. Classification (GTDB taxonomy): domain Bacteria; phylum Bacteroidota; class Bacteroidia; order Sphingobacteriales; family Sphingobacteriaceae; genus CAIKLP01. Next base: position 1,841,608 of record OZ257246.1, read on the forward strand.
AAGAGTAATGAATATTCGTAAAAATATTATTCTTCGTGTATATGGTGCTTTCTTTTTGTTAGCATTAGTAGCTATTGCTATTGTAGCAAGGGTTGTTCAAATTCAAACTGTTGAAGGTGATAAGTGGAGGAAAATGTCGGATAGTTTGAGTACTGAAATTGTAAATGTTGAAGCAATCCGCGGTAATATTTATTCAGCTGATGGAAGTTTATTAGCAACTTCTTTGCCTGAATACGAATTGCGATTTGATTTAATGACGGAGACTTTAACCAATGAAATATTTGATACACAAGTGGATTCATTGGCATTTTATTTAGCAGAAATGTTTAAAGACAAAACTGCTAATGAATATGAAAGAAAATTAATTTCTGCTCGTAAGAAAAAAGATCGCTACTTATTATTAAAGCGCTCAGTGACTTATTTACAATTAAAGAAAATTAAAACTTTCCCAATTTTTAAGTTAGGAAAAAATAAAGGTGGATTATTAGTTATTCAAAAAAACAAACGTGTACAACCTTTTAAAACATTGGCTTCAAGAACCATTGGATATAAAGTTCAAGGGGTACAGCCTGTAGGTTTAGAGGGTGCATTCGATAAAGAATTGGGCGGACAATCTGGTAAAAGATTAATGCAAAGAATTGCTGGCGGTGTTTGGATGCCATTGAATGAAGAAGATGAAATTGCTTCGAAAAATGGTTATGATATCATCACAACCATCGATGTAAATATTCAAGATGTAGCACAAAAAGCATTGAATCAGCAATTAATAAAGCATGATGCCGATCATGGTTGTGTGGTACTGATGGAAGTTGAAACGGGTGAAATAAAAGCCATTGCCAACTTAACTAGAATGGAGAAAGGTATTTATCAAGAGAAATATAATTATGCAGTTGGTGAAGCTACTGAACCTGGTTCAACATTTAAGTTAGCATCATACATAGCAGCATTAGAAGATGGTGTTTTTGATTTAGATGATACTGTAGATACAGAAGGCGGAAAGAAAAGATATTACAATCATACTTTACGTGATTCACATGAAGGTGGCTATGGAAGAATAGCCATGCGCAAGGCTTTCGAACTTTCTTCTAATGTTGCTATTTCAAAAATGATTTATAATGGTTATAAAGATAGACCTGAACAATTCATTACTCGATTAAAAGAATTAGGATTAAATGAACAATTGGATTTGCAAATACCAGGTGCTCCAAAACCTAGAGTGAAAGATACCAAGTCGCGTGATTGGAGTGGTTTGTCTTTACCCTTACTTTCTATAGGTTATGAAATTAGAATGACTCCCCTTCAAACGCTTACACTATATAATGCGGTTGCCAACAATGGAAAAATGGTTTCACCACATTTTGTAAGAGAAATGAGAAATGCTGGTCAAGTGGTAAACGCTTATGAACCGAAAATTATTAGAAAGAAAATTTGCTCTGACGCTACAATAGCAAAAGTAAAATCAATGATGGAAGGTGTAGTAAAAGAAGGAACAGCGAAAAATTTAAGTACGACTATTTATACCATAGCAGGAAAAACTGGAACAGCACAAGTAGCACAAGGAGCGCAAGGATATAAAAGTGGCAAACGTACTTACCTCGCATCTTTCTGTGGTTATTTTCCTGCCGAAAATCCAAAGTATTCAATCATCGTAGTAGTGAGTGATCCTTCAGCATCTGGTTATTATGGCAACGTAGTTGCTGGTCCAATTTTTAAAGAGATTGCGGATAAGGTTTATGCAACTAGTTTAACAATGCATAAAGATGTTGCGATTGAATATGCCGCAAATCCAATCACAGTGCCAGTTGCGAAGAATGGCTTACAAGATAAAACGGCATTAGTATACAGTCATATTGGAGTAAATCATTCAAAAGTTGCAGATGCAGAGTGGGTAAATGTAGAATTGAAAAATAATGCAATTGCCATGTCGAGTAAAGAAATGACTGAAGGTTTAGTACCAAGTGTAATTGGAATGGGATTAGAAGATGCTATTTACTTATTAGAGAATTCAGGTTTGAAAACAATAGTGAATGGAAGTGGAAAAGTAGTAGCACAATCTATTAGTATGGGCAATAGAATAATCAAAGGAGCAGCAATTAGATTAGAATTAAAATAATGAAATTAAGTAGACTTTTAGTGAATTGCAAAATTCTTGAGTTAGTTGGAAACACAGAGCAAGAGGTTGCAAGCGTTTGCTTTGATTCTAGAAAAGTAGGATCAAATTCTTTATTTGTCGCTACAGTTGGAACTCAGGTAAATGGACATGATTTTATTGAAGGTGCAATAATTAAAGGAGCTACAACAATTGTTTGTGAGATTCTTCCAAAAAATTTAATAGATAATGTCACTTATATTTTAGTTGCTAATAGTAGCAAAGCTTTGGGTTTAATAGCTGCTGAATTTTATGATCATCCATCAAAAAAAATAAAATTAGTAGGTATCACTGGTACAAATGGAAAAACAACAGTCGCTACTTTATTATATGATTTATTTCTTGGCTTGGGTTACAAAGTTGGTTTGCTTTCAACTGTAGAAAATAAAATCAATCAGAAAATTATTCCTTCTTCACATACAACACCTGATGCCATTGGTATCAATGAGTTGTTGATAAAAATGTTAGAAGATTCATGTGAATATTGTTTCATGGAAGTGAGCTCACATGCAACTGTTCAAGAAAGAATTGCTGGATTAACTTTTACTGGTGGTGTATTTACAAATATTACTCATGATCATTTGGATTTTCACCACACTTTTGATGAATATATTAAAGCGAAGAAACAATTCTTTGATCAATTACCTACCAATGCATTTGCCTTAACAAATATTGATGATAAAAGAGGCTCAGTAATGTTGCAAAATTCTAAAGCACATAACCGAACTTATGCTTTGCAATCAATGGCAGATTTTAAAGCAAAAATTATTGAGAATCAATTTTCAGGATTGTATTTACAAATTGATGGGGAAGATGTTTGGTTTAAAATGGTTGGAAGTTTCAATGCTTATAATTTGTTAGCAGTGTATGCTACCGCTTTACAACTGGATCAAGATAAAACCAGAGTTTTAACAATTCTTTCAACCTTAACAGGAGCGGAAGGAAGATTTGATTACCTCATTGCAAGTAATGGTGTTATTGGTATTGTAGATTATGCCCATACTCCTGATGCAATAAAAAATGTTTTGCAAACCATTCATAATATACGTCAAGGAAACGAGCAAGTGATAAGCATTGTTGGATGTGGTGGTGATAGAGATAAAACCAAACGCCCTATTATGGCTGAAGTTGCTTGTAAGTTGAGTGATAAAATTATCCTTACATCTGATAATCCTCGTACGGAAGATCCTGCGCAAATTTTAAAAGAAATGGAAGCAGGAGTTAGTATTAGCAATAGAAAAAAAACATTAACTATTCAAGATAGAAAAGAAGCAATTAGAACTGCTTGTCATTTAGCAAAGAAAGGTGACATCATTCTGATAGCTGGAAAAGGCCATGAAAAATACCAGGATATCGCAGGAATAAAATATCCTTTTGATGATAAAAAAATATTTGTGGAACTGATTGAATCAATGAATTCTTAAACCCAATAAAACTGATATGTTATATTATCTTTTTACTTATTTAGATAAACACTTTGATATTCCTGGGGCAGGTTTATTTCAGTACATCACTTTCCGTACCACGATGGCAGTGATTGTTTCCCTGTTTATCTCTTTGTTAATGGGAAAACGTTTAATTGAATATTTACGCAAAAAGCAAGTAGGCGAAACTATTCGTGATTTGGGTTTGGAAGGCCAATCAGAAAAAAAGGGAACTCCTACCATGGGCGGATTGATTATACTTCTAGCCATTATAGTTCCTACAGTTCTTTTTGCAAAACTGAATAATATATACATCATTTTGATGCTTGTAACTACCGTTTGGATGGGAGTTATAGGATTCATCGACGATTATATCAAAGTATTTAAAAAAAATAAAGAAGGTTTAGCAGGTCGATTTAAAATTGTTGGTCAAGTAGGATTAGGATTAATAATAGGTTATACGATGTTCTTTCATCCTTCTATTGTTGTAAAAGAAAAAGTTCCAGCAACTCAATTAGGCTTATCACAATATCAAACATTTGATGATACCAAAAAGAATAGTGGATTTTATGTGGCTGAAGCTAAAAAGTCAACTAAAACAAATGTTCCTTTTTATAAGAATAATGAATTTGATTATGCAAAACTTTTAAAATTTTTAGGACCAGGTTATGAGAATTATGCTTTTTGGATTTTCATTCCTATCGTAATTTTAATTATTACAGCAGTATCAAATGGTGCCAATATTACCGATGGAATTGATGGACTTGCAACCGGAACATCAGCAATCATAGGTGTTGCACTTGGGGTACTCGCTTATGTATCCGGTAACATAGTATTTGCTGATTATTTGAATATCATGTACATACCTAACTCAGGTGAACTGGTGATTTTTGCAGGCGCTTTTCTGGGTGCATGTATTGGTTTCTTATGGTATAACACCTACCCAGCTCAAGTATTCATGGGTGATACAGGAAGTTTAGCTATTGGAGGTATCATCGCTTCTTATGCAATTATGATTCGTAAAGAATTATTAATCCCTGTTTTGTGCGGAATCTTTTTAGTGGAAAATTTATCAGTAATCATTCAAGTAACTTATTTCAAATACACTAAAAGGAAATATGGTGAAGGCAGAAGAGTTTTCAAAATGTCACCTCTTCATCATCACTACCAAAAACTAGGTTATAGTGAACCAAAAATTGTAACAAGATTTTGGATCATAGGAATTATTCTAGCAGTAGTAACAATCGTAACATTGAAATTAAGATAAGTATGAAAAAGAGAATGGTCATATTAGGTGGAGGAGAGAGCGGGTCTGGAGCGGCTGTATTGGCTAAGCTTCAAGGCTTCGACGTTTTTCTTTCCGATATGGGCATCATCAAAGAATCCTATAAACTTTTATTAAATGCACATGAAATTGAATGGGAAGAAGGAAAACATTCTGAAGAGAAAATTTTAAATGCAATTGAAATAGTAAAGAGCCCTGGTATTCCTGATAAGGCTTCAATTATTGTAAAGATTAAGGAAGCAAAAATTCCAGTTGTTTCAGAGATTGAGTTTGCAGCTCGATATACCAATGCAAAAATTATTGCTATTACAGGAACAAATGGAAAAACTACAACAACCTTACTTACTCATCATTTATTAGAAAATGCAGGGCTGAAAGTTGGATTAGCAGGGAACATTGGAAGTAGTTTTGCTTTGCAAGTAGCTACTCAATTTTATGATTATTACATATTAGAAATTAGCAGCTTTATGTTAGACGATATGTTTGAATTTAAAGCAGACATAGCTATACTAACCAATATAACACCTGACCATTTAGATCGCTATGATTATAAAATGGAAAATTATGTCAATTCTAAATTTCGAATTACTCAAAATCAAACTGCTAAAGATTATTTCATTTATTGTTTAGATGATGAAGAAATCGCAAAAGCTTTAGCAACAAAAAATATCCCTTCACAAATGATACCCTTCAGTATTGAAGAAAAACTTTCAGAAGGAGCTTACTTAGAAAACAACAATTTAAATATAACCCACCACTCAAATACATTCACCATGACTATCCAAGAATTAGCCCTACAAGGCAAACACAATCTCTACAACTCAATGGCTTCAGGTATTGCAGCCCGTTTGTTAGATATTAGAAATGAAACATTAAAGGAAAGTCTGTCTGATTTTAAAAATGCAGAACATCGCTTAGAGCATGTTGCTCGAATTCAAGACATTGATTTTATCAATGATAGTAAAGCCACCAATGTCAATTCAACTTGGTATGCATTAGAAAGTATTTCAACTCCAATTGTTTGGATAGCTGGAGGTGTTGATAAGGGTAACGATTATACAATGTTAAAGAAATTAGTGAAAGATAGAGTACGTGCTATTGTTTGCCTAGGAACCGATAATTCTAAAATTCATGAAGCTTTTGAAGGTGAAGTGGATATTATCGTAAATACAGGTTCTGCACGTGAAGCAGCTGAAATAAGTTATCATTTAGCTAAAAAAGGAGATACCGTTTTGTTATCACCTGCTTGTGCAAGTTTTGATTTGTTTAAGAATTATGAAGACAGAGGCACACAATTTAAAGAAGCTGTAAAAGAGCTTTAAGAAATATTATTTATTACAGATTACTGATTAAATTTTCAAAACAAACGGCTATGAATTGGATATTAAGCAGAACTAAAGGCGATCTATATATATGGGTTGTAGTAGTTTTTTTATCATTGATTTCTTTGTTGGCTGTTTACAGTTCAACTGGAACCTTAGCCTATAAATACCAAAGTGGTAATACCGAGTATTACTTATACAAGCATTTAACATTAATGATTGCAGGGTTTTTCTTAATGTACTTTGCACATAAAATTAATTATAAATACTATTCAAAAATTGCACAAATATTATTGGTATTATCTTTTCCATTGCTGTTTTATACCTTGGTATTTGGTAGTGAAATTAATCAAGCTAGTCGTTGGATAACTATTCCAATTATTGGTCAATCATTTCAAACCTCCGATTTAGCCAAACTAGCCATCATCATGTATTTGGCAAGAGAGTTGAGTCGCCGACAAGAAAATATTAAAGACTTAAAAAAATCTTTTATTCCAATTATTGGTTCAGTAGTTGCAACCATCATTTTAATTGCACCAGCAAATTTTTCAACAGCATTAATGCTATTCGCAACATGTTGTTTAATTATGTTGATTGGAAGAATTAGCCTTAAACATATAGCAACTACCGTAGTTCTAGGGATAATGGTTTTGATGTTAGTAGTGTTTTTTGGTCCAAGAAGAGAAACATATAAATCAAGAATGAATTCATTCATTCATCAAGAACAAGTTGATCCAGATAAAAACTTCCAATCTGATCAAGCTAAAATTGCAATAGCCACTGGTGGAGTTTTTGGAAAAGGTCCAGGAAATAGTACTCAGAAAAATTATTTACCACATCCATATTCCGATTTTATTTATTCTATCATCATTGAGGAATATGGTATTACAGGAGGTGTCTTAATTATCATAGCTTATTTAATTTTTCTTTATCGATCAATTAAAATTGTAACCAAAGCACCTCGTGCATTCGGAGCATTGTTAGCCTGTGGATTAAGTTTTAGCTTAGTCATACAAGCATTTGCAAATATGGCAGTTGCCGTAAATTTAATGCCAGTTACTGGTGTGCCTTTACCTTTGGTAAGTATGGGAGGAACTTCCATTTTATTTACCAGTATTGCATTCGGAATTATATTAAGTGTTAGTCGTGATATTGAAGAATTAGAGAAAGGAGCGCAACTTGAAAACGCCTAGAGTAATCATCAGTGGAGGCGGTACAGGTGGACATGTTTTCCCTGCCATCGCTATTGCGAATGCTATCAAATTGAATCACCCAAATGCTGAGATTTTGTTTGTAGGTGCAGAGGGTAAAATAGAAATGGAGAAAGTTCCAGATGCTGGCTACCGAATCATTGGCCTTGATATACGTGGTTTGCAAAGGAATTTGAGCTTTGAAAACTTGAAATTTCCAATACGATTATTGAAAAGTTTATGGCAAGCAAGAAGGATCATTAATGAGTTTAAACCAGATGTTGCTGTAGGAGTAGGTGGATATGCTTCTGGTCCGTTATTATTTATTGCATCTCGCAAAGGAATTCCTTGTCTCATTCAAGAACAAAATTCATATCCAGGTATCACCAATAAATTATTAGCGAAACGTGCTCAAAAAATTTGCGTTGCCTATCATCAAATGGATCAATTTTTCTCTGTTGAAAAATTGATTTTGACTGGCAACCCAGTGCGTTCAAACATAGTAAAAATGGACGTTTCAAAGGATACGGCATACGCTCATTTTGATTTAGATCCAAGTAAAAAAACAGTGTTGGTAATCGGTGGAAGTTTAGGTGCTCGCACGCTCAATCGAAGTATTGAAAATGATCTTTCACTACTCATTGAAAATGATATTCAAGTGATTTGGCAAACAGGTAAAATGTACTATTCCACAATTGTTGAAAATGTGGGTAAAACTTTACCAAAAGGAGTGAGGATATTTGAGTTTATTAGTAATATGGAAATGGCCTACACTGTAGCAGACATCATAATTTCAAGAGCAGGTGCAGGAACTATTTCTGAATTGTGTTTAGTGAAGAAGCCCGTGTTGTTAGTTCCATCACCAAATGTTGCTGAAGATCATCAAACAAAAAATGCAATGTCATTGGTAAATGCAGGTGCAGCAATTTTAATAAAAGATCAAAATTCAAAAGAACAATTAGTTGCTTCAACAATAAATCTTTTGAAGAATGAAGATAAAATGAAATCATTGTCATACAATATTTCGGCATTAGCAATTACTGATTCAGCTGAAAGAATTGCCAAAGAAGTAATTGCATTAATAAAAAATTAAAATGAAATTAGAACACATTCAAAAAGTTTATCTAGTGGGCATCGGCGGGATCGGGATGAGTGGATTGGCACGCTATTTTAAAAACAAAGGATGTGTTGTTGCAGGTTATGATAAAACAGCTACTACTTTAACTTTAGAATTAGTTGCAGAAGGAATTCCTGTTAGTTATGTTGATGATCAAAATGAAATACCAACTGAATTTTTAATTCATGATCCAGGTACTGTTGTTATTTATACTCCCGCAGTTCCTAAAGATAGCCACATACTTTCTTTTTTCTCAAACAATGATTTTGTATTAAGAAAAAGATCACAAGTACTAGGAATAATATCTGAAGGTTCATTTACCATTGCTGTTGCAGGTACGCATGGTAAAACAACAACTTCATGTATCATCGCACATTTGTTAAAACATAGTGGCTATGATTGCTCAGCTTTCTTAGGTGGAATTTCTACCAATTACCAAAGCAATGTTTTGTTTTCAGAAAACAATGTCATGGTAGTGGAAGCAGATGAGTTTGATCGTTCATTTTTAACGCTACATCCTGATATCGCAATTATCACTTCTATGGATGCGGATCACTTAGATATTTATGGTGATAAAAATCATTTAGAAGAATCTTTTAGATTGTTTGCAAGTCAAGTGAAAAGAGGTGGTCAACTTATTTATCGTTATAACTTGCCAATTAAAAAAACTGGAAAAAGTTATGGTGTAAATTCTACAAGTGCTGAATATACCGCACATAACATCCGTATTCAAAATGGTAAATATGTTTTCGATTTTAAAAATGGAAATGTAGAATATAAAAATATGATGTTGGGCTTGCCGGGTTTGCATAATGTAGAAAACGCAACGGCAGCAATTATTGTAGGTATTATTTTAAATATTTCAGAAGATAAAATTAGAGCAGCATTAGCATCCTTCCTTGGAGTAAAAAGAAGGTTTGAATATTTAGTTCAAACGGACAAGGTGGTTTACATAGATGATTATGCCCATCATCCAGAAGAACTAAGAGCTTGTATCAATTCTGTTAAACAACTTTATCCGAATAAAAAATTAACAACCATTTTTCAACCTCATTTATATTCACGCACAAGAGATTTTGCTGAAGGATTCTCTGAAGTATTGAGTTTGTCGGATGAATTAATCATGTTGGATATTTATCCTGCCAGAGAATTACCTATTGAAGGGGTTAACTCTGAAATGATTTTAGAAAATGTAACAATTGAACATAAACAATTAGTTAGTAAACAAAATTTAATTTCCGTTTTATCTAAAATGGAAATAGAAGTATTACTTACTGTTGGTGCTGGTGATATTGATACCATGGTTAAACCTATTCAAGAATTATTAAGCTAATGCGAAATATTCAATGGAAGAAAATAGGAATTGCCTTTTTGTGGTTAGTAAGTACAGCTGCAGTTGTTACATCATTGGCTTTTGTTGATAAAGAACAAAATGAAGAGCGTTGTAAAAGAATAATTATTCAAGTAAATAAAGAAGATGAAAATTATTTCATCAACAAACAAGATGTGTTTTCAATTTTGGTTCGTAATGGAGATTCATTAATTGGCAGAACAACTAATAGCATCAATGTAAAGAGATTAGAAAAAATGATTGCTGATAATAAATTTGTTTTGAATGCAGAAGTCTATACTGATTTAGCTGGCGTTTTATATGTAAAAGTAAATCAACGCAAGCCTTTAGTGAGAGTATTTACAGCAGATCATCATAGTTTTTATTTAGATGAGAATGGTTTGAAAATGCCATTGTCAACAAACTATGCAGCAAAAGTTTTAGTTGCAAATGGAATGATTGAAGAAGTGTATGGTGGTATATATGACTCAGTAAAGAATCCAATATTAAAAGATATTTACTTTTTAACTCAATTCATTAAAAATGATCCTTTTTGGGATGCGCAAATTGAACAAATATTTGTAGAAGAAAATATGGATTTGATTTTAATACCACGAGTAGGGAATCATAAAATTATTTTCGGTTCAATTGACAAGAAAGAAGACAAGTTTAACAACTTAATGATATTTTATAAAAGAGCATTGCCTAAAGTAGGATGGGAAGCATACAATACCATCAGTGTAAAATTTGATGGACAAATTGTTTGTACTCGAAGTGGTGAAACCATTAGTTTACCTATTGCACCTATTGATACCGCAGCTTCAGATTCAAGTAAACAAATAATAGATAGTCATATTTAAAGATTATGGAAAACAACGAAATTATAGTAGGATTAGACATTGGTACAACAAAGATTTGTGCTATTGTGGGTATGCGTACTGAGCATGGAAAAATTGAAATACTTGGAATGGGAAAGGCTGATTCGGCTGGTGTTTCACGTGGTGTAGTTACGAATATTGAGAAAACAATTATCGGTATAAAAGCAGCAGTTGCAGAAGCTAGTGCACAATCAAATTGTGAAATTTCTGAAGTGGTTGTTGGAATTGCAGGGCAACATATCAAAAGTTTGCAACACCGCGGTATCATTGTTAGAAACAGTACGGAAGATGAAATTTCAAGAGTAGATGTGGATCGCTTAATTGAAGATATGTACCGTTTGGCAATGCCTCCAGGTGAACAAATTATACATGTGTTGCCTCAAGAGTTTACTGTTGATAATGAGCAAGGAGTACTTGATCCAATTGGTATGTCAGGAGTAAGATTAGAAGCTAATTTCCATGTGATTACCGGACAAATTACTGCTGCCAATAATATTTACAAATGTGTTACGAAGGCTAGTTTGAATACTGTTGATTTAGTTTTAGAACCATTAGCATCCGCTGAAGCAGTGTTAAGTGATGAAGAGAAAGAAGCTGGAGTTGTATTAATTGATATAGGTGGTGGAACCACTGATATTGCTATATTCTATGAAGGAATTATTCGTCATACCGCAGTAATTCCTTTCGGTGGAAATAGTGTAACTGAAGATATTAGAGAAGGTTGTGCAGTGATGAAAAATACTGCCGAAGCTTTGAAAGTAAAATTCGGTTCTGCACTTGCAGATGAAAATAAAGAAGAAGAAATTATTTCTATTCAAGGATTAAGAGGACGTGAACCAAAAGAAGTTTCTGTGAAAAATTTAGCTTATGTAATTCAAGCTAGAATGGAAGAAATTTTGGAGCAAGTAAAATATGAAATTCAAACTTCAGGTTTTGAGAAAAAAATTAGAGCAGGTGCAGGTATTGTAATCACAGGAGGTGGAGCTCAATTGAAACACATTACTCAATTAGTGGAGTATGTAACGGGTATTGATGCTAGAATTGGTTATCCAAATGAACATTTAGCTAAATCAAATTCAGAAGTGATTAAAAGCCCAATGTATTCAACAGGTATAGGGCTTGTGATTAAAGGTTTGCAAGACATCGAACAAAAGAAATCAAAGCAAACTAATACGAAAGAACAAGTACAAGTTAAAGAAAATCCAGAAGACAGAGAACGTAAACAAAGAAAAGGTTTCTTAACTAATTTGATTAAAAAAGGTGAAGAGCTTTTCTTAAACGATATTGACGATAAAGATTTTATCAAATAAAAATAAATTAACCTTTGGAAATGGGTTGATCATTAAAATGTAAAACATAAAACAGAAATAACATGAAATTCGAAATGCTGAAAGATAAATCATCAATCATTAAGGTGATTGGTGTTGGTGGGGGCGGTGGTAATGCTGTCAACCATATGTACAATCAAGGCATCATTGGTGTGGATTTTATTATATGCAATACCGATGCGCAAGCATTGGAGTTGAGTCCGATACCCAATAAAGTACAATTAGGTTCAAGCTTAACTGAAGGAAGAGGAGCAGGCTCAATTCCTGAAGTTGGGAAAAATTCAGCTATTGAATCTATTGAAGATGTAAAAGATTTATTAGGTGCAACAACCAAAATGGTTTTCATTACAGCTGGAATGGGCGGTGGCACTGGAACTGGAGCAAGTCCAATTATTTGTCAAGCTGCAAAAGAATTAGGAATACTTACCGTTGGTATTGTAACTACACCATTTAATTTCGAAGGAAAACGTAGAAAGCATCAAGCTGATGAAGGCTTAGAAGCATTGAAAAAACATGTGGATACTTTACTTGTAATTTCCAATGATAAGTTACGTGAAATGTATGGTAACTTAACATTGTCGAATGCTTTTGCAGAGGCCGATAATATTTTAACTACTGCTGCCAAAGGCATTGCAGAAATCATCACTGTTCCTGGATATATAAACGTTGACTTTGAAGATGTAAAAACAGTCATGCAAAATAGCGGTGTGGCAATCATGGGTTCAGCATCTGCTGAAGGAGAAGGTCGCGCATACAAAGCAGTACAAGCAGCATTGGCTTCACCATTATTAAATGATAACGATATTGAAGGTGCTCGTTATATTTTATTAAATATTACTTCTGGTGAAAAAGAAGTTTTGATGGATGAAGTTTCTGAAATCACAGACTATATTCAAAATCAAGCAGGCTTAACAGCTGATATAATTTGGGGTAACTGTTATGATGAAACTTTAGGAGATAAAATTTCTGTAACGCTTATTGCTACTGGTTTTCAAACTAAAACAGAGCGCATAGAAAAAATGGGTACCGTAACAGAGAAAAAAGTTATTCCATTAACTATTCAAAATGTAAAAGAAATTGAAACGGAAGCGTTAAAAGTTAATCCAATTGAAGAAGTAAAAGAAGAAATAAAAGAAGAAATTGTTGTTGCAGAGATAGAAGTAAAAACAGAAATACAAATTGAATTAAAAGAAAATTTTGTAATTGCAGAAAAAGTAGAAGATGTAATTCCAGAAATTGAAGCAACTGTTTTGGAAAAAGCTCCTCCAATGGAATTGAAAAAACATATTTTAGAAGAAGAAGATTTGCGCAAGCAAGAAGAAGAAATGAGCTCTCCTTCAATTCAGTTTCAAAGTCCAAAGCCTACTAAGCAAGTAAATCTTTTTGATTTTATTTCTGAAGTAAGCACTCCTGTTGAAACAAGCAATGAAGCTGAACCTTTCCGCTTATTGGAAAAAGAAGAAGTTCAATTTACAGTAATAAATAAAACTCCTGAACCTTCAGAAGCTGATAGAGAATTAGAAGAACAACTAAAAAGAAATAAGGAACGCATTTCTCGATTAAAAGAATTGAGTATGAAATTACGTACACCTAATGGTTTAAATGATTTAGAAAATGAGCCAGCTTATTTACGTAAAAAACAAAATTTAGATACAGTTCCACATTCTTCTGAATCACAAGTTTCTCGTTTTACTTTAGGTGAAGATCAAGGCGAACCTCAAATCAGACCAAATAATTCATTCCTACATGACAATGTAGATTAACAATAATTAAAGATAGCCGTGAGTGTCATTCTCGAAAGGGGGTGGCACTTTTTTAATGTGTTAATAATTTAATGTGTTGATGTGTTAATTTGAGAAATAGCTACTAAAATCATATTCAAATGATAATTAAAGGACCTATTAATGCAATATCACAAACTTATCTTCACAATTATTACCATAGGGCTAATCAACACATTATCTAATCAACACATTAACACATTATCACATCACAATTCTTCTAGTTTCCAAAAAATCGGTAAATTTGCCGAATTACGTACTAAATATTAAAATATTGGACTTATTTGACAAATTAGCGAACCGCGGACCATTGGGTCAGCATCAGAAAATGGCTCATGGCTATTTTACTTTTCCCAAATTAGAAGGTGAAATCAGTAACCGTATGGTGTTCAGAGGAAAGGAGCATTTGATTTGGAGTTTAAATAATTACTTAGGTCTTGCCAATCACCCTGAAGTTAGAAAAGCAGATGCCGAAGGTGCTGCACAGTTTGGCTTGGCATTACCTATGGGTGCACGTATGATGTCAGGTAACTCTAATCATCATGAGCAATTAGAGCGTGAATTAGCTGCTTTTGTAAAGAGAGAAGACGCTTTCTTATTAAATTTTGGCTACCAAGGAATGCTTTCTATCATTGATACTTTAGTTAGTCGTCATGATGTAATTGTATATGATGCCGAATCACATGCATGTATCATTGATGGTGTTCGTTTACATCAAGGCAAACGTTTTGTGTACAATCACAACGACATGGAAAGTCTTGAAAAGCAATTGGAGCGAGCAACTAAAATGATTGAAGGTACTCCAGGTGGAATTTTGGTAATTACAGAAGGTGTATTCGGAATGTCAGGAGCTCAAGGTAATTTAAAAGGTGTTGTTGCATTAAAAGATAAATATGATTTCAGATTATTAGTTGATGATGCTCATGGTTTTGGTACTATGGGTGCCACTGGTGCTGGAACTGATGAAGAGCAAGGTGTTCAAGCCGGTGTTGATGTTTATTTTGGAACTTTTGCAAAGTCAATGGCAGGTATCGGTGCATTTGTTGCTGCTACTGAAAATGTTATTGATTTTTTAAGATATAACATGCGCTCTCAAACTTTCGCTAAATCAATCCCAATGCCAATGATTATTGGTTTGTTAAAACGACTTGATTTATTGAAGAATAGTCCTGAATTAAAAGATAATTTATGGACAATTGTAAGAGCTTTACAGTCTGGATTAAGAGAAAGAGGCTTTAATATTGGGAATACCAATTCTCCAGTAACCCCTGTTTTCTTAGAAGGTACATTAAATGAGGCAACTAATATTGTGATGGATTTAAGAGAAAACTATAGTATTTTCTGCTCTATAGTAACTTATCCAGTAGTACCTAAAGGTGTGATAATGTTGAGGTTAATACCATCCGCCATACATACTTTAGCCGATGTTGAAGAGACATTAATTGCTTATTCTGACATTGCTGAAAAGCTAAAAGCAGGTTATTATGAGTCAAAATCACCTGTTTCAGTAAATGCATAATAATTAATTATAGACTTTGTTATTTGGAAAAATCCACTTACATTAGCTATAACAAAACAATTATTGTAAAACCAAAACATAAAAAGGAGTTTTCAAAATGAAAAAATTCAATGACTTTAAGAAAATGGTAGCTGACTTAGAAGGTGATGCCGACAAATTTTATAACAAAGGTAACAGCGCAGCAGGTACGCGAGTTAGAAAAGGGATGCAAGATCTTAAAAACTTAGCTCAGGCTATTCGTTTAGAAGTTCAAGAAAGAAAAAACAGTGAAGCTCCAGCAGCTCCAAAGAAAAAATAGTTATTGAACAATACTATTAAATAAGACTCTTCTACTCCAAGAAGGGTCTTTTTTATTTATATCTTCTTATTGTCATAAATTTCAAACATGATTTTAATCATAATTTAATTATTACAAGTATTACATATTTGAATATCAATTCAAATCTATGAGTAACCTTGTTCAAAAGTACAATAAACCAACACCACGCTATACAAGCTATCCAACAGTTCCTAATTGGGATAATGCAATCGACCAAAAATCATGGTCCTTATTAGTTCAAGAAGAATTTAATTTAACAAACCATAAAGAAGGCATTAGTTTATATATTCATTTACCTTTTTGTGAAAGCTTATGCACTTATTGTGGATGCAATACCCGCATCACAGTTAATCATGAAGTAGAACAGCCATATATCAAAGCCTTATTAAAAGAATTTGATTTATACCTTGCAATATTTGGTTCAAAACCTAGATTGGCTGAACTCCATTTAGGTGGTGGTACTCCAACTTTTTTTCACCATAATCAATTAGCAAATCTTTTAAATTCAATTTTTGAAAAAGTTACAGTTTTAGAAAACGCTAATCTTAGCTTTGAAGCACATCCAGCTAATACTACTGAAG
Organism: Sphingobacteriaceae bacterium; assembly: GCA_965279595.1. GTDB lineage: Bacteria > Bacteroidota > Bacteroidia > Sphingobacteriales > Sphingobacteriaceae > CAIKLP01. The sequence continues at coordinate 1,857,831 of OZ257246.1, forward strand.
AACATTTGAAAATGTTTCGCTCTTTTGGTTTCAATCGGTTAAGCTTAGGTATTCAAGATTTCGATCCAATCGTACAATTGCTCATCAATAGAAAACAATCGTTTGAAGATGTTCAAAATGTAATGATCAAAGCAAGGGAATTGGGTTTCGAATCCATTAATTTTGATTTGATTTATGGTTTACCTAAACAATCATTAGAAGGTATTAAAAATACTGTTCAACAAGTCATTCAATTAAAACCTGATCGAATAGCTTTTTATAGCTATGCGCATGTGCCTTGGTTAAAACCCGGACAAAGAAAATATTCGGAAATTGACTTACCAAAAGATGAAGAAAAGCGAGAGCTATATGAAACAGGAAAAGCTATGCTTGAAAATGCAGGCTTTATTGAGATAGGTTTTGATCATTTCTCACTTGCGAATGATGCTTTGAATATTGCCAAAGCAGATAAAACCTTACACCGCAATTTCATGGGATATACTGAACGTAAAACCGGCTTACTTGTTGGACTTGGAGTTTCTTCTATAAGTGATTCATGGACTTCTTTTATTCAAAATGAGAAGAAATTAGAAGATTACTATAAGCGTATTGAGTTGAATGAATTTCCAATCACTAAATCTCATTATTTATCAAAAGAAGATGAAAAAAGAAAGTCAATCATTCTCTCATTAATGTGCCAACAAGAAGTTATTCTTTCAAGTGATAATTGTACTAATGATTTTTTTATGGAATTGCAAGAAAATGCTATTGATTTAATAAATGATGGATTAATTTATTTCGATAAAAATAAATTAAAAGTAACACATGCAGGTATTCCTTTTTTAAGAGTGATTTGTACACTGTTTGATACCTATTTGGATAAGGATGAAGGCATCCAACGATATAGTTTAACAATTTAGAAGGTATATTATTTTGATAATTGAATAGCTTCTAAAATCAATTTCTTTATCAATTGAATGGGTAAATCTTTATGTGGATTAATCGGCAATACTTTCATTTTTATTCTTTCTTCTGAAATCAATTCTTTATGGTTCATCTTATTGCCATCCACAAATCCTATATAAGGGTAAAGCGTTTTTTTATTGACCCATAAATAGCAAATTCTTTTATCTTGATAAAAAAAGAAAGGCATACCATACTTCCAAGCAGTACTGAACTTTGGATCAATAGAAAGTATAAATTCTTTTAAAGATAACAGACAGCTGCTATTGGGTTCTGGATGATTTAAATAATAATTATCTAATTGGCTCATCTTATAAATGATTTACCTACTTGATAATTCTAAATGTTTAGATTGTACTGCTTTTCCAAAAAAGGCAGTACCATGCTGGTCAAAATTTTCGGTATCATCTGTAGTATAAAAATCAATATGATTTCCTTTTCTACATTGAACTTCCATTTCTGGATGGCGTTGTAAATAATCAGCTAAACTATCAGCTACTATTTTTCCTTGTGATAATAATTGAATATTTGGAGGAGTTAATTCCCTAATTATTGGAAGTAAAAGAGGGTAGTGGGTACATGCCAATAATATGGTATCAATATTTGCAGACTTACTTAATAAGGCATCAATGTTTTTCTTAATAAAATATCGAGCGCCATCATTTTGATATTCATTATTTTCAACTAAAGGGACCCACATCGGACAAGCCTCTTGCATAACTTCTACACCAGGATGTAATTTTTCAATTTCTAAAACATATGATTCAGAAGCGATAGTTCCATTGGTTCCCAATACACCCACTGTATTAGTTTTGGTATAGTTTCCAATTATTTCTGCAGTGGGTCTAATAATTCCCAATACCCTTCGGTCTGGGAATTTTGTTAATAAATCTCTTTGTTGGATGGTGCGCAAAGCCCTTGCTGATGCAGTATTGCAAGCCAATAGTATCAATGGGCATCCCATTTCAAATAAATGCGTTACACATTCTAAAGTATAATTGTAAATGCTCTCAAATGATCGTGTACCGTATGGAGCTCTTGCATTATCACCTAAATAGATATAATCATAGTTAGGAAGCTTTGCAGTAATTTCTTTCAATACTGACAATCCACCATAACCTGAATCAAATACACCTATTGGTCCTTCAATCATTAAATTTTATTTTTAATATGAATCTACTGCTGCTTTAATTTTCTTGAAAGTGGCATCACTTACATTACATAAAGGTAAACGAACATAATCTTCGCAAATCCCTTTTAATTTTAATACTGCTTTTATTCCACCTGGACTTCCATCAACAAATAATAGATTGATAATATCAGTTAATTTGTAGTGAAGTTTTCTAGCTTTTTCAAAATCTCCAGCCATTGCAAATCGCACCATTTGTGCAAAATCTTTAGGCCATGCATTTCCAACAACTGAAATTACACCATGTGCACCTAATGCAATTAATGGCAAGGTGATTCCATCATCTCCTGAAATCAACATGAAATTTTTAGGTTTGTTTTTGATGATGGTCATCATCTGATCAATATTTCCAGATGCTTCTTTTACCCCAATGATGTTTTTTTCTTCTGCCAATCTTAAAGTAGTTTCAGCAGTCATGTTAGTTCCTGTTCTTCCTGGAACATTATATAAAATAATAGGAAGTGGAGCATGCTCAGCAACCATTTTATAATGTCTGTATATTCCTTCTTGATTAGGTTTATTATAATATGGTGCCACCGATAATATGGCAGTGAATCCTTTTTTATCGAAGTGATTTAAATAATCACAAAGTTCACGAGTGTTGTTTCCTCCTAAACCAGCTACAATTGGAACACGGTTGTCAACTGTTTCAACAGTACAATCAAAAATAGCTTGTTTTTCATCCTTACTTAAAGTCACTGATTCGCCTGTAGTGCCCATTGGTACTAAGTAATCAACCTTATTGGTTATTAATGAATTGATTAGTTTTTTATAACTCTTAAAATCAATACTTCCATCAGCATGAAAAGGTGTAACTAATGCAACACCAGTTCCTAATAATTTTGAACTCATTTTTTTATTTTTTGAAGATAATGTGTTAGTTGTTCAATTAAACTTTCCATTGAATTTGCTTTGTCATCTATCATAAAATCATAAGCAGCTACACTCGATTGGTTAAACTTGCCAACCCTCAACTTCGCCCTCGATAAAGATGATATATAATTTAAACTAAATTGGTTACTGTAATTTAAACTTATTAATAAATCAAATTCTTTTTTATAAAATTTTTCTATCGACCCAAATCTTGGTCTGTGAAAAAAATCAAAATCATTATCAAATATATAATTCGGATTTTTCTCTTCTCCTTTATGTTTCTTTTGATAATCCTTAATTGCAATATAGCCGATAAATTCTACTTTCTTTCCTTCACTTTTTAATTTATCAATATACTTATTAGCGGTTTCAATATCTTCATCTGAATGAGCTACAAATAAAAGCCCTATTTCTTTTGTATCCTGAAACATCATTGTTTCACGGTGTATTCGTCTATTGAGTAAATTTCTTTTTAAAGTTTTACGCGCAAAAAAATGACTAATTTGTCTAAATATTTTTTTCATAATGATTTACAAAGGTATAATTTGAAAGCAAATCAAATGCAATTTGTGATCGAATTATAGTAACATTGCTATTTTATGCTAAAAGTGCAATTAATTCTTGTTCAGAAATGATTGGAATCTTTAAATCAGTTGCCTTCTGTAATTTAGCCGGACCCATATTATCACCTGCAACTAAGTAATTTAACTTCGCAGATATGCCACTTAGTATTTTTCCGCCGTTGGCTTCTATTTTTTCTTTTAATTCTTCTCTTGAAAATTGAGTAAATACCCCTGATATAACAAATGTTTTATCTTTCAATTTTTCACTTTCCATTTGCCTTTCCACTTCATTGCTTTCAAATTGTAAGCCTTCACTTTTTAATAAAGCAATTAATTGTTGATGGCTTTCTACTTGAAAATAATTAATAACACTCTGCGCAATTCTTTCTCCAATTTCATCAACTAATTTTAAACTTTCAAAATCTGCTAACATTAAGTTTTCAATAGTTTTAAAATGTTGAACAAGTTTTTTTGCAACTGTTTCTCCCACAAATCTAATTCCCAATCCAAACAATACTTTTTCAAAAGGATTCGCTTTTGATTTCTCAATACCCGCTAATAAATTTTTTACTGATTTTTCTGCAAATCTTTCCAAAGCAAGAATTTCTATTTCTTTATTTTTCAGAAGATAGATATCTCCAATGTTTTTTATAAGTCCAGCTTTGTATAGTTGCTCAATACTTTCATCCCCCAAACTATCTATATTCATTGCCTTTCTGCCAGTGAAGTGTTGCATTTTACCAATAATTTGTGGACTGCATCCTTCCTCATTTGGACAATAATGTTGTGCTTCCCCTTCATTTCTGATTAATGGAGTATTACACTCAGGGCAATGACTTATATACTTTATTTTTGTTGCAAATAAATCCCTGCGCTCTAAATTCACTGCTATAATTTTGGGAATTATTTCACCACCCTTTTCAACCTTTACCCAATCACCTTCATATAAATCTAATTTTTCAATCTGATCAGCATTGTGAAGAGTTGCCCTTTTTACTGTTGTTCCAGCTAATAGCACTGGCTGTAAATTTGCCACAGGTGTTATGGCGCCTGTTCTTCCTACTTGATAAGTAACTTCTAATAATTTTGTTTCAACTTCTGCAGCCTTGAATTTATAAGCTATTGCCCACCTTGGCGATTTAGCTGTAAATCCCAATTCCTCTTGCTGTTCGTAATTATTAACTTTAATAACAACACCATCAATATCAAAACTTAATTGATGTCTTTCTTTTTCCCATTTTTTCAAAAAAGCAAATACTTCTTCCATTGATTTGCATAGTTTAAAAGTATTGGAAATTGGAAATCCCCATTGTTTTGCTTTCTGCAAACTTTCATAATGTGTTTTAAAAGGCAAATCATTCCCTAATAAAAAATACAGATAACAATCTAGATCTCTTTTAGCAACCTCTTTAGAGTCTTGCATTTTTAATGTTCCTGAAGCAAAATTTCTTGGATTTGCAAAAGCACTTTCTCCTAATTCTTCACGCTCACGATTCAATTGTTCAAAGGTTGTTCTTTGCATAAAAACTTCCCCTCTTATTTCAAAGTCAGCAGGGTAATCATTTCCTTGCAACTTCAAGGGTATGGTCTTTATGGTTCTTACATTTGAAGTTACATCATCTCCTTTACTTCCATCACCTCTTGTTAGTGCTTGAATTAATTGACCATTTTCATAAGTCAAACCAATAGCTAAGCCATCAAATTTCAATTCACATACGTACTCAAAATTTTCACCTATTTGCTTTATGATTCTTTGATCAAAGTCTAATAAATCTTGCTCAGAATAAGTATTACCTAATGACATCATTGGATAACGATGAGCAATAGTTTTGAAGTTCTTGGTTATAGTGCCACCTACTCTTTGCGAAGGAGAGTTGATTGATACAAATTCTGGAAATGATTTTTCTAATTGAATGAGCTCTTCCAATAATTGATCAAATTCAAAATCACTTATTACAGACTTTGATAATTGATAGTAATTATGGTTGTGTTCATTAAGCAAATGAGAAAGTTGCTCAATGCGTATTTTTGCTTCTTCGCGATTCATACACGAAGATAAGATTTGCAATAAATTTTAAGGAATTAATTATGCCTAAAAATGTCAAGTCTTAAAGAAAATACATTTGAATATTGTACGTCAGAAACATTACCAATATCTGTCAAAGCATAATCCAATGAAATGTTTTTAATTTTTAGTCCCAAGCCAAAATTAGGTTGTACTGTATAAGAAGTTTTGTTATCAAAATCCTTTACTTCTTGAATATTTCCAACCCCACCTCTTAAATAAACTATTTTGCGATAATCCAATTCCAAGCCTAAGTGAGGGTCAATACTTAATGCACTTCCACTTGATTTTATCAATACATTTCTTGCACCATCTGTTGTGATATCTAAATCAATTTCAGTTGATAATCCAAATTTTGAATTGATTTTAGTTTCGTAATTAGTAGCTAAAATGATTTTTGGATTTGTAATTTCTATTGAATTTTCAGGTATTTCATTTCCTGTTCTTACAAATGCATCTTTAGTTGCTTGATTCAATGAATAGGACCAAGCATTAAAAGTGGTACTGATATCTCTTGCTAAAGCAGCAAAAGTAAAATGTTTGATCGAATAAGTTGCAGAAGCATCTAATCCAAATCCCCATGATTGTCCAAAATCACCTATTTTTCTATGTATTACTTTTACGTTTCCACCAATGCTTAACTTCTCGTTTTTTGTTTTCCTTGCATAAGATCCTATGAAGGCATAGTCAGCAGCTGAAAAAGTTGTTATTCTATCGTAATTAATATTTCCACCAGCATCAATTAATTCAGTAGTGTTTGGTATATCATCAACCCCAAAACGAATGACTGAAAATGCTGCATTGCTTCGGTCATCTATTCTAGCAGCTATTCCAGCATAATCATACTTTGCAATACCAGCAAAGTATTCTGAATGCATCAAACCAACTTGCATATTACCGGTCATTTTTGTTAAAGAAGATGGATTCCAGTAGCCTGCTGTAACATCATTAGCTGATGCAACTACTGCATTAGACATCCCTAAGGCCCTTGCACCCACGCCAATGCTTAAAAACTCATTACTGTATTTTCTACTTTGTGCGAAAAGGGAAAATTGGATAATTGTAAGAAGGAGAATGAAAAATATTTTTTTCAGCATTTATTTAATGTTTTTCTGAATATGGTCAAATATAGAAATATAATCTTGGGCAATTTCTTTCATAATTTCAATCATTAACACTTTTAAAGCTTCAAATGATTGATCATCAAATAGGGTACCTGTCAATTTTTGATTAATTCTGTTTAACGCATAAACTATCGATTCATTGCCTTGGTAATTATTCAAATATTGTACCGTATTAAATCTTTCATAAAAAGGGATAAAATCAGCAGCTTCCATAATTCCATTTAAACTTAAAAAGCTAATTAGTTCTTGGTTATCAATGTTTTGTAGGTTTTTATAGAAACTAGGAATAGAAACTAAACGATCTTGAACCAACAAAGTATCTAGAATCAATTCTAATCCAATATGAGCAAGCATATAAGGCCGAACTTTCTGATTTTCAAAAGGAACAGTGCTGATTTTTTCTTTGATATAATCGGTTTTGCTTTTGAAATAATCTGATTCATGAAATAAGAAATCAACTGCTAAATGCCTATTCCATCCCTTTTCTATCGACAATAAATTAGCAGAATGTTGCCATTTTATATGGTTTTTATGAGGATGTATATTCCATCGACGATGAAAATTTTTGCTTAAATCAGGTAATGCTATCCCTAAAAGGTAATATGAATCAGTGTTTGACTGGTCAAAATAAAAGTGGGATAAGTAATTCATAAAATCAAAAATCTACTAAGGCTAAAAAATGAAAAATCATATCTTTGGAATCTAAATTAAAGAAATAACGGATGAAGACGAATTTTGTTGAAGAACTGAAGTGGAGAGGAATGTTGCATGATATCATGCCAGGAACAGAGGAAAAGCTGAATGAAGGCATGATCAGTGGGTATATTGGATTTGATCCAACAGCAGATTCTTTACATGTAGGGCATTTAGTTCAAATAATGACTTTAATTCACTTTCAAAAGGCTGGTCATAAACCCTATGCTTTGGTTGGTGGTGCAACTGGTATGGTTGGCGATCCTTCTGGTAAATCTCAAGAAAGAAATTTATTATCTGAAGAAATTCTAAATCATAATGTCCAATCTATTCGTGATCAGCTTTCAGCTTATTTAGATTTTGAGAATGGAGCGAATGCTGCAGTACTTGTTAATAATTATGATTGGTTTAAGAATTTTTCATTTTTAAATTTTATACGTGATGTTGGTAAACATATTACGGTAAACTACATGATGGCAAAAGATTCTGTTAAGAAAAGATTAGAAGGGGATACAGGAATGTCTTTCACTGAATTTAGTTACCAATTGGTTCAAGGATATGATTTTTATTATTTATGGAAAAATCACCAATGCCTTGTGCAAATGGGCGGTTCAGACCAATGGGGGAATATAGTTACAGGAACAGAATTCATCAGAAGAAAAGATGCTGGAACTGCATTTGCCTTAACAACTCAATTAATTAAAAAAGCCGATGGAACTAAATTTGGCAAATCAGAAGGTGGAAATATTTGGTTAGATCCTAGTAAAACATCTCCATTTAAATTTTATCAATTTTGGTTAAATACTTCTGATGAAGATGCCAAATCATATATCAGAATTTTCACTTTATTAGATCAACAAAGTATACTTGAATTAGAAAAGCAACATGAAGAAGCTCCTCATTTAAGAACTTTACAAAAGGCCCTAGCCAATGATATTTGTAATAGAGTACATGGTGCTGAATCTTTGCAAACTGCTTTAGCAACTACTGATTTTCTATTTGGAAATGGCAATCTTGCGTTTTTAGATAATAAGTCGGAAGCCCAAGTAATGGAAGTGTTTGAAGGCTTACCCCAATTCAATATTGAGAAATATAAATTGGAAGCAGGAATCAATATTGTTGATCTTTTGGCTGAACATAGCAGTGTATTTCCTTCTAAAGGAGAGGCAAAGAAAATGATTGCTGGAGGTGGTGTGTCAATCAATAAGGTGAAGTTTGATCAAGTAGATACACTTATTAATAAAGGACATTTGATCAACCAACAATTTATTGTGGTACAAAAGGGTAAGAAGAATTATTTTTTATTAATTGTAAAATAGTTTATTCAATTAATAAATTACATCCTCTAGTATCTGCTGAATCAAATCTTCCTAAAATTTCAAAACTTTGATCCGCATATACTTTGCCTAAATCTTGAGTGGCAATGAATGAACAGGAATGCATATTGGCTAAATCAATAATATTGATTCCTCCAGTTTGTTCATTGTTTAATAAAGTCAATGGGTCTTTGCTATCTCTGATTAATATCTTCATCCATGTTGGACAGTGAAACCTTCCATCGCCAGTAGAATAAGCCTGCGACAATAATTCGGTCATTCCATATTCTGAATGTATTTGTTTAAGTTGAAAAGCTTCTTTCAAAATTTGATGCACTTCATCTCTCATCATTTCTTTTCGCTTTCCTTTCATTCCACCAGTTTCCATTATGATAACATCATGCATAGCAAATGGAAATTGTTCTGCAAAATCAAGCAAGGCATAAGTTACCCCTAAAAGTATTATTTTTTTCTTCCCTTCATTTTGTTGAATAATATTTTGGATTTGTTGAAATTCATTCAAGTAGAAACCGCTATCAACATTTTTGCTTTTTTTGATTAAATCTTCCAGCATATAAATTAATGAGGAGCCTTCTCTTTCTAAATATGATGGGAGCAAGGCTATGATGCAGAAATCATGTATTGGTCCATAGAAAGATTCAAACCCTTTCAAATAGCTGCTTTCATAAATTGACAAATCATGTACATAATGTTTGCTCGTGGTAGATCCAGTAGTACCACTCGAACTAAATATTTGATGTTGAAGAGAAGGTTGATCGCTAATGATATGCTTTTTGAAAAATTCAATAGGAAGAAAAGGAATTGCTTCAATATGTTGAATATGGCTCGGTTTCAAGCCTAAATGATCAATGTACTCTTTATAAACGGGAATGTTTTTGGCTTGATATTGAAATACTTCTAGCGCTTTTTGCTTGAATTCTTCTTCATTCCTAATGGAAAAAATAGAGTCAGCAAAAATTTTGTCCATTTTGAATCGTTTTGTATAAGATATTGTAAATTTACAGTAAATGCTTGAAATGAAAAATTCGATTCTATTTATTTTATTGATCTCTGCCTTAACCTTTGCTTGTAATAAAGTAGAGAATTTTGCAGATGAACCTAAAATAACTCAAGCTAGTTATACCTTATTGAAAAATTCAATTGGTCAAGATACTGCAGTACTTTTGAAATTCCGATTCACAGATGGAGATGGAGATTTAGGAGTTTCTCAGAATGATACTTCAACCAATTTGTTTATTGATTATTTAGAAATGGAAAATGGCCTGTTCAAGCATATTTTTGTTCCCAACGATTCTACCAACCAAATATTAAATTTCAATTCACGCATCAATGAATACAGCAGTGGTCCAGGTGCTGAAGGGGAAGTAGAGTATAGCATTGATATTTCCTTTGTATTTGCTGATACTATTCGTTTTGATTATTATCTTCGCGATAAGGCTTACCATAAAAGTAATTTAATTACTACAGGCCCAATAATTTTACACTAATCATTTTTGCTCATGTTGTATTGGAAAGCACTCCACATTATTTTTGTGGTTACTTGGTTTGCAGGTTTGTTTTATATCGTCCGTTTGTTTATTTATGATACCGAAGCAAATGATAAAAGTGAAGATGAAAAAAGAATTTTGCAGCAACAATTTAAAATTATGCAAAAAAGACTTTGGTTCGGAATCACTTGGCCTTCGGCTATCCTGACCATAGTAACAGGTACCTACTTGGTTGTAACCATGAACTATTATCAAGAATTTTGGATGCAATTAAAAATAGCATTTGTCATTGGCTTGTTTATTTATCAATTGTATTTTCACAAAATATTTAAACAGTTACAAAATAATATTTATCAATTTTCAAGTGCCCAATTGAGGATATGGAATGAAGTAGCCACCGTTTTTTTAGTAGCAATTGTTTTTTTAGTGGTATTGAAAAATACAGGAAACTTCCTTTATGGATTATTGGGTTTAGTTATATTCAGTGCCTTATTGATGTTGGCAATAAAAGTCTATAAATCTATTCGTGAGTCATCAGGTAAATGATCTGATTCTTCAGTATTTTCTTTTTCAAGATGTACCAGTTTTTGCAAAGCATCTTTTAATTTCTTGATCAATGGAGGATTCCAGTTTTCATCTACTAAAGTAGAAACTAAATTCATGGCAATTTGTGCCAGGCCATATTTTACTATGAAATTCGTTTTTCTTAACAATACTTTTTCAATAAGGAACCCTGCTGCTAAGCTTAATCCAGTACTGATAATTGGTTTGTTTTGAATAGAATTGCTAAACATAGATCTAAAACCTTTATTCAATAATTTACCAGGTTCGAAATTTTCTACTAATTCTTCAAATTGATTATTTAAAACAATTTCTTTTTGTTTCGCTTCCATTTTTAAACGAACAATCTCTCTTTCAAGATCTAATACATTATTGATCTTATTCATCTTCGTCAGTTTTAAATAATAATTTAATCATGGTATTCACAATTCCATTGCGAATACTTTTTCTCAAAAGCAAAGCAATTAAAGTGAGTACAAAATATCCTATTGATAAATAAAGAAATCCTTTGGTATAACTATGAAATATTTCGGAGAGATAAAAAGCCAAGGTGATGCTTCCAAAAAGGAAAGTCATGGTAAGAAAAATCAATATGGTAATGCTCGAAGCACTTTGACCAATTAATTCTGCGGTAGCTTTTTTAAATTGTAAGACAATTAAATCACTGCGAATGGCTAAGTATTCTTTCGCACTTTCAATTAATTCTTTAACCTGCTCTTTATTTTCTTTAGGTTCCATAGCACAAGATACGAAACTCAACGATAAGAAGCCAAATCAGGTTTTGAAACATCGAAATCTCTTAGGTTTAAGGATGATAAACTATAGGGATTAAAACGGTAATTGGTGCCAGAATTATATGGGATATTTGGATAAAATCCAACAGATACTCTAATGGTATTTACAACTAAATTATCTTTTCGAATGAGGAAGCCTAAGCCATAAGCTTGGTACAATGATTTATCTGTAATTGCTGCATCAAATGATTTACCAATTTTTCCAAATCCAGCAAAAACAACGGCCGCCAATTGAATACCTGCAAAATTGAAAGGGGTATAGATGATTGATTCAAATTTTACTATCGTTTTATTTTTACCACCCACACGTGTACTACTAAAACCATACAAGCCTTCAGTTCCTCCACCATTTAAAGTAATGTATTCATTTAAATCTCTATTCAATCCATTGGTTATTCTTGAATAAATAAATTGACGCATATTCCATTTACCACCTAAATTCCAAAGGTCAGAAAAGTAAGATCCATCAATACTAAACACACCACGTTGTGTGATAAATTCATTATAAAATATACCATATTCAGCACTTGCAGATACATAACCAAACCCTTCAATATGTTGCCCTGAAGCAATTCTCAAACCAGTATAAATAAAATCTTCTTTAGCTTCTTTTAAGAAACCTGTCACCACCGCAAATGATCTACCTTCCGGCACGTCCTCTGTATTTCCAAATCTGAAAATTTTACGGTCTTTATAATACCTTCGAGATGAAAAACCCAAGCTAAGCAAATACAAATCGGAGCGTTTATAATTTTGTGCAGAATCTATATATATGGGTGGTTTTTCAATGAATCGGGTGTTCACATATCGTGTACCTAAAACCAATGAGGTACTTCTTGAAGCATCATCTTGTGCATTAGAAAATGGAATGGAACGACCCACCCAAAAATCTGTTTTATTATAAGCCAAAGGTGCTGGAAGTATGGCTCCATCAGATTGAATAAATTCTAAATTTTCATGAAACCGTATATAACTTGCAGAACCAGCCCATTTAGTTAATGGGGAGAAAAATGTTCGATCAATGGATGCACCTCTAAAATATCTAGCTGGGTTTACATCATAAAATAAACTTACATCTATGTAGGTGTTTTTTATGTTCACATCTTTAAATTCTCCCGACCATTTGGTGAATTTAAATGTACTAATATCCAATTCTCCAGCTTGCTTAATTTTATTACCTGTTCCGAATAAATTACTTTCAGAAATATTAAAAGTAGAAGCAGTGGTGCTTAAGCCAAAACCAGCATTGATAGACCAACGTTGTTGCACTACAACAATAATATCTGTTGAGTCGGCCTTACGATTAGCTTTAGCAGGCAAATAAATTCTTGCATCTCGAATATATTCTTGCCTACGTAATAAACGTTCTGATTCTCTTAATTTTAAAGGGTCTAAACGATCTCCTTCTTTAAAAAGTAATAAGTTCCGTATTATTTTTTCTCGCGTTTTAACATTGATGGTATTACCAATATCTTCTAAAAGTCCTCTTCTTAAAAGTAAAGTATCTTCCACTTCTGTTCCAAATGGGTCAAGAGATTTTATCCGAATATTTCTAATCAACTTTCCTTTGAATCTTAACAAATTGTCCTTATTCATGGGCTTTTGAATAGGCTTTACTACATTGTCATTCGGGCTAGGGGTTTCATATAAATTAGAAAATAGCCAATAGGTTAATTTATTTCTTTTCGCAACTTTATAAATGGCACTATCTACTTTATCATAACTATTGCTGCTGTCTTTGGCTGCATTTTTTTCTTGCCCAAAAACATTACAAAAGAACGTAAAGCATATAATTAAAAGAAGAGGAAAGAATTTCTTCAGCATCTTATTCAGATTTTGAATTTATCTCTTTAATAAAATCTTCATTTTTACTTGATTGAATACCCACCTTTGTTTCATATATACTTATTAGTAATAAGAAGTATGAAATAAGTAAAGGTCCGAAAACCAATCCAAGTATTCCGAAAATGGGTAAGCCAATAATTACCCCAATAATTGAAATAATAGGATGTGTATTTGCTATTTTTTTATTGATAATTAATCGAATAACATTATCAATATTTGCTACAATAATAACCCCCCATAAAAGTATACCAACTCCTGAAGTGATGTTTGAATAAGACAATTCAATTAATGCTGCAGGAACAAATACTAATGCAGAACCTACTAAAGGAACAAAGCTAAGCATAGTAGCTACCACACCCCAAAAGAACGGATCTTCAATACCAAATATTAGAAATCCTAAACCAACAAATGCTCCTTGTGTAATGGCAATGATGCCTTGACCTAATACATTTGAGTATGTGATGTTTCTTAATTCTTCAGCAAGTAATAAAGAACTTTGCTCTCTGAAAGGCATGTATCTTAAAATAGTTTGTTCAAATTTTTCATGATTAGTGAACATGAAATACAATACGAAATACATGATGGAAATTAATAAGAAAACACTTAGTAATGCATTCACCAAACTAGGGAAAGAGCCGAGTGCCCAACTCTCAATATTTTTTATAACTGTTTCAATAACTGCTGAATTTTTAAAGTCTAGTCCACTAATGGTGGATAGGTGATTAATAATTTCTTGTACCTGTTGTTGATTCTGATTGTAGTAGGAAATTTTATCTATCACCATCCAGCTTAATGCAAAGAAGGGGAGGATGATGATAATGAATGTGAAAAATATGATGAATAAACTTGCAAGGGAAGGTTTCCAATTTCTTTTGCTGACCAAGGATAAATAGAGGTTCCGAAAAAGGGTATAAAGTATAATTGCACCTAAAGCTGCAGAGAATATATTACGTAAAGAATAAGCAAGGAAAATTCCTAATAGTATTATTAAGAAGAGGATGATGTTTTTTTGTTGTTTAAAGGTATATATCGACATTAGTTAAATCTTTTGCTTAAAGATAATGAAGCTATCCTTAAAAATGAAAAACCGAGGCGGGCGCCCCGGTTATTTCAATCACAGAGTTACCCATTCTCTGCTCTAAACTAAACTTTATTGTGTTGTTCTATTATCGTGATATTATATTTTTCTGCTCTGTAAACCACTTATCAACAAACTTATACTTGCCATAAAAAGTAATAAGTGAACTAAACCCTCAAGTCTTAATGCAAAAACTGCAACACCCCATGAGATTATTAAGAAAACAGAAAGAATAAATAATAAATTTCTCAATTCCTTTTTTTCTCTATCTAATAGAAAAACTATACCAAACTGTATTTTAATTTAAAAAATGCTAAATACCTGTTTATTATATGTTTTTTTCTAATATTCCCGATTTGACCTCGAAAAATTCGAGTAGATTAATCCCCAATTTGGGGAAAATAATCTTCTCTATTTTTTCAGTTTTTCATAATACCTATTCATTTGATTGAATTGGTGTTTATTTCCCATCGGTAGATATAGGATCAATTAATTTAATACCAAAATCAAGCCAATTATTTGGAATGATGGTTTTTTATAAGAAATTGCTAATTATTGCTTCGTAGGTAAATTAATAATGAATTGAGTTCCTATTCCAAGTTTACTATTCACTTGAATGGTGCCTTTGTGATTGAAGATGATATTTTGTGCAGAGGTTAGTCCAATACCGAAACCTTTTGGCTTACTACTATAAAATGGTTCGAATAGTTTTTCTAATGCTTCATCAGAAATCCCACTGCCATTATCAGCAATACTAATTTGAATATTTTCCTCTTGAATAAGTGTTTTTATTTCTAATTCACCTTCTCCTTTTTTCATGGCTTCAATGCCATTGATAATGATATTTAATATGGCGATTTTAATTTTCTCAATGTCAACATTGAGTATTAATTTTTGATCTAGATTTTGGTTAACACGAATTTGTTTCAATTGAATTCTATCTTCAGCCTCTTTCAAAGTTTGAGCAATTAATTCAGCTACAGATATATTCTCAAAATGCAATTCAGTTTGTTTAGAAGAGTTTAATAAATCAGCAATAAGTAAATTTATTCTATTGGTATTACGAGTAAGAATATCAAAATAAGTAGACTGATCATCTGAAATAATAGGTTCGGCTTTTAATTGTTCTACCGCCAAATTTATATTTGTCAATGGATTCCTTATTTCATGGGCAATGATGCGAGCAAACTTGCTAGTTGCAGTCACTTTTTCAAAATTCAATAATACTTCTTGACCTTTCTTTTGTTCCGTAATATCATTGAAGGTCAAAGCTATCCCTTTATTTAATGGCACTACTGAAATTCTATAATCTTTTGAAGTTGTTTGAGAATGAAAGTCGAATGTTTTTGGCATACCACTTTCAGCTACACTTACATAATCATGAAATAGTTTACTATGAATTATACCAGGAACCAATTCGGTTATCTTTTTACCAATTACTTTATCTACTTCCAATTGAGCCATGGTTGAGGCTGCTGGATTCATAATAGTTAAAGTGAAATCTATAATTTTATTTTTCTCATCTTTTACAGTTTGGTAAACCATTATTCCATTTAAAGAAACATCAAGTACACCTTGCAAAGTATTTTGAATTTTTCCTTTTTCAATCATTTCTAGGTCTAATTCTTTTAAGGCTCTTTTTTCTTGATTATATGTTTCAATATAATTGATATTTAAACCGATAAATGGAATGAGGTAAGAAAACAATTTTAGAAAATGGGCAATATAAAAGTGATTGTCGAAAATAACTTTTGAACCAAAAGCCATGTGCAATTGTGCAAACACTGCTGGTATTAAACAAAGCAATAATGTTTGTGAAAAGGTAGATGGGTTTTGTTTGTAGAATTTAGGGAATATGAAAAGTCCCGCTATTAAATATAATAGGAGAGGAACTAGATCATACGGATGGGATAACACTGAATTAGGAAATGACATTACAGGTATATGCAATGCTTCATCGGTAACAATCAATATTGCATTGATGGCTAATAGGAAAAATATTATACTGATGAACAACACAAAATACTTTTCACTTCGATATTCTTGATTTAAAAATTCTCTCCGTTGTATTAAAAAGATTCCAACTCCTAAAATCAAAATGAGTGCATGAAAGGATCTTGAAAACAACCAAGTAAAGGAAGTAATATCAGTAGTATTTTGTTGTAAATTGATTAATTGATCTGCACTTAATATGTGTACCACATCCAACATGCCTGCACAAAATAATGCAACACCTACAATGGGTGTGCTAACATTTTTCTTAATTGAATAATCAACAAAAGAGAGAATCCCAGTTAGAAATGCAATGGTAATAGAGCTTCCAACCAATAGAGTATGAGTAAACTTGCTTGCTAATAATGGAGATAAGGTAACTTTAGCTTGTAATTCATTAATTACATTGATGTTTTCTAAATTGACAAAGTAATTATCTAAACCAAAATAAATACCCATCCAATTCAATAATGTAGGTATGATACAAACTACAATTGTTGAAATGAAAAAGAGGGGTGAAAAATGTATTCTATTCAGGTTTGTTTTGTGGGGCATCCGACAAAAGATTATAGGCTTTCATTTTATTGTATAATGTTTTTCTATCAATTTGAAGCAATTTTGCTGCCTTGGTTTTATTAAATTGAACCTTTTTAAGTACCTCAACTATCGTTTCATATTCAGCTTCCACACTGGTAACTTTTAAATTTAAATTTAGTTCTGTTTTTTTTGAATCCCTTGACTGGCTAGGTTTATCAGAAAAAGACAAACTGATGTTATTGATAATTTCATGAGGAATATGTTTGGCTTCTATATAGCTATCATTACAAAGCAAGGCAGCCCTTCTAATCACATTATTCATCTCTCTCAAATTACCTGGCCAATGGTAGGTGTTTAAACTATTCACCACTTCTTCTTCAAAACCAAAAATATTTTTATTCAATTCTTTGTTAGCTGATTTTAAGAAATACTCCGCAAATAAAACAATGTCTTTTCCTCTATCTCTTAATGGAGTGAGTTGTAAATCAAACTGATTCAATCGATGAAACAAATCTTCTCTAAATTTCCCTTTTGCTACTGCCTGACTTAAATTCTCATTTGATGCTACAATTATTCTAACATCAATAGAAGTTTCTTTTGTAGCTCCAATTTTTTTTACTTTTTGTTCTTGCAAAACTCGTAATAATGATGTCTGAATTTCAAAACTTAAGTTAGATACTTCATCTAAAAACAAAGTGCCACCATTGGCTAATTCAAAGTGACCAATTTTATGGTGTATGGCGCCTGTAAATGCACCCTTTTCATGTCCGAATAATTCACTACTTGCTAATTCATTACTTAAGGCTCCACAATCAAGTGCAATGAAGGGTTCGTTGTTTCTTGTGCTTTTTTGATGTATGGTTCTGGCAATTGATTCTTTACCTGTTCCTGTTTCTCCAAAAATAATTACACTATAATTGGTAGGAGCAACTAGTTCTATTTGTTTTACTAATTCTTTTGCTTCTTTACTATTTCCTGTTACTAATTCAGTTTCATTTTTTTTATCAATTACTGAATTTGATTTATTTTCATGCTCTTTATTTGCAGATGGTTGATTAATCGCCTTTCTTATGGTTGCCAAAATTTCATCTGGTAATAAAGGTTTAGTTACATAATCAAATGCACCTAATTTAATTACTTTCACAGCGGTTTTAATATCAGAATATCCAGTAATAATTATAAATGCAATATTCGGGTTTACTTTTTTAACTTCTTGCAATAATTCTAAACCATCCATATCGCCTAACCTATAATCAGACATAATTAAATCAAAAGAATTTGCATTGAACAATTCCTTAGCTTGATTTCCGCTATGGGCAATGGTTATTTCAAATCCATTCTTTGTTAAAAAACGATCTAATAAAAGGCAAATGTCATGATCATCATCTACCACTAAAATTTTTCTCTTTTCCTCAGCCATGATTTTTATTTGAAATTTTTTCTACTTCTCTATTTTTTATTAATACTGCATATTCTTTGGGAATCATTCCACTACCTGCATGGTCAGCATATACTTGAGTAAACTCTGCACCAAAATAAAGTATGATGGATGAATAGTAAACCCATAATAAAATAATTACCAATGAGGCCGCAGCTCCATAAGTGAAATTAATATCTGACATTCCTAAGTATAAACCAATTACCCATTTCCCAAATAAAAATAATAAGGAAGTAACCATTGCACCAACAATTACATCCTTCCATTTGATATAGGCATCGGGTAATACTTTAAATATAACCGCAAAAAGTAAAGTTAGTACAAAAAAGGTAAAACCTAAATTGAAGGCATTCACAAAATTGATTGGAAACCAAGGGATGTGTTTGATGATATTGGCACTGAATGCAATTAAAATCCCATTCAATAAAAGGGAGAGAATAAGCACCAATCCCATACCTAATACTAATGCAAAAGACATTAACCTATTCTTTAATATCTTAACGTAACCTCTTTTAGGTTTAGGTTTTACTCCCCAAATAAAATTAATGCTGTCTTGTATTTCTGAAAATACACCCGTTGCACCAATCAATAAGGTACCTAAACCAATAGCTGTAGCTACATAACTGCCCTTAATAATGTTAGCGCCTTTAATCATTTCTTGAATTTGCAATGCTGCCTGATTACCAACCAGTGAATTTATTTGTGAATACAATTGTCCTTCAATAGCCTGCTTACCCAAAAATATACCACATAATGATATGATTACAATTAACATAGGTGATATGGAAAAGATAGTATAATAGGCAAGGGCTGCACTTAATTTCAAGGCTTTATCGTTAACAAATTCTCTGCATGCTTCTCTAAAAATTAATCCATAAAGAAATATTTTTCTTTTTACCATAATTTATATTGTTGCTAAAACGTCTAGTATAATTTCTTTATAAAATGGTTTGCCAATAAAGTAGTAGGCACCATTTTTATCTGCTAACTCTCTTTCCACTTTACCATCAAATGCACTAATGATAATAACTTTAATACTTGGAAATTCTTGATTAATCTGTTTGATTAATTCAATCCCAGAACCATCTGGTAAATTGTTGTCGAGGAAAATAACATCTGCTAAAAATTTGTTTTTAAGTAAATGGTAATCTGCTATTGAATTTCCAATCAATACTTCATTTTTTTCAGGCTCTAACATTTTCTTCAATAAGAAACAAATGTCTTTTTCATCATCAATAATTAGTATTTTCATTTCTTCAATTCTTTGATAATGGTATACTTAAACTCACCTTTGAACCAATGCCTTTTTTACTTTCTATTTGAAGTTTAGCATTATTTCTGTCGGAAAACTCTTTACACAATACCAATCCAATACCAGTTCCTTTTTCATTATGGGTTCCTATAGTAGATTTTATTTTAGTGAAATCAAATAAATTCTCTTGTAT
The DNA here is from genome assembly GCA_965279595.1 of Sphingobacteriaceae bacterium. Classification (GTDB taxonomy): domain Bacteria; phylum Bacteroidota; class Bacteroidia; order Sphingobacteriales; family Sphingobacteriaceae; genus CAIKLP01. The sequence continues at coordinate 1,877,794 of OZ257246.1, forward strand.
ATCCTCTTCAAATCCTACACCATTATCAATTATTTCAATTATTCCTTCATTGCCTTTTTCTATTATCTCAATCGAAATTTGATTATGGTCATTGGAAAATTTAATTGCATTGTTTAATATATTATTCAATATAATTTCAATTTGATCTGTGTCTGCATAAATGTTTATCGGACTTTGATAATTCTTTACAATTCTAAGTTGTTTACTTTGAATTCTTTTTTCAAATGGAATTAAAATTTTCTCCATTAATTCAATAGCATGAAATCTAGTAGGTTTAGTTTGTATGCCTTTCAATTGCAATTGTGTCCATTTCAACAGATTTTCAATTGATTCAAATTGTCCATTGATAGATCTATGTAATTCCAATGTAAAGCTTCTTAATTCCTGCTCAGATAATTCTTTAGATTCAAAATTCTCTAATAAATGCAGAATGTTATGTATTGGATTTTTTAAATCGTGACTCACTATGCTTAATAACTTTGTTTTGGTGGCATTCAAATCTTGTAAATTGGTATTTTGAATGTTTAATTGATTGTTTTGTGCAAAAATAGTTTGTAAATCATGTTCATGCTGATGTATAAAAAAGTGAATCACAAAATACATCCCGAAAAAAGCAAAGATTGTATCTAACACAAAATTAAGGTGATTGTATTCAAGTACAGGTACAAAAAAAGAATGAGTAAAATGAATAGTTAAAAAAACTGCTATTGTTAAACTAAATACAAAAAAACGAGTAGCCGTTTTTTTATATAATACAAACGGTAAAACAGAAACAGGTATTAAATAGTATTTATTAAAAGCAGTGGCACTTTCTAAATAGGCTGTAAAACTAAATTCAATAAATAAACTTAGAAAAAGCAAATGTGTACTTAAAAGAACTTTGTTTCTTGAGTTTAAATAGAGAATAAAGGAGAAGACTAAGGAGCAAAAAAAGATTGCAAAAAGTATAGAATAATTAAAACTAAAGCTTTGAAAAATAGTATAAATTATATTTGAAAGTATGAGGTATAGTGAAATATAATTGATTAATTGAATCCGCTTCTTTTCAATGGAAGATTGCTCTTCTTGGGTACCTAAATTTATTAAAGTATTAAATAACTGTTTCATTAATTTGTAGAGCCTGATTTACTGAAGCAACTAAATATAAATAAATATATTTAAATCACTTCTGCTACTACAAATGTACTACCTGCTATCAATACCAAGTCATTATCTTGAGCAGCTTTTTTAGCCTCATTCAAAGCTGAACTTACGTTTTCGTAACAATTTCCTAACAATCCATAACCCTTAGCGCTTTGTTGTAATTCTTCCGCATCTAGTCCTCTTGGAATATTTGGTTTGCAAAAATAGTAAGTAGCAGTGCTTGGAAGTAGAGATAACACTTTAGTGATGTCTTTGTCATTAACCATTCCAAATACCCAATGTAAATGGTCATATTGGGTGAAAGATAATTGTTTAAGTATTTCTTTTATTCCATCTTCATTATGACCAGTATCTGCAATACAAAGTGGATGATTTTGAATCATATCCCATCTGCCTCGTAAACCAGTTAATGACTTAACATGGGCTAATCCATTGTGAATGGAGGCATCAGTTATTTTGGAATACTTTGTTTTCAGAATATCTATTGCATTTAATACACCTGCTAAATTTTGTAATTGGTAGTTTCCTGGCAAATCAGTTTGATATATTTTTTTAGGTTCAGCAATCTTATTACAAGAAACAGTTAATTGTTGATTATCTGAATTGGCTTCTCTTTCAAAATGGTAATGTTCATCGGCAAACTGAATAGGAGCGGACCTTTCATCCGCAATTGCTTTGAATGTATTTTTAGTTTCTACTTGTGATTTAGAAATTATAACCGGAATATTTTGTTTGATAATGCCTGCTTTTTCTCTAGCTATTAATTCTAAAGTATCACCTAAAAAAGCCATGTGATCAAAACCAATATTGGTAATAATAGATAACTCGGGTTGTATAATATTTGTAGAATCTAATCGTCCACCCATTCCTACTTCAATGATTGCAATATCTACATTTTCTTTTGCAAAATGTTCAAATGCCATGGCTACAGTCATTTCAAAAAAAGAAGGTTGTATGCTTTCAAATAATGCTTTGTTTTTTGCTACAAATTGAATCACTGATTCCTCTGAAATCATTTCTGCATTTATTTTGATACGTTCTCTGAAATCCTTTAAATGCGGCGATGTGTATAAGCCAGTGCGGTAACCTGATGCTTGAAATATTGCTGCAAGCATATGTGAAGTAGAACCTTTACCATTGGTGCCTGCAATATGCACACTCTTGAATTTATGTTGAGGATTGCCTAGCGCCACACATAAATCTAAAGTGTTTTGCAAAGAAGGTTTATAGGCTGATGCTCCCACTCTATGAAACATGGGTAGTTGAGCAAATAAATAATCGAGGGTTTGTTGGTAATTCATGTTGAATAATTTTACAATAGCTTTAAAAACTATTCTAAAATAAAGGTAAATATGACTGATCCTGCCTGTATTTCTGGTCCGTTTGCAATAGCATTTAACTTACAACCCAATACTGCCTTTTCACATTTGTTCCAAAGGTTGACATTTGAAATAGTTGTTCCTCTACCTCCAGCTTTTGCTGTAACAATAGTACCATTTTTATCAACTGAAATATCAACCGTTATTTTACCTGCAGTTTGTCCGTCATCTTGTATTTTTGGTTTAGATATAAATGATCGGCCAGTTAAATTCAATGCAACTCCGCCACTACCATCACCAGCATTACCTGTATAAGAATTGCTTGTAGTACTACCATCTGGCTTCCCTTGGTTACCAGGTGTATTGCCATTTCCATCTCCTTCACCTGTACCTTTATTTTTCTTCCCTTTGAATAATGCCCTTGAATCAACCGTTGGGGTTACAACTGCTGGAGTAGGATTTGTAGTAGTTGTAGTATTAGCTGATTTAGCTTTGCTACTGGTCATCTCAGGGGCATCTTCTAAATCTTGTGTGATCACTTCTTTGTCGTCAGTATTTGCAGATGTACTTGCAGAGTTCGGACGATTAGGATCTTCGATAGGTGTTTGTGAAATATTTTCTCCAATAGCTGGTTCTTCTGTGCTGGTAAAATCATTTCCCATGCCTTCATCTGAAGTTCCATAATTTATTACCACTCCACCAGTTTCAATTTCTTCAACAGGTATTTGCACATTGATAAAAAAGAAATAACAGGCACCAAATAAAAATGCATGCAATAATGCAGTACTAATAATTGCTTTACTTCTCTGTGATTCTTCTTTGACCATTGATGAAATATACTTGGCGATTATTTTTTTGGATCAGTTGCTAAAACCAATTTAACTTTTAACTTATTTGAAATATCCATTACGTTCACAATGTCTTGTATCTGCACGGTTTTGTCAACATATAAGATAACAGTTAATTCATTTGAGTTGGCGATGTAATTTCTTAAAACTCCTTCAATTTCATTAGCAGAAACCAATTGTTTCTCCACATAATATTGTAGGTCTTTGGTAATTGATACACTGATTGTTTTCTTGGAAATAGATTGACCACTGGCAGCTTTCGGCAATAGTAGCTTAATCATATTCGGATTTACAACTGTGGAAGCAATCAAGAAAAACAGCATCAAGAAAAACATGATATCACTCATGGATGATGCACTCACTTCAGGTGTGATTTTATGTCGGCGACGTAGATTCATTATTTACTAGGTTCTTCCAATAAGTCAATGAAATCAATTGATTCTGTTTCTAATTTTAGAATGATTTTATCAACCATTAAGTTCAATACATGGTGTCCGATATAAGCTAAGATACCCACAATTAAACCAGCAGCTGAAGTAATCATTTTTTCATATAAACCACCTGCTATATTACCAATGCTGATATTATCTTGTAATGAAATATTATAGAAGATTTTAATTACACCTGAAATTGTTCCTACGAAACCTAACATTGGCGCAATACCAGCAATGATGCCTAATACACTGATGTTTCTTTCTAGTTTTGCAACTTCTAATTTACCTACGTTTTCAATGGCGCCTTCAATTTCTTTAATAGGTTTGCCAATTCTTAACAATCCTTTTTGAAGCATTCTACCAATAGGAGTATTTGATTGTTTACACAAAGCTTGTGCATTCGATAAATTCCCTTGTTTAATTAATTCTCTAACTTGAACCATTAAATTCGATTCATCTTTATTCGCTTTTCTTAAAGTGAAATACCTTTCAAAGAAAATATAAAAGCCCATGATGGATAAAACTGAAATGGGAATCATTACCCATCCACCTTTTAATATCAAGGCCAATAAATTTAATTTTTCAGGAACTGCTGCAGCTACTTGCGGAATTGCATTTACAGCTTGTGAAAGTGTATCTGCTCCAATATTTTCAGTAATCTGTAATAAGATCATTTTAAAAATTTAAAGTGTTAAAAGATAAAAGTTTGAATTTATTTGCTTTGCTTGTGCTAAATCTGCACTTGCATTTTCTTTGTTATAATAATCACCAATAATTACACGGTATTTTTGTTTGTTAGCAACCGGCAATAGTTTAGCTTCAAAACCAGTGATGTTTAAATTGTTTAGCATACTCTCTGCTTCTTCATAAGTATTATAAACACCCGCAACTATTTGAAAATGTTGAACGCTGTTTTTTGCCTTTGGCTCAATAGCTATTTCTGCATTTTCATTTTTCACAGCTGCTATTGATTTAGTTTTTTCAATTTTCGCTGCTAAGCTTTTTTTATTCGATTGAATAACGGCATTCTTGTTTGAAACATTGTTGGCGCTTGCTTTTATTTCTACTTCAACAGGTTTTAAAGTAGGGTTAAATAAATTGCTCAATTCCTTCAAAGGCACAAATACACTTGATTCTAAACCCATAGTTTCAGGTGAATCAATGATTGATGCACTGGCGTCAATGGTTTTATTTAAGTTTTTATTATTGCTTTGGATTAATACACCTACCAATGCAATGAGTAGGATAGAAGCAGCAATACCAACATTTCTTAAAATTTTGTTTTTAGAAATACTGATGATGATTGGTTCTTCTTTTACCGAACTAGTATTATTTATTTGAGTGCTAGTGCTTGTTCTACTTTGTGCTCTTAATCCAACCGTACTTAAACCATATGATTCTAATAAATAATTTACCTTTTCATCTGGTTTGAATTGCAATAAGTCATTGCTTACTTCAAAGGTTCCTATTTCTTCTAAGCGCAGTGTTTTAAAGTATTGTATGGTTTTATTCCATTGTGCTACTTCTGTACGAATGAAGTTATTGGCATCCTCATAACTTAACTTTTCGGCACCTGCAATATAATTGGCTAATAAGCCATCTTGGTGATTTAAATTCTGATTGAAAGCCAATGATTTGGAAGCTGCAACCAATGAATTTCCATTGTTATGGATATAACTTGAGCGGTAATTGCTTACAATTCCACCAAATTCAGGCACTACAACACAATCAAAGTGAAGTAATAGTTCTGATATATAGACTGATAGCTTTTTTTCCATAGCTCAAAGATACTAAACTTAGAAATTAAAACCGACTCCAACCAATGCCTGGAACCCGTAACCATTATAATATTGGAATCGCTCTCTCTTATAACTTAAAATATTATTGAATTTAGTAAATACAGAAATGATTTTTGAATAACGATAATCTACTCCTAAACTTAAATCAATTCCCCCTTTTAAGGTGCTTACAACTTTTGTTGGATAGTTAGGTGCTTTCATACTTGAATAGGCAATTACATCTCCATTTAAATTGAATTTATCAGCAATGGCATAAGTGGCACCAGCTTTAATTTCATACAATGGTTTATGCCATGCCTCTGCTAAAGTATCAGTAGTATAGCTGTTGATTTTTAATTGACCAAACAACCTAACTTTATCATTACTCTGATAAGTTAGAGCAGCCAATAAATGTATGGAACTAGAAGCATTGCCATCATAAATAATTCGATAGCTATGTACCACATCTGAATCAGCAACAAAATAAGCCTCTTTTGCTGTTTGTAAAAAAGAGAAATTAAATTGATAAGCCGTTTTATTGCTAATGCTTCCTCTAACGCCTGCAAAAAGCTCCATCTTTTCATTGCTGTTTTCAATTAATTGATTAGCACCTAAGAAAGGATTTTCTGAATAAAAATCACGAAAGCTATTTTTTCTAACTTTTCCTGTAATACCAGCATAAGCAATCAAATTTGCATCTTTCCAATCATAACTGGCTTTGATATTTGGGTAAGCATGAAACAATGATTTAGCTCCAAATTCTTGATAAGTATTTAAACCAATGGTTAATAAAATATCTCCTTGTTTTAAATTTACAGAAGGACTGAATTCAAACAAATTATTGCTGCTCGAAAGTGAGTCGCTATTTTTAGCAGCATCAAATGATATAGATAATCCGTAAACATCATATAAAAAGCTAGCACCAAATATCAATCTACTTTCCGAAGCTTTGTAAGCATCACCTACATTGTAAGCATTAAATACTCCTTTGTAACTAAGTTTATTGCTTGAACCTGCATTATTGTAAATGGTAGATTGTAAATCAATATAATCAAATTGTTGACGCACTTTTCTTCTTCCAAATTCAAATAATTTATGATCATATCCGTAAAAGTAATTCACGTCTCTATCATAATTTAATGCCACACTAAAGGTATTCTTTGAATAAATTCTTTTTGCCCAAACACCTAATTTATTCTCACTAAAATCCATGTTTTTTACCGATCCTACTGCTGCTTGGTGATTGAGCTTTGCGCCAATTTGAAATTCTTTTGATCTTAAATTACTTACATAAGCCTCTGCAAAACTACTTGCATAATTTCCACCACCAATTCTAATATAAGCTGGATATAATTTGCTGATACTTTCATTCTTCATTTTCTCAGCAACTATAGGAGTAGTTTTCAAAGTACTGTCAATTTTGAATGGTTTTACCTCGTATTGAAGTGGTTCAATTTTAAATGTTTCCGTTTTTATTTCCGGATTGGTATTGATCTTTAAAGCCTCTGCCAGTATAGGTTTGTATGCCCTTACCACATTTACTTGTTCCGAAAGATTCTTCTGACTAAAACCCTTAGTTGCAATTAAACACAACATCAAGAATCCGTAAGTTTTTATTTTATGTATGCTCATCTTCTCTTGCTGATTATTGTTTTGGAATTGCGTATTCTTCTAATTTTTTCTTTGCTGTTGGAATAATTTCATCTTTGCCTTCATACTCATCAATGATTGATTGAAGGGTAGTCTTTGCTTGGAAATCATTTCCTAATTTTTGATAGGTATCAGCCAATAAGATAAAACCTTTGGCAACCCAGTATTCATAAGATGGAATTTGATTACTCAATTCAAAACATGCTTTTTGTGCGTCTAAATAATTGCCTTTATCAAATAATATCATGGCAGCATAATATTTAGCTTCAGCCCCTAAAATGGTTTTGGTATTTTTAATTACAATGGCAAATTCTTCTGATGCTTTATCAATATTTTTACTAGCGTAATTAATTTTGCCAATGAATAAATGTGCGGTATTCAAATCTTCAGTAGCCGATTTCTCATAAGCCAATACTTTGTTTGCATAAGTAAGGGTAGAAGCAGTATCATTCAACATCATACTTGATTTCATCACATTGGCAATGGCTTCAGCATAATTCTCTTTATACTCAGCTACCGTTTCTAATTGTGTATAATATTTACTAGCTTTCTGATAGTCATTTTGGTTCATAGAAATTCTACCTGCCATCAATAAACTGCGTTCTATGTATTTCGATTTGTTATTATCAATTAAATAAACAAAATCTTCCAAAGCTCTTTTTTCTTGTTTCGTTTTCAATAAACACTCCGCACGATTCACATGTGATTCTGTGCTGAAATAACCAGTAGGAAATTTATCTAAATAAGAATTGAAACCAACAATAGCATTATCACAATCGTTTCGTAAATAACGGCTATTGGCTGATTGATAAGAAATAGAATCTTGGGCTCCTGCACTCACTGAAGCAAATGGTAATGTTTTGATATAGGATAAATATTCATCTGCATTTCCAGCATCTACATATATATTCTTAATAGCTAGTAATGCTTCTTTGGCTTCTTCGGTACCAGGGTAATCAATGATAATAGATTTATATGCTGCCAATGCTTGTGCATCTTTCTCATCGTTATAATAAATTAAACCTAAGCTTAATTTTGATTTGGCTACATATCTAGAGTTAGCATACAAGTTAATTAAATTATTAAAGTTGATGGCTGCATCTACCGTATTGTTCATGCTGAAATAACTATTGGCAATTTCATAATAAGCATCATCAGCATAAGTTGATTTTGGATAACCCGTTAATACTTGTTTCAGCGTAACAATTTTATCATTCTGTTTACTTTGTAAGCCCAATATCATTCCTTTCTGAAACAATGCATAGTCAGTACCTGCAGCCTTTTCATTACTAATTTTTTGATAAGAGAATAAGGCCTTATCATAATCCTTAATCATGAAATAACCATCAGCCAATCTCAAGGTTGCATCATTTACTTTTCTTTTATCCGCATTAACTTGTTTGTCTTCTCCTTTTAAATACTTATCAAAATAGAAAACAGATGATTTAAAATCTTCCATTTTAAAATAAGTATAACCTAATTGGTAATTGACTGTATTGAACAAATCAATACCTGTAGCTGAACTGGATTGAGAGAACAATGAAAAATTCTTTAAGGCATTTTCATAATCGTTCAATTGATAATAACATTCAGCTCTCCAATATTGAGCCAAGGCCAATAATATTTTATCTGAATTGATGCTTGATGAACGATTGAATAATTGAATGGCTTCTTTATATTCATTGTTATTCACCAACTCAATGGCTCTAAAATAAGTAACCTTTTGTAAGGCCAGATTGGCAGATGGAGTCCTATCTTCAATATCATCTAAAATCTTAATGGCGTCTTTATAGTTTTTAGTAGATAGCAATGCATCACCTAAAAGAGATTTTGCTTCAGCGGTATTTTCTGATTTTTTATATTGCTTTAAATAATCTCTTAAAGTTTCAATAGCAGTTTGGTTAAATTGCAATTCGAAGGAAAGTTTGCCATAGTTAAAGAATGATTCTTCTTTTACTTTTTCATCCAATTTTAATTTACTTGCTTTCCAAAATGCATTTCTCGCCGATTGCTTATCATTCAACAATACAAAACTTTCTCCCATTAAATACAATCCATGTTGTGCATAAATACTGCTATGATCGGCAATGGGTTTAATGCTGTTGGTTGTTTCGAAGTATTTCTTTTGTTGAAAATAACTATAACTCAATTCATAAACTTCTTGGTCTTTTAAGGAAGTTTTATTGGCTGCTAATTCATAATAATTACTAGCTACATCATACTTCTGAATTAAGAATGCTGCAGATGCTGAAAGCAATAATATTTCTTTTTCGTTTTTTAATTTGCTCTGCTTAATTATTTCAGCTGTATAAGCCAACAATTCATTGTATTTTTTTAAATCATAATTGATCTTTACAATGTAATAAGGAATTATTTCTGCATAAACTTTGGAGTCTTTTAATTTGGCAAATCCAGCTAATGCTTCTTTGTATTTTTTTAATTCATAATTTACCAATGCTTCATAATATATAGCAGGGTAAGTGTATTTCGAATTGGTACTCTTTATTTTTTTGAAAAAAGTAGATGCTTGTTCATATTTTTCTTCTTCATAATTAGCATAACCATTTTTGAAATTAAATTCAGTACGTTGTGATTGTGAAAAATTACTAGCATCGGTTTTGGCATACCATTCAAGCGCTTCCTTGTATTTCAATTGGCGGTAATAAAAGTTCCCAATATCAAATGAGGCTAATTTAGAACAAGGGTTATCGGGGTAATTGATTACAAATTGCAATAACAATTTTTCTGCATTGGCATTGAAAAGCTCCAATCCACACACAGCTGCATAATACTCTGCATTAATTTTTAATAAAGTAATTTCTTTATTTTCTTTCGCAATGCCGTGTACATCAATAGCATGCTCAACTTCTTCAAATAGTTTTTGAGCAGCTACATATTTTTGATTATCTAATAAATTTAATGCATCGGTGTATTTGCTATTCAATTCCAATTGTTTAGAATTGGTTTGAGCTAAGCAATTTGCTGTAAAAAGGATAAGAAGGAAAGAAATAAATTGATTTTTAACCGTCATAAGTGTAGATAAATAGCAATAAGTGTCAAATCTATTCTTTTTAGTATAAAATATTCCACTAAAAAGTGCACGAGATTTCCACATTAATGGCATTAAACGCCATTCTTGCTAATTTATTTGATGAAACTAAGGTTGGTTAATCCATTTACCATATTGGTAGAAGATTTGAAGATTGGCTGATCTAGAAATCAAACCAGGGTTGATTCCCAATTCACCTTCCGGAATATTTGATTTTAAATCTTTATAATAATCAATCCAGGCTTGAAAATAATTTTGACTGTTAGGCTGTTTATAAGTCATTGCTTGCATTTCAAATACAGGAATTCCATTGTTTGCATTTTTAAACACATCATAAATTAATTCAGAACAGTATAATGAATCATTATTTAATAGGAAGCGATTATCATAGGGAATTCCAACCATTTGAATAGCATTTTTACATGCTTTTTTATTTAGTTTTTGATAGCGTTGGTTCATTCGAGCTCCTAAAACTTTCGGTTGATTTTGGCTATCTAAACTTCTTGCTAAAAAATCTTTAAGAGGAGTGCTTCTTACTTTTGCGCCGATGGCTTCAATTACAAATAATTCTTTCTTTTTTTCTATTACAATACCCACATGTGAAAAATCTTTGCCTTGAAAGCCTTCCGTTACGGCTTCAATGGCATCACATAAGGGTCCGCAATCTAAATCTTGAAACAATATATCACCCGCTCTGAACTGATTTTGCTTGTTTTGAGCAAATGATAGGAGATTGAATACAAGGAAAATAAATAGCAATTGTGCTTTTTTCATGGTCAAATGTACCTATAATTCATAAAATGGCTAAAAAATAATATTTTAGTCAAGTCTAAAAATATTATTACATTTGCCTAATTATGATTAAGAATATAAAGGTATTCCTTGTTTTGTTTTTGTTGATAAGTCAACAGAGTAATGCTCAAATAGAGAAGGTCATTCGCGGCAAAGTGGAATCTGACGGTAAAGCATTGGCATTTGTTTCGGTTAGAGTAATTGGAGCAAATAATGGTACCGTAACTGACCTCGATGGAAACTTCTCCATCAAATTAAAAGGAGATAGTATAGTTAAATTAGAATTCGCATTATTAGGCTATCGTAAAGAATTGCGACGAGTTAAATTAACGCAAGTAAACAATTCGCGCTTATTGATCAATTTATTTCCAGCCGAGCATAATACCAGTGAAGTGGTCATCAGTGGAACCATGAAAGAAATTTCTTATGCCAACAGTCCAATAGCCATTGAAATTATTACACCTAAATTTTTTGCTAAAAATAAAACAGCTACTGTATTTGATGCTTTGCAATTGGTGAATGGCGTGCGGCCGCAAATTAATTGTAATGTTTGCAATACTGGTGATATTCATATTAACGGTATGGAAGGTCCTTATACCATGATTGTGATTGATGGTATGCCTATTGTAAGTAGTTTATCAACGGTATATGGATTGAGTGGAATTCCAAATTCTGTAATAGAAAGAATTGAAATCATTCGTGGTCCTTCTTCAGCTTTATATGGATCAGAAGCAATAGGCGGATTGATCAATATTATTACCAAAGCACCAGCAGAAAATACCGCTTTGGATATTGAAAGTAGTATGAGCTCTCATTTGGAAAGTAATACTGATGTGATAATTAATTCAGCAATATCAAAAAATGCAAGTATGTTATTGAGTTTAAATTATTTTAGATACCAAGCTTTGCGAGATGTTAACAATGATGGTTTTACAGATATAACTTTGCAAAATAGAGTTTCCTTATTTAATAAATGGGTAATTGGTATTCGAAAAAATAAACAAAAAATGGCATTTGCAATTAGGTATTTGTCAGAAGATAGATGGGGTGGAGAAACCAGGTGGAATAGTACTTTCAAGGGTGGTGATAGTATTTATGCAGAAACCATTCGTACCAATAGAATTGAATTAATTGGAAATTATCCTTTATTGAAAAAAGAGAAATTGACTTTACAATATTCATGGAATTTGCATGATCAAAAATCATATTATGGTATCAAATCATTTAATGCTAAACAGCAAGTAGCCTTCGCACAATTCTTATATGATAAAAGAATCAATGTTAGAAATGATTTTTTGGCGGGCTTATGTTTTCGATATAATTTCTTTGATGATAATACTTTTGCTACCACACAAACAGAAAATAATATTTTAAAGAATAAACCCAACCAATCCATATTGAGTGGATTGTTTATTCAAAATGAATATAGCATTACTGAGCATCAACAATTAGTTGCAGCTGCAAGAGTGGATGTGCATTCAGTGCACGGTTTAATTCTTACACCTCGTTTAAATTATAAATTGCAAATACCACAATCAAATGATGTAATAAGAGTAGGTATAGGTAATGGTTATAGAGTGGTTAATATTTTTACAGAAGATCATGCAGCCTTAACAGGAGCAAGGGAGGTAGTGATTTCTGAACAATTGAATCCGGAGCAATCATGGAATATATCTATTAATCATTCAAAGTTTTTTAATCATCAACATGGATTTATCACTACTGATTTAGGTTTATTCTATACATTTTTTACCAATAGAATTTTGGCAAATTATGATGCCGACCCCAATGAAATTAGGTATCAGAATTTAGATGGATATGCCATTTCAAGAGGAATGAATTTAAATGTGAATTGGAATTTTAAAATACCATTGAAATTAACAACAGGTGTTTCCTTCTTAGATGTGTATTCAAAAAACAAAAATGCACAAGGAGATTTAATCAGAATTGAACAATATTATTCTTCCCCAATTTCTGGTAATTTCTTATTCAATTATCAATTCAAAAAAAGTGGAATTACCATTGATTATACTGGCAATTTCTATAGTCCAATGGCTTTGCCAGTACTGCCTAATGATTATCGCGATAGTCATTCACCTTGGTATAGTATTCAAAATATACAAGTAAATAAAATCATCAGTAAACAATGGGAGGTATATGTGTCGATGAAAAATGTGTTGAATTTTATTCCAAAAGATCCCATCATGCGTGCCTTTGATCCATTTGATAAACACATTTCGGAGAATAATCCAAACGGATATACATTCGATCCGAATTATATGTATGCGCCAATACAAGGCAGACGTATGGTATTAGGAATAACTTATAAGTGGAGGAAATTAAATTAGTGGACTTAAGTCGAGGGTACTAATTTCACCATTGATAACTTTCATGAAAGAGAATGGTGCATTTTGTAATTTTCTTTCGTTGTCGTCTAAATTTACATATTGAACAACTAAAGCAAATGGTGCTTTCATTACGTGCACTTGAATGTATCCATTAGGGTTTCCCCATCTTGCATGGTTTACTGAACCAGCACTTACCATTAATGGACCTTTATCTCCGAATGTATCTAATTTTCTTCTTTCAAAATAATGAGTAGAACCAGAAAGCATTAAATCACATTTTGTTTTTATTATTTTTTGTTGTTCTGCGTTTAAGCAATCAATCCATGATCCATATCTAGAGTGAGCAGAAACAATTACAATATCTTGTGGTCCTTTTTGAATGCTTTTTAATTTGTTGATTAGGTAATTGCGACTATCAGCAGGGAAAGCGATATCAATGTCAGCAGGTTCATCAGGGTAGTGTAAAACAATTAAATGAACGGTGTATTCTTTAACTTTTATTTGAGTATAATATTCAGTGTTATTATCTCTCATTTCAATGTTTGGTTTTTGTTGAAAGTTAAGGATTTTCAACATTTGTCCACCAGCACCCCAATCGCTTTGACCTTTACCATAGTAAACATTTTCAGCATCAGAAATGGTTGGATAAAAATGGTTGTACCACCATGCATCTCTTACTAAGTATGATGTGAAATCATTATCAGGATCTTGTGAAACTTGATCACCCACACCAATGATGAATTCATCACCACTTTCTCTTGACCATTTATTCATTTTGGCCATGTGAATTTCACTTGAAGGTTCAGCACCATGGTTATCACTCATAATAGAGAATGAAAATGCAGCCTCGGTATCTAATTGGTTAACATCTCTTACAAATAATAGTGACTCTTCATTAGTAAATCCAGCGCTAGCTAAAAGACTGCAGCAAATAATCACTGTAGCTTTTAAAATTAGGTTAGATATTTCTTTATGTAAGTTCACTTGGGTGTAGATTGGGTAAAACTTGTTATGGTTACCTTTTACGCAAGTGATTTATTAAGGTTACATATAATTTTGATAGAGTGGTATAATATAGTTAAAAGCCTATCGTACAGACTGAATCATAATTAATTGGTTGCCTATAATTTGGCCTTTTTGATGCATTAGCAAGCGATATATACCAGGTTCAGTTTGAAATGTCAAATTTTTGTCAACGTTTTGGGCTATAATTTTTTTATTCAACATATCGTAAATTTCCACATAGTCAACCTGCTCAGCGAACTGTATATTTCCATTGCTCGGATTAGGATAAAATAATTGAACATTAGATTGAGCAATGGTTTGGATAGCAGTGCTAGGAAACAATAGATTCAATTGTTCCCATAATTCATTATCAAAAGAAGATAGTGCATATAAGGAAAGACCTGAAGCATCGCCCTGTCTAATGATTACAAGCCCTTTAGAGGGCACTACATGAATTTTCTGATCATTCTTACCTAAGGCAGCAATCAAATCATCAGGAGCATTAGGAATGATGTCTGTTTGAAAAACTAATTGTGATTGAGGCAGCATGTGTTTGCCTTTTCCATTCAACCACCATAAATAACCATAAGAAGGGTTGATGCTTTGTGAGCTGTTGGTCATGGCATGGAAATACAATGAGTCTTTCAACACGGTATCATTATTCCAAATACCTTTATTTTGAATGAGCAGTCCGAAACGCGCCATATCACGAGCTTTGCTATAAAATATATAATCAATCCACAATCCAAATGTTCCAATTTTGGCATTCACTTTTGTATTGCAATATTGTTGAAAAGTCATGCCCGTTGCATTGGCAACAACATCTTGTATCAATCGGTAAGGTGCATTGTGATAAGCCCAGCGTGTACCAGCATCTGTAAGGTATTGCAGACAGCTATCTGCCATACAATTATCTGGATCAGGTATGCTTGGAGTAGGTGCAATTCCATCATCCAATCCACTGGTCATACTTAATAAATTTTTTATTTTGATGAGGCCTTCTTTTTCCGCAGGACAATCAGTCCAACCGAGACCTAAATAATTAGATACACTATCATTGATAGAAAGTTTGTTCTCTTGTTGTGCAATGCCAGTAAGTACAGCAGCCAATGATTTGCTGGCCGATGCCCAATACCAAAAACTGTCTTTTGTAAATGTTCCGAAATATTTTTCAATAACTATTTTGCCATCCTTTAAAATGATGAAAGATTTGCTGTGGTTATCATCCAAAAATTGATAGAGGCTATCTACTCTGTTTACATTCCATCCTAAACTCGCTGGACTTACACTTTCCCAAGTAGAGCCAATTAATGGTGGGAAATAAGTTTGTGCTTTACTTTGAAGAAAAGTGACAATAACTATAACTAGAATTAAAAAATATTTTCTCAATGAATTATTTTTTTGTTTTTATTTTTTGTTGGTATTCTTCTTCATCAAATCCTAAAACAATGCCTTTAGTTAATTCAATAATTGGACGCTTGATAACAGATGTTTTTTCCATCATCAAAGCAATAGCTTTTTTCTCAGTAGTGATGCTATTCTTAACCTCATCATCTAATTGTCGCCAGGTAGTTCCTTTTTTATTTACCAAAGCCTCCCATCCTACAAGTGCAATCCATTCTTTCAGTTTTTTCTCTGTTACTCCAACTTTTTTATAATCTTGAAATTCAATTTCAATTTTATTGGCTTTCAACCAATCTAATGATTTTTTTACTGTATTGCAGTTGGGGATACCGAAGACTTTCATACTTTTTTTTTATAAAAATAGGGAAAAACGGAGAAGAAATGGGAATAATTTTAAATTTTGAATTTTAAATGTCAACTTAAAAGTAATTTTAAATTTTGAATTTTAAATGTCAACTTAAAAGTAATTTTAAATTTTGAATTTTAAATTTTAAATGTCAACTTAAAAGTAATTTTAAATTTTAAGTTTTAAATTTTGAATGTCAATTGAATAATTATAAATTATGAATTGGGAAGGTTTGCACTATGTAACCTACAGAGTCTCATTAACACATCAACACATTAACACATCAACACATTAACCCACCTCATAATTATTTCCCAATGCACGAATATTCATTAATCTAATTAAATAATTCAATTTAAAAATAATTAAGACTATTTATTTGTATTTTGAAGACAAATAGGAATTCTATAAATTTATTAAAATGTAATGAAGAGATTTCTGTACTTACTATTATTTTCTTGCTTTGCTCAATTGAGTACGTTTGCTCAATTGTATAGTAGTAAGTATTTACAAATCTGCTTAAATTCAGATATCCATAAAATATATTACAATGCGAAAGATTCCAGCAATATGCTACTAGTTGCAACACTATGTGACAGCAGTAACAATTTAGATTTCGGGCTTATTAAATTAAATAAAAAGGGGCAAGTCGTAGATAGTTTTAAATATACAACACTTGGGAGAACTATAGTTTATGATTTGCAAAAATACAATGATTATTACTGGGTGATTGGTTCTGATGATTTAAGCAGTACAGATAATTATGGCTTGAAAATTTATAAAATAAACGAACAAGGTCAAGTGGTGAATTCAAAATTGATATTGAACAAACCCAAAGAATTTGGATTTAAATTAATTAAAAAAGATAATTCCATCTTTGCATTTGGGGTGAACTATACAAATGATTCCTCTTACAATTTTTCTATGCATAAATTTGATACAAATGCAAATTTAGTTTCAAGCAGGTATTTCGGATCTTCAAAATATGAAATTGCAAGTGATGTTATAAACTGTATTAACGGTGATTTCATGATGATTGGATATAAATATATTAGACCTAATATAGCCTCGCCACGATTAGATATTAATCGATTAGACAGTTTTGGAAACCTAATATGGAATAAGACCATTGAACTTCATTGGGATACTTCATTTAGCAAAGACTATCATTGTGGTGTATATACGAGTAAAATTGCTGAAGATTCAAACGGTAATTTTTATATTGCCTCAAATCTTTACGATTGCTTAGAGTCAAATATTAATCAAAACCAAGCAATGATTATGAGTTTAGATTCAAATGGAATTATCCGTTGGATTAAACGAAATCCTTTTTTTAAAGGGGATAACAATAGCGAATATTTTAATGAATTATTTAATAATATTATTATCACAAAGGATAGTAAATTATTATGTTCAGGTTATATTGAAGTACCGAGTCCAACTTTAAGTGATGGAGATGGTCAGGTTTTATTGGTAAAATTTGATCTGCAAGGAAATTTCATTTGGAAAAGAGTTGTAGGAAAAGATGATGCGCTTGAAAATTTGTATGATGTGCAAGTTACTGAACAAGGAGATATTTTATTAGCAGGAAGATATGCCAATTACAATGATACTATTTTAAATATAGAAGGAGTAAAAGGTTTTTTTTATCACTTAGATCCCTGTGGTTGTTTAACTCCTAATTGTGATCCTAATTGTAATCCAAATGGAATTTCATCTACATTAATTTGGAATAATGTAAAAATCTACCCGAACCCAACTAACCATACCTTGCATATTGAATCAGAAGAAACCTTTATATCCTATAGCATTTATTCACTACTCGGTGAAAAAATTCTAGAAAAGGATTTTATTAGCCAGGAAATCGAAGTTTCAAATCTCAAACAAGGAATGTACCTTTTACAATTGAAAAATAATAAAGGGGAAGTTAGTCAAACAAGATTTGTGAAAGAATAGATTTAAAATTAATTTTAAATTTTGAATTTTAAATTTTGAATGTAATGTTGAAATTGTGAATTATGAATTGGGCAGATTTGTACAATGTAACCCACAGGGTCCAATTAACACATCAACACATTAACACATCAACACATTTCTACTATCATCAAACGAGTTTGAACTTAGAAATGCTGTGGTTGGGAGGAAAGAGTAATTTTAAATTTTGAATTTTGAATGTAATGTTGAAATTGTGAATTTTGAATTGGGCAATTTGTACAATGTAACCCACAGGGTCCAATTAACACATCAACACATTATCACATCAACACATTCCTCTCCTAATTCATAGATATGTCTCTCAGATTTTGCAACGCAAGTTGCAACAACGAAAAAAATTAGCTAATCAGCACATCGGCTAATTAGCTAATTAATTCAATTTACATTTTAATTAATTTATGAGATTTAACTACCTCATCATGATTATATATTTTTAGAATGTAAGTTCCACTAGTCCAATTGCTACTGTTAATTGGAATTAGTTTTTCACCTACTGAAATTGGAGAGCTGAATAAGATTCTACCAACCATATCAGTTACTTCAATTCTATCCGCTACTAGTTCATTGATGGCAATGATGAAATTCTCATTAGAAGGGTTGGGGTAAATATTCACGCTTTCTTTTTTGTTATTTGAAATACCATTTGCTTTTCCTTCTAGATTTTCTATTTCACATAAATCGGTTATGTTGATATCCATATTTTGCCAATCTTCAATTGTTAAAAAAGGCAGTGGCGAATGTGGTAAATCAATTGAAAAGGAATACATCAAATTTGGATCTAAATTGTTGATTTCAAATCCAGATAAATTAGCCCTACCTGTTGCATCAATAGTAATAGGAATATTTGGATAACTGTTATATTGGTTATCAATTAATACAATATTAACTACTGGTAATTGATCGTAGCAAGGATCATAGTTTACATTGAAACATATTGGTGAAGTATGGTCTGCTTGATCATTAAATTCTAATCCAGCTTCAGTCCAAAGGAAATTTCTTGCCTCAAGCACCGCTGTTCCATTATCATAAGTTGTACCACTTGCAATCGTTGAAAGTGTACTGATTTCCTGAGTACTTAATGCACGGTGATCATTGATCATCACATCCACTAAAATATCAAATACAGATTTTAAATTTTGTTCATAAGCACTTTGAGCTTGCATCGAAATCAAAACTTGATTCGCTTGTGCATAATCTTGTTCACTGATAAATTGTTCTACATCTATTAATTGACTGATGAACTGATTGTTTATTTGTCCTTGTCCTGCAGCTTTCAATTCTTTTTCATATTCATATTGCCATTGCCAAAAGAATAATTCATCATTTGCTAAATCAGCATTTGGTGGTCCCCAAAATGATGGAGGAACCGAGCCGCCTTCTACATTACACAATGGCATTTCACCGCCTTGGTTGGCACGTAGGTAATTAATATGAGGGTATCCTGGAGGATTGCTAAAAATAGGGTTTGGATCTGGGTAATACATTAAGGAAGGGGTAGGTAGGAATATCCATTTATTGTTATTGATATTAGTAACAATATTTGCTGGATTTGTAGGATCAATATGCCATAAATATAATTCAATATCCTTGTCGGTTGAACCACTGAAAATATTGTCTCTTGATTCCTTTTTGAAAACTCCATGTACATCACCAGCTGCACGTAATTTATGATCTCCTAAAGAAATTCCATTTACGTTTTGATTAAATATATTGCACACGTAATTATTATCCCATGCATTCTCTATTGCACTTACACCTCTACCAGCTTTGATGACATTATCTTTAATCAAAGTGCTTGTAGTGTTGTTACTTTCAATTCCACAATTTCTCCAAGAACCGTTCATACTTGTATTGATTGTATCTCCTAATACAGCTAGACCTTTACAAGCACTTAGAAAAATCCCCATGTTGTAATCGCTTGCCATGCGATTGGTAGTTTTTGTAGCATAAAAAGTAATATTGTTAAATGACACATCACTATTGCCAACTGAACTCACTTTCGCTTGTTTATCTTGAAAGCCTATAACGTTATAAATTTTAATCCCAAAAGCTACATCATTAATTACATTATGATTAACAAGCATTTTACTGTAACTTAAAGATTTTGATCTACTTGCTTCAGAAATAGTTATTCCAGTTGATTGTTTTTGCAATCCGATATTATTATTTGAAACATTGATTTCTGATTTATTATTATTTGCAGTACCTGCATTTGAAGATAAAAGAATTGCATTTTCTTTGCATCCTCTCATCACATTGCCGAGTACAGAAATTCTACAATCTTTATTATTAATAATATAAACAGCAGTACTTAAAGTATTGTACACTGTATTATTTACAAAAGTTACATGTGCATCATAAATTTCATAGAATGCCCTATAAGTATTATTGAATGAATTTCCATCAACCCAAATTGTATTTTTTGAATTCCCAGAATTCACATAAATACCAATACCTGCAATGTAACTCATGTTTTGGAAGGTGTTATCACCTGCTTTAAGAGCTGATCGATAAACATTAATTCCGCGAAAACCTCTATGAAAAAGATTATTGTTAATAATAGTTTCTGCTGTAATAGGAGATAAATAGTTCAATACTTCTATACTGCTACGTCCATAAAACTGAGAACTTGAAGGGTCGTTTACTCCATAAGTACCTGATTGGTCCCTTAAAGGTTCAGAGTGAAAAAATCTATTGTTTTTAATGCTGATGTTTGTTCCACCCGGACCATTAATTAAAACAATGTGTTGGTGATTTCTATCAAATTGTGTCATCTGAATATCAAGTTTGATACTATGTGGTTTATTAGTGTCTTTACTTGTTGAAATTCCAGCATGTGCATCTAAAATAAAAGTTCCCACTGGATTGTAGGCTGTTGGAGTTGAATTTGAATATAGAGTGGCATTATCTGAAACTTCAATACCATCCCACATCATAGCACAATCAAATGCTTTTAAAGTGCTATTGTATAAAGTCACTTTTACACCTGGATCTAATATCATTTTTGCATTTTCACCAAATTCAAAAGTCATTCCATTTAAGGTAATATTTGTACCTGCACCACCTGTAAAACGTAAGGTATTTTGGATACGAATAGGTTGTCCATTGGTTTTAATTGGATTACTTGTTTGAGTCCAAGTAGCATTACCTGAAGCAGTAAAAACAGTTTGATCAAATGAAGTAGTTGGAAAAAGAAAATTATCATAATTACAGCCATCAATTTGATCAGGTAGAACAAAACCATTTGGATATTTGGGAGGAGATACTGCTAAACTAGGACCTGAAAATGTATTAGTGGTTGGATCTATACCAGCAATTGTTCCAACTTTAGCAACATACATTATTCCATTAGTTCCTCTTTCTATTTGAGAGCCACTAAAAGTAACTGAGCTAGCTACATAAGCATCTGTATTATTAACTAAATTTCTAACATAAACACCGCCAGTACTACTAGTTGTACCACCTGTAGTGTAAAATAGTTTTTTTGCATCGGTAGTAAATTCAACTCCTCTAAGGGCAAGACCCGCATTCTGAACTGTTGAAGAGAAAGTTGAAAAACTTGAATAGTCACCATTGCCATTTAAATTTAGAATGTAGAATTCAGCATAATTCCCTGTTGAAATTCGAGAACATCCCCAAACTAATTTAGTGCCGTCATCTGATAAGTCTGCTTCTCCAGCAGAAAAACATTTTACTGAACTAGGTAGGCTAAGATTTGTCGCCGCACTCAATCCACTTGGGTTTGAAATTGTGGGTGTAGAAATTTCAACTTTGCTAACTTTTCCGGTATAATTAGTATATGTTACACCACTTGCATTGAAACCAGCAACCCAGTATAAATACCTTTTTCCGTTTTTTATATTACTTACAGCAATTGATGAAAGGGCATGAATTCCTGAAAAATTAGCAGCAGGATCAAATATGCTTGTTAATGCAGCGCCACTATTTAAATTTTGAATAGTAAGTGCACTAGTAGCTTTATTTACCTCAATACTTTTCCCAAATAATCCTATAGTTTTATTGCCATTTGCAGTATAGCTATCAGCATAAAATAAGTAGTATTTATTTCTACAAGAATTGTTATCTAAATAAGGTACTATCGTGAATTCAGCCCTTTCATACCCAATATTAATTGAACTAGAGGAAATTGAGCCTTGTATCACATCAAATTTGTCAAATATCCTTGAACCATTTACATAAAATTGCAAATCTCCATTTTCATCATACATTGCATTTTGCGGCCCATTATCATTAATCATACTGCTTCCATAAGTTGCTGCAATTGCTGCTGGAGAACTAGTCATATCAATTTCTTTACCTGATATGTACCACTTTTCAAGTTGTGTTTGTGCGTTGATGTTGCTTACAATTAACAGTGCAAGTAACAATAGGTTGATTTTTTTTAACATAAGGTTTTTAATTTGGTATTTCCTACTCTTTTTAAGGCTTTTCGGTTTCGCCTAATGGATATTTCTTAGCAAATATTAAACTGATTGTTAGGTTAACCTAACGACAATGAGAGTTTGCACCTTCTCCTTAGATTTTGTTGGAAAGCGTTGTGAATTTGTAAATGAATGGAAAAGATTAAGCCAGATTTAATTTTAGCTTTAAATCAGATTGGAAATATTTAACAGAATGGAAGGGGAGAATTTTATTTATGAAGATTCATTCTTTCAAAAAGGTTTTCTTTTCTCCTCATTGAAACGTCAAGGGTAATACCACCCTCAATGACTACAGATCCTGATTTTCCTTTAATGAAGCGTTCTATTTTTTTCAGATTTACTAAATATGAATTATGTATTCTGAAAAAATCATTTCCTTCTAAAAGTTCTTCATAATAACCTATGTTTTTGGAAGATACCAATTGCTGATTATTATCTAAATGGATCGTAGTATAATTATTATCACTCTGTAAAAATCGAATTTTAGATAATTCAATAAAATTGATTTCATTTAAATTGGTGACTGCTAATTTTTCGAAAACTGTTTTTTGTTGTAAGGCATCTTTTAAATTGCTGATAGAAGAAATGTGTTGTTTGTCATTTTTTAATCGCCTAAACTTTTCTAAAGATGCTTCCAATTCCTTATTGTCAATGGGTTTCAATAAATAATCAAGTGCCGAAAATTTGATGGCTTTGAGTGCATGCTGATCAAAGGCAGTAGTAAATATAATTTTGAATTTGATTTCTGGAAGATGTTGAAGTAAAGTGAATCCATCTCCATCTGGCATTTGAATGTCTAGAAAAAGAATGTCTATATCCTTATTATGTTTTTCAATCGTTGAAAGTCCAGTTGAAATTGAATTGGCAGTAGCAAGTATATTTACATCATGATGATAATTGGTTAAGAGCAAAGAAAGAGTTTCAATACTTTTAATTTCATCATCAATAATTACAACATTCAATTTAGTCATTAATAAGTGGTATAATCAGTTCAACTTTTGTTCCATAGGGTTTTTCTTGTTGATAAATATCGGTAATATTTACCATTTTTTTATTCAGGTCGTTCCCAGCAATTAACAAAAGTCTTTCTTCAGTATATTTAATACCTTTTGATTCAAATTCTTTGAAAGTACCAGCTTGTTGTTGCGCAACCACTTCTCTTCCAACTCCATTATCAATAATGCTAACCAATAAATTAAACTCATCTTTTTTGAATATAATTTCTAACAAACCTTTTTCTTTTAATCCACTTAATCCATATTTAATGGCGTTTTCAACAAATGGCTGTATAATTAGTGCGGGAATATAAATCATAGCAGGTTGAATCTCTTCATCTACTTTAATAATGGTATCGAATTTTTCTTCAAAACGCAATTGTTCTAATTCAATATATAAACTTAAAAATTCTATTTCTTTATCTAAACTGATAACTTGAGTTTCAGCATAATTCATAATGGAACGTATGAGACGAGAAAACCTTGCGATATAATGATTGGCCTCTAATGGTTTGTTCTGTAATACAAATGTTTGCAATGAATTCAAGGTGTTAAATATAAAATGTGGATTCATCTGACTAGCCAACACATTATTTTTTAGCTCTGATATTCTTTTATTATAAGCTGTTTTTTCTTTCTCTCTTTTGCGTACTCTGTACAGCCAATAATATATGAGTCCACTGGTTATTAAAGTAATAATAATTTTCAACCACCAACTTTGATACCATAAAGGTAGAACTGTAAAGGAGTAGGAGGTAGGCACACTCCAATCGCTATTGTATTTTTTTGCTGATACTTCTACTGTATAAGTATCAGGGTTGAGGCTATAAAATTCTAATCGGTCCGTGTTTACCTCATTCCATTGTTCTCCATTAATTCGATAGCGATACTGTATAGATTTATTAACTTGATAAGTAATAGCCGAATATGATAAAACAATTACACCATTGTGATAATAGAATTTTGGACGTTCAAGTTGGCTATATATTTTTCCTTCAACAATTAAATTTCTTATATATACTTCAGGAGCTGAAGCATTCGATATAAAATTATCAACATCAATAATTATTGCACCTGAGGGAGTAGCAATATATGCTTTACCATTATATAAACTAATATCTTTTACATCATCATTTGGAAGCACATCATTTGTTGAAAAATTCCTCACATGCATGAAGTGCCTAATATTAAATAGACTTATTCCTTTATTGGTAGCAATCCAAATATTTTTTTCTCCATCAAAAATTAGTTTATGACAAATATTGCTAGTTAATTTACTGTTTTGACTAGTGATATGCCTGAATAATTTCCGGTTTTTAAAAACAAAAATTCCATTCCCATCAGTAGCAATCCATAAATATCCATTGATATATTTTATGTCTCTTAAATTAGATTTAAAAATGTTTTCACCTGCAATATAAGTGGAGCTTTGGTTAGCGAGGTCAAACCAATATAATTCTTGAATAGATGTGTACCAACATCCTTTTTTTCCACCATCAGCAACACTTACTAATCTTACCAAAGGATTTACTTGTATGTCATTGTAGAAACCATAGAATTGCTTCGGATAGTTAATATGATCCCAAAAATAAATTCCATATCTACCAGTCAACCATAAGCCATTTGCGCTTTCATCCATATCGCTAAAACCAATACCCCCATTTAAATCTAAAATCAATGGGTTTAATTTTCTTGTTTTTAGGTTATAAATAAATGGAGTAAAATCGGTGCCTATTAATAATTCGGTTTCTGATAACCATTTAATGCTTTTGAGTCGAGTAACTTTATCTTTATTTATTAAATTTTTGAAGGAGAAATGGTATTTATCAATCACTTTTTCTTTAGAATACACAATAAGATCACCGTAATAGTTTCCAACTGCCCAGAGATCGGAAGTAGGATGATGGCCAATGGAAAGAATGGAGCTACCTGGGAAATTATGAATTAGCGATTGTGATGCAGGTACATAATACACACCATCAGATAAAGTATTGATCCACATTCCACCTTCTTTATCATTCATGATATAAGAAATGCGAATGCCCTCAAAAAAAACTTTTTTATTTCCAAGGTAACCTTTAGTAACAAATTCAGGAATATAAATTAAACCTGTTGGCGTACCTACCCATAAATTATCACGATCAAAAAGAGAAGAGCCGGCAATATTATCAATAACATTATTTCTTACAAGGTAAACAATGGTATCATTTTTATAATTCATTATTCCATTGCTTGTTTGAAAATAGAATTCACCGTTTTCTCTATTGTGCTTGATAATACTGTATATACCATCTGAAACAGTTGTATTTCCTATTATTTTACACAACTTCGTGTTCAAGTCGAGTCTGAATATATCACCATTGTTTTCAGTTTTATTGCCAAAAATGAGCGTGCTTATTTCGTCTTTATACAAAAACAAAGGATAGCAATTTTCAACATATAAATTATCAGGTATGGTATTTACAATTATCTTCTTCCCATTGTAAACATGAGGTTCGCCTAGGAAACGTGAAAACCAAATATTCCCATTTTTATCTTCCAGAATATCGACTAAAAATTTACCTTGTTTAATTTCATATTTTAAAGTAGGGTCTTTTTGTTCATTGATAAAGGTATTATCCTTGAAATAGGAAAGTTTCCCATTATAACTTAAGAACCAAATTCTTCCTTTGCTATCCTCATAACATTTAAAATTTTCATTATCTGCTAAGCCATCAGCAATTGTAAATGTTTCGAAATGTCTACCATCAAATCGGTTTACCCCAGACTCTGTGCAGAACCACATGAACCCTTTTGAATCTTGCATGCTAAAGTAAACGGTACTATTCGCTAGCCCTTCACTAACGGTATAATGTCTGAATAGGGGGTCTTGTGCAAATAACTGCTGACTAAAAAATAAAAGAAAAAATACTAAGAATGTTTTTTTCATTAATTAAATGTGAATGTTCAATAATAGTAAAAAAAGCGGATACATTTTTTGTGGAAGGTTTGGGATAAGTGTTATATGAATGATAATTTTAAATTTCAACTTAAAAGTAATTTTAAATTTTGAATTTTAAATTTTGAATGTAATGTTGTAATTGTGAATTTTGAATTGGGCAGTTTGTACAATGTAACCTACAGGGTCCAATTAACACATCAACACATTGTCTCATCAACACATTTCTGCTTTTATCAAACGAGTTGGAACTTAGAAATGCTGTGGTTGGGAAGAAAGGGTAATTTTAAATTTTAAGTTTTAAATTTTGAATGTCAATTGAATAATTATAAATTAGGAATTGGGCAGTTTGTACAATGTAACCTACAGGGTCCAATTAACACATTAACACATCAACACATTAACACATTATCTCATTAACATATCAACACATTAACACATCAAAAAAATGAACCTACAAACTAACAGCATACTTAAATTAACTTGTATAGTATCCTCTCTGATAACGAGTGTAATTTGGATTGCATTTTTTATTACATTTTTTAAAGGTATTGATGAAATAAATGCTGGGGACTATTTTTTAAATAATGTTAATATTATATTATATCCACTGTATGTTATCTTTTCCATTATAATAGTCATCAAAGCCAATTCAAATAGGGGAGCCCTTTTATTTTCCTTATTTCTTTCTTTGGTTTCACAAAATATTGCACTGAATTATTTTTTTGTACAAAATCCCATTTATAATAATAATTTCATCTTCACTTTAAGTTTTATCATTACTTCAACCATTTACATAAAGTCATTTCAGAATTTCCCACAGCATCTTGATCAAAATGATGTAAATAAATATTTTCCTAAATTAAAATTGATTAGAATTTACCTGCAAGCATTTTTGAGTAATCGCATGTGGATTGCATTTCCAGTTATAGTATTAGCCCTTTCATTTACCTTTCCGGGAAATAAATTCATGCAATCATCCGTGTTTTCAATTGTCACTTTAACGGCGGTTTTTTTCTTGTATCTCAATTATAAAGTTTCCAATCCTTCCAATAGAAATAAAATTGCATGGCTATTTTGGGGTGTTCTATGTTATACGTTCTTATCCGTTTTCAATGTAATACTCATGTTTACGGAACCCGAATTTCAACAAAGCATAGCAGCAATCATTAATATATTTAGAGCACTTTCATTGTTCATATCCATTACTATGTGCCTGTTCTTTTTCGATACTTTTGATACAGGTGTACTTATCCGACGCACCATTGTAGATGGTATAATTTTTATTGTCATAGTGTTATTATACAACAGCATTGAACATTATTTCTTGCACTGGATTACCCACAAACTTCATATTTCAAATACTTTAATTTCTTCCATTCTCTCTGGGTTTTTTGTGCTTGTTTTTAGTCCGTTGCATCATAGGTTTATGCATGTTTTGGACAGGAAACTGAAAAAGTAATTTTAAATTTTAAGTTTTAAATTTTAAATGCAAATTGAATAATTATAAATTATGAATTGGGCAGGCTAGTACTATGTAACCAACAGGGTCCCATTAACACATCAACACATTATCTCATTAACACATTTCTGCTTTTATCAAACGATTTGGAACTTAGAAATGCTGTGGTTGGGTGGAAAGGGTAATTTTAAATTTTGAATGTCAATGTTGTAATTATGAATTTTGAATTGGGCAACCTAGTATTATAAATAGCACTAGTATAACCTAATTCAACATTTTTTTAATTTACATTTAAAATTCATAATTTAAAATTCATAATTTTCTTTGTAATCAAATAAAGTTTCCAATGAAATTAAGTTAATGTAATTAGCAATAATGTGTCCAACGAACTTGGTGCGCATAGGAAATGTTTTTCTTAAAATTCAAGTAGTAGAAAACTTATGCTTTTTTCAAGGTTCGGATACTTTTAGCAAAAAATTGTGAGGGAGCTGCAATGACCTTGAAATAATAATTTTAAATTTCCAGCGACCGCTAATTTTTGCGCGTTTTTTCTGCTACGTAGAATTTAGAAAAACAGTTCCAAGCGCGATTTTTTTGTTACTTTTTTATAAAAAAAAGTAAGACAAAATAAAAATAATTTTAAATTTTAAGTTTTAAATTTCAATTGAATAATTATAAATTATGAATTTGGCAGCATAGTATTATTAATAGCACCAACACTACCTTAATTCAACATTTTTTTAATTTACATTTAAAATTTAAAACTTAAAATTCATAATTAAAGCAAATTGTAATTAATCCGACCATTTTACGTATTTTTGCACACATCACTAGAAAGCACCTTCGGTGCTATGGGGCTGCTTGGAATTGACAGGGTGGAAGATTTGATTGTAAGCACGCAGGGCTTTTGTGGGATTGCCCTCTAAAGAAATTCCTCAAATTGTAAATGGCGAAAATAACTACGCTCTTGCTGCGTAATTATAACAGGATGTTATAATTGCCTCTTTCATAATTAGATTATGAAGCGAGATGTCTCCCAGAAGCGCTGAACGGCCGCGTCTGATTTCGAGGCACTGAAAATGTCGGGATAGAAAAGGGATTGTTCCGAAACCTTTTTGAAACTAAGGAACTAAGGGGTTTGTAGTAATTTTAGGGTCAGCAAACTCACCAAAATTAAACCTGAAATAAGCGCGTAGAAAGCAATTTGGATCCCATGTTTGGACGAGGGTTCGACTCCCTCCAGCTCCACTGTTTAATTAGCTAATTAGTTGAAATGCTAATTAGCTAATTTTTTTAGTGGGTGGGGGTAATGCGGAGTTAATGCAAGTTTTTAAATGGGGGTATATCTTCTCAACTAAATTCCGAACATACTTGCAAGAGTTTTGAAAACCTAAATATCGTTTTTAATAAACTATCAATTTTTCAACTACCGTTTGATTATTTGTATTGGCTTTTATGAAATAAACGCCCTTATTTAAAATTTCAAATTCAATATTATATTCCCCAACTAGTTGTATTTTATTATTAATAACATCTTTTATCTTTTTACCAAGAATGTCATAGACTTCTACATTTATTTTAGAATTAATAAGTAAATCATATTTAATGTTAACATTTGAATTTGTTGGATTAGGATAGATTAAAAAGTTATTAAAGTAATCTTCTTCAATACCTGTAGACCCACTACATCCATTGCAAGGAACAGAAATGGTTATACAAACTGGTTGACTATTCCCACACTTCAAACATGGAGTATATGTTCCAGAAGTTTGATAGGTAACAATTGGATTTGGATTTATTGTTGAAGTATTTCCATTCCCAAAGTCCCAAATAAAATTGCTACAAGCTGAATCTTTCCTACTAAAACTCACCGTCATATTATTTATGGTATAATTAAAACCATTATCAACAATTTTATTCTCTTTATGTTTATATAATTGAAATATCGAACCTTGAGCATCTCTCACAAAGAATTTCCCCAATAAACCATCTTTTAATAAGTATATTTTATCTATATTAATAACATCATAGTATGCTGAAAAAATAACTTTATTTTGATTGTTTTTATTTATGAACACATAATTTGTATCTAGTCCAAACAATGCAGTTGAAGCAAGTGAACAATACAATTCATCTTTTTTATTAGATTGTATATTGATAAAATATTTTCCAGATTTATGAATTTTGAAATTACGTAAACTCAGATTTGAGTTATATAAATTAAACACCTTATATTTAGTTGTATCATTAAATTCTATTGAGTAAGCATAAACATAACCTGAATCTGTGTTATACATCGCAAACTGATACAGATATTCTTTATCATTTGGTATGCTATCATTAATTACCCAATTGTTACTATTTAAAGTGAAAAGAAAAGTTTTATTATCGACGATACGATTCAATAGTAATTTTCCATTACTAGAATTTGTAAAATATGAATCTTGGAATTTATAGTCTTGAATGTTTTGGAAAGTAGTTAAATTTAACTTAACCCATGAATTATTTTGGTAAAAGTAGGTCTCTTCTAATTTATCTGAAGTATATGCATAATACGTGTTACCTACTTTTTTGAAATTATAAAATACTCCGCGATCTGAGATTTCCAAAACCATGGATTTTTTCCATGTATTATTAGCGTAATTAAATATTGCTACTGTATCAGAACCATTATTTTTGAATGTATACCCAATACACCAAAATTGCCCATCAGTAGTTTTTAACGGATAATTTAATTGATAGTCTGAAGACAATAATGAAGAATGTTGTGTCCAAGTAGTTCCATCAAATTGATAAATATTGTTATCATTATTACCCATTGATAATTGTGAGCTTCTTGTTGAAGTCATCCCTTCGTTTAATGAGTTAAAAAAGGGGAATGTTACTTTATATGGTACGGGAATATCCCCTATTTTTTGCATTTGAGATTGCCCAAAAGTAACAGTAATACTGAAATTTATTAATATTGTAAAGGCGATTAGTTTTTTTATTTTCATATTAGGTATAAATTTCTAAACAATATAATTATAAATATTTAGGTTTCAAATTTCCTATACTAGCAATATTTACAAAACTTTTAATTCAACCCTTTGCAAAAGTAGATTGTGTTGAAATTAACTTTTCATTCATGTTTTGAAAATGAAGCTACTTCGATTCAAATCTCCCAAAACCAAGAAATTATTGAAACTATTAAAATTGGAAGTTAAGTGCAAATTGCCCTCAACAAATCTTACCATCAAAATTGCCACAAATGGCAATTGCTCGATTTTATTTTTGATTTTCAATATCCCTGCTTGATTTTCCATTTTCTTTAATTTTATTTTTTAAAAATTTGTTGAATTCAAATGTCAGTTCGAACGACAAACCAAAAGTAGAATCGAAAAACTAGATTTCAAAAGCGCATAGCCGAATTGTACACTTTTGTACGCTTTTGTACCAAATTGTACACTTTTGTCCACTTTTGTCCGGTACAACTTCCCAAGAAAACCGCCATTCCGCATTGCAAACAAAGTTTTTTTTTGATTTTAATTTTAATTCAGGCTTCAGCTCCCTCTTGGGCTCTCTTGGGCGGGTCTTGGGTGAGTCTTGGGCGAGCCTATGGAAAGTCTTGGGCAGGGTATGGGAAAGTCTTGGGTGAGGTATGGGCAAAGTACGGGTGAGGTACGGGCAAAGTACGGGCGAGGTACGGGTGAAGTACGGTAAATGTACGGGTGAGGTACGGGAAATGTATGGGCAAGGTATGGGCGAAGTATGGGAAAGGTATGGGAAATATATGGGCGAGGTATGGGAAATGTATGGGAAAGGTATAGGAAATCGATTGCGCATCTGGGGAGCGTCAAAACGATTTTATTAAATTTCAAATTTTTGAATGGGTAGAATTTTATTTGTTCTCAATTTTTTTAAATGATTTTTATATCGCAAAATTTTATAAATTATCGTGGTTTTAATTTGTGAAAAAATTAAATCATTTTCAATTAATTGATGCTATTATTTTTTGAATTTTGTAGAAGTAGAGGAGTGTTTAAAATGTGATTTTGTATTGTAAAATTTTCAAAATATTTGATTGAAATTTTGCAAAAATTATCTGCTTAAATTTTTTTGATGAATGTTATAAAACATTTATTAAAGTTGGATTTGAAAGAATTTTAGTCTTAGTATTGTGTTACGAAATTATCAAAACTTTTGTTGAAATAATTTGTAAAATAAACTATGTAATTGTCTCTGAAAATATTTTACTTTATATTAAATTATAGTTGTCTTTTTTTAATTAGTTAAATATTTTTAAGTAGCACAAATTTTTGAAAAATTTTGATTCTGAAATTTGCAAAAATTGAGTTAATTAAAATCAATTATATATGCCACTTTTTGAAAATACAGCAACCCTTACAAAAATGCTTGCAGGAACTGAAGATGTGCCTCCTTCTCTTTTTTTATTACCTTTGACGAATTATAAAAACTAAAATGGCTACTACCTCAGAATTAAGTAAAAATTCCTTTATCCGCTATAACAATGAATTATTAAAGGTTATTGAATACGATCATATCACTCCTGGAAAAGGAAATGCAATTTATTCTTTAAAATGCAGAAACGTGGAAACAGGTAAACAAAGTGAGGTTCGCTTTCGTTCGGGAGAAAAAGTAGATATCATACGTGTAGATGAGTATGAAATGCAATACCTCTATTCAGAAGGTGATTCACTTATTTGCATGAATCAGGAAACCTATGATCAAATTCCTGTTCCTAATAATATTTTCGGAGAAGCTATTCAGTTTTTAAAAGAAGGAATGATTTTAACTATTCGCTTTGATGATAATGAAAAACCTTTAGCTGGTGATCTACCTAAACATGTGGAATTAGAAGTTATTTATACAGAGACAGGTGTAAAAGGTAAACTATTTAAAATTGCTCAAGTAGAAGGCAATATTAATGTTCAAGTTCCATTGTTTGTTGAGATGGGTGATAAACTAAAAATTAGTACAGAAGAAGGGGAGTATGTAGAACGAATTATGAAATAAATTTTCGTTCGTAAATTGGTTTTAATACCCAGTTCCTGCAACCTGAATAGGGTAGGAGAATATTTTTTAACTTTATATAAAAGCTACTAGCTTTTATATAAAGTAGGAGTTACCGCATTTTTCAATTGTGGTTTTTTATCGCGAAAGTTTACAAAACTTTTGATTCTGCAAATTTGCAAAATATAAAGTTTTGTAAACTTTATCTATACTTACCACAAGTTGGAAACTTGCGGCAACCCCTCCGAACATACTTGCGGCAACTGGAGGCAACCCCTCCGAACATACTTGCGGCAACTGGGGGCAACCTCTACGAACATACTTGCGGCAACAGGGGGGCAACACCTACGCATAGACTTACGGCAACTGGGTGCCTTTTGTACCCAGTTTTTCTATTCTTCATCTGGATATTCTTTTTCTGTCGCTTTAAATTCTTTATGCTTTGTAAACCACCCAAGTAATTCAACTTCTTTCTTTATTTGTAGCTCTTTCTCTTCTGAAAATGGCACAATGTCTTTCATTAATCCCATTTTAAATTGTTTGAATTCGTTTGTAGTTGCAATTAAAATAATTGATTTACTCTTGTAATTGTTATAAACACAAAAACTGTCTAATGCAATTCCTAGAAGAGTGTTAACCATTTCTTCAGGCATTTCTTGTGGATAAAACGCAAATAAAATTCCAACTCCGTCAAAATCTGAATATCTTCTTGCGAGAAAATTCCCTTTTGCATCTTTATACGTATCGAAAAACTGCAAAAAGTTGTTTGAAATAAGCCTTCGATTAAATCTATTAAAGGACATTATTGAAGTCGCAAGTTCAACTGAATTTTCATTAAAATTCGTTAATATCTCTCTTTTTACAAGCTCATCAAGAAAGTAGCTGTTCTTATCTAATTCTCTTTTTCCTTTTACTTGGTCTCTTTGATTAAAATCATTCCAATTACCATCTAATTGAACAAACATACCGTTGTATTCTTTCGATTGAATGTAATCTGGGAAAGTTCTTTTATTTTTTAAGTAATGAGCCAAAATATCGTGTTCGGTCCCCGAAATCAAAATGCTCTTTTTTTCATTCGGAATAAATTGCTTTTGTGCATATTCAAAAAACTGATGTGCGGTTTCAGAAGGGAAATCATCTTCTTCTCCAGGCAAAATAGTTACAGTTTTGTCAGCGAATAATTCTTCTCTTTTTTTTAGATATTCTAAGAAATCAGGGATTGTATCTAATTCTTGAACTATTGTATGAAATGCTTCTTTGTCCAAAAGCGTTATAAATTTTTCGTCTTTGGTTTCTTGATTGAATGGATAAAATCGAACACCTTCACCAAGGTTGACAATTACTCTGTGTATGTTTTTAATTCTTTCCTTTGGAAACCTTTCAATCGATCTCTTTGGATGCTTAATAAAAATGTCTTTGTCACTACTTAGTAGTTTCCTTTCTGCTCCGTAAATTTGTTTTACTGCTTTTTCAATTGTCCGTCTGAAATATCTTGAATAAAAGTCTTTGAATTCATAGTTTTTGACAGAGATAATAATCAAATTTTCACCAAACAAAATTAACAAGTCACATATTTCTTTTTTGTCTCCATTTTCATCTTTGGGATTTGGATAACACCAATGCTTTATGAAAGAATTGAAAGCAATTCCGGTCACAAACTCTTCTCCGATATTTCCTTTTTCCATAGAGTTCATTCGATTTGAAGGGTTTTCCTAAACTTGGCCATAATCTTTTATTAAGCAGCAGTTACATCCTGTTTTATTTATTGAGTGGTGGATATTCACCAAATTTTGCTGCATATTCTCTAAGTAATTCTTTTTCTCTGACACGAGGATTAACACAAACTTCGAAATCAAAATAAAGCAAATGGTCAGCGAGTGTTGCGCGAATGATGCTATTTGTCTTGTATTTCAGACCACCACTATGATTCGTTGTTCTTCCATTTTCCCGCGTAGTCGCTAATATGTTGTATATTCTCTTTTTTAAGTTTTGCTTATCTGTCTGGCCGATATATAGAGTTCCAGAAGTATCAACTCCCGCGAAGCGTTGAATCGTAATTCGATTACCGTTTGCATGTAATGCATAAAGTCTATACACACCTAATTGCTCAGGAATGTTTTGAAGACTATTTTTTATAAGATGCCACATACTTATTAATGTTAGTCAAATCTGAGAAAAAGACCTAAGTAGTTTTCGTGAATTCCACTCTTCCAAGGCTTGCCAAAGTGCCTGAATCCATTCTTCTCAAGAATCTTTACCATCCCAGGATTGGCTGTAATTTCCGTTGAAGCCATTATGTTTCCTTCTTTAAACTCTTCTAATAATATCCTAGCAACATTTGAAGCAATGCCTTTCCCTAAATATTCTTGGTCCGTATACATATATCCCAATTCCCATTCAAAAGATTTTTCAATATCCATTAAATCGGCTTTATCTTTATGAAAATCTTCACTTGTCTTTGTTTTTATTCCTCCAATTGCAATTGGCTTTTTGTCTATTGATACTATGCAAATAAACTTACAACGGTCAGCTTTTTGTAAGAGATTACCTTTTACTTTTCCCTGTCGATTCAAAAGGCCAGCGAAAACTGAGCGATGAAATTCTTGAAGGTTGATTCTATATATTATCTCGTATTTGAGGGTCATTTCAAATTGGTTATAACTTGTATATATGCGCCATAACTCTTCATCAATCACCCAGCCATTTGTTGGCTTGGCCTATTAATTTATGACACCAATATTTACCTAATAATAGTGAAAATTTTTAAATCATCAAACAGATTAAGTTCCAGCAAGGAGATTCGGATGGATTACCGGAGGTTGCAACCAGTGGTTTTGAAACTCGAAAGTTTACAAAACTTTTGGTCTTGCAATTTGCAAAATATAAAGTTAAATAAACTTTATCTAAACTTACCACAAGTTGGAAGCTTGCGGCAACTGGGGGTTAATTTCACCTAACTTGTATATAAGCGCCATAGCTCTTCCTCAATCCTCCACCTATTTGTTGTCTTGGACTAATATTTTATGGCACCAATATTTTACTAATAATAGCGAAAATTATTTAATCATCAAACATACTTACTGCAACTGGGAAATCATATACATTACTTATAATTTATTAAATTGCATTTATATATTAATGTTATGATTTAAAGCCTAATTCAAATAAGATATGATTAATAAATATTCAACTATAAGACTAAATAATGACTTTTCAGAATATGTTGATTTTAATAATGAATCGATTAAAGAAATTAATGGACTTTCATCGATAAATGTTATTGTTGGATCAAATAATTCAAGAAAAAGTAGGTTCATGAGAAAGATAATCAGTATAATGAATTTGGAGTATAAAGCAACTGCATTACAAAATTTGGATTTGAATACACATTTAGTTGCTATGGAATTATCACTTAGAGCAATATGCATAGATAATAATGTAACTGATTTAGTTATAACTAGTAATATTACACCTGGAGTAACTCCTCAAAAGGAAACATTTAATATATTGGATTTTGGAATGCAATTGAAAGATGAATTTTATACACTAAATTTTATTGATGAAATAGATTTGAGAATAAAAAAGTTAAATGTACTCAAAAACGGAAGTCGAGTTAGAACAAACTTAAACCCAAATCAAAACGATATATTTTATGAAGATATTAAAAGGTTCATAAATAACAATTTAGTGATTTTTGATTTGTTAGAAGAATCTAAAAATTTAGAGATAAATTTCAAGAAGTTTTATATACCAATTCTAAGAAGCTTACATTTTTTTAGTATTACTCAAAATAATAAAAGAGAAGATATCTATAAGAATTTAGTTGAGAAAGAATATAATTTAAGTGAAGACAAAAATAAAGTTGAAATATTTACAGGATTAGCACTTTATGATACTGTTAGAAGCATGTTGCTTGGAGATCCTTCAGAAAGAAAGAAGATCTCAAATTATGAAGAGTTTCTAAGTAAGCTGTTTGACGGGAAAAAAGTTTCACTAATTCCTAAGGAAAAAAGCCATGTTTTAAATGTGAAAATTGGGACGAATGAACATCCAATTTATGATCTTGGTGATGGAATTCAGAGTCTTATTATTCTTACGTTTCCATTATTTGAAACTTCTCAAGGGATATTTTTTATTGAAGAACCAGAAATTCATTTGCATCCTGCTTTACAACGGAAATTTATAGAAGTCTTGAAAGAATTCCCACAGCATCAGTATTTTATTACAACTCATTCAAACCATTTTCTCGATTTAACTCTTGATTATACTGATATATCTGTTTATACTTTTAATGGTAATGAAGAAAAAACGGTTGTTCAACTAGTCAGTCAAGCGGATGAAAATATATTGCAGTTACTTGGTGCAAAAAACTCTTCAGTTTTTCTTACAAACTGTACAATTTGGGTGGAAGGATATACTGA
Source organism: Sphingobacteriaceae bacterium (assembly GCA_965279595.1). GTDB lineage: Bacteria > Bacteroidota > Bacteroidia > Sphingobacteriales > Sphingobacteriaceae > CAIKLP01. The sequence goes on from OZ257246.1 coordinate 1,915,176, forward strand.
TAGGTTATACTTAAGAAAGTATTTAGAGTTATATCAAGAGAAATATAATATTAAAATTCGAGAAGATATTGACTATTCTTTTGTTGAGTATGGTGGAAGTAATATTACACACTGGTCATTCCTAGATTCAAATGATTATCCAACTATTGATGTTGATCGATTATGTGGAAAATCATTTCTAATAACAGATATGGATGGAGATACTAAAATGGAACGAAAAAAAATATTGACGAAAAAACTGAATAACAGGTATTATATGCTTAAATGCAATGAAATTGAAAACAGTTTATCTTTGAAAACACTTCAACGTGTAATTCGAACTTATGAAAAAGATGAATCATTTATTATACCAGAATTTGCTAGCGCTGAGCTTCTTGAAAAAAGTAAAATAGGAGAGTTTATTGAAAATCAAATTTTTAAGGGTAAAAAAATAAAAAGAAAGGGTGGATATAAAGATGATTCTGGTACTATAAAGGACAAAGTTACATTCTGTAAGAAAGCTATTGACAATTTGACTTATGATGAACTTTCTGAAAGTGCATTAGTTGTTACAAAAAAAGTAATTGAATTTATTATCTCTCAAAAATTAAATTAGAATGCCCGCACTGGTATATTTTGCATATTAATTTAAAATTATCCACCAATTCTTTTTAATATATAATCAAATCCCAATTCAATAAACTTATCAAATAATACATTGAAAGTTTTTAAGCCAATTTTGCGAGTATATGCCCATATCTTAGATAGACTTTCTGCTACTTGTCTTTTAGTAAGGTTGGTCTGGTTATTTTTCAGGAAGTCAACCTCTTCAATTGCCAATTGCAATTCTACTAAATTTCGTTGTGTTTTAATTTCCAATAATCCTTTTTGACAAAAATCTAAATATTTATCGATCACAATCTGTGTTTTGAAATCGTAAGTTTTTAAGTCTGCGTCAATGTCGTTTAACTCAAACTGAGAAATAAATTCCTCTTGATATTGCTTAATAATTGGGTCATTAAAAATTTCTATTTTATCATATTCCTCTAATACATTACTCCAATTAGTCAAAGATGGCAATAAAAGATTCAAGTCAATAATTGATTCATGAATTTCAATAATATCCTTGCTTCTAGGATGAAAACTCACATTCAAACTAATTTTTCTTTCTTTATTGATTGTAAAACCTGTTACAGCATAGAAGAAATTAGACTCAGGATCTTTATCATGAAATAAAAGCAAATTATCAGTATTAGAAACTCTCTTATAATATAAATTTTTTATACTATTTACTTCTTGAAGAGTCTTTAATAATGGTATAGGATAATCTTTTTTATTCTTTTTTGTCATATAATGCTTTTTTCAAAGGCTATAGAAATTTTGGGAAATACCTTCTATTTGGTTTTTATTTTTATCAATTTAATTTTTTTCTAGAGCTTTAAATTCATTTTTTATACTTTACGGTAAAGTTGTAATCAATTTTTTTCAGAAAAGATAGATTAAATTCAAGCTCCTGTAAGTATAAGCACATCCAATCTCAATGGATGTGCTACTTTATTTTTGTTTCCCAAATTTTCCAAACTTTTGCAAGTTTAAATACATATCACAATTTTCAATTCTATATTTTTCAGAATGAAAATGCGCTATCTAGACATCATTTCCCCAATTCAAAATTCAACACTCCTCACTCAAAAATCAATCTCCCAAAATTCACAACTCCAACCCACGAAGACCCCATTAGTTAATTAGCTAATTAGCTAATTAACTAATTAACAAATTACCTAATCAACAAATTAGCTAATTAAACACGCCCCGGATAAACCTTGAGTGCTTCTTCCAAACATTTCATCGCACCAACCAAATCTTCTTTTTTCAAAACATAAGCAATACGTACTTCATTTTTTCCAGCACCGGGAGTAGAGTAGAAACCAGTAGCGGGAGCCATCATTACAGTTTGTCCTTCATAAGAGAAAGACTCTAACATCCATTGACAGAATTTATCGGAATCATCAATGGGTAAGCGGACTACTGCATAAAATGCACCACCGGGGTTCGGACAAAAAACGCCTTCCATTTTATTTAAAGAAGTAACTACTAAATCTCTTCTTTCGGTGTATTCTTTATTAACGGCTTCAAAATATGAAGCGGGCGTATCAATGGCTGCTTCACCTGCAATTTGGGCAACTGCCGGTGGACTTAATCTTGCTTGAGCAAATTTAAGAGCGGCAGCTAATACTTCTTTGTTTTTAGTAACCAATGCGCCTAATCTTGCACCGCATGCGCTATAGCGTTTAGAAACCGTGTCTAAAACGATTACGTTTTCTTCTAATCCTGGTAAATGCATTGGAGAAACAAAAGTCTTTCCGTCATAACAGAATTCTCTATAAGCTTCATCTGAAAAAATAAATAAGTCGTATTTCAAAGCCAATGTTTTCAATGCTTCTAGCTCTTCTCTGCTATACAAATAACCTGTCGGATTATTTGGATTGCAAATCATAATTGCTTTTGTTTTGGCAGTAATTATTTTTTCAAACTCAGCAATAGGAGGTAAGGCAAATCCATTTTCAATGGTAGATACAATTGGTTTGATCACCACATCAGACATGCAAGTGAATCCATTATAGTTTGCATAAAAAGGTTCAGGAATGATAATCTCATCACCCGCATTTAAGCAACAATTAATGGCAATGGTAATGGCTTCTGATCCGCCAGTAGTAACAATGATATTAGATGCATCTACATCAAAGCCAACTTTCTGGTAATACTGTGCTAATTTAGCACGGTAACTTGGAACACCTTCTGAATGGGTATAAGCCCAAACTTTAAAATCAATATTTTTAATCGCATTCAACATGATCTCCGGAGTTTCAATATCCGGTTGACCAATATTCAAATGATATATTTTTTTTCCTTCTTTTTTAGCTTGGTCAGCATAAGGAACTAATTTACGAATTGGGGAAGCGGGCATGTTGATACCCTTGTTTGCGATTTTTGGCATAGTTGGTTAAAAAAAAAGTCCCGACGAATTTTCGTCGGGACAAAAGTCTTAAAATTTATCAGAAAAATGAAATGATCAGCTTATTTAGGTTTGTTCTCTGATGGCATTGCAACATCTTTTTTCACTGGCATTGCTGACTCAGATGAACTAGCTGCAGCAGCTTCAGCTTCTACATTTCCTTTAATAAATAATACTTTCTGAGCAGTTTTTGCATTTGAATTAATAGTTACTGCTTTATTGAAATTTCCTGGACGACCTTTTGAATTGTAAATCGCTGTTACTTTTCCTGACTCTCCTGGTTTAACTGGCTCTTTAGTCCAAGTAGGAGTAGTGCAACCACATGAAGCTTGAACGTTAGTAATTACTAAAGGCTCTTTTCCAATGTTGGTAAACTTGAAAGTCCACTCAGCTTGAACACCTTCTTTTACCGTTCCAAAATCATGAACTTCAGTTTCAAATTTGAAATCTGCTTGATTTGGATTAGCTGGTGCCGCAGGTGCTGCTGGAGCTGCAGTTTGTGCCATACTTAAAGTAGCAAATGATGCTACTGCGATTAATGATAAAATTAGTTTTTTCATTTTTTTGTATTGTTTATCTTTTCTTGATTGAATGTTTATGTTACTTATTAGCTAAGCAAACGATTATCTCGCCGCTATATTATCAAATTTTGTTCCAATTTAGGCATTAGGGATGAATTATCGCTATTTTTTTACGAACTAAAACTGTATTAGTTTCTATTTCAATTGAATAGATGCCTGAAAGCCAATTTGAAGTAGAAATTGAAATACTCGGCTCTATTTCCATAAATGTCTTTTCCGCGACTAATTGTCCATTTACTGCAAAACATCTATAACTTTTTACCTCCATATTATTCGATAAAATAGTCAAATTGTCATTGGCAGGGTTAGGATATACCATTACTTGTTGGTTATTTCTTTCCAATTGGGTAATCCCAGTTCCATTACCCACCAAAAATTGTTGTCTGATTTCCGTTCCAAAATCTGCAGGAAAAGCTTTGAAAATTACTTTGTCCATATTTCTAAAACGCACATATCCACTACCTGCATTATTAGCAAAAAAGTACAAACCATCCTTGCTTAAATCAGTCAACAAAAATTGATAACAACCCGGCAATAAATTCACAGTGTCTTTTATCAACTTGTTATTTCCAAAGCCTCCATTTGAATGAACCTGATTACCAACCGCATCAATAATTTCATAATTATTTTCTGATCCAATGGCATTGCTTTTAAATTCAATTACAAATTGTGTTGGAAAATATGGAGCTACTTCAAATTTAGAAGTTTTGCTATTGTTTGCTAAGTCATAATCAATGGGTCCAGCAGAAGGGTAAGAAACGGTGACTTCAAACTCTCCACTGCTTGTTCCTAAATCGATGGCATCTAATTCAATTTCATCTTTCCCTTGTGATGGTATAAAACCTGAGTAAGCCATCAATTGCATGGTGACTCCTTTTAATCCATAACTGATTAATAAATTATTGATGGCATTTTTACCATTGTTTTTTACTCTGATTTTTGGTTTGCTACAAATTGGATTGACGCGGTTATTACTCCAATGAGTACTTGGTGAAATTATTTCTTCTAAATCAATATCATCTAAACCTTGCACATCTTTATAATAAATAACATTGAATGAAATATTATAAGAACATGAGTTATTTCCAACATTGGTAAATGGAGTCATATCCATATCTAAAATTGCAGTCTGTCCTGCACTTACAAATGAAGTAATATCATGATAAAAAGGACGCACCATTTCTCCCGGACACCAATTGGCTCTATCATATAACCATGTTCCTGGTTGAGGATACAATGGGTTCATTCCACAATTATTTTTCCATACATAATTATTGAAACGTTGTGTTCCATTAATCTTGATGTAATTATATTTAGGACAAAATTCTGCACAATCTTCATTGCCTCCAAAACCGTGTCCAGTTTGTAAAATAATTACTGCCACTTGATTGGCTAATGAATCTATTTTAATTGTTTTTGCTTTTAAATAATTTTCGATAGAGTTGGCCGGATCACCATAAGGGAAACCACCATAATAAACCTGTTCCACTTTATAAGCTTTTCTAATAGGAGTTCCTTTAATCATGAAGAAATCTAAAGAAACAGTGAAACCATCAGAGTAGCCTTCATACTTAACACCAATTTCTACCGAATCATTTAATAAGGAAACATAATCTGTTACATCAACAGTAAAATCTCTAAAAAATCCAGCTGCTTTATCACCTGAATATGGAGTAATGTAACGTGCAATTTCTATTTGTTCTTTATTCGGACTAAAAGAATAAACCTTCCAATATTTTAATTGATAAATGGTATCAGATGCTACTAAAAAAGAATCAGTCACTACACCATTGCTATTGTAATTTTTGTTGTAGTATCCAGCTTTGTATGTCGTCAATGAATCAGTAATCATACTAGGTTGTGTAGAATCACTATAGAAATAAATTTTCAAAGCAGGATTAGCTACTGAATCAGTAGCGCTTGTAGTGTTATTAAAAAAATGAGTGTAAGTGATCGTGTTTTTGATGCCGATAGAATTGACCACTGCATTGTTCACTTTAAACGAAGGGAATTGAGTGATAGTAGTATCAGTCTTTCCAGTTTTACGTTCAATAAAAACTTTGGTAGTATAATCCCAATCACTACAACCACCAGTAGGGCAACCCAATGTATAAGTCATCAATACTTTTTTAAAGGAACTATCAGCACTTGGAAATTTTGCTTTTTGCATAAAGTTTCCATACCAGTTCATGTGTACTTGGTTATGGCTGCGCACTTTAATGGTATCAGCTGTGGAGGCAAATGTGTTTTGACAAAAAAAGCCAATAAGTAAGATTAATAAGTATTTGTTTTTGGACATCTTGAAGGAATTGAGGCGCTAAATTAGTAATATTGAATGAATTTCAATATTTTAGAAAATAGCGAAAAGTCCACTTGAATGATTATTTTTGCATCATTAAGCTAAAACTCGATTTATGTCAAAAGAGAACAAAGAGTTAGAACCATCAAAAAAAACTAAACTTTCATTTGAAGATTTCAAAAAAGATGTGATCAATGATTATCGCATTGCCAATGAAAGTAGACAAGCCAGTTTGCTAGGTAGAAAAGAAGTGTTGACAGGGAAAGCAAAATTTGGAATTTTTGGTGATGGTAAAGAAGTTGCTCAATTGGCAATGGCGAGAAGTTTTCAGAATGGTGATTTCCGTTCAGGTTATTATCGCGATCAGACATTCATGTTTGCTACGGGAATGTCAAACATCAAAGAATTTTTCGCACAATTATATGCACAACCTGATGTAGAAGCAGAACCTTGTTCAGCAGGTAGAAGTATGAATGGGCATTTTGGAACAAGAAGCATTAATGATGATGGTACTTGGAAAAATTTATCAGCAATGAAAAATTCATCTGCAGATATTTCACCAACTGCCGGACAAATGCCGCGTTTAGTGGGTTTGGCATTGGCATCCAAAATATATAGAGAAAATAAAGACTTAGCTTATTTAGATCAGTTTTCTATCAACGGAAATGAAGTAGCTTTTGGAACTATAGGAAATGCAAGTACTTCAGAAGGTCATTTTTTTGAAGCCATTAATGCTGCAGGTGTTTTACAAATACCTATGGCCATATCTGTTTGGGATGATGGTTATGGAATTTCTGTACATGCAAAATATCAAACTACAAAAGAAGATATTTCTGAAATATTAAAAGGATTTCAGCGTGATGAAAAAGGAAACGGCTATGAAATATTTATAGCGAAGGGTTGGGACTATGCAGAACTTTGTGAAACTTATGAAAAGGCAATTGCACTTTGTAGAAAAGAGCATGTTCCTGTTTTAATTCATGTGAAAGAAGTGACGCAACCTCAAGGTCATTCAACATCAGGATCACATGAGCGTTACAAATCAAAAGAAAGATTAGAGTGGGAAGCAGAATATGATTGTTTGAAAAAAATGCGTGAGTGGATGTTGACTTCTGCCATTGCTACTGAAGATGAATTAACTAGCATTGAAACGGAAGCGAAGAAATATGTACGTGCTTGTCAGAAAGAAGTATGGGAAGCATTTAATTCACCCATTAAATCAGAGATTGCAGAAGTAAGTAATCTATTGATGGAATTAGCATCACATTCAACAAATTCAGCAGCTATAGAAGCATTAGCAAATAAATTACGCAATACCATTGATCCATTCAGACGAGATATTATGGTTGCTATAAAAGCAGCTATACGTTTGAGTCGTTTCGAAAATTCAGAGGTAAAAACTCAATTGCAGAATTGGTTGAATGCTTATAAAGAAATAAATTTTGATAGATATAATTCTTATTTATTTACTGATACAACAGAGGCTGCTTTAAATGTTCCTGTTCGCAAAGCTATTTATTCTGAAGATTCAAAATTATTAGATGGTAGAGAAATTTTGCAAGCATGTTTTGATGCTGCATTTGCAAGAGATCCAAGAGTAGTTGCCTTTGGTGAAGACTTAGGAAAAATTGGAGATGTGAATCAAGGTTTCGCTGGCTTGCAAGAAAAGTATGGAGAGATCAGAATTTCTGATACAGGTATTCGCGAAGCCACTATTGTTGGACAAGGAATTGGTTTAGCATTAAGAGGATTGAGACCAATTACAGAAATTCAATACTTGGATTATTTATTATATGGAATTCAAACTTTGAGTGATGATTTAGCATCGCTTTCTTATAGAACCAAAGCTGGACAAAAAGCACCGATGATTATTAGAACTCGTGGACATCGCTTAGAAGGCGTATGGCATTCAGGTTCACCCATTGGTATGATTTTAAATGCTATTAGAGGCATACATGTTTTAGTGCCTAGAAATATGACGCAAGCTGCAGGATTTTATAATACCATGTTGCAATCTGATGAGCCTGCTTTAATTATTGAGTGTTTAAATGGTTACCGTTTAAAAGAATTATTGCCTGATAATATTGGAACATTTACAGTTCCATTAGGAATTCCTGAAATAATGAATGAAGGAAATGATATTACTTTGGTTACTTATGGTTCTTGTTGCAGAATTGCAGAAGAAGCTATTGTGCTTTTGAATGAAGTAGGTATTAGTGTTGAACTAATTGATGTACAAAGTTTACTTCCTTTTGATATACATCATTTAATTGTTGATTCAATTAAAAAAACCAATCGTGTTTTATTTTTAGATGAAGATGTACCGGGTGGAGCAACTGCTTTCATCATGCAACAAGTTTTAGAAGTTCAACAAGCTTATCAATATTTAGATTCAACTCCTAAAACATTAACGGCTCACGCTCATCGCCCAGCTTATGGTACCGATGGCGACTACTTTTCTAAACCCAATGCCGAAGATGTTTTTGAAGTAGTTTATGCGATGATGAGTGAAGTGGATCCGGAGAGTTATCCGGGGTTGTAGATTTTATAAGAAAGTTATTGTTGATTTTTTTTTAATTGTCATAAAGAAGTAATTTCTAATTACTTCTTTCTCATTGTGTTACAACATTGTTACATCAAAGTTAGATTAGAACATAATTGAACAACTTACTTCTAATAAAAGTTATTTTCAAGTATTTCTCCATTTTGATTCTTGCCCTTTTCATCCTATTATTGACAAAAATTAAATTTCAAGAATGAATATCAAACTACTATTAGTAATTCCTTTTGCATTGTCTGTTGGATTTGGCTATGCTCAAGAAGATCTTATCAATAAATTAAAAGACAATAAAGGTCAAACTTCAAAAGAAGCATTTAAGTTTACGCCAGTTATTAATTTAGAAGGCACTTCAGTTAAGAATCAAGGTGCATCAAGCACTTGTTGGAGTTATTCAGCTAATTCTTTTGTTGAATCTGAAATGATTAGAATGGGCAAGAAACCAGTGGATATTGCTGAGATGTACACTGTGCGTAACATGTATATTGATAAAGCTGAAATTTATGTACGCATGCATGGTTCATCTTCCTATGGACAAGGTGGTGCATTGCATGATCCAATTGATTTGATGACTAAGTATGGTGCCTTGCCTCAAGAACTTTATACTGGTTTACAGCCCGGTCAAGTTAAAAATGACCATGCAGAAATTGAGAAAGTTTTAACTGCTATGTTAAATGTTTATGCTAAAAGTGAGAAACCAATTTCACTAAATTGGAAACAAGGTTTCACTAAAGTGGTGGATTCTTATTTAGGCGAAGTGCCCGCTAAATTTACATTTGAAGGCAAACAATATACTCCTCAATCTTTTGCTAAAGATGTGATTGGAATTAATCCAAAAGATTATGTAGAAGTTACTTCTTTTACCAATGCACCTTTTTATGAACCAATGGTAGTAATGGTTCCAGATAACTGGACCTATAAAACATCTTTCAATTTACCTTTGAATGAATTAATTGATGCTATAGATAACGCATTGAAAAAAGGATATAGCGTCGCTTGGGCAACTGATGTCAGTGAAAAAACATTTAGCTGGAAAAATGGTGTTGCTTATGTTTCTGCTAAGCCTTATGCAGACATGTCTGATGACGAGAAAAAAGATATGTTTAGCAAACCTCAACCTGAATTAGAAGTAACTGCAGAAATCCGTCAGAACGCATTTGATAATTTCGAAACTACGGATGATCACGGTATGCAAATTATGGGAATCGCTAAAGACCTTAACGGTAAAGAATACTATATCGTAAAAAATTCATGGGGCACCAAAAATGATTACGAAGGATATTTATACGTAACCAAAAACTACGTGAAATACAAAACAACTTCTGTGATGATGCATAGGGATGGATTGCCGGGAGGGATGAGGAAGAAGCTGGGAATTTAGGTTCGTAGGAATGGATTTTGAAGTTGGAGGATGGGTAGATTTGGTTTTGGGAATAATTTTAAATTTTAAGTTTTAAATTTCAATTGAAATAATTTTGAATTTTGAATGTCAAATGAAGGAATTTTGAATTGGACAATGTTTTATATAAACGATGTTATGAAGTTCAACATTTAAAATTAATAAATTAAAAATTTGTATTGATGCAAGATTATTTATAATCCTGCATCAATACAGTTTTAGGTAATATCGGCATTGGTCATATTTGATTATGAAAAATGAAAATATTATTAAAACTAGAACTTTGAAGTTTTCTTTAATGATAATTGATCTTTATAAAGATTTGGAAAAAAATAAAGAGTATGTTATTTCTAAACAATTATTACGAAGTGCAACAAGTATAGGTGCTAATGTAATTGAATCAGAAGCAGCCTATTCAAAAAGAGATTTTATTCATAAACTAAGCGTAGCTGCAAAAGAAGCTCATGAAAGTAAGTATTGGCTCACATTATTAAGCCATTATCAAATAAAGAATATCGATTTAAATGCTTACCAAAAGGAAATTGTAGAGATAATTAATATCCTAACCTCCATCATCAAAACGAGTCAAGAAAGGTATAATTTAAAATTTTAATTGCTATTCCAAACATTTTAAATTACCAGACCATTAATTTAAAATTACAAATACAGCTCCCTAAATTAAATTGTTTTTAGATCCGCTTCCTACTTCTGACAATTTAAAATTCAACATTCCTTCAATTGGCATTTAAAATTTAAAATTCAAAATTTAAAATTTCTTTGTTGACATTTAAAATTCAAAATTTCTTTGTTGGCATTTAAAATTCTAAATTATAATTTTAGCCTCATAAATTAAAATGCAATTCGTTTCCTACAACATTCAATTTAAAAATTCAAAATTCCTTCAATTGACATTTAAAATTTAAAATTCAAAATTCAAAATTTCTTTGTTGACATTTAAAATTTAAAATTCAAAATTTAAAATTTCTTTCCAATGAAAAATTAGGATTTCTACTTTCGCACACCCTGCAAAAGCAAGTAATCTGCAAGAACAATCGCTGCCATCGCTTCGATGATGGGTACTGCCCTCGGCACCACACAAGGATCATGTCTGCCTTGGTTTTGAAGAGTGATTTCATTGCCATCGGTGTCGATGCTTTCTTGAGCTTTTAGAATGGTTGCTACGGGTTTAAAGGCGACGTTGAAATAAATATCATCACCATTGCTGATGCCACCTAAAATGCCACCGCTATGATTGGTTTTTGTTTTAAAGTTTTTGCCAATGGCATCGTTATTTTCGGAGCCAAGTTTGCTAGCTCCTGCAAAGCCAGAACCATATTCAAAACCATGCACTGCATTGATGCTTAACATGGCTTTGCCTAATTCGGCATGTAATTTATTGAACACAGGTTCACCTATTCCGATGGGAACATTTTTTATCACACATTGAATAATTCCACCAACGGTATCGCCCTCTTTTTTAATGGCTTCAATATGCGCAATCATTTCTTTGGCTATATGTGCATCCGGACAACGAACTATATTGTTTTCGGTTTCATCTAAATTTAAATCTAAATAGGATTTAGTTAATTTGATTTCTCCCACTTGCTTTACAAATGCTTGTATGTGTATGCCTTTTTCTTTCAGAAACATTTTGGCAATGGCTCCAGCTGCAACGCGGGTAGCTGTTTCACGGGCTGATGATCTTCCACCACCACGGTGATCTCTGATGCCGTACTTTGCTTGGTAAGTATAATCAGCATGTGATGGACGGAAAGTGTTTTTTAAATAATCATAATCTTTTTCTTTTTGATCTTCATTTTGAATGATGATGCAAATTGGAGTGCCTAATGATTTTCCTTCAAATACACCTGATAAGATTTTTGCGGTATCACTTTCTTTTCTTGCGGAAGTAATAGCTGATTGGCCAGGTTTTCTTCTATCTAATTCTTTTTGTATAAAATCTAAGTCAATGGTGAGTCCCGCCGGACAACCATCTATCACCACACCAATGGCTTCTCCATGTGATTCACCAAAACTATGTATGCAAAATAAGTTTCCAAATGAGTTTCCTGCCATGATTAATTAAATTTCAATTCAAATCCTGCTGCATTTAAATCATTCCAAAAGTTTGGATATGATTTTGAAATAACGGAAGGATTTTCTATTTGTATATACTTCCAAATTAAGGATAAACAAGCAAAGCTCAAAGCCATTCTATGATCATCATAGGTTTTCAAGGTAATGATTTGTTCAGAGTCAACCTTTTGAATTGCCTTTAGAGAATAGCTATCAGCTTTGTTAGTTAAACTAAAACCAAATTTCAATAACTCATTTTGCAATGCTACAATGCGATTGGTTTCTTTATGTACTAAGGTTGTTAATCCGGAAAAGGAATAAGGAAGGTTTAATGCAGCAGTTAACACAATTAAGGTTTGTGCTAAGTCTGGTGAATTCAAACAATCAATAGTCATTGGTTTTATTTCAAAAGGTATTTCAATTAATTCAATTCCATCCGAATGATAAATTGTACCAACCCCAAATAACTTCATGTATTCTGTGATTATTTGGTCGCCTTGTGAACTTGTTTTTCTTAAGCCATTTAATGTTATTTTTTTTGAAAAGCCCAATGCTTTGATTGCGTACCAGTAGGAAGCTGCACTCCAATCCGATTCTATTTCAATTTTTCCTGCTTGAATTTCTTGTTCTGCCAATTCAAAATAATTATCGCTTTGTTTACATTGTATTCCAAATTGTGATAGGGTATGGATGGTAAGTTGTAAATAGGGTTCTGAAACTTTTGCGGTAGCTAATTTTAATTTCAATCCGTTTTTTATTTGTGAACCAATTAGCAATAAAGAAGAAATAAATTGGGAGCTAATGTTCGCATCAATAGTTACCGTATTTGTGCCATCAAGTTTTTTACCAATGATTTTTAGCGGAGGAAATCCTTCTTCTTTTAAATATTCAATTTCAGCACCTAATTGTATCAAGGCATTTACCAAAGGAGCAATTGGTCTTTTTTGTAATTGCGTAGAACCAGTGAGTACCCTTATTTCATTGGGCTTGTTGGCGAAATAGGAAGTTAAAAAACGAAGAGTTGTACCTGCATGTCCGCAATTAATCTCTTCTTGGTTTGATGACAAAGCTTGTTGCAAAGCTAGGGTATCATCTGAATCAGATAAATTACTAATATGAATTTTATTTTTTGAAATTGCTTGAAGAATCAAGGCTCTGTTCGATTCACTTTTTGAGCCAGGAAGTTGAATGTTTATGCCTAACTCTTGTTGCTTTTGATGATATATATGCAGATGAGTTGAAACTTTCATATTAAGAAATATATTCAGTTAATAAATCGCTAATGGTTTCAATAGGTACAACCACATCTATATTTACTTTGCCAATTTCTGAAATTAAGCAACAATTAATTTGTCCAGCTTTATTTTTTTTATCAACCTGTAAGAAAGTGAGAATAGTTACAATTGCTTCTCTTTGGAGTTTTATCAATTGGAAATTGGATTGTATAATAGCTTCAATTTTTTGTGCTAGTTTTTCATCCAAAATACCTAATTGGGTGGCTAATTTATTTTCCAATATAATGCCTAGTAGAATAGCTTCTCCATGTAATACAGGCTTCTCCATTTGTAGAAAATAACTTTCAATGGCATGTCCAATTGTATGTCCAAAATTTAATGATTTTCGGATGCCTTTATCAAAAGGATCTTGAGCAACAATATTGTTTTTAATCTCAATGGAATTGAAAATTAAGTTCAATAGTTTTTCATCATCCTCTAAAATTAAATATTCTATACTTTCTTGGAAATGATTTTCATCAGCTATTAAGCCATGTTTAATGATCTCTGCAAAGGCTGATTTAAATTCTCTTTTAGGTAAAGTTTGGAGCAATTCAGGAATAATAAAAACAGCTTTTGGAAAAGTAAAAGTTCCAATTCTGTTTTTCAATGAATTCATATCTATTCCATTTTTTCCACCAATGGATGCATCAACCATTGCTAACAAACTACTTGGAATATTGATGAAATCAATACCACGTAAATAAGTAGAAGCTGCAAAGCCACCCATATCAGAAACCATTCCACCACCTAAGTTGATTAACAAACTCGAACGATCCATTTCAAAATCATTCATCATGCTCCAAATGCCAATACAGATGTCGATATTTTTATTGTCTTCACCTGCATCAATTTCAATGATATCGGCCTTGTTGCTATAAGTAGAATTTAAATTTATAAAAGGAAGACAGTGTTCAATGGTATTGCTATCACCAAGAATTACAATTTTAGAATAATTACCATTGCTGATGAATTCATCCAATGCTTCAATTGAATTTTCGAAATGAATTGCATAATTGAATGAAGTTTCTATTTTATTTTTCATCATTCATTACTTTAGTTTGAATGGCAATAGATTCGCGGTGTATGGCTTTCAGTATATCTAAAATCAATTCTTCTGATAGGGTAATTTCTTGTCCGTAATGTGTGCGGGTTTTGACAATTTCTGCCCAACGCTCCGGTTGAAAAATAGTAATGTTATTTTCTTTTTTATATAATCCAATTTCACTAACCAGTTTACTTCTAGAAGCTAGTAATTCTAAGAATTCATAATCGATTTTATCAATTGATGTTCTCAATCTTTTCAATTGATCTTTGAATTCTTCATCATCACTTTCCGCATTCCTAATAATTAAATCATGGATGAGTTTGCCTAATGCTGCAGGAGTTAATTGTTGATCTTTATCACTCAATGCAATGCTCGGATCATAATGTGATTCAATCATTAATCCATCAAAATTTAAATCAATGGCTTTCTGACTGATGTGTGGAATCAAATCAATATTGCCTGAGATATGACTCGGATCGCAAATCATGGGAATGTTTGGAATCAACCTTTTCAACTCCAATGGAATGCTCCAATTAGGAACATTTCTATAGGTGTTTTTTTCGAAAGTAGAGAAACCTCTATGTATGGCAGCAATTTTTTTGATACCTGCATAATTGATTCTTTCAATTGCACCAACCCATAATTCTAAATCAGGGTTGATTGGATTTTTAATCATGACGGGTATATCCACACCGCGTAAAGCATCTGCAATTTCTTGAACTACAAATGGACTTACGGTTGATCGAGCACCGATCCATAAAATATCAATACCTGCTTTTAAACTTGTTTCTACATGTTGAGCATTGGCAACTTCCACCGCACTCTTCATGTGATTTTTTTTGGCAGCATCAGCTAACCAAAATAAAGCTTCCTTACCAACACCTTTAAAGGTACCAGGCCTGGTTCTTGGTTTCCAAATTCCACCTCTTAAAATGGGGATTTTTTGTGCTGCTAATGCTTTAGCGGTTAAGTGAATTTGTTCTTCACTCTCCACACTACAAGGCCCAGCAATGGTTACTAATTTGCATTTTGGAATTCCCCAATTAGCAAAATCTTCTATAGCTAAATTTACAGTCATTTTAGAGGTACAAATAAACGAATACCATTCCTTAGTTCAAACTATACAAAGTCTATTTAGTTTGAAATGAATCTGAATAGTGCTGAATCGATTGGCAAGGTATGTCTAATTCAATTGAAATTGTACATTTGTTCCAAATTTGAATCAAGAACATGTCAGCTCCTATAAATTTTGAAAATACTGAAATCGCATTCTCAGGAATGAAGAATTCAGATTTGAATCGCGCTTATTGGTTGTTTAAAATTATTAATATCAACCTATTGGTTAAAATTGGTCCGCCTATTACCAATTTTGCTATGGCTATTGGACTGCCAATTACACCTTTAATTCGTGCTACTATTTTCAAACATTTTTGTGGTGGTGAATCCATTGAAGCCTGTGGAGAAGCAATTGAACATTTATCAAAATATCATATTGGTACCATTTTAGATTATTCAGTAGAAGGAGAGGAAAAGGAAGAAGCATTTGATTCTACCAAACGGGAAACCATTGCTACTATTAAAAGAGCAGCAGGTGATGCTAAAATTCCTTTCAGTGTTTTTAAAGTAACAGGTTTAGCGCGTTTCGGATTATTAGAAAAATTAGATGCCAAAGAAGTATTGACTTTTGCAGAGAAAGATGAATACAATAGAGTGAAAGCTAGGGTTCAAGAAATTGCACAAACTGCTTATGAACAAAATGTAAGATTGTTTATTGATGCAGAAGAAAGTTGGATACAAGATACCATTGATCAATTAGCATTAGATATGATGCGTCAATTTAATAAAGAGCGCGCTATTGTATATAACACTTTTCAATTTTATCGTCATGATCGATTAGCAGCGATGAAAGAATATCATCAAACATTAAAAGCAGAAGGACTTTATTTTGGAGCTAAATTAGTGCGTGGTGCTTATATGGAAAAGGAAAGAAAACGCGCTGCAGAATTTAACTATTTAGATCCTATTCAACCCAACAAAGAAGCCACTGACCGCGATTACAATGATGCGTTGAAATATTGTGTGGAGCATATTGAAAACACAGCTATTTGCGCAGGTACACATAATGAAAACAGTTCTAAGTTTTTGATTGATTTAATGAATCAAAAATCGATTAAAAAAAATGATACTCGAATTTATTTCTCGCAGCTTTTAGGTATGAGTGATAACCTAAGTTATAATTTATCAGATGCAGGATATAATGTGGCGAAGTATGTTCCTTATGGTCCAGTGAAAAAAGTATTGCCTTATTTATTTAGAAGGGCAGAAGAGAATACTGCCATTGCCGGACAAATGGGTAGAGAGTTAGGGCTGATTTTAAAAGAAAAGAAACGTAGAGCCAATAAATAATTGTCCTTCAATTAGAGTTTTTGTTTCCCTAAACAGATATCAAAATAAAGTTTAAAATCACTTCTTAAACTCCATAAAGGATATTGAAATGTGGCAGGTTTATTTTTCTCAAAAAAGAAATGACCAACCCATGCAAAGCCATAACCAGCAAATGGAATAGCGATAATCCAATTCCATGATTGAAATACTATTCCAGCAAACAAGCAAAGAAAAACCAATGAAGTTCCAATGAAATGCAGCATCCTGCTGGTTTTGTTCACATGCTCAGTTAAATAGTAAGGATAAAACTCCTGAAATGATTTGTATTTTTTCTCCATTCTTTAATATTTAAATAGAAATTCAAGCCATCTGCTAATTGGCTATTTAGCTAAATTAAACTATTTTTGTCACTCAACTCAAAAAAAATTATGATTGGTTTAAGCGAACAGGAACAATTACGAAGAGAAAGTATGCAAGAAATGATTCGATTGGGGATTAACCCTTTTCCACCTGAATCATTTGAAATTAATGCTACTGCTGAAGACATTTTAAATAATTACGATCGCGATAAAACCAGCTATAAAAATATTTCTATTGCGGGTAGAATAATGAGTAGAAGGATTATGGGGAATGCCTCTTTTGCTGAATTGCAAGATTCAACAGGTAGAATTCAAGTGTACTTTAAAAGAGATGATATTTGCCCTGATGAGGATAAAACTTTATACAATATTGTATTCAAAAAGTTAGTTGATATTGGTGATATCATAGGCATTCAAGGATATGTTTTTACCACACAAACTGGAGAAATAAGTATTCATGTTAGTTCATTTAAGGTATTAACCAAAGCCTTAAGACCATTGCCTGTAGTGAAAACGGATGCAGATGGTAAAGAACACAATGCGGTTACTGATTCTGAATTTAGGTATCGTCAGCGTTATGCAGATTTGATTATCAACCAATCAGTACGTGATGTATTTCGTCAGAGAACTAAAATTGTACAATCGTTAAGAAATACATTTAATGAAAAAGGATATCTAGAAGTCGAGACTCCAATATTACAAGCTATTCCAGGAGGTGCAGCAGCACGTCCGTTTATAACCCATCACAATGCATTGGATATGCCTTTGTATTTACGTGTTGCTAATGAGTTGTATTTAAAGCGACTGATTGTTGGTGGTTATGAAGGGGTGTATGAATTTGCCAAAGACTTTAGAAACGAGGGAATGGATAGAACCCATAATCCTGAATTTACAGTCATGGAAATTTATGTAGCCTATAAAGATTACGAATGGATGATGGATTTCACCGAAGAAATGTTGGAGAAAGTGGCTTTGGATTTACATGCTAAAACACAAGTGCAAATGGGTGAAAATGTGATTGATTTTCAAAGACCATTTAAGCGCATCAGCATGTTTGATTCTATTAAAGAATATACTGGAATTGATATTACTGGAATGGATGAAGTTCAGTTGAGAGCGGTATGTAAGCAATTGGGAATTCAAGCTGATGAGTCGATGGGAAAAGGCAAATTGATTGATGAAATATTTGGTGAGAAATGTGAACATCATTATATACAACCTACTTTTATTATTGACTACCCGGTTGAGATGTCGCCACTATGCAAGAAACATAGAAGCAAAGAAGGCTTGGTTGAACGATTTGAATTAATGGTGAATGGCAAAGAATTAGCGAATGCCTATACGGAGTTGAATGACCCCATAGACCAAAGAGCAAGGTTTGAAGAACAAGTAGCTTTGATGGAAAGAGGAGATGACGAGGCCATGTATATTGATTATGATTTCTTAAGAGCATTAGAGTATGGAATGCCACCTACTTCAGGTATGGGAATTGGTATTGATCGTTTAACAATGATCATGACAAACCAATCATCCATTCAAGATGTATTGTTCTTCCCTCAAATGCGCCCTGAGAAAGTGAATAAAATTTCAAGCGTAGAAGATTTCATCGCCATTGGAGTTCCTGAACCTTGGGTAGTAGTACTTCAGAAAATGGGATTCAATACAGTTGAAGAACTGAAAGCATCTAATGCCAATAAGGTTTTCAACGATATGGGTGGAATGAGAAAGAAATTGAAATTAGAAATCGCCATTCCAACAAAAGAAGAAGTTGGCAAATGGTTTGAATAAAAAAAAACCCGCTATTAGCGGGTTTTTTTATTAATGCTATTTTATGATGAAATTATCTTTTTGTAGCGTTGTACTCTGCTGTAATTTTGATCACACCATTAACTGTAGTATCAATTTGTGTAAGACTAAGTCTTAAAGCGTTTCCAGTTAAAGTAAAATCAAATACAGTTGTATCTGGAGGATTTGTTCCTCTATCAATAGTTGTTATTTTAGTTCCACTGATTGAATAATCACTTGTGTCTCTTTCATAACCACCAACTGCTGAAGAATCTTGAGTTGCTGAATATAATTTTCCATCAGCAGTAAATTGAACTACTAATTCATTTGCATCAAAAGTAGTAGTATCACCTTGTATAAATTGATTGTTGATATAGTAACCACTTTTAAGGTTATTCACATCATAAGTTCCAACAATTGCTGCTGTGTTTCCACCCCCACCAGTGTTGGTTGAAGAGTCATCATCTTTTGAACAAGAAGCGATTGTTAAAGCAGCAATTGCTACAATTGTTGTTAGTTTAAAGTAATTTTTCATATTTGTTATAGTGTTTGTTCCGGCAAAGTAATTTAATTTAAGCAATAAAAACAAATCAAATTAATTTCTGTATTAGCCTTTTTACAAAATGAATAGCTCAATTCCTTCCTTATTTAATTCAACATCATGGAAAAAACACCTGTTAGGCGAGCTTAATGAAGATTATATCAATCATATTTCAAATTTCTTAATCAATGAAAAGTTGTTAGGAAATAGAGTGTTTCCAGCCCAAGATTTTATTTTCAAAGCCTTTGATTCTTGTTCTTTTGAAGATTTGAAGGTAGTGATTCTAGGTCAAGACCCTTATCATGGAGCCAATCAAGCTGATGGTCTTGCATTCTCTGTCCCTAAAGGATTTAAATTGCCCCCATCCTTAAGAAATATATTGAAAGAAATTGCTTCTGATTTGAACCATGAAGCCCAAGTAAAAGATGATTTAAGTAGCTGGGCTAATCAAGGGGTATTATTGTTGAATTCGATTTTAACAGTACGAGAAGGAGAACCTGCTTCACATCATAAAATTGGTTGGGAAAAATTTACTGATGCTGTGGTGAATGTAATTAATGAGCAAAAAAAAGCTGTTGTATTTATTTTATGGGGAAATTATGCCATTCGAAAAGGTGAAATTATCAATAGAGAAAAGCATTTGGTTTTAACAGCAGCACACCCATCACCATTATCAGCCTATCAAGGTTTTTTTGGCTGTAAACATTTTTCCAAAGCCAATGAGTATTTATCTAAACAAAATCAAACACCAATAAAATGGTGAGATTGGAATAATTATTTAGTATTCTAAGGGTAAAAAATGTGAGTTTTTAGTAGTTGACAAAATCATCATGGTTTGCAAATTAGATATCTCTTGGATCTTACTAATCTTTTCTAAAATCAATTTCTCGTAAGTGGGTATATCTCTTACCACCACTTTCAAAAGGAAATCTGCTGAACCAGTTATGTGGTGGCATTCAATAACTTCATCTATTTTAGCTATTTGTTTGTTGAAATTCTGAATAGCATCATTTTTATGGTAATTGATTGATACTTGTATAAAGGTTTTGATATTCAAGCCCAACATTTGAGCATCTACTAAAGCATGATAGCTTTTAATCAAACCAGTTGATTCTAGTTTCCTAACCCTTTCTAAAGTAGGAGCTGGAGAAAGTCCAATATCTTGTGAAAGTTGAATGTTCGTAATGCGACCATTCTCTTGTAAGATCTTCAAAATCTTGAAGTCGGTTTTATCTAGACTAGTCATATTTGTAGAATTAGATATTAAATTTAAGGTATATTTTCTCAAATACAAAATTTTATTTGGTAATAGCTGGAAATTGACTATTTCAAGGTTAAAGTATTTTGTGTAATTTAGGCTCGACTAAAAATATATTTTAGAAAGATGAATACCTATTCAGAAGAGAATTACCTAAAAGCTATATATAAACTAGAAGAGCAGTTTCAAAAGGATATTAACACCAATTTGATTGCTGCTGAAATGGGTACTAAAGCCGCTTCAGTGACTGATATGCTTAAGAAATTATCAGATAAATCATTAATCAATTATCAGAAATATAAAGGGGTTAGTTTAACCACAAAGGGTAAAAAGATTGCCTTGGGTATTATCAGAAAGCACCGTTTATGGGAGTTCTTTTTGGTAGACCAACTGAAATTTAAATGGGATGAAGTGCATGAAATTGCAGAAGAGTTGGAGCACATTAATTCGGAAAAATTAATAGATGCTTTGGATGAATTTTTAGGATTCCCTCAATATGATCCACATGGTGATCCCATTCCAAGTAAAAAAGGTGATTTCAAAGGGAAAACGATGAAACCCTTAGAGACTATTGAAATTGGCATTCCATGTATAGTTTCTGGAGTAAAAGAGCATAATTCTGTTTTTCTCAATTTTTTAGAGAAGATTCAAATTAACCTGGGTGTTCAAATTCAAATTGAAGAAAGGAATGATTTTGATGGTTCATTATTAGTGAAAATTGAAAATTCATCGACATACATCAGTAAAGATGTAGCCAAAAATATTTTAGTGTTTAGTTCACAAAATCAAAGCAAGTCATGAGAGAAGATTCATTGAGTGAAGTACATTCAAGTGTAC
Organism: Sphingobacteriaceae bacterium; assembly: GCA_965279595.1. Lineage (GTDB taxonomy): Bacteria > Bacteroidota > Bacteroidia > Sphingobacteriales > Sphingobacteriaceae > CAIKLP01. The sequence goes on from OZ257246.1 coordinate 1,936,570, forward strand.
CAATTCCAAATGGAAGTAATAAATGGAGAAAGTTTTATGCTTTTGTGGGTCCAGCATATTTAGTTAGTGTAGGATATATGGATCCAGGCAATTGGGCAACTGATATTGCAGGGGGTAGCATGTTTGGCTATCAACTATTATGGGTTTTATTATTATCTAATTTAATGGCTTTGTTATTGCAAAGTTTAAGTGCACGTTTAGGAATAGTAAGGGGCTTGGATTTAGCACAAGCTTCTCGATTAACCTATCCATCATTTATCAATATTCCACTTTATGTATTGGCTGAAATAGCAATAGCTGCTTGTGATTTAGCAGAAATAATTGGGATGGCTATTGGATTGCAATTGTTATTCGGAATGCCTTTATTATTGGGAATTTCTATTTCTGTTTTAGATACTTTATTGCTTTTATTTTTAATGAATAAAGGGATTAAAATATTAGAACGATTCATCATCTCCTTAATATTCATTATTGCAGTTTCTTTTTTTACTGAAATGATAATTGTGGAGCCATCCATTGTATCAATTGGTAAAGGATTAATTCCATCAGGTTTGAGTCCTGATGCATTGTATATTGCAATTGGAATAATAGGTGCAACTGTTATGCCTCATAATTTGTACCTGCATTCTTCACTAGTACAAACGCGCTCTATTAGTAAAACTTTCAAAGGCATAAAAGATGCCATCAAATACAATTTTATTGATTCTGCTATTGCATTGAACTTAGCATTTTTTGTGAATGCTTCCATTCTCATACTTGCTGCTAGTGCATTTTTTCAAAACGGTTATCATGAGGTAGCAGAGATACAAGATGCACATAGATTGCTTTCGCATATATTTGGGAATTTAGCGCCTACTTTATTTGCAGTAGCTTTAATTTGTTCAGGGCAAAGCTCAACGGTTACGGGCACTTTAGCAGGACAAATAATTATGGAAGGTTATTTGAATTTAAGAATTAGACCTTGGTTGCGAAGATTAATAACCAGGCTTTTAGCAGTGGCTCCTGCAGTATTTACCATTCTTTATTTTGGTGAAGAATCATTAGGAAAATTATTGGTACTAAGTCAAGTGGTATTGAGTTTACAATTAGGATTTGCGGTAATTCCATTAATTCATTTCACCTCAGATAAATTGCATATGAAAACTTTTGTGATTGGTTGGAAAACAAAAACAATTGCTTGGGTAAGTGCTATATTAATTATTGGATTAAATATTAGATTGGTATTGCAACAATTAAGCATTTGGTTAAACCAACAACCTGGTGTATGGTCGATAGCAGAGATCGTTGTGATCTGCATCATTATTTTATTTGCAGTACTGTTGGTTTATATTTTTGTAAGTCCTTTCTTCAGCAAACAGAAATCTGAAAATTTATTACCTCATGGAGTTGCTACAGAATTACAATTGAATATTCCGCAGAAACCAAAACACATTGCGATTGCCATTGATTTTTCAAATGTTGATTTACAAACTATTTCAGCGGCAATTCAACAAGGTGATAAGCAAGCTAAATATTTATTGATACATGTAATTGAATCAGTGAATGCGAAATATTCAGGATATGCGAGTAATGATTTAGAAAGCAGGCAGGACAAAATAAATTTAGAGAAATACCAAACAGAATTAATTGCTCAAGGTTACGAAGTGGAAGTAGCATTTGGAATAGGTAACCCAGCTAAAGCCATTGCATCTATTGTAAATGACGCTGATTTTGATTTATTAGTTTTAGGAGCACATGGTCATAAAGGAATAAAAGATATTATCTTTGGCACCACATTAGATTCGGTTAGACATAAAGTGAAAATACCGATCTTAATTATTCGATAGTAAATAGGGGATGAGTACAGAAGTTCAGATAAAAAATAAGCAGGCCTATTTTGAGTATTTCATATTAGAAAAATATGAAGCGGGTATTCAATTGATGGGAACAGAAATCAAATCTATCAGGGCAGGGAAAGCTACCATTACTGATGGCTTCTGCACTTTCATTAGAAATGAATTATTTGTATTAAACATTCATATTGCAGAGTATTCTTATGGCTCATTTTATAATCATATACCAAAGAGGGAGCGTAAATTATTGTTGAATAAACGAGAGCTCAAAAAGTTGCAAGGTAAAATGAAGGATGTAGGAATGACTATTATACCATTAAGCATTTATATTACAGACAGGGGTTTTGCAAAAATGGAAATTGGATTAGCACAAGGGAAAAAATTGCATGATAAAAGAAATACTATGAAAGAGCGAGATGCAAAAATGGAAATGAATAGAAGGGAAGAATAATTTAGAGTAGTCTATAAATAAAAAAACCTCCGAAATTTTCGGAGGTTTTTTTATTAAATTGTAATGTTATTAGAATAAAATAAGACCAATTCTTACTTGTCCTAAAGCTGCAGGGTTAATACCGAAGTTTGAACCTTTGCTACCTGTAGTTGTTGCTTTTCCAGTTACACCACCAATAGTAGTTTCAGTTTCTGTATCAGCAACTGTAGTGCTACCGAAGATCATTACTCCTAATTCAGCACCGATGTAAACTTTTTCAGCGATGTAGTAATCTGCACCAATTAATGCATTTAAACCCATTGCAGTAGTTCCACCACCTGTGATTGATTGTTTGTCACCAGCAGTACCACCAAAGTTAGTAGTTTCTGAAGAACCTGAACCAATACCGAAAGCTAACTCAGCTCCTAAGTATGGAGATAATTTTGCAGTTCCTTCTAAGTGTTTTTCAACTCCAACTGCTAATCCAAAACCAGTTGTTTTAGCAACTGTTTCTTGAGTATTTGCAAGTGTAGTTGTAGTTGATCCCATACCTAAACCGAAACCTACTCTCACTGCCATACCTTCATTTAAGAAATAACGACCTCTTAACATACCTTGTGCCAAACCTGAAGGGTTAGCTGGTGTTGCTGGAGTACCAATAACTGATGTCAATCCGATCTCAGTAGTGATGTTTCCACCTGATGGCTTTTGAGCAAATGCAACTGATCCAACAATTGCGAAAGCTGCAACTAATACTAATTTTTTCATACTGTTTTGTTTTAGTTTTAAGTATTTAATTAAATTTGTTATCCCAAATCTAATTTATTTTAAGCTTCAAAAAAAAGGCTTAGAGAGCAAATGGCTTGTTTATTATTAACAACTGTGGAAAACTACCAGGCTTGTTCACCTATCAAAGGAACAAATCGAAAGCTCTCTAATTCCTCTGTATGGAATTCCTTTTCGCTGATTCTTTCCACTAAATTCATTTTTTGATTTTTCTCATCACCAACAGGAATTACCATCAATCCATTGATTTTCAGTTGAGCTAATAAAGTTGAGGGTATGGTTGGAGCACCAGCAGTACAAATAATTTTATCATATGGACCATGTTGAATTAATCCCTTTGAACCATCACCAAAAAACAAATTGGGCTTCAAATTCAATTGATTGATTAATTTTTTAGTCTTGTCGAATAATTCCTTTTGACGTTCTATGCTATAAACCTCCGCACCTAGTTTTAACAAAACCACCGTTTGATAACCTGAACCAGTGCCTATTTCTAATACTTTATCATTGGCTTTGATTTTTAATAATTGACTTTGATAGGCAACTGTATGCGGATGTGAAATGGTTTGTCCAGCCCCAATTTGAAAGGCTTTATCCTCATAGGCATGGTCCCAAAAATCTTTAGGAAAGAAAAAATGACGTGGTACTTCAGTTAATACTTTTAAAACTGATTCATCGCTAATCCCTTTTTTCTTTAAGCTTTCAACCAATAGTTTTCTTTCCCCTTTGTGTCTATAGGAATCCACGTATCCTTCAAGTTTCATTTTTTATTATAATAGAGTTGTTAGAATTTCGTTTAACCGTAGTTAATTTATAAGATTTAGCTATTTTGCGCAAATTTAAATCGTTGTATGAGAAAATACTACCTCATTACTTTATTATTCATTGCTACTATCTACAGCTTCTCATCATGCGAAGTTATAAATCCTTCTGAAGAAATTCCTTGTTATTTAAGAATAGATTCTATCACTTTTGTTGATTCTGCTCAATCACCACCTGTTATTGTAAGTCGTAAAACCCAAAGAATAATTGATGCATGGGTTTTCATTGATGGTAAACTAATTGGAATTTATGAATACCCTTTTACTATTCCTGTTATTTTGAGTGATGGTACTCATCGTGTTCGAGTTTATGCTGGAATTTCTAGAAATGGAACCGCATCGGATAAAGAAATTTATCCATTCTTTACCAGATTTGATCAAGTGGTTGATTTTAAGAAAGGGGAAACGGATACAGTTAAACCTAGGTTTGCTTATGATTATAGTATTATGAAATTTCCACCTGAGGCTGTAGGGCAATTCCCTGAAGGCTTTGAAGGAGCTGGAACAATTTTTAAAATGATTAAGAATGGTGGTGTAGATACTTTACTTAAGGAAGATAATGATTCGCTAGTTTTCAATGGAAACTATTCGGGCTTGTTAGTAATGAATGCTACTGCTCCTAAATTAACAATGGAGACTTCTAAAGCTTATTCAGTACCTACCAATAGAAGACCTGTTTATTTCGAAATGAGTTTCAAAACTGATGTGACTTTGCGATTAGGAATATATGGAATTAACAATGCTACTTCAGGAGTTACGGATGTACCTTTCATAAATTTGAATCCAACTAATGGAGAATGGAAGAAAGTTTATTTAAATTTCACGGATGAAGTTTCTTCTTTTACCAATACCAAGTTTAAAATTTACTTAAAGGCTGATCACAATACAACCTTACCTGAATCAAAAATATTATTAGATGATATCCAATTAATCTATCAATGATAAATAGAAGACTACAAGCTTTTAAGTATGTTGCTATTGATTACCTTTCTGCATTAGCAGTTTGGATTTGCTTCTTTACCTATCGTAAAATATATGTAGAACCTCAAAAATTTGGTTTCAACATACCGGTTGAATTGGATAAGAATTTTTATTTGGGTTTATTAATCATTCCTATTTATTGGCTGACTTTATTTTTTATTTCTGGTACTTATAAAGATGTTTATAAGAAATCAAGGTTGAAAGAAATGGTGCAAACCTTTTCACAAACCTTTCTTGGAGTATTAGTTATTTTCTTCGCTTTGATTTTAGATGATCAAGTGGCAAATTATACCAATTATTATGTGAGCTTTTTAACATTGGTATTTTTACAATTTTTCTTGACTTACATTCCTCGTTTCATCTTAACAACCCGCACCAAACAACAAATTAAAAGAAGAATTATTGGATTCAATACATTATTAGTAGGTAGCAACGATAAGGCTTTCAAGCTTTATCAAGAAATTGAAAATGAAAAGGAATCAGTAGGGTATAAGTTTATAGGTTTTGTGAATGGAAAAGTGAATAACAACCATGAACTAAATAATCACCTTAAACAATTAGGTACCTATGATGAAATAGCTAATGTAGTGAGAGATTATGAAATTGATGAAGTTATTATTGCTATTGAATCAAGAGAGCATGATAACCTCAAAAAAATAATTGATGAATTAGAGAATAGCACAGCGGATGTGAAAATCATTCCAGATATGTATGATATCATTACAGGTTCTGTAAAAATGAACCATTTGTTTGGTATCCCTCTCATTCAAATAAAAACAAATTTAATGCCTGCTTGGCAATTAAATATGAAACGCATTTTGGATGTTACCGTTTCCTTGTTGTTCATTTTTATTTTAATACCCGTTTTTATATTTACTGCCATAATGGTGAAGTTGACTTCTAAAGGTCCCATCTTTTATAGACAGCTCCGCGTAGGTATTCACGGGCAACCATTTAAAATAATAAAATTCAGATCCATGTTTGTTGACTCTGAATCTAAAGGTCCGCAGTTGGCCAAAGAAAATGATAATAGAGTAACTTCTTTCGGCAAGTTTATGCGAAGAATTAGGTTAGATGAAATACCTCAATTTTTTAATGTATTGATTGGTGAAATGTCATTGGTTGGCCCTCGTCCAGAACGACAGTTTTTCATTGATCAGATCATGGCAATAGCACCACACTATAAGCATTTACAAAAGGTTAGACCAGGTATTACTTCTTGGGGACAAGTGAAATACGGCTATGCTGAGAATGTAGAGCAAATGGTAGAGCGATTGAAATATGATATTATTTATATTGAAAACATGAGCCTTGCAGTAGATTTTAAAATACTTTTCTTTACAGCCGTTACGGTATTGCAAGGTAGAGGTAAATAAATATTACATCGGGTCCACATCAATATGAATACTGATGTTTTTGTATTCTTTCATTGATCTTACTAAATCAATTTTCGCTTTGAGCAATGACTTTAATTTATGAGGATCAATTCCATTTTTTTCAAACTTGATTAAAATTGTATTGATGTATTGATCACGAATACGTCCCACCAATGGAAATTCTGGTCCTAAAACCCTACTGCCTATTTCTCTTTTTAATTCTTCAGCAATTTTTATAGAGGCTCTTTGTGTAATTCCAATTTCTTTGTGTTTGATATTGATCTCAATCATTCTGTAAATAGGAGGGTAGTGAAATTGATTTCTTTCAAACATTTCATACTTAACCATTTCATGGAAAGCATGTCTGTTTACAAATTCTAAAATTGGATGATTGACTTGATGAGTTTGAATAATTACTTTGCCTTTTTTACTTCTTCTACCTGCTCTGCCACTTACTTGTTCAATTAATTGATAGGCTCTTTCATAGGCCCTAAAATCAGGGAAGTTGAGCATAGTATCAGCATTGAGAATACCTACCAAGGTTACGTTTTCAAAGTCCAATCCTTTGGCAACCATTTGTGTTCCTACTAAAATATCAATTTGTCTATCTTCAATCTCAGCTAATAAAGTATTGTATGAATTTTTTTTGCGCGTACTATCCATATCCATTCTTGCAATTTTAGCTGCAGGAAATATTTGTTGTAATTCATCTTCAATTTTTTCGGTACCAAAACCTTTCATTTCTAAATGGTTTGAACCGCAAGCAGGACAAATACTTACAGGCTTTTGGTGGTATCCGCAATAATGACAACGAAGCTCATTTTTAAGTTTATGATAGGTTAAGCTTACATCACATTGGTTGCATTTAGGAGTATAAGCGCATACCTGACAAATGGAGATGGGTGCATAGCCTCTTCTATTTTGTAATAAAATTACTTGCTCTTTGGCTTGTAATCTATTTCCAATTTCATTTAAAAGCGTACTGCTGAAATGTGATTGAACCAGTTTTCTTTTGGTTTCATCAACCATATCAGCAAAAACTATTTCAGGTAATTCAATACCTCCATATCTTTCATTCAATTCAACCAAAGCATACTTGCCATTTTGAACATTATAATAACTTTCTAATGATGGTGTGGCTGATCCTAATAATACTTTAGCTTGATGTAATTGCGCTAAATAGATGGCCGTATCTCTACCTTGATAGCGAGGTGCTGGGTCATTTTGTTTATAAGATGAATCATGCTCTTCATCAATTATAATTAAGCCTAATTTAGAGTAAGGAAGAAATAAACTACTACGCGTTCCAATTACAATAGAGTAATTATTACTAGCTACTTGATTCCAAACTTCAACCCTTTCATTGTCGCTAAATTTAGAATGATAAATGCCAATTTTATTGCCAAAATATTTTCTTAATCGGTTGATGAGTTGTGTGGTTAAACCTATTTCTGGCAACATGAGTAAGGCTTGTTGACCATTGGCAATACAATCTTCAATTAATCGAATATAAATTAAAGTTTTACCCGAAGAAGTTACGCCATGTAATAGAGCAATGTTTTTATCAATGAAATGATTTTTTATTTCTGTTAATGCCTGCGTTTGGTTATTGCTTAATTGAAAATCTTCATCTAATTCAATATCATCAATTTTCAATCTACTTTCTTCTCTAATTTCTGAGATGAAAATTTCCTTATCAATTAAGCCTTTCAATACTGCTGATGAAATGCCGCTATCATCTAATAAAGCTTTTTTAGAAACGAATTTATTTTCTTTTGTCAGTTGTAAATAGCGTTGTAATAAATCAACTTGCTTTGGTGCTCTTTCTAATTCATGAAATAAGTTTTTTAAACTGAGTGCATCTCGAAACTCTTGATTTAATTGAATGTATGTGCCTTTTTTGGGTTTATATTTATCATCAATTTTCTCTGAAATAAGTATAACCTGATCATTGATTAATGATCGAATAATGGGCATAATATTTTTTTGTTCAACAATTTTAACCAAATCATTTAAACTTAATTGACCTTGCATTTCAATTGCTTCAACAATTAAGAATTCAATATCATTCAAGTTTTCTTTTTGATAAGGCACTTCTGGATTCAAATAAATACTTGTTTCAGAAGTGAGTTTTAAAGCAGAGGGTAAAGCAATGTTCATTACTTCGCCTAGCTGTGCCATATAGTAGCTGCTAATCCATTTCCAAAGCTTGAATTGAGTTTCATCAATGCTTGGCTTCTCTTTATCTAAAATGGAAAGCAAATATTTAGCTTCATAGAGCAAAGGTGCATTCTGATGTATACTTTCAATAATGCCAGTATATAATTTATTCTTTCCAAATTGAACCACAATTCTTTGTCCAATAGCAACACTCTTACTAAATTCTTGTGGCACACGGTAAGTGTACGTTTGACTGATAGCCAAAGGCAAAATTACTTCAACAAAAAGAGTATCAGAATAATTATTCAACTTTTGAATTGTTTGTAATTTGATAACTACCAATGAATAATGCAATCCAGCCTAGAATAAAACAAAGTCCGCCAACAGGAGTAATAGGACCTAAGAAAGTCCAATGACTAATGCCAAAAAGTTGTTTCAATGCTAAAAGGTAAAGTGAACCTGAAAATAGAAGGATACCCAATAAATGTAAATATCCAGCCACCTTCCAAATTTTAATAGGCTGGTATACATACAATAAGGCAATAACTAAAATACTAACAGAATGAATGAGTTGGTATTTCACAGCAGTTTCAAAAGTATCAGCTTGAGCCAAAGTCATTACTGGCTTTAAAGCATGAGCTCCAAATGCTCCAAAAATTACACCTAAAAGTCCGCAGATAGAAGCAACTCGAATCAGATTTTTCATAATAAAATATTGGTGAACTAAAGTAAAAATAATTTACTGAACTGTTATCACAATTGTGGAAAACTAGGATAACAAACAATATTGAGCAAATATGAATAAACAAAGTACTTTTGTAGAAATTACAAAAAATGAAAAAAGCACTTATCATAGCATCAGCATTGTTAACAATGATCATTGCCTTAGTGTTTTTTTATTTTAAAGATACCATCAAGAAAGATGGGGGAGATAGCTTATTTGCTCTAATTTCAACCTCTAATGGATTGGTAATTGAATTTAATTATGAAGAAGATTTAATTACCCTTTTTAAAGAATCAAATAACAGCACATTTTTATTGAATGAATCTTATTTAAAAGAGCTTCGTAGTTTTCATCAATTGTTGCAAGCCAACAACAAAGTATATGAATCAGTAAATGCGAATAAAATTTTGATAGCTTTTAAGCAGCTTAAACTAAATCAAATTGGAGCTACCTATTTAATGAATGTAAATCCAAAAGAATTAGATGATTTGTCGAGTTTGTTTATTTCAAAAGAAAGTACACTTGAAAAACCTCAAAAAAGAAATTTTGAAAACTCTACCATTTGGGAATTAACCATAAGTAAAGATAGTGTATTGGCTTATGCATTAATTGACGATAATTTGATTTTAAGTTTGCACCCTCAATTGGTAGAAGAATCTATTAGGGCATATCAATCAAAAAATAATTTACAGAACCAAGAAATTTTTAGAAAATTACAAGCTCAAAATATTTCGAATGCTAGAAATGTAGCAAGTATATATATCAACTTTGCATCATTCACAGATTATTTAAAAGGTTTTTTAATTCCTAAACAGTATGCAATATTTTTCAATGTGAATGGTTTGGCAGCTTATTCTTGTTTGCATTTAAATTATAAATCAGATGCTTGGATTTTAAATGGACAAACAAACTATGAAGACAAACATTTTTATTCTGTTTTTGATGGACAACAGCCTGCAACCAGTTATTTAAGAGCTTTCATCCCCAATACAACCTTAGCATTTAATGATTATATTTTCTCTGATTATACTTTATTTAGAACACAACTGAAAAAGTACATGGCTTTGCAAAAAGATTTCAGTTTAGATGCTGAATTGAATTTGGCAACTAAGAAGTATAATCACAATATAGATGAATTGATTAAAAAACATGCTGGTGTTGAATACCTTTATATGTTCAGTAATAATTTGAAAGTTGAAAGTAATGCCACTATATCAATGATGCAATTGAAAAAAGCAGATGAGTTTCAACAATTAATTCAAAAGATAAATTCAGTTCAAAAGAAAAATAAAATTTTAAAGTATAAAGGATTAGATGTAGGTAATTTTCCGTACAGAAAATGGATGTATTTTTGTGTGGGCTTGCCATTTAAGCAATTCAACGCATCTTATTATTGCATCATTGAGGATAGATTAATTCTATCAGATAGTGAACAGGAATTAATGGGTTATATTGATTCTTATACTTCCTCTCAATTGTTATCCAATAACCAACATTTTCAAGAATTCACTTCGGCATTAAGTAATCAATATAATTATTTGTGTTATTTAGATATTAACAGTCATGTGAATGCTTTATCAGAAATATTAAATGATGATTCAAAGTTGAAATTGATGAGCCACAATGGATGGCAAAATTACGATGGCTTCGCCTTTCAATTGTCTGCAGAACAAAAGAATTTGATATCTAATATTTACATGCCATTGAAGTTGAAAGTATCTAATTCAGTGAATTTAGCATGGAAGTATGAATTGCCTTTATCGACCTCTAACCCAGCTTATTTTGTGATAAACTCCACTACAAAAATTCCAGAAGTGTTAGTTCAAGATGATAGCAACCATTTGCATTTAATTGAGTTCAATTCAAAATTGAGGTGGAAAATTAAATTATCTGAAAAAATCATCAGTCGTATTTATGAAGTTGATTATTATAAGAATGGAAGTTCGCAATTTCTATTTAACTCTGAACGTTTTTTATATTTAGTAAATGAAGATGGTAAATTAATGCCAAACTATCCAATTAGGTTGAGTACAAAAGCCAGTTGTGGTTTATCTCTTTTTGATTATGAAGGAAATAAAAACTACCGCATTTTTATTACATGTGATAATCAAACAGTAAATGGCTATGAATTAAATGGAAGACCATTGGAAGGCTGGAACCCTAAGAAAATAGCCTTAATCAATGAACCTATACAACATATCAAAGTGAATAATAAAGATTTATTATTCATGCATAGCAATGATGGAAGATTCTTTTTTTATAACAGAAAAGGAGAGTTGCAATCTCAGTTCAAAGATTCAGCAAATGTTCATTATTACAATCCATTTACTTTTGTTTCAGATTCTACTTTCGCTAACAGTAGATTTGTAAGTACTGATCAAAACGGAAAAATAAAAAGCATTTTTATTGATGGACATCGAATGTATAAGACGGTAGGTAATTGGTCGAACAGACACTTTTTTAACTATGCTAATGTAAGTGGAGATATTAAAAAGGAATATATCTTTTTAGACAATAATCAGTTGATTGTTTACCAAGATGATACTTCCATTGTATTTAATTATGAATTCAAATCTGGAATCACTGATGCACCATTTTTAATTCCTATTGATGAAAGTTCATCTCTTTTAGGAGTTATTTCGTCAGAAACAAACCAAATTTATTTGTTTGATAGAAATGGTTTACTGTTGCCAGATTTCCCTATATCTGGGGCTCAAAAGCCTGATATTATTAAGTATCAAGACAAAACATGGATGGTTCTTACAGGTTCAGACAAAGGGGTTTACCTTTATGAAATACAGCTTTAACCTAATAATAATAATGGCTTGTATTGGATAATAACTAATTGTTTAATATATTCGGTACAATAAAATTGCGCTCAACCCAAATAAAACCTAATAATAACTAAATAATTATGCGAATTTTTACATTCCCCCTAAGATTTCTGCTGTGTTGTATAATAGCTGGTTCGTTGCTATTAACGTCATGTAGTATTGATAAGGATTTGGCCAAGCCAACCTTTACACCAGATTTTATCCTTCCATTAGTTTATGGTGATTTAACACTAAAAGACTTAACGAAAGATTCAAGTACAATTCAAACTGATCCGGCAGGATATTTTAAAGTCAGCTTTTCTGATACTGTTTTTCAACAAGATTTAGGTGCACAATTAGCAGTGGTACAAAATGTACCAGATTTTCCTCAACAAATGAGTTTTAATATTTCTGGACCCAATCATATTCTCACAAACAAAGAATATACTTACGATATTAATTTGGCCTTGCAATTAAGTAAGTTAACTCAATTGCAATTAAATGGTGGAACCCTTACCCTAAAAATTACCAATAATAAAAGTTGGGATTTTACAAATTTACAATGGGATATACCAGGTTTAAAAATTGGCGGGGTGCCTTATCTTTCTGCTAATATACCAACAGTTGCAGCGGGAACAGTAAATACAACAGTGATTGATTTAACCAATGCTGATTGGGATTTAAGAGGAAAAAATTTAGATAGTAACAGTTTGGTATTTATCAAATTGAATGTTGGGGCTGGTACCAATACTGGACCTTCTGCTGGACAAGGTTTAATTTCAATGGCCTTAAATGGATTAGATGTTAAGTTTTCAAGAGGTAGATATTTTACAATAGTTTTGCCACCTTTCTCATCTGGTGCTGATGTTTTACCTGCAACTTTTTATAAAAATATCAAATCAGGATCTTTGAATTTAACTGGAGCAAATGTTAAATTGAAATTCGATAATACAGTAGGTATTCCATTTGCTATTGATGTAAAAGTACAAACTACCAATGGGGTTGATGGAACCTTTGATTCATTGAAAACTGGTTTCTTAGATATTTTAAAATCAAAAATTGGTCCTGTTTCTGAACCTAATGAATTCATTTTAAATGATGCCAATGGTTTAGGTACAACTTTATCCAATTTTCCAACAAAATTTGATGTAACAGCTGGAGTAGGTTTCAACCAAAACAACGATTCATTGAATTACTACGTGTATAAAGAAAGCACATTGAAACTTTTTGTTACTGCTGATATCCCATTCGCAGTTGCTTTTGATAAATTGATATTAATGGATACTTTGAAATTTGCCTTATTTGAATCTTTAGGTGAGGGAATAGATACAGCCCAAACTAAATTAGATACAGGTTCATTAGTATTCAAAATTTCAAATGGATTCCCTTATGATATTGATATTAATTTATTAGCGATGAATGGATTGAGTGATTCTATTGCAACACTTGCTAACATATCCATGGATGGTGCTTCTACTTCAATTATTGGAGGTGAAGAAAAAGTTACTATTCCAAGAAATTCATCATTTGATATTACTTTAACTCAAGGATTGTTTGAAAGGTTAAAAGCTGCTAAGAAAATTCAAATTAGAGCAAAACTAAATACACCAGTAGGAGTGGTAAGTCCTAAAATTTATACCGATTATAAATTAGGCTTCGATGTAAAAGGAAGAATAAAAGTCCAAGTCAAACCACTTTAACTGATCGTATTTTATTGTTGAATCTTTAATTTGAAAAAAATGAAAAAACTAACCCAATATATATTCACATTTATGCTTGTGCTTTTTGCTTATACAGCTTCAGCACAGCGATATTCATTATACTATACCAAAACTTTGTATGATGGAATTCAAAACCCACACCATAAATCTTTAGATTCATGTAGGTCATGGGCAACCAACTTTATTATTTTGCCATCATTTAGTTTAGATTTTAGAATAACTGGTGATGCAAATAATTTTATCAAATCATTCTTAGCAAGTGAAAACCTAAGTGACTTGAAGTTTGATAATGGTACTAAATACACCAATGAAATATCGAACAAATTCAATTACAATTTATTCATGTTGAAAATAAGAATGGGAAGAAAAAGAGATGCAGAATTATCTCTTTATTCTCAAATTAAATTGGAAACAGCATTCAATATCAACAATGGTTTATTCAATTTCTTAACGCAAGGTAATTATGCTTATCGAGGAAAAACCATTGAAGGTTTTATGGATATTGGGGGTTTAGCAAATGCTTATACAGAAACAGGGATTGGGTTTAGAAGACAAATTTATAAGAATTTATCAGGAGGTTTCAAAGTAGGTTATTTACTTGGAGCTGCCAATGCAACCTTTGATATAAAAGGTTCTAAATTCACGACTTCTGCAAATGGTGATACGGTAGATATCACTTTAAAAGGAACAGTTAAATCTTCTATCGACCCGGATAAAACAGGTGATATTGTAAAAAATATTACCAAAAATACAGGAACAGTTTTCTCTGGAGGTTTGCAATATGACATCGGAAGAAAAGCAACAGTGAGTGTTGCTATTTTAGATTTAGGTTTTATTAAATGGAATGAAAATAGCAGAATTTACAATCTAGATAAAACAGTTAGATATATTGGTGTTCCTGCATTATCTGATTCCGCTTTTCAAGATTCAGTAATTAAAGACTTAACTAAATTTGCAATTGATAGTTCTTATGGATCTTATACTTCACCATTATTAACAAGAATTGAATTCTCTGCTAATTACCGTTGGGCAAATTGGTTTCAAAATACTTTAATCGTTTCAAAACCTCTTGATTTTGATAATATCGATTTAACATTCATTGCTGATTTAAGAATTGTGCGAAGAATTAATTTCATCGCCTTAGGAACTTATAATACCAGTGGATTCTCATCAGTTGGGGCACAGTTCTTATACCGTGCTAAAGGAATTGATTTTTACTTTGGTTCAGAAAAAATATTAAACACTTATCAAGTTTCACAACAATTAGCTGATCATACCAAAAAACCAAGTTTGGGTTTAGGTGCTGATTTTAACTTTGGTATGGCATTAGGATTTGGTCGTTGCCCAAAACCTAAAGCACCAGTTATTCCTCTGGATACTGACGGAGATGGTGTAATAGATGCATTAGATAATTGTCCTTATAAAGCAGGTCCACCAGAAAACAGAGGATGCCCTTATTCTGATACAGACAATGATGGCGTTTTAGATAAAGATGATGCATGCCCTACAGTTGCTGGTCCAATTGAAAATGCAGGTTGCCCTTGGCCAGATGCTGATGGTGATAGTATTCCAGACAAAGATGATTTGTGTCCAACACAATCAGGAAAATTAATGAACAAAGGTTGCCCTGATACGGATAGTGATGGCGTTTATGATAAAGATGATGCATGTCCAGCATTAGCCGGTCCAGCAGAAAACATAGGCTGCCCATATTTAGATTCAGATAGTGATAGCACATTAGATAAGGATGATAGATGCCCAAACGTAGCAGGGCCAGTAAGTAACGGTGGCTGTCCCCTAACTCCGCAAAAAGTGGAATTATCTGTTGAAGAACAAGAAGTGATAAATAAAGTATTTAGCAATTTGAATTTTGAAACAGGAAAATCCGTTATCGCAGCTTCTTCATTTGTATCCTTAGATGCACTGTATGAGTTGATGGTCAAGAAACCTTCATTCAAAGTACTCATTGAAGGACATACTGATAATGCTGGTAAAGTAGAAAGCAATAAAAAACTTTCGCAAGCTAGAGCAGATGCAGTGAAGAAATATTTAGAAGATAAAGGTATTGATGGTACTAGAATTACTGCAAAAGGATTTGGTTCATCTAAACCTGTTGCGGATAATAAAACACCTGAAGGTAAAGCAAAAAATAGAAGAGTGGAGTTTACCATATTAGAAGGATAAAACTCGATTTCAAAATAATTAAGAAGAGCTCTGAAATATTCAGAGCTCTTTTTTTATGATTGAATTTATTAAATTGACAAATAGCTATTTTGATTGTTTAAATAGAAACTCTTTTAAATAAAAAGGCTCAAAATAAGCTACGCTTTCAAATTGTTGAAGCTGGTATTTTTCATAAGCCTCTTCAATCATATAGGCTGCTGAAGGCAAAATATGATCAATAAATGAAACGCCGGTTTGGTTTTGATAAAGTGGTTTAGCTTTTTCAGCACCATCCCCAAAGAAAACTATGGAATGATTTGTAAAATAATTATCGAAAGTATTGGCCTCTAAAATTTCAGCACTAATGTCTTTTATCGTTTGCAAATGTTGATCAAATAAACAAGTGTAAACCTCCATTCGTCGAGCATCAATCATTGGACAAAGCAACATTGTTTCATTAAAATTCAATTTTTGCTTTGTGGCCATTTTCGCCATCGTTAATAAAGTGGAAGTAGCAATTAGTGGTTTATCCAATGCATAGCATAATCCTTTAGCAGTTGAAACGCCAATTCTCAATCCAGTATAGGATCCTGGACCTTTACTTACTGCAATAGCATCAATTTGTGAATAGCTTAATTGGTTGTTTTTTATTAACTCATCAATGAAAATAGTTAATGCAGAAGCATGTATATTCTGTTCCTCTTTTTCAATACAATCAATTAAAATGCCTTGCTTTGAAATAGCTACTGAGCAGTTTGTACCTGATGTTTCAATATGAAGAATGAAGGCCATTAAATAATTCCGTAAATCATTTTTGTGATAACAACTAATACAAAGATTACAAAAATTGTTCTCAAAGTACTTGGTTTTAATTTAGAAGAAATACTAACACCTATGGGTGAAAAGATTAAACTTCCAATGGCAACAGGAATTGAAACACTAAATATAATTAAGCCTAAATGGGGTGCTTCAAATGAATTGAATGTTTGATGAAAAAATAAATTATACACTGATGTGAAAAATGCCATCACACTGATTACTCCTAAAGAAATAGAAGTTGCCTTTTTTATTGGAATGTTTAACATATCAGTTAAAATAGGAACAATAATTACTCCACCACCAACACCTGAAAATGCTGCAATAGTACCAGATGTAAGTCCTGTAAAATAATAGTGTAAGGGTTTATTTGGCTTTTCTAATATGATTTCTTTCTTTGATTTCCCTTTGAATAATCGGAATGCAATAAAAAGTAATAATGCAATAAAAAAGAAAGTAAATCTTTGTGGGGTGTACCAAGTACCAGTGCTAATAATATAACTAAATAGGATAGAAGCAAAGGTTGCTGCTAATCCAATATAGATAATTTCTTTAGGATGAAAGTTGTTATTTTTCCATTGCTTATAGCTTCCACTAATGCCAGCAAAAAATATAGAGAACATTGAATTTGCTACTATGGCAGGAACAATCCATTCAACTGGTACACCGGCTATTGGCAAATAATAACTAAAAATAAGTACGTAAATAATTCCACCACCAATACCAAGAAGTCCGGCTAACAAACCACCCAAACCTCCTAATAATAATAAAGTAATTATTTCAACAATCAGTGAGTTCATAAAAAAGGGGAGTAAACTCCCCAAAAATGATAATTATTTTCCGATTAATTTAGTTTTTATTCTTAAGCGTTGAATTGTACAAATCTTTATTACTGAGTACATCCAATGCTTTGATTACTTCTGGATCGTTCAAAAGCATTTGTTTAGCTCTTCCTTTTTGATAATAATATCTACTTACAATTTCTTCTTCTAAGGCTTCTTTAATTTCCGCTTTATATCTCTGTAAGTCTCCATCTTTATCATGACTCAATTTTGTTTTAAGATGTTTGAAATCTTCTTCTACTGAATCAAAATATTTCTCTTTCAATGCAGCAGCTTTGTATTCTTCTAAAATCTTTTCGCTTTTAGTTTCATAATCAAAATCTTTGTTTTTCAAGAAATCAATGAATGCTTGATATTCTGAATCAGATAATTTAAATAAGCCAGCTTCAGTAATACTTGAATGAGTATGAGTAAATTCTGTAGCAAAATCAAATATTAAATTTTTCATTAAAAGGCTTGATGTAATATTGCTATAAGTAACCGGACTAAGTGAAAAATCAGGAGCTACTCCACCACCATCATATACTTTTCTGCCAGATTTTGTTTGAAATTCTTTGATCAATGAATCTGGAATTTTACCAACGCTACCATCTTCGTTTCTATGCGAATAATCTAATGCTTGAATGCATCTACCACTAGGTATGTAATATTTTGCAGTAGTGATCTTTAATTGAGCATTGTAGCTTAATGGACGAGTAGTTTGTACTAGACCTTTTCCAAAAGTTCTTTGACCAATTACCACTCCACGATCTAAATCTTGCATAACACCTGATACAATTTCAGAGGCTGATGCAGAACTACTATTGGTCAATACTGCTAATGGAATGTTTTTATCAACGGGATTGTCAATTGTTAAATATTTTTTATCACCGTCTTTTGATTTCCCTTTAGTGTTAACTACTAATTCCCCTTTATCTATAAATATATTTGAAATGGCAACAGCCTCATGTAATAATCCACCTGGGTTACCGCGTAAGTCTAAAATAACAGCTTTTAAATTCTGATTCTTTTTTAAATCAAGTAAAGCATTTTTAACTTCTTTACTTGCCTCTTGGGTAAATCCTTTTAGTTGAATATATCCTACTGTTTCATTCATCATTCCATAGTAAGGAACATTGTTAATTTGAATTTCCTCCCTATTCAATACCACAGTCATAGGTTTTGGATCTGTACTGCGTTTCACAAGCAATTTGATAGGTGTACCTGCTTGTCCTTTTAAAAATTTACTTACCTCATTGGTGTTTTTTCCTTTGATTGATTTACCATCAATTTCCATGATAATATCACCAGGTTTAAGTCCTGCTTTTTGAGCTGCAAAACCTTCATAAGTTTCTCTGATAACGATATAATGATCTCGTTCAAAAATAGTAGATCCCACTCCACCATATTGACCAGTAGTCATGAAACGATAATCTTCAATTTCTGATTCAGAGATATAATTAGTGTATGGGTCTAAAGACTCTACCATGGCTTCTATACCAGTCCTCATTAACTTGGAAGCATCAATATCATCAACATAATACATATTCAACTCACGGTAGGCTGTGGTCATGATATCCAAGTTCTTTGACAACTCAAAATAGTTATCAATAAACGCTAAAGAAAAAACGGAACTCAGGGTAATTGAAACTACTAATACGTATTTTTTTATTTTATGCATAATGAATTATTTTAATGGGTCATGACCATGTCCACCCCAAGGATGGCAGGTTGATAATCGTTTTAATGCCATTCGAACACCTTTAAATGGTCCGTACTTTCTTACTGCTTGAATGCCATATTCAGAACAAGTTGGGGTATATCTGCAAGCATTTGGAAGAATTGGAGATATAACCAATTTATATATTTTGAATAAAGCTATTACAATAAAACTAAGAACTTTTGACATCTTCTTTCAACAAACGTTTCAAACCTAAATTTAGTTTTTTTTCGATGGCTTCAGCAGTAATTATTTCGTTACCGATATAAATAATCATTAAGTCGAGACGAAGGCCACGTTCTTTGAGGCTAGGGTAGAGGTTCTCAGCCTTGTTTTTGCGATAAGCTTCTCTAATCAATCGCTTTATTTTATTGCGATCAACAGCTTTTCTGAATTTCTTTTTAGAAACGGAGATGACTACTTGCGTTGACTTTGAGGAGGTTTCCTCAATCCAAACAAAGCGAAAAGGGTATAAAACAAAAGAAGAACCGCTGCTGAAAAGCAAACTTATTTGCTTTTGGCTACACAACCGTTCTTCTTTGGTAAAGGAATTTATTTTCATTGGTTTCTTACAAGGATAGGGAATAATCGATTGAATCGATGTTAAGCTCCACAATCAATGCTCGTCACCGAAATTTTATCTTTTATGTCTTTTTTCGTCAGAAACAGATAATCTTTTTCTTCCTTTTGCTCTTCTAGATGCCAATACTCTGCGTCCATTTGCAGTTGACATTCTTTCTCTGAAACCGTGCTTGTTTCTTCTTTTTCTTAGTGATGGTTGGAATGTACGTTTCATTTCTTTTTTCTTCTTCTATGCTTTGAAGTTTTCATTTTGGTTAAATCAATCAATTTAGCCTTTCCTTATCTGAAAACAAGGTTGCAAATATAGGGAAGCTTTTATTGTTAAGCAATTTTATTTTAATTTTTTAGAATTTGTAAGTAATTCCTAAAGCAAAAACTTGTTTAAATTGTGTTCTAGGAGCATTTTCAACTACAAATACACCTGGGCTAAGTTCCTTATCTTTAGGTATTAGTATGTCCTGGTCATAAATTAAATTGGTTGTTAAAGTGGCTGCTAAAAGCTTGTTTATTTGGAAGGTAAATACATTCTCCCAATTGATATCAATAGCCTGAAAATTCTTATAATTGGCAAATAAATCAAGTTTAGATTTTAAAAAGAGGTTGTTTTTAAATGCTCTTTGATATTTAATAGAAGCTAAGGCTCCAACCTCCAACCTGATTTTCTTCCCAGTATCAACTCCAAATGCTCCTTTTGCTGAAAGTGAATCATCAAAAAGGGTAGTGATTTTACCTGTGATTGGCGAAAAGAATATGGACAAATCTTTTGATGGTCTATAATCCAATCCACCTGAAATGGTAGTAAAAGATGGGGCCATGAAATTAGATACCAAAACCTCGGTTGTATCTGTATAGGTAAAACCTTTTACAAATTGAGATTTGAAGTTGACAAGTATAGAATAATTAACCTGATCATTCATTTTAGTACCCCATTTACTATTCATTTCAATTCGATCTTCACTTTTTCTGTATGGCCCATTACTGATCTTTTGTACACCATAACCTAAATCCAAATTGTTTTCCCAACTGCTTGTCGCTGTTTTCCGATTGGCATACACACTAATCAATGAAGTTAAATTGACATTGTTCTCTCCTCCTGCAGCCCAATTAGAGAAAGATGATTGACTGATTGAAACAGTTGCAACTCCTCCTTTTTTCCATTTCGAAGTATCGGCAGATGCTGTAATGGTTGTAGTTTGTGCCATAGCTTGATAGCACAAGCCAACCATTATAATGGTTAGTAATTTTTTCATGTGATTTATTTTGGGATAAATTTTATGGCAGTTTTACAATTTCTTCGTCTCTACGCATTCTGTTCAAGCCTTTAACTACAAGGAAGATGGTAAATGCAATAACTGTAAATTGAATTAGGGTCTGAATGAAACTACCATAATTGATGGTTACTGTTTCTCCTAAATGAAGTTTTAAATCCGCAAAATCTACTTTGCCAATTAAGAAACCAATTGGGGGCATGATTATATCTTTAACAATAGAATCAACTACTTTTTGAAAGGCTGCTCCAATTACCACTCCAATGGCTAATTCTACAGCATTACCTCGGGAAACGAAAGTTTTAAATTCGGAAAGTACACTCATGTTTTGTTTTTTTATTTTAATAAATGTAAAAAAAAATGCCCTTTTTCAAAAGGGCATTTAATTATTATGGTAATAATCTTCCATACATTCTTGGGAATGGAATAGATTCACGGACATGTGGTAATTTACAAACCCATGCAACTAATCGCTCCAAACCTAATCCAAATCCAGCATGTGGTACTGAACCGTATCTTCTTAAATCTAAATACCATTCGAATGCTTCCATTGGCAATTCATGTTCATTTATTTTTGAGATCAATTGATCTTTATCTGTTTCCCTTTCTCCTCCACCAACTATTTCTCCATAACCTTCAGGTGCTAATACATCAACACCTTTAGCAAACCTGCTATCATCAGCACGCTTTAAGTAAAATGCTTTTACTTCATGTGGCCAATTGTATACCATGATAGGCGTTTCAAATAACCTTGTTAAAACGGTTTCATCAGAGCCTCCAAAGTCATCACCATAATGGAAATTCCTCGCCGAATTCAACCATTGTGGGATATTCTTTTGGTCTTCTTCACAATCTCTCAATTCATCTCTTAAACTTGCAACTTTAGTGATGTTGAAATTGATTTCTCCTTTTTTCATTCCTGGCTGTGCCATTTTTTCTTCACGCTCTTCAATGTCTTTTTGAATTTCAACAATTCTATTTTCAACTTTTGCTAAATCAGCTTCTAAAGTTTTGATTGAATTTTTTCCATTCACATCTTGTTCCCCTTTGATAATTCTTACTGCTTCATCATAAGGTAATCTTGGAAATTTTTGAACAATGTTTTTAAGTATATCGGTATTTCTTTCAATTACTTCTAATTCTTCAGTACATGATTCTAAAACTTTGCCAACAACAAACTGCAAGAATTTTTCAATCAAATCCATGTTCATATCTAAATCATAGAACGCCATCTCTGGTTCTATCATCCAAAATTCTGATAAATGTCTTCTGGTTTTTGATTTCTCCGCTCTAAATGTTGGTCCAAACGTATATATTTTACCCATTGCCATAGCCATCGCTTCACCGTATAATTGTCCGGATTGCGATAAATAGGCTGGAGTATCATAAAATTCTGTTTCAAATAAATTGGTAGTTCCTTCACATGCATTGCCTGTAAAAATAGGAGCATCCATTTGAACGAATCCTTCATTCTGAAAAAATTCATGAATAGCATAAGTAATTCTATTTCTTATGCGCATGATTGCCCACTGGCGACGAGAACGTAACCATAAATGACGATTATCCATTAAGAATTCAATACCATGTGCTTTTTTTGAAATAGGATATTCTTCCGCAACTTGAAAAACATTTAAGCTGCTAACTTGTAATTCAAAACCACCTGATTGTCTTTCATCTTTGATAACAGTACCAGTTAATGAAACTGCACTCTCCAAGCTTAATTTATCAGCTTGCAGAAATTGCTCATTATTAATATTTGATTCAGTTACCACGCATTGACAAATCCCAGTTCCATCTCTTAAAACAATAAACACAAGGCCTTTACCTGTTCTTTTATTTGCAACCCAGCCTTGTAAAGTAACTTCTTTCCCTTCGGCATTCTTTAAATCTTTTATATAGATCATTTGTTATTAAATAGTTAATGAAAACACGAATGCAAAAATAGTTGTTTTTTCTATTTTTATTGTATTTTCGAGCGAATTACCGATAATGTTAAAGCAAAGTTTACAACAAAAGTTATTACAGAAATTATCTCCACAACAGATACAGTTTATCAAGTTGTTGCAGATACCTACTGTTATGTTGGATACTAGAATCAAAGAAGAACTCGAAGAAAACCCTGCTTTAGAGGACGGTAGTTTATCTTCAGCTGAAGAAATTCCTGAATATTCAATGGATGATGAGGAAAATAGGGAAGAAGTTCCTGAATCTTCAGAGCAAGATGAATTTAACATTGATGATTACCTTCAAGATGATGATCAAGATGATGGTTATAAAATCATGTCTGATAATGATTCTGATGATGAAGAGAAAAAAGAAATGCCTATTGTGGTTTCTTCCTCTTTCCATGAAATGTTGCAACTGCAATTAAACTTAAGTGTTTTGGGTGATCATGAATTTTTAGTTGCTCAACAAATTTTAGGCAGTTTAGATGATGATGGCTATTTAAGAAGACCTATTAATGCATTAGTAGATGATCTAGCTTTTTCTCAAAATATTTTCACCAATGAAAATGAAATAGAAAATTTATTGCAACTGATTCAAGAATTCGATCCAGCAGGAGTGGGTGCAAGAAATTTGCAAGAATGTTTATTGTTACAATTGAAACGCAAATCGCAACAAAATCGTTCTGTGATGATAGCTATCAATATTGTAGAAAAATATTTAGATGAGTTTACTCGTAAGCATTATGATAAACTAGAAAGATCATTAGGGATTACTGGGGTGGAATTAAAAGATGCTATTGCTGAAATATTAAAATTAAATCCAAAACCAGGAAATTCATACGCTGATAATTCAAAGCAATTACAAATCATACCTGATTTCATAATCATGAAAAATGATCAAGTATTGATTTTGACTTTGAATTCTAAAAATGCGCCTGAATTAAGAGTCAGTCGTTCTTATCAAGAAATGTTTCAGACTTATGATAAATCTGTTCAAAAGGATAAAAAATTAAAAGAAGCAGTTCAATTTGTAAAACAGAAACTTGATTCTGCGAAATGGTTTATTGATGCTATCAAGCAAAGGCAACAAACTTTAATTAGAACCATGAATGCCATCATGAATTTTCAATATGATTATTTCTTGACTGGTGATGATCGCAAATTAAGACCCATGATTTTAAAGGACATTGCTGATCAAGTGGATATGGATATATCAACAGTTTCAAGGGTTGCCAATAGTAAATATGTGCAAACAGAGTTTGGAACATTTTTATTGAAATCATTTTTTTCTGAAGGAATTCAAACAGAAAGTGGAGAAGAAGTTTCTAATAGAGAAGTAAAGAAAATTTTAGAAGATTGTATTTCATCAGAAGATAAAAAGAAACCATTGGCAGATGAACGATTGGCAGAAATTCTAAAAGATCAAGGTTATACAATTGCCCGCAGAACAATTGCTAAATATAGAGAGCAGTTAAATATTCCAGTTGCACGCTTGAGGAAAGAATTGTAATGAACAAATCAATAAGTATTTTAGGATGTGGGTGGCTCGGTACAGCTCTTGCAAAGGCATTAATTCAAGAAGGTCATATTGTTAATGGATCAACTACAACAAAAGAAAAGTTAGATGAACTTTCTGCAATAGGAATTAATCCATTTTTAATTTCAGAGCAAACTGGAATTCCGATTCATTTTTTTCAAGTTGATGTTTTAATCATTTGTATTCCACCTAAATCAAATAATTTTAAAGAGCAGTTTTCTAAAATCATTAAGGCAATTGCTAATTCTAACTGTGAACGAATCATATTCACTAGTTCAACTTCAGTATATGCTCAAACGGAAGGTGTTTGTTTAGAAAATGCAAACCTTATTCCATTATCAAAAAATGCAGAGCATCTAATTTTCGCTGAAAATGAATTAGGCAAATTAGATAAGAAGAAAAGAGTATCGATTTTAAGATTGGCTGGATTGATTGGAAAGGGTAGACATCCAGGAAATTTTTTTGCTGCTAAAAAAGAAATTAAAAATCCATATCAAGTAGTGAATTTGGTAGTGCTTGATGACATTGTAAGGTTAGTTCAGCAAATCATAAAAAGAGATACCTATCATTTATTGAATGTTTGTGCTGATCAACATCCAACAAAAATTGAATTTTACACAGCTGCTAGCAAAAAAATAGGATTAGAATTACCTGAATTTGAAGCTGCAGCAAAAGTTAGTTTTGGAAGAATAGTTTCAAACGAAAAATCAAAACTTAGAATGCAATTTGATTACCAATATGGAAATTTAATGGATTGGTTAAATCGCTCAAGCTAATTGGTTAGCAATAATATCTTTCATTTCAAGATATACCTCATTTAAAGAGTGCCCAACTTGTTGAATGCGTTCTGGTAAGGTTTCTAAATCTTCATTATTTTTAGCTGAAAATTCAATTGATTTTACTAAATCAGAAAGCTCTTGCATTCCCATAGTAGCAATACTTGATTTCATTTTATGAGCAGCTTTGCCAACAGCAACAATATCATTATTTGTTAATCCTGTTTGAAGATTATTATAATCATCAGGTGTAAGATCAATAAACATTTGCAATAATGCTGAAGCAACACTTCTGTCATTATCAACCAATGCTAATATTTTATCCACTACTACAATTCCCATACTATTTGTTGTCTAATCAAATATAAACATTTCCAATTATTTATTAAAAAGTAACTGGAATAAGAAGTTCTTCTTTATTTCTTTTGATTTTTAATTGAATGGTTTGACCTTTAGCAAACATGCTTAAGCCTTTCATGTAATCTTGAATATTAGCAATTGGAAGTTCATTCATAGATAGAATGATATCCCCAGTTTTTAAACCTGCCTTTGAAGCCGGTTTGCCTTCTGTAACTCCATCTAATCTTAAACCAACACCATCAAAAGCATAATCAGGAATTACCCCAAGTGTAACTTTAAAAGATGCAGAGGAAGCTGAGTTATTGTTTTTTGTTTGAGTAAAAACCATTTTATATGGAATGTTACTTAAGTCGTTGGCTACTGAAGCAATGTATTTGATTACTTCAACCTCACCTGTAAAATTAATTTTATCAGCATCATCACTTGGTTTATGGTAATCCATATGAGTACCAGTATAAAAATGTAATACAGGAATATTCTTTAAATAGAAGGAGGCATGGTCTGATGGACCCATTCCTGCTGAATCAGCTTTATAGGTGATTTTTGAATTTATCTTATTTAATACTTCAGGAAATTGTGGACTAGTTCCTATTCCTGAAAGTACTATTCTTTTTGTTGAATCATTTAATCTCCCAATCATATCCATATTTAACATACAAGTTATTTTGGAAAGTTCAATTGTAGGGTTATTTGTGAAGTATTTTGAACCTAATAAACCTTCTTCTTCCCCAGAAAAACAAATGAAAAGGAAATTAACTTTTTCCTTTTTGCCATTGCTGCTAAAGTATCTAGCAAGTTCCATAACTCCAGCTGTGCCTGATGCATTATCGTCAGCCCCATTATGAATTTTATTTTCAGGGTTTGGATCTAATGAATTGCCTGAATGACCTAAACCTAAATGATCAAAATGTCCACCAATTACAATGGTAAAATCTGATTGATTATCTAAATATCCAATAATATTATGTGCTGTACCTTTAAGCTCTTTTTGATCTTCTGAGGCATGAGGATTTGTGCTTGTTTTAAAAGGAAAAGGTTGAAGAAATCCTTGTGTCCCCATTGGACTCAATCCTGCTTTTCTAAATTCTTTAATGATATAGTTAGCAGCAAGTAATTCCTCTTTTGTACCTGGAAATCTGCCATTAAGTTTATCTGAACTTAAAAATTCAATGTCTTTTTTTATTTTACTTTCTTTGATTTGCGCATTCGAAATTAAAATAGAAAATAATAAGGTCAAGAATAATATAATTCGTTTCATAGTTTTTTTAGTCTATCCAATCTGCAATAAATAAGTTCGTATCTCTTGTACCTCGATTATTTCGGTTGGAAGAAAATACAATTTTCTTTCCATCAGGAGAAAACATAGGGAAAGCATTGAACATACTAGAATTGGTAATTCTTTCCATTCCTGATCCATCTAAATTAACAAGGAATAATTGAAAATCATATCCTCTTTGTGAATGGTGATTGGAAGAAAAAATAATTTTATTTCCTTTAGGAGTGAAAAATGGAGCCCAGTTTGCTTTACCTAAATGAGTAACTTGTTTTAAGTTTCCACCATCTAAATCACATGTGTAAATCTCCATGGTAGTTGGTGCTACTAGGCCTTGAGATAATAATTCTTTATATTCATTTACTTCTTCTTCTGTAGTCGGACGAGATGCTCTAAATACTAGTTTAGTTCCATCTGGAGAAAAGAAAGCACCACCATCATAGCCTAGTTCAGTTGTGATTTGCTTTTGATTGCTACCATCAATATCCATAATCCACAATTCTAAATCTCCACTTCTTGTTGATGTAAAAACTATTTTATCACCTAATGGAGATACTGTTGCCTCTGCATCATATCCTGGAGTATTTGTTAATTGTTTTTTGATGTTTCCTTTTAAGTCAGCTACAAAAATATCATACTCAGGTGACACTTGCCATAAATATTTATGATCTGCACGAGGCTCAGGTGGGGCAGGACATTCAGCTCCTCCTAAATGAGTTGAAGCATATATTATTTCTTTATTTCCCGGCATAAAAAAAGAACAAGTTGTTCTACCTAATCCAGTAGAAATCATTTTGGGTTTATAAGTGGAATCTTTAGATGCTGCATTAATATCCATATTGAATATTTGATCGCATTTTAATCCCCACTTTGAGTTATTAGATTGAAAACTCAAATTCTTTCCATTGAAACTAAAGTAAGCCTCTGCATTATCACCACCAAAAGTTAGCTGTTTAAGATTTAATAAATGAGGTTCGTTTTTTGATTGTGCTTGTAAGAAAAAAGGAATACATATCAACACAAATACTTTTAACAATAGGGAAACTTTACGCATAATATATTTTGAACTGTTTATTCCACAAAAATTAATTAAATAAATAGAATTATTGTCAGTTTTTTGTCATCAGATAATTATATAAAAAATATTTTAAACGGATTATTAAATAGCATGTATAATTTCTGATAAATCATCTGATTTTAGCATCAAATGGGTATGTAAACCTAAGCTTTTTGCTGTTAATATGTGTTGTGGACTATCATCAATAAATAGGGTTTCATCAATTATTAACTGATGATTTTGAATTACTTTTTCGAAAATATCTTTATTGGGTTTACGCATTCCCATTTGATGGGAATAATAAGTTTTCTCGAAAAAATTATCCATTCCATTGGTTAAATGAAAGGTCTTTTCTAAATATTTTAAGATCCATTGATAATGAATCTCATTGTTATTACTTAGTAAATATGTATTAAACTTTTTCTTTGCATAAAGTAGGACTTCTAAATGACCATCAGGAATTCCCAGCAACATTTTGTTCCAAGCTTCATCTATTTGTTGGTCTGAGAGACTTGATTTTGCTATATCTCTAATGCCATTTCTAAATTCTTCTGGACTTATATTTCCTTTCTCGAATTGATCGAAAATCGGATTTTGTTGTAAGTGTCCAAAAAAACCTTCTTCACCCTGAATGCCTAATTGTTGAAAGCTCTTGATTGTTAATTGGTGGTCGATATCAAATATTACTGCACCGTAATCAAAAATGATGTTCTTAATCATCTCAAAATATTAAGTGGAGAATACCGGAGTCGAACCGGTGACCTCTTGCATGCCATGCAAGCGCTCTAGCCAGCTGAGCTAATCCCCCTTGATGAAGCCAATATAGGGAATTTTGGGTTGTTTATGCTGTTTGCCATCAAGAGATTGATTTTCAATTAATTGAGATTAAATTTTATTTTTCTTATTAATGTTTGATGATCGGCTTGCTAAATATTAACAATTAGAATTCATTTAATTCTAATTAAAATTTAGAAATTAAGCTTGAAATCATTCATTTTGAACGATTTTCAATTTTGGAATTCAGATTTGTTAATAAAATTAAATGGAGAAAAGTTTAGTACTGCTTAAATTTAAGATAGTTTGAAACTTACATATGTTTCAAATTTTATCTTTTAACCTAAAAAATATTTAACGTATGAACAAAATTCTTATTAGTGGAGTACTAGGAGGTATAGTTATCTTCTTACTCGGATGGTTATTTTATGGAATGTTATTTATGGATATGATGGCTAGTTATTCTGGAACTGCTACAGGTGTTTCTAAAGACCCAATGGAACTTGGATACATTTTCTTCGGTAATGTGATTACAGGTATATTATATGCTTGGATATTCAGTAAATGGACAGGAGCTATAGATATGATGAAAGGATTACAATTAGGATTTATTTTCGGATTATTATCATCAGCAGGATCAGATTTGGTTACTTATGGAACTACCAACTTAGCTATGATGAATGGAATATTACTTGATGTTGTTTTGATGGGAGTGATGGGAGCTGCAGCTGGTGCTGTAATTGCTTTAACCATGAAAAAAGTTTAAATCATCAAATTCTTTAAAATGAAAAAAGTGTAAGAAATCTCTTACACTTTTTTTTTGTGGGCCCAGCAGGGCTCGAACCTGCGACCAAAAGATTATGAGTCTCCTACTCTAACCAACTGAGCTATGGGCCCTAATTCTATTCGAATTGGCTGCAATTTTACACAAATAAGCTCGAAAATCAAATAATTGATTAAAAATTAGCAAATAAACATTCGGCTTAGTCTTCTACTTCTTCAACAGCATACAATTCCTCTATTTGACTTGCATACTTCTTTTCAATGATTCTTCTTTTTGTTTTCAAAGTTGGAGTCATCTCCCCATCTTCAATGGTAAAAGGATTTCTTTTTACTACGAAATTCTTAATGCGTTCAAATTTTGCTAATTCATTAGAAAGTTTTTTAATGTCTTCTTTTAACCAATCAACCATTTCTTCATTTTCAATAAATTGATTTTCATTTTCAAAAAAGCTTTCTTGCAGATTGAATTTTTCCATTAAACTTTCTTTAGATGGAACTATAATGGCAGTAATGAATTCTCTTTTATCTCCAATCAAAAATATTTGATCAATTTTATGTGATTTCAAATAAGTATTTTCAATAGGAGTGGGGTAAACATTTTTGCCAAATGAATTCACTAACATGTTTTTAATTCTGTCAGTAATTTTCAAATTACCTCTATAAAATTTTCCAACATCACCTGTGTGAAACCAACCGTCTGTATCTATCACTGCTGCTGTATCTTCAGGCTTATTCCAATAACCTTTCATTACATTGGGTCCTTTTAAAATAATTTCTCCCTCTGGACTTTCATATTCAGGGTTAAAATCTTTCCATGATTGTTCTGCTAAAATTTTCTTGGTATCTGCATCTTGAATTCCAATGGTCAATTCTGGTAATACTCTTCCAACCGTTCCATAAACTTGACGATCAAATTCAGTAACTGCCATTACAGGAGAAGTTTCTGTTAATCCATATCCTTCTAAAATCTTAATTCCTAGGTCACCAAAAAACTCTCCTATATTTTGTGGTAAGGCAGCTCCACCTGAAATCATAAATTTCAAACGACCACCAGTTTTCTCTTTTATTTTAGAAAAAACTAATTTATCTGCTATCCTTTGTTGTGCACTAAGTATTACTCCTGCTGATTTTCCATCAGCTGTTGCTATTCTATATTTATTACCGATGGCCAAAGACCAAAGGAATATTTTTGTTTTCAAACCACCAGCACTTGTGCCATTTTTCATTGCACGGTCGTGGATTTTTTCCAACAATCTTGGAACCACACTCATAACGGTAGGTCTAACTTCCATCATATTCTTGCCCAATAATTCTAAACTTTGAGCAAAAGCCATTTGACTGCCTTGAGTGATACAAATATGATAGGTTGCTGTTCTTTCAAAAACATGTGAGAGGGGTAAAAAAGATAGAAATGTTTCTTCAGGTGTGATATAAGGAATGTGTTGCAAGGAAACTTTCACGTTGTGCACAAAATTTAAATGTGTTAGCATCACTCCTTTAGGGGTGCCTGTGGTTCCTGATGTATAAATTAAAGATGAAATGTCATTTGGTTTAACATCTTCTCTCATTTCATCAATTTGGGTTTGGTACTTTTCTTTCACCAAATTTCCTCTTTCAATTACTTCATTAATGGAGAGTATTGATTTCGCATTTTCAATATTCTTAACCACCTTGCTATAATCATCAAATGCTGGTATTAGATAGGTTAAAGCATCACATTCTTCAGCAATTTTTAAAACCTTTTTTAACAAGAAATGATTACCAATTAGAATTGTTTTAGCACCTGAATCATTTAATATATAGGCTACATCACTTTCAGAAAGGGTTGGATAGATGGAAACATTGATTGCTCCTAATTGCTGTAATGCTTGGTCATAATAAATATAATCAGGTCCATTATCTATTATTAAGGCAAGTCTATCACCCTTTTTTACACCAATACTTAAAAAGAAAGAAGAAATTGCATCCGCTTTATCAAGGGTTTCTTTATAGGTAATAGCTTCCCATTTGTCTTTCACTTTGTGCGACATGAATGTTCTATCAGCTGGATGAACAAACTTTACAACATTTCTAAGTAATTGGGGTATAGTGTTCTGATCAGTTAATTGCATAATTTTTTGGATAAAAAAAAAGGTCTTCTAATTTAATAGAAGACCTAAATTAAAAAATTTTATGATTTATACTGAAAAACTTTCGCCACAGCCACAAGTTCTTGAAGCATTTGGATTATGGAAATTAAAACCCTTACCATTTAATCCATCAGAAAAATCAAGCTCAGTTCCTGCTAAATAAAGGAAACTCTTCATGTCTAATACAAGCTTAATGCCTTTATCCTCAAATTCTTGATCGTTTTTCTTGATTTCATTATCGAAATCTAATTTATAAGATAAACCTGAACATCCACCACCTTGAACAGCAACACGAAGAAAGAAATCTTCGCTTACTTTAGCATCATTGCGTAAGTTCTCAATTTTATATTTTGCTTTATCGGTAATCGTAATCATTTTTAATAAATATTAATGATGATTTTTTTCTAACTCAATTGGAGCCATTCCGTTTTTTACACGGTAATCATTTATTGCTGCTTTAATAGCATCCTCTGCTAAAACTGAACAGTGAATTTTCACTGGAGGTAATGCCAATTCTTCAACAATATCCATATTGTCAATTTCAAGAGCTTGGTCAATTGATTTACCTTTCAACCATTCAGTTGCTAATGATGATGAAGCGATAGCTGAACCACATCCAAATGTTTTGAATTTAGCATCAGTGATCATGTTGTTCGCGTCAACTTCAATTTGTAAACGCATTACATCACCACACTCTGGAGCACCAACTAATCCAGTACCTACAGAGGTTTTAGCTTTATCCAAAGTCCCAACGTTTCTTGGATTATTATAGTGATCAATTACTTTATCTGAATATGCCATGATATTTTTTTATTTTATGTTTTCGTTTGTAAATTTAATTTTAATGTTCAGCCCATTCAACAGAATCTAAATCGATTCCATCTTTAAACATTTCCCATAATGGACTCATATCTCTCAATTTGGTTACTGCTTTTTTAGTAATTTCAATTGCATAATCTATTTCTTCATCTGTTGTAAATCTACCTAAGCCAAATCGTATAGATGAATGTGCTAAATCATCATTCAAGCCTAAACTTTTTAAAACATATGATGGTTCTAATGAAGCTGAAGTACATGCTGATCCTGAAGAAACTGCTAAGTCTTTCATGGCCATCATTAATCCTTCTCCTTCAACATATTTAAATGAAATATTAGTGACATGTGGTAAACGATGTGTTTTGTTTCCATTCACGTATGCTTCTTCTAATTCTAATAATGAATTTTCTAAACGATCTCTCATTTTAGAAAGACGAGCTGCATCCTTGTCCATATCCGTCAAAGCAATTTCACATGCTTTACCAAAACCTACAATTCCTGGAACATTTAATGTACCAGAACGCATTCCACGCTCATGTCCACCACCATCCATTTGAGCAGTTACTTTAACTCTTGGATTTTTTCTTCTTACATATAATGCACCAACTCCTTTTGGTCCGTACATTTTATGTCCAGTAAATGACATTAAATCGATACCATCAGTCTCTACATTTACAGGAATTTTTCCTACTGTTTGTGTTGCATCAGTATGTAATAAAACTCCTTTTTTTCTACAAATAGCAGATATTTCTTTAATAGGTTGAATGACTCCAATTTCATTATTTCCATACATGATAGAAATTAAGATGGTCTTATCAGTGATGGCATTTTCTAATTCTGTTAAATCAATTAGCCCATCTGCCTTCACTTCTAAATAGGTAATTTGAGCACCTAGTTTTTCTAAATGATGACATGTGTCGAGAACTGCTTTGTGTTCAGTGGTAGCTGTGATAATATGATTGCCTTTAGAAGCATACATTTCAAACACACCTTTTATTGCTAAGTTGTTTGATTCAGTAGCACCTGAAGTAAATATGATTTCTTTTTCTGAACAGCCAATTAACTTTGAAATTTGCTCTCTTGCGTAATCTACTCCCTCTTCTGCAACCCAACCAAAAGGATGATTTCTACTAGCTGCATTTCCGAACTTTTCTGTAAAATAAGGTAACATTGCCTCTAATACCCTAGGGTCCATAGGTGTAGTTGCATTGTTATCTAAGTATATCGGTAATTTGATCATGTTTATTTAGACTTTATATAAATTGAATACAAATATAAGTAAAATATTATCTTTACCTTGAAAATTTAAGGGATTATAAAAAGATTTTCTTTTCATTATTTGACCTATAAATCCTCTGAAACCAATAAAAACTTTCTGAATGAAGAAAATTGAACATATCGGTATTGCGGTAAAAAGTATTGATGCATCAACAGCGATTTTTGAGAAATTGTTTGGGAAAGCCTCTTATAAAAGGGAGAATGTAGAATCAGAAGGTGTTAATACTGAATTCTTTTTAATTGGAGATAATAAAATTGAACTTTTGGAGGCCACTCGTGCAGATAGCCCCATTGCCAAATTCTTAGAAAAAAAAGGAGAAGGGATTCATCATATTGCATTTGATGTGGAAAATATTGAAGCGGAAATGCAACGACTTAAAAATGAAGGTTTTGAATTGTTGAACCCGGTTCCCAAACGTGGTGCAGATAATAAATTGGTTTGCTTTTTGAATCCAAAAGGAACAAATGGGGTATTAATAGAGCTTTGTCAGTCTATTTTGGAGAAATAATTCTGTACATTTGCAGAGAAAACAAAAAAGGTTTGCTTTTTAAATCTTGATTTTCTACATTTGCAGTCCTAAATTTATCAAAATAGTAATGAAACCAGAAATTCATCCAAAAAATTATAGAATGGTAGTATTCAAAGATTTATCTTGTGATTACTCATTCCTTACCAAGTCTTCTATTGAAACTAAAGATACCGTTGTATGGGAAGACGGAAACGAATATCCTCTTGTAAAATTGGAGATATCACATAAATCTCATCCATTTTATACTGGAAAATTGAAATTAGTTGATACAGCAGGTCGTATCGATAAATTCAAAACTAGATACGCGAAAAAAGATTCATAATAACTTTTATAGTTGTTTTGTTGAAGGTCCGAGCTATACTCGGACTTTTTTTTTGCTTTCAAATTCAAATGATTACCTTTCTTTTCAAATTTCAAAGGGTATTTTCTTTAGAATATTATCCATTTCTTTTTCTTGATTATATATTTGTTGTATGAATATTATTTTATTTGATGATGAGCATAGAGATAACCTATTGCCATTAGCCTTTACCAGACCCGTTGCAAAATTTAGAATAGGCATATTAACAATTCAAGAAAAATGGGAAAAACTATTGCCTGGAGTTTATTCTCATGCAATTCAAGGTTATCTTCAAAAGAAATTTCCTGTTAATTTTTCAGAGCAAAATTTATTTATCAATGGTTCTATTTTGCCAGATGATAATTTAGTGAATGAAATAAAAAAGCTGAAGCCCGGGCAAGCTTTGCATAAAGGAAAAGTATTGATTGGCACACTGCTTAATCAGAAAGAAATTGTTGAATCAAATGATTCAATGGAATACAATGCTGATTTAATCCAAGTGAAATCATTGGCAGATATTTTTAGCTTGAATGATTTTGCACTTCGCTCAGATTATAAACTTTTAACATCTGGAAGAACTTCTGCAAAAATAAATGATAGCAATACTGTTTTAGGTAATGAAGTTTTTGTGGAAGAAGGTGCACAAATTTCATGTGCCATTTTGAACTCCAATTCTGGTCCAATTTATATCGACAAAGACGCTGAAATATTAGAAGGATCAATGATTAGAGGACCATTTTATTTAGGCGAGCATTCGGTTGTAAAAATGGGTGCAAAAATTTATGGTGCAACAACAATTGGCCCTCATTCAAAAGTAGGAGGAGAAATTCAGAATGCCGTTATATTTGGTTATTCAAACAAAGGGCATGATGGTTATTTAGGAAATTCAGTTTTAGGTGAATGGTGTAATATTGGTGCAGATAGTAATAATTCAAACCTCAAAAATAATTATGCTGAAGTAAAACTTTGGAATTATCCTCAAAGTAGTTTTAAGAAAACAGGTTTGCAATTTTGCGGATTAATTATGGCAGATCATGCGAAATGTGGAATCAATACCATGTTTAATACTGGTACTGTAGTAGGTGTATGTTGCAATATTTTTGGAAGTGGTTTTCCTAGAAATTTTGTTCCTGATTTTTCTTGGGGTGGAGCACATGGATTCGAAGTGTTTAGCATAAACAAAGCGTTCGAAGTTGCTGAAAAAGTTTTTGAAAGAAGAAGTTTACCTTTCAATGAGATGGAAAAAGAAATATTAACCTCCATTTTTGATCAAACTGAAAAATTTAGAAAATATTAACATGAGAAAGAAAATTGTAGCAGGTAATTGGAAAATGAATAAAGATTATCAGGAAGGCTTGGAGCTTATTTCTGAAGCTATGAACATGATTCAAGATGAATTGCATGCAGATGTAATCAGCATTTTTGCTACTCCATATATTCATTTACACAGTGTACAAAGAATGTTGAACGGACATTCTAATTTTTTTAGTGCAGCGCAAAATTGCCATGATGAAAAATCTGGAGCTTATACTGGTGAAATTTCAGCTGGAATGATTCGTTCAGTGGGTGCAAGCTATGTGTTAATTGGTCATTCAGAAAGAAGATTGTATAACCATGAAACGAATGAATTATTAGCAAAGAAATTAGACATTGCTTTATCAAATAATTTAAGTCCGATTTTCTGTTTTGGAGAATTGAAAGAAGAAAGAGAAAGTGGAAAGCATTTTGAAGTGGTAAGTAAACAATTAAATGAATCACTTTTTCATCTCTCTAATTCAGATTTCGAAAAAGTAGTATTGGCTTATGAACCAGTATGGGCAATAGGTACAGGCTTAACTGCAAGTCCTGAGCAAGCACAAGAAATGCATGCACATATTCGAGAAAATATTGCAGAAAAATTTGGGCAAGAAATTGCTAATAATTGTTCCATTATATATGGAGGAAGTTGTAATCCTCAAAATGCAAAATCATTGTTTGAACAAAATGATATTGATGGAGGATTAATTGGCGGAGCTTCATTGAAATCAAGAGACTTCACAAGTATTGTCACTACTTTTAATAATTTATAAAAATGGATGGCAATTTTAATGAAGTAGTTTTTACAATTACTGAACAAAAAGATTTTTTACCTGATTTGTTGATGAATGAATTGGCTGAAATTGGTTTTGATTCATTTGATAGTAATGATGAGGGTTTCAAGGCATATATTTCTGTTTACAAATTCGATTTGGAAGTATTTAGTGAATTGATAAAGCAATATCAGGATCAGTATTCATTCAAATACGAAATCAATGTGATACCTTATCAAAATTGGAATGAAGTTTGGGAAAGTAATTTTCCACCAGTGATTATAGCAAATCAATTATATATCTACGCTAATTTTCATCCAATAAATAATCAATTTCCATTTCAAATAAAGATGCATCCTAAAATGGCATTTGGAACTGGGCACCATGAAACTACTTTTCAAATGGCCGAACAACTTCTTGATTTGGATGTAAATGGATTGCGTGTTTTGGATATGGGATGCGGAACTGGAATATTGGCCATTTTAGCCGCCATGAAAGGAGCTAAATCCTTACTTGCAATAGATAATGATCCAATTGCTGTACAAAGTTGCATAGAGAATTTCGAAATAAATAATATACAAGCAGAAGTAATTTGTGGAGATGCTAAAAGTTTACATGATTCACAGTTTGATTTGATATTAGCCAATATCAATCGTAATATATTGTTGAACGATATGAAAATCTATTCTCAAGCGTTAGTATCTAATGCCTTTATTTTATTTAGTGGTTTCTATGTTGAAGATTTAAATTTAATCATTGAATCAGCTGAGAATAATAGACTGAAGTATCAATCACATGCTTCAAAAAATAATTGGGTAGTAGCTTTATTTCAAAAAAATTAATAATTCTTTTTCTTTTCTACATGCGTTATAAAATCTTATTTCTTTTTCTGTTTTTTTCATTTCTAAGTAACTATTCTTTTGCTCAACCAAAAGGATTTTCAGGTGATCCTCTAAAATTTATTTCAGAAATGGATAATTATTTTAGAGATGCAAAAGTGGAAGATGAAACAAGAAAATCATTGCAAGATTTTAAAAGAATTTATGAAGCTGGTTTTTATAATGATGATCAGAAAAAAATAATTATTTCTCTTGCATCAAAAATGGCTGATCGCAAAATGAAAGCTGATCAGGAATACCGTGATTATATGAATACTTTAATTGCACTTTCTAAAAGCAATAAACTTGATGCATTTGAAAAAGTAACCACTGCCCTTGCAACATTGATTAATAAAAGAAACCGCGACGCAAGCAATTATTTGAATTTCACTTCCGAATTTTTTAATGGTCAGATATTGAATGTTTCAAAGTCTACAAAATGGTATTTCTTAACAGACAATTATGAAATGTTATTTGATTCTGTTCCGAAGATCAAAACACTAGGAAAGATTAATTTAATTTCAGAAGCAAGAGGGGACCGTTCAATTATATATGAAACTGAAGGAACTTACTTCCCTTTGAAAAAAATATGGCGTGCAAAAGCTGGGAAAGTTTATTGGACAAGAGGTGGACAAGATAGCTTAGTGGTTTATGCTAATTTGAATAGATATGCAGTAGATTGTAGTAAATCTGATTTTTCTGCTGATTCAGTATTGTTTTTCCATACTCAATTATTCACTAAACCTTTAGTTGGACGATTTGAAGATCGATTAACTACCAATATAAAAGTTAGTAATGCTACTTATCCTAAATTCGATTCATATCAAAAAAATTATGACATCAAAGATTTTTTTAAGAATGTAGATTACCATGGTGGCTTTAGTATGGCAGGCAGTAAGTTGTATGGCATTGGTTCAGATGATGAAAAAGCATCCATACTTATTTATGTAAATGGAATTGTTGCACTTCGAACTTTTTCAAATGCGTATATTCTACAAAAGGATGAAGTAGTTGCCTATCCAACTGAAGTTTCTATTTATTTGCAGAAAGATTCAATTTACCATCCAGGCGTGGAGTTCAGATTCAATGCTACAAAGAGACAAATGGTTTTGCTAAGAAAAGATGAAGGCATCGGAAATTCTTCTTTCTTTGATTCTTACCATCAAATGACATTTGAAGTTGAACGCATGCAATGGGATATTGATAAACCTATTATTGAAATGGGAATGATCAAAGGTCAATTTCAACAAGAATCATTTTTTGAATCTAAGAATTTTTACAAAGAAGAAAAGTTTAGAAAAGTGGCAGGTATTTCTGATACCAACCCTTTGAGTATATTGAAAAGACTATCTATTCAACAAAAATCAAAAACAATAAGTATTGCAAGTTATGCTGATGCTGTGCGTTTAAAAGAATCAGAAGTTTTAGGTCTATTGAGAAGTTTAGTAGAGCAAGGATTTATTCGCTTAAATGAAAATAAAGGATTATTAACCATCACAGAAAAGACATTTGATTTTATTAGTAATGAATCAGGAAAATTGGACTATGATGTTATACGTTTTGGTTCATTAGCTGATTCAAGTTTGAATGCCAAATTAAATTTAAAAACCAAAGACTTAGACATCATTGGTATAGATCAAATATTTTTAAGTGATTCGCAAAGTGTAAATATTCGCCCTCTATATGGAACTGTTAAAGTGAAAGCCAATAGAGATATGGTTTTTGGAGGTAAAGTACATGCAGGAACATTGGATTTCTATGGAAAGAATTTTGAGTTCAGTTATAATGAATTCAAAATTGATATGGCAAAAATTGATTCTTTGAAAATAAAAGTATTGAGTAATGAAGATATTAATGGACGCAGAAATTTATTGAGTTTGAAAACTGTTTTGCGTGATATTAATGGTGTTTTATACATTGATGACAATGATAATAAATCAGGTTTGAAAAAGTATCCGCAATATCCTTTGTTCCGCGCAAACAATGAATCATACGTTTATTATGATTACCCTTATATTCAAAAAGGAGTTTACAGAAGAGCTGATTTCTTTTTCAAAATTGAACCTTTTACGATTGATAGTTTAGATGATATTACTTCTACCAGTGGATTGTCATTCCCAGGTAATTTTCATTCAGGTGGCATATTCCCTGACTTTGACGAGACTTTAACATTTCAACCTGATACTTCCTTGGGATTTGTGAGTTATGCGCCTGCAGGTGGTTATCCATTATATAAAGGAAAGGGAACTTATGAAAATCAAATTAGATTAAGTGAATCAGGTTTATATGGAAAAGGTACAATCAAATACATTGCCTCAACTACTAAATCAGATAAGTTTTTGTTTTTATTGGATTCAATGAATGCGAACATCAACACTTTTGATTTGCAGAAACAAAGTGTAAACCCACTTGCGGCTTCAACAGAGTCTTATATGCATTGGGAACCATATGAAGACAGTATGTTTGTTAAAAGTAAATTAACACCTACAAATTTATATTTGGGTAAAAATTTATTCAAAGGAACCATTTGTTATACACCAAATAGTTTAAGAGGAAACGGTTGGTCAAGTATTAAAGGTGCTGATTTATTCTCTAGAGATTTTGATTTCAATCCAGATGATTTTACTGCTGAACATTCCATTGCAAGAATTTATGCTTTAGATTCTACCAAATTTGCAATTGAAGCTGGTGATGTAAAATCAAAAATAGATTTCATTGCTCGTCAAGGTGATTTTGTTTCCAATGATCCAAAATCATTAATTAAATTTCCTGCAAATAATTATTCAACTACTTTGCCAGAATTTACTTGGTTCTTTGATTTACAACAAATGACTTTCCGTAAAGGTACTGTACCTGCTGATTCCTATTCATTTATTTCAACACATCCTTTA
The DNA here is from genome assembly GCA_965279595.1 of Sphingobacteriaceae bacterium. Lineage (GTDB taxonomy): Bacteria > Bacteroidota > Bacteroidia > Sphingobacteriales > Sphingobacteriaceae > CAIKLP01. The sequence goes on from OZ257246.1 coordinate 1,977,021, forward strand.
CAAGATTCCTTATATTTTGAAGCTACCAATGCTTTATATGATTTAAAAACAACTGAAATTAAAATTGATGGTGTAAAAAAATTATTGATTGCAGATGCTGAAATTAAGCCGGGTGATATGCATGTGGAAATATTTGGTGATGCAATCATGAGAAGATTAGAAAATGCGGAAATATTTGCAAATACCACTTCTCGATTCCATAGATTGTATGATGCAAAAGTAGATATCTATGCAAGAAGAAGATACAATGCCAATGCTTATTATGATTATAAAACGAAGAAAGATAAAGTAAGTCAGAAAATTAATTTCATGGAAATCAGAGTTGATTCAACCAATCAATCATATGGTAAAGGTTCGATTACTGACACCATGAATTTCTTATTAAATAGCAAAGTTAGATACAAAGGTGATGTTTATTTGCATGCAGCAGATCGCTTTTTAACTTATGATGGTTTCGTTAAAATAAATACTAAGAGTCAAATTATACAAACTCAATATTTTAGATATAAAGGATTTGTAAATCCTGATACTGTGGCTTTAGTTTTCAATGATCCTAGAGATGAAAACAAAAACAGAGTATTTACTGGTGTTCATTTAGGAATCACTAACTATGAGGGTTATGGAACTTTCTTAAGTAAAAAAATTGAACCGAATGATGTTGATGTAATTAATGTTGAGGGGAAATTAGTGTACGACGAAAAAATGAAATTGTTTAAAGTTGGACAAGATGACAAACTTTTTTCAACTGCATTGAAAGGGAAGTATTATACATTTAATGATGAGAAAGAGCAAATTACAGCAGAAGGTCCAATTGATTTAGGTGTTGAGTTTGCTGATAAATTGAAACTAAGCACTGCAGGTATTGTCACTGATAATTTAGGTCAAAACCAAGTTATAGTTGATGTTGTAGCTTTGTTGGATTTTGTTTTCTTACCTGAAGCAACAGCCATAATGCAAAAGGATATCGACTTAAATGGTTATGATTCTGATGTTGATAAAAAAGATAGAGCAGCATTTGAAAAAGGAATTACAGAATTATTAGCAGAAGAAGATGCAACTAAATTATTGAATGATATCAAACTTTCAGGATTGTATAAACAGCCAACTACTTTAAATAAAGGTTTTGTAATTTCTGATGTTCAAATGCAATGGGATCAATCTAAGCGCTCATGGCGATCTACTACCAATAAAATTGGTATCATGAATAGTTATGATAAACAAATCAATAAAACATTTAAAGGTTATATGGAAGTAGTTAGAAAACGTAGTGGAAATATTGTCAATTTATATTTTGAAATGAATCCAGATGTTTGGTACTTCTATACTTTCCGTCAAGGACAAATGGAGGCTATTTCTTCAAATGAAGATTTCAATAAAATTTTAACAGAAAAAACCAAAGGTAGTTCACCATTTAGTATTTCAGCAATGAAACGTAAATTGGATTTCGTAAGGTCATTTTAATAGAATTTATAATAATTATGAGAATACATTTTATTGCAATTGGCGGAAGTGCGATGCATAATTTAGCAATTGCTTTACATAAAAAAGGATTGCAAGTTTCAGGTTCAGATGATGAAATTTTTGAACCATCAAAAAGTAGATTGGCAAAGCATGGCTTGATGCCAGCAAATGAAGGATGGAATGCTGATTCAATCAATAAGGATTTAGATGCAGTTATTTTAGGAATGCATGCTAGAGCCGATAATCCTGAATTATTAAAAGCAAAAGAATTAGGCATTCCTATTTATTCTTATCCTGAATATATTTATGAACAATCAAAAGATAAAAATAGAATAGTAATAGGAGGTAGTCATGGTAAGACCTCTATCACTGCTATGATTCTTCATGTATTACATTCAGCAAAATTCCCTATAGATTATATGGTAGGAGCTCAGTTAGCTGGCTTTGATACCATGGTAAAAATTAGCAATGAAACTAAAACAATTATTTTAGAAGGAGATGAGTATTTATCTTCACCAATAGATCGAAGACCAAAGTTTCATTTGTATAGAGCAAACATTGCAGTATTAAGTGGAATTGCTTGGGATCATATCAATGTTTTTCCAACTTTTGAAAATTATATTGAACAGTTTAGTATTTTCATTGATACCCTAGAACCCAATGCTGCATTGATTTATAATGAATTGGATATTGAATTGAAAAGATTAGTTGAGAATCATTCAAGAACAGATATCACAAGAATTCCTTATATCGCACATGTATCTCATATTAAAGATGGAATAACCTATTTAGGAAATGAAAATGAGCTTGTACCCTTATTAATTTTTGGAGAACATAATTTACAAAATTTAAATGCTGCAAAAATAGTTTGCCAACAGTTAAATATTTCCGCTGAAATATTTGATAAGCATATTCAAACTTTTAATGGAGCTTCCAAAAGGTTAGAATTAATTGCGAAAACTGCGACTAGTAATGTTTACAAGGATTTTGCACATTCTCCCTCTAAATTGAAAGCCACAACGATGGCAGTTAAAAATCAATTTGAAAATAGAAGGTTAATTGCATGTATGGAGCTGCATACGTTTAGTAGCTTAACTGCTGAATTTTTAAAAGAATATCATGGTGCTATGGATGCAGCTGATGAAGCAATTGTTTACTTCAATCCACATACTATTGAACATAAAAAGTTGGCATCAATTTCTGTTGATCAAGTAAAAAGTGCATTTGCTCGAAATGATATAAAAGTGTTTACCAATTCTCAAGAATTGCAAGCTTATTTAATGCAAATTTCTTGGTTAAACAGTAATTTATTATTGATGAGTTCAGGTAATTTTGATGGTATTCAAATGGAAGAATTTGCTGAAAAATTGTTGAGTAAGTAATAAATAGTCAATTAAAGGGCTTTTTTAAGTTAAATTTCAATTAATAATAGTTCTCTTAATTGCCTGAATTAGAGAAGATAATAATAAGAATGTGGATATCTTAAGAAATTCAAAAACTTCTTCACATCGACCAATTCAAAATATTATAAATTTATATTTGCATATAAAGCAAAAGAATGGCTAATAAATTAAGATCAGAACTACCTAGGGAAGTGGAAGAAAGTAGTCCTGCACCTAAAGAAAAAAATATTCAGAATCCTAAAATTAAGGAAAAGGAGAGTAGCCCAAAGACTGAAAAAAAAGAATCATCTGGGTTGAAATTCGCATTCTTAACTGACAGCAGAGTTGTTAAAATAGCAGGATTATTATTGCTATTAATTTCAGTTTATTTGTTTGTTGCTTTTTGTTCTTTTTTAGTTACTTGGCAAGATGATCAAAGCGTAGTTTCAGGTGCAAGTCTTAGAATTATTTTTGATGCTCAAAATAATAAGGTTGAAAATTGGTTAGGAATTATTGGTGCAATGCTCTCGCATATTTTCATGCACCGCTGGTTTGGCCTATCATCATTCATATTTGTATTCGCAACATTTATTATTGGCTATAGAACTTTGTTTAAAGTTTCCTTAGTTAATATTCCTAAAAGTTTAGCATACTCTTTATTTTTACTTGTATTCATCTCTGTAGCTTTTGGTTTCATATTAAGTTTCGCTAAAACGGATTATTATTTTCTTGCTGGTGCCTATGGTTTAAGAGCAAATGAATGGCTCTCAACAATTTTAGGTAAAACAGGAACAGCGGGTTTACTTGTGTTTGCTGGACTTTCATGTTTAGTGATAGCATATAATTTAGAATTTAAATCACCTATTTCAAAAAGGGAGAAAAAGATTTTTGCTTCATTAGATGAAGAGGAACTGATTCCAGTTGAAGCTAATCGAAAAGCAGAATTAATTAAACCTGAATTTGAAGCTAAGCCAAATGCAGTTGAATTTCCAATATTGAATAAACCATTGGCTGAAGAAAAAATGCCAGTGTTGAAAGTCATAGAAGAGAAGCAAGAGGAAGAAATTTTAGAAGAAGAACTTCAGGAAGAACAAGCAATGGAAATGAACATCATTGCTGAAAGTACCAGCATTATTACTAATGAACCTGATGGTTTTGAAGAGGTTTCCTATACTAAAGAAAAAGAAACACCCATTGCTGAAGTCCCTTTGGAAATGGCAGTGGTGGCACCAATCAATGAATCAGAAGTACCGACAGATGCAGCAGAAATTACGGCTGCAGATTTAGTTAGAGAGCTAGGTGAATATGATCCAACCTTGGATTTATCTTCTTATAAATATCCACCTTTAGATTTATTAGAAAATTATGGAAGTTCTAAAATCGCTGTAAATACTGAGGAATTAGAAAGAAATAAAAACAGAATTGTAGAAACTCTAGGTCATTACAATATTGATATTGCAAAAATAAAAGCAACTATTGGTCCTACAGTAACACTATATGAAATTGTTCCAGCAGCCGGTGTGAGAATTTCAAAAATTAAAAATCTAGAAGATGATATCGCCTTAAGTTTATCTGCATTAGGAATTCGAATTATTGCACCTATTCCAGGCAAAGGAACTATTGGTATTGAAGTTCCAAACCAGAATCCAGAAATGGTTTCTATGCGTTCAGTATTAGCTTCTGAGAAATATCAAACTGCACAAATGGATTTACCTATTGCATTAGGTAAGACAATTTCAAATGAAGTATATATTGCCGATTTAGCTAAAATGCCGCATTTGTTGATGGCTGGAGCAACAGGGCAAGGAAAATCAGTAGGGATAAATGCATTGTTAATTTCCTTATTGTATAAAAAACATCCATCGCAAATTAAGTTTGTCATGGTTGATCCTAAAAAAGTGGAATTAACTTTATTTAGAAAAATTGAACGACACTTTTTAGCAAAACTCCCAGGTGATGGTGATGCAATTATTACTGACACCAAAAAAGTGGTTCATACTTTAAATTCATTGTGTATTGAAATGGATCAACGTTATGAGTTATTGAAAGATGCTCATGTTAGAAATTTAAAAGAATACAATGTTAAATTTATTGGAAGAAAATTAAATCCTCAAGAAGGTCATCGTTATTTACCGTATATAGTTTTAGTAATTGATGAGTTTGCAGATTTAATGATGACAGCTGGTAAAGAAATTGAAACACCAATAGCAAGATTAGCTCAATTAGCCAGAGCAATTGGTATTCATTTGGTGATAGCTACTCAAAGACCTTCAGTGAATGTAATTACTGGTACTATTAAAGCTAACTTTCCAGGACGATTAGCATTTAGAGTGAGTTCAAAAATAGATTCAAGAACAATTTTGGATGCTGGTGGAGCAGAGCAATTAATAGGAAGAGGTGACATGTTACTTTCTACTGGCAGTGATATTATTCGTTTGCAATGTGCTTTTGTTGATACACCAGAAGTTGAGAAAATAACTGAATTTATTGGTGCACAAAGAGGTTATGCAAGTGCACATATTTTACCTGAATATGTAGATGAATCAGGTGAAGGATCTTCAGCTAAAGATTTTGATCCAAATGAAAGAGATGGATTATTTGAAGATGCAGCGAGATTAATAGTTATGCATCAACAAGGATCAACTTCATTGATTCAACGTAAATTAAAATTAGGATATAACCGTGCTGGTAGAATTATAGATCAGCTAGAAGCATTTGGTATAGTTGGACCATTTGAAGGTTCAAAAGCTAGGGAAGTACTAATCAAAGATGAATATGCGTTAGAACAACATCTAAGTACTATGTTTAATACAAACAAAAATTAATTGTATTGCTTTTATAGTACATACACTCCAAATAAATAGATTATGTTGAAGAGATCATTGATTACCGCACTAATTTTGACCATTGGCTTATCAAGCGCTATTGCACAAGCAGATAAAAAGGCGAAGGATATTTTAACTGCAGTAAGTGCAAAGTATAAAGGATTCAAAGCATTGAAGGCAGATTTTACCTATACTTTAGATAATCCAACCGCAAAAATAAAAGAAACGCAAAGCGGAACTATTATTCTATCAGGTGCAAAATATCGTTTAAATGTGGCTGGTCAAGAAGTGATTTGTGATGGCAAAACTTCTTGGACTTATATGAAGGAAGCAAAAGAAGTTCAAATCAATACTGTTGATCCAACGGATGATGGTATAAAACCTTCTGAAATTTTTACCATGTATGAAAAGGGATTTCTATATAAATTTATAGATGAAAAGATAGTAGCTGGTAAAGCCCAACAAAATATAGAACTTACACCAACAGATAAAACTAAAGAGTTTTTTAAAGTAAAATTGACCATTGATAAATCAAGCAAGCAAATTATTAAGAGTATAATTTATGATAAAAGTGGAAATCGTTATACTTATGCTATCAAAGCATTTGTTGCGAATCCAGCAATCAATGCTAGTACTTTTAGTTTTGATGCAAAAAAATATCCAGGTATAGAAGTTGTTGACTTAAGATAGGAAATGAAAGCAAATCAAGGTACCCTCGATAAAATTGAGGATTTATTTAAAGTATTGAATTTTAAAGTTCGTTATGAAAAGGGAAATTTCAAACCCGGTTCATGTGTAATTTTAACTAACAAAGTTGTTGTAGTAAACAAGTTTGCAACTACTGATGTAAAAGTTATAGCACTTATTGAAATTTTAAATTCACTTGAGCTTGATGAAAGTGGATTAGACGAAAATCAAATTAAATTTTTACATTCCGTTAAACAAGCAACTTTTTAATTGTGAAAATTACTTTCCTCGGTACCGGTACTTCTCAAGGTGTTCCAGTTATTGCTTGCGATTGCGAGGTTTGTACTTCTACTGATAAAAAAGATAAAAGACTTAGAACTTCGGTCATGATTGAAGTTCAAAATAAAGTTTTTGTAATTGATTCTGGTCCTGACTTTCGTTACCAAATGTTGCGTGAAAAAGTAAATCAATTAGATGCTATTTTATTTACACATGAACACAAAGACCATGTGGCTGGATTAGATGATGTCAGAGCCTTCAATTTTAAGCATGATAGAGAAATTGATGTTTATGCTGAGGAGCGGGTTCAACGAGCATTAAAAAATGAATTTTCCTATATCTTTTCTGGTATTAATTACCCTGGCATTCCTCGAGTAATTTTACATGATCTGAAAAACCAATCAATCAATATTCAAGGGGTAGATGTTATTCCTATTGAAGTAAAGCATTTTAAATTACCTGTTTTTGGTTTTCGAATTGCAGATTTTACCTATATCACTGATGCAAAAACAATTTCATCAGAAGAAAAAGTAAAAATAAAAGGATCAAAAGTATTGGTATTGAATTCACTTAGAAGGGCTGATCATATATCACATTTAACTTTAACCGAAGCCATTGCATTAGCTGAAGAATTAAATATTGAGCAAACATATCTCACTCATATCAGTCATCAACTTGGTAGGCATGGAGAAGTTGAAAAAGAGTTAAGTCTTTGTAAATCAAAAATTAATTTAGCCTACGACGGACTGCAATTGGAAATGTAATTTCCATTCTATTAAAAATATTACAAAAGTCCTGTTTTATTTCTACTACCTTTAGTTTAGTCAATTGAATATTATTTCTTATTCAATTTTTTTCAAACCGTTAAACTAATTTCTATGAAATTAAAATTACTTACTATCGTACTCATCAGTTCGCTGTTTGGCTGTAGTTCTAATAAAACTGCAACATCTACAAATGTAAATTCAGAAGAAATGAAAAATCTTTTTGATCATTACTGGGAAGCTAGAATGAAATTATTTCCGATTGAAGCTACTTCAAATGGAGACAATCGCTATAATAATTTATTGAATGATGATATCAGTAATGAATTCAGAAAAGGACAATTGAAATTTTATCAAGATTACTTAGATTCTATTTCACATTATGATAGAAATGCACTTAACAATAATGATAGAATTAGCTACGATATTTTTAAAAGAGAAATGGAAATGAGTATTGAAGGATTATCATATAATGATAATTTAATACCATTTCAGCAATTTTGGGGTTTGCCATTGTCATTTGGTCAAATGGGCTCTGGTGAAGGCATTCAGCCATTTAAAACTGTTGCAGATTACGATAATTTCTTAGAAAGAATAAAAGGATTTAGTCAATGGTCAAGAACTGCAATTGAAAACATGAAAGCAGGAACAGAAAAGCAAATTGTTTTACCTAAGCTTTTGGTTTTAAAAATGATTCCACAAATGGAAGCCTTAGTAGTTACTTCTCCTGAAAAGAGTTTATTTTATGGACCCATTACAAGAATGCCTAAAGATTTTTCAGCAGCCGATAAGAAACGACTTACTGAGGCATATTCAAAAGCAATCATGGAAGAAATTGTACCTTCTTATAAAAATTTAGGACTCTTTTTAAAAATAGATTACTTGCCCTATGCTCGAGCAACATCAGGTATTTCAGGAATTCCAAATGGTAAAAAGTATTATGAATATTTGATTCGTTATTGGACAACTACAAATCTAACATCGGATGAAATCTTTAAAACAGGTGAAGAAGAGGTTGCACGGATTCATGAAGAGATGAATAAAATTAGAGTAGAAACAAATTTCAAAGGGGAGCTTCCTGCATTTTTTGAATTTTTGAAAACAGACAGACAATTTTATCCATATCAAACAGCTACAGAGGTTTTAGATGCCTATCGTGCAATTCAAAAACGCATTGATCCAAATTTAAAGAAGATGTTTGGAAGAGTTCCAAAATCACCTTTTGAGATTCGTCAGACTGAAGCATTCCGCGCAGCATCAGCTAGCGCTGAATACCAACAAGGTTCTGCGGATGGAAGTAGGCCAGGTATATTTTATGTGCCAATAGTAAATGCCAAAGAATTCAATACCAATTCAGGAATGGAATCATTGTTTTTACATGAAGCCATTCCGGGACATCATTACCAGATTTCATTGCAACAAGAAAATGAGAGCATTCCTAAATTTAGAAGATTTAGCTGGTATGGTTCATATGGTGAAGGTTGGGCTTTATATACAGAATCTTTAGGGAAGGAATTGGGATTATATACTGATCCTTATCAGCATATGGCTGCATTGAATGATGAAATTCACCGTGCTATTCGTTTAGTAGTTGATGTAGGTATACATGCAAAAGGTTGGAGTAGAGAGCAAGCAATAAAATACATGATGGATAATGAAGCAAGTAGTGAAGCTGGTGTTATTGCTGAAATTGAGCGATACATGGCTATTCCAGGTCAAGCATTATCTTATAAAATTGGAGCAATTAAAATTCGCCAGCTACGTGCTAAATATGAAAAACAACTTGGTGTCAAATTTAAGTTAGCTGATTTTCATGATGAATTATTAAAAGATGGATGTATGCCTCTTGATGTTTTAGAAAAGAAAATGGATGATTGGGCAAATAATCAGTCGAAATAATATCAACAAAGTTTTATACTTAAGAAATTGAATTAAACCTTCAATTTCTTAAGTATTTCATCAGCTAAATCATCACTATATAAACCATAGGAATTGATAAGTATACCTTTTATATGATGTTCTTCTGAGGATATTGCATATATAATACTTTGATCAGAAGGATCCGTATTTTCTTCAAAACGAAAGTATTTATCAACTTCAAACTCATGAGGATGAATTTTTTTAAGCGCATTATGACAAATGATGCAATTCTCTTCCACCTTGAAATCTTCTGTATATCCTTGAAGTTTCAATCCATTGATTGCAGCTATTAATGAATCGTAATTTTCCATAATTTTATTTATTTCTAGACAATGTTAAAACAATAGTATTTCTTAAGCTTCTAAATTTACGAATAAGGATCAAAAGGACTTTATATACTATTTGTATTTATTCATAATCATAGCAAAATCATTCATTTTTTGAAAATGAGGTACTTAAAATTCTGTAAATGAGCCTTCTTATTTTTTTTAAAGTTTTTCTTGACAGAAATAGCAAAAACTCTATATTTGCAGTCCACAATCACAAGCGAAAGTAGCTCAGTTGGTAGAGCACGACCTTGCCAAGGTCGGGGTCGCGAGTTCGAATCTCGTCTTTCGCTCCAAAAGCAAACCCTCTTCGGAGGGAATTTTTTTTGAAAGAGTTTACCCATTTTGTTTCGACAAAATGCCCAGGTGGTGGAACTGGTAGACACGCAGGACTTAAAATCCTGTGACCCTTATCGGTCGTGCGGGTTCGATTCCCGCCCTGGGTACTGAAAAGCTCCAATTTATTGGGGCTTTTTTATTTTCTCCTCTTTTAATCATTCCGTTAGTTTGTAACAACTATGTGATGTGATAAAAAAAACTTTGGAAACTTTGGAACTTTCAAAAGTTTCTATAGTTTTGCATCCAATTATTACACAATTGGAAATTCAAGAAAGAATCTTACATAAAGCGAATGAAATGTTCTGTAAATATGGCATTAGAAGTGTCACTATGGACGATATTTCAAAAGCAATTGGCGTTTCAAAGAAAACAGTTTACCAGTTTTATCCTGATAAAGATGAATTAGTAACTGCCACTATGGAGCTCAATTTAGGTCGACATGAAACTGCCATGTTAGGCTGCAGAGGTAAAGCTTCGGCAAATGCTGTGCAAGAATTATTAGCTATAAACGATATGGTAGCTCACATGATGCAAAGTTATAATCCTATAATGTTCTATGATTTGCAGAAGTATTTTCCAAAAGTTTGGAATAGATACCGTGAATTTAGAGATAACAAAATTCTTAATTCGATTAAAGATAATATGAATCGAGGAATTTCGGAAGGTTTATATAGAACAGACTTTGATCAAGAAATAGTTGCATTAATGCATTTAGCAGATATCGATAATTGTTTCAATTACGAAATATTTCCTCCCAATCAATTTTCATTTGTGAAGGTAATGCAAAATTTAACTGAAGTGTTTTTATATGGCATGGTAAGTTTAAAAGGATATAAATTAATTAACAAATACAAAAATATAAACGAAGATTAAATCAACCATAATTACACAATTATATGAAAACAAAGTTAATAGGAGTAATTGTATTAATCATCACGAGCAGTCAAGTGTTTGCTCAAACTGATTCTTATAATTTCACTTTGCAAGAGGCCATTGAATACGCAATGACCAATCAGAATGCCATTAAGAATGCCGAATTAGATCGACAAATTTCTGTTTCGAAAGTTAAAGAAACTTATGCCATCGGTTTACCTCAAGTAACTGGAAAAGCATCAGTGCAAAAGAATTTTGACATTCCAACACAAGTATTACCAGATTTTATTTCACCAGCAGTATATGGTGTATTGATGGAAAATACAGTTAGAGATGGAAATGGCAATCTAATTACCATGCCTTCTGAGTTTGGCAGTATTCCAGCTCAATTTGGTACAACCTATAACATGAGTTATGGATTAGAAGTTTCTCAATTATTATTTGATGGGAATTATTTATTAGGATTAAAAGCTGCGAATGTTTATAAAGATCTTACAGTAAAAGCATTGAAACGTACCAAAATTGAAACGAGCATAGCCGTTACAAAAGCCTATTACTCTGTTTTAGTTACTGAAAAAGGAATTGAACTTTTAGATGCAAACATTATTCGTTTGAAAAAGACTTTAGATGACACCAAAGCTTATTATGATAATGGTTTTGCAGAAAAAGTAGATGCAGATAGATTGACAGTTATTTATAATAACTTAATTACTGAAAGACAAAATTTACAACGTGTTTACGAATTAACTTTCAACTTATTGAAGTTCCAAATTGGAATGTCGACAACTTCTGATTTAAAGCTAAAAGATAAATTGGATAATGTGATGATGCAAGAAGTGAATACTTCGGAAACGATTAATGTTGAGTCGCGTGTGGAGTATCAATTGATGAAAACCCAAATGAGATTAATGGAGTTAGATTATAAAAGAAACAATGTTTCAAGAGCCCCTACCTTAGTTGCTTTTGGAGCCTTTTCAAAAAATGCACAAAACAATGATTTTTCAGCATTAACGGATAAGTTTTTCCCTACATCAATAGTAGGTATCAATTTAACTGTACCAATTATTGGTTCAGGAAAAAAATGGCAACAAGCCAATCAAGCTAAATTAGCTTTAAAGAAAACTGAAAATGATATGGGGAATTTACAAAATGCATTGACATTAGAATCTAAATCAGCATTGACGACTTACAATAATAACGTTGGTCAATTACAAAATCAAACCAAGAACATGGAATTAGCCACAGAAGTATTGCGAGTTTCAAAAGCTAAGTATGATCAAGGTGTTGGTTCTAGTTTGGAAGTGGTAACAGCAGAAACTGCAAAAAAAGAAGCAGAGAATAATTATATCAGTGCCTTATACAATGCTTTAATTGCTAAAGTTGAATTGGATAAAGCATATGGAAGAATACAATAAACGGATATCTAAATTTTGAAGAAATAATATTATGAAAAAAGTAATTTTACTATTAAGTGTAGCAACAGTATTAGTTGCTTGTAATAAATCCGGATCAACGGATAAAAAAACAGAATTGGCTAATTTAAAGAAACAACAATCTGAAGTAACAGCCAAAATTATTGAGTTAGAAGCTGCAATTGCGAAGGAAGATCCTGATGCAAATAAGAAAATTCACAGCATTGAATTAGCCCCAATAGTTGAAGGTGTATTTACCCATTATGTAGAAGTTCAAGGTAAAGTTGAATCAGAGCAAAATGTGAATATTATTCCTCGTGCTATGGGTCCAATCACCAATGTTTCTGTACAACCTGGTGATAATGTAAGAAAAGGACAATTGTTAGCTACTATTGATAATGCTTTGATCAAAAAGAATATTGATGAATTGCAAAATCGTTTAGACTTAGCAATCATAGTTTTCAATAAACAGAAAAATTTGTGGGATCAAAAAATTGGAACTGAAATTCAATTTCTTCAAGCTAAAAATAATAAAGAAGCATTGGAACGTAGCATGGCAACTGCAAATGAGCAGTTAGACATGACTTTAATTAAGTCTCCAATCAATGGTTCAGTTGATTTAGTGGATGTAAAAGTAGGAGAGATGGCAAGTAATATGAAACCAGCTTTCCGTGTAGTAAACTTAGAGCAATTAAAAGCAACAGCTGAATTAGCAGAAAGCTATTTAAGTACTGTTTCTACAGGTGATGAAGCAACCATAGTATTTAGTGATTTGAATAAAGAAGTTAAATCTAAAGTAAGCTTTACAGGTCGTGTTATTAATCCAGTAAGTAGAACATTTAGTGTTGATGTTAAATTAAACAACAGCAATGAATATCGTCCAAATATGATTGCCGTTATGAAAATTGTTGATTACCGTGCATTGAAATCTATTAGCATTCCAATGAATGTAATTCAAAATGATCAAACTGGACAGTATGTAATGGTTGCTGTAGAACAAAATGGGAAATTAATTGCCACTAAAAAAGTAATCAAATCAGGAATGATATATAAAGGTGTTGCAGAAATTAAATCGGGATTAGCTGTAAATGACAAATTGATTGTTGCAGGTTTTCAAGATTTAGTAGAAGGTGATTTAATTAAATTATAATCAACCTTAAATAAAATAATAATCCGCAATTTAATTTCATAGAAATGAAAGATAAGATAAAAGAATTTAAACCATCAAGTTGGGCCATAGATAACAAAACTGCTATATATGTGATCACAGCTTTACTAACTTTGATTGGTTATTTCGCCTACCAAAGTTTACCTAAAGAAAACTTTCCGGAAATTACTATTCCGAAAATATTTGTACGTACCATTTATCCTGGAACTTCTCCACAAAACATGGAGAATTTGGTAACCAAACAAATAGAAAAGCAATTAAAATCTACACCGGGATTAAAGAAAATTACTTCTAATTCTTATCAAGATTTTTCATTCATCACTGCTGAGTTCAATACAAATATTGATATTAAAGAAGCTAAGCAAAGAGTGAAAGATGCAGTAGATAAGGCTAAACAAGATTTGCCAAACAACTTACCAGATGATCCAGATGTTTTAGATATCAACCTTTCTGATTTACCTATTTTATATGTAAATATTTCAGGCGATTATGATTTGAAACAATTAAAGGAATATGCTGATGATTTGAAAGATAGGATAGAAGCCTTGAAACAAATTTCAGGTGTAGATATTGTTGGAGCATTAGAGCAAGAAATTCAAATCAATGTTGATCTGAATAAGATGACTGCTGCACAAATTTCATTTGGAGATATTGAAAGAGCCATCGGATATGAAAATATTTCAGCATCAGGAGGAACAATCAAAATTGATGGTGTTAGAAGAACATTGAATGTGAAGAAAGAATTTCCGAATGCAATGGAAATTTCAAATACTATTATTAAAACACCTTCAGGAGGTTCAGTTTATTTAAAAGACATCGCTCAAGTAGTTGATGGCTTTAAAGAACAAGAAAGTTATGCACGTTTATTCGGGAAAAATGTAATCACTCTAAACGTAAAGAAAAGAAGTGGTGAAAACTTGATTGAAGCTTCGGATAAAATTCGTGATATCATTAAAGATATGCAATTAACACAATTGCCAAAAGCTCTTGATATTAAAATAACAGGAGATCAATCAGATCAAACAAGAGTAACCTTGCATGATTTGATAAATACAATTGTGATTGGCTTTATTTTGGTAACCATTATCCTCATGTTTTTCATGGGTGTTACCAATGCACTATTCGTAGCCATGTCGGTTCCGCTCTCTATGTGTATCGCATTTATCATCATGCCAAGTATAGGTTTCACAATGAACATGATTGTATTATTTTCTTTCTTACTTGCTTTAGGTATTGTAGTAGATGATGCGATTGTAGTGATTGAAAACACGCATAGAATTTTTGATAATGGTAAAGTGCCAATTAAAAAAGCAGCAAAAATTGCAACAGGTGAAGTTTTTCTTCCAGTATTTTCTGGAACTATGACAACCCTTGCACCCTTTGTTCCATTGGCTTTCTGGCCAGGGGTGATTGGTAAGTTTATGTTCTTTTTACCAATTACCTTAATTATTACATTGGTTGCCTCGTTATTGGTGGCGTATATAATCAATCCTGTTTTTGCAGTTGATTTTATGAAACCTCATAATGAAGATGATAATCACAAACCAACTTTTGATAAGGCTGTAAAAAAATCTTTAATGTATTTAGGTGGAATAGCTGTAATAGGATATTTGATCAATTTCGGTTTAGGTAATTTTATTGTTTTATTAGCAGGACTTTATTTATTCCATCATTTCTATTTAGAAAAAATTGTAAGAACTTTTCAAACAAAAGCATGGCCTCGTTTTCAAAATTGGTATGCTGAAAAATTGGATTGGGCATTACATCGTCCAGGTAAAATATTATTAAGTACTGTTGCCTTGTTTATTTTTACCATTGGTTTAATGATGGTACGTTCACCAAAGTTTGTATTCTTCCCAACTGCTGATCCAAACTTCGTATATGTTTATGTTAGTTTACCAGTTGGTACTGATCAAGCCTATACCAATGAAGTAATCAAGAAAGTAGAAGCAAAGGTGAATAAGGTAGTTGGAAAAGATAATCCAATTGTTTCATCAATCATTTCTAATGTAACTGTAGGTGTTACTGATCCTCAAGATGAGGATCAAGGTAATTATCCAAATAGAGGAAAAGTGTCTGTTGCATTTGTTGAATTTGGTCATCGTAATGGAGTGAATACTTCTATCTATTTAGATAAAATTAGAAATGAAGTTAAAGGTATACCGGGTGCTGAGATTACAGTTACTCAAGAACAAGGTGGACCACCTACCGCTAAGCCAATTTCAATTGAAATAACTGGTGATGACTTGGATTCATTAGTGGTAACTTCAGAAAGATTGAAAGCTTATTTAGAGGATAAAAATGTAGCTGGTGTTGAAGAGTTAAAGTCAGATTTTCAAAATAATAAACCAGAAGTAATTTTTGATATTGATAGAGAAAGAGCAAATAGAGAAGGTATTTCTTCAGGCACTGTTGCGATGGAATTAAGAACAGCTTTATATGGTAAAGAAGTTTCAAAATTCCGTGATGTAAATGATGATTATGAAATTAATTTAAGAGCTCAAGAAGATCAAAGAAACAATTTGGATCTTTTGCAAAATATGCGCGTAACTTATAGAGATATGGGAATGGGTGGAATGATTCGTCAAGTTCCAATGTCTTCATTTGCGAAAGTAGAGTATGTAAATACTTATGGTGGAATTAAACGTAAGCAACAAAAACGAATTATTATTTTATCTTCTAACGTTTTGAATAATTACAATCCAACTGAAGTAGTGTCAGCTATTCAAGCTGAGATAAATCAATTTAGAACCCCAGATGCTGTAATGGTTAGAATGGCTGGTGAACAAGAAGAACAATTGGAAACAGTTACATTTTTAGGTTCTGCTTTGTTAATATCATTCGGATTAATTTTAATTATTTTGGTGATACAATTTAATTCCATAAGTAAACCTGCGATAATTCTTACAGAAATCTTTTTCAGTATCATAGGTGTATTACTTGGTATCAGCATTTTCAAAATGACCATGTCAACTGTAATGATGGGTATCGGAATTGTTGCATTGGCTGGTATAGTTGTACGGAATGGTATTTTGCTGGTGGAGTTTGCCGATTTAATGAAAGAGCAAGGTATGTCTACTTATGAGGCTATATTAGAAGCAGGAAGAACGAGAATGACTCCTGTATTGTTAACAGCAAGTGCAACAATTTTAGGATTGATTCCGTTAGCTGTTGGGTTGAATATAGATTTTGCTACCCTATTTACGGAATTTAATCCACACATTTATTTTGGTGGAGACAATGTAGCGTTCTGGGGGCCATTATCATGGACAATGATATTCGGTTTGATTTTTGCTACTTTTTTAACATTAATATTAGTACCAGTTATGTATTTGTTAGTTGATAATTTAAAATTAAAATTCTTACCTAAGAAAACAAATGAATAGTTACTGCGTTTAATATACAAATCGCCTTTTACAGGGCACTTAGCAATAAGTGGTTTTTCAATAATTTAGGTTAGTTAGGTTAGAGGTCCCGGAGTTTTCTTCGGGGCTTCTTTTTTTGTAGAAAATTAGGATGTAAAATCAAATGAAAACCCTTTATTAAAAATAATTATGAATTTTAAGTGTTGAATTTTGAATGTAAATTAAATAAATTTTGAATTGGGGGAAAGTATTTGATGAATTACAAAATTGAACACGTTTATTTTAAATATAATGCTAAGAATTACAAATTGTACAAATTGCTGCTGGGGCACATTCAAAATTTAAAATTCATAATTCATAATTATTTTTTTTAAGTTTTCAACCCATAAATCCCTAAACTGAATTTCTTCCCATCCATCAAGGCAACTTCTGGTAAAATCCCATAATTTGTAAAACCATGTTTTTTAAAGAAACGAATACTGGGTTCATTGTGTTCGAAAATAAAAGCCAGTAGGGTGTGGATTTTTAAATTCTGAGCTTCTTGTATTGCTAATTGAATAAACTCTTGTCCTAAGCCTTCTGAGCGATGTTCTTCGTGAATATATATTGCAATTTCTACTGATCCATCATAAGCGGGTCTTCCATAGAAAGATTTAAAACTCATCCAACCAATAATCTTATTATCTTTTTCAGCAATCCATAAAGGTCTGCACTCCGTAAATGAGTTAAACCATTCGATTCTGCTTTCAACTGATACAGGTTCTGTATCTGCGGTTACTAGTCTAGAAGGAATAGTATTATTATAAATTTCAACTATGCTGTTTAAGTCAGCTATTTGCGCTTTTCTGATGTTCATAAATATTTAACATACGAAGGTATTCATTTTAATAAATAAATTATTAAATTTGATATCTACACAACAACGACAACAACAACAATTATGGATTCAGTATTTCCTGAAAACCAACATCTGCATGTACTTATTGCGGAAGACAATCACATTAATCAAGTCCTTGTACAAAGGGTGGTTGATAAATTGGGATACAAAACAACCATTGTTAACAATGGAAGAGAGGTCTTAGATATTCTTGAAAAAGAGCATATACATTTAATATTAATGGATGTACAGATGCCAATTATGAATGGATTAGAAGCTACTGAAGCCGTTATCAAAAAATATGCTGATAAGCGTCCGTTAATAATTGCTATTACTGCTGGATCTATTGGTGATGATGTAAATAAATGTATGGAAGCAGGGATGGATGATTTTATGAATAAACCATTTCGATTAGAAGAAATTAAAGCAATGTTAAGCAAATGGTCAGCTAAATTGATGCAAACAGTTTCTTAGCGATCAACTTCTCCTAGAACAATATCAATCGATCCAAGTATTGCAATTAAATCTGCAATCATAGCGCCTTTAGCTAATTCTGGCAATACTGATAAATTACTAAAACTTGCTGAGCGTGCTTTGCATCGCAATGGTTTTTCTGTTTTACCATCAGCAATGAAATAATATCCTAATTCACCTTTTGGTATTTCTCCTCGAACATAATAATCCTGTGCTTTTGGAATTATTTTCTTAGGCAATTTTGCACGTGGGTCAAAACTTGGACTCCTCTTTAATTCTTTTGTCAATCGGGAAATGCACTGTTCTGCAATTTTAATTGACTCTTTAATTTCTTCTACTCGAACATAATATCTATCCCAACAATCTCCAGTTGTTCCCATTAATCCTTTACCTATTGGAATCTCAAAATCCAACTCAGGATAAACCGAATATCCATCAACTCTTCGTAGATCCCACTTCAATCCGGAACCTCTGAGCATTGGACCTGAACAACCATAATTAATGGCTACATCCATTGGCAAAATTCCAATGTCTTTTGTTCTATTAATAAATATGCTGTTGTTAGTTAGGACTTCATCTAATTCAACCATTTTTGGTTTGAACTGATTCAAAAATTCTGTACAACGTTCTTCAAATCCAACAGGTAAATCAAAAAACAATCCACCCACCCAAATATAATTGTAAAGTAAACGTGCACCAGAAGCCCATTCTAATAAATTCAAAATATGTTCGCGATCACGGAAGCACCAAAAGAAAGGAGTGACGGCACCGATATCCATTCCATAAGTACCAATGGCAATTAAATGTGAAGCAATTCTATTTAATTCAGAAACTAAAACACGAATGTATTCAACTCTTTTAGGGATATCATTTTCAATACCTAACATTCGTTCAACTCCCATCACATATACATGATCATTGTTCATGGAGGTTAAATAATCCATGCGATCGGCGAATGGAATAATTTGTAAGTAACTTAAATTCTCTGCATGCTTTTCAAAACAACGATGTAAATATCCAATGTGAGGAATACATTCTTTCACGGTTTCCCCATCTGTTACTAATTCCAATCTCAACACGCCATGCATAGAAGGATGTTGTGGTCCCATATTGAGTACCATTTCATCATTCTTTAATTGGCTGATATCTGTTTTGAAATCACTCATTATTTATGCTCTATCGTATTTTATTTTTATTCCTTTATAAGCTTCAGCTTCTTGATAATCTTTTCTTAATGCAAAACCTTCCCAATCATCGGGGCATAATATTCTTCGCATATCTGAATGCCCTGTAAACACTATTCCCATTAAATCGTAGGCTTCTCTTTCATGCCAATCTGCAGTTTTCCAAACATTAGAAACTGTTGGAACCTCTGGTAAATTATTAGATTCTCTGTTATTATTAATTTTAACTTTTAATACCAATTGAAAATTTTTTGTCATCGACAATAAATGATATACAACACCGAATTGTTGTTGTTCAATACCATAATCAACTGCTGATAAACAGGAAAGAAAATCAAAATAAGTTTCAGGGCAATCTCTTAAAAACAAACATACCTCAGAGATGAGACTTGGTTGTATGCTGAGTGCATGTTGCAAGCCAGTAAAATCTTCTTCAAGAATTACTGATTCACCAAATTTATTTTTTAATAACTGACTGATTGCTGCTGTGGTCATATTGAATTAAGGAGCTAATCTTTCAATTTTCCATTTGCCTTTTTCCATCAATGCATACTTTATTCTATCATGCATTCTGCTTTCTCTTCCTTGCCAAAATTCAATAGCGATAGGTGCCAAAATATATCCTCCCCAATGTGCAGGTTTCGGAATTTTTTTTCCTTGAAATTTTTGTTCAAATGCAGTGAATGCAACATCTAAAACTTCACGGTTTGGTATCACTTGACTTTGTGGTGAAGATATTGCTCCAATTTGACTTGCAAATGGTCTAGAAGCAAAGTACGCTTCAGATTCTTCTTTAGAAAGTTTTAAAATCTTTCCTTCAATTCTAATTTGACGTGCTAATTCAGGCCAGAAAAAAACCAAACATCCTTGTGGATTTTTTGCCAATTCTTTTCCTTTTCTACTTAAATAATTACTGTAAAAAGAAAACCCATTTTTATCTGCACCTTTAAGCAATACTACTCTTGCAGAAGGGTAACCATCTTTAGTAGCTGTTGCTAAAGTCATGGCATTGGGCTCTAAAACCTCAGCAGCCATTGCTTCATCAAACCATTTAGCAAAAAAATCAATAGGGTTAGCTTCTATTTCCTTTTCAGAAAGAGGGGAAGAACTGTAATCGATTCGTAAATTTTCTAATGTTTTTTTATCTATTTCACTCATGCTGTTTATATTTTTTTCTCCAATACAATTTCTCATTTAACTTTTGTAAAATCAATTCAGCTAATAAGTATTCACTGTTTTGATTTTCAATAGCCATTCTAACATCTTTTTCTGCAACATCAATTCTATAAAGTTGTGCGAAAAGAAGTGTTCGATTTTCTTTAAGTAAAACTTTTAAATACAGCGCTAATGCTATCCTAACATCTTCATAATTCATGTCATTCTTTAAACCAATAGCGGTATCCTTTACAAATTGAGAATTTACTTGTTCTATTAATTCAGGAAGATCTTCTTTGTTTGTCATTATAAATAGCTGATAATCTGCTTTAAATATTTTTATTGTTCAGAAGAATGACTATATTCAAATGTAATTTATAAGCGAATATACCCAAAATGTTAAGTAAAATAGCACCAGAAGCTGGAAAAATACTTATCTCTGAGCCATTTATGCTTGACCCTAATTTTAGAAGGGCAGTAGTATTTATGGTAGAGCATGGGGTGGAGGGTACAGTAGGTTTTGTATTGAACCAAGAAACAGAAGTTACCATTAATGATATCATACCTCAGTTTCCATTATTCGATTCGCGTTTACATATTGGTGGTCCGGTACAATTGGATAATATGCATTTCATTCATCGCTTAGGTAAAATGATTCCAGGCTCCGTGCAAATATGTGAAGGCGTATTTTGGGGTGGCGATTTTGAAGTATTAAAAAAATTAATTGATGAAGGTAAAATCAATTTATCTGATGTGCGTTTCTTTTTAGGTTATTCAGGTTGGGATCCAGGGCAATTGGAAAATGAATTAAATGGCAATTCATGGATTGTTTCAGATATAGTTCCTGATCAATTATTCTCGGAAGATTATGAAAATTTCTGGAAATCATCTGTCAAAAATTTAGGAAGCAAGTTTGCCCATATTGCTAATTTTCCAGAGAATCCAAATTGGAATTAATTGGCAAGGTTTTTGTATTTTCATTGAGTACCTATTAACCTATACCTATGAAAAAGCACTACTATTCCTTATTCTTATTGCTCCTTTTATCCTTATCATTTGTCAAAGCTAGCCATATAAATGGTTATGATATGACCTTAGTTTCTCTTGGGAATGATAATTATAAATTTAGATTAGTAGCCTACAGAGATGTTAATGCTATTCCATATCCTAATCAAATTACCTTTCAACTATATAATAATTTAAACAATTCACCTGCACCTGTATCAAGTGTGAGTTTAAATAAAATTTCAAGTACGTATAGTTTCACTGAACCTAACACTTGTATTCCAAAAGGTACTGAATTAAAAATCGAAAAGATCGTTTTAGAATCTAGTTCAATTAATTTATCATCCTTTAATTCAACTAGTGGATATTATGCAAGTTTCAACACTTGCTGCCGTAATTATGGTATTTCGAATTTAATCAATTCAAGTGGCCAGGATATTGTTTTCACTTTAGATTTTCCTCGATTAAATTCATCTAGTCCAACTAGAAATAATTCATCACCGGAGTTTAAAAAATCACCCCAATCAATATTTTATGTTGGTAAGCCTTACTCTTTGGATTGGCAAGCTATTGATGCAAATGGAGATTCTTTAGTATATCATTTAGCTCAACCTCTAGGTACTTCCAATGTAAAGCCATTCTATTTACTTCCATATGCCCCTGGGTATGGAATGTATTTTAATATTATGGATGGTGCTCCTGATTTAACAATAAATAAATATACAGGGATGGTAAACTTTATACCTACAATTATTGGCAGATATGCGATTGCCGTTCGAGTAGAGGAATGGAGAACTATTAATTCAGTGCCTACAAAAATTGGAGAAATAAGAAGAGAGTTGCAAATAGAAACTGTTTTTAATGAAGAACTACCCCCGCAAACTTTAGACACATTGAACAGATCATCTATTATTATTGATACCATTTATGCTGATGAAGTTTATAGAAATAGATTTGTAGCAAGTGATAGTAAAGGTGATACCATGTATATGCAATTATTACCAAACATTGCGATTGGTGAAAATATTTTGAATCCAAATGTTTTTGGTGCCACTTGGAATGATTTAGATAGTATACCATTAGTTGGTGTAGCTGCTTCAAATCTAATAATTGAAGGTGATCAACAAATTACTGGTCAGTTTACTTGGAAACCAAAATGCAGTTCAATACGCCCTAACAAACCGTATAAATTTACTATTGTTGTTCGTGACCAAACTTGCCCCACCCCTTTTTATGATAGCACGCATGTAGAGCTTTATGTAATTAGTAGACAATTAAATCATAATCCAATATTTGTTTTACCTGACACAATCAATAGTACTTTAACTAAAAATTATTTTATAATTGCTGGTGATACTTTTATGCTTGCTGGTGACTCCATGTTAAAAACTTTTGATTCAGATTCGAATCAAGTAACTAGCATTAAATATCTACCAAATATTAATAATGGAATAATAAATTCATTTGCTTCTTTCCAAACCGATACAGCAGTATTTAATGCATCAGCAGAATTTACTTTACAAACTAATTGTGATCATGCAAGAATTCAACCTTATCAATTTACATTTTATGCTAATGATAATTTCTGTGGACAACCAAATGCTGCGGAGCTTGTAATTAATTTGTATGTATTAAAAAATCAGTTCCTAAAAACGATCTATGGTGATCAACACATTATCCTATCTAATCCACCTGTAACTTATAATTATTCTGTTGCATTGGATTCGTCAGTTTCTTATGAATGGAAAATAAATCAAAATGGAATGATCGTTTCCAAAAATGATAGTAATTCAATAACAGTACAATGGTTAAATGAAGGAAATAATATTTTAACCTGTTTATTCAAGAAAAAAAATAATGGTTGTTTAGATTCATCCAAAATAAATATTTCAACATTGTCAACAGGAATAAATCTTGAGGAAAACAATACATGGAAAGTATTTCCAAACCCAAGTATTGCTGTCGTGCAAATTGAAGGTCTACCTAAGCAAATTCAACAATTGGTATCAATTTATGATATTCAAGGAAAATTATTATTCTCTGAAATTATCATCGAGAAAGGGATAATTGATTTGAGTAAAATGAATAAAGGAATTTATATCATTAGAATAGCCGACCAGTATAGGCGGATTGTTAAAATGTGATATTAAACAATTTCTTTTAAACTTAAAATTAGAAAGTTTCAATCATTGATACCTTTTTAAAATAGTTAATTTCAAAAAATACTTAGCTATTAAAACCAAGCCAAATCCTTTTTCGTAACTGTTCCAAATCAATTAGAACAATTATGAAAAAAGCTACAAAAATTTTAACGTTAATGTTTGCATTAGGCTCTATATTTACGGCCTCTAAAGCAGATCATTTAGCCGATAGGTTATTATTCAGTTCCCGATTAAACGGGGCAAACATTACTCCAGTTGCAGTTTCTACCAATGCTAGTGGCGTTGCAGGATTCATGTTAAACAATACAAGAGATACCTTGTATATGAACTTCAGTGCTACAGGTTTAAGTGGTAACATTACAGGATTTCATATTCATGAAGGTACTGACAAACAAAATGGTCCAGTAATTTTAGATTTAGATGCTGGTTTAGTAGGTAATTATGCACAAGCTAGAATTGCATTAACTCCTGCATTGTTAACTAAATTTATCAAATCTCAAGTTTACTTAGCAGTTCATACTACTGCAAATCCAAATGGTGAAATTAGAGGACAAATTAAATTAGAAAGTGATTTTGGTTATTATACTGAAATGGATGGTGCTCAACAAGTACCAATGAATCCAACACTTTCAAAAGGTGTTGCTGCTTTAAATTTAAGTTTAGATGGAAAACGTTTAGAAATTAAAGTAGTGGCAAATGCATTAAGTGGTGTAATTCAAGGAGCACATTTACACAAAGGTGCTGTTGGTACTAATGGTGGTTTATTGGTTGATTTATCTTCATTAATTGCTGCTGATAGTACATCAATGTTTGGAACAATTGAGATAGATGATTCTATTAAAAGTGTTTTCCAATCGTATGTTAAAAGTGGTTTAGTTTATTTAAATATTCACACTGCCAATAATCCAAATGGAGAAATTCGTGGTCAAATTAAATATGATCAAAACTTAAGATTTGATGCGAGAATTGATACTACTCAAATCACTGGTAATTTAGCTTCTGTGTCATCAGCAATAGGGGTTGCAAAGCTTTCATTGAATACTACTTTTGATACTTTAAGATATTATTTTGTTGTAACGAATTTAACAGGTGCAATTGCTGCAACTCATATTCACAATGCTGAACCTAACATGGACGGTGGTGTAGTATATGAATTTCCAAGTTCAGCAATTAATGGAAATGTGGTAAGCGGTATGTGGACTAAGACTGATGGTTTAACAAATACTTTAGTGAACCAATTATTGTATGGTAATTTATATATCGCAGTACATACTGCTTTAAATCCGAATGGTGAACTAAGAGGACAAATATTCCGCTTAGCACGTGAAGGTTTTGTTGCGGATATTGATGGAATGCAATCCATACCTTCAAACAATTCAACTGCTACGGGTTCAGGTATTGTTACTTATGATAGAAATAGAACAAGTTTACATTATATGATTACTGCAACTGGTTTATCAGGTCCAATTGCTGCGGCTCATTTTCATAAAGGCATAGCTGGTACTAGTGGTGCTGTAATTTATGAATTGAATTTTGTAAATAATGGTGCCTTCGGATATTGGGATCAAATGAGCTCAACACCTTTCAATAATGCACAATCATTGACTTTCAGAAGAGGGGATAGTGTATATGTGAATTTCCATACTGCAAATTTCCCTAATGGAGAAATAAGAGGTCAGTTCATTAGAAATTATACCAATAACGGTCCAATTTTAAATACTACTACTGGAATCAATAATGTGATTAAGAATGCAGACGCTGTAAAATTATATCCAAACCCAGTGAATACTGATTTGAATATTAGTTTTGAAAGTCTTGAAAATACAAATGCTGATTTAGTAATAAAAGATATTACTGGCAGAATTGTATTGAATGAAAAAGTGGAAATTTTAAAAGGAAATAATTTAATTAATTCGAATTTATCATCATTGAATCAAGGAATATTTATTATTCAATTGAATTCAAGTAATAAAATAATTTATAGTAATAAGATTATAAAGTTGTAGTTATCTATTCTAGTTTCTTAAGCAGGTTAGTGAAAGCTAACCTGCTTTTTTATTTAATATCCTTTAGGGTATTTTGATTTTAATGATTGTGCAGATTCTTCAACTTTTGATTGTAAACTATTTTTATATGCTAATAATTTTGTTGATAAATTTTCATCTGCAGTAGCGCAAATTTGAGCAGCTAATATTCCAGCATTTTTTGCACCATTTAAAGCTACAGTAGCAACTGGAATGCCTGCTGGCATTTGTAAAATGGATAAAACAGAATCCCAACCATCAATAGAATTAGAAGATTTAATAGGAACGCCAATTACAGGTAACACGCTTAAAGAAGCAACCATACCGGGTAAATGTGCTGCACCACCTGCACCAGCAATAATTACTTTAATGCCTCTTGCTTTTGCAGTTTTTGCATAGTCCACCATTCTGTCGGGTGTGCGATGTGCAGATACAACTGTTAATTCAAACTCAACACCAAGTTCATTTAATATGCTGGCTGCTTCTTCCATGATTGGCAAGTCTGAAGCGCTGCCCATGATAATACCTACTTGTACACTCATCTTTTTTATATTAATTGCTAATGACTTTAATTTTATTTTTTATTTCTTTTGCAATGGAAATTGCCAATTCTCTATCCTTGTTGATAATAGTAATGTGTCCCATCTTTCTAAAAGGCTTAGTGATTTTCTTTCCATAAAGATGTACATAAACTCCTGGAATTTTCATCACCTCTTCTAAGCCTTCATAAACAGCATCTCCTGAATATCCTTCTTCACCTAATAAGTTAATCATCACCGAAACTTCGTTACTTGAAGTATCTCCTAAAGGCTGATTCACTATAGATCTCAAGTGTTGCTCAAATTGTGAAGTTTTGTTTCCTTCTATAGTCTGATGTCCACTATTATGTGGCCTTGGTGCCATTTCATTTACTACTAATTTTGAATCTTTGGTTACAAAAAATTCAATAGCCAATAAACCCACTAAGTTTAATTTTTCAGCAATATTGAGTGCAATATTCTCAGCCTTTAATTTTAAATAATCTGAAATATTTGCGGGTGAGATTTGAAACTCAACTAAATTGGCAATTGGGTGAAAGTCCATCTCTACAACTGGAAATGTTTGCATATCACCATCTTCATTTCTTGCAACAATTACTGCAATCTCCTTATCGAAATCAACTAATTTTTCTACCAAACTTGGTGCATCAAACGCATTTTCTAAAGATTCTTTATTTTTTATAATAGAAACACCTTTGCCATCATAGCCGTCTTTTCTCAATTTCTGAACGTAAGGCATGCTCCAATTTAAATTACTTAAATCTTTTTTCGAATCAATTAATTGAAATGCAGCTGTTGGTATATCGTTGTCAAGCATCCATTGTTTTTGAGTGCCTTTATCTTGAATCAATTCAATGATAGCAGGGTCAGGTAATACTTTAATACCTTCTTCTTGCAATTTTTTTAATGCTGCCACATTTACTTTTTCAATTTCGATGGTTAACAGATCAACCTTTTTACCGAAATCTAATACAGTTTGATAATCTGTTAAATCACCTACATGAAATTCTTCACATAAATTTTTGCAGGGAGCATTTTTATCTGGATCAAGTACCCATGTACTTACATTATAATTCAA
Source organism: Sphingobacteriaceae bacterium (assembly GCA_965279595.1). GTDB lineage: Bacteria > Bacteroidota > Bacteroidia > Sphingobacteriales > Sphingobacteriaceae > CAIKLP01. Next base: position 2,004,320 of record OZ257246.1, read on the forward strand.
TGCATTTTGAATCCACATTCTTCCTAATTGTCCGCCTCCTAAAATTCCAACTTTCAATGTGCTATAAAATGCCTTCATCTATCTATTTGCTAAACTTTCTTGTTTGATTAATTTTTGTAATTCAATGATGCCACCTATCAATGCTTCTGGTCTGGGAGGGCAGCCTTGAATATATATATCAACTGGAATTATTTGATCAACTCCTTTTACCACATGATAGCCATGTTGCCAATAAGGTCCGCCACAATTAGAACATGAACCCATTGATATAACATATCGAGGTTCTGGCATTTGTTCATATAGTGTTTTTATTCTTTCTGCCATCTTAAAAGTTACTGTACCTGCAACTATCATCACATCCGATTGACGAGGCGAGGGGCGAGGAAAAACACCCATACGTTCAAGGTCAAAATTCCCTGATTGGGTATCCATAAATTCAATTGCACAACAAGCTAAACCAAAACCCATCGGCCACAATGAAGAAAGCCGTGCCCAATTTAAAAGCTCATCTAATTTTGTAATTATTACGGGTTCAACTTCTTGTTTCATTTTTAATTATTATCAATTTGATTTTCATCATTTGATTTTTTTACAGCTGATCTAAATGGTGGTCTCCTTGGACTTACAGCCGCAGCAACTGTTTCAGGTTGAATTACTTTTTCTTCAACCATCTCAAAAGCTTTCACTTCAACTATTTTTTGATTAATGGCTTCATATAATTTTTGAGGAATAGCTGTATTGATAGAAGGAATTTTTATTTGATTTTTGATCCAATTCAAATCGCCTTTTCTCCATACATAAACTAAACCTAGCAATAGGATGCTGATAAATATAAACATCTCTATTAAACTAAAATATCCCCAGGTTGGAATTGCTTCAATTATTTCTTTATTGGCATAAATAGTAGCCCATGGATACAGAAAAACTATTTCAACATCAAATAATAAAAAAATGATGGCAATTACATAAAAACGCATGTTAAATTGAATCCAGGAATTTCCAGAAGGCTCTTCACCACATTCATAAGTAGCATTTTTAATTGTATTGGGTTTTCTTTTGGCTAATAATAAGTTTACTATATAACCAGCAAGTATGAAAAGTACTCCTAAGACAAGGAAAACCAAGATTTTCCCGAACTCTGAAATTTGTACCGTATCTTGCATGCCCAAAGGTATATAAAAAAGTATAAAGCTAATAATGGGCTTTTTACCTTTAAATTCTTGGTATTAAGTAATGTTAAACCTTCAAACAGCTTGAAGTAATTGAATAAAATGGAAGATATTTATGATGCAATTATAATTGGAGGTGGAGCTTGTGGACTCATGTGTGCTGTGCAGGCAGGGTACTTGGGCAAAAAAGTTTTAGTACTTGAAAAAAATGCTCAACCGGGTGCAAAGATTTTAATATCAGGGGGTGGAAGATGTAATTATACTAATCGAGAAGTTTCAACGAATAATTTTATTTCTGAAAATGAACATTTTGCAACTTCTGCTTTTAAGCAATGGACAGTTGATGATACCATTCAGTTTTTTGAAAATTTTGGAATAAAAGGCAAAGAAAAAACATTGGGACAATTATTCCCAGTTAATAATAAAGCATCTGATATTGTAAAGGTTTTTCTTTATCAGATGAAGGAAATGAATATTGAATTGAAAAACGATTGTGAAGTTTCTTCAGTTGAAAATAAATTGATTGTAGATGAAAATCAATATCAAGTAAATGCAATTATTAATGGCTCAAAAGTTAATTTTAAATCAAAAAGTTTAGTAATTGCAACTGGTGGTTTACCCATTCCGAAAATGGGTGCAACTGATTTTGGATTAAACATTGCCAAACAATTTGGATTGAGAGTTACTAAAACAGCACCTGCCTTAGTTCCCTTGGTTGTTGGATTACAAGATCGTAATTGGTATGAAAAATTATCTGGAATTAGTGTGTTTGCAAAAGTAAGTAATGATCAAATTTCTTTTGAAGAAAATATTCTATTTACACATTGGGGTTTGAGTGGTCCAGCTATATTGCAAATCTCATCTTATTGGAAAGGAGGGGAGGCAATACATATTGATTTAATACCTCAACTTAATTTGAAAGATTTTATCAGTAAAGAAAGAAATATTAACGGTGGTAAGTTGCTTTCTACTATTTTGAATTTTTATTTACCTAAAAAATTAGTTGATGCATTTGAAGGAATTTTGCCATTAGATATTAAAATTGCTTCTTTAAGTAAAGATGCAATAAATTTAATTGAAAAAACCATCCATCAATTTGAATTAAAACCTGCTGGTGATAAAGGTTATGAAAAAGCAGAGGTTATGCGTGGTGGTGTTGATACGGAAGAATTATCTTCCAAAACTTTGGAGTCAAAAAAGCAACCAGGCCTTTTCTTCGGTGGTGAATGTGTTGATGTTACGGGTTGGTTAGGTGGCTATAACTTCCAGTGGGCTTGGGCTTCAGGCTATGTTATTGCTCAAAATATTTAGTTACTTATCTCTAAATTGTTGCATTAATGTTTCTCGATGATCAGGATGAGCAATGCTGATTAATGCCTCTGCACGTTGACTTAAATTTTTTCCAAATAAATAAGCAATTCCATATTCAGTTACAATATAATGTGCATGCCCACGAGTGGTAACAACACCAGCACCTGGCTTTAAATTAAAAACAATTTTTGATTCTCCTTTATTTGTAATTGATGGTAAAGCAATAATTGGTTTACCTCCATCTGAAATGGCAGCTGCTCGCATAAAATCCATTTGCCCTCCAATACCTGAATACATTTTATTGCCAATTGAATCAGCACAAATTTGTCCAGTTAAATCAATTTCTAAAGCAGAATTTATGGCGGTTACTTTATCATTTAAATATATGTTCAAAGGATTGTTGACATAACTTACATCCCTCATTTTTACTAATGGATTATCATTCAAAAAATCATATACTTTTTTTGAACCATATGCAAAAGTAGCAACGATGTGTTTTCTATCTATATTTTTTTTCTCACCAGTGATAGCTCCAGTCTCAAATAAATTGATTAATCCATCTGAAAACATTTCCGTATGAATTCCTAAATCCTTGTGATTTCCTAATCTAGATAAAACTGCGTCAGGTATAGCTCCTATTCCCATTTGCAGTGTTGCACCATTTTCTACTAAGCCTGCAACTTGTTCTGCAATTTCATTTTCAACTTGTCCAATAGCATGAGCATGCATAGTTGGTAATTCTTCTTGAAACTCAATTGCATAATCAATGCTTGAAATATGAATCATACCATCACCATGTGTGCGAGGCATAGAAGGGTTGATTTGAGCAATAACTAATTTTGCATTTTCAACTGCTGACAAAGTAGTATCTACAGAAACACCTAATGAGCAATAGCCATGAGCATCAGGAGGAGATACCTGAACCAAGGCAACATCAATTTCTAAAATTTTTCTTTTAAATAGTAAAGGAATTTCACTTAAGAAAATTGGGATATAATCGGCTCTTTTTTCTTGAACTGCTTTACGCAAATTAGCAGCAATAAACAAAGCATCTACATGGAATGATTGTTCCATTCCTTTATCTGCATAAGGTGCGGCACCTTCTGTATGAAGATGTAAAATATTGACATTTCGCAATTCCTCAGCGCGAGCAGTCATAGCTTGTATTAAGTGTTGTGGTGCAGCAGCTACAGAGTGTATAAAAACTCTATCATTCGATTTTATTTTTTTTACAGCTTCCGCTGCGCTGGTGATTTGCATAAATTATGGGTACTATAAATTATTTAGAATGATAAAGAAGCTGAAAGTTGAAGCATTCTATTTTTTCCTGCTGAAAGCGTACTTACATCATCAAAGCCCATGATATATCTAGCCGATACACCAAACTTAATTACCGTTAGTGAAGCACCAATAGCTAAAGCAGTTTCAGCCCTATTTAAATTACTTAGACTTTTTGAAGTTGTAGCATTATTTGAAATTGTTGTAATCGTTTTTTGATTGATTAAATAAGAAAACTGAGGACCAGCATCTATTGATATTAAAGGAAAAACTTTTACTTTTAACATAATAGGAACTTCTAAATAATTCAATCTGGTTTCTTGATCAGTACCTGCATTACTCGAAGTATAACCTCGTTGAGAATATAAAATTTCAGGTTGAATAGCAATCAAAATTAAACTGAATTTTGCAAATCCTCCCACATGAAAACCTGATCTTGAATCAGCATTTAGAACATCTCCTGAAACTTTTGCATAATTAAAACCACCTTTAATTCCATAACTTAAACCTTGAGATTTAGCTGAAGATATACTGATGATAATAAATAAACTAAATAAAATGACTTTCGAATTTTTCATAATAGTGTTGTTTATGTTTCTTAAAAAATAAGCTAATAGTTTAAACGATTTTCAATGAATTGTATTATCTCCTTGGTTTACGACCGCTCATATTTGAACCTGCAGCATTTCCTTTTCCTGCTTTGCGTTGTTGCGAAGTTGGTTTCTTTTTCTTTGCATCTGCTTTCGGTTTGGTATATGCAACAACAGTCATGGCATAAGGATGATCAGTAATTACTGGGATTTCTATTTTTATCAATTTTAATATATCCATCAAAAATGGAATTTCTTCAGTTTCACAAAATGACATTGCTTGTCCACTTTCACCTGCACGACCAGTTCTTCCAATTCTATGTACATAGGTTTCAGGAATATTGGGAATGTCAAAATTAATTACATGTGATAATTTATCTATATCTATCCCTCTTGCTGCAATATCAGTAGCAACTAATACTCTAGTTTTTCCTTCTTTAAAATTTTTCAATGCTGACTCTCTTGCATTTTGAGATTTGTCGCCATGTATGGCTTGTGCAGTAATTGCTGCTTTATGTAATTCTTTTACAATCCTATCGGCACCATGTTTGGTTCTTGAAAATACCAAGGCAGTTGCAATTGTTTTATCCTTTAAAATATGATTTAACAATTTGCGCTTGTCGTTCTTTTCAACATAATATAGAGATTGTTTTATTTTTTCAACTGTTGAAGAAGTAGGAGTAACTTCTACAGTTGCCGGATGATACAAAATAGTGGAAGCTAATTTTAAAATATCAGGAGGCATTGTTGCTGAGAACAATAATGTTTGGCGTTTAACTGGTAAAGTTGCTATGATTTTTTTTACATCATTGATAAATCCCATATCCAACATTCTATCTGCTTCATCTAAAACAAGATATTGCACTTCTTTTAAAGTTACGATACGTTGGTTCATTAAATCTAATAAGCGCCCTGGTGTTGCTACTAAAATATCTACTCCTGCTCTGATAGTATTTACTTGTGAGAATTGATTTACTCCCCCAAATATTACGGTATAGTTTAAAGCTAAATGTTTACCATAGCTTGCAATACTATCTCCAATTTGTGAAGCTAATTCACGAGTTGGAGTTAATATAAGGCACTTTATTTGTTTCTTACCTTTCTCTTGATGTGTTTTTTGAGAAAGCATTTGTAGAATTGGAATAGTAAATGCAGCAGTTTTTCCTGTTCCTGTTTGTGCTATTCCGAATAAATCTCTTTTATCTAAAACTAATGGTATGGCTTGCGATTGTATGGGAGTTGGATGTGTGTAGCCTTCTTCTTCTAATGCTTTTTGTATGGGTTTAACTAAATTTAGCTCTTCAAAGGTTTTTTGTGTTTCTTTTGTCATATGTGGCAAAGGTACGTTTTTTTGTTAAGGGCTAATGATAATGCCTTCATAAAGTGGCTTAAAAGTACTTTCTGACTTTTTTTTAATAGATTTATGTTATGAAAATTGTTTACTATGTAATAGGCTTTATTGCCTTTTGTTTATTGGGATTTCTGGCTATTGGGTTATTGTTCCCAACAGTAAAGTATGAAACTGAAGTGGTCATCAATAGACCAAAATCTAAATCTTGGACAATGTTTATCGATGAGAAACATACCAAGGATTGGCTATTGGGTTATCATCACATGGAATTGATTGAAGGAAAACCTAAAACACCAGGAGCAAAATTCAAAATGGTATATCATAATGATGATAAGGAAATCACCATGATAGAAACTACTAATGAATGGAAAGATTTGGAATTGTTTTCATTTACAATTGACAATCCGATGATGGAGATGCATTCAACCATTCATTTTAGTGAGCCTGCAGTAAATCAAACACTCATTCATACAATTACAGAAGTAAAGGGACGCAATGTTTTTTTTAGAGCACTTTTAGTATTCATGAAAGAAACTTTTCAAACTACAGAAAAAGAGAATTTTGACAGACTGAAAAATTTAGTAGAATCAGAAGTAGGGGAGAAATACTAATTTGGATGGTTGTCCAAAATTAGACTTGTTTTGAAAACCAAAAGGGCTGCAATTGAGTATATCATTCAAAATAATAATTTGTAACCCATTTAAAAGGAGAAAATGAAAATGATCAAAAACATATTTTTAGTACTTGGAATGCTATTTTTATTCAGTTGCCAAGGAAACACACAAAGCAAATCTAAAATAGAGCTGAAGGAGATAGATCATTCTCGGAATCCATATTATTCGAATACAGATACCAATAAGTTGAACTTGACCAATGAGCAATGGAAAAAAATTCTTTCAGATGATTTATATCAAGTTGCAAGAAATAAAGACACCGAAAGACCATTTACAGGTAAGTATTGGGATTATGAAGGTTTGGGTAATTATTATTGCGCTGCCTGTGGAAATGCTTTATTTAAATCAGATGGAAAATTTTCAAGTTCATGTGGATGGCCAAGTTTTTTTGAGCCTATCCGTAAGAATGCAGCCATTTATGAAACAGATAATTCTTTAAATATGGAAAGAATAGAAGTATTATGTGGTAGATGTGGCGGGCATCTTGGGCATTTGTTTGATGATGGTCCACCTCCAACTGGAATGAGATATTGCATGAATTCAATTATGTTGGATTTCGTTCCAGATAAAAAAGGTGGAAAAAATAAATAAAGAATATTGATCAAAAAAAAGCCAGTCATTTTCATGAACTGGCTTTTTTATTTTAATAGAATTATTTATTCATTAATTCAGCAATATATTTTACTGGTGCACTACCATAACTTAAAAATTTCTCATGGAATGCTTTAAGGTTAAATTGTTCCCCTTCTTTTTTCTTCAAGTTTTCTCTTAAATCATAAATTTCACTATAGCCAGTAAAGTAAGAACATAATTGAACTTGTGACAAGGTTGCTCTTTTCCATTTTCCTTCCGCTTCTGCTTGCTGTTGAAAAGCTTCATTGGTAAGCATTTTTATAGCATCTTCTTTTGCTATATTGTTTACATGTAAACTGTAATCCAAAATAGTATTACATGCACTTCTTAAATTCCATTTATAATACATCAACCACATTTCAGGTTCGTTATTTCCATATCCATTTTCTAACATCATACGTTCAGTATAAACTGCCCAACCTTCAATCATAGCACCATTACCAAGAATAGCTTTGATAATACTTGGGGATTGGTTTGAATAAACTAATTGCGTATAATGTCCTGGTATAGCTTCATGAATATTTAGTATTTGTAAGATATAATGATTGTATTCTCTCAAATAACTTTCTGATCTTTCTTTTTCCCAACCTGACATACTTCCAACATTGTAATAGGTATTACCATTTTTATCATAAGGGCCAGGCGAAGAAATAGAAGCACCTGCTACACCTGCCATATATGCTGGTTCTTTGCGAACTACCAATGGTTTAGTTGGATCTATATAAATTAAATCTTTTTCTTTGATGAAATTAACTAATAGTGGTATTTGTTTTTCAATAGCAGTTTGAAATTCTTCTGGTTTAACATGTTTTACAGAAAGCACATCAATCATTTGTTTAATAGCAATCAATGAATCTTTTGGCATTTCTTTTCCTGCGAAATATTTAGGCCACATTTGTTTGGTAAGTTCCAACATTTTATGATGCAAATCCATCTTATGTGACAATGCTTTTTGATATATACCTTCTGCGGTGTAACTTGATTGAATATCAAAATTGAATTTTTCTTCAAATAATTTTTTACCGATTCTAAAATCTCTTGGACTTTCGTTTTTTAAGTTTTTCAAATAATCAGCATAACTCTTAATGGCAGTAATGGCTTCAGCAGCTCTTGCAGTTATTTTACTTTTCTTATCATCGCTAAGGTTCGACTCTTTTAATGCAGCAGGTAAATCTACTTCGAATACTGAAGCGCCACCTAAATTTTGATCAATTGCTAATGCAGTATGCTCTTTTGTTGGATTCTTAATGTTGGCTTTAGCAGCTTCATAATAAGCAGGAATACTCGCCATTTTTAAATATAAATTTCTTAATCTATTATCTAATGAGTCATAATTGTTATTGATCATTTCAGCAAAACCTTGGCTAACATTATAGTTAGAAGGGTTCCATTCAAATGATTTGAAACTTTTAATATCCCATTCAGTTGCCTTTAATTGATTTTCTATTAAATAGTAATCTGTTTTATTATTGTCGTTTAAAGAATCAAGATTGAAATTTTTCAATGAATCTAAATTCGATGCAGCAAAGGCTAATTCTTTATTTCTTTGTGCTTCAGTTGGTACTACTAATACACTATCATATTTATGATAGCCTACACTGCTTGCCCAGCCTGGGTAGGTAGCCCATAATGATTCAACAAAATTATTTTTAAAATTATCGAATCTTTTGTTCTGTTCTTCAGCATTTTGTTTTGCCATTTTTGAATTACAAGAAAAAAGAAAGAATAAACTAAATACAAAAGCTAGCTTTTTCATAATTGGTTCTTTAAAAAAATTAAGGTTTTTAGGTTTGAATTTTAATTTATTATAATGTTTTATAGATTGTGAAAAGATTAAACTTAAGCAAATTACCTTACTATCAAATAATTTTTATTGTAATATTTTTAGTAGAGTAGTTATTTCTGCTTTTCAAATGCTATTTTGTAATATTCATGAAACAGCTCATTTCAATTTACAAAAAGTCATTTTCTAATTTACAAAGAAATGTCTGGATACTTGCGTTTTCTATGTTTATCAATAGAACAGGGGCAATGGTATTGTTATTTACATCCTTGTATTTGACAAATGACTTGCATTTTTCTATTGCTGATGCAGGTTTAGTCATGAGCTTTTATGGAATTGGTAGTGTACTTGGTTCTTATTTTGGAGGCTGGCTTACCGACCGGATGCATTTCTACAAAATTTTGATTTTCTCTTTGCTTGCCAGCGGAACTGTATTGTTATTGATGCTTTGGGTAAGAACACCCATTGGGGTTTCAATTGTTATTTTTATTTATGCCTTCGTGAGTGATATTTTTCGCCCAGCAAATTCAAAAGCCATTGCTGCATTTAGTGATAAAGAAAATTTAACCCGATCAGTTTCTTTGGTAAGATTAGCCATGAACTTAGGGTTTTCTGTAGGGCCTGCAATTGGCGGTTTTGTTGCATTATACTTAGGTTACCATTGGCTATTTATTTTAGATGCTATTACAAGTATTTCTGCAGCAATACTTTTAGCGAAATATTTACCCAAACCAGAAACCATCAATAATTCAAAAGAAAAATCAATTAAGGTTGTTAAAAGCAAATCAGCATATTCAGATTTAAGATACTTAGTTTTTATTTTATTAACCGCTTTTTTTGGACTTACCTTTTTTCAATTATTTGCAAGCGTTCCTCAGTATTTCAGTGTAGTTTGTAAATATTCTGAAGATACTATCGGATTATTAATTGCCTTAAATGGTTTTTTAATTGTATTAATTGAAATGCCTTTAGTTGCTTATTTAGAAAAAAAGAAACAAGGATTTAAATATATCATCATTGGTGTGTTCTTAGTTCCATTAGCCTTTCTCATCTTATTATTTGGAAATGGTTTAATGATTATGGCTTTGATTTATACTTTCGTTTTAACCATGGCAGAAATTTTTGCAATGCCATTTATGATGAATTATGCTTTATCCAGACCCAATGAAGATCGGCAAGGGCAGTATTCTGCATTGTATTCTATTGCATACGGACTAGCAAATATAGGCGCTCCAATTGTTGGATTAGGAATAGCCAGTGCTTATGGATTTAACAACATGTTTGTAGTAATCATTATCATAAGCAGCTTATCTGGTTTGGGATTTTGGCTGCTAAGAAGAACTGGCAAATCCATTTAATTTTATTCTACAATTTAAATTATTTTATCTTAGGGTTTCTAATAATTAACAACATGAAGAAGATTTATTGTTTACTGTTTTTTATTTTCATTTCGTTAGGTGTCAATTCCCAAAACATCAAGGAAATAATTAGTTTATCAGAAGTAAATAGAATTGAAAAATATTTAAGTAGTGATGAATTAAAAGGGAGAAATAGTAATGGACCTGGCCTAAATAAGGCTGCTGAATTTATAGCTAATGAATTTGGAAATGCAAGACTAAATTACTTACCTGGATTAAATAATTATTATCAAGAATTTAAAGTGATAAAGGCAAGATCAGTTGAAACAAAAGGCTTTATCAATAATGAAACACTTAATAGAGAGAATGTAATTGCAAGTACTTCCAAAATGCAAATTAATGTGAATAACATAAATTCTTATGAAGTAATTGTTGTTGGTAAGGATGATGATTTGTTCAAAGTAATAGGAGGACAATTAGATAATGATGGTAAATTATTATTTCTCATTAATCCAATGCATGAAGGAAGATTCAAACGACTCAGAAATTTAGCAGAACAACCTCAACTACCATCAAGTAAAGAGTTGATTTTTATTTTGACAAATGAAACAGAAGTTAATAATATCGTTCTTCAAATTCGAAATGAATTAGATGAACAAGTGATGAAAAATGTGGTTGGGATTATACCGGGTAAATCAAAATCTGGAGAGTTGGTTGTATTTTCAGGTCATTATGATCATTTAGGAATTGGAAAGCCAAATGCAGCTGGAGATAGCATATTCAATGGTGCCAATGATGATGCCGCTGGAATAACTTCTATTATTTTATTGGCAAATTATTTTTCAAAACTTAGCATTGATAATGAACGAACCTTAGTATTTATTGCATTTACAGCCGAAGAACAGGGTGGTTATGGAAGCAAATATTTTAGCCAACTGTTAGCCCCTTCTGCCATATCTGCCATGTTTAATATTGAAATGGTTGGAACGAAAAGTAAATGGGGATTGAATTCAGCTTATATCACAGGTTATGATAAATCTAATTTTGGTGAAATTCTTCAAAAGAATTTGAAAGAAACAAAATTCAAATTTTACCCTGATCCATATCCAGAGCAAAAACTTTTTTATCGCTCGGATAACGCAACCTTAGCAAAATTAGGTGTTCCAGCACATACCATCTCCACTTCAAAAATGGATAATGAAATGTATTACCACACTGTTGAAGATGAAATTGAAACTTTAGATTTAAGTAATATGGTTGAAATTATTAGAGCCATTGCTGTAAGTAGCACTACTATAATTAAAGGACAAGATACACCGACTAGAATTGTTAAATAAAAAAAGGTCATTGAATAAATACTATTTATTCAATGACCTTTTTTTTTATTTTTTCATGGCTACTCTCCATAGGGTAGCCCCCATTAATACAAAGGCTGCTGTACCTAGTAAGAAATAATTCTCTTGATTCAACATTGTCAAAACGGAGCTTTGCACATTCAAACCATTTGTAAATGTGCTTATGCTATTCAAAATTGATTTTAAAGTTGGATTAGAAACAATGCTGCTATAATCAACAGTGAGCATTGCGATAATTACACCTGCTAATGCGCCACCGGCAACTAAACCTGTTGCAAATAAACTTCCTTTTCCTAATTCTTCATCTTCTTTGTCTTCTCCTTTTTTTGATTTTCTCCAATCAACTCCTTTTTTAATTAATCCTCCTGCAAATATTGGTAGGGTAGTTGAGAGCGGTAAGTAAGCACCTACTGCAAATGATAAAGAATTCACTCCACATAATTCCATGGTTATAGATAAAAACACTCCTACTAACACGAATTGCCAATCTAAATTAAAAGATAAAATTCCACGAATTAATGTAGCCATTAATGTTCCTTGAGGGGCAGGATAGGTATCTGAACCAATAGCATGATGAATACCTTGTTTCAACATTTCTGCTGTAGGTGTGTCTAATATTTTAACCGTTAATCCAATAAAAATAGAAGATACAATAGCTCCAATAAATAATGCCATTTGCTGATATTTTGGAGTGGCACCCACTAAATATCCTGATTTTAAATCTTGAGAAGTTGCACCTGCATTCGCAGCAGCTATGCATATCATTCCTCCAACAACTAATGCCATTGGTTCATAAACTTTACCTGTCCAACCCACTGCAATAAAAACTAAACAGGTTCCCATTAAAGTGGCAATGGTCATACCTGAAATTGGATTGTTTGAAGAACCAATTAATCCAACAATTCTAGAAGAAACAGTTACAAAGAAAGCTCCAAAAATAACAACTAAGAATCCTATTAGTAATTTATTAAGAATAGATGTACCAGGTATTTGTGGAAGTAATGCCATTAAAATAATCAATGCCAAACTGCCAAATAAAACTACTTTAATATTCAAATCTTGTTCAGTACGTTTTACAATTTTCTTTTCTCCTTTTTCACCAACTGAACTAATACTATCTTTAAATGATGAAATAATTGTTGGAATAGTTTTGAACAAAGTAATAAATCCACCAGCTGCAACTGCACCAGCACCAATTTGTCTGATATATGCACGATAAATTGCAGATGCATTATCAACAAATGTATGTGTCACTGGATCCCAACTACCTGGTCCACCAGCAGTACCAATATCTTTTAAATAACCCAATTTCACTAATTGTAAAGCAGTAGTATCCATTGGAACAACAGTAGCTAATAAAGGAATTAATCCTAACCATGCAACTACACCACCAGCCACTAATACTCCGGCAATTTTAAATCCGATAATATAACCAACACCTAAATATTCAGGAGTAATTTCTCCACCAACAGTTGCTGATGGAAAATATTTATTGCTTTGTCTGGTAACAAATTCAGGAGCTTCCGCAATAACATGAAATACTTTTTGCAAAAGTGCATATACAAAGGCGAAACCTAAACCTAGAAAAGCAGTCTTTGCAAAATCACCACCTTTTTCTCCTGCTTTTAAAACGGAGCCACAAGCAGTCCCTTCAGGGTAGGGAAGGGTTTCATGTTCTTTTACAATTAATGACCTTCTTAAAGGAATCATCATTAAAGTTCCAAGTATTCCCCCAAAAATAGCTAAGGTTAAAATGGTGATGTATCCAAAATACATTTCACCACCACTCACTCCATTTTCATTAGCACTTAAAAAAAGAAAACCTGGCAAAGTAAATACAACACCTGCAGCAATTGACTCACCAGCTGAACCAGTTGTTTGTATAATGTTGTTTTCTAGAATGGTGGTTTTGAAAAATTTCCTGCCTAAAGTAATTGCAATAACTGCAATTGGTATGGATGCAGAAACAGTGAGTCCGGCTTTTAGTGCGAGATAAACGGTTGCTGCACCAAAAATGATTCCAAATACACAACCGAGAATAATTGATTTAAAAGTAAACTCAGCCATTTTGGTTTGGTCGTCCACAAATGGTTTAAAGATTTTGGGTTGATCAGACATATAAATTATTTAGGAGTTTGGAGATTTAAGTCCTAAATATATGATTTTGAAGGTAAATTCAGTGCCAGTCTTTTTATTAAAATCTAAATTATACCCCTCTTTTTAATACTTTAAATAGGCTTACTAAAATTTGACAATTCTTGATTTTAGGTTAAATAGCTTTATTATTGGGTTTTAAGGTTGAATTCACAGGATGCCTAATTTTAAAATTTGCAAAAATGAATTCATGAAGTATCTTGCAGTTTAGAAATTCTCAAATAGAATTAATTTGGGCTTATTTTAATATAACTTTTAACTAATTTTTAATCAATAATTATGAGTCAAACAGCAGTAAAATCAGCCCATCCTAAAGGACTGTGGGTATTATTTGGAACAGAAATGTGGGAGCGTTTCAATTTCTACGGAATGAGAGCTATCCTTACGCTATTCCTCGTGAATTCGCTAATGATGAAAGAAGAAGATGCATCTCTTATATATGGAGGGTTTCTTGGACTTTGTTATTTAACTCCAATGTTAGGTGGTTTTGTAGCTGATCGTTTTTTCGGTAATAGAAATTGTATTTTATTGGGTGGTTTAATGATGGCTGTTGGTCAGTTTTTATTATTCACAAGCGCCAGTGTATTTGGAAGTAATATTGGACTTGCAAATACATTAATGTGGGCTGCATTGGGTATCATCATTTTTGGTAATGGTTTCTTTAAACCAAATATCTCAAGTATGGTGGGAAGTTTATATCCTAAACAAGAGAAAAGTAAATTAGATACAGCCTTTACTATTTTTTACATGGGAATTAACTTAGGTGCATTTTTAGGACAATTGATTTGCCCATTAATTGGTGATGTAAAAGATGCTGCTGGTATAAGAGATATACATGCATTCAAATGGGGATTTTTAGCGGCTTCTGGAGCTATGCTAATTGGTACTGCAGTATTTTATTTCTTAAAAAATAAATACGTTGTAACTCCAGATGGAAAAGCTTTGGGTGATTTACCATCTAGATCAGTAAGTTCTGATTATGAAGAAGGAGAGTCTCAAAAAGCAGTGTTCTCAAAAAAGTCATTAATCTTAGCAGGTATTTCTTTTTTATTGTTAGGAGCAATTATTCATTTCGGTTTTGATCAAAATTTGATTTACACTTTAATTTATTCAAGTGGATTAACCTTAGCGGGTTTAATTATTTCTGATACTTCATTAACTAAAGTTGAACGTGAACGAATCATTGTAATTTATATAGTCGCCTTCTTCGTTATTTTCTTTTGGGCTGCCTTTGAACAAGCAGGATCTTCATTAACTTTTATAGCCGATAACCAAACTGATAGAAATTTCTTCGGTTGGAATATGCCACCATCTATGGTGCAAATTTTTAATGGTTTGTTTGTGGTAGCTTTTGCAGTTCCATTCTCTATGTTATGGGATTATTTAAGAAGTAAAGACAGAGAGCCAATTTCTCCAATGAAACAATCATTTGGATTAGCATTAATCGCTTTGAGTTATTTCATCATTGCATTTAATGTAAAAGATTTAGGAAATAGTGGTTTGTTAGCTATCAAATGGTTGATTCTATTGTACCTTATTCAAACAGCTGCAGAGTTGTGTTTGTCTCCAATCGGATTATCACTAGTAGGTAAATTAGCTCCTAAACGTTTCTCTTCATTATTGTATGGTGTATTCTTTTTATCAAATGCATCAGGTTATGCATTAGCCGGAACATTAGGTTCTATCATGCCTGCTACAGGTGATAAGTTTAATAAAGCAAAAGAATTAGGAATTGATTTACAAGCTGTGTTAGATAAGAAAGTTGTACCTACAACAGATCAATTAACACTGTTGGCACAAAATCAAATATCAGACCATAACCCAATTTTTGCAGGTTATGAAATTCATAATTTATTTGAGTTCTTTATGGTGTTTGTTATTTTAACAGGTATCGCTTCCATTATATTATTTGCATTAACTCCATTATTGAAAAAATTAATGCATGGGGTGAGGTAGTATTTCACCTAAATAAAAAAAGGCTGGTTGTGATATACAACCAGCCTTTTTTTTATGGAATACTTCTACAAATTATCTAATATAAAATCAGTCATCTTAGTATACAAATGTAATCTTGCGGTACCACCAACTATTGAATGATTTTTATTTGGGTAATAAGCTGATTCAAATTTTTTATTCGCTTTAATCATTGCATTTACCATATCTACTGAATTTTGGAAATGAACATTATCATCCGCAGTACCATGCACAATTAAATATTTCCCTTTCATTTTATCAACAAAATTTATAGGAGAGTTGTCTTCATATCCTTTCGAATTTTCTTTAGGCGTATGTAAATAACGTTCAGTATAAATGCTATCATAATATTTCCAATTAGTAACGGGAGCAACAGCAATAGCCATTTTGAAATAGTCAGCGCCTTTAGTAATAGCTAAAGATGACATATATCCACCATAACTCCATCCTTGTATTCCTATTCTATTTGCATCAATATATGTTTGTTTTCCAAACCACTTTGCTGCTTCAATTTGATCAATGATTTCTAGATTTCCAAGATTCAAAAAAGTACATTTTTTAAATTCAGAACCTCTAGCTCCAGTGCCTCTGTTATCAACACAAGCTACAATATATCCTTTCTCTGCTAATAATTGATACCACATGTAATTTGCGCCTCCCCAAGAGTCTAATACTTGCTGGCTTCCTGGTCCACCATATAAAAACATGAATAGTGGATACTTTTTATTTGGATCAAAATTACTTGGTTTAATAATCCATGCATTTAATTTAATGCCACCAACAGTTGGTACTGTGATGAATTCTTTTTTATTTAATTGATATTCTGATAATTTGTTGACAAGTATTTTATTCTCTTCTAATATCCTAATTTCTTTTCCTGTTTTATCGTTTACACTAATGAAACCTGGAGTGTTAGCATTTGAATAATTGTTGATATAATAATTGCAATTGCTACTAAATGTTGCACTGTTTGTTCCGACTTTTGAACTTAGTTTTTTTAATCCTTTGCCATTTATGCCAATTGAATATATTTCACGTTGCATTGGATTAACCATGGCTGCTTGGAAATAAATATTTTTTTGTTCTGCATCAAAACCATAAAAATTTGTTACTTCCCAATTTCCAGTGGTTATCTGGCGTAAGGTATTTCCTTTTAAATCCATTAGATAAAAATGCTGGTAACCGTTTTTGTCAGAGCTGATTAAACAGGTCTTTTTATCAGCTAGAAAATTGCTGTGATCGTTGATGTCTATATAAGTATTTGAATTTTCTTTCATCATCAATTTGCAATCACCAGTGCTGGCATTTGCTAACAAATATTCTAATTGATTTTGATGACGATTCATTTTCCAAACACATAGTGTATTCGGGTCTTGTGTCCATTTAATTCTTGGAATGTATTGATCTGATTCATTTCCAATGTTTACAGCTATTGTTTTATCATCCACTAAACGATAAAAATGTATGCTTACTTTTGAATTTTCTTCCCCTGCTTTTGGATATTTATAATCATAATCTTTAGGGTATAAATCACCAAACATGGTCATACTAAATCGTTTCACATTACTTTCATTGAATTTGTAATAAGCTATTGATTTACTATCTGGCGACCAAAAAAATGCTTTTGCAAAACCAAATTCTTCTTCATAAACCCAATCTGTTCCACCATTTATAATATGTTCCCATTCTCCATCATCAGTAATTTTCACTTCATTTCTATTTGCAACATCTCTAATGAAAATATTATTTTCTCTAACAAAAGCTACTTTCTTTCCATCCGGTGAAAAGCTCGCAAATTGTTGTTTACCGTTATCTGAAAGGTTTTGTAGTGTTCTGGTTTTTCTATCAAATAAATAACATAATTCTTTAGTTGACCTTCTATATATTTTTTCAGATTCAGCAGTAATCAATAATTGTTGCTCATCATCTGAAAAGGAATAGCTTTCCATCGTTATTTTTCTGATATCATTTGGTATCATCAATTTCAATTCAGAACCACGTAAAATAGTATCTGTTACTTTTCCTGTTGCATAATCATATTGTAAAATATAAGTTTCCTTTGTAGCCGGATCAGTATAGTTAGAGCTAAAATGTTTGCCATCTTTCATTGATTTCAAACCAGAAATATCTTTGGCAGTAAAGGCAGGTTTACCCCATATTTCTTCGTTACTTAATAATTTTTTTTGAGCTTGTAAATTCAATGCTAATGTAACAAGCAGAAAAAGTGCGATTAATTTTTTCATATAGAATTATTTGGGTTGCAATTTATTTTTCGTTAGGGTCATTAAAATTTTTATCTCCATCAATGGCTTCATTTCTTAAATCAAGGTTTTCCATTAAAACCCATTTTCCTCTTTTGTATTTCAATCCATCATAAGATAGGTCTGGTCCGTACACTTCAAAAAAACCTTCACTTTTTGCATTGGGCGCTGCTAAATGATCATAAACAATCCATTTCTTATCAGGTAAGAAGCGCAGCATCATGGAGGCTTGTGCAGTATATTCAAATACAATTCGCTTCACCGTTTTATCTTTTAGTTTAATAATTGGAGCACCAAAAACTGGGGCACCTTTTTTATCAAAACTCAAAACTTCAATTACTTTTTGTTGACTTTTTAAAGTATTTCCTTTCCAAGCCAATAAGATGTACTTTTTATTTTTTTTACTTCCTCTTTTCGGAACAACTATTTTGTAATAATGAGCCCCATACCAACTTTCTTTATCAAGTGTAGTATCCATAGGGTTTAAAATAAATTTTGAATTATCAAAAAGTGAGTAAAGTTCTAATTTTTCTAAATTATTTTTTTGAATGGCACCGTAATATCTATAATTGCCATCATCGGTTTTTAAATGCCAAGTAAAAATTCTAAAATTCTGATCGGGTGAAGTAAGTATGGAAATAGACTTAACGGAATCAAATGGAAATTGAAAAGAATTTGGAAGTCGCAATGCTGCAACTAATGTTTTTATAAAAGTGAATGTGCAATTTCTTCTTACAATTTCATCTTCATTGTTTACAATTTTATAGGATAAACTTTTTAATGAATCTTCTAGAGTATAAAGTTTGGGGTCAAAATTTATTGGTTTGTTTGTTTTTTGTGCTGTTGAATAAAATGCAATTGCAATCAAAAAACTAAACAAGATTATTTTTCTCATATTGATTTTGTTTGTATCAAAAATAGCAAAAAAATGCTAAAAGATAGGGTATATGCGACAATTGGAAAATGAAAATGACAATAATCATAAAGGTTAAATTGTTAATTTAAAAACAAAAAAAGAGGCATTCTATTTGGAATGCCTCTTCAATAATTTATTTCAAATTAATTTACATCATTTCAACAACTAAGGAAGAAGCACCACCACCACCATTACAAATTGCCACCACACCTATTTTGCCTTTATTTTGTTTTAATACTGAAAGTAAAGTTACAATAATACGGCTTCCTGAACTTCCCAATGGATGTCCTAATGCTACCGCTCCACCATTAACATTTACTTTAGCGGGATCTAATTTTAATTCGCGATTATTAGCTAATGAAACAACAGAAAATGCTTCATTGATTTCATAATAATCTACTTGTTCAGCTGAAATTCCAGCACTTGCAAGTGCACGAGGAATTGCTTTAGAAGGCGCTGTGGTAAACCATTCTGGGGCTAACTGTGCATCAGCAAATCCGATAATTTTAGCAATTGGTTTTAATCCTAATTCATTTGCTTTTTCTTCACTCATTAAAACCAAAGCAGAGGCTCCATCATTTAATGTGGAAGCATTGGCTGCGGTAACTGTTCCATCTTTTTTGAAAACAGGTTTTAAGCCAGGTATTTTTTCAAATTTTACGGTTTTAAATTCTTCGTCTTCATTTATAATTGTTACCTCACCATTTCTTCCAACAATTTCTACATCAACTATTTCATCTTTAAATAATCCTTTTGCATAAGCATTTTGAGCTCTTTTATATGACTCAATCGCAAATGCATCTTGATCTTCTCTAGAAATATGACATTCAGTAGCACATAATTCTGCAGCGCTACCCATGTGATAATCATTATATACATCCCACAAACCATCCTTTATTAAACCATCAGTAACTTGTTGATGACCTAATTTATAACCTTGACGTGCCTTATCTAAATAATATGGAACATTACTCATGCTTTCCATACCACCAGCAACAACAATGTCATTGATTCCTAATTGGATGCTTTGTGCAGCTAACATAACTGCTTTAGTGCCTGAAGCACAAACTTTATTAATTGTTGTATTGGGTACATCTGGTAAACCTGCTGCTTTTGCAGCCTGTGTTGCAGGTGCTTGTCCAATGTTTGCAGATAATACATTTCCCATGAAAACTTCTTGCACTTGATCTGCAGTAATTCCTGCTCTTTTTACTGCTTCTTTAATAGCAATTCCTCCTAATTTAGGAGCTGATAATGAACTTAATGCACCGCCAAAACTTCCCATTGCGGTACGTGTTGCGGATACGATAACTACTTGTTTCATTTGTTTATAATTTTCGGCGAATTTAGCAATTTAACTAGTATAACCATGTTATTTTAATATAGTTTGTTCTTCTCGCCTTATTTTTGGGAGAATTTAATCAGAAAATAATTCCTAAATTCACGCCCAATGCCACTATCGAAAACAAAATCAAAAAATAGAATTGAATGGGTGAAATATTTACTGGTAGTGGCTTGTGTGGCTATCATCGTTTCTGTTTTACCTAAAGGGCGCACTTTTAAATATGAATTTGAAAAAGGGAAACCTTGGATGCACCAAGATCTTAAAGCTCCATTTGACTTTGCAATTGAAAAATCAACCTCAGAAATAGAGAGTGAAAAACAAAGAGTAGCTGATGAAACTCTTTCCTATTATCAATTAGATGAATCTGCAGATTCCATTGCTATTGTAAGATTCCGAAAAGAATTTAGCTCACTTTGGAAGTTAAAGTATATTGATAAACAGTTGCCAAAACTAAAGCAAAATATAATGATTGCTGAAGATATCATTCTTTCACTCTACCGTGAAGGTATCATGGATATCAATACCGATGATCAATTGAAAGATGGAATTGCACAATTCTATTTAGTAAGAGGTAAAGTAGCCACTCTCTCTTCTTTCTCTTCTCATTATACTTTGCAGAAAGCATTTCAAGCCATTCACCAAAGTGCTAAAATCAATTCGTCTTTGGATACTTCCTTGCTATATACGGCTCTTCAAAATTCATTATTTGAGAATATAGTTTATGATGAAAATTATTCTAAAAAGGCGGCTGAGCAAGAGATAAATAATATTGGTTTGTACCGAGGCATGATTAGCAATGGACAAACTATTATAGAAAATAGAAACATGGTTGATGAAACCAAGTACCGCATATTAGAATCACTTCGAAATGAATACGACAGGAGATTAGGTTTACTTGGAAATAAATACATAGTTGCTTTAGGTCAAGGCATTTTGGTAACCTTAATAATCTCTTTGCTCATGGTTTTTTTATCCATGTTTAGGAAAGATATATATGCCGATTTACGTAAAATATTTTTAATTCTATTGATTGTAACTGGCATGCTTGTTGGTTTATCATGGGCTTTGAAAATGCATTTGCCTAGTCTTTATATAATTCCATATTGCATTGTTCCAATTATTATAAGAGTAATTTTTGATACCCGTTTAGCACTATATATACATTTATTGGTAGTTATCTTGGCTGGCTTTTTTGTTCCAAATGGTTATGAATTTATTTTCTTACAAATAACAGCAGGTACAGTTGCTATTAATAGTATTAAAAATTTATTAAAGCGTTCCCAGTTTTTAATTTCAGCGTTATTAATTTATACTACATACATCATAGGGTATATTGGAATCTCTATTATTCATGAAGGCTCATTCATTCCTGTTGATTGGGAACATTTAATGTGGTTTTTAGTAAGTGTAATTTTATCATTAATAGCATACCCTGTAATTTATGCATTTGAAAAATTATTTGGAATAACGACTGATGTAACATTAATGGAATACACCAATATCAATAATAAATTATTGCGTGAATTATCATATAAAGCTCCGGGCACATTTCAACATTCTTTACAAGTTGCTAATTTAGCTGAAGCAGCCATTTTCGAAATTGGCGGGAATGCCTTATTAATAAGGGCTGGTGCATTGTATCATGATATTGGGAAAATGGAATCACCTCAATATTTTATTGAAAATCAACAAAGAGGAATCAATCCACATGATGAATTAACATATGAAGAAAGTGCTAAAATAATTATTCGACATGTTTATGCAGGAATAGAAATTGCAACTCGAAATCAATTGCCAACAGAAATTATTGATTTTATTCGCACTCACCATGGTAATACTCGTGTCGATTATTTTTATCAATCTTTTCTGAAAAATTATCCTGAAAAATCTATCAACGAAAATATTTTTAAATATCCTGGACCCATTCCTTTTGCAAAAGAACAAGCTGTGTTAATGCTAGCAGATTCAGTCGAGGCTGCATCTAGGAGTTTGAAAGAACCTACTGCAATTTCTATTAGTGAATTGGTTGAAAGAGTGATTGATTATAAAATCAATCAACAACAATTAATAAATAGTGATATTTCAATTAAGGAAATTTATCGAATTAAACATTTATTCAAAGAAATGTTGATGAGTATTTATCATGTTCGTATAGAATATTTAATAAATACTAAAATTTAATTATTTATTTAATTCACCTTTGAAACGGTTACCTATCCTAGGTTTGGGAGGTGGAGGTAAATTTCTTTTTAAGATATCTATACTGGCATTTAATTCGAATCCGATCAACAATATAAGTGAATTTAAGTATAGCCATATCATCACAACAATCAATGTTCCAATTGATCCGTATAATTTATTGTAACTACTAAAATTGTTTACATAAAATGCAAAACCCAAGGAGGTAAGTATGGATAGGAGTGTAGCTAATGTAGAACCTGCAGAAATGAATTTGAATTTCTTAACGGTAGCTGGTCCGAAATAATATAGGGAAGAAATTACACAAAAAAATAATGTGAGAATGATAATCCAATTTAATCCAAACACAGAATAATAAGCAATGCCTCCTTTTATAAAACCACTTGTTTTAAGTTGTTTCAAAATAAATTCACCAGCAATAATAAGTGCAACTCCAATTATCAATAGAAAGGATAATCCAATAGTAAGTAGAACAGCTACACCCCTTTGTTTCCAGGCTGAACGTGTTTCTAAAACCAATGAAGCTTTATTGAAATTTCGCATCAATGCCAATATTCCATTGGTTGAGAAAAACAAGGCAGTGATAAAACCGAACGACAATAAACTGCCGTTTTGATTTTGTATAATATCAGTTAAAGTGGTTTGAATTGCTAAGAAAGCATTCTTTGGAAGCACTTGCAAAAGTATGTAAAACAATTGTTCTTGAAAATCAGGAATTGGGATATATGGAATTAAGGTAAACAAAAAAATGGTTGCTGGAAAAATAGCTAAAAGGAAACTGTATGCCAAAGAAGATGATTTGGCATTTAAATGTTCCTTTTGAATTTCTTTAATGAAAAAAGAAAGTACAGTATATAATGGTAAGCCTTCAAATCCAACAGGAATGGTATTTTGACTCCATTCTATTAATTTTTGAAACCAAGTTAATCTAAGCAATCTTCGATATAACCACTTCATTTTTTATCTTGCAAAAAAAGGTGCAATTTTTTCTAAAAAAACTTCCGGACAAGCACAAGGTCTTTTGGTTTGAATATTTACAAAAACCAATGTTGTTTCGCCTAAATGTATTAATTCATTATTGCTATTAAACAATTCATAAAAGAAAGTAATTCTAGTAGCTGGAATTTCTTTTAATGTAACTTTAATTTTTAAAGCATCATCATAAAAAGCTGGACGAATGTATTTACATTTCAATTCTAATACAGGCATCATGATTCCGCTATCTTCAAACCCTTTATAAGTTAGGTCTAAGCTACGTAGCATTTCAACACGAGCAACTTCAAAAAATTCAGCATAGTTGCCATAATAAACATAACCCATTTGATCTGTTTCGCCATATCTTACGCGAAGGGTGGTTTCGAAAGTGTACATGATAATTTGATTTTATTTATCTTAAAATTCCTCTCGCATTCAAAGCTTGTTGAAATTTGCGAGCGTTAACCTGATGTTCAATTGCATTGCTTGCAAAATTATGATATCCTGAGAAATCTTCTTTCGCACAGAAGAAAATATAATTGTGACGCTCATATGCAAGCACAGCTTCAATAGCTGCAACAGAAGGCATGCAAATAGGTCCTGGAGGTAAACCATTATAACGATAGGTATTATATGGAGAATCTTTTTTCAGTAAGCGTCGTGTAACTCTTTTAACAGTGAAATCACCATTCGCAAAAATTACGGTTGGATCTGCTTCCAATTTAATTCCTCTTAATAGCCTATTCATATAAACACCAGCAATTCGATTCATTTCTTTATTCACCAATGCCTCCTGATCTACAATTGATGCTAAAATGCTTACCTGAATTGGATTCAAGCCAATTTGAGCAGCCTTAGTTTTTCTCGTATCCGTCCAAAATTTAACATATTCAGTATGCATTCTTTCAAAGAACTTTTCCTTAGAAATATTCCAATACAATTCATATGTATTGGGCAAAAACATGCAAAAAATAGTTTCTTCATCAAAACCATATTGACGAACAAGGTCGATGCTATCTAGCATTCCTAAAAATTGCATAGAATCTATTTCGAAATTTCTTCCAATATATCCAGCAAATTCTTTTTTCAATCTTACATTTTGAAATGTTAATCGTATTGGATCTTGAGCACCTGAGCGTAATAATCTCACTAACTCTACATTGCTCATCCCTAATTTTAATTTGTATTTCCCAGGACGAACTTTTTTGTACTTCATTTTATGAGCTACCCAAGCAAATGATTCAGAATTTAATAAGATGTGCTTATCTTTTATAATTTGAACCACATCTTCTAAATTACTCCCAGTTGGTATATACAAATGGGTTTCATTGGAGTTTTTATTTACGTTGTTTTTGAAAAGTTTGATGGATACTTCAATTGCAAAGAAAATACTTGAAACCAATAGGATTAGAAGCAATGCAATTATAAATTTTCTATTTTTCTTCATCATATTTTAAATTCCATTCAGTTGTTTCAAAGCAACTTTTATTTTTTCGTTTCTTGGATTCAGTTTTAATATTCTTTTTAGAATAATAATAGTTTCATCATTTTTGTTTAGTTGAAATAATAAGGAGGCCTTATTTTCTAGTGCTTTTTCATAATCAGGATCTAAGGCAATGGCTCGATCATATAATTTCATTGCTTCTTCATTTCTTTGTTCTAATGTAAAAAGAAAACCTAAATTGGAAAGTGCAGCAACAAACTTAGGATTTTCTTGTAAAATAAACTCGTATGTTTTTTTTGCTGCAGAATAATCTCCTTTTGCACTCTCCATTCCACCCAATTTGTTTCTGAATTCTAAAATATAAGGTGCTTGTTTACAAGCTAATTGATAATGAATATAAGCCTTTTCTGTTTGGTTTTGATAGGCATAAGCTTCTCCAATTCGATAATTAGTCCATGCATCTTTACTGTATGTTGCTTGTTCTTTTTCAGCAGTATTGATTAATGATTGATAATCTTCCTTTAAAAAATATAGTCGAATCATATTATTAAAATAATGAGCGGGGCTATAATTCCCTTTCATTGAAAAATATCGTGATGCTGAATCTAAATATTGATTTTTTGTTTCAAATTTTTCATAATAACTCAAATATCCTTCAGCTATGGTATGCGGATCAGGATTGGGATTGTTTACGGCCGCTAAACCAATAAAAGTTTGAATTGCTTTAATTTCTTTTCTTTTCACAGGAATTTGAATTCGATGATCATGTACCGTTACATGAGGAATGTCGATGGTACCTGATTTAGGCATATGACATGCCCAACAATTATCTTGTTGAATATTTCTTGTTTTCAAGCTTTCAGTACAACTTGGCAAGTTTACTTGTTTATTATTTTGATGACATGATTTACAAGCATTATTATATTGATTATTGCCTGTTACTTTTATACTAACGTGAGGGTTATGGCAGCTGATACAAGTAAGTGATGAAACTTGGTTGTTAATCACTTTTGAATTGCTATAGGTTTTTTGATTAGTGTTTATTTTTAATTTAGTGCTTTCAATGAAACACTTGCTCTGCTTAAGTCTGTCGGCATGTGATGCCATAATGAATTGTTCATTATTCCCTTTATAACGAGGTAAAAATACATTGATATAATCTGATAATTTTTGACCAGGTTTAAAATCAAAAAAAGATTTTCCTTCAGCAAGTACAGCATCACCTTGCAAATGACAACGTTGGCAAACATCCACTTGTAAATCATAAGAAAGTTTTTTTGGATTGACTATGCTATAATCAATTTGATTGGCTGTGTCAATGATATGTCCTAATTGCTTTTCCTGAACATGTATTTCTCCAGGGCCATGACATCTTTCACAATCTATTCCTTGTGGTACACTAAGAAATTTATTTTTTGAGCCTGACATAAAATTTGGGTAGGAGTTATGACAGCTCATACATTCTAATTCAATGGTTCTGTTAAATCTTGAATTATGTCCATTTTCAAATCCCGGTGGTAAATCCCACCTAGCTTTTTGTGTATAATAAGTCAATGGCATTTGAAAAAAATAACCATTTTCATTATGCATGTGTGAATTGGTATGCATACCTGAACCTATAATAAAATCAACCTTTTCAATTCGTTTATGAATCGTGTCTTTCCCTTCCATTCTATATTCCATGATATACATGATATCATTTTGGAAATAAGGTTTGTAGTAAAAATTTAATTGAGCATCATATATAACAGAATGTTTATCAAACTTAGCAGCACTTTTTTTTCTATTTGCTGCTTCAAAACTCATCCCCATTCCAGTTTGTATAAAGGTTTCATATTTATCAGGATGACAACCTTTACAAACATTCATGCCAACATATTTTACCGTGTCATTATGATTGAGATATAAACTAGTTTCAGAGCTAGAAGATTTATGATTTGAACTACAATTGAAATGAAGTAAACTAATTCCTAAGAAAAGTAAGAGTAAAATGATAATAGAAACAATCTTGCTTTTGAATTTCATTGTTCTAAAATACAAAGGAATTTTATTTTTTAAGCTATTCTTTGGAAGGAAACCATTCCACCTTTTAAATTGAAAGTGTTTAGGAATCCATTTGCTTTTAATAATGACTGTGCGGTTTTGCTCCTAACGCCATGCTGGCAAATAACAATTATTTCAGTGTCTTTAGTCAGGTCAGTTTCATCAATCCAATGTTCAAGTTTTGATAGCGCAATATTTGTACCACCTATGTTCAAAGTATGGTATTCTCTAGGTTCTCTAACATCCAACAAAAAAAAATTAGCTTGTGAGGCTAATTTTTCCTTTAAATAGGAAGCTGTTACTTCTTTCATTTTTTAAGATATCTGATGCTTTGCATTGCAGCAGTATTTTCATCAATTATTTGGATAATGTAAAGGCCTGAGTTTAATTCTGTAAAATCCAATTGATTATTTAACCAATTGCTTTTAAATTTTCTTCCAAACAAATCATAAACGTTAATATTAAAATGATGGTTCAAATTGGCCTCGTTAAATTTAATATTGACAAGCCCAGAACCTGGATTTGGATATGCCTTTGCAAAATTTTGATTTACTTTATCTTGTTCGATTCCTAATCCTTTAATTTCATCTGAAAATACAGGTCGAATCATCACTGATCCCAAAATTGTGCTTTGTTGCCATCCTTGAGAGGTTACTTTATAGAACATTTGATCATTGTTGATATAATTTCTATCTAATCCAATATTCATTAAAAAATTGGTACTTTGAATCCATCCCACATAAAAATCTCCTTGCACAATTATATTTGAGTCTAAATCATAATTAACAAAATCGTTAATTCCATCTTCATGCATTGGACTCAATGAAGTTTTTTGATAAAGAATCACTTCTGGATTGATACTTTTCCAAACAGTGAGTGTAAATAAATTATTAGAATTATCTAATTCTTTTTGAGTGAAGAAAAAGGAAACTGCGCGCAATGTGTCTGAATTTATTGCATTGAATTTATAGGCAAAACGACCATCTGAGGAGGGTGTGAGACCATATCCATTTTCTGCAGTTCCATCATCATAAGCAAAATAGTCACCAAATACTTGATAATTATTTACAGTATCATTTACTTTCACTAAGTCACCTCCTGTGCTACAGAAATAAGTAGTTTTCAATACAAAAGGATGGTTTTGTTGGGGTATATTTATTTTGTTTGAACTAATGCTATCTGTTGTTGAAGTAGATGGTAAATCGAAACCACGAGTAGCTGAATCAATTTTGGTATTGGTACCTTTTATATAAGAACGATAGGTAAAGGAAGTGCTTTTTGTTTGATCGAAATTATTTCGAATACTTACAAAATGATTTTCTGCTAAAAGACTTGAATTAAATTGATTATAAGGTACTGCTGAATATGATTTCAATAACGAACTTGGATTTCCTGTTATGGATACATCAAAAGTCACCGTATCCAAATAAGATGCAAATCTTTCCAGTTTCACATAATCAATATTCCAATGATCATCACCACCAAATTGAGATCCTTTATTTTTAAATCTAAATTGAAATCCTTTTTTTAAGTAAGTAGTATCTTTAATTGGAATCATGAACATTTTAAAATCCTTTGAGGTCGAACCTGCAAATCGTTTAATTTGGACCCATTTATTGGTATTGATATTTTTGAATTCTAATATTAATGAATCTTTAATGGCGGGTGCTCTTCCTTTTCCTTGCGGTTGTACATAAAAGCTAAAATACAAGGAATCAGATGCTGGAAAGGCTAAATTTATTGGCTTGGAGGTTAAAGTATCGCAAATGCCAAAAGAGATTCCTGTAGTGAAATAAGGGTCACCATTTGCATTGTATCCATCAAAGGTTGCCACACCTTTTGAGATAGCATCTTTTCCAAAAGAATTATTGATAAATACTAAACTATCCATCCATAATTGATTACTTGGATAAATTTGTTCATAAGAAAAATCATCAAAGAATGGTAATTGAATAGTATCGTTCAAAACCTTATTTGATATTTGTTTTGGATGAGATTTTTGGAAACTTTTAATAACTGGATTAAATGGAAGTGGGCTTACAATTTCTTGCGCCTTGGCATAATTTGAAAATATAAATAGAATGAAAACTAACTTTTTGAACATTCGCAGATAACGTTTTTTATGGATTAAAAGTATTATTCTTCTCTTAGGAATAAATCAATGGCTTCACCTTGACTTATTTTATTGAGAATAGAATCATTACTGAACGCCGGACTTTGTTTATAAATTTTAGCTGAAAGGGTATCATTTGAATTGCCATCAAAAATAACGGAACCAATGGTAAGCTTAGAACCTCTTAATACAAATAGCGCTTCTTCATAGCTTAATCCAACTAAATTAGGTATTACGACTTTTAAATTTCCATAGCCATCACCCAAAACTAGATCAATGGTCGCACCTTTTGAAAGTTGGAATCCTTTTCCAACAGATTGTCCTTTATAATTTAATCCCAAAACAGCATTTTGGGCTAAATCTGGTTTATAAATCAATTGACCTACTTTCAAACCATAACTTTCTAATATTGCTTTCGCTTCTCGCAAGGAAACATCAATTAAGTCGGGAAGTTTTACTGTAGGGGGAGTGGAGGAAACAATAGTCAAATAAATTGTTCTATTTTCTTTAACCTGTGCATTGGCATCTGGATCTTGTTCAAAAACACTTCCTTCTTCTTGCACATCTGTATAAATTGAGTCAACAATATATCTAAAGCTTTGCTCTTCTAATAGTTGTGTTGCGTCTTCAATAGGCATTCCTTTCAAATCAGGTACAGTAACCGTTTGCCCGTGTTTAGTAAAACTACTTACTCCTTTGAATGCTATAAATAAGAGAATCCCAATACTTACTATAGCTATGAGTAAGTGTTTTCTGAATTCTTTAGTCTTGAGAAATTGAATGAATTTCATATTAAGTCCAAACTTAAACTAAAATTTAGGAATCAGAAAATCAATTTTCTTTCTATGAAGAATAAATCAATATTTTTATCAAATTTGAAATAGTTTAATTCAGGTTAAATTGATTTTAAAACTTTTAATTTTATAAGGATATGTTGAAGAAAAAAGTTGCATTAATAGCAGGTGGATATACTGGAGAATCAGTTATTTCAATGAAAAGTGCTGCAATGGTTTCTAAGAGTTTGGACCGATCTGTTTATGATGTATTTTTTATTCTTATCACAAAAGAGAAATGGGTTTATATTGATGAAAACGAAGTTGAAACCCCAATTGATAAAAATGATTTTAGTATTCAGATAGGATCCAATAAAATAAAATTTGATGTAGCATTTATCATTATCCATGGTTCTCCTGGAGAAGATGGAAAATTGCAAGGCTATTTTGAAATGATAGGTTTGCCATTTACTACTTGTGATGCTATTACTTCTGCCATCACCATGAATAAGGCTTATACCAAAAGTGTTATTGCAGAAATTGATCAATTGAATGTTGCCAAGTCCATGCAATTATTTGCAACACAAAGTTATACTGAGGAAGATATTTTATCCAAATTGAAACTTCCATTATTTGTGAAACCCAATAATGGTGGAAGCAGTATTGGCATGAGCAGAGTCAACAATGAAACTGAACTAGGACCCGCATTGGCAAAGGCTTTCATAGAAGATGAACAAGTAATTGTAGAAGAATTTATTAGTGGTAGAGAATTTACAATCGGTGTAGCTCGAATTAAAAATAAAGTATGGGTACTACCTTCCACAGAAGTAATTTCCTCAAAAGAGTTTTTTGATTTTGAAGCAAAATATACAACTGGATTAACTCAAGAAATTACTCCAGGTAGAATGTCTGAAATTGAAAAAGTAAAAGTTGAAAAAGTGGCTGCAACCATTTATGAAAAATTGAATTGCAAGGGTGTTGTTCGTATAGATTATATTTTACAAGATAATAGTAACAATATGTTTGTTTTGGAAATCAATACTGTTCCTGGTCAATCTGAGAACAGCATCATTCCTCAACAAGTCCGCGCCACTGGTATGGAAATGAAAGAGTTTTATGGATTGTTGATTGAAAGTGTTTGTTAATGTGTTAATTAGCTAATGTGTTGATGTGATGATGAAAGTATCAACTATTTTGATAATTAATAAGCTTTGAATGTATTTTATTATTTTAAATAAAGGTTAGAAATTATTAAAAGATCTTCAATCACCTTTTAAATATCCCATGGAATTCAATTAACACATCAACATATTAGCTAATTAACACATCAAACACTGTATTTCTCCACAATCCATTCCGGTATAACTTCCGATTTACCAGTTTGGGTATTTACCATTGTATAATGGAATTCTCCATCACAACAAATTTTTTCCGTTTTTTTATTTCGAATATGGAATTCAACAATACATCCTTTTAAAAGCATTTCTTTAATTCCAGTTTGAACAATAAATCGATCACCTAAACCTAAAGGTCTTTTATAATTTACTATTGCTTTGCTCACTACCCAACCAAATTTATTTTCTAGAAATTGTTCCATCGGAAATAAATAATCTTTTTCCATTTGATCATATCTTGCTGCTAAAACATAGTCAAAATATCGACTATTATGAACGTGTTGATTCATGTCAATATCGTCCGGTCGGACTTGCATTTCTGATTCAAATTTGCTGTAATTTATCATTGTTTTTTTTTGCATAGTTGGGCAATTATTTTCTCTTTTTCAACCTTTTAATAAATAAAATTCAAAACCTAACTAATTGATGGTATTACTTTAGTAATTCTATGTAAGTATTTGTTTTTTAATACTTTATATTATTACTAATTCTTGAAATTCTTGATTATTAGCAGTTTCCAAAACCATGCTTAATTCCCTTTTTCTCATTTTGGGAATCTTGGGTAAATATTTTTTTGAAGGCAAAAAGTGCCTTGGGAATGGGTTATTAAAGGTTCTTGATTTTTTTTGAAATTATCTTAAAACCTTCCTTGGGAAAGTCAGGATTTTCCATTATTTTTGTGGTCTAGTTAAATCAATTGTTAAACCGCTAAAATATAATTCAAGAGATGTATTTAAGTACTGAAAAGAAGAAAGAAATCTTCGGGTCATTCGGGAAGAATGAAGCTGATACCGGGTCAGCAGAAGGGCAAATTGCTCTATTTACTCACAGAATCAGTCATTTGACTGGTCATTTGAAGAACAATCGTAAGGATTTTTCTACACAATTATCGTTACAAAAATTAGTTGGAAAACGAAGAGCATTGTTGAATTACTTGATGCATAAAGACATTGAGCGCTACCGTGCTATTGTGAAGAAATTAGACTTAAGAAAATAATTTTTCATGTTTTATGTTTTAAGAGCCGTCTCTGGATTATTCCAGAACGGCTTTTTTCATTTCTATTAGGCTGTATTTCACCGGTATGGAATAGAATATATTTACGTACCTTTGCAGCAATTTAAACAAAAATAATATGTCGAAAATTGGAATAACCCATGAGTTTGAAATGGGTGATGGAAAAAAGATTTCCATCGAAACAGGGAAATTGGCTAAACAGGCTGATGGATCTGTTGTTGTAAAAATGGGAGATACGATGCTCCTAGCTACTGTTGTCTCTTCAAAAGATGCTAAAGAAGGATCTGATTTTTTGCCTTTATCGGTTGATTATCAAGAAAAATATGCATCAACAGGTAGAATCCCAGGTGGGTTCTTAAAACGTGAATCTAGATTATCAGATTATGAAGTATTGATCAGTCGTTTGATTGATCGTGCTTTAAGACCTATGTTTCCGGAAGATTATCATGCCGATACACAAGTAATGGTATCCTTAATTTCTGCCGACAAAAACATAATGCCAGATGCTTTAGCAGCTTTAGCTGCATCAGCTGCAATCAGTATCAGTGATATCCCATTTAATGGTCCAATTTCTGAAGTTCGTGTTGCTCGTATAGATGGTAAATTTATTGTAAATCCTACAATCTCTGAATTAGCAAATGCTGATATTGAGTTAATTGTTGCAGGTTCTGCAAAAGATATTTGTATGGTTGAAGGGGAAATGAATGAAGTGTCTGAAAATGAAATGGCTGAAGCTATTCGCATTGCACACGCAGCAATTCAATTACAAGTTCAAGCACAAACTGATTTCATTAATAAAGTTGGTATAAAAGCAAAACGTGAATACAAACATGAGCCAGATGCAAACCCTGCTTTATGGGATCAAATTAAAGCATTTGCTTATGATCGTATCTATGCTGTAGCAAAATCAGCTTTAGGAAAAGATGAACGTTCTGTGGCTTTCAAAGCTATTCGCAAAGAGTTTGAAGCAACTGTTGCTGAACAAATGACTGATAATGGTTTTGTTTATTTAATGAAAAAATATTACCACGATATTGAAAAAGAAGCAATTCGTGCAATGATTTTAAATGATTCAATTCGTTTAGATGGAAGACATAGTAAACAAATTCGTCCAATTTGGTCAGAGATTGGTTACTTACCTTCAGCACATGGTTCAGCAATATTTACACGTGGCGAAACACAATCATTAACTTCAGTAACATTAGGTGCAAAAACTGATGAGCAGTTAATTGATGGTGCCATGTTCTTTGGCCATAATAAATTTATGCTTCATTATAATTTCCCTGGTTTTTCTACTGGAGAAGTTCGTCCAAATAGAGGTCCAGGTAGAAGAGAAGTGGGACATGGTAATTTGGCAATGCGTTCATTGAAAAAAGTTTTACCTGGAGCTGATCAAAATCCTTATGTGATACGTATTGTTTCTGATATTTTAGAATCAAATGGTTCATCATCTATGGCTACAGTGTGCGCAGGTACATTGGCTTTGATGGATGCAGGGGTTAAAATTTCAGGTCCAGTTTCTGGTATTGCAATGGGGTTAATTAGTGATCCTGTAACTAAGAAGTATGCTATTCTTTCAGACATTTTAGGTGATGAAGATCATTTAGGAGATATGGATTTTAAAGTAACTGGTACTGCTAAAGGTATTACTGCTTGTCAAATGGACTTGAAAATAGATGGTCTTTCTTATGAAGTTTTAGCAGAAGCTTTACACCAAGCAAAAGAAGGTCGTGCACATATTTTAGGCGAAATGCTAAAAACTATTGAACAACCTCGTGAAGATTATAAACCACATGCTCCACGTATTGTTGAAATGCGTATTGCAAAAGAGTTTATTGGTGCGATTATCGGACCTGGAGGTAAAATCATTCAAGAAATGCAACGTGAAAGTGGTGCAACTATCAGTATTGAAGAAAAAGACAATATGGGTATTGTTCAAATTTACGCTGATAACAAAGAAGCAATTGATGCAGTTTACAATAAAATCAAAGGTATCACAGCAACTGCAGAAGTAGGTGAAATCTATGAAGGTAAAGTGAAATCAATCATGCCATTTGGTGCATTTGTTGAAATTATGCCAGGGAAAGATGGATTATTACACATTTCAGAAATAGATTGGAAACGTTATGAAACAATGGAAGGTGTACTTACTGAAGGCGAAATTGTCAAAGTAAAATTAATCGAAATTGATAAGAAAACAGGAAAGATGAAATTATCTCGTAAGGTATTATTACCTCGACCAGAGAAAACAGAATCTGAACCAAAAGCATAAAAAAAAGCAAAAAAAAACCTGATCAATTTGATCAGGTTTTTTTTATGTATTAATTTTTATTTTTTCTCCGGACGTACATAAAGACTGTAGTTCCCATTTACACTAACTTTTACAACTTCAGCTATTTTCTCTGACATAACACTAGGAATTTTGATGTTATGATCTTTACAAGCAACATCAAATTGACTTACAATTGAGATATTGTTTCCTTTGATGGTGATTGTTCCAGGAATCGTACGATCTTTCTCTACACCATGCATAGATAGCTTTCCAGATACAGTCACATTGTAAGTTCCATCTTTTTTCCAGTCAATGGTTTCATTAATTTTTCCAACAAATTTTGAATCTGGATATTTATCACTCTCCATATAATTCTCATTGAAATGTTCTTGCATCAATGAACTTTTAAATGTGAAGGATTTGATTTGTACTAGAAATAAAAAGTCATTCTTTACTGTAGTTAAAACGGAACTTCCGTTTTTTGTATCTGCTGCAATGTCTTCCAAAGCTGCAGAGGAGAAAAAGCCAATAGAAACAGCTTTGGAAGTATAAACTTCTTGGGCTTTAACTTGACAAAAAATGGCAATAGCGCCTAATAATAAAAATAGTTTTTTCATATAAGATTTTGGTTGTTTGATTTAAGTACTTGCTAATAAACGATTTGATTTACGTATAATTATCTATTCGCGGTTCTAAGATAGAAATATTTTTTAAAATCAATAGTTAAGGTATGCTTTACAAATTGTTTAATTAATGTACTTTTACCATAATTAAAACAAATAATAGTTAAGCGATTTAGGCTTGATTATTAGAACAAAATTGTAATAATTTAATCCCTTTTATATGAAACATTTAATTGCTCCCTCCATTTTATCAGCTGATTTTGCCAATTTACAGGCAGATATAGAAATGATTAATGAAAGTGATGCAGATTGGTTTCATGTTGATGTAATGGATGGAGTTTTTGTACCTAATATTTCATTTGGCTTTCCAATTATTTCTTCCATCAAACATTATGCAAAAAAACCATTAGATGTTCATTTAATGATAGTGGATCCTGACCGATATTTAGAACAATTTAAAAAGGTGGGTGCAGATATTCTAACTGTACATTATGAAGCTTGTCCTCATTTAAACCGAACCATATCTGCCATACATCAGTTAGGTATGAAAGCTGGTGTAGCAATTAATCCACATACGCCAGTTTCAGTTCTTGAAGATATTTTACAAGAAGTAGATTTAGTTTGTATGATGAGCGTAAACCCAGGATTTGGGGGGCAAAAATTTATTGAAAACACTTATCAAAAAATAAGAAAACTTAGGGAATTAAGCTTGAGCTTGAATACTGAAGTGATGATTGAAATTGATGGTGGTGTTAGTAAACAAAATGCACTGGCATTGCTCAAGGCAGGTGCAGATGTACTTGTTGCTGGTAATGCTGTCTTTGCAGCTGAAAATCAAACTGAAATGATTTCAGAATTGAAAAGATTACGACTCGATACCTTTGAAGTATAATTTTCGTTAACTGAATCATGTTTCGAAAAATTTTCATTTTCATTTTATTCTTTACCATCACTTGCAGCTGCTATTCTCAAAAGCGTGCCTTGGTGTTTGGTAATATAAAAGATGAATTGGGAAAGCCGTTTCCATTAGTTAATGTATCCATTGTAGGAACTAACATTGGCACTAAAACCGATGATAATGGTTATTATGAATTGAAAATTCCAGCTGATACTATTATTGATATTGTATATATGTCGTTGGGTTTTGAAAAATTCAACATTAGTATAAAATTAAAAAATGCCGAAAGAAAAAGAATAGATCATCAATTCAATAAAAAATCATTCGACATTAAAGAAGTATTAATAAATAGCGATGAAGATCGAAGATCAGGTATTAATAAAATTGACCCTAAACTTATTACAAGTTTGCCTTCCGTGTCTGGAAACTTCGAAGCTATCTTAAAAACTTTACCAGGTGTAAATTCTAATAATGAATTAAGTTCTCAATACACCGTTCGAGGTGGAAACTTTGATGAAAATTTAGTTTATGTAAATGATGTTGAAATTTACCGACCATTTTTAGTTCGTTCAGGCCAACAAGAAGGATTGAGTTTTATCAATTCAGATATGGTGAAATCAGTAAAATTTTCTGCAGGTGGCTTTGAATCTAAATATGGCGATAAACTTTCTTCTGTTCTAGATATTACTTATAAAAGGCCTAAAGACTTTGCTGGTACTGTTTCTGCAGGCTTATTAAACCAATCATTAAGTATTGAAGGCACAAATAAAAACAGACGATTAAGTTATTTATTA
The DNA here is from genome assembly GCA_965279595.1 of Sphingobacteriaceae bacterium. Lineage (GTDB taxonomy): Bacteria > Bacteroidota > Bacteroidia > Sphingobacteriales > Sphingobacteriaceae > CAIKLP01. The sequence continues at coordinate 2,041,015 of OZ257246.1, forward strand.
GGTGCTCGACAAAAATCAACTAAATATGTTTTAGGATCTTTAGATACAGATGGTGATTATCAACCAAGCTTTACAGATTTACAAACATTTATTACATATGATATTACAACGGATTGGGAAATATCCTTTTTAGGAAATTATAATAGAAATAAATATTTAGTAATTCCTGAAAGTAGAGAAACTACTTTTGGAACTTTCAATGAAGTTTTGCGTTTATCTATCTTTTTTGAAGGACAAGAATTAGATGAGTATGAATCTTCACTTGCTGCAATGACAGCAACTTACAGCCCAAATGATTTTTTGAAATTGAAATTTATATCTTCTAGATATAAATCTTTTGAACAAGAAACTTATGATATCAATGGGCAGTATATTTTTGACGAAATTGAAAGTGATTTTGGAAAAGAGACTTTTGGTCAAGTAAAGGCGAATAGAGGAGTAGGAAGTTATTTAAATCATGGAAGAAATTTCTTAGAAGCAGAAGTAAGATCATTAGAACATAAGGGGTCATATATTAAAAAATACAATTTGTTTTCATGGGGAGTACGATACCAAAATGAAAATATTATTGATAAATTAAGTGAATGGAATTTAATTGATTCCGCTGGATATGCAGTACCTGATCTATCAGATGAAATACAAATGCAAGATGTTATTCGCACTAAGATAACTTTGCAAACTAATAGAGTAAATGGGTATATTCAAAATGCATTTAGTTTTTCTGATAAAAGTCCATTTGTATTTACTATCGGATTAAGAGCTACTTATTGGGATTACACCAATGAAGCAAATTTTAGTCCGAGAACGAGCTTATCTTATCAACCAAAATGGAAAAGCGATTGGATTTTCAGAGCTTCTACTGGATTGTATTATCAACCACCTTTTTATCGTGATTTAAGAAATTATGATGGAACACTTTCATCTAATCCAGCTGCACAAAAATCAATTCATTATGTACTTGGTGCCGATCATCAATTTAAATTTTTTGGAGGAAGAAAATTTAAATTGATCTCTGAAATCTATTATAAACAAATGGATCAAATTATTCCTTATGAAGTGGATAATGTAAGAATTCGTTATTATGCAAATGATAAAGCTACTGCTTATGCTCAAGGTATGGATTTTAAAATCAATGGAGAATTTGTGAAAGATTTAGAGTCATGGTTTAGTTTGAGTTTATTGAAAACTGAAGAAAATGTGAAAGGTGATTTTAGTACTATCAAAAATTTACAAGGCTTAGATTCTGCGAAAACCTTCTATGGTAATATTCCTCGTCCAACAGATCAACGATTTACATTTTCTGTATTTTTTCAAGATAATTTAAATAAAGATCCAAGTTTTAAAGTACACTTAAATGTGGTATTTGGTTCTCGTTTGCCTTTTGGTCCACCTGATTATGCCAGGTATAAAGACACACTCAGGATGCCTCCTTATTGGAGGGCGGATATAGGCTTTAGTAAAGAATATATTGGCAAGAGAGAAGGCGGGAAGGCTAAAATTGGTCCATTCAAATCAATCATGCTTTATGCTGAAGTTTTTAATTTATTCAAACGTTCTAATACAATTTCTTATTTGTGGATAAGGGATGTTAATGCACAACAATTTGCAGTGCCCAATTATTTGACATCTAGACAAATAAATGTAAGAGTAGTTGGGCGATTTTAACTGAATATTGAATTTTAGTTGATTTGCATAACATAGGATAGTTTTTACCTTTGTATCATATTTTAAAACCTATTAAAATGTCACATAAACACAATTTTGGTGCAGGTCCCTGCATATTACCTCAAGAAGTTTTCGAAGAAGCTGCACAAGCTGTATTAAGTTGGGGAAATACAGGATTATCTATTTTGGAAATTTCTCACCGTACTCCTGAGTTTGAAGCTGTAGTAGCAGAATCTGTACAGTTGATAAAAGATTTGATGAATATCCCAGAAGGATATGAAGTCATTTTTGTTCAAGGTGGTGCTAGTTTACAATTTGGAATGGTACCGTATAATTTATTAGATGAAAATGAAACTGCTGCTTATTTTGACACAGGAGTTTGGGCAAATAAAGCATTAAAGGAAGCAAAAATCTTTGGAAATGTGAATGTAGTGGCAAGTTCTAAAGAATCTAATTATACTTTTATTCCAAAAGGTTTCGATATTCCTAAAGATTCAAAATATTTTCATTGTACTTCCAATAACACTATTTACGGTACACAATTACATGAATTTCCCAAAACTTCAGTAAGTACTGTATGTGATATGTCTTCTGATATTTTAAGCAGAGTTGTAAATGTGTCAGATTTTGATTTAATATACGCAGGAGCTCAAAAGAATATTGGTCCAGCTGGTATGACAGTTGTAATTGTAAAGAAAGATATATTAGGAAAAGTAACACGAAAAATGACTTCAATGATGGATTATAGAATTCATATTGAAGGAGGATCAATGTACAATACACCACCAGTGTTTTCTATTTTTGTTGCCATGTTAAATTTGCGTTGGTTAATAAAACAAGGTGGGGTTAAAGAAATGGAAAAACGCAATAATGCCAAAGCAGCATTATTATATAGTGAGATAGATAGAAATTCATTGTTTAAAGGTACTTGTGCAGTGGAAGATCGTTCAAGAATGAATATTTGTTTTGTTTTAAATGATGCAAGTTTAGATAAAGAGTTTTTAAAATTAGCTGAAGATGCTGGTTGTATTGGATTGAAAGGACACAGAAGTGTAGGTGGTTTCAGAGCATCTATGTATAATGCATTACCAATTGAAAGCGTACAAGTTTTGGTTGATGTAATGAAACAATTTGAATCTTCAAAAAAATAATAATAATAAGGACTATGAGAATTTTAGCAAACGATGGAATTGATCCAATTGGGAAAAGAATGTTGGAAGATGCAGGTATTACTGTTGATGCTAATAATATCCCTCAAGATGAATTGGCAAATAAATTAAATGGATATGATGCCATCACTGTTCGTTCTGCAACTAAGGTTCGCAAAGAATTAATTGATAATTGCCCTAACATAAAATTAATTGGTAGAGGTGGAGTGGGCATGGATAATATTGATGTTGAATATGCTAAATCAAAAGGTTTAGCAGTTGTGAATACTCCAGCTGCTTCATCTATTTCGGTTGCAGAATTAGTATTCGCACATCTTTTCACAGGTGTTCGTTTCCTTGCTGACTCAAATAGAAATATGCCAACAAAAGGAAATATTGCTTTCAATGATTTAAAGAAAAATTATGCTAAAGGTTTAGAGTTAAAAGGTAAAACATTAGGCATTTTAGGATTTGGAAGAATTGGAAGAGAAGCAGCGAAAATTGCATTTGGCTTAGGCATGGATGTTATTGCTTATGATCTATTTGATTTTAACCCAAATGTTGAATTAGAATTTTCTGGCAATATTAAATTAAATTTAACTGTTAAAAACGAAAGTAAAGAAGATGTAATTAGAACTGCAGATTTCATTACACTTCATGTACCTGCAGTTGATGGTAAACCCGTAATTGCTGAAGCAGAATTTGCTATGATGAAAAAAGGCGCAGCCATCGTAAATTGTTCAAGGGGTGGTGTGATTGATGAAGCCGCACTGATATCAGCATTGAATTCAGGACAGCTAGCATTTGCTGGATTAGATGTTTTCGAAAATGAACCAACTCCTAATCAAGAAATTTTAAGTCATCCAAAAATTTCTTTAACACCACATATTGGAGCATCAACCAATGAAGCGCAAGAGCGCATAGGTGTTGAATTAGCTCAATCTATTATCAATTTTTTTAATAAATAAAGGCATGCCTAAAATAAATGCATTCAAAGGTTTTAGGCCTGCTGCAAATCTTGTGTTGCAAGTAATTGCTAAACCTTTTGAAAGCTTTTATACAGAAAAAGCAAAAGTGATTTTGCAAAATAACCCTATTTCATTTTTGCATACCATTGAACCTTTAATTGATAACCCTTACCAAAGGGGATCTCGAGAAGAACTTGTTTTTAAAAAAGCCAAAGAACATTTTGAAGATTTTATTGAAGATGATATTTTAATTGAAGATAGTAATCCTTGTATTTACATTTATCGAACATTTAATAAAGGCAATTGGCAAACTGGAATTTGGTGTGTAACTGCCATTGATGATTATTTAGATAATACGCTTCGAAAGCATGAACACACCCGTGCTGATAGAGAGAAAGATTTGATAGAATATTTAGATAATACTGGAATTGATGCAAACCCTGTGTTGGTTACCTATGCTGGAAATGCACGAATTCAAAATATTATTGATCAAACATTAAATCAAATTCCGATTGCTGATTTTTTTGCTGATGATCAACAACATCAATTATGGAAAATTGATTCTCAAGATCAAATTAATATTTTAATTAAAGAGTTTGAAAATTTGGAATGTTCTTATATCGCTGATGGTCATCATCGTGCTGCTGCAGCATCATTGGCAGGTATACAACGAAGAAAAAATAATTTGAAGCATAGGGGAAATGAAGAGTATAATTTCTTTTCAACCTTATATTTTAGTTTCGATCAACTTCAGGTTTTTGAATTTCAAAGAGTATTGAAAGATTTGAATGGCCTAAGTACTGAGGATTTTCTTGAAAAATTAAAAGAAAATTTCGAGGTTCAAAAATCTCAAAAAGGCAAACCAAATCAACGTCATCTCTTTCAATTATATGTAGAGAAAAGTTGGTATGAGTTAATTCCGCATCATCAATTAATAAATACAATTGAACCAGTTGATCATTTAGATGTGAGTATTTTGCAAAAGCATATTCTATTTCCTTTGCTTGGTATTGAAGATCCCAGAAAAGATAAACGAATTGCATTTGTTGGAGGATTAGTTCCAATAGATGATATCATTCAAATGGTAGATTCAGGTGAAATGAAGGCTGCATTTTTCCTTTTTCCTACTTCAATTGATGAACTTGTTGAAGTAGCGAACTCCGGTTCTGTAATGCCTCCAAAATCTACTTGGTTTGAACCTAAACTACATTGTGGTTTAGTTGTGCATAGAGTGAATTGATGTTTGTAGAAACCATTTCAATTTCTGCAAAAAGTATTTTTAAATTATAAGCGTTGAATGAAAGCTGCATATTGTAGAAATTCATTCCAAATTCCAAAACTCAAATATCCATTATCCAATTTCCAATTTTCCAATATCCCAAAGAATTACTCTTCATCAAAAAATTCATATAACGCATCAAAATAATACTCATCCCAACCTTCTGCAAAGCCTTCATATTCTGCATCTGGAATGTTTGTATGTGTTAATTCAACAGAAGTTATTCCTTCTCTTTTACCTTGATGTAGTTTAAAGGTCACAATAGATTCATCGGGTTCACCATCAAAATACCAGTGTTGAACAATTTTTTTATTTTCTACAAACTCTAAATTCTTTCCACAAATATCCCCATTCCATAAAGAAAATTCTGAACCTACTTCTGTACTCATTTCAGCTGGAGCTCCACTCCAAAGTTGAATGGTAACAGGATTAGTTAATGCCAAATAGACTTGATCAGGTGAAGTTGGCAATTCATAATATTTTTTAAATGTTTTCATTGTGTTGAAATTATATTTAAGTAAATAATTTAGAGAATAAATGTCTCTCCTTTTATTGGAATTTGAACCTGATATTTTTTTTCTGTTAATGCTTGTGAAAGTTTCTTCATTGAATCAACTTCACCATGTACCAAAAATACTTTTTTTAATTTATTACTTGCTGTGGCTTCAACGAATTTTAAAAGTCCAGCATGATCTGCATGAGCACTGAATAAATCAGTTTGCTTAATACTTGCATAAACATACAGTTCTCTTCCATTTATTTTTACCAAAGGAATTCCATCTAGCAGTTTCCTTCCTAAGGTTCCTTTTGCACAATAACCTATAAATAAAATAGTGCAGTAATAATTTTGTATGTTAAAGTATAAATGATCCTGTATTCTTCCACCCTCTAACATTCCAGCTGAAGAAATTATAACACAAGGTTCAAAATAATCAGAAATTTGTTGACTCTCTTTCAGTGTTTCCACATACTCTAAGCCATCGAAAATGAATTCATCGCCTTTTTGTTTATAGAACTGGTGTGCTTGTTCATTTAATAAATGGTGGTGCTTTCTATAAACTTCAGTTCCTGCCATCCCCAATGGACTATCAACAAAAACTTTAATTTTTGGTAATTTCTTTTCTGAAAATATTTTATTTAAACTGAACACTAAAGCTTGTGTTCTACCGATACTGAATGCAGGTATAATTAACCTTCCAGGTGTATCAATGCAAGTGTGTTTGATATGCTCAATGAGTACTTCTTCGATGGTTCTATCAGTACTGTGATACCTTCCACCATAGGTAGATTCACAAACTAAATAATCTAAATTGTTGATATACTCTGGATCTGCTAATATTGGATAATTAAATCTGCCTATATCACCAGAAAATCCAATTCGTTTTATTTCTTCGTTCTCTTTAACTTCTAATAAAACTGAAGCAGCACCTAATAGATGACCAGAAGGAATTAATGTAATAGTTAGATTATCTTCTGCTTCAAAAGGTTTATTAAAAGTGATACAAAAAAATCGATCCATGGTATCCATCACATGTTTGTGTAAATACAATGGAGCTTCTTTAAATTCATTTTTATGTTTCCTGCCTTTTCTATTACTTCCTTTACTTTTTGCAAGAAAAACATTAACAGAATCTGTTAAAAGTAATTGACATAAATCAGCAGTTGCTGAAGTGCATATAATTTGTCCCTCATAACCATTCTTTATGAGCGTAGGCAAATTTCCTGCATGGTCAATGTGTGCATGTGTTAAAATAACTAAATCAATGGAACTTGGCTCGAATGGGAAGAAATCATTTTCAATTGTTGCTCGATCTCGTTCATAATCTAATCCACAATCAATTAAAATTCGGTATCCATTTTCTAATTCTAATAAATGCATACTGCCAGTTACTTGTTCGGCAGCTCCCCAACTTGTATATTTCATCTAGGCTATTTCAAATTGTAACTGACTTAAATACCTATATAATCCACCTTCATTTTTCATTAATTCTTCATGACTTCCATTTTCAATTACTTTACCTTGATCAATAACTACAATGCGATTAGCTTCACGAATGGTTGATAATCGATGTGCAATGATGATGGAAGTTCTGCCTTTCATTAACTCTTCTAAAGCTTCTTGTACAAGTCTTTCAGATTCTGAATCCAACGAACTTGTTGCTTCATCTAAAATTAATATAACTGGATTTTTTAATAATGCCCTAGCAATTGCAATACGTTGGCGTTGACCTCCTGATAATTTCACTCCACGTTCACCAACTACTGTTTGGTATCCTTCAGGAAAATTTTCAATGAATTGATGAGCATTGGCTCTTTTAGCTGCCATTATTATTTCATCTTTACTTGCATTAATTTTTCCATAAGCAATATTCTCTTCAATTGTACCTCCAAATAATAAAACATCTTGAGGTACAATTGCTACTTGATTTCTAATATCAGTTAAGCTATAATCATTTGAAGGTTTTCCATCAAATAATAAAAGTCCACTATCTGGTTCATAAAATCTAAGTAGGATAGAAGCTAGGGTAGATTTACCTGCTCCACTCGGACCAACCACTGCAACTCGTTCACCAGTTTTAGCTTCAAAAGAAATTTCTCTTAAAACTTTTATTTCTTTTCTAGATGGATATGTAAAACTTAAATTTTCGAATCGAATATTTCCAAAAATCTTTTTATTGATTTCATATTGATTTGATAAAATGGACACATCTTCATTTTCTTCTTTTAATAATTCAACTACTCTTTCAGTGGCTCCAACAGTTTTTTGCAATTGAGCATATAATTCAGCAAAACTTCCCATTGCAGCCCCAACAAAAGTGGAATATAAAATAAATGAAGTAAGCTGTCCAACGGTAATTTCTCCTGCTTGTACAAGTTTAGAACCATACCATACCACTGCTACTATTGATCCAAATAAACAAAAAATAATAAATGAAGCGAATGCTCCTCTATATTTTGCACCCTTTAATGCCAATTGTACAACTTCGTCAATTGATTTTTTGTATCTATTTGTTTCATATGTTTCATTGACAAAAGCTTTAACACTAGCAATGCCTTGCAATGTCTCTTCAACAACCACATTAGAGTCCGCTAATTTATCTTGTGCATTTCTTGAAAGTTGTCTAATGTATTTTCCGAAAACTACTGCAATGATTACTAAAACAGGGAAGATAGATAACATCATTAATGTAAGTTTTCCTGATACTAAACTCAATGCTATTATTCCACCAATGAATACAATTACTTGTCTTAATAATTCTGCAATGGTGCCAGTAATGCTATCTTGAATTTGTGCTAAATCAGCTGAAATACGACTATTTAATTCCCCAACTCTTCTTTTGGAAAAAAATGTCATTGGTAAAGTAACTAATTTGAAATAAGTGTCTTTCCTTAGGTCTGCCAAAGAACGCTCTGATACCTCTACAAACCATATTACTCTAAAAAAAGAAAAGGTGGCTTGTACTAATAGCACTGCCATCAATATAAGAGCAATTTGATTGATATTGCCCGCAATATTTTCCTTAGTAGCTGCATCTATCAACGAACCCATTGCCTTTGGAAATGCCAAAGATGCTAAGCTTGAAAGTATTAGAAAGAAAATTCCAATGAAAAATTTGGTTTTATATGGTTGAATGTATTTTAATAAAATTTTAACATTCTTTAAAGATGCTTTGTTCAGTTTAGCTTTAGGAAGCTCTTCTTCTTGTGAATTACTACTATTCAATCTTGCACGTGCCATAATATATGTTTAGTCTATAAAATTAATTAATCAAAGTATTAACTTGCAGCAGATATATTTGTTTTTTATTCACATTGACGAAAAAAACAAACTATTGAGGGCATAAAGTCGTTAATGGTATAGTTTTAGCTAATAAAGGCTTATGAAAATCAGGATTTTAGGAATTATTACGGCATTAGTATTAGCAGGTTGTTTTGGTAAAGATAAAAATCAAAATACAACAGGTTCATTACTTGTAAAATTCAATCATTTGTATAAAGGTCAAGCACTTCAAGTTTTAGAGGATAATTCTTTGATTTATTCTACTGCAAAAGGCAATGCTTTTAATATCAAAAACATCAAATATTTTATATCTAAATTAACTTTAACAAAAGCTGATGGATCAATTTATGATGTTAATATGTATAAATTAATAAATCCAAATGAAAGTAATTTGAGTTATCAAGAATTTAATTTAACTGGAATTCCTGAAGGAACATATACCAAAATCTCATTTCAATTTGGAATTGATACAGCTAGAAATACTTTCCCCTTTGGGCTTCCAAATAATTCAGAAAACAATTCAATGGAGTGGCCTTTTCCATTAGGTGGAGGATATCATTTTTTAATTTTAGAGGGTGTTTATAGAAATAATTCTAATGATACGGTAGGATATGCTATTCATTTAGGAAAAACTCCCAACCAAATTTATAATGAATATCCATTAAATTTAGTTGTTTCTGATAATAGCAATACCACCAATATTCAAGTGAATATTGATCAATGGTTTGATGGCATCAATGAAATTAATTTGAATGATGGCTTCGGATATATTATGGAAGATGACCAGAAGCAATTACTTTTCAAACAAAATGGAGCTAGTGTCTTTACTAAAAATTAAAATGAGACGTATTGTATTTATATTTTCCTTTATTGCAATAGTAATAACCATCTTTCAAGCTTGTCAAAAGGATAAATTTCAGAGTATCGCATATAATTTCGAAACTCCAGCAAATTTCCCCCCAATGCCGGAACCTGCTGATAATCCATTGACTAAGCCAGGAGTTGATTTAGGTAGAATGTTATTTTATGATCCAATTCTATCAAGTGATAGTACCATAAGTTGTGCAAGTTGTCATGGTATAGAGAATTCATTTGCAGATAATAAAAGATTTAGTGTTGGCGTAGATGGAGCAATAGGCGATATAAATGCAATGGCAATTATTAATTTAGCTTGGCAAACTAGATTCTTTTGGAATGGGAGAGAAAACAGTTTAGAGGCTCAAGCCTTAGGTCCAATAAACAATCCAATTGAGATGCATGAAACTTCTGAAAATGTGGTGAGGAAATTGACTAGGCATCCACTGTATCAATTGAGGTTTCAAAATGCATTTCCAAATCAAGTAATTACAAAAGAGTTAGTTGGAAAAGCAATTGCACAATTTGAAAGAATAATTGTTTCAAACAACTCTACTTACGACCAGTTTTATAAAATTCAAGAAAGAGCTTTTACTGTTGACGAATATTTGGGTTTTCAAATTTTCTTTACCGAGCGAGGACAATGCTTCCATTGCCATGGAGCAAACGGAACTCTTTTAGCTCATAATTTAGATACGGTTTTCAGAAACAATGGAATGTTAACAGATGCAGAAATCACTGGAAAGGGATTATCATTTGTAACACATAAATCTACCGATGATGGAAAATTTAAAGTACCTACCTTACGAAATATTGAATTAACAGGACCATATATGCATGACGGAAGATTCTCTAGCTTAGAGCAAGTAGTTGAATTTTATAGCAGTGGCATAAAAGAGAATAGAAATTTAGATATCAACTTTTCAAAATCTCCTGAAAGGCTTGAACAATTTGGTGGATTAGGTTTTACAAGCGATGAAAAAAAACATCTGGTATCTTTTTTAAAGACATTAACAGATACATCATTTATTCATAATCCTTTATACCAAAACCCCTTCACTCATTAAAATTATTGCTTATAAATAATTTTAAATTGAATTCCTTCTTCAGTTTTTACTTTTAAATAGTAGATGCCATTTTGAAACTCATTCAAATCAATTTGAATTGATAATGCATTTGATTTAACACTTTGCAAAGTTTTACCTAATTGATCAATAACTTCAATTTGATAAATTATAGATTCAGATTGAACAGTTAGCTTACCTGAGTTTGGATTAGGAAAACATTTGATTTTGGAGGAATTTTCAATTTTAACATTTTCAATACCTACAGCTGAAGTTTGATTTTTGAATAATATTAATCCTCCTTGTGGTGTCCCAGAAATCAACTCAGGCTTATTATCCCCATCAATATCAGCCATTGAAATTCCGAACCCTCCATTGCTTTGTGTAAATATTCCTGCACCTAAATTAATTGAGTCAACAGGTATATTGTTTTTTACTGTCGGGTCTAAAAGCAGCGGACTAAATACATAAACTTTTCCATTTGCATTTGACACTAAAAGTCTAAAAGAATCAGAAGGGAAAAGTTTTTTTGCTAATGTTGTAGTTCTACCACTTGGATAGCCTACAAAATTTCTAGCATTTATTTTTGCTAAAGAGTCTGTTTGAATTTTATATTTTGGAATATTATTGGAAGAAGTATCTATCAATAAATTAACATTGTCAAATCTTTCTCCTGAAATAATTTCTAATTTATTGTCATTATTATAATCAAATAAATAAGGGGTTGATAAATTACCTAGATCAATATTAGTTAAATAAGCAGATCGAAATACTAAGTTAAATGATTGATTCGGCCCAGCGGTGTTTTCAAAATAGTGAAGCAGGCCATCATTCGAGCCACATATCATATCTAGATCTCCATCTTTATCCATATCTCCAAAAGATGGAGCCATGTTCGCTATATTTAAAGTGGATAATCCCCACATATCTCTATTAACTAATTCAAATGCTGGTTGGGTAAGCGTTCCAGTATTTCTATAGGCTGCTAAGCCTGTTTTATAAACACCACTTGATTGCCAATAACCTGTATTGCTAATGATGATATCCTGCAATCCATCTTGATCATAATCAACGAAACAAGGGTTGGCACCTTCACCAATTTCAATCATTTCTCCTTCTAAAAAAGAATTGGTTTCATATATGAAATTTGGATTGCTTTCAGTTCCTTCGTTTAAATAGAGATATGTATTTGCAAAATTATCGGCATCTCCCGTTGTATTTGGAGCAGCAATTAAATCTCTTTTACCATCATTGTTTACATCTACCAAAAATGCTGCAGGGAAAGAATTTAATACTGCAGGATTTACACTAGGATAAAATTGAAAAAATTGCGACATCAAGGGATTTTGATTATCAGTAGAATTGGTTAACAAATACATATTGGTACAGCCAATGTCACCAATTAAAATATCTTTTTTATTATCACCATTAGAATCGAATATAAGTAGCGTAGAGCCTGAGTGTTTATTGGTTTTTAAAAGGTTTTCTTTTATTGAATTTTCAAATTCTTCTTTATTATAATCAGGAATAAATTTACCTCCAGTACCACAAACTCCACTTGAATAATTTAATGAGATATTACAATTTTGAAATGACTCTCTGAATCTTCCCCAACATCTTTTATAAACAACAAAATCGAATGAATCTTTTACAGCATATTTTTCCATTGATAAATTTTTAAACCAATAGATTGCATCTCCAGCTGTATCAATGCCTAATTCCATAGTAAGAATATCTATATCTCCATCATCATCAACATCAACAATTGCTGGTAAGTCAGCTGGTCCACTATATAAACGAGATATGAATGATGTATAATCAGCCTGTACATCTTTATTCACTAATTCAAATGAAATTCCGTTTGCCTGAGTAGATGTATTTTTAAAAACTCTCACACCACCTGGTACTGATGAATAAATATCCTCTTTGCCATCACCATTATAATCTACTAGTAACATCCAATCAGTAAGATCATTCGGAAAGAATGCAGAGAGAGTGGCATCATATTCGTACTTTATTTCTCCTACATTTCCTTTATTAATTAAGCAAGTAATTTTTCCACCTTCTTTATCAAATATTACCAAATCTTTTTTTCCATCAAAATTTAAATCGATGCTTGAAAACTGAGGTACATCAATACCTCCAGCGAATGGCAACTGACAGATTTTATTATTTTGTGTAACATTAATTGTATTAGGGTAAGGTATAAATCCACCGTTAAATGATTGAGATTGTACCGAAATATTTAATATTAAAAAGGAAAATAAACAGATTATTTTATTCATTTATTGGAGAATTACTTTTGCAGTATAAAGTTGATTTTTTGTTTTTACATTCAAGATATATATACCTGAAGCTAAATTTGATCTTTTCACAAGAATATCAGAACCAATTATTTCGTATTCAGGAATAAAAGTTTGATTCAAAATATTATTCAGTTGTAAGTTTTCTAATTCTTGAATATTTGATAAAGCAAATCTAAAATCTCCATTTGTTGGATTTGGATAAATTTTCAAATTTGCAGCTTTACCATTTATGTTTAAACCATTGAATTGACTGGCATTCGCATAGATAGCGATACCACCTCTTGGAGTTCCAGTTATGATTTCAGGTTTACCATCTGCATCAATATCTGCCATGTCAATTTTAAAACCATTGTTAGCTGGAGAAAATATACCTTGGTTAATTTGGAAGGAATCAATAACATGGTTAATGATTTGATTATAATTATTGTAAAGTGTATCAAATAAAAAAACTTTACCATCTGCATTGGAAATAATTAATCTGTCTTTATCATTAGGATAAAGCTTGCTTATACAAGCAGTATTTCTACCACTTGGATAACCAAATAAGTTATTCATATTAATTTTAAACAATGAATCAGTTGTGATTTCGTAAGAAGGAGATGTAATAGATAAACCTCTTAAGTAATTAATATTATAAAAAAGCTCTCCAGTAATGATATCTTTAATTCCATCCTTATCGATATCATAAATAAAAGGAGCGGAGTTGTTACCGATATCCAAATTATTCATCAAATCGAATTTGAATTTTAAATTAAATGGCTGGTTGGGCCCTGCTATATTTTCAAAATAATGAAAGCCTCCTTCATAACTTCCACAAATCATATCTAAATCTCCATCGTTGTCATTATCTATGAATGCAGGACTTAATTTTATAATGTTTAGTTTTGATAAGCTATCATAATCTCTGGTAATTAATTCAAATTTAGGTGTATTTGTGGTGCCAATATTTTTATAAAGTGTGATTCCACTTTCATAAGTACTGCTATTAACAAAGTATCCATTACTTCCAATCATGATGTCTATTAAACCATCTTGGTTATAGTCCACAAAGCTCGGACTTGCACCTTCACCAACTTCTATCATTTCATCAGATAGGAACCTATCTGTTTCAAATTCAAATACTGCTGAATCAATAGTTCCTTTGTTTAGATATAATAAAACATTTCTGAAATTATCATTTGCAGTTTGCACATTTGGGCATGATATTAAATCATCTAAGCCATCATTATTTACATCAACTAAAAACGAAGATGGAAATGTGCTCAAGTTTATTGGATGATTTAAGGGAAAACTAGATACTACGGTATTCATAATAGGTTCTGTATTAGAAGTACTATTCAATGCTAAATACATATTATCACAACCAGCATCCCCAATTAAAATATCTTTTAAATGATCGCCATTGAAATCGGCAATTAAACAAGTTGAACCTGCATGTTTATTTGATTTGTTGTATTCTATTTCTTGTAATTGATATTCTTCCAATGTTTGGGCTGCTATAGGTTTCCCACCAGTGCTACAGGGCTCAGCAGGATAATTTATAAATAAACTACATCCATTAATGTCTTCAATAAATCTTCCCCAACATCTTTTATATAATAAGAAAGTATCTAAACCAGGAGTTCCAGTTTTTTCAACAGATAAATTTTTAAACCATTCCACTGGTTCGCCTGGCATGCCAGCGCCAAATCCAAAACGAAACAAATCTAAATCACCGTCCCCATCAAAATCAACAATGGCAGGGTAATCATTAATTGGGACTCCTATATTAATTGTGAAAATATTATTTGTAAATAAAATTCCTTTGGTAATTAATTGTAATTTGAATCCATCAGTTGGATTAGAAATATTTTTATAACAAGCTACACTTCCGTTGATATCAAAAAATAAATCTTCTTTACCATCAGCATTATAATCAGCCATCAACATCCATTGTCCAATAACTGGAAATTTTGAATTATAAAGTTTGCTGTATTCGTATTTGATTTGATTAGCAGTTCCTTTATTTAAAAAGCAAGATAACACCGTACCTTCTCTATCGTAGGTAATTAAATCTTTTTTCCCATCTAAATCTAAATCACAACTCATGAATTGCGCAGCATCAATTCCTCCTGCAAAAGGATTGTTTAATTCTTTATTTCCTTCTTGGACAATTATTTTGCCTTTTACTTCTTCATAAGGTTTATAATTAAAAACAGATTGAGCATCAAGCTTTACAATGAAAACGAATGATATTAGGAGAATTAGCGATATTTTTTTCATTTTTGTTTTTTATCTGTATTCTATGCGCAAATTATTAGCAATAATTATTCCTCTTTTTCTGGTATTACCCGTTCTTGGTCAAGAAACTATCTATTTCAGTTTAGCTGAGATGTTCCCAATCAATGATTTTAAGTTGGAAAGAGAAGCTAACCAAGCTAAAAACCTTTATGTTATTGCATTGAAAGATGATGGACAAATCAATCAATCAATTGAAGGTAAATATGAATTTGTGATTAATGGCTTTATTGAAAAATTGAATTTTGACAAAGGTAAAGCAATAATTCCTGAGGAAATTGGTGCATCAGTTCTATATGTCAAACACGAAACACTTAATAATCATATTTATCATCTTTACTATTTATTTGCTGGAGTAATCATTTCCATCCCACTTTGGTTATTAATAATTATTCCAATTTTAATTGTTTTAATAGCTTTATTCCTCAAAAGAATAATTTTCCTACTACTTTTTGTTTTATTTGTGTTTTTCTTTTTATTCCAAGGTATAGATTTTTCTGCCTTTATGAATTTAATGAAAGAGGCTATAAACACTATTTTTTAGAATGGATAACCAATACCAAAATTAAAATTTAAGAAGCTGTAATCGTTTTGAAGAATCCATTCTGAATTATTTATATTTCTAATTACCCAGCGGTCTTTACCATCAAACCGTGGATCTCTTAATTTCAATCCTAAATCAAATCTAAAAAGCAAGAAACTATAATCCATTCTCAATCCAACACCTGTTCCAACTGCTAATTCTTTATAGAAAGTCGAAAATTTGAAAGCCGCTTCAGGACTGGCAGATTGGTTGCTGATTGTCCAAACGTTACCAAAATCAATAAAACTAGCACCTTTGAGTTTTGAACCAATAAAACGATCAAAAATATCGAAACGATATTCAAAGTTTCCTTCTATTTTAAAGTCACCAGTTTGGTCTAAATTTAATTCATTGGAAGTTATATCACTATAAGTACCTGGCCCAACTGATCGAGCTTTGAACGCCCTAACGCTATTGGAACCTCCAGTAAAAAATTGACGTTCAAATGGTAATACAACTGAATTCCAATATGCAAATCCTAAACCTGAATTTATTCTATATACCAATTGATTTTTCCTGTCTATATTATGGAAATACCTAAAATCAAATTCTGGTCTGGTGAAATTATAATAGGGGAGATCAAAAAATTGATATAGACCATTATCGTTTTTAGGCCTGCTTAATAAGGTGCTTGCTGCATATAAACCAGTACCCATTACTTCAATATTAAATCTGAAGTAAAAGTAGTCTTTAAAAATATTGATTCTTTGATTATTAAATATCAAAGAGTATTTTATCCCTAAGGTGATGTGCGGATCGAAACTTTCTTTGATATAAGGGTTATTTAAATTATCTAAAAGTTGTTCAGCTTCAGTTGAAAGGTTTGAGTTGACAAAATTAATTGAAAATGGGAATACGGTGTGACTTATATTTTGGTTTTGTTTCCATTCATAACTGAATGAACTATTGAAAGTATTTCTAGCATATTCTGGTCGGTTTTCAGTTATATAGTTTACACCAAAACGTGTTCTAGGATTTGAATAAATTCCATAAGTTGGCTTGTCTCTAAAAAATACGAAACCTGGAAAGGTAACGCTGGCAGAGGTGTTAGTTTCTTGACTATTAAAAACTGGGATGTTTTGTTGATTTGCATCTATAAACGCTTGTGTTTCTAAACCTGCTTTCACTCTGAATTCAAATACTTCACCTCCTCTAAAAATATTTCTATTGGTATAAACAAAATTGGCTGAAGTTCCAATGTTTTCAGATGCCACATAACCTTCAATTTCAGTATTTGTTGCTTGTTTTTTCCCTGGAATTAATTCTATGTAACTATTTAATTGAGTACTATCAGTTGAGTCTACTGCAAATTCTATACTTACAAATTTGAATATACCGAGATCACCTAAACGATTGTATGAAAGTTCTACATCATTATCGCTATAAGAAACTCCTGAGTGAAGAAAAATCATTCTATGCAACACCTTTGCTTTAATTACTCTTTCTTTATCAATAAATACCATGCTATCAATTTTGCTTGTATCTGTTGAAAGGGCTGCTCTACTTATGTTATTTGAATTTACGTTAACAACAATATCATTTATTTTATAAAATTGATGAGCGTTTTTGTTATTAGGATTTTCAATATAAACTTTTATATCTAGTTGTTTAGTTTTTAATGCGGTATCAACTTTGAAATGGATATATTCTCTATTAAAAAAGAAATAGCCATAGTTCTTTAAATCTTTTGTTATTCTTTGCCTTTCTAATTCTATATTTTCTTGGTCATATTGTGCACCAATTTTTAATTTTGATTGATTTAATTTGTAGAAGTAAATACTTTGAACAACACTATCTTTTATAAAGTATTGAATATTTCTAATACTATAAGGCATTTTCTTATCTGATTTATAAACCACATAAGCTTTTTTCTTTTTGATAGTATCGGAAAAAGTGACTTCAGCTTGAAAATATCCTTTATTAAATAGGTATTGTTTGATTTGGGTAGCAGAAATTTTAGTGAGTGCGCTGTCATAAAGAATTGGTGGTTCTCCCAATCCGTTTTTTATTTTTTTGCTCCACCTAGTCTCCTTTTTCCAGTCGAACATTTGATAAATTTTTAAGTAGACTTTAGCAATTCCTAAAAATTTTCTATTCGGTTTTTGTCTAACATAAATATGTGCATCGTCTCGAAGCGCTCCTTTTAATCCTTTGATCTGATAGGAATGCATGAGCGCTTGATCTTTAGGTATTTTTCTAGTGGTACTGCAGCCAGTCCCTAACAAAATGATAGAAATGAGTATAATTGTAAAACGAATAGAATAATTGGTCAATGATCTCAAAAGCACAAATCAGTTTTATTAAGTCTTTGCAACAAAAAAAGCATCGGCAAGAAAGCAAAAAATTCATTGCCGAAGGAATAAAATTGATTGAAGAGCTTATTCAATCTAATTTTGAAATCGAACATATTTATACTGTTGAAGAAAAATATGATTCACTTTTCATTAGCCTTTCAAAGGTATCGAAAAATATAGAAATTTCCATTGTTAGCCATTCTGAATTAGAACGAATCACAGCTCTACAAAGTACACCCGATATCCTAGCGATCGTGAACATCACAGAACCAGATCCATTGCTTTTAAATGATAAAAATTGGTTTAAAAATAATTTAGCATTGGTTTTAGATGAGGTAAAAGATCCTGGAAACATGGGCACTATCATCAGAATTGCAGATTGGTTTAATATAAAACGTATTATTTGCTCAGAACAGTCTGTTGACATTTACAATTCTAAAGTCGTTCAATCATCAATGGGATCTATATTTAGGGTAGAAGTTTTTTACAAACCCTTAGACGAGTTTGTTTCAAGGTTTACAGATTTGCCAATTTATGGAGCAGTTTTAAATGGAAATTCTATTTATCAAGAAGAATTGTTGCAATATGGATTAATTGTTTTAGGAAGTGAGTCACATGGAATAAGTGAACCAATTTTGAAATTAATTAATCGGGAAATTACAATTCCAAGCACAGGAGCAGCTGAATCTCTGAATGTTGCGGTTGCTACCGCTATCATTTGCTCTGAATTTAGAAGAAAGGCTATTTAATAGAATATGAAAGCTATTATTTTGAATATTTCTTGTGTAGAATCATAATTTTAGTACATTTGCAGACTCTAAAAATAGGGTCGAGTGGCCGAGTGGCTAGGCAGAGGTCTGCAAAACCTTGTACAGCGGTTCGAATCCGCTCTCGACCTCCAAATTTTCAGTTTGAATAAAAAAATTAATTAAAAGAAAATGGCAGTTACTAGATTAAAAAGAAAAGACAGAAAGAACAAAACAGTTTCTAGACTGAAAGTTCAACACAAGAAAATGGCAACCGATAAATCTATCAAAAAGCCAGTAGAACGTTCTGAAGAAACAAAATCAGAAGAATAATTCTTTTTTTCTAAGATATTTTAAGCTGTTTGAGAAAACTCAAACGGCTTTTTTATTGAATTAAAGATTTGTTGATTTTTCTAATAAGATTAGGGCCTTCATAAATAAAACCCGTGTATACTTGCACCAAAGTAGCACCAGCATTAAGTTTTTCAATTGCATCTTCTGCTGAATGAATTCCACCAACTGCAATAATTGGGAATGCACCGTTTGATTTTTTTGCTAAATAACTGATAACCTCAGTCGCTTTTTCTCTCAATGGTTTCCCACTTAACCCTCCCATCCCAATTGATTCAATAAAGTTTTTATCAGTTAATAAACCAGTTCTATTAATGGTTGTATTACTTGCTATAACTCCCGCTGTTCCAGTTTCAATAACTATTTCAACTACATCATCCAATTGTTCAACAGTTAAATCTGGAGCAATTTTTAATAAAATTGGTTTTAATTTATTTTTCTTTTTATTATGATCTTGCAATTTATTTAGTAATTGTTTGAGAGGTTCCTTTTCTTGTAATGCTCTAAGGTTTGGTGTATTTGGAGAGCTTACATTTACAACAAAATAATCTACATATTCAAATAAGGCTTCAAAACATTTTTCATAATCATGTACGGCATGATCATTTTCTGTGACCTTATTTTTGCCAATATTTCCACCAATTATTAATTTTTTATTTCTGTTTTTTAATCTTTTAACAGCAGCTTCAACTCCTTCATTATTAAAACCCATTCTATTGATTAAGGCTGAATCTAAAGGCAATCTGAACATTCTTGGCTTTGGGTTGCCCGGTTGACCAACAGGTGTTAAGGTACCAATCTCAATAAATCCAAAACCGAAGTTTCCTAATTCATTATATAGCTTCGCGTCTTTATCAAAACCAGCCGCTAATCCAACTGGATTGGGAAAATCAATTCCAAAAACATTTCTTTTTAAAGAAGGGTGATTTACTTGATAGATTGATTTAATTAATATGGAAATTCCTGGAATCCAATTTAGAACTTTAATTAATTTGAAAACAAAATGGTGAATTTTTTCAGGATCAATTAGAAAAAATAACGGTCTAATAAGCAGTTTGTACATATTATTTAAATAGGGTAGCCCTCATCATTTCACGTTTACCAGCGGCGCCTTTAGGCCTTTCAATTTGAAAACCTAAACCTTTCAATATCCTTTTCAACTGGCCAGTTACGCTATAGGTCACAAATATACCCTTATCTTTTAAAAATTTACAAGCATGAGTAATGGATTCTTCTGTCCACATACTACTTTGTTTTGTGTTTGCAAATGCATCATAATAAATAATGTCATATTCTTGAATGCTACTAAATTTAAGTAACTCAAGATGTTCAATATTTAATTTGATGGATGGAAAAAGAAAGTAGTTTTTGTTTAAAGTGTTTGAATAATTTAATAAAAAGGATTCAAATAAATTAGCAGACTTTAAGAATTGATTGTAATTCGTTTGTAATAATTGTTCTTTTGAGAGTGGATTCGATTCTATACCAGTGTAGTTTAATTTCAAATTTTGAGAAATTGCAAAATCTGCAGACAATAAAAAATTGAGTCCAGTACCAAAGCCTACTTCCAAAATAGAAATTTCTGAACAATTGTTTTTAGATAAGTAATCAATAAGACCGTTTTCTAAAAAAACATGTTTTGATTCTTGTAAAGCTCCATGAATTGAGTGATAATGTTCATCAACTAAAGAGTTATAATAGGTAATGGATCCGTCTTCAGTAAGAATAGGCTTTATGAATTCCTCCATTTATTATTTGGTGCTTCTCATTCCAACTTTTACCAAATCAGAATAGCCTCCATCTAGATCATAAACAATTTTAAATCCTTTTTTACGCAGCGTTGCAGCAGCTCTTCCACTTCTAACACCAATTGCACAGTATAGAAATACAGCCTGAGTTTTATCTAGCTTTTCAATTTCTGAATCAAAAGAAGAATTGGTTATGTCTATGTTTTTAGAACCTTCAATATGGCCTTCAGCAAATTCTTGAGGAGTTCTCACATCAATGATTATGCCTTTGTATTTGTAATAGCTAGCCTTAAATTCAATAGAATTAACTTTCATGGCTGATTGTGCCAATAAAGTTAAATGAATCGTTAACCCAATAATCAAAATACTTACTCGTTTCATCTATCTATTTTTTGATACCCACTTTGCTCATTTCCATCACCATAAAAAAATGGTGATCCTAAATCATAAGACTGACTTTCTAACGATTGAAAGCTGTGAAATGTTGTTTTGCCTTTAGTAATATCAAAGTTAAACATTTGTTCTTTAATTGAACGACCATCAAATGCTTGTGCATTCCATTTAATTTCTTGTTTACCTGGAGGTAGACTTATTCTGCTGTAACATATGCTATACGGTAAAGTTTGCCAATTTCGAGTATCCGCTTTTTCAGTAATTGCATTGACAACTCCTACTAAAGCACCTAAATCTTGATTTTGATTTCTGGCAGTATATTCAGCCGCTTTTTTTGTCGCAAGTCTTAATAAAGAATTACTTAATTCTCTTAACATTCTATCATCTAGTGTTTTAAATGCTATTTTATTGATATTTTCAGCAATTTCAAGTGGATAGTTTTTGTTGTTATAACTTAAACTTGCTGATTTAAAGTATGGTTTTCTCTCCACATATTTTGGAAATGCGACTCTTACAAATTCTAAATCACTTAAACCTCCTTGCCCTTCATTATTTTCATTGGCAGGTAATGGGAAAGGAAAACTCATTCCTAGTTCAGGATTAGCAAATGTTACATAACCGCCTTGCCCTTTTACAACACTAAAATTGATGCTATTCTCCGATTTTACTGGACCTAAACCATTATTCCAAAAGAAAACTAAGTCACCATTATTGGCAGGTCTAGCTTCGAATTTTAGATTATATTTTTCTTCATACCTTTTGCCCTCATCTTCAAACCCTGTTTTATAGGCTGAATGAATAAGGTCTTTTTTTAATTGAATAGGGATATCAATTCCAAATTGACCAACATAGCTGTTTTCATAAGCTTCAGCTGCATTTCTATAAGCGATGAAAGCATTATTATAGTCTTTGTCTGATTCATATATAATGCCCATCAAATTCAATGAAAAAGCATCAACTGAGTATCTGTTTTTCTTTGAATATTTATCATTTAATTGTTGA
This sequence comes from Sphingobacteriaceae bacterium, assembly GCA_965279595.1. Classification (GTDB taxonomy): domain Bacteria; phylum Bacteroidota; class Bacteroidia; order Sphingobacteriales; family Sphingobacteriaceae; genus CAIKLP01. The sequence continues at coordinate 2,063,475 of OZ257246.1, forward strand.
ATACGAAGGTTAATTTTTCTGCATTCTACCAATGCTTCGTCTTTTTGTTTAAGCTGCAAATAATTAATAGCCTTATAATAATGGATCATTACTTTTTCAAAATCTTCACCTTGATAAGGAGTGTTCATTTGGTTGCTAATGAGTGCTAAAGCTTGGGTAGCAGGACTTTTTTGATAATCTTCTATTAAGTTATCAGCTGTATTAAAATAAATATTACTTTGTTCATAATTGCCTAAAAGTGCTTCAATAGTACCTCTATTTAGATTATATAATAATTTATTTTTCCCTTCTGGTCCCTTTTTATCTTTTTCAAGAAAAGCTTTCGCTTTTTCTAATTCTCCTGATTCAAAGTTATTGTTGAATTCCGCTAGTTTTTGATAATATGTAGCACATGCAGTCAATAGGAATGACATGCAGATAATAATAAAAATTGGGAAGTGCTTTTTCACAAAAGTATTGGATAAATAGGATTACTTAATTGATTCTAATTTTCTTATTAAATGAAAGGCAAAGAATTTACTTTGCCTTTCATTTGAATTGATTGACTTAAATTAATTCGTAATAGCTTTTTTTATTTTTTTGTCACCTAACCAAACCTTCTCATTTGTTTGAAGGTCAGTTAATTCTAAATTAATTTGATAAAAAACTACTTTATTTTTACCATTTTGATCTACAATAGAAGTAATGACACCATTCAACATAAAATCAGCTCCTTTTTCTAAGCCCCATTTTTTCTTAGTTTCTTCTGAAGAAAATGTTTGTTGATCATTGCGTTCATCACGTAACTCTTTACGAGCTTCACCTGCTTGAACAACAGATACTAAACCTGAATTAATAAATGCTTTTTCAATATCCTTGATAAAAGTTTCTGATTCAATGTGTTCAGTAGTTTTGTTTCTAATATTGCCTACTATAATTGTTGGTTTTTTACCTTTAGCAGCAGTAAAATCAGTTCTCCAAGGTCTTGACATACAATCACTAATCATTTCATTTGAAACTAAACGGGAATCAGTATCATTCCATCTACCACTTAAATCTGTTTGCTGTGTAGGATCAATACGTTCTACTTTTTTTGATTTACATGCCGTAAATATTGAGGTTGCGGCTAAAAATGCGATTACTAATGTTGTTTTTTTCATGTCCTTTTTTTTATTAGATAGGGCTTATCTGGTTTTATAATTTAAATCTGTTTATTGTTTGGAATAACGTAACTATTCATTTCAAATATATAACATTAAATAAAATTTTAATCGTTGACAGTTTAGCTAACAACTTACCCTTATCCAATTAAATAATTCTCTTAAACCAAATGAAATCGATATTTTGTTATTTTTGCAATCTTATTGATCAGTGGAAAATTAGCGAAAATGACAATTTCAAAGACATACAGCCCAAAAGAGGCAGAAAATAAATGGTACAGCTATTGGATGGAAAATAACTTTTTTCATTCAGTTCCAGATGAAAGAGAGCCTTATACTATTGTGATTCCACCCCCAAATGTAACAGGAGTTTTGCATATGGGACACATGTTGAATAATACTATTCAAGATGTTTTGATTCGTAGGGCAAGAATGTTAGGTAAAAATGCATGTTGGGTACCTGGTACTGACCATGCTTCAATTGCAACAGAAGCAAAGGTGGTTGCTTTACTAAAAGAAAAGGGAATTGAAAAGAAAGATATTAGCAGAGAAGAATTTTTAAAATATGCTTATGAGTGGAAAAATAAGTATGGCGGAATTATTTTAGATCAGTTAAAAAAATTAGGAGCTTCATGTGATTGGGAACGAACCAAGTTTACTATGGATTTGGATTTATCTGAATCTGTAATTGACACATTTATTTATTTATATAATGAAGGATTGATTTACCGTGGAATCAGAATGGTAAATTGGGATCCAAAAGGATTAACTGCAGTTTCTGATGAAGAAGTTATAAGAAAAGAAGTAAATCAAAAATTAGTTTACATCAATTATCAATTAGTTGATGATTCAAAATCTTTTTTAACTATTGCTACTACTAGACCAGAAACAATTATGGCTGATGCAGCCATCTGTATCAATCCTAAAGATGAACGATATTTTCATCTACATGGTAAAAAAGTTTTTATTCCATTAATAAAAAAAGAAATACCAATAATTTTAGATGAATATGTGGATATCAGTTTTGGAACTGGATGTTTAAAGGTTACACCTGCGCATGATATCAATGATTATGAATTAGGATTACGTCATCATTTACCAGTAATAGATATTTTAAATGATAATGGGACGCTCAACGAGAAGGCTCAAATATTAGTTAATGAGGATCGATTCATTGCAAGAAAAAAAATTATTGTTTTAATAGAAGAAGCAGGCCAATTACAAAAAGTAGAAGAATATAAATCGCAAGTAGGATATGCTGAAAGAACAGATTCTGTAATTGAACCCAAACTATCATTACAATGGTTTTGTAAGATGGAAGAGATGGCTAAACCAGCATTAGAAGTTGTATTGAATGGTGAGGTTAAATTAATTCCAGAAAAGTATGCAAACACCTATAAGCATTGGATGGAGAATGTAAAAGATTGGTGTATTTCTCGACAATTATGGTGGGGTCAACAAATTCCAGCTTGGTATGCACCAACTGGTGAAGTAATGGTAGCTAAAACAAGAGAACAAGCATTTGAAAAATTCAAGAATGCTGGTTCAAAATTTAGTGATTTAAAACCAGAAGACATAAAGCAAGATGAGGATGTAGTTGATACTTGGTTCTCTTCTTGGTTATGGCCAATTTCTGTTTTTGATAGTCAAGTTTTTGCTGATCCAAGTAAAGGAGGTAATAAAGAATTAAATTATTATTACCCAACAAATGATTTGGTAACAGGTCCCGATATTTTGTTTTTTTGGGTAGCTAGAATGATCATGGCTGGTCAGAAATTCAAAAATCAAATACCTTTTAAAAATGTTTATTTAACAGGAATTGTACGTGATAAAATAGGGCGTAAAATGTCCAAAAGTTTAGGGAATTCACCAGACCCAATTGAATTGATGGATCAGTATGGAGCTGATGGTGTAAGGGTAGGTATGTTATTATGTGCACCTGCTGGAAATGATTTAATGTTTGATGAAACATATTGTGAACAAGGCAGAAATTTTTCTAATAAAATTTGGAATGCATTTAGGTTAGTGAAAGGATTTAAGGTTGATTCTAATTTAGTTAATAAAAACCAGTTAGCAAATCATTGGTTTGAAGCAAGATTAAATGAATCTCTTTCTGAAATTGAAAATCATTTTTCGAATTATCGTTTATCAGAAGCTTTAATGGCTACCTATAAACTTGTATGGGACGATTTTTGTGCATGGTATTTAGAAATGATAAAACCGGCATTTGTGAAGCAGGAAAATGGAGAAACATTGCAAGATGCCCTAGATCAAGAAACATATGACTTTTTAATACAAAAGCTTTCTCAGATTCTATCTTTAATACATCCATTTATGCCATTCATCTCAGAAGAGCTTTGGCATGATGAAGAACTTTTTGAAAAAAGATCAAAAAATGATTGTTGCATGTTATCTGCGTTCCCAAAAGCTAAAGATTTTGATATGCAAATTTTACATGATGTTGTTAAAGTGAAACAAATTATTTCAGAAGTTAGAAATATCAGAAACGCTAATCAAATAGCACCAAAGGAGAGTTTACCTTTATCTATCAAATCAAGTAATATAGAAGCTTATAAATCTGCTGAACATATATTAACTAAACTTGCAAATTTGAATAGTATAGAATATGTAAGCGAAAATATTTTAGGTGCAAGTACATTCATGGTAAATACTGATGAGTTTTTTGTTTCATTAAGTACAAATGTGGACCCTGAACAAGAGCGTCAGAAAGCATTAGCTGAAATTGAATATTTGAAAGGATTTTTGCAGTCTGTAGACAAGAAATTATTGAATGAAAAATTTGTTCAAAATGCAAAACCAGAAGTAATTGAAAATGAGAAAAAGAAAAAGGCAGATGCAGAAAAGAAAATTAAATTGTTGATGGAGTTGGTTAATGGAGGGAATTGAAATTAGTATAGATTGATAATTATTTATCAAATTGAGTTTATAAAATTAAGGTATCAAATTAACTTTCAGTTTTTTTTATGGAATTAATACCACTCAATTTACCAGCTTTCCCCTTTAAATTAAAAGAAAAAAACGGCCAATTTTTTTTATTTGATGAACAACGGAAAAAGGAAGTTTTATTAACACCAGAAGAGTGGGTGAGACAGCATTTTGTTCAATATTTAATTTTGAAGAAAGGCTATCCGAAATCTCTAATAGCTATTGAGAAAGGAATGCTGTTAAATGAGTTGCAAAAGCGAACAGATATATTGGTTTATAATAGGAACCATGAGCCAAGTATTATAATTGAATGTAAAGCTCCTCATATACCAATAACACAATCTGTTTTTGATCAAGTTGCTAGATACAATAGCAAGTATCAAATGAAATATTTAGTTGTTAGTAATGGCTTAGAACATTTTTATTGTGAAATGGATTATATAAACCAATCCTATCAGTTTATTGAAGATTTGCCAAATTATTAATTCAATTTTTGAAATGATTCTATCACAAATTATATTTTATATTTGATTCATGACAGTAGAAATAATACTTTCAGATATTTCTCAAAGGAAATTCAAACCCATTTATTTTTTACATGGTGATGAATCTTATTATATAGATTTAATTGCAGATGAAATTGAGAAGTCAGTACTAAATGAAGCAGAGAAAGGATTTAACCAGACAGTATTATATGGTAAGGACACAGATTTATTAACTATATTATCTACAGCAAAACGATTTCCAATGATGTCGGATTACCAAGTGGTAATTGTTAAAGAAGCACAGAATATAAAATTTGGTAAAGAAGAAAAAAAGGAGCAAGACCCATTTGCAGCATATATCGAGAATCCATTGAAGAGTACAATTCTTGTTTTTTGTTATAAACATGGTTCACTGGATAAAAGATTGAAGATTGCTAAATTGATTGATAAGCATGCTATTTTATTCGAATCAAAAAAATTATATGATTCTAAAATTGCAGAATGGGTTCAACAATATGTACATGGTTTAAATTTGAAAATTGAACCCAAAGCAGCTGCATTGATCCCTGAATATTTGGGTAATGATTTATCCAAAGTAGCTAATGAACTTTCAAAACTTGCTATCAATACGGAAAAGGGGAAAACTATTTCAGTTGATGATATAGAAAAAAATATCGGGATAAGTAAAGAATTTAATGTTTTTGAATTAAATACTGCTTTGGGTAGGAGAGATGTTTTGAAAGCAAATAGAATTATCGATTATTTCGCTGCAAATAAAAAAGACAATCCATTGGTTGTAGTGTTGGGGGCTTTAAATGGATATTTTAGTAAAATATTTTTATATCATTTTTTACAAGATAAATCCAGAGCAAATGTAGCAGCTGCTTTAAAAGTTAATCCGTTTTTTGTGCAAGATTATGAGTTAGCAGCAAGGAGTTATAATTTAGAAAAAACTTGTCAAGTTATTTCGATTTTAAAGAATTTCGACTTGAAATCTAAAGGTGTTGGAAACACTGGGAATACAGAGGAAGGGGAATTGATGAAAGAATTAATTTGGCAAATTATTCACTAGAATATTTTTTTATAAGGAATTGCATCTTCAATTGGTAGTATAAGTACTACATTTTTAAAAATAGTTTTAAATTAAAAATTTACATAAAAATGAATTATTGGCTTGTAAAATCGGAACCACATAAATATTCTTGGGAGCAATTTTTAATTGATAAAAAAACCGTTTGGGATGGGGTGAGAAATTATCAAGCAAGGAACAATTTAAGAGAAATGAAAAAGGGCGATTTGCTTTTTTTCTATCACAGTAATGAAGGAAAAGAAATTGTAGGAATTGCAAAAGTGTCGAAAGAACACTATCAGGACCCAACTACGGATAATATTAATTGGTTAGTTGTAGAATTGGTTCCATATAAAACATTAAAAAAATCTGTAACCTTAGAACAGATTAAAGCGGATAAGCAACTGAAAGAAATTGCTTTGGTGCGTCAAGGTAGACTTTCAGTAATGCCATTGAAAGCTCCGGAATTTGATAGAATTATTGCTATTTCTGAACAAAAATAATTTTTTCAAATCCTTGAATTGAAACTCCATTTGTAGTTTTAATATTACATCTTGATGTACTTCTGATATAAGTCATATAAAACTCCAATCGTATTTTGGTAATTTTGTGCCGTTGAGTTTCAATAAGATAAACCCAACGTTAATTTATTTCGTATTTGAAATAATTTTAATGCAAAAACAAATTATCAAAAAATGAAAGTTTTTTCAAGCAAATTAATTTTACTACTCATTATTATTTCTATTCCAGTTGGATCTTCATGGAGTATTTCATATCAAAAGAAAGCAAAATTTAGGCATTTTGTAAAAGACTTACAGAGTGGAATTACCATTGGAGTAAATGCAGGATCAGTGAGCAAAAATTTACTTTCTCATGCTGATTTTCAATATGAAAAATACAGCTCTAGCTTGGAGCTAATGATGTCAAAAGAATTAAATAAATCATTTTTACTTGAAGGTAATATCAGATTGGGAGGAGACTTGCAAGGACAAAATGAAAATAGTGTATTAAATTTAAGTGAAACTTATTTAATCAGTAAACCAATTGATGTTACATTAAGCTTAGCTTATGAAAAAATGATTCAACCGCGTTTAAGCATATCGGGTTCTGCAGGTTTAGGAATTATAAGATATGGGTTACAATATGTTGGTCCTGAATATTCAATAAAGAATGATCACGTCGATTATCGCTTAATTTACCCATTGACGGTAGCAATGAAATTTGATTTAAGTAAAAGATTAGCAATTGGTGGGGGTTATAAATACTATCTTACATTTAATGATAAGTTTGATGGTTTGGTAAAAGGTTTTAATAAGGATACTTATTCATTTGCTTATGTGGGTGCCTATTTCAAATTAACGAAAAGCAAATTCTCAAGAAGAAGTTCATTCTCTCGTTATTGTCCTCGTTTTTAATAAATAAATAAAGTTTTTATTTTACTTGACTTTTACTTACCAGGTAAGCTAAAATTTCATCTTTCATATTAAGATCAATCACTTCTCTTCCTGCATTTTCATTGGTCTTTCTGACCATGATTGGAACAATTTTATTCCATCCCTCTATATTTTCTGAATTAGGAGATTTTAATTCATGACAAGAGCCACAATAGGTTTCATAATTTCTTTGACCTGCAGAAATAGGAGCAAGTGAAGTAACAGGAAAATTATTTTTCACTATTGTTTCCTTTGGCAGGTTATTAACTACAGTTTTGGATTTGCATGCAAAAACCAATAATGTACTTGCTAATAGAATATTTTTTTTCATGGGAAGTTTTAGATTTCAAAAAAAAAGGCTTCACATTTATTGTAAAGCCTTTTTTGGAATTTAATTTTTAATGAAATTTGATGTGTATGTTGAATTATCCGTGATAAGTCTCAATGCATATTGACCTTGAATAAGTTCAGAGATATTTAATTTAGCTTCAACCATATCTTTTTCAAGTATTGATTTCAAAACAATTTTTCCTTGTAAGTCATAAATTAAAATTGTTCCATTTGTTGTATTTGCTGGAATTTTAATTGATACCATTTCTGAACTTGGATTTGGATACAATTCTAATTTTAAATCTGAATTAGCAATTATTCCAACTCCATTTGTTGCAGCTTCAGTTAACAATAAAGTACTTTTTCTAGTTGTATTTCTAGTTACAGCAAATGCACCATAAAATGTTACATCACCAGTACCTGCTACTGGGGCCTTCCATTGGAAATTCCAAATTGCTGTTGCTGCACCTTTTGACGCACTATGAGTAACGTATTTTGCACCAACTATCTTGGTACCTGTTCCTGCAATTAATGTTCCTACTAAAGTGCCGTTTGTTGCTTGTGGTGAAACTTGGAAACCTTTTGCTCCGGAACCACTACTTGTAATAGTGATTGTGTATGTTGTTCCTGGTACGTAACCATCAACTGGAACATTCGAAGTAATAATACCTGGCACAACAGTTGGTGTACCATTGTGGCAACCTGCTTGCGAACAAGTTACACCATCTGCTGGAGAACCTGTTACACCTGGGATTGCACCACTTGGTTCTGAGGTTGCTTGTTTCGTAAAAATGTTAAATACAGTAAATACCGTAAATACTAATAAAAAAGTAAGAGTAATTTTTTTCATTTTTTGTTTGTTGTGATTTTAGATTGTTGCAAAATAGTAATATTAAAATTATAGTAATTTAATTTCGAGTTTAACCTTCAAGATTAAAGTTGTTTAATTATTTTGGTTGTATATCGGTTTTCTCCATTGGTCCATTCTAATAAATAAACACCGATACTCAATTGTTCAAGACTTACTTTTACGATTTGAGAATTTGATGGTATTTCCTTTTCTAAAACAATCTTACCTTCTGTATTCATCATTCTTAATCTAGAATTAGTATTTGAAATGGGTATTTCAAAAGTAATTTGATTTTGACTTGGGTTAGGGTAAACTTGTAAACTGAAATTATTTTTTGTTTGGCTAACAGATGATATGGTTTTTATATATATAAAACCATTAAGTATTAAATTGAATTTTGAAAGCGCTACTTCAATGGTTCCTGAATTACCCGTATCTACTACAGCTTGAATTTGATTTGATGAAATCAGGTTAAATGATTTTGCTGCAATTCCACCAAATTTAACTTCTGAAAGGCTAGTTAAATTTGCTCCAGTTATTGTGATGGTATCACCTTGTCTTGCTGAGTCAGGTGAAAAACTAAATAACTGCGGAGTTTCTAAATAGGTGAATCCTGGTAATAAGGAGCTACCTGTAGCTGAAATTACTTCTATACTTCCAGAACTTCCTGTTGCTACAATTGCTTTGATAGTATTGCTGTTCTCTATGGTAAATGAACTTGCATTTACTAAACCAAAACTAACTGAAGATACATTATCGAAATTGCTACCTAAAATTGTTATGGTGTCTGCACTATAACCAGATGTTGGGCTAAAACTATTAATAGAAGGAACAGTAATATAAATAAAACCACTTAAGGTTGAATTCCCTGCAGCATTTACAATACTTACATCTCCTGAAGCACCAGCACCAACAACAGCTTTAATTAAAGTTGTTGATATAGTTTGGAATGAAATTGCAGGAACTCCACCAAAACTAACTGCAGAAATATTTAGAAAATTAGTACCATTAATTGATACCGTATCATTTGTTTTTGCAACAAATGGAGTAAAGGATGCAATGTTTGCAGCTGGAATATATGTGAATCCAACTAATGAATTATTTCCTCCTGGATTTGTAACCATAATTGCTCCAGATGAACCTGCGCCTACAACTGCTTCAATTGTACTTGAATTAATTACATTAAATGATGCAGCAGCTGTGCCCCCAAATGTCACAGCCGTTGTGCCGGTAAAATTACTACCATTGATAGTTATAGTTTCATTAGTTGTTGCAACTTGAGGTGTGAAATTACTGATACTTGGAGCAGCAAGAAATGTAAATCCAGCTAAATTACTTGTGCCTCCTGGTGTAGTAACACTGATATTTCCAGAAGTTCCATTAGCTACAACTGCCGTAATAGTTGTTGAATTCACAACACTAAATGATGCCGCTGCTGTGTTACCAAATTTAACTGCTGATGCATTTGTAAAATTAGTTCCTGTTATAGTTACAGTTGCTCCAATGGCAGCCGAGGTTGGGTTGAATGAATTAATTTGAGGTGCTACAACTACAGCTTCATTCACTACTAATGTACTTTTCTTAGTGGATGCTTGAGTAATAGCAAATGCACCATAAAAAGTTACAGTACCTGTACCTGCTGCAGGTGCAATCCATTGAAATGTCCACACTGCAGTAGCTGTAGTTTTTGGAGTAGTATGTGTTAAATATTTTAAACTTACTATTTGAGTACCACTTCCAGCAATTAGGTTTCCTAATTTAGTTCCAGCAATATTTTGTGGTGAAACTTGGAATCCTTTATTTCCTGAACCTGTAGAAGTTAAGGTGATGGTATAAGTTGAACCTGGTACATATCCTCCAACTGGTATGTTTGAAGTGATCATTCCAGCAGTAGTAACTGCACTTCCACCATGACATGATTCAGCACAGGTAGTTCCGTCTGATGGGGAGCCTGTATTTCCAGCAGGTGCACCCGTTGGGTTGGATATTGCCCTATTCGACAATACATTAAATAAGTTGAAAATTATAAAGACAAGGATAATTGGTAAGTAAATTTTTTTCATTCTTTAGGTTTAATAGTGTTCAAACAGTAATTACATCATATATTATGCCAATTAGGCGTTTTTAGACTCGGTTGTTAATAATTTAAATCTCTTCAAAAACAGTAAATTATTATATTTCAATTAGTTAGATTATTTAAGTTACAATTTGTATTATTTATTTTACAATAATTTAAAACCAATTAACTTTTGATGAAATGCAATTGCTTTTGAGATTTCTATTCATTACATTAGATAAATCCTAATAAAACTAACTATTAACTAACCTTTTAACTATTTAAACATGGATTCAAACAATAAGAGAATTGTATTAGTAACAGGCGCAATTGGTGGACTCGGAACTGCAATGTGTGAGTCATTGTACAAAGAAGGATACAGAGTAATAGCTAATTATAGGAACGAAGAGAAAGCGAAACTGTGGAAAACTGCATTAGAGAAAAAGCAAGTATTAGTTGATATCTATTTTGCCGATGTTTCAGATTTTAATTCAGTAGCTGAAATGGTTGCTAAAATTGAATCTGAAATTGGTTCTATTGACGTACTTGTCAACAACGCTGGCATAACAAGAGATATACCTTTTAGAAAAATGACTGTTGAACAATGGAAAGATGTATTAGCATCTAATCTGGATAGTGTTTTTAATTGCTCAAGACATGTGATCAATGGTATGATTGAAAGAAATTGGGGGAGAATTATAAATATTTCTTCTGTTAATGGGCAAAGAGGTCAATTTGGTCAAGCCAATTATTCAGCTGCAAAAGCTGGTATGCATGGTTTTACTAAAACTTTGGCAATGGAAGTTGCAAGAAAAGGAATCACTGTAAATACAATTTCTCCTGGATATATTGGAACTGATATGGTAATGGCAGTTAAGGAAGAAGTGCGTAATCAAATTGTGGAACAAATACCTATTGGCAGGTTAGGCGGTACAGAAGAGGTAGCTCATTTGGTTTGCTTTTTAGCAAGTAATCAAGCTAGCTTCATCACTGGTGCTAATTATTCTATAAATGGTGGACAACATGTATATTAAATTATTGAAATATTAAGCTTCAATAGTGACTTTTTGTTTATTAAACTCGACCACCATATCGGGTTTAATTTTATTTCTTCTTCTTAATTCTTGAATACCATTCACTTTAACTAATCCTGAGTCGATTACCTCATTGGCTAAAGCTCCATCATCAACCCAACCTAAAACTTTTAATAATTGATTTAGATGAATATATTCTCCTTTAATTTTAAACGTAAGCATAAGTCAAAGGTAGGGAATGGAATTGGATATTGGATTTTTTCATCGATCAATATTAATATTTAGTTATTATTAGTTTTCGATATAAATCATTTCAGAACTATTTTCAGTTTGGTCAATTATGTTTACAGTGTACCAACCATTTGGTAAGTTTTTTAAATTAATATTTTCATTGAATTGATTATCCTGAATATTATTTTGATATACAATTTGACCCAACATGTTCACAATTTTTATTGAAATTAAATTGGATGAGGCTTGGTTAAATTTTAATTTAAATTCACCATTATTTGGATTGGGAGTAATTGTAAAATGAGTATTCAATTTGCTGTTATTATTAATTACAATAGTTTTTGAATATTCAAATTTTCCATCTATATCAACTTGTTTTAACCGGTAATAAATTGTTTTAAAATTATTGATTTCTTGATCTTGATAATTATATAATTGAATACTATTTGAGTTGGTTTTTCCAGGGATTTGGGCAATTTTTTCGAACCCCGAATTTTTATTAACTAATCTTTCAATTTCGAAATAATCATTATTTATTTCTGAAGCAGTTTGCCAATTTAATTCAACACATTTTTTTCCTTGATATAAATTACCATTAAATGATAATAACTTAATAGGTAGAGGATCACTCGCGTCACCACTAACTGCGCCAAAATTTGAAAAAACACTTCCTAAAACTAATTTATTTGCAGCATCTGAAATGTAAATTTTATGTGTGGTTTTTGAGATGTGTAAACGACTACTTAATGTAGCATTATTATCAACTGATAAATTCCAATTAGTTAAAGTTAAATCACTTGCTTTTAGAGCTGCATAAGATTGTCTGGACGTAGCTCCAATTGTTGAAAATGATCCACTAATATATAATAATGGATCAGTTGCAGATGAAGAATAAACTATTGCTCTTACATCACCATTTGGTCTAGATGTACTGCTATTATTCCAATTTAAATCTTGCACAGGTTCATGCCAACCCGCAGCCCCACTGAATTTAGCTAATTTTCGAAAACTTCCATCACCACCTACACTAGTAAATTGCCCACCTAAGTACATGTCATTTCCATTATACGCAATTGTAAAAGGTGCTTGATTAAATAATGGATTCCAATTAGTTGTAGTTCCATCTGAGGCTCTTACAGCACAGAAAAAATTTCTTGAATCAGCATTTATTGTAACTCCTGTTGAGTTATAACCGAAGTAAACAATACTATCTCCAGGTGCAACAGAAATTAAACGAGTAGTAACGTTGGGTAAACCTGAAAAAGAAAATGCAGTTGCCGTTCCAGTACCTGAGGTACTAACAGCAGCAACTGAAGATCTTGCGGTAGCTCCATTTATGTTATTAAAGAAACCATAAAAAAATAGAGTAGACTCTGTTGAATTAAGTGCTATTTTTTCAACACCACCATCAGCATTAGGATTCCAAGTTGCATCTGCATTTCCTGTACTTGTACTAATTTTAGCCAATCTATTTCTGCTTTGTCCGCCAATACTTGTGAAATTGCCACTTACATAAGCATTCAAACCGTCTGAACTAATTAATAATCCATTTACTTGATCATTTGCATTTGGATTCCATGAATTTATGGAACCATTACTTCCATTGAAAGATGCAATGTTGTTCCTTTGTGAACCACCTGAAACTATAAATGTTCCTCCTATATAAATTGAAGTACCTGAAATGAAACTAGTGTTTACTTGTCCACCAGTTCCAATGTCTAATGAATTAACTGTGAATGAACTTAAATTGCTAATATCAATGGATGCAAAATTGCTTTTTGTAGAGCCTCCAATACTTAAAAAATTTCCGCCAACATATAATGTTGATCCTTCAAGATTAAGACTATAAATATTTGTTGAACCAGTTCCATTTGTCAAACTAGAAACCCAAGTGCTTATTGCATTATTGGTATTGGTGTTTGCATCTAAAGCAACGAGTCTGTTTGTTGTAATACCACCTATTGTAAAAAATGTTCCACCAACAAATACCATCGTTCCAGAAATTGCAATACAATAAACAGAGTTATCAGAATTTGGATTCCAACTATCAACAGTATTGCCACTATTCGGAATTCTAGCAATATTATTTCTTGCTGAACCTCCAATATTTGTAAAAGTACCGCCAACATAAATATTAGTTCCTGATAAAACTATTGTGGAAATTTCTCCATCTGAATTTGGATTCCAAGTAGTGGCGTTATTATCAGTAGTGTTTATTTCTGCAATTCTATTTCGAGTTAAAACATTTGCACCTATAGTATTTGAGGTAGTGAAAGTTCCACCAACATATATAGTATTTGATGTTGATAAAACTAATGTGTTTACTGAGCCACCAGAAATTCCTGGGTCCCATGATGTAGCATTTCCAGTACTTGCATTGATAGCAGCGATTCTATTTCTATTACTACTTGTTGCACCAATAGTAGTGAAAAAACCTCCAATATAAACTGTACTGAAATCTGCTGAAACAGCAATAGCATTGATATCAGAATTGCAATTTAATCCAGGGTTCCAAGTATTTAATGTTCCATCAGAATTTATTTTGGCAATTCGATTACGTTCAACACCACCAATAGTTGAGAAGGTACCAATTAAGTAAAACCCACCTGAGCCATCCGATACAATTTGCTTTACTGATGGACTAAAATCTCCAGTAATAACAGGAAAACTTGTATTAATACTTCCAGTTGTTTTATTTGCAAAGATGGCATTTCCATAAGGTTTTCCAATATATGAGAAGGAACCACCAATATAAATATTATTAGAAAAGGAAGTTATTGCATTTATGGTTCCATTAGTAGAAAGTGCATTAGCATCTAATGTTTGTGAACTTGTGTTTTGGGAGAGAAATAAAATGTATACACAAATGAATAATAATTGCTTTGCCATTTGATGAAAATTAGGTTAGTATGATAGGTATGATAAATTTAAAGAATAAATTCCATAAAAATCATAATTATATTTAGTATCTCATTGTATTTCAGTTTATTAGTATACTAATTAATTGTGCATTTTTGATTTTAATATATTTATACTTTAAATTCCATCTATCATGAGATATATTCTTTTATTGATTTGCATTTTCTTTAAAACAAGTATTACTTATTCGCAAAATATTCCCGGTAATGAAATTTTTCTATTTGATTTCACAATTAAAAATGGTCAATACCTACTTTCGAATCCAGTAAATATTTCAAATCAAAAAGGTTATGATAATCAACCAAACTTTGATGCAAGAAAACATTTAATTTATTATTCTTCAATGAATGATGAGGGGAATACAGATATTAAAATGTATAATTATTTAAGTAATGAAAGGAAGATTTTTTCTAGTGCGAATGCATCAGAATATTCTCCAACATTAACTTTTGATAAAAAGTATATATCATGCATACATGTACCGGATAGTAATAGTCAATTTCTAATCAAGTACCCTATAAATGGTGGTGATCCAATTTTTTTAATCAAAAATTTAGTAATTGGCTACCATGCTTGGTTAAGTGAAAATGAATTGATTTTATTTGTATTGGGTAAAGAGAATACGCTTCATTATTATCGTTTAGATAATAGAAAGGATAGTACAATTATTGCAAATATTGGTAGATCATTACATAAAATTCCAAATGAAAATGCATTTAGTTTTGTTCACATAATTTCAGAAAAAGAAAGAGTGTTGAAAAAAGTCGATTTAAAAACATTTAAAATTACAACTATTATTAACCTTTTTGATGAACATGAAGATATAACTTGGTCTGAAGATGGGATGATATTTACAAATGATGGTTCTAAAATATTTGTATGTGATCCTAAAAAGGATCTAATTTGGAAACCAATTCAAATTAAACCCGAAGGACTAAACATGAAAGGTTTAACTAGAATGGTTATTTCAAGTAAATCAAAGAAGATGGCGGTTGTGATGAGTGAGTAATCTTTAAGTCTTTATTTTATCTAACAATACTGATAATACTTGTTCTAATGAAATCTGAATTGTCTTCACCAATCGCTATAATGTGATAGACGTAGGCTCCAACAGTACATTCATTTCCATTATAAGTTCCATCCCATTCAAAATTCGGATCGTTGGAGGTATATATGATGCTTCCCCATCTATCAAAAATTAAAATTCTAAAGTTCCTTAGATTTTTTTCGTAGATTCTAAATTTATCATTTATTCCATCTCCATTTGGAGTAAAGACAGTAGGACTATTTAAATTACTATTAACTTCTAAAGTAAATGGTCTAGTAAAATAGCTAACACATCCAGTTGTTCTGTCAGTTACTCTTAAAACAATTTGATAACTTCCTGCTTGATTGAATTTATGAATTGGGTGTTTAATGGTATCAGTATTTCCATCACCAAAGTCCCAAAAATAATCTGCATTTATTTCAGAGGTATTAAAAATCCAAAGCGTATCAGTTGGAAAGTCGAGAGAATCAGTAGGAGCATTCAAATAATTAAATTCTGCAATTGGGTCTTCAAAAACTGTAATGTTTGTATTAGTTGTATCTGTGCAGGTTCCATTACTTAAAATAAACTGAACAGGATAGTTTCCAGGATTTTGAAATTGATAATTTGGATTTTTTTGAATCAATGTATCTTCATTAATAATCCATTTATAGATCAATGGTTCTGGATTGAGTGTATTGATATTAAAATTAACATCTAAAGGAGCACAGCCCGATGCATCAGATAAACTTATGGTTGAAGCTAATAATGGACTAAATATAAAATCAATGGTGTCTTTTATTTCGCATCCTAAATTTCCTGTTTCAGTAATAATTAATTGTCCAGAACCTAACCATTGTATAGTTGCATTGTTACTGTTTTGCCCAGAAATTACTGAACCATTACTGCAGCTCCATGCATAAGTATTACCAATATTATTATTCACTGAATAAATTTGTTGCAATGCTGAATTATTACAAACACTTAAAGTTCCAACTATAGAAGGTTTTAGCATTCCAACATTACTAACGTTCATAGTTAAAGTAGTATCACAACCAGTAACATTTGAAATGTTTAATGTTAAGGTCCCACCTGCTGCTCCCCATTGAACCGACACCGTATTGTTCGTGTTTGAGCCTAATATTGTGCCACCTGTTGCAATCCAATTATAATTTTGACCTATGACAAGGTTAGTTTGATAATTTGAAATAGCGTTAGCTAAACATACCACATTCGGACCGTTGATATTTTCACTTGGTACATTGAGAAAATTAAATCGGATGGTATCATTTGTAAAAGTACATCCAGTTTCATCAGAAGGAATCAAAATTAAATCAAAAAATCCTTGAGTTTTTTCTGTAATTGTTGGATAATATACTGCATTTAATGCATCAGAATCAGGTGAAAAAACACCTAAACCTTGCCAATGACCTTGATTGAAACCTAATATTTGACCATTCAATAAAACACTATCTGTTTTAATGCATATTGTTGAATCATTTCCTGCTTTTGCAATAATATTCGTATCAACAGCATAAACAACAACCGTATCATAAGTTGGAATACAATCATTGATATCTTGAATTCTGATGTAATAAATTCCAGGACCTACTTCAATGTTTGGAGTTGTTTCACCATTACTCCAAAAATATCTAAATGGATTTGCACCTGATGCATTTGCAAACAATAATACACTTGTATCATTGTAACAAACATATCTATCTTGACCTGCACTTACCGTAGCTGATACATAAAGGTTGATATTCATTTCATCAAATTCAGAATTACATGAATTAATTGTATGATCTCTAGTTGTTAATCTTAATGTAATTTGTCCAGAATTGAAATCTGCACTACTTGGAATATAAACTGGATTTAAAATAGTATCATTTGGAAGGAAAGTTCCAGTTCCTGTACTTGTCCAAATACCTTTACTTGCAGCACCTATAATAACTCCAGATAAATTTGCTAAGCCGCTATTTGAACAAATATTTAAATCTGGACCAGAAAAAACTTTAGGTGCAGGTAAAAAATCAATTAATAATTTTGATTCTGAAGTATCGCATCCGCCATTGTTTGTTGATAGCAATCTTAATAAAATATTATTTCCTAATGTATCATTGCTTGATAAAATATATTGAGCATTTAATGTTGTATCATTTGGAATAAAGTTTCCAGTTCCACTACTAATCCACCTTCCTGTATTACTTCCACCTGTGATGTTTCCATTTAATTGGATAATTAAATTGTTTTTACAAACTTGAATGGTATCATCCTCATCTGTAAATATTAATGGAGTGAAAATAATTGTGACCGTATCACTTTCCGAAAGGCAAGTCCCTGCTGTGTTTCCAGTACTATTTAAAACCAATTTTACTGAACCATTTAATTTGTCTTGAGCACTTGGTAAATAATTAATATTTAAATCAGTATTATTTGGTGCAAAATTTCCTGAGCCCAAACTAATCCAAACTCCAGTTGTCGCTCCTTGTGAGATCTGACTTATTACATTAACTGAATTATCTGTTATACAACTTAACAAGGTATCAACTAAAGTTATTAATGGAGATAGGGTGAAGTTTAATTGCATCGTATCACTTACACTATTACAAAATTGTAAGCCATGATCAAAACTTGTAAGAATTAATTGAACATTAGAAAGTGTTAGATCGTTTGGTGAGGGTACATATATTGGATTTAATACAGCATTATTTGGTAAGAAAATACCTGTACCACTGCTTGTCCAAATACCTGTACTTGCACCTCCATTAATATTTCCAGTTAATTGTATGGATGAATTATTTACACATACTGTTTGATTGGATCCTGCTTGTACAATTGGGGCAGCGGTTATATTTATAAATAAAGTATCACTTCTTGAAAGGCAAGTACCTAAAGTATTTCCTGTTGAATTCAAAATCATTCTGATATTACCTGAACTTACATCAGCATTAGAAGGAATATAGATTGCATTTAATGAATTTGCATTTGGGAAAAAGGTACCTGTGCCATTTGAAACCCAAGTACCTGAACTAGCGCCAGCAAAGATATTACCATTTAAAAATACAGAATCTTTATTTGCACACACAGTAATATTTTGTCCAGCAATAACTCTTGGAGCTGGACTAATTATTATTATTGAAGAATCATTAGAATTTAAACAGCCACCTAAATTTCCTATCGTTAATTTCAATGTAACTTGCCTATTGCTGGTGTCAATTACTGATGGAAGATATGTAGCATTTAATGTAGTATTATTTGGTATAAATGAACCACTACCAGTGGTTGTCCATAATATACTAGTGCTTACACCATTGATAATTGGTTGTAAATTTACTGAAGAATTATTCGCACAAACATTGAATGTATCAGTTAAATTTATTTGAACAGCTGGAACGATAGTAACTGTTATGCTATCTGAAGCACTTAAACAGGTATTGTTTGTGTTTCCTGTTGAAGTCAGATAAAGTTTGAATGAACTTAATAATTTATCTGCAGCACTAATTAAATAAATTGCATTTAAACTACTATCATTTGGACTGAATTGTCCAGTTCCATTGGTTGTCCAACGACCGGTAGTAGCACCTTGGTTAACAATTCCACTTAAATTAATTTGAGATTCATTGGCACAAACGCTTTGATTTACTCCAGCATCAACTATTGGAATTGGAGTAAATAAATATTGAATTTGGCTACTATCTAAAACACAAGTTCCTATATTACTTGGAAGTAAGGTGAATAAAACATTTCCATTTATTAAATCATTTATTCCTGGTTGATAAGATGCATTTAAAGCTAAATTATTGGGTGTAAAAATACCATCCCCACTACTTTTCCAAAGGCCTGTATTACTTGCTCCTGTTACTAATCCAGATAAACCAATTGTCGGATTATTAATACATACACTACCATTTAATCCAGCAACAATTATAGGAGCGGGAGTGAAGTTTATAGTCAAGCTATCAACAGTATTTGTACATGTTCCAGGTCCACCTATTGAAGTCAAAAATAGTTTTACTAATCCATTTGCAGTGTCTAAACTTGAAGGAGCATATGTTGCATTTAAAGTGGTATTATTTGGAAAAAATGTACCTGTTCCATTACTTGTCCAAATACCATTTGTAGTAGTTACCGTTACACTTCCGTTTAATTGTACTGTTGAAACATCAGCACATACTAACTGATTAGGTCCAGCATCAACAATTGGTACTGCAATAAAATTTAATAGAAATGTATCAGAAACTGGAATACATATACCATTTGAATTTCCAGTGCTTTCTAAAATGATATTGATATTACCAATTAAGTAATCATTATTACTTGGAATATAAGTTGCATTTAAATTATTAATGGAAGGTAAAAACGAACCGGTTCCATTACTTGTTTTCCAGATTCCAGTGCTTGCACCATTTGAAACAATTCCATTTAATGAAACATTGGTATTCATACAAACTAATCTGTCCAAACCCGCATTAACTGAAGCGGCAGGTAGTACGAATATTTGCATGCTGTCATTCAATGCAAGACAAGAATTTACTGTATGGTCAGTACTACTTAAAATTAATGTTACTGACCCATTATTAATATCGTTTGGTCCTAATGTATAGGTTATAATTAAAGCAGAATCATTTGGAAGAAAAGTGCCATCACCTGATAAACTTGTCCATTTAGCTTTAGTTATTCCTCCACCAATTGATCCATTAATACTAACAGGTAAAATTGAATTTTCACATATTTGTTTATCAATGCCAGCATTAAGTATTGGGGCAAGAGTGAAATTAATAGTCAAGGAATCTCTTACTAATAAACAAGTATTATTGCTATTGCCTGTTGAACTTAGAATGAGCGTGACAGTATTTAAATTTAAATCAGAAATACTTGGAACATAACTTGCAGCTAAGGTAGAATCATTTGGCAAGAAAATACCGCTTCCTGTAGTTGTCCATTTGCCTTTATTGGCACCAGCACTTACAGTACCATTTAAATTTATCGTTAAATTATTTTTACAAATACTTTGGTCTATACCTGCATTCACAATAGGGCCTGGAGTAATAGTTATTTGAACAAAATCAGAATCTGGATTACAAGAAATATTATTTGTACTCACCAATCTAAGTAAAACCGAACCATTTAATAAATCAAGAGCTCCTGGAATATAAGAATTTATTAAATTAGTATTTACTGAATTAAAAGTGCCATCACCATTTGTTTTCCAAATGCCAGTTGTTGTTACACCAGTAACTGTTCCATTAAGTGTAATCAATGAATTATTAGCACAAACAATTTTATTTGGTCCAGCATTTACAACAGTGGGGTTACTGATGTTGATATTGACAGTATCATTTACAAATGAACAAATAGTTGTAGCTACATTAGAAGTTAAAATCAATTTGAAATTCCCTGAATTTTTATCTGCTAATGATGGGATGTATTTTCCCTGTAATGCATTATTATTTGGCAAGAAAAATCCTGAACCTGTGCTCGACCAAATACCAGTTGTAACACTTCCTGTTATACTTCCATTTAATTGAATGGTATCTTGATTGAAGCAAAGATTTTGATCAGCCCCTGCTTGAATGACAGGGTCTAATATTATATGGTAAGTAACCGAATCAACTACAGCAATACATGCATTGTTTGTATTTCCAGTGGATGTTAAAAATAATTTTACTGAACCATTCAGCCTATCTTGTAAACTAAAAATATAATTAGCATTTAAGGTAGAATTATTGGGCGTGAAAATACCAGTTCCATTTGTTGACCAAATGCCAGTTGTAGCACCACCATTAATATTTCCATTTAAAGGAATGAATGTATTTGCAGCACATATAGTATCGTTTAAACCCGCATCAACAATAGGTGAGGGGCTAATATTTACTTGAACAGTTACGGAATCAGAAGTACAAATACCAATTGGGTCATCACTTACAAACCTTAATATAACAGTTCCATTAGTTTTGTCATTATTGCCAGCAGTATATGTTGTATTTGTAGTATTCGCATTTCCAAAAACACCATCTCCATTGCTTTTCCAACTGCCAGTTGTAATTGGCGAACCGACATTAAAACTTGCATCAATATTTACTAATGAATTATTCGCACAAACTGATTTTAAGTTTTGAGTAGTAGATAATTTCACCCAATTATTAATCGTAATTGTATTTGAAGCAGTGCTACTTGGGCATGTTCCAGATGCTGGAATAGTGTTGGTGATTGTATATGTTCCAGGAATGCTATTGTAAATATCTATTTCACCAGTATTTTGATTAATGAAAATAATATTCGAAGAATTAGAAGTGAAAAATCCTGCACTTGCTCCTAAAGCAAAAACAGGTAGCGCGTTTGCACTTCCTTTACAAAATGTGCCAGGATAACTAAAATTTGCACTTGGACTATTTGTTATATTTATGGCTACTACACTGCTATCTGGACATGGTCCGTTTGTTTTAAATTTGACATTATAAATGCCTAAAGCACTTGTGGAGACATTGATACTACCAGTTGTTGAATTAAGTGTTAAGCCAGCTGGACTGCTCGTAAATATACCAGAAGAGCCCGTAGCTAAAATAGGAATTACGGGAGTTTTATTTGCAGGATCATCAAAACAAAATGTACCAGAAGAATAGGTAAACCCTGGATCATCACTATTACTAAAAGTAACACGCATGGTATCAATTGCAACAAGGCAACTTCCATTATTGGTTGAAGTAAGTATGAAAATGATACTACTTAATAACGTATCCGATGCATTAATTAAATAGGTTGCATTTTTTGTATTTGCATTAGGCACAAAAGTACCCGAACCAGTTGTTGTCCAAAACCCTGTTGTGGTGTTTCCACTAATTTGTCCATTCAAAAGAATAGAACTTTGAATTTTACATATGGGTTGATCCAAACCCGCATTCACACTGGCAGATGGAAGAATTGTTAATTGCAAAGTGTCAGTTACTACATTACATAAATTTCCACTGTTTCCTGTTGAATGCAGAACAATAAAAACATTTCCATTAGAAATATCTGTAGCACTTGGCGTATAAATTGCGTTTAACGAATTTGCATTTGGATTGAATGTACCTGTTCCAGAAGTAGTCCATGTACCTGTGCTTGCCCCACCAATTACACTTCCATTCAAATTGACGGAGGTAATACTTGAACAAATACTTTTATCAATACCAGCACTTACAATTGGAGGAGGAATTATGGTAATTGTAATGTTTGAAGAATCTGCATTACATAAGCCACCAGAATTACCAGTTGATTTTAATTTAATAATTACACTTCCATTTGTTTTATCCAAATTACTAAGTGTATAGGTTGTATTTAAATTTGTATTATTTCCAAAAATACCTGTACCATTTGATGACCAAATTCCAGTTGAAGCTCCTCCGTTAACAATTCCTGATAAGTTAATTATAGAAGAATTATTTGCACAAACTGTAACATTACTTCCAGCATTTACATTTGGCTTTGCTAAAATGGTCAATGAAGTTGAATCTTTTACTTGCAAACATGTACCATTTGAATTACCTGTTGAGCTCAAAATTAAGGTAATATTAGATGCAAGTATATCCGCATTGCTTGGAATATAGGTAGCGTTTAATGTATTGCTGTTAGGTATAAAAACGCCTGTTCCTGTTGTACTCCAAGTGCCTGTTGTTGCACCTCCAGAAACAGTTCCATTTAAATTTATAGTTCCTAAATTATTAGAACATTTATTTATATCGGCACCTGCATTCACAATTGGTGAAGGACCAATTGTTACAAATAAAGTATCACTTACTGCAATACAAGTACCCCCAGTATTTCCTGTTGATGTAAGTATAAATCTAACACTTCCATTACTTATATCAGTTGCAGAAGGAGTATAACTTGCATTCAATAAATTGGCATTATTAATAATATTCGTTCCATTGCAGGTCCAAATACCAGTAGTTGCTCCTCCACTGATTAATCCATTTAAAGAAATAATTGAGTTATTTGCACATACTGTTTGATCTGTTCCAGCATTAACAATTGGTGTTGGACTGTAGAAAATAACCATTGTATCTTTAACTGCCACACAAGTACCACCTGTGTTTCCTGTACTTGTTAAAATAATTGTGGTTGAACCATTATTTAAATCAGTCGAACTAGGAGTGTAATTTGTATTGAGTAAATTTGCATTTCCAAATAAACCAGTTCCATTTGGACTTGACCAAGTGCCAGTAGTTGCACCAGCTGTTACACTTCCACTCAGTGTAACAATTGGATTGTTTTTACATACAGTTTGATTAAGGCCAGCATTTACAATAGGTGCAGGAGTAATTGTTAATGTCATAACATTATTAACAGCTATACAAGTTCCTGAACTATTACCTGTTGATGTTAAAGTAAAATTGATTGAACTGCTTAATTTATCCGCAGTACTTAATGTATAAGTGGTAATTAAACTATTTGCGTTTGCAAATGTACCTGTCCCAGAGGTAGTCCATGTTCCAGTTGTTGCACCACCAGAAACTGTTCCATTCAATGCAATTGCGTTTGCTGCATTAGCACAAATTGTTTGATTGCTACCTGCATTTACAATTGGAGATGGATTGATACTAATCAAAATTATTGCAGAATCTATTGAACAATTTGTGATTCCATGATTTGTAGATTTTAATTTTAAGTTGACACTGCCAGAATTTATATCTGAAATACTTGGAAAATATACTGCACTTAGAGTGGTATTATTCGGACTAAAACTTCCAGTTCCTGAACTTGTCCAAATTCCTGCGCTTGCACCTCCTGAAATAATTCCATTAAGTTGTATACCTGCAACAATATTATTTGCACAAACAGTTTGATTGCTTCCAGCATTTACATTTGGTGCAGCAGTAAAAGTTAATACTAAACTATCGCTAACTGCTGAACACAATCCGCCAGTATTTCCTGTAGAAGTGAGAATAAGTTGTATAGGTAAATTAGAATTAATATCTGCAATACTTGCTGTATAATTAGTTGTTAAAGAATTTGGAGAACTGAAAGTTCCAGTACCAGTTGTAGTCCAGGAACCAGTAGTTGCTCCAGCTGTTACTGTACCTGTTAAAGAAATGGTACCAATATTGTTTTTGCATTTTACAATATTAACTCCAGCATTCACTATAGCTTTTGCTGCAATTGTAAAAATAACTGTATCTCTTACTGTGTTACATAATCCACCTGTATTTCCAGTTGAGCTCAAAACAAATGTTACGGAACCATTGAGAATGTCATTTGCAGAAACATTATAAGTTGCATTTAATGTTGTATTGTTTGGGCTGAATGTGCCAGTTCCGTTGGTTGTGCTCCAAATTCCTGTACTAGCTCCCGCTGAAACACTACCACTTAAATTTATAGTAGTGTTGCTTGCACAAATTGTTAAATCAATTCCAGCATTAACAATTGGACTTGGACTTATATTTAAAAATAAAGTATCTGAAACAGCAGTGCAACTTCCAGCTGTATTTCCTGTAGAAGTTAATATAATTCTAATTGGAATATTTGCAACTATATCTGCAATACTTGGAATGTAATTACAAATTAAAGTAGTATTTGAAGGCAAAAATGAACCAGTTCCAGAACTTGCCCAAATACCTGTGCTTGCACCACCATTAATTGTTCCAGATAAATTAAAATTTATATTGTTAGCACAATCTGTTTGATCTAAACCAGCATTAACAATTGGAGAATTAGTGAAATTAATTTGAACTGTATCTCTAACAACTAAACAAGTTCCAGCAGAATTTCCAGTTGAACTTAAAATTAAATCAACAAAGCCATTTGTTAGATCTAAATTAGAAGGAACATAATTTGCATTTAGTGTTGTGTTGTTTGGGCTGAATGTTCCTGTTCCATTGGTTGTGGTCCAAATACCAGTAATTGCACCTGAAGTTACTGAGCCATTTAAAGTAATATTTCCTAAATTATTTTTACAACGAGTAATATTTGTTCCAGCATTAACAATTGGAGAATTAGTAATTGTAATCAGCATTGTGTCTCTAACAATATTACAATTACCATTATTACTTGAACTTAAAATCAATTGTACTGTTCCATTAGTTCTATCAAGCACAGATGGAATATAAGTGGCATTTAAGGTAGTATTATTTGGATTGAATGTTCCAGTTCCATTTGTTGTCCAAATGCCTGTAGTGGAGCTCCCAGTAACAGAACCATTTAAAAGCACATTGGAATTGTTTGCACAAACTGTTTGGTTGCTATTTGCATTTACTACAGGAGCAGCAGTAATGGTTAATGCTAAATTACTTATAACTGGATTACATAATCCATTATTGGTAGAAGTTAAAGTCAAAGTAACATTTCCCAGAAGTTTATCAGCGTTACTAGGAAGATAAGTAGCATTAAGTGTTATATTATTTGGGTTAAATGTTCCCGTTCCTGAAGAACTCCAGATTCCAGTAGTTGTGATACCACTCACACTTCCATTTAGTGTAACATTTGAATTATTTGCACAAACCGTTATAGGGTTACCAGCAATTACTATCGGGGCATTTCTAATTCTAAAAAAAACCTGGTCGGTATCTGCTGGGCAAGTTCCATTACCTGTTGTGGTAAGGGTTAATAATGTTGTACCTGCAGTGATTTCAGCAGCACTGGGTAAATAAATTGCATTTAAAGTAGTATTATTTGGTGAAAATGTACCTGCTCCAGTACTTGTCCAAATGCCACCTGTTGCTGATTGTATGCTACCTGATAATTGAATTGAGAAAGGATTTGTATTGTTACATTCTATTCGGTCAACAGGAGCTGTGGCAATTATTGTTGAAGGAAACGCAGTTACCACAACTGTATCAAAAGCAATAGGGCAGCTTGTGGCGTCATCAATAATTACAGAATAAGTTCCAGCAGTTGGAGCAACAATACTTTGAGTGGTTTGTCCAGTGCTCCATGTATAAGAAAAAGGAGCTAAACCTCCAACTCCAGTTGCAGTTAAAGATGAACCTAAAGATCCAAAACAGATACTTGCATTTTTTGGTTGGATATCCGCAGATAATGTATTGATAAATTGGACCCTAACTGTATCACAAATTATATTGCCAACACAAGCTCCAATTGGCGTACCACAAACCTCATAATCTACGAATGCTGGAGCACCAGGAGCAAAGTTAACAGAAATGGTGTCTTGGCCAGAAGTGGCAGATAAATAAGCATCATATAACGGGTTATTTGGTACAGATCTCCAAGTAATTGTATTTTGTTGGTAACCAGAAGAGAATATAGTACCACTACAACCATCACTTACAACTGTTGGTGGTGAAACAGAAGGCTTGGCAATTGAAGTGATTTTATATGAATTTGGATTATTTCCTGGTTTACAAAAAGTGATATTGAAAGGTCCAACTCCACTTAAACAAATGGCTTGCCCAACAGCAACTGGTACCCCACAATTTACTTGATAAAATAAAGCACCTGGAGGCGCTCCACCAGAGGCTATATCAAATTTTATTCCTTGAGCACCTGGATCTAAAGTGATAATAAACTCAATACACCTATCGGGGTTACTAGAGCCACAACATTGATTGCTTCTTGAATTAGAATTACTAATCCAAACACTATCAGGGTTGCCGGTAAGGTTCGCAACTTCAAAAGGCACATTGTTTGGACAAATACGAGTTTGCGCATTGGCAGTAATGCTGCCAAATAATATTAATATTGGAAGGACAAAGCGTAAGCTGTGCATTGGGGGTTTTTGTTGTTAATAAATTGCTGTTTTACGGATTTAGCCGTCAATAAGTTGTGTTATTTCATTGATTTATGGTTTAATATTGGTACTCTCTTGCCATTCAACTAAATAAATATCGTCTTTTCCTTTACCACCTTGTCTATCTGATGAAAAAAATGACAATTGGAGTTTTTCGGAGAAAATATAAGAAAAATCATCAAAAGAACTATTGATTGGATAGCCTATATTCTTTACTTTGCTAAAGTTGTTATCGAAAATAACAGCTTCATATATATCCAAACCACCTAATCCAGAACGTCCGGAACTTGAAAAATAAAGAACCGAATCGTTTAAAAGACTAGGATATACTTCTAAACCTGTTGTATTAATTTTGCTTCCCAAATTTATTGGTTTTGATAATTTTCCATTTTCATCAATATCGCTATAGTATAAATCATAAGATCCATATCCTCCACGCATATCTGATGAAAAATATAATCGATTTCCTAGTTTATTTAAACATGGATGAATCATTGAGTAATTGATATTATTTTGGATATTGCTATCTACTCTTTGCCATCTTTTCCCAACTAATTTTGCTTCTTTTATTTGCATTCTATTCACAAATTCTTTGGCTTTTATTTGATATTTTTTTTTGGGGTTACTTTCTAATTCAGTATAGGTATAAAACATTTTGTTTTCTTCTTGATTGAAAGTAGGGAAAAAAGAATGGTAACCATTGTTGATGTTCACATCAAATGATTTAGCACGTTGAAATGTTAATTTCTGATTCTGTTTTTTATAGGCAATAGAGAAAATTTTAAAATAAGAATTACCGGTCCATGAATCTATCAAATTGGCATTTCCTAATTTTCTATTTGAACTAAAATAAATTTGATTTCCACTAATTGATATTCCTATATCTGAAAATTTGCTATTGAGTTCTTTTAAATTTTCTATTTTTACTGATAAAGGTTGTTGAATTAATTTGCTTGCATTTAAACATGATTTAATACAAGTATCAACATATTGAATATTGTTAGGTTGGTAATTTTTATAAAATGTATATTGATACTCGGCTTCATCATATTTACCCAATCTAAATAACATTTCAGCGTAATAAAATATTGAAGTAGCTGAATAATATGGAATATCCAATGCTCTTTCATAAAACTTACATGCCTCTTTATATTGATTAGTTAATCGATAACAATCAGCTAATTGTTCAATTGTTTCTAATTTACTGCCTTCATTTAAGCCATTTAAATACAAAGGAATTGCTAATTCATATTCAAAATTATCATAATGGTTTTTGGCCTTATTCAAATCCTTTTGAGCATAAAGTTTTTGATCAATAAATATTGAAATTAAAATGAGTAGTATGAAAGTTATATTTCTCATCACTATAAATATCTTGGGTTCAACATTCTTTTACTTTTTTTACTTCCAAAGAAATAAGAGACACTTAATTCATGTGAACCACTTTCATAATTTTTAAGATAGGAGAGACTGTAATCAAAATTATAGCCCAATCTTAATTGATTGTTGATTTCAAAGTCAACCAATAATCCCAATACTTGTGAAGTATTATTTGAAAAATCAGATTGATTATTTGAAAATAATTCGAAGCCTCTTCGGTAGCTTATGCCAGCCCAAATTATTGAGTTATATCCAATAAGCCCTGTGAAATTAAAATAAGAGGAGTTATTGAAATCATCTTTATATAATACACTTGGATAAAATACTGTTGTTTCAGACAGTTTAAATAAATATCCTGTAGTCAAGTATAAATTTCTCTGAGGTTTTAATTTGCTTGCATTGAAATAAGTTTCATTTTCAATTAAATTGGTGCCTGAAATGCCAATATAAAAATCGTTGTTGCTTAAATAAATACCTGAACGAGCATTGAATGTATTTTGACTTAAATCAATAGAATTATAAGCAGGGTCAATATATCCATCACCCTTATTTAATCTTCTATTTTCATAACCAAGTGCTAAGCCAAATGAAATTCTACTATTGCCATTTAAACTTATTCTATATGCATAATTGCTATAAATTTTTGTTGTACTAAAATTCCCAATTTTATCTTCAACAATATCTAAGCCTGCTGACATCTTTTTATAAACTGGTCCATCAAAACTAAATTGAATTGTACGAGGTGCTCCTTCTAATCCAATCCATTGTAATCTATAATTTGATTGAATTTGTAAGTTGTCTTTATTACCTGCATAACTTGGATTGAAACTAATACTATTAAACATATAATGCGAAAACACTGGCTCATCTTGAGCCAAGGCTGATAAAGAAATTACAGAGAAGAGTAGGGGTAGAAGTTTTCTCATTTTATTAATGTCAAAAACCCTTTAATAATTTTTTCTTTAGCATTCAATTTTATTTTAACCACGTAATAATATGTTCCGGTATTTACATTTTGTGCATCCCAATAATTTATTGCAGAATAACTTTTTGTATGATAAACTTCATTCCAATATCTATCAAAAACTATTACTTCATTATCAGGGTAGTCTTCTATATTTTCAAATGTTAAATAATCGTTTAATCCATCTCCATTAGGACTAATAGTTGAAGAAATATTTACAGGAATATCATTGATGATTTCAATACAAACATTAATGGCTTCTGATAGGAACCCATCTTGGTCGATTAAGTTGAATTGAAAAGAATCTATACCTTCATAATTATTTAATGGAATATAATTTATCGTTCCATCGGCTGTATTAAAAGGTGATAAACTACCAAACTGTGGCAATTTTCTTATTATTATTTCATTTTGATTGATGGTAGCAGTACCATTGATTGCATTTTGAAATAAATAGATGTTGATAGCTTGATTGCTGATAGTTTGAATTGGACAAATATCAATAGAGTGAGGCAATTCATTAACTAATATTTTGATATTGGCTATATTGGAAATGGAATCAATATCGTCTTTAATAAAATATTGCAAATCAAAATCTCCAATAAATCCTGTATTAGGTGTGAACTGTATGGTACTGTCAGCATAACTGAATACGCCAGCGCTAGGGGTATTCAAGATGAACACACTATCAGTATGGAAAGTATTTGGGAAGTTATCATTACTTAAAATATTCAAGCGATTATTGCTATTAAATACTACTCTTAAAGTATCATTTTTTAATTCTGCTTTTTCGAATACTTCTGAAATATTTATATGAAGCCATGCAGAATCGCAAAGTGAGGGGCTAGACAAATCACAGACTTCATATTGTAATGAATCAGTTCCAATAAAGCTGTTGCTATTTTGGTATTCTCCTAATCCATTAGCGGCTAAAATAAATGAACCTTGACTTGGATTTTGAATGATATGATAATCCATTAGTGGCCCATCAATATCAACATCATTGATTTTTAAATTTATTGATTTGTTTCTATTGCTAAATGTTTGAAGTGTGTCTTTCTCAGCAATTGGTGGATCATTGATAGGATTTAATTGTATGAAAACAAAACCAGTATCACACAATGGATTAGTTAGATCTTGATCACAAAATAAATAGCTTAATGTATCAAATCCATCAAAATTATCATTCCCAAGATATTTTAATATTCCAATGGAGGTAATGCTTGCAGAACCATTTTTAGGACCATTAAGGATGCTAATATTTCTGCTTGGACCATCTGTATATCGATCATTGTCGAAAACGTCCATACTATCTAATTGATCTTCATTTAAAGTAAAGAAATCATTAATAGCAACAGGTGCAATATTGAAACAAGTAATTTCAATATAAACGGTAGAAATATTCGAAACCTCATTGTTAATATCCGTTAATTGATATTTTATACTATCAAATCCACAAACATTTGTTGAAGGAGCATATTGAATTTTTTTTCCGATTAAAGAAGTTAATCCTAATTGTGCATTTGCAATAATTTGAATATTGCATTGATTGATATCACCATCTAAATCAATATCATTTAAAAGTATGTCAATATCTATAGATTGATTTTTCCCAATTAATATGCTATCATTTTTTGCAAAAGGAGGAGTGAATAGCTGGTTATTAATTTGACCAAAACTATTCGAACCTATAATAACTAAGAAAAGCTGAAATAAAAGTCCATAGACTGCTTTCTTAAATGACATACCTTGTTGTTGCTATCTTAAACAAGGCAAATATAAAGATTGCTTTCTAAGTTTATTTATTAATATTAGCAGATTGAAATTAAAAACTATAACCAAAACCTATTGTATAATAATGGTTAAAGCCTGAAATAGTATTGTTTTCGCTGTTTTTGATGTTCCCTAATGAATTAATTGCATCAGAAGTTCTAAAATCAAAAGAATATAAGTGATCGTCTTTATCTTTTATTTCAAATCCAAAACCGTAAACAATTGCATTTTCTAATAAATTAATGCCATTTATTTGACGATCCAATTGGTCAGCTTCATTCACATCATCATAGTTACGTGAAGTAGTTCCCAATAAATTGAAATTGGTGCTAATGCCTCCATATCCTTTAACATAGAAAGCCTCTGTTATGGGATAACTGATCTTTATTAAAACTGGAATTTCAGCATAAAACAATTTGTAGATATCTTCATAAGCCTGATTGGCACTAGGAAAAGTATTTGTTTCAACACCTCGTATTTTAGATCCTTTGGAAACAAAATCAGCTTCAGCAACAATTCCGAAGTAATTATTGAATTGATAATTACCAGCTATACCTGCATTGATGGCAAGCTTTCCTGTTTGATTATTAATTGCACTATTATTAAAATTAGATACTCCTAAACCAATTCTTGAATAGTAATAAAACCCTTTTGGTTGTGCTTGAATGATTTCAACTGAAATTAAAAGCAAGCAAATAATGATTGACTTTTTCATGTTGTTAGTATTAGATTAATTCAACTTAATGCAAAATTTATTCCGATAAGTTTTTATGGATAAATTTGACTATTGAGAATGTTTTTGTGGATTTTATTCCACGAAAAACCATATATATTCCTCAAAACAGAATGATTATCAATCATAATAATTAAACAAGGAAGCAGATTTAACAATACGATATTATACTTTTCATGAAAAATTGATTTTAGTATGACAATTAAAATCAATTAATGCAAATTAAATAGGTAACTTGTATATGTAAAAACAAAGAATCTATGCGTATAAGATTTACCATTATTGTTTCAGTACTATTAATTTTCTGCTTTTCGAATGTGGGTTTAATAGCTCATTCAAAAATGAAATCCAATTCTTATGAAACAACTAATGGTATTCCAGTAGTTAATAATTTAGTGCCTACTGTAATGACATTGCCAGTAAGGTATATTGGAATAGATACTGCCATTTCCGGATTTAAAATTAGTAACATCGGGGGGCAAACTATTTATGGTGCAGGAATTTGTTATAGCAAACACCCTCAACCAACCATAAATGATTTTAAAATTGGTGGTTCATATACATCAGATTCAATTAAAATAGTAATGCGCAAATTAATGCCTGAGCAAGCCTATTATGTGAAAGCATATATTCTAACTTCAACAGGTGTTGTTTATGGGCCGCAGAGGACATTCGCAACTGATGCTATTTATTATAAAGCTTATATACAAGGGGGTTATTTGTTTTATGTATTTAACCAAGGAGAACCAGGATATGTTGATGGAGAATTTCATGGATTGGTATGTTCAAAACAAACAACTGAGACATTCTCTTGGAATAATAACGGAATAGATACTTTGGTTTCAAACACCGACTCCTTATTTCATACTGGTTTTGCTAACACTCAATCTATTGTTAATATTCAAAGTTCTGGGAATTATGCTGCAAAGTATTGTGAAGAGTTAAAATCAAATGGTTATGAAGATTGGTATTTGCCTTCTCAAAAAGAATTAATATATATTTTCAAAAATAGAATAGTTCCATTGTCAGCAATTAATAGTTGGAGTTCAACAGAGAATTCTAAAACTGAGGCCATAAGCGTAAGACTAAGTTTTGGAAACAATAAAACGATTTCTTTAAAGGGAAGTAAGTTCAAAGTAATTGCTATCAGAAAATTCTAACTATCAAGTAATAAATCATGAAATTAAAAATTTATACTTTTTTATTTTTAATGCAATTAATTGGAATTTGCGTTAAGGCAAATAATACTGCAAACTGCATTGAATCTTCTGCAAGCATTAATTTATACATAAATAATGTTAGAGCAAAGTTGTTAAACGGAGGCGATAAGTTTTGGGATATTTTTGATTCACGTGATGGGGCTTATGAAATCCCAAAAGGATCAGGTATAAATTCTTCCTTCGCTTCTGCGCTTTGGTTAAGTGGAATTGACGCAAGTAATAATTTATATACAGCAGGTCAAACCTATAGACAGACTGGAATTGATTTTTGGCCTGGTGCTTTGGATAATTTTGGTAATACAAGTGTTATTGATTGTAAGGATGGAGATAAATTATTTTCAGTTTATGGTACTGAAATAATTGCTTCCAAAGCAGGCAAACATATAGCCTATAATATTAATCGCTGGCCTAGTTTGCAAGCTCCTTTTTATGATGCTAATTCAGACGGAATTTATGATCCAACTTTAGGTGATTATCCTGTATTGAATTTGAATCATTCTGAAGTAATACCTGGACAAATGGTCTTTGGAATTTATAATGACAAAGGCGGGATTCACACTGCATTTCCTGGTGAGAATAGTTTAGGGGTTGAAATTCATACCACAGCCTATGCTTTTGCATCTAATCTATCAGATGCAATAAATAATACTATATTTTATAGATATAAAATCATTAATAAATCAAGTAATACTTATACCGAATTCAGAATGGGGGAATTCAATGATGCTGATTTAGGAAATTCTACTGACGATTATGTAGGTTGTGATTTATCAACAAATAATCAAGGAAAAAAAAGAAATCTATTTTATACGTACAATGCTGATAATTTAGATGAAGATGGTATTTCTAAAGGTTATGGTTTAGCACCACCATCTTATGGTATTACTTTTCTAGAATTAGGGAAAAAAAACGATGGTACTTCATTCGAAATGGGTAGTTTTTTATTTCAAACAAACGAAGCTGTTCCTGGTATTCCTAGTCTTCCTCATCCATTAGAATTACATAGAAATTTAAAAGGAATATGGAATGATGGCAAACACTTAGCCTATGGCAAATCAAATGGCAGAGATGGAAATGACACATGTTTTTTTGCATTCCCTGGTAAAACAGATCCAAAAGGAAGACCCAATTGGGTAGAAACAGGATTACCTGGGGATAGAAGAATGCTGCCAGCAACAGCTGCAAGAACAATGCTACCTGGCCAACAATTTACTATTGAGCTGGCATATGTTTGGGCAAGAGATTTAGCTGGTACCAATTTAACTTCTTTAGAAAAACTAAGGTTGACTACTGATACTGTAATTAGTGCTTTCAATGCTAATTTCAATAATTTCTCAACTGGAATTAAGGTTCAAAAAAACGTATTGAAATTATACCCTAATCCAACAACTGATTTTATAACTATGGAAGGTTTAGGAGAAATTATTTCAATAAGAATTTACAATTCTCAAGGTAAATTAGTTAAACAAATTCAAAAGCCAACATCAAGTAAAATTAATATAACTGGGCTCCCGCAAGGAACTTATATCATACAGGCGGATGAATTTGTGGGGAGATTTGTGAAGTTGTAATGTAGATCGATAGTTTATTAAATTTGATTTGAGAGTAAATTGAAAAATGATCTAAATATTATTTAGTTCTGTTTTCTAGAAACGCTATTTTTTCTTTTTGAATTAGATAAATTAGGGTTCATAATTAAAATTATTCTAAAACAAAAAAAGCCTACATTTCTGTAAGCTTTTCTGTGATCCCGCTGGGACTCGAACCCAGGACCCCAACATTAAAAGTGTTATGCTCTACCAGCTGAGCTACGAAATCATTCCTTCCTTGAAAGGTTTGCAAATGTACAAGATTATACTAAACTTACAAATGCTTCTATTAAATTTTAATTCACAATTGCTTAACCGATTTATAATCAGCAAATTTAATTATTCAGATTTACCCAATATCGCCTTTTCTTTGGTGTCTCGTGCAATAATTGTAGATCGTTTAAAGTCATTGGCATCACTAAACAAGCAACGGTAAGTATAATGAACCTTCGCCAATGTAGCCCCAACCGACTCATGTAATGCTCTCATTTTTGGATTAAAATCACCAACCCATGATAATTCAACTTCTTTGAAATGTTTTAATGGTAAAACTGCATCATGTGCTTTCATAATTAATGCAGATTCCAAGCCTAATTTTTGATAGGCAGGTTTTACACCCATAATAACTACCCTTAAACGATTAATAGTTCCTTTCCAACGATGATAGGCAAATATTAATTTTGCCCATAAATTCGATTTCCCATTCATGTGTTTAATGATTTGATTCACATCTGGAATGGTAATCATAAAAGCTGCAGGATCGCCATCGACATAAGCAAACCAAATGAACCGTTCATCCATGAAAGGTTTGATCTTTTCTAAACTTTCTAAAACCGTTTGGTCGCTCATAGGAGTGAAGCTCTCATGAAAACGCCATGCATCATTGTAAATATTTTGAAAATCATTGGAATATTTCTGAAGATTAGCAACCCTTAAATGATCAAATGCATAACCTTCTTTTTTTGCCACCCAATTGGCAATCTTATAAAATCTTTCAGGAATGGGTTTGGTAATATCTAAATGGTTAGAAATTTGCTCGAAATACATTTTAAATCCATATGATTCGAAAAAATCTCTGTAATAGGCAGGATTGTAATTCATACCAATTGCTGGATGTGTAAAGCCTTCCACTAGCAATCCCCAAAAATTATCGTTTTCTCCAAAATTAATTGGACCGTCCATAGCTTCCATGCCTCTTGCTTCTAACCAACTCTTTGCGGTATCCATCAATAACTTTGCAGCAGCTGCATCATTGATACATTCAAAGAAGCCCATTCCACCTGTTGGTTGTTCGAACGTATGAGATTTTTTTCGATTGATAAATGCAGCTACTCTACCAATTACTTTTCCATCTTTTTCTAAAATCCAACGTGTTGCTTCGCCATGTGAATGAAAATTGTTTTTATTTGGATCAAAAACTGCTTCTACTTCATAATCTAAAGGGCGCACATACACTTTATCATTTTCGTAAACAGTATTCACCATTTCTAAAAAAGAATTGGCTTGTTGTTTATTCTTAACTTCTATAATTGTCATTTGACTGATTTTCGTATTGGTTAAATATAGAATTTTTTTTAATCTCTATGGAATTTAGAGATCATTTGCGGTCGTAAGTGATAAATGAAAATGAGTAGCGATGCTTTTCATCTGCATCATGGTTTTCATGAAATATTTCTTTCCAATCTTTAGTATCAATTTCAGGGAAAAAAGTATCTCCCTCAATATGAGCATGTACTTTGGTCAAATAAATGCGATCTGCCAAAGTAAATGCTTGATCATAGATATTTCCTCCTCCGATTATAAAACATTCAGCATCGCCAGCTAATTGCACACCTTGTTCAATTGATTCAACAACATGAACTCCATCAATTTTTAAATCTTTATTTCTACTGATTACAATATTTGTTCTGTTAGGCAATGCTCTACCTATTGATTCAAAAGTTTTACGACCCATAATGATTGGGTGACCAGAGGTAATGCGTTTGAAATAGGCTAAATCTAGAGGCAAATGCCATAGCAATTGATTGTCTTTACCTATGGCATTGTTTTCTGAAATAGCAACTATAATTGAAATCATGAATAGAAATATTAAACAGCAACAGCTGCCTTAATGTGAGGATGTGGATCATAGCCTTCCAAAGCAAAATCATCAAACTTAAAATCAAATATATTTTTTACTGTTGGATTGATTTTTAACAATGGTAAAGGTCTTAAATCTCTTGTCAATTGTAATTTAGCCTGGTCTAAGTGATTGTTGTATAAATGAGCATCTCCTAAAGTGTGCACAAAATCTCCAACTTCTAAATCGCAAACTTGAGCAACCATATGCGTTAACAAACCATAAGAAGCAATGTTAAATGGAACCCCTAAAAATATATCAGCACTGCGTTGATATAATTGGCAACTTAATTTTCCATTGGCAACATAAAATTGGAAAAATGCATGGCAAGGTGGAAGTGCCATTTTTTCAATCATGCCAACATTCCAAGCACTCACAATTAATCTTCTTGAATCAGGGTTGTTTTTAATTTGTTGAATAACTTGAGTTATTTGATCTATACTCTGACCATCAGGTGTGGGCCATGATCTCCATTGAGATCCGTAAACTGGTCCTAAGTTCCCATTTTCATCAGCCCATTCATCCCAAATTGAAACTCCATTTTCTTTTAAATAAGCAATATTTGTTTCGCCTTTCAAAAACCAAATGAGTTCATGTAAAATTGATTTTAGGTGCAGCTTCTTAGTAGTAACCATAGGAAAGCCTTTAGTTAGATCAAATCGCATTTGATAACCAAAAACACTTATAGTACCAGTTCCTGTTCGATCATGCTTTTGATTTCCTTGATCAAGTACATGCTGCATCAAATCATGATATTGTTTCATTGTAATTTTAATTGAAGATAAAATAGGAGAGTAGATCCAAATTAACCTTTTCGTCTAACTTCTCCTACAAAGAAAATAAATGTATTTTTACCATCCTATACTTGTGGAAAAAGGATGATAAACTTTCCAAATGCAAAAATCAATATTGGGTTAAACATTGTAGAGAAAATGAATGATGGCTATCATGCCATTGAAACCATTTTCTATCCAATTCAGTTAACTGATGTTTTGGAGATTATTCCTTCATCTGAATTAGACATGAAAATTTGGGGCTTAGTAATTCCAGGCTCAAACCAAAATAATTTGTGCATGCAGGCTTATCATTTATTGAAAGCAGATTTTCCAATTCCAGACATTCAAATTCAATTACTCAAAAAGATTCCGTTTGGAGCTGGCTTAGGGGGAGGTTCGTCTGATGCTGCATTTTTATTAAAATTGTTGAATGAACAATTTTCATTGAATTTAAGTAATCAAGACTTAATGCATTATTGTAACCGACTTGGTAGCGATTGTTCCTTTTTCATCGAGAATAAGCCCCTATACGCTTTTGGAAGAGGAAATGTATTCACAAGTCTTCCAATTCAATTATCGTCCTTTAAAACGCTTCTAATAAAGCCAAATATTCATATCAGTACTTCCGAAGCTTATGCTAATGTAAAAGTAAAACCAAGTACTGAAGACCTCAGAGATTTGATTCAACTTCCCATTGAAAAATGGGAGGGGAGAATTAAGAATGGGTTTGAAGAATCCTTGTTTCCACAATTCCCAAGACTTCCCAAAATCAAAGAAAGGCTTTTGGAATTAGGAGCAAAGTATGCCTCGATGAGTGGAAGTGGTTCTAGTATGTATGGAATTTTTGAAAATTACCCGAAGGAAGCAAAAGAACAATTCCCAGATGAGGATGTTTTTTTCTGTTAAACCATCTATAATAAAATTGAGAAATGCCTAATTCCTCTATTTTAAAATTCTTGCAATTCCGGTTTTAAAATTCATTTATTTACTCAGAAAGGAATTCCTCATCTTCTGCAGTAAGTTGGTTAAATTGCTTTTCCTCTTCATCTGCTTTCTTAGAACTTCTCCTTATAAATAATCCGACAAATAGTCCGACCAGGAAAAAGCTTCCAAAGAGGATTAATTTGGAGATTTCAAATTCAGTCCATAGCACTTTTACAAAAACGAGGTCATTGTTTTGAACAATGATAGTGGTAATAATGGCCGTAATTACAATTAGGAAAATGTACTTTGTTTTCATTGTTTAAACATCTAATATTTGATTTAATTAATTTATATAAAGTATTGATTATTAGCTATATAAAATATAATGAATTTTAAAATGCTAAAATTATTGGTAAAATATGGAAAGATATCTATTAATTTACTTTAGTTTAATTGATATAAATATACTGATTTATAAGTAGTTATATAATATTGATTATTGTAAATAAATTATTTTATTTTTGTTTTTAGAATCTCAATTGCTTGTTTTTCAATTTTGTGTCCACCATAATAAATGATTCTTTCGTGTTCGAAATTAAGTCCATCCATCTTTGAAAAATGCTCTTCTAAAACCTCTGGCTTAAGGAAAGGGTCTTGGTCACCCAACATAAATATACAATTACAATCATTCAATTTCTGTGCCATTTCGACAGAAGTCTCTGCAGGTAATCCAGCGCCCCAAATTACCATATTTTGAACTTGAACTGTCCTATTAAAGTACCATCTTAGTGCTACAGCAGCACCTTGTGAGAAACCCAAAATATTCAATTCCTTACCTTCCAGCAGATAATACTTTAGGGCAATTTCATCTATATAATTCAGTTGATCTTGGATCTCTAATTCTCTCGTTTCTTTGGTCATCCAGCTTGCCCCTACCCTCCCAGAGAGACCTTCTAAATAGAATTTCGAAAGCCCCTCAGGTGCCAAAATGCAAGTTTCTGAATCTAATAACGGGTACATTTTAGTTAAAAAATGGCTTGCACTATGACCATATCCGTGGAAAACAAGCCAGACTTTTTTAGCATTTTGTATTGAAATACCGGTTGAAAAAACCCTTGCAGAACGTTTAACTTCTATTAAATTTTCTATTATTTCCATCTTTTAAATTGGATTTGAAGCATTACGATTTATTAGAAATGGGTCAAATTCGAATCAATTATTTGACCAAATTGAATCTTTTTTTGATAAAAGGATAACAAAATACTGCAGTTAAAATTATAAAAGCTCCTTGGTAAAAGCCTGCAGACATCAATTCATTTTGCCCAAATATTAGAAATGCAAGCAGTATTCCATAAACAGGTTCTAAGTTAGTTGTTAAAACAACTGTATAGGCAGATAGTTCTTTCATCACTAAAACCCCCATTACATAGGCAAATGCTGTACAAACAGTTCCTAATAGTATTAAATATGCTAAATCACTGAAATTTAGAAGGAAATGATAATCATGATGATTAAAAGTAATGCCAATATATATGCTCATTAATATAAAACCACCCAACATTTCATAATATGAAATGACACTAGCTTCTATCCCTTTTACTTCAATTTCATTCAAAATTGTAAATAATGAAGCCATTAATGCCGCAATTAATCCATAAATAATGCCTTCTGTATAACTTGTTTCAAAGTGAAATATTAGGAAAATACCCAAGATGATTACTAAACCTGTTATTAAATCTACTAATGAAGTTTTGTTTTTTGTGAAAAATGGGGATAAAAAACTGGTAAAAAGTGCTGATGAAGATAAACAAACAAGGGCTACAGAAATAGTTGAATTCTTAATAGAGTGATAAAAAAAGAACCAATGCAATGCAACAATTCCCCCTATGCCCAATAATTTTAAAATTGAATTAGTTGATAGATTTTGTTTTTTTTTCTTAAAAAAATGGTAAATCAATAAAGTTAAACAAGCGATTAGCATTCTATACCAAACCAATTCGAAGGCAGAAACACTAATTAATTGTCCTAATATGGCGGTAAATCCCCATACAAAAACAGTAAAATGTAGTATTAAAAGGTTCTTATTTAGGTGCAATTTTTAGAAGATAAAGTCCATAAATACCAAATATAAGATTAGGAATCCAAACAGAAACCATTGGATGTAATCCTCCTTTTAGAGCAAAAGTAGTTGTAAATTGCATCAATAAAATATAGGCAAAACTGCTTCCTATTCCAATTCCTAATTGTGCCCCAATACCACCTCGTACCTTTCTAGAACACAAAGAAACTGCAATTAATATCAAAATAAAAGTAGAAAATGGCATGGCATATCGCTTATATTTTTCAATTTCATAAGCCACTAAATCTGATGATCCTCTCTTTTTTTCTTTAATGATGTATTCATCTAATTCAGTTAAAGTGAGTGCCGCTATACTATTATCTTTTCTTGCAAAATCCTCAGGAGTCATAGCTAAAACAGTATCTAACTTATTTCCACGCACAATTTGTTCGTGAAATCCATTGATATACCTAATAGAATAGTTTAATATTTTCCAGCTTTTTTTAGTTGAATCCCAGCTAATCTGATCGCTTAATAATTTATAATGTAAGTCCTTGCCTCTGAATTTTTCTAAAGAAAATCGATAGCCAATATTCTCTTCATTACTATAACTTTCAAGATAAGCATAGGTACTATCATCCAACTGCATATGGATGTTTCTTTCTTTGAATTGATATTTATTATTGATGTACTTATTCTCAAAATCGACTCTTATTTTATTAGCATTAGGTATTAAATAAGCATTGAATATGAAGCTAATTACAGATAAAAATAAACCAGTTACGAAATAAGGGTATAATAATCTTTTGAAACTTACCCCACCACTTAAAATAGCGACTATTTCAGTGTTATTGGCCATTTTTGCAGTAAAAAAGATGGCTGCAATAAAAATCAATAATGGGCTAAGCATACCAGCATAAAATGGAATAAAATTGAAATAATAAAGTAAAATGATTTCTGATACTGGTGCATTTTTTCCTAGGAAATCATCTACTTTTTCAGAAAAATCAAAAACAACCGCAATAGCCAAGAAAATGGCCATAGTAAAAAAGAAAGTACCTAAGAACTTTTTGATGATGTACCAATCAATAGTTTGTAACTTCCACTTCATTTTCACGAATATCTATATTAATCGTTGTTTAATTTTGTCAAATTCTATAAGCGATTAGCCATCTGTTTAACCATTTGATTTTTCCATTGTATAAAAGTTCCTTCTAAGATATGTATTCTAGCTTCCTTAACTAGCCATAAATAGAAATGCAAATTATGTAAGCTGGCTATTTGTGCTCCTAATAATTCTTTGGATATTATTAAATGTCGCAGATATGCTTTATTATATAGTAAATCTGCAGCCATGGTACTTGATGAATCTATGGGACTGAAATCATTCTTCCATTTTTCATTTTTAATATTGATAAAGCCATCTTTAGTGAAAAGCATTCCATTTCTGGCGTTTCTAGTTGGCATCACACAATCGAACATGTCAATACCTAAGGCTATACATTCAAGGATATTTATTGGAGTGCCTACACCCATTAGGTATCTAGGTTTATCTTTCGGTAAAATATCAGTCACCAAATCTGTCATTTCATACATATCTTCTGCAGGCTCTCCAACTGATAAACCTCCAATTGCATTGCCTTCCCGTTCAAAAGAAGCAATGGTTTCGGCTGATTGTTTTCTTAAATCTTTAAAAGTGCTTCCTTGTATGATTGGGAAAAGTGTTTGAGAATAATTGTATAATGGACTTGTTTCATCAAATCTGTCGCAACATCTCTTTAACCATCGATGAGTCATTTCCATTGATTTTTTTGCGTATCGATAATCGCAAGGATAGGGAGTACATTCATCAAAAGCCATGATAATATCAGCCCCAATTATTCTTTGGGTATCCATCACATTTTCAGGTGTGAAATGATGCTTGGAACCATCTATATGTGATTTAAATGTTACTCCTTCTTCTTTAATTTTGCGAACACCAGAAAGTGAATACACTTGGTAACCACCACTATCAGTTAAAATAGGTAAGTTCCATCCATTAAATTGGTGAAGGCCACCAGATTTTTGTATTGTTTCTAAACCTGGTCGTAAATAAAGATGATAGGTATTTCCTAATATAATTTGAGCTTGAATATCAGTAGCTAATTCATGTTGGTGTACACCTTTAACAGTTCCAGCTGTACCAACTGGCATAAAAATCGGTGTTTGAATTTTACCATGGTCCGTTTCAATTTCTCCAGCCCTAGCTTTCGACTGATTATCGGTTTGAATTAAATTAAATTTCATTGCAACAAAGATAATTTTAATTCGCTAATGAGAATCCTTAAAAAAACACTTGTTTTTTATCAATTAAATGATAGTTTCGCAAAGCATTAATTATTAAGGGAACGTGTTGATTTATTATATTTTATTAGGATTATTTAGTTTCGCAACTATCATTCAGTTGTACTATTTTATTAAATATTACAGCAAAATTTCTTTTACTAAGCTCCCAAAGTCAACAAATACGGTACATTTACCTATTTCAATCATTATTGCAGCTAGAAATGAATCTGAAAATTTAACAAAGTATTTAAATAGTATTCTTCAACAAGACTATTCAAATTTTGAAGTAATAGTGGTAAATGATTGTTCTTATGATCAATCTTCAGATGTTTTAAAAGGATTTAAAGTTAGATACGAACACTTGAAGATTGTTGAAATTGAAGAAGATGATCGGTTTAAACATGGAAAAAAATTCGCCTTAACTTTAGGAATTAAAGCTGCCAAGTATGAACATTTATTATTTACAGATGCAGATTGTGAGCCTGTAAGCAATAAATGGTTGTTTCATATGCAATCCTATTTCGAGAAAAATGAAATTGTGATTGGACATTCACCATATATTAAAGGAAAAGGAATTTTAAATGCAATCGCAAGGTTTGAAACATTTCAAACTGCTTTCAATTATTTCTCTTTTGCATTAGCAGGGCAACCTTATATGGGGGTTGGAAGAAATTTAGCATATACCAAAACTTTATTTTTTAAACACAAAGGTTTTGCTTCACATATGCATTTGCTTTCAGGGGATGATGATTTATTTGTTAACCAAGCATCCACAGCAGCTAATACTGCAGTTTGTTTGGAACCAGAAAGCTTTGTAATGACTGAATCAAAAAAATCTTGGGGTGATTATTTCATACAAAAATTAAGACATCATAGTGTTGGGTCAGAATATAAAATGACTCATAGATTTTCATTAACTTTATTATCTTTAAGTGGAACTTTCTTTTATGCATTTGGAATCGCTCTCCTTTGTTTAGGTATCCACATCGAACTAATTTTAAGTATTGCGCTATTGCGTTTTCTTTTGGTTGGTTTATATTATTATAAGTCAATGAAACGACTGGCCATTTTTGATTTATATTGGGCAAGTTTATTGCTAGATTTTATCTATTTTATTAGTATTCCATTGTGGAGCATTTTTTTAATTTTTACTAAAAAGCGTAGATGGAAATAAATCCGAATCATTCTTCTAAAGCAAATGAAGATATTTTATTGGTAGAAAAAGCTATCAAAGGAGATCAAAAGGCATTTGCAACTTTGATGATGCGTTATAAAGACGCTATTTATTTTACTATGCTAAAAATGGTAAATAACAAAGAAGATGCTAATGATTTAACAGTTGAAGCTTTCTCCAGAGCTTTTGAAAATATAGAAAGATACAAGCCAACATTTGCATTTTCTACTTGGCTTTTTAAAATTGCAACTAATAATTGCGTTGATTTTATTCGTAAAAAACGACTAAAAGTATTTTCAATTGATCAAAAAATTCAAACAGGAGATGATGAAGAGATTTCGTTTGATTTTAAATCTGAAAATTTAGATCCTGAACAAAGTATGATTAGGA
This sequence comes from Sphingobacteriaceae bacterium, assembly GCA_965279595.1. Lineage (GTDB taxonomy): Bacteria > Bacteroidota > Bacteroidia > Sphingobacteriales > Sphingobacteriaceae > CAIKLP01. The sequence goes on from OZ257246.1 coordinate 2,108,145, forward strand.
AGCAAAAAATAGAGCAGATGAGAGGTGTGGTTGATATGCTTCCTGAAAAATATAAAGTACTAGTGGTGCTGCGTTATTTTGAAGAAAAGAGTTATGATGAAATTGCAATTGAAATGAACTTACCAATAGGTACAGTGAAAGCAACGCTGTTTAGAGCTAGAGATTTATTATTAAATATTGTAAATTCAAAAGGGATTTAAAAGATGGAATTAATACGTCAATATTTCCCTGATCTCAATTCTCTGCAATACCAACAATTAACAGCACTTGGAGATCTTTATATTGATTGGAATTCGAAAATAAATGTAATTTCTAGAAAGGACATGGAGCATTTTTATGAACGACATGTTTTACATTCATTAGGGATAGCAAAAGTTATCTCATTTAAACCTGAAACTAAAATTTTGGATGTTGGCACCGGTGGCGGATTTCCAGGTTTACCCTTGGCTATTTTATTTCCTGAAACTGAATTTCATTTGGTTGATTCAATTGGGAAAAAAATAAAAGTTGTACAAGAAATTTCAACAGCAATTGGATTAAAAAATCTTAGTTCAGAGCATGGTCGTGCGGAGCAAGTTGTTGGACATTTTGATTTTGTTGTTTCAAGAGCTGTTACTCGTTTAACAGAATTTTACCCATGGATTCAAAATAAATTTTCAAAAAAATCTTTCAATTCCCTTGATAATGGAATTTTATATTTAAAAGGAATTGATCTTACTGAAGAGTTTGATGAATTGAGAAAGCCTTATCAATTATACCCGTTGAAACATTATTTCCGAGAAGAATGGTTCGAAAGTAAAGGTGTAATTTTTATCCCTCGATTTTAATTTTTCTTAACAATTTATCAATTACTCAATTTCTTCAAAAGGGCCTTGCAATCTTGAATTCTATAAGGATCATCAGGGGTTAGCATTGGTAATGCAATTGCTTTTTCTAAAAGTTTTTTAGCCTCTGACTTTTTATTATTGTAATCAGCATTTACTGCTGCATCATAATAATATAAAATATAATTGGACCTAAATTGAATAGCTTTATTAAAATAACCTTCTGCTTTTTCAAAAGTGCAATTCTCTGGAACACCACCATATAAAGCTTTTGCAGCCATCACTTTGATACTTGACATGTTAGCAATTTCTCTATTCAATCTACCAAGCATATGATAAGAAGCAGCATGTTTTGGGTCTAATTTAATTGCAATTTCTGCTTCTGCTTTTATTTGTTTTGCATATTTTAATTTTTCTTCACTACTTGAAATCATACTGATTCTACCTAAAGCTAAAGCCAAATTATAATGATTTTCAGCATCTGTATTATCTAATTTTAAAGCTTGTTCAGCAAATTTCTTTGCATTATTGAAATATATTTTTTTTTCTTCTGTGGTTTTTTTTCTATCTCCTTCTATAGATAATAAATAGGAGGTATGTTGCAAAGCTTCTTTATTATTGGGTTCTTTTTTTAGAATCAATTCAAATTTTTGTAATGCAAGGGCTTCTTTATATTGATCTTGAAGTTTTTTTGCATCTGTTAATAGTTGATTCACATCTTGTGCAATTGTATGTGCTTGAAATGTAAACAAGGAGATGATTAATAGAATGATTCCTTTCATGTTTTTTTATTACAAGGTAACTTTTCTGTTTAAAAAATCAAAATTATAAATCATACATTATTTATTCAATGTAGAAAAGGTTGCATATATACAGTTGTATCAATTTAATAGAATAACGATTTTTCAAATATGAAATCTGATTATTTTTATGAAATCGCTTTGACTCAAATTTTAAATGTAGGGCCTCAAACGGTTAAAACTTTATTACAACATTATGAAACTGCAGAGCAAGTTTTCAAAATTAAGAAACAGCATTTATTGAAAATACCTGGAATAGGAATAAAAATTGCCTCTAATTTAAAAGCCGAACCAGATTTTAAAGCGGTTGAAAAAGAATTGAAATTCATACAAAAAAACAATATCGAAATTGTTTTTTATAATCATTCACATTATCCTCAGAGATTAAAAAACTGCATTGATGCACCTCTCTTACTATATTATAAAGGAACAGCAGCTTTAGAGAAAAAAAAAGTAATTGGGATTGTTGGTTCAAGACTTGCAACTGACTATGGGAGAAAAATTGTAAAGCAATTAATTGAGTACATGAAACCATATGATCCTTTAATTATAAGTGGTTTGGCATATGGAATTGATATTACTGCTCATAAAGAATCTTTAACCCATGGCTTAGAAACCATTGGAGTTTTGGGTCATGGTTTAGATATTATTTACCCAGCAACACACCAATCTATTGCAAAAAAAATGGAACAATGTGGTGGTTTATTAACTGAATTTACGAGTGGCAATAGGCCTGACCGAGAGAATTTTCCATCAAGAAATCGAATCATTGCTGGTTTATGTGATGCAATTATTGTTGTGGAAGCAAGAGAAAGTGGTGGAGCGCTAATTACTGCAGACATAGCTAATTCTTATAATCGTGATGTGTTTGCTTTTCCGGGTAGGATCAATGATTTACAAAGTGCAGGTTGTAATCAATTAATTAAAAATAATTTAGCGCAAATTGTTTTGCATCCATATGAAATAATTGAAAGTTTAGGATGGAATCAAAATTCAACTAATAAGAATATACAAACTCAACTTTTAATCAATTTAAATAAAAACGAAGAATTAATTTTGAATTTAATACAAAATGGAACTACTGGAGTTGACAGCTTGATGGTTGAATCAGGGCTTAGCACCTCCACAATTGCTAATATTTTGTTTCAATTAGAAATAAATGGATTGATTCAATATCTACCTGGAAGGGTTATTAAAGCTATTTAATTCAAACAAGTATTAAGAAATTGTAAAAAAATAGCATTCTTACTTATCAAAGAAAAATAATATTAAATTGCCTAAAAATTGAATCAACCACAACTGTTATTGCTATGAAAAACAAGTTATTTTATTTATTGATTTTATTAGCTTCATTAAGCACTCTAACTGCATTTAATCCGAAGCCAAAAGATGAAAAAAAACCAAAGAATATTATATTAATGGTTGGAGATGGAATGGGGCTAAGTCAAATAAGTTATGGCTTATTAACCGCTACTCAAAAAATGAATTTTGAGCGATTTAATTATATTGGATTTAGTAGAACATCCTCGGGAGATCATAAAATTACTGACTCTGCTGCAGGAGCAACTGCATTTGCATGTGGAAAAAAAACCTATAATGGGGCAATTGCTGTTGATATGGCAAAGAAACCCCTGAAAACTATTTTAGAGCTTGCAGAGGAACATGAATTATCAACAGGATTAGTAGCAACCTGTGCAATTACACACGCAACACCAGCGGCATTTATTGCTCACCAACCTTCTCGAGATATGGTAGAAGAAATTGCTGCTGATTTTTTAAATACTGATATCGATTTATTTATTGGTGGAGGATTAGATAATTTCACTCAAAGAAAAGATCAAGTGGATTTAACTGCAAGATTAAGAGTTAGAGGATATGAAACCATAACTGATTTAAAAGATTTATGGAACTATAAAGGTGGAAAAAAGAAAATTGCGGCACTTGTTGCTTCAAAACATTTAGCTAAAATGCAAGATGGTAGAAGAGATTACTTACCATCTGCCACCGAATTTGCGACAAATTTTCTTTCAAAAAATAATAAAGGTTTTTTCTTAATGATTGAAGGTTCACAAATTGACTGGGGTGGCCATAGTAATGATGCAGAATACATCCGTCAGGAATTAATGGATTTTGATGCAGCAATTGGTAAAGTATTAGATTTTGCAGCCAAAGATGGAAATACTTTAGTAATTGTAACTGCTGATCATGAAACAGGCGGATTCTCTTTAAGTGGGAATGAAGAAGATAAAACTCAAAACAACATTGATCCTAAATTTACTACCAAAAATCACACTGCTGTAATGGTACCAGTATTTGCTTTTGGTCCGGGTGCTGATTTATTTATGGGCATCTACCAAAACACTGCAATATTTGATAAGATGATAATGTTATTCGACTTTTAATTCAATTAAATAATTCTCGGCTTGGAAAAATTGAATTATCCCATTGATTTAGGAAAGTCAAAATCAATTAACTTTCCAAGTCCTTGACTTATTTGTTGCCAATCCGTTATATCAAATTCAAGTATAGCAAAGGCAGAAGTAGGAAGTTCAATTCCATCTTCATTGCTTAAATATCCTATGATGTCTGAGAATCCAGGATTGTGACCGAAAAGTATTAGAGATTGATATTTGTTATTTTGTTGATTAATAACCGTTAAAATATTTTTTACTGATGCCTCATATATGGCAGGTTCAATAGAAAGTGCTCCTGATTCAATTTGGAAAGTATTCGCAAAAATTTTAGCTGTTTGAAATGCTCTATTTGCAGGTGAACTGATCCAATATTCAAGATTTATTTTTTTTCTTTTTAATCGTTCAGCCATTTCTTCTGCATCTTCCATTCCTCTTTCCACCAAATTACGCTTAAAATCATCTTGATCGAAACTCAAACGCTCTGCTTTTCCATGTCTAACAAATACAATTCTTTTCATGATTTAATATTATAAAGAAGTTGTTCAATTGACTGTTGATTCATGCAATTAAAATGTTTCTTTGGACACTGATTGTATCCAATTTTACTACAAGGCCGACAATTTAAATGAGGGACTTCATAATTAAATTTCTTAGTAACCATATATGGATCCATCCCAAATTCTGGAATAGTATTTCCCCAAAAAGTATGAATCACTTTATTAAATGCAGCTGCAATATGCATTAAACCTGTATCATGAGCAATAATAAAATTAGCTTGCTTTATTAAGGAGGCAGATTGATTTAAATTGTATAACCCACATGCATTATTAATTTCACCTACATTCATATTAACTAATTCTTTTGCAATTTCAGAATCAGTTGGACCTCCAATAAGAATAATGGGTAATTCTATTTTTTCACAAATTTCTTTTAGTTTGTTTAAAGGTAATCGCTTACTAAAATGTTGAGCTCCTATTACTAAACCGACATATCCATTGTGAAATTCAATCGGTAAACTTTTCAAATCTATTTCATCTTCTTGTTTGATAAAGTAATCAAGTCCTTTATGATCATTTAATACACCAAGGTGTTTGACTGTGGCTAAGTATCTATCTACAATATGAATTTGAGGTAAAAGGTTGATCTTTAAATTCACCATCAACCATTTTTTGAAATTAAGTTTATCAAATGAAAAATGTTTTACTGATAATTTTGATTTTAAGAATCTTGTTCTCAAATTATGATGTAAGTCAATAATGAAATCAAAGTTTTCTTCTTTTAAAATTGGTAAAAGCTTATCCCAATTATTATCAAATAAATGGATTTTTTTGATATTTGGATTTGCGATTAAAACATCTTTAAATGTTGATTTGGTTAAGAAATGCACTTCTGCACCCAGTTGTTCTTTCAAACATCTAATAACTGGAGTAGTCAAAACAATATCTCCAATAGAACTAAATCTAACAATTAATACTTTCATTTAATATTTAATTTTCTGTTTTGAAAGTAATTTGAAATTTCAATTGAAGTTAAAGAATTTAAACACATTTCTTTAGTTAATCCACCTTTTCTTGATACCGCAATCCCAAAATACATGTCTTTAAATCCTTCTTTCCTATGGGCATCTGGATTAATAGCTAACATTACATTTTTAGATAAGGCGTAATCAATCCACCTCCAGTCTAAATCTAACCTCAATGGATTAGCATTTATTTCTATTACTACTTTATTTTCAGCGCAAGCATCAATTACTTTTTGATGATCAATTGGGTAACCTTTTCTTGCTAAAAGTAGTCTACCTGTTGGATGACCTAATATTGTTGTATAAGGTTTTTCAATAGCTTTAATTAATCTTTGAGTAGCTTTTTCCAAATCCATTTTTAAATTAGAATGAATAGAGGCAACAACAAAATCAAATTGTTTTAATACCTCATCCTCATAATCCAACCGTCCATCATTTAAAATATCAGATTCAATTCCTTTAAATATTTTAAAATCTGACCATGTTTGATTCAATAAATCAATTTCCTGATGTTGAGCCAAAACGCGTTCTACTTTTAATCCGTTAGCGTAAAATGCAGATTGTGAATGGTCACATATTCCCAAATATTCATAGCCTAAATCTCTACAATAATTTGCCATTTCTTTTAAACTATGAATTCCATCAGACCATGTACTATGATTATGCAATGAGCCTTTAAGGTCAGCAAGCTCAATCAATTTAGGTAATTGATTGTTTTTCGATTTTTCAATTTCAGTGATGCCTTCCCTTAATTCTGGTTCAATATAATTTAATCCCAATGATTGATATATTTCTTTTTCTGAATTGAAATTTTGTGATACAATTTGATCAATATTTAAATTCTTTATTAAATCAAAATGTTCTTGCGTGCCGGTTAATTTAAATTGTTGACTGTTATATTGATTTGAATTGGCAAAGTGGAATTTTAGAGGACTGTTATTTTCTGTTTTACCAATCCATAAATTATCGGATACACTTTCTTTATTTAAAAATTCAAGTGAATTGATATATGATAAAATAGGAGAGGTGTTTTCAGTTTCAATCAATAGTTCAATGCATTCAATAATTTCGCATTTTCTTCTTAATTCACCAGTAAATTCAATTTTTAATTCAGGGAATTGTTTGTGAAAAAGATTGATCATTTCTATTGCTGTTTGTTCAGCATTGGCATAAATCACCTTTCCTGAATTACCCCAAAGAAATTCAATTAGTTTTTTTACTTCGTCTTGAGTTTTTAAACCGAAACCTTTGGCTTCAACAAGCCTATTCTCATTGCAGGCATAATATAATTCCCCAATAGATTCTATTTGCAAATCAATCCAAATTATTCGTATTTTTTTTGGACCTAATCCCTTTATTGCAAGCATTTCAATTACTCCTGTTGGTGTAATTTCTTTCAAATTTTCCAACTCCTCAATCTTCCCAGTTTCAATTAATTCAATGATTTTAGCAGCTACACTTTTCCCTACGCCATCAATTTTAGATAATTCATCAATTGATTTTTCAGCTAGTATTTCTGAAAATTTACTTAATTTAAAAGAAGCATTATTTACAGCTTTTACTTTAAAAGGATTTTCTTCATGCAACTCTAAAAGCTGTCCATACAACTTTAATGATTTGGTTATTACTTTATTATCCAAGGATGTTTAATTATAAGATTTCTAATTGATTGTTACGATTATTCAATGATTGGATTCATTGGAAGCCTAGCTTGAATTCCATTTTGATTTTTAATTCGTTCCAATTCTAAAATGTATTTATATGATTCACCATATTGTTGTTTCATGAAATATGTTTTGGTTTCGGCAGATAAATTATTTAGTAATTTTGCAATTGGATCTTGTTGTACTGGTAAACTACTAATTCTATAATCTTTAAGTTTTGCTTTTTTCGCTGCTAATAAAATGGCATCATTGATATTTCCTAAACTATCAACCAAACCTAATTCTTTAGCAGATGTTCCACTCCACACTCTTCCACCTGCAATTGAAAGAACTTTTTCTATTTTCATTTTTCTTCCTTCTGCAACTTTTCTAGTAAAATCATCATATATGTGATTTACTTCATATTGAATAATATTTCTTTCTGACTCTGTTAATGGTCTAGTTACATCCCCAAGATCAGCGTATTCACTGGTTTTCACTACATCAAATGTAAGTCCTAATTTGTTTCTGAAAAAAGCTTGAGCATTAAATAATACTCCAAATACTCCAATTGATCCAGTGATGGTATTTGGTTGAGCCACAATTGCATCAGCTGCGCAAGCAATATAATAACCACCTGAAGCAGCAACATCACCCATTGATGCAATTACAGGTTTCACTTTTTTGCATAATACAACTTCTCTCCAAATTACATCAGATGCAAGTGCACTTCCTCCAGGAGAATTAATTCTTAGCACTACAGCTTTTACATTATCATCTAGTCTAGCTGTTCTTATAGCTTCAGAAATTCTTTCTGATCCAATTGTTTCATCATCGCCAGTTCCTCCATATATTTCACCGTTAGCATATATAATGGCTATTTTATTTTTTGAAGTTGAAATATTAACAGGACTCGCATGGATATAATTTTTCATACTAATGAATTCCAATTTCGATTTGTTAGAAAGTTTTTTCAATTCTTCTAAAATCTCGTCTTTGTATTTGAGACCATCAACCATTTTTAATTCTAAGGCATCTTTTGCAGATCTTACTTGTAATTCATTTGAAATAGCTTTAATTTCTTCTTGTTTTTTTGAACGAGCAATGGCTAGTTGTTCGGTAAAATGATTATAAATTGTATTTAATAATTCAGTTGTTTGAAGACGACTCGAGTCACTCATTTTTTCTAAAAAATAAGGTTCCACTGCACTTTTAAAACTACCTACTCGTATTATTTCCGGTTCTATTTCCAATTTATCTAATGCGCCTTTAAAAAACATTACATTCGATCTAAATCCACGCAATTCCATAATTCCAGCCGGATTTAAATATATTTTATCAGCTACACTTGCCAAATAATATGCTTTCTGAGAGTAAATTTCACTATAAGCAATGATAAATTTTGATGATGATTTAAAATCAATTAATGCAGTACGGATTTCTTCAATTGTGGATAAACCAGCTTGGATTTCTGAAAGATCTAAATAGATTCCTTTAATATGAGAATCGGTTTTTGCTTTTTTGATATTAGATAAAATATCGTTTAATCCTGGTTGACTATTATTTTCTAAGTTAAATAAATCAAAATTTTTGAAAGGGTCATTTAAAGATCTTTCTGTAATTGCATAATTAAATTCAATATGTAAAATTGAATTATCTTTTAATTCAGTTGTTGTATCTTTGTTAGCATTGGCTACTATACCAAATAAAATAATTACGAATAAAAAGAATAGAACAAAAGTAGATAATATAGCCCCAAGCATTGAGGCAAATACGATTTTGAAAAATTGTTTCATTTTAAAGGATTATAGGTCAATATTACTAATTTAATATTTGAGAATTTGTTTGCCATGAAGGTAATAATTTTGTTAGGAACAAATGTTGGTGATCGTCTAAAAAATTTATCAAAAGCTAAGGAATTAATAGCAATTGAAAATCCAATTAGCAATCAATCTAGAATTTATGAAACTGCTGCTTGGGGAAATACCAACCAGGACCACTTCTTAAATCAAGCTATCCAAATTGAAACTAATTTTTCAGCAATTGAATTACTTGAACATTTATTAGGCATAGAAAACCAAATGGGTAGAAAAAGATTAATCAAATGGGAGCCAAGAATTATTGATTTGGACATAATTTATTATGATTCCTTGATTATTCAAATGGACAATTTGGTTATTCCACACCCTGAACTTACAAATAGAGCATTTGTGCTCAAACCACTTGTAGATATTATTCCAGATTTCATACACCCAATCCTTCAGCAAAATAACAAGCAATTATTGCTTCAATGTATTGATAAATTGCCTGTTACATTATATTAAACGGGAAAATTTAGATTTAAGCAGTACAACAGCCTATTAAAATTCTTTTAATTTTTCTATCTTCAACTTTTAAACCCTGAATTTGTTGGCAAATTTTAATATGAATTATTTGCAAGATGTTTCTAAGGGAAACGTTTTGTTTATGTTAGAGATGATCCAAATTTTTATAAATCGAACACCTGAAACTATTCAGTTATTAGAAGATGCAGTTTTGGTTTCAGATTGGGAAAAGGTTGGTTTTTGGGCACATAAGTTGAAATCCACCTTTGCATACATGGGAATGGAAGAACTTAGATTGCAATTATTAGATATAGAAAAATGTGCTAAAAGTGGATTGAATTTGGAAACAATTCCTGCAAATTTCTTCCAACTAAAAGAAAAAAGCGCAATAGTTTTAAAAGAAATAATTATTTATCACGAACAGATAAAAGTATGAAAGTATTAATTGTAGATGACGAGGAAATGACAATCAAAATGATTGAAATGCAACTTCACAAAGATAATTTTGTGGTTTTGACATCGACTGATGGTGTAGAAGCCATGGAGATCATTAAAAGGGAACTTCCGGATATTATTATTTCTGATATTATGATGCCCTTTATGTCAGGCTTGGAATTATTGGAAACAGTAAAGTCTGAAAACAAGAAAATGCCAGTTATTTTAATTTCGGCTTTGGACGATGTTGAAATAATTCAAACAGCAATTGGAATGGGTGCTGATGATTTCATAATTAAGCCTATAAACATGGATGAATTATCATTAAGAGTACATCGAGTATTAGTTAATCACAATATTTTACCCAACTGATTTTCCACAAAAAAATAATTTGGTAGCATTATTGCTATCATTAAAATCAAAATTGAAATTATGAAAAAAATAGTAATGCTATTATGCCTAATAGCCCTAGCTTTCGCAGGTAGAACGCAAAATTTAAACATAACATTCCAAGGTAGCTTAGCCTTTCCAAACAGCGGAACATCAAACATTTGGGGTTTTGTAAAAAATAATACTGAATATGCTTTGGTTGGACTTACAGGCGGACCAGGCAACAATGGTGCCTGTGCAATTGTAGATGTTACAGTACCTACAAATCCAGTTTTAAAATTAACAATTAACGGTCCTAATTCAACATGGAGAGAAATTAGAACATGGGGTAATTATGCATACATTACTACTGAGGCAGCCGATTCAACTTTTGGAGTAACCATAGCCAACCTAAGTTATTTGCCAGATAGTGTACCAACAAAGCAATTCACATTAAATGGAATTATTTCGAATGTTCATGCATTACATATTGATAATGGGTTTTTGTATTTGTATGGTTCAAACAATTCAATTACAAATGGTGGTGCAATTATTTTAGATCTAGCCAACCCATGGAATCCAACATTAGCTGGTTCTTATGATTTAAATTATATCCATGATGGAATGGTAAAAAACAATATGATTTACGCAGGTGAAATTTATAAAGGACAATTTACCATAATTGATGTTACAAATAAAAATACACCAGTTGTAATTAATTCTCAAAGTACACCTTCACAATTTACCCATAACACCTGGCTTTCTACAGATAATAAAACTATATATACAACAGATGAAACCGGAGATGCATATGTAGCTGCTTATGATATTTCAGATCCTTTAAATATAAAATTATTAGATCAGTATAAAAGAATTGCAAGTAATGGAGCAATTCCACATAACACTTATGTTCTAAATGATTCAATGGTTACTGGATTTCAAACTGATTTTGTAAACACTTCTTATTATACTGAAGGTGTTACGATTATTGATGCAGCACGTCCAGCAAATTTGGTAGAAGTTGGGAATTTTGATACAAACAATCTTTCAGGAGGAATCTTTGATGGAGTTTGGGGTGTATATTCTTATTTACCATCTGGTAATTTAATTCTTTCAGATATGCATTTAGGATTATTTGTAGTAAAACCAACATATGTAAGGGCATCTTATATTGAAGGTATCATAAAGGATGGACAAACAGGTTTACCAATTCAAGGAGCAACTGTTAGAATCATGGCTACAGGCAAACAAAAAATTTCAGCTTTGGATGGGAGTTATAAGACAGGAGTTGCTGATACCGGCATGTTAAATGTTAGAATAAACAAAGTTGGCTACCAAACAAAAACAGTTGCATTACAATTCACTTCAGGTGTGGTTAATAATACTGATATTAATATTTTTCCTACAGGTGTTGGGATTGATAAAAACACATTGGAGAACATTAATATTTATCCAACTTTAGTTGAAAATTTATTGAACATTGATTTCATTCCACAAAATGATACTAAACTAATCATTTGTAATTTATTAGGTCAAGAAGTATTAAACCAAAAATTGGATAATGTTTCAATTAATAAATTTGATTTATCTGCCTTATCAAAAGGTGCATATACTGTTAAAGTAATTGATCAAAACAACTTAAGCTTTCAAACAAAAATTATTAAAAACTAGATAAATGATGAATTTTAAAAAAGCAATTTGTGCTTTTGGATTAATTCCTGTCCTTACGGCAGGAATTTTTTCTTTTAGTAATGCACAAAATAAAAACATTGTAATGCGTTCAAATATACCATACAATGTATTATCTAATATTTGGGGTTATGTTGATACTACTGGACAAGAGTATGCTCTTGTTGGAGCTAATAATGGTTTGTCTGTAGTAAACGTAAATAATCCAACAGCGCCATTTAAAAGATTTTTTATTCCAGGACCTACTTCCAATTGGAGAGAAATTAGAACTTGGGGTAAATATGCATATGTAACTACAGAAGCTGGTACAGGAGTAAAAATTGTTGATATGAGTCATTTTCCAGACACAATATTTTCAAAAAATTATACAGGCGATGGATTAGTGGCTGGACAAATTAATCAAATACATGCTCTTCATATTGATAATGGTAAATTGTATTTATACGGAGGAGATCTTCAAGATGGTAAAGCAAAAGTGTTTAGTTTATTAGATCCTTGGAATCCCGTATATCTTGGAACAGTATCCAATAATTATGTTCATGATGGATTTGTAAGCAATGATACTTTGTATAGTTGTCAAATTTATGATGGAACATTGGAAATTATTGATGCAAGAAATCCGTTGGCACCAGTTGTAATTAATACACAACTTACACCAAAACAGTTTACTCATAACTCTTGGATGTCAACTAATAGAAAAGTTATTTACACAACTGATGAAGTGGAAGGATCATGGGTTACATCTTATGATATATCTGATTTAAGTAATATCAAAGAATTGGATAGATACCAATCAGATGGGAGTGTTGGTTCAATTGGTCATAACACTTATGTATTAAATAATCAAGCAGCTACTGGGCATAACACTGATTTTTTATTAACTAGTTATTATACAGATGGAGTCACAATTGTTGACGCAAGTCGTCCCGATAATTTAGTACAAGTTGGAAATTACGATACTTCACCAACTCATTCAGGCGGTACATTTAATGGGGCATGGGGAGTTTATGGTTTTTTACCTTCTGGTAACTTATTGATTTCTGATATTGAAAATGGAATGTTTGTATTAACTCCAACTTATAAACGTGCTTGTTTTTTAGAAGGAATTGTTAAAGATAAATTATCACAACAATCAATTTCTAATGCAACAATAACTGTATTAAATAAATCAGAATTAAATACAAGTGTTAAATTGAATGGAGAATTTAAAACGGGTACAGTTGATTCGGGGACATATACGGTACATGTATCAGCTCCAGGATATATTGCACAAAATATTCAAAATGTAGTATTGCAAAATGGTCAAGTTACTAATCTAACAATTCAATTAGACCAAAGAGTAAATTTTTCATTAAGTGGACATGTGAAAGATAGTATCAGTAATCTTTCGATTGCAAATGCTACAGTTGTTATGCAAAACGATGAATTTTCATTGATTGTAAATACAGATGGTTCAGGTAATTTTACTTTAAATCCATTTTATGCAGGAACTTATGCGGTATATATTGGCAAAGAAGGCTATCATACTAAATTTGTTGATTCAATCAACTATACCCAAGCATCAGGAGTTTTAAATTTTACATTGAATAAAGGTTTTTATGATGACTTTTTGTTTGATAATAATTGGACAGTAAATAGCTCAGCGCCTCGAGGTATTTGGGAAAGAGCAGAACCAATTGGAACAACCAATTCGGGCGTTACTATTAACCCTGATTTTGATGCAAACGATGATTTTGGTGACCAATGTTTCATTACAGGAAACGGTGGAGGTGGAGCAGGTAGTGATGATGTTGACAACGGTTTTACTCATTTACTTTCTCCAATTTTTGATTTGTCTAGCTTTACAGAACCTGCAATTAGTTATCAAAGGTGGTTCGCAAATAGTGGTGGTGCAGGAAACCCAAATGATTCACTAATTGTGAAATTATCTAATGGAACAATTACTAAAATTGTTGAAACTGTGACCGCCTCCAGTCAAAATAATAATACTTGGGTAAAGAAACAATTTAGGGTAATTGATTTTATGCCAGCAACATCAACTATGCAATTGTTTTTTGAAACTGCCGATGATGCAGCAAATGGACATCTTTTAGAGGCAGGTGTAGATAAAGTGCAAGTAAAAGAATTGGCTGTAGTAGGAATCGATCATAATTTTTCAAAAAATGGATTCATGATTGTTCAACCTAATCCGATTCAATTGTCTTCTACTATAAATTATGCTTTCAATGGTAATCAAAATATAGCCGAACTTCAAATTGTGAATTTGAATGGACAAGTAATATACAAACAACATTTATCACAAAATAAGGGAGCAATTGCTATTAATAACCTTTTTACAAATGGTGTTTATTTTGTTAAAATAATTACTGATAATGAAGTTTTTTTACAAAAAGTAATCAAATAGTTAGAAAAAAATATTTGAAAGGGCTAATTTAGAAAATCTAATTTTAGCCCTTTTTTTTATGTTTAATTAATACATGTTAAAAAAATGTGACATTTGTCGTATATTTAAAGACAAAATAGTAAATTTGAATATAATTAAATTGAAATGAAAAAAATGACCTTATTTGATCCTGAAGTAAGTTATAATACAATTGATGATAATGGTGTATTAGCTATTATGAAATCAATCAGGGAAGGTTTAAAGTATAGTGTTTTTGAAAACTTTGCTAATAAAATACCATTTAATTTAAATGAATGGGCCTCATTTCTGCATCTTTCAGAAAGAACTATTCAACGTATTAAATTAGAGAAAAGAACATTTGATCCAATCCAATCAGAGAGGATATTTGAAATAGCATTATTGTATAATAAAGGTACAGAGGTATTTGGTGATGCTTCAAAATTTAATATTTGGCTTGAAACTGAGAATTTATATTTAGGTCAAGTAAAGCCCAAGTATTTACTTGATAATTCTTTCGGTATAAATCTTTTAAAAGATGAATTATCCAGAATTGAACATGGTATTCTCGCATGATTGTATTTAGACTTAGCAAATCTATATATTCAAGAGATTTATCAGGGAAAGGTGCTGAAAAAACAGGTGGAAGGTGGAATAGCAAAGGCTTTGCATTAATCTATTCAAGTGATTCAAGAGCCCTTTGCACTACTGAAATTGCAGTACATACTCCTTTGGGTAATTTACCTGTTGATTATTTTATTAGCTCAATTGAAATACCAGATCATATTAAAATAAAAGAAATACCAGTTACAACCTTGCCAAAAGATTGGAACAACTTTCCTCATTCTCATAGCACTCAAAAGGTTGGCGATGTATTTATTTTAGAAGAAAAATTTTTGGTGTTGAAAGTACCATCTGCTGTGGTACAAGGTGAATATAATTATTTAATCAATCCCAATCATCCGCAAATAAAATTAATCAAGATTAAAAACGTAGAATCATTTAATTTTGATAAACGATTGTTTCTGAAATAATAATGTGTTGTTAGATTGCAACCATTGTAAATTCGTAGCTTTCCATGATTAGGTTAGCTAATAAATTTTTGCAGGCCATATCTACCTTTTCTTTAGCTTCACTTTCATTTGAAGCTTCTATTTCAAGGCTGATATGTTTTCCTATACGGATATTTTGAATGGCAGATAAACCTAAATTTTTCATGCTACTTGTTACAGCTTTTCCTTGTGGGTCAAGGATTTCTTTCTTAGGCATTACATTTATTTCGGCTTGGAATTTCATACAATATAATTTGTTATTTAGTTATTTATTAATTTTTTTCTCTGAATAATTGATAGAAACAAATAAATGAAAATGATAATTGGAATTGCGGCAAATTTAAGGAAAAATATTAAAACTGCAGAAGAGAGTACTAAAATAAAGCGGCTCAAATTCTCCTTAATATTAAAGTTTTTAAATTTTAAAGAAAACAATGGAATTTCAGCTACCATAAAAAAACTCATGACACAACTTAAAGCTATTAGAACTAATGGATTGGAGATGAATTCATATTGTGTATGATATTCATCTATAATGAATGGAATACTTATGAAAAATAGTGTATTCGCAGGTGTTGGAAGACCAATAAAATTTTCTGATTGTCTGCTATCAATATTAAAATTAGCTAATCGCAAGGCTGAAAATACAGGAATGATAAAACCTGCATATGCCCAATAATTATTCATTTGGGAATTAGGTAATTCAACTAGAAGAATTTGATAGACAAAAATACCTGGAACAACTCCGAAACTTACCATATCAGCTAATGAATCAAGTTGCTTTCCAAGTTCGGAATATGCATTTAATGCCCTAGCTACCAAACCATCAAAAAAATCAAAAATAGCGGCAAGCACGATCCAATAGGCTGCAGTCTTAAGATCTTGTTGGAAAGCAAAGGTTATTGCAATACAACCACTGAAAAGATTTAGGCTTGTGATGAAATTTGGAAGTTGTTTTTTCAAATTTAGCATGTTAGCTATTCATAGAAATCAAAAATTCTTCATTTGATTTTGTACCTCTCATTTGTTTTTGAAGAAACTCCATTGCTTCAACTGGATTCATATCTGACAAGTGATTTCTCAATATCCACGCACGTTGCAATACATCCTTATCTAACAATAAATCATCTCTTCTAGTTGAGGAAGCATTGATATCAATAGCAGGAAATACTCTTTTATTTGCTAATTTTCTATCTAATTGAAGTTCCATATTACCAGTACCTTTAAATTCTTCAAAGATTACTTCATCCATTTTTGAACCAGTATCAGTTAATGCTGTTGCGATAATAGTTAGTGAACCACCATGTTCAATTTTTCTAGCAGCACCAAAAAAGCGTTTTGGTTTATGTAAAGCATTGGCATCAACACCACCCGATAATATTTTACCAGAAGCAGGTGCAACAGTATTATAAGCCCTTGCCAAACGAGTGATTGAGTCAAGAAGTATTACTACATCATGACCACTTTCTACCATTCTTTTCGCTTTTTCTAAAACGATATTCGCAATTTTCACATGGCGTTCTGCAGGCTCATCAAATGTTGAACTTACCACCTCGGCTCTAACACTTCTTGCCATGTCTGTTACTTCCTCAGGACGTTCATCAATTAATAAAATAATTAAATAAACTTCTGGATGATTAGCTGCTATTGAATTTGCAACATCTTTCAACAATACGGTTTTACCAGTTTTAGGTTGTGCAACAATTAATCCTCTTTGTCCTTTACCAATTGGTGAGAACAAATCCATTAATCGAGTAGAATAATTATTTGGATCAGAAAACAAATTAAATTTTTCGAAGGGAAATAAAGGAGTTAAAAAATCAAAGGGTACTCTATCTCTAACCTCAGCTGGAGTTCTACCATTTATAGTTTCAACTCTTACCAACGGAAAATATTTTTCGCCTTCTTTAGGTGGGCGAATACTGCCTCTAACTGTATCGCCAGTTTTTAATCCAAACAACTTAATTTGTGATTGTGATACATAAATATCATCTGGAGAAGTCAAGTAGTTATAATCAGCTGAACGTAAAAAGCCATATCCATCTGGCATGATTTCTAAAACACCTTCATTGATAATTGAATTATCAAAATCTAATGTTGCTGTTGTTGATTCAGTTTGGTTGCGTTGATTAGGGTTTTTATTTTGATTATTTCGTTCAAAACGAGGTTGTTGTTGAGGTCGATTATTGTTTTTTTCATTTGCATTACCAGCAACCGGCTCTTCATTATTGTTTACTTCTGAGGTTGTTTGGTCAGCTTGTTGTGGTTCAACTATTTCAGCTGCTGGTGCAATAACTGTATCCTCTGAAACTTGTGCAACTTGAACTTCTTCTGCTACATAAGTATTTTGATTAGGAGTTTCTTCTCTTGATTCATCTGAATCTGATTTTACACTCCTTTTTCTTTTGGCTTTGTCTTTATCAACTATTTTGGAAGGAATTGGTTTTTTATCAGTGGCGGGTTCACTGCTGGTTTCTGGACTATTAGATTCTAGAATTTTATAAATTAATTCTTGCTTTCGCAAATCTTCATAATCAGTAATGTTCAAATCCTTAGCAATTTGACGTAATTCAGAAACGAGCTTTTCGTTTAACGAGTTAATTTCGTGCATGTAATAATTAAATAATTTTTTTTGGATAATCTATTGAAATCTTCTCTTAAGACCACATTTCGCCCCAAAAATCCTTGTGAATAAATTAAGTTTTGGATAATAATCGGGAAGTGTTAGACATTTAACACGCTGCAATTTTAACTATTAATCTCAAATAAACAAATTATTCAATGTTTTTTTTTCAAACAAGGCATCTTAATCCAAAACCAAAGTAAAATTATTTATTTTCGCAATTATGCAAAAACAGGAATTAATTGAGCAGATCAAATTGAAGAAGTCTTTTTTGTGTGTTGGTTTGGATTCTGATATTAGAAAAATCCCAGCTCACTTACTAATGACCGAAGATCCTATTTTCGAGTTCAATAAGGCAATTATAGATGCGACGTCTGATTTGTGTGTTGCCTATAAACCTAACATTGCATTCTA
The DNA here is from genome assembly GCA_965279595.1 of Sphingobacteriaceae bacterium. GTDB lineage: Bacteria > Bacteroidota > Bacteroidia > Sphingobacteriales > Sphingobacteriaceae > CAIKLP01. The sequence continues at coordinate 2,126,655 of OZ257246.1, forward strand.
TGAGAGTATGGGCCCAAAAGGTTGGGAAAGTTTGCGAAAAACCATGAATTATATTCCTTCTAATATATTTACTATTGCAGATGCCAAGCGAGGCGATATAGGAAATACATCAGCCATGTACGCAAGAACATTTTTTGACTCAGAAGCCGCTGGTTTAAATTTCAATTCTGTTACAGTTGCTCCATATATGGGTTCTGATTCAGTTACTCCATTTCTTCAGTACAAAAACAAATGGGTAATCCTTTTGGCACTTACCTCAAATGAAGGAGCGCATGATCTTCAATTTGAAGCTTTAAGAAATGGTGATTTATTGTATGAAAAAGTATTGAAAACCTCAGCAAGTTGGGGTACCGTTGAAAATATGATGTATGTTGTTGGTGCCACTAGAGGTGAAGCTTTTGCTGAAGTAAGAAAATTGGTGCCTAATCATTTTTTATTAGTACCTGGAGTAGGAGCACAAGGTGGTAGTTTAGAGGAGGTTTGTAAATATGGATTAAATCATCATTGTGGCTTGTTAGTGAATTCTTCAAGAGCAATTATTTATGCTTCAAATGGAGAAGATTTTGCAGAAAAGGCAAGACTTGAAGCTCAATCCATTCAAAAAGAAATGGAAAAAATACTTGCATTTAATAAGTTGATATTTATTTAAATTCCATACACATTTGCCTCAAAGCAAATGCTGATGAGGGAAGATTTTTTACATTTTATTTGGAGATATGGTCTCTTTATTAGAGCCAATTTAACTTGTACTAATTCAAAGTCTTTAAATATATTAGAAGTAGGCCAACTTAATTCCCATTCAGGCCCAGATTTTTTTTCTGCGAAAATTCAACTAGATGATATTTTATGGGTAGGGAATGTAGAAATTCATACTAAATCATCCGATTGGAATAAACATCATCATCAGTTTGATAAAGCATATAATTCGGTTATCCTTCATGTTGTTTGGGAGGATGATAATCCATGTTTCAATGAGCGGGATGAAGCTGTTCCTACTTTGGTATTAAAAAATTTAATTGATCCCAATTTATTAGATAATTATGAATTGCTTCTCAATAATTTGCAACAATTACCATGTGAAAATTATTGGACTGAAATACCTTCTATACATATTGATAATTGGCTTGAAAGGCTTGCAATAGAAAGGTTTCAGTCGAAATCTTTTCAAGTTGAACAATTATTTAGACAAGCAAATAAACATACTAACCAAGTATTTTTTGAATTAATTGCAAGAAATTACGGATTCCATTTGAATTCATTGCCGATGGAAATGCTTGCTCGATCAACCCCTTTTTTATTGCTTCAAAAAAATAAAAATGAAAGGATTAAAATTGAAGCGTTATTGTTTGGTCAGGCAGGATTTTTAAATAAGAATTTCAAAGATGATTATCCAAAACAACTAAAATCTGAATATCAATTTTTAAAACAGAAACATCAATTAAAAGAAATTGATACTTCCATGTGGAAATTTATGCGTTTAAGACCTTTGAATTTCCCAACTATTCGTATTGCTCAATTAGCAGCATTAGTAAATAGTTTGCCCAACATTTTAAATTTAATTAATGAAAACTTAACTGTAGTGGATTGGAAGAAATTATTAAAATCTGAACCTTCAGTTTATTGGAATGATCATTTTAATTTCGACTCAAAATCAAAAATGCAATCAAAAAAAATGGGAGATAATTCTTCAGAAAATATACTGTTAAATGGAATAATTACTTTCTTAATGGCTTTTGGCTACCATATTGATGATAATAAATTAATTGAAAAGGCACTGCTTTTATTGAATGAATTAAAAGGCGAGGATAATATATTTACTAGAGCCTTTGGAGATACTAAATTTAAAATTGAAAATGCATTACAGAGCCAAGGATTACGCCATTTAAATGAATTCTATTGTAAACCTAAAAAATGTGTAAATTGCAATATTGGAATTCATCTAATTAAGAATATACAAAAATTATGATACAAGCAATTCTATCTTATTTTGAAAGAAAATCATTTGGTGTTTGCAGTTACTTAGCCCAAAAGTTTCATCTTTCATTATTAAGAGTCAGACTGTTTTTTATATATGCTTCTTTTTTATCAGTTGGGGCACCAATAGTGTTCTATTTTTTTGCATTTTTAGCTTTAGACATAAGGAAATTTATACGGCTAAAAAGAAGAAAAAGTATTTTTGAAAATTAGATTTTGATTATTTCGCAAGTATCATTTCCCACACCAACTCTGTTTCAAATCCTTTATTTATAAGATAATTAGCTATTTTATTATTCTTTAAAAAGGGGTCCTTTTCAATTATTTCTTTTCTTTTTTTATTAATTATTTTCTGAATTGTTTGCAAGTATTCTTTATTTTCTATTAGACTCAACGCTTTTTTTATGCAATAATCAGAAGTGTTTTTCATTTTCAATGCACTCTTAATTTTTAATTTGCCCCACTGTTTTATTCGGAATTTACCGCCTGCAAATGCAATTGCAAATCGCTCTTCATTCAAGAAATTTTCAGCAATTAAATAGGCAATAATGTCTTCCACTTCTTCTCTTAGAATGCCCATTTTATTGAGTTTATCACGAACTTCTTGTTGACTTCGCTCTTGATAGGCACAATAATTTTCAAGCCTTAACTGGGCTGTTTTTTTATCATAAAACACTGCCATAAAAGTTATTTAAGAATCATAACTAGTGGTTCTACTTAAAGATTGCCAATTATCAATATCGAACTGAATACTTTTCATTTTTTGTTGATATCGATCAATAGCAAAATCTCCTAGGGGTAAATGTAGGGGTGGTGTGTCACTTTGCACTACTTCAAAAATAACCTGTGCAGCTTTATTGGGGTCGCCTTCTTGCGTACCACTATTTGTTTTAATTCTTTGAACTAATTGATGTGCAGTATTCTCATAAGCATCAATTATTTTATCAGCTCTTTTGTGTGATGTACTACCAAATTCTGTTCTGAATGGTCCAGGTTCTATTAATGTAACTTTAATTCCCATCCCTTCTAAATCTAATGCTAATCCTTGTGTTAAACCCTCCACTGCATATTTACTTGCATTATACATTGACATTCCCGTAGTAGCTTGAAATCCAGCAACAGAAGTTATTTGAATAATATGACCACTTTTTTGTCTGCGCATGATGGGCAAAACTTTTTGTGTTAATAGGAATACAGCAAAAAAATTAGTTTCCATTTGTTCACGGGCTTCTTGTTCATTGATTTCTTCCATCGCGCCCAATAAACCATAGCCTGCATTATTTACTAATACATCAATTCTCCCAAATTCTTTATCTATATTTTCAATTAATTTAGATGTTGCTATTTGGTCAGTAACATCTGCTTGAAAAGCACAACTACCTTGAGGATTATGTTTTAAATTAAATACTTCAATTTTGTTTTCATCACGCATGGTTCCCATCACAATATCTCCATTTGATATTACAAATTCTGCAAGTGCTGCACCAATTCCACTTGAAATACCTGTTATCAACCAAACCTTTTGTTTATTGTTTTGCATCATCTTTTTTTAAAATATTTTCAATACCAAACTCTTGCCAACACTAAATGCATACTTCCTTCGCTTTTAAATAAAGCCATGTTTTGATTGTCATTGTGTTCTAATAAAATACTATCTCCTTCTTTAATTTTTATTGTTTGCTCATTAAATTGATAAATACCAAATCCAGTAGCTACATAAACCAAAATAATGGCATTTTCAACTTGAATGGATTCTGTAAAATTTTCTTTTGATGTTATTAATTTAGAATCTAATTGCGCTAAAACTTTCCCTTTATAGATGATATTGAAATCAGTAACTTTTCCTTTAGCTGAAGTTTCCCAATCTCCTTCAAATGAATCGGTTTCAAAGGGCTTTAGTATTTTACTATATCTGCCTTCGTGAGTAATTTCTAATTCTCCTTTAAGGATCATTAGTTCTCGACTGTATTCATTAAATTTTGTAAATACTGTTGATTCCTTTTCAACGGTGGCTGTACTTATTCTATAGAGAAAATTTCTATCAATAAAACTTGCATTTGCTGGATAAATAGTTATTTCTGTTGTGGTTCCTCCATTCCAACTATTGGTAATTAATTGTTCTTTTGGAATGTGGGTTAATTTCATATTTCTAATTATTTAACTTTGATACCTTTCATTTTACTCTTTTTGACTTTTACATTATTAGCCACACTCTTTTTGATTTTCAATTTGGCTCTTACACCACTAGGTTCAATTGTATATTGTTGCCCTGCATACATTATTTTTCCGTAATTAAATTTATCAATACTTTGAGTGTATAGTACATAGGCGTTTTCAGTAGTCCCATTTTGAGGTAATCCGAAGGTTAAATTTTTTCCATCACCTGTATCAAAAGAAATGTTTAATGAATTAGCGTTTATTCCTGTACAAATACCTGGTGTATTCTTTTTCAATTTTACAATGCTAATTGATTTACCATTTTCAATTTTTATTTTCCCAGCACTAATTTTTGTTTCAGCTGAACTTAATTCTCTTCTCAAAACTACTGTTCTATCAACATAATACTGTAGTTTATTTAAAGGGATATTTTTAGAAATTACATTGTTTCGGGCAGTGGTTGTAAAATATGATTTAGGTGAACAACTTGTTAATACTGCTAAGCTTAAGGTAAAGATTGATATTTTTATACTTAATTTCATTTTGATGGGATTTACTTGTTTGTACGAAAATAGACAATAAAGGATAAAACTGAAATATAATGAGTCATATTATAATTCAAAATCTTATGTTTTGCTTAGTAGATGACCTAAATAAAAGCGATATTTGAATATGTATTTTAGTTATTCTGCCAGTCAAATTCAATCATTATTAAAATCTGAGGGTTCAATCGCCAATCCGACTGCTATAATAGAATGGATATTAATTGATAGTCGTAAAATAATTAGGGCTCAAAATTCTTTATTTTTTGCTTTAAAAGGGAAAATAGATAGCCATCAATTTATACCACAATTAATTAATGAAGGAGTACTTAATTTTGTAATTGACAATAAAAATTTTGATGTAACTAAATACCCCCAAGTCAATTTCTTTTTAGTTAATGATAGCAATCATGCACTACAAGTAATTGCAACATACCACCGTAATCATTTCTCTTTCCCGATAATAGGTATTACAGGAAGTAATGGTAAAACCATAGTTAAGGATTGGTTGTATCAATTATTATCTCCTGAGTATTCAATTGTGAGAAGTCCTAAAAGTTATAATTCACAAATTGGTGTCCCAATTTCAATTGCACAAATTAACGCAAGTTATAATTTAGGGATTTTTGAAGCAGGTATATCTACTGTGAATGAAATGGAGAATTTGAAAAAAATTATCCAACCAACTATTGGTGTATTAACTAACATCAAAACCGCACATGATGAGGGGTTCAGGAGTAAAGAAGAAAAGTTTGAGGAAAAAATGTTGCTTTTCAAAGATTGTTCCACTGTAGTTATTGGATTAGATTATATTCCATCAAAATCAAATGTAAATAGTCATTTTTTTACATGGTCAATTACGCAGAATGCTGATTTGCAAATAAACTCTATTCATAAAACTATTAATCAAAGTATTTTAAAAGCAAAATTTAAAAATGTTGAAATTGTTTTAACAATCCCTTTTATTGATGATGCTTCTATTGAAAATGCTATAGTTTGTTGGGCAGTATTGTTATCAATGGGTTATGACCATGAAGTAATCGAAGAAAGATTTTATTCATTGCAATCAATGCCAATGCGACTAGAATTGAAGCAAGGAATTAATCAAACCTCTATTATCAATGATAGTTATAGTGCAGATATTGAATCTCTATATATTGCAGTTGATTTTTTAGTTCAACAACAACAACATCAAAGAAAGACAGTCATATTATCTGATATTGTTCATGCCCATACAACCAATGTTTATGCAGATATTGCCAATTATTTGCAATCAAAAAAAATAGATCGCATCATTGGAATTGGTGAAGAAATTACGCGCTTCGCAGATGAATTCAATTTAAAATCACAACAATTTTTCCCTTCCATAGAACTATTTTTGGAAGCATTTCCTAATATAGATTTTCATCAAGAAAGTATTTTGGTAAAAGGTGGAAGGGCATTTGCTTTTGAAAAAATTGTGGCATTATTAGAACAAAAAGTTCATGAAACAGTTTTAGAAATTAATTTGAATGCCATTGTTCATAATTTAAATTTTTATCGTTCCAAAGTCAATAAATCAACAAAAATAATGGCTATGGTAAAAGCATATTCTTACGGAAGTGGGAGTTTTGAAATTGCCAATCTCTTAGCATATAATAAAGTAGATTATTTAGCGGTCGCCTATGTTGATGAGGGTGTAGCATTAAGAAAAGCAGGAATAAAACTACCAATTATGGTGATGAGTCCGGAAGCCAGCGCCTTTGATTTAATGGTAGCTCATCAACTTGAACCTGAAATTTATAGCCAAAGAATATTTAAAGCTTTTATTGAATTCCTCGATGAAAAGAAAATACAACAATACCCAATTCATCTAAAATTAGACACTGGTATGCATCGCTTGGGTTTTGAAGAAATTGATATTCCAAGTTTAAAAGAATTATTAGGCAACTCTAAATCATTCCGAGTTGTTTCCGTATTTTCTCATTTAGCTGCTTCTGATGATCCTCAACTTGACCAATTCACCAAAATTCAGTTAAAGCATTTTGATCATCTGTGTGGCTTAATAAGAGTCTATTTGGGTTATGATTTTATGCAACATGTTGCCAACACGGCTGCAATATTAAGATTTCCAGAAGCGCAGTACGATATGGTAAGGCTAGGAATAGGAATGTATGGAGTTGAAAATGTAGGAAATTTTGTTGACCAATTGCAAACCGTAGGGACATTAAAAACTACAGTTACTCAACTTAGGAATGTGAAAAAAGAAGAAAGTATAGGGTATAGTAGAAAAGGATTACTTTTAAAAGATTCTGTCATTGCAACTGTTAAAATTGGATATGCTGATGGTTATTCAAGAGCATTCGGAAATGGTATAGGAGAAATGTTAATAAATGGATCTACTTGCCCTGTAATTGGGAATGTGTGTATGGATATGTGTATGTTGGATGTTACTGGAATTGATGTAAAAGAAGGTGATGAAGTGATAGTGTTTGGGAATGATTTAGATATTTCTTTATTGGCTAAACGTATAGGTACCATACCTTATGAATTATTAACAAGTATTTCTCAAAGAGTAAAAAGAATTTACCACTATGAATAAATTTGTAAAATTAATTTTGAATTATTTTTTTAAGGGTGTACTTATTTTAGTTCCCTTATTATTTAGTGCATATGTAATTTACTCTGTCATAAAAAATGTTGATGGCATTGTTGATTTAGGTATACCAGGTGCTGGAATTTTAATTGTACTAGTTGGTTTAACTTTAGTGGGAGCTTTGGTAACTTCATTTATTACTGAACCAATTTTTAATTATTTCGATAGATTATTGAATCGAGTACCATTATTTAAATTAATGTATTCATCAATTCGTGATTTATTGGAAGCGTTTGTTGGCGAAGAGAAAAAATTCAATGAACCTGTTACAGTTGAAATGCAAAATGGGTTTAAGCAAATAGGATTTCTTACACAAAAAAACTTAAGTGCCATTGGCTTGAATGATGATGTTGCAGTATATTTTCCATTCTCTTATAGTTTTGCAGGAAAAGTATTATTGGTACCCAGAAATAAAGTAGCTGCATTAGATATGAAACCTGCAGATGCAATGAAATTCGTCGTTTCTGGAGGTGTCAGTGAAATTGAATCTGATTAAAAATGACACAAGCCCTATTTCCAATTATTTGTATTATTGGACCAACTGCTTCAGGTAAAACAAAATTAGCGGTACAATTGGCTTCTGAATTAAATGCTGAAATTATAAGTGTCGATTCCAGACAAGTATATAAAGGAATGGACATAGGTACTGGCAAGGATTTAATTGAATACGAATTCAATGAAGTAAAAATTCGATATCATTTAATTGATATCATTTCCCCCACAGAGCGATATCATTTGAAACAATTTCAAGCAGACTTTTGGAATTCAGTTAATGATATTAAAAAAAGAGGAAAGCGCATAATTGTTTGTGGTGGAACTGGTTTGTATTTGGAATCAGTTATCAGAAATTTCGAATATACTGTGGTTCCCGTTAATGAAACGTTAAGAATTCAACTAGAGAAATTTGATAAAGATCAACTTTTAAATATTTATCAATCAAATAAAACCATTCATCCAAAGAATCCTGATTTATCTACAATTAAGAGAATAATTAGAGCAATAGAAATACAAAAATATTCTCATTCAAATTCAATTGAGTCGACTCAAAGCAACTTAAATGAATTCAAAGTATTTGCAACTACTTTGACTGCAAAAGATAGAATTGAGAGAATAGATGCTCGTTTGGAAGATAGACTTAAAGATGGATTAATTAAAGAGGTTCAAGAGCTAATGAATTCAGGTGTTTCAGCTGACCAGTTAATTTATTTTGGATTGGAGTATAAATTATGTGCCCAATATATATTAAACCAAATTAGTTATGAAGAATTTGTTTTTAAATTAAAAACAGGTATTCACCAGTTTGCCAAAAGACAAATGACCTATTTTAGAAAAATGGAAAAAGCAGGAATAAATATCTATTGGTTAGATGGGAATAATAAAATAGAAGAGAATAAAAAATTGATATTGGATGAATTGTTTAAAACTTCCAACCTAAACTAAAGTCTAAATAATCTGCTTCATAGGAGTGGGCTTTAAGAAAAAAACCAGCAGTTAGGTGGTCTGTTATCATATACTTGAAGCCCATTTTACTGTAATATTTTAGATTGTAATTCGGTATGCTTTTATAATATAAATATCGACCAACTCCGAATTGTAATAATAATTTATTCATTTTGAAATCAATACCTGTAAAAAAGGCATAGGCAAAATGTTCATAAGAAGAGCCACTATTTAAGTAACCAATTCCTTTATCTGGTTGATAAGTAATATCCCAATACATCACATCGATTCCTGTTTTCAAATCAATAACTTCATGAATCCTCCAATTGTAATTGGTTGAAAAAGTTCCTTTTAAAATTCCTTTGTTTGAATTTATATATGCTCGTTTCCCTATACCTAAATTAAGTTCAAAATGACTTCGATCTTTTGGAAGTGATTGTGCATTCAACTGGAGATTGAATGACATCAAAATAAATCCAATTATGAAAATTCTTATCATTTTTTAGCATTAAAATTTAAACCAATTTTAGCCGAAAGTGAGTTGATTCCTTTATTTGGCAAACTAAATGCACCATTTGAAAAATGATGATAGAATATTGAAAAAGTCATATTCTGATTACTATTTATCGGGAATCTTATTCCACCTTCAACACGGATTGAATAATTGAATTTAGATCCTACATAACTATTTCTATTGTCATCATAATAAGTTTGACTTGCATAACCAACTCCGAAACCAGGTAATAAATATAATTGCTTGTTTTTTAATTTAATGATCTCTAAAAATATAGAAGGACATAAGGAAGTGAAGCTACCATATATCGTACTATCCTTATTATATAATCCATTTAAATGGTTTTGATCCATATAAGTAAGAATATAACATATATATTTTGCATTTGTAAATTGAATCCATGTGTCAGTTCTATTTTGGAAGGAGCGTGCATAAATGAATTCAAACTCTGGTATATAATCATTAAAAGTTGTTTTGTTCTCAAATATTACTTGCGTTCCTAATCCTAGTCCAAATCCAATGAATCCGGGTTTGTTTTGCGCAGTTACTTTATTTCCCAAAAGGCAACAAAAATAAATAGTACTAAGAAATAGGTATGCCTTGATTTTCATTATTTAAATTAGTTTCAAGATAATAAAAAAGCCTCTGAAATTTTTTCAGAGGCTTTTTATTATTGATAATTAAAATTAATTTTTCATCATTTTTAAGAATGATCCAATTCTATTTTTCAATTCTTTTCTATCAACTATAAAATCTAAGAATCCATGTTCTAAAACGAATTCAGCAGTTTGGAATCCTTTTGGTAGATCTTTTTTAATTGTTTCTTTGATTACTCTTGGTCCTGCAAAGCCAATCATAGCCCCAGGTTCAGAAATAGTGATATCACCTAACATTGCATATGATGCAGTAACTCCACCAGTTGTAGGGTCAGTGCACATGGAGATATATGGTAATTTATGTTGTGCTAATAAAGCTAGTTTTGCTGAAGTTTTAGCCATTTGCATTAATGAAAATGCTGCCTCCATCATTCTAGCTCCACCTGATTTTGAAATAATCATTAATGGATATTTGTGTTCAATACAGTAATCAATTGCTCTTGAAATTTTTTCTCCAACCACTGAACCCATTGAACCACCAATAAAATTGAAGTCCATGCAACAAACCACTAAATCTTCGCCACTTACCTTACCATGCCCTGTTCTCATGGCATCTTTTAAACCTGTTTTTTTAATTGTTTCTATAACTCGTGCAGGATATTTTTTAGTATCCTCAAAATTTAATGGATCACCTGATATTAAATTTTCATTTAATTCTTTAAAAGCATTTTCATCAAAAAGAATATTAAAATATTCTTTAGAACCAATTCTTAAATGATAATTACAATGTGAACAAACAAAAAAGTTTGCTTCTAAATCAGGTGTATATAATGGTTTTTTACATGATGGGCATTTATTCCAAACACCATCTGGCACATCTAATTTTTCTTCGGTAGATGTTAAAATACCTTCATTTTTTCTTTTAAACCAAGCCATTATGCAGTTTCTAATTAATAATTATTTTTTTTAATAAACTGATGATAGAAATTGAAATTCCTATTCAATAAAATTATTTAGGCTAAAGTGATTTCTTTTGAAAGATAAACATCTTGAATAGCATTTAAAATATTTACTCCATCTGCCATTGGGCGTTGGAATGCTTTTCTACCCAGAATTAATCCTTGTCCGCCTGCACGTTTGTTAATTACTGCAGTTTTCAAAGCATCTGTTAAATCTGAAGCACCTTTTGATTCACCACCTGAGTTAATTAGTCCTATACGTCCCATATAACAATTTGCAACTTGGTAACGACATAAATCTATTGGGTGATTGGAAGATAATTCAGCATACATTTTAGGATGTGATTTTGCAAAATTTACTGCTGTAAATCCACCATTGTTTTCAGGTAATTTTTGTTTGATAATATCTGCTTGGATAGTAACTCCTAAATGGTTTGCTTGTGAAGTTAAATCAGCAGCTACATGATAGTCAACACCATCTTTTTTAAATGCATTGTTTCTTGTATAGCACCATAGAACAGTTGCCATACCTAATTGATGAGCTCTTTCAAAAGCTTTTGCAACTTCAATTATTTGTCTCGAAGATTCTTCTGAACCAAAATAAATAGTCGCACCAACTGCCACAGCACCTAAATTCCATGCATCATCCACTGAACCAAACATAATTTGATCATATTTATTTGGATAGGTCATTAACTCATTATGGTTAATCTTAACCATCATTGGGATTTTGTGTGCATATTTTCTTGAAACTGATGCCAATACTCCAAAAGTAGTAGCTACTGCGTTACAACCACCTTCAACTGCCAACTCTACAATTTTTTCTGGATCAAAATAAATTGGGTTTGGAGAAAAAGAGGCGCCTGCTGTATGCTCAATTCCTTGATCTACAGGTAAAATAGATAAATATCCAGTTCCCGCTAATCGTCCATGGTTATACATATTGCCTAAACTTCTCAATACTTGAGGGTTACGGCTTGAACCAACAAAAGAGCGGTCTATAAAGTCAGCTCCTGGATGGTGAATGATGCTACTTGAAATAGTTTTAGATTCATGTTTTAATAAGCTATCTGCCTCATTACCTAAAAGCTCTGTAATTTTATCAATATTCATTTTATAAGATTTTTAGTATTGCAATACTAAGGAAAATTCATTTCATACTCAAATTAGAATAGATAGACTGCTTTTTTTGTTTGATAACTGCAAAATATACCTAAACCATTTTGAATATTAGTATAAATGAGAACTGGCTCAGAAAAAGGATCTTCTCCTGCATAATTTCCTAAATTTTTGTAATAAATATAATAAGGCTCATCTACTTTTAATAAAATAACTTCAAAACCAATAGGAATATCTTCATTCGAAAAACCTGAACCATAATAAATTAATGTTTCTTTTAGTTCTCCTCCTTCGCGGTCCTTATCTGATTTTACGTTGTCATATCCAATACTGTTTCTTACCGTATCACCATTGAAATAATACAACACATTACCTGTAATTCTATAATAATTCGTCTCATTTGGAATATCATTCCATCGCACTTTTACAGAATATATTTTGTCTTGATAACCAAATTCATTAGAAACTGTTGAAGAATCAACTTCAATCGAATTGATAGTTGGTTGAACATCTGAAATAGTTTGGACAGAAGCACTGCTTATTTTTCCAGCTCTATTTAATGTTAAAAAATAATTTGAGTTATAATTTATTGGGAATTCACTATTTGTAAATTCGAATTTACCATTGGTTACATTTCTTGGAACTATAAAATTATTTGTACCATCAGAAATTGTTACTATCATATTTTCAATGCTACCATTACTACCACTGTTGCTATTAAAAATAGGTTCACTCATTGTAAAGCTAAAAGAGTGCTTATTGTTTTCTGGACTAATAAATCCTGTAACAACCAATTTGCTTTCAGTTGCAGGTACTGAAACATTGGCATTAGATTCACAACTTGTATAAGTACTAATGATTCCTAATAATATTAAATGTATGATTGATATTTTGCTCATCGAATTAGAATTTATATGTCCAAGAAAGTGAAGGTAATATTGGGAAAAGTGATATTTTTTTAAGTACAGTTTGGTTTGACTTATCATCAACACCGATATAATAGAAGTAAGGGTTTTTTCTGTTGTAAGCGTTATAAAAAGAAAGTTCTATAGTTCTTATACAATTGGGTAATTCTTTGTGAAACTGAAAGGAGATATCGAAGCGGTGATAAGCTTCCATTCTAAAATCATTTTTAGCACCATATTCACTTACATAATTACTAAAGTTGAAATTCGAAGTAGTAGGATCATGTGTGGGGGCTGTATATTCAGCCTTTGGCAATGTAATCGCATTACCTGTACCATATACCCAAGTAAATGAAATGGTTCTTTCATCACTCACTTTATAAATACCAACTACTGATATATCATGCCTTCTATCATATTTAGCATAATATTTCTTTCCAAAATTTAAATCATCAAATTGAAGTTGAGTCCAAGAAAGGGTATATCCAATCCATCCACTAAATTTACCTTTGCTTCTTTGTAATAAAAACTCTGCACCATAACTCCAGCCCTGACCTGATGTTAGATTATCTTCCCAAACAATTTCATCTTCATCATCAACTACATCAAGATTAAGAAATGAAGCTCCCTCTTTATATGCAACTACATCATTTGATTTTTTATAATAACCTTCTATACTAAAAGTTAAATTACTTTTTAAGAAATCTTTTGCAATTCCAAAAGCAACTTGTTGTGCATTTTGTGGCTTAACTTTCGCTGTAGATGGCACCCATAAATCAGTAGGTAAGCCTGTACCTGTTGAACTTAATAAATGTATGAATTGATTCATCATTGCATAAGATCCTTTTAAAGACAAATCCTCTTTAATCATGTAATTAGCACTGATCCTAGGTTCTAGTTTAAGGTAACTTCTTGAGTTTACAAAGAAATTGTTTAAACGCAGTCCAGCATTGGCTTTGATACGAGCCCCTAATTTTAAATTATCTTCCACATACAATCCAGATTCAATTGCATCAATAGTTTTGACATCTGATAAATTGTCGGAAGGAACACTTGAAGATTTGATGGTTGTACCACTAGGAGTAAAGTGGTGATTTTGAATGGAGATACCTGCTTTAATAAAATGATTGGGATTTAAAGAATAATCTAAATCTTGTTTGATGGTTAAATCGCGAATACCTGAGAAAAGTTTTAACTCAAATTCATCGCCACTAAATTTTTCTTTCGCATAAATATTGAATTGATATTTACTGTAAACCAATGAAGTATTAGAGAAAAGCCTGCTAGAATAAAGGTGATTCCACCTTAATGTGCCAGTTCCATTTCCCCAGAATAAACCAAACTTCGAATAATCGCCTGTAGATTGTTTGTCACTGGCATAAAATTTATCACGCCCGAAATATCCACTTAAATATATTTTATCTTTTTGACTAATATCATAATTCACTTTAGCATTTAAATCATAAAAGTAATAACCACCTTTTGAGTCGGCTGGTAGAAACGGCATTGCTAAAACATCTACATAGGTTCTTCTACCAGAAATTAAAAATGATGATTTTCCTTTTACTATAGGACTCTCTACCGTAAATCGGGAAGCAATTGCACCAATACCTATTTCACCAGATGTTTTTTCTTTATTACCATCTTTCATATTCATTTCTAATACAGATGATAATCTACCTCCATATCTGGCGGGAAAACCACCTTTGTATAATTCTACACTTTTCAATGCATCACCATTAAACAAAGAGAAAAAGCCGAATAGGTGAAATGCATTATAAACTGGAGCATCATCTAAAATAATTAAATTTTGATCTGGACCTCCACCTCTTACATATAAGCCTGCATTACCTTCTGAGCCTTTTTGAACTCCAGGCATTAATTGAATTACTTTCAAAACATCCTTTTCGCCCATCAAAGTTGGGATATCTTTAATTTGTTCAATTGGAATTCTGACAATGCTCATTTGTGGATCTTGACTTATTCTACTTATACGATCGTCAGTGATAACCACTTCATCAATTTGATAAGCGGACGTTAAGTCAACATTTAAATTAAGATCCTTATCAAGAAAAACTTTATAGGATTGTTTTTGGTACCCTACTAAGCTGAAAATTACTTCAAAGCTATCTGATGGTAGGGTGATGGAATAATATCCATAGTTATTGGTGGCTATACCATTTTTTATTTTTGGAATGTATATAGTGGCTCCAATTAGTAACTCACGACTTCCTTTTTCTTTTACATATCCACTAATAGTGTATTTTTTTTGTTGTGAAAAGCCAAGAATAGGGATCAATAAAAATGCAATAACTGTAATTTTTAATACGTTCATTGGGTTAATTAGATTTTAAAATTGAACAGAAAACGAAGATATCATTTCAATAATATATTTACTTCAACATTTCTTTTAAATTTGTTTTTCTATCTAATTGACCAATTTAGAAGATATTAACCCTTATTATGAGTATCGAAATAATTAAAATAGTTTCAGATGGAGATTTGCAATTGGCTTGGGCGATCAGAAAGCAAGTATTTGTGATTGAGCAACAAGTGGATGAAGCTGAAGAATTTGAATTTGAAGAAGAATCAACACACTTTTTGGCAATTCAAGAAGGTAAACCAGTAGGAACCGCACGGTGGAGAAGAACTAACAACGGGATTAAATTAGAAAGATTTGCAATTTTAGAAGCATATAGAAGTAGAGGGGTTGGCTCAGCATTGGTTCAAAGCATTTTATCAGATTTACCCATTGAAGGAGGAAAAGTTTATCTTCATGCACAAATAACAGCAATGGGCTTATATTCAAAACACGGATTTTCAGCTATAGGTGATGAATTCGAAGAAGCCAATATCAAACATTATAAAATGGTTTTATCAAAATAAATACAACACATGTTTTCAAATTTTCGAGTACATGTAAATGTATTTCTAGTTTCCTTTTTTTTTATTTTGATAATTTTTGGCTTGACAAGTCAAATAGCAATTGCACAAGAAACATCTATTAAAGGAAAAGTTACAGATGCAAATTCAAACCAACCTATACCTTTTGCAAATATTAAATTAAAAGGAATAGCTACAGGAATTAGTACTGATTTTGAAGGGAATTATTCTATCAAAACAAACAGCCGAATAGATTCTATACAAGCAAGCTACTTAGGTTATAAATCTAAAACAAAAAAAGTAAAGTTTGGAGTTAACCAAACCATCGATTTTCAATTACAAGGGAATTCTGTTGGCATCAAAGAAGTAATAGTACTTGCAGGTGAGAACCCAGCAATTACTGTGATTCGGAATGCTCAGAAAAGTAGAGATGCTCATAATAAAAATAATTTACCTTTCTATCAATTCAGTAGTTATACAAAAATGCAAGTGGATGTTGACAATGTTTCTGAACGCTTAAGGAAAAGGAAATTGTTAAGACCTGTGACTTCGTTATTTGATAGCCTGGAAGTGGAAGCAGGCGAAGAAGGTGATTTGCATATGCCTGTATTCTATTCTGAAAACTTATCAGATGTTTATTTCACTCAAACACCTTTTAAAAGAAAAAAGGAAATTATTAAAGCTTCAAAAATCAATGCAGTAGGTATACGTTCAGGTATGGTTACTTCCCAGTTTACTGGTAGCACTTTTGAAGAGTATAATTTCAATCAAAATAAACTCAATATTTTTAATAAAGAATTTCTATCACCAATTGCTGATAATGCCTTATTCTTTTATGATTTTTATTTAACCGATACAGTCATTGTTGCAAATACCAGGTGCTTTCTAATTAAAGTAAAACCAAAAAATAAAAAAGACTTATTATTTACTGGAAATATTTGGATTACTGATTCTACTTGGGCCATTAAACAAGTAAATTTAGAGATACCAAAAACTGTAAATATTAATTTTATTGATAGAATACAAATTCAGCAAGAGTTGATTCCGCTTGCATCTGGAGCATGGGTGGCAAGTAAATCGCGTTTAATATTTGATTTTGCTGATGTAAGTAATAAGTTAGTTGGATTAATTGCAAGAATTTATAATGCAGCCTATAATTTTAATGAAACAGAAACTCATGAAACAATTTTTTATGAGACTCCAATTGTTTTAAAAGAAGAGGCATTGGTTAAAGATGATAATTATTGGGTTAATAATAGACCTGAACCTATCAGCCCAACTGATGTTTACGTTTATAACATGATTGATAGTATTAAAAGTATCCCCATTGTTAAAGTTGCTGTAAGTTCTTTTTACACTTTTGCAACAGGTCATTTTACTATCAATAAGATTGATTATGGTACCTTATTGAGTTTAGTCTCTTATAATAATATTGAAGGGTATAAATATAAATTCGGTGGTAGAACTAATTATTTATTTAGTGACCGCTGGATATATAGAGCCTATTTAGCTTATGGCGAAAAAGATCAGAAGTTTAAATACAATATTCAAGCAGAATATTTATTATCAAGAAAACAATGGACAAAAATAGGAATGAATAGGAGAGAGGATATTGATCAAGTTGGAAATAGTTTTAAGTTCGACGATTCAGAAGCTTTCAATGGTCAAGAAAGTCTTTTATATAATACTACCTCGCAACTAAATCGTTTTGCATTTTTAATTCATAAAATTGAAAACAGAGTTTGGATAATTAGTGAATATAAAACAGGTTTAACTGGAAGATTTACTTTCCAAAATATAGCATATAAAAATTATTTAACTAACAGCAATGATTCAGTTGTTAGTTCATTACAAAGAGATTTCACCAGCACCGAATTTATTTTTGAAGCAAGGTATGCACATAATGAAGTGCACGTGGTAGATGATAACAGAAGATATAGGATAGGAAATTCTAAATTACCTGTTGTTACTTTAGGTTTTAAATTAGGAGTAAAGGGCGTTCTAAAAAGTGATTTTGATTATAGCTCCATTTACTTCACAGTTAGCCATAGATTAAAATTAGGATTTTTAGGATATTCAAGAATGATTTTAGATGGTGGTAAAACTTTCACTTCAGTTCCTTATAGTTTATTAGAAGTACATAGAGGAAACCAAACTCCATTTTTTGCATACGCTACTTTTAATATGATGAACTATTTTGAGTTCATTAGTGATGAGTTTGTTTCATTTGATTATGTGCATCATTTTGAAGGATTAATATTAAATAGAATTCCATTGATTAATAAATTAAAATGGAGGGAGATTGTAACATTTAGAGCAGTTTATGGTACTTTAAGTAAACATAATCAAAACCCATTAGTATTAAATACCTTTAGTACATTAACTAATAAGCCATATATGGAAGCCGGTTTCGGCCTGTTGAATATTCTTAAATTATTGAGAGTCGATTTTATCTATCGATTAAATTACAATAATGACGCTTATTTAGCTCAATATAAACAACTTCAAATTAATAATGGAGTTACTAATCCATATAGTATTGACCGTTTTGCAGTCAAATTCTCCTTGCAATTCTCCTTTTAAACTTTCAATTGTTAAAACGACTTTAGGTTCAACCAAAGTCTTATATTTGCAACTTATGAATGACAATAAAAAAGTCGCTTTTTATACTCTAGGTTGTAAATTGAATTACTCCGAGACTTCTACCATAGGTCGACTTTTTGAAGATAAAGGCTATCAAAAAGTTGAATTTCATGAAGCTGCTGATGTGTATGTCATCAATACTTGCTCTGTTACTGATCATGCTGATAAGAAATGCAGAAAAGTAGTGAAAGAAGCACTCAAGCACGCCCCAAATGCTTATGTTATTATTATTGGCTGTTATGCTCAATTAAAGCCTCAAGAAATTGCAAATATACCTGGCGTAGATTTAGTGTTAGGTGCTTCAGAAAAATTCCAGTTATTAAATTATCTTGATGATTTAACAAAATCTGGAAAGGCTAAAGTATTTAATCAGCCAATAGAAGAAGCTACTTCATTTATTTCTTCTTTTTCATATGGTGATAGAACTCGTACATTTTTGAAAGTGCAAGATGGCTGTGATTATTCTTGCACATTTTGTACTATTCCACTTGCAAGAGGAAACAGTAGAAGCGATAGTATAGCTAATGTGGTTTCGAATGCGCAACAAATTGCAGCTTCAGGCATTAAAGAAATTGTTTTAACAGGAGTTAATATTGGCGATTTTGGTGATAAAAATACTGGTAATTTTCTTTCATTAGTTAAAGAATTAGATGAAGTGGATGGAATTGATAGAATTAGAATTTCATCCATCGAACCAAATTTATTAACTGATGAGATCATTTCTTTTGTTGCTCAATCGAAAAGATTTGTACCCCATTTTCATATACCATTGCAATCAGGTTCAAACAAAATATTGGGTTTGATGCGAAGAAGATATAAAAGAGAATTATATGTAGATAGAGTTGCACAAATAAAATCTTTAATGCCAGATTGTTGTATTGGGGTAGATGTAATTGTGGGTTTTCCTTCAGAAACTCATGAAGACTTTTTAGAAACTTATGATTTTCTTAATCAACTAAATATTTCTTATTTACATGTGTTCACTTATTCTGAAAGAGAAAATACAGTAGCCATTGAAATGCCTAATCCTGTTGCACTTTCGGTAAGAAATGATAGAAGTAAAATGTTGCATATCCTTTCTGAAAAAAAGCGAAGAGCCTTTTATGAATCACAATTGGGTAAAACAGAATCAGTTTTATTTGAAGCGGATAGCAAAAATGGAATCATGCATGGGTTTACTAGAAACTATGTAAAAGTAGCTGCCAAATATGACCCAGTTTTAATAAATGAATTAATGCCAATTCAATTAATAAATATCAATGAAGAAGGAACGGTTTCAATTGCAGAAATGGTTCCTGAATCAAAATCAAATAACTATCATTTAGCTTAAAAAATATGTATCCAACTTTTTCAGATTTATTAAAAGATTTAACAGGCTTTAACATACTATTACCTATCCAAATGTTTGGATTGATGGTGGCTTTGGCATTTGTAGCTGCACATTATGCCATCACAAGTGAATTAAGAAGACATTCAATTAATGGAAACCTTAAATCACATTTTAAATCTGTAACAATTGGATTGCCAGCAAGTAAATCGGAATTAATTATTAATGGAATTTTTGGATTTATAATTAGTTATAAATTATTTTATTTATTTTTTAATTATGCTGCATTTAATGCAGACCCTCAAGATGCATTGTTATCGTTAAAGGGGTATTTCATTGGCGGAGTTTTGGGAGCGGCAGGAATGGTTTATTGGACTTATTTAGAGAAAAAGAAACAACAATTGCCTCAACCTATTACAAAGCAAATTGAAGTTTTCCCTTACCAATTAATGGGAAACATTACGGTAATTGCTGCTGTTTGTGGAATTATAGGATCAAAGATATTTCATAATCTAGAAAATTGGGATCAGTTTATTCAAGACCCAGTTGGTTCAATGATTTCGTTTTCCGGATTTACATTTTATGGTGGATTAATTTGTGGTTTCGCTGGAATCATTTATTATGCGAAGAAAAAAAATCTCGGAATAGGTTATGTAATAGATTCTGCAGCCCCTGGTTTGTTGTTGGGTTATGGTATTGGAAGATTAGGCTGTCACTTAGCGGGAGATGGGGATTGGGGAATTGTAAGTGAAGGAACAAAGCCGAATTGGTTAAGTTTTTTACCTGATTGGATGTGGTCTTTTAAATTTCCTCATAACGTAATTTCAGAAGGAATTCCTATACCAGGTTGTGTTGGCAGACATTGCAATGAATTGCCATTTGGTGTTTACCCAACATCTTTTTATGAATCAATGGTTGCCATTTTATTGTTTTTTGTATTGTGGTCATTGAGGAAAAGAATTACTATGCCAGGTATTTTATTCTCCATTTATTTAATGATGAATGGTCTCGAAAGATTTTTTATAGAGAAAATTAGAGTAAATAATTTATATCATGTTTCGGGAATGGCATTCACTCAAGCAGAACTTATATCTTCTATGATATTTTTAATAGGTGTGGTTTCTGCGTTTTACTTTTATTATCAATCAAAAAAAACGCATGCAACAGAAAGGGCCAATTAATAAATCATTTCGAAGAAAACATATTCGACAAAGGTTAAGAGCGGTTCCAAAGAAAGCCTATAATAACAAAGTAGTTCGTTATATTTTTTCTGGTGGAACTGCTACAGCTGTGGATGTTTCAACATTTTTTATCATGTACAATTATGTGTTGCATCAACAAGCATTTGTTTATGAACACATTGACATTGCGGCACATATTTTGGCTTTGTGTGTTTCTTTTTCATTCGGATTAGTGACCAATTTTTTGATTACTAAATATTTTGTTTTTAGTGAATCTAACATTAGGGGTAGAGAGCAATTTGTTAGGTATTTATTAGTGGCATTAATTACTTTTGTGGGTAATTATTTTATGATGAAATTATTGGTAGAAGTGTTTAATGTATGGCCTACCGTAGCACGATTAATTGCAGTGGCTATCATTGCATTTTTAAGTTTCAGATTACATAAAGTTTTTACTTTTAAAGTTAAACTGCCAGAATGATGAAAGAGAACTATCGGAACCTAACTGAGCAAGTAACTATTTTAACAAGCAATGTGGTCTTGTATATTTCTGATCAAGCCAAGCAATTCACTTCTGATAAAATTGAACATAAAGGGCTGAATGATTTAGTTTCTTATGTAGATCAAACGGCTGAAAGGATGATTGTAAAAGGGCTTCAAGCCATTTTACCTGAGGCTGGTTTCATCACTGAAGAACAAACAATAGCTACCGAAGATAAACCATACAAATGGATTATTGATCCGCTTGATGGAACCACCAATTTTATTCATGGTTTACCTTGCTATGCCATAAGTATTGCTTTAATTTATCAAAATGAATTGGTAATTGGTGTGGTTCATGAGATTAATAGAGATGAATGTTTTTATGCTTGGAAAGATGGAGGTGCTTATTTAAATGGTAAACCTATTTCAGTTTCAGCTAAAGCAAGCCTTCAGGAATCATTAGTTGCTACAGGCTTCCCTTATACCATGTTTGCTGAATTAGATGCTTACATGGAGCTCTTAAAGGTGTTGATGAGAAATTCTCATGGAGTTAGAAGGTTGGGTTCCGCCGCTGTTGATTTGGTTTATGTTGCATGCGGACGATTTGAATCTTTCTTTGAATATAATTTAAATGCTTGGGATGTAGCGGGCGGTTGTTTAATTGTGCAAGAAGCAGGAGGGAAGGTTACGGATTTTGTTGGAGGTGATGATTTTGTTTTTGGTAGAAGATTAATTGCTTCAAATGGACATACTCATAAAGAGTTGCAGGAAATCATTCAAGCATATTTTGTTTAGATTTAATATCCTTTTCTTAATTTAATTAAATCCCGATTTAATGAAAAAACTTAAAGGCCTGTTTGAAAGGAAAAGTTCAAGGATGTTTTTATATGGAACCTCTTTCGCATTTATTGCAGCTGGAATTTATTTTTTCCTCAATTATAGAAATACTCTTATTTTTCTACCTGCTGTTGGCTATACAATTAAAGGTTATTTTGCGAAATTTCTGGAAGTAAAATATGAGAAAGCTGAGTAGTCAAATATAAATTGATACCTAACAAACGCTGATTAAGTTTTTATTATTTTGAATTTCAAACACAAAAAAGCCCCGATAAAATTATCGAGGCTTTTTATTTTTTCATCCAATAAAATTAGGCAGCTGCAGGTTCTAACTGACGTAAGTCAACAGCAACTACTCTTGAAACTCCTTGCTCTACCATAGTTACTCCATAAACTACATCAGTGCTAGCAATGGTGCGTTTATTATGGGTAACAATGATAAATTGTGATTCATCAGAAAACTTGCGAATGATCTTGTTGAACTTGTCAATGTTCGTATCATCTAAAGGTGCATCCACCTCATCAAAAATACAGAACGGTGCCGGTTTCAATAAATAAAGGGAGAATAAAATTGCTGTAGCCGTGAGTGTCTTTTCTCCTCCTGATAATTGATTGATTGTTAAAGGGCGTTTGCCTTTTGGTTTTGCAATAATATCAATATCTGAATCTAATGGATCTTCCGGATTCAACAAAATCAAATCGCATGAGTCTTCTTCATTAAATAATGACCTAAATACAATAATGAAATTGTCACGGATTTGTGTAAACGCTTCCATGAATTTTTCTTTTGCAGTATCATCAATTTCTTTAATGGTATCTAGTAATGATGCTTTCGCATTTAATAAATCTGTTTTTTGCTCTGTAATGAAAGTGAATCGTTTATTCATTTCATCATAAGCTTCCATTGCCAATGGGTTAATCGGACCGTAATTATCAATTTGATTTTTGATTCGATCCGTTTTCACTTTTAAGGCTTCTTCATTTTCACCTTCTGGCATTTCAATTTCTTGCAAATCATCTATATCAACTGAGAACTCAACAGATAAGCGTTCTTTTAAAGAAGTTAAATCCATTCGCAATTCTGTTTTGCGATCTCTGATATTGGTGAATGTTAATTCCGATTCTTCTTTAGTATGTCTTACTTCTCTTAATTGATCTTCTAACAATGTAATTTTTTCTCTCGAAACATGATAGTCAGATTCAACTTCTTGGGTAGCCTTTTCTATTTGATCCTTTTCTTCATACATTCCTAATAACTCGGTATCTGAATTATCATGAATCTTCAGAATCTCTTCCATGCCTTGTGTAGCAGCATCATACTCTGCAGCATTGATGTATATTCGCTCATTCAACATCTTCAAATTATTTTGTTTATACTCAATTTCTTTTTCTAAACCTGATACTCTGTTTTGTTGTTGATGAAAGGCAATGTTACGTTGATTATAAGTTGATGAACGTTCCGTTAACTGATCATTTAATTGATTAAAATTAGCTTGTACATCTTGTACGTGTTGCGAATATGATTCCTTGTGTTGCAATGCCGACTCTAATTCAGGAACCATTGCATTCAACTGATTTTGATAATCTTCAATTTTAGAAAGAATATCTTCTTTTCTAATGCTGCTGTTACTAATGAAAGTTAAGTACTGTTCTTGTCTAGTTTTATAAGAAATTAATTCTGTATTTATTTTATTAATCTCATCTTTTAAATCAACTAATAAATCAGACTGAGTACTTTGCTTTAAACTTTGGTAATGAAAAGTTAATTCATCTAATTGTTGATTGAATTGATCTAAGAAATGATTGATGTCCTTGATCTCTAATTCTAAAACTTCTAGATTTTTTGCTCTACCAATTCTTTTCCCTTCAAACAATCCAACAGATCCGCCTGATAGCGATACTCTAGTTTTATTGTATTTACCACTCTTTGCCAACAATACTTTGCCATCAATTAATTCAGATGTAATTAATTGCTCTTCATCTTTAGTTATGACTAAAACGTTGTTCAATAAATGATAAGCCAATCGTTGATATTTATAATCAACATTGATTACTTTCATGGCTGGTGTAAGAGAATCTGTTGCGTTCTCAGGATCTTGAACGTGTATGTCTTTTAAGGCTTCTAGAACAAAGAAGTTCGCTTTACCTTTAGCAGATTGTCCAAGCAATTGAATTCCCGCTCTTGCCTCTTGATAAGTATCTACCACGTAATAGTTGAGGTAGTTCTCTAAATAATTTTCAATGGCAATTCTATAATCTTCTTCACAAAATAAAATATCAGAAAGGAGAGGAGCATTCTTAGACCAATCCGTATTCTTCTTTAAAAATTTAATTGATTCTGGGAAACCTTCTAAACTTTCAACTAAACTTTTAGTTAAATTAAATTCATTTTGCTTTGCATCTAATTTCCTTGATTCAATTGCATAGCGCTCTTTGATTTCGCGGATTTTAGTATCTGCCTCTTCAATATCTTTCTTTAATTGTTCTTCTAAAGTATTGGTAGATTGATAAACGGTAGACTTATCTTTTAATTGAATTTCTAATTTTTCAATTTCTTTATCAAACTCAACCATTTCTTCTTGGCGTAAGTTTGTTTCTGTAGTAGTTCTAGTAATTTCTTGTTCTAAACCTTGTTTTTGAACAGTTAAAATTTCTATCTCTTTTTCATTTTTATAAATGATATTTTGATTTTCTTGCAATTGGTTTTGCGCCAACTCCAATGAACTTCTGCATTGCAGATGTGATTCTTTTAATAAATCAACTTCTATTTTTAATTGCTCTAATTCATATTCAATTTCACTCAATATTTTTTGCTCTGAGCGAATTGATTGATTAAGAACTTCTAATTGTGCATCAATCCCTTCTACTGATGAACGATCAATGGCTAAGTCGGCAGATATTTTTCTTTCTTTTTCTTGTAAGAAATTTAAACGTTCATTTTTGATTTTCTTTTCGTTTTCATATGAACGAATTTTAGCTATATAATCATTCAATGTTTTTTGTTGAAGTGCTAAATTTTTCTCCTTATTTAAGGTTTCTAATTTCACTTCTTGAATGCTCGCTTCAATGGTATCAATAGAAGTATTGAATTGATTTCGTTCATCATTATGAGCCACTTCTTGTTTTTCCAAGTCCTCCATTGAACGCTTCAAACCACTGATTCTAAAGGTGGCAAGCTGGGTACTTAGTTCTTTGTATTGCTCTTTTAATTTATAATAACGTTCTGTTTTCTTTGCTTGACTCTCTAAAGTTTTTAAGTTTTTTTCAATTTCGAAAAGCAAATCTTCTACTCTGTTTAAATCATCCTCGGTATCTTTTAATTTATTCAGCGTTTGTTTTTTGCGGATTTTATATTTTGAAATTCCTGCAGCTTCTTCAAATAATGCTCTTCTTGAATTATCTTTATTGGCAAGAATTTCTTCAATCATTTTTAACTCAATAATTGAATATGAATCAGAACCAATACCAGTATCTAAAAATAAATCAGTGATGTCTTTCAATCTGCATTGCACATCGTTTAAGCGGTATTCACTTTCACCTGTGCGGTAAAGTTTACGGGTAACTGTTACAGTTGTATAATCAGTTGGTAATACATTCTTTGTATTGTCAAATGTTAAAGATACTTCAGCCAAATTTGCTGGCTTGCGATTTTTTGTTCCATTGAAAATAATGTTTTCCATTTTTTCGGAACGCAATGTTTTGGTACTTTGCTCACCCAATACCCAACGAATGGAATCAACCACATTTGATTTTCCACATCCATTCGGACCCACAATTGCTGTAATGCCTTCGTCAAAGTTGATGGTGATTTTATCACCAAAACTTTTAAATCCTTTTATCTCTAATGATTTTAATCTCACAATTTCCTCCGTTTTTAATTCCTGCCTGTATTTGAGGCTATCTACTATCCTATAAATATCATTAGAATTGCCTGCTTTATCAACAATTATTATAAACAGGAAATGTGGAAAAGTAGGAGATAAGACTTAGTTTTAAGTAATTGATTTACTTATAGTTATAAATATTTAATAACATGTGTTGAAAACCCTATTCACAAAAAAAAGAGGCTCTTAGGAAGCCTCTTTTCTATACAAGATTTTCTATTAATAATATCTTAATCTGATTACCCCAGCAATTGATTTTGCTAATCTAATTACTTGACGAGTATAGCCATATTCATTATCATACCAAACGTATAATACAACACCTTTACCATCTTTTGCTAGAATGGTAGCCGGGCCATCAACAATAGAAGCATGTGTATTACCAATTAAATCGCTTGAAACTAATTCATTTGATATTGAAAATTCAATTTGCTCAACTAAACTTCCAAATAGGGAAGCAGATTTAAGCGCTTCTTTTACTTCTTCTAATGTTACTTCTTTTTTGAAAGATAAATTCAAAATAGCCAAAGAAACATCAGGTGTCGGTACTCTTACTGCATTTCCAGTTAATTTTCCTGTTAAATGTGGT
This sequence comes from Sphingobacteriaceae bacterium, assembly GCA_965279595.1. Taxonomy (GTDB): domain Bacteria; phylum Bacteroidota; class Bacteroidia; order Sphingobacteriales; family Sphingobacteriaceae; genus CAIKLP01. The sequence goes on from OZ257246.1 coordinate 2,153,323, forward strand.
AATACTTTAGATACCGCTTTATCAGCTCCAGTTTCTGTAATAACCATGTTTAAAGCAGCAGATCTTCCTCTACGATATTTTTCATGGTAGTTATCCAATAAATTTTGGTCATTGGTATATGAATGTACAGTTTCAATATGTCCTTTATCAATTCCAAAATGATCTTCAACCACTTTTAAAACAGGAACAATTGCATTTGTTGTACATGAAGCCGCAGAGAAAATTGTTTCTGAGGCATCTTGTGATTCATGGTTTACACCAAAAACAATATTTGGAACACTTCCACCAGGTGCAGTTAATAATACTTTACTAATACCTTTTGCTTGTAAATGTTGTGATAAACCTTCTCTATCTCTTAAAACACCAGTATTATCAATTACTAAAGCATCTTTGATACCGTATTGAGTATAATCAATAGTACTAGCATCTTTAGCAGCGATCATTTCAATAGTTTGACCATTAATGATCAATGCTTTATTTTCATAATCTTCCACAATAGTTCCATTGAAAGGACCATGTACTGAATCATATCTTAATAAATCGGCTCTTTTCGAAATATCTTTATCTGAATTGCTTCTTGTTACAATTGCTCGTAAACGTAATTGCTCGCCTTTACCTGCTTGCATTACTAATTCACGGGCGGCAATCCTACCAATTCTACCAAAACCATATAATACAACGTCTTTAGGAACTAATACTTTTTTATCTAAACCAATATGAGCAGCTAATTTTGTAGTTACAAATGCTTCGATATTCGCAAAATTTCCTTTTTCAGCAATCCATTCCGAAGCCAATCTTCCTAAGTCAATACGAGAAGGAGCGATGGTTAATGATGCGATTTGGTTCGCTAATGCTAATGTTTCATCAATTGTGATAGGTTGACCAACAATGTTTTGAGCATATAAGTGGCAGCTTAAAATTTCACTTGCACTAACATCAATTAATTGTTTACGGAAAATCACTAATTCAATTGATTTGTCGAACCATAATTGTCCAACAACATTAATTAATGCAATGGCTTTCTTTTCCTTACCATTCCACTCTTTTAATTCTGATTCGTATTTATTAAGCATATGTGTGAGTTATATAGATAGCGCAAAAATAAAAAAAGATTGAACATTAAATTAATTAACATTCAATCTTTTCTTAATATTAGATTCGTATTAACCCAAGTATGATTTTAATATCTTACTTCTTGAGGTATGTCTTAATCGTTGCAATGCTTTGTCTTTGATTTGGCGTACTCTTTCACGAGTTAAATTAAACTTTTCACCAATTTCTTCTAAAGAAAGAGCATGATTGGTTCCTAAACCGAAGAATAATACTATAATTTCTCTTTCTCTTTCAGTCAAAGTAGCCAATGAACGTTTAATTTCTTCGCTTAATGATTCATTAATCAACATACTATCCGTTTCTGGAGTATCTTGATTTTCTAGAACATCTAACAAAGTATTTTCTTCACCTTGAACAAATGGTGCATCCATAGAAACATGGCGACCAGAGTTACTCATGGTATCAGAAATCTTATCAACAGTAGTTTCTAGGATGATAGCTAATTCTTCTGGAGAAGGTTCACGTTCAAATTCTTGTTCTAATTTTGAAAATGCTTTGCTGATTTTACTCAAAGAACCTACTTGGTTTAAAGGTAAACGAACAATACGTGATTGTTCAGCAATGGCTTGCAAAATAGATTGGCGAATCCACCAAACTGCATAGGAGATGAATTTAAAACCTTTGGTTTCATCAAATCTTTTTGCTGCTTTAATTAAACCTAAGTTACCTTCGTTAATTAAATCGCCTAATGTTAATCCTTGATTTTGGTATTGTTTAGCAACAGAAACTACGAAACGTAAGTTTGTTTTGGTTAAGCGCTCTAAAGCGGCTTGGTCACCTTCTCTGATTTTTTGTGCTAATATTACTTCCTCTTCTGCGGTAATTAAATCTACTTTCCCAATTTCGTGTAAGTATTTATCTAACGACTGACTTTCTCTGTTGGTAATGGATTGGGTGATCTTGAGTTGTCTCATTTATCCTCCTGGAATGTTTTAAAGTTAAAGGCTGCGAAATTACTATTAATTTAACGAAATATCAATTAAAGAATTGCCCTCTCTATATTATTTGGACTATTTTCTAAAAATCAAAATTTCATTGATTAACGGACCTATTATCCACAAAAATCATTCCTTTTTGCTGATAGTTAGGAATATAATTTGGCTACATTTCTGCAAGTGTATGGGTTAAAGCTATTTTAGGACCTTTTTCAGTAGAAATTAGTTTTGCACATTCAATTTTTGGGTCATGTTCAAAAAATAATGTCCAATTTTCTGCCAAAGCCACTGTCAGTAATTCCTCTTTTTCAGACATAGTTAGCAAAGGGCGAGTATCATAAGCCATACCCCATGGTAATCCTAAATGCCCAGATGATGGAATTAAATCAGCACAAAAAACTATTTTATTTCCGTTATAGTTGATAACAGGTAACATCATTTTATCCGTATGTCCAGAACTGAAACGTATAGATATATTTTCAGTAAAAACACCATCATCTCCTATAAATTGTAATTGACCACTTTCTTGAATTGGTAAAATGTTTTCTTTTAAAAAAGATGCTTTTTCTCTTGGGTTTGGCTTAGTTGCCCATTCCCAATGGTCTTTATGACTCCAATAGGTGGCATTTTTAAAAGTAGTTTCAAATCCAGAAGCCGCATTTGATTTTTTAATTGCACCTCCACAATGATCAAAATGTAAATGAGTTAAAAATACATCTGTTATATCTCCAAAGTCTACACCTGCTTCATTTAATGATTTCTCTAAAGATGCATCACCATGTAAAAAATAATGATTGAAAAACTTTGCGTCTTGTTTAGTACCAATACCATTATCAACTAAAATAATTCTATCTCCATCCTCGATGAGTAAACAACGCATAGCCCATGTACACATATTATTCTCATCTGGTGGGTTTACATTTTGCCATAGTGTTTTAGGAACAACGCCAAACATGGCACCACCATCTAATTTGAATAAACCAGTATTGATTGTTTGTAATCTCATATCATTAATTGTATTGAAATTAAAAAGGAGAGTTAAACTCTCCTTTCATTATTTACATATGAATAACTTCTCCGTAAGCATCAGCTGCGGCTTCCATTACAGCTTCAGACATTGTTGGATGTGGATGAACCGTTTTAATCAATTCATGACCAGTAATTTCTAATTTACGAGCCACCACTGCTTCTGCAATGATTTCAGTAACATTAGCACCAATCATATGACAACCTAAGAACTCACCGTATTTTGCATCAAAAATAACTTTCACAAAGCCATCTTTATTTCCTGAAGCACTTGCTTTTCCAGAAGCAGAGAATGGAAATTTACCAACTTTGATTTCATAACCTGCTGCTTTTGCTGCTTTTTCAGTTAAGCCAACTGATGCTACTTCTGGTACACAATAAGTACATCCTGGTATGTTTCCATAATTTAATGGTTCAACATGTTGACCAGCAATTTTCTCAACACAAATAATACCTTCTGCTGAAGCAACGTGTGCTAAAGCTTGTCCAGGTACAATATCTCCAATGGCATAAACACCAGCAACATTTGTTTTATAATATTCATCAACCAATACTTTGCCTTTATCTGTTTTTACTCCACACTCTTCAAGGCCAATATTTTCAATGTTTGCAGCGATACCCACAGCAGATAAAACAATTTCAGCTTCAATTACTTCCATTCCTTTAGCTGTTTTAATATTTACTTTACAAACAGCTCCAGATGAATCCACTGATTCAACAGAAGATCCAGTCATGATATCTATTCCTGATTTTTTAAATGATCTAGCTAAGTTTTTTGAAATATCTTCATCTTCTAATGGAACTATATTATCTAAAAATTCAACTATAGTTACTTTTGTTCCCATTGCATTATATACATAAGCAAACTCACAACCTATTGCTCCAGAACCAACAATAACCATTGATTTTGGTTGTTTGGGTAAGGTCATCGCTTCTCTATAACCTATTACTTTCTTACCATCTTGTTTCAAGTTGGGTAATTCTCTTGATCGTGAACCTGTAGCTAGAATGGTATGTTTGGCTGTATATTCAGTTACTTTTCCATCAACACCTTTCACTTCAACTTTATTGCCTTTTTTAATTTTCCCAGTTCCAGTTAATACATCAATTTTATTTTTCTTCATTAAAAATTGAATGCCTTTACTCATCCCGTCTGCAACATCTCTACTTCTTTTAATCACTGCATTGAAATCAGCAGAAGCACCTGAAACATTGATACCATAATCAGCAGCGTGATTAATATATTCAAAAACCTGAGCACTTTTTATCAATGCTTTTGTAGGAATACATCCCCAGTTTAAGCAAACACCACCTAAATTTTCTTTCTCCACAACAGCAGTTTTGAAACCTAATTGTGAGGCACGAATGGCAGTAACATATCCACCTGGACCGCTTCCGATAACAATTACATCGTAATTCATATTTTGATTTTTTAAGTTTTAATTGAATGATTCAAAAGTAGCTAATTTGGTTGAATTTTAATATTTAACCATTAGCATTTATTCCATACCTACAACAACTTTGTTTTTAGGGTATTTCACTTCATAACTAAAAACAATTTTTTTACTTTCAGAAGGTGCAAGGCTCAATTCCCAAGTTAATTTTCCTGATTCTAAGTCATGAATTGCCGAACTTAATTCCAAAGCCTTTATTTCAATTGATTTATCATTTACCAATGGGATTTGATCTTCTAAAGATAAATTAATGGCAGTTTTTTTATTGTTCTTCACCGTAATTTCAAAAGTCATAATAGTTTTTTTGCTTGAACCTAAAACCTTTGTGCTGGTTAATTCTTTTAATTTTTCTCTTTTAATATTGATACCTTTATCACTACCTAAAGAAAGTGTTAAGGTATCATCCGTACTATATGCATCAATAATTGTTTCTCCAACAAAAGCATCTTCAAAATATACACTAGCATCACCTGCTAATAAATTCAAGCTTGACCAGTTAGGAATCTTTGCAACTAGATAAGAATTGTTGTCCAATTTTGGAATACTAATATATTTATAATCTGCCTTCGCATTCATACTTTGTACTTCAACCATCTTAGGCTTCCCATTAGATTCTATACTTGATGGTAAAAGAATTTCATAAGTTTTAGCAAGTTGATTTTCTTCTGTTTGTACTTCAACACTTTTAACTTGTACTGATGAAACTTCGTTTAATGGTGCATTTTTTATTTTAACACCATCTAAGTAGTAGTCAGCAGAATTGGCTCTCGAACCCTTTGATTTTAAACTATAAGCTGATGGATTATAATAGTAAGTATAACTTGGATTTAATTTTGGTAATACACCATTTAAATTTGGGTTTCCTGTTGAAAGCGTTAATTGAATATTTTCCCAATCAATGCCTGTATTTTGATATACTTCAGCCTTCTGGGTAATTGATACATCTGATTTAATATCCTTAACTCTTAAATCATAAATAGGATTCCAGCCAACATTATCCACTAAATAACTTAGTTTAATTTGAGAATTGGTATTTGCATTGATAGCAACTGATATGGTAATTGAACTAAAAGTTTTATTGACTGAATTGTTTTGGATTTCATTTCTATAATTATTAATTATTTCTGATAATTTCCTTATTTTTTTTTCAATTAAATAAACTTCATTTTTGATGAAAGGTAATCTGTTTCTATAAATATCTGATAGGTCTTCAACTTCAGCAGCAACGCCAGTTTTACTCCCAATTATTTTATTGTTTAATAACAATTCAGTTTCTTGATCTAGGGTAAATTTTTTAATTGTTTGTTCATTTAATAGATCTTGATAAAGAGATAATGAATCTTCTAACATCAACACAAATTTAGATTTCTGAGCTGTTTTAATATAGTTGATTGCTGGCTCAACATTTAATATTACAAAATCACCTTGGCCAGAAACTTGTATACTTTTTGGATTTACATTACTTGGTAGGTTATCTACTATGATTTTCGCATTCCCTTTTTGCAGAAAAATCGATGCGTTGGTTTCCAATTGGGCTAAAGAACGGAAAACTGTAACTTTGTTTATTTTTTCTTGTATAACATAGCTCTTTTCTTGAGCATAAGTAATTAAACAACTGATTACTAGGGTAATGGTAGCTAAAACGACTTTCATTGAGAGGAAATAGTGTTAAATGTTCAAAAATAGAATTTATTCCCAATAAACGATACTTTCAGAATGTTGGTATTTTTTATAGTTTCGTGCTTTTAATAAAACTCATATGAATAAAATAAAGTATTTCGTACTAACCGCTTTAATTAGCTTAAGTACATTGATTTCAAAGGCTGCTGGACCTGATGAAGGAATGTGGTTGCCAATGTTGATTAACAAGAATTACGATGAAATGAAAAAAATCGGATTTAAGTTAACTGCTGATGATATTTATAATGTAAATAATTCAAGTTTAAAAGACGCTATTGTGTCAATGGGTTTTTGTACAGGAGAGATGATATCGGCTGAAGGACTGATGTTAACTAATCACCATTGTGGTTATGGAAGTATCCAATTCAATAGTTCTGTTGAACATGATTATTTAACGGATGGGTTTTGGGCTAAAACTAAAGAAGAAGAATTGAAAGCACCACAAATTGTTGCTTCATTTTTAATTCGTATGGAAGATGTAACTCCTAGAATTTTAAAAGAAACTAATGGTTTACCTGATGCAGAAAAAGAAGCGAAGATAAAAGAGATTATAAAATCAATTACAACTGAAGCTACAAAAGGGACAATTTATGAAGCCGATGTTAAAGATGTATTTGGAGCAAATCAATATTTATTATTTGTTTATGAAAGATATAGAGATGTTCGTTTAGTGGGTGCTCCACCTGAGTCTGTTGGTAAATTTGGTGGTGATACAGATAATTGGATGTGGCCGCGTCATACAGGTGATTTTTCAATTTTCAGAGTATATATGAGTAAAGATGGTAAGCCAGCTGCTTATTCAAAAGACAATGTTCCTTATAAACCAAAACGTCATCTTTCTATTTCTATGAAAGGAATAAAAGAAGGTGATTTCTCAATGGTGATGGGCTATCCAGGCAGAACTAATCGTTTTGCTTTTTCACGTCAATTACAATATGCAGTTGATAAAGTAAATCCAACTTTAATAAAATTGAATGGTAAAAAATTAGATATCATGAATGAAGACATGGATAAAGATCCAGCTGTTAGAATTAAACTTGCAGCAACGAAAGCATCTTTAGCCAATTCATGGAAATATTATATTGGTCAAAATGAAGGATTGAAAAAACTTGATGTAATTTCTGGTAAAAGGGATTTAGAAAATCAATTCATTGCTTTTGCAAATACATCAGATGCATTGAAAAGTAAATATTCTGGAGTGTTGCCAGCCATTGATAAATTGTATGATGATTACAAGCCTTATGTTGTGCGTGATGTTTATTACGGTATTGCAGGAATGGGTGCAACTTGTATCGCAATTTCAAATGCTTATAAAAATTTAGCTGAATTAATTGGAAAAACCCCAGTTGATCAAGAAGCAATAAACAAAGAAACAACAAAATTAAAAGCAGGATTAGAAGGTCAGTATAAAGATTATGTTTTAGCAACTGACAAAAGAGTTTTTGTGGCGCTATTAACAATTTACAATGCTGATATTCCTCAAGACCAGCAACCACCTGTGATTGCAGAGATTTTGAAAAAATTCAAATCAAAAACACCTGAAGCATCTTTTCAAAAATTTGCAGATGATTTATTCAAGCGTTCTATTTTTACTTCTAAAGAAAAAGCAAGTGCATTTTTAACTGCACCTGATGCAAAGAAATACAATGAAGATCCATTGATACAGTACACAAAGAAAATGACTGAGTATCGTACTACTTATATGTCAAAGATTACAGAGATAAATGCCGCTATTGCTAAAGAAAAGAAAACTTATATCGCAGGTTTAATGGAATTGTTTCCTAATAAGTTGATGTATCCTGATGCGAATTCAACTATGAGAGTATCTTATGGAAAAGTTTCAGGTTATACTGGGAAAGATGCAGTGGTATATAATTACTATACTACTTCAAGAGGATTGTTAGAAAAATATAATCCAAAAGATGATGAATTTACTTTACCTGAAAAGTTAGTAGATTTATTGAAGAAAAAAGATTTCGGACAATACACTAATGAAAAAGGGGAGTTGCCTGTTTCGTTTTTAACTGATAATGATATTACTGGTGGAAACTCTGGAAGCCCTGTAATCAATGCCAATGGTGAGTTGATAGGTGCTGCTTATGATGGAAACTGGGAAGCAATGACTGGTGATTTAGTGTTTGATAAAAACTTCAAAAGAACTATTGTAGTTGATATCCGTTATGTATTATTTATTGTTGATAAATATGCTGGAGCAACTAATTTGATTAATGAAATGACAATTATAAAATAATTATAAAAGCGAGGTTTTTCTTAATTGAAAGACCTCGCTTTTTTTAATATTGAAACTCTCCAAATTCTGAACGGATTGTTAATTTTTTAGTCTCGCTTTTTTCTACCCTTCCAACAATTTGCGCATCTACGTTAAATGATTTTGAAATTGCAATAATATCTTGAGCAATTGATTCATCAACATACAGCTCCATTCTGTGACCCATATTAAACACTTGATACATTTCTTGATATTCAGTACCAGATTGTTCTTGGATTATTTTGAACAAAGGAGGCACTGGAAACAAATTGTCTTTAATGATATGTAAGTTGTTTACAAAATGCAATACTTTTGTCTGAGCACCCCCGCTACAATGAACCATTCCATCTATTTTTCCTGCATGATTTTTCAATATTTCTTTGATGATAGGGGCGTATGTTCGAGTGGCTGAAAGCACTAATTTACCTGCAGTTATTTTTTGATTTTCTGCAATTTCAATTTCATCAGTTAATTTTAATTTACCCGAAAAAATTAAATCATAAGGCACTGCAGGGTCGTAAGTTTCAGGATATTTTTCAGCAATTGATTTATTAAAAACATCATGTCTTGCAGAAGTTAATCCATTACTTCCCATACCACCATTGTATTCCTTTTCATAAGTTGCTTGTCCGTAAGAAGCAAGTCCAACGATTACATTCCCAGCTTTAATATTTTCATTAGATATTACCTCTTTTCTTGGCATTCTGCATGTCACTGTAGAATCAACTATAATAGTTCTAACCAAATCACCTACATCCGCTGTTTCTCCTCCTGTTGAATAGATATTGATACCATATGATCTTAGTTCCGCAAGTATTTCTTCAGTGCCGTTAATCAAAGCTGCAATAACTTCTGCTGGAATAAGGTTTTTATTTCTTCCAATGGTAGATGACAATAGAATATTATCAACAGCTCCAACGCATAGTAAATCATCAGTATTCATGATGATAGCATCTTGTGCAATGCCTCTCCATACTGATAAATCATTCGTTTCTTTCCAATAAGCATAGGCCAAAGAAGACTTTGTTCCAGCTCCATCAGCATGCATGATATTACAATATTCAGGATCATTTCCTAAAAAATCAGGAATGATTTTACAAAATGCTTGAGGGAAAATTCCTTTATCAATATTTTGAATTGCTTGATGAACATCTTCTTTAGATGCACTTACTCCACGTAAATTATAGCGTTGGTTGGTCATAAAAAAACAAAGGACAAATATAATTTTATTTGTCCTTTGTGCTTAACTATTTTGAAATCAATTAAGGTTTCTTTGGTGGAGTAGTAGGTGTTGGGTTTGGATTTACTGGCTTAGTCACTACAGGTTGTTTATTTGTAGGTGTTGTACCTGTTGGTGTTGCTGGTAAACCACTTACAGGCTTATTTGTAGGCGTTGCTGAAGCCGGTAATCCATTATTCGGTTTCACCGTTGGTGTAGCAGATGCCGGTAATCCAGTATTTGGTTTTACAACAGGCGTTGCAGATGCAGGTAAACCAGTATTAGGTTTAACTGTATTAGCAGGTGTTGTGGTTCCTGGGTTAGTAGGAACTACATTGCTTGTTCCAGGTTTAACAGGTGTATTATTTGGTTGAACTCCAGGTTTAGGTAAAGTTGGTGTATTTTTTGGAGCTACTTTTGGTTTACCTGCTTCAGGAATTTTTGGTGCTTCTTTAGAAACATAATCTTCAGAAATAATAGAGAATGAAGTACGACGATTCAATGCATGTAATTCTTCAGTACATTCAACACCATCTTTACATTCATTTAATAATCTTGATTCACCATATCCTTTTGGTACTAAACGGTCTCTTTCAATTCCTTTACCAATTAAGTAATTCACTACTGATTGTGCACGACGTTGAGATAACTCAAAGTTGTAATTTGAATCTGCTCTTGAGTCAGTATGTGATGCAATTTCAATAACGAAAGTAGGGTTGTCATTCAATGTTTTTACAATTGAATCCAATCTTACAATCGATTCAGGTTTTAAATCTGCACTAGCTAAATCATAAAGAATTCCTTTAACAACAATTTCTTTTAGAGGAATAGGATTCAATTTAAAGTTCACTTCAAACTCTTTAGACTCTTTCAAGCCATAAGTTGTAGCTTCTCCAACATCACCAAAGAAACGATACTTTGAGGCATTTAATTGATAATTAACATCTTTTTTTAAGGTGAATTTATAATTGCCAGTAGCATCACTCACCATATTTTGTGAACTTCCATCACTACCAAGAATAGTTAATTTAACAGCCCCAAATGGTTTACCTGTGGCGTTATTAATTGTTTTACCATAAACAGTAAATACTAATGGAATTGCAATTACAGAATAGATATCATCTTCACCTTTGCCACCAAATCTATTAGAACTCATGTAACCTAATTCTTTGGTTTCATCTAATACAAATCCAAAATCATCTCCTGTTGAATTTACAGGTGATTTTAAATTAGTTGCTTCAGTCCAATCTCCATCTTCCCAATCACAAAAGAAAATATCAAATCCACCAATTCCTTTATGTCCATTTGATGCAAAATATAAGGTCCCAGAAGGATGTATAAATGGAAATTCTTCATCACCAACAGTATTTATTTTTGAACCTGCATTCACAGGCGCTGACCATGAAGTACCTTGCTTTTCAGAATACCAAATATCTTTACCACCAAATCCGTCTCTGAATTCTGCAGTGAAATAAATTCTATTCCCATCAGCATTGATGCTTGGATGAGCAATTAATAAAGAATCTGGATTTGGAATTTCAACTACTGTAGGTTCAGACCAAGTATTGCCTTCATTTTGTGTTTGTAGAATCCTACAACCGCTTTCTTTTCCTTTATTTCCATTACATTGAGTGTAATAAAGAATACGATTATTGTTATCAAAACTAGCCACACCTTCATTATAATCAGTGTTGATAGCTTTATTTAGAGGTTCTACTTTTGACCATCTGTTTTTACCAGTGGTTGCAGTAGCATAAATATTTTCGTAATTTTTTCCTGTTCTTTCGTAATAGTTTTTCCCTTTAACGGTTCCTCTATTTGAAGTAAATACAATTCCTTTACCATAAAAATTTGGAGCGTATTCAACATCTTTAGTATTGATTGCAGCCTCATTAAAGACATCAAACCATGTTGCTTTTTCTTTCCACTTTTGTGCAAGTTTGCAATTTTCAATTCCTAAAAGAGCTAATGAATCTCCTGGTTTTTTCTGTAAATAGTCTTGGTAAGTATCTAAGGCATCATCAAAACGATCCTGGTATTTATAAGAATCAGCTAATCTTAAAAAAGCTTCAGGTTCTTCATAACCAGCTTTAATAGCTTTATCATACCATATGGATGATTGCTTTGAATTGTTTATTAAGCGATAACATTCCCCAATCTTAAAGGTTAATTCTGCTTTTGTTTCTTTTTTACGAACAGTTGGAATTGCTTTTTTATATAAATCTGCAGCAATAAAGAATTTCTCAGCATTATATGCCTTTTCAGCTGCTATAACACTAGGTTTTTGACTACCACAAGAAGATAAAATGCTTAAAATACCAACAGAAAGTAATAGATAGGAGATGTTTTTAAATTTCATTTGTAAATAATAATTGCTTGGTCGTTTGACCGGATATAACAAAAATTGTACCGTCTAAACACCAAATATAAAGTATTTTGGAGATAAACCTAATTTGAAAAGGGGATATGACAAAAAAAAGCCCATCAACTAAATAATGGGCTTTTTAATTTTTTATTAATTACTTGATAAACAATAGCTCTCGGAATTTTGGCAATGGCCAGTAACCATCTCCAATGATCAATTCTAATTTATCAACATGGTATCTTATTGGTTCAAAAAAGCTTTTAACTTTTTCATCATAAGCAATTGCAATTTTGCGTGCATCGGATATCAAGTTTGCTTTTTTGCGCTCATCTATCATCAAATCAACTGATTTTTTGATTTGTAACATATGCTCTGAAATCTCTTTCACTAAATCTAATTGGGTATCATAACTAGCTTTTGGAAGACCTAGTTCTTTCAAACCTTTCACATTTTCGATCAAAGTGTTTTGATAAGAAACTGCTGCAGGAATAATGGTACTCGTTACTAATTCGCCAATTATTCTAGATTCAATTTGCATTTTCTTCATGTAGTTTTCTAACATGATTTCATGACGAGCATGCATTTCTCTTTCATTATAAACCCCATTTCTAACAAACAATTCATTTGTTTTTTTAGTAATATAAGCATCTAATGCTTTTGGGGTAGTTTTGATATTTGATAAACCTCTTTTTGCGGCTTCCTTTTCCCATTCTTCACTATATCCATTGCCTTCAAAACGAATACTCTTTGAATCTTTAATGTATTTTTTCAATACAGTAATAAGTGCAACATCTTTCTTTTCACCTTTATTAATCAAGGCTTCCACTTCGTTTTTGAATTGAAATAATTGATCTGCAACAATAGTATTCAAAACAGTCATTGCTGCTGATGAATTTGCAGATGATCCTACTGCTCTAAATTCAAATTTATTTCCTGTAAATGCGAATGGAGAAGTTCTATTTCTATCTGTATTGTCTAATAATATTTGTGGAATTTTTGGAATACCTAACCACATGATATTATTTGTGTCGTCTTTTTTATTGATTTTTGAAGTTTCAATTTCATTTAAAACTTCATCTAATTGACTTCCTAAAAATATAGATATAATAGCTGGTGGCGCTTCATTTGCTCCTAATCTATGATCATTATTAATGGAGGCAATACTCGCTCTTAATAAATCAGCATGTTCGTGTACTGCCTTTACTGTATTGATAAAGAAAGTAAGGAACATTAAATTATTTTTTGGTGTTTTACTAGGTGCTAATAAATTTTTACCAGTATTGGTAATCATTGACCAGTTATTGTGTTTACCTGATCCGTTTACACCAGCATATGGCTTTTCATGTAATAATACTTTAAATCCATGACGACGAGCAACTTTATCCATCAAATCCATCAATAATTGATTGTGATCTATGGCTAAGTTTATTTCTTCATAAATAGGTGCACATTCAAATTGATTTGGTGCAACTTCATTATGTCTAGTTTTTAAAGGAATTCCTAATTTAATGGCTTCTGTTTCAAAGTCGATCATGAAAGTTAAAACCCTATCAGGTATTGATCCAAAATAATGATCTTCTAATTGTTGTCCTTTGGCAGACATGTGTCCGAAAAGTGTTCGGCCTGTCATCATTAAATCCGGACGAGCATTGTATAAAGCCAAATCAACCAAAAAATACTCTTGTTCAATTCCTAATGATGCGCTTACTTTAGTTATATTTTTATCGAAATATTGACATACTTCAACAGCTGCTTTATCTAAGGCATTCAATGCTTTCAAAAGAGGAGCTTTGTAATCTAATGCTTCACCTGTATAAGATACAAATACCGTAGGAATACAAAGTGTAGAACCAGCAGGTGTTTCCATAATGAATGCTGGTGATGAAGGGTCCCAAGCTGTATAACCTCTTGCTTCAAAAGTATTTCTGATTCCACCATTAGGGAATGAAGAGGCATCAGGCTCTTGTTGAACCAAGGCATCACCTGAAAACTTTTCTAATGCTCTACCATCAGAACTTGGTTCAAAAAACGAATCATGTTTTTCAGCGGTACTGCCAGTTAGAGGTTGAAACCAATGTGTATAATGAGTTGCACCTTTTTCAATAGCCCATAATTTCATAGAAGCTGCAATGTACTCAGCAGTTGGTCTATCTATGGCTGTTCCATGTTCTATATTATCTATTACAGCATCAAATGCTTCTTTTGAAAGGTATTGTTTCATTTTTACCTTATCAAAAACATTGATTGCATAATACTCTGAAATTTTTCTTGAAGGTGTTTTCACCTCAATCGGCAGACGTGATAGGACTGTGTCTAAAGCTTTGAATCTTGAATGTGGCATTTTTTACGTTTTTAGGATTTGACCTTACAAAAATAGCAAACTCTTTAAATATTTTAGGTGTTTTTGTTAAAATGTGTAAAAAAAATGAAGTATTGTTAAGATTTTATATATGTTTTGTTTAAAAACACTTAAAATATTCAATTGGGAACATTTTCTCCAAAAGTTATTATTGTACAATATTTGTTATTTTCGAACACTGTGCTCCAATTTATCAAGCAAAAAATCAAAACCCAGAAAGATTCAATTACCCTATATGTGGGTAATTCTGTGATTACTTTGTTTAATTTTTTCACGCTAGCAATTCTTTCTCATTTTTTGAATGAAAGTAATTATGGTATTTACAGATATTTACTCACAGTTACCACATTAACCATTGCTTTAGGAAGCCTAGGTTTTTCAAATGCCTTGTATTATTACTTGAATCTAGAAGATTCTTCTTCTTCCTATAAGCATTTGCATGCATCAAGATTAGGCCTTTTGATTACTTCTATAATAAGTATTTTATTACTGAAAGTTTTTGCGATGGTATTTTATAATACACAAGATTATTTTCACTTACTAACTTTCGAATATTATATATATGCAATTATCTTTTTAGGAATAATGCAATCCATCGAATTGTCAGCTTTCATTTATTTGAAATCAGTAAAAACCTATTTAGTAAGTACATTTATCACTTTAGGTTCACGGATTGCTTTTCTTATTTATGGATGTTATCATCAATGGGAATTAATTCAATTTATTCAAGTGATTTTTATAAGCTCATTGATTTCATTTATACTCAATCAAATTTTAATTGAGCTTAAATTTGAAAATATCAAAAGATATTTCAATTGGAACTTAATTAAAATGCATTTACAATATGGATTACCAATAGGTTTAGGTATATTTTTTGGTGTATTAACAGTGAATGCAGATAAAATAATTTTAACATTATTTTACAAAGACCCAGCACAATTGGCCATCCTTGCAAATGGTAATTTTGAGGTGCCTATCATCACCATGTTCTATGCCTCATTTAGTGTTATCGCTCTCCCTTCAATGATTGCTGCATTTAATAAAAATGAAATAAAATTATTTTATCAGATTAGACATGCCTACCAAAAAGAAATAAGTGTTTTGTTATTTCCAATTGTGATTGCATTGATATTTTGGGCAACACCTATTATTAGAATGGTATTTGGCGAAGCATATACAGAGAGTGGAAAGCTTTTTGCCATTTGTGCCATCAGTTTTTTTATTCGCTTTTCAAGTCATCATGATGTATTTCTAGCCAGTAAGAAAACCAAGTATATTTCAATTATACAAGGTGTTGAATTAATATTCCATATTGCATTATGCTATTTCTTAATAAAGAATTTAGGAATGATTGGATCATCAATAGGGTTCGTGATTACCAATTTTATTTATTTAGGTGTGACTGCCTATTATTCAGCTAGAATAACCAAGGTAAGTATTTGGAAGGTCTTTCCAATTTTATATTTATTGAAAACATTATTCATAGCCACACTTATATTGATTCCATTTTATTTTATTCAAGAATATTTTATTTATTCTGATATTGAATCAATTGTATTAGCAAGTTTCTATGTTTTTACTTCTATTTTTATTCTATATTTTATTTCCAAAAGGAATGACTCTTTAGCTGTGCATTTAAATGAATAAAATTCAAAAAGTGGAAGTAGAATTAGCACCAAATATGAAATGGGGTTCTATTACTTTATATGAGCAAAAAAATCAATTAAATATTCCCCAATGTATTCCTTATAATAATTTATTTCTTGAAAAGGAATTTGAAGCACACAAAGAAGTGACACTTTACAGCACTTTTTTTGCAAACCTAAAATCAAAATATAAAAATATTCACTTAAGATTACCACCTCATTTCAAAGATGCTAGATCATTAAATTGGCTAGGCTTTAAAGTTTATCAACGCTATACGTATCTGCTTAGCACTAGTCAGCAATTGAATAGTTCAAATAAGGAGGAGCAGGATTTTATTGTATTAAATAATCGGAGTTTAGAATTTATTACTGAGCAATTTAGTTTAGTTCATTTGCAATACCATTTAGAATTTCTTAAAACAAAAAAGTTAAAAAACCGCATTATTAAAGTAATAGAAAAAGATTTGATTGATTTGCGAAATGAAGCTAAAGTTATTGTAATAATGGAAAAGGGGGTAATTTTATCTTCATTAATTTATTTTGAAGATTTAAAAAACCGAACTGTATTTTTTAAATATAGAGCCATTGACCAAAATTTCAAGCTTGAAGGGGGTAATTTATGGTTCAGTAATCAATTAATAAATTTCTTTAAGAATAATGGTTTTGAATGGATTGATTTATGTGGAGCCAATATAGAATCAATTGCCAATTACAAAGCTAGAATTGGAGCACAATTGGTACCTTATTTCGAAGTTTATTATAATCACACTTGGTTAGCGAAATTAAAACAATTTAGAAGAGATTATTTAATTTCTTAATTAATATTCGATTCCATAAAGCAAAAGAGTTTCTTCTTTATTTGCATCTAATTTTATTTTCTCAATAAATTCTAATCCTAATTTTGTTAAAAGGTTGATGGAATTAATATTGTTTTCCATCGTAATTGCCACCACTTTATTGATTCCAAGAATTTCTTTTCCGTAGTCTAAGATTTTTTTGGATGCTTCAAAACCATAACCTTTATTGGCAAATTTTGGCAATATTGCAAATCCAATATCTACATTTTCTAAAGTAGGTCTTTTAATTAAACCAGCAGTTCCTATGGGTTCATGATTTGATTTTAATGATAGATGATAAAGCCCATGTCCATTATTTGTATAACTTAATAATGGTCCATTGATTAAATAATTTTCTGCATCTTTTAAGTTATGTATTTCTTTATCACCAATGAATTCAATCCAAGTAGGGTTATTAACCAATTCTAAAATAAAAGGGGCATCATCAATTATGAATGGTCTGATAATTAAATTTTCTGTAATTAATTCTTTCATTTAGTTGATTAAATAAAGTTTTCCAAATCCTTTTTCAAAATATTTATCTGCTGAAGTTTCTCTTTTTTTCATATCAAAAGAATTTTTCATCAACACTCTGTAAAAGTAGACACCAGTTGCCAACCGATCTCCAAATTCATCACAGCCATTCCATTTGTAGTCAGTAATATTATTTCCAACATGTATATTTCCTAATTCAGCCTTGGTAATTTCTTTAACTACTTTTCCTGAAACAGTCATAATTTGAATTTTCAGATCATCTGGTAATTGATTTCCTGTTAGGGTGAATACAAACTGTGTGCTAGTTGTAAAAGGATTTGGATAAGGGTAGAAGTTACTTATACTTGATTCAGTGATTACTTCCAAATCAATTTCATAGGCCGAATTATTTACAGCATTTCCGCTAGCATCTTTGGCTTTAATTCGGAGGGTATACATTCCTGATTCAGTAAATTTGGGTTGATAAATTACTTTTGCAACATTGTTACTTCCTGAATTTGCAGCAATGAATTGGATCTCATTTTGATTCATGGAAATTTTTTCAAATTGAGTTTCATTAGGCTTTCTTAACTCTATCTGGAACAAGGAAGTATCGTTCAATAATAATATACTATTATCATCTTTAGAACTAATTAATATTGTTGGAGTAGGAGAAACAATTTCTTTGTTAATGGGTGTTCGGCCATCAATGCTTACATTCAATAGGGGCGGACGAGTATCATTGATGATATCAAATGGTAAATAAATTGAATTATTGAACAAGTAATTTTCATTTTGATTTATTGCACTAGCTTCTAATAGCAATTGATTTTTTTTAGTTAAAAAGCGTGTGCTTATTTTTTTATTTAAAATAAGTGAATCAGAATGTTTTAAATTACCCAATAGTTCAGTACTTAATATTTGTACAGACCTATCACTTTTGATTAATTTATAAACCATTTTAAATGAATCTAATTTTGTATTAGAGCTATTAGTATATCCTAGTTTCAGTCTTACACTATCACCTTCTTTAATCGAATTAGCATAAAATTCAAAAGCAATATTTGGGTCGAAAGTGAACTCAGGTAAGGCTTTGTAGTTTACAGACCAATCATTAAATTGGGCTGCAGTTCTATTCACACTATCTGATAAAATAAGTTGTAATTGGATCTTTGGATAAATAGTTGCATCTATAAAACTAATATCAACTGAATCAGTTTGGGATGTATTTACTAGAATTTGTTTGCTTTGATCAGTTCTAATACCTATTACTTTTAAATTGCTCTTATCTGCAATTTCTTTTGTTAAATCTACTTTTACTTTCGACCAATTGGCAACAGGTCCGATAATTGAAGAAGTCATATTTCCATTATTCCATTTTCCTGAATGAAAATAGTCTATGCGTATAAATTGTTTATTGCTTGCTTCAACTGAATTGGGGTCCGCAACTTTTTCAATGGCCGATCCTATTGATGCACCTTTAAATCCAACAAATGCATAAGGATCGCCATTTTCAATTGTTCTTACTTTGGATAAGCCCAATTGCTCAAATGCTAATAAAACACTTTCAGGTAATGTTTTAAAATTTGAATTCATACCATTATATCCAGCAACTACAAATCCATTCGGAATGGAGTTTAAATACTCTTTTAAAGTATCTAATGCATTAGCATTTGATAAATCAAAAAAGTAAACTCCAGAATATTTATAAATTTCGAATGGGTAATCAGGAGTATTAGCCGCATAATTATATGCACTAGCTTTTGAAAACCTGTCTAGAGAAACTGGATCAATAGCAATAAGGCCAATACCCTGTGGGTTGCCTGGCGGGTAAACTGGGGGATTATTGTTGAATCGAATTCTTCTTTCAATAGAATCAATTCTTGCTAAATCTCCTCTGGTTTTAATTGTTATTTCAATTCCATTAGTTACAAAATCTAAAAGTTTGCTTGTTGAATCAATTAATAAATTGTTGAATTGATTTCGGTTTAATTGTTGATAATGATTTTGTGACCATGATATAGAATTATTGATAGAATAGGTGAAGGAACTAACAGTCCAATCGCTCAATATTCCTGCATTATTGGTTTTAACTCTCCAATAATAGGTTGTCAAATTATTTAAAGGAAAATTTATTTTTAAAATACAATTGTTATTACTGGTCTTTTGAAAAGTTTTTAAAAATGCACTATTAAAATTGATGCTAGTATCTATTTCAAATAAATAATTAACATTTTTTAAATGAAAATTACTGCTTTGTACATGCAATGATACAACAATGTCATTTACCATTGCAAATTCACTAGGACTCAATACATACAATGCATTGGAGGGAAATAAATGATCTATTGTTATTTGATTATTTGATTTAGAATTCTCAGAAATTTTATTTTCAGGATCTAATTGTACATTCAATTTATTGAGCCCTTTACTTCTTTGGTTTGGGTTGTTTATTGTGTATACCAAAGTATCATTTCTAAATACTGATTGGTAATATTTTATTGGATGTTGAATAATACTTTGATCCTCTAAAGTTTGTGAGATACGAATCCCTAAACTATCTGTTATGGCTTTCCCTAAATTTTCAACAATTATATTAATATTTACCGTATCATTTGTTTCATTGTTATTTGCAGCATCTATGTAAATATTATTGCTTTTTATATTGTAATCAGGCAATGAGGGTGAATAAAAATGAATCAATGGGTCCCCTTGAAGACAAAATTGTCTAGCATGAATTAAATTTAATGTATCGTTAGTATTTTGAAAATCTTTAATGCTGTTCTTGATAATATCACCTAAAGTTGAACCGTAATCAATTTTAAATGCTCTTTGATAAAAAGCTTTATCAAACTCCCCTAGATAACTAGGGTAACCTAAATCAACACTTCCGAACCAAGCTATAGCTCCTTTTTGTGAAGCAAATATAAAATTCTCCCCCATTGAATTATCAAAGTTGGGATTTGCAACAGAGCATCCATTTAAAAAATATATTGGATATTTTCCCTTATTATGTAGGTCCTCAGTCTCACCAAAATTAACTTCTACCACATAATTAGCACCATGACCGAAATAGGAGATAAGTCCAACGCCATCATGAATATTTTTTACTATTTGTTCTTTAAAAGAATTGGTAACAGGTTCATTTACTTTTTTATTATAGTTGATTACTTGAGCACCCAATGAAGTTGATTGTGCAATTAATTCACATTCTTTTAAGCTTGAAATAAATAAATCATTTTCTCCTGTACTTCTTCCTCCAGTTATATGAACAATATTTTTTCTCCATAATGAATCGCTGTTATTTGCTTCATACTCCATCAATTTATTCAAGTAGATCATGACTTCTTCATTGGTTTCAGCGGCAATTCTACCAATACCTTGTTCTGATGAAATCTTACTAAAATCTAAAGAAGAAACAAATAGAAAATCTGAGGCAGGTGTTCCAATTGATGGAACAAGATCTCTTTTATATGCATCTAAATTTCGAGTAGTATTACTTTGTTGACCTTTTCCTAATAGGAGGATTTGGGAAGGTTTGCTATTATTTTGACTTGATAAAAAATCAATGTATCTTTTGATGGCTAATGGGTGGTGTTGCCCATAAGTGAATTCGTTATATAAATCATCTGTATAAACTAATTTACTATTTACACCTTTAGATTGTCTATAAGCTAAATAATTTTCAGCAGATGGTTTCAGTTTTAAGTGACTGATAATAATGAAAGTTTCATTCGAAGAGTTTAAGTCAGTTTTTTGTGTATTTACTTTTTCAATTTTTAATGCTTTTATAAAAGAACTTTCTTTAAAAGGTTGGATATAGAATGATCTTTTTTGGTTGAAAAAAGGTATTAAAAATTGACTTGAATCTGCTTGTAATATTGGTAATGTATAAGTATGATTATTTAAATCAAATAAAACTAAACTATCAGTATTGTTTCCATTAAATGTGACTGAGCTTTTTTGATTATTAATTGAATTTTGAAATTCAAATTTTAATGATTTGTTATTATCTAATTCAAATTTCCGAAGGTAATTTATTTTAAAATATGCAATAGAGGTAAAATCGCTTAAAGCTCCTAAATCATTGATACTTGAAATTTTAAATTGGTTATTATTGGCTAATTCAGATTGTAATAAATTAAAACCTATTCTAAGTGTTTGATAGTTTCCAAAACTAGTATCAATTTTTGTTGTAAAATTATTAGAACCACTAAATTCAACTCTTACATGATGGTTTAAATTAATATTATTTGCCAATGCATCTGAGCGACCAACAATGTATATTTCAGCATTTGCAATATTGTTTGAATTAACTGCAAATGGAGTTGAAATGTTTCTAGTTTGCGTCTGACCTAAGCCCAATTGGTTACTTACATACCCTTCTCCAATGGTATATTCAGAAAGATTTCCTTTACCTGCATAGCCTCTACCAGTTGCATAATTTTCAGTATAAAATTGAAAAGATTCATAATTGAAACTTAACTCAGGTGTAGCGTTAATATTAGTTTCATTAGTTTTTTGAAATCGAATTCCTTGCGCACTATTATCAACACTTAAAAAGTAATAAGCCGTGTCAGTATAAAAACTATAATGATTATGAGCTTGAGCACTTGATGAAGAATAAAGTGATTTATCTAAAATTCCAGCATTTTTCTCAACATAGAAATAGAGTTCATCAGTTGGGTCAAATGTAGGAAGGGAATTATTAATTAGATAGATTGGAATTTCTTGTCCGAAATGATGTAAATGTAAAAATGCAGGATCAACGCCACTTATTTCATTGAAAGAAGCAATTAATTCTTGACCAGTAATTTTTGAAATTCCATTTTGGGCTACAGCAATTTTATAATAAATGATGTCCTTCTTCAACCACTCATTACCATAGGTTTGTGCATTTACTTCAAAGAAAATGAAAGTAAGGCTTAATGCCAATAGAATAGGTATAATGCCTCTGCGATTCATAATTAGTAATAATACAAAAATAAGTATTCAGATTGTAATTTTTTGGGCAATCATCAATTCTGAATGGATTTAAATTGCCATCCAATCATTGTAGAATTTGGAATAAAAGAAGAAATTAGCCGTTCTTGTAATCGAATTCGAATAAAACTGAATTAATTGTTATCATTACCCTAATGGAATTAAATAAAATAACAGAAAAGGACTGGGATAACTTAACTAAGCAATATCAAGCAAATTACTGGTTTCAGCAATCTAGTAATATTGTTTTGATAGCAAATTCTTATCAACGCAAACCTGTTTTTTATGCCTGTTTTGATTCAACAAAATTTCAATTCGCATTTGTTCTCTTTATAAACGGAAAGAATGCAAGTTTACCAACTCATTTTTTTTACAGTCCATTTATTATTAACCCAAATCTTAATGACTTTATTTTTAATAAAAGCCTACAATTTTGTTTGAATGAATTAAAAAAAGATTTGGATGTGATAGAGTTTAAATGTGCTCCAAGTATAGTGGATATCCGTGGATTTACTTGGTCGGGCTTTAAGCATCAAATTTATTATACACTTATCAAGGTGCTTAATGATTTTGAAGGCAATTATTCAGAAAACATAAAAAGACAACTAAATAAAGTTAAGAAAGAGGCACAACTTTCGGTTCAATTTAAGTTACCGCTACAATCAATAATTGACCAGCAATTGAATTTCATGATGGATAATGGCTTATCAAAGAATGAATCAAATAAGGTTAAGTTGTGGCTGATGGCAATGGATCAAAATAATCAGTTGATCAATTTTCAACTAATTAATGAAGAAAAAACTGTTGGTTCTGCAATTGTTGCCATTGATCAAACAACTGCATATTTAATCTCTATTGAAGGAGGTACCAAAGAAACTGGAGGTCAAACATTTCTTTATCATGAAATATTTAAAGAATTAAGGCAAAGAGGAATTCAACAATTTGATCTTTTAGGGGCCAATTTACAAGGCGTTGCAGAGTATAAATCAAAATTAGGAGCAAGCTTGAAACCTTATTATATCCTCAGTTTTAGGAAAAACCGAATGCTATTTGATATAAAAATGTTCTTTAAGCAAAAGATTAAAATGTTCATAAAAGGATAATTATCAACAGTCTTCTAAAAGCCTTTTAATTTCTTATTTTTGCGATAAATCTCAAATATACTATTTTGGAAAATACGCAATTAACAACCCTGGAAACGGCTAAAGAGTTAGGTTTACGTCCTGAAGAATATCAAAAAATCATTGAAATATTAGGACGAGTGCCCAATTTCACTGAGTTAAGTATATTCTCGGTAATGTGGAGCGAACATTGTTCATATAAGAATTCCATTGTTTGGTTAAAAACTTTACCTAAAGATGGACCTAGAATGTTGGCAAAAGCAGGAGAGGAAAATGCTGGATTAGTTGATATTGGAGATGGCATTGCATGTTGTTTTAAAATTGAATCACATAATCACCCATCTGCTTTAGAACCTTATCAAGGTGCAGCCACAGGCGTTGGTGGTATAAACAGAGATATTTTTACTATGGGTGCAAGACCAATTGCACAATTAAATTCTTTACGTTTTGGAGATATTAAGCTTGATCGTACCAAATGGTTAATCAAAGGGGTGGTTAAAGGAATTGGAGATTATGGAAATGCTTTTGGAATTCCAACAGTAGGAGGAGAAGTGTTTTTTGATGAATGTTACAATATCAATCCTTTAGTAAATGCAATGTCTGCTGGGATTGTGAAAGTTGGAGAAACTGTTTCTGCAACTTCTTATGGAGTAGGAAACCCAGTATATATAGTAGGTTCAGCAACTGGGAAAGATGGTATACATGGCGCTGCTTTTGCTTCAAAAGACATTACAGAAGATTCAGTGAATGATTTACCAGCAGTACAAGTTGGAGATCCATTTCAAGAAAAATTATTATTAGAAGCTACACTTGAAGTAATTAAAACAGGTGCTGTAATAGGTATGCAAGACATGGGTGCAGCTGGAATAATTTGTTCCAATTCAGAAATGTCGGCAAAAGGAGAACATGGAATGGTAATTTATTTAGATAAAGTACCTACCCGCCAAGATCACATGAAACCTTATGAAATATTGCTTTCTGAATCACAAGAAAGAATGTTAATTGTGGTAGAAAAAGGAAGAGAAAAAGAAGTAGAAGATGTATTTGAAAAGTGGGATTTGAATTGTGCCATTATTGGTGAAGTTACTGATACCAAAAGATTACATTATTACATGAATGGTGAATTAGTAGCTGATGTACCAGCAGATGATTTAGTTTTAGGAGGTGGAGCACCAATTTACCATAGAGAATACAAAGAACCTGCCTATTTTAAAGAAAATCAAAACTTTTCGATTGATCAAATTCCTGTACCTGAAAATTTAGTAGATGTGGCTTTACATCTTATTAAGCATCCAAATATTGCTTCCAAAAATTGGGTTATCAGTCAGTATGATTCTATGGTTGGTACTGCCAATATGACTACCAATAGACCATCTGATGCAGCCATTGTAAATGTTAAAGGAACAGATAAAGCAATTGCATTAACGGTTGATTGTAATTCGAGATATGTATTTGCTGACCCTGAAAAAGGATGTGCAATTGCTGTTGCAGAAGCAGCAAGAAATATTACTTGCGCTGGTGCAGAGCCAGTAGCAATTACCAATTGTTTGAACTTTGGTAATCCATATAATCCAGAAGTTTATTGGCAATTTGTTTCTTCTATTAAAGGGATGGGAGCTGCTTGTACCAAATTTGAAACACCTGTAACTGGTGGAAACGTTAGTTTCTACAATCAATCTTCAGATGAAGGTCCAGTATTTCCAACACCAACAATTGGTATGCTTGGTGTTTTAGATGATAAATCAAATTTGATGACTTTAGATTTTAAATCAGAAGGTGATTTAATTTATCTAATTGGGGAATCACACAATGACATTTCTGCATCAGAATATTTGACATCATACCATGGAATTAAAGCATCACCAGCGCCTTATTTTGATTTAGAAAAGGAATATCAAACACATCAATTAATTAAATCATTAATAAAATCAAAATTAGTTGTCTCTGTACATGATGTTTCAGATGGAGGTTTATTCATTTCATTAATGGAATCAAGTATGCCTTTAAATTTAGGATTTGAAATTGAATCTGAAGAAGAAATTAGACCTGATGCATTTTTGTTTGGAGAAGCTCAAGGCCGCATTATTATTAGTATTTCAGCTAATCAACAAGAAGATTTTATTGAACATATGGTTACTTCAGATATTGAATTTTCTTTCTTAGGGAAAGTAACATCTGGAGATATTAAAGTGGATGATATAGAATTTGGAAATGTAGCTGCTTATAAAAACCAATTTGAAACTTCATTAGGAGCTGCCATTGAAGCCCATTAAGGACGAGATATTTCGCTTTAAAAAATTCAATGTTTCTCAAAAGCATTGTGCTATGAAAATTGGTACAGATGCCGTTTTATTAGGTACCCTTCCAAAATTCAAATTCGCTGAAAGGGTATTGGATATTGGCTCAGGGACTGGTGTTCTTAGTTTAATTTTGGCCCAACAATTTCAAAGTAGTGAGATTTCAGCCATTGAAATTGATGAGAATGCTGTTAAAACATCTAGAGAAAATTTCCAGAATTCGAATTGGGCTAATTATCTTGATGTAATTCATGCAGATTTTTTGAAATTTAATTTTGATAAAAAATTTGATCTGATCATCAGCAATCCTCCATATTTTATCAATTCATTATTATCAATTGATATTCAAAAAAACAAGGCACGGCATGCCAATGATTCATCAATGATTGTGGAATGGATTAAAAAATCAGAAAGTCTATTATCTAAAGCTGGAAAGATTGCATTTATTCTACCTTTTGATTTAGCTGAGAACCTAAAATCAATGACATTTGATACTATATATGTGTCTAAACAAATTATTATTAAATCATTTCAAGATGCTCTGCCCATAAGAAGTATCTTAATTTGGGAGCAAGAACAAAAACCATTGTTGATTGAAAATTTCATAATTTATGATCAACCAAAAGTCTATACAAAGGCCTATCAAGAGCTATTAAAGGATTATTTGACTATTTTCTAATTTAATTTCCAATTATTTTTTTTCTTTTAACGGATTTTTTTTAATTACATTAGATTAATCAATATTTTATTTTTTATGAGTTCAGGTACAGTAAAATTCTTCAATGAGTCCAAAGGTTATGGATTTATTAAAGACAATGAAACACAAAAAGAAATTTTTGTTCATGTTTCAGGATTAGTCGACAAAATAAACAAAGACGACAATGTCGAGTTTGATGTTGACAACGGTAAAAAAGGATTAAATGCTATCAATGTAAAAAAAGTATAGAATACTTATTACCTAACTAGGAGTCTTCTCTGTAATAAGAGAAGACTTTTTTATTTACCCAAAAGCAAGAATTTGAAGAGGATAGGATTGTTATCAGATACCCATGGGTATTTTCCCAAGGAGGTTTATGAATATTTTAGTGAATGTGATGAAATATGGCATGCAGGAGATTTTGGAACAGTAGCAGTTTCAGATGCATTGTCAAGTTTTAAACCATTGCGAGGTGTTTATGGTAATATTGATGGAGCAGAATTAAGAAAAATTCATCCCTTGCATCAACAGTTTGAATGTGAAGGTTTAAATGTTTGGATGACTCATATTGGTGGCTATCCCGGAAAGTATTCACTTTCAATACGTTCACAATTAATTGAAAATCCACCTCAATTATTTATTACAGGACATTCACATATTTTGAAGGTTATTCCTGATAAAAAATTAAATTTGCTGCACATGAATCCAGGTGCTGCAGGTAAGGAAGGATTTCATCAAATGAGAACTTTATTAAGATTTTCTATACATAAAGGCAAAATTGAAAATGCCGAAGTTATAGAGCTTGGACTTAGAACTATACTAAACGAAAAATAAAATGTCGCACATCACAACATTAGGTCAATTTATCATTGAAAAGCAAACAGATTTTCCATTCGCAAAGGGTGGTTTTTCGAGGTTAATTAGGGATTTAGCAATTGCTGCAAAAATCGTTAATAGAGAAGTAAATAAAGCTGGATTGGTAAATATTTTAGGAGAAACTGGTGATACCAATGTTCAAGGTGAACAAGTTAAAAAATTGGATGTATATGCAAATGATCAATTCATAGCAGCTTTGAAAGCAGGAGGTGAGTGTTGCATGATTGTATCAGAAGAAAATGATGATGTGATTCCAATTGATTCAGTTATATCAAAGGATGCTAAATATGTGGTTTGTATTGACCCTTTAGATGGTTCATCAAATATCGATGTAAACGTTTCTGTAGGAACAATTTTTGCAATTTATAGAAGAATCAATGAAGAAGGATCAGCAACACAAGTTGAAGCTTTACAAAGCGGAAGAGAGATGGTTGCTGCTGGATATGTAATTTATGGTTCATCAACCATGTTTGTATATTCAACAGGAAAAGGTGTTAATGGCTTTACTTTAGACCCAACAATTGGAGAGTTCTGTTTATCGCATCCTGAAATGCAAATTCCTGAAACTGGTAAATTGTATTCAATCAATGAAGGAAATTACATTCATTTTCCTGATGGTGTGAAAAAATATTTAAAATATTGTCAAGAAATTGATGAGCCAACCAATCGTCCATATTCATCAAGATATATTGGCTCTATGGTTGCAGACTTTCATCGCAATATGCTGAAAGGAGGAATATTTATTTATCCTTCATCATACGGTGCACCTTCTGGTAAATTACGATTGATTTATGAATGTAATCCAATGGCTTATTTAATTGAACAAGCAGGAGGTAAGGCTACTGATGGTTTAAATAGAATTTTAGATTTGCCTGTGAATTCATTACATCAACGTACTCCAATTTTTATTGGCTCTAAACAAATGGTAGAAAAGGCTGAAGAGTTTATGGCGAAACATTCACCAGTAACAGTATTGGTTTAAACTTATAATGAATCAAGGTAACCTTGATCTATTAATAGATTTTTATTTTCAGCCGCTGCGACCGCTAACTGGTCGCAGCGTTCATTTTCAGGGTGCCCAGCATGGCCTTTTATCCAATGAAATTTTACTTTATGCTTTTGATAAATTTGAATAAATCGTAGCCATAAATCTTTGTTTTTTTTATCCTTAAAATCTTTTTTTACCCAATTCCATATCCAACCTTTTTCAACTGATTCAACTACATATTTTGAATCAGAGAAAACGGTAACCGTTGAACCTGGTAATTTCAATTCTTCTAGACCTTTGATTACTGCTAATAGTTCCATTCTATTATTGGTAGTTAATACAAAGCCTTCGGAGAGTTCTTTATAATGTTTGCCTGAGATTAATACCACTCCATAACCGCCATTTCCCGGATTTCCTTTTGCTGCACCATCGGTGTAAAGATGTATACTCATTGATTTGTATTGATTTCTTCTTTTTTAAATAATAATTGATAAATATGTTTGGCATAAAAACACCAAGTAACAAATGTAGCAAAAGCAATAATTCTTGTAAGCTCAAATGGCCATTGTATTTTAATAAATTTTTGTTCTCCCCAACCCCAAAACAAATTCATACAATGCAGTATGGAAATTAAAATGTAATATTTTATTTCTTTTGGGTTTTCTGAACACATAAATGCACTGAAAATAAAAAATGGGAAGAGATATCTTTCATGCATTTCAGGAAGAAACATAAAGAATGAAAAACAAAAGAAGGCCAATATTGCAATTACCTGTTTACGCTGCTTAAATTTCATTATGAATATTAAACAACTTGTGTAGATAATTGCGAATAATGAATAAGCCAATATTTTTCGACTTATCAAACCGAATACTAAAACATCATTCGGTGGAAATTTTAATTTTAATTTAAGGCCAAAGTCTGCCCATAATGCCCAATAAATATTGAATGAATTTACCGCAATAAAATTATATCTACCAGCAGCAGTAAAGTGCGGATTGATTGAATCCATTGGGTTTGCAGCAAATAAGATGAATGGTAAATTTGGGATAAGATAAACTATTGCCAATAACAAAAAAGAAAATAATTTAGTCTGAATATTTGATTTGTTAATTAAAAACAATAAACCAATAATGGGTAAAAATAATATTGTTTGGGTCTTAAATGCCAATGATAATCCCAATAAAATTGCCGCTAAATAAAGTCTATTTGATAAAATAAAATAGATACTACTGAAAACTAATATGGAATAAATAATATCTACTTGACCCCAACCATAAGCATTTAAAATACTAACAGGTGAAATCAACATAAATGCAATGAATATTTTATTCTTGGTTAATTTATAGAACTGGAAAAGGAAAACAAATTCAACTAACAGATTAAATGCTTTTAAAAAACTATCAAAAAAATGGGTATGAATTGGCCAATGAAAAAATTAAATAGATGACCAAAAAAACCGATAACATATAAATAGAGTGGGGGATAATCACATTCAAATCGATCCACTTGTACAGCATAAATGTTTGTAAATCCATATTGTACAATTCTATCAGCCCAAAATTCAAAAAAATCAAAATCGCTGTTATGACCATCAGTTATGAATAAGAGCAACCTAGCAATTAAAGCAAACCATAAAAGTTTTTTCCATTTTTTAGGGTCACTTATTAGGCTATTTAGGTAATTTGATAAATTAAAATCTAAATTCTTAATCATATCCAAAAATATCATTTCCTTTCATTGAGTTAAGATTTTTTCATTATTTATTGTGAAAATAGGGATAGAATACTACATTTGTAGCCCAAGCCAGAAATGACTTGTAAATGGTGGTTGTAGCTCAGTTGGTTAGAGCATCGGTTTGTGGTACCGAGGGTCGTGGGTTCGAGCCCCATCATCCACCCAAAAGCCTTCTTGATATTCAGGAAGGCTTTTTTATTTAATGCTATTTTTCATTCTCCTTCATAAATTCATCCCATTTCATTTTTTTGTGTTTGTTCTTTCCAAAATAAGTTAAAATAGGACTTAAATCTTTTACAGTTAAATAACCCGGCACCACTGTCAACAAATTCATTTCTTCATCTAAGAATACTGTGGAAGGGTAAGACATTTTACCACTTAATAGTGCAACTGCCATTTCATTGGCCTTGTATTGGGGTAAATATTCAAAAGCTTTGTCTTTAAAATAAATGGTTTCTTCTTGTTCTGCATTTAACTTTACAAAGTAGAAATCTTCATTCATTTGTTTAATCAAAGTTTTATCTAAATAAGTTGTTTTGTCCATTTTTTTGCACCACCCACACCAATCGGTATAAACATCCACAACCATTTTTTTGGGCTTGGTCTTTGAAAGTTCAATTGCTTCTTCAATACTATAGTGTTTTAAGCCTTCAGAATGCTCCTGAGCGTCACAATAACTTAGTGTATAAAATACAATTACAGCAGTAAAAATGGCCTTTTTAAGATATTTCATAAATAAATGTAATTATTTTTTTAAAATAGGTTACTATTAGTATATTTGATTTGCCCGCAAGGGCATGTTTTTCATAGGTAGATGTAGGGTCGATAAGAGCAATCTTTCGACCCTTTTTTTATGAATTCAAAAATATTCAAATCAGTTTTAACAATAATTTGTTAGCTTGTAATGATGAAACGTAAATTAGTAATTGGAATTACAGGAGCAAGTGGATCAATCTATGCCAAGGTTTTGTTAAAGAAATTAGCAGCACTGCGCAATCAGTTTGAAAGTATTGGTATTGTGATGTCTGATAATGCCAAAGATGTTTGGGCATTTGAATTGGGAGATAAAGATTTTGTGTGGGATGAATTTCAATATTATGAAAAGAATAATTTTTATGCACCTTTTGCATCTGGATCAGCTAAATATGATACCATGATTATTGTTCCATGTAGCATGGGCACAATGGCTCGTATTGCTACTGGAGTTTCAAATGATCTAATAACTCGAGCTGCTGATGTTATATTAAAGGAGAGGCGTAAATTGATTTTGGTGGTACGTGATACTCCCTTTAGTTTAATTCATATCAATAATATGAAAACCATAACAGAAGCTGGTGGAATTATTTGTCCAGCCAATCCTTCATTTTATTCATCACCAAAAACTTTTGAAGAACTAGCTGCAACGGTTATTGATAGAGTGTTGGATTTAGCTAATATAGAACAACAAGCTTACCGTTGGGGGGAATAAAAAAAGACCTCTTTGTGGAGGTCTTTTTCAGTTTTATTATTTTTTACTTTTAGCTCTTGATTGACGTTCTCTTTCTTTTTGCATTTCTTCCAATTTAGTTTGGAATTTAGATTTCTTAGAACCTTCAGGTTTCTTTTTATTATCCTGTATTTGTTTGTGCAATTTACTATCATCCACTAATCTTCTGATTAAATATTGTTGACCAAAAGTCATCATGTTTGCACAGAAATAATAATAGTTTAAGCCAGATGATACATTATTTAAAACACCCATAAAAACAATAGGCATTAGGTAACCCATCCATTTCATTTGACCGGTAGCACCTGATATTTGATTATTTAAACGAGTATAAATGATTGTAGAAGCAGTCATCAATAAACACATTAAACTTACATGGTTTCCGTATATATAAGAAATTACTGGAATATCACCCCATGTAAATATGGCATCATAAGTTGATAAATCGTTTACCCATAAGAAACTTTGTTGTCTCAATTCTATAGAAGAAGGGAAAAAGAAGAAAAATGCAAATAGGATAGGCATTTGCAACAATAGGGGAACACAACCACCTAAAGGATTTACACCTGCCTTTTTATACAACTTCATGTATTCTTGTTGCAATTTTGCTTGGTCTGCGTCTCCTAATTTCTCTTTTATTTCATCCATTTCAGGTTTCAAAATTCTCATTTTGGCCGTTGAAAGGTAAGAGCGGTAGGTAAGAGGTGATAAAACTAGCTTCAATAATATGGTTAGAATTAGAATGATGATACCATAATTCAAATTCAATTTCTCCAAATTATTAAATACTGGAATTACTGCAAATCGGTTGATATATTTTAACGGTCCCCATCCTAAATTAATTTGACGTTCTAAATCGTTACCATAAGATTTTAAAATATTGTATTGGTTAGGTCCGAAATAAAAATGCATTCCAAATTTCTCAGAAGGATTGCGATTGAATGGAATAGTTAAATTCATATTCATCTTTTTTACTTCTGAAGCAGTTAAATCTGTTAGGGTATTGATTTGTCCATTCTCAAAATTATCATCAGCAATTAAAACTGAAGAGAAAAAATGTTGCTTAAAGGAAACCCATTTTAAAGTGGATTCTAATTTTTTATCTTCATCCTTAGCTGGATTGATATAATCTACTTCATCTTTACTGAACTTATAATACATGGTGGTATTAGTTCGTTCCAGTTTCATGTCTTTCTCGTTTTTCATTGGATTGATTGACCAAGAAAGATCGTAGAAGCTAGTATTTGGAGCAACTATGGCATTCATCCCTTCAGAATGAACATCAAAATCAACTGCATAAGTATCACCTTTTAAAGTATAAACAAAGTCTAAATATTGACCTGCTTTAGTAGCCAATCGCATGGTAATACTATTGGAGTCTTTTTTATTTACTATAAATGATTCACCTATTTTTTGGAAGTATAATTCACTTGTTTTAATTAAGTCATTACCTACATAATAACTAAGGTTAAAGGAACTATTTTTTTCGTTGAATAAATACAAAGGCTTTTTATCCCAAGTTTGATACTCCTTTAATTCAACTGAAACAACACGCCCACCTTTGGTTGAAAGGGTAGCTTTTATTTTTTCATTTTCAATAGTTGCATATTCTTCATTACCTTCAGTAGTTGCGATTAAAGCATTGTTAGTATCAAGTATAGCTTTTTGAACAACTTTTGTGGTATCTATTTGAACGCTTGCAGCTGCATTGGCTTTTGAAGCTTTGATGGAATCTTCTTGACGCTGAAGTTGTTTAATTTCAATTTCAGAAGGCTGCATGTAAAAACTAAATCCAATTAATATGATGGCAATTAGTAAAAGTCCTGTGAATGTATTTCTATCCATTTTATTATTAAAAATTCTGTGTGCAAACCTACGTTAATTCAATGAAATCTTAAAAAAAAAGCACCGAATTGAGTTCGATGCTTAATTTTTTGTTAATCAAGTACTTAGTTTTACTTTTTACTTGATTTTGAGCCATATTTAAATTCAGCCGCTGCTTCTACAAACTTTACGAATAAAGGATGTGGGTTTGCAACTGTACTTTTTAATTCTGGGTGAAACTGGCCAGCCACAAAAAATGGGTGGTTTTTTAATTCAATTATTTCTACCAATTCTGTTTCTGGATTAACTCCAGAAGTTATCATTCCTGCTTCATTGAATTGCTTTAAAAACTTGTTGTTAAATTCAAAACGGTGACGATGGCGTTCTTTGATTCTTGATTTACCATAAATGCTATGGGCTTTGGTGCCTTTCTGAATTTCACAAGCATAAGAACCTAAACGCATGGTGCCCCCTTTGTTTTTAATTTTCTTTTGCTCGGCCATCATATCAATCACAGGATATTTTGTTTTATCATCCATTTCTGTTGAATGTGCACCTTTCATTTTTAATACATTCCTTGCAAATTCAATAACAGCACACTGCATTCCTAAACAAATTCCAAAAAACGGAATGTTGTTTTCTCTTACAAATTGGATGGCATCTAATTTACCTTCTATTCCACGACTACCAAAGCCTGGTGCTACTAATACTCCATGTAAATGACCTAGTTTTTCTTTTACATTGTCGGCATTAATATGTTCTGAATGGATATATTCTACATTTACTTTACATTCATTGCTTGCACCAGCATGTATAAATGATTCTATGATTGATTTATAAGCATCAGGTAATTCAACATATTTTCCTACTAAACCAATGCGTACATCTTTTGTCGGGTTTTTTAATTTACCTAAAAAATCTTTCCATGATTCTAGATCAGGTTCTTTGCTACTTGATAATTTAAGTTTCGCTAAAACAGTTTTGTCAAGGTGTTCTTTCAACATCAATAAAGGCACATCATAAATAGTTGGTGCATCAATTGATTCGATAACAGAGTTTACATTAACATTGCAAAACAGTGCAATTTTTTTACGAATATCATTGTTAATAGCATGTTCTGTTCTACAAACTAAAATATCTGGTTGTATTCCATATTCCAGCAACATTTTAACTGAATGTTGTGTGGGTTTTGTTTTTAACTCACCAGCAGCTGCTAAAAATGGTATTAAAGTTAAATGAATAACAATAGCATTGTTTGATCCTACTTCCCACTTAAATTGACGAACAGCTTCAATATATGGTAAAGACTCAATGTCACCAACTGTTCCACCTAACTCAGTAATTACAATATCATACTCACCACTTTCTCCTAATATTTGGAAATTCTTTTTAATCTCATCTGTGATGTGTGGAATTACTTGAACCGTTTTGCCTAAATAAGCTCCTTCACGCTCTCTGTTAATTACGTTTTGGTAAATTCTACCAGTAGTAATGTTATTGGCTTGAGAAGTAGGTACGTTTAAGAATCTTTCATAATGACCAAGATCTAAATCAGTTTCTGCTCCATCTTCCGTAACGTAACATTCACCATGTTCATATGGGTTTAAGGTTCCTGGATCGATATTGATATAAGGATCAAATTTTTGGATGGTTACTCGGTAACCTCTTGCTTGTAATAATTTGGCAAGTGAAGCGGAGATAATGCCCTTTCCTAATGAGGAAGTAACACCACCCGTAACAAATACATACTTGGTCATTGATTTTGGTTTAAAATTGAATTAACAGTAAGAATTGAACTGTTATGTTACGGGATTCAAAAGTAAGAAAATTTTAGGGTTTCTACTAATGTGTTGATAAAAGAAAGTTTATTCACATTACTGAATCATTCAACAATTTTGTTAAGTAAAATTACTTTAACCAATCAAACATAATCTTAAAATAGGCCTCTCGAGACGCTAAATTCGACAATGCCAAATCATGCAAAGCATTTGGAATTTCTGCTTTACTTATTTGCGAACCTAGGTGATCAGCATATTTTTGTATGTCTTTTACATCTAAAACCGCATCGCCTTTTCCAGCAGCTTCCGACCATTTTTTTGTATAAACGGAATTGTCTGAGGATATAATAAGTATTGGTTTTTGAATGTGTATTTCCTTTTTAATAATTCTATGACCTTTATGAATGGCTTTTAACCAACCAGCATCCATGCTAAATGCTTTTAAAGGTTTCCAAGCTAAATTATAATCCCAAACTCCATGCTCACTTTTGTGAATACTCTCTCCATAAACAGTTGATACTCCTGCTGGAATAGGAAGACTTGGAATTATATTCCCGAAAAATGAAAATACAGGTATTGCAATAGCTTCATTGAAACCACTGGAATTCATATCAAGAAATGGACTATTCAAAACAATGCGATCAAATTTTTCTTTCCCTTTGTTTACAGTTGCATATAGTGCTGTAATTAATCCACCAGTTGAATGTGCATTAATCACTATACTTTGATGTCCTTCCGATTTAATTATAGATAGAGCAGTATCTATATCTGGAAAATATTCATTTAATTTCCTGCAGGTATTTGGACTTTGGTTTGGTAAAATAGATCTGCCATATTTTCTTAGATCAATGGCATAAAAATCATAACCATGTTGAATAAATTGTTCAGCTAAGTTTTTTTGGAAAAAGTAATCATTGAAACCATGAATGTATAAAACTGCTTTTTTACTTGGAATACTTGACCTTTTTCTAATGATGCTGATAGTGACTTTGCCTTCATAATCATTTTTCATTTGGATGGTTTGCATTTCAAAGCCATCACCCAAATAATCGGCTTGATATTGTGCATTGCTAAATTCAGTGCTGAATAATAAAATGAAATAAGCAAGGTATCTCTTCATAGTTCAATTATTTGCTTAAAGATACTCCATATTTATTTGCTTATAGTTGATTGCAACTCTAAATTAATTTTGAAAATAATTTAGCTTTCAGCTCATTCTCCCACTCTGATTTTAAAATACTCAATACAATGCTGTCCCTTCTACCACCAGTTGTATTGGCACCAGTGCTTCTGAGTACACCTTCCACTTTACAACCAATGCTTTTCATTGCAGCAATACTTCTTAAATTCAAATTGTCAGCTCTAAATTCTATTCTTTCCATTTGTAATTGCTCAAATGCAAATGATAACATCAAATATTTGCAATGCTTATTTAAACCAGTGCCTTGAAATTGTTTACCATACCAAGTATAGCCTAATTGCATACTTTTATTTTTTAGTTGAATGTCATAAAAGCGTGTGCTTCCAGCATAAGCATTTTGTTTTTTATCAAAAACAATAAAAGGAAGTTCTTTTCCATTTTGTTTTGCTTCTATGGCTTGATTGATATATGCAATTAAATTTTCTTTACCTGCCGCAGGAACCATTGAATACTTCCACAATTCTGGTTCATTTATAGAAAATGAAATTAAATTTTCTACATCATCAATTGTTAAACTTCTTAGCAATACTTGCGCATCTTCTAACAAAATTGATTCATTATTTTCAAATAGGTTAATCACGATTATATTGTATTTACAGTTTCTTTAACTCCTTGTGCATAGGAGGTAGTTTTAAATTCAAATGCTTTACTAAATTTCGAAGAATCGAAAAAGTAATCATTTTTATATTGATACATCATCTCAGGCATTTCTTTCATAAAGGGGATAAACAACCCTATTAATTTTATCATCCACATTGGTAATACTTGAGCTTTATTTTTTACTTTCATTTCATTTGCAAATAAAGCTATCATTTCTTTACCAGTAATAGGATTTGGGTCAGTAGGTAAATGCCATACCTGATTGTAAGCAGATTCCGTATTAGCCAATATAGCGGTAGCTTTTGCTGCATCAGGTGTATAGGTGAATGAATGTTTTTTATTTAAGTCTAGAAACCAGTTTGCAGCTTTACCTTTTTGAAAGTTTTTATAAACCACTTCAATTAAAAAACTCTTATCGTTTTTGGGTCCATAAAAATCTGCCGAACGAACGATCATGGCTTTCAGATTTTTATTTTTAATGGCATCCATAATCATTTGGGCAATCTCCATTCTTACTTTTCCTTTTTTACTTGGCGGATTGATTGCAGAATTTTCAGTCATATGTGCAATTGCTGCTTCATCATACAAATACATATTATCAAAAAACACCAACTTACTATTGTGCATCAAACAAGCATCAATTGTTGCTTTCATTAATGCAGGCCAATTTTTTTGCCAAACTTTGATGTTGTATTCAAAGCCAACAAGTAGGTAAACAATGGATGATCCTGCAATTGCTTGATCAACTTGAGAAGGATCAGAAAGATCTGCTGGAAATGTCTCATCCGATTCATTTACTTTTTTCGGATTTCTGCTTACTAGCCTGATTTTGTCAGTGTATTTAGGTAATTCTTTTACTAATTCAGAAGCAATTGTTCCATTAGCGCCGAGTATGGTTTGCATAGTTTTTTATTTCTTTAACAAATTTATATATAGCATGTTTGAAGCGTTTATCGCAATTATTTAAAATTAGTTCTTTACAAAATCTAATAAAATTTCAGAAACTTTATGGGCTTCTTCAATTGTATTGAAATAATGTGGAGATAACCTCAATGCCCAATCAACATCTTTTTTGTTGAAATCAATAGGTGCAAATTTTCGATAGGAAATAGAATAAACAATATGATGTTTCTTTAATTCTACTTCCAAATTTTGAAGGGAATGTTTTGTGAATTTTAATGTGATAATATTACACAAATCAATTCCTTCATCCAATAATTGAATAAGTTGATGATTCGATAAATTTTCACGCAATTGTTTTGATATTGTTTGGTTGTATTGATAAATATTTTCAATACCAATTTGATTACAATATTTTAAAGCTTCTTTGAAACCCAACAATGACGCAACTGAGGCTTCCCATAATTCAAAACGTTTGGCAGTTGGTAAAATTTGAAAATTATTTTCATCCACCCAATCAGATCCTTTCATATCAAGTAATAGGGGAGCCATTCCTAATTGCAAAACTTTATCTGATACATATAAAAACCCTGTTCCTCTTGGGCCTCTCATAAACTTCCTACCTGTTGCTGTTAAAAAATC
Source organism: Sphingobacteriaceae bacterium (assembly GCA_965279595.1). GTDB lineage: Bacteria > Bacteroidota > Bacteroidia > Sphingobacteriales > Sphingobacteriaceae > CAIKLP01. The sequence continues at coordinate 2,191,829 of OZ257246.1, forward strand.
GCATTTAATTTTATTCACATCCACAGGCAATTGACCAACTGATTGACAAGCATCAATTAAGAATAATACCTGGTATTTTTGACAGAGTTTGGAAACATTTTCTAATGCCTGAACTTTTCCAGAGTTTGTGGGTATATGGGTAATGGCAACTAATTTTGGTTGTTTGTTCTTTATTAAATTTTCTAAATCGGCTAAATCCAATTCGCCACTGCTTAAATTTTTTGTTCTTTGAATATGGATGTTAAACCTTTTTTGTAAAGAAAGAAATTGAATTTGATTGGAAATATAATCATCATTACTTGTTATGATAATATCGCCTGCAATAAATGGAATTGATGAAAGTGCTTTCACATAACCATCAGTTGCATTATAAGTATAAGCAATATTTTCTGGTTTACATTTAATAAGTTGGGCAGCTTGTATATAAAAATCAGCAATTTCCTCTTCATGTGTTTTTTCCAATGCATAACCACCTACTAATTCTTCTTCTTTTAAATAGTTGATCATTTTCTCTACAACCTGCCTAGGCATTAATGATGCGCCAGCACTATTCATAAATAATCCTAGTTCACAACCTTTGGTATCTTTCCTTATTTCTTCTAAGTTTAACATATATATTGATAGTAAAATAAAAACGCGATGTTCTTATCCAAATTAAGAAACATCGCGTGTAAAAATTGAAATATTTAATTATTAATTATTGCGAAACGTTCAATAGTATTATCCATTGGAGGCACAGTTCTTAAATAATTATAAATTGCTTCTAAGTCAGTTGTTTTCATACCTGCATACATGGTCCATGGCATAACAGTTTGAAATTCTTGATTTGCTAAATTCACATTTGTTGGAACATATTTCGGTAACTCATACATTTTGAATCGAGATACAAATTGTTCTTTGGTCCAAGTACCAATGCCTGTTTTATGTGGAGTAATATTCATTGAAGTAACCCGTGTGCCATTGCCTAAATTAAATTCAAATCCACCAGCAAAGTGAGGTCCAACCATTTTACCTTTTTCTTGCTTGGTATGGCATTCCATACAACCTGAGGCTGTAGCAACATATTTACCATAAGCAATACTATCACTTTCTTCAGGGCGTGTATTTAAATTTGCTTTTTCTGGAATTGTGTTGATGATAAAATTTAAAGGGAAATCAGGAATTGATTCATCATTAATTTTATCAATAGCTGGTAAAGTTCTTAAGTAAGCAATCACCGCTTCAATATCTCTTGTATCTAATTGGCTATAATATTTATAAGGCATTACCGGGAATAAAGCTTTGTTGTCTTTATTTACACCACAAGTAATGGTTCTGAATATTTCTCCATCAGTCCAATTCCCCAAATTAAAAGGTGTAATATTTTTAGAAACATATTTGCCAGGGAATCCAAATTTTTGATCAAAAACTTCTCCTCCAGCACCTTCAAATCCTGCTACCATTGGACCAGAAAATTTACTCCAATCTCTTTTTCCATGACAATCCATACAAACCATTACATGGTTAGCTAGATATTTTCCTCTTTCAACTTTTTCATCTGATTTTTCAACTGTGATTACTGGTGCTTCACCAACATTAGGTAGAGCAAACTTTACATAGCTTAATAGCACAGCAATGATTGCAAATAATACTAAGAATATACTTAGTACAATTTTTAGGGTTTTCTTTTTCATTTTCAATTTTTTAGGTTAAAAGAAAATTAGCCTTTTTTTTCACAAAAACAAAAAATCCTAAATCATTTTCATCATTTAGGATTTAATATTTTTTAAAAATGTCTGCTATTTAGTAACAGTCCATCTTTTCTTTCTCCATAATAATTGTTCTTCTGCGGTTAAAAAAGTCCAAGCAACAATTCTACTTGCTTTTTGACCTTGAGCCATAGAAATGGTTCTAACTTCAACTGGGTTTAAACTGTGCAACATGCGATATACACCTGCTAAATTTGATTTTTTAGCAACCAAGGTTGTAAACCAAAAGCAGTTTTTACCATATTCTAAACTTTCCTTTGCCATGTTTCTCACGAAAGTTTCTTCACCACCTTTGTACCAAAGTTCATTATTTTGTCCTCCAAAGTTGAGTAAGTTTTCAGGTCGTTCACTTTTTTTCAAATGTTCCCATTTCTTTTTTGAACCATCTTTGGCTTCTTTTGAAGATGCATGGAATGGGGGATTACATATGGTTACATCAATATATTCTTTTTCTTTCCATACATTTTTAAAGAATAATTTTTTATCAGATTGTAATCGTATTTCAATTCTTTCTTTTAATATTTTATCGGCAGCAACAATCTTGTTGGCAGAATTAATGGCTTCGTAATCTATATCAGTTCCAACAAAATTCCAATTATAATCTTTTGCACCAATAATAGGATAGATGCAATTAGCGCCCACTCCAATATCCATTACTTTAATTGATTTTCCTTTTGGTACTACATTTTGATTTACACTGGCTAATAAATCTGCAACATAATGTATATAATCTGCTCTACCAGGTATAGGTGGACATAAATAACCTTCGGGTAAATCCCATACCGAAACATTGTAATATTGTTTCAACAAAGCCTTGTTGAGCATGATTACTGCAAGTGGGTTTGCAAAATCAATGCTTTGCTCTTTGAATTTATTATAGCTTACAAATGGTGCTAATTCTTTACATGCATTGATTAATTGAGCAAAATTATAGCGCTTACGATGTTTATTGCGAGGATGTAATTCGCTTTTCTCAGAATGATTGATTTCTACTGTCATATTGCAAATTTAATGTAATTAATGGTTATTGTAGAGGAAATAGCGTTCTGACTTATATTAACTATTGTCAAAGTTTATACAAATAAGAAATGCATATTGTATTTATTGCATCAATTTCCTTGTTAATTAAATATATGGAAATAATGCTATTTTGATATCCCTCTAATTTTTGCTAATTTTCAATTGGTAATTACCCTAATTCCAAATGGCCCAACCTAGTTCACAAGAAAATGAAAAGGTGCTTTCTCTTTTGCAGGAGGCCTATCTAATTCGTGTTTCTGATTTAAAAAAAAGCATTGAGTTGTCAATGGAAGCTTTGCAAATTAGCAGGTCAATTGTAAACATTGAATTGATTGGAAAAAGTTTAAATCAATTGGCTTTGTTCTACATGATACAAGGGGAGCAGAAACTTTCAATCCAATCTGCAGAAGAAGCCATTACTCATTTTGAAATATTAAATGATGATATAGGAATTGCAAATGCAAAGTATGCCATTGCTAGTATATATTATAAATCGGATAACTATCATTTAGGTTTAGTGAACTTAGTTGATTGTTTAGCAATTTATCGCAAGCATGACGATTATCATAATCAATCACGGACCTTAAAAAGTTTAGGAACTATTTATGAATATTTTGGTGATCAGAAAAAAGCCATTCAAGCTTATGAAGATGCCATTGAAGCGGCCATAAAAGCAAAAGATAAAAACCTAGAATCTAATGCCTATAACCCATTATCAGGAATTTATTTAAATCAACACAAAGTTGCAAAGGCATTGAATTTAATTGAGAAATCAATTAGAATGAAAAATGAAACAGGTGATATTCGGGGCTTGGCTTTTGCTTATTATGGAAGGGGCAAGGTACATATCCAAAAGAAACATTACCAAGAAGCAGAGCAAGATTTTAACGAATCCATTCGTATTCATTTAGAAATGGGAGAGCGGTTAGGAATTGCTATGACTTATTATAAATTGGGCTGCTTATACATTTTAACAAAGCAAAAAGAAAAAGCAAAAGAAATTATTCAAGTTGCTTTAGAAATCAGCAATCAGTTTAACATTGCTATTATTAAATTTAAGTGTAATTTCTTGTTGTATGAAATATATAAAAAAGAAAAAGAATTATCGAAAGCATTAGAATATTTAGAGGCCTATTTAAAAGTACGAGAAGCGGTAATCAATACACAAACACTCAAAATCATTGAGAATTATGAGTTGATTACAAAAATGGAATCATTGAAATTAGAAGCTCAATTGCAAAAGGAGAAAGCGGAGATAATTGAAAAAACTAATAGGGCAGAACAAGCTGCAAAGGTAAAGCAAGAGTTTCTATCAACTATGAGCCATGAGATTAGAACACCTTTGAATGCTGTTATCACTATTGCAACATTATTAGAAGAAAAAGCAGATCCTGAAGAAAATAAATTATTGCAATCACTCAATTTTGCCGCTGCCAATTTATTAATGATTATCAATGATATTTTGGACTTCACAAAATTAGATTCAGGTAAAGTAAAATTAGAATTTAGTCCAAGTCATTTCATTAATTTAATGAAAAACATTAGAAATACTTATCAAAATTTAGCTATTGATAAGAATTTAGAACTGACATTAAACATCGAACCATTAGTAGCTGAAAGCTATGAAATTGATGCAACTAAATTTTCTCAAATTTTAGGAAATTTAATAACCAACGCAATAAAATATACCAATAAAGGTAAAGTTGAAATCAATGTAAATCTTTTAACAAAAGAAGATGAATTTGATGTGTTAAAATTTGAGGTAAGAGATACTGGTGTTGGCATTCCAAAGAAATATTTAGAAGAAATTTTTGATAGCTTTTCTCAACCTAAATCAATTACTACGCGCACACAAGGTGGTACAGGGTTGGGTTTGGCAATAGTAAAACAACTCATTCATTTATTTGAAAGTGAAATTTTAGTAGAAAGTAAAGAAGGAAAGGGCTCTATTTTTTCATTTGAGTTAAAACTTAAACGAAGCACGATAACTTTAAAACGTGCAGAAAATATTTCCACTCAATTATCAGGTAAGATTGTTTTAATTGTAGATGATAATATGATAAATGCGATGGTTGCATCCAAACTGATTTCAAAATGGGGTTTGGTTTCAGATCATGCTGTGAACGGACAAGAAGCTGTTTCAAAAGCCTCACAAAACAAATATGATTTTATTTTGATGGATATTCATATGCCAATAATGGATGGTTATGAAGCAACTACAATGATTAGAAAGTCAAAAGGCATCAATAATGCCACTCCAATTTTTGCATTTACTGCTGATATTACTGCCGAGAATCAAGAAGAATTTACATCTTATTTCCAAGGCTTTTTGAGGAAACCAATAGAAGTTGAAAAATTAAGAGAGGCATTAGTGAATGCATTGAATTAATTGAATTCCATAGGCACTTCCATCAATAAAAATTCTGCATTGGTGCTTGCAGTTATAGTTACTTCTTCCGTTTCCCAAATTCCAAAACCATCTCTTGCATTTAAATCCTGCTCATTTACTTTAATTTCACCACTTAAATTAAAAATGTAAAGCCCATTTTCTTTTGAATTGAATGTATATTTTTTTTGAGTTCCTTCATCAAATTTTGCCAAATGAAACCAAGCATTTTGATGAATCCAAACTCCATCATCTTCTTTATTTGGTGAAACTATCTGTTGAAATTGATTGTGGCGATCAGCCTCATTTAAAGTAATTTGGTCATATCTTGGTGTTACATTTTTTTGATTAGGGAAAACCCATATTTGAAGGAATTTTACTTCCTGATCTTTGTTCTTGTTGTATTCACTATGTGTAACACCTGTTCCTGCACTCATAATTTGAATATCACCATTTTTAATAACAGTTACATTACCCATACTATCCGAATGTTCCAAATCTCCCGATAATGGAATACTGATAATTTCCATGTTATTGTGCGGATGTTTGCCAAATCCCATACCTGCTGCTACTGTATCATCATTTAATACTCTTAACACTCCAAAGTGTTCTCTTTCTGGATTGTGATAATTTGCAAAACTAAAGGTGTGTCTACTCTGTAACCAGCCATGATTCGCATTTCCTCTGCTATCAGCTAAATGTAAAATTGATTTACTCATGATTTAAAGTTTATAATAATTACGAACAGCAATATTTAAATTTAGTTTTACTTTAACAATTTTTTTGGGTTGTCAATTTTAATGAATTACCATCACATTAACCCGTTCAATTCCTAATAAATGTAGTTCAATGTGCTTTAGTTTGGCTTTGTTTTCATATTCGCTTATGATCTCCAAAATATCATAATCAATGAAATTGCAATGCCTACCATCAATAGTCAATACGCTATATTCAGGAATTTGATCTAATGAATTACGCAACTTAACTTTATTTAAAAAAGTAACATTTGAATTTAATGAAATTGTATATATGGTGGTTTCATGCTGTAATTTCTTTTCAATTTTATAATCAGCTTTGAAATTATTCTGAATAATAAAATAGGTGGAAATAAGTAATCCAATACTTACACCTATTAATAAATCGGTGCTCAATATAACTATGATGGTAAAAATAAATGGAATGAATTGTTTGACTCCTAACTTCCACATATTGATAAATAATTTTGGCTTACTTAAATTATATCCTGTTACTAATAAAATGGCAGCTAATGAAGCGTAAGGAATACTATTTAAAAAGGGTAAAAATATAAGAACAGCAATCAATAAAAATAATCCATGGGTAAAAGCTGAAAGTTTAGTTTTCCCTCCAGCATCCGCATTGGCGGCGCCTCTAACCACTACTGCTGTGATTGGAATAGCCCCTAACAATCCACAAGTCATGTTTCCAATTCCCTGGGCAATGAGTTCTCTATTTACGGGAGATAATCTGTTTTGTTTATCTAATTTATCTACAGCTTCTAAACATAAAAGTGTTTCTAGTGTAGCTAGAATTCCAATGATTAAACCAGCTTTCCAAATTTCTATGGAACTAAAAAGTTTGCTAAAATCAGGAGTGTTAAATTGACTAAAAGCATTGGCAGGAATATTTACCAAATGAGTATTGTTTAAAGCTAAATTTGAATGGGAAAAATTGAATAGGAAGTTGATGCCAATGCCTAATAGCACTGCAATCAATGGTGCTGGAATTACTTTGAATTTATGAGCAAAGGGTTGTTGTAATATTATTAAAGTCAATAAAGAGAGCAGAGCAATTAATATTGCACCCGCAGTTATATGCACACTAAAATTTTGAATTTGCATTAACACATCTTTATTAGAAAATAATTGCAAAAAACCGCTTGTCCAAAAGTCGGGCTGGTTATACCCTAATGCTAATGGTATTTGTTTAGAAATTAATAAAATACCAATTGCCGCCAACATACCTTTGATTACAGCTGATGGGAAATAATTAGCAATAGCACCTAATCTAAATATGCCCAATAATAATTGGAATAATCCTGCTATCATTACCGCTAAAAGAAATACTCGATAATCTCCTAATGAAATTATTGCAGCTGCCACCACAGTGGTTAATCCAGCCGCAGGACCAGATACAGATAAGCTTGAACCACTGATTAATGAAACAAGCATTCCACCAATAATTCCAGCTATTAATCCTGAAGTTAGTGGAGCCCCTGATGCCAGTGCAATTCCTAAACAAAGAGGAAGAGCTACTAAAAATACAGATAGCCCAGCAGGCAAGTCGTGTTTTAACCAAACAAGACGGTAATACTTAATTTTTCTTTTCAATTTATTTTCAGACTAGCTACGTCTTATGGCGTAAATGAGTTCATCTAAAAATTCTCCATTTTTATAGAACGAATTTTTAATATGAGCTTCTAGTACAAATCCTGTTTTTTGAAGAATTTTTTGGGATGCAAGATTGGTACCATAAGGTCTTGCAAATATACGATTGATGTCCCAGTTTTTAAAACCATACTCAACCATTTCAGGTATTACCTTGCTCATTATGCCTTTTCCCCATAGTGTTTCAGAAATCCAATAGCCTAATTCTGCATTTTTACATTGCACATCTTCTTGTTGATGAATGCCAATGGATCCCACTATTTCTCCAGCTATTTCAATTCCTAAAATATGAACAGGGTTTTGACTTGTTGCGAATTCAATAAATAGTTTTCCTTTTTCTTCAGTATATGGATAAGGAAAACGATTGGTTAAGTTTTTGGCGATGTTGAAATTGTTGGCATGTTTTACAAAACTAGGTAAATCAGCCATGCTTAACGGACGAAGTTTAAATTCCATAGATATATTGAAAAATATTTTTACTCTTTATTTTTTTTAAATGAAAGAATTATTTCTCTTAATAATAAGGAAGAAATTGCTCCAATTGAAAAGATAGAAAGGAATTGAACAGTTCTAATCGATTCGTTTCCTGGAATTCTGTTAAAGCTGGCAATGGCAATAATTAAAACAATAACTAAAGTTACTCTTCTTCTACGGTTGGGTTCCATATGGTTTAGGTTTAAGATTTAAATATACTAGAAAGAATTACAAATAAATCTAACCTTTTGCAAGATTCATTTTTGCCAGAACTTTGGCTAAATCATCTGGAGTATCAATTGCAATAGTTTCAATGTCAGTAATTGCAGTTTTAATAGCATAGCCATTTTCTAGCCATCTTAATTGTTCTAATGATTCTGCAATCTCTAAAGTAGATTGACTGAGTTGCGTAATTTCTTTTAACACCTCTCTTTTATAACCGTAAATTCCAATGTGCTGAAAGTAATCGTGTTTTGATAACCAATCTTCTTTCGCTACATTTCTGATAGAAGGGATAACTGCTCTACTGAAATAAATAGCATATTGATTATTGTTTAAAATTACTTTGGGTGTATTTGGGTTATGTAAAGTTTCTTGGTCTGTTACTTTTTTAACTAAAGTTGCTATCGCTGCATTTTTATCTTCAAAACAAGCTATCAATTTTTCAATTTGAAGGGGGTCAATAAAAGGTTCATCACCTTGCACATTGATAATTACTTCTTCCTCTAAACCAAGTAAACTAACTACTTCTTGAATTCTATCAGTGCCACTTTGGTGTGTATTTGAAGTCATGCAAACATTTCCACCAAACTTTACGACCACTTGTGCTATTCTGTCATCATCAGTTGCAACAATAATTTTTGATAAAGATTTTACTAATAAGCATTGCTCGTAAACCCTTTGTATCATAGTCTTTCCGCCGATATCAATCAAAGGCTTTCCAGGAAAACGACTTGATTCATAACGCGCAGGAATTACTACAGCAAACTTCATTATTTTTTTGATTTACTTGGAGAAGGGAATAGTCCAAACATTTCTGTGTCTATGCGTTGAATAATATCACCTAAATCCTCAGGTTTTTCCGCGAAATTAATTCTATCAACATTAATGGTTAATAATTTACCTTCTTTATAAGAATCAATCCAATTTTCATAGCGTTCATTCAATTTAGATAAATAATCTAAACGAATGCCTGACTCATAATCTCTTCCTCTTTTCTGAATTTGATTGACTAGAGTAGGTACTGAAGCTTTCAAATAAATTAATAAATCAGGTGGTCTGATGAATTCTTTTACAGATTCAAAAACACTCACATAATTATTAAAATCACGGGTCGACATTAATCCCATATCATGCAAGTTGGCTGCAAAAATATAGGCATCTTCATAAATCGTTCTGTCTTGTACAATGTCTTTGGTTCCTCTTTGTATATCTACAATTTGTTTAAATCTTGAATTCAAAAAATAAATTTGAAGATTGAAAGCCCAACGTTTCATGTCTTGGTAAAAATCTTCTAAATAAGGGTTATCATCAACCGCTTCATATTGCGGTTCCCAATGGTAATGTTTGGAAAGTAATTCGGTTAATGTAGTTTTTCCTGCTCCTATATTTCCAACAATGGCTATGTGCATATTTTTTTTCAATGACTCGACTAAATCGAAAGGTGTATAAATTGATCGCTTAAATTATTTTTGAAAATACAGAAATTAAAATGATTTAAAGCCTATAATTTCTCTTACTTCTTTGATTGTTTTTCCAGCACTCTCGCGGGCTTTATCAGCACCTAACTTAGCTGTTTTTCTAAGGTAGGCTTCATCTGCGGCAATACTTACAATTTTCTCTCTAATTGGTGCAGTAAACGTAATAATATCTTCTGCTAATTGTTTCTTTAAATCACCATATCTTATGGTTTGGTTATTATAAACCTCTTCAAAATGGCTTACAGTATCAGTACTTGAAACTGCATTCATGATGGTAAATAAATTTTGAATGATTTCCGGTTTGGTTTGATTCATACTGGTTGGACCCGCATCTGTAACCGCTTTCATCACCTTCTTTCTAATTATTTCTGGCGAATCCGAAAGGTAAATCGCATTGTTTTCTCCTTCTGACTTTCCCATTTTTCCTTTACCATCTAATCCTGGAATTTTGACTAAATCAGTTCCAAAATTAAATGCATGAGGTTCAGGAAAATACTCATTATTATATAATCTATTGAAACGGTTGGCAAAAGTTCTTGCCATTTCCAAATGTTGCTCCTGATCCTTACCTACAGGCACTTTGGTGGCTTTATGAATAATGATATCAGCAGCCATCAATACCGGGTAAGTTAACAAACCTGCATTCACATTATTTGGGTTATCTCTAACTTTGTCTTTAAAGGAAGTACATCTTTCTAATTCACCTAGATAGGCATTCATATTCATCAATAAATACAATTCAGATATTTCAGGCAAATCAGATTGCACATAAATGGTTGATTTTTCAGGATCAATACCTGCCGCCAAATATTCTATTAAAACATTTTTAACAGTATGATGTAAATTACCTGGGGTTGGGTGGGTAGTCAGTGAATGATAATCGGCAATGAAGAAAAAACAACGATATTCTTCTTGCATTTTAATGAAATTCTTCATGGCACCAAAGTAATTTCCTAAGTGTAAATTACCGGTAGATCTGATTCCGCTTACAACTGTTTCCATAGGCCGAAAGTAATAAATTTTGAGTACTTTTATCGCATCAAAAAAAAGCAAAAAAATAATAAATAGTTTAGTTTAACCTACTTTAAGTAGATATTTTAGCATATGAAGATTTTGCGTAAGGCTCATTTTATTTGGTATATGTTTATGGTTGCATTGGTGTTTTATCTAATGTATCCTTTATTTTATTATGCCACTCGTAAAAAAGAACGTTATCCTTTGGTAGCTAAATTGAGGAAATTTTGGTGTCAGCTAGCATTCACATTAGGTTTCTATTCTTATAAATTTGAATTTGAATCAGACGTTGATTTTTCAAAACCAATGGTGATTGTTGCTAATCACACATCTTATTTAGATACTCCATTAATTTGTGTGGTAGTTTCTGGTAATTATCATTTTATGGGTAAAGTGGAATTGTTGAAACACCCTGTATTGAAATTGTTTTTTCAAACCATTGATGTACCAGTTGATAGAAATAGTAAAATAGCATCTTACCGGGCATTGAAAAAGGTTGAACAAAATGTGCAGGATGGTTTAAGTTTAATTTTATACCCAGAAGGTACTATTTCCTTGAATGCACCAGAAATGGGAGAATTTAAAAGTGGAGCATTTAAAATTGCTGTAGATAAACAAGTACCAGTTTTGGCGGTTACTTTTTTAAATAATTACCAATTGATGAAAGGTAGTGGAACTAAGAATGGTTCTATCCCAGGTATCATGCGTGTGTTTGTGCATAAACCCATTGAAACAACTGGCTATGTTGGTGATGAAGGGGTGGAGCAATTAAGTAAAGAGGTATTCAATATCATTGATAATAAATTAAAAAGTTATGCGAATAGATAAAGTTTTGGTTGAGAAGATTGCTCATTTAGCTCGATTAGAATTCAACGAAGATGAAAAAGTACGTATTGAATCTGATTTGAATAGAATCTTAGATTTTATGGATGCTTTAAATGAAGTGGATACATCCAATGTGGAGCCATTAATTTATATGAGTGATGAAGTAAATGTGCTTCGTGCTGATGAAGTAAAACAAGAAATTACACATGAGCAAGCCTTAAGCAATGCACCTAAAAGAGACACTGACTATTTCAGAGTTCCAAAGGTTATTGATCAAAAGTAAAATTGTAGAATAAATGTTACTTGAATTCATTGTTAGCTCATTTAAATAATTTTACTTTCATCTTCGAAAAAAATTATGGAAAAAGAAGTATTAATTAGATTAGAAGATATTGGTAAACGATATGTAATTGGTGCAGAAGAAATACATGCATTAAGATCAGTTACTTTAAATATTTATAAAGGCGAGTTTGTAGCCTTGATGGGCCCTTCTGGTTCAGGAAAATCAACCCTGATGAATATATTAGGTTGTTTAGATACCCCCACCAAAGGTACTTATGTATTGAATGGTACGGATGTAAGTAATTTAAATGATAATGAATTGGCTGAAATCAGAAATAAAGAAATTGGCTTTGTATTTCAAACATTTAATTTATTAGCACGCTCTTCTTCTTTAGATAATGTAGCATTGCCATTGGTATATGCTGGTATAAAAAAAGAACAAAGACAAAAACAAGCCACCCAAGCTCTAGAAAATGTAGGTTTAGGAAATAGGATGTCGCATAAACCCAATGAATTATCAGGTGGTCAACGCCAAAGGGTTGCTATTGCTAGAGCATTGGTAAATAATCCAGCAATTATTTTAGCAGATGAGCCGACTGGAAATCTAGATACCAAAACATCTGTGGAGATTATGGGTTTACTAGAAGAAATACATAAAAAAGGGAATACCATTATTCTAGTAACACATGAAGAAGATATTGCTAAACATGCTCATCGAATTGTGAGAATGCGTGATGGCTCTATTGAAACTGATGAAATGAATCAAAACATTACTACGGTTTTGCTTCGCCAAAATTAATTCAAACATGAAAATTTATACCAAAACAGGAGATAAGGGACAAACATCTTTAATAGGAGGGGTAAGGGTTCCAAAGCATCACTTAAGAATTGAAGCTTATGGAACGGTTGATGAATTGAATTCCTATGTTGGATTGATACGTGATCAAGATATCAAAGAAAATTACAAAACTATTTTGAAAGAAATTCAAGATAGATTATTCACTGTCGGTTCTTCATTAGCCTCAGATCCTGAAAAATCTAAAATGAAAATTCCAGATTTCCATCAAGAAGATATTAGCTTATTGGAAAATCAAATGGATGAAATGAATGCTGAATTGCCAGAGTTGAAAAACTTTATTTTACCTGGTGGACATAGCATTGTTTCCTATTGCCATTTGGCTCGAGTTGTTTGCAGAAGAGCCGAGCGATTAACAGTTCATTTATCTGAAAGTTCTTATGTAGATGAATTGGTGATTCAATATTTAAATCGACTTTCCGACTATCTTTTTGTGTTAGGAAGGAAAATAGCTCATGATTTAAATGTTGAGGAATATAAGTGGATACCAAGGGTTTAAGCTTTTTAAACTAGATATGTTTTCCACATTTCCACGAAAGCAGGTATTAGCTATTTGATATTTGCAATTTTATTTTAGTTTTGCCAAAAATAAGACCATAATTTAAACATTATAATATGTATTGGACATTAGAATTAGCTTCCCATTTAGAAGACGCACCTTGGCCAGCAACAAAGGATGAATTAATTGATTACGCTATACGTTCAGGTGCACCTGTAGAAGTAATTGAGAATTTACAAGCATTAGAAGATGACGGTGAACCGTATGAGAATATAGAAGAGATTTGGCCTGATTATCCGACGAAGGATGATTTCTTCTTTAATGAAGACGAATACTGATTCATGAAGCCTCGGAAACGGGGCTTTTTTATTGCTTTCTAGCACTGTATCAACCAAGACAATGAAAATTTTAAATTTTAAATTTTAAATTTTGAATGTCAATTGAAAAATTATGAATTCAAAAATTGTACACCTAGGAACCTACAGCACAACGTTAACACATCAACGCATTCCCTACTTTCGAAGGCAATTAGCTAATTACCTAATCTGCAAATTAGCTAATTAAACACTTGGCAACTATTAGTGCAGAATTAACACATCAACACATTAACACATTAACACATTCTCTCCCTTCGAAGGAAATTAGCTAATTAGCTAATCTTCAAATTAGCTAATTAAACTCACGCTTTTTCAAAACCATTTCTGCAAAAAGCAAATCTGTTTCAAAAGTGATCTTGATATTCTCCGGTTCGCCTTCAATTAAATGGATGGGTATGCCCAATTTTTCTACTACTGATGCATCATCTGTAAATTCATTTCTGAAGTCTTGGAGGTAAGCTTTTTGTAAAATTTGGGAATCAAAAACTTGAGGGGTTTGTACTATAAATAATTCATCCCGAGGAATTGCAATAGATTGTTCTCCATGAACCCTTCTAATTGAATCTTTAGCAGGAACAGCAGTTATTACTGCGGGATGATTTTCTGCTGCTTCAAAGGCCTTTAAAATAGTTGTAGTAGAAATTAAGGGCCTTACTGCATCGTGTATTGCAACCAAACATTTCTTTGGTAAAACTTTCAAGGCGTTTTTTACAGAATGAAAGCGAGTTCTTCCGCCATTTACTAAGCTGTATGGAATTTGGAAATTATATTGTTTAATAAGTTTATGCCATAAATCTTGGTGATCTACATTCAAAACTAGAAACAATTCAATTTGCGAATCGGCTTTTGAAAATTGCTCCATGGTATGCATTAACAAAGGCTTACCATGGAGTTCTATAAACTGTTTAGGTAGGGCAGAATTCATTCTTGAACCAATTCCACCAGAAACAATTACAGCAACTTTTTTCAATATTTTATTTTAGATAATTAGCATGGCATCGCCATAGCTATAAAAACGATATTTTTCTTTTACAGCAACTTTATAAGCTTCCATTACAAAATCATAACCACCAAATGCAGCAACCATCATTAATAATGTTGATTCAGGAGTATGAAAATTTGTAACCATACAATTCGCAATGCTAAAATCATACGGAGGGAAAATAAATTTACTTGTCCAATCATTCGCTGGTTTCAACATTCTTCCAGCTGAAACTGATGATTCAATGGCACGCATACTGGTAGTTCCAATAGCACAAACTCTTTTCTTATTTTCATTTGCTTTGTTCACCATAATCGCTGATTTTTCAGGAATGATGAATTGCTCAGAATCCATTTTGTGTTTGGTTAAATCTTCCACTTCAACTGAACGGAAAGTTCCTAAGCCAACGTGTAAAGTCACTTCGGCAAAATCAATACCTTTTAATTCTAATCTTTTATATAATTCTCTACTGAAATGAAGTCCAGCAGTAGGAGCAGCTACAGCACCTTCTTCTTTTGCGAAAATAGTTTGGTAGCGTTCTTTATCTTCAGCAGTTGCTTTACGTTTAATGTATTTAGGAAGTGGAGTTTCTCCTAAAATTTCAATTGCTTTTCTAAATTCTTCATCAGTTCCATCAAATAAGAAACGAATGGTTCTTCCTCTTGAAGTTGTATTGTCAACTACTTCAGCAATTAATAAATCATCTTCACCAAAATATAATTTGTTACCAACTCTAATTTTACGAGCAGGATCTACTAATACATCCCATAAGCGCATTTCATGGTTCAATTCTCTTAATAAGAAAACTTCAATTTGTGCACCTGTTTTCTCTTTGTTACCATACATCCTTGCAGGAAATACTTTAGTGTTGTTTAATATCATTACATCTCCATCATCAAAATATCCTAAAATATCTTTGAAAACTTTATGCTCTATTTTCCCTGTTTTACGATCTAAAACCATTAAGCGTGATTCATCACGTTGTTTCGCTGGTGTTGAGGCAATTAAAGAATCTGGTAAATTGAAATTGAATTGTGATAGTTTCATTTGATGTTTTTTATTTTTTAAATCGGCCTTACAGGGCCTTAATTTTAATAATTGCAATAATCTTTCGCAAGACCGCACAATTAAGCCCGCGAATTTAAGAATATATTTCTGTAGTAGAAAGAATATAAATTAAGCTTCAATCAAAATTTTTACATTACAAATGTTTGAAAAAGGATATTAATGATAGTTTTGTTCTATGCTATTCCTTCGATTACTTAAAGAATCAGTACTATTTGCAATTAATGCTTTAGTGGTCAATAAATTACGAACATTCCTTTCATTATTAGGAATTTCTATTGGCATATTTACTATCATCACTGTATTTACTTTGGTTGATTCTTTAGAAACCAATTTGAGCAATAGCGTACAAAAGTTAGGGAATGATGTGATTTATGTTCAGAAATGGCCTTGGGAGTTTGGTAGTGAATATCCTTGGTGGAAATATTTTAATAGACCAACTCCATCATATAAAGATTATGAACAATTATCAAAAAGGGTAGGTAGCAATGTAAAAGCCTTGGCCTTTCAAATTGATATCAATGGCAAAACCATTAAGTACCGCTCCAATAGTGTTGAGAATGTAAATATTGTTGCCGCCTCTCATGAATTTGAACAAACCAGAACATTAGAATTTGAAAATGGAAGATATTTTTCAGCTGCCGATTCAAGAAGTGGAAAAAACTATGTGATTGTGGGCTCATCCGTTGCTGAAGGCTTGTTTGCCAATGCTGACCCAATTGGTAAAACCATTAAAGTAATGGGTAGAAATGTTAAAGTGATTGGTGTATTGAAAAAAGAAGGAGATGATATTTTAGATAATTCTGCAGACAACTGTGTATTTATCCCAATTAATTATGCACGTAATTTAGTAGATGCAAGAAGTGATCGTTACAACCCCATGATCATTGTGAAAGCCGCTGATGGTATGAGTTTGGCAGAGCTGTCGAATGAGTTGAAAGGGAATTTAAGATCTGTTAGAAGATTATCACCACGTGAGGTGGATGATTTTTCTTTGAATCAAACTAGTATGCTATCTATTCAATTAAAATCATTGTTTGGAGTAGTGAATATTGCAGGCTGGATTATTGGAGGCTTCTCAATTTTAGTGGGAGGTTTTGGTATAGCAAACATCATGTTTGTTTCTGTAAAAGAAAGAACCAATGTTATCGGGATTCAAAAATCATTAGGAGCAAAAAACTATTTTATTTTATTGCAATTTTTATTTGAAGCCATTGTGCTTTGTTTAATAGGGGGAATGATAGGCTTGGTAATTGTATATGGCATCACCTTAGTTGCAGCTGTATTTGATTTCAATTTAGTATTATCCTTAGGCAATATTATTTTAGGATTAAGTGTGTCTGCTATTATTGGAATTATTTCTGGTTTCTTGCCTGCCTGGTCTGCTTCACAGCTTGATCCTGTAGTGGCTATTCGATCTAAATAAATTAAAAATATTGATAAATTCCTGCTACAATTCCAGCTTGTTTCAAGTCTTTTATATTCATGCCATAGTCGGTGCGTAAAACCATACCATGTAATTTTTCTACATAAAATCGTATACCTGTTCCAAAATAATTATAGCCAGGAGTGAAGTCATTAAAAGCTAATAATTGTATGGATCCATATCTGTTTTCAAATACAGTTTGTCTATGTTCAAAATTGAACACAAATTCAGTTTCTCTTCTTACTTTTCTAAAACCCAAGCCCCTAATATTGGTATTGTCATCTAAAACAAATTGATCAAACAATGGAGCTTTACTCAAGCCAGTTCTGAGTCTTAGGGCAGTATTACCAGAAGGATAAATGTTGAAAAAATATTTTATTTCAGTTAAAAACTTAATGGAACTTCCACTGAGTTTATTGTCATAAATTCCATTTTTTAACAAAGCATCTGAAAAAATTTGAGTGGCATTCGCTTCAAATACCAAACCTTTGCTATTGGCTCTTACTAATTTTAATTTGCTGTGTTTGTAATTTAATCTTAAAAAAACGCGGTTTGATTTTCCATATAAAGGTGATTCATTAATGACCGTATCTCGTCTACTTGGACTGAATTCTTCATATTGATAACCAATTCCAAAGCGAAAGTAATTGTGAATATTTAAATCCAATCTTAAGAATAAAAGCGCGGCATATAAATCATAACTATATTCTAGTTTTTTTTGATTGTAATAGAAGGGCTCATACACTGCATTTTTGTAAAGATCAATTCCAAATCCTTTTTTGCCTCCCAATAAAAAAGGGTAATCACCATTATAAAAATAAGTAGATCGGCCTTGGTATTTGTAATAGAGATTCATACCACCACCACGTCCAAGGGCATTGTAATCAACTACTCCAACTTGAAAACGAAAGTTATCTTTACTTAAACCAATATCTAAATTGGGTAATAATGAATAATTTTCAGATAGAATAAAATGAACTTCTACAGTTGAATTAGTAGAATCATTAGGGATAATGACATAATTTATTTTATTGAAATGTTTGAGATTAAGCAATTCTTGTACATCCTTTTGCAAGCGAGTAGAATCAAGCTCTTGCCCAATTTTGCTTTTAACAATATTGTTTTTTAAGTAGGAGTATTTAGTGCGTTTTAATCCAATGAATCTAATTTCTGTGATAGTTTGACTGTTTGCTTCTTCAAACACCGAAACAACCAACAATAACAGCAGAATTAGATTTCTATACCACATCTAACATCAAAGCTTCATTCAATAGCTCATTTTTATCAATCGGTACTACTCCAATTTTTTCACATACCAATCCGCCTGATAAATTAGCCAATGATGCCAATTCTTTCATACTCATATCTGCAGCTAAGCAAAGTGCAGCAACACTAATTACGGTATCTCCGGCTCCTGATACATCAGAGATGTTTCTAATATGTGCAGGAATAATAAAATGTTCTTCATTGTTGAGAATTAAAACCCCATGTTCTGATAAAGTAATCATGACCATTTCGGCATTGATTTTATTTCTCAAAAGTTTAGCAGCTTCTACCAATTGTTTTTGGTCGACGTGATTGAATTCAATTTTCAATCCTTCTTTTAATTCTTTTAAATTAGGTTTAAAAAGTGTTAAGTTATTGTAGGATAAAAAATTTCTTTTCTTTGGGTCAACAACAATTTTAATATTTTCTTTTTTAGCAATTGCTGTAACTGCTTGTATCAAAGTTTCAGTTAAAACACCTTTATCATAATCTTGAAAAATAATTACATCTACCTTTTTGGTTTGAATGATGGAATTTATTTTTCCTAATAATTGATTTTCTTCATCAGCATTTAATACATGATCATTTTCTTCATCAATTCTAATTAAATGTTGATGATGGCCTATAGCTCTTGTTTTTACAGTAGTTACACGGTTTTTGCTTTTAATAATTCCTTCATCTGTAATTCCTAATTCAGTTAAAATAGAACAAAATTTTTCAGCATTGCTATCTTCTCCAATCACCGAACACATAATTGGATTAGCTCCTAAAGATTGTATGTTCATGGCTACATTGGCTGCGCCACCTAAGCGATCTTCTTTTTTACTAATTGATAAAATTGGTACAGGAGCTTCAGGTGAAATTCTTTCAACTTTACCCCATAAATAGGCATCAATCATCACATCACCTATGATCATTACATTCATTTTGTCAAATGAATTGAAACTATTTAATAAATATTCCGACATCTTAATTAATTCAATTTTGATAAAGCATTTTTTATTCTTTTCATGGCTTCTCTTAAATTTTCTTCAGAAGTTGCATAAGAGAACCTAATATTGTTTTCACTACCAAAAGCCGCTCCTGTAACGGTTGCTACATTGGCTTCGGCTAATAAAAACATACATAAATCTTCAGCGGTTTTTATAACTGTTTCTTGATATTTCTTTCCAAAATAATAGCTAATGTCAGGAAAGAAATAGAAAGCACCATGTGGTAAATTGGCTTTCATACCCGGAATTTCTTTGATTAATTCATATACCAAATCTCTTCTCTTTCGAAATGCGCTTTGCATTGCTATAGTTGGTTTCAAATCTGAATCCAAGGCAGCAATTGCAGCTCTTTGGGTAATTGAACAAGTAGCAGAAGTAAACTGTCCTTGCATTTTATCACATGCTTTGGCAATTTCAAGTGGAGCGCCCATATAACCCAATCTCCAACCGGTCATTGCAAAGGCTTTTGATAATCCATTAATTACAATGCAACGATCTTTGATACTTGGAAACTCAGCTATAGAAACATGTTGATCTTGAAAATTGATATGTTCATAAATTTCATCCGATAGGATATAGCAGTTTTGATGAGCTTCAAAAACTTTTACAAATGCTGCTAATTCTTCTCTTGTATATACCGTTCCTGTTGGATTACAAGGCGATGAAAACATGAATAATTTAGTTTTCGGACTGATGGCTGCTTCCAATTGTTGGGCAGTCATTTTAAAATCATGCTCCACAAAAGTATCAACAAACACCGGTACACCTTCAGCCAATTTAATGATCTCCGAATAGCTTACCCAATATGGTGTTGGAATGATCACTTCATCACCAGGGTTAATGATAGACATTACTGCATTGGCAATGCTTTGTTTAGCACCTGTTGAAACAACAATTTGCTCGGGACTGAAATCTAAATTATTTTCTCTTTTAAATTTTCTACAAATTGATTCTCTTAAATCCAAATAGCCTACCACAGGGGTATAATAAGAAAAGTCATCATCGATGGCTTTTTTTGCTGCTGCTTTGATATGATCGGGGGTATGAAAATCAGGTTCTCCTAAGCTTAAACTAATGATATCTCTGCCTTGTGCCTTTAATTCACGACTCAATTTCGCCATTTTTAGCGTCTGAGACTCTGTAAAAAGGTTAAGCCTGTGTGATAATTCAATCATGATTGGTTGGTTATGATTCGGCTAAAATAGTAAAATTGTTTTAGAGGATATACCTTAGACTAAAGCTTAGGTATAAATTATAGTAGCGATCATAGGTATTGTTATTGTCTAAAAGCGATTGTGAAATCCGCCCATTAAAGCCAAAGTGCTTATTGTAAACATATTCTGCACCACCTGTCAAGCCATAATCCATGCTACGTATTTGATCAATTCTATCATATTCTTGATTGCTATCATCATAGGTTGCTTTAATTCTTACACCAGTATAAACTCCCATTTGCAATTTTACATGTGGCAATAAATAGTAACTATATAAAATGGGTATATCAATATAATTGAATCTGAACAAAGTATCCTGAATGGGGTTATTGATATCTACTACATCTTTGCTTCCTTTCTCACTATAAAGCATTTCAAAAGAAAGTTCTTTATTAGCTTTTATTTTCCTAGAAACAACTGCACCACCCAACAATCCAATTTTATCAAATCCTGCTAATTTATCACCATTAACTTGTGAAAAATTCACTCCAGCCACTAATCCCAATTTAAAATTTTGGCTGAAACTGAGTAAGGGCAGGGCTAATGCTAATAATAAAAATATCTTTTTCATTTGTAAGACTTCTCAGTGTCCAATTTAGGCAATTTGTTTTTAAGTATTGATATTGAGAATTGAATGATAAATAATTTTAAATTTTAAGTTTTAAATTTTGAATGTTAATTGAAGAATTGTGAATTTTGAATTGGGAAAATTTGTAGTATGTATGCAGATAGTACAAATTAACACATCTCCTTTCCTAAGAATGGCATTTAGTTAATTAGCTAATCAACAAATTGTCTAATTAAATTCTTAGCAACCTATAACGCAAAATCAACACATTAACTCATTAACACATCAACACATCCTCTCTCCACGAAGTCCATTAGCTAATTAGCTAATTAACCACCAACTTTTCCACCCAACTCTCACCTTCTTCACTATTCACCTTCAACCAAAACAAACCAGGCTGTAAAGAAGAAACATCTACACTTTGGTTTTGATATTCATTGACTTCAAGTACGGTTTGACCTAAAGAATTAAATAGCGATAATGAGACAATTTTAAAATTGGCTTCTAAATTAAATTGTTGATGAGTAGGGTTGGGGTATAACTTTAAATGTAACCCTAGTTTTTGAACTGTTTCATTGAATCCAACAGAAATACAATTATCATACAAGCAGCCATTGCTATCTACTTTCAATAACCAAACATCTTGGTTGGGTGTGGAATCACTGGGGTCAGTACCAAAACCAATCATTGCGAAGCCACCGTCAAGAGTTTGTTTGGTGCCATATGTGCTGTATATTCCATTAAATATCAAAGAATCTTGATAAACTCTTCTCCAAATTGAATTACCCTCTTCCGTAAGGTTAAACAGAAGTGTTCGGCCTTTACTTTGAATATTGTATGCTGCAGATTGACCAACAATTATAAGCGAATTACGATAAATAGTAATATATTGGAAATAATTATAGGTATTTTCTTCACCAATTTTCTTATTTAATAAATAATTGCCAGAGCTATCAATTTTTAATAACCAGCCTTTTGTAATAGGAAGATTTGGCCTACTATCTCCAATAGATCCAGCTAAAAAATACATATTATTATTTCCTTCAACAACCGATTCTATGGAGCAATAATAATAACCCTCGTTACCTAATTTTTTATGCCAAAGTCTATTTCCAACAGAATCGGTTTTAATGATATATCCATTATACAATTGTGTGGAAATATTTTGTGTTGCGGATGTTAATATATATTGATGGTCAAAGGTTTCAATTATGTTCGTCGGATTTTCCCAATAATTATTATCCCAAGTGAAAACCTTATGCCATTGTTTATTTGCATTGCTATCTAATTTCATGATAAATAAATCGCAATTGGTTTCTGCTTTATCACAAGTCTGTCCAACAATAGCAAAGCCACTATCATGAGTTTTAATCATTTTTGTTTCTAACTCATCACCATTACCAATTCCTAAATATTTAGTCCAAAGGGTATCGCCTTGTGAATTTATTTTTATTAACAATAATTCTGCACCTGTTGAATCACGGTCATATTTTACTAAATCAAATGCATGACCCACCAGTAGAAAATTACCATCACTCATAGGAGCTATTAATTTAACAGTTATGGAAAATTTTGGTTTTCTATAAAGTTTAGTCCACAAAGTATCACCATTTGATTTAGTGCGAATAACTTGAAAATAAGTTACAGCATATCCCAGTGTATCAACTTGAAAAATAGCTTTTGAAATAGTCGGAAATAAGAGTCCGCTATCAGGCATTTCCCAAAAATCTTTAGCCTGATCATAGTTCTTGTCAGGTGCTAAATTGTTATTGTAAAACTTACTGAAGCGGTGTTGTGCACCTGCTTCAGTAAGTGTAAATAGAATAGTGATGAATATTAATATTCTCATTTTAGAATTATTACTCGTTTTACTTTCATTGTTTCATCATCTTGTTGCAATTTGAAAGAATAAATGCCAGGCAAATAATTGTTAGTATTGATTTGATAAATCTGATTGGGATTTAAGTAATTCAATTCTTCGATTTTAATTCCCATGGCATTATAAATAACCAATTTCCCAATTGATGGGTTTTGTGAATTGTTGAAACTAAATTGAACTAAATTATTAGCAGGATTTGGGTAAATATTCAAAAATAAACTACCTGCTTTTTTTGTTTCTTTGGTTTCTGGAGTTGGAATATTATTGTTAATTATTCTCGATTCCAATTCTTCCTCTTCTTCTATTATTAATAATTCCTCTTCTTCCCATAATTCTGGTTCCATGCTATAATTTTCATTTTTGTAAAAATTCAAATAGGCTTTTACTATGTCTGAAACTTCATTGCTTCGACTTGCTATACTGGTAAAATTAGAAAATTGTGTAGAAGTTAAAGAATCATTGGGTAACCCGTTTTGGTATTGATTCAGTATCACTCCATAAAAATAAACATAATCAGAATCTCTTCTGTTGATTGGGGTAATGCTTGATAAAACTGTGCTTGCGGAAGTGTAATTGGCCGCATTTAAATACGATTCAAAAATCAACTCATCGTATTGTCCATCTGTATTCCATTCAATTAATAAAGTAATTGCTTCATTTATTGTGCTGGTTAATGCCAAAATTTGTTGATGATAAATCTCTACAGAATCGGGTTTTGTTAATTCTAATAAGTCCAATAATTGTTGTATTGAACAAGGTGTCTCATCACACAAAATAGTTCGGCCATTTGGACAAGATCCACTGTTGCTTTCTTCAAAAGGATGAACCAAGACTTCTGAACTAATATATTCGGGGACAGCTTCAGTTGGATCTTCAGCAGCATTATAAACAAATTCATAACTAGATCGAATATGTTTTAACGAAAATTCAGATTGGTTACGGTCATTGAACAAATTGCCAGCTCTTTTTTGATTAATACCTGTAATGCCACTTCCTTGCTCAGGGAATATATTAGTGTTGATTGTATATGGATTAATACTCCAAGCACTGTTGCTAATCGAAGTGTAATCATTACAACTGATAAAAGTTTTTCTGTTGAAGCCTTCAATTTGAGTGCCATACCATAATTTAGAATAGATGTTATAATCAACTGTACTTTCAAATCTTAACTTAGAGAATCTTAAAATACTTCCATAACCATTTGCAAGTTCTCCTTCGTTAACAGTAAACAGATTACCAAAAATTTTTGAAACACTGCTATGCATATAAACTCCAAATGGTTTTAAAGTATAATTATTTCCACCACCTGGTTGTGGGGGAAGAATAAAATTATTGCTTGCAACATTTCCTGTTGAGTTAATAATTCTAACAGATTCTCGGTTGTTTGTAAATTCATTTACTTCAACATAAATGTTATTTTTAAAACCATTTAAAGTTGTGATGTGTACCCCTTCCCTGAGACCAGTAAATGTATTTGTTGATATAAATAAATCAGGAGTATTAAATCCTTTGATAGCAGATACATTATTTAAATTGCTAGCTTCATATGTATTTAAAAATTCATTATTCATTATTTGCAAATTCTTAGTATCTATAATTCTAATGAAATTTTTAACAGCTACCACAGTTCCATTTACTTGAGTAATCTTAGGAGTGAAGGGCCCATCTGAAATAAAATGAGCATATTCAATTTCGCTAAGTTGATCGAAAGAAGTAGTAGTATGTTTTTCAAAAACAATACTTTCCCAGTTGTTATGAAAAACTGCATCAGTTTCAGTTTTTATTATTCCTCCAAAAATTGATTTGATGCCACACCAAGCGTTTTCAATCTTGCCTTCATTTTTAATTGTTACTTCTCCAAATGTGCTTGCATTTTGAGCTTGTCCGTCTAAACCATAAACTTCAATACCCAACCAGCCGCAACCATTGGTAATCACACCTCCATCAACAATTAAATTACCTCCTGGTTCAACAATTATTGCAGTTCCTTGCGACATGTATAATTCAGATTCAACAGTCAATGTTTTGCCTGATGGAATGATGATGTTTTCTCTTGCTATTTTGGGAGTTGTATAAGTAGTGTTTGTTGTTAGGGTGTAAGTGCTTACTTCGTAGGATGCTAATTTGTCCAATGCTCTTCCTGCATTAGGTAATCCATAACCCCATTTATCAGAATATTTATAACCATCAATAGGGTTTCCTTCTTCTGTCCAATCCCATTCAAAACCTACCCCATCATCATGATTAGTTGCAGTCTCTTTCATTGTTTGAAATACAAGTTTATTTGTAGCACAGTTGAAATAGGAATACAACAGTGCCGCAACTCCAGAAGCTTGTGGAGATGCAGCTGAAGTATGTTGAAAAGTATTTATATAAGTGAATGTTCTTGGATTTGTATTGAAATTTATTGTTGTTGCAGTTACATCTTCCGATAAGGCAACAAAAGCTAATTTTTTTGATGGGTAGTTACCAATACAATGATTGTTATATTGGGCAATCGAATTTTCCAAGAAGCCACTGACTGCATGCACATTAACATCATATGAAGGATATTGCAATACATCATTGATTTCATTACCAGCAGAACAAAAAACAATACAGCCGAATTCATTTACAGCTTTATTTATTGCAAATTCTAATATATTACTTTTTTTAATACCTATGCTTAAAGATAGTGCAATTATATTTGCCTTATTTATTGCTGCATAATTAATGCCTTTCGCAACATTCCAAATTGTTCCACCACTTTCTATATTCAAGTTTTTTTCTCTAAATACATTTATGGTTAAAAGTTTTACTCCCTCCCTATTTGATCCGTCTAATGTTCCATTTCCACCCGCAATTCCTGACATTCCTAATTCATTATTCGTTTTAGCAGCAATAATACCAGCTACATTTGTTCCGTGCACACTATATGAATTCAAAGTTGGCCTTACATCATTATCATTTTGGTTAAAATCCCAACCTTTCCAATCATCTATTAATCCATTTCCATCATTATCTATCCCATCTCCAGTAGATGGATCATTTGGATCCGTCCATGCATCTTCCTTTGGGTTATTCCAAATGTTTTCATAACCATCAGAACCTTTACCTAAATCTGGGTGTGACCAATTTGGTTCTGCATCAATAACGGCAACGGTGACATTTCTATTTCCAAAAGTTTTGGTCCATGCAGGTGGAATATTTAATCCATCTGTTAGAAAATTATAGTGGAATTGATTTTGAGTTTTGGGTGAAATTGGTTCAAAATAAGGATCATTTGGGTCTGTATTCAAAATTGCTGAAGAATTTAATTCAATTTCACTAAAAACTCCTTCATTATTAATTGAAGTCAAATTGGTATTAAATGTAAATGAGTTATTGATTTGGCAAAGTTTATAATCATAAAAAGAATCAATTAACACCATTTGATTGCTTTGTAAATAGCTGATAATGCTTGATCTACTTACCGTTGGGTCAAATTTGATGATGACCGTGCTGGTATCAAATGGGATTAATTGGTTTTCAATTCTTTTAGTCCATTGGCTATCTACAAAAAAAATAGAGTCGGTATTAAAGACTCTATACATCTGTGCATTTGATTTAATAGAAACACCTAATAGACTTAAAACTAAACAGCAAAAAAGAACTATTCTTTTTGCTAGTAATTGCGGGGATTTGTTTTTCATTTTGGGAAGAGGTTTTGAGGTTAATGTAATTTACCCAAAATTAATTACTAAACAAAATTTGGCCATTAAGTTATTGTTAGCAAATAAATTAGAAGGTTTTCGGAATTAATTTGTTCAAAAGTGATGCCATAAATTAAATTATGAATTTTAAGTGTTGAATTTTGAATGTTAATTAAAAAATTATGAATTAGGGCTTTCATTTTAAAAATATTCAACTCTTTTACAATTAGCTAATAAGCTAATCAACAAATTGTCTAATTAAATTCTTAGCAACCTACAACGCAAAATCAACACATCAACACATTAACACATCAACACATCCTCTCTCCACGATGGCCATTAGCTAATTAGCTAATCAACACATTAGCTAATTAACCTTTGTTACTCCAAGAAAAAAGCGGATATTCGAGCCAATGACAGCAGCTAAGCAAAGATTAAGCGCCATACTTTGGGTTTTAATTGCCGGCGTATTAATTACGGCTCTCAAATTCCTTGCTTATTTTATTACCCATTCTAACGCCATATTTACGGATGCATTAGAAAACATCATCAATATTGTTGCGGGTGCATTTGCATTTTATAGTATTTATTTATCTTCTCGACCAAAAGATTTGAACCATCCATACGGACATGGAAAGGTTGAATTTTTTGCGGTTGGATTTGAAGGTTCTTTGATTTTAATAGCCGGCATCACCATCATTTATAGGGGAGTGGTAGGTATTTATCATCCAACAGAAATTAACAGGTTGATGGATGGTGTTTGGATTACAGCATTGGCTGGAATAGCCAATTATGCTTTAGGATATTTTTTAATTAAGCGAAGCAAAACATTAAAGTCAATAACACTGGAAGCAGATGGAAAGCATTTGCTCTCAGATGCCTATACCAGTATAGGTTTGATAGTGGGATTGGTCATCATCCACTTTACAGGATATACCATTTTAGATAGTATTTTATCTATCCTTTTGGGGGGATTAATTTTACACAATGGCTACCAATTAATTCGTCGTTCGGTTTCAGGATTGATGGATGAAATTGACCCGCAAATTGTAGAACAAATGGTAGAGATACTGAGTAAGGAAAGAAAAAAATCATGGGTGGACATTCATAATTTAAGAGCGCAAAAATATGGTTCAGACTTGCATATTGATTGCCATTTAACTTTACCCAATTATTGGACATTGAATCAAATGCATGATGAAGTAAGTTTTATTGAAAATACTGTTGCGAATAATGCTGCCACTAAAGTGGAATTGTTTATTCATGTAGATCCTTGTTTACCTCAATGTTGTTATTATTGTGCTATGGAAAATTGTGCTGTAAGAACTGAGGGGCAAAGCGCAACCATTGCTTGGACTGCCACCAATATGATGAATAATGCTAAACACTTTGTGCAATGATGTATAAATTTAATGTCCGTGTATATGGTATTCTTATCAATGAATCAGGAGAATTATTAGTTTCTGATGAATATGATTTTAGTTTCCCTCATACCAAATTTCCAGGTGGAGGATTAGAGTATGGGGAAGGTACACGTGAATGCTTAGCTAGGGAATTCATGGAAGAATGTAATTTGAAAGTAGAAGTATTGGAACATTTTTATACCACGGATTTCTTTCAACAATCTGCTTTTAATGATACCCAAATTTTGAGTATATATTATTTGGTAAAAAACATAGAACCCATGAAATTTAAGGTTTCACAAAAGAAATTTGATTTTGTAGATGAAAGTGACGGACAACAAAGTTTACGTTGGATAGCCTTGAAAGATTTACAAATGACAGACCTAACTTTACCTATAGATCAAAAAGTAGCGGAGTTAATTCTGCAAAAATTCTGGGTTCAATAAGCCAAATATTCTGTAAAAACTTTTTGCATATAAGCTTTTCCTTTTTTACTGATTTTTTGATTCAGACTATCAGGTAAATCTTTTAAAGTAGAACTAATTTCTCTATTCACATTATCAACTGTCAGTGTTTGTTGAGCTTCAACCCATCCAAATCCATTATCAAAGCTGTAAAATGCAAATGGTACAGCTTGCTTATTGAACAAATCTTTCGACCATTTAAAAGGTTTTGCATCCAAATTTAATTGTTGCAAAAGGGTAGCGGCAATATCAGTTTGTGAACCTAAGGTATGTACTTTCTTACCTCTAAATTCTTGCTTAATTACTTCCCCATAAAATATTAATGGAATCCTAAATTTCCTATAATCATAAGCATGGTCATACTCTTTAGGTAAGCGATGACCATGGTCAGCTACAAAAACAAATAACGTATTGGCATACCATTTTTCTTTTTTGGCTTGCTCCATAAAAGCAGCAATACTTTGATCAGTATAATGGGCTGATTTTCTAAATAATTGCGGAAGAGAGTTGCCTTCAATGCTTGATTTTACTGGTATTTCAAAGGGCTCATGAGAACTTAAACTTAACATGATGCTAAAGAAAGGTGTTGTTTTGGTTTTTAATTCTTGCAACAATCTTTCAAATACAAATCCATCATGCGCACCCCATTTTGAATTCATTTGTTCTGCAGGAAAATCTTTTTTATCAATTATTTTTTGAATACCAGTGGAGAGTAAATAAGATTTAAAATTGGCAAATTCCGATTCTCCACCATACAGAAAAAATGATTCATAGCCATTTTGAGTAAAAGCATTGGGTAAGCTTTGTAATTTCTCAAACTTATCAGGTTGTTGAATAATGGTACGCACTGCTTGCGATGGGAAGGCGCTTAAAATGGCAATCATTCCTTTATCAGTTCTATCACCCGAAGCATAAATAGAATCAAAGGCAATGCCTTCTGTAGCTAATTTAGTTAAAGTCGGACTGATAGCTGCTTCACCACCAAAAGCTTCTACTACATCTGATGTAAAACTTTCTAAAATAATCAATACCACATTGGGTTGCTGAGTATTTAATATGTGTTCAGATTGATTGACATCTAATTCAGGGTATAATTCTTTCACTTCTGCTTCAGCCTCTTCAATTGATGAATATTGATAAGGGTTTTCATTACTGAAATGATTTTCAATAAAGGAGGCCATTAAATTCCATTCGGTATTGAGCGCTGTATGGTTTAAACTGCTATGCGTAGAAAAGTATACAGCACTTTGATTGATAGGTGCTAATTGTAAACCTCCTCTGATCATTAATATGAGTAGGAAAGAAAATGTAGGAAGTAAAATCAAATTCAACCATTTAAATGCTTGGAATTGAAAATTAATTTTTACCCATTTTTTCCATAAAAAATAAAATACAAAGAGTTGCGCTATGAAAATAAATGCTGCTAAATAAATAGGAGAGGAAGCGCTAGAAGCCATGGCCTCACCAGGTGATAGGATTAAAAACTCAATGGCTCTGCTGTTAAGTTTTGAACCCCATTCTGAATATATAAATAAATCAATTACTCCTAATGAAATGACAACAATAACCAAAACGGAAATAAAAATACTGGTTGATTTTGCTGCAATTTTTGCAAATGAAGGAAAGAACACACAAATGGAAAACAAGAGTAAGGGAATGCCTAAGAAGTAGCCAGCCATTGACATATCCAAACGTATACCTTTGACAAAAGCCATTGCCCATTCTTGAAATGAATAATTACTCATTAAATCAAAATGGTAGACAAAGAAAATAGTTCTTTGAATGAAAAATAGTATCATCCAAAAAAGTAATATCCTTAACAGACTAAAATTGGCTTGCTTCATATTTGGCTTGCTAGCAGCTGCAAAATACCTTTAAGTATTTTGTTTTTATTGTCCGCTTAATGATTTCATTAATTCTTCTTTGGTCACTATTTTGTATGCTGCATCAGGAATAAAATTAGCATCATCAATTTTAGCAGCTGTGATAGACTTAACCAATACTTTCATCCTGATACCTTGCATACTGGTTGAAAACTCCATAGGCATGCCCTTAATTGATTTAAAGGCAGTATTAATGGTATTAGAGTAATAAGGGATAGCTGGGGTATAATATACTTCAACGGTATCATTGGTTTTTTGATCAACCATGTGAACCAATTTACAGCTAGAACCTAAAATGCTTTTGGTTTTGGTGCTTTCAATAATTTGATAATCGGGAATTTTATCTTTTTGTGATTCTAAAAAGGCTTCATCAATTTGCAAGGCAAATTTTTGACCCATAATATTCATCAACATCAAGCCAGAATTATCTTTATTATCAGAAATGGCAATGGTTTCCATCACACTGCTTTTCATTTCCGATCTTGATTTAGTACCTTTTATTTGCATGCTCATTTCTGTAGGCATCATGGCTGCCATCATACCCGTTTCATCCGATTCCACCACAATACTGTAAATGATGTTACCTTCTGTAAATTTCTTTTGTGCCTGCACATTCGAACTCAACAGCCCAGCCAGAACTGTTAAGGCAAATAATATTGTTTTTTTCATATATTTTTTAAAGGTACAATTTTTATCAAAAAGCCTGTTCATTTATACTTAAAAAGCCTTGATCATAAGTGGAATAGAGGGCATTAGATGTAAATGTGTTTGGGAATTTTTGATGACTAACGAATAAGGTTCTAGGTAATTGCTTAGATAAATTTGGAAGTTCTTTGGCCTTGAAATTTCCAAGTAGATAAGCTACCCCTTTAAATTGGTCATAACTATTACTTTTCTTAATGCAGAATCCAAAGCTATTTTGATTACATTTTATGATGCAACTTTGGTTGATGTATTTAACTTTTCTGAGAATCCAGCCTTTCGATTTTAACTGTGAAATTATATTGTTTAATTCTTTAAAATTGGTTGTTTGCTGGCAAATAATGTCTAAATCAATACCATTCTTTAAAACTAACATTGGGAATTTCTTTGAATGTAAAATAAGAATATTCGATTTGTTAATAAAAAATGTATTTATGCAGTTGCTCACACAAATTAGCATTACTGCAACTAAACATAATTTTAAAAGCAATTTATTTTTACTTTTTGCCCAATTCCAAAATAACAAAATGAAGAGATTAATGAATATAATATCCCAAATTTTAATAGGCATGAAATGACTAACAGCAAAAGGTAGCTCGGTAATTTGATGTAAAACCAAACTAATTAGAAATATTATTTTTGATAATAAAAAGCCTATATATTTTGCTATAAATGCAATTGGACTAAATAATAGTAACCCAATTCCTAAATAAAGTGCTAAGGTGCTTAATGGTATGGCTAATAAATTTGCTAAAATAAAGTAATTAGGAAATTGTTGAAAATAGAAAAGGGTTAAGCCTAAAGTGCTTATTTGAGCTGCAATAGATACGCATATTAATTTCCAAATCGTGTCTAACCATTTCCATTTTAATTCTACACTATCATAAATCAAATCATAAAAATAGATAATACCAATGACTGCAAGATAGGATAATTGAAATCCTATGTCTAAAAGGTAATTTGGTTCAAATAGTAATAGTAAAAGAGCTGAACCAGCTATAAGATTATAAATATTTGAGTTTTTATTTATTTGTTTTCCGAAAATAGTAAATGAAATCATTGTAGCTGATCTACAAACAGAAGGTGATAAGCCAGTGATATATGCATAAAACCATACAAAGCTGATTAACAAAATTGTTTTTAGAAATTTAGTTTTGTACCAGACAAATAAGGATAGAAATTTATCAAATACCAAGAAAATGATAGCTACATGAAGTCCGGAAACTGAGAGTATATGTATTGTACCTGTTTCGGTATAATCTTTTACAGTACTTTTGTCAATTCCATTTCTTGAACCTATTAAAAGAGCTGAAGCCACAGCATAATTATTATTATCTTCAATGTAATTTCTTAATGTGCTTTCAAAATATGCAACTACTTTAATACTATTTTCACTCAAAAAGTTTAAATTTTCTATTTTAATTAAACTATCTACATCTTTAATAAATACTTGATGAAAAATTGACTTTTTTCTCCAATAATTTTTACTGTTAAATTCACCCGGATTTCTGTTTTTACTTATTAACTGATAATTACTATAGAGTTTAATGATTGATCCAATTTCTAGTTTTCTGGTTCTACACATAAGTAAAATTTTACCTTGTTGCTTTTGGTTATGGTCATTCGAAAATACATTACCAATATATCTATTTGAATTTGGGTTGGTTGTTAAACTCTGTTCAACTTTTATCCACAAGTAAGAACTATTGCATTTAGAAAAATGTTGAGAGGAAAATTCTTCATGGGAGGCAAAATTCAAAAGCCATCCTATCACAAAAAAAAGTAAATAAATGCCCAACCCATTAGTTAGGTGAAAACTGAAACCCTTTATTTTTTTGCTCAAATAATAATGGATTGCAAAAACAATTGCAAATATTAAAGGGAATATGATTAACAAGCATGGATCGGATTTTATGAAATAGAAGGATGAAATGATGCCGGCAGAGAAGGCAATTAATAACCGAATTAAAATTGTTTCTCTAAATATGTTCCTAATCATAAATTTATATTTAATTGAAACTGGAATTCATATTTAGGGTCTTCATAAATAATTTTATTACTTGATGCTTTTAAATTTACAACTGTATGTTTCCATATTTTTTTTTGAATGATCAAATAGGCTCTATTTCCTTTACCAATAAGCTGTTGAATAGACATTACAGTTGGGATATTTTTTTCATTACTAAATATTCTAGTTTTATAATTGCAGTTATATAAAGATATACCGTATATGAGATCCGATTTTAACGTCTTTATTTTTGTCCTTAAATAGCTTTGTATAGCATAGGAAGGGAAACCTTCATTTAAAATAAATTTATAATCAACTCTTGTAAATAGTATGATATCCTCAGATAGATTTTGTTTGTTTGAAACATAAGAACTAATTAATTTTTGTAGTTGATAGGTATCTAAATTTGTCTCATTAAATTCAGTTTTAACAAAAGTAGATTGATAGGAAATTAATACTTTTTGTTCAGTTGATTGTTTTAAATGAAATAAGTAAACTAATTGAAAAGTTTGTTTATAGGATGGAATATTTATTATAGAATGTGATGCATTGTATTGATGTGTGATTGCTTTTAATTGTAAATATCCTTTCTTTTTAAGTAGGTATTTAAATGCAATACTTAATCCTTGATCATTATTGGTGTTTCCATTTAATAATTGGTTAGAAGAAAATGCTGCATTATATTTTTTTGAAAATGAATTTAATGCTAGCCCTAATTGAGCTTTTTGATTTAAAGAAATCATCACACTTCCTTGAAATGCCCAAGAATTACTAAAATTGGCTATTTCAAATGCTGAAAGATAATTTTTATTTCTCCAAATAAAATCATTTGAGATTCCAATTTTTTGATTTATTAAATCAATTAAATAACTGTTCCCAATTTTCCATTTCCTATTTTGATATGCCACATTTATAATTGTTATATTTTCTAATGTTTTATTTTTTTTAGCCAATTCACTTTTTGTTCTATGATAACCTGTAATTGTTCCATCATCTATTTTTTGCAATGATTGGGCTATATTAAAATTGATTTTCTTAATAATTTTAGTTATTGCAACACCTTGAAAATAATTCATTTCCATTGCTGATGCATATGGATGAAAACCTGAATTACTAGCAACTAATGTGGTCCAGTCTGCAGCAAATTCAGTTCCTTTACCATTTCCAATTAATAATCCTTGGCCGAAGAAAGATCTAAAATTCCCAATGATAATATTGTTACTCTTATTTGCAAATTGTATGTAACCTGCAAAATGATCAAATGGATAAAGGACGTTCGAATATTTAATTTTTTCACCAATATCATTTTCTCTTACTACTGCAAAATTTACCAATGTGTTTTTATAACTTATTTTTTGATAAATTCCATAATCTGAGCCAGGGTAAATGTTTTTTGTTGATTTATAGGTAACTCTATTAATTATTGTTAGTTGTTTATCAATTACAGGAGTCTCGGTCAATTGTAGACAATAATTACTTAGATAAAGAAGTTGTTCTATGGAAAATTCATCAAGTGTTTGAAGTTCATATATTTCAATTATTTTCCCTGTAATTCTAATGTGATTGAGAATTGAATTTATTTGTACATCAGAAAACATTCCAGATGTCTTTAGATTTGAAGCATTTGCTTTATTTAAATTAATGGGGTGGTCTAAGAAATATTGAACTTTCTCTAAAACTTGCTCATCTTGTTCATTCCACTCTTCTTCAACAGGAAGTTGATTGTTAATTAAATCATTATCTAAAGATTGTGCATTACAATTATTAATTATTAAAAGCCCAAGTATGAAAAATCTAAAAAGCATATTGAACACTGCAACTTGGGCTCATTCCTAAATTATTATGAAATGAGCTATTGAATTGAATAATAAATTTTTGTTGAATTAATTGAATTCCAAATGCATAAAAAGGAGTTGTGGTTGAAATTCCTAATCTCATACTTAAAGTCTTAAATGTCCTGTATTGGATACCAGCTCTAAGTGAAAGCGGTAAGTTAGCATTATAATACAGGGCGGAGTTAACTTGTAGTTCTTGACTAATTAAATGGCTATATCCAATTCTTAATTGTGATTTCAAATCAGCAATTTGATACTTACCAAACCAATTTAGAAAATGGTATCCCCATGTTGTTTTATTATTTCTTAAATAGATTATACCAATTTCTGGTGCAAAGGAATTACTATTTATATTATCTATATTTCTTTCAGCTATCCAATTTATTTTAGATCCAAAAATTATTTTCTCATTAATCTTCGTACTGAAGTTTAATGCTAATCTAGTATAACTTGATTGTAAAAATTTGCGATTGTAAATTGCAATTCCGTAATGTTGATTTTTTTTTGGGAGTACAAATGATAAATGATTAGAGCTTAATTCACTTAAGCTAAAATCTAGTGATTGATTAAAGAATATTTGTGGGGTTTTTAAAAAGTTTATAGCGCAAGGGTGTTCATCAATAATTGCAGGATTACTTAAACATAAACCAGAACCTAATAAGCTTCTACTTTGTGTACTTTGTAAATTCTGCGAATTTATTTCTAAGAAAAAATTAAATATTAATAAAAGAGTTAGTTTAAATCTTTTAGTTAAATACTTACTTGCAATACCTAATTCCTTAAAAAAGAATATTGATTTAAATTTTTCTTTAGCACTTTCCCAACTCATTTTACTAAAGTCGGAAAGCTATTGGTTATTTAAAACCGCATTTATGCAGGCTTATAAATTATCCTTCATTTCTAATAAGAAAGTTTTCAATTGTTCTAAAGAGTTAATTACTTTTTGGTTCTCTTTAATATCAGGAGTGCCTGTTTTCATGGCATCTTTGGCACCTTGTAGGGTATAACCTTTTTCTTTTACCAAATGGAAAATTACTTTCAGGTTTTCTAAATCTTCAGGAGTAAATAAGCGATTGCCTTTTTTGTTCTTTTTTGGTTGCAATATGTCAAACTCATTCTCCCAAAAACGGATGAGTGAAGGGTTCACATCAAATAATTTGGCTACCTCACCAATGCTATAATACATTTTCTGAGGTTCATATTCTTTATAGGGCATTGATTAGGCTCTGTGACTTGGTTCAGAAGCTAATTTAGTGATTTCTTTGAAATAGCAGGCAATTAATTTGTGAATTGACTTTATTTGATGTGATAATGTGTTAATGTGTTGATGTGATAATGTGTTGATTCTGCCAGTAGGTTACTTTGAATTTAATTATGTAACTGAAATCAATGAAGTAAAGGAATGTGTTAATGAGATAATGTGTTAATGTGTTGATGATGCCCTGTTGCTTTCATTGAATTTAATTATTTAAATTATACCAATGAAATAAAGGAATGTGTTAATGAGATGATGTGCTAATGTGTTGATGCTGACGGTATCTTACTTTGTTTTTAATTATGTAATTGATGCCAATGTCCTTCATGTTGTGATTTGCCAGTTCCTCATTTTTTTAATTACATTCAAAATTCAACACTATTAATTAGCTAATTAAACTCTTAGAAACCTACAACGAAGCATTAACACATTAACACATCATCACATCAACACATTAACCCATCAACAACCATCTCCCCCCATCAGCAAATCCACAAACCTATTCCTATCAAATTGAAAAACTCCTTGATTTCTGGTACTGATCCAAATTTTATTTTGATTGTCTTTAAACAGAATATTAATAAAGTTAGAGGTTAATCCTTCTTTGTCGGTTTGTTTTTTAATGTTTTTTCCATCATATATCCATATACCACAATCATAAGAGCCTATCCAAATTTTTCCTGATTGATCTTGAATGACAGACCAAACCCTATTCATGTTTCCTTTGGTGTTTTTTGGAGTATTAACTAGATCAAGCTTACTTAATTTCATTTCTTCTGTAAAATTACTGAAGCTATTGCCATTGTATTTTATCAATCCGCCGCCATTGTTTGCAAACCAAATCATGCCACTTTTGTCTTGTAGCATTTGTCTAATAGAAGCTTTATTTAAACCATTTTCTTTGAAATAGGTATATGATTTGCCATCATATTTGCAAGCACCATTTAATTCAGTTCCCATCCAAATATTACCTAATTGATCTTCTAACAAACTATAGATTGTAAATTGTGAATTGTTGCGATCATTATTTACATCAACTCGATTCAATGCTTCATATTTAAATGAACTACCATTGAATTTGCAATAACCTCCAAAAGTGCCGAACCAAATATTCCCCTTTTTGTCTTTTAAACTGCAGTGAAATGGAGCACTACGCAATCCCGTTTTTGAAGAAAAATCATAAAAGAAAATGCCATTGTAAGTACATACTCCATCTCGGCCAGCAAACCACATATTTCCAAAGTCATCTTGGATGATGGTATAAATATAATTGCCACACAATCCGTCTGCTTTTGTGAAATATTGAAAAGATTTGCCATCATATTTGCAAACACCTAAGCCATCAGTTCCGAACCAATAGTTTCCTTTTTGGTCTTGAAAAATACAGCGCACTTGTTTATTAAAAACAGAGTTTTCTGTAATTTCATTTATTGAATTGAAATTAGGATTAAAGTCAATAGTGCTATTTACTTTTGAAGGATAGTCCGAATTGAAATTGCCTTCTGCTTTGTTTGAACTTTTCAAAACAAATAAAAGTAGGAGCGGGAAGATTAGTAGGATATGTTTCATACTCAAATGTAAATGCAAATAAGTATTTTACTTGTTAGCCAGAAGTTATTGACTTGTTAACGACCTGTTAATACAGCCTGAACCCGCATATTTTGGCTATTTTTGTTATTCAATATGAAAATAAATCGAAATTATTTATTGATAGTGCTTTCTTCTATTGCCTTAATTCTTGTATTAATTATACAGGTAAATTGGATTATTCAATCGGCAAACATCAAAGAAAACATATTTAATGAAAAGGCGAATATGGTTTTAACACGCACCTCAGAAGCCTTGCAAACTGATGTAAATACCTGTAATAATATTGAAGCTTGTTTAGATTCTATCAATACAAATAAAAACCAATTGGGTAGTGCCGAAGTGAAAGTACTTGATTCATTATTTAATCATTACATGAAAGTGTATAATGTTCAATTAAATTATACTTATGTAGTGGCTCAATCTAAAACCATAAATAGCAATAAAGAAAACAAAAAAAATAGTTTCATTTATAACAAAAGGCTCGACCCAATTCCAAATATCAAAGGGCTTGAATTGAAACTCATTTTTCCGGAGAAAAAGCAATACATTATTGCAGAAATGGGAAGTCTCTTCATTACCTCCATTGTATTGATTTTAGTGGTTTTGATGCTGTTTTGGAGAACGGTTGTGGCATTGTTGAAAGAAAAAAACATATCAGAGCATACCACTGATTTTTTAAATAACATGACTCATGAATTTAAAACTCCTTTGACCAATATTGCTTTGGCAAGTAAAATGATACTTAAAGAAAATAACATACATCAAGTTGATAAAGTCAAACACTATTCAGGTATAATTTTAGCAGAAAATGATAAGTTGCGATTGCAAGTAGAGCAAGTATTGAGTATGACTGCTTTGGAAAGGGGAGAGATACCTCTGAACAAAACGGAAATAGACATGCACCAATTGATTAGCCATGTTGTTGCTAGAATGAATATACAATTGGATGCGCAACAAGTAAAATTGAATTTGAACCTTAATGCATTAAAAACTAAAGTATTTGCTGATGAATCTCATTTGAGCAATGCTATTTGTAACTTATTAGATAATGCCATAAAGTATGCAATGGATATCATGGAAATAAGTATTCAAACTAGAAATGATGGACAATATTTAATTATTGAAATTTCTGACCAAGGTATTGGAATTGAAAAAAAATATCAACAAAAAGTATTTGAAAAGTTTTTCAGAGTGCCTAAAGGTGATGTACATGATGTGAAAGGATTTGGCTTGGGATTGGCCTATATTAAAAATATAATTGAATTGCATAACGGAATAATAACTTTAAATAGTGAAATTGGGAAAGGAAGTACATTTACCATTACTTTAAAATATGTTTAAAGAGAAACCATTTATTTTATTAGCAGAAGATGATCTAAATTTAGGCATGTTGTTGGTAGATTATTTGGAATCAGAAGGTTTCCAAGTAAAACTATGTAAAGATGGTGAATTGGCGCTGAAAGCTTATTCTGCTGGTACTTTCAGCATTTGCTTGTTGGATATTATGATGCCTAAAATGGATGGTTTTGCACTTGCCAAAGAGATTAGAAAAAAAGATGAGCAAATTCCAATTATTTTTATCAGTGCCAAATCATTAAAAGATGATAAGTGGAAGGGTTATGATTTAGGTGCGGATGATTATATTTGTAAACCATTTGATGAAGAAGAATTACTTTGGAAAATTAAAGCACTCATACGTAGAATGCCAACTACTGAAGTAAATCTCGATCATCAAATTTTTGAAATAGGAAATTACACTTTCAACTTTAATAATCAGTCATTATTATTTGCTGGAAATGAAAAACGTATTACTGAAAAAGAAAGTGAAATTTTGAATTATTTATGTAAACATCCCAATCAAATTATTAAAAGAGAGCTGATGTTGAAAGAACTTTGGGGATCACCTGATTATTTTTTAGGCAGAAGCTTGGATGTTTTTATTACTAAAATCAGAAAATACTTAAAAGATGACCCTAGCTTAAGTATTGAGAATGTCTTTAAAGTGGGATTTATCTTTAATGTACCCAATAAATAATAGTTACCAATTGCTTAGTTTTAAATTAATAGCTAAAATTTGAATATATAAAGCAAACTTTATGCTTAATTTCATTTTAAATTTTTAAAACTATGATACGTAAATCAACTGCCGTTTGGAACGGTACCGGAAAAGAAGGAAGTGGAAACTTAACCTCTACCAGTGGCGTGTTAAATAACACTCCATATTCATTTGCCTCCCGCTTTGTTTCAGAAGATGGAAAAGCTGGCACCAACCCTGAAGAATTAATTGCTGCAGCCCATGCAGGTTGCTTTACTATGGCATTTAGTTTTCAATTAGCCAATGCTGGCTTTACTGTTATTGATTTAAAAACAGAAGCACAATTGAAATTGGAAAATGTGGATGGAGGATTTAAAATTATTTCGATACTGTTAAACCTAGAAGGAAAAGTGCCAGGCATAAGCGATGAAAAGTTTTTAGAATTAGCTACTGTAGCTAAACTCAATTGCCCAGTAAGTAAAGCATTAGCTGCCATTGAAATTAATTTAGCAACTACTTTAATTGCTTAATTATTTTTTTAATTAAACAAAAAGGCAACCAAATTGGAGGTTGCCTTTATTGTTTTTCATAGGTATTATTTTTTATCTTACTAAATTAATCGTACCTGTTTGTGTTCTCACTCTCGACTCTAATGTGTAGAAGTAAGTTCCTGCTCCAGCTCCTTCACCATCCCATCCAAAATCAGGATCTTTGGTTTGGAATACTTTCTTTCCCCAACGATTGTAAATCGTAAATTGGAATTTAGGATCACAATAAACTTTGTATCTATCCTTAATTGCGTATAGGTCATTCTTCGCATCAGAACCAGGTGTAAAAACATTCGGTAATTCTTCCGTCACATCGGTATTTGGAATCACTTTAAAGTAAATGGTATAAATACTCGTATCTGTTAAACATGGTGGATTAGCTGTTTTAAAATTAGCTGTATACACATCATCTCTGATTTGATCACATCCTGTTTCCCAAACAAATTTTGCTTGCGCTGTACCAGTCACATTGGTTTGTTCAAAGCTTGCAAGGTTTCCTGCAATGCCTCCAAACACATCACCACTGGTGAAGATAGCGATAGAGTCGCCCGGTACGCTACTAGTTGAAGTTAAATTCAATTCATATTTCTGTCCAGCAACTAATTCAATAACTGTGTCATTTACACCAAAAGGAAACACTGGTAATAAGTTTGGATTTCTGTTTACTTGAACATTGAATTGGTAACGTGCACTGTCAGTTACTAACCTACAGGCATTATCCCATGCACCTACTTTTATAGTATATGGTGCAGTTCTGATTAAGCTACAATCAATGATCCAACGAAGTACTGTTTTCACTGAATCATTGCCAGTTACTCTTACAATTTCAGGTAATGGTAAATAAGAAGGAATGCTAGTATAAACCGTATCAATCACTAATATATCTGCATGGTTGGTATCAATGGCAGCCAGTGGAATAATTAATGTATCTCTTGCTTGCACAGTATACAAACTGGTACTCGTGCTCGAAGTAAATTGAGGTGTAAAATTCGGACGCTCTTTAACAGTGATGTTAAAAGTTAAAGTTGTTTTCTCTGGATTCACACATTCGTTATCTCTAGCTACAATTCTTGCTGAATACGAAGTTGTTGAAATATCAGCACAAGTTGATTCCCAACGGAATGCTGTTCTTGAAGAATCTTTACCAGAACTTGGAATTAAGTATGGTAAATTACTAACAGTTCCAACCGTGAATAAATCACTACTGATATCTGGATAAATAAACACCGAATCAAAACGAATATTGGTATCCACTGCATATAAACTGTAGTTGAAAATATCACCACCAAAAATACTGGTATCAATAGTAGTTACAATAGTATTGGGATGATCAGGGAACCTGAACTCAGGTGCTGAGTTGAAAGGCCCGTCAGCAAATACTTGTATGGTATCACGTGAAGTTAAGTATGGACAACCATTATCAACTACTGTTAAATATAAGTTATAAGGTTCTACTCTAACGTTTGCACAATTAGGTGACCAAATAAATTTAGTTACGGTACTATCAGTAGTTACTACTGGATTGAAGGTTGGCATTGAACCACCAACCACTGAAGTAAAATCAGAAAGGTCTGCAGTGATGGTTAAACTATTATATTGATTCACTGTGAAACTCGCACTGTCATTCACTCTTACATTAAATGTATCAGTAGTTCCTTCTGCAATATGGAATGTTTCAGGGTTCAATATTTTATCAAACTGTGGTCTTAAATTTGGACGTTGGATGACATAAATATTGATGAAAAAATCAGCAGAGTCGGGACGTAAACAATCATTATCAACGGCAAGGAATCTTACTTTATAAGGAGTAGGTCTAGCATCCGCACATTCTGTTTGCCAACTGAAGGAGGCTGTAGAGTGCACCAGTGCTGGGTTTGAGCTGAAAATAAATTCAGAGTTCACCACCCCATTAGCTGGATCAGGTTCAAACAAAATAGAAACTACTTGTGAGGAATCTTGATCATAAGTTTTAATAATTGAATCGGTATTCAATTGAAATTTATCACCAGCAAGCACAAAGTAATTATTGGTCTTGGTGGTTTTAATGGTATCAGGCAAAATAAAATATGGTTTGATATTTGGTTTTTTCTTTACGAATAAAGAAACAAAAGTACTATCATAAAAAGGTGATGGACAAGTTTTATCTCTTGTCACCACGGTGAAAGTATAAGGCTTGTTTGGTCTAACTACTGCACAACTTGGCTTCCAGGAGAACTGACCAGTCACTTGTTGTGGATTATCAATAATTAAATTAGATGCAGCATTTCCGCCTAATAAATTTCCTTGTTCACCCCATTTAGCACCAAACTTTGAAGGGTCCAATACATTTTCACCTGGAGTAATATTTGGTAGAATATACATGAATAATGAATCATTGGGACTATCTCTGGAAGTAAATAATTTATCGTATTGAGTATTGTAATAAATGGTATCAACAATAACACGTTTTTGATTTTGATCATCTGTGGTTACCGGTGGAGCGTCATTGCAGACAACAGTTTCCAACTGGAACTCTCTACGAATTTCACCAATCTTTAAACCAGCTCTATATTCTTCTACTCTAAATGCTACCAAGTATCTACCTTGTTTGGTAGGGATGAAATTGATAATACCTGTTTTAGAATTCATGGTTAAATCAGGCACTCCATCCGTAATATTATAGTATAAATTATAGCCATCTGCATAAGGAATTAATGGAAAAGGTTTAATAGTTCCCGCATCAAAAGATTGGGCAACATAATAAACCATGGAGTCCCCGTTTGGGTCAACAATATTCCAATTTAAAGTATAGGGTTTACCTACACAAAAATAGGCGAGAGGTGCTTTTCTAAACTCTGGTGAAGAATTAAATCTGTATGGAGAAGTTGTATTTAGACGTGGAAAATCCATAGTGAATGTAATACCTGCATTGGCTGAATTTATCACATTGGTAACACCAGGGTTTCTGCAACAGGTATTTGAAGAAACGTAATAACCTTGAGCTGAGTTAAAGGCTGAAAGGTTAATAGGTGCTGATTCATAGACATATCGTTCCAATTTTAAATCAGCACCTGGAGGAGCGCAATCTTTGTCTTCATAGGTAATTGGAGCAAATGAAACTAAGGATGCAATAAAATTTGGTACAGGTGCAGCTGCATTATCTATATTACGAAATACATTGAATGTTACTGTGCCTGGAAAATCTGCACCCGTTGCATCTCTAAATGCAACCAACCTGAATTTATACAAATCATTTCCTAAAGAAATCATGGTCATATCATACCCAACATAATGTGATGCTTTTACATTTGAGTGGAATAGAAATATGAAAAATGAGAGGAGGTAAAATAGTTTTTTCATAGGTTTTTTATTGGTTATATTTGTTGACAATACAACAACAATGCCAAAACTTGAAAGCCTTAATTACAGTATATTTGAGGCTTATTTATACTGTTTTTTTATACAGAAAATTAAACCTTAAAAGATTGTATATTTTTAAAGTAAATTGAACATATCATTAAACAAAAAATGCAACCCAAATTGGGTCGCATTTAATTGTTCTTCATAGGTATTAATTTCTTATCTCACCAAATTTATTGTACCAGTTTGTGTTCTTACTCTCGACTCTAAAGTGTAGAAATAAGTTCCTGCTCCAGCTCCTTCACCATCCCATCCAAAATCAGGGTCTTTGGTTTGGAATACTTTCTTTCCCCAACGATTGTATATCGTAAACTGGAATTTAGGATCGCAATAAACTTTGTACTTGTCTTTGATGGCATAAATATCATTTTTACCATCTGTTCCAGGTGTAAATACATTCGGTAACTCTTCCGTCACATCGGTATTCGGAATCACTTTAAAGTAAATGGTATAAATACTGGTATCTGTTAAACATGGTGGATTGGCAGTTTTAAAATTCGCGGTATAAACATCATCTCTGATTTGATCACATCCTGTTTCCCAAACAAATTTTGCTTGTGCTGTACCAGTCACATTGGTTTGTT
Organism: Sphingobacteriaceae bacterium; assembly: GCA_965279595.1. GTDB lineage: Bacteria > Bacteroidota > Bacteroidia > Sphingobacteriales > Sphingobacteriaceae > CAIKLP01. The sequence continues at coordinate 2,236,184 of OZ257246.1, forward strand.
CGAAGCTTGCTAAATTTCCTGCAATACCTCCAAACACATCACCACTGGTGAAGATAGCAATCGAGTCGCCCGGCACGCTACTTGTTGAAGTTAAATTCAATTCGTATTTCTGTCCAGCAACTAATTCAATTACTGTATCATTCACTCCGAATGGAAACACTGGTAATAAATTTGGATTTCTATTTACTTGAATATTGAATTGGTAACGTGCACTATCAGTTACTAATCTACAAGCATTATCCCATGCACCTACTTTAATGGTATATGGTGCAGTTCTGATCAAGCTACAATCAATGATCCAACGCAAAACTGTTTTCACTGAATCATTTCCTGTTACTCTTACAATTTCTGGTAATGGTAAATAAGAAGGAATAGTAGTATAAACAGTATCAATCACTAGTATATCTGCATGGTTGGTATCAATGGCAGCCAGTGGAATAATTAAAGTATCTCTTGCTTGAACGGTGTACAAACTAGTACTCGTGCTCGAAGTAAATTGAGGTGTAAAATTCGGACGCTCTTTAACAGTGATGTTAAAAGTTAAAGTTGTTTTCTCTGGATTCACACATTCGTTATCTCTAGCTACAATTCTTGCTGAATACGAAGTTGTTGAAATATCAGCACAAGTTGATTCCCAACGGAATGCTGTTCTTGAAGAATCTTTACCAGATCTTGGAATTAAGTATGGTAAATTACTAACAGTTCCAACAGTGAATAAATCACTACTGATATCCGGATAAATAAACACCGAATCAAAACGAATATTGGTATCCACTGCATATAAACTGTAGTTGAAAATATCACCACCAAAAATACTGGTATCAATAGTAGTTACAATAGAATTGGGATGATCAGGGAACCTGAACTCAGGTGCTGAGTTGAAAGGTCCATCAGCAAATACTTGAATGGTATCACGTGAAGTTAAGTAAGGACAACCATTATCAACCACAGTTAAATACAAGTTATAAGGTTCAACTCTAACGTTTGCACAATTAGGTGACCAAATAAATTTAGTTACGGTACTATCAGTAGTTACTACTGGATTGAAAGTTGGCATCGCTCCCCCAACCACTGAAGTAAAATCAGAAAGATCTGCAGTGATGGTTAAACTATTATATTGATTCACTGTGAAACTCGCACTGTCATTCACTCTTACATTAAATGTATCAGTAGTACCTTCTGCAATATGGAAAGTTTCAGGGTTCAATATTTTATCAAACTGTGGTCTTAAGTTAGGACGTTGTATGACATAAATATTAATGAAAAAATCAGCAGAGTCAGGACGCAAACAATCATTATCAACGGCAAGGAATCTTACTTTATAAGGAGTAGGTCTTGCATCCGCACATTCTGTTTGCCAACTGAAGGAGGCTGTAGAGTGCACCAGTGCTGGGTTTGAGCTGAAAATAAATTCAGAGTTCACCAACCCATTAGCTGGATCAGGTTCAAACAAAACAGAAACTACTTGTGAGGAATCTTGATCATAAGTTTTAATAATTGAATCAGTATTCAATTGGAATTTATCACCCGCAAGCACAAAGTAATTATTGGTCTTGGTAGTTTTAATAGTATCAGGTAAAATAAAATAAGGTTTGTAGTTTGGTTTTTTCTTTACGAATAAAGAAACAAAAGTACTATCATAAAAAGGTGATGGACAAGTTTTATCGCGCACTACAATTGTAAAATTGTAAGGCTTGTTAGGTCTAACTACCGCACAGCTTGGCTTCCATGAGAACTGACCAGTAACTTGTTGAGGTCCATCAATAATTAAATTTGAAGCAGATGAACCACCTACTAAACTTCCTACTTCACCCCATTTAGCACCAAACTTTGCAGGGTCCAAAACATTTTCACCTGGTGTAATATTTGGAAGTATATACATAAACAAAGAGTCTGTTGGACTATCTCTGGAAGTAAATAATTTATCATATTGAGTATTGTAATAAATAGTATCAACAATTACACGTTTTTGATTTTGATCATCTGTGGTTACCGGTGGAGCGTCATTGCAAATAACGGTTTCCAACTGGAACTCTCTACGAATCTCTCCAATTTTCACACCAGCTCTATATTCTTCAACACGAAAGGCAACTAAATAACGGCCAACTTTTGTTGGAATAAAATTGATGAAACCTGTTTTAGAATTAATTGTTAAATCAGGCACTCCATCTAAAACATTATAGTATAAATTATAACCTGGATTGTAAGGAATTAAAGGCAATGGTTTGGTTGTTCCTTGGTCATTTGATTGTGCAACTGAATATACTAAAGAATCTCCATTAGGATCAGTCACATTCCAATTTAAAGAGTAAGGCTTACCAACGCAAAAGAAAGCCAATGGTGCTTTTTTAAATTCAGGGGAAGAATTGAAACGATATGGAGAAGTAGTATTTAATCTTGGAAAATCAATAGTAAATGTGATCCCAGTAGCTGATGAATTGGGAACATTAGTAACCCCCACATTTCTACAACAGGTACTTGCAGTTGCATAATAACCTTGTGCAGAATTTAAAGTAGATAGGTTTAATGGTGCAGATTCATAAGTGTATTTCTCTAATCTTAAATCAGCTCCAGTAGGAGGGCAATCTTTCGGATCATAAACAATTGGAACGAATGAAACTTGTGGGCAAGCAAATGCCATAACTTGAGCATTATCAATATTTTTATAAATATTGAAATTAAAAGAACCTGCAATTGGAATACCTAATACATCTCTAAAGGCCACTAGTCTAAATTTATACATGTCATTGCCCAATGAAATCAAAGCCATATCATAACCAACCACGTGATCGGCTTTAACTAGGCTTGATATAGAACAAAACAATGTCAATAAGAAAAGTGTAATTTTTTTCATTTTCAATAATTTTAGGTAATCGCCGATTGCTTAACAACAACAATGCCAAAGCGAATAATTGGTTAGAATAAGGGCAAATCTACCCCTTAAATGTATGTTATCAATGATTTTAAATTTAAATCTACTTTCAAATCAATATCTAAATTAGTTCAGTATTGCTTTTTTTATAACTCGAACAAATCGTTTAAAATCTTCTATAAATCTAATTAAAACAAGTAATTTCGCCGCATGAATCCAGATAAAGCAAAATCAGCACTAGATAAAGTTGTGCGCATTGTTTCCATTTTAGCAGTTGTAGCTATTTTATTTGCTGCTTGGTTTTCCATTCAATTTGCTAAAAGCAAAACCAAAAAAGAGTTTGACAAAAGACAAATTTATTTTGATGCTATTTACAGTCAATTTAATAATGAATGGGCACAAGATAGTATTTGGAATCAAGGTGAAATTGAGCGAAATCAATATCAAGCAAGTCAAGTAATTGATAGAAAACCATTCAACTATATAGTAAATACCACACTTGAAATGGAACAATTCAATGACCAGTTCAATGTTAAATCTCTAAATACTGAGCGTCCAGATTTATATTCTGTAATGAAATTTAATGTTGCTACATCAGGCAATGAAAATGGGTCCATTCCACATTCAATGGCATCTATGTTTTTCTTGAAAAACAACCCATTGGTTTTGCACAAAAAAACTTTTACTTCTTTTGATCAATCTGGTAATACTTTTAAATCATGGATGAATACGAAAAGTATATTATCAATGAGCTATGATTCTTATTGGGATTATGAAGGTATAGGAAAAAAAATATTCAGTAAAGATTTATTATTGGAAGATCAATTAATTTACACTTTAAGAGCATTGAAATTTTCAGATACCTTGAATTTTAAAGTTGATATTTTAGAAAATCAATCAACCAATAAATTGGGGAAACTGACTGTTTATCATGCATTGCTAGGGGTGAGCACTGTAGAAAATAATTTATGGTTGGTGAAAATTCAATTAGACGCTAACAAGCAAAATGACTATTACTTCGAGAAGAAATATCCTAATCAAATGGTTAAAATGCGATCATGGGATGGGAGAAGCTTGCAATTGATTTCAACGGCTCATCAATAAATTAAATTAACCTAGACTTATGCAGTTCACAGATCAATTGAATAGAACAATTAATCTTGATAAAATTCCGCAAAGAATAATTTCATTAGTGCCTTCACAAACGGAGTATTTGTATGATTTAGGTTTAGGAGATCGATTAATCGCTTGCACTAAATTTTGTATTCATCCAAAAGAATTAAAAAAGAAAATTGCAGTAATTGGTGGTACAAAAACAATTGACCTAGCAAAAATCAGAACATTGCAACCTGATTTAATTATTGGCAATAAAGAAGAAAATGAACAGCTTCAAATTGAAGCTCTCATGAATGAATATCCAGTTTGGATGAGTGATATTTTTGATTTAGATGATGCCATTCAAATGATGAAATCATTGGGTATACTTCTAGATTGTGAAGCAAAAGGGTTTGAAATAACGAATGAAATTGAGCAATCATTTTCAGAGTTTAAATTTCCAAAATCCAATAATGAAGTGCTATATTTTATTTGGAAAGACCCATATATGCTAGCCTCAGCTAATACTTTTATCAATGATTTATTGAATAGAATTGGCCTAATTAACTTGGCAACTTTATCGGATAAGCAGAGCAGGTACCCTTCTTTTGAATTGGATGAATTGAAACAATTAAATCCCAAATGCATTTTATTGTCCTCTGAACCCTATCCATTCAAAGAAAAACAACTGAAAGAATTTCAATTATCATTTCCAGATGCAAAAATATTAATCGTTGATGGAGAGCTATTTAGTTGGTATGGCAGCAGGCTCAAACACAGTATTCCTTATTTTAAAAGCCTATTGCAAGAGTTAAATTAAATATTGGGGTTCAATAATATTTTATTATCCGCAAAAATTACTATTTTTGCAGTCCTTAAAAATCCTTTGCGGAAGTGGCGTAATTGGTAGCCGCACCAGACTTAGGATCTGGCGCTTCACGGCGTGGGGGTTCGAGTCCCTTCTTCCGCACCAAAACCCCGCCTCAGCTCGAAATGCTCTGGCGGGTTTTTATTTTTAGTTTGAAAAATTTGAAAAAATGAATATTACACAAGAGAACATCGATCAATTAAATGCAGTAGTTAAAATCAAATTAACTCCAGAAGATTATCAAAAAAATGTTGATGCAGCCATCAAAGACCATAGCAAAAAAGCAAATATGCCAGGTTTCCGTAAAGGAATGGTTCCAGCATCTCACATTAAAAAATTATATGGTAAAAGTATTTTAGTAGAAGAAATCAATCGTTTATTGTCAGATACTTTAAATAATTACATTACTGAAAAAGAATTAGAAGTATTGGGTCAACCTTTACCTAAAGTAGATGATTCATACCAACCAAAATGGGATTTCAATGAAGACTTTGAATTCAGTTTTGAAATGGGCTTAGCTCCTGAAATTAAAGAAACGTTTACAGCAAAAGATAAGGTTACTCATTATAAAGTGAGAATCGACGAAGAAACGCTGCAATCTCGTCTTAAAAACATTCGCAGAAGCTACGGTAAAATGTCAAATCCCGACACAGTGTCAGCAGATGACGTTATTTATGGCGAATTAGTACAACTTTCTCCAGATGGTTCTGTTTTTGAAGGTGGAATCAGCAATACCAATTCTTTGCGTTTGGATTTGCTAGTTGATGAGAAAATAAAAAAATCATTAATTGGTTTACAAAAAGATGCAGTAGTTGAAATTGATCTTCAAAAAGCATACAAAAATGATGCACATAAAATTGCTCATTTATTAAATATTGATGAGGAATTAGTGAAAGATTTGAAATCAAACTTCCGCCTTACAGTTAAAAACATTAACCGTATGGAAGAAGCTGATATGAATCAAGAGTTCTTTGATAAAATTTATGGTGAAGGTACAGTAACAACTGAAGAAGCGTTCATTGAAAAAATGAAAGAAGAATTAATTCAAATCATGCAAGACAATGCTGATCGCAAATTGCAAGCAGACATTGTAACTTATGGTTTAGATAAATTCAATTTTGAATTGCCTAATGAATTTTTAAAACGTTGGTTGAAAGTAACTAATGAAGAAAAATTATCAGCTGAGCAAATTGCTGAACAGTATGATGATTTTGCTAAAAATTTAAAATGGACTTTGATTGAAAATAGAATTATGAAAGATAATGCTATTGAATTAAAGTCGGAAGATGTGGTAGAGTTAGCTAAAAAACGCATTGAAGCGCAATTCAAAATGTACAGCCCTCAACCATTAACTGAAGAACAATTAAATGAATATGCTGTTAACTTCTTACAAAATAGAGAACAAGCTTCTAGATTATTTGATGAAGTACGTAACACAAAAGTTTTTGAATTTTTAAAAACTGTGATTACATTAGACAGCAAAGAAATTGATTATAATAAGTTCTTAGAATTACGATAATTATCATTTTGTATAGTATATAAAAGGGTAATTGATCTAATATTTAAGAATTAGCGTAAATTACCCTTTTTTAAATGTTAAAAAAGCCATAGCTTGTCTATGCACTATACAATATAATATGATAAACAAAGCCGAATTTCGTAATTATGCGGTTAAACATCACCGCATCAACAGCATTCAAGTTGATAATTTTATTTCAAGGGTTGAGAATCGATTAACACCTAGAAGCGTTACTCCATACATCATTGAGGAGCGTCAATTAAACGTAGCACAAATGGATGTGTTCTCTCGTTTAATGATGGATAGAATCATCTTTTTAGGTGATGCTATTTATGATAGCGTAGCTAATATTATTCAAGCTCAATTATTGTTTTTGCAATCAACAGATGCAAAAAGAGACATTCAAATTTATATCAATTCTCCAGGTGGTTCCGTTTATGCTGGCTTAGGCATTTATGATACCATGCATTATATTCAACCAGAAGTAGCAACAATTTGTACTGGTATGGCGGCTTCAATGGCAGCTGTATTATTATGTGCCGGTGCTGAAGGTAAAAGAGCTGCATTAACACATTCAAGAGTAATGATTCACCAACCAATGGGTGGGGCAGAAGGACAAGCATCAGACATTGAAATTACTGCAAGAGAAATTGGTAAATTGAAAAAAGAATTATACGATATCATCGCTAAGCACAGTAAACAAACTTATGAGAAAGTTTGGGAGTGTTCAGATCGTGATTATTGGATGATTGCGCATGAAGCTAAAGAATTTGGTATGATCGATGAAATTTTAGGATCAGTACCTACAGAAACAAAAAAATAATGGCAAAACAAACTAAAGAAATCAGATGCTCATTTTGCGGATCTGGCAAACAAGATACCCTTGTATTAATTGCAGGTATTGATGCACATATTTGTGATAAATGCATTCAACAAGCTAATTCAATTTTAACTGAAGAAGCAGTTGCTCGCAATGCAAAAATGTTGGAGTCATCGATTCATTTAGCAAAGCCAAAAGATATCAAAGCACATCTTGACCAATATGTAGTTGGTCAAGATGATGCTAAGAAAACATTAGCCGTTGCTGTGTATAATCATTACAAAAGATTATCACAAACTACCACAGCAGATGAAGTCGAGATTGAAAAATCAAATATCATCATGGTTGGAGAAACCGGTACAGGAAAAACATTATTAGCTAGAACAATTGCTAAAACTTTACAAGTTCCTTTTTGTATTTGTGATGCTACTGTTTTAACTGAAGCAGGTTATGTTGGGGAAGATGTAGAAAGTATTCTTACTCGTTTATTACAAGCCGCTGATTACGATGTTTCATTAGCCGAAAGAGGAATAGTTTACATTGATGAAATAGATAAAATTGCTCGTAAAAGCGATAACCCATCTATTACTCGTGATGTTTCAGGTGAAGGAGTACAACAAGCTTTATTGAAAATTTTAGAAGGTACTGTTGTAAATGTTCCACCTCAAGGCGGTAGAAAACATCCTGAACAAAAAATGATTGCTTTGAACACCAATAATATTTTATTTATATGCGGTGGAGCTTTTGATGGTATCGATAAAAAAATTGCTAGACGCCTGCAAACGCAAGCAATTGGTTATAATATTGATAAAGATAAAGTAGAAGTAGATAAAGAGAATTTATTGAAATATGTTACTCCTCAAGATTTAAAAAGTTTTGGATTAATCCCAGAATTGATTGGACGTTTACCTGTGTTAACTCATTTAAATCCTTTAGATAGAGAAACACTTTTAAACATCTTAACTGAACCAAAAAATTCATTGCTGAAACAATATGAAAAATTGTTTGAATATGAAAAAATAGCTATCAAATTTGATAAAGCAGTTTTTGAATTTGTGGTTGATAAAGCAATGACTTATAAATTGGGGGCGCGTGGATTAAGGTCAATATTGGAAGCTATTATGATTGATGCCATGTTTGAATTACCTTCTGAAACAGATGTGAAAGAATTGTATATTGATTTAGATTATGCAATGAAGAAATTCAGCAAATCTGAAATCCGTAAATTGAAAGTTGCTTAATATTAATTAGCTAATAGGCAAATTAGCTAATTAGCTAATTATTTATATGAAAACAAAAGAAGAAATTGTAACCAACTGGTTGCCTCGATATACAGGAAGAGAATTAGAAGATTTTACACAATATATTCTACTCACTAACTTTTCTGGATACCTTACTTTATTTGCAGAGAAGTATAATGCACCAATCATGGGCGAAGGTAAGCCTATGCAAAGTGTTTCAGCCAATGGCATCACGTTAATTAATTTTGGAATGGGAAGTGCCATGGCAGCAACTGTGATGGATTTACTAAGTGCCATTGAACCAAAAGCTGTTTTGTTTCTTGGTAAATGTGGTGGATTAAAAAGAAAAAATGAAATTGGAGATTTAATTCTTCCTATTGCTGCTATTAGAGGCGAAGGTACATCAAACGATTACATTCCTGCAGAAGTGCCCGCTTTGCCTGCTTTTGCTTTACAAAAGGCAATTTCAACTACAATTCGTGATCATGAATTGGATTATTGGACCGGCACAGTTTATACCACCAATAGAAGAATTTGGGAGCATGATGAAGAATTTAAGGCTTACTTGCAAAAAATTAGGGCCATGGCCATTGATATGGAAACAGCTACTATTTTTATTACAGGATTTATCAATGAAATTCCGACTGGTGCTTTATTATTAGTTTCTGATCAGCCTATGATTCCTGAAGGGGTTAAAACCGCTGAAAGTGATAAAAAAGTTTCATCACAATTTGTAAGTACACATTTAGAGGTAGGCATTAAATCTTTAGAGCAGTTAATCAATAATGGGCAAACTGTAAAACACTTGCAGTTTTAACTTTCCCATAAGACTGAATAAGGCAAGTTCCATTAAAATACTCTATACTTCCCATCATTTGGAGAATCATTTAATAGATTTTCCGTAACTTCGCGCAAAATTAATTTTACATGATTTCTGTTTCCAATTTATCGCTGAAATACGGCAAAAGAGTACTTTTTGAAGATGTAAACGTAAAGTTTACAGCTGGCAATTGTTATGGGGTTATTGGTGCCAATGGTGCTGGTAAATCTACTTTCTTGAAAATATTATCAGGAGAAATTGAATCATCAACAGGAAATGTAAGTATTACACCAGGAGAGCGTTTAGCAGTTTTGCGTCAAAATCACTTTGAATTTGATTTGGTACCTGTATTACAAACAGTAATAATGGGTCATCAGAAATTATGGGGAATCATGCAAGAGAAAGATGCTTTGTATGCCAAGCCAGATTTCAATGATGCAGATGGAGAGCGCGTTTCAGAGTTAGAAGGTTTATTTGCAGAAATGAACGGATGGAATTTAGAAAGTGATGCAGCAGCCCTTTTAAGTGGATTAGGAATTAAAGAAGAAACTCATTATAAATTAATGAATGAGTTATCGGGTCAAGAAAAAGTGAGAGTATTATTAGCTCAAGCTTTATTTGGTAATCCTGATATTCTTTTATTGGATGAGCCAACCAATGATTTGGATATAGAAACTATTTCATGGTTAGAAGATTTTTTAGCTGATTTTCAGAATACCGTAATTGTAGTAAGTCACGATAGACATTTCCTGGATGGTGTTTGTACACATATTGCAGATATTGATTTCGGTAAAATAAATTTATACACAGGAAATTATACTTATTGGTATGAAAGTTCTCAGTTAGCTTTGAGACAACGTTCTGATCAAAATAAAAAGACAGAAGATAAACGTAAGGAATTACAAGAATTTATTGAACGATTCAGTGCCAACGCTTCTAAATCTCGTCAAGCTACTTCACGTAAAAAATTATTAGAGAAATTAAATATTGATGAAATTAAAGCATCAACAAGAAAATATCCTGCTATCATTTTTAAACAAGAAAGAGAAGCTGGTGATCAAATTTTAACTGTTGAACATCTATCGAAAAAAACGGAGGAAGGCATTCAATTATTTTCAGATTTAAATTTCAGTTTAGCTAAAGGTGATAAGGTGGCAATACTTGCCAAAGATAGTGTGGCTACTTCTGCTTTCTTTGAATTAATGGCCGGTTTAAATAAACCAACTTCAGGTGAAATTAAATGGGGGATAACTATTACACCATCTTATTTGCCTTCCCACAATGAAGATTTCTTTAAAGTAGATTTGAATTTAATTGATTGGTTACGTCAATATTCAGAAGAAAAAGATGAAACATTTATCCGCGGATTCTTAGGTAAAATGTTATTCTCTGGTGAAGAAACTTTTAAGAAATGTAATGTACTTTCTGGAGGAGAGAAGGTTCGTTGTATGCTTTCTAGAATGATGATGATGAATGGAAATGTTTTGTTATTAGATGAGCCTACCAATCACTTGGATTTGGAATCTATCACAGCATTTAATAATTCATTAAAAGACTTCAAAGGAACTGTGATGTTTACTTCTCATGACCATGAGTTTGTACAAACAGTTGCCAACAGAATAATAGAATTAACTCCAAATGGATTCATTGATAAATCTATGACTTATGATGAATACATTAAAGATGAAAGAGTAGCCGAACAACGTGAGAAGTTGATGGGTATGAAGTTTGCTCGTTAATTTTTTGTACTTGGTAATTCAATACTGAATTTGGAACCTACACCAACTTCACTTTGAATATAAAATTGACCATTATTCTTTTTAATAAAATCTTGACAAAGAATTAAGCCCAGGCCTGTGCCTTGTTCTCTAGCTGTTCCTTCTGTTGAAAATACTTCTTCGTTAAGTACTTTATCAATATTTATTTGACTAATACCAATTCCTGTGTCCTCAATTATCAAAGTAATTCTATTATTTGATGATGTAGAACGAATGCTTATTTGATTTCCTTTTGAACAAAACTTAATAGCATTTGCCATGAGGTTTCTTATCACAATTCTTATCATATTTTTATCAGCATAAGCAAAAGTGTTTTTACTTAATTGGAAATTTAATTCTATTCCTTTTTCCTTTGCTTTTCGGTCAAAGAATTCAAGCTTTTCTTTAATAACTTCATAAACATCAAAAATGTCTGCATCAATAACTTCTCCTTTTAATTGGCTTTTTGACCAATATAAAAGGTTCTCTAAAAGTTCAGAAGTATATTCAATGTTTTTAGAAAGTTCAGGAATAATAATTTTAAAATCTGATTCATTTAAGCTTCCCTCTTGCGTTAAAAAAATAGTTTCTTTTAAACTATTCAATGGGCTTCTTAAATCATGTGAGATTATAGAAAATAACCTGTCTTTTAAATTATTTAAAGTGATAAGTTGTTCCGATTGTTCTTTTAATTTTTGATTAGAAAGATTACGTTCTGTAATATCTTTGAATAATAATATAAGTCCACTGAAAATAGTTCCTTTTTCAAATAATGAAGTAGTACTGACTTCAAATGTTCTTAAAGTATCATTTATTTTAAGTTTTATCTCTGTAGTTGAATTATATCTATCTGAAATTACTTTTTTTAATTCATCTGTTAATGGAAAAATATCATTTATATCTAATCCAATGAAAGTAGAATGATAGCCTTGTAGGTTTCTTTTCATTTGTGGATTGATGTCAATTACCCTATCATAAGTATCTATTACTATTACACCTTCTCGAAGTGCTTCAATTATTTTTTCTCTTGCAACAGGTATTATATTGAATAGTTTAAATCTTAATAAACCGAAACTTACTAATGTTGAAAATGCTATGAATGCAAAGGGGGTAAGGTCTATGTGTTTTAATGGTCTAATATTAAACAGGTAAACAAAGTTTACTAACCAAGGAATAACTGTTGCATAAACGAGAATATTATTTTGACGTTTATATATTGGATCCGCAGTTTTGAATTTGATGATTAATAAATACAATCCCCATGCATTGAAGAAATAGAAGTAAAGGGTATTGAAAATATACCAAGGACCAGCATCAATATTTAATAAGGGAAAAGGACCAGTTGTATCTACACTTACATGACTATAGTGTAAATGATGATAGCTATTTGTATAAACAAATATCAATGTTAGAATTGGTTCAATAGAAAGTAATAAAATACTTTTATTGGTTACCCAATGATCTTTTCCTGTAAACTTAAATATAAAAAGTATCCATAATGTAGGTAGAGTAGCTATTCCAATGTATTCAATTCGAATCCAAAATAGCATTTGCTCAAGTGTGGTGCTAAATAATTCACAACCATAAGCAAATCCCCAAATTCCAATGGCCAACATCATAAAGGCAAACCACCTAACTGCACCTCCAATTTTACTGAAAACCACTACAGACATTATTCCAGTGAATAAACCTGAAAGCAGCAGAAATAAGGAATAGTCGTTTATTGCTAAAGTGGGCATAGGTTGTAGAACCGATTAATTGAATAATCGATGCTGGCTTAAACTTAAGCTTTTTTTTGAAATTTGGTTAATTCTAAGTAGAAAAAAATTAGCTAATTAGTTAATTAGCAGATTAGCTAATTGTCGTCGAAGGTAGAGATGTGTTAATGTGATAATGTGTTGATGTGTTGATGGAGCATTGTTGCCTACAAAGTAGTTAATTCAAAATTCATCACTTAAAATTCATAATTATAAAGTATTGAATTTGGAAAGGAAATTAACTCATCTTTCACTATCATCAATAATGGAAAGAATTTTGCTGTAGGAGAAGGATTCGAACCTCCACAGGGCGGTTTAAACCGAACTCCCCACCCTCGAGACAAGAGGGCATGTCTGCCAATTTCATCACCCCACATTTTTGCGTTTCCGCTTATCAAATATAGTAAATGATTTAATTGTTAGATATTTATTAATAATATATTTTAATATATAGTTTTTGTTTAATATATTATATATATATTAGATAATATTCAAAATAGTTTATAAAATGAAACAAGAATTAAATATTGACGAATTGGATTTGAAGCTTATTCAAAAATTAATGAACAATGCTGATCCTTCATACGCAGAATTAGGAGAACAATTGCATGTTTCGGCTGGAACCATTCATGTGCGTGTAAAAAAATTAACTGAAATGAAAGTAATCAAAAATAAAACTGTGGAAGTTGATTTGAAAAAAATGGGCTATGATGTAGTTGCGTTTATTGGTGTTTATTTAGAAAAGAGTTCTATGTATGATGTTGTTGCAAAACAATTAAAAAAAATTCCACAAGTAGTTAGATTAAATTATACCACTGGAAGTTATAGCATGTTTGTAGAAATTGTTTGTAAAGATATTGATCAGCTTAGAATGGTACTCCACGATGATTTACAGAAGGTACAAGGCATTGAAAGAACGGAGACACTCATAAGTTTAGATGAAGGTTTCAAAAGAGCACCAGTCTTGTTTTAAATAAAAAAGGAGAATGTTTTTTCATTCTCCTTTTTTATTTTTTAAATTAATCGTGTTTGGCAGCTAAATATCTTTCTGCATCTAAAGCAGCCATACAGCCTGAACCTGCTGATGTTACAGCTTGTCGGTAAATTTTGTCTTGTACATCACCTGCAGCAAAAACACCTTCAACATTTGTTCTAGTTGAACCTGGAATTGTTTTGATATATCCTGATTCATCCATATCAATCACATCTTTAAAAATATCGGTATTGGGTTTATGTCCAATGGCAACAAAGAAACCTGTAACATCTAAAATCCTTTCAGCTTTAGTTTCATTATTGTAAACCTTTACACCTTCAACAGTTTGACCATTCCCTAAAATTTCTTTGGTTTCTGTATGAAATAGTAATTCAATATTTGCAGTATTCTCCACACGGTGAACCATTGCTTTAGATGCTTTGAATTCTCCTTTTCTAACTATCATGTAAACTTTTCTACACAATTTAGCTAGATAAGTTGCTTCTTCAGCTGCTGTATCTCCAGCACCAACAATGGCTACGTCTTGTCCTTTAAAAAAGAAACCATCACAAACCGCACAAGCTGAGACACCAAAACCATTGTATTTTTGTTCTGAATCTAATCCTAACCATTTTGCCGAAGCTCCTGTTGCTATGATCACTGAGTCTGCAGTGATAACTTTAGTTTCATCAACAATTACTTTTTTAATTGGACCTGAAAAATCAACTGATGTTACGTATCCAAACCTAATATCTGTACCAAATCTTTCTGCTTGTTTTCTGAAATCTTCCATCATTTCTGGACCTTGAGTTCCATCAGGATATCCAGGGTAATTCTCCACTTCTGTAGTAGTAGTTAATTGTCCACCAGGCTGCATGCCTGTTATCATAACAGGTTTTAAATCTGCCCTTGCTGCATATACAGCTGCGGTATATCCCGCCGGTCCAGACCCTATAATTAAACAATGTATGTGTTCTGTATTTTCCATATTTTTTTCGTGAACAAAGGTAATGATTTTGGGGGGGAATTGGAAGTTGAGTATTGGCGTTTAAAGAAAATTATGAATTATGAATTTTGAATGCAATTGAATAATTATGAATTTTAAATTAATCACTTTGTAAGCCACTTTGGTTAATAAACACATCCTTTTTTTCAAAGGAAATTAGTTAATTAGCTAATCTGCAAATTAGCTAATTAAACTCTTGGCAACCTACAACGCAACATTAACACATTAACACATCAACACATCAACACATCCCTCGCTTCGAAGTCAATTAGCTAATTAGCTAATCATCAAATTAGCTAATTAATCCCTTGGAATGATTACAGTGTCTATGTGTGAACCATAACTAGCCCAAATTCCTAAACTTCCTTTTCCAGTTATTGAACTTTTAATAATAACAGTTGGGGAGAATGGATTTCCGAAGCTGCTACTTTGAGATTCAAAAGTATTCCAAAAATCATATTGTGCTTTATCAATACTAGCCCATTTCACATAAACAGTATCACCTTTTTTGAAATATCCAAAGCGACTAAAATCAGCGGTGTCATTATTTTGCAATTGAGATTTACCTCCGAAAACAGTGAATTGTAAGGGATCTCCATTGGTAATGCCGTCATCAAAAATTGAATTGAAACTTACGTCGTAAAATAAATCTTGATTCTTTTTTGTCAATATTCTATAGTAATTACCTAATGGTTGTGGTTCGGTGAAATAAGCAGTTAGTTGAACCAATGAATCAATAGTACCTTTATCGCCTGGTGCAGGCTCTATCACAATACTATCTAATGGATGAGGAGCAAGAACAGTAGTAGTTGCATTAAATGTTTTACCATCCACTTCAATTGTTAAATCATAACGTTTACCTACTTCTCCTTGAACGGAAAAATTAGTATAAAAGGTTGCACCACCAAAACTTATTGGAACCAATGCTACGGGTGCTCCTCCATCAATACTTAAATTCACCGTTGCATTGTTAACATATAAGTTTAAAAAATCTTGATTAGAAATGGTATTCAAAAATGATATTCCTCTAGAAATTGATAATAATGGAATCTCTCCATTTTCAATATAGCCTTCAATTACATAGGGTTTTTCACCTGGTGGAAAATCAATGTCTATATTTTTTTCACATGATGCGAAAAACAATATTATCATTGATAACAGAATAAAATATTTTATAGAATTATTATTTTTCATTTTAAATAACATTAGAATTTAAAATTCCAAGTAACTGATGGTAAAAATGGAAATACAGTAATTTGTTTTGGTTGAACTTTTAATCCTTGAGTCAATACATCTCCTTGCACATCTAAATAAACGATGTATTGATTTAAATGATTATACACATTATAAATACTAAAATTCCAAGTAGATTCAAACTTATCCGTTTTCTTTGCTGTATAAGTGGCGCTAATATCCATTCTATGATATGGACTTAAACGATATTTGTTTCTATAATCATCTTCATAAAATAATCCTTGTGTTCCATTAGCAAAGAAAACTAAATTGGTTGGTAGATTAAATGCAGCTCCTGAGCCATACACAAACACAGCACCGAATGTCCATTTCTTTGTTAAGGTATAGGATAATACAATAGAACCATCATGTCTTCTATCATACCTAGCAAAAAATGTTTTTCCTCCTTGTAAGTCAGCAAAAGTTCTTTCAGCATAAGACAATGTATAGCCTATCCAACCATTGAATTTTCCCATTGACTTTTTTACAAAAAATTCTGCTCCATATGATTTTCCAGTACCAAAAGTAAAATCGTTTTCAATGTTTGGACTTAAACTTCCTGTTGTACTTTCTTTAAATTCAATTAGGTTTCTTAAGTCTTTATAATACAATTCAACAGAAGTTTCAAACATATCATCTTTGAAATTTCTGAAATAGCCTATTGAATATTGTGTACAAAATTGTGGTTTCACTAATTGAGATGCAGGTACCCACAAATCTGTAGGTAGTGTACTTCCACTCAAAGAAGCTAAATTCACAAATTGATTAGTAACGGTATAAGATGCTTTAACTGAAGATGTTCTTCCTACTGTGTATCTAATGGAGAAGCGTGGCTCTAAGCGATGATAAAATTGAATGTTTTCACCTGAACCATAACTAATGGTGTCGGTAATTACTCCATTGCCATTAGCAATGTATCTATCATAGGCACCAATTTGTTGAAACATAGCATATCGAAATCCTCCATTTATTCTGATCTTATCAGTTAAATCAAAATCATCTGAGAAGTACAGTGCTGCTTCATTTGCATATTGTCTATTTATTCTATCTGGACCAATTTTAGTTTCTCCAATAGTACCTGTTGCTGTAGTGGGAGTAAAGGTATGGAAGGTATATAGACCACCAAATTTTACTTGATGACGAATATTTGGAAAGAAATCGAAATCAACTTTGGCAGTATAATCCCGAACTCCTGAAAATAATTCAAAATCAAAATTGTTTTGAGAAGCTCCAATTCTGAAAACATAATCACTAAATAAGGCGGTGGTATTTACAAATAATTTATCATTGAATAAGTGATTCCAACGCAAGGTGGTAGTTGTATTTCCCCATGGAAATTTAATGGTAAATCTTTCTCCTTTAAAAACGAATTTATCTTTTCCAAAGTAACCGCTTACAAATAATCTGTCTTTATCATTAAATTGATAATTCAATTTTAAATTTAAATCATAAAAATAATAACCAGAGCCAGCAAGCGTAGAAGTCTTGTCCACAAAGGGTTTCACTAAGGCATCAATATAAGTTCTTCTGGCAGCAACCATGAAAGAACTTTTACCTTTTTGAATCGGTCCTTCTAAAGTTAATCGAGAAGCAATTAAACCTATTCCTCCAGTAGCATGATATGTTTTATTATTTCCTTCTTTCATGTTTACGTTTACAACGGAAGATAACCTTCCACCATACTCAGCGGGCATACCACCTTTAATAAGTGTCACACTATTAATCGCATCTGAATTAAAAACAGAAAAGAATCCAAATAAATGTCCAGAGTTGTAAACTACCGCTTCATCTAATAAAACTAAGTTTTGATCTGGACCACCACCTCTAACATAAAATCCGCTATTCCCTTCACCTGAAGATTGAACACCTGGTAGTAATTGCAAGGTTTTTAAAATATCTACTTCACCTAAAATTACAGGTAATGTTTTTACTTTTTCCATTTGCAAAGTTTGTGTTCCCATTTGGGTGCCTTTATAATTTGCATCAGGTCTATCAGCTACAACTAAGGCTTCTTTACTTGAAATAGCATTGCTAAATAATTCGAAATTTAATCGAATGTTTTTGTTTAAATAGATGGTATCAGCAATTGTTTTATAACCCAAAAAGCTAGCTAAAACTAAATATTTACCAGCAGGTAAGGTAATTGAATAGAATCCATATTCATTGGCGCTGGCGCCCTTGTTTAATTCTTTTATGATTACCGTACTACCAATTAATGATTCACCGGAAGACCCATCTTTGATGTAACCACTCAATGAAAATTTAGCTTGTGAAAATGATTGGAAACCTATAAAGCAAAAGAGCAGTAGGAGAGGAAAAATTCTCTTTATTTTAATATTCACTGTTTGATTTAATTAATTGGGTACTGTATACTTTATTTTCAGTTTCGATTTTGATAACGTATAAACCTTCCATTAAGTTTTCAATAGAAAAATTAAATTGATTATTACTTGAAGTTAATTTTTCAGCACTCATTAATACGCCTGTGGTACTATATATACTCAATTTCAATTGATTGCTTTCAGGCAAATAAAAGCTGAATTGATATTTTGCTGGATTTGGATAGACTTGAATTTGGTTTTTATTTGAAAAATTAATTCCAGTAGTTTTTAGTAATTCCAGAGCATTTGGCAATCCATACCCATATTGGTTATCAGGAAAAAAGGCTCTATCAGAGTTTGATTTAATCCAATCTTTAATTTCAAAAGCAGTAGCATTTGGAAAAATAGAGTGATAGTATTCTGTTGCACATGCTACAAATCCTGCCATGATAGGTCCTGAGAAGGAAGTACCACTTCCAAAGCCATAACTTCCATTGTTTGCTTTTGCAATCCAAGCCGGACCACCTTGCGCCACAACATCTGGTTTAATTCGTGTATCAGAAGTCGGACCGTTAGAAGAAAAGCCGGAAATATTTTTCTGTGGATCAACAGAACCAATGCTGAAAACATTTTTACCATCAGCAGGGGCACCAATAAAAAACCAAGCGCTACTTCCTGAATTACCAGCACTATTTACAACAAATACGCCTTTGTCAAATGCAATATCAGCAGCAATGGTACATGGTGCTGTATTACCATTCATATCATTATAAGTATGGTTTTGAGAAACTGCATCAAATTCAGTATAACCCAATGATGAGTTAATGATATCTGCACCTACACTATCAGCAAATTCAGCTGCTGCAGCCCAATTATATTCTTCAACTAAATATTCGGTTGCTTCTTCTTCTGATCTTAATAAATAAAAGCTTGCAGCAGGCGCCATTCCAATCATTGAATCAGGCACATTTGCAGCAATACAAGAAAGTACACTAGTTCCGTGGTTACTAAAATCATAAACAAATGAATTATTTGTTGCAAAATCCCAAGTGCCTAAAATTCTTCCAGAATTTCTTAAAGAATCAAAAGCGTGATGGGTATCAGTTGCTCTAAAACCCGCATCTATGATGGCGATTACCATACTCTTGCCTAATAAATTTTGTTCATGAAAATATTGAGCATTTAACATTTTTGTTTGATTGCTTGCTCCGCCATATTTGCTTGTATCAAAATTTGAAACATTTGTATTTTGAATATTTTCAGCATCAAACTTTGAATGCGTTAATCCTGACTTGTGTAAATTACTACCGAATACTTTTTGATATCTATCAACATAACTCAAAGCACCAATATTAATTATTTGTGCGGTATCTGCTTGTACAGTTACGGTATTTAACCATTTTGATTTGTTTAAAATAATTGCACCAGCATTTTTTATAGCATTTAAATAAGTTGGAGGAATCGGCAAATCTAAACTATCAATTGAGATATTCATTTTAGTTCTTCTTTGAACTGCACGAGCCGATAAATAGGCAGATGGATTGCTAATTGTAAAAGGGCTATTGGCTTTATCTTTTAAAAATACAACGTATCTGTCTTGCGACTTCAATTGTAAATTTATGCCAAGAATGAAAATAAATAGGAAAGCTTTTTTTAAAATGGAGTAATACATGTAAATAATTATTAATGTGTATAGCTAATCAACCTTAAAGTTACACTATTTCCAGAAGTTATTGCTCCTGTACTAATATCCTTATCAACTGAAATAGATTTGAAATAGATTAGCCCAAAAAGCTTGCCATATTCTGATTCTTGGTAATCTTCTCGAATCAAATTAGTGTCATTTTTTTCTAAAATCTTTACCGATTCAGTGCTCTGATTTAAAACTAATTTGGGATTATTGTATTGAATCAATTCATATTTCGATTCACCAAAATGATTATATTGATTACCATCCCATTGCATATTTAATTGTAAAGGATACACCAATTTGCAGAAATTAATACCATTCTCATTGAGTATGAATTGCAGATTATTTTTTGTGAATGTATAATCTTTAAGAAATACAAAAGTAGAAGTGTCAGAATATCTAATTTTCCGTTCTATTAGAGCAATGGTATCTTGATTGGGAGTTTCAATTGACAATAATGAGTCTTTGTATTGAAAAGATATTTGGATGGAATCCCCAGTAAAGTCATCATAAATGGTAGAGTCTCCTTGATAAATCCAAGTGCTATTCAAATGAATAGGGTTGAAATCTGTTCCAATGATTTTCTTTTCAACAACAACTTTTTCTTTACAAGCCATCATTGATATTGAAAAAATAATCAGTGATACCTTGTAAATTTTCATTGTTTTAAGATTTTGAAATAATGCCACCTCCAAGTAAGTCATTTCCTTCATAGAATACTGCTGATTGACCTGGTGCTAAACCAGAAACTGCTCCTTGGAAATCAACTTTAATCAGTCCATTATCTTCTACTATATGACTCAAAGTTCCTTTGTCTTTATAGCGAATTTTAGTTAAAGCTTCTATAGGAGTATTTATATTGGCGTATTTAACCAAATTGTATCCTCTGACAATGGCTTCAGTTTTCTCTAACTCCTCAATTTTACCCAAAATTACTTGGTTGCTATCGGGTTGTATATCTAAAACAAACATAGGTTCTCCTAATGCAATTTCTAATCCCTTTCTTTGTCCAACTGTATAAAATGGATAACCCTTGTGTTTACCAACGATTGTACCATCAGTAAGCACGAAATTACCACCATCAACTCTTTGTTCAAGTCCTTCTACATTATGTTTTAAAAATGCTCGGTAATCATTATCAGGCACAAAACAAATTTCATAGCTTTCACTTTTAGTGGCTAATTCTTTTTGACCCATATCCATGGCCATTTGCTTAATTTCTGATTTGTGGTATTTGCCTAAAGGCAACATTGTACGTGATAAATTTGCTTGAGATACACCCCAAAGCACATATGATTGGTCTTTGCTTTCGTCTTTTCCTTTAGAAATAACTTGACGACTATTTTCTGTACGGATATTAGCATAATGACCTGTAGCAATAAATTCACAATCTAAGTGATTGGCTCTTTTAATTAGAGCTTCCCATTTTATGTGGGTATTACACAAAACACATGGATTAGGAGTTCTTCCTGCTAAGTATTCATCAATAAAATTATCAATAACGAAATTGCCGAACTCTTCTCTAATATCAAGTATATAATGAGGAAATCCATAGCTCACAGCTAGGGAACGTGCATCATTTATAGAATCTAAACTACAACATCCGGTTTCTTTAGTAGAACTGCCAGAACTGGCATAATCCCAGGTTTTCATGGTAATGCCAATTACCTCATAACCCATTTCATGCAGCATTACTGCCGCCACTGAACTGTCAACTCCACCACTCATGGCCACCAAAACTCTACCGTGTTTACTCATATTATTTGCAAAGATACAGGTTAATGTGATAATTAACCAATGCAATAACGTGGTAAATTGTTTTGAAAATATTAAATTTTGAGTGATGAGTGTTGAATTTTGAATGTGTCTCCGATTTTGCTTAATCCAAGTTCAAAATACCAATCTCTAACACCCAATTAGTACCCGGGACGAGATTCGAACTCGCATACCTTACGGCACCACCCCCTCAAGATGGCATGTCTACCAATTTCACCACCCGGGTAATACATCTTCTGTGATTGGCAAAAATAACAAAAGATGCATTACTTAGTGATTTGCTGTCATTATTATTGAATAATTCTTGTAATCTTTTGATAACCATGGGCACCAAAATAACCAACAGCTTTTTTACCATTAGGATTAGTATTGACGATGTTGGTATGCACATTTGATGGTGGGTTTGCAAATAGTCCTCCATTATTTACTTGCTGATACATGGCTGCATAAAATTTATATTGATCTTTAGTAGTTGTGAAATCTTCAATAGTTATTGTATCGCCCAATTGAAAAGGTTCTGGAGTAATATCTACATTGTTGATATAATTGCCATCTACTAATTCATCAGAAGTAAAATATAATTGATTCGGTTTACTGTATGGTTTACCATTTTTTGAAACACGAAATAAGTAATGATCACCCACACCCTGTGGTTCTGGACCATAATAAAAAACACTATATCCAGCATCAGTGTTTGCAGTTTTTTCTTTGTACTCAAAAGTAATAGAATCAATAGGAGGGACACGATTAACAATTGATTCTGCTTTATAACTTTCACCTAAAGCAGTTACTCTTAAAATATATTTATGTCCGAGTAATCCATTTGTTTTGGTAGTAAAATAATCGCCAGAGTTTGGAATAGTTTCTATTAAAGTATCAATACTGACAATAGATCCATTGGCATCTATATCTGTTATTTCAACAAAGGCTCCACTTACTCTAGGTGTTTTATTATTTTCAAAATAAGGTGCGGTGGTACTTAAAGTTACTTTATGTGAAATATTTGGTTCATCCGTTACTTTACCATCAATCACAAGTAAAGTGGGACCTTGGTCTAAGTCAATATCTATAGTGTCTTCGCAACTTGTAAAGGCGAATAAAGCAAGGATTAATGAAGAATAAATTATTTGTTTTTTCATGATTCAGTTTATTAAAATTTGATATTATAGGTGACAGATGGCAACATCGATCCAAACACAGATAATCTAACAGCTTCAGTTTTTAATTGGTTAGGATCATCATCATTCTGGCGGAAGTAAACACTGAATGCATTTCTTCTTGAATACACATTGTAAATAGAAAACACCCATTCACTTTCATATTTTTTATTTGCTTTAACTTTATTCTTTAGCGTTGCTGCCAAATCTAAACGATGGTAAGATGGAACTCTATAATTGTTTCTACTATTGTCACTGTTATGTGGAACAATAATGCCTTGAAATTCATAACGTGAATTAGGGAAAGTGGTACTTACACCTGTACTAAAATTAAAGTTCGCTGATAAGGATAACCTCTTAGATACTTCAAATAATTGAACTACTGAAAGAATATGTGTTTTATCATATTTTGCATTATAATATTCATTGTTATTAATACCTTTTATTTTTCTTTCACTTTTCGATAAAGTGTAACTAACAAATCCATGGTATTTACCTTCATTTTTCTTTAAGAATATTTCAAGTCCATATGCTCTGCCATCCCCATAAAGCAAATCTGCTTCTAGGTCTGAATTCAATAATAATTCTGCACCGTTTATATAATCAATTTGATTACTCATGGTTTTGTAAAATACTTCAGCTGAGGTTTCGTATTGATCACCTTTGAAATTTCTAAAATATCCTAATGCAACTTGGTTGGCAATTTCAGGTTTGATGTTTTTAGTGCTCGGACTCCATACGTCTGTAGGAGAAGCAGCGGTTGTTCCAGAAATCAAATGAATGTATTGAGCCATTCTATTATAACTTGCCTTAATAGAACTGAATTCATTTAATGTGTATTTTGCAGAAAATCTAGGTTCTAAATTTGGATAAAAAGCAATTGTTTTTCCTCTTTTATAATAAGTAGGATTTGTCGCAACTTTTTGTAATCCATCTTCACCTATGTAATCATAAACTGTTTGCCTTCCTAAGTATTGAAATGCAGATGCTCTTAATCCCAATTGGATACTAAAAATAGAATTGAAAGTATGTTCATCATCTAAATAAATAGCATATTCATTTCCTCGTTGACGAGTCATTTCTAATTTTCTGAAAATAGATTCATCACTAGCAGGAGTAACCAACCCAGGGTGGAAGTCGTAGAATATGGTACTTGCACCAAATGTGATTGTGTTTTTTGTATTGAGGTAATAATTAAAATCAACTTTTGGACTGTAATTAATTACGTTTGATTTCCAATCAAATGCTTGAGAACCACTTGGCACACCTAATGAATAATCATAATTACTATAAATAGCTGTGAAATTGGCAAATAATTTTTGATTGAATAAATGATTCCATCTTAATGTTCCAGTTGCATTGCCCCAACTAGTTTGAAATTGATCACCAAATTTAAATACATCTCTTCCAAAATAACCTGAAAGATAAATCCTGTTTTTATCGTCAATTGTATAATTAATTTTGGTACTTAAATCATAAAAATAGGCACCGTTTTGATTTAAGGCTTTATCAGGCGATAGCTTTAAAAACAAATCTCCATAGGTTCTGCGAGCAGCAACTATAAAAGAGCTTTTTTCTTTTTGAATTGGACCTTCTAAAGTTAATCGTGATGAAATTAAACCAATTCCTCCATTGCCAGAGAATGTTTTATTATTTCCATCTTTCATGCGTACATCTAACAATGAAGAAAGTCGTCCTCCATATTGAGCAGGAATTCCACCTTTAACTAATTTAACATCTTTAACGGCATCTGGATTAAATACAGAGAAGAAACCAAGTAGATGAGATGAATTGTATACAGGTGCTTCATCTAATAAAATTAAATTTTGATCAACACCACCACCTCTAACATTGAATCCTGATGCACCTTCACCAACTGTGCTAACACCTGGAAGTGTTTGAATACTTCTAATAACATCTACTTCTCCTAATAAGGCAGGCATGCTTTTAATGTCTTTGATATCCATTTTATTCATGCTCATTTCCATACTCTTTACATTGTCATCTCTTTTCTTTGAGCTAACAACTACCTCTGAAAGCTGATCAAATTTTTCCAATAATTGAACATCAATTCTTTGGTTAGTATTTAAATCAATTATTTTGGTTTGTGGCGTATATCCTAATAAATTATAAACTAAAGTATACGTTCCTTTAGGAAGTGTTAATGAATAGAATCCATATACATTGGTACTGATTCCTGTTCCTGATTCTTTTACAATGATGCTTGAACCTATCATGGCCTCACCATTTTTTGCATCTTTTACATAACCACTAATAGTATATTTATTTTGAGCTAAAATTGGCTCAGAATAAATACTAATTAGTGTTAACAAAAAGAGTATTATTTTTTTCATAATTAATTTATTTGTATCGGTTGTTTTTAATTTCGATGCAAACGTAGAAATTAATTAGAAAAAAAAGTTTTTGGAAACGGTTATTGGCGTAACAAAACAATTACGTGTTTGAGAATTAAAAAGTGTTTTAATTATTCATCTGTTGAATGCCTTTGTTCGTCTGAAAAATAACCTAATTCATCTGAAAAAATCAGGAGCTTCAATGAATGTAATAAATTTGTTAGGAAACAAATTTGAAAGCGATTTTTTATTGAATAATTGAAGACAATAAAAAAGCCCTTCTTTTAAAGGGCCTTTTTTTATGCTTTACTAGCTTGATTTTCTTTGATTTTTTTTGCTCCATAAATTGCACCTGCAGCAACGAGCAATGAAATACCTCCATCAATAGGAGCATCTGGATCACCACCCGGATCTGGACCTGGATCTTGTGCCATTAAACTCAATGAACTTAATAGGAATACAGAACAGGATAGTAGGAAAATGTATTTAAATTTTTTCATTTTAATTCTTTATCAGTTTAGTACTTGCTAATGTATTATTATTATTTGAAATTCCTTTAATGATATAAACTCCCTTATTCAAACTGGCGATGTTCAAAGGTAAATGAGCTGAGTTGCTGGTATAATTAGTTCTCATTACTTCTTTACCCATAATATCTTGTATTGAAATTTGATAATTTTCTTCAGCACTTAATCCTTGCAAATATACAAAAACATATTCAGAACCTGGGTTAGGATATGTTAAAATGCTAATTTCCGATTTGTTCATTCCAATATTTGAAATTACTTGATCAGTTTGTTCAGAATTTTCAGCCTTATATTCAATTGCAATAACTTCACTATATCGGTTAATATTATTAGCAGAATCTACCATACTTACTCTATAATAGTTCATACCTTTAGATGGGTTATTATCAATTATAGTATAACTATTGAAACCATCTCCATTATTATATGCCACAATTTGGGTTGGCTTTAATTTTGAAAATTTAACTTGGTCTTTGCTTCTTTCAACAAAATAGTAATTGATGTTTTTTTCTTTATTTGTTGACCATGTAATGTTAACTTTTTTTCTAGAAATACTTCCAGTGAAATTGGTGATTTTAGTTACGGTGCTAGTATCTTGTTTGAATAGAATTTTGAATCTATCATTTCCAGCAGAAGCAACATCAGTATTTAAATTGAAAATATATTCATTAGTTTCTTTCAAATTAACCATTTGATTAGCATAAGTATCCCAAAGATAAACCATTAGGTTACTAGGTAAACCAGATAGTTCTGTTACTTTAATAGAATAGGTTCCGTTGAATTTTATTCCATCAACTGTAGAGAAAAAAGACACTCTAATTGTATCATTTGCTGTTGGTTTTGGAAAATAATTGATGGCTAAATTTCTTAATTCAGTACTGCGAGTGTAAAAATTTAATGTGTTATCATTAAAAAATTTTGCAGCATCTGAACCATCAGTACCTTCACGTTTGGCTGTGTCACCAAGTACAACAACTAATTCATCTGAGCTCACTGAATCTCTTGTTGCAGTTAATTTTATTTTAGCAAAATTTGAACTTGTATTTATAATTGGATTGTTTAATGATTTAAAAAAGTTTCCTCCTGCATTAGTAACTTTGGCAGCCTCTTGAAACTTTAATACTGGACTAGCAGCGTTGGTACGAATAAAAAATCCTTGACCAGCAGAAATATATCTAGTACCACCATTTACCCCAGTTGAGGTAGCAACGTCATAAGTTGCATAAGAACCAGTTGTTGGATTTAATGCATATATCACTGAACCAATATTTGTTTTTGTAATGCTTGCGGCTTCCCAATCAATATTAGACATATATGGATTACCTACTAGGCAAAATCCATCACCTGTTGGAGTTCCGGTATTTGTAAAAGTAATATTTGAAGAAACATTTACTTCACCTTGATTTAATTTACCTACAAAATCAATAGTAGCATCATCAGGAACTGTCCAGTTTAAAAATGGATCAGCCAATGATCTGCTTCCTCTTACAAACACAGAAATACCCATACCTTTTGGCACAGTTACATTAATATTAGCTGGGTTTGCCCAACCATTACCAGAAGCTCCACTGATAGTTTCATCATAGGTTCTTGCTGATGAATTAGTAGTTGCATTATCAAAACCATTAGCAGTTCCGCCTGTTCCAGTTACATGAATGTCATCTATTAATTGAGAATAGGGGATAGCACCATTTACATTTACTGCTGAAGATAAAAATCTCCATCTTCTTTTCCCGTTACCTCCAGGGATAAACCTTTGTGTAATAACATTTCCAGTTACTGTGCCATTACTTAAATTATTCACTCTAGCAGTACCGTTTGCATTAGAAGTTAAAATTAATTTTCCATTTGCATTCACATAAGATGCATTAGAAATATCTAATGTGTTATTTAATTCTAAAGTATCTGCTATAAATACTCCATTCGGTCTAGTAGTAGTCAAATTATTTAAACTTCTTGTTGAAGATGAGGTTTGAGTCATAAATAATTTAACAGAATCTACGGTACCGCTGATACTAATGTCTGAAGAGCCAGAGCCTGTAATAGTTCCAGTGTTTCTTTTTACAGTGTCACTTAAAGTTAATTCAAATCCATTTAAGGCTAATTCACCAGCTTCTAAATTTAAAGTTTTATCAACTACAGTATTTGCATTTATAGTTTTTACACCCGATCCAGAGATTTTTAATTTATTGTAGGTTGTTCCAAATACAGTTTGATTTCCAGCTTTGTTATAATCTACAGTTCCTGTGCTTCGTGTAAATGTGCCAGTGCCGGTTATAGTTCCACCTAATTTCAATAAACCAGCTCCATTAAAAGTTAGTTCATTTTCAGTAGCGGTGCTACCAGTAAATGTTATATCACCAGTACAATTTATTGTTCCTGTATTCAATGCAATTTCACAAATCCTGTTTGAACCACCAGAAGGATTACCTAAGGTAATACCTGTACATGTAATAGTTCCACCTGATGCATCAATCTTTTTCGTTCTACTGTTGGAAGTAGGAAAGCTGATGCTAATTGCTCCACCAACAGTTAAAGAGTTGGTACCTGAAACTGTTACTGTTGTATTACTATTTCCACTTGCCATTGTCATAGAGGCACAAACTGCAGCCACATTAATGGTACAGGAAGCGCCATTTGCAATAGTAACTGCGGTACCTGAAGTTGGAATTCCATTATTCCATCTTCCTGCATTATTCCAATTACCTGAACCCGAAAATGTACTGGATTGGGCAAAAAGATTGAAAGTACTAAGCAAAAAAATGAATAGGAAATAAAAATGTCGTTTCATAGCTTTTATAAAGTATTATTAACCTAAGGTCAGTGTTGACGAAATTTGTTGTTGTTGGTTTAATAAAGCTTTTGCAAAAATACGCAATTTCTGCTCAAATAGTTCTATTGATTAATATGAATAGAACTATTTGAGCAGAAATTAATGCTTATTTCTCAAGTTTAGATTTAGGTATTCAAAAATCATACCTAAAAAAGGAAGAAATTAGATTTTATCCCTTTTTGATAAATTTCCTGATTGAATTTATTTGGCCATTATATACTTTAATAAAATATACTCCAGCATTCAATTGATGAATATTTATTTGAGGATTAGATAGATTTCCATTCAAAATAGTTCTACCTAATTGATCTATTATTTCATATTTAAAAGAAGAACTTTGATAGTTGGACCCAACTTGAACATTCACGATATTTGTTCCTGGATTTGGAAAAATATTAAGTTCAAAATTATCTTCATTATTATTTATTCCAATTGAAGTATTCTTGAAAATTAAAATAAATCTATTATTACCCCAAGAATTTGGATCAGTGGTTATGTCGAAAGAATAGGAAGAAGTATTGCGAATATTTATTTTTTGATTGGTAAATTGATCTACCAAAAACATATCATACATTACATCAATGGTATTTAAACTATCAAAATTTAAAGTATGCGTAGTTGTAAACACATTACTTGAATCATAACTAAACACTGATAACTTAACAGTATCAATAGTTTCAGGCAATGGTCTTGAATTGATTGCTAATGATACGGTATCTCTTGAAACAGTGAACAAATTTAATTTATCATTATAAAATTTTACTGCATCATTATTATCATTTCCTTGTTTAGTTGAATTTGGAGTAAATACGATTACTGTTGCATCCGTTTTTATGCTATCAATACTTAACCTAATTTTTAACAACGAAACCGGTAAACTTCTGAAAAAATTAAATGCGGTATTCGAAGCCTTTACTGCTTCTGTAAATTGTATAGAAGCACCACTTGTTGTTGCTCTAACAAAAAATGCTTGACCTGATGGAATATATCTTGATATACCAACATTACCTGAAGTGGTACCATTACTAAAATCAATAACTCCATAAGTTCCTAAGTTTGCATCATAGGCCCACATAAAGTTCTGCATATTAGTTCTTGTCCAGCCTGATGCTGACATCCAATCTATTGTTGAAGGATAGGGGTTACCTACTAAATTAAATCCATCAGCAGTAGTATTACCTGTATTGGTAAATGATAATGATTTATTAATGGTTCCTGTATTTACAGCTCCAACATAATCAATAGTAACATTGTCAGGAACAGTCCAATTAATAAAAGGATTAGCCAATCCTCTACTACCTCGAACAAAAACTTCAAAACCAATTCCTGTAGCTATGGTAGTTGAAGTGCTTGGTGGATTTGTCCATCCCACACTTGATAATCCTGCTGTTGATTCTGTGTAAGTTCTTAAGGAAGGTAAACAACCAGCACAAGCATCGAATCCAGTTCCTGAACCTGTAATAATGATATCATCAATTAATTCTGTAATGGCAATACTTCCTGAATTATTAACAGGTGAACTCAATAATCTCCATTTTCTTTTACTTACTGTTCCTCCTGGAATAAATCTTTCTGCAATTACGTTTCCAGATATAGCACCGCTGTTAATTGCTGCAATACTTGCAGTGGCATTTGCATCTGAATTTAAATACAATTTATTGCTAGTAGTAAAAGTTCCGTTTGAAATAGTTAATGTTCCAATTAAATTGATGGTATCATTTAAAGATGTTCCATTGGTTCTACTAAATGTTAAGTTATTGAATGATCTTGTTGTATTTGAGGTTTGAGAAATTGCTAAAGTAGCTTGCGCTGCAGATGCACTACTCACAACTAAATTTGAAGTTGCAGAACCTTCCAAAAATCCTGTACCAGATTCAGTACCATCTATGGTTAGCGTATGACCGTTAATAGCCAAATCTTGACCTGTTAAAACTAATGCTCCAGTTACCGTACAATTACTAGTCATGGTTTTTTTTGCAGTACCTGCAACAGTTAAATTGAGGAATGAATTTGCAGAACTTCCTCCAATATTTTGAGCAACTCCATTTAAGTTTATGGTGGTACCTGTGTTTGTAAAAGTTCCACCATTATTAATCCAATCTCCTGCAACATTATGTGTAAATGCACCTCCAGTGAAAGTTGTTCCAGAACCAATAGTTAAATCACCAGCAATCGATGCGGCTATTTGGGGAACAACAATTGCCGAACCACTGATTGTAAAATCACCATTAACGGTTGTTAAACCTGTTGAAAGTGTTTTTGTTCCAGATCCTGAAAATACAATATGATGATAAGTCATACCTGAAACATTTTGGTTCCCGGCATTATTCCATTCTATGGTACTTGAACTTGCTGTGAAGGTAGCACCCACACCTGAACCACTTCCTGAAAATCTTGTTAAGCTTGAACCACCGTCAATTGAACCAGCTGTTCTAGTAAATGTACCAGTAAATTGGTGTGTTAAACTTGCACCCATGTTTAAAATTCCTGCTGTACCATTAATGGTAAGTGCACCACCATTTACATTCCCTGTAAGCGTTGCAGTACCAGAAGCTTTAGTCATGCTAACAGTTCCTGTAGTGGTAAAACCATCTATATCTTGGGTGCTAGATCCGGTAATGGTAATCGCTGAACTTCCTGCGGTTAATGTACCATCGTTAATAAAATCACCATTAAAAGTTAAGGCAAAGTTACTACCACTGGTATTTAATTCCGCACCTAAATTGATGTTTAAAGGAATATCTGCATTAAACACTTTAGCAGCATTCAGGGTTACCGTATTACTTTCAATGATTACGCCACCAGTGGCTACAAAAGGAGTGACCCATTCTGCACCTGCGGTTAAAGATGCAGTTCTATTATAGTTTAAAGTTGCATTAGCACCTAAGGCTAAAGTTCCTGTATAGGTTGCTGTAGCAGTACCTTCCATCGAAAAAATTCCATTTACTGTAGTAGTACCAGTTGGAAAAGTTTTGGCACCTGAACCACTTATGGTTAAATTTCCATAAGTTAAAAGTTTAAGTGTTTGTGCGGTGCCTCCATAATTTATTGTACTTGCAGCATCAATTGTAAGTGTAAGATTAGAAGATATTGTAGTGCTGTTTATATTGACTCTTCCAGAACCCAAAGTACGCAATATTGATGCAATACCAGAACATGTAATAGTTCCTGTTATCGTAATGGTTCCTGTGCTTACTGAGACAGAATCATTTCTAGTTCCTGTTGTTGCTGTCATTGTTAAGGAACCCATTGTTACGGTACCAGCATTAACAGAAAGTCGACAAGCAAATCCAGATGTACTTGGACGAACCAAAGTAACTAAGCCTGTTATTATTAGTGAATTGCTCCCGGAAACTTGAACAATGGTATTTAGATTAGAACCTGTTGCATATGTCAAAGAAGCACAAGTAAAGCTACCATTCACAGTCACAGTATGTCCAGCAGCAATAGTTATTGCATCAACAGGCCCGACACCTTGGGATCTAAATGCTATACCTGCATTTGTGCTGGCAGCATTTCCAGTAAATGTTAATGAGGTATTACTTTGTATGGATGCAATGGTACCAATAACCACATTGCCTGTAGTTTTAATAATATTACCCACACTTAATTCAGTGGTAAATGATGTACCAGAACCTGTTAAAGTTGCAGATCCAGTACTTGAGGTGATAGTTCCTGTCCGGCCTGTATTTGGCCATGCAGTTGCACTCCAGTTACCAGTTGCACTTGAAGTAATATTGGCAGCATTAGTGATTTGTGCACTTGTTAAAAAAATAAAGGCGATAAAAAAGAATGATTTTCTTGGCAGAAGTGATTTCATGTTTCAATTTTGGGGATGTACAATGCTTTTAATGCATATGACTACAAATATCGTGCAAATTCATTTTAAAAGAAAGAATTTGCAAATAATTGCGATAAGGAGGAATTAATCCAAAAAGATTATTTTTAATCTAATTTTTTAAGAAAGTACTTGAATATTGTCCAGATTTATCATTTACTTGGATATAATATAATCCACTAGTTAAATTTGAAGTAGAAAAATTTGCTATACTATTTTCAAAATTCAAATGTCCTTTATCGATAATTCTACCCATTTTATCAAAAATTATAAATGGTAGATTAACATTCGAATTGATAGATTTTATATTGATTTTTAAGTTATTTTCAACTGGATTAGGGTATAATAAAAGCTGATTCTTATTATTTAATGCTTGATTTTCATAGCCAAGTTTATTTCCATCAAAGACTAACCGAAAGCGGTTATTTCCATGTGAATTAACATCAGAAGTTATCTCAAATGTATAGATTGAGTCATTTTTAATATTGATAGTGGTATTAGCAAAAAGATCTAATAGATAAATCCCAAATGTAGAATCTAAACTCTCAAATCCAGAAAATTTAAGTGTGTTTTTTCCAGCCATAATTCCTGTAGTATTAAAGCTCCATGCAGAAAGTTTTACAGTATCTAATTTCTTTTGGAAAGGAATATAATTGAAAGTCAAATTTGCTCCATCATTGCTTACAGTATAGATGTTCAATCTATCATTGAAAAATTTCCCAGCATCTTTAGTGTCATTACCTTGTATTGTAGCTGTATTATCAAATACAATCATCGCTTCATCTACATTTGCACTATCATTGCTAAAACGTATTTTCAGATGCTGTGAAGGTTTAGCTTGTTTGAAAAAGTTGAATGGAGTATTACTAACTTTTACTGCTTCGGTGAATCCTAATACTGCACCCGAGTTTGTTGCTTTAACAAAAAATGCTTGTCCAAGCGGAACATATCTAGTTATCCCATTTACGGAATTTCCATTACTCATGTCAAAAGTGCCATAAGCTCCAGTAACTGCATCATATGCCCATACATAGTCTGTAATATTGGTTTTAGTCCAGCCTGTTGCTGCTTGTAAATCAATCTGACTTGGATAAGGGTTTGCAATTAAATTAAATCCATCTTCAGTAGTCAATCCATTATTAGTAAATGATAAATTCAAATTAATTGGACCAGAATTTATGGTTCCAATAAAATCTATAGTTGCATCATCAGGAATTGACCAATTCAAATAGGGATCTGCCACTGCTCTTGAACCACGTATAAAAACTTCCATACCTGTACCTGTGCGAAATTTTGCATTGATAGTTGAGGGTGCTGTCCATCCATTATCAGCATCACCAGTTAGGGTTTCGTTATAAGTTCTTAAGGAAGGATTACATGCACAATTTTCAAAACCATTTGCACTTCCGCCAGTACCTGTGACCAAAATATCATCAATTATTTGAGTAAGTGAAATACTGTCAGTAACATTTACAGGTGATCCTAAAAATCTCCATCTGCGCTTACTATTGCTTCCACCAGGTATAAATCTTTGTACAATTACATCGCCTGAAATGCCTGATCCTGTTATTTCTGCAATGCGTGCTGTCCCGGTTGAGTTTGATATTAAAGTTAAATTATTATTAGTAGTTAAAGATCCTGCGGTATTGGTTAAAGTTCCAGTTATGTTAATCATTTGACTTCCAATGGTGGTTGTTCCATTGGTTTCTATATTGGTAAAAGTAGTGCCATTACTACCATTAATTGCTTGTGTTGTTCCGGCAAAATTTACAGTTGTTCCTGAATTACTAAATCCTGTATTTGCAGAATTATTTGTCCAATTACCTTCTAAATTTAAAATGGCACCAGTTGCAACATTGGTAATTAATCCAGAATTCTGACTCAAGTAATTTCCATTTGTCCCATCAATATAAATTCTTGACGAACTATTGAGAACTATAGTCGCACCATTGTTTACAATTCCTTGTGAATATGTAGAACAAATTCCTGCAAAAAAAAGGAAATAAATAAGTGTTATTTTAGATATTGATTTCAATTTTTAGGGTATTAAATTTTAAATCAAAACAATTTAATGGTTATTCAATAATTTCATAAGAAACATAACATAATCCAGCTTTTACAGTAATTGCTGAAGTAGATACCTCAGAAAAAAATCTTCCAATCACAGTTCCAGAAGTACTTGTTTTGATGATTCCTTCTATGATAGCTATATTATTATTTCCTGTCAAGCTAGCAGTGGTGGTGGTACCAGTATTTACAGCCGTTAAGCCATTTACAAAAGTAGTTGCAGAAGCTGTAGTATTTGCTTGGACATTGAATCGTAAATTCGTAACAGTTGCTGCTGTATTAATTGTCCATCTTGCACCAGTAGTTGTTGCTGCTGAATTATATGTAATAAAAAATTTGAATTTATAAGTAAATCCAGACTCAACTGGAAAACTTAGTCCAGTGATGTCAGCTAATGTAGTGGTGCTATTTGCAACATCTGCGGTAGGACCTACTATTGTTCCACCATTAATTAATCTTTTCCAAATGGTATTAATATCATCCCAAAAATAATAACCTGGGAATACCTTGTTTGGGATACTTCCTGCGGTTGCAGTGTTATAAACTAGTAGAGAATTACCTGCAGTGGCAATTGTGGCTACATCAGTTAAACCAGTTAGCGCTACTCTTGGAATTAAAATTCCTTTGTCTGCAAAATCAATATCTAATCCGGCAGAAGCATCAGGGGTGGCTCCACTGCTATTGATACCAACATTTTGGGCAGATAGCTTTACGGAAAAAATAAAAAAAAGTAAAAACAACAAAGCAGAGTGCCTTGAAAATTTAAAATAAGCTTTCATTTTAGTTCAGAATTGGGGTAAAAACTTGGGTAATTGTGATTCCCTAAAGTACACAAAATACCTTAAAAGCAGAAAATTGTCTGCAACAATTCGAGAGAGGAATTAAAATCAAATATAATTAAAAAAAAAGCAAAAGAAAATGCCCTATTTGCATAGGGCAATTTTCGAGAGCTTTATTTAATTAACAACAACATTTAATTATATTCAAGTGTTGTGCCAAATTGATAATATTAGTTTAAATGCTATTGAAGGCAGTTTTTGAATTAGTCTTCTATTTATTATTCCCATTTTGGGATTCTGGTTCTCATAAAAAGATTGAAATTTAATTGCTGGATTCCGTTCTTTTTAAACCATACTTTTCGATTTTATTGTATAAATGACTTCTTTGAATTTCTATTTCATCAGCAGTTTTAGAAACATTCCAATTGTTTTTTTCCAATTTATGTAGAATGAAATCTTTCTCCATTTGATCTTTAAACTCTTGAAAGTTCTGCATATTGAATAACGTTGATTCAGAAGTTTTGATAATAACTTTATTTAAATTGATATTGGCAGAACTTAAATTATTTTGAACATCAATATCACTTATCACTTTATCACTTAAAATAATTAATCGTTCAACCATATTATGCAGTTCACGAATATTTCCAGTCCAATTTAAATTTTGCAAATAGTTCATTGCTTCTAAACTAAAGCGTTTCGCAGGCATTCCATAATCATTACAAATTTCTTCTAAAAAACTTTGTGCCAATTCTGGTATGTCATCTCTTCGGTCATTTAAAGAAGGAACATGAATTAATATAACACTTAATCTATGGTATAAATCCATCCTGAAATTATTCAATTCAATTTCTTTGAATAAATCTTTATTGGTTGCAGCAATTATTCTTACATCAACTGGAATTTCTTTTTCGCCACCAACTCTGGTAATTTTGTTTTCTTGTAAAGCACGTAATACTTTTGATTGTGCTGATGGGCTCATATCTCCAATTTCATCAAGAAAAAGTGTACCACCATTTGCTTGTTCAAATTTTCCAATTCTTTGTTTAATTGCAGAAGTAAAAGACCCTTTTTCATGACCGAATAATTCACTTTCAATTAATTCAGAAGGAATGGCTGCACAATTCACTTCTATTAAAGGTCCATTTGCTCTATTACTTCTTTCATGAATCCATTTAGCAACTAATTCTTTTCCACTACCATTTTCACCAGTAATTAAAACTCTTGCCTCAGTGGGTGCAACTTTATCAATTGTATCTTTAATTCTTAGTATAGGTGAAGAATTACCTAAAATATCTCTTGTTTTATTAACTCTTCTTTTTAAAATTTTGGTTTCAATTACTAAATCCTTTTTCTCTAAAGCATTTCTAACAGTAATTAAAAGTCTGTTTAAATCGGGTGGTTTTTGAATAAAATCATAGGCTCCTTTTTTGGTAGCTTCTACAGCGGTGTCAATGGTTCCATGACCAGAGATCATGATGAAAGGGAGGTCAGGTTTTATTTCTTGATTGGCTGTTAATACTTCCATGCCATCCATTTTAGGCATTTTAATATCACATAAAACCAAATCAATTTCATCTTTTTTTATTATTTCTAATCCTTCAATGCCATCTGAAGCTTCTATAACTTCATACTTTTCATATTCCAATATTTCGCGAAGTGTACCGCGAATACTTTTCTCATCATCAATAATTAATATTTTAGACATAGGTAATTTTTATAGGTTATGTAATAATAAGAAAAAAAACAAAAAGGATGCCAAGTAGCATCCTCAAAGTAAAAAAGCAAATTCATAAGCCGGGTTCTGTTACTTTATTTGGTTTACAACCGTAAAAGCTTCTATCATTTATCTGGGATAACAATTGCTTGTTACCTCTATCAACCTACCCATCCCGATTCGATTTTGCAATCTTGAAGCGAGCAACTTCATGATCGGGACCTATTTGGTCTTTCAACTCCTGAGGTTTACCGCGGTGTGTATTGCTACACAAAGCTGTGAGCTCTTACCTCACATTTTCACCTTTTCCTCTTCATTGCTGTTGAGGTAGTTTATTTTCTGTGGCACTTTCTGTTCAATAAATTGCCCTTCCCGTTAGGAAGCAGGATGCTCTATGTTGCCCGGACTTTCCTCCCCAAATTGAATTGAGGCGATAGAACGATTTGCTTTACAAAGATAGAAATTATTAATGATTTGATTATTTGATGAAAACTTCGGTGGCTCCATATCCGAATTTTTCTTTACGAGCATCTTTAAAAGTTCTAATATTGGGGTGTTTCCCTAATTGACGATGAATTTCATTTCTCAATGTACCATTGCCAACACCATGTATAAATATGATTGTAGAAAATTGATGTGAAATTGCTTGTTCTAAGTTTTTGTTAAATACTGCTAACTGAAATTGCAACATTTCGTTGGCGGTCATCGTAGGAAACTCTTCTGTTAATTCTTCAATATGTAAATCGATTTCAGAATTTGGTTTTTCAACTTCACTTTTAAAAGATGATTTATTATTCATTAAATTCTCTTGCAAGAATTCAGTATGAATTGGGCTATTTAGACTTTCTTCTAGTTCAATTAAATGCCCTTTTCCACCTAAAATTGGAATATCTTTTTCAGACATGATAATTGATTTCCCTTTCAATTGCTTCTTATAAATTACCGGTTGTTTTGGTTGGAAATCTCCAATCTTAAAAAATAAAAATTGAAAATGGTATACTGGATGAAAATCTAAATCTGATAATGGGAAAGAGGCAATTTTTTTATAATTAAAAGCTTCAATGATATCTGATGAAATTCCTTGATAGGTATTGTTTTTTTCAGTATAAAATTGAAAAGTTAATTCATACGATGTTTGATTGATTAAATATTGATGATATAAATGAGATATGTTTACATCGCGCTGTATCGCTAAATAAATTGTTTGGTTTTTATTACTTTCATTTATTACTCTGATTTTTTCTTGTTGAACAACCTCTGAAATTTGATTTTCTTCTGTATGTACCAAAACAACTTCTGATGCCAAAACAGTAATTTCGAAATCACCATCAATAGTTACTCCGATAAGCTGATGATCAATTAAATTGGTCACTACACCTTCTTGTCGCTCGTTGATAAATCGAACATAATCACCAATTTTAAATGACATGATTTTTGAATAAAAAAATGAAACTAGGATTGTTCGTATTAAACAATCCTAATTGTAATATTAATTAAGTAATGTTGCTTTGGTAGCCTCTAAAATTGCAAAAGAGTCAACAGAATTAGCAGCTTCAGCATATGTCCTCAAAACCGGCTCAGTACCTGATGGTCTAACCATTACCCATCTACCGTTTCCTAAATGAAATTTAAATCCATCCATATCCTCCGTTGATTCAATTTTGTAATTGCCAAACGCGGTGTATTTACCATTTTTGCAGTTTTCAATAATGGCTTGTTTTTGATTTTCTTCGATATGTAAATCGTAACGTTCAACAGCAAAGCTTCCAACTTCATCATATACTTCTTGAATTAATTCACGTAATGATTTTCCAGTTTTTGCCATAAATTCCCATATAGTTAATCCAATCCAAATTCCATCTCTCTCTGGTATATGACCAGCAATGGCTATACCGCCTGATTCTTCTCCACCAGCTAAAAAAGGTTGTTTATTTTCAACCATTATTTCGCAAATATATTTGAATCCAATTTTTGTAGTTTGTTGAGAAATGCCATATTTCTTACACAATTCTTCAATTTTACGTGTACAAGAGAAGGTGGTAATTACGTGTCCTGATTTTTTTTTGTACTTCACTAAATAATGAATGAGCAATAAGATGATGTGATGAGAGTCTACAAAATTTCCTTCATGGTCATATAATCCAATACGGTCAGCATCTCCATCAGTCGCTAACCCAGAATCGATGTTTCCTGAAATTTTGATCATTTCAGAAAATTCAGTCAAATTTTTGTGAATCGGTTCTGGTGCTTGCCCGTCAAACCCTGGGTTCGCTTCACAATGTAAAAATGTAAGGTCAGGTAAAATATTTCTCATTACACTTTGTCCAGCACCGTACATCGCATCATAAGCTAAATTCAATCCTGAATTTTTTATTGCTTCTAAATCAAATGATACCTCAACATGTTTTAAATATAAATCTTCCATATCAATCCATTCAATTAATCCTTTCGATTCATATTCTTTCAAAGTGGATGTCGAATAAGGTAATTTCTCTGGTATGATATTTTCTATTTCAGTAATAACTTGCGGTACAGCAGGTCCACCAAAATCTGCCTTTATTTTAAATCCATTATACTCGGGAGGATTATGACTTGCTGTAATAATAATTCCAACACTTGCCTTTAATTGAACAGTTGCTAAAGATATCATTGGGGTTGATACAAAATCATTGCTAGTAATTTTAATCTTTATACCTTCATACGCCATCACGCGTGCAACTGCATCTACAAACAATTTGCCTGCAAACCTACAATCGTTTCCTAGCGTAATACTAGGTTCACTGTAATTATTTTTAAGCCATTGAGCTGTTGCATAAGCTACTCTTTCTACATTTTGAACAGTAAATTCTTGAGCAATTATTGCTCTCCATCCATCGGTACCAAATTTTATTTTAGTCATGCTGTTTTTATTATGCACGCAAAAATAGGTCTTTTATTTTTGTAATTAAATTTTTATAGAAATAAGCAGAATGTCATTTTTGAGCAATTTTTAAAAACCAAAAATAGGAAAGATGTAAATAAATAAACCTGGTTTTCCCTGCTACAGCCATATAAATCCAATATGCTTTATTATTTGATGAAAGACTAAATGGAAATAATTAACTTAAAAAGTATAAAAAGAAGTATTATCTCCATGATTATAAACGGCAATACTTTATTATTGTAGCAATAATAACTATTTTCGCGACAAATTGTAGAAAGAATGAAGGTATTAAAGTTTGGTGGAACTTCAGTTGGAAGTCCAGATCGAATGAGAAATTTAGTAGAGTTACTCAATTTCAATGAACCTCAAATTGTTGTATTATCAGCAGTTTCAGGAACAACAAATCAATTGGTTGCAATTTCTAATTGTTTATTTGAAAAGAAACATGAAGAAGCTAATGCACTTATTGATTTATTAGAAAGTAATTACATCGATTTCATTAAAGATTTATTTTCAGATGCATCTTTTCTAAAACAATCTGCCCAATTAATTACTGAACATTTTAATGCAATAAGAGCATTTACCCAAGATATTTTTACAACTTATGAAGAAAGAATTATCCTATCTAAAGGGGAATTAATTTCTACAGCATTGTTTACTTATTATTTAAAGCAACAAGGTAAAACAGTGGAACTATTGCCTGCATTGGATTTCATGAAATTAGATGAACATCAAGAACCTGATGTTTCGTATACCAAATTGCATTTAGGTAATTTGTTGAAACAATATTTAAATACAAAAACTTTTATTACACAAGGATATATTTGCAGAAATAGTTTTGGTGAAGTTGATAATTTAAAAAGAGGAGGGAGTGATTACACTGCATCATTGATTGGAGCAGCGATTGCTGCTGAAGAAGTACAAATTTGGACTGATATAGATGGGATGCATAATAATGATCCAAGAGTTGTTTCAAATACTAAACCAATCCGAAATTTATCATTTGATGAGGCCGCTGAATTAGCTTATTTTGGTGCAAAAATATTGCATCCACAAAGTGTTTTTCCTGCTCAAAAATTTAAGATTCCTGTTAGGTTATTGAATACCATGGAACCTAATGCAATTGGCACTTTGATAAGTGATACCACCACCAATGAAACGGTAAAAAGCATTGCTGCAAAAGATGGAATTATTGCCTTGCAAATTCAATCATCTCGAATGCTATTAGCTTATGGTTTTTTAAGAAAAGTATTTGAAGTTTTTGAAAGATATAAGACTCCAATTGATATGATCACGACTTCTGAAGTTGCAGTTTCAATTACCATTGATGATGATCGTAAATTAAAAGAAATTTGTGCAGAGTTAGAAAGTTATGGAACTATCCATATTGATAGAGATCAGACTATAATTTGTGTAGTGGGGGATTTTTTAGCTAGTAAATCTGGTTATGCCGCAAAAGTTTTGAATGCTTTAAAGGAAATTCCAATTAGAATGATTTCATATGGAGGAAGTCCAAACAACATTTCTATTTTAGTCAATTCGGATAGAAAAAAAGAAGCATTAGTTGCCTTACATAAAGGCTTATTTCAAGAGAATTAATTTCAAGAAAAAGAAAAATGAAATTAGAAAATCAGTTGGGTCAGTTTTTAAATTATCCTACACCATTTTACGTTTATGATCTTCAATTATTAGAGGATACATTAAATAGTTGCAAAAAATCAGCTAAAAAATATAATTTTCAAGTGCATTATGCTTTGAAGGCAAATGCCGATGAGGAAGTGTTGAATAAGATAGTTGCAAAGGGTTTTGGCGCTGATTGTGTAAGTGGGAATGAGATTTCTAAAGCATTAGATTTGGGCTTTTCAACTAATAAAATTGTTTTTGCTGGAGTTGGAAAAAGTGATAAAGAGATAAATACAGCACTTGATGCAGAAATATTTTGTTTCAATGTAGAATCTTTGCAAGAAATAAAAGTGGTAAATGATTTAGCAATTTTAAGAAATAAAAAAGCAAAAATTGCCTTAAGAATAAACCCAAATGTTAATGCAAATACCCATCACTATATAACTACCGGATTAGAAGAGAATAAATTCGGAATCAATTTTTGGGAGCTAGAAAGTGTATTAGAATTGCTCAAAAATATGACTGCCATAGAATTAATTGGATTGCATTTCCATGTAGGTTCTCAAATTACTGATTTAGGTGTTTTTAAAAGTTTATGTTTAAAAGTAAATGAATTTTTAGATTGGTTTGAAGAAAGAAATTTTGTTTTAGAAATAATTAATCTTGGAGGTGGATTGGGGATCGATTATTATCATCCACATGAAAAAAGTATAGTAGATTTCGAAAGCTATTTTAGCATTTTTAATGAGTTTATCAAAAGGAAAAACAACCAAGAAATACATTTTGAATTAGGAAGATCTTTGGTAGGACCATGTGGTGCATTGGTTTCTAGGGTGTTATTTATTAAAGAAGGTATAAAGACCAACTTTGCTATTTTGGATGCAGGAATGACTGAATTATTACGTCCAGCATTATATCAAGCCTATCATAAAATTGCAAATATTTCTAAAAACAATGAACCTGCTAATCATAAATATGATGTGGTCGGTCCAATATGTGAATCTTCAGATTGTTTTGGTAAGGCAGTAGAATTACCTCTTACAGAGCGTGGAGATTTAATAGTTTTATATAGTGCCGGGGCCTATGGGGAAGTAATGTCCTCTTCTTATAATTTGAGAGATAAGGCTGGGGTTTATTATGTTTGAATTGAAAAGGATATTGAAAATTAGAAATTGGATTTGAAATTCCAATTTCCAACTTTCATTATCCAAATCAAACTATCATTTAAAAGCATTCAATCCAGTAACATCCATACCAGTAATCAACAAATGAATATCATGAGTACCTTCATAGGTAACTACTGATTCTAAATTCATCATGTGTCTCATA
This sequence comes from Sphingobacteriaceae bacterium, assembly GCA_965279595.1. Classification (GTDB taxonomy): domain Bacteria; phylum Bacteroidota; class Bacteroidia; order Sphingobacteriales; family Sphingobacteriaceae; genus CAIKLP01. Next base: position 2,279,079 of record OZ257246.1, read on the forward strand.
ATTGGATATTCACCTGTGATGCCCATTCCACCTAACATTTGACGAGCTTCTCTAGCACAATTAATAGCAGTTTCAACACTGTTTCTTTTAGCCATTGAAATTTGAGCAGCACTTGCTCTATTTTCAGATTTCAATACACCCAATCTCCAATTCATTAATTGAGCTTTGGTAATTTCGGTAATCATTTCAGCTAATTTTTTTTGTTGCAATTGAAAACCTCCAATTGGTCTATCAAATTGAATACGTTCTTTAGAATATCTTAAAGCAGTATCATAACAATCCATAGCAGCTCCAACTGCTCCCCATGCAATTCCATAGCGTGCTTGATTCAAACAGCCTAGAGGACCTTTTAAGCCTTCTACATTAGGTAAAATATTTTCTTTTGGTACTCTAACATTATCGAAAACCAATTCTCCAGTTGCACTTGCTCTTAACGACCATTTATTATGAGTTTCAGGTGTCGTGAATCCTTCCATTCCTCTTTCAACAATGATTCCTTTTATTTTGCCTGCTTCATTCTTTGCCCAAACCACTGCAACATCAGCAAATGGAGCATTTGATATCCACATTTTAGCACCATTCAAGATTACATGATCACCATCTTCTTTATAATTTGTGGTCATTCCGCTTGGATTAGAACCATGGTTAGGTTCAGTTAAACCAAAACATCCCATGAATTCACCAGTAGCTAATTTGGGTAAATATTTTTTTCGTTGAGCTTCTGAACCATAAGCATAAATTGGATACATAACCAATGAACCTTGAACAGATGCAGTAGATCGAATACCTGAATCTCCTCTTTCTACTTCTTGCATTATTAAACCATATGCAATATAATCCAATCCACCACCACCATATTCAACAGGAATAGTAGGTCCAAAGGCACCAATTTCTCCTAAACCTTTAATTAATTGTTTTGGAAATTCTGCTCTTTGAGCATAATCTTCTATAATTGGTGTTACTTCTTTTTTTACAAAATCTCTAACAGAGCTGCGAACTAATTTATGTTCCTCAGTTAGTAATTCATCTAATAAATAATAATCAGGTGATTCAAAAAGATCCGTCTTTGCCATTATTCTATCGAAATAAGTTTATAAATTCGGCACAAATGTAACAAAAAACTCATTTCATTGGATATGTATCAAATTGCTTTAAAAAACCTTGAATTTTATGGATATCATGGGTTATATCAGGAAGAAAGTCTAATCGGAAATCAATTTTTGGTTGATATTATGGTATCTATTGATCAATTAGATTTTGTTGATGGAAATTTAAGTTCAACTGTCAACTATGTTACATTATTTGAAATCATAAAAAACGAAATGAATCAACCACAAAAATTATTAGAAACGGTAATTCAAAAAATAGAAAAGGAAGTAAAGAAATTATCAACATCCATAAAAAAAATAGAAATAATTTTAACTAAAATACATGTTCCAATCGATGGTATGATTGGCCAAGCCCAAGTTAGTTTATCCAAAGAATATGGAAAATAATTTTAAAAAAATTAAAAAAAATGATCTAGAATTTTTCAAAACAATTTTAGAAGAATCAAGCATCCTAACAAACTTGGAAGATTTAGAAAACTATGGGCATGATGAAACGGAAGATTTGGTTTTTTTACCTGAGCTTGTCCTCAAACCTAATACTAGCAAGGAGATTTCAGTAATTCTAAAATATTGCAATGAACACATTATTCCTGTTACTACACGTGCAGGTGGGACTGGTTTAAGTGGAGGAGCATTACCTGTTTTTGGTGGAATTATTTTATCGATGGAAAAATTCAATCGATTAATTGAAATTGATGAACGTAATTTACAAGCAACTGTTGAACCTGGCATGATTACACAAATTTTCATGGACGAAGTAAATAAGTTTGGATTAATGTATCCAGTTGATCCATCAAGTAAAGGCTCCTGTATGTTAGGAGGTAATTTAGCCGAATCATCAGGTGGGCCAAGAGCTGTGAAATATGGAACTGTTCGCGATTATGTATTGAATATGGAAATAGTTTTGGCGAATGGTGATATTATTTGGACCGGTTCAAATACTTTAAAATATTCATCGGGTTACAATCTTACTCAATTGATGATTGGTAGTGAAGGAACCTTGGCTGTGATAAGTAAAATTGTATTTAAATTAATTCCTCAACCAAAACATAATTTATTATTACTTGCATCTTTTACCTCAGAAGAAAATGCATGTGATGCTGTTTCTGCAATTTTCAGAGCAGGTAATAATCCATCAGCTTTAGAATTTATGGAAAAAGATGGTGTTGATTGGGTAGTGAATTATGAACAATTGAATTTCAAAAGAAATGAAAATATACTTGCCTATTTATTAATTGAAGTTGATGGTGATGATTTGAATTTGCTATTCAAGGATTGCGAGAAAATCACAGAAGTTTTGTATCAACTAGGAGTGGAGGATGTTTTGTTCGCAGATACAGCACAACAAAAAGAAGAATTATGGAGAATGAGAAGAAATATGGCTCTTTCAGTTAAAGCCAACTCAATATATAAAGAAGAAGATGCTGTGGTACCGAGAGCTGAACTGGCCAAATTGTTAAAAGGTGTAAAAACTATTGGTACGAAGTATGGCTTTAATTCAGTTTGCTATGGTCATGCTGGAGATGGAAATTTGCATATCAATATCATTCGTGGAAATTTAAATGAACATGAATGGAATGTAGAATTGAAAAAAGGAATAATTGAAATATTCGAATTAACGGTTGCATTAGGTGGGACAATTTCTGGTGAACATGGAATTGGTCTGGTTCAAAAAGATTATATGCCAATAAAATATCCTTTAGCTCATATAAATTTAATGAAAGGCATTAAACAAGTTTTCGATACCAATGGAATATTAAATCCAGGTAAAATATTCAATTAATCTCTCAAAGCGGAATTTTAGTCAGTAGTTTTTTCTTGATTTGTGACATTAAGTCATTTAATTTGTGATTTTTTGCTTTTGGTATCCATTTGGAGGGAATGGTATCAATAAGAAATTTATAAACAAAAACGATAAAATTATGACACATTTAAAATTCAAACACAATCCATCAATTGCATGGAACAAAATGTTTAATCCTTCAGTATTGAATGATGTATTAGAAAATGTTTTACAACATGAAGCACATGATTCGGCTGCAATGATTCCATCTGTAAATATTTTAGAAACTAAAGAAAGTTATAAAATTGAATTGGCTGCGGCTGGTTTAACTAAAGAAGATTTTAAAATCAATTTAGAGAAAGAAGTATTAACAATTTCAAGTGATAAAGCAACTAGCGCATTAGAAGGAGGCACTAAGTACACTAGAAAAGAATTTAGTTTTCATTCATTCAAGCGTTCATTTAATTTGCCAGAAAACGCAAATCAAGATCAAATACAAGCAGAATACATCAATGGCGTTTTAGTATTAACTATTGCAAAAAAGATTGATATTCAAACTCCAGTTAAAGAAATTAAAATTTCATAATAAGGTTAGGTTGGTTAGGTTAACGGTGTATCCCAATTGGGGTATGCCGTTTTTTTATGCAATATTTGTAAGAAAATATAAATACAAGCGTTGGTCAAATAAAATTAGCATGGTTCATCTAAAATCATTTAAAAACTTCCTTTTAGTAATTTTTATTATTAGTTTTTCTCTGCCTTCAAAAGCTCAAAGCAATTTTAGTTGGGATCGATTTGTATTTGGTGGAAATTTTGGCGGAGGATTTTCTTCTCAAGAAACTGCTATTGCATTATCACCAACTGTTGGATATCGATTTACTGAAAGGTTAGTAATTGGAACAGGAGTGATTTATCAATATTACAAATTGAATTTTCCTCCTTTGGTTTATAAGTCGAATAATTACGGTGCAAAATTATTTACTAGTTATTCATTAACTGAAAGTTTAATTGCACATGTTGAATATGAATGGTTGAATTTGGATTATCCTTCATATGATTTTACTGGAAAATATATTGGAAATGATAGAAGGAATATTGGGAGCTTATTTGTTGGAGGTGGCTACAGACAAAGGTTTGGGGTCAATTCAACAGTTGACATTATGTTGCTTTATAATTTAACAGAGACACCATATACACCCTATTCCAATCCCATCATTCGCGTAGGATTTGGAATAGGATTATAATTTTATGATCGCATATTTATGAATTGAAGTGGTAGGTCAGAATCAGAACTTCTTAAAAGGGAAATCACTGCTTGCAAGTCATCAATTTTTTTTGCTGTCACTCTTAATTGATCATTCATTTGTGAAGTTTCAACTTTTAATTTACTGTCCTTAATTTGCTTAATAATCTTTTTTGCTGCCTCTTTTTCAATTCCTTCAATCACTTTAATTTCTTTTTTCAACATACTTCCTGAAGCAAAATGTTCCTTTGAAAAGTCAAAACTTTTAGGATCAATTTGTTGCTTCATTGAACGTGAAATTATTGCATCAGATATTGCATTTATTCTCATTTCATTTTCCGTTGTAACCATTATTGTACTTGACTTTTTATCAAGTTCAATAGTAGTTTCTGAACCATTAAAATCATAGCGATTTACAATTTCTTTTCTTGCGTTATTAATAGCATTATCAAGCTGCTGAATATCGACTTTACTTACTATATCAAATGTTGGCATGTGGATAACTTTTTTTTAAGATTTTTTTTTTAATAAATAATTTTAAATTTGTAATAGAAAAAATGATGAAGTGAAATTTACTTATTAACAAAATTTCAACATCAATAAATTCTTTGAATAGTGATAAATAATGTAACTTGTATTATATATTGTTACAATATACAATTTTTATCGATGTGATATCGACAAGCAAAACCAATAATTAATTAATTATTAAACTTAAAACAAAAAACATGGAAAAAGCAAAAAAAGCAGCACCTAAGAAAGCTGCAGCAAAAAAACCAGCAGCTAAGAAAGCGGCTCCTAAAAAAGCAGCTAAGAAAGCAGCACCAAAAAAAGCAGCTAAAAAAGCAGCTCCTAAAAAAGCAGTAGCTAAAAAAGCAGCACCAAAAAAGGCAGCTAAAAAAGCAGCTCCTAAAAAAGCGGCTAAAAAAGCAGCTCCTAAAAAAGCAGCTAAAAAAGCAGCTCCTAAGAAAGCAGCTAAAAAAGCAGCTCCTAAAAAAGCAGCTAAGAAAGCAGCTCCTAAGAAAGCAGCTAAAAAAGCAGCTCCTAAAAAAGCAGCTAAGAAATCAGCAAAAAAAGCAGCTCCTAAAAAAGCAGCTGGTGGCGATATGAAATAATAATTGCCCAATAAGTGTTAACAATAACTTAACACTTTATTAATCTTAAAGGTAGTCTCGTTTTTATAAACGGGACTATTTTTGTTTTTAGGCAAATATTCATGATGAACGCTATTAAAGGCAAAAGAATTAATCCTCAAAAGCTTGAATTTGTTAATAGAGAGTTAAGTTGGCTTTCTTTTAATGATCGGGTTTTACAAGAAGCACATGACCCAACTGTGCCCTTAATTGAACGCCTTAGATTTATGGGGATTTTCTCCTCCAATTTAGATGAGTTTTTCAGAGTGAGAGTAGCTTCTATCAATAGACTAATTGATATCAACAAAAAAGACAAGAGAATTTTAGGTTATAGTCCGCAGAAAACCTTAAAGGATATAAAAAAAATTGTTTTAGGTCAACAAGCAAAATTTGAAAAACTTTATAAAGAAGTTTTATTGAAAGAATTGGCAGATGAAAAGATTTTTATATTAGATGATAAGCAATTAAATGTAGTACGTGGTGCTTTTGTAAAGGAGTATTTCAAAGAAACGGTATTGCCAGCGTTAGTTCCAATCATGTTGGAAAAGGATAAACCATTTCCTTTTTTAAGAGATAAATCTATTTACCTATTCATCAAATTATTAAATAAGGATGAACCTGAAAAGCATAAATTAGGTTTAATTGAAGTTCCCACCGACCTAATTTCTAGATTTTTAATTTTACCTGATACTAATAATTTAAAATTCATTATTTTATTAGAAGATGTTATTAGGTATTGTTTAGATGAAATTTTTAAACTTTTTAATTATAATGATTATGAATCATATACCATTAAATTAACAAGGGATGCAGAATTGGATTTTGATTTAAATGACCTTCATTCAAATATTGTTGAGAATTTAAGTAAAAGTTTAAAGCAACGCAAAAAGGGCAAACCAGTTAGATTTGTTTATGATCAATCTATGCCAAAAGATATGCTGCTCTTTCTTAAATCTAAATTAAATCTATTTCCAGATAATATTATTCCTGGTGGTCGATATCACAATTTTAAAGATTTCATAAAGTTTCCAGATTTAGGTAATCCACAATTGGTTTATCCAAAATCAATACCTTTAAAAATTAACAATCTTTCAAGGGCAACAAGTATGTTTGCCGAAATTTCAAAGCAAGATTATATGGTGCATACCCCATACCAATCATTTGATTATGTGATTCAATTTTTAAGAGAAGCTGCAATTGATCCAAAAGTGGAAGATATCAAGATCAGTTTATACCGTTTAGCTAAAAACTCAAGAATTATTAATGTTTTGATAAATGCTGCTAGAAATGGAAAAAATGTTACAGTAATTTTGGAATTAAAAGCACGATTTGATGAAGAAAATAATATTGGTTGGAATCAGAAATTAATTGATGAAGGGGTAAAGGTGACTTATGGAATTAGAAATAAGAAAGTTCATTCTAAACTTTGCTTGATCACCAGAAATGAAAAAAACAGATTAGTATATTATGCTAATTTATCTACTGGAAATTTCAATGAAGTAACTTCAGGTATTTATTGCGATCATTCATTATTTACTTGTGATAAACGCATCACTGTTGAGGTTGCAAGAGTGTTTCACTTTTTAGAGAAAGGAACAATTAGAGGAAATTATAAACATCTTTTGGTTGCTCCTTTAAATATGAGAAGAAAAATTGAAGAGTTAATTGAACATGAAATTAGTAATGCAAAAGCTGGAATTAAAGCTGGGATTATAATCAAACTAAATAATTTAGTTGATCAAGATTTGATTCATAAATTAGCTCAAGCAAGCACTGCAGGTGTGAAAATCAAATTAATCATTCGAGGCATTTGTTGCCTAATTCCTGGAGTAAAAGGCTTTACCGAAAATATTGAAGCAATCAGTATTGTTGATAAATATTTAGAACATACACGAGCATTTATTTTTGAACATGGGGGAAAAGAATTAACTTATATTTCATCTGCTGATTGGATGGTTAGAAATTTAGATATGAGAGCTGAAGTGGCTTTTCCAATTTATGATATAGATCTTAAGCAAGAAATAAAGCATATGTTAGAGTTGCAATGGAAGGATAATACAAAGGCTAGAGTGATAAATAAAGAACAAAACAATTTATATAAACCAATTAGAGGAAACGCTCATCGATCACAATTAGAAATTTATCAATTTCTGCGAGATAAGTTGTAATATTAACAATCTAAAAATAAGAATTTGAGATACGCCGCTATAGATATAGGTTCAAATGCCGTTCGTTTGTTAATAGCTAACATTATGGAAGGAGATGACGGGTTTACATATAAAAAAGACACCTTAATTCGTGTGCCCTTAAGATTAGGCGATGATGCATTTCAATTGAATAAATTATCTGAAAGAAAAATCAAAGAATTGTCGCAAACGATGCTTGCATTTAGAAATCTAATGGATGTTTTCAAAGTGGAAGATTACCTTGCTTATGCAACTTCTGCAATGCGCGAAGCCTCAAACGGCCCAGAAATTATAAAAAGAATTAAAAAAGAATCCAATATTAAAATTGATATTATTTCAGGGAATAATGAAGCGAAGATGATTTACTCCTCTCATTTCGCAGAAACTTTGGACCCCAAAAAAAATTATCTTTATATTGATGTGGGTGGAGGTAGTACTGAACTATCTATATTTAGTGATAACAAGGTTTTTGCAAGTCACTCATTTAACATAGGTACCATTCGAATGCTTGATAATAAAGACACTGAAGCAGAATGGTTAAAAATGAGAAATTGGATTAAAGACAAAGGAAAAACGGTAAAATATTTATTAGGAATTGGAACAGGTGGTAATATCAATAAATTGCATAGACTATCAGGTGAAAAAGATGAAACCCCTTTAACCATTGCGAAATTAAAAAGTTTATATACTTATTTAAATTCCTATTCACTTAAGGAAAGAATACAAATATTAGATTTAAATCAAGATCGTGCTGATGTAATTATACCAGCATCAGAAATATATTTATCAATTATGAAATGGGCAAATATGAAGCAAATTCATGTACCGAAAGTAGGTCTAGTTGATGGTATTATTGTTCATTTGATTGAGAAAAATTTGATGTAAAAAATCTTAAAGCTTATCTACTGCTTCTTGGAAATCAAATTGTATATCCTCATGTAATCCTTCCATTAATTTATGGATTCTTTTCACTTGGTTTAAATAAATATTTTGAAGTACTGGTTGGCTTGTAATCCTTGCTGGACCAGCTTTTAAAGTGTTGCAAAAGTAAATTAACAATTCAATTTCAGTTTCTTTAATACCCGAAAATTTTGCATTCTTCTTTATTAATCTTAAGATTTTTCTTATTGTTTTTTTTGCAAAAAATGAATTGCTATAATTTACTTCCTTAAAAAGCTCTGAAGCTTCAAATTTACAATCTATAATAAATTGTTGCTCGTTGGATGAATTGAAAACTAAATAAGTTAAAAGTTCCTTATTTTCTTTTTTATACTTAGCTAATTGGATGCATAATTCCAAAAGCTCATTTTCATTCAGTTGTTTGAGTTCTTTTTTTAATTCACTTAATGCAACAGCTTTCATGAACTTATGATTTTTTTTGCTTGATTCTTGGCGAAGTTCTTGCTGGTTTGTTTAACACTTGTTGCTCTGAATTGCTTGAATCTATTAGGTTTTCATTTAATAAACTTAATTCATTTGGACTCAAATATCTCCATTGACCAACTTTTAATTGATCCAGTTGAATGTTCATAATTCTAACTCTTTTCAGAGACATGACTTCAAATCCTAAGGCTTCACACATTCTTCTAATTTGTCTATTTAATCCTTGAGTTAAAATGATTCTGAATTTTTTAGTTCCTTCTTGACGAACAAAACAAGGTAGGGTAAAGGTGCTGGGACCTAATTCAACTCCGGCTGCCATTTTTCTTAGAAATTCAGGACTAATTGGTTTTGATAATGTAACAATGTATTCCTTCTCATGGTCATTCTCTGCACGTAAAATTTTATTTACGATATCACCATCATTTGTCAACAAAATCAAGCCTTCTGAGTCCTTATCTAGTCTTCCAATTGGGAAAATTCTTTTCGGGTGATTCATGAAGTAGATGATATTTGTTTTGTCTTTAGGATCAGTTGTTGAAGTGACACCTATTGGTTTATTAAATGCAATATATAAGCTTTGTGATGCTTTCTTAAGTTTAATTTTTTCTCCATCAACTGCAACAGTTTGTCCTGGTCGAACCCTTGTGGTTAGAAGTGCTAAATCATCATCTATACTTACTCTACCTTGTTCAATTAATTTATCAGCTTCTCGTCTTGAACAAAATCCAGATGATGAGATGTATTTATTAATTTGAATTCCTTCTTCAGTTCGGGATGTTTTTTTATAGGCCATTGATCAAAGATAGGGAATTAAAATGTTTGATTGACCATTGATAAATCTGTTATTAATTTGAATTTTTATTATGATTATTATTATAATAATTCAATAAAAATATTGACTATCCATAGAGATTTTAAGTTGTAAATTTTACAATATTTAGCTTTCCATTTGAATTAATCTTTTACAAATAGGAGAAAACTCCTCCCAAATCGGGAATAAAGACAAAAATGGGAATTGAATTTTGTAATTATAAGTAATTGATAATCAGTAATATAATTTAGATAATATAGGGAGTAATTCCCTTGGAACAAATTTTGCCTATTGCGCGCGTGCAACGTACAATAGATTTTAGTAAAGTAAACAAATTTAGCCTCACTTCTCAAGTGAGTCGCTTCTTTCTGTCTTGCTTTTTGAAAATCAAAAAGTTTGCAACAATTGCAAGTTTAATTGTACTCTTTAATTTCATTGCGATAGAGGTGAAAGCGCAATATGAGCCAATGTTCACTCAATATGCATTCAATGAAATGTTTATCAATCCTGCATATTCAGGTTCACATGATGCATTATCCATGTCAACATTATATCGTAATCAATGGGTAAATATTCAAGGAGCACCAACTACCAAAACATTTACAGCCCATGCACCATTTGCTAATTATAAAGTTGGTTTGGGTTTGACAGTTTATAAGGACGAAATTGGTGTAACTAACCAAAGTGGATTCTATGCTAATTATGCATACAGAATTCGATTAGCAGACAATAGCACTTTGGCCTTAGGAGTTTTAGCTGGTGCGTCTGGAGTTCAAGAAAGATTGATGGAAGTAAAAACTACCCAAGGATCAGATAAACAATTTGCAACTAATACCAGCTTATTATTGGCACCGAATTTTGGAACTGGATTATATTACTCAACGAAGAAATTTTATTTCAGTGCTTCTGTTCCAAGATTGATGATTAATAAATTGGTGTTGAATCAAGATGGAATTGCAGAAAGAATTACCAGTAATTTTGCATTCGCTGATTTACACTATTTCATTGCAACAGGTTATGTTCATACTATCAATCCTTTATTATTAGTAAAACCTACTCTAATGGTTAAAACAGTATTAAATGCACCTGTAGAATATGATGTTAACTTGGCTTTCTTTTTTAACAATACCATTTGGTTAGGTGCGGGTTTTCGTTCAGGTGATGCAGTAAATGCTATGGCTGCTGTTCATTTGAACCCACAATTTAGAGTTGGATATTCATATGATTATAATTTCACAACACTAAGAAAATACAATGCCGGTTCACATGAAGTTGTATTGAGTTATACCTTAAATTATTATAAAAAGAGAGTAACTTCACCCCGATATTTTTAAGTTAGATGAAGCGAATTTTATTACTGTTACTTTTCTTTTTTTTATGTCTAAATAGCTTTTCACAGAAATACATTTTTCGTAGAGCAGAAAAAACTTATAATATTTTAGCTTATTCAGATGCAATACCCTTGTATGAATATGTTTTAAAAAAAGACAGCACGAAAATAATTGCTATGCGCCATTTAGCTGATTGCTATCGTTTGGTTAATAATAGTAAAATGGCAGAGTTTTGGTATTTTAAATTAATCAAAAGAGATACACTCTGGGTAAACAAATTGTATTTAGCAGAAGCTTATTTGAAAAATGAAAAATTTTCAAATGCACGAAGCATATTATATGATCCTACTTTAGTTGCAAGAGGGGATGAGCGGGTGATAGAATATCAGAAGTCATTAGAAAATATGGAAGCTTTGTTTTTTGTTGACACAGCCAATATAAAAATCAATAAATTAAAATTCAATAATTACGAATCAGATTATTGTCCAGTTATTTACCGAAACAACATTATATTCACAACCACGCGTACTACATCCACTTTTGTAAAAAGAAACCATTCATGGACAGATGAGCGATTTGTTTCTTTGTATGAATCATCAGCTGACGATCAATATTCAACAGTAAAGCCATTTGGATTGAAAATTAAATCCAAATTAAATACAGGACCAGTAACCTTTAGTAGGGATTATCAAAAGATGTTTTATACCATCAATAATCCAAAGAAAAAATCAACCTATGGTTTTAAAAATTTGCGAATATTAAGTTCCAAGTTTATCAAAGGGAAATGGCGTAAAAATTCTGAATTTCCATACAACAGTAATGATTATGCTAATGCTCATCCAAGCTTAAGTCTTGATGGCGAGTCGCTATATTTTAGTTCTAACAAACCTGGTGGGTTTGGTGGTATGGATATTTATGTTTGTAAATTAGATACCAATTTAAATTGGGGCACACCAATTAATTTAGGTCCAAAAATTAATTCGATTGGAGATGAGTTGTTCCCATATGTTTTTGGAAATGATAAGTTATATTTTTCTTCAACTGGCCATGGTGGTTTAGGAGGATTAGATATTTATGTTTACACATTAAATGATTCAATTGCATCAATTGAAAATTTGGGAGCTCCCTTTAATTCTTCTGAAGATGATTTTGGTTTTTGTATGCAAAAAAATCAAGAACGTGGATTTTTTAGTTCTGATAGAGGGAATGAAGGAGTAAATGATGATATCTATTCTTTTATGAGAACTAAACCTAAGTTTAAACCATTTATCATATTCGTTATAGATTCAAATACTAATGCATTAATTCCAAACTCAAGTATATCATTAGCTACACCATCGTTATTAGTTCCAATTGCACGTGAATCTGAAAATGGAAGATTCCCTTTAGAGTTACCTGGAGAAATGAACTATGATTTAACTGCAAAAGGATTAAGATATAAAACTAAAATGGTGGATTATACCACAGCAGGAGAAGAAAGTTCCTTTACTGTTAAATTGGTAAAAAAAGGATGTTCAGTACAAGGAATTATTACAGCCAAAGGTACCAATGTTAAATTAGACAGTGTTCAAATTACATTAACTAATTTAAGTACCAAAGAAAAAGTATTTACTTGGTTAACTGATACCGGTGCATTTTATTTATTTGACAAATTACAAGCCAATACAAGCTATTCTTTCAAACTTATTAAATCAGGTTATTTTGCGAAAGATTTTCTTTTTGAAACTAAAGGAGATACTTGTTTTACAGATAAAATAACTGATTACGACTATTTGCTTAATATGCAATTGGAACAAATCATCATTGGTAAAGCCATTAAAATAGATAATATTTATTTTGATTTAGGTAAGTGGGCAATCAGACCTGATGCAGCTATTGAATTAAATAAAATTGTAAAACTGATGAATGAAAATCCATCCATCGTAATAGAATTAGGTTCGCATACAGATGCAAGAGGTTCTGATGAATCAAATCGCATACTTTCAGATAAAAGAGCTAAATCTTCAGCAGCTTATATTATAAGTCAAGGGATATTAGAGAACAGAATTAAAGGTAAAGGCTACGGAGAATCTTTATTGGTGAACAAATGTGCAGACGGCATTAAATGTAGTGAGCCAGAACATCAACAGAATCGAAGAACGGAATTTAAGGTGACGGGTTTCTTGGAATAAAGTACCTCAATAATTCAGACATCGGAATTTTAAAATTTCAATTGAAATTAGTAGTGATGAATTTTGAGTGTTGAATTTTGAATGTTAATTAAAATAATTTTGAATTTTAAATTAGCAACCATCAGCAAATCATATTGATTAGTGGAAATTAATTCAGTATTCATTATTTTCTCAAAGTTGGAATTTGGATTTAATGCACAGCATATAGAAATAAAAACTTGGCGTAATATATGGGATATGAAGAAAATTTGTACAAAATTGCCCAATTCAAAATTCAAAATCGCAACATTTACATTCAAAATTCAAAACTCAAAATTCATCACTTTTTTCATAAGTTAGATTTTGAATAGGTTTTCCTCCAATATAATTATGTAATTCCTTCTAGCACGAACACATTTAAAATTCAAAATTTAAAATTCAATTTTTCAATTAAGTAAGTTATCTTCTACCAATATACCCACTCAACGCTTTTACATAATTTTCAAATGCTTCAACACCTTTCTTACTGATTTTACAAGTGGTTAAAGGATAATTGTCGCGAAAAGATTTCTCTATACTTAAATAGCCCGCTTCTTGCAATTTATTTAATTGTACACTTAAATTACCAGCAGTTGCATTTGTTTTTTCTTTGAGGAAGCTAAATTCCGCTTCCTTCACACTTATTAAAAGTGAGATGATAGACAGGCGCAACTGCTGGTGTAATAAGGGATCTAACTCTTTAAACATTTTTAATTATTTATTAGAATTATTTCTTTGTTGGGTTAAATATCTATTGCGAAGTAGGTAGCCTGGAATAATATATCCAAGTAAAACTGCCACAGAAAGTAATAATAATTGAACATCAAAAGTTACATGAAAAGCAATCAAAGAAAGTCCCCAATTAATAATACCTCCAATTACCAAAGGTTTAAATTTTAGTATTCCACCTGAAATGAATAACCATAATCCATAAACCATTAATACCATCGGATAACAATTGATTTGAAGTGAATTCATATTAAATAATATGATTGCTAAGCAAACTCCAAATGCAATAACCACTTGAGTAGTAAATTGATCTAAATATGATTTTACTAAGCGTTGATTGTTTTGTTTTTTTACGTAGAACATAGTAAATACTCCACCTAAAGGCATTAGAATCCAAGCTAGTTGTGCTTGTTCATATCCTAAAGCAGCAAAGCAATAGTGTCCAAGGCTTGCTGCAAATACCAACCAACCCCAGAATAGAAATAAAAAACTATCATCACTATATTGTTCTTTGGCAGTATGAATCATCTGTTGAATGATTTTAAAACTTTCTTCACTGCTCATGTTTTTTTCTGTCGATTCCATTTTTTTTATTTAACTAAATTCAATTATTTTTTACAATCTTCAATTGCTTGTATGGTTTGTTTTTTTCCCCAATTGGGCATTTCTGCTGAAGTTAAGTGGAAAGTTTTATATTTTTCAATTGCTGTTTCAAAAAGTGATAAGGCAATGTCTTTTCCACCTCCATATTCTTCTGGTGTGTACATACTGGACATGCCCATAAGATAATATACTCTTGGATTGTTATTGTCAAGTTTTAAAGCAGTGCTTAGGATCACAGATGACTCCGGACCTAATGTACGTCCACGATTATAAGGATCAATTCCTATTTTCATACCTAAAGCCCATGATTTCAAAGCTAAAACTTCAGCATTATTTGGACTTAATTTTTCAGCTTGCTTAATGAATAATAATGCTTCATCAAAGCATTCATCTTTTGCATTATTTTCGATTTGATTCATGCCAGTTAAAATGCTTGTGTAGGCTGCATAATAAGATAACAACCAATCGTTCGGTGAAGTCTTTACCATTATTGCAAAATTTGATTTGATTTTACTTAGTTTCTCCAAATCAACTCCTTTTTCTAATTGATTCAAATTTTTTAATATTAGTTTTTGATCTTTTTTACTACTTGCAAAACTGCTTCCTGCAATTAAAAGTAGGATTATAATAATTTTAGTTTTCATTTTTTTTAGATTTTAAATAAGTTTTATTTTCAAAGGCTGATCAGTTCCATTTTGATTATGCAAATATAAACTAGTTTATAATATAGACCAAATTAATTTTACAAAAGGTCGATTAAAGTACCTATAGAGCTATTATTTAAATAGGATTGAAGAATAACTTTCTAAGTTTTGTATTTAATTTTTGTGAAATCAACTTAAATCGTGAATATTTTACAAATTAAGACAAGCTCAGCTATATACTTAGATTTCATTCTCAATACTCTATAATTAATTATCAATATTATTAAAGAAATTGATCTGGATGAGGTGCTTCAAAGGCAAACGCCGACTTATCGCTATACGTCATTTTTAATTTCAATACTCAAATGAATAAATTCATTAAAAGGGATTGCCTCCGTTTCACTCAGTTGTTCCCAATGGGGGAGATCCTTCAAAGCAAAATGCCGACACTACGCTTTACGTCATTTTTTGTTTTAGAACTTATGTGAATAAATGTTTATGTGATTTTAATTCTAACCAGTTCAACCCAAAACTAACAAGTGATTGCCTCCGCTTCGCTCAAGTGTTCCCAAAGGGGGAGGTGCTTCAAAGCAAAATGCCGACGCTACGCTTTACGTCATTTTTTATTTCAAAACTTATATGAATAAATTCATATAAAGGGATTGCCTCCGCTTCGCTCCGGCGTTCCCAAAGGGGGAGGTGCTTCAAAGCAAAATGCCGACGCTACGCTTTACGTCATTTTTTGTTTTAGAACTTATGTGAATAAATTCATAAAAAGGGATTGCCTCCGCTTCGCTCCGGCGTTCCCAAAGGGGGAGGTGCTTCAAAGTAAAATGCCGACGCTACGCTTTACGTCATTTTTTATTTCAAAACTTATATGAATAAATTCATAAAAAGGGATTGCCTCCGCTTCGCTCCGGCGTTCCCAAAGGTGGAGGTGCTTCAAAGCAAAATGCCGACGCTACGCTTTACGTCATTTTTTATTTCAAAACTTATATGAATAAATTCATATCGTCTTGAAATAAAAAATGCCGTCCCTTACGGGCGGCATTTTACTTTGGCGGAGAGTGGGGTAAATGAACCTAACTCTCGAAACCCTTATATTCATTGACTTTTTTTTTCTCAATTTTCAAATGGGTAACCGCTTGGAAACCCAGTGTAAAAGTAGGAGGGATTGACTCTTACTAGTATTCAAATGTAAGAAATAATTTTTATTACTTATAGGTGTGGACTATCCATATAATTTCTCTCAAATAATTTATTTACATTTGTATAGTTGAAAAAGTTAATCTCAATATCACTTCTCTTCGTATTTCTGTCAGCAAACACAGAAATGCATCATCTATTGAAGTTGCCTTTACTCATTCATCACTACTTAGAGCACCATCCTGATGAGCAAGACAAATCTTTTGCTCACTTCCTTGCCGATCATTATAGCAACAACCCCGAACATTCGGACAAAGACCACCACGAAAACGACAACTTGCCTTTCAAGACAAATGATTGTGCATCCATGCACACTACCATTGTTTTCAATCCCGAACACAATTTTTCTATAAGTGAACCTCACCTTGTTTCCGAAAAAGTTTCAGAGATGTACAATGAGATTATTTATTCTTCAGCCGATCAAAACAGTATTTGGCAACCCCCTCAATTCAGTTAATGATTTATAAGTTCCGCTAACACGGGCAAAAAAACATTGACGGTGCTAACGCACTGCATGTAATCTTGTATTCATTCATTAAACTGATAAAAAATGTTAGACAAAATAATAGCGTTCAGCATAAAAAATAAATTCATCATTGCATTGATGACACTTGCACTTATTGTTTGGGGAGTATGGAGTGCAACTAAACTGTCTATTGATGCAGTTCCAGACATTACCAACAATCAAGTGCAAATCATTACTGCTTGTCCAACCCTTGCAGGACAAGAGGTAGAACAGTTGGTAACTTTCCCTATAGAGCAAAGCATTGCCAACCTTCCAGACTTGGAAGAACTGCGGAGCATTTCCCGTTTCGGACTTTCAGTAATTACAGTTGTTTTTGACGATAAAGTGGACATCTACTTTGCCCGACAACTTATTAACGAACGATTAAAGGAAGCCGAAAGCAAAATCCCAAAAGGTGTTGGTACACCTGAATTGGCACCAGTTAGCACTGGTTTAGGGGAAGTGTATCAATATATTATTCACCCAAAAAAGGGAAGTGAAAGTAAATACACAGCTATGGATTTACGGACAATGCAAGATTGGATTGTTGCCCGACAGCTTTATGGAACCAAAGGAATTGCAGAGGTTAACAGCTTTGGCGGACAATTGAAACAATATGAAGTTGCAGTAAATCCTGACCGCTTGATTGCAATGGGTATAACAATTCCCGAAATTTTTACCGCTTTAGAAAAGAACAACGAAAACACTGGCGGGGCATATATTGACAAGAAACCAAACGCATATTTCATTCGTGGTGTGGGGTTAATTGGTTCGTTTGACGATATTAAAAACATAGTTGTAAAAACAAATCCAAACGGCATTCCTATTTTAATAAAAGATGTTGCCGAAGTGCATTTAGGTAGTGCTGTTCGTTACGGTGCAATGACCTACAATGGTGAAGTGGACGCAGTAGGTGGTGTAGTAATGATGCTAAAAGGTGCAAATAGTGCTGATGTAGTAGGCCGCATTAAAGATAAAATGTCAACTATTCAAAAATCATTGCCAAAAGATGTAGTAATAGAACCCTATTTAGATCGAACCGATTTGGTAAACCGAGCAATCAGCACAGTAGAAAAAAATCTGATTGAAGGTGCATTAATAGTAATCTTCGTTTTGGTTTTATTTCTCGGAAATCTACGTGCAGGATTAATAGTTGCTTCTGCCATTCCGTTATCAATGCTTTTTGCGTTGGGTTTGATGAATGTATTTGGAGTAAGTGCAAACCTTATGAGTTTGGGAGCTATTGACTTTGGTTTAATTGTAGACGGTGCCGTAATTATAGTAGAAGCCACATTGCACCATTTAGGGATGCGGAAAGCAATGGGTAAACTTTCCCAATCAGAAATGGATAATGAAGTTTTTATTTCCGCTTCTAAAATCCGAAGTAGTGCCGCATTCGGCGAAATAATTATCCTTATTGTTTATATCCCAATTCTAACCTTGGTAGGTATCGAAGGAAAAATGTTTAGTCCAATGGCTCAAACTGTATCTTTTGCTATTGTAGGGGCGTTAATTTTATCACTTACATACATTCCAATGATGTGTGCTGCATTCCTTTCTAAAAACATTTCACACAAACAAACATTAAGCGATAGAATGATGAACTTATTCCAACGCATTTATGCACCACTTTTGGAAAAAGCAATACGTTTCAAGAAAGTAATTGTATTTGCAACTGTTGCGATATTTATTGTTTCCGTATTTCTATTTTCAAGAATGGGAGGTGAATTTATTCCTACGTTACAAGAAGGCGATTTTGCATTTCATTGTATTTTGCCACAAGGCACATCACTTTCACAAAGCTTGGAAACCAGTATGCAAGCATCAAGGCTAATCAAAGAATTTGACGAAGTAAAAATGGTAGTGGGCAAAACAGGAGCTGCAGAAGTCCCAACAGACCCAATGCCACCAGAGGCAACGGATATGATGATAATTTTGAAATCACCTACTGATTGGAAACGTGATATTTCATATGATGAATTGGCAGAAGAATTTGAAGAAAAACTCAATACAATTCCAGGGGTTTTCTTTGAAAAAAATCAACCAATTCAAATGCGTTTCAACGAACTGATGACAGGTATTCGCCAAGATGTAGCAGTGAAAATTTTTGGTGAAAATATGGACACACTTTTAAGCTATGCCAATAAGGTAAATGTAGTTGTGCAAAATGTGGACGGTGCAACAGAACCAAGCGTTGAACGAGTTGCAGGGCTTCCGCAAATAGTAATAAAATACAATCGTTCGCAAATTGCCAATTATGGATTAAACATTGAGGATATCAACCACATTGTTTCTACTTCTTTTGCTGGAGGAAGTGCAGGAGTTGTATATGAAAATGAACGCAAATTTGAATTAGTAGTTCGCCTTGACAGCACACACCGCAACAACATAGATGATGTAAGTCATTTGTATATACCAACAACCAACGGAACACAAATCCCTTTATCACAAGTTGCTGAAATTAAAATGGAATTGGGACCTGCACAAATTAGTCGTGAAGAAGGCAAACGCAGAATAGTAGTAGGATTTAACATTAAAGGCAGAGATGTAGAAAGTGTTGTTACTGATATTCAAAAAGAACTAAATGAAAAAGTAAAACTTCCCGAAGGATATTATTACACCTATGGTGGCACGTTTGAAAATTTGCAAGCGGCGAGCAAACGCTTAATGATAGCTTTGCCAGTGGCATTAGCACTCATTTTTATGTTGCTTTATTTTACGTTTGGTTCAGTAAAACAAGCAACCTTAATTTATACCGCAATCCCAATGAGTGCCATTGGAGGCGTATTCGCTTTGCTAATTCGTGATATGCCTTTTAGCATCTCGGCAGGTATTGGTTTTATTGCATTGTTCGGTGTAGCCGTGCTAAACGGAATAGTGTTAATCGGAACATTTAATCAACTAGAAAAAGACGGAATGATTGACATATTAGAACGAATAAAAGAAGGAACAAAAATTCGTTTGCGACCAGTATTAATGACAGCCACTGTTGCATCGTTTGGTTTTTTACCGATGGCACTTTCACATGGTGCTGGGGCAGAAGTACAGAAACCTTTGGCTACAGTAGTAATCGGAGGACTAATTACTGCTACTTTCTTAACCCTGTTTGTTTTGCCATTATTGTATTTAATTTTCTCAAAAAAGAGAAAATCCAAAATCAAAATATCCGTTGCTGTTCTATTCGCTTTTGTGTTGTTTTCATTCAATACAGTAAATGCTCAAATACAAACAGCAAATGTCATTTCGGTTGATGATGCTATAAACACAGCATTGAAAAACAATCTTGAAATTCAATCACAGCAACTCAGCGTGCAGTCGTCTAGAATCTTGAAAAAATCGGTGTTTGAGTTACCCAAAACGAATGTCAATTTTCAGTTTGGGCAATACAATAGCATCAATCAAGACAAGGCCTTTCAAATCAATCAATCAATTCCATTTCCAACATATTATACATCCAAATCAGGCTTGTTTAAAGCCGAATCAGAAAGTAGTGAATTGCAACAGCAAGCAACTGCCAGCGAAATTAAAGCACAGGTACAATACTGGTTTTACCAGATGCAATATTTGCAAACCACTAAAAAGCATCTTCAATCTTTAGACAGTTTATATTACGATTTTGTGAGTGCAGCAGCTCTGCGTTACGAAACAGGCGAAACAAATCTGTTGGAGAAGACCACCGCCGAAACAAAGCGAGGACAACTTTCTCTTCTGCTTAAACAAAACGAAACGGATTTTATAACGGCTTACCATTCGCTGAAAACGCTAATGAATACAAGTGAGGATTTTGTATTGAGTAATAGTGAAAAATTTCAACCAATTGCAATTTCTAATGTGTTGGATACAACACTTATTGCAAATAATCCTTCGTTAAAACTGCTTTATCAGCAAGCAGTAATTGCCAATCAAAATAAAAAGATCGAAACTGCTTCCACATTACCCGATTTTAATGTCGGCTATTTCAACCAGTCCCTAATAGGTGTGCAAAGCATTAATGGAGCAGATGTAAATTTTGATGGTAGCAAACGTTTTCAGGGTTTTAATATAGGTATTAGTATCCCAATTACATTTTTTAGCAATGCTTCCAAAATAAAATCGCTTGAATATAAACAACAGGCATTACAAAGAGATGCTGACAATGGAAAACTGATTTTACAAACCAAATTGCAAAATGCTTTTCAGCAATACAATCAAAACTTATTGCAGTACAACTACTACAATTCAACAGCTTTGCCTAATGCCGAAATAATTATCAGCACTGCAAAGATTGGTTTCAAAAGTGGTGACATTGGTTACATTGAGTATCTACAAGCATTACAAACTGCTATCGATGTGCAGTTAAATTATTTGCAATCCATCAATCAAATAAATCAATCCATCGTCATTATCAATTTCTTAATCAACAAATAAATTTTAGAAAAATGAAAAATATAATATTTATAGCTGCCATTGCAATTTTAATATCATTTGCATCCTGCAACAGTAATAAAACCGAAACGAAAGGAGATGAAACTGAGCATCACGATGAACATGAAAACACCAACACGGCAATGCTAACAGCCGAACAAATGAAATCTATAAAAATAGAGTTAGGCGGCATCGAGAAAAAACAATTAACAGCTTCACTAAAAGCTAATGGCATTTTAAAAGTGCCTAATCAAAACCGTGCCAATGCCACGGCATCATTGGGTGGAGTTATCAAAACTATTTTGGTTCAAACTGGCAATAGCGTTATTAAAGGGCAAACAATCGCCACCATTACAAACAATTCATTCATCACAATGCAAGAGGAGTTTTTAAGTATTTCATCAAAAGCAGAATTGGCACAATTAGAATTTGTCCGACAAAAAGAATTGCAACAAGGTAATGCAGGAGCATTGAAAAATTTACAATCAGCCGATGCAGAACTAAAAACTCTGAAAGCTCGAAAAGCCAGTTTACAAAAGCAATTGGATTTGATTGGTATCAATACAGCTTCACTTACAAGCGAAAACATTAAATCAATTGCAAATATTACAAGCCCTATAAGCGGCACAATAAGCAACGTAATGGTAAACATTGGCAGCAATGTAGATGCAAATAATCCTATTGCTGAAATAGTAGATAATAGCCAATTACATTTGGATCTGTATGTGTATGAAAAGGATTTACAAAAACTAAAAGTGGGGCAAACCATCCATTTTACACTTACCAATAATCCAGGGAAAGAATACGATGCCGATGTTTATGCCATTAGCAACACATTCGAACAAAGCACCAAAGCTATTTCAGTTCATGCTATGGTAAAAGGTAATAAGCAAGGTTTGATTGATGGAATGAACATAACCGCATTGGTAAGTTTAGAAAATGCTACCGTTGATGCAGTGCCTACTAACGCCATTGTAAACCACGAAGGGCAGGACTATATTTTTATTGTTACTGAGGCCCATAGCGAGGAAGAACACCACAACGAACCAGATACTATCGAACACAAGCATGATGATAGCGGACATCAGCATAACGAAAAAATAGAACCCGATCACAAAGTACTAGGAACAACTTTTGAAAAAATTCCTGTTCGCAAAGGCACTAGCGATGTGGGTTACAGCGAAATTACATTACTTATAGAAATTCCAGCCAACAGTAAAGTAGTGGTGAATGGAGCTTTTTTTATTTTGGCTAAAATGAATAATAAAGGCGAATCACACGAACACTAAAATTTAAAACTATGAGATTTAACACCACAATTCCAAAAGATCTAAAACCATACTTTCAAAAGGAACTAACCAAAGCTGAAAATACTTTTACCAAAAAGCATTATCAGCAAAGTTGGCGACACTTGGAAAGGGCACATATACTTGGACAACCTTACCCATTTGCACATTCCTTTGTTCATTGGAAAATGTTATTGTTCGGTTTCAAAACAAAAAATACCAAGGAAATAATCGGCCAAATTCCAAGACTTTTAGTGGGTGGCGTAAAATCCTTTGTTGGAAACATTCCTATTGGAAATACAGGAGGTGCAAATGTTCCACCATTGCAACAAATGGAAATACCAGAGGATTTATTAACAATTATAAAGAAACATTCAAATCATGAAACTACCATTCAACGATAGAAAATTCCTATTTCTACTTTTGGCAATTACCATCGTAGTTGCTTTAGAAGTTTTATCCATTCTGGGCTTACACATACCAATGCCCTATGCTCCATTTGTTTTTGCTACTTTCATTCTAGGCATTGGCTACAATGTTTTGTGGAACGGAGTAAAAGCAATCTTCAAACTCAAGTTCAGCAGTATCAATTTACTAATGACAATTGCTGTTCTCGGAGCATTTTATTTACGCGAATATCCAGAAGCAGCAGTTGTTATTGTACTATATGTCTTAGGCGAACGCTTAGAAGATATTGGGATAGAAAATTCAAAATCTGCATTAGATGAATTGGTAAGCAAGGCACCAAAAACAGCTTTTGTTAAAGAACTAAATGAATTTGTTACTATTGATAAAATTGCAGTCGGTACTATAATTCAAGTGAAAGCAGGTGAAATGATACCGCTTGACGGAAAAATAATTTTAGGAGAAACTACCGTTGACGAGGCTGCTATTACGGGCGAACCCATACCCAAAGACAAACACATAGGCGATAATTTATTTGCTGGAACATTGAACAAAAATGGTTTTATAGAAATTGAAACAACAAAACTTTCTGTTGATACAACTTTTTCAAAAATCATTCGCCTGACCTTTGAAGCACAGGGCAATAAGAGCGAAACACAAAAATTTATTCAGAAATTTTCAAAGTATTACACACCTATCATTATTGCAATGGCAATTTTGGTTTTCGTAATTCCAGTTTTTGTTTTGCATTTAGATTTGAACCATTGGTTACAACAAGCCATTACACTTTTAGTAATTGCTTGTCCTTGTGCATTAGTCATATCAACACCAGTAGCCATTTATGCAGCGATCGGAAACGCATCAGCAAAAGGTGCATTGGTAAAAGGTGGAAAATACATCGAAGCACTTGCATCTATAAAGGCAATTGCGTTAGACAAAACACGCACTATCACTTTCGGAAATCCAATAGTTTCAGATGTGTTTCCGTTAAACAGTACAAGCCGAGAAGAACTATTGGCTTGCACCGCAGGAGCAGAAATTTTCAGCGAACACCCATTGGCACAAGCCATAGTTAATGCTAGCATAAAGGAAGGATTTGAACCACACAAAACTGAAGGTTTCAAAAGCATTATGGGCAAAGGGGCGATAGCAAAATGTTTGGTCTGTGAAGATGAAACTATTTATGTTGGCAAGTTGGAATTTATAAAAGAACATCAGCACACCGATATCGAAGCTGAAAAAATTGTAGAGCAACTTTCAGCACAAGGTAAAACAAGTGTAGTCATAAGTTTTGGTGATGGTGTAGCAGGTGTAATAGGTTTAATGGATGAAATAAAACCCGACAGTTTAGTAGCATTAAAAGAAATAGAAGCAATGAATATAGAACCTGTTATGCTCACAGGGGATAGTGAAAAAGCAGCAAACTATGTAGCCGAGCAAGTTGGCATTAAAAAAATATTCGGCAATATGTTACCCGAAAACAAAGCCGAAAAAATAAAAGAACTTTTGCAGCAATATAAATATGTAGCAATGGTAGGCGATGGCATAAACGATGCACCAGCATTGGCACAAAGCACAGTAGGTATAGCAATGGGAGCAGCAGGCAGCGACACCGCTATCGAAACTGCAAATATTGCATTGATGAACGACAAACTTTCACTCATACCTTTTCTTATTCGTTTGAGTAAAAAAACATTACGCAGAATAAAATTCAACACCATTGGAGCAATAGCCGTAAAATTGATATTCATAACCCTTGCATTTATCGGTTACAGCAATTTAGTTTTCGCAATTGCTGCTGATGTAGGTGTGACATTAATCGTAATTTTGACAAGTTTGAATTTAATGAAATTCGAAGTTACAATTGCAAGTGCACAATAAATTCAATAATCTTAATCAAGATATGCTCAGGCGAAACTCCTAAAATTGAATATTCAAAATCGATATTTAATTTAGGCGATTTCGAACCCGAATAAAGTCCCAAACCCTCTCATTCGTTATAGTATGAAAAAGTGATATAATCTATATCACTTTTCCTTTTCAGCGGAGAGCGGGGGATTTGTTACGCTGTTCCCTTTTTGGGGAGGTTGCAAAACCAAATGCCGACGCTTCACTTTCAGTCATTTTTTGATTAAACATAATCCAAATTTGTATTTTATTTTAAATTCCTAAAACGAACCCTCGGAGATTTTTCCTTTATTGAACCCATACCTATTTCTACTGTATATTACAAAAAAAACTCCTCAAGTTGTTATTTGATAGACATATACAAAAAATCAAGAAAATAAAACGGTTGTACAAATCTGAATAAGACTGTGCAAACACTGGTTACCCTTTTTGGGGTAATTTTAAAATGGGTAACCAGTAGGAAACCCAAACCTGTACATATTTACCCATTCTTGCACCCTTTTAACGCAAAAAAACCCAGCGTAGGCTGGGTTTTTGATTTTTCAGCGGAGAGTGGGGGATTCGAACCCGCGGACCTTTAACAGTCAACAGTTTTCAAGACTGCCGCAATCGACCACTCTGCCAACTCTCCGCCGCAAAAGTACAAAAACAGCCCTTTCTACCAAACTTTTTTTTAAAAAACCCTTAAATTCCTAAGTATCAAAGACAATTGTTTCATTTTTGCCTCTATTATTGAATCAATTCAACATTAATTACTTTTTCTAATTAGATTTAACCTAAATTATAAATTAAATAAAATGAATACTGACTATACTTATTTAGTAACCCTTTTTACCCGTGAATTAAATAAAGTTAAAAATGAGTTGTCACTTTATCCTGATGAAAAGATGGTTTGGGAAACTGTACCAGGCATCAGCAATTCTGCCGGAAATTTGACATTGCATATAATAGGCAACCTAAAACACTTTATTGGTGCAACTTTAGGACATAGTAACTATGTGCGACAAAGAGAAATGGAATTCAGTACGATATTTACAGAAAGAACAGAATTGTTAAAAGGAATTGATGAAACTATTGCTGTTATTTCTTCTACCATTCCACTTATAAATGAAGAAACTTGGCAAAGCATTTTTCCTCTAAAAATCAATGAGGAAGCTTATCCTACAATTTTATTCATTCATCATTTACTCATTCACTTAGGGTATCACCAAGGACAAATTAATTATTTAAGAAGAACGCTCTCAAATAAAGATAAGATCTAATTGTAGTGAATTAAGGATTGAAAATCGAGTTGAAATTTAGCAGGAATGTTTCATTAATTTATAATTATTTTAATTGACATTCAAAATATAAAATTCAAAATTACTTTTTACTAATAACTAGTCATGCAAAAACAACGCCTTCAATTCAGTGGCATCATCTGCGTGCATTTTACCTGCTAATACTAAACGCAATTGCCTACGGCGTAAAGCTCCATCGTATAATTTTTTCTCTTCTTCATTTTCAGTTTGAACTGTTGGTACAGGAATAGGTCTACCAGTTTGATCAACTGCCACAAAAGTATAATAAGCTTCGTTGCTTTTGATCTTAGTTCCTGATGGAATATTTTCTGCCCAAACATCTAATTTAATTTCCATTGAAGAATTAAACGAACGAGTTATTTTTGCATATATAGTTACAACATCACCTAATTTAATAGGAGCCTTGAATGATACATTATCAACTGAAGCAGTAACCACAATTCTATTACTATGCTTTTGTGCAGCCATTGCAGCAGCTATATCCATGAGGTGCAATAATCTACCTCCCATTAAATTGTTTAAAGTATTGGTATCGTTGGGTAAGACCAACTCATTCATGATTGTTAGTGTTGCTGATGCAGGTTTTGATTTCATTTTCTTATATTTACTTTGTATCCAGATTCAAAAAATTGGATACTTATATATTGCAAATATACAATTCCATTTTTGTACCCCAATGCTTGAAAATAACGTTGTATTATTTATTTAAATGAAGAAAATTAGTTTAATTATATTCCTGTGTTTAATTAATCAATATATATTTGCTCAAAGAGTTGGTTTAGTTTTAAGTGGTGGTGGGGCTAAAGGTTTAGCACATATAGGTGTTTTAAAGGCATTAGAAGAAAACAATATTCCAGTCGATTACATCACAGGTACCTCAATGGGTGGTCTTGTTGGTGGTATGTATGCAGCTGGTTATTCACCCTCAGAAATTGAATACATAGCAGAAAGTGCTGATTTTCAAAGTTGGGTTTCTGGAAATTTTATCACTAACTACCAATACTATTATCAAAAAAAATCAGAGAATGCAAGTATTGTAGGCGTTGGCTTAGGTATTGATTCTGTTTTTCAAGCTCGAGTAAGATCCAATTTAATTAATGATATTCCGTTAAATTTTGCATTATTAGAATTAGTTGCACAAGCCAGTGTAAATAGTGGTTTTAATTTTGATAGTTTGTTTGTCCCATTTAGATGTATGATTGCAGATGTATTTTCTCAAGAATCAATCGCATTAAAAAATGGAAGTCTAAGTGAAGCATTGCGTGCAACTATGACTGTTCCTTATGTTTACAGACCCATAAAAGTAAATAATAGATATGTTTTTGATGGAGGATTATACAATAATTTTCCTGCCGATATCATGGTAAATGAATTTAAACCTGATATATTAATTGGTGTAAATGTATCATCCAAAACTTTCAAAAATTATCCATTTGCAAATGATGAGGATTTAGTAAGTCGATTATTTAATTATTTAATTTTATCAAAATCGGATAGTAATTTAATACCTAAGAATGGTATTTATATTCAACCTGAGTTAGGAGAAATTTCTGCAGTTGATTTTAAGAGTGTAACTGAATTAATTAAATTAGGTTATGATGCAACTTTAACAATGATTCCTGCTATCAAAGCTAAAATAGAAAGAGAAGTCACTCCGCAAGAAAAAAATATTATTCGTAATAAATTTCAGAATAAAAAAAGCCTAGTTAGATTTAATGCATTAAGGTTTAATGGAATTAATAATAGACAAAAGGTTTATTTAAGAAACGTCATTAAACAGAACAACAAAAATTTAAGTTTAACAGATATAAAAAGTGGTTATTATAGACTGGTTTCTGATAATAATTTCAGGACTGTTTATCCTAAAATTGTTCGTGCTTCAACAAATATTTATGACTTTGAATTAGATGTTAGACCTGAAAGGAATATTAGAGCAGAAATTGGGGGGAACATAAGCTCAAGACCACTGAACTCAGTGTATTTGGGACTTCAATATAATTATTTAAATGTTTATTCATTAACTGCATCTACGGATGTTTATTTAGGTAGATTTTATGAATCAGGCCGGCTAAATACAAGAATTGATTTACCAACATCAAAACCAATTTATTTAGATGTTGATTTCATTTATAATCATTGGGATTATTTTAAAGGAAGTGAATTATATATTGAAAATCCGATTCTAACTTATGTAGACCAAGTTGATAGAACATTAATGTTTTCAATTGGTACACCATTAGCCAGAAATGGGAAATTAATGGCAAAAATAGGTGGGTTTAATGCTCGTGATTTATTTAGCCAAACTAATATTTATACAGAAGGAGACACGCTAGATCGTTCGGTTTATAATTCCTATAAGTATGCTATTGAATTTGAACAAAACACATTAAATGCTAAGCAATTCGCCATAGCTGGAAAGCGCACTCGCATTGGGTTTAATTATTTCTCAGGCACTGAAAAATACATTCCTGGATCTGAATCTGGTTTGTTAATTCATCGATATAATAGAAGTTTTTGGAAGGTAATTATAGAACATGAAAAGTATTATAAAACCGCAGCAAGGTATAGAATTTCATGGACCTTTAATGCAGTTGCATCTAATCAACCAACGTTTAGTTCTTATCGCTCCACTATATTAATGGCTCCAAATTTTAATCCTATTATTGATTCAAGAACAATTTTATTAGAGAATTATAGAGCTTTTAATTTTGCTGCAATAGGTTTGAGAAATATATTTTTAATCAATAAAAATTTACAATGGCGTTTAGAGGCCTATGTATTTCAACCTTATCAGAAAATTAGTAATTCAGTTTCTCAAAAAGCAGAGTTGTCAAAAGTATTGCAAAACCAATATTTAGCTGCCACTACTGCTTTAGTATATAAGAGCCCTGTTGGTCCATTAAGCTTTAATATGAGTTATTATGATGATCAAAAGAAGCAAATTTATTTCTTATTTAATATGGGATATTTGCTCTATCAACATAGACCCTTGGATTAATCTAATTGACTAACAACTGTTAAACTAGTGGCCTCTGCCTTTTCTGAAAATAAGACTTTTGTTTTTGCCCACACATTTCTAAAAAGAGTTGAATTTCTATAATGGTTTAAACATTCTTCATTTTTCCAAATACTGTACGTATAAAATACGTTAGAAATATGCTCGTTTTTCCATAATTCTAAATGTGTGCAGCCTTCATAATTTCTAATTAATATTTTCGACTCATCAAAAATTTTAACAAAGTTTTCTGTTTGATCAGTACGAAAAGTCATTTTAACTATTCTTGTTATCATTTAAATTGAATTAATATTTTTTCATTGATTCCAAGTCCAAGTAAACTACTTGCTTTTCCTTTGTTTATAGCTATTTCAAGGTGTCCAGTGATACCAAATAAACATAGTTTTTCACCTTCAATGACATCTGAATATTGTAAACTAATTTTTGAAACAGTTTCATTTCCTTTAAAAAGAATTTGGAAGTTTCTACCTTTAGCAACACTTTCAAAAATATCTCGAGTAATGTTTGAGATTGCATTTTGAAATGAATCTACATAAATTACACTTCCACGTATTGCATCTTTTTCAATCATTGGTTGAATGATTGTTTTATAATTTAGGTTACTAATTTTCCTTCCAATTAATTCCATGGTACCACCTTTTGCTAAGTGAACTGCAGATTTAACAAGGATGTCTTTTATCGGAAAATGAACATAATCATCTTGAATACGCAAATTTATTTTAACGATTTTTTCGATTTGTTCAGGAGGTAAAAACAAAGTAAATAATCCGTTATCAGGTCCAATAAAAAAATGACCATTTGCTTTTACAGCAACAAAACGTGCATCACTTTGGTAAGAATTATCAACACTTACTAAATGTACAGTGCCAATTGGAAAATGGAAATAGGAGTTTTCTAGAATAAATGCCGCTTGGGTTATATGATAGGAGGGTATTTGATGTGTGATATCAACGATGGTTGCGTCGGGTAAACTACTTAGTATAGAACCCTTTACAGCAGCTAAGTAAAAGTCTTTGATGCCTAGGTCAGTAGTTAGGGTAATTATCGACATTTATTGATATCTATTTAATATGATTTGTCCCAAAATTAATTATTTTAGCAAGAAAGCATTTAGAAAACGAAATTAAAAAAAATAAGCACTTGAACGAACTACTTATACCACTTGAAGGAATTAATCCCGTTGAATTTTGGGGAATTGATGGTGAAAATTTGGCTGCCTTGAAAAAAGCCTTTCCAAAATTACGAATTGTAACAAGAGGTGAAGAATTGAAAGCCATCGGTGATGATGAAATGTTACAATCTTTTCAAAAGAAAATTAGTATCATAGTTGATCATTTTGAAAAATTTCATTCACTAGTGGAAGCTGATATTAGAACAATTGTAGGTAAATCAGCTACTGATACTTCAGAAGAAAAAACACATGTACATATATCACCTGCTGGAAGTGATACTGAACCATTAGTATTCGGTCCGAATGGAATTGTTGTTAAAGCAAGAACTGCAAACCAAAAAAGGATGGTTACTAGTGCATTAACTAATGACATTCTATTTGCCATTGGACCTGCAGGAACAGGTAAAACATATACTGCAGTAGCTTTAGCTGTTAAAGCTCTTAAAAACAAAGAAGTAAAGAGAATTATCCTTACAAGACCTGCTGTTGAAGCCGGTGAAAATTTAGGTTTTTTACCAGGCGACTTAAAAGAAAAAATAGATCCGTATTTGCGTCCTTTATATGATGCCTTGGATGATATGATTCCTGCTGATAAATTAAAGTTATACTTAGAAAATAGAACAATTGAAATTGCTCCATTAGCATTCATGAGAGGTAGAACTTTAGACAATGCATTTGTTATTTTAGATGAAGGTCAAAATGCAACAGATATGCAATTGAAAATGTTTTTAACTAGGATGGGACCTACAGCTAAGTTTATTGTTACTGGTGATGTAACGCAAATTGACCTACCCAAAAAATCAATGTCAGGATTATTCAATGCATTGAATATTTTGAAAGAAATTAACGGTATTGATATAATTTATCTTAATGGTGATGATGTGGTTCGCCATAAATTAGTGAAAAAGATTTTAGAAGCCTATGGAGATATTCAATAAAATTTGAAATGCAATTTTGTATTCAAAATATTTGATAAAAAATATTTCACATGGTCATTATATTATATTTGCAAAAAATCTTGACGAATGAACTCACTTTCCAAAACAAATTATCAATTTCCTAAGCAAACTCAATTTTATAGAGGGAAAGTTAGGGATGTTTATACCATAGACAATAAGTGGTTAGTGATGATTGCATCTGATCGTATTTCTGCTTTTGATGTGGTTTTACCAAAAGCAATTCCTTTCAAAGGTCAAGTTTTGAATCAAATTGCTGCTAAATTTCTTGAATCTACACAAGATATTATACCAAATTGGGTGTTAAATGTTCCAGACCCTTCCGTTACTATTGGAAGAATGTGTGAAACATTTCCTGTGGAAATGGTCATTAGAGGATATTTAGCTGGTCATGCTTGGCGAGAATACCAATCTGGTAAAAGAATGGTTTGTGGTGTAAAATTGCCTGATGGTTTAAAAGAAAATGATCAATTACCTTCTCCAATTATTACACCTACCACAAAAGCACATGAAGGGCATGATGAAGATATTTCAAGAGAAGAAATAATTGCGAAAGGATTAGTTATAGAAAGTGAGTACTTACAATTAGAAAGATATACACGAGAATTATTTCAAAGAGGCTCAGAAATGGCAAAGGCAAAGGGATTGCTTTTGGTTGATACCAAATATGAATTCGGCAAAATTGACTCTACAATTTATTTAATTGATGAAATTCATACACCTGATTCATCTAGATATTTTTATTTAGATGGATATGAAGATAGACAAGAAAAAGGGGAATCTCAAAAGCAATTATCTAAAGAATTTGTACGACAATGGTTAATTGAGAATGGTTTTCAAGGAAAAGAAAATCAACAAATACCAGAAATGACAGATGAAAAGTGCAAAGAAATTTCTGATAGGTATATCGAGTTATATGAAAAAATAATAGGGGAGCAGTTTATACCAGCCTCAACCTCTGATATTGAAAAGAGAGTGAAAGAAAATATTGAAAATGCATTAATGAGTATTTCCTAATACGGATATATTCACTTATTTTTAAGAAAATTTACAACCATGAAATTTGAAGTAGATAAACACGAGAAATATGTTTTGTTAAAACCTCTTGATTTGCAAGAATTAAATTCTGAAACTGCACCAAAGCTAAAATCGGAATTTAACTTAATTGAAACAGAAGGAATTAATAATATCATTTTAGACTTAAGTAATGTTTATACCGCTGACGAATCGGGTGTAAGCGCAATATTATATGGTTATCGTCAATGTAGAAACAACGAAGGTACTTTTGTTTTAACTGCAGTGCATTCAGATTTACAAAAACTTATTGGACTTTCAACAACAGAAAATTTAATCAGTATAGTACCTACAATTAGCGAAGCCATTGATTTAATCTTTATGGAAGAAATTGAGAGGGACTTGCGAAAAGAATTAGACGAATAATCCTCCTATCATGAGTGTCTTTGAAGTTACTGTACTTGGAAGCAGCTCTGCCACTCCAGCTTATAATAGAAACCCTAGTGCCCAGTTACTAAATATCAATGAACATTATTATTTAGTTGATTGCGGAGAAGCAACTCAAAATCAATTAAATAAATTTAAAATCAAATCTTCTCGAATTGATTATATTTTTATAACTCATTTGCATGGTGATCATTACCTTGGTTTGGTAGGTTTATTATCTACTTTACACTTAAATGGTCGAACAAAAGAACTCCTACTTTTTGGACCCAAAGAATTAAAAGATATTATTGATTTGCAATTAAAAGTTTCTGAAACTCAATTGAGATATCCTTTAATTTTTCATCCTACACAAACAGAATATTCTGAATTGATTTTTGAAAACACTGATGTGAAAGTAGATACTATTTTATTAAATCATCGAATCCCAACTAATGGTTTTTTGTTTAAAGAAACCCAACGTAAAAGAAAAATAAATACACAAAAATTAGAAGAGTACGATATTCCGTTGGAATACATTCCTTTATTGAAAAATGGAATTGATTATTCTGATAAATTAGGTAGAACAATCTCAAATGCAGAGCTGACAATAGATCCAGCAGTACCAAAAAGTTTTGCTTATTGTTCTGACACCAAATTTACTGAACAATTTTTAGATCAAATTGAAGGTGTTGATTTCTTATATCATGAAGCAACTTTTTTGCATGAACTTTTAGCTAGAGCTGAAGAAACATTTCATACTACTGCCAAACAAGCTGGACAACTTGCTTCAAAAGCTGCCGTCAAAAAATTAATGATTGGTCATTTTTCAGCAAGATATAAGGAATTACAACCTTTGTTGGATGAAGTGAAATTAGAATTCCCCAATAGTATACTAGCTATAGAAGGAGAAAAGCATATTATATAATTGTTGAAAATTTTCGAAAAATTACATCTTCAAAAACTGATATTATTTCTTAGGACGCAACTCGCTAGTATCAGTTGGCTCTTTATATTTCTTACTGCCTCCACCAAATACAGAAACGTTTACATAACGTTTTGGATTCAGTCTTAAATCAACCATTAATTTATCCAAATCAATGGCAGTTTGATTGACATTTTTATAAAGATCTTCATTGTTAATTAACATACCCAATGAACCTTCGCCTTTGTTAATACGATCTGTGATTGCAGCAACATCAGCAATTGCTTTATTTGCTTGCTCAACAGTTTTAACAAAGTTGATTTTTGCAATTGAATCTGATATTTGATTTACATTAGTCAAAATATCAGTTATTTTTTGATTGTTATTTTTCAGGTTGGTAGTGATCGACTCAATATTTGAAGTAATAACTTTAAATCGTGCAGCTTGGTATTTTACAAGTGTATCAACTCGAGTAGCTGTTACTTCTAAGGTTTCGATACTGCGTTTGATACTTGCAAAACTTTGATCAATATTTGAACGAAAATCAGGATTAAGAATATATTGAACAGAAAGTAATATGGAATCTACCGTTTCTAATAATTTTTCAGCTTTTTGTTTTACTGGTAATACTTGTGAGTTTACAGATTGAGCTAAACTCATCTCCATATCCGTTCTAATGGTGTCACCTTCCTCGATATAACTTCTTGAGTCGCCGAAAATCAATTCAATTGCTTTTGCACCCAATAAATCTTGACTTGCAATTTTTGCAACCGTATTATTGGGAATTCTTAAATCAGGGATTAAGGTTAAGGTTGCAATTATGCTTCCACTTGGAGTTAATTCTAAGGCAGTTATTTTACCTACACTGTATCCATTATAAAGTACAGGATTAGAAACTTCTATTCCATTAATATGATCATATTCAGCATAAATATCAATAGTATCAGTAAATATGTCTTTTCCTTTAAGAAAGTTAAAGCCTAAAACCAACATGGTAAGAGCTACCACTGCTAATATGCCTACTTTTGTTTCATTCGCTATTTTCACACCAACAAATTTTTTCAAAGATAGCTTATTTTTCTTTTTCTAAATCAGTTTTATAATCTTTAAAAGCCTTATAAATAGAATTTGATATCGCATTTTGTCCATTTTCAGAAGTTAAATAGACTTCTTCTTCTTTATTTGTAAGGAAACCTGTTTCAATTAAAATGGATGGCATGTTGGTTCTCCATAACACTAAAAAACTTTCTTGTTTCACACCTCTATTGAACCTCTGATCTTTTTTGGAGAATTGATTTTGAATTTTTGCAGCAATATTGATACTCTTATCCAAATTCACATTTTGGTAAAGTGAAAAAATGATATAGGCTTCTGTTGATTTAGGATCGAAACCATCATAATTAGTTTCGTAATTTTCTTCTAATAAAATTACTGAGTTTTCTCTTTTTGCTACATTTAAATTTGCTTCACTTTTTGAAAGTCCCATGGCATAGGTTTCTGTACCATAGGCAGTTTTATTAGTGTTGGCATTACAATGTATAGAAATAAAAATATCAGCTTTAGCTCTATTAGCTATGTCTGCTCTTTCATTTAATTCGATAAATACATCAGTACTCCTGGTATAAATAACTTTTACATCAGGGCAATTCTGTTCTATTTCTTTGCCTAGTTTTAATGCAATGGCAAGTGTTACATCCTTTTCTTTTGAGTTAGAACCCAAACATCCTGTATCATGACCACCATGCCCCGCATCAATCACAACCGTTTTTAATTTATAAGGACCCATTAATTTGCTGAATGCAAATACAGGTAGAATGAATAAGAAGAATATAAGAAATAGCTTTGTTAGTCGTTTCACCGTTAATTATTGCTTAAAATTTTGTTACTTCGCAATGCAAAAATAGTATTCATACGCTAATTTGAAACTGCTAAAATCCGTATTTCCACTATTGTTAATAAGTTTTTTTGAAGTATTGACTTCTCAAAGAGCATTTGCTGCATTGGATTTTGCCCAAGATACAATAACAAACAGCATAACGAGTAATAAGCTAGATTCATTATCTATTGATAGCCTTGTCTCAAATAAAAAGAAAAGTGCCATCAAATCAAAAATTCGTTATTCAGCAAAAGATTCCATTGTTTATGATTTATCAGGTACCCAAGTTTATTTATATAATGGTGCTGAAGTGTATTATGAAGATATAGTTCTTAAAGCCGATTTTATCCGCATTGATCAAAAGAGAAAAATAGTTTATGCCCAAGGCGTCAAAGACTCAACAGGAAAAGTAATTGGAAAACCTGTTTTTACTCAAGCTGGACAGATTTATAATTCAGATGAAATGACTTATAATTTTGAAACTAAAAAAGGTAAAATAAAAGAAGTAACTACTAAGGAAGGAGAAGGTTACTTAATTGCAGATCAAGTAAAAAAAAATCAATACGATGAAGTGTTTATTAAAGATGGAAAATATACTACCTGTAATTTAGAGCATCCTCATTTTTATATAGCATTAACTAAAGCTAAGAACACCAAAGATAAAACAGTTTCAGGCCCCGCATATCTTGTGGTAGAAGATGTTCCTTTACCTCTAGCCATTCCATTTGGGTTTTTCCCTAGAAAAAATGGTAGATCAAGCGGTATACTCATGCCAGAAATTGGAGAAGATCGCTCTCTCGGTTTCTTTTTAAGAAATGGAGGTTATTATTTTGGAATTAGTGATCGAATGGATTTAGCTATACGTGGAGATATTTATTCGAAAGGTAGCTATGGCTTTAGTGCATTCTCAAGATACAACCAACGTTATCGTTTCAATGGAACATTTTCATCTGGATTTACTGATCGCAGATTTGGAGAAATTAATACTGCCGATTATCAAAGAAATAAAGACTTTTACATTCGTTGGAATCATAATCAAGATGCTAAAGCTATACCTGGTACACGTTTCAGCGCTTCTGTAAATATCGCAACTCGTAATAATTATAGAAATAATATTACTACGAATATTCAAACCATTGTACAAAATAATTTAACTTCTTCTGTTAGTTTTTCAAAAGTTTGGGAAGGAACACCATTCAGTTTATCCAGTTCTCTTTCACATAATCAAAACTTACAAACAGGTCAAATAAGCTTAGGATTGCCTAGAGTTAGTTTCAATGTTTCAAGAATTAACCCATTTGATTCTAAAAACAGAATCGGAACACAAAAATGGTATCATAAAATTGGATTAAATTATACATTGGATGCTGAAAATAAAATTGATACTTACGACAGTTTATTATTCAAACAAGAGTCCTTATCAAAGTTTCAAAATGGTATAAGGCATAATATTCCTATTTCAACATCTTTTAACGCATTTAAATTTTTTACGTTAAGTCCATTTATCAATTATAATGAAAGATGGTATTTCAATTATGTTGAGAAATCATGGAATGGAGAATCGGTTGTAACCGATACTTTGAAAGCTTTTAAACAAGCAAGAGAGTATAGTACAGGCGTTAATTTAACAACTAGAATTTATGGAATGTTTAATGTAAATGCTTTGGGTATCTCTGCTATCAGGCATGTATTTACTCCTAGTTTTAGTTACAGTTATCGCCCTGATTTTTCACAAAGTTCATTTGGTTACTATAAAAAAGTACAATCAGATTCAACAGGAAAATTGACTCAATATTCTATTTTTGAAAATAGTTTATATGGCACTCCAGGTGCAGGTAAATCAAGCCTTATTGGGTTTTCGTTCGACAATAATTTAGAAATGAAAACGAAACAAAATACTGATACTGGAGTTGTAATTAAAAAGATAAAAATATTTGAAAGCCTTCGTGTATCTGGTAATTATAATTTAGCTGCTGATTCATTGAAGTTATCTGTATTATCTTTTAGTGCTAGAACTGTATTGTTTGATAAATTAAATATTGATATTTCGGCTACTTTTGATCCGTATATTTTCCAAACAGATACTTTAGGAATTTCAAGAAGGGTTGACCAATTGGAATGGGATAAAAATGATCGAATAGGTAGATTAACTTCTGCTGCAATATCATTGGGAACTAATTTAAATGCAGATGCCTTTAAAAGTAAAAAACCTGATGCTGTGGTTCGAACTAAAAGCAAATATGATTTAATGGATTATGATATGATCAATAGAACTAATCAATATTATGTTGATTGGACTATACCATGGAATATTGCGATCAATTATATTCTCGCATATAATAAACCATTAACAACAGAAACCATTACTCAAGCTGTAAATTTTAATGGTGATTTTAGTGTTACTAAAAAATGGAAAATTGGATTTAATTCTGGGTATGATTTTAAAGCTAAAGAAGTAACACCAACCTCTTTAAATATAATCAGAGACTTACATTGTTGGGATTTATCAATCAATTGGATTCCTTTTGGAACTTATCAAAGATATAGTGTAGACTTAAAAGTTAGAGCGTCTATTCTTCAAGATTTAAAATTGTCAAGAAGAAGAGAATTCTACGAAAGGCAATAATTGTAACTATTTACCGAATACTTTCTTTAAAATATCTGTAATTCTTGCAGCTGGATCTTTCCTTATTTTTAATTCTTCTGCAGCAACTAAAACAAATAAACCATCAATAGCTTTTGAAGTTGCATAGCCTGATAAATCAGGGTTCATTTTTTGAACAGTTGGAATTTTATTGTAGTAATTGATAGCATCTGCCCAATATTTTGTTGCATTTACCTTTTTCAAAGATGCTTCAATAACCGGTTTAAATTTAGCTGTTAACTCTAATTGTGTTGATTTTTGTAAATAAGTGGTAGCAGCATTATCGGCACCTTTTAAAATAGATAATCCATCTGAAATTGTCATGTTTTTTACTGCGGCTACAAAAATTGGTGCTGCAGATTTAGCCGCATCTTCAGCTGCTCTATTCAATGATAAAATAAAATCATTTGCTAATTTTTCTTGACCAAACTGCCTAAGTGTTGATTCAATTTTCTTTGCCTCAGGAGGGAAGGGAATAAATAACTTAGGGTTTTTATAATAAGCATCGACTTTGGATGCCAATGAAGATGAATTATTACTTCCAATTGTTAAAGCTTCTTTTAAACCTTTAATAATATCAGCATTGCTAAGCCCAGTTCCAGTTGAGCCATTTAAAATCTCTGTTCCTTGTTTTTTTATTTTATTGAAATCAATTTGGGCACTTGAACATGCTCCTAAACATAATAAAATGGTAATAATAAAGGCACTTTTCATATAATTAAAGATGGAGGTCATTAGTTTAGTTTTAAACATTGAATCAATGATAGTAATTTATTTATAAACTCAGAATTGTTTGCTAAAGTATAAAGGTTAATTTCGTGAACCAATTTATTAACAATGTTTGCAGAAATAATTACAATAGGAGATGAAATTTTAATAGGACAAATTGTTGATACCAATTCTGCATGGATGGCAAAGGAATTGAATCAAATTGGCATGAGAGTGAAGCAAATAAGCTCAGTTTCTGATGAAAAACAACATATTTTAAATGCTATTAAAGAAGCGGAGCAAAGAGCCGATGTTATATTAATTACAGGAGGTTTAGGTCCAACAAAAGATGATATCACCAAACATACTTTGAATGAATATTTTAAAGGAAATTTAATTTCAAACGCTGAAGCTTTAGCAAACGTTCATCGCATTTTCAAAAGATTTAATAGACCTGTTTTAGAAGTTAATATTAAACAAGCTGAAGTACCCGATAATTGTGAAGTTATATTGAATTTAAATGGAACAGCACCCGGAATGTATTTTCATAAAAATGGG
Organism: Sphingobacteriaceae bacterium; assembly: GCA_965279595.1. Classification (GTDB taxonomy): domain Bacteria; phylum Bacteroidota; class Bacteroidia; order Sphingobacteriales; family Sphingobacteriaceae; genus CAIKLP01. The sequence continues at coordinate 2,318,529 of OZ257246.1, forward strand.
AAACATTATTTTTCAATGCCAGGAGTGCCATTTGAAATGATGGGAATGATGGAGAATGATGTGCTTAAAATGATTCAATCAAAATTGAAAATGCCATTTATTCAACATGAAACTATACTTACGGCTGGTATTGGAGAATCATTTTTAGCAGAAGAAATTTCAGAAATTGAAGAATCACTTCCAAATCATATAAAATTAGCATACTTACCCAAATTGGGACAAGTTAGACTTAGATTAAGTGGTTATGCTGAAAACAAAGAAGAATTATCATCAGATTTATTGAAGTATAAAGAGCAAATTGTTACAAAATGTAAAAAGTTTGTAGTTGCTGAACAAGATATTAGTATTGAAGAAGCTATTCTTCAATTATTAGCTAAAGAAGGGAAAACTCTTTCAACAGCAGAGAGCTGTACCGGAGGATATATTGGGCATCTTTTAACATCAATACCTGGTTCATCAAAAAACTATTTAGGAGGTGGTGTTACTTATTCATATGAATTAAAAGAAAGTGTTTTAGGAGTAAACCATGATACTTTAATTCAATTTGGAGCAGTAAGTGAAGAAACTGTCAAAGAAATGGCATTAGGGGCCCTGAAAGCTTTTAATTCAGACTATTCTATTGCCTGTTCAGGAATTGCAGGACCTGATGGTGGAACGCTTGAAAAGCCTGTTGGGACTGTATGGGTAGCAATTGCGAATAAAAAACAAGTAATTACTCATAAATATTCATTTGGCAATAAACGAATGCAAAACATTGAGCGTACGGCAGTTAGTGCATTTTATATGTTGTATCGTTTGATGAAAGCGAATTAAAATTGAAGTAATTATTAAATTCGATTATTTTTGTGAATTGAAAAAAAATTAATTTTTTAAAATTATGGCTCAATACGAACTGCTACTTCCAAAAATGGGAGAAAGTGTTGCAGAAGCGACGATTATTAAATGGGTAAAAAGTAGTGGTGACACTATTGATGCTGATGAATCAGTTTTAGAAATTGCTACTGATAAAGTAGATTCTGAAGTGCCTTCACCAGTAGCAGGAAGATTAATAAAAACGCTTTGTAATGAAGGGGATGTAGTTAAAGTGGGAGCAGTAATTGCAATTATAGAAACCGATGCAGCCGCTAGTGTTTCAGTACCTGCAGCAGCAGTAGAAGTAAAATCTAATTCTTCATCTGCACCTGTAAATACAACAAATAATAATTCTCAGCCAGCTAATAAAATTGCAAATTCTGAAAATAGATTTTATTCACCATTAGTTAAAAGCATAGCCAGCAGTGAAGGATTATCTCAAAATGAATTAGATCTTATAGTTGGAACAGGTAATGATGGAAGAGTTACTAAAAATGATATTATGTCATATTTAGGTACACGTAGTTCGAGTTCTGTAAGTACAGCACCTGAAGTTGCTAAACCATCTGTTTCTGTTGCACCTTCAGTTATTAATGAGGTAAAAATTTCAGCACCTTCAGTTTCTGTAGGGGCCGGTGATGAAATTGTGGAAATGGATAGAATGCGCAAATTAATTGCGGACCATATGGTAATGAGTAAACATGTTTCACCACATGTTACTTCATTCGTTGAGGCAGATGTTACCAATATTGTACGTTGGAGAGAAAAAGTGAAAAAGGAATTTGAAAGAAGAGAAAATGAAAAAATAACATTTACTCCAATCTTTATTGAAGCTTTGGTTAAAACAATTAAGGATTTTCCAAATATTAATGTTTCATTAAATGGTACTCAAATTATCAAAAGGAAAAATATAAACGTTGGAATGGCTGCTGCTTTACCTTCTGGAAATTTAATTGTTCCTGTAATAAAAAATGCCGACCAAATGAATTTAGTAGGATTAACCAAAGCAGTTAATGATTTAGCAAATAGGGCAAGAAATAATAAATTAACTCCTGATGAAATTTCAGGTGGCACTTATACAATGACAAATGTTGGTTCATTTGGAAACGTAATGGGAACGCCAATTATCAATCAACCTCAAGTAGCTATCATGGCAGTAGGTGCAATTCGTAAAATGCCAGCAGTTATTGAAACTGAGGATGGCGACATGATTGCCATTCGTCATAAAATGTTCTTATCTCATTCTTATGATCACCGTATTGTTGACGGAGCTTTAGGAGGTCAATTCGTTAGAAAATTTGCAGATTATTTAGAAGCTTTTGATGTAAATAGAACTTGGTAAAAATGAATTCACATACCCATGATGATTTATTACAATTACTTCAAAATAATAAAGAATGGGTTAATGATAAACTCAGTATTCGACCCGATTTCTTTAGTAGATTAAAAGGAATTCAAACACCAGAATACTTATGGATTGGATGTTCTGACAGTCGAGTGCCTGCAAATGAAATAGTAGGATTAGAACCTGGTGAACTATTTGTTCATAGAAATATAGCCAATCTGGTGATTCAAACTGATTTGAATTGCCTTTCTGTTATACAATATGCTGTTGAAATTTTAAAAGTAAAGCACATTATTGTGACAGGACATTACGGTTGTGGGGGTATAGAGGCCGCTATGCTAAAAAAATCTTATGGCTTAATGGATAATTGGCTAAGTAATATCAAAGCTGTTTATACTAAAAACCAACAACAAGTAGATAGCATTCAAGATCATGATTCTAAATTAAGATTGATGTGTGAATTGAATGTGAAAGAACAAGTCAAAAATGTTTGTCAATCATCAATTTTGCAAAACGCATGGAAAATCAAGCAAAACATTACAGTTCATGGTTGGATTTTTGATATTGCTGATGGAGTTTTAGTTGATTTAAATACTACAATAAATGAACCATCAATGATCGACAACATCTATCATATGTAAATATTTTTTCTCAAGAATTTATGAAAATTTCTTCGAATGGGTCAATTCCAAGCTGCTTTTTGGACATTGACCCATTTGCATTATTTTAAAAATCCAAAATAATTGGAACTTTTTTAGAAATGCTTCGTAAAAAGAGTCATTAGTGTTTAATAGAACTAATTAGAATTACACAGTTAGTTGATGAAATATTAAATCTAGTATAATTTTTACCCAGTGTACTCAGATGAAAAAGGCGGCTCAATTATTCTTTACCTTCTTATTTTGTTTATTCATACAAAATAGCTTTGGCCAAGGCAGAAATTGTTATACCATGCCACAATATCAAAACCATATCAACAAAGGAATCAGCAATCCTTCTATCATTAAAAATTTACAACAACTTAAAAGCCTTCCTTCTGTTCAATCATTCGATTCAATAGTAATACCAGTTGTTGTTCATGTAATTTATAAAGATGCAGTTCAACACATTACCAAAGCACAAATTGAATCTCAAATAAGAATATTGAATGAAGATTTTTCACGTAGAGAAGGTTCAAACGGCTTTAATACCAATGAAGTTGGAGCAGATACTAAAATCAGATTTGCTTTAGCTAAAAGAGATCCAAAAGGACAACCAACTAAAGGTATTGTTTATAAATCAACCAATATAATGCAATTTAATATTGCAGAGGAAAAAATGAAATCATGTTTAACTGGAGGAGATGATCCTTGGCCTTCAGATTCTTATTTAAATATTTGGGTTTGTAATTTAGAGCAATTGTATTTAGGTTATTCTTCATTTCCTGGTGAACCTGCAGAATTAGATGGCATTGTTTGTGATTTTGAATATTTTGGAGATATAGGAACCGTAGTTCCTCCATACCATTTAGGTAGAACAGCTACTCATGAAGTAGGACACTGGTTAGGTTTATTTCATACTTGGGGAGATGATGAATATAGTTTGGATAAATGTGCAGGTTCAGATTTTATTCAAGATACTCCAAATCAAGAAACGCCATCAACTTCATGTTATGTCGGAAATCATCCTAGTTGTAATAATGAAAATCAAGGTGGTGATATGTATCAAAATTATATGGATTATACTGATGATGCATGTATGAATATTTTCACACAAGGGCAAGCTTCTAAAATGCTTACAGTTTTAACTTGTGTGCGTTCAAATATCCTATTTTCAAATGCATTAAAAACTGTTGGAATAAATGAAACAAAAGCTATACAATTAATTGCCTATCCAAATCCAACCGATGGTGTATTACATTTTGATTTGGATTCAGATGCTCCAAAAAACATTAAAGTATATAATAACCTAGGTCAATTATTGCAATATCAAAACAATACTTTAACTAACGAAATTGATATTAGTGATTTTCAAAGTGGAATTTATTTAGTAGAGATAAAAACCAACAGTCTTACTTATATGACTAGAGTAAGTAAATTTTAATTCAATTTTCCTTTACATAAATTAATGGCAATCTCCATTTATAATAAAAAGCCAATACTCTAATAACTCCAATTGTAATTCCTGAAACCCAACCCAGCAGCTGTTCTGGTACCGATAATGAAATGGCTAGAAAATAGACAATGCCTCCAGCTATACATGCTGACGCATAAATATCTTTTCTAAATACATATGGGATTTCGTTCAAAATAACATCTCTCAAAATACCACCGAAACAACCAGTTATGGTACCTAAAGCAATACATACAATTGGATGTAAATGAAAACTAATTCCTTTATCAATTGCTACTACACAAAATACTGCAAGTCCAATAGTATCAAACCAAAAAAGAATTTTATTTAGCTTAATTAATTTTGGTAAAAAAAATAAAGCAATTAAGTATGTTATTAAAATCGTGCTGATGATTTGAATATCAAGTATCCAGGCAACTGGCAAACTCCCAATTAACAAATCTCTAATTGTGCCGCCACCAATAGCTGAAACGAAAGTGATAATAAGTACACCAAACACATCCAATCTTTTTTGCATTGCCGAAAAAGCACCTGAAAGTGCGAATGCAATAGTTCCTAAGATTTCAACTAGATCAATTAAACGCATAAACGATTTTAATAATAAAGATATAAATAATCATTAATTGAATTCTAATCTATTAAATTTGTTAGCACTTAATAATTTGACAATTGAATCACCTAAGCAAAGAAAGTTCGCCATATTTATTACAACATGCAAACAACCCTGTTGATTGGTATCCTTGGGGTTTAGAGGCATTAAATAAAGCGAAGATTGAAGGAAAATTAATTATTGTAAGCATTGGGTATTCAGCTTGCCATTGGTGTCATGTAATGGAGCATGAATCATTTGAAAATGATGAAGTGGCTGCTATCATGAATGAATATTTTGTCTGCATTAAAGTTGATAGAGAAGAGAGACCAGATATTGATCAGATATACATGAATGCAGTTCAATTAATGAACGGGCAAGGTGGTTGGCCTCTGAATTGTATTACACTTCCTGATCAAAGACCAATATATGGAGGTACTTATTTCAAAAAAAACGATTGGATATCAATACTGAAAAACATAGCTGATTTTCATGTTAAAAAACCAAATGAAACGGAAGAATATGCAAGTAAGTTGACTGAAGGAATTAGAAAAATGGAATTAATTCCTAAAAATAATACACAACAAATTTTCAGTAAAGAATATTTAAAAGAAATAGTGAATGCTTGGAAGCCTTATTTTGATTATAGTAATGGAGGTCATAATAGAGCACCCAAATTTCCGATGCCTAATAACTTTTTATTTTTATTAAGATATGCCCATTTCAGTAATGATGAAGCAATACATGCTATTGTTCAACTAACTCTTGAAAAAATGGCAATGGGTGGAATTTATGATCAAATTAAGGGTGGGTTTTGTCGATATTCAGTGGACGACCATTGGTTAGTACCACATTTTGAAAAAATGCTTTATGATAACGCACAATTAATTTCGCTATATAGTGAAGCTTTTTCTAAATATAAAAACCCCTTGTATAAAAGAGTAATCCAACAAACAATTCAATTTTGCCTTGATGAATGGTATATAACAAATCAAGGGTTTCAATCTGCTACTGACGCTGATTCAGAAGGAGTGGAGGGCAAATATTATTGTTGGTCGAAGAAAGAAATTAAAGAATTATTGAAAGATCATGCAGAAATATATTGTGCTTATTATCAAATTTTTGAAGAAGCAAATTGGGAACATGATTTTAATATTCTTCATAGAAAATACAGTGATGATGCAATTGCTGAACAATTTAATATGGAGAAAGAAAAATTATTAGACATTATCAATGAGTGTAATAAAATAGTTCAATTAAATCGTCAAAACAGAATAAAACCAGGGATAGATGATAAACTATTGACTTCATGGAATGCTTTAATGATAAATGCTTTATGTGAAGCTTATAAAGTTTTAGGAGTTGAGACTTATAAGGAAATTGCAATTTCAACTGCAAAATTTATCCATGAAAATTTAATGGAAAATGGAAAAATCAAACGAACTTATAAAAATAAAGCAGCGAAAATAAATGGATTTTTAGATGATTATGCTATAACAGCAGAAGCATTCTTAGCATTATACGAAATAACGTTTGATGAAAACTGGTTAATCTTATCTTCGCAATTAATTGAAACTTGTTTAATTGATTTTTACGATTCAGAAAATGGTATGTTTTTTTATACTTCCATAATTGATGAAGCCTTAATAGCCCGTAAACATGAAGTTACAGACAATGTAATACCTTCTAGTAATTCTGTTATCGCAAATGTGTTATTTAAATTAGGAATTGTTTTGGAAAGGATCGAATGGAAAGAAATGGCAATAAAAAACTTGCAATCAATAAGTACAAAAATTAAAGTTTATGGGTCTTCTTATTCAAATTGGGCTAATTTATTATTGCTTCAAATTTACACGCCTTTTGAAATAGTGATTTCAGGAAAAGAAACAGAATCTTTTAGAAAAAATTTAGCTACCTATTATATTCCGAATAAAATAATTTGTGGATCGGAAGTGGATTCAAATTTACCACTTCTTCTAAACAGATTTACACTTCAAACAAAAATTTATGTTTGTAAAGATCAAAACTGTCAATTACCTGTTGGTAGTGTGGATGAGGCATTGGAGTTAATAGAATAAATGATTTGGGTGTTGGATGAATAGAATTGAGATGATTTTTGAAATTTAGATTTTTCAATAGAAAAATAAACACAGATAGATTTCAAGTTTGAAGGATATATTCATTATTAGAAACTCGAAATTTATAAATTAAATTAATAGGAAACCTTTACCCAAACTACTTCTTTATCTAAGCCTCGAACATCTTGTGTAATGCAAATTTGATACCCTTTTTTTGGTTGGATATCAATAATTTTATGTGTTTTGAATAGATTATTTTCGTTCCGATAAATAATTCTTATGTGTTCAATATTATTTGTAACTGCATTTTTTTCTACAATCATTTTCCTTACAGGTATTGATTTTTCAATACTCGAATAAGTTGTAGCATTTGCAGTATTGTTTACTCTAAATGAATTTTTCCAAGAAGGTTTATTTAAATCATACTCGAAAATAGATTGTAAATCAGACAAACAAGATTCTTTTGCAATATTCTTTTGCTCCACTTTTTGATCAATCATAACCATCTTATTAATTAATCCATTAAGCTGATTTATATATAAGATTTCTTTGTCTAAACTTGATTTTAAATCGAAATAGTTTTCATTATTTTTTTTGTCACTTTTATTTTGACAAGAATTTAATATTAAAATAATTACTATGCTGATATAAGTTTTTCTCATTAATGAATTATTAAACTTTTTCCATTCATTTCAATTGGCTGAGGCAAATTCATTAATTCTAATATGGTTGGAGCTATATCTGCCAAACCTCCATCATTAATAGCTTTAATATCTTTGTTGATAATAATACAAGGTACTAAATTAGTTGAATGTGCTGTATTTACGGAGCCATCTTGATTAATCATAAAATCAGCATTACCATGGTCAGCAATTATTACAAAGGAATATCCATTCTTTATTCCACATTCTACTACTTCTTTGGTGCATTGATCAACGGTTTCAACAGCTTTTACGACTGCCTCAAATACTCCTGTATGACCTACCATATCTGGGTTAGCGAAATTTAAACACACAAAATCCGACTCTTGTTTATTCAGCTCTTTGATGATAGCTTCTTTAATTCCATTAGCACTCATTTCAGGCTGTAAGTCATATGTTGCAACCTTTGGTGAAGGAATCATTATTCTTTGTTCACCTTCAAAAGGTTTTTCTCTTCCACCTGAAAAGAAAAAAGTAACATGTGGATATTTTTCTGTTTCAGCAATTCTTATTTGTTTTTTATTATTCTCAGAAATAACTTCACCAATAGTATTTACTAAATTATCTTTTTCAAAAACAACTTTTACATTCTGAAAAGAATCATCATAATTGGTAAATGTTACATAATGTAAATTTAATTTTGCCAAATTATATTCATGAATATCTTTTTGAGTTAGTGCAATTGTAATTTCTCTTGCTCTATCTGTTCTGAAATTAAAACAAATTACAACATCACCTTCTTGAATAGTTGGGTATGCTTGATTGTTTTCATCTAAGCAAATAATAGGCTTAATAAATTCATCTGTTACACCATTCTCATATGATTCCTTTAAAACAGATTGGTAGTTATTTGTTCTATTTCCTTGAGCATTTATTAATAAGTCATAAGCTAATTTTACACGCTCCCATCTATTATCTCTATCCATAGCATAGAATCTTCCAATAATACTAGCCACTTTACCAGTGGTGTTTTTTAGATATGATTCTAAATCTGATAAATATTGAATTCCTGATTTAGGGTCAGTGTCTCTACCATCTAAAAATGCATGTATAAATACATTATCTATTGCTAATTCTGCAGCCATACTGCATAGGCCTTTTAGATGATTTATATGAGAGTGTACACCTCCATCTGAAAGTAGTCCTATAAAATGTACATTCTTGTTATTTTGCTTTGCATATTCAAAAGCCTGAAGAAGTACCCTATTTTCATTAATAGTTCGCTCTTTTACGGCTTTGTTTATTTTTACTAATTCTTGATAGATAATCCTTCCAGAGCCAATTGTTAAATGTCCAACTTCTGAATTGCCCATTTGTCCTTCAGGCAAACCAACTGCTTCACCTGAAGCGATAAGCTTAGAATGAGGGTATTGGCTCAATAAACTATGATAGAAAGGGGTATTGGCATGCTGAATGGCATCGGCATTATAATTTTGTCCTAAACCCCAACCATCAAGTATCATTAAAACAGTTTTATTACTTTTCATAGTGTAAAAGTACAAAGCAGAAATGATTGGCACAGTTTTTAATGTAGTAAATGTGAAAAAAAGTAGTTTTTGATTGATGAAGAGGATTTTTGCCCTAATTGGCCTAATTTTATTGTTTAGTATTAAAGTGTTTTCACAGACTGAAATCTATGAAGACATCAATGCTGCATTTAATAATTCAGACCAACGTCTTATATCCAAATACTTCAACTCTAAGGTTGAATTAACCCTTTATGACCAAAGCAACGTTTATAGCAAGTCACAAGCCGAAATGGTTCTTCGTGACTTTTTTAGCAAGTATGATGTAGTCAATTTCCAATTATTGTATAAAAATAATGCTAATGGTGATGCTTCAAGGTTTGCAATTGGTACTTTATTCACTAAAAACGGAAACTTTAGAATTTATTTCATTTTAAAACAGGTTGATGGAAACCTGGTGTTGCAAGAAATGAGATTTGAAGAAGAACGTTTCCGCTAATTTCCTACCTTTGGCCAAAAGCCAATAGATGAATTACACTTCTCAACAATTAGATGAATTTATTGTAAGATCCTTAGCCGAAGATGTGGGCGATGGAGATCATACATCATTATCTACCATACCCAATGGAACTACCAGTCAAGCAAAATTGCTAGTCAAAGAAAATGGAATTTTAGCCGGATTAACTGTTGTTGTTAGAATTTTTGAAATAGTAGATCCTAAATTAAAGGTTAATACTTTTATTCTAGACGGTCATTCAATTAATATCGGAGATATTGTGTTAACAGTTTCTGGTGATGCTCAATCCATTTTAAAAGCTGAAAGATTGGTTTTAAATACCATGCAAAGAATGTCGGGAATAGCTACTATTACCCATCAAGTGGTAGAAAAAGTAAAAGGAACACAGACCAAAATTTTAGATACCCGTAAAACAACTCCAGGAATACGCTTTTTAGAAAAAGAAGCTGTTAAAATAGGGGGTGGATATAATCATCGTTTTGGATTGTTCGATATGATTTTGATTAAAGATAATCATGTAGATTACGCGGGAGGAATCAAGAATGCTCTAGAAAACGCACATCAATATTTAAAAACAAATCATTTAAATCTTCCTATTGAAATTGAAACAAGAAATTTGAAAGAAGTGGGAGAGGCTTTGGAAATTGGTGGATTTAAAAGAATAATGTTCGATAATTTCAGCTTTAAAGACTTGGTTGAAGGTGTTAAAATAATCAATCATCAATATGAAACTGAAGCATCAGGTGGCATTACAATTGAAAATGTTAGAGAATATGCTGAATGTGGTGTAACTCATATTTCCATAGGTGCATTGACCCATTCAGTCAAATCATTAGACCTAAGTTTAAAGGCTTTTTAGGTTATTTTTATAATTTTTATACATTTGGAATTCATACCCTGATTCAATGTTATCAATTTATACGTCTACTGCATTAATACTTTCCTATTTGTATGGGTCGATACCTACTGCAATTTGGCTTGGCAAGGCGGTATATGGGATTGATGTGAGAGAATATGGTAGTGGAAATGCTGGAGCAACCAATACCTTTAGAATATTAGGTAAGAAAGCAGGGATTCCTGTATTAATCATTGATATTTTAAAAGGATTTACAGCAACTAATCTAGTTTATTTTGTAGGTAAATACTCACCTGGCACTGTACAATTTGCCAACTTTCAGTTAGTATTGGGATTAACAGCTGTGATTGGACATATATTTCCCATTTTTGCTGGTTTTAGAGGTGGTAAAGGCATTGCAACATTGTTTGGAATGATATTAGCCGTACATCCAGCCGCATCGGGTTTATCCTGCATTGTATTCGTAATAATGCTCATGACTACCCGATATGTATCTTTGAGTTCAATGGTTGCTAGTTTTATGTTTCCTGTTATTACTATTCTGTTTTTTAATGAATCAGCCACACGAACCCAAATTCTCTTTGCAATTGCAGTTTGTATTTTAGTAATGATAACCCATCAAAAAAATATTGAACGAATTTTAAAAGGAAAGGAATCCAAAGCCAATCTTTTTAAAAGAAAACCAAAAGCTGATTGTAACTAATTGGTCAAATTATTGCTTATACAATAACAATATTCCACATTTTCATACATTTAACAATCAAATAAATAATTAATTATTATGAACAAAAAATTACTTGTTAGCTTTTTATTCCTTTTTTCATCAATCGGATTTTTAAAAGCGCAACAACCTGTGCCTTGCAGTACATATGAATATACTGAGGAAGTATCCAAGAAAGATCCTCAATTTATACTTAACCAAGAAAAATTAGAAAGAGATACAGAAGCATTTATCAAAGCACTTGCTGAGAATCCAAATAAATCAGCTTCCGCTGTAAAAATTATTCCAATTGTTTTTCATGTGTTTCACAATGGTGGTTCAGAGAATATTTCAAAAGAAAGAATTTTGGAACAAGTTGAAATTTTAAATAAAGATTTCAGGAGAATGAATGCAGATACAGGAAGTACCAATCCAATTTACAAATCAGTTGCTGCAGATTGTGAAGTTGAATTTAGGTTAGCTAGACTTGATCCAAATGGCAATTGTACAGATGGTATTGTAAGATATCAAACTGATCAAACATTCAATGCTGATAACCCAATTAAAGCATTAAGTGCATGGCCGAATGATAAATATTTTAATGTTTGGGTAGTGGAAACAATTACCCCTTCAGCTGGAACACCAACAGGTGGAGTAGTTTTAGGCCGATCGCAATTTCCAGGCGGAGCAAATAGTACTGATGGAATTTTATTAAAATCAACTGTATGTGGTAACACCTCTAATTACAGTAATTTTGGAAGAACCCTACCACATGAAATGGGACACTCTTTAAATTTAAGACATATTTGGGGTGATGCAACGTGCGGTAATGATTTTGTGGGTGATACTCCTCCCCATGAAACTTCAAATGCAGGTTGTCCAATAAATAAAGTATCTACTTGTGCAGGTAACGCAGTTGAAATGACAGAAAATTATATGGATTATACAAATGGTAATTGTCAAAATATGTTTTCAAAAGGACAAAATACTAGAATGCAATCTACTTTAAATAATACTGTTAATTCAAGAAGTAATTTATGGTCACCAGCAAATTTAATAGCTACAGGAACTAATGATGGATTTGTACCTGCAGCATGTGTAGCTAAAGCTGAGTTTGCTAGACCACAAGAAGTTTGTTCCGGAATCACTGTTCAATTTAAAGATGGTAGTTTTAGAGCTGATCCTACGGCTTGGGAATGGACATTTGAAGGAGGAACACCGTCTTCCTCTACTTTACAAAATCCAACAGTAGTTTATAGCCAAGGCGGAAGATATACTGTGAAATTAAAAGTTACAAATGCTGCTGGAAGTGATAGTGTAACCAAAGTTGATTACATGAAAATTTTCGAAACAGTATCAACTGTAACAGCTCCTTTTGCTCAAGATATGGAAAATGCAGGCACAGTTGAAAATGATATTTATAATAAAGCAGGAAATACTAAGAATTGGGAAAGAGTTAGTACAGTTGGATTTGCAAGTGCAAATTCTTTAGCAATGAAATTTTATGGCGTTAGTGATGGACAAGTAAATAGCTTTATGTTGCCTGCTTTGAATTTAAAAGGAACAACAAATCCGGTTTTAAAATATAGAGTTGCATATGCAAGAAGAACATCATTGAGTACAGATGAATTAAATATTGGAGCTTCTAGAAATTGTGGTGTTACATACACAAACTTATTAACTAAGTCTGGCACAACATTAGAAACTGCAGCCATTACAGGTTCTTCATTTATTCCATCATCTGATGCACAATGGAGAGAAGATTCAATTTCTTTATCTACTTATACAAATGAAGATAATGCGATCATAAGATTTAGAGCAACAAATGGCGCACCTGGTAATAATTTATATATTGATAATATTGTAATTTCTGTAAGCACTGGAGTTGACAATTTATTGTACAATAATTTAAATATGAATGTAGCGCCCAACCCATTCAATCATGAAGCAAAGATTAATTTTACCTTAGTTCAAGATGCAACAGTTAATGTAGAAATATTGGATGTTTTGGGAAGAAATATTAAAACTTTAATCAACAAACAGTTTTTAAATTCAGGTTCACAAGAAATTACATTTAGTAATCAATCGGGAGAATTTCAGAATGGAATTTATTTCGTAAAATTAAGTGTTAATGGAATGCAAAAAGTAGAAAGAATAGTTTTTACTAAATAAGGAAATTAAAACAATTTTAAAGAGAGTTACTTTTGAAGTAGCTCTCTTTTTTTATTTTAGAGATTCTAAAATAGCTTCAGCTTTTAGCAAGCATTCAATGTATTCTTTTTCAGGATCCGAATCTAAAGTGATAGCACTTCCAACTTGAAATGATAAAGTTCTAGATAAAGTATCAATGAAAATACTTCTAATAATTACACTAAAATCAAAATCTCCATTGCTATCAATATAACCAAGAGCGCCTGAAAAAGCGGATCGTTTGGATACTTCCATTTCATCAATCAATTGCATGGCTCGAACTTTAGGTGCACCTGTCATTGAACCCATTGGAAATGCATACTTCAGAGCCAATATAGGATTAATTTGAGGAGATAATTCTGATTCTATTGTACTAATCATTTGATGCAATTTTGGAAAACTATAAATCCCAAAAAGTTCAGTTACTTTAACACTTCCAGTTTGTGAACTCTTCTTCAAATCATTTCTAACTAAATCAACAATCATCACATTCTCTGCTCTTTCTTTTGGATCATTTAATAATTTTTCCTTTTGAAGTTCGTCTTCATTCAAATTCTCATTTCGTTTGATTGTACCTTTAATTGGCTGCGAAATAAGTTTATTGTTTGATTTTTTCAAGAAACGTTCTGGACTCGCTGAAATGATATATTGATTTCCATTTTTAAAGATGGCAGAATAGGGCATAGGGGAGAGCTGGTTTAATCTAAAATAGAGATCAATTGGATCTAACCCAAAATCTTCTAAAATAAATTCCATACAGAAGGTTATTTCATAAATATCGCCCTCAAGAATATTTGACTTTAATTTATTTACTTTTTCTAAATAGTCCTCTTTTTTGATGACAGATTTTAAGTTAAAATTATTATTTCTTAAACTTAGAGATGATTCGTTTTTCTCAGGTTTAGGAAATGAATCAGTTGTAGAAAACAATAAATTTTTAGGATCAAAGAAAAATAAAGAAGGAAATTGAATACTTGCTTTGTTGTTTGAATTCAAATTTTCTACATCATTTTTTAAATCATAAGAAAAAAAACCCAATAGAAATTTTGATGGATTTGAATTTTGATATTCTATTAATTTATCAAAAGCACTATGCTCTTTTTTTAATTCAATTTTTGAATTTGTTCCATAACCTAATACCCATTGAAATTTGCTGTATTGATTTGTATAACCGTTCGAATTTAATAAGCAAAAGACTGACTCTTGTTTATCTAATTGATAAATTTTTTCTATTAAATTGATCGAATGACTAGAATTTTCTTTCATAAAAAAAGGGCTAAAGCCCTTTGTATTTTATTGAAGTATTAATGTTTGTGTGCGATCAGGTCCAACAGACAAGTACTTTACTGGCACCCCTAACTCTTTTTCTAAGTAAGAAATGTAATTATTTAAAGCCGTTGGAATTTCATTTAATTCATGAATTTTTGTCAAATCTTCCTTCCAGCCTTCAATTTCTTTAAATATTGGTTTGGGTTCAATTGAAAGGATATCATATGGCATGTAATCGATAGTTTCACCATTGTAATCATAATGTGTACAAGCATAAATTTTTTCAAACCCGCTCAATACATCAGCTTTAGTCATAACTAATTCGGTAACTCCATTTAACATGATAGCATATTTTAATGCTGGTAAATCTATCCAACCACAACGTCTAGGTCTTCCGGTGGTTGCACCAAATTCATGACCAATTTTTCTTAATTCTTCCCCAATTTCATTATCTAATTCAGTTGGAAATGGACCTCCTCCAACTCTTGTACAATAAGCTTTAAAAATTCCAATCACTTTTCCTAACTTATTAGGTGCAACACCAAGCCCAGTGCAGGCTCCAGCTGATGTTGTATTAGAAGAAGTCACATAAGGGTAAGATCCAAAATCTATATCTAATAAAGTTCCTTGTGCGCCTTCTGCTAAAACTTTTTTACCTTCTTTAATATATTTATTAACTAAATGTTCTGCGTCAACTTGAACCATTTGTTTCAATAATTCAATTCCTTGAAACCATTCTTTTTCATATTCTGAAAAATCAATATCTATAGAATAATGACTCAATGTTTCTAAATGTTTAGCAACTAATTGATCATATTTGTTTCTAAAATCGGCTAACATGGTATCACCAACTCTTAACCCTTTTCTACCAATTTTATCTTGATAAGTTGGCCCAATTCCTTTTAAAGTTGAACCAATTTTTGACAATCCCATTTTAGTTTCACTTGCAGCGTCTAATAACCTATGGGTAGGTAAAATTAAATGTGCTTTTCTTGAAATTACTAGCTTTCCATTTGATATAGGATCATATCCATTCTCTTTTAATTTTTCAATTTCTTTTTTGAAAATTACAGGATCAATTACAACTCCATTTCCAATAAGATTTAATGTTTTTGGATTGAAAACTCCAGAAGGAATGGTGTTCAATACATATTTTTTACCTTCGAATTCAAGTGTATGTCCTGCATTTGGACCTCCCTGAAATCGAGCAATCATATCATAATCTGGGCTTAATACATCTACAATTTTTCCTTTCCCTTCATCTCCCCATTGCAATCCTAAAAGAACATCCACTCTCATGCTTTATATTTTATTTGTTAGTATTATTTGTAAAAGAATCGCATTGTCCATTTTTCTTCAATTTGGTACATGCGCCATATAAATTAAGTGAATGGTGGTTCACTTCAAAGTCTAATAATTCACCCATCATTGATTGAATTTGTTGAATACGGGGGTCGCAAAATTCTACAACCTTACCACAATCAATGCAAATAATATGATCATGTTGTTTATAGCCATAAGATTTTTCAAATTGGGCCATGTTTTTACCAAATTGATGCTTGGTAACTAAATCACAAGAAAGTAGAATCTCCAATGTATTATAAACTGTAGCTCTACTTACCCTGTACTTTCTGTTTTTCATGTGGATATAAAGCGATTCTACATCAAAATGATCATTTCGGGAATAGATTTCTTCTAAAATGGCAAAGCGCTCTGGTGTTTTCCTTAAATTTCTGGTTTCTAAATAAACTTCGAATATTTTTTTAACGCTCTCAATGGTTTCTTTTGTTGACATTCTAGGTTTTTTGGTGTGAAAGATTCAAAAATAATCAATTATTTCTCAATCAAAAGAAAAGCAGAATGCTAGTTTTAAACATTTATATTTTGTGTATCAAATCGGGTAACAGATAACACGCCATTGACTTGTTTGAGCTTTCGTATGAGTACATCTAAGTGGCTAGTATCATTAACATAAACCATCAAAGTTCCTTCAAATATACCATCATCACTATCTACAGTAATAGATCGCATATTTACTTTTAAATCGCTGGAAATCACTTTGGTAATATTATTTACTACACCAACGTCGTCAATTCCAGTGATTCTAATACCAGTTAAAAATGCAATTTCTTTTTGACCAGTCCATTTAGCTTTAACAATTCTATAACCAAAATTAGACATTAGTTTTACTGCATTTGGACAATTAGTTCGGTGTATTTTAATTCCTTCACTTACAGTAATAAATCCGAAAACATCATCACCTGGAATAGGATTACAACAAGGGGAGAGTTTATAATCGATTTTATGCAAATCCTCGCCAATTAAAAGTATATCTGAATCTTTGCTTTTAACTGATTTTGCTAAGTGATTAAATGCATCTTTATCAATAGCTGTAGCATTTTTGCCAGGTAATTTCTTTTCTGCAAGTTGATATTCTCTCAATTCCTTCAAATCAATTTTCCCAAGTGCAACCTGGTAATGTAATTCCAAATTATTGGGCAAATCAAAAAACAAACAAATTTTACTTAATTGTTGAGGATTAATTGGAATTTTTAATGATTTCAATTTACGTTCTAAAATTTCTTTGCCATCCTCTGCGGTTCTAATTTTAGACTCACGCATTGAGGATTTAATTTTAGCTTTCGCTTTACTTGTAATTACAAAATTCAACCAATCATCTTTTGGTTTTTGTTTCTCAGATGTGATAACTTCAACTTGATCACCATTTTGAAGTTTATGACTTAATGGTACTAGTTTATGGTTAACTTTTGCTCCAATACATTTACTTCCTAAATCAGAATGAATTTCAAATGCGAAGTCGAGTGCTGTTGCACCTGACGGTAATTTCATCAAGTCTCCTTTTGGTGTAAAAATGAATATCTCATCTGAGAATAAATTCATTTTAAAATCATCTAAAAAGTCTAATGCATTTGACTCTGGATTGCTTAATAAATCTCTAACTTTTTGTATCCATTGGTCTAAACCATTTTCATTACTTTGTTCTTTATATTTCCAATGTGCAGCGAAACCTTTTTCTGCAATTTCATTCATTCTTTTACTTCGAATTTGCACTTCCACCCATCTACCTTTTGGACCCATAACTGTTGTATGCAGTGATTCATAGCCATTTCCTTTAGGTGAAGAAACCCAATCACGTAATCGATCAGGGTTAGGAATATATTCATCTGTAACTACTGAATAAGCCTTCCAACAATCTGCTTTTTCAGTTTCAATCGGACTATCTATTATTATTCTAATTGCAAATAAATCATATACTTCTTCAAAAGGAACACCTTTTGATTTCATTTTTTTCCAAATAGAATGAATAGACTTTGGTCGTCCAAATAATGAAACTTCTAAATTCTGACTTTTTAATTTATCATTAATTGGTTTGATAAATTCATTGATAAATTTTGCTCTTTCACCTTTTGTTTCATTTAATTTTTGGGCAATGAATTTATACGTTGTAGCTTCCGTATATTTCATTGACAAATCTTCTAATTCAGACTTGATTGCATATAACCCTAATCGATGGGCAAGGGGGGCATATAAATAAGCAGTTTCAGAAGATATTTTCAATTGCTTATCTCTTGGCATGCTGTCTAAGGTTCGCATATTATGTAACCGATCAGCGAGTTTAATAAGTATAACCCTCACATCGTCAGCAAGGGTAAGCAGCATTTTTCTGAAATTTTCAGCTTGAATTGAAGAGGTTTGATCAAAAACTCCGGAAATTTTAGTCAGTCCATCTATAATATTTGCAACTTTTTTTCCAAATTCTCTTTCAATATCTTCAAGAGTAAGTTGGGTGTCTTCAACAACATCATGCAATAAAGCACAAACAATTGATGTAGTGCCGAGTCCAATTTCTTCAGCGGCAATTTGGGCCACAGCAATAGGGTGATAGATATATGGTTCGCCAGACTTTCGGCGCATATTTTTATGAGCATCTACCGAAATTTCAAAAGCTAACCTTATTTGTCTTTTATCGCCCTTTTGCATGGTGGGCTTACAAGCTTTCAATAAAGCTCTATAGCGTTTTTGGATTTCTTTTTTCTCTGCTTCTATATCTATTTCGACCATATCCTAAAGTAAAAAAAATAGTTCAAATAATGGGTTGAAAATAATAATTATCATCATATTTGGTTATTGTCAATAAAAAAAGATTGAAAAAGCTATTTGTATTCCTTTCCTTTTTAACATTTGTATTGTTTAATTGTGTGACAGCAAGTGCACAATCAAATAAAAACGATACATTAATTGTTAGGGGTATTGTAATAGAAGGAGACACTATACCATTTGCTTATTTACCATCAGTAAATATTTATGCAAATAGAATTTTTAAATCACGTAGAGAGCAAATAAGATATACTAAATTAAGAAGAGATGTATTGAAGGTTTGGCCATATGCAAAATTAGCGGGAGTAAAGTTTAAACAATTAGAAAAAGAACTTACTATGACCACTGATAAGAGAGTTCAAAAAGCATTAGTTGATAAAACAGAAAAAGAGATTAAAGAAAAATTTGAAGATGAATTGAAAAGTTTAACAATTACACAAGGCAAAATTTTAATTAAATTAATCGATAGGCAAACAGGTAATACAAGTTATGTTGTACTTCAAGATTTGAAAGGAAATCTATCCGCTTTTTTTTGGCAATCACTAGCCAGGCTCTTCGGTTCAAACTTAAAATCACATTATGATCCTACAGGAGAAGATATAGAAATAGAAAAGATTGTAGTATCATTAGAATAATTCAGAACATTATTGAATTGTTGATGTTAGTTTTAAATATAATTTTTAATAGAATGACAAAAGTTTCCATTTTAGTTTTTGCAGCACATCCTGATGATGCTGAGTTATCGTGTTCTGGCACCATTATTAAACACATTTCTTTAGGAGATAAAGTTGCCATAGTTGATTTAACAAGGGGTGAAATGGGAACGCGAGGAACAGTAGAAACTAGAAAAGAAGAATCTGAATCAGCTACTAAAATACTTGGAATACATTATAGAGAAAATTTAGAAATGGATGATTGTTTCTTTGAAAATGATTATGAACATCAGTTGAAAATTATTAGTATGATCAGGAAATATCAACCCGATGTGATACTAGCTAATGCCATTGATGATCGCCACCCGGATCATGGAAGAGCTGCAAAGTTAGTTTCTGAATCATTTTTTAAAGCAGGATTAGCTAAAATAGAAACAACTTTAAATGGTGAAGTTCAAAAACCTTGGCGTCCAAAAAATATTTACCATTATATTCAAGATAGGTATATATCACCTGCATTTGTGGTAGATATTACAGAGCAAATGGAACAAAAATTAAATTCAATTAAAGCCTTTAAAACTCAGTTTTTTGATGCAAATTCTACTGAACCCACAACATACATTTCTAAACCTGAGTTTTTAGAATCAGTAATTGCAAGAAATAGAGAATTTGGAAAACTAACAGGGGGTGTTTTTGCTGAAGGATTTACAGTTGAAAAAATTATTGGAGTTGATAATATTTTAGCTTTAAAATAGTGCTAAAATTTTAAATATTCATTGATAAGTTTACTGATTTCTCTTCCTTTTGTAACAACCATGATGTGTGTGCCATTTTGAATCAATCTAGCTTCTTTCACAAATTTATAGGGAAATACAAAATCTCGGCCACCGTGAATATGTAAATAGTTTTTTGGTAAGGTTTCGTTTTCCCAATTCAATATAACTTCAAATGCCCATATTAACATACCTTTAGGCATTCTATTAAACATATCAATAAATAATTCTTTCCATTTCTTTTTAATTTTATAACTAAACAAAAGGCTTACCCAAAATCTGGCATTCGCCAAAAGCCAATCAGGTATTAGTTTATATAATGGAAAAATTCTCCAAAAAATAAAATAGTAGGGTTGTTCTTCAGCAGATTTTATAGTAGAAATTAAAACAACCTTTTCTACCTTAATTATTTTTGAAATTTCCACTGCAATTATGCCTCCAAGTGACGTTCCGATGAGTATAACAGGTTTTGATAGATCAATGTTTTCAATCATCCTATTAGCATAATTACTCAGCTTCTCATTTTTAAATGGTTCAATCCAAGCTAAGTGTTTACTTTCATATCCTTCTAAATCAATATTGATATAGGCTCGGTGATCAGCTGCTAATCCAGAAATAAAATAGACTATTGGTTTCATCAAAATGTTAGAAATTCTACTAATTCTTGAAGGTACTTTTGATCAATTTCGTTAAAAAAAGCCAAATGTTCACTATCAATGTCTAGAACTGCGATGACTTTTCCATTTCTGCTAATTGGTATAACAATTTCGGATTTTGAAGATGAACTACACGCAATGTGACCAGGAAACAAATCGACATCATCGACTATTAATACTTGATTTTTTTCCCAACTCTGTCCACAAACACCTTTTCCCCTTGCAATTCGAGTACATGCTATTGGACCCTGAAATGGACCTAGAACCAAGTTTTCATCTTTTACTAAATAAAAGCCCACCCATAAAAAGTCAAAATATTCTTTTAATGCTGCCGATACATTTGCAAGATTTGCAATAACATCATCTTCACCTTCAATTAGTGCTTTGATTTGTGGAAGTAAAGATTGATATTTTTCTGTTTTTGTTAGATGTGATCCTTTAATTAATTCTTCGGCCATTGTAATAGTTTGAATATATTTTAGATTCTCCCAATAATAAAATTAAATTTGAAACTTAATAAAGGTAAATCTATTATGAAAAAGCAATATTTACTACTCTTTTCAATTGTTCTTTTGTCATTTTTTAATTATTCTGCCAAAAGCCCTGATGAAGGGATGTATCCATTAAGTGAAATTAAGAAAGTAGATTTAAACAAAGCTGGATTAAAAATTCCTCAATCTGAAGTATATAATCCAAATGGGATAAGTTTAATTGATGCATTAGTAAATGTAGGTGGTTGCACAGGTTCATTTGTTTCTAATCAAGGACTAATTATCACTAATCACCATTGTGCTTTTGAAGCTGTGCAATTGGCAAGTACTCCTGATAAGGATTATTTAACAAATGGATTTGTTGCAAGAACCAAAGCAGAAGAGGTGGTAGCAAAAAATCTTACCTGCAAGATTACAGATTCATATGAAGATGTTTCAGTTAAAATACTTTCTTCTGCAAAAATGGTTGTTGATCCTTCTGAAAGAATTAATGTAATCAATGCAAAAATTGCTGAATTAATTAAAAAGGAAGAAGCAAAAGATAAAACTATTAAAGCAGAAGTTTCTGAAATGTTTATTGGAAGAACTTATGTTCTTTTTAGATATAAAATTATTAAAGATGTTAGATTAGTTTATGTTCCGCAAAGAGCAGTAGGTGAATTTGGAGGAGAAGCTGATAATTGGGTTTGGCCTAAGCATGCTGGAGATTTTTCATTTTTGAGAGCATATGTTGCTAAAGATGGTAGTGCTGCTGCATATTCTAAAGATAATGTTCCTTATCAACCAAAAAAATTCTTAAAAGTAAATCCGAATGGCGCTAATGATGGAGATTTTGTTTTCATTTTAGGATACCCAGGAAGAACATTCAGAAATTATCCTGCTAAATATATTGAGTACCAAGAAAAATTTCAATTACCATATATCTCCAATTTATATACATGGCAAAATAAAATGATGGAGGAAACTTCAACAACCAAAGAGTTAGAATTAAAACAAGCTACCAGAATAAAACGTAAGGCTAATGTATTGAAAAATTATAAGGGGAAATTAAAAGGTTTAAAAGGCATTGAATTGGTAAATCAAAAATATGCTCAAGAAAAAGAATTGCAAGCATTTATCAATGCAGATCCAACTTTAATGGCTAGTTATGGAAAAATGTTAACTAATATTGATTTGGTTTATAATGAAGTTTTTGCCGATGCAAAAAAGTTTTTGGTGCTTGATCAATTTTATGGAAGCTCCAATGCTTTAAGTGTGGCTAATTTAGTATTGAATTTGCAAAAGAAAATTAATAACGCTAAACCTGAAGAAAGAGAGAAATTATATAATGATAGTAAATCAGCTATCATCAAATCAAGTGTTGAAATTTATACTACCTATGTTTTTGAAACTGATAAATTATTGTTACAAAGAATTTTGATGGATGGTTTAGAACTTGATGCTAATAAACAAGTTAATTTCATTGATGGACTAAATGTTTCTAAAGCAAAAGATTTAAATTATCTAACTAAAAAGTATGTTGATAATCTTTATAAAACATCAAAATTTGTTGAAGTTTCATTTTTAGATGGGTTATTGGCAAAACCATTGAAGTCTTTTATGTCATTTAAAGATCCAATGTTAGTTTTAGCTGACAATGCTTCTAAAGAAATTGAAGCAATGAAGGCAATGGTAAAAGAAAGAAATGGTAAGTTGAATAAACTGTTGGCTGATTATGTAGATGTAAGTATTCTATTTAAAAAATCAGATTTTATACCAGATGCAAATAGTACCTTGCGCTTAACTTTTGGAAATGTGAGAGGATATACACCAGTTGATGCTACTTATATGAAGCCTACAACCACAATAACTGGACTTATTGAAAAAGGGGAGAATCAGGGGGAGTATTTCCTTCCTGAGATATTTAGAGAATTATATAAGAAAAAAGATTTTGGAACTTTCACCAATAAAGAAGGTAATGTTCCAATTGCATTTCTTTATAATTTAGATACAACCGGTGGAAACTCTGGAAGCCCTGTAATGGATGAAAATGGTAATTTGGTTGGGGTGAATTTTGACAGAGCTTATGAAGCAACAATTAATGATTTTGCTTGGAATGAAAGTTACAGTAGATCTATTGGTTGTGATATTAGATATGTATTGTGGGTTGCTCAGAAAGTTGACCATGCAGATTTTATCTTGACAGAATTAGGGGTTAAATAAAATATTGAATTTATTTATAACGATACATGCAAATTGATTTAAAGGCATTTGCTCGCAAAGCAAAAAAAATGCACTCGGAGAATGAAGATTTTTTCAAAGTTTTAAAGAAAACTAGGAGAGGAGATTTACAAGAATTGGTTGATAAACATCATGAGGATGCGTTTAAAAAAATTGATTGTTTAACATGTGCCGGTTGTTGCAAAACAATAAGTCCAACTTTTGAACAAGAAGATATTCAGCGATTAGCAAAGCATCTAAAAGTAAAACCAAAAGATATATTAACAAAGTATTTACATATGGATGAAGATGGGGATTTTGTTCATAATGGTGCTCCTTGTCCATTTTTAAAAGGAAATAATTATTGCAGCGTATATGAGGCTAGACCAGAAGCTTGCAGAGGTTATCCGCATACAGGTGATAAACAATTTCGTTCAATTTTAGATATTACCTTACAGAATACCTTGTATTGTCCAGCTATTTTTGAAGTTGTTGAAAATCTTAAAAAGGATTTTTAAATCTTTGGATATTTTGTGACTATAAACAAGTCTTTTCTTTTACCAAATATATAATACCTCAATTTTGAAATTATATTGTATCCATTGTCTGCAATGGAAGTTGGGAAAATATTTAAAAAATTGACAAGAAATTTTTGAGAGGGGAGTTGCTTAAGGATTTCAATAACAGCTTTAGATTTAATAAATACTTTTTTATCTTCTATATAATAGATTGTATTTAATGAGATAAAGGAAATATTTCTCTCTTTTAATAAAGCCCTTGCATTTTGATTTTGTATAGCTTCAAATCTAAATATTTCTTTTGATTGCTGTCTCTTTAAAATCCATTTCACAACAAATACACATAAGTTACAATATCCATCATACAGAATTATTCTATTCATCTTTTCTTATTTATGTATTTTATAATCTTGTTAGCTTTAGATTTAAAACCTGCACTGGAATATGGTAATTGATTTTCAATTTCCAATTTGAGTTCATTTAAAATATCAGGTTCATTTTTGCAATTGTTAAAAATAAAATCCATAGCATATACTTTAACAGCTACAGCTTCACTATTGGAATGAATCAAGTTAAAACAATCATCAATTAATTTTCCTAGCTCATTATTAGGTATATTAATATTTTGCAAAACCTTTAATGAGTGTCTTTTTACAGAGTCGTGGAAATTTGAATATGGAAAATGAATTAATATTGTTTGAATATAATTATCAAAAAGTTCAGGTTGTTCATCCATACATATACTCATAACCCATGATGCACGTTGAGATATAATTGGTTCATTTATATATACTAAATCGATTAAATCTTTAAAATGTTTTGGATTTTTTCTGATATAAGCGGCTATTTTTAAGCTATTTATTTTGGAGTGTATTGTTAATAATTGTTCACGAATATTCATATCAAACTTTTAATATTTAAAATTAGCTTAAATGAATTATAAAAGAAATATTTTTACAAGCTTGTTATTTTTGACTCAATGACTATAAAGGAACATCTTTACCATATAATAATAGAAAAAGCTCAAAATCAAAAAAAATTGATTTTATTGGAGATGGAACAATTGAAATTGTCTGCATTAAATGAATCGAAAAGTACTGCGGGTGATAAACATGAAACTGGCAGAGCAATGATACATAATGAACAAGAAAAACTCAGTTTACAAATGCTTGAAATTGAAAAGCAACTTCAATTATTAATTAGGATAAACCCTCAATTATTATCAAAAACTATTCAATTGGGTAGTTTGGTTCACACTGACAAAATCAATTTTTACATTTGTACTAGTGCAGGAAAAATTGTTTTTAATGCAATTGAATATGTAACTATTTCAGCTAATTCACCAATAGGTATCAAATTAATGGAAAGAAAAGTTGGAGATTCCATTGAAATCAACAATCAAAGATATAAAGTTATTAGTTTTTGCTAATTCAATTATTTCAGAACCAATTTTCTACCTGATAAAGATCGGTAAGCGAATACAACTGAAAATAAACATAAGAATGAAGCTAGAACAAAAGGGGCACCAGGAAAATAAATTGGTGCTGAGGTTTGCGTAAAAAAGGCAAATAAATTATTCATGATTAAGGGTCCCATGATGGAAGTCACGCTAATTAAACTTGTTAAAGCCCCTTGTAATTCACCTTGTTCATTTGCTGGAACTTGTGTAGAGATTATCGCTTGAAGTGCCGGCATGCCAATTCCTCCTAAACAATAAGGAACTAAAATAGCATACATCATCCAACCTTTAGTTGCAAAAGCAAATAATAACATTCCTAAGGTGTATAAACTTAAACCTAAGTAAACAGAATTATTGGTTCCTAATTTTGGATTAATTACTCTAATTAATCCACCTTGAACAACTGATACTAAAATTCCAACAAAGCCTAAAGAATAACCAACCATTTTTTCTGTCCAACTAAATTTAAGCATAGTATAATATGTCCAATTTGATTGAACTGCATGTGATGCGATATAAATAAAGAAAAATGATATCACCAATCCACTTACAACTGGGTATTTACGAAGGTGTGTTAAAGAACTAAGTGGGTTCGCTCTTTTCCATTCAAATTTTCTTCTATTCTCAGATAATAATGATTCAGGAAGAATAAAATATCCATAAACACAATTCAATAAACTTAAACCAGCTGCAATTAAAAAAGGAACATTGGCTCCATATTCACTAAACAATCCACCAATCACTGGGCCAATAATAAAACCAAGACCAAAAGCAGCTCCGATTAATCCGAAATTTTGAGCCCTTTTTTCAGGCGTTGAAATATCTGCAATATAAGCAGTGGCTGTAGTAATGCTTGCACCAGAAATTCCAGCAATTAATCTTCCTACAAATAACCATGCAATTGATGGAGCATAAGCCATAAATATATAATCGATTCCTAAGCCTAATAACGCTAATAATAAAATCGGTCTTCTACCAAATCTATCGCTCAAGCCGCCAAGAATTGGCGAACAAACAAATTGCATGATGGCATAAGCAAAAGTTAGCCAACCACCAATTCTGGAAGCATCACTTAAACCAGCTCCAATAAGCTGCTCAATCAGTTTTGGTAAAACAGGAATAATTACTCCTAAACCAATCACATCTATTAATATGGTGATAAAAATAAATCCTAAGGCAGCGTTTCTTTTAACAGTCATTTTAAAAATTTGAACGAAAATAATAAATTAATCAAGCTTATAGCTATAACAATAATCAATTGAATTTTTTTATGTTCAATTAGTAAAAATATAAATGCAATTTTGAATGATTTAAATAGCGATAATCAATTTTAAAAGTATAAACCGTATCTTTCCAAAAAAATACAAATTTGACATTCGAGGATTTTCATTTCGACCAGAAGTTAATGGACGGATTAGATGCAATGGGTTTTAACAACCCAACCGCCATTCAACAACAAACTATTCCAATTATTCTTCAAAATAAAGATATTATAGCATGTGCTCAAACTGGCACTGGTAAAACAGCAGCATTTGTTTTACCCTTATTAGATAAAATAATCAAAGAGAAAATAAGGCATTTAAATACCATCATAATTGCTCCAACCAGAGAATTAGCGCAACAAATTGATCAACAAATTGAGGGTTTTTCTTATTTTTTAGATGTAAGTAGTTTACCTGTTTATGGTGGTGGTGATGGAATTGCATGGGAACAACAGAAAAAGGCAATGAATGAAGGTGCTGATATGATTATTGCAACTCCTGGTCGATTATTATCAATGTTAAATCATTCGGGTGCACTAAATTTAAAACATGTTCAGCATTTAGTTTTAGATGAGGCAGATAGAATGTTGGATATGGGATTTTATGATGATATTGTTAAAATCATCAATTATTTCCCAAAAGATATCCAAATCTTATTGTTTTCGGCAACAATGCCCCCAAAAATTAGAACTCTTGCAGAAAGGTTTTTGAAAAACCCTGCTCAAATTAATATCAATATTAGTAAACCAAAAGAAAGTATCAAACAAGAAGCTTATGTGGTTTATGATACTCAAAAAACGCCGCTTTTGATTGAAATATTAAAGAAAAATCCCCTTGATACGGTTATTATTTTTGCTTCAACTAAGGAAAAAGTAAAACTTTTGAATCGAGAATTACAAAAGGCCGGTCTTTCAATTAAAGCTTTTCATAGTGATTTAGAACAAAGCGAAAGAGAATCTATTATGCGATCTTTTAAGAACAAAGAAATTAAGATGTTAATTGGAACAGATATTCTTTCAAGAGGTATTGATGTAGATGGAATCAGTTTGGTAGTTAATTATGATGTACCACCAGATCCAGAAGATTATATCCACAGAATAGGACGTACAGCAAGAGCTGACAAGTCTGGTGCTGCAATTACATTTATTACTCCAAAAGATCAGAGTAAATTTTTACCAATTGAAAATCTTTTGGATATGGTAATTCCAAAATTAGAAGTTCCAGAAAAGTTTGGAGAATCTCCAAATTACCAACCAAAGGCTAGAACCAAACGTAATTTCAAAAGGAAGAAATAACATAATTATATCATTTCGGGCTATTTTAAGCAGATATTGTTTTCTTATAATTAATATTATGTTAAGTAATATATTTGAAACTACACTCTATTCCATAAAAAAAGGGAAAACCTGTTTCCCTTTCTATATAATTTAAAAATTGATTATTTCTTCTTCAAACCTTCAATTCTCTTTTTCATTTCTCCAGACTTAGTTAGATTACCTGTTTTGGCGTAAACTTCTTTTAGAGATAATAAAGTATTTGAATCATTAGGTTGTAATTCTAAAGCTTTTTCTAGAAATGGCAATGATTTATTAAATGATGCTGTGTATTTTAATTTACCAGCATCATACTCTTTTTGTTTGCTCATTGGCAAGTCATTGGTTTTATTGAAAACTTCAACAGCCACGTTATAATGCATTGCTCCCAAATTGTACAGAGCATCAAAATAATTAGGATCTATCTCAATAGCTTTTAGATATGCTTTTTCGGCATTATCTCTTTTACCCATATTATCATAAGTTGCTCCTAAGGCAAAATGTAAAGTTTTATTAGTTGGATCTGCTGCTGCAGCTGCTTCCATTTTCTCTATCATTTGTTTTGATTGCCCACGTGCCATGTAAACATTCAATTCATCAATAGTTAGCAAATTGTTATTGGGATAAGCTGCTCTACCCATTGCAATATATTCTAGACCTTTTGTAGTATCCTTTTCAGATAAATAAAGATTTGCCATTGATCTGTAAATATCTGCTTCAGGATACTTCAATGTAATTAATCTTCCAAGTAATTCCTTTTGCTTTACAGAATTTTTTGAATTTTGAGCAGCAATTGCAGCATTGTAAAGCAAAGAAGTATCTAATTTATTATAATACTTTTCGCCAATTGCCACTGCCCTTTCAAAATATTGACCTGCCAGATTAAAGTCTTTGGTTTTGAATTTTTCTATACCATAATTGGCATATCTGTTTTGAATGAATGGAAGTCTTTTTTTGATATCATCAACATATATTTTTTTGATATCCAATTCCATCGACTTTTCATATGACTCTGTGGCTTTATTCAAAGCTTCTGAGTCAATTGATTGAATCACTACATCAGGGCTTTCAACAATATCTTGATAAATTAAACCTCTATAATACCAAGTTTTAGGGCTTGCTCCTGTTTTTATATCTAAAATTGCCTTATCAATTGCAATTTTAGCATTTGCATATTCCTTATTTCTATGATAATTATATGCATTAACAACTTCAGCATTTTGAGCTGAGGATTGGAAATATGTTAATACTCCAACTAAAAATAATACGAACTTCTTCATATGATATAAATTATTCTTCTGTTTCTGTGTTTTTATTATCTTGATTATCTGTATCTTCTGTTGATTCACTTGAAGTGTCACTATTAGCTTCTAAGCCAATTTCAAGTTCTTCAATTTCCTCTTTTACTTCTGCTATTTTAGCAATTGAAGCAATTTCATCTTCATCATTTAATTTAATAAGTCGAACACCTTGAGTTGCTCTACCCATTACTCTCAAATCAGCAACTTCCATTCTAATGGTAAGGCCTGACTTATTAATAATCATCAAATGATCGGTTTCAGTTACAGCTTTAATTCCAATTAATTCACCGGTTTTATCTGTTACATTAATAGTTTTTACACCTTTTCCACCTCTATTTGTAACTCTGTAATCATCAATATCAGAACGTTTTCCATAACCCTTTTCAGATACAACTAAAACTGTAGTTGCTGGATCATTGATACCAATCATACCAATTACTTCGTCTTTTTTACCACCAAGTGTAATACCTCTAACACCGGCAGCTGTCCTTCCCATTGGTCTTACTGTACTTTCATTGAACCTAATCGCTCTTCCAGATCTTAAAGCCATAACGATTTCTGCTTGACCATTCGTTAATAAAACCTCTAACAGCTGATCACCTTCATTTATTGTGATTGCATTGATACCAGTAACTCGTGGATTCGAATATGCATTCAATAACGTTTTCTTTATAGTACCGTTTTTAGTACACATAATGATATAGTTATTGGTCAAATATTCTTCATCCACTAAATTATTTACATTGATAAATGCTTTAACCTTATCTTCTTTGGTAATATTAATTAGGTTTTGAATAGCTCGTCCTTTAGAAGTTCTAGTTCCTTCAGGTATTTCATAAACTTTTAACCAATAGCATCTTCCTTGTTCAGTAAAGAATAAAAGATAATTATGAGTAGAAGCAATGAATAAGTGCTCAATGAAGTCTTCATCTCTTGAATTGCTGCCCATTGAACCTTTACCACCTCTACCTTGCACACGATATTCTGATAATGCAGTCCTTTTGACATAACCTGCATGAGAAACAGTGATGACTACTTCTTCGTTTTCAATCATATCCTCCATTCGGAAGGTACCACCTGCATAAACAATTTCAGTTCTACGTTCATCCCCGTATTTATCTCTCATTTCTGCCAATTCATCCTTGATTATTTGCATACGTACTGTTTCATCAGCCAATATGTTTTTCAAGAATTCTATTAACTTCATTAATTCATCAAATTCAGCTTTGATTTTATCTCTTTCTAAGCCTGTTAGAACGCGTAAACGCATTTCTAATATGGCTTTGGCTTGTATCTCACTTAAACCAAACTTCTCCATCAACCCTTCCTTGGCCTCATCTGGAGTTTTTGAATTTCTAATCAGACTGATTACTTCATCAAGATGATCTAAAGCAATTAATAAACCTGCTAAAATATGAGCTCTCTTTTCTGCTTCGTCTAATTCAAATTTTGTTCTTCTAACAACTACTTCATGGCGATGATCTACGAAATGATGAATCAAGTCTTTAAGACTTAATAACATTGGTCTACCTTTAACTAAGGCAATGTTATTAAATGAAAATGAAGTTTGTAAAGCTGTGTATTTGAATAAGTTATTTAATACAACACCGGCATTTGCATCACGTTTAATTTCATAAACAATTCGCATACCTTCTCTATCAGATTCATCTCTGATATCTGAAATACCTTCAATTTTTTTATCATTAACTAACTCAGCAGTACGCTCAATCATATTCGCCTTATTCACTTGATAAGGAATTTCAGTTACGATAATTCTTTCTCTGTCATTTCCAACAGTTTCGATTTCGGCTTTGGCACGCATGATGACTCTTCCTCTACCTGTTTCATAACCTTCTTTCACTCCATCATAGCCATAAATTAATCCACCTGTAGGAAAATCAGGTGCTTTAACATATTTCATCAAACCATCAATCGTAATTTCTTTATCATCGATATAGGCTACTACTGCATCTATAACTTCTCTCAAATTATGAGGTGCCATATTCGTAGCCATACCAACAGCAATACCTGAGGTTCCATTAATTAATAAATTTGGAACTTTAGCTGGTAAAACAGTAGGTTCTTCTAAAGAGTCATCAAAATTTAATTGAAAATCAACAGTGTTTTTGTTGATGTCTGCCAACATTTCATCAGCAATTTTTTGAAGCCTAGCTTCTGTATAACGCATTGCTGCAGGACTATCACCATCTACAGATCCGAAGTTTCCTTGTCCATCAACCATTGGATAGCGCAATGACCATTCTTGAGCCATACGAACCATGGTATCATAAACTGAAGCATCACCATGTGGATGATACTTTCCGAGAACCTCCCCTACAATTCTTGCTGATTTCTTAAATGGTTTCCCACTGGTAACACCCAGGTCTAGCATACCATATAAAACCCTGCGATGCACTGGCTTAAAACCGTCACGTACATCAGGTAAGGCTCTTGATACAATTACTGACATCGAATAATCGATGTAAGCAGCCTTCATTTCTTCTTCAATATTGATTGGAATAATTCTCTCGTTCTCTGCCATTCTATTTGAAATATTTTGTAAAGCGCTAAGCTAAGAAAAATAGGCTTTTTAAGGATAGAATGTGGAAAAGTTTAGAATAATATTTACAACCAATTATATCCCTTTTTTAGATGAGATAAAGTATAGGCTTCGGGACTTTCATTTTCTGCCTTAAAATTGTACTCCCATTGCGCTTGAGGTGGCATGCTCATTAAAATTGATTCTGTTCTTCCACTAGTTTCAAAACCAAATTTTGTACCCTTATCATACACTAAATTAAACTCAACATATCTGCCTCTTCTGAGCATCTGCCAATCCACTTCTTTTTGCCCATATTTTATACTTGCATTTTTAATCATTAATTCTGTATAAATGTTTGCAAAACTGTTTCCTAATTCCTTCACAAATTCAAACAATTTTTCCATCGGATGACCCGTTGATTTTTCATTTAATCTATCAAAAAAGATTCCTCCAATTCCCCTAGTTTCTTCTCGGTGTTTGTTAAAGAAATAATCATCTGCCCAGTTTTTAAACTTAGGATAAAATTCAATATCATATGTGTCACAAACGTTTTTAAGCTGTTGATGAAAAAATTGCGCATCCTTTTGGTTAACATAATGTGGAGTTAAGTCAATTCCTCCACCAAACCATGAATCCTCTTTCGTTTCAAAATACCTTACATTCATGTGAATAATAGGCACCATTGGACTATTTGGATGCATAACTATGGATACTCCTGTAGCAAAAAAATCTTCTTGGTTGAGTCTTAATGCTTCTTTTATAATTTGACTAAGCTTACCGGTTACGGCAGAAAAATTAACTCCAGCTTTTTCTAAAATATTACCTTTTTGTAAAATTCTG
This sequence comes from Sphingobacteriaceae bacterium, assembly GCA_965279595.1. GTDB lineage: Bacteria > Bacteroidota > Bacteroidia > Sphingobacteriales > Sphingobacteriaceae > CAIKLP01. The sequence goes on from OZ257246.1 coordinate 2,351,330, forward strand.
GTTCTTCCTCCACCTTCAATTTCATGTTTCCATTGCTCTTCAACAAATTTACCTGCACCATCTGCAATAGCTATTTTTGCACAAATAGAGTCTTGTAATCCCATCATCCATTCTGCAACTTCTTCTTTGTTAATCATCCTATTCTTCTAAATAATCTAAATCTTTTCCAAATGTTTCATCTAATTGAAATGCAGCAATTAAAGCTATTATAATACTCAACATTCCTATTATAAATGCAGCATTTAGCACTCCTAAATAGTTTTTTGCGAAAGTAAAACTCAAAGTTAAAGGAACTACTGCACCTCTAACAAAATTAGGAACTGTTGATGTAACCGTACCTCTAATATTAGTTCCGAAATGTTCTGATGCAACAGTTACAAATAAAGCCCAATATCCAACTGCAAAACCAACTAATAAACTCATCCAGTATAATTGCTGTGCAGAATTAATTTTTCCAAATAAAAATAATGAAGAAGAAATTAGGGTTAAAACAAGAAATGCAATTATTATTTTTTTTCTAGTTTTCCAAAGTTGACTCATTAATCCACTACATACATCCCCTAATGCTAATCCCAAATAACAATACATTATGGCTTGTCCAACACTTATTGTTTCATTGATTCCAATTGACATACCAATTTCAGGTGAAAAAGTAATTAAAATTCCAACTACAAACCATACAGGAAGTCCAATTAAAATACAACTCAAATATGTAATAATTCTTTTCTTTGATTTAAATAAATACATAAAGTTACCTTTACTAATTGCTCTGTCTTTTAGTTGATTAAACATACTCGATTCAAATACATTTACACGCAACAATAACAATAATAAGCCCAATACTCCTCCAATTAAATAAGCTGTTTGCCAGGTAAAATTGGCCCCAATTATGGCTGCAAATACCGCCCCTAAAAGACCAATGCTTGCAACAATCATGGTTCCATAACCTCTATTTTCTTTGGTCATAGATTCGGATACAAGAGTTATTCCTGCTCCTAACTCACCTGCCAATCCAATCCCAGCAATGAATCTTATAATCGCATAAGTATTTATATCTATCACAAAAGCATTTGCAATATTGGCTAATGAATAAAGTAAAATAGATCCAAAAAGTACTTTTAATCTCCCAAGTTTATCTGCTAATATTCCCCAAATTATTCCTCCTACTAACATCCCAATCATTTGAGCGTTAATTAAAAACACACCTTCATTTAATAAATCTGAAGTGGGAACACCAATAGATTGTAAACTTTTTATCCTTACAATACTAAACAGAACAAGGTCATATATATCTACAAAATAACCCAGGGCGGTAACAATAATTAAAGTACTAATGGTTTTGGGTCGATTAATTTCCATGGATACAAGAATAAAACATATTTGTTAAAATAGCTATATGAACTTATTTTTATACATTTAGAATAAAAATAAAAATTATGAGAATAACATTTATAGGAATCGCAATTTGTTTATTTTACATATCTGCTGATAGTGGTTGTCGTGAAGAAAACAAAGAAACACATCCTGTAATTGGAAATTGGAAGTGGGTAAAAACATTTTGCTGTGGACGAACCAGTGTTTGGACAAATCCATCAACATGTGGATGCAACAAGTCTTTGAGCATAAATGAAGATGGCACATATCAATATTTTGAGAATGAAAAAGAAACTTTACATGGTGAATATTTAATTCGAAAGGGTATTAATGATTATCAATATGAAACTGGAGACAGTAGTGCAGTAATTCAATTTGGTGAAGATCCTGGAGCATATATTTCTTTTAATGATGATACTCTACTTCTTTCAAAAGGATACATGGACATGTCGAATGATTATTATGTAAAACAAAAGTGAACAAACAAAATTTCGCTCCATTTGTCTTAAGGGCAATCTAATCTTAAAAATGGAGAACTTTAGTTATCAAAACCCTACTAAAATAGTTTTTGGGAAAAATCAACTTGAAAGAATTGGGGTAGAATGCCTACCATATGGAAAGTCTGCAATCATATTGTTGGGTAAAGGTTCTGCCAAAAAAAGTGGATTATACGCTAGTGTAATTTCTTTTTTAAATATGCAAGAAATTCGCTCTGTTACTTTTGAAGGAATAAAATCGAACCCCACATTTGAAGATGCTGATAAAGCTGTACAATTAGCCAAAAAACACAATGTTGAAATGATTATTGCTGTAGGGGGTGGTTCTGTAATTGACACTGCAAAAGCTGTATCTATTGGATATTATGTAAATCATTCTGTTTGGGATTTCTATTTACAAAAAGAAAAACCCGAAATTGCCTTACCTATAATTAATATTTTAACGCTTTCTGCAACAGGAACTGAGATGAATTCATCTTCAGTATTGCAAGATACAAATGCTGCAATAAAAAGAGGTTTCGGTTCCCCATTGATTTTTCCTAAAGTTTCAATACTTGATCCCACATTAACTTATACAGTTCCTAGCAATTATACAGCATATGGAGTTGCAGATTTAATTGCGCATTGTTTAGAAGTATATTTTGGTAAAGGAAATGCCCCGCTTTCTGATTATTATATAGCTAGTATCTTAAAGTTAGCAATTCAATATGGTCCTAAAGCTATTGAGAGTCCTGACGATTATGAATCTAGATCAAATATAATGTGGTTAGCCACAAATGCTTTAAATGGTTCTCTATTGAACGGTAAAGGTTATGGTGATTGGGGATCACATGGATTTGAACATTCACTGAGTGTTTTATATGATATACCACATGGTGCAGGACTATCAATTGTATTTCCAGCTTGGCTAAAACACTATTCTCCTCAAATAATTTCTAAATTAGCTTTTCTAGCAAAAATGGTTTTTGAAATTTATGAAGGATCAGAAAATGAGAAAGCATACTTATTTATTGAAAAATTAGAAACCTTTTTCAAAAGTATCAATACTCCTATCAGATTATCAGATTTAGAAATTTGCAAAACAGAAAAGTTAAAAATTCTTGAAAATTTAAAACTAAATAATATTTCAGGAAGGGTTTTTGCAATGAAGGAAGAAGATCATGATCAGCTTTTAGAACTTATGTGGTAAATAATTAAATATGATACTTTCAACTTGGACTGCAAAATGGATGATGCGATTGTATCCTCCTCTATTTTTTAATAGGATTCAAGTTGTAAAATTTGATGAAGATTTTTCGGGATGTGAATTAAAAGTGAAGAAAAGTATCTGGAATAGAAATATGAATGGTACCATTTTTGGTGGAACCATATTCAGTGCTGCAGATCCATTTTATGCCATTTTGTTTTGGCAAATTTTCGCTCGAAAGGGTTATAAAGTTCAAACTTGGTTAAAAAGCGCTCAAATTCATTATCTCAAACCAGCCGATTCAAGTCTTAAATTAATATTTAAAATTAGTCAAGAAGAAATTAATGAGGCGGAAAAATCAATCAATTCAATAGGAAAATACGTGGCTACTCATTCTGTTGAAATGAAAGATACTTATGGAAACATATGTGCAATTGCACATACTGAGGTCTATATCAGACTAATAAAAAATCAACAATCTGAATTATCTGGCTTTTAACTTCTGTTGATAACTCAAACTAACTAACTAACTTTTTCGTTTGTAAATTCGAATATTAGCAAAACTTTGCCATGAATATTAAAAAACTCATTTTAGAAGGCGAAGGAACGCAATTAGATTTTAAGAAAACCATTACCCATCTTCACAAAATTGCGAAGTGTATGGTTGCTTTTGCAAATAACAAAGGCGGCAAAATTTTGGTTGGTGTTATGGATGATGGAACAATTAAAGGAGTAAAATCTGAAGAAGAAGAGCGTTATATGCTTTTAAAGGCAGGAACTCAATACTGCAGACCAATTATTGAACCTAAATTTTCAGAACATTACATTGACGGAAAAATTGTTTTAATGGCTGAAATTGAAGAAAGTGATGTAAAACCTCATTATGCCTTAGGTGATGATGATAAATGGTGGGTTTATGTTCGCGTGAAAGACAAAAGTGTATTGGCTAGTAAAATAGTTGTAGATGTTTTAAGCAAAGAAACTAATGGAGATGATGTTGTGATAGAATTTTCATCTAAAGAGAAAGCTTTATTAGCTTATTTAGAGGAACATAAAAGAATTACATTAACAGAATATTCCAAATTAATAAATATAACTAGGCGGAGAGCTTCAAAAGTATTGGTAAATCTCATACTTTCGGGAATTATTAAAGTTCATAGTTCAGAAAAAATTGAGTTTTATACTGCCGCATAATGTCCGTCGATTCTTACCGTTCCCATTTTAAGAAAACCTTTCTTTTAGCCTATCCAGTTGTAATTAGTCAGGTTGGTCACATGGTTGTTAATATAACTGATACTGTTTTCATCGGTCATTTAGGAGCTACCAAATTGGCTGCTTGTTCATTAGGTATAAGTATTTTTGCCGTATTCATGGTTTTGGGAATTGGAATTGCCTATGGACTAACCCCTCATATTTCAAGAGAATTTGGAGCAAAAAATTATAGTGTATGTGGTAAATATTTAATAAATGCACTTGTAATTAACATCATAACTGGTTTAATTGTTGCTTTAGGTATTTATTATATGTCATTTAATTTAAGCTACTTAGGACAAGAAAAAGAAGTAATTGTTGAAGCCAAACCATTTTTGCAATTGATTGGATTTTCCATGGTTCCGCTTATGGTTTTTATGGCATTTAAACAATTTGCAGAAGGTCTCAATTTTACCAAACAAGCAATGGTAATTACTTTAATTGCCGATACCATTAACGTATTTCTCACTTATGGTTTAATTAACGGAAAATTAGGTTTACCTAGAATGGAATTAGTTGGTGCTGGCATAGCAAATATAATATCCAGGTGTTTAATGGCTGCATTAATGATTTATTATGTACTAAATTCAAAATCTGTCCGACCATATATAAGTAGGTTTAAAACTCAGTTTATCAATTGGAAAGACAGTATTTCAATCATTAATTTAGGGATCCCTTCTGCATTTCAATATTTATTTGAAGTTGGGGCCTTCTCATTGGCAGCAATACTTATGGGCTGGTTAGGTTCGAATTTCCAAAGTGCTCATCAAATTGCAATTAATATTGCTGCTACCACCTATATGGCTGCTAGTGGAATTGGAGCAGCAACTTCTGTTAGAGTAGGAAATGCATTAGGGGAAAAAAACTATATTAATCTAAAACGAGCAGGAAATACAGGTTATTTAATGGTTTTAATATTTATGTCATTAACTGCCATATTGTTTGTTTTCTCCAGAAATGCGCTTCCTCTTTTCTATATTTCAGATATAGAAGTTCAGAGAATTGCCTCTCAGTTGCTAATAATTGCAGCTTTTTTTCAACTTTCAGATGGCGTACAGGTTATTGGATTAGGTGCTTTAAGAGGTATTGGAGATGTTAAAATCCCAACTTTAGTCACATTTGTCTCTTATTGGGTATTGGCAATTCCTTTAGGCTATTACTTATGTTTTATACTTAATTTAGGTGCTAATGGTATCTGGTATGGCCTTTCTCTTGGATTAACATTATCTGCTGTCCTTTTATTTTTTAGATTTAAAAGAAGAAGCAGGCAAATGATTTTGGCTAACTAAGGCAATTATTATAATCTAATATCATTTCATTAAATCTGGCATTTGTTGATGTGCATAGCTGTTCTAAGATTGCTGCTTTAAGTGTACTTAAATCAACAATATCCAATTCGGAAAACTTATAAACTTGTTCTAATGGACCTTTTTCGAATTTGATAATATATTTTTGGTTCATTTGAAATATGGTAATTTTCATTTCAGAATGCGGAATCTCATCTATTATTCTCATGTCGTAATTTTTAGCTTTTTGGAACTTCGTACAAGGTACATAATAGCCTTAAAAGGACAAAAAATCAAATTGAGTTATCAATTAAAAATAATATGAATGTATTCCAAAATTATTTAGTTAATTACTATAAACTATTGATATTAAATATTTTATATGCTGAACCAAATTTTATTTGGCATTAAATCAAATTTGGACTTTGAACCCTAATATTTTATTAAAGTTACTATTCTTATAATATTCATATATAACTGATATATAATTATTTATATAACTAATCAAAATTTTATTTGGTGTCTATTTTCATCATAATTTATCTATTATTCCTACAATTTACCTTCCCTTGATTTTTATAGCCAGATAATTACATTCAAATGCTTGTGAATAAATTAATTTACAATTAGGTTGAAGAAATTTAATTTTGAACATTATATTTGGTGCATGGAAAGTACTTTTAACAAATCTCAGCTAATTACGGTTAGTGGAATGGTTGCTTTAGCAGCATTAACTCGTTTTTTACCCCATCCTCCAAACTTTACTGCTATAGGGGCAATGGCATTATTTGGCGCTTCTACTTTATCTGATAAGCGTTTAGCTGTATTGGTTCCAATTTTAGCAATGACTTTGAGTGACTTATTTATTCCTTTTGGCTTCAATCCATCTGTTTATTTCGCATTTATTGCCATAGTTGGTTTAGGCTTTATTATTCGTAATAGAGTTAGCTTTTTCACTGTCATTTCTACTTCATTAATTGCTTCTACCCTATTTTTCGTTGTAACAAATCTTTCGGTTTGGTATTCTTCTGGAATGTATGAAATTAATGCAGTTGGTTTAACCACTTGTTTTAATGCAGCAATCCCCTTTTTCCCAAATACAATTGCCGGTGATTTATTTTATTCTGGTTTATTCTTTGGTTCTTATGCACTATTAAAAAAGTCAATTCCGGCTTTAGCTCGATAATAATTTTATTATTTATACAAAAAAGGCGATCTAATTTAATTAGATCGCCTTTTTCTTTACTATAAGATAATCTTATTCAACATGAATACCGTTTGGAATGATTCCTACACTAAATGAATCAACCAAAACCCCTGTATTTGCATTAAATCTCAGCATATTTCCACTTTGGTTAAAATCAATTGGATCTGCTGCGTAAATAGAACCATCAACTGGGTCAATTCCAATTCCATAGAAATAACCTGTTATATATGGACTGGTACTTGAAGTTGTTTCATTTATACCTAATTTAAATATTCCGTTTACCAATCCTCCATATGAGCTATTATAAAATAAATTTGTTTTATCTTTTGAAATAGCCAATTTATCAGGATGATCACCTATCTGTCCCAATAAAACTGAAGTTGATATTGTATTATTTGAAGTATTAATTTTAACTAATTTACCTTGAGTATCATCTAATAATGTACTAAAGCTTCCATAATCACCCCTACACAATACCCACAATTGATTCTGAGCATCAATTGAAAAACTTATTGGTGCATCACCAACAATTATTTTTTTCACTTCTGTTTTGCTAGTTAAATCAATAACGCTTACAGTTGAATCAATTCCATAGGCACCACAATTGGCTACATATAAAAAATTTCCAACTTTAATCATTCCTTCAGGTCCGGTTCCTACAGTGATTGAATTAACTATTAAATTGGTTGTCAAATTTATCTCTTTTATTGAATTCGAAACCCAATCACTCACATAACCAGTGTTTGGTTCGGTTCCAACAAAATATCTAGGTGATGAAAATCCGATTACACTTGCAACAGATTGAAATGTTTTGGCATTAATTACTTCCACTTTAGCTGAACCATTCATCACAATATATCCTTTGCTTCTAAAAATAGCCATCGATTGTGCTACATCACCTAATGGCCTAGCATTTACTGTTTCAAAGACATTTTTGATAACTAAATTTGAATCTCTTCTATAAAAGTCAATACTGGCATTCCCAACTCCAAAATTACCTTCATTAATAATAAATACACCAGTAGTTAGGGAATTTGCTAATGTGTCAATAGGTGTAGCAGTCAATGTATCTGGATCTTTTGTACATGAACTACTAAAAATTGAATAGGAAAATAATCCTAAAATTAATACTAATTTGTTTGTTTTCATTTCTGTGATTTGTGTTTATAATTTAATTGATAAGATATATTAAGACAATATGTTCTTCCTGGTACTGGGCGGTTTGGAATAGATTCATAGTAAACATTATTCAGATTATCGATCCTGATATTACATACCAGTACCTGATTCTTTAAATGAAAGTTTTTACCAATTCCTATTTCATGAAGAACATAACTTGGTAAAAACCGAAGATTATCTGAAGTGGTAAATCGATACCCAATTCTTGAAATCCCATAAGTTAATTGAAATCCATTCCAAAGGATTCTATAATTTAAATTTGCTTTTTCAATGGGAACATAGATTAATTGTTTACCTACACTTACATCATTGTTACTTGTGCTTTTATTATTAATAGCATGATTTATTGCATAATTTCCAGTTAAATAATGCTGAATTTTATACGTATGAAAAGATAATTGCTCATAAATTTCTAGACCCTTCAATTTAACTTGTCTTAAATTTTGGGGCGTCCAAACTCCGTTTTCAATGGCTGATGGTTGCCATAAAATCCAATCATTTATTATTGATTGATAATAATTAATAGAGAAATTACATTCCCAATTGGGTTTTTTAACCTGGTAATCTAATTTAATTGCTGCCTCCAACCCTTTTTCTGGGTTTAAATTAGGATTACCTCCAGGTATCCAATACAAATCATTCATAGTAGGTAAATTATAATTCTTACTAAAATTGATTGTAGCATCAAGTCCTTGCAAAACAATTGATTTTCTTTTGTATGAAAATTGATTGGCCATTAGCGTGTTTTGAATTGCCCTTTCAATTCGGTTTATAAATTGTATTTGGTTACGTTTTGAAAATTTAATTTGAGAATTACTAAAAACAGAAGCTCTGTATCTTGATCTATATGATCCATAATCTTCCACACTTGCACCCTCGAAATTAATTTCATATCCTAATCCCTGCTGAACATTCTTCCAAATCCTTTTAATTTCTGATTGATGACTTATAGCATCGAAATAACTTTTAGTGTTGAGTAAAATAAATATATTCCCTCCATTATTTATTCGATTTACATATCGTATATATTCTCTGTTATAACTAATTGTACTTTTCCAAAATGTTTTGGTACTAATAGTTTTTTCAATTGAAATTAAAGATCTCAATGAATGATCTAATTGGTATGATAGCTGATTTCTGTTGAATAATGGAGGTCCGATATTGCGATCACTTTCTTGATACCATGCGTGAAATGATATGATCGAGTTATGTGTACGATAGAAAAATTGTTGTATCAATCCACCTTGTTTAACTTCGGCATTTTTCTGTTTTTGTTTAGGATTTCCAAATTCTGTGTAATTATTAAATTCATAACTATTTAAATTAGAATTAATCTGAAACTGAGTGATAGATTGAAATTTGTTTTTAGTTTGAATTACTTTTAAATGAATTTGGTTGCTATTAAGCGTATTAAAATTATAGCTTAAATTTATTTGGTGATTGATATTGAAATTAGGAATTGTATTAATTAGTATTACTCCACCCAATGCACCTGTTCCAACAAGAGCAGTAGCAGCACCTGATTGCACAATTACTTCATCCGCAAGATTTGATGGGATTATAGAAAAATCAAGCATACCTAACATTGGAGATCCAATACTTAATCCATTCCATAATACTTTAGTATGTGATGAATTGGTACCTCTAAAACTTATAGTTGAAGAGCCTCCTGCACCATAATTTTTAAATGAAAGTGAAGTGGTTTTATTTAATAATTCTGCTAGTGAGCAATCTGAATAATTTGACTTTGTATTTGAATCAATTTTAAAGGAACTAATGAGAGGAATTTCTTGAAGTACATAATCTATAATTACAACTTCATGTACTTTCAAAGTATCTCCATGAGAAGCAAATGCTTCCGAAATGGAAATTCCAAACAATATTATAAATACAAAAATCCTCATAAGCAGTAATAAAAATTACAGCTTCACCTATTAAATAGGTTAAGGGAAAAAAAGATAAAAATGCGCGATTTATTTTGCGAATTTATATCCAAGCTTCAATCCCCGAAAGCTATGATACTAAAAATTACAAGGCAGGTCTTCTGACTTACTCTTTACAATTCGCCTTCCCATTAGAATAGTGGCTTCGAATGAATTGTAAAATATAGAGCTTACAGCAGCGGGTCTGTTTCGGATTCTCACCGAATTCCCTTTTAATTCCGGTACAACCGGAAACCATTGTATTGCAAAAGTAAAATTTGATTACTTATTGAAAGAATTAATTATTGAATTTAATTAAAAACTAAGCTATAAGGTTGATTATAAATTCTTTAGTTTTCTTTCGCCTGTTCAATTAAGCGATGAGAAAGTTCTTTCCCTAAATATGAATCTATCAAACGATGCACTATATAAAGTATCGGAGTCATAGCTATTGCAATAATGAATTTATAAATATAACCCACTAAACCAACTGCTATAATTTGTTTGAAAGTCCAATTTCCACCTATATAAAAAGCAATAAAAATTACAACAAAACTATCAATTAACTGAGAAACTACAGTTGAACCGGTAGCTCTTAACCACAAACTTTTTTCTCCTGTTTTCTCTTTAATCCAATGAAAAATACTTACATCAATAATTTGGCTCACCATAAATGCTGTAATGGAACCTAATATGATCCACATTCCTTGTCCTAGAATACTATTATATGCATCATTCATATTTAAGATAGATCCGTTTGATAATTGCTTGCTTATCCAAAAGTCAGCAGGTACTAATTGTATTGAAGAATATACAGTTACAAAACCATATGTAATCATAACTACAGCAATATAAGATAAGGTCTTCACTCCTTTCCTTCCAAAATATTCATTGATTAAATCTGTCATAATAAAAACAATAGGCCAATTAAGTACACCTGCTGACATATTCAATGATAAATTTTCAAAACCTAAAAAATTAAGATTTAGAGCTGCCAATCCTAATGTCTTTTCTACAGAAAAAATCTTCACTCCTATAAATTCTGCGATAACAGCATTAGCTATAAAAAAACAAGACAAAATGATGAAAAGTTTAGTTTCTTTAGTTTTAAAAATCATAATTTAGTGTATGGAATTATTAAAGGTAACAATTATTCAATCTGAATTATATTGGGAAGATAAGTTGAAAAACTTAAAAATGTTTGAAGAGAAAATAATTTCTCTTAACGAATCACCTGATATTATAGTTTTGCCGGAAATGTTTAGTACCGGTTTTAGTATGAATTCAGAGGGTTTAGCTGAGAGTATGGATTCAGATACAGTAAATTGGATGATCAAAACCTCCAAAAAAACTAATGCAGCAATTTGTGGCAGCATAATAATTCGTGAAAATGAAAAACATTATAACAGATTTATTTGGGTAGATCCTAATGGCAACATTCAATTTTATAACAAACGACACTTATTTAGTATGGGTGAAGAACATAAACATTATACTTCAGGAAGTGAGAATATTTTAATACAATATAAAGGATGGAGAATTCGACCTATTGTATGTTACGATTTAAGGTTTCCTGTGTGGTGTAGAAATACAGATGATTATGATGCACTTATTGTAGTTGCTAATTGGCCAGATAAAAGAATATCACATTGGGATACATTAATAAAAGCAAGGGCAATTGAAAATCAATCTTATGTAATTGCGGCTAATAGAATTGGACAAGATCCAAATGATTTATCCTATACAGGTCACTCTTCAATTGTTGACCCATTTGGCGACACCATATACTTTTCAAATAATTCAGACGTTTCTGTGCAAACAATTAGTTTAGATAAATTGAAATTAATTAGAAGACAATTTCCTTTTTTAAAAGACAGAGATTTATTTTAATTTTTTAGTTAAACCATTTTAAAGTTAAGCTATCATAGAAATAAAAAAAATGAAAAAAATATTTTTAATTACTTTGATGATATTTAGTTTATCATCATTTGCTCAAAAGCAAGGAAGACCAGCAAATCCTAAATCACCAGAAGAAAAATCTGCAAGACAAACAGAGGAGTTAACCAAAAGACTATCTTTGAATAAAGAACAGATTGAAAAAATAAAGCTTATCAATTTAGAAAGCGATAAAAAAATGAAGGATTTACGAGACCAAAAATTAGCTGATAAAAAAGCAATGATGGTTAAACACAAGCAAATTAATGAAAATCGTGCATTGGAAATTAAAAAATTATTAAACGACAATCAAAAAAAAGAGTTTGATAAAATGATCCAAGAAAGGAAATCTAAGATGAAAGAAGATAGATCTGAAAGGCACGGTGAACCGCATGATGCTCCTAGACCCAAGAGTCAAACAAACTAATAATTGATAGCCCCATATAGGGGCTATTTTTTTGATAAGTGTAACAAATCCGTTCAAGTCTGTAACAAAAGAGTTAAACTAAACTAAGTAGACAAGATTATTCTTATTATTGGTTTATATGATTCAATTAAACAATATCAACAAATCGTATTTCATAGGTGCCAACCCTTTAAAAGTATTAAAAGGCATAGATTTGAAAATTGAAGAAGGGGAATTTATTTCAATTATGGGATCTTCGGGTTCAGGAAAATCAACTTTATTAAATATCCTAGGAATTCTTGACTCTTACGATACTGGAGAATATATTCTAGACAATACTTTGATTAAAAACCTCTCTGAAAAGCAAGCCGCATTATATAGAAATAAATTATTAGGATTTGTATTTCAATCTTTCAATTTAATTTCGTTTAAAAACGCGGTAGAAAATGTAGCCCTCCCGTTGTATTATCAAAAAATAAGTCGCAAAAAGAGAAATATTTTAGCAATGGAATATTTAGACCGTGTAGGTTTGAAAGATTGGGCTGAACATTTGCCAAGTGAAATGTCAGGTGGACAAAAACAAAGGGTAGCAATTGCTAGAGCTTTAATTGCCAATCCGAAAATTATTTTAGCTGATGAGCCTACTGGAGCACTTGATACCACTACTTCTTATGAAGTAATGAGTTTATTAAAAGAAATAAATGATAATGGTATGACTGTTATTATTGTAACACATGAGCATGATATTGCAGAACGTACCCATAGAACTATTCGTTTAAAAGACGGAATGATAGAATAACAAATGTTTGATTTAGATAAATGGCAAGAAATATTTAGTACTATTCGCAAAAATCAATTGCGAACTTTCCTCACGGGTTTTAGTGTGGCTTGGGGAATTTTTATTCTGATCATATTATTAGGTTCTGGGCAAGGACTTAAAAATGGAGCTGAACATCAATTTCTTTCTGATGCAAGCAATGCCATATGGGTTCAAAATGGAGTTACTAGTTTGCCTTATAAAGGAATGCAACCTGGAAGACCCATACGTTTAACCAATAGCGATTATGAATACATCAAAAATAATATTAATGGTGTTGAACATATTACTACCGCTTATGATCCTAGAAGTATTAAAGGAATTAATTATAAAAAAGAAAAAGGATCATTCTTTGTTCGATCATGTGGGAAAGACCATCATTATTTAGAAAAAGCAAATATTATTTCAGGAAGATTTATCAATCAAATTGATATTGAAGAATATCGTAAAGTAGCTGTAATAGGTATTCCTGTTAGGGATGCATTATTTAAATCAGAAGATCCAATCGGTAAATATTTGGATGTATCTGGTATCCCATATAAAGTTATAGGTGTGTTTACAGATGAAGGTAATCAAGATAATGATCGACTTTATATACCAGTTTCAACAGCACAAAGAGCTTACAATGGAAAAGATAATGTAAATGTGGTATGGTATTCAACAGGAAAAGCTTCCATAGTTGAAAGCAATAGAATGTTGGAAGAAACCAAAGCTTACTTAGCCAATAAATATAGTTTTGATCCAGAAGATCCAAGAGCCATTTTTATTTTCAATAATAATGAAAATTATAAAAATGTAATGAACATGCTTGATGGAATTAAATTCTTTGTTTGGATAATTGGAATTGGAACTATCATTGCAGGAATTGTTGGAGTAAGTAATATAATGATGATTGTAGTTAAAGAAAGAACCAAAGAAATTGGAATTCGTAAAGCAATTGGTGCTACACCAGGTTCAATCATAAGTTTAATCATACAAGAATCAGTTTTGATAACATCATTTGCTGGTTACATTGGATTAGTGCTAGGAGTTTGTGTAACTGAATTAGCCAAAAAATTTATGCCACCATCTGATTTTTTCAGAAACCCAGAAGTAGATTTAAATGTAGCAATTACTGCAACTATGGTTCTAGTATTTGCTGGTGCAATGGCTGGTTTAATACCTGCTTTAAAGGCAGCTAATATTCGACCAATTGAAGCATTAAGAGATGAATAATTAATTTAATCTTACAACTATGTTTGACAGAGACTCATTTCAAGAAATTACAAGTACCATTAAAAAGAATAAACTTAGAACTGCATTAACAGCGTTTGGAGTTTTTTGGGGTATTTTCATGTTAGTGATCATGCTCGGATCTGGAAATGGATTGCGAAATGGTGTTATTGGTGGCTTTGATGGAATGGCAACAAATAGTTTTTTTATTTGGGCACAGAAAACAAATAAACCATACAAAGGATTTCAACCAGGTAGAAGATTTAATTATACAAACGATGATGCAATTGCAATAAAAACAAATATTAAAGATGCAGAATTTGTTTGCCCTAGAAATCAATTAGGAGGATATCAAGGTGGTAATAATGTTGTAAGAGGAATCAAATCTGGAACTTTTAGTATCTATGGTGATTATCCAGACTTTCTGAATATACAACCAATGAAAAATTTACAAGGACGATTTGTAAATGATTTGGATATCAAACAAAAAAGAAAAGTTGCAGTAATTGGTAACCGTGTGCAAGAACTTTTATTTGCTCCAAATGAAAACCCAATTGGAAATTATATAAGAATTAATGGTGTATATTTTCAAGTTGTAGGGGTTTTCAAAACAAATAAAGGTGGCGGACAAGGACAAGAAGAATCGCAAACAGTTTATATTCCATTTAGTACCTTTCAAACTGCTTTTAATTATGGAAATATAGTTGGATGGTTTGCTATTACTTCAAAAAAAGATGTCCCAGTTGAATTGGTTGAAGCAAAAGTTATTGATTTATTAAAACAAAGGCATAGCATTGCACCTGATGATAAATTAGCAGTTGGACACTGGAACATGGGAAAGGAATTCGGGAAAATATCTGGTTTATTTTCTGGAATTGATTTATTGGTTTGGATTGTTGGAATAGGAACTTTAATAGCAGGTGTGATTGGAGTAAGTAACATCATGCTTATAATAGTAAAAGAAAGAACAAAAGAAATTGGAATTAAAAGAGCTTTAGGTGCTACACCTTTTGTAATTGTAAGTCAGATTATTTTAGAATCTGTTTTCTTAACTTCAGTAGCAGGTTATTTTGGATTGCTAGCTGGTATAGGTGTTCTGGAAGGTGTCTCCTCCTTATTGTCAGGTAATCCTGATGGCGGAGGAATGTTTGATAGACCAGAAGTTGATTTAAATGTTGCTGTTACTGCACTTATTGTTTTAATTATATCAGGTGCCTTGGCTGGGTTTATACCTGCCAAAAGAGCTATACAAATAAAGCCCATTGAGGCATTACGTTCAGAAGGATAAATAAATTTTAAACTAAAAAATAAAAAATGATGAAGAAATTCATTCGCATTACACTATTAGCATTATTAGTTGTTTCATTCATTGGAACCATTTATTTCTTGTATTTAAAATCAGAAAAAAAACCTGAGGAATTTACAATTGAAAGTACCATGATAAATAATATCATAAAGAAAACAGTTGCAACTGGGGCTGTAGTTCCAAGAAAAGAAATAGAAATAAAACCTAGAGTATCAGGTATTATTGAAAAGATATTTGTGCAAGCTGGACAAATGATTAAAGAAGGTGATATGATTGCGAGAGTAAAAATTATTCCAAATATGGTTAATTTAAATGAGGCAGAAAGTAGATTATCAAGGGCAAAAATTAATTTCAATAATTCTAAAATTGAATACGATAGAGTAAAGAAATTATATGATCAGAAAGTATTATCACTTTCTGAATTTCAAAGAACCGAATTGAATTTCAATAGTTCAAAAGAAGAATTAGAAACTGCAGATAACAATCTTCAATTAATTAAGCAGGGTACTTCAAAGGCAATGGGTAATGCAACAAATACTGTAATTAGAGCAACTATTTCAGGTATGGTTTTGAATGTACCAGTTAAAGAAGGAAATTCAGTAATTGAAAGTAATACATTTAATGAAGGAACTACTATTGCTACAATTGCTGACATGACTGACATGATTTTTTTAGGAAAGGTTGATGAATCAGAAGTAGGTAAAATAAAATCAGGTATGGACTTGATTGTAACGATTGGAGCCATTGAAAAAGATACCTATAATGCAAGTTTAGAATATATCTCACCTAAAGGAGTTGAACAAGATGGAGCAATACAATTTGAAATAAAAGCTGCTATGAAATTGAAACCGGGTAGTTTCATTCGTTCAGGTTATAGCGCAAATGCTGATATTGTATTAGATAGAAAAGACAGTGTATTGTGTATTCCAGAAAGTGTTTTAAAATTTGATCATGATAGTGCATATGTAGAAATAGAAATTGCACCACAATCATTTAAAAAGACTTACATTAAAACTGGTTTATCTGATGGAATTAATATTGAAGTAATTGAAGGACTAACTAAACAATCAAAAATTAAAGGAGGCATCAAACAAACTGAAGCTCCTAAAGAATAGATTAATTTAGAAATAGATACAACTATTTCAGAAATGTAGCGTCTTTGGAATAGTTACCTGCGTTCTTTATTTAATAAAATCCAAGTTTAATTAATAATTGGGTAACAAAGCAGATCTGGATTGCGCAAGCTAGGTCTGCTTTATTTTTTTATACGTAGACCTTTTTCAATTGCTGATTGATGATGTGAATTAATTATTGTCTTTAGATTTTCAAAATTCCAATCAGTATTCGTACCACAATCCAACAGTTCAAATCTTACTTGTGGTTTAAAGCCTTCGTAATAATCAAGAATAGTTGCTGAATAAATTATTTGACAAGGACTTTTACAATTTTTAATGATATACTCCACTCCTTTCTCTATATGGATTTTATGTGTATGCATTGATTCCAATTCACCTTGTGGAAATAATAGAATTGCATTTTGTGGATCTTCCAAAATTTGAGCCGAATATTTTAAGGAAATTAAACTTTCTCTTGAATCTTTTTTGATAGAATAAGCACCTAGTAACCTTAACATTTTTCGATTTGCTAAGTGATCTTCTTGCATCATAATGTGAAACTTTTTTTTAAGATGATTATTAATTAGATAACCACCTAAAAAACCATCCCACCAAGAAAAATGATTCATTAATAAAATTACCGAATGATTTTCTTTTAAATTTATTTCACTAACCGAAATTGTACTGAATTTTCTTTTTAATTTCCTTTCTAAGAAAAAGGCAAAAATTTTACAAACGATATTATTTCTATTTGATTTAATCATTATTTAGAAATTAATATTTGATCTAATTCTTTAGTAACCAACCAATGCCCGAAGTCAACAGTAACCAATCTTTTATGCTCATAGTTTAACAAAAAGGATTTTGCATTTTTTGCAGGAAACAAATGATCATTTTTGCCAAATATCAAATCTATAGGTATTTGAAACTTTCTGATTTCCTGTTCTATTAAGGGCAAATTTGGAATTATATTTTTTTGAAAAGTAATGTGATTATAGACTACCTTTCGTTTCTCAATATGATCAATTTCATTATAAGCAATTTTATAAAGCTCATCATTCAATAATTTGAGTTGATATATTATTTTAAGAAAATTAACCATTAAAGTAGGGTGAAAAGTCAATTTCCTAAAAATCCAATTTCCAACTTTGTTGTTAGATAGAAATTTAAACCCTTTGTGAATTTTCAATCCATCAGGTGCAAATAAATATACTTTATTAATATTTTCGGCATAATATTCAATTAACGAAAGTGCGTAATTGGCTCCTAAAGAATATCCTGCAATAGAAAATTTTTTAATTTGAAATTGCTCAATTAAGGGTGCTATTAATTGATTGATTTGAATTTTGGAAAGCCCTTTTTGAATATTACTTAAACTATTATCATCTAAAGTAGTTTCACCATGATAAAATAAGTTTATACCTATAATGTTATACTTTTTTAGAAAATAATCTTCTAATACATTAAATTGTTTTCCATCCATTCCAAAACCATGAAATACGAATAGAAACTCAGAACCACTTCCATATTGGTGATAGTGAATTGTACCTAAATTTTCAACATAATATTTCCCCATCCATTATTCAATTGTGGCAATACATTTAAGTTCTATAGCAATTGGGGTGGGTAGACAATTAATTTCACAAGTTGTTCTACAAGGCAAATTATCTTTAAAATACTCCGCATAAATAGCATTGTATTTTTTAAAATCATCTTTCATATTGGTTAAAAAAACAGTCACGTCTATTAATTTATCCCAAGAAGAGCCGGCTTCTTCTAAAATAATTTTAACATTGTTAAATACTGACCTGCATTGAGTTTCAATGTCGTAAGAAATTATTTCACCTTGTTCATTTAATTCAACACCAGGAATTTTTTTTGTTCCTCTTTCTCTAGGTCCAACTCCTGATAAGAATAATAAATTTCCAACCTTCCTAGCATGAGGATATAAACCAACAGGTTCAGGTGCTTTTGATGAATTGATTATTTCAGACATGATATTATTTTTAATAACGGATACAAATATTTTTAGCTTCGGTAAAAAATCTAAGTGCTTCCCACCCTCCTTCTCTTCCTACTCCTGAATTTTTCATACCTCCAAATGCGGTTCTTAAATCTCTTAACAACCAGCAATTAATCCAAATTATTCCTGATTGAATTTCATCAGCCATTCTATGTGCTCTGTTTAAGTTTTGTGTCCATAGTGTTGCTGCTAAACCATATTCTGTAGCATTTGCATATTTTAATACTTCATCTTCAGTATCAAATGGCATTATAGTTACAACTGGTCCAAAAATTTCCTCCAAATTTGTTCTGCAATTATAAGCCAGTCCTTCAATTACCGTGGGTTCAATAAAATAACCTTCTGAACATCTTCCTTCAGGATTTAAAAATTTCCCTCCAGTTAAAATAGTTCCACCTTCCTGTTTAGCCAAATCAATATAAGACAATACTTTCTCATATTGCATTTTAGATACTATCGCTCCTAAATTTACTTCTGAATTTGGATCACCAGTTTTCAGTTCTTTTACTTTTGAAACAAACGCATCTTTAAATTTTGAATAAATGGAGCGCTCCACAAAAATTCTTGATCCACACAAACAAATTTGTCCTTGATTTTCAAATGAAGATCTTAAAGTGGTTGATATCATTTTATCAAAATCGCAATCAGCAAAAATGATATTGGGATTTTTACCACCTAATTCTAATGAAAGTTTTTTAAACATTGGTGCCGCAATACTTGCTATTCTTTTACCAGTTGCAGTACCACCTGTAAATGAAATCGCTTTAATATTTGGATGAGCAGAAATTGCATCACCAACTTTGGAACCTAAACCATGAACAATATTTAAAACACCTTTTGGTAAACCAGCTTTTATGCATACTTCAGCAAGCAGATAAGAAGTCATTGGGGTAACTTCAGTAGGTTTAGCCACCACACAATTCCCAGCTGCCAAAGCAGGAGCAATTTTCCAACTAAATAAATACAAAGGCAAATTCCAAGGAGAAATGCAAGCTACAACCCCAATTGGTCTTCGAGTAGTATAGTTAACTCCTACTCCTTCCATATAATGTGATTCAGAAGAAAATTGTTGAATAGCTGAAGAGAAAAACCTAAAATTACTAATGGCTCTTGGAATATCAACTCTTCTGGATAACCATAATGGTTTACCATTATCAATAGATTCAGCAATTACAAATTCTTCAAATCTTTCTTCAATTCCTTTTGCAATTTTTTCAATGATTGAAGCTCTTGTTTCGTAATGAGTATTGGCCCACATAGTTTCCGCTGATTTAGCAGCATCAACTGCTAAATCAATATCTCTTTCATCAGAATCTGGAATTAATGAATAAACTTTGCCCGTAGCTGGTTCAATATTGTCTAAATATTTTTTAGAAACAGGTTCAACTAATTCTCCATTTATATAATTTAATATTTTGTTCATTATCCTTTATTAAAATGCCATTGTTCTACCACCATCAACAGCAATACTCTGCCCATTAATATAACTAGCAGCTGGCGATGCTAAAAATGCTGCTAATGCAGCAATTTCTTCTGGATGACCAAATCTGCCTGCAGGAATTTCTGCAATCATTTCTGCTTCTACTTCTTCAACTAAATGATGTGACTTTTCTGCTTTATTAGAAATAATAGATTCTAATCTAATTGTTTTTGTTGCGCCTGGTAAAACATTGTTTACAGTTATGCCATGCTTAGCAATTTCAAAACTCAATGTTTTTGCCCAACCTGCTACAGCTGCTCTTGTTGTGTTTGATACCCCTAAACCTTTTAAAGGTTGTTTAACTGAAGTAGAAATAACATTTATTATTCGTCCCCATTTCTTTTCAATCATAGAGGGTAAAAATGCTTGAACTAAAGCATGATTGCATAACAAATGTGATTGAATAGAAGATACGAATGCATTTATTTCTGCATCAGCAATTAAACCTGCTGGTGGACCTCCAGTATTATTAACTAATATATCAACTTGTACTTTTTTGGCAAATTCAGTGGCTTTAAACTTTACATTTAAAGAGTCAGAAAAATCAGCTACCACAAACTGATGTTGTTGGTTTTTTTTGATATCAAGTTCTTTAACAACTTGCTTCAAAGCTTCTTCATTCCTCGCAATCAAAATAACATTAGCTCCTAAATCTGCTAATTCTTTCGCAATTGCTTTTCCAATTCCTTGTGTACTACCACAAACAACTGCGTTTTTACCTATTAAAGACAAATTAATCATGAAACAAATATAATTCTATTGACCATGTTTAGATAGTGATTTTTGAAATTAATGCAATTTCTATTTCTTTGCTTATGTATCTAAATCGAACCATTTTCCTTATTTGCAATTAGTTAAGTCAATAATAATAATTGATTTAGTATAAATGTAAGATTCATCGAATTTTAATGGTTAAAATTGTATTTTTGGATATAAAAACCAAGATTATGCCCATTCAACGTCCCTTTAATTTGAAACAATGGATTGAAACAAATCGTCATCTATTGAAACCTCCTGTTGGAAACCAAAGTGTTTATAAAGACGCAGAAAATTTTATTGTCATGGTAGTTGGCGGGCCCAATGCTCGAAAGGATTTTCATTATAACGAAAGTGAGGAACTATATCTTCAAATTGAAGGTAATATGGTTTTAAGAATTATTGAAGATGGTAAGCAGGTAGATATTCCAATCAATGAAGGTGATATGTTCTTATTACCACCTAAAACTCCACATTCACCTCAAAGGCCTGCAAATACGGTAGGATTAGTAGTTGAAAAAGTAAGAGAGAATAAAGAAATAGATGGATTTTTATGGTTTTGTGAAAAATGCAATTCAAAATTATATGAAGAGTATTTTGAGTTAACTGATATTGTAAAACAATTACCTCCTGTAATGGAAAAGTTTTATTCTTCAGAAGAACATAGAGTTTGCAATAATTGTGGCAATGTGATGGAACCACCTATTAAGAAATAATTTAGCATTTGTTTTCATCCAATACGTATAAGCTTCATGCTAAAAATAGATATTCATACACACATAATTCCTGAAAAAATGCCTGTATGGGCTGAAAAGTTTGGGTATGGTGGTTTTATTCATCTCGATCATCATAAACCTTGTTGTGCAAGAATGATGATGGATGATAAATTTTTTAGAGAAATTCAAGATAATTGTTGGGATGCAGAGGTAAGAATTAAAGAATGTAACCATCAGCATATTGATGTACAAGTATTATCTACCATTCCCGTAATGTTTTCATATTGGGCGAAAGCAAATGATGCTTTGGATGTTTCTAGATTTTTGAATGACCATATTGCAGAAATAGTAAAAAAATATCCTAAACGATTTATTGGACTAGCAACCATTCCACTTCAAAATATTGATTTAGCAATTCAAGAGTTGCATCGTTGTATAAAAGAATTGGGAATGTCTGGTGTACAAATAGGTTCACATGTAAATGATTTGAATTTAAATGATGAACAGTTTTTTCCATTTTATGAAGAAGCAGAAAAATTGGGTGCAGCAATTTTTGTTCACCCTTGGGATATGATGGCTAAAGAAAAAATGCAAAAATATTGGTTGCCTTGGTTGGTAGGCATGCCTGCAGAATCTTCATTAGCCATTTGCTCCATGATATTTGGAGGAATATTTGAAAAATTTCCAAAATTAAAAGTTGCATTTGCACATGGTGGGGGCTCCTTCCCTGCTACTATTGGAAGAATTGAACATGGTTTCCATGTTCGTCCTGATTTAGTAGCTATTGATAATCCAATTAATCCTAGAAATTATTTAAATAAAATTTACTTAGATACGCTTGTGCACGATCCAATGATGATGGATTACCTTGTCAATCTTTTTGGTGCAAATCAATTAGCTCTTGGTACAGATTATCCATTTCCATTAGGTGAACTGCAACCTGGTAAATTAATTGATAGCATGCCCTATTCTGAAGCTACAAAAGAAAGATTGTTTAATGGTACTGCATTAGAATGGTTAGGGTTAAAAAAGGAACAGTTTCTATAAATATTTGAATTAATTTACTGATTAGCATTTTCAATTTATGCAACACTCAAATACATTAGCATACGCACAAAATTTAGATAATAACGATCCATTAAAAAGATTCAGAAATGAGTTTCTAATACCAAAGCACCAAGGGAAAGATGTAATATATTTTTGTGGAAATTCACTTGGATTACAACCAAAAAAGACAAAAGAATATTTGTTAAATCAATTAGATGTTTGGGAAGAATATGGTGTTGAAGGTCATTTTAAATCTGATACTCCTTGGATGTATTATCAAAAATCGACCAAAGATAGTTTAGCAAAAATTGTTGGCGCTAAACCTATTGAAGTAGTTGCAATGAATCAATTGACTGTGAACCTTCATTTAATGATGGTTAGTTTTTATAAACCTACTTCCAAACGATACAAAATAATTATGGAAGGAACCGCCTTCCCATCTGATCAATATGCTATTGAATCTCAAGTAAAATTTCACGGGTTTCAACCTAGTGATGCCATTATAGAATTATTTCCACGTGAAGGTGAATATACATTACGTCATGAAGATATTTTAAATGAAATTGAAAAGCATGGAAATGAATTGGCTTTGGTAATGATGGGTGGTGTAAATTATTATACTGGTCAGTTTTTTCCATTAAAAGAAATAACTGAAAAGGCACATCATGTTGGTGCATATTGTGGCTTTGATTTAGCACATACTTGCGGTAATATTCCTTTACAATTGCATGATTGGAATGTTGATTTTGCTGTTTGGTGTTCTTATAAATATTTGAATTCAAGTCCAGGTGGAATTTCAGGAATTTTTATTCATGAAAAACATAGCATAAACCCAGAAACACCTAGATTTGCTGGTTGGTGGGGATATAAAGAAGAAACAAGATTCAAAATGGAAAAAGGGTTTATTCCAGAACCTGGTGCAGAAGGATGGCAGATGAGTAATGTACCTATTTTAGCAATGGCTGCTCATAGAGCTGCATTAGATTTATTTGATGAAGCAGGGATTGAAAATTTAAGAACAAAAAGTTTACTTCTTACCTCTTATATGCAATTTGTTATTGAGGAAGCAAACAAAAAATTAGGGTTTGAAAAATATATTATCATCACACCTACTGATCCAAATAATAGAGGTTGTCAAATTTCTATTATTTGTAAAG
This sequence comes from Sphingobacteriaceae bacterium, assembly GCA_965279595.1. Lineage (GTDB taxonomy): Bacteria > Bacteroidota > Bacteroidia > Sphingobacteriales > Sphingobacteriaceae > CAIKLP01. Next base: position 2,375,202 of record OZ257246.1, read on the forward strand.
AAGGTGGAAAACAAGCATTCGATCAATTGGTTGATAAAGGTGTAATCGGAGATTGGAGAGAACCAGAAGTATTAAGATTCGCACCGGTTCCTCTTTATAATTCATTTGAAGATGTTTATCAATTTGGTCAATTACTTTAAAATTATTTTTAATCAATATGTCAGATAAAAAAAATATTACCCTTGTAGGCGCTGGATTAGTTGGCTCCTTGCTTTCTATGTATTTATCAAAAAGAGGATATACAGTAAATATTTATGAAAAGCGCTCTGATATGCGAAGTGCTGGATATGTAGGTGGTAGATCAATCAACTTAGCATTAAGTGATAGAGGATTCAATGGTTTGGCAGCAATTGGTTTAGATAATGAAATTAGAAAAGTTGGAATACCAATGTATGGCCGAGTTTTGCATCAAGCAAATGGAGATGTACAATATCAAGCTTATGGTAAAGATGATCAAGCTATATATTCTGTATCTCGTGGTGGCTTGAATAAAAAATTAATGGAATTGGCAGATGAAGATCCCAATGTCAATATTTATTTTGATGAACGTTGTTATGATATAGATATTAAAAACACTACTTGTTATTTTGAGAATGCTAATAGTCTTGAAAAAACGGAAGTGAAATCAGATTTAATTCTATCAGCAGATGGCGCATTCTCTGCAGCCAGATTAGCTTTACAAATTAAAACTGATCGATTTGAATATTCACAACATTATTTAGATCAAGGTTATAAAGAACTTACTATTCCTGCAGGTCCTAACGGTACCTATCAATTAGAAAAAGAAGCATTACATATTTGGCCACGCAATAGTTATATGATGATTGCCTTGCCAAATTTAGATGGTAGTTTTACTTGTACTTTGTTTTTCCCATTTGAAGGTGAACCTTCTTTTAATTCATTAAAAACAGCAGAACAAGTATTCTCCTTTTTCCAAAAGGAGTTTCCTGATGTTGTAAAACTAATACCAAATTTAGTAGAAGAATATCTCTCCAATCCAAATGGATCATTAGTAACTGTCAAATCGTATCCTTGGTCATTTGAGGATAAATTATGTTTATTAGGAGATGCTTCTCATGCTATTGTTCCTTTCTTTGGCCAAGGCATGAATGCTGGGTTTGAAGATTGTTTTGAATTGGGAAAATTAATAGATCAGCATCAAAATGATTGGACAAAAGTATTTCAAGAATTTCAAAAAATAAGAAAACCAAATGCTGACGCTATTGCAGATATGGCTGTAGAGAATTTTGTGGAAATGAGAGATAAAGTAGCAGATCCTAAATTCTTATTAAGAAAAAAAATTGAACAACAAATAAGTAAAAGACATCCTGAAAATTATATTTCTAAATATTCTTTGGTTAGTTTTAGTACAGTCCCTTATACAGAAGCATTATCTATGGGTTTCAAGCAAGATGCCTTGTTTGAAAAAGTTTTAGCAATACCTCAAATAGAATCTAATTGGGACAAAGAAGAAACGATTTCAATCATTGATGGATATTTAAAAGAATTAGATTTCATAAAATAAATTCTTTTTATTGAAATGCTGCAAATAGCCTTCCACCCTATTTTTGCTCATCCTCTTCCGGAAGGTCATCGGTTTCCAATGTTGAAATATGAACTGATCCCTGAGCAGTTATTGTATGAAGGAACAATTTCAAAAAAAAATATTCATCAACCAAAAATGATTGAAGAAGAAATTGTTTTATGGACACATGAATTAGCGTATTGGCGTAGATTAAAATATTTAAAATTAAGTGATAAAGAAATACGAAGAATAGGTTTTCCACTTACAAAAGAATTAATTGAAAGGGAACTTATAATTAGTCAGGGTACCATTGATTGTGCAAATTTCGCAATAAAAAACGGTTGTGCACTTAATGTAGCTGGTGGTACTCATCATGCAGGTTCAAATTGGGGCGAAGGCTACTGTTTACTAAATGATGTAGCAATTGCAGCAAATTATTTATTGAAAAAAAATATTTGCAAAAAAGTTTTAATCATTGATCTTGATGTTCATCAAGGAAATGGTACAGCAGAAATATTTAGCAACAACCCATCAGTTTTCACTTTCTCCATGCATGGGGCAAATAATTTCCCTTATCGAAAAGAACTTTCAACAATTGATATTGGGTTAATAGATCAAATTAAGGGTGAAATTTATTTGGAAATTTTATCTAATCAACTTGATAAAATATTTTTAAAATATCAGCCAGATTTTATCTTTTATATAAGTGGGGTAGATGTTTTAGAAACAGACCAATTAGGTAAATTGGCTTTAAGTAAAGAAGATTGCAAAGCTAGAGATTTTAAAGTGATCGAAACCTGTTATCAAAAATCAATTCCAATCGCAATTTGTATGGGCGGAGGTTATTCAAAAAATATAATTGATATTGTGGATGCCCATTGTAATACATTTCGAATTGCTACAGCTTTTTACGAAAATTAATTTCAGTTAAATGTTTTGTAATAATTCAATTGACAAAGGCTTACTTATAAAACCTGAGACTAATTTAGATTCTTCAGATCTTTTAATATCATTAGGATCAACGGAGCTTGTTAACATGATGATTTTAATAGGTTTTTTAAAATTACCTATCAACAATTCAAAATGTTGAAGGAAGTCAAAACCATTCATTATCGGCATATTGATGTCTAATAGAATTAATTCTGGAATTTGTACTAATGGAATATCTGTTGATTTAAAAAACTCAAGTGCTGAAATTGCACTAGTATGAACAACTATACTTTCAGCTATTTTATTTTTTTGAAGGATATGCTTATTAACTAAATTATCAATCTCACTGTCATCGATTAACATTACTAACTGATACTTTATTAAATCCATATTCTAATATACAAAAAAATTATCTAGAATACGATTGATTTATAGGTAAAAAAATCTTAAAAGTTGTCCCTTCACCTATTTTTGAATATAATTCAATTGATCCACCTAATTTTTCAGCTGCGTTTTTTGCAATGTATAAACCTAATCCACTTCCTGTTGATTTAGTATTTCCTCTAAAAAACATTTCAAAAATATGATTCTGTATTTCTTCATCAATACCTTCACCATTATCAGAAATAGTAATCAACATATTGGTATTTATAATTTCAGCACTAATATTCACTTGATGACTTGTTTTTTTGGAATCTTTATATTTTATGGCATTAATTATTAAGTTATGAAGAACATTTTTCAATAAACTCAAATCAAAATAGGTGATTTCATTAACTTTTGAATTATACTTTACTTCAGCATTTTCAAATTCCGGTAGATTTCTAAAACTATCAATTGATTCAAGAATCAATGTATTTATATCAATTCCCACTAAATTTAAATTCCCCTGATTTATTTTTGTGATATTTAATAAATCCATTAAAATTGAATCCAAATGTCGAACACTTTTTTCTATTAAACTCATGTATTCAATAGATTTGGCTTCACTTAATTCTAATTTTGCAATGTTTATCAATCCTAGTAAAGAAGATAACGGCCCCTTTAAATCATGAGATGATCTATAAATAAAAGTATCAAGTTCCTTAATTTTATCTTCTAATTTTTTCTCAAAAAGTTTTCTATCTGAAATATCACGACTCACTGAAATGATACCATCAATCTCATTGGTAATATCATTAATTAATAACTTATTTGTTGATTCTACCCATATATAACTATTATCTTTTTTCTTATACCTATAACTAGCTGTGTACAAATCTATATTTGCATCAATTAATCCTTTCACACCAGATGAAATATCTAATAAATCATCAGGATGTAAAAAATCATAGGCACATTTCCCTATCATTTCATCAGGGTGATAACCTAGTATTGCAAGAGAAGCATTAGAAACATAAAAATAAAATCCATCTAAGTCATGTTTTGAAATAATATCTGTTGCATTTTCAGCTAATAATCTAAATCTACTTTCACTTTGAGTAAGTAAAGCAATTGCTTTCTTCTGTTCAGTAATATCTTTTGATGTACCTAAAACCTTCGTACAAACCCCGTCTTGATTGAGTATTGGAATTAATGTTGTTTCTACAGTATTGAATTTATTGTGAAGAATAAAACTATCTTCATATTTAATAATTTCATTTTTATTTACACAATCATTCAGCTTTTCAATGGCTTTTAAATAAACTGAATTAGGTAATATTTCATTTATATTTTTACCTATAACATGATTAGCCTCTAAAGCATTTGCGTTTAAAAAAGATTGATTTACAGAAATATAAAAATAATTTTGCTCTCGAACTTCTGTTAAGAACATTAAATCAGAAGTAGAATTAAAAATTAGGGATAACCTATGTGTACTTTCTAATAGTAAATTTTGCATTCTTCTTCTTTCATCCACATCTCTAATAATACAAATAATCAGCTTTGTATTATTCTGAATGATATACTCTCCAAATGAAATTTCTATTGCAAAAACCCTACCTGATTTATGAATACCTAGTGTTTCTAAATTTATCCAATTACGATCTTTTTCTTTGGTATTTAAATATTCATAAATACTATTCCTTTTTTCACCTCTTAAATATTCAGGTAATAGCAATTCAATTGATTTATTTAAAATCTCATCTGGTTCATATCCAAACATTTTTTTAATGGCTGGATTTATAAATTGAATAGAATAATTTTCATCAATAGAAAGAATAACATCTGAAGCTGTTTCAGCAATTACCCTATATCTTTCTTCACTATTTAATAAAATTTCCTCTGTGTTCTTCCTTTCAGTAGCATCTCTTGATATAGCAATTATTTCTAGCGGCTCATTGGTATTCGGGTCAAGAATAAGCTTACCAATAGCTTCAACCCATGTAATACTGCCATCTTTTCTTATGATTCTATAATCTGATCGAATAATTTGATTATTTAAAATAGCTTCATTTTGAATGTCCGCTTTAGATTTATCTTCATCATGAATTAAAAAATCCATGGTTTTGCCAACTAATTCATCTTCAGAATATCCTGATAATTCATAAAACCCTGGTGTTGCATAAATTAATTCTCCAGTAATTTTATGTCTAGAAATGCTATTAAATATCATTTCTGAAATCCCACTTAAATTGATGTGATTATTTAATATTTCGTTTAAAGTCTCATTAATTTTAATTTTATCTTCCGAAATTCTTTTAATATAGGGTTCTATAAATTTCAATTTATCTTTTGCTATAAAATTATTTATCCCATTTTTAGATAGGCTAGAAAGTTCAGTTTCATAACCTGTTTCAGATATTACTATAAATAAAGTTGAAGGGCTTTGCTTTTTTTGAATTTGAAAAATGTCTAAAATTGCATCTGCATTTTTGTCATAGTAAACAAGTAATACATCAATTCTAACAGATTTTAACTCATCAATAAGAATATCTTTCTGATGTATTTTTTTTGAAGTAATGCCAATAAAATTACCCAACGCCTCACACAATTCCTTGTTGGGTTCAAAAATCAAAATAGTTTTCAATGTCGTTGTTTGATTAAATAATCTATTAATATATTTATTTAGGTAAATTTATCAATATTAAGTTAAAGTTATAAAATTAAATCTTTGAATTTAATCTCCAAAAAGAAAATAGTAATAGCAATCAGTGAGTCATTTAAACGGTATTTAATCAAATATCAGCGTTTTCAAAAGGTTCCAGTAAGCTATGCAGACTTATCAAGATATCTTGGTTCAGCCACTTTGTATGATCGAAAAGGGAAAGATACCTTATGGGTTACAGTTTATTATCCACCTTCCGAACAAATTGAACTTCATGATAATCTAAGGTTGTTATATTCCATATTAAAGTCGAATGGTGATATTTCTGTTATTGAACATTTATTTGTTGATAGAATTGATATGTGTGCTTATGGCAACACTTTGCCTTTTAGAATTAGAATAGTAAACCGATTGAATGATAACTTTGATTATTTCTATATTAAAAAATCAGATGCCTCTAGAGTATTAGGGTTAGAATTGGAACATATCCTCTCTCCTAATAGAATTAATTATTTGGTTTATAATGACAGTTTAATTGAGGAACATATTTCAGGAATTCCAGCAGATCAATTTTTAGCTACTCATTTAATTGATAAACACCTAGATGAAATAAGGCTAGCTAAAGAATTTGTCAAATTCAATGAGCGTTGTTTTATCCGACTTTTAGGTGATATGCATTCGAGTAATTTTATAATAGATATTACTCCTGATTTTGAAGAAACTCATTATAGAATGAGGGCAATTGATTTCGATCAACAATGCTTTGAAGGAAGTAGAAAAGTTTATCTACCACATTTTTTTAAGCAAAACATCAAATTTGTTGAATTAGCAAGTAAAGAATTAACACCAGAATCAATTAAACAATATCAATTAGAAGAAAGAACTCTCATTGCTAATAGAATTAAATCTGCTAAGTACCAAGTAAAAGAATTGTTAGATTCAATAAAAGAAGATGAGCTCTCAAGTTCTGAAAAAGTAAATAATTTAGCATTCGAATTAGCAGAACATTTTGAGAATAAAAAATTTCTTCAAGCTAATACAATGGGGAAAATTCTAAAACAGTTATTGAAAACACTTAGCATACATGTTATGCATAAAAGATTTTAAACTATTAAATTTTTAATCTATTTAATTAATTCCTTTTATATTAAAGTTTTGTTTTAGGTTGATTTGTCAAATCAAAATTGAAATTCAAATTAACAATCAAACCATTATTATATTGAAATATAGATTGTCCATTTATTTGACGCCCAAATTGTAAAATTTGATTGATATATCCCCCTTCTATTCTAATTAGATTGTTAAAGCGATATCCTAATAAAAGAGATATCCTATTTTGGTCAAAAACATTGGTAGTTACATTTTCACCAAAGCCTATAAAAATCTCATCATAAAAAGCAATGTAAGGTGTTCTATCTTTTATTAGCAAACCCTTCAATGGCATTTGAAACCTAAGCATGTACCTCATTCTATTGAGTAATGGAAATTCGTCCTCTTTATTAATACTTGCCAAACTATATCTTCCAATCAATCTTTGCTCTAACATTAATCGGTGCGACAAATCTATTATTCCTTCTTTATGAGATAACTGTACCGTTTCAAAAATTCTATGCTCTGTAAAATCTTTTCCCATGCCATTAATAGGAAAATCACCATAAGGAAATGTTTCAATCCAGCCATAACCAACTCTTAATAACACTTTTGGGGTTAATGAATAATTAAGACCAACCCTTAACAAACTTTGTTGCCAATCAGTAATCAAATTATTTCTACGCCATTGGTATTCTGTATGTAATCCGAATTTTTTATTTAATTTAAATGTGGCGAAATTATTATACCAACCAATCGTGTTGGAATGATTAATTCTGTTATTCTGAGCAATTGCTGATTGAAAGAATAAAAATAAAATAAATACAAAAATTAATTTGCGTTTCATGTTTATTTCATTTGACATAATTTTTTAAAATCACGGTTTTTAAAAATTACAATTCATTCAGAATATATAATAGAAAACCTAACAATTTTGAACAAAATACTTTACTAATTGTTTCATTTTATATTCTATTTATAGATAATAAATACAAATATTTTGATATATTAAATTTTAACTATAAATTAATTCAAAAAATAGAACCATGTCAAAAATGGATAAGAAATACTCAAACACTGATATCATTGTTTATTGGAAACCTGAAAAATGTATTCATTCAAGAAAATGTTTTACAAGTTTAGGTTCAGTATTTGACCCAAGAAAAAAACCATGGGTAAATATGGAAGGGGCTTCAACTCAAGAAATAATAGAGGTTGTGAGCAATTGCCCATCAGGAGCCCTCTCCTATTCAAAATTAGATGAATCAGTTGTAAAAACTAATGAAGTTCATGCTGACGAAGTGGATGTAAAAATTAAACCTTTACAAAATGGCCCAATTGAAATAACTGGAGAATGTATGATAATTGATGCAAATGGAGTTGAAAAGTATCAAACAGGAAAATTCTTTTTATGTAGATGTGGGGCTTCATCAAATAAACCCTTTTGTGATGGAACTCATAGAAAAGTTAATTTCATTGGATAATGAGTGTAATTATAAAAGCAACAAATTCTGAACTTGGCTATGAAACTAATATTCAAACAAGTTCTCACCAATTTTGGGTTGATGAAAGTCTAGAATTAAGTGGTAAAAGTTTAGGTCCAAATCCATTTGAAATTTTAGCAAGTTCATTAGCCTCTTGCACATGCATTACATTACGGATGTATGCAAATCGGAAACTGATAAATATTGGTAAAATTGAAGTGAATGTTGAATTGGATTATTCAGACCCAAGCCAAACAGTATTTAAAAGGTCAATTCAATTTACTGAACCTCAAGATAATGAGCTCAAACAAAAATTATTAAATATTGCTAATAAATGTCCAATACATAAAATATTGAGTGCCAATATCATTATTGATAGTAAGCTTGTGTAAATTCAAATAATTGCTGATACTCATTACAACTTATATATTTGTTAAATGGATAAGCGTTGGATTAAGATACTTTATCAAATTGTAAGGGTCATTGCCATTTATTTGATTGCACTAGAATTAAATTTTCTGTGGTTATTTGGATACTCTCCTAGCATTAAAGAATTAAAGAACCCACCCTATTCAATTGCCTCTGAAGTTTATTCATCCGATAGCGTTCTATTAGGAAGATATTTTCGTGAAAATAGATCTCCAGTAATTTACGATAGTATTTCACCCTTATTAATTAAAGCACTTATTGCCACAGAGGATGTTCGGTTTTATCAACACCACGGAGTTGATTTTTATTCAATTATCTCAAGTGTTTATTCAACCGCACAGGGTGATAAGCGAGGGGCGAGTACAATTACCCAACAACTTGCTAAAAATCTTTTTCGCACTAGAAGTAGAAATTCCCAAGGTTTAATTCGATTTGTACCTGGAATTAAAGCAATAGTTTATAAAACTAAAGAATGGATAACAGCCTTAAAGTTGGAATACTTATATGATAAAAATGACATTATAGAAATGTATTTAAACACAGTGAGCTTTGGTAACAATGCATTTGGAATTAAAGTTGCCACAAAAAAATATTTCAATAAATTGCCCAACAGGTTGATGGAAGAAGAAGCTGCGCTTCTTGTAGGAATGCTAAAAGCTACATCAACATATAATCCAATAACAAATCCAGAAAAAGCATTAGAAAGAAGAAATATTGTGCTGGCTCAAATGGAAAAAGATGGCGTAATATCTTCTAAAAAATTCAAGCTAATTGTAAAAAGGCCGATTAAATTAATGCTTTCAGAGGATGATGAAAAAGATAAAACCAAAGATTCATATATACGTACTGCCGTTGCCAATTATTTAGAAAAATGGTGTGATGATAATGGATATGATTTGTATGCTGATGGCTTAAAAATATATACAACCATAGATTCAAGAATGCAAAAGCATGCGGAAAATGCTATGCAAGAATGGATGAAAACTTTGCAAAAAAGATTTCAGAACACTTGGCAAAATGAAAATCCTTGGAGAGATGAAAATGGAAATGAAATTCCAAATTTTCTAAACACATTAGCAAAACGATTACCCATTTATAAATCTTTAGAAAAAAAATATGGCGATCAAACAGATTCAATAGAATACTATTTGAACAAAAAGAAAAGGATGAGAATTTTTACTTGGAAAGCGGAAAAAGATACCACCTTTTCTACCTATGATTCATTGGCATACTATTCAAAAATATTACAATCAGGATTAATGACACTTGATCCTTTTAATGGATATATTAAAACTTGGGTAGGTGGAATAAATTATAAATATTTCAAATATGATCATATCTATCAGGCTAAAAGGCAAGCAGGTTCTACATTTAAGCCATTTGTTTATTTAGCCGCTATTGATAAAGGATATTCACCTTGTGATAAATTTGTTGATAAACCAATAACTATTAATTACAAAGAAGATGGTGAGGAAAAAACATGGTCACCAAAAAATAGCGATTGGAAATTTACTGGATATGAAATGTCTTTGAGATGGGCAATGGGTAAATCATGTAATTCAATTACAGCACAATTGACTGAAGCAATTGGTTGGGAAACAGTGGTAGAGTATGCAAAAAAAATGGGCATTGAAAGTGAGTTGAAAGCAGTTCCATCAGTTGGTTTAGGATCAAATGATGTCTCATTATTCGAAATGTTAAGAGCCTATGGGACCTTTTTAAATAATGGAATTAAAACAGAACCCATATTAGTTAGGCAAATAAATGATCAAGATGGTAAAACATTAATTGAATTTAAAGCTAAACAAGAAAGAGTGATAAGTGAAGAAACTGCTTGGTTGATGTTATATATGTTTAAAGGAGGAATTGAAGAGCCAGGAGGAACTTCTCAAGCATTATGGGAATATGATCTTTGGAAAAAGGGAAATGAAATTGGTGGCAAAACAGGTACCACTTCAAATCATTCAGATGGTTGGTACATGGGTATTTCCAAAGATTTAGTAACTGGTGTTTGGGTTGGTGCTGATGAAAGAAGTATACATTTTAAAACTTCAGCTTATGGTGAAGGTTCGAAAACTGCTCTACCTATTTATGGTAAATTTATGGAAAAACTATATCATGATCCTTTGAGTGGAATTGTTTACTCCAAATTTCCAAAACCTATTAATAAAATAACAAGAGAATATTATTGTCCAACACCAAGACCTCGCATAGATACTAGCAAAGTAGATAGTAGCACTGTACTCTTAAATGATTCTACGAAAATAGTTGAATAAAAAAAGCCAACAAAATGTAAATTATTTTGTTGGCTTTTCTTATTTAAATCTATTTACTGTATTTTTTGTAGAAATATTTCAGAACTTATTTGGCTCAAATCTCCTAAATAAGACCATCTTATTCCAGTAATATATTTATTAAATACTGCATTTACTTCTTTAGGTGAAACCTTGCTCATATTATCAATAAAACTATTATAGTTCTTCCAATTACCCTTTGATTCAGCAGATCCTAAACCTTGAGTTTGTGCTGCATTGGTTTCTAGTCCCATGTAATATGTAGTAACATATGAACTTTTTTGATCAGTAATTTCCTTTTCAGAGAAACCGTTTTTTCTGATTTTTTTCAACTCATCAATCATCACTTGTACTGATTGTTTTGGATCAGTAGTACTTACATATATATTAGTTGAAGGATTAATATTAGTTACATAAAAAGCTCCTGGTGCGTAAGATAAACTTCTTTTTGTTCTGATTTCATCAAACAAACGATCAGCTAAAATCCCAAATGCTAGTTGCATTGCATAAGCCTCAGAAGTGCCATATGCAGGGGCATTCATTACACCTCTAATATAATTTGTTGCAATTTTTCGATCTTCAGTATTCATTGTAGATTGAGAAATGTTCAACAAAGTAGGTTTTATTGGAGTAAAGTTTCCTTCTGGAAATCCTATAACCATTTTCTTTACTTTTTCAATTAAATCAGCACGATCTACTTTCCCTACAACTACTAAAAAACATTGCTTTTTATTGATGATTTTTTTATAGTGAGCTTTGATATCGTCTAAGGAAATTTTCGTTAAACTTTCTTCTGAACCATTTATTTTTTTATCATAATTCAAATTCGCAAATGCATCTGTCATTGCCATATCTCCCAAGTAGGTGTCTGGATCAGATATTCCTTGTTTTACATTTGAAATTTGTGACTCTTTGTTTTTTGCAAATTCTTCTTGATCAAACAAAGGTGAGGTAATAACATCTTCAAATATTTCCCATGATTGGTTAAAATTCTTTTGAATACAATTTAAGGATACATTCGAAAAATCGAAATTAGATGCACTTCCTATTGAACTTCCCATCTTATCAAGCTGACGGTTTAATTCAGATTTCGAATATTTAGATGTACCTCCAGTTGATGATATATCCAAAGTTAAAGTTTCAATACCTTCTAAATCTTTACTATAATTAGCTGTACCACCTTTAATAAAAAATCTAGCGCTTACAATTTGATTACTACTTGGTTTATAAATTACTTTAAAACCATCAACTACTATTTCTTCAGCAGTTGACTTTGATTGAGCTAGGGCATTGCCACCTATTAAAATACTAGCTGCAATAAATATATTTTTGAATGTCTGTTTCATCGTTCGTTTATTTTTTTACAATGGTAAAAGTTACATTTCTAGCTGCAGTTTTTTCTTCTTCTGAATTTGCTTTTACAATAGCCACTTGAAATTTCTTGTTTGAAGTACCAATGATTCTTGTTTCTGCAATTCCAGCGTCAGCTAGTGCCTTCAAAATACTATTGTAACGTTCAGTACCAATAGTTTTAGATTCTCCTTCATGCATACTTGCTTCTACTTTGATATTTGCATTTGGATTAATAGTTAACCATTGAATTAGGCTATTAAATTTTTCTGCATTTTTTTCTTCAGTAATACTTAATCCATTCAATGGGAAATTCAAAGTGTATTCCTTCATATCTAAGGTAGCTGCAAAAAACTTATCTGTATTCATTGATTTACGCATACCGTTTCTCATCATCACTCCCATTACATATGGTTGTCCTTTGATGTACTTTCTAACGTAATTTTTAATATCTTCTCTTGTGATTTTTTGAAGGTTATCTTGATAATTTGTATAGTACCCTATGGTAGCTGAACACCACCAAAATGTAACTGTATGAACAAATTGAGATGGTTTCTCTTTACCAAATGCATCTTGAACCGCTAATTGATCTTTTGATGTTTGTAATTGTTCATCTGTAAAGTAATCATCATTATCCCACTCGTTGATATTTTTCCAAAGCACTTTGTAGGCTTCTTCAATTTTACGTGGATTTGGTACAAGTATTACTTGTATAGGGCCAACATATTTTGCAGTTTGATAACCCACCTGAACTTGAAATGCTAAGCCTGTTTCAACTAATTCTTTGTATAATTTCGAGTTTTTTTGTTGAAGAATAAAAGAAAATACATCTGCTGCATAAGTTGCTTTTAAATCATTCCTGGTATCTGGACCGTGGTAAGATAACATAAACAAAGGAACTTGAGCATTTGCTGATTCAATAACAAATTGTTTCGAATATTCAATTGGTGTGAATTCTGGAATTGGATATTTTTGAAATGGATCAAATCCAGAAGGTTGCCAATCACCCATTTTCTTTTCTACTTCAGCAAAAATTTTATTATGATCAACATCACCACAAACAGCTAATAATGAATTATTCGGCCAGTAGTATTTGTTCTTTATCACATTCATTTTTTCAGTCGTCGCTGATAAAATTATTTTATAATCTCCTATTGGATTTTTTCTGCTGTAATTTTCTTTCCAAACTTCTTTATTCGTTCTATCAAATAAAGCAAAAAATGGATTTGACTCCGCTCTTTGAAATTCTCCAGCTACTACAGGGTTTTCTCTTCTCATTTCAGCAGTATCAAATAATGGATACCTGATTGCACTGTTCATAAAATCAATTCCTTCTACAATTTTATCTTTACTTAAAGTAAAAAAGTAATTCACTCTTTCATCTGAAGTTGTTCCATTAAAAGAAATTCCTAATTCATTTACTCTATCTAAAAATGCTTTTTGTGAAGGATATGTTTTATTGGCTTTGAAAAACATGTGCTCATATAGATGGCTCAACCCATTATATTCTGGATCTTCCGTATAGGCACCGTTTTTTACACAAATTTCAACTGTTGCTAACGGAACATTGGCATCTTCGATAACCAATACTTCTAAGCCGTTATTCAGTTTCTTCATAAAAAAGTTTTCGGGTAACTTTTCTTGAGCCGTTGCAACTAACCCATAACTGGTTATGGTCAACAATACTAATAGTCGTTTAAACATTTTATCTTAAATTAATATGCTGCTAATATATTGCTATTTCGAAAAAAAGTTGGTAATAATTACTTTACAAACAAATTTTACATAAAATCAACAATTGCTTGATTCACTTCATTGGGCTTTTCGAAATGAACAAAATGACCTGCTTTGGCTATTATTTGAAGTTTTGAATTTTTTATTTCTTTTTGAGCTTGATTACCAATATCTGATGCATTGCCATGGTTCAAGTATGGATTTGGGATTAATATATCTTTTTCTCCAAAGATAATTAAGGTGGGAATATCAATTTTAAAGAGAAATTCGGCAATTGGTGTATCAAGCATCGCTTGGGCCGAACGACTAATCATACTACTATAATGCCTAATATTAGCTCTTTTAAGTACTAAAGTCATACTAGATAATAACGCTTCAGCTCCTTTAGGGAATTGATAAAAGAATGATTTAATTAAATTGTTGATGGAGTTAATATCAGAATATGCAAATCTTAATAAATGCATACTATTTTTTAATATCATTTTTTCAGTGGAACTGAATTTTTCAATTCCGGCAGGTGCAATTAAAATCAATTTCTGAAATAAAAATGGATACCTCAAACATAATAATAATGCAATTTGCCCGCCCATTGAATGACCACAAAGAGTGATCTTTTTTTCCTTTATCCCCATCTTTTCAATGAATGCTACAATTGTTTCTGCAAAGAAAACCAGACTAAAACTTTCATTTTTTTTATCAGATAAACCATGTCCAGGTAAATCTATTGCAATACATCTGTATTTATTAGAAAGTACTTCAATGTTATGTGCCCAAGTTGGTATAAATCCACCCATTCCATGAATAAACAAAATGATTTCTTCCTGCTCCCCTTCATCAATGTAGGCTATATGGTGATTAGAAGGAAGCGTTAATTGATTAACAGTAAATGGTAGATAATATTTAGATGTATTCATTGCTCGAAGATAACATTCCCAATTCAATTCAAGTGAACAAATACGTAGCATAAAAAAGGCCCGGTTAAACCGAGCCTTTAATTTTTTATTTTGATCTATTCAGCATCCATGTTGCTATTGCTGGACCTAATTCTTTTTGAGAACGAGCACCAACAAAAACACCAATATGTCCGCCTTGGAAGGCATAGATTTCATTGTCTTTCGAGCCAATTGCATCGTTTAAAGGCACAGTCGCTGATTTTGGTATAATGTTATCATCCGTTGCATAAATATTCATCACAGGCATTGTAATGTTTCTCAAGTTCACTTGCTTTCCACCAATTACTAATTCACCTTTAATTAATTTATTATCTTGAAATAAATCTTTGATATATTGACGATAACATTCTCCTGGAAAATCAGGACAATCAGCTTTCCAAGATTCCATTCTTAAGAAGTTCATCATTTTTGCTTCATCTTCTAGTGAATCCATAATACCAGTATATTTACTAATACTCATTGTTGGTTTTAACATGGCAAATGCTTGGTTAAGCATATCTGCAGACATGTTACCTACGGTATCAACTATTGCATCAACTTTGATATCTTTTGCCCAACGGAACAATACACTTTCATTACCTGAAAATTCAAATGGAGCAACTAATACTGTTAATGATTTTATTTTTTCTGGATAAAGGGCTGCATAAATTGTGCTAAAAGTACCACCTTGACAAATTCCCATTTTGTGAATTTTATCATTACCAGTTGATTTACGAACGAAATCAACTGCATCATTCATAAAGCCATTGATATAATCATCCATCGTTAAATATTTATCTTGTTTGGTTGGATATCCCCAATCCATGATATAAATATCTAATCCTTCATCTAATAGTTTTTTTACCAAACTACGGTCAGGTTGCAAATCCAATACATCATGACGATTGATGATTGCAAAACTAATTAAAACTGGAATTTTAGATTTTGCAGGAGTATCTCTCTTATAATGATACATTTTTACTAAATCACTCTGCCAAACCAATTCTTTAGCTGTAGTTGCTACGTCTACTGATTGAATGTTTTTTAATGTTTCATAACCTTTAGCCAATTTGGTTCCAATTTTGCTAAACTCTTCTAATAACTCTGCACTATTATAATTTGCCATTGATTTTTTTATTTATTTGTTGCCTAAGATTGAAAATAGTAATTACAATTCAAAATAAAAGATGCGGATCAACCCAATGACCCGCACCTTCTAAAACCCAAACTATAATTTTACTCTTACTTTTTGCTAGTTTTTGCTACAGGTGCTTTTTCTTCTTTAACAACAACATTGTTTGCTGTATCTAAAGCTTTTTCTAAGCCACGTACCATTTTCTTTAAATCATAAATAGTTTTGTAAAGTTCATCCATCTCAGTTCTAGTTATTACTGGAATGTTAACTAACATTTTTTCCATTTGTGACTCTACTCCTTTTCTAACCATCATTACAATTTCTGTAAATTCTGATTGGAATTTAGAATATTCTGGTGATGCAAATAATTCACCATAAACTGTATCATTCACTGTCAAATATTCATTGTAAAATGTTGTGAAATCTTTAAAGTCTTCACCTTTTTCCATTTTAGCATAAACTGATTCTGCTAATGTCTCCATTGCTTTCAAACCAGTTGTATAAATCATGTGACGGTATTGTGATTCACGTACTTGATAAGCAACCATTTTGTTAGCTAATTCTGATAATGCTAACATTTGATCTTTATCTTTTCCTGGCGACATCATTTTTACAAATGGTGACATCGTTTCATTCAAGTTTGTAGTGAATGTATTATATTGCTCTAATGCTGAATTGAAGTTTTCGTTTCCAAATTTAGGTAAAGCATTCATTTGCGTTTTCATCGCCTCATAAGCTTCTTTACCTTTACCCATATTAGATTTGATAGATTCTAAAAACAAATCTTTCATTTGATTAAATTGTTCTGGATTTAATTGGAACATTTTATCCATCATTTCTTTATACTTCTCAGCATTGAAGAATGTTTTGAATGATTCTGCTGTAAATGTTTTGTCTTGGATTGACTTTAACATCGGCATCCAAAATTCAAACATTTTCATGTGCATTTCTGCTGTATTGAAAATACCAGAAAATGCATCTTTTTGAGTTCCATTGGTGTTGAAGTTTGCTAACATGGTATTGTATGAGTTAGTCAACATATTCATCCAATTGTTATAATATCCCATTACTTGATCTTGTGAACCATTTAAACCTGAGAACGGATTAGAAAAACCATTCATTCCGTTAAACATACCGTTCATTCCATTCATTCCTGTTGAGAAATTATTCATTCCTTGAAACATTTTATTCATGTTATCAAACATTGGAATTCCTGTTGTCATTGGATTTTTCATGATGTTAGTGAAGAAATCCATTGGATTATTAGCATGGTTTTCTGCTTGCTCAGCATTACCATTTTTGTAGAAAAATGACATTTGGTTATCATACCATTTTTTGAAAAGATCATTATTCACGTTGTTTGTGAATGTTTTGCTGATGTTTTCAGTTCCTTGAGTCATTTTGTCCACAAATTGCTTTTGTGAATCCATAATTGTTTCGAAGAAATTCTTTGTGTTCGTTTCCATGATTTTTTTGTTTTTTTATTGGGTGAGTAAACGCTTTAATATTACCTCCCAAATTCGCCGCAAAGGTATAACTATTTAATTAATAAAAGAATAGTTTAATGTAAATTTATTTATCAAGCCTGTTTAGTCAAGTTAACTTATTGATTTATAATTTATTATAACTTAAATTTGATAATCAATTTTGCTTAGCTATATTAGTTTCCTAAACCTTTAATTGAAATATGTTACACGAAAAACCGAAAGTTGGAACTGAATTCCATCACAAATTTTCCTATAGTCAGGAGCAAGTTGATCTATTTGCACAAGTTACCGGCGACACAAATCCTTTGCATATAGATGCAGAATATGCCGCAAAGAGCATGTTCGGAAAAAGAATTATGCACGGCTATTTAGGTGGCTCAGTTTTTACTAAAATATTCGGCACTTTGTTTTGTGCAGAAGGTAATGTTTATATGAAGCAAGAAATGAAGTTTTTAAAACCAATGTTTGCTGATAAAGAATATGAAGCTATTTTAACTGTAAAGGAAATAATTCCTGAAAAAAATAGAGCAATTATTGAAACTAAAATTATTGATCCAGAAAATGGTGAAACCACCACAACTGGTGAAGCTATGATGTATAATAAAATTTATTTTAATTAAATCTATGAAAAAAACGATACTTATTTTACTTGTCATCTTATCCATTGGCATTAATGGGTTTGCACAAACAGATAGCTATGCAAATGCATGGACTAATAAAAAGGGAACTTTAAATGTTGCCTATTTGAATAATTACCCATATTCATACAAAAATGATAATGGCGAATTAACAGGAGTAGAAATTGATATTATAAAAGAATTTGCAGTATGGTTAGAAGCAAAAAAGGGAATAGTTTTAACTATTAACTATGAAGGATTCGATGATTTTGCAAAATTCTATGAGAATATCAAAATTAAAAAGACTAACTCAATTGGCGCAGGTTCAGTTACTGTAACTTCTGACAGAGCAAGAGAAGTTAAATTTTCTTCACCTTATTTAAAAAACAAACCAATTCTTATTAGTTCAATACAAAAACCTAGTTTGGTAGATGTAAGAAGTATTTCAAAAGAATTTGTAGGACTAACAGCTGTTATTGTTAAAGGTTCTAATCATGAAAAGTTAATCAATAATATTAAAGAAAATTATTGGCCAGATATGAAGATGGAACTTGTGGAAACACCTCAAATTGTGATGGACAAAATAAGTAGCGGTGATAAATATTTTGGTTATGTAGATTTGATAACCTATTGGGCCAGTCTGAAACTGAATAATAAACCATTAAAAATGCACAGAGTACCAACAGTAAATACCGAAAACTTTGCATTTATTTTTTCTAAAACTAGTGATTGGCAAAGTGCTTTCAATGAGTTTTTTGATAGTGGATTAGGTTTTCCTGGAACAGATGCTTATAAAGAAATTTTAAGAAAACATTTAGGTCAAGAAATAATCAATGCCGTTGAAATTAATTTTTAATAAAAGCCCGAAAGGGCTTTTATTTTTTTAGACGAAATTGTAACGGTAAAAAGTTTTGAATTCCATCTGCTAATAACACTTTCCCTTCAGATGAATATAAGATCACTCTAATTTTTAATTCTTGTCTACTTTGATATTCACTCAATACTTGTAAACAAGCTCCACAAGGAATGATATAATCGGCAGTAAAAACACCCAAGTGTTGAGCACAAATTGCAATAGTTTGAATAGCTGCGCTATTATTCATAGAACCATAATGAAACAAAGCCACTCTTTCAGCACATAATCCTGACGGAAATGCAGCATTCTCTTGATTATTACCTAATATTATTTCTCCATTAATTAATAATAGGCTCGCTCCTACTTTAAACAAAGAATAAGGAGCATATGCTTTAGAAGAAGCAAGTTTACTTTGTTCGACTAATTTAATTTCTGCTTCAGTCAATTCTGAAACTGCACATTCTTTAAATTCTGATTTTAATTCAATTTTATTCATTTTCTTTTTGTTTGTTTTTCCAATTTTCCAGTTTTCGATTCATATAATTAAACCATAATGATGGAAATAAGGAAAGTAAAATCATAGCTGGATAACCGTTGGGTAATTGCGGACTTTCTTCATATTGCTTCAACACTTGGTACCTTTTACTCGCGGTTAAATGATGATCAGAATGACGTTGTAATTGAAATAGGAAAAAATTACTTAAAATATGATTTGCGTTCCAACTATGATTAGGGTTAACTTTTTCAAACTTATCTTTACTAATTTCTTCTCTTTCTATTCCATAATGTTCGATATAATTAACAGCTTCTAATAAACTAAAACTTAATACTGATTGAACAACTAAAAATAACAAAATATCCCAAGCCCATTGTGATTGGTATAAAGAAGAGATGAAAAAAATACTTATAAAAAAAAGAAAAGAAAATAACCATAATCTAATACATTCATTAGACCAAGTAAACTGGCTTTTATTTTTTAAATTCAATCTGTTTTTTTCTAATTGAAGTGCGCTTTTAATACTTCCAAAAATAGTTTGCATCCAAAATTTATAATAAGATTGATTCATTCTACTGCTAGCTGGATCAAACCTTGTAGCCACATGCACATGATGTCCTCTATTGTGTTCAATATAAAAATGACCATAAAATACTTCAATCAATAATAACTTACTAAGAATTCTTTCAAAACTCGATTTTTTATGACCCAATTCATGCGCAACTGTTATTCCAATACCTCCATTCATAATCATAGTTGAAAGGGTTATGCCAATCCATTCTATAGTAGTCAAATTTTCACTGCTGATGAAAATACATATCCAAATTAGTGAAACAGATTGAACAACAACCCATATATATAAAAGATATTTATAAAAATTATTCTCTGCTTCTAATTGTTCAATTTCTTTAGAGAAGTTACTTGAATCTATACCAATCAACCAATCTGCAATAGGTAATATAATGAATACAAATACTGGGATTATTAAATTATACAACCCTCCCAAATGAATATTTAAGATTATCGCTATTGGCAAAATAAATGCCATTAAGTACCCTATAGGTTTAATATTTCTCAAATTCGTTCAGATTCGTCAATTATATGAAAATGGTGAAAAATTCGGTGAATTAAGGGAGCAACTAATAAACCAAAAGAGGCAATGGCAATCATACCAGAATAAATTGCATAAAAAGAAGCGAAAATTTTTGCTGCATTATTTTTTAAATAATCAACTGGCCCCATCCCACCTAATATCATTGAAGCATTGAGTAATGAATCTACCCAATTTAAATGGCCCAAATATTTATAGCCCAAAACACCCATTAATAATGAAAGAAACAGCAAGGTAAAAGAATAGATTGCATAACTAATTTGTCTTTTATAGTATTTGGGTAAAGACAATAATTGTTGTGCTTTATTTTCAAAAAACATAATTTACTAATAACTAATACCAATAATTGAATAATGAATATAGTTATAAAAATAAATTTATCCTATTGATAGGTGAAGAAATACAAAATATCAGGAAGCAAATTATTGTATTTAGTTGAAATGGGAAATCAAATAAATAAGACAAGCAATAAAATTTATATTGCTTGTCTTATTTATATTCAGTTAAAATGATAACCAGGTTTAGATATAGGATTTTTTAAAAGACTATTACCTAAAATAGGTTCCTTTAAAATTCCAACTGATAAGTCAACCCAATCAGGGTTAATTCTACGAATAAGTTTTTCTTTTTGGGCTCTTGTCCATTTTCTTAAAGCTACTAATCTTTCCTTAGCTCGGTATTGATCGTTGAACTCTTCAAAGTAAACTAAGCGATTCGAGTTTTCCACAAATCCTTCGAATAAATCTGGCTTTCTCTTACAATTCCTTGCAAAGGAGAAAATGTCATCTGTAATGCCTACTTCCACATTTGTGCGGTTAGAATTGGTAACAAAATACAGGTATTTCACTGATGAAATTGGGCTGTTGTTAACATTTAAAAATTCACGATCTAGTACCATAGCTAAAAATTTTAGTTGTGTTTTAAAATATTATTACTAATTTTATAAGCAATAATACTAACAATTTTAGCAATTCCAAAATATTTATGAAAAAAATTAGCACAAACATTAAGTTTTTAAGAAAAGCGAAAGGTTTAACACAAGAACAATTTGCCATTGAAATTGGCATTAAAAGGTCAATGGTGGGTGCATATGAAGAAGATAGAGCTAGTCCAAAAATGGACAATATGATAGAAATTGCTAATTTTTTTGGCATTACCGTTGATGAATTAGTTAGTGAAAGAATAACTCAAAAATGGTTAGAAGAAAAAGATAAAAGAATTCAAAAGGAAACTGAATTAAAAGCAGGTAATTTAAGAGTACTTAGCATTACCGTTGATACTGAGGATAGAGAAAATATTGAATTGGTTCCTGTTAAAGCCAGTGCTGGTTATATCAATGGTTATGCAGATCCTGAATTTGTAAAAGAATTGCCAAAGTTTCATTTACCAATTTTACCGGTAGGCACTTTTAGAGCATTTGAAATCAAAGGTGATTCAATGCTTCCATTATTTCCAGGAAGTATAGTTATAGGCGAATATGTTGATGATTGGAAAGGTTTAAAATCAAATGAAACATATGTGGTAATTAGCAAAAATGATGGAATTGTATATAAAAGAGTAATTAATAAATTGAAAGATCAGCAAGTATTAATGTTGAAATCTGACAATAAGGTGTATGAGCCATATCCTATTGCAGCTGATGAGGTTTTAGAAATTTGGAAAGCAAAAGCATATATAAGCCTGAATTTTCCTGAACCTGATACAGATTCAAGTATTGAAAAATTAACTGGAATGATGATGGAAATGCAGAAAAAAATTAATCAAATTCAAAAAGATTAATTATAGAAGAAAATAGGAACCTAAGCCCAGAATTAATAAAAACCCAATTGTATCTGTGAAGGCTGTTAATACAATGGAACTAGCTACGGCTGGGTCAAAACCAAGTTTTTCTAAAATAATTGGAACTGTTGCTCCTGTTATACCAGCTAAAGTTAAATTACCTAGCATTGCTAAAAATACGACCACTCCTAACATTGGAGAATGGTTATTTAAACTAGCTACAATAGCTACCATTACACCAAAAAACAACCCATTAAAAACACCAACAATGATTTCTTTACTGATTGTTTGAAATATTTTAGAATCAGGTAAAGTATTTAACGAAATACGACGAATAGTTACTGCTAAGGCTTGGGTTCCTGCATTCCCTCCCATTCCAGCAATAATCGGCATAAAGGTAGCCAGTAAAGTAATTTTCTCTATAGTGGATTGAAACATAAAAACAACTGAACTTGCGATAAACGCAGTTGCCATATTCACAATAAGCCAAGGAAGCCTACTTCTAATTGCATCTTTCCAATTTCCACTCAACTCTTCTTCATCCGATACGTTCGCTATTTTTAGAAAATCTTCAGTTGTTTCTTCCTGCAATACGTCAATTACATCATCAAATGACACAACTCCTAAGAGAATCATATTTTTATCAACTACAGGAATGCCAGGCAGGTTATATTGAGAAAGCATTTTAGCTACCTCTTCTTGATCAGTATCAGTTTCAGCATAAATTACTTCATCATCTAATAGAGCATCTATTCTTATGAAGCCCTTTGCCTTTATTAAGTTTTTAAGTGAAACTGTTCCAACCAATCGATCTGCATCATCTACCACATAAATAGCATAAAAAGCTTCAATCTCTTCTGATTGCAATGCAACTTCTTCTAATGCTTCTTTTTTTGTTAAAGTATAATGTATTTTAACAATTTCAGTAGTCATCAAACCACCAGCAGTATCTTCGGGATAGTTTAATAATTTCCTAATTTCAGCTGCATCATCAACATCAATTCTATCTAGAATTTCATCTCTTTTCTCTTCTGATAGTTGACTTACGATATCAGTAGCGTCATCATAAGATAATTCTTCAACAATATTGGTAACGAAATCCTTATTCAATGTCTCCAATAATTTCTCAGGATGAGATTCTGGATCCATTTCTGAAATCACTTCAGATGCTATATCAACTGCAAGTTGATTAATTATGATTTGTCGTTTAGAATCTTTTAATAATTCTAAAATTTTAGCAATTTCTGACGGGTGTAATTCCTCTAGGAAGTCCTGTAAATCAGCTACAGGGCCTTCTAAAAGATCTTCAATCTTTTCTAAATCAAATAATATGTCGTCACGTTGCTTCAAGGCTCTAAATTACTTCTGAATATTGATATTTCAATCTTTTATTAAAAAAAAATCCCCATCGTTTAAGATAGGGATTTTTAATAAATGAATTTCCTGAAATTATTTTTGAATCTTTACTGCAATAGTAACTGATCTACTTAATGCATTGGTTCCATCAATTGATTCAACCACATAAATACCTTTTTTACCAGTTGCCGTTTTAAAAACAACAATATCATCTAATTCTAATTTTGTAATACTTGAACTAGTTAAATTATTTGCATACTTCAAGATCAATGAATCATTCAACGCATCATCTACTTCTGTATGAGTTACTGAATCTGTAATTACTTTAAATTTGGTATCATTTTTAACAGTCCAAGCAAGTAATTGTTCCCAAGGATTATCACTGGTAATTGGATTAGCAAAAACTGTGGCATTTGGTGAAGCAATAGTTGTTGAATCACCTGAAGTGCTACCAAAATAATATACCATATCAACTTTATTTTGTACTTCAGTTGCAGAGTCAATGGTAAATGTACTTCCTGTTGAAGCATCTAAAAATGATAATCCAGCTAATGATGATGGGTTGTTTCTTCCTTTTAATACAACAGTACCAAAACTTGATACCTCACCATATTGTGGTCCTGATGGAGTAGGTTCTTTTTCATCTTCCGAACAAGATGAATAAACAATTGCAATACTCAATAATGCTAAAAAGCTTAAAGTGATTTTTTTCATAGTTTTAATTTTAAACGAATTTACAAAAAAATCAAAAAAAAAGCTCCATAAATGGAGCTTTTTAAAATAATGTTGATTCAATTATTGTTGAACTTTTACATCAAGAGTGATAGTACGGTCAGTACCAGTTGTTCCACCAATTGCAGAAACATGGAATAAACCAAATTTACCAGCAACAGTTTTGAAAGCAACAACATCACCTACGTCTAATGAATTAGCAAGAGTTGCTGAAAGTGTTGCATTGTCAGTAACTGTTTTTACTAATGAATCATTAGCTGAGGCGGTAAATTGAGCTGGAGTCAAAGCAGTAACTAATAATTTAGTGCTGTTTTTTACAGTCCAAGTACCTAATGAAGTACTTCCATTATGAGCAACACCTACAACTGAATCAGAAGGAGCACCTACTGAAGCACCATTTGAAGTACCAAAGAAATATGCTAAATCTACTGTTCCTTGAATTGTTGCACTTGCACCTGCTGCAGTAGAAGTAATTACTAATCCTGTTGAAGTAGAAAAGAAACTTCCAATAGTTGCATTGTTTTGTCCACCAATTAATTTTGCTGAATACGTGTTAACTGATCCGTAAACAACCGGAGTTGGAGTTACTGGATCTTCATCTTTTGTACACGCTGTGAAAGTCGTAGCTGCTGTTAATCCGATTAACATCAATACTTTAAAGCTTTTTTTCATATTATTATTAAGTTCTAGTTATTTCCTCGAAGGTCATAAAAAAAAATAACTTAGCAAAGTTTTAGTTAAAATTTACAATAATTTAATACTTCTTAAATAATTTATTGCATCAGGGCCTTTATTAAACAATAGGTCTAGGATACTTAAATTAGGGATAAAGTTCACTTTTTCGTCAAATACTTGTTTATAAATAGGAAAGTTCAAGTTTTGAATTCCAATTTCTATTTCACCTTCTAATGATGATAATTTTAACTCAATTGGCATTTTCATTAATTGACAGGTAACATTCATCAAAGCAAAATTCAATTCCCACAAATATTCAAATTTATTACCACTATAAAATTTCTGAAAATGACTTTCGTAATATTCAAAAAAAGGTGACCTTCGGTATGCCGATTCAATACTCTTCCAATGTTTTTTTTGCCAAGGTTCGGCATAAGCAATTTTAATGTTTTTATAATATCGCTCATTAGGAATTAGTTTCTCAGTAGGAATAACTAATAGAATTTGACCATTGGGGCCAACTAAATTTGCCCTATTTCTCATGGTTCTTCTATCATACTTTTCATTTAAACCGAATTCCACAGAAGGCTGATTCAATAATGAAAAATAAAAATCAATCGGAGCTAAGTAATATAATTGAGCCATTTAATTGTAAAAAAACAAATTTAGAATGATATTTGGTATGCAAAACACTAAATTGTTTAAGAAAAATTAAGATTATAGATAAATCTTATCTAATTTCATCCTTTAATTTTCAAGCATTTTTAAATTATCTCAAAATGAAAAAGTTAATCTTCTTATTAGGATTTTTGATTTTAACAATCAATGCCTATCCTAAAAAAATAAAAGCAGTTTTTTCGAATTACACTTTTAATACTCCTGAAAATAAACCATATATTGAAGCTAACCTTTCAGTTAATTCAAAAAGTGTTAATTATACAAAATTGACAAATGGAAAATTTCAAGCTAGTATTCAAATTTCATTAATCTGTAAAAACAGTACAGGTATTGTAAATGCTGATAAATACAACCTATTATCACCTGAAATTGAAGACACCAGTAAATTGCAATTTAGTTTTATTGATCAGAAAAGATTGAGTTTGCCAAATGGTGATTATGATTTGGAATTAAATATTTCTGATAATGCAGATATTAATAATCATGTTTCAGCAACACAAAAAATTAAAATTGATTTCCAAGAATCTAGAATAGGTATTTCAGATATTGCTTTAGTAGAATCATATCAGAAAGCTAATT
This sequence comes from Sphingobacteriaceae bacterium, assembly GCA_965279595.1. GTDB lineage: Bacteria > Bacteroidota > Bacteroidia > Sphingobacteriales > Sphingobacteriaceae > CAIKLP01. Next base: position 2,401,498 of record OZ257246.1, read on the forward strand.
CAAAAAGTAATTTCAATAGAAATGGTTACGACCTCATTCCAATGATAGACAATTTCTACCCTACGCAACAAAACAAACTAACTTTTTATAATGAAATTTATAATACAGCAAAGCTAGCAAAAGACGAATCTTTTTTATTAATGTATTATATCCAAAATGTTGGGGGAACTAAACTAGTTGGGTATTTAAATCAAAAAAAGGTAACATCTAAAGATATCATTATCACATTAGCTGAATTTGATATTACAAATCTTCAAAGCGGTAATTATAATATTATCATTGAATTAAGAAATAAAATGAATGAGATTGTTGCTTCTCAAAGCACCTTTTTTCAACGCAGTAATAAATCATTAGGAAATGATTTAACTAAAGTGAAAGACATAAACATTGATAATTCTTTTGCCTCAGAATATAGCTTAGAGCAGATGGTTGAAAACATTAAATGTCTACAACCTATCTCAAGCCAAAATGAAATTGAGTTTGAAAAAACATTGGTTGTTAATAAGGAAATTGTTCAAATGAAACAATTCTTAATTTATTTTTGGCAAAAACGTAATGAAGCCGATCCTGCTACAAATTGGAAAAATTATGAATTGGAAGTAAAAAAAGTTAATGAATCTTTTTCTTCAAAATTTACTAAAGGCTACAACACTGACCGAGGAATTATTTATTTAAGATATGGCCCACCATCCAATGTTAGAAGAAATGACATGGACAATAGAGCATTCCCCTATGAAATTTGGCATTATTATAAAATTAAAACCTTTAGCAACCGAAGATTTGTTTTTTATAGTCCAGATAATCTAAGAAATGAATTGATCTTATTGCATTCTGATTTGTCTGGAGAAAGAAATGACCCACAATGGAAGTATAAAATACTGGGAAGAACTTTAAAAAGTGGAGATATAAAACAGGAAGACACAGAATATTCTGGAAGTCGATTAGAGCAAGATTATAATGATTAAATTTTTTTCCAAACTTGGAATTTTTTTGATACAAGGGATTTCAAAACTTCCATTTTCAATTCTTTATTTGTTTTCTGACTTTTTGTATTTATTGGTTTATAAAATTATTGGGTATAGAACCAAAGTGGTAAGGAAGAATTTATTGAATTCATTTCCTGAGAAATCTGCAACAGAATTAAAAGAAATTGAGAAAAAATTCTACAAGAACCTATGTGATTTAATAGTAGAAACTATAAAAACAGTAAGCTTAACTGAAAAGGAATTACTAAAAAGGTTTAGAATAGTTAACAAAGAATATATCGACAAATTAGTTTCAGAAAACAGAAAAATATTTGCCATGCAAGGCCACTACACAAATTGGGAATGGCCCGTTTTAGGTTGGTGTACCATTTATCCAGGAGATTCATTAGGAATATATAAACCTTTAACAAATCCTGAATTTGATAAAATGTATTATGAAATGCGTTCCAAATTAGGAATGATTCCAGTATCAATGAATGATGTTTTACGTACATTAGTTAAATTCAGAAATCAACCTTATGCATTGGGCATTATTTCAGATCAGACACCCTCAAGTACTGATGCTAGTTATTGGACTACATTTTTAAATCAACCAACTGCAGTATTTTTAGGTACAGAAAAATTAGCAAAGCAGTTTGATGCAGCTGTTGTTTTTTTACAATTGGAAAGATTAAAAAGAGGATTTTACGAAATGACTATTGTTCCTATTTGTGAACACTCGAAAGATACTTCTGAATATGAAATAACTGAAAAGCATGTTAGATTTTTAGAGTCAGTTATTAAGGCTAAACCAGAAGATTGGTTATGGTCACATAAACGCTGGAAGCATCATCCAACTGAAGAGATACTAGAGAAATTTAATTTAAAATGAGTATTAACCCAAGTATAGCTGTAGTCATATTAAATTGGAATGGTGTATCATTATTGGAAAAATATCTTCCTAGTGTGGTATCTAATAACATTGATAATTGCACTATTTATTTAGCAGATAATGCATCAACAGATACTTCCATAGATTTTGTTCGAAGAAATTATCCTGAAATTAAAGTCATTAAAAATGACACAAATTATGGTTTTGCTGAAGGATATAATATTGCAACAAAAAATATTAAATCTGATTATCTTATTTTGTTGAATTCTGATGTGGAAGTAACTGCCAACTGGATTCAACCTGTAATTGAGATGATGGAAAAAGATCATTCAATAGCAGCAGCTCAACCAAAAATTATTAGTTATTTAAATAAGGAATATTTTGAATATGCTGGAGCCTCAGGAGGCTTTATTGACAGATTTGGTTATCCATTTTGTAGAGGACGCATTTTTGATGTTGTTGAGAAAGATAATAATCAATATAATTCTGAAATAGAAATATTTTGGGCAAGTGGCGCAGCTTTTTTTATAAGAAATAAATTATTTGTAGAAGCTGGAGGATTTGATAAAGATTTCTTTGCACATATGGAAGAAATAGATTTGTGTTGGAGATTAAAAAATATGGGTTATAAAATAAAAGCATCTGCTGCCTCAACTGTTTACCATTTAGGTGGTGGAACACTTGCAGAAACAAGCCCTCATAAAACATATTTAAATTTCAGAAATAGTTTATTTACTTTAAGAAAAAACCTCCCTTTTCATAATGCATTTGGGATAATACTTTTAAGACACTTCTTAGATTTGCTTGCTTGGGTAAAGTTTATTTTTGAAGGAAAGTGGAAACATTCATTTGCAATTAATCGTGCACATTATGATTTTTTGATTTCCCAGGGAACTTGGTACAAAAAAAGAAAAGAATTACTTAAATTGTTTAAAAACCCTAACTTGACTGGGCTCTACCAAAGAAGTATTGTTTTTGATTTTTTCGCCAGGAAGAAGAAAAAATATTCCGATTTAAATAGAAGAGATTTTCTGTGAAATTAAATAGTGAATAGCTAATTTATAACTTTCAAATCCAAAACCAGCAATCACACCAATACAGTTTCTTGCAGACATTGATTCATGTCTATAAGCCTCTCTAGCATATATATTGCTTATGTGAACCTCAATAACTGGTGTTGAGATGGCAGCAATTGCATCTGAAATTGCTACTGAGGTATGTGAATAGCCACCAGCGTTTAAAATAATTCCATCATAACTAAAACCAGTCTCCTGAATTTTATTAATTAACTCCCCTTCAATATTACTTTGGAAGTATTCAAAACTAATTTCTGGAAAAATAATTTTTATTTGTTCATAATATTCTTCGAATGGTTTTTCTCCGTATATTGTCGTTTCTCTTTTACCTAACAGATTTAAATTGGGACCGTTTACAATAATTATCTTCATATAAAATGGATTGGAATTCAGCAAAAAAAGGATTCAAATCTTATCTACAATTAGAGAGATCGTTGTCAGTTAATTCTATTGAAGCATACCTTCGTGATTTAGAAAAACTTGAACAATATTTCGTTTTGTCTGATGTGAACAGAACTCCTTTACATGTTTCAATCAAAGATATAAAAGATTTTTTGGTATGGATTAATGAATTAGGTATGACTGCTACTTCTCAATCTAGAGTATTGTCAGGCATTAAAGCATTTTACAAATACTTATCATTAGAAGATTTAATAATTAATGATCCAGCTGCATTGGTAGAAGCACCTAAAATTGGTCGCAAGTTGCCAGATACTTTAGCTATTGAAGAAATCAACCAAATTATTGAAAATATCGAATTAAATACTCCTGAAGGATTAAGAAACAAAGCAATGCTAGAAACTTTATATGCTTGCGGTTTAAGGGTTACGGAGCTTGTAAATTTGAAATTATCTAACTTGTTTTTGGAAATTGATTTTTTAAAAGTTACAGGAAAAGGAGATAAAGAAAGATTTGTACCTATCGGTCCTACTGCTAAAAAGTTTATTTGCATGTACAAAGATGAAATAAGGATACATATCAATATTAAAAAAGGCGAAGAAGATATTTTATTTTTAAACAGAAGAGGTGGAAGATTAAGTCGTGTAATGATTTTTACAATCATCAAAGATTTAGTTAGTAAAGCTGGTATTCGTAAAAATATTAGCCCTCATACTTTTCGTCATTCATTTGCAACTCATTTGGTTGAAGGTGGTGCTGATTTGCGTGCAGTACAAGAAATGTTAGGCCATGAATCCATTACTACAACTGAAATATATACTCATTTAGATAGAAGCTTTTTGAGGGAAACAATTATTGAATATCATCCAAGATCTTCAAGAGCGAAGAAGAAAAAAAAAATTAATGTATTTAGTTAATTTTAGCCTTTATCATTCTATCTTTTCCAAACATATCTTTTCTCAATTGAATGTCAACAAAATGAGCTAATTCAAGCAATTGAATCATCTCCTCTCCTTTTGTTTCATTTATTTCGAAATAGAGACACCCATTCTTTGCTAAATTTTGTTTTGCAAATTCTATTATTCTCTTATAATAAATTAATGGGTCTTCATTTGCTACAAATAATGCTAATGAAGGTTCATGTTCTAAAACATTTTTATTCATTTGCGTTTTCTCAAGCTCTAATACATAAGGAGGATTGCTAACTACAATTTGATATTTTTCATCACTCTCATAATTGAATATATCTGCTAATTGAAATTTTACATCTTGATTTAATTTTTTGGCATTTTCTTGAGCCAATTTTAAAGCATTTTCTGAAATGTCTATGGCAAGTATATCCCAATCATTTCTTTTCGATTTTAAGGCAATAGGAATGCAACCACTCCCAGTTCCAATATCAATTATGTTTATCGATTGATCATTCGAAAAATCTTCTAAAATCCAATTCACTAATTCTTCAGTTTCAGGTCTTGGAATTAATACATTTTCATTTACTTTAAATTTCAAACCATAGAAACTACTATATCCTAAAATATATTGAATGGGATGGTGATTTAAAAGCAAATTTAAAACCATATCAAGTTGTTCAAATAAACTTGCTGATAATAAATCATTCTCATTCATGATTAATTTTATTCTATCATAACCCAATATATCATCAAATACCATAGAAGCAATGCTCCTAGCCTCTTCATCTGAATAATTCTTTTTTAACAGCGACTCGAAATTGTTATAAGCTTCTTTAACTGTTCTAATTCTTGAAAACATAATCAAAACTAATAAAAAAAGCTATTTTTACACGATGCCAGCAAAAAGTAAATTTATGCAAAGGGCTATTGAGTTAGCCAAATTGGGATTAGGAAAGGTAAGTCCCAACCCAATGGTAGGAGCAGTAATTGTATTCGAAAATAAAATTATTGGAGAAGGCTATCATATGGAATTTGGCAAAGCTCATGCAGAAGTTAATGCCATTCAAAATGTATTTGAAAATTACCCAAATGCAAAAGATATTCTAAAAAAATCAATTCTATACGTTACACTTGAACCCTGCAATCATTTTGGAAAAACTCCCCCTTGTTCTGATTTAATCATAAAACATCAAATACCTAAAGTAATCATTGGTTGCATTGATCCTTTTCCAAGTGTGAATGGGTCAGGTATTAAAAAATTACAAGATGCAGGAATTGAAGTTGAATTGAATTTATTAAAAACTGAAAGTGAGAAATTAAATGAAAGGTTTTTCACTTACCATGCTAAACAAAGACCTTTTGTAATTTTAAAATGGGCAGAATCAATTGATGGATTTATTAGTAAGGAAAATGAATCTACGCTAATAAGTAATGATTCCTCTCGTCAATTAAGCCATAAATGGCGAACTGAAGAAGATGCAATATTGGTTGGTACTAAAACTGCTTTAATTGATAACCCTAATTTAACCGCTAGATTATGGAAAGGCAAAAATCCAATTCGACTGGTAATTGATAAAGACCTTAGACTTCCAAAAACACTTCATTTATTTAATTCTGAAGTGGAAACAATAGTATTTAATAACAGACTGACAGAAAAAACTGATAACATACAGTACATCCAGATTGATTTTCATGGATTAGTGTCACAGTTTATTTTATTTCAACTTTATTTAATGGGTATACAATCATTAATTGTCGAAGGCGGTTCATACACCATCAATGAATTCATTAAATTTAATTTATGGGATGAGGCTAGAGTATTTCAATCAAAAAAAATCCTAGAGAATGGAGTGAAAGCTCCCCTATTTAATAGAGAAGAAAATGAAAGTATTCAAATTGAAAATGATATACTAAAAATATATAAAAACAAATGATCACTATTTTATTCAGTATAATTTTATCATCTTCTTTAGTTATTTGTTTTAAACTATTTGATAAATGGAAATTAGATACTAGCCAAGCTATTGCATTCAATTATTTATCAGCTGCAAGCATTGGAGTATTAATGAATCCAACTATTTACAGTCAAATTGATTATTTAAATAGTACTTGGTTTTATTACACCTTATTTTTTGGATTATGCTTTATCAGTGTATTTAAAATAATGGCTATTGGAGTAAGAATTAACGGAATTATTGCGGTTTCAGTTGCGCAAAAAATGTCCTTAATTCTTCCAGTTTTATTCAGTATTTACTACTATGATGAAGGTTTAGGGATTGTTAAAATCATTGCTATTTTATTAGCATTAATTTCAGTTTATTTTACATCAAAAAAAGAAATTATCAACAATCACCCATTTAGTTTTAAAGATTTATTAATACCCGGCATAATCTTTTTTGGAAGTGGATTGGTTGACATATTCATTAAAATAACACAAGAACAATATGGACAAATAGTTAGTATAAATGTACTTTTGACTTGTATTTTTGGTTCTGCTGGAGTTGTTGGATTTACCTTATTAGTTATTCAAAAAGTTAAAATAAATTGGAAATCAGCAATAGCTGGAATCGTCCTAGGGATTTTTAATTTTTCTTCTACATGGTTTTTAATGAAGGCCTTATCAAATGATTCATTGGAAAGCTCCTTTATTTTTGCCATCAATAATATGGGAATAATACTATTTTCGACATTCATAGCTTACCTATTTTTCAAGGAGAAAATTTCAAAATTAAATTGGTTAGGAATTGCAATTGCACTTACATCTATAATAGTAATTTATATATCATATGTTAGTTGAAGATACTTATCAAACTGTATCTAAAGAGGCTGAAGGATTATTTAAGGATAAAGGAAGTAAATTTATATCTTATATATATCCGATAAAAACAGATGATGATGTTAAAATTTTAATTGCAGAATTAAAAAAGAAGCATCCAACTGCAAGGCATTTTTGCTATGCCTATAAAATTGGAATAACAAATGATAACTTTCGAATAAATGATGATGGAGAGCCATCTGGAACTGCTGGAAGGCCTATTTATAACCAAATACTTTCTTATAGATTAACCAATGTGATCATAGTTGTAGTTCGTTATTTTGGAGGTACACAATTAGGAGTTCCTGGGCTGATTCAAGCATACAAAGAAGCTAGTAAAAACGTAATTGATCAATCAGAAATTATCACAAAAATCATTTATGATGGTTATACTTTAACCTTTGATTATGTTAGATTTAATGAAGTGATGAAAGTGATTAGGGATAATAATCTAAAAATAAAATCACAACATGTTGATAACCTTTGCATAATCATTATTGAAATACGAAAATCAATTTTAGAAATGACATTGGGGAAATTAGCCAAGATTGATTCACTTCAACATCAATATTTATATACCGATTAATAAGGATTTACAAACTCCGCTTCTCTTTCTTTAGGATGTACACTTAAAATTGGAATGGAAGAATGATTTATCATTTGCTGCGAATAAGGTCCTGCTAAAAAGCCTTTAGCTGATTCTTGTTCAGTCATAATAATAATTAAATCCGCATGTTTTTCAGTTGCATGTTCCAAGGTTAAATCAGTTAAATTTTTACCAATCTTAAATTCGTAGGTTGTTGGGATTTTATCTTCTTGTATATAAGTTTCAACTTGTTTAGCAATTATTTTTAAACGATTAATAATCATATCATCATTTGAAGTAGTTACAGCCACAATATGTATGGTTGATCCAAATTGTTTAGCAATGTAAATGGCATCATCAACTTTTTCTCTAGTATCTCTTGAACTATCTAATGGTAAAACAATATCTGTTATTCCTTTATTTCCTGAGTCTGCATGTAAAGAAAGCACAGGACACTTAGCACTATTTACAACTCTAAATGTATTTGAACCACCCATAAAATTTTCAACACCGTTAGCACCATGAGTTCCCATACTAATTAAATCAGCATCGATTTCTTTAGCATAATTTAATACTTGAATATAAACAGTTCCTTCGAGGTTTTTTGTGATAACTGTTAATCCAAATTTGCTAACTAATTCCTCTTGAATTTGCTTGATTTTCTCTTCTGCTTTTTTAGGTTCTGAAATAGCATTTTCATCGCTTTTAATAAAAACTCCACGAATAAGATTTGGTACAGTAGTAGTTTCTGTAATATGAAGAATATGTATTTCAGATTTCAGATGTTTAGCTAAGTAAACAGCATGATCTAATGCGATTAATGAAGTTGGCGATAAATCTAGAGGTACGATTATTTTCTTGAAAGATTTATACATAATGCTAGTTTTAAGTTAATATGAAGATACTTATTTTTTTCAGAATATTAATAGTCGTTTATAAAAAAAACACAGCTAATATTTCTTTAAATTTACTGAATAATAGTAATCATATGGTAAAAATAGCTGAATCTGAATTAATTCTAAATAAAAACGGTAGTATCTATCATTTAAATTTACTTCCTGAACAACTTGCTGATACCATTATAACGGTTGGAGACCCCGATAGAGTGTTTGAAGTTTCAAAATATTTTGATTCAATTCAATTTAAAATACAAAATAGAGAATTTGTAACCCATACAGGTACACTTTCAAACAAAAAAATTACAGTCCTTTCAACTGGAATTGGAACAGATAACATTGATATTGTTTTTAATGAATTGTATGCTTTATCTGCTATTGATTTTATAAAACGAACACTTCTAGAAGTCCCCAAAAAACTTACTATTATTCGAATCGGGACTTCTGGCTCTTTAAGAAAAGATATTGAATTGGACTCAGTTGTTATTTCAGAATACGCACTTGGATTAGAAGGTTTAATGAATTTTTATCCTATAAATTATTCAAATTTGGAGTTAGATTTTCAAAAAAAAGTTGAGCATGAATTAAGGAATGATTTTAGTTTTTTAAGTCCTTACTTTACGCATTCTTCTTCCATTTTGATTGATCAATTGGGAAAAGAAATGATTAAAGGAATTACCGCAACATGTCAAGGATTTTACCATCCTCAAGGTAGATCAATTAGTAATAATGGGGAATTTAAATCAATTTTGGATACACTCAAAACAATTGATTTAAATGGCCGTCATATCACTAATTTTGAAATGGAAACTGCTGGAATACTTGGTTTGAGTCAGTATTTTGGATTTGATGCATGCTCAATATCATTAATTCTAGCAAATAGAATTAATCAAACATTTAGTAAAAATGCAGAACAAAAAATGGATGAATTGATTAAAAATATTTTGATAAAATTAATTAACTAAAGTTTTGAACAAAATGTTAAATAAGTAGCAATAGCTTTTCTTTTTTGATCATTTAATTCATAATTTATTTTATTCATTAAATAATCTTCTACATCAAAATCTGGTCTTTTAAATTTATCTATAACTACTTTTATATTAGCAAGTCCAAATTTTAATGCTTCATTAAAATATTGAATAAAATCTTTTGGTAACATTGTATTGGAGACCCATGCAGCAAACACAAAAGGCAATCCTGTAAACCTTTCCCATTCTTCAGATAGGTCATAAACATATTTAAAATTTCTTGTCACACCAAATGTCCTATCCCCTATTAATACAAGACCTTCTCCATCTTCCATTTCTAAAATATCAGAACTTCTTGAAGAAAAGTTGATAGGTAAATTCCAATAATTTTTGCATAATATTTTTGCTAAATTATTTGATGTTCGTGAATGTGGATCTAACCAAATTTTATTGATTTTTTGTATGGGAGTATTGGATAAAATAAAAACTGAATTTACTTTTCCATTTGCTCCAATACAATAATCCGAAACAATATGATATTCATTTAATTCAGGTAAAATGGCAATAGGAATTAACCCCAACTGCACTTCATTTGTCAATAATTTTCTTGCACATTCAGAAGGTATATCTTCCGAATAGCTTAATTTTATTGGGTTGTCAAAATTTTCTAAGCCATAAATAAATGGTTTAGCGTTTAAATAGGAAACGACAGATATTTTTATTTTAGACATGAAAATGGTCCGTATTGTTAAAATCAATTAAAGAAAATTGATTATTATGGTATTTGAGTCTATAAAGTGAAACATTAGAATGGGGAAAAGTATCCATTTCACTTAAATCTTTATTTAATAATTCACAAAGCAAAATTCTTAATGCTCTACCATGCATACAAATTAAAATATTCTCATCTAGGTCATTTGAAACAATATAATTTATAGCTTCTTTTTGCCTTTTATTTACTTCGAGCGGACTTTCACCATTTTCAAATTTATGGTCTAATTCACCATTCATCCATCTTCTAGTAAGTAAAAAGAAATCATTTTTCATCCCTTGAGTTGAAATTTTACCTTCATTAATTCCCCAATCCAATTCATCTAATCCGGATAATTGCTCCCAAGGAATTCCTTTTTTGATAAACGCATCGACTGTTTGATGTGTTCTTTTTAAAGTGGAGGTAAAAATCTTATCAAAATAAATATGATGGTAGGCTTTATAAAATGATTCGGCTTGTATTTTACCTTTTTCATTTAAATCAGAATTTACACCTCTACCTTGAACAATACCTTGTTTATTAAAATCTGTTTCACCATGTCTTATTATGTAGATTTCTTTCATCATTAAAAAAACTTCTTCAATCTATGCGAAATTATTGATTTAAAATGATGGGTAACTCAATAAATGCTGGCTTTTCAGGTGCTTCAAAAATAAAATTTGAATAATCGGTTATTACATTGTAAAGTGTATCCCTTTCAATCGGATGTCTACCAACATTCTTAATCATTTTCACTAATTCCTCTGTTGATAATTTCGGATTTTGCTCTTCAGAACCCGCCATTGAATAAATTTTTGTAGTATCATCAATTGTTCCATCAATATCATCCACTCCAAATGATAATGATAATTGAGCAGTTGATCTTCCAATCATAGGCCAATATGCTTTAATATGATCAATATTGTCTAAAAATATTCTAGAAATTGCATAATTTCTCAAATCCTCAATGGTACTTACTTCTGGTACATATGACATTTCATTGTCTTGATTCCTGAATTTAAGAGGTATAAATGTATTAAATCCTCCTGTACGATCTTGCAATTCTCTTAATCTATTTAGATGGTCAACTCTATGTTCAAATTTTTCAATATGTCCATAAAGCATAGTAGCATTTGATTTCAGACCTAATCTGTGCGCAGTCTCATGAATTTCCAACCATTGAGCAGAGGAGGCTTTATCAGCACAAATTTCAGCACGAAGTTTCTCATCGAGAATCTCTGCACCTCCACCAGGTATAGAATCTAAACCTGATTTAATCATTATTCTCAATCCTTCTTCAATACTAACCTTTGCTTTTCTAAACATATATTCATACTCAACAGCTGTAAATGCTTTGATATGTAGATCTGGTCTAATTGCCTTAATTGATTCGAATAAATCACAAAAAAACTCTAATGTTAATTTTGGATGAACCCCACCAACAATATGCACCTCGGTTACAGGCTTATTTTCATAAGATTTTATGATATCCAACATTTGATCTTTACTCAGTACCCATCCCTCATCCGCTTGCTTCAACAACCTAGAATAAGAACAAAAATTACATGTAAACACACAGATATTGGTTGGTTCTATATGGAAATTTCTATTAAAATAAGTAAAATTACCATGTTTACTCTCACGAATATAATTTGCCAATACACCTAAATAAGCAAGATCAGCATCATAAAATAAAGTTATTGCTTCATTTTGAGTAATTCTAATATTTGATTTGACCTTTAATGCAATTTCTTTTAATACTGTTGATAAGTTTGGGTTATTTAAAACAGTATCTATGTTGGGATTTGAGCTATTCATACCTTGCAAATGTACAATTTTTAGTAAATTTATTTTTTTATTAACAATTATGGGACTTAATATTTAGTTAATAGATCAATACCTATATTTGTTTGTTAAAACAGCAATAAATCTAAAAAACTATAAAAAAATAAACACGAATTTATGATTAAACAATTACTCAAGAAGTTAGTAATGATTACTGGCTTTTTAGCCCCTACACTTGTGATGGCCCAAGCTACGGTCACAATACAAGTAGGCCCAGGTGGAAATAGTACTTACTCGCCATTAAATGCGGTTTGTACAGTAGGTGATACCATAAAATTTGTATGGGTTACAGGTTTTCATCCAACGCAATCGGATAACGGTACTACAATTCCATTACAAACTTTAGATGGATCAGGTGGACTGAATTCAATTTACAAAGTTGTTATGACTTCAGTTGGTGTTGTGCCTTATTATTGCACCGCACATGGAACATCTGGTGGTGGCGGTATGTCAGGAACTATAACAGTAAATGCAGCAGTTAACAACACAATTCCAGTAATGGTTGAAAATTTCGTTTATACTGCACCTGATACTCTTTCAAAAATTGTTGGTTCAGGTTGGACTCCAATTGCAACAGTATCTTTAGTAAATAAAGTACCAGTTGTTGCTACTCAATTGTCTTATACTAATTCCACTGCGAATGGGGTTGGAAATGCAGCATTCATTAATAACACAGGACAAGATATTGGTAAAAATTTCGGAACAGTTAACTATAGAGATAATGCTGTGTATGCATCTGCATTAATCAATGTAGCAACTTCAGGAACTGGCGATTATTTTTTAGCTTTCTTTGATTCACTTTTTAATGCATCTAATTATAGAGGTCGCGTTTTCATTAAAACTTCTGGAACTGGTTTCCGTATTGGTGTTTCTAAATCAGGAGCTACTGCTGTTGCTGGTTATAATTCAACAGATTTAGTTTTTGGTACTACCTATCAAATTGTAGTGAAATATAAATTTGTTGCTGGTGCTACTAATGATTCAGTTAAATTATATATCAATCCAGTATTAGGTGCCTCAGAACCTTTGGTACCTGATGGACAAGCTGTAACTACTGAAACAGATATTCCTGTAAGTGCAACTACTGGTTTAGGTGCAATTGCATTCAGACAAGGTGGTGGTGCTGCTTCAGCTGCAACTTTAACAATAGATGGGATCAATGTAGGACGTTCATGGGAAGCTGTTACTAAAGTAGCAGTAATAAATCCTACCGTTGTTTTAAATCCAATTGCACAAACTTTTGCTGAAAATGCAGGAAGTGCAACAGTTACTTTAAATATTACTAATCCTAACGCTTCAGCAACTTCCGTTCAAGTTGTATTAAAAGGTGGTTCAGCAAATCAAGGGACAGATTTTACTTATGCAGCTCCGCAAACAGTTACATTCCCAGCTAATTCGACTACTGCTCAAACATTTACTATACCAGTAATTGATGATGCAATTCAAGAAAATGATGAAACTATTATTTTTGTTCTTAGAAATACAACTAATAATGGAATAATTGGCGTGGATTCAATTCATACAATTACCATTCCAGCAAATGATATCACAACCCCATTATTAAGTTTCGTAGCACCGGTTGCGGTTACCAAAGCAGAAGGAACTTCATTAACTTTTAATGTTGCAATTGTTAGTCAAAATTCAAATCCAACAAGCGTAAACGTTGTTTTAAAATCTACTTCAACTGCAACAGCTGCTGATTACACTGGATTTACTTCAGGTACAACTGTAACATTCCCTGGTAGTTCGTCTGCCAACCAATCACAGTTAATAAATATAGTTGTTGATAATATTGCTGAAAACGCTGAGTCTATTGTATTGGTTTTAAGAAACCCAACCAACGGTGGATTATTAGGAACTGATTCAATTTTAACAATCACAATTCCAACAAATGATCAACCATTAGTTACACACTTTATAAATACATCTGCTAATGTTAATGAAAATGCAGGAAATGTAACGGTACAAGTTATGGCTATGGGTGCAAATTCAAATGCCAATTCAACTACTTTTGATGTAGTTTTAAAATCAAATACTGCTACTGAAGGTGCTGATTTTACTTATGCAAAAAGAACAGTTACCATCCCAGCGTTTAAAGATTCTACTGTTTCAATTGTTATTCCTATTCTAGATGATTTAGTTTTTGAAGGTGATGAGAATTTTGTTTTAGCGATAAGAAATATCAATAATTCAGGAACTATTTCAACTGATTCAAATTATACAGTTACCATTAAGGATAATGAAGTTCCTTTACTTAATATTTCGACTTTAAGAGTAAACGATACTTTAGGAAATCCTACCTATCCTTTAAATACGCCATTCCAAATCAGAGGTGTTGTTTATACCCCTAATATGAGAGCTGCAGGTTTACAATTCAGTTTAATTGACCCAACTGCTGCAATGACTATTTTTAAAGCTTCTGGGAACTTAGGGTACACTGTTACAGAAGGTGATTCATTAGCTGTATATGGTAAACTTTCACCATTTAATGGATTAAATGAAGTAGCAATTGATTCATTCAAAATTTTAGCAACTGGAATTGCTTTAAAACCAGCAAAAGTTGTAACACAATTAGGTGAATCTGATGAATCTGCTTTAGTAAAAGTTTTGAATGTACATTTAGTAGATCCAAGTAGATGGGTACCTGCTGGTTCTGGTTTCAATGTAAAAGTAACTACAGGTTCTGTTGATACGATGGAAATTAGAGTAATAAGTGCTATTGATTTATTTAATATGCCTGCTCCAGTTGGTAATTTTGATGTAACTGGTGTGATTAGTCAATTTGATGCAACAACTCCAAGAAATAGTGGATATCAATTACTTCCAAGAAGAGCTGCTGACTTATTTGTTATTCCTCCTCCACCATCTGATCCTAATGCTTCTTTAGATTCAACTACTTATAAAGTGCAAGAAGGAACAACTGTTAAAACAATTACAGTTAAGTTAAATAAACCTGCTACAAAAGTAACTTCGGTTAACTTTGATGTAGCTGGTGGATCTGCTACTCCTGGAGCTGATTACACTATTGGTACTCCAAATCCTATTACTTTCCAAATTGGTGATTCAGTTAAAACTGTACAAATCAATATTGTAAATGATTTGAGTTTAGAAAGCACTGAAACCATTGATGTAGAATTAAGTAATGCTGTGAATTGTACATTGGTAAATCCAATTACTGCTACAGTAACAATACTTGATAATGATTTTATTGGTTTAAATACTTCAAAAGCAGGGGTTGTTAGTGTTTATCCTAATCCTACAAGTGCTGAAGTTAAAGTTGTTGCCAATGAGAATATCAACAAAGTTCAGATTTTGAATATGGTTGGTCAAGTAATTATTGTAAAAGAAAACATAAACAATAAAGTTAGCTACATTGACTTATCTAATTTAGAATCAGGAGTATATACAATATTAGTTGAAACTAATACTGGAATACTTACTAACAAAATAATGAAGAACTAATTAAGAATTAATTATAATAAAAAGGCTTGGTTAGAAAACCAAGCCTTTTTTTTGTATCATTTTTTTAAGGATTAAATAAATATAGTAAAGAGAAAAAAAATATAAATAAGCTATAGAAACCTTAATATTTATATAAGCTGATTAAAGGGAATAAAAAAAGGTCCAACTCAAATATGAGTCGGACCTTTTTAAGATCTATAATTATTAGAGATTTATTTTACCGCATCCACAATAGCTTTGAAAGCATCTGGATTGTTCATAGCTAAATCAGCTAAAGTTTTACGGTTTAAATCGATGTTCTTTGCATGCAATTTACCCATAAATACAGAATAAGACATTCCGTGTAAACGAGTACCAGCATTGATACGTTGTATCCATAAACCTCTGAATTCTCTCTTTTTTACTTTTCTATCGCGGTATGCATATTGCATCCCTTTTTCTAAAGTGTTTTTTGCAATAGTAAACACTTTACTTCTTGATCCCCAAAAACCTCTTGCGGCTTTAAGGACTTTTTTTCTTCTGCGGCGTGCCGCTACTACGTTAACCGATCTAGGCATTTCTTTACGTTTTTGGTTTCGGTGTCTTTCGAACTTTATACCGATTCCCTGGTTAAAAATTAATTAATTGTCGTCTTTCCGATTGTCATTGCTGGAATTATTTTCCCATACAAAGCATTCTTTCAACATTACCTCTGTCTGCGTCAGTAACGTAAACAGTACCAGTCAAACCTCTTTTTTGTTTAGTGGTTTTTTTGGTTAAGATGTGACGTTTGAAAGCGCTTTTTCTTGCAATTTTCCCTGTTCCAGTGAGCTTAAAACGCTTCTTAGCACTGGAATTAGTTTTCATTTTTGGCATCGCTTTATTTATTTATTTAGTTTGTAATTATTTTTTTGCTTTTGGAGCTATGGATATAAACATCCTCTTTCCTTCTAATTTTGGTAACTGTTCAACTTTACCATGGTCCTCTAATGCTTGAGCAAATCTCAATAACAAGATTTCACCTTGCTCTTTATAAACGATTGCTCTTCCCTTAAAATGTACAAATGCTCTCACTTTTGAGCCTTCATTCAAGAAATTAGTTGCATGTTTCAATTTAAATTCAAAATCGTGATCATCAGTATTAGGTCCGAATCGAATCTCTTTGATGACTGTTTTTGCAGCCTTCGCTTTAATTTCTTTTGTCTTCTTTTTTTGTTCGTAAACAAACTTGTTGTAATCAATTATTTTACAAACTGGAGGAACAGCGTTAGGAGAAATTTCTACTAAATCTAATCCTTGTTCTTCAGCAAAAGCTAATGCTTCGCTTATTTTATAAATTTTTGGCTCAATTCCATCAGCAACTAAACGTACTTCAGTAGCGCGTATTAGTTCGTTTATTTTATGCTCTGCCTCTTTTTTACGACTATTCCTAAAATCTGGTCTAGGTCTAGGCTTATTAAAACTCTGTGCTATTGGTATTTCCTCCTATTAATTTATAAAGTAATTTCTTTTTTTATGAGATCAGCAAATGATTGCATAGTCATGGAACCTAAATCTCCTTCACCATGTTTTCTCACTGATACCATTCCATCTTCTTGTTCTTTTTCTCCCACAACCAACATAAATGGTATCTTTTTCACTTCCGCATCTCTGATTTTCTTCCCAATCTTCTCATCTCGGTTGTCAATCAGCCCGCGAATATCGTAATTATTTAGCGAATCTGAAATATTTTTTGCATAATCTGCGTATTTTTCACTGATTGGAAGGATTATATATTGGTCTGGACTTAACCATAAAGGGAAGTTTCCAGCACAATGTTCAATAAGTACAGCAATAAATCTTTCTAAAGACCCAAAAGGTGCTCTATGAATCATCACTGGTCTGTGTTTTTGGTTATCGCTTCCAGTATATTCTAATTCAAATCTTTCTGGCAAATTATAATCTACTTGAATTGTTCCCAATTGCCATTTTCGTCCAATTGCATCTTTAACCATAAAGTCTAATTTAGGTCCATAAAATGCAGCTTCCCCAGTAACCACTACAGTTGGCAATTCTTTCTCAGCTGAAGCCTCTATAATGGCTTGCTCAGCTAATTTCCAATTCTCATCAGATCCAATATATTTAGATTTATTTTCAGGATCCCTTAATGATATTTGTGCCGTAAAATTTTCAAAACCTAAAGCTCCAAAAACATATAAAACAAGATCAATAACTTTCTTAAATTCTTCTTTAACTTGATCTGGTCTACAAAAAAGATGTGCATCATCTTGAGTAAAGCCTCTAACCCTTGTTAAACCATGCAATTCACCACTTTGTTCGTATCTGTAAACAGTACCAAATTCAGCAAATCTTACAGGCAAATCTTTATATGATCTTGGTTTTGTTTTATATATTTCACAGTGATGTGGACAGTTCATTGGTTTTAAGAAAAACTCTTCACCTTCTTGAGGTGTTTTTATTGGTTGGAATGAATCGGCTCCATATTTTTCATAATGACCACTTGTTATATATAAATTTTTATGGCCAATATGCGGTGTAATAACTGGTTCATATCCTGCTTTAATTTGTGCTTTTTGAAGAAATTGAGTTAACCTTTCACGAAGCATTGCACCTTTTGGTAACCAAAGTGGTAATCCCATTCCAACCTTTTCTGAAAAGGCAAAAAGTTCTAATTCTTTTCCTAATTTTCTATGGTCTCTTTTCTTTGCTTCTTCTAATAAAAGTAAATACTCCGTTAATTCGCTTTGCTTTGGATAAGTAACTGCATATATTCTCGTTAGTTGTTTGTTTTTTTCATCACCTCTCCAATAAGCACCTGCCACACTCATTAATTTAATTGCTTTAATGAAACCAGTATTGGGAATGTGTGGGCCTCTACATAAATCTGTAAAATTACCTTGGCTGTAAAAAGTAATTTCACCATCATTTAATCCTTGCAACAAATCTATTTTATACTCATCACCCTTTTCTGTAAAATACGCTATAGCTTCTTTTTTACCTATTTGTTTACGAACATATTCTGATTTGATTTTTGCTAATTCAAGCATTTTTTCTTCAATTTTCTTAAACTCATCTGAAGAAAATTCTCTATCTCCAAAATCTACATCATAATAAAAACCAGTTTCAATGGCTGGGCCTATTCCGAATTTTGTACCAGGATATAATGCTTCTAGCGCTTCCGCCATTAAATGTGCAGATGAATGCCAAAATGTAGCCTTGCCTTTATCATCATTCCAAGTCAATAATCTCAAGTTCACATCTTTCTCAATTGGTCTGCTTGAATCCCAAACCTCTCCATCAATTTCTGCAGCTAACACATTTCTTGCTAAACCTTCGCTAATACTTAATGCTACCTGATAGGCATTTGTTCCTTTCTCGTATGCTCTTTGAGATCCATCAGGTAAAGTAATATTTATCATCATTTTATTTTTTTAACGCTTTCTTTATTTTATTCACTCTTTCTAGACCTAATGAAGCAAGTTGATAATTGTCTTTAAGACTCAACGCAAACTCATAATCAGCAATTGCTGCATCATCATTCCCTTTAGCTTCATTACATAATCCCCGCATGTAAAATGCCTCAGCATATTTTGGGTTTAATTCAATTGCTTTATTGAAATTAGTAAATGCAATTGGTATCACTCTTAATGCATACTGTACAATTCCTAAATTATAATAGGCATTTGCATTTTTCGGACTCAATTCTACAACTTTAGTATAATCTTGAATTGATTTGTCATAATCTTCTTTTAATTGATAGTAATAAGCTCTCCCATAATATGCTTCCGATTTACTTGGATCTACTTTAATTGCTGATCCAAAATAATCTATAGCATTGCTTGATAATTTAGCAAGGCTAATTAAACCAAGTTGCATATAGGCTTTGTAATTTTCAGGGTCTTGTTCTATTGCAGTTTGGAAATTTGATTCTGCTAAAGTGGTATCACCCTTTTCTTTATAAATCATTCCCTTCCAAAAATAACCATCAGCATAATATTTATTTATTTTAAGTCCTGCATTTATACTTTTAAAAGCTAAATCATACTTCTTCACGATATAATAAAGTTCTCCCAATTTTACATGGGTCATGTAACTTTTTTTGTTAATAGTTAAGGCCTTATCCAATGCTGCCTTTGCTTGTGCTGGTTCAGATTTCATTAAGTGAAAATCTGCCAAAGTATTATAAAGAGGCATAAATGTAGAATCAAGGCTAAAGCCTTTTATTAGATCTTCATATGCTGCATCTAATTTTTGATGTTTGACAAAATAACTGGCTCTTTCATTAAAACTTGATGGATTGCCTGGACTAGTATTCACTTTCTCATTTAAAGCAATTAATTCCTTATCTATTTTTTCACCAATAATTTTTGCAGAATCGGCCACTAATGGCTGATCAGATTTTATCTGCTTAGGTGCAGAATTACAGGCTATGATAGAAATTCCAATTAAAAAATAAACAACCAATTTATACATGGGGCACAAAATAAAGAAAAATGTGTTATTATGAAAGACAGGTTGCTAGTACATCAACAATATGCATGGTTTTTATTGGCAAATTGTTTTTACTGATAAAACCTTGTAGATGCATCAAACATGAAGCATCTGTTGATACTATATAATCCGCTCCTACTACAATTGCATTATTCACTTTTTGCTCTGCCATGGCTGAAGATATTGATTCAAATTTCACAGCGAAGGTACCACCAAAACCACAACAAGTTTCACAATCTTTCATTTCTAATAATTCCAATCCTTGCACATGATTCAGAAGAATTCTAGGTTCGATTTTAATACCACATTCTCGCAAAGCACCACAGGCATCATGATATGCAACTTTATAAGGAAATTTTGCACCTAGATCTGATGCTTTTAAAATATTCACTAAAAAATCAGTAAACTCAAAAATGTTTTGTTGAATACTTCTGCATTTATTATGTGATATGGAATTATTGAATAGTTCAGAATAGCTTGATTTTACCATTCCTACGCATGAACCAGAAGGGCTAACTATATAATTATTTTCAGAATAATCATTCAAGAATTTCTCAGCAACAACTTTAGCTTCAGGCCAAAACCCAGCATTGAAAGCAGGTTGAGCACAACAAGTTTGATTTTCATTATAACTGACTTTACATCCTAATTTTTCAAGGATAGCTATCATATTAAATGCAGTTTGTGGGTAAACTTGATCAACAAAACATGGAATAAATGCCTCTATATTCATTTTTACAAAAGTAGTAATTGTTTAAATACTAGATAGCAATTACTTTTCTTAATCTCCACAAAATAATTAAACCTATTATAAAGAATGTAACCAATGAAAAAACGGAATTTCTCATAGTTCCAGTAATTTGTTCTATTAGACCGTAAGATGCTGTTCCCAATACAATTGCGACTTTTTCAGTTGTATCAAAAAAACTAAAAAAGGAAGTAGTATCAGTAGTTTCAGGTAATAATTTAGAATAGGTAGATCTAGATAAAGATTGAATTCCACCCATTACAGTACCCACTGAGAATGCCAAAATGTAAAATTGTTTTGGTGTGACAACATAATAAGCGCCTATACAAATGATAATCCACATTACTATGGCAATTGTTAATGCATTGATATTTCCAATCTTCTTTGAAATATACGCAAATAAAAAAGCCCCTCCGATTGCAACAAATTGAATAATAAGTATTGTGGTTATTAAATCTCCTGAATCTAGATGAAGTTCTTTATCTCCAAAAATTGCAGCAACATACATAACAGTTTGTACTCCCATTGTATAGAAGAAAAAAGCAAGTAAAAAAGATTTTAATCGTTTTAATTCATTCAGTTGCCGCCAAACACCTGCTAATTCGCGGTAACCTTTAAAAATATTATCCAAACTAATTTTAACTGCCGATTTATTCTTAGGCAAATAGAAGAAAGTATATTGAGCAAAACCAAACCACCAAATACCAACAGCTAAAAATGCTAACCTTGCTGGTAAGGAAGATTTTTCATCAACACCAATAATACTGGGATTTAATATTAATACTAAATTCAAAATTAATAATAAAGAACTTCCGATATATCCATAAGCAAAACCTTTGGCACTTACTTGATCTTGTTCTTCATCTTTTGCAATTTCAGGTAAATAAGAGTTATAAAACACTAAGCTCCCAGCCCAGCCTATGGTTCCTAGCATAAATGCAAAAACGCCAAATTCAATATTACTGCTATCAAAAAAATACAGAGAAGAACAGCTCAAAGAACCAATTAAACAGAATATTTGCATGAATCTTTTTTTACTGCCGTTATAATCTGCAATGCCTGATAGTAAAGGAGAAATTAAGGCTACCAATAAAAAAGAAAATGAGATTGCATAAGAATACAAAACCGAATTGATATAATCTCTTCCTAGAAAATGAACGATATTTGTACCACCATTGAAGGTTACTGCCGACCAATAAATTGGAAATATTGTAGAGGTAATTGTTAAATTATAAACAGAATTAGCCCAATCATAGAATGCCCAAGCATTTATAATTTTCTTTTTTTCTTTAACAGGTAAATGATCTGTAAATCGGTTGACCATTGAAAGTAATATTTTTGTTAAAAGGCAATATACTCCAAAGGAAGCAATATTTTTGTATTCGAAAAATAAATTAATCTATGAGTGTTGAAAGTAAATGTGTTAATTGTTCTAAATGGTCTTATTCAAGTGGGATGATTGAAGATCGATGTTTACATTGTGGTGAATATATCGACCCTCAGAGATTTCTAAACACAAATAAGAAACTAACTGATCAACTCATTGAAAAACAATCAAATAAACTGTTTATTCTAGAAAATGATAATTGGATTACAATAATGCTTAAGAAAACTTTATTCTATTTACAAATAAGCTTTATTTCTTTGGTTTCTTTTATCATTTGGCTTATTTCCTTGGTAGCTATATGAAAAAGTATTTATTACTAATGATTGGTATTTGCTTGGTTGTAATTCATTATTTTATTGAAAATATATTCAATATTTATAATGTATACATCGATAGTTATTTAGATGACTGCCTAGCTATTCCTATCATTTTGGGAATTACTTTTTTTATCGAAACTGAAATATTAAAAAAACCTAATAATTATATTCATAATAAGGCACAAATAATTTTTACTGTTTTAACTTTAAGCATATTGTTTGAATGGATTCTTCCTAAGCATTCATCATTATATGTTGCCGATGGATTTGATTTATTGTGCTACTGTTTTGGTGCAATAATTTATTATTACGCAAGTATAATATTATTCAAAAATAAAAATTTGAAGTATGTCTAAAGTTGAAGTAATGTGCAACAATTGCAAAAAGTGGTCGATAAGTTCAGGTAATTTGAATGAACGATGTCAACATTGCAATACCTATTTATATGAGAAGGAAATAGAGAATATTAGAAAAAGAAAAGTTGTTCAAATTAATCAAAGAAAAAACAAAGAAGCACTTTTTCAAATTGATAAAAAAGATTCAGAACTCACTAAAAAATTAAAAAAGTTAGGATACAAAGCGCACCTAACTTTTTTTGGAATAGTAATAGCATTGGTATTATTAACCCTTGCTACTCATATTTAATTTGCTTTTCTTACTGAACTTGAACCAGTTAATTTTAAACTTTTTTGAGTTGGATTTCCTTTATAGTTGATTTCACTTGCACCAGAACCAGTTGCATTTAATTCAGTACTAACATTAATTTCTGATTCGCTAGCACCCGATAATTTTAATGCATATTTTTCAGCAACTAACTCATAGGCTGACAATTCAGAAGCTCCACTAAGTTCAGCTGCATGTGTATCAACCTTCCCACTTAATTCTACTTCAGAAGCTCCAGATAATTTACTTACTAATAATTTGGTTTCAATATTCATTTTTATTTCAGATGCTCCAGAAGATGTAATCTCGAATTTTTCAGACTTAAAAAGTGAAGTAGATTTAATATCAATTGCACCTGAGGCTACAATTGAATTCAAACTAACTGCATCTATGTAAATGGTTACTTTATTCGATTTATAAGAATGTTTCAGACTTTTGATGATCAATGCACCATCTTCAACTACAGTTGATACAGTTTTAATGTCTTCATCTGAACCTGTTAACCTAATTGATTGTGTGGAAGCTTGATTTAATACAATATCAAATCCGCCTGAGGCAATTATTTTATTAAACGATGCTAATTGACGTGTATCTTCCATTACACTTTTGCTTTTAAAAGCAGAAACACTGCTAAAGATTAGGGTTAATAAAAACAGCATTCCTAATTGTAGTTTTAACTTTTTCATATTGTTATTTTTAGTATTTTTAAATTCATTCTTTTGTTAAAGACGGCAGCCAAAATAAAAGGTTGCATTTAAAACAAATAAGCTAAAACTGAAAGTGTTATCCATATTAATTCCAGTATTTAACCAAGATTGTCAATTATTAGTTAATAATTTACATCAACAATGTCTGAATTTAGACATAGAATTTGAAATTCTGGTTTATGATGATTTTTCTTCAAATAACTTAGTAAAAGAAAATAATGCTAAGTTATCTTCCATCAAAAGTGTTGTTTATCATGAATTAACCAAAAATTTTGGCAGGGCAAAAATCAGAAACCAAATGGCAAATGATGCCAAATACAATAATTTACTATTTATTGATTCAGATATGGCAGTTATAGATGAATTATATATATCTAAATTCATTAATTCAGAAGCTCAATTTCAAGTTATATATGGTGGATTAATTTATGCTTCAGATATGGTTGATCCCAATAAAAGTTTGAGGTTAAAATATGGCAAAGAAAGAGAATGTTTAAATGTTAAGCAGAGAAACTTAAAACCTTTTCAAAGTATTAAAACATGTAATTTATGGATAAAGAAAGATACGTTTCAAAAAAATCCTTTTGATGAGACTATTTTAAATTATGGTTATGAAGACACGCTGTTTGGAATACAATTAGATCAATTTAACACTTCAATTCTTCACATTAATAATCCTTTGATTCACCACGGTGTGGAAACGAATGATGAGTTTTTACATAAAACAAGGGTTGCATGTAAATCTCTAATCACACTGAGTTTGAATAAAGAAAAAATAAGGTTTTTAGTAAAAATAAAACTTTTCAAAGCTTATCAAATTTTAGATAATTGGAAGTTGAAAGGGTTATTTGAATTTACTTACTCTTTGTTTGAAAAGTGGACGGAAAGAAATTTAAGATCGGAAAATCCTAAAATGTGGAAATTTGATTTTTACAAATTATATTACTTAGTTATTTTTAGCAAAAACTAAGCAACTCGATTATATATTTCTAATAATTTCAATTCTTCATTTTGCCAATTGAACTCTTCTTTGGCTAATAAGCAATTCTCTTTTAATTTCTTATATAAGTGTTCATCATTCAATAATTTATTGATTGAATTTGCCAAGTTTACTGGTGATAAATCAGTCATTACCGCAACTTCAAACTGTTCATTTATTTTCTGATATTCAGGAAAATTATTAGTTACAGAAGGAATTCCAGCATGTATATAATCGAAACATTTATTATTTAATGAGTAATAATAACTTAACCCTAAATTTTGTGAAACATTTATACCTACATGTGCATTGCTTGTTATGGCATGTAGTTTATTGGGTTCTATAAAACCCATAAATTTCACTTTACTTTTTACTTTAAAAGAAGAAGCCAAATGTCTTAATTCTTCGCTTAAATCACCCTCTCCTACTAAAAATAGCCTACAATCAACCCATTGCATTGCTTCAATTAATGCTTCTAATCCACGACCTGTGTTTAAAGCGCCTTGGTAAATAATATAACGTTCATGCTCATCATTATATTTATATAATACTTGACTATCACTATTTAGAATTGGAACATTTCTAATAATATCGAAATTGGTTTTGTATTTTTCTTCGAATAAGTCGGCGATGCTTTCACTTACTGTATAACAATGCTTTAATCGAGGAATCATGAACCTTTCAATAGTTTCCCATATTTTCTTAGTGAATGGCCTATGTAGGATTTCTGGTACCTCAGTGAAATATTCATGCGCATCATAAATACAACTCTTTCTTTTTAATTTGGAAACCAAATAACAAGGTAAAATAGTATCTAAATCATTGGCATTTACCATGTCAAATGAATGAAACAATAAATAAAAGAATAATCGAATATTATATTCTATATAAAACAGTTTACCATTTTCAAAATAACAATTGATTCTTTTTTGCTGATAATTGGTTTCTTTTAAAGGAATAGAAAAGTTTCTCTTTCTACCTACTAATACTACTTGATAACCGGCTTTTGCAAGTGTTGTGGAAACACGATGCATTCTTTGATCATAAGAAAGATCATTGGTTACAGTAAGTATTATTTTTTTCAACTCTATTTAGGTTTGGTTTTGCTTATAATAACTTCGTTTTTGTCATTAAATTGTATTAATCCTTCTTCAACATAAATTTGGATTGATTCTAAAACCAATTTTTCTGGCAAATCCTTTATTTTTGACAACAAGGCGGGCAAATATAAGGGTTCATTTTTTAGAATCATTGAAATTCTCTCAAAAAGGGCATTCTCTTTCTTGAAATTTGCCAATTCAGCCCTACAAACATCACAATGGCCACATTTTTCAGCATTGTCTTCTCCAAAATATTGTCGTAATTGTATGGAACGACAAGTTTTCTTTTTAATAAAATCAATCATTGAATTGATTTTATTTGTAACATTTGCTAGCCTAGATTGATAATAGGTTGGATCGATATATAAGTTTGACTGTGGTAACCTATTGGTAATGAATTGAATAGATGGCTTGCTGGATTTTGGAACATAATCAATAATTTGATAATCAACTAGTTGTAATAACATTTGAATTAATTCACTGGTATTCAATCCAACTCTTTTAGCTAAATCATTTTCATGTATTGGAATATAATTCTCAAACAACCCAGAATAAGATCTTAAAATTATCTTTAATAAAGGTTCAAATTTTGGATGGTTCTCTTGAAAATGAAGTAGCTCAGTTTGAGAAATTCTAATATTTATTTTTGAAGGTTGAAAAAGATTATCACTCAAAATAAAATATTTCTCACGTTGTAAGAAATTGAAAGAATGAGATAATTTTATTACAGAGAAATTTGTTTTCTTTATAAACTCATCGATATCAAATTCGAATTGTTGGTTAATTCCAGCCCCATATGCCAACTGAAAATGATTCATAATTAAATCATAGACCTGTTTAATTTCCATTAAAGTAGGGTACTCTGATAAATATTTTCTTTTCAATTCTGAAATATCCATTTCAGTGAATAATAAAATTGCAAAAGACCTTTTTTCATCCCTGCCTGCTCTTCCAGCCTCTTGATAATATGCTTCTAAACTATCTGGCAAGTCAAAATGAATTACAACTCTAACATCTGCCTTATCTATTCCCATGCCAAAAGCATTGGTTGAAACCATTACTCTAGTTGTACCATTCATCCAAAGATCTTGTTTTTCAGACCGTAAATTCGCATCTAATCCTGCATGATAGTAATCTGCTGAAATTTGATTTACATTGAGCCAATCAGAAATCTCTTTGGTTTGTTTTCTGTTTCTTACATATACGACAGCAGTACCAGGTGTTTTATTTAAAATACTTAATGTTCGATTGTATTTACTGTCTTCTTCAAGAATTAAATATTCAAGATTCTTTCTTTCAAAGCTCTTTTTGAATATTGCTTCGTTATGAAATTGCAATTTTTCTACAATATCCAATTGTACTTCAGGAGTTGCACTTGCAGTAAGGGCAATGATTTTAACTGCAGGTAATAGTTCTCTTAATTGGACAATATTTAAATATGAAGGACGAAAGTCATAACCCCATTGTGAGATACAATGTGCTTCATCAACAGCGATTAAGTTGACTTTCATTTTCTTCACTCTTTCTTGAAAGAGTTCATTCGCTATTCTTTCAGGAGAAATAAAAAGGAATTTAATATCAGAGTAAATACAATTATCTAAAGTAATGTCTATTTCTCTATGACTCATACCAGAAACAATAGAAACAGCTTTAATTCCTTTATTATTTAGCGTTTCAACTTGATCTTTGATTAATGCAATTAATGGTGATATAACCAATGTAATTCCTGGTAATGCTAAACCTGGAATTTGAAAACAAATTGATTTACCACCCCCAGTTGGCAATAAGGCTAAAGTATCTCGCTTAGCAATTACTGATTCTATAATATCCTTTTGAAGTGACCTAAAATTTTTATGCCCCCAATATTGAAATAATAAATTTTCTAGCTGATTATTCAAAATAAAACCAAAGATTTTTCATGCGATAATACACATTCAAAGCCACAAATTTGTATATTGCTAGTATGAATTTTCTTCAAATTTTCAGTAAATCATTAGGCAAAGACAATTCACTTAAACAAAAGCGGATTAGAAGGATTATTATAAAAAGATTCTTTTTAAACAATCTACTTACAATTGCTGGTGCTATTTCTGCAATGATTGGCTTAACAGGATTTCTAATCCCAAACCATTTTATTGATGGTGGAGTAACTGGGATATCTATGTTAGCAGCTTCTTTTTTTAATATTCCTTTATCTTATTTGATAATTGGTATCAATTTACCTTTTATTTTTATTGGGTATAGAATATTAGGTTTCAACTTTGCAGTAAAAACAATAATTGCAATTTTACTTTTAGCAATTTTTGTATTTTTTTCTCCATTACAAACAATAACAAGCGATAAAATTTTAGCTTCCTTATTTGGCGGATTTTTTCTTGGATTAGGGATTGGTTTGTGTATTAGAGGAGGTTCAGTAATTGACGGAACAGAAGTAGTTTCCTTAGCCATAAGCAGGAAAACCAATCTTTCAATAGGTGATATTATACTAATTATCAACCTTTTTATTTTTGGTGCAGCAGCAATTTTAATGAATATTGAAACCGCTCTTTATTCAGTTTTGACCTATCTTTCAGCATCAAAAACAGTTGATTTTGTGATAACAGGTATTGAAGAATATACTGGTGTAACCATTATATCTATTAGAAGTGATGATATTAGAATGATGATCATAGAAACCATGGGGCGTGGAGTAACGATTTATGAAGGGAAAAGAGGTTTTGGTAAACGTGGTCATCAATTAGAAAAGCATGATATAGTTTATACGGTGATTACTAGGTTGGAAATTTCGAAATTGAAAATAGAGATTGAGAAAATAGACCCATCTGCATTCGTGGTTATGCATAGTGTAAATGACACAAAAGGTGGCATGATCAAGAAGCGTCCACTGCAAAATTTTCATACCTTTGCGAAACCAAAATCAAAAGAATGATCGTAACAACTTTAAATGCAATTTCACCTATTGACGGTAGATATAGAAAATCAACTCATGATTTAGCTTCGTTTTTCTCTGAATCAGCATTAATTGAATACAGAGTGATTGTAGAAGTGGAATACTTTATTGCTTTGTGTGACCTGAATTTAAAGGGTTTAGAGAATTTTGACAAAAGTAAATATGCAGAATTAAGAGAAATTTATGAACGTTTTTCTGATAAGGATGCTCAGAGAATTAAAGAAATAGAGCAAGTAACGAATCATGATGTAAAAGCAGTTGAATATTTTTTAAAGGAGGCATTTGAAAGTAAAGGATTATCTGAATATGCTGAGTTTATTCATTTTGGATTAACTTCTCAAGATATCAACAATACAGCTATTCCATTGAGTTTTAAGCGAGCAATTGAAAAAATATATTTACCAGAAATTCATTTATTAATTGAACAATTAAAAAAATTGGCAAATGACTGGCAAAATATTCCAATGCTGGCACATACACATGGACAACCCGCTTCTCCAACTAGACTAGGTAAAGAAATAAGTGTTTTTATAGAACGAATTGAATCACAATTAACACTTTTTAATCATATCCCCTTCTCTGCTAAATTTGGAGGAGCAACTGGTAATTTAAATGCACATAAGGTTGCTTATCCTCAAACAGATTGGATTTTATTTGCTAATACATTTGTCAATAGTAATTTGGGATTGCAACGATCACAACATACCACGCAGATTGAACATTACGATAATTTTGCTGCACATTGTGATAATTTAAAAAGAATCAATACTATATTAATTGATTTATCAAGAGATATGTGGTCATACATTTCAATGAATTATTTCAAACAGAAAATCAAAGCTGGTGAAGTTGGTTCTTCGGCTATGCCACATAAAGTAAATCCTATTGATTTTGAAAATGCAGAAGGTAACTTTGGAATTGCCAATGCATTGTATGAGCATTTCTCTGCAAAACTGCCATTGTCAAGATTACAACGAGATTTAACGGATTCAACTGTTTTTAGAAATATTGGAGTACCATTATCGCATACTTTGATATCTTTTAAATCTCTTTCAAAAGGTTTAGATAAATTGGTGTTGAATGAAATAGAAATAGAAAAGGATTTGGAAAACAATTGGGCAGTAGTTGCAGAGGCAATTCAAACAGTTTTAAGGAGAGAGAAGTTTGAAAAACCTTATGAAGCACTAAAAGAATTGACAAGAAAAAATGAAAAAATCACTCAGGAAAGCATTCATCAATTTATTGATTCATTAAATATTAGCAAAGAAATTAAAGAAGAACTTAAATCAATTAGTCCTCATAATTATACCGGTTATTAAATTTGAATTTAAAGCACTACCTCCTATTCATTTGTTTATTTGTTTTTTCTTCAACTTATTCACAAAAAGGGAAAAAGGCAATAAACTATCCAGTGCTTCCTGCATCTGACCATGTTGATTATTATTTTAATCAAGAAATTAAAGACCCATATCAATTTTTAGAAGAGAACAGATCAGAATTAACAAAAAACTGGTTAGCGCAAGAGCAAAAAATCCATTCACAATTTATTAATTCCTCAAAGCAATTATTTGAGATAGAAAAAAGAATTAATGATCGATCAAAAACCAATGAAATAAATATTGTTAAACAAGGCAATTATTTTTTTCATTTTAATTTTAGCAATAAAGAATCATCGCCAAATTTATATATATCCAAAGGTATCAAAAAGGCTTCTCATTTATTAATTGATCCTTCAAATTATGATGACAATATCCTAGATAAAACAAGTATTACAGGCTTTCAAATTTCAACTGACAATAGATTTTTAGCATTTTGTTTATCTAAATCAGGAAGTGAATGGAAAGAAATAAAAGTAATTAGTTTGCCTTATGGAAAGGAATTAAAAGATCAACTTTATTGGGTAAAACAAAATTCCATTGCGTGGTTTCAAAATGGTTTTTATTATACTCGATTTGAACGACCTCCTATTGGTGAAGAAAAAATTGCTATTAATTTAAATTCTAGAATCTATTACCATCGTTTAGGCACCTTACAAGAAGAAGATGAATTAATATTTGAACAGCCAGCTTTGCCTATGACATTACTGAATGTTCAATCAATTAATTCAGAAAAAGTAATTATTTATGGGGTAACAAAAATTAACCAACAATATTTTAACACCATTTCAATTAATCAAAATGCTCATTCAATCAAAGATTTTAAAATAATTGCTCAATCAGAATATAGCACGGGATATACTTTTGAAGCAATAGCAGAAACATCTGGAAAGCTATTAGTTTATAGCAATTATAAAAGTAAAGACAAAAGGCTAGTTTATTTTGATTTAGGAAAGATTAATGAATATACTGAAATATTCAAAGAGAACGAAGATATATTAAGGGATGTATTGGTTGCTGATCAGAAAATAATTTGTTTGTATTCAAAAGATATGAACCAGTATATTTCAGTAAATAATTTCAACGGTAAAGAATTAACACGATACCCAATTACTGCTGGATCTGCTGTTTATCAATTAGAAGGAAATTTCAATGATAGTATTATTTATTTTTACAAGAATTCCTATTTTCTAACTCCTCAACTTGTTTCTATTGATTTAAGAAATTTGGAATTAATAGAAATCTATAAGAATAAAAAACAAACGGCTAAATTAATTAGTGAGCAAAAATTTTATAAATCATCTGATGGTACTTTAATTCCAATCACACTGGTACATCAAAAAGACTTAAATTTTAATGCAGATAATCCTACTATTTTATTAGGTTATGGTGGATTTGGAGTTCCAATTTTGCCTTTTTATGATGCAGGAATCTTATTTTTCATAGAAAATGGCGGTGTATTAGCTGTGCCTGGAATTAGAGGTGGCGGTGAATATGGAGAAAATTGGCATGAGCAAGGTAGGTTATTTAATAAGCAAAATGCGATCAATGATTTTGTTTATGCAGGTAAATTTTTGATTAAAAACAGATATACTAATTCTTCCAAATTAATTGCAAGGGGAAGTTCTAATGGAGCTATGATTGCAGCTGCAGCCATTAATCAAAATCCTGATTTATTTAAAGTTGGAATTTTAGAAATGGGTATTTATGACTTATTGAAATATCAAGAATACACAACAGGTTATTCGGCATCTAGTGAATATGGTACAAGTAATGACCCTCAAGAATTTAAATATTTATTAAGCTATTCGCCTTTACACAATATCCCTAATTCGTTCAAAAACCCAGCAATCTATATTATTACAGGTGACAATGATGAAAGGGTGCCTCCGCTTCACTCCTACAAGTATTGTGCTGCTTTACAAAATAAGAGTTTATTAGATGCACCCATAATTATGAATGTTCAAGAAAATGTTGGTCATTTGGGTGCACAATCATTTGAAGATTTGATTAGAAACGAAGCAAATATCTATAGTTTTATTTTTGAAATTTTAGCTCTAAAAATAATTGTAAACTAATCTAAAAATGTTAAAAATAGCGTTTAGAAAAGTACTTTTATTAATTGTTCTATTTGGGATCTTAAAAGAATGTAAAGGCCAAAACAAAATTAACTTTAATATCAAATCAAGGTTTAATCATTCAAACAGAGATAGTGTTTTTGTTTTAAATTTAAGCGATTTAAGTTTAAACAAACTTCCTAGGGATGTTAAAAAGTACAAAAACCTTCAAACAATTATTTTAAGCAATAATTGTTTGAAAAAATTTCCAATTCAACTTAAAAAAAATAAAAATTTAAAGGAAGTAGTTTTAAATTTTAATGAAATTGAAAAAGTAAATTCAAAAATTAAAAAGTTAAAACACCTTGAAAAACTAAGCATTGCTAAAAATAAATTAAAAGAATTTCCTAATTCTATTTTGGAATTAGATAGTCTAAAGAATTTAAATTTAGCTTATAATTTAATTGATAGTATTCCATCAAACATAAATAAGCTAACTAAATTAGAAGTAATTATACTTTACCATAATGAAATTAAAACAATACCTGAAAACTTCTATAAATTACAACAACTAAGAGAATTTGATTTTTATTATAATAAAATAAGTCATGTTTCTTCAAAAATATCTGGATTGAAATCTTTGAAAAAAATTTATTTATCATATAATGAAATCAAAAATTTACCAGATGAAATATGCCAATTAAATAATTTGGAATTCTTGTATATTCAAAAGAATCAACTGAATTCCCTGCCCTATTGTTTTTCAAATTTACAATCCTTAACAAGAATTGATATACAATCTAATCAATTTATAGCCTTTCCTGAATCATTGATTAAAATAACAACTCTTAATGAAATAGATATTTCGAATAACAACATATCTATTTTACCAAATGAACTTTTGAATCTAAATAAATTAGATTTACTTATGATTCGGAACAATAAATTTTTATTTGAAGGTAATCATGTTTTAAAAAACAAGAAATTAATTGAACAGTTAATCCTAAATAAAGTAATAGTTAAATACTATGATGAATAAAACTGAGTATCTTTTTTATGGAACCATTTGGTCAATTTTTGATGATTCAGAAACTGAATCAATTGTGGTAGCTATTAAATCTGCAAGTATAAAACAAACTCAGTTTTATTTAATTCAATTTGAATTGGGTAAATCTATTCAGTTATTCCCTGACTTATCTGATTCTATGCTTTGGGATATTGAAAAATTCCATAATGGATGTCTATATTTCCATTCCTATCATTCTGATGTAAGTCCGAAACACCAATACATTGTTGCATATGATGTAATTCAAAAGCAAATTTTCTGGCAATCTTACAATTTAACTTTTTATGATATCGTTAAAGAAGGAATAGTTGCATACAATACTAAAATTGAACCTGTTAAAATTCAATATTTCGATTTTAAGACAGGAATTCCAAAAGATGTCAAATTAACTAGCAAACTAAATAACTATCATATCCAATTTCCTGAAAGAAGTGTGGATTTGGCCCAATTATCTTTAAAAATTAGTAATGGGAAAAGTAATATTGAATCAATTATTAGCAATAACAATGAATTGGTTATTTCCTTAAATAATGTAGAAATTGAAAGACTTAAAATTTCAGAATTAAATTCCAAATCAATTGAAAATGATTATTTTATGCTAATCCATAATTATTTAATCATTCTAAAAAATAAAAATGAGCTAATTATCTATTCATTAAAAGAAGAAAAAAACTAAGTTTGTAGCATGAGAGGAATTATTTTAAGTCTGCTTTTATCTATTCAATATTCAATTTCAATGGCAAGTGTTGATTCTATTGGTATTGAAAAGGTGGGCATTCAAAATTACATCCTTCATAAAGTAGAAAAAAGTGAAGGTTTATATGGTATAGCAAGGAAGTACAAAACAACTGTTTCTGCAATTCAAGTAGCTAATTCGCTTGAAACTACTGTTTTAGAATTGAATCAAATACTTAAAGTACCAACTAATAGTAAAGTAACTATTTCAGCAACTACTAAAGTTGGTCCTGCAATAGCTAAAAAGAATAGCCAGGTACAAACTCATTTTGTAAGAAAAGGTGAAACACTTTTTTTAATTGCAAAAAAATATCAAGTAGAAGTAGATCAAATAATGGGTTGGAATGATTTATCAACTAAAAATTTACGAATCGGTCAAAAATTAATTGTGAGCCCAGTAGGTAGAATTGTTGAAATACAGGACATTCAAGAGCCTAAGGACATAACAGAAGAAGAGAAAAATAAAGTAATTGAAGGCAAAAGTGGTACAGCAACTTCGTCAGTTCAAACTCGACCTAATAGTTATTTAAATAGTACTGATTTTTCTGAAAATGGCATTGCAGGATGGATTAACGACAAAACTATCAACCCAAAGAAAAGTATTGCGCTGCACAAAACTGCCCCAATTGGTACTATTATCAGAGTAACCAATTCATTAAATAACAAGAGTGTTTATGTAAAAGTGATTGGGGTATTACCTGCTACAGGAGACAATGAGAATTTATGCATTGTATTATCTAGAGCTGCAGCAACAATGTTAGATGTGAAAGAGCCCAAATTCAGAGTTCAATTAAATTACGCAATTCCAAAAGAATGATTTCCTCAAAACCGTATTTAATTGGAATTGCTGGTGGTAGTGCTTCCGGTAAAACTTTTTTATTGAATTCCCTATTGAACCATTTTACAGACTCTGAGATCTGTTTAATTTCTCAAGATCATTATTATAAACCTATTGAACACCAATTGATAGATGAAAATGGTGAAGTGAATTTTGATTTGCCAGAAGGTATTGATAAAGAGCATTTATTGAAAGATGTAAATCAATTATTACAAGGTAAGTCATTTCAGAAAATGGAATATACTTTCAATAATCCATTAGCCAAACCTAAAGAATTGACGATATGTCCTGCCCCATTAATTGTTATTGAAGGGCTATTCATATTCCATTTTAAAGAACTATTTGATGCTTTTGATTTGAAAGTGTTTATTGATGCTGATCACGATATCAAATTGAATAGAAGACTTACTAGAGATCAAGAAGAAAGGGGCTATTCTAAAGAATCCATTTTATATCAATGGCATAACCATGTAATGCCAGCTTTTGATAAGTACTTATTACCCTATAAAGAATTTAGTGATGTGATTATTCACAATAACGATCATATTCACCGTGAAATTGAAGACTTAGCTTACAAACTAAGGATGTGCTTATCTTCAGCTAAATAATTTCCATCATTTTCATTTAAATAATCCGGAAAATAAGCAAATTTCCAACTATAGTACATTGATAATTAATGATTTAACCTTTGTGTTGAAAATCTTCTGTTTTAACAGTCAATAGTCCCTTTCATAAATTAAAAAAATAATTAGATTTGCAGGCTTGTAAAAGTATAAAAACAAGGAATTTTAACATATTTAACAATTTATTAACCAAAAATTATGCAGGGCAAAGGTGCTATAAGATTTTTTGCAATCGCGTTGGCAATTGCGTGTGCTTACTCACTATCATTCACATTTATTGCGAGTAGTGTTGAGAAAGATGCGAAAGAATATGCAAATGGAGATTCAAAATTAGAAAGAGCTTACTTGGATTCAATGCAAACTGAAGTTGTTTTCAATTTAGGTTTTGCTAAATACAATTATCAAGAATGTAAGCAATTACAATTGAATTTAGGTCTTGACTTAAAAGGTGGTATGAACGTAACAATGGAAATCTCATTAAGTGATTTACTTCGTTCAATGGCTAACCATAGTACAGATACTGCATTCAATAAAGCAATTGCTTTAGCTGATCAAAGAAGTGTAAAAAGTCAAAAAGATTATATTTCATTATTCTCTGAAGCTTATACAGAATTGCAACCAAATGGAAGATTAGCATCTATTTTTGCAACAAAAGAAAATAGCTCTAGAATTAGCAACACTTCATCAAATGCTGATGTAATTAAAGTTTTGCGTTCAGAATCTGAAAGTGCTATTGATCGTTCATTTAATATCTTAAGAACTCGTATAGATAAATTTGGAGTAACACAACCTAACATTCAATTGCAACAAGGTACTAACCGTGTTTTAATTGAATTACCAGGTGTTACAGAGCCTGAGCGTGTTAGAAAACTTTTGCAAGGAACTGCACAGTTGGAATTTTGGGATGTATATGCAAATTCTGAAGCATTTTCTTTCTTAGATAAAGCTAATGCTGCTTTAAAAGGTAAATTATCTGTAACTACTGCAGTTGACTCGAACAAAACTGTAGCGGCAACTACTAATACAGCTAAAAAAGAAGATTCAACTTCAAATGATTTAGCTTTATTAAATAAAGTTGGGAAAGATACTTCTTCAAATGATACTAGTAAAAAAGACCAATCATTTGAAAACTTTGCAAAAGACAATCCATTATTTGCGGTATTAAGTCCAAACTTAGCTCAAAATGAGCAAGGACAACAAGTACTTCAAACTGGTCCTGTTGTAGGTTTGGCTAAATTGAAAGATACATCAAAAGTGAATCAATATTTGGCAATGCCAGAGGTTAGATCAAACTTCCCTTCAGATGTAAGATTCATTTGGGCTGTTAAGGCAATGAATGAAAGTAACATTTTTGAATTATATGCAATTAAAGCGAATACTCGTGATGGTGCGGCTCCACTTGGTGGAGAAGTAATTACTGATGCTAGAGCAGATATTGATCAAAAAGGTCAACCTGAAGTAGTGATGGTGATGAATGCTGAAGGATCAAAAACTTGGAAAAGAATGACTGCTGAAGCTTCAGCTAATAAAGATGATAAACGTTCAATTGCTATTGTACTTGATAATACAGTTTACTCCGCTCCTACAGTTCAAAATGAAATTGGTGGTGGTGTTTCAACTATTTCTGGAAATTTCACAGTGAGTGAAACTAAAGATTTAGCCAATGTATTAAAAGCAGGTAAATTACCTGCACCAGCAAAAATTGTTGAAGAAGCTATTGTTGGACCTTCATTAGGAGCAGAAGCAATCAATTCAGGTTTAATGTCAAGTGTTGTTGGATTAATAGTGGTATTGTTATTTATGATAGCCTATTACAACAATGCAGGTATGGTTGCAAACATTGCAGTTTTTGTCAATGTGTTTTTCTTAATGGGAGTATTAGCTTCATTAGGTGCTGTGCTTACCTTACCTGGTATTGCTGGTATCGTACTTACCTTAGGTATGGCAGTTGATGCAAACGTGTTAATATATGAACGAGTTCGAGAAGAGTTAGCCTTAGGCAAAGCTCCAAGACTTGCTATTGCAGATGGTTATAAGCATGCGATGCCTTCCATTGTTGACTCACAAGTAACTACTTTCTTAACTGGTGTTATTTTAGCATTATTTGGTACAGGTCCAATATTAGGATTTGCTACAACATTAATCATCGGTATTTTAACTTCATTATTTACTTCTATTTTTATCACACGTTTAATTTTTGAATGGATGTTAGAAAAAGGAAAAGCAATTAAAGTTTCTAACCCTTTCAGTTCTCATACTTTCAAAAATGCCAATTTCGCATTCGTAAAAAACAGAAGAATATTTTATGCAATATCTGGAATATTCATTCTAGCTGGATTAATCTCCATGTTTACTAGAGGATTCAGTTATGGTGTGGATTTCAAAGGAGGAAGAACTTATGTTGTTCGTTTTGATAAAAATATAGGTGTTGAGGAAGTTAGATCATCATTAGATGCAGCATTTTTAAGCACTACTGATGTGAAAACATTTGGAGCAGATAATACCTTGAAAATTACTACTTCATATTTGATTGATCAGAATACTGAAGATGCAGATGGTATTGTTGAAGGGAAATTAAAAGAAGGTTTAACTAAAATAAATGCTGGCAATATAGAAATTGTAAGTTCACAAAAAGTTGGGCCTACAATTGCCAACGATATTAAAATTAAAGCAATCTATTCGGTATTACTTTCCATCATTGTTATAGCGCTTTATATTTTTATTCGATTCAAAAAATGGGAATATAGCGTTGGTGCATTAGTAGCCTTAACACATGACGTATTATTAGTTTTATCTTTCTTCACTTTATTCAATGGAATATTACCTTTCTCATTAGATATTGACCAAGCCTTTATTGCAGCTATATTAACTGTAGTAGGTTATTCAATTAATGATACTGTGGTGGTATTTGACCGTTTACGTGAGTACTTAGGTTTACACCATTCTAAAGAAGATAAAATGGAGGAAGTAATTAATAACGCTATTAATAACACTTTAAGTAGAACAGTAATTACTGCACTTACTGTATTGTTCGTATTAATTGTTTTATTCATATTTGGTGGTGCGGTAATCAGAGGATTCTCATTCGCATTATTGATTGGAGTTACATTTGGAACATATTCTTCAATTTGTGTTGCTTCGCCAGTTGTAGTTGAATTCAACAGAAAAAAGAAAAATGCATAATTAGCAAATAAAAATTCAAGAAAGGCTCAACAAAACTGTTGGGCCTTTTTTGTTTCATTTAATTGAAAACAGTACTATCTTTATTCTGTTGTTTTAAGATAACAAACATTGATTATGGCTATAGAAATTCCAGAAACATCTTTCCCTAGAGTAGTGATTATTGGCGGTGGATTCGGAGGAATTCAATTGGCAAAAAAACTAAGAGATAAAGAAGTTCAAGTTTTAGTATTAGATCAACACAATTATCATACTTTTCAACCCCTACTTTATCAAGTGGCAACAGGAGGATTAGAACCCGACTCTATTGCATTCCCATTAAGAAAAGTATTTAAGAATCACAAAAACGTTTTATTCAGGGTTGCGAAAGCGGAGAGAATTGATGCAGAAAGTAAAATATTGCATACTAGTATTGGAGAAATTGCATTTGATTTTTTAGTAATAGCAACTGGATCAACTACCAACTTTTTTGGGAATGAAGAAATAGAAAATAATTCAATGCCAATGAAAAGTATTCCAGAGGCATTGAACCTAAGAAGTTTGATATTACAGAGTTTTGAAGAAGCATTGTTAAAAGATAGCATCAATGAACAAGAGCGATTAATGAATTTTGTAATTGTAGGTGGCGGTCCTACTGGTGTTGAAACTGCAGGTGCCTTGGCTGAATTGAAGAATCATGTTCTACCAAATGATTATCCTGATTTGGATTTGAGAAGAATGCAAATCAATATAGTGGAAAGTGCACCAAGATTATTGAGTGCCATGTCAGAACAAGCATCAAAAAGAGCTGAAGAATTCTTAAAGAAGATGGGCGTTCATATTAGAACAAATGATGCAGTAACCAGTTATAATGGTAACTCCGCTAAATTAAGAAGTGATAGAACCTTAGAGACTGCCAATTTAATTTGGACAGCAGGTGTGAAAGGTTCAATTGTAAATGGTTTAGATAAATTAACCATTCATAAAGGGAATAGAATAAAAGTAAATGAGTTCAATGTTATTGATGGATATGAAAGTATTTTCGCTATCGGTGATGTTGCAGCTATGGTTACGGATGAATTACCTAACGGACATCCAGGTGTAGCACAAGTAGCATTGCAGCAAGCAAGCAATTTAGCTATCAATATTATATCTATAATCAACTTAAGACCATTAAAAAAATTCAGGTATTTTGATTTAGGATCAATGGCTACAGTTGGCAGAAATAAAGCAGTTGTAGATTTACCATTTATCAGATTTCAAGGAATCTTTGCATGGTTTGTTTGGATGTTTCTACATCTTTTATTTCTAGTTGGTTTTAGAAATAAAATGGTTGTTTTAATTAATTGGATTTGGAATTATTTCAGTTATGATAGAGGCACTCGATTAATTATTAGACCTTATCGAAAAAACAAACAAGTGATGGAAGAAGAAACGGAATTAATCAAAAGGTCATAAAGCTTATCAATAAATGATTAGAAAAGCAGAAAGAAAAGATTGTAAAAGAATATTGGAACTAGTTAATGAGTTGGCA
Organism: Sphingobacteriaceae bacterium; assembly: GCA_965279595.1. GTDB lineage: Bacteria > Bacteroidota > Bacteroidia > Sphingobacteriales > Sphingobacteriaceae > CAIKLP01. The sequence goes on from OZ257246.1 coordinate 2,441,773, forward strand.
GTTTATGAAAATGCACCAAATGAAGTAACAGTTAGCTTAGAAGAATTTGAAAAGTCAGGTTTCTCTGAAAAGCCCATTTGGTGGGCATTTGTATGGGAAGAAGAAGGATTGATTATAGGATTCGCTTTGTATTATATTAGATTCTCAACTTGGAAAGGTAATAGAATGTATTTAGAAGATTTATTAGTTACAGAGAGTCATAGAGGCAAAGGAATTGGTAAATTATTATTCGATCAATTAATTATAGAAGCAAAGGAAAAAAAGTTTAATGGAATTGTATGGCAAGTTTTAGATTGGAACCAACCAGCTATTAATTTTTACAATAAATACAATGCAAAATTCGATGGAGAATGGCTCAATGGTTCAATAAATATTGAACAAATTAATTTATAAGAATTTAATTAAATCATGATTTAGTTCTTCTGTTTAAAAATGAAAATAATTACCCATATAGCAATAAAATATATTCATGCAGGTCTTTAAATTTGGAGGTGCATCAGTAAAGGATGCAGAATCAGTTAATAATGTTTACCAAATCATTTCTAATTACTCCTCAGAGAAATTAATTGTGGTTATTTCTGCAATGGCCAAAACAACCAATGCCTTAGAAATGGTGTGTCAATCATATTTTCAACAAAAAAATGACACCCATTTATTAGTAGAAAAAATCAAAGCCGATCATCAGCAAATAATTGATGATTTATTTGGCAATGAATCAACTGAAACATTGGATGAAATAGAAAATTTGTTTGTTGAATTAGATTGGATACTAGAAGAAGAACCCCATGCAGATTATAATTTTGTTTATGATCAAATAGTTTCCATAGGTGAGTTAATCTCCACTAAAATTGTTTGCAATTATTTAAAATTAAAAGGTGTTAAAGCAAAATGGATTGATGCTAGAAGCTATATTCAAACTGATAATAATTATAAAGAAGCAAAAGTAGATTGGCAACAATCGGCAGTATTAATGCAAAAGGAATTACCTCAATTGGTCGATGAATATGTATTAGTAACACAAGGTTTTATTGGTGGAACTTCAGAAAATTTTACCACTACCCTAGGTCGTGAAGGATCAGATTACAGTGCAGCCATTTTTGCATCATGTTTAGATGCAAGTTCAGTAACAATTTGGAAAGATGTTCCTGGTGTGTTAAATGCAGATCCAAAATTATTTAATAACACGGTAAAGTATGATGACTTACCTTATGCAGAGGCATTAGAAATGACTTTCTATGGAGCAACTGTCATTCATCCAAAAACAATTAAACCACTTCAAAATAAAAATATACCCTTGTATGTAAAACCATTTTTGGCTTTTACAGAAAATGGAACTGCTATTGGCAAATTGGAAACAGTAAGCTTTCAAACCCCTGCTATCATTGTAAAAAAGAATCAATTGTTATTAAGTATTTCTACACGTGATTTTTCATTTATAACTGAATCTAATTTGAGTTATTTATTTGGGATGTTTGCTTACCATAAAGTAAAAATCAATACCATGCAAAATTCGGCTATGACTTTTTCTTGTTGTATTGATGATGATGAACAAAAAGTAAATAAGTTAATTGATGATTTATCAAAAGAGTATAAAGTATTTTATAATCATCAATTGGATTTAATTACCATCAGACATTATAATGAAACTGTTCTTAAAGATGTTATTGCTGACAGATTGGTTTTATTGGAGCAAAGAAGCAGAAGTACTGTTCAATTAGTTCTAAAATAATAAGAGCGAAGAAATATTTCTTCGCTCTTATTGTATTATTATTTGCTCATTTCAGCATAATATTTGTGAAACAATGGAATGGTTTCTATCCCTTTATAATAGTTGAATAAACCATAGTGTTCGTTTGGTGAATGCAAAGCATCTGAATCAAGTCCGAAGCCCATCAATACAGATTTCAATCCTAATTCTTTTTCAAACAAAGCTACAATAGGAATACTTCCTCCACCTCTGGTTGGTATTGGTGTTTTACCATAAGTTGTTTCCATTGCTTTGCTTGCAGCTTTATAGGCAACTGAATCAGTTGGTGTTAGTACTGGCTCTCCACCATGATGAGGGCGAACGACAACATTAACAGATTTTGGAGCGATGCTTGTAAAATAATCAGAGAATAATTTTGTGATTTCATCAGAAGTTTGGTTCGGAACTAATCTCATAGAAATTTTTGCAAATGCTTTTGAAGGCAAAACAGTTTTCGCACCTTCACCAATGTATCCACCCCAAATACCATTCACATCTAAAGTTGGACGAATACCTGTTCTTTCAATAGTTGAATAACCTTTTTCTCCCCACTCTTCTCCTACTGCTAAATCAGTGATATAATCTTTTAAATCAAATGGAGTTTTAGCCATTTCTTTTCTATCATTTTCATTTACATCTAAAACTTTATCATAAAAACCAGGTATAGTAATATGATTATTTTCATCATGCATTTGAGCAATCATTTTTGAAAGTATGTTGATAGGATTTGCTACAGCACCACCGTAAACACCTGAATGTAAATCACGATTAGGGCCTGTAACTTCAACTTCTACATAACTCAAACCACGTAATCCACAATCAATAGAAGGAACATCATTAGCAATAATTGAAGTATCAGAAATTAAAACAACATCAGCCTTTAATCTTTCCTTATTTGCTTTTACAAATATTCCTAAATTCGAAGAACCTACTTCTTCTTCCCCTTCAATCATGAATTTAACATTGCATGCCAATGTGTTTGTTTGCATCATTAATTCAAATGCTTTAACATGCATATACATTTGGCCTTTATCATCACATGAACCACGAGCAAAAATAGCCCCTTCAGGATGAATAGCAGTTTTACGAATAGTAGGTTCAAATGGAGGCGTTTCCCATAACTCTAAAGGAGTAGCAGGTTGAACGTCATAATGTCCATAAACCAAAACAGTAGGTAAACTTGCATCTATCATTTTCTCGCCATAAACAATTGGATATCCAGCTGTAGGACAAACTTCTACTTTATCAGCACCAGCTGCAATTAATTTATCTTTTACAAATTCAGCAGTTTTTAAAACATCAGCTTTAAAAGCAGAATCAGCACTTACCGAAGGAATGCGTAAAATTTCTAATAACTCATTCAAAAAACGATCTTTATTTTGATCAATGTAATCTTTAATATGTTGCATATTTCTAGGTTTTTCTAAAGGCTAAATTAGGAAAAAAATGTCAATGGCTTTTATTAAAATTAGAATTCCACATTCGATAGTAATTGCCCTTTTTTTTGCAATTAAATTGTATTTTTGAAATAATACGATTAGGAGGAGTTTTGAATTACTTAGACAATTTAAATCCACAGCAAAAAGCTGCGGTAGAGAACATTAACGGTCCGATGATGATTGTGGCAGGTGCTGGATCTGGAAAAACAAGGGTAATTACCGTCCGAATTGCACATATCATCAAACAAGGAGTCGATCCATTTCAAATTTTAGCACTTACTTTTACTAATAAGGCTTCTAAAGAAATGCGAAGCCGTATAACATCCATTGTTGGGCCTGAAGCTCGAAATATATGGATGGGAACATTTCACTCGGTGTTTGCAAAAATATTAAGAGTAGAAGCTGATAAAATTGGTTATCCATCCAACTTCACCATATATGACACGGACGATAGTAAAAGTTTATTGCGAACTATTATCAAAGAACAAAGTTTAGATGAGAAGTTATATAATGTCAATTTTGTTTACAATAGAATTTCATCTGCAAAGAATAATTTAATATCTCCTGAAGAATATAATAACAATAAAGAAATTCAGTCTGACGATTTTCAATCAGGACGAAGTAAAGTAGGTTATTTATATAGCATATACGCTGGAAGGTGCATGAAAGCTGGGGCTATGGATTTTGATGATTTGTTATACAAAACCAATATCCTTTTAAAAGATTATCCTGAAGTACTATATAAGTATCAGAATAAATTTAAATACATCATGGTTGATGAGTATCAAGACACCAACTATGCACAGTATTTAATTGTTAAAAAATTAGCCTCCATTAATGAAAATATATGTGTAGTTGGTGATGATGCACAAAGTATCTATGCATTTAGAGGTGCAAATATCCAGAACATATTAAATTTTGAGAAAGATTATCCTGATTTAAAAGTTTATAAATTAGAACAAAATTACCGCTCAACCCAGAACATTGTGAATGTTGCAAATGCTATTATTGCAAACAATGTTGATCAAATAAAGAAGAATGTTTTTTCTGAAAAAGAATCAGGTGAAAAAATAAGTTTATTACGTGCTTTTACTGATAATGAAGAAGGCAAATTAGTTGCAGATTCTATCATGCAAGATAAGGCGATGATGAATTTAAGGAATCATGATTTTGCAATTCTATATAGAACAAATTCTCAATCAAGAGCGATGGAAGAATCGTTGAGAAAATTGAATATTCCTTATAAAATTTATGGAGGTTTATCGTTTTATCAACGCAAGGAAATTAAAGATTTAATTTCCTATTTCAGACTAGCTGTAAATCATGCCGACGAAGAAGCATTTAAAAGAACAATCAATTATCCAATTAGAGGAATTGGCAAAACTAGTTTAGATAAATTAGTAGTGGCTGCAGATGCTGAAAACACTACACTTTGGAACATTTCAAGTAAAGCAAGTCAAATCATTGGAGGTAAAGCCGGAATGTTAATTGAACAGTTTAACATGATGATTCAAAGCTTTGCAGTTTTAATTAAGAACTCAAATGCCTTCGATGCTGCCACTCATATTGCTAAACAATCAGGTTTGTTAAAAGAACTTTATGATGATAAATCTATTGAAGGTTTAAATAGATATGAAAACATTCAAGAGCTTTTAAATGGTATCAAAGAGTTTACGGAAAGTGAAACAAATGAAGATTTAAGTTTAGCAAGTTTCCTGCAAGATGTAGCACTTTTAACAGGCACTGAAACTGAAAAAGAAGAAGACAAAGATACTGTCTCATTAATGACCGTGCATTCAGCAAAAGGGCTTGAATTTAGCAATGTATATGTGGTTGGTTTAGAAGAAAATTTATTCCCATCACAAATGGCATTGAATTCAAGAACTGATTTGGAAGAAGAACGTCGGTTGTTTTATGTTGCCATTACTAGAGCTGAAAAAAAATTAACGCTCTCCTACTCTACTTCAAGATATAGGTGGGGAACTTTGATTTCTTGTGAACCTAGTAGATTCTTAGAAGAAATTGAACCAAAATATTTAGAAATTAATTTTCAACAACGACCAGTAAAAGGAAGTCCAATTTTTGGGGACGATAAAGATAGTTACACGAAAATCAGTTCGGGAACTAAACCTTTATTAGCAAAAGGCGGATTAGCGAAACCTTATGAACATAAAACTTCTGATGATTTTATGGCTGATGACCCACAAAACATTGAAGTGGGCATGGAAGTAGAGCATCAGCGCTTCGGATTTGGAACTGTTGTTACCATGGAAGGACCTAAATCTGATTTAAAAACAACAATAATGTTCAAAGAATTAGGACAAAAGCAACTTTTACTTAAATTTGCTAAACTTCGAATTGTGAAATAACCTATCTTGTAGGTTCAAAAGCATAAATACCGTAAATCGGTTTAAATAAATATTCAATGGAATTTGATTACAATACACAAAGAACTAGTTTGCTATATGCAGAATATGGACGAAACATTCAAAACATGGTTCGTTATATTAAAACTTTAGAAACTAAAGAAAATAGAAATAAACACGCACAAGCTGTAATAGATTTAATGGGTTTTTTAAACCCACATTTACGTGACGTCGCAGATTTTAAACATAAACTTTGGGATCACCTATTTATCATAGCTGATTTTGATTTAGATGTGGATTCTCCTTATCCAATTCCTTCAAGAGAAACATTTGAAACCAAACCTTCAAGAGTTCCTTATCCAACCAATCGTATTCGTTATAAGCATTACGGTAAAACAAATGAATTATTAATTGAGAAAGCGAGAAGTATAGAAGATCCTGAACGTAAAGCTGCAATGGTTAACTCAATTGCTAACTTTATGAAAATGTCTTATGTGACTTGGAATAAAGATACTGTGAGTGATGAAACCATTATCAATGATTTGAAAGGATTATCAAATAATGAATTAGTGTTGGATGAAAATGTGAATTTGGCTAAGGTTGAAGCAAGACCAAAACCTAATAATATTCGTCAAAATAATCACAAGCCTCACAACAACAATAATCATAAAAATAACAATAGAAATAAGAAACCAAGTAACGGTAAACCCCGTTATTAAAAATTAAATAATTCTAATAAAAATCCTTTATCTTCAAGTCTGATAGAGGATTTTTACAATAAAAGCCCAAGCCTAACCTATGCAAAGTTTTGAAATTATTGGTGGTAAAAAATTAAAGGGAGAAATAACCCCACAAGGTGCAAAGAATGAAGCATTGCAAATTATTTCAGCTGTACTTTTGACAGACCAATTAATCACCATTTCAAATATTCCTGATATTGTTGATGTCAATAAATTGATTGACTTATTGAAAGACATGGGTGTTAAGGTTGAAAGACTTTCAAAAGATACTTATACTTTTCAAGCAGATTCAATTGATCAAGAATATTTCAAAGGAGATGCATTCAAGAAAAAAGGTGCAGCTTTAAGAGGATCTGTAATGATTGTAGGTCCTTTATTGGCACGATTCAAAAAAGCATTTATTCCTAGACCTGGTGGTGATAAAATTGGAAGAAGAAGATTAGATACTCATTTTCTCGGATTTGAAAAGTTAGGCGCTAAATTTAATTACGATCAAAAAGATTCTTTCTTCAGTGTTGATGCAACAGAACTAAAAGGTACTTATATGCTTTTAGATGAAGCATCAGTTACTGGAACTGCAAACATATTAATGGCGGCTGTTTTAGCTAAAGGAACAACTACTATTTATAATGCTGCTTGCGAACCATACATTCAACAACTTTGCAAAATGTTGAATTCAATGGGAGCAAAAATTACTGGAATTGGATCCAATTTATTACACATTGATGGAGTTGAAAAATTAGGTGGTTGCGAACATCGCATGTTGCCTGATATGATTGAGATAGGCAGTTTCATTGGCTTAGCGGCAATGACACAATCTGAAATAACAATTAAAAATGTTAGCTATGATGCTTTAGGAATGATTCCTGAAGTGTTTAAAAAATTAGGTATTAAATTAGAAAGAAGAGGCGATGATATTTTTATTCCTTCTCAAGATATTTATGAAATAGAAACATTTATTGATGGTTCAATTTTAACAATAGCTGATTCACCTTGGCCAGGCTTCACTCCTGACCTATTGAGTATAGTTTTAGTAATTGCAACTCAAGCAAAAGGAAGTGTTTTAATACACCAAAAAATGTTTGAAAGTAGATTGTTTTTTGTAGATAAATTGATTGATATGGGTGCACAAATTATTCTATGTGATCCACATCGCGCAAATATTATAGGACTAGCTAGAAAAAATCCTTTACGTGGAATTTCAATGACATCACCTGATATTCGTGCAGGTGTATCTTTATTAATTGCTGCACTATCTGCTGAAGGTAAAAGTGTAATTTCAAATATTGAACAAATTGATAGAGGATATCAGGATATTGAAGAAAGATTAAAAGCTTTAGGTGCAGATATTAAACGAGTTTAGAATAGTTTAATTCCTAGGTTAATTATAGCAAGAAGAATAAAAGCCAATCCTGTAATGGGGTTGGCTAATTTTTTGAATTGAGTTTCAAATCTGTTTTTGGTTTTTAAAATAATAGTAGCCAAACAAAATTGCAATAGAAATGCACCTGCTGCTGTTCCAATAATAAATGCCATTTCATAAGCATATTCAATATGTGGATTGAATCCAAATGAAATACAATATTGTATTACTAAAGTCCAAAAAGGTAATAACATTGGGTTTAAAGTACCTAAAGTTAATCCTATAAAGAATGGACCTGCTTTTGAAATATTTTCTTTTTTTACTTTTTGCTTTCCCTTTGACTTATAAAAAAACAAAAATAAACCTACCCCTAAAAATAAGGGGATCATCAACCATTCTAATGTTGCTATTAATTCTGGATAATTTAAAAGATAATTGGAGAACCAAAAGGCTGCAGCAGAAAAGAATAATTCGGGAATAGCACCACCAAAACCAATCCATAGTGCTTGTTTATAGGAACTGTTTAATGATTTATTAATTACTGCTAAATTTACTGGACCTAACTGAATGGAGCCAATAAAACTAATTACTAAAGCCAACAAAAAAAATAATATTGTTGAAAGAATTATCATGCTTTATTTGAATAAAAATTTTTCATTAATTGATAAAAGTCTGACCAACTTGTGTACTGGTAACCCCTATTCTTATTGACTTTTGCAATTCTATATACTAATTTCATGTGAGCCATTAATGATTGATATGCCTTTATTAGTTTTGTTCCAGGATCATAAATATGACCAGGTTCAGAAGTAACTCCATTTACTTCCATAATTTTAATGTTTTTACCTAAATTAAAATCAGCTATTGATTTCACTTTCAAATCAAATCTACCGTAATAGAATTCATCCATTTGGTTAACGATATTGTAAAATATTTCATTTACTGAATTCGTAATTAAATTATTAGAATCAATAAATTTTGTGCCTTTACAATGATTGCCAATTGGCTGAGGATAAAAATGTACTCCTTTTGGAAGTATTGTATTTGCTTGATTTTCAAGTCTTGTTAATAAATCTTCGATTACAAATCTTGCTCTTGTATTTTCCTCTAACAATTGTTTGATAGTTGATTCTCCATCACCAATTACTTCCAAAAATCCTTTACTAACTATTGAGGTAATTCCATATTCAATTGAATCAGGAATCTTATAAAACAACACTCCTAATTCAATGGTATAATCAATAAATTCTTGAACAATTAAATCTTTATTAGAATTATTTAAATAATTGGATAATTGAATTTCATTTTCGATTTTTTCAACTCCATTTCCTCTTTCTCCGATATTAGGTTTTAATATTATTGGATAATTCAACCCATTACTATTCAATGCCAATTTTATTTGTTCAATGGTGACAATGCCCTCAAAGCCAATAGTAATGGGCTTGTATTCTTTAGCAACCATATTCAAAATATCCATCTTTGATTCACCTACTACCCCACCCATTAAAATTTTAGGGTTTACATTGCTAAAAAAAGTGACTGACTTTGATCTAGCAGCTAAATAAAAATAATAAGGAAGAATAGGAATATAAAATATCCAATAAGGCCAAAATTCGAAATTGAAAATCTTAATAAGAAATAAAGGGATTTTTATTTTACGAATATTCAACGACTATGATTTAATTGGGTTTAATTCAAAGTTCATATTTCTAAAGCTCTCTTCTTCATTTGTAACATCCAAATAAACTATTTTTTCAAATGAAATATTTCTTTCAATACTTGTTATGCTTACGGTTTTTACTTTGTCTTCACGATTCATCAAAAAATTATTGTGATCATTACTTTTGCCACCAAACCTATGAAAATAGGCTATTTCGGACTGTGTAAATTTGCTATGATTTTCTAACCATTCATCAAACCAAATTCTACGTTCACTAATAATTTCATTGGAATATAGAGTAGCAGATGACCATATATAAGCTTGATTTATATCCAATTCTTTTTTAAACAATTGCATACCATCCCATCTGATTTCTACTAAACGTTGAGCTAATTTTTCAACAAGAACTAGTGTGAAATTTTCAATTCCAATAAAATTATATTTTAGAAAGAATTTATTGATATCATCAAAAGTGAAAAAATCCAAGAGCATTATTCCTCTGCTTTTAACATAAGGAGGTTTAGATTCATGCTTTTCAAAAGCTCCATTTAATAAACAAAGTGTATGATTTTTTCCAGCTGCAATCCAAGTACCACCTGCTTGTTGGTCTTTAGGGTAATATATAATTTGCTGATTTAATTCGTATGGTTGAGGAATTAATGCAGGTTTCCTTAAAACCCATTCATCTCGGTTAGATGTTAAAATAAATCCAGAATCAGTTTTTAAAAATGTTACTGTGCACATTTTTGACTCTCTTGAAATTTTACAGTTGAATAAGCAATACCAAAATTCTTAGGTAATTGAATTTGCTCAAACCCTTGCTTTAAGGCAATTTGAATAACTGCAAAGTGATGTACAGCATGTTCAATATTATAAGATAATTCACGGTATAAACTGGTTTCAACTTGAGCAGTTGAATTCTCAGCATAAGAAACTTCTAATTTCAATAATTGATCTTCTTTCAAATTGCTAAAAACAGCTTCTATACTTGAAAGAATTTGAATAGTATATTCCACATCAGTTTCTATTCTCAAATTACGCTCACGAGCATCATAATTAATTAATCCAGTTGGAAGCCCTTTTAAAAGGCATTCATAAAATTCAACGATATGTCGAACATGTTTACCAATTGAATTAGATGATAATAAGTCAACAGGCTTACTGTATTCATTATTATTAAATTGTTGAACCAATGATTTTAATTGATTAATAATTTCTTCTGAAGCTCTTAATAACGTCATATTGTAAAAATTGAACAAAAATAATGATTTTACCTTTGACCCAATGTCGTTTGCATTACATTTTTACAAACAAATACGGAAAATTGCATTATTTCGATTGCTATTTGGATAAATTAATGGTGATTTCTTTTCTTGAATAGCTTAAATTGCCTTCTTTTTCCAACTCTCCAATTAATTGAGTAACCGTTTGCCGAGTACAACAAATCAAACCTGCAATATCTTGATGTGTTAAATAATTAGGTAAAACATATCTATTTTCTTCATTTTTTACACCCTCATTTATTGCTAAATCTGTAAATAAAGTCCACAATCGATCTTTTACATCTTTAAAAACTAAATTGGTATACCTATTTTCAATACGTTTGATTCTAAAACCTAACCATTTAAAATAAGAAATAGCTAATTCCGGATCTTCTTGAATTAACTTTTCAAAATCAACTATTTTAAAACTGCAAATTGCCACTTCAGTACTATGTGCAACTGCTGATTCTTTTAAAGTAGAACCTTCCATCAAGGTAATTTCACCAAATAAATCGCCTGCTTGCATAATGTCTTTAATGGTTTCATTACCATTTGTGTCATGCGCCAATATTTTTATTTTACCACGCTTTAGTAAATAAATTCGAGGGTCAACTTCTTCTGCAAAATAGATTATTTCTCCTTTTTTTGCTGTTTTATACTTACTGATGATGCATAAATCCTCAATTTGATGGTTACTTAGTGTTCTAAATAATTTATGATTCCTTAAGTACCAATATTTATTATCTGTGCCCATTTGTTTAATTCAATGAAATATACAAAAAATTAGATATTGTCACTTAGACGACATAATAAAAAATCTATTGTCTGTAGTTTTGAGCAATAAAATATTAAATAAAATGAAAAAAATATTTACCACAATCGTTTTTATCAGTCTCCTAAATAACCTTTCATTCGCACAAGAATGCTTTAGAACTGCAAGTTTTGAAGATGGCCCTGATTATATGTTAGACGGATCAGTAACAATTACTAAAGGGTTAGATGGTAAATTAACATTGCAACTAAGCAATGATTTCAATACAAGTAATGGGCCTGATTTACATATTTATTTAGCAAATGCCAATAGACCTGATCCCAATAGTTTGATCTTAGCACCGTTGATTAAAGCAAATGGATTTCAAGAATATGAAATTCCTAACACAGTACAAATTACAGATTATAATTTTGTTTTGATCCATTGTAAACAATTCAATCATTTTTGGGGACATGCTGAATTAGGTTCATTGATGGGTAATTGTATCACATCAGGAATAGTAAATAATACCAACAAAAATGAATTTATAATTTATCCAAACCCTAGTATTGATCATATTAATGTTAAAACTGATTTAAAGATTAATTCCTACTCAATTATAGATTTAAATGGCAGGATAATTAAAGAAGGGATTTATAATTCAACAAAACAAGTTTCAATTATTGAATTACCTGAAGGATTTTATACGTTTAAATTTGTTGATGAAAATCAAGTAAGTCATCATTACCCAATTATTAAAAGAAATAACTAGTTTTAAATTATATGAAATTGAAAATTTTATTGATTAGTTTATTAATGAGTATTTCTATATTCACTAGTCAGGCACAGCAAAATCCAAATCTGAGTAATGGTATAGCGGTTGAAGGGTATGATGTAGTTAGCTATTTTAGCGGTAAACCAACAAAAGGTTCAAAGAGTTTCTTAGCTGCCTATGACCATGCTATTTATTATTTCTCAAATCTAAAAAACAAACAACTATTTTTAAGTAACCCTGAAAAATATGCTCCTAAATATGGTGGCTGGTGCGCTTATGCAATGGGCTTAGATGGAAGTAAAGTTGAGATAGATCCAGAAACTTATAAAATTATTGATGGACATTTATATCTTTTTTACAATGCCTATTTCAATAATACTAAGACTAAATGGGATAATGAAGAAACTAAATTCAAGTCGAATGCTGATAAAAATTGGACTAAATTAAAATCTAAATAATATGAAAAACTTTCAGCTAATTTTAAAAATTATCATTTCTGTTATCTTGTTACAAACTTTATATTTCAAGTTTACAGGTGCTGCTGAATCGGTATTTATATTCACTACAATAGGTGCAGAACCAAGTGGACGTATAGGTTCTGGCGTGGTTGAATTAATTGCTTGCTTGCTTTTTTTGAGTAGAAAATTAGATGTCTATGGTGCTGTATTGAGTTTAATGACCATGACTGGAGCGATTTTTTCTCACCTTACAATATTGGGCATTGTAGTAAATAATGATAGTGGTTTATTATTTAGTTTAGCCTGTATTGTTTGGCTTGCTTCCTTAACTTTTATAATTCTGAATTTACATAAATTTCCAAAAAGTTTGCAAAAAGGATAAAATAAAATTGCCTACAATGATTGAATTATTGTAGGCATTTTCATTTTATTTAAAATTATTCAGCGATCGATTGAATCACATCATACTTGGTGATGATGTGCATATTTCCACCCATATCTTGCATAATAACTGCTGGACTATCTTTTGAAAGTTGTTTGGAAACCTCTTCAATACTTGCATCTGCAGCTACTCTAGTAAACGGTGCTTGCATAATTTCTTTAGTTGCTTTAACTTTTACTTCTTCTTGATTTAATAAACAAGTGAATAAATGTGTGTCTGTTAATGAACCAACAAATTCATTCTTATCATTGGTAACTGGTATTTGAGAAATACCATACTTATTCATTTTTTCACAAGCTGAAGCAACCGAATCATTCTCATTTACTGTGATTAGTTTTAATTCACGATGATTTTCGATTAAATCAATTGCAAATTTTGCTTTCTTCTGTTCTAAAAATCCTCTTTCACGCAACCAATCATCATTAAACATTTTGCCTAAGTATCTTGTTCCATGATCATGAAAAATTACAACAACTACATCACCTTCTTTGAATCTATCTTTCATTTGAATTAGCCCTGCAATAGCTGAACCTGCTGAGTTTCCAACAAAAATACCTTCTTGACGAGCAATTTCTCTAGTCATTAATGCGGCATCTTTATCAGTTACTTTTTCAAAATGATCAATTACTGAGAAGTCAACATTTTCAGGTAAAAAATCTTCACCTATTCCTTCTGTGATGTATGGGTATATTTCGTTCTTATCAAAAATTCCTGTTTCCTTGTATTTTTTGAAAACCGATCCATAAGTATCTATTCCTAAAACTTGAATATTGGGATTTTTTTCTTTTAAATATTTTCCTGTTCCTGAAATTGTTCCACCTGTTCCAACTCCTACTACTAAATGAGTTATTTTACCTTCGGTTTGATTCCAAATTTCAGGTCCAGTTTGTTCATAATGGGCAGATGAATTGGAAAGGTTATCATACTGATTGGGTTTCCAAGCATTAGGTATTTCACTGACTAATCTTGAAGAAACAGAATAATAAGAACGAGGATCTTCTGGATCAACATTTGTTGGACAAACAATTACTTCAGCACCAAATGCACGTAAGGCATCAACTTTTTCTTTTGATTGTTTATCAGTTGTTGTGAAAATACACTTGTATCCTTTGATAACTGCAGCAATCGCTAAACCCATACCTGTGTTACCTGAAGTGCCTTCAATAATAGTTCCACCCGGTTTAAGTCTGCCATCTTTTTCTGCATCTTCAATCATTTTCAATGCCATTCTATCTTTAATAGAATTACCCGGATTGGTAGTTTCCACTTTTGCTAAAACAATTGCGGGAATATCTTTCGCAATTTTGTTTAATTGAACCATTGGCGTATTCCCAATAGTTTCTAATATATTATTATACCACATGCTGCAAAGATAAGTTTTGCGATTGAATTGTGAACTAATTTTGGAATTGCTGTTTGTTAGAGTATTTTTAGGCAATAGAAAACCAAAACCATGAAAAAATCAACCTTACTTTATTTAATTAGTGCATTGGCATTTCTTTCAAGTTGTCAACCTAAAGTTGCCCCATTTGAAATTGATGCAAAAAAAGACTTGATTAACGAAACGAATCAGCATATAACTATGGCTATTGCTAATAAAAATGCAGATTCAGTTGCTAATTTTCATGCAAACGAAGGGATGATTTGCCCTCCTGGTGAATCTTGTATTAAAGGTACTAAAGGTATTTCTGAATGGTATAAAAACTCATTTGATTATGGATTAAGTGGAATTGAATACACAATTACAGATTTAAGTGGAGATGAAAATCATTTGATTGAATGTGGTAAAGCAGTGGTAAGCATAAAAACTTCTGATGTTGATACCTTAACTAAAGATTATTTTAAATATTTAAAAGTTTGGGTGAAGAAAAATGATAGCACCTATGTTATTCAAGCGCAAATGTGGAATGCAGATTCTGGGAAGTAAAATTAATTAACAAGATTTCATGAAAAACAAATTAACACTCTATATTTTTCTTGCTTTATTATTAGGCGTAGGTACTGGCTTTTATTGCAATGTCAATAAAGAATTAGCAGGAGTTACTGCTTTTGTTGACTTTATTCCTTTACTAAGTGATATCTTTTTGAACTTGGTAAAGATGATCATCTCACCATTAGTATTCTCAACTTTAGTAGTTGGAGTGGCGAAATTAGGTGATATCAATTCAGTTGGTAGAATTGGTGGCAAAACTTTATTGTGGTTTATATCAGCAACTTTCGTCTCATTATTTCTAGGAATGATTTTAGTGAATTTATTTCAACCTGGAAAGATGATGGATTTAACATTACCTCCAGAAACCGCTAGCACAGGAATTGAAAAGGCGGCACTTTCAGTAAAAGAGTTCATCAAACATGTATTTCCAAAAAGCATTTTTGAAGCAATGGCCAAAAATGAAATCTTGCAAATAATTGTTTTTGCATTGTTTTTTGGAATTGGAACTGCAGCTGTAGGAGAAAAAGGCAAAGGTATTATTACAGCAATGGATGCCTTGGCACATGTTATGTTAAAGGTAACGGGATTTGTAATGAACTTCGCTCCTTTTGCAGTGTTTGGCGCCTTAACGGCAGTAATTGCGCAACAAGGAATAGCAGTTTTAGGTAATTATGGAATATTTATACTTGAGTTCTATTTTGGATTGCTTATTCTGTGGGTTATAATCATTCTAGCCGGCTCTGTTTTTATCAAGAAAAGGATATTCTCTTTGTTAAAACACATTGTTGATCCTGTATTATTAGCCTATACAACATCAAGTTCGGAAGCTGCCTTACCTAAAACGATCCAACAATTAGAGAAATTTGGATGCAGCAATAAAATAGTAAGTTTTGTTTTGCCATTGGGTTATTCATTTAATTTAGATGGCTCCATGATGTATATGACCTTTGCTTCTTTATTTATAGCCCAATCTTATGGCATTGATTTATCGGTACAGGAGCAGATTTCCATGTTATTGGTATTGATGTTAACAAGTAAAGGAATTGCTGGAGTACCTCGTGCATCTTTAGTGGTGATTGCTGGTACATTATCTATGTTTCATATTCCGGAAGCAGGATTGCTATTATTAATGGGGATTGACCCAATTTTAGATATGGGCCGATCAGCTACGAATGTGATTGGTAATAGCATTGCAACCGTTGTAGTTAGTAAATGGGAAGGTGATTTGGGGCCTGAAAGGTTGGATGTGAAGGCAAAGTTGTAGGTATAATTAGCTAATTTGATAAAAAGCTGATTAGCTAAATGAAAAAACATTTGCAAATTCACTCAAAATGGTTACTTTTGCGGTTCATAAAAAATTAAAATAAACCAAAAAACCAATATGTACGCAATAGTAGATATAGCCGGGCAACAGTTTAAAGTTGCAAAAGACCAGCAAATCTTTGTACACAGACTACAAGGAGATGAGGGCGCTAGTATTGAATTTGACAAGGTTTTATTAGTTGACAATGGCGGAAAAGTAACTGTAGGTGCTCCTACTGTTAATGGATCTAAAGTTACAGCTACAATCCTGTCTCATTTAAAAGGTGACAAAGTAATCGTTTTTAAGAAAAAACGTAGAAAAGGATACAAAAAGAAAAACGGACACCGTCAGTTCTTCACAAAGATCCAAATTTCAAACATTGTTGCTTAATTAACTAAAGGTAGAACGCTAAAAAGATTATAAGAAATGGCACATAAAAAAGGGGCCGGTAGTTCGAAAAACGGTCGCGAATCCCATAGTAAAAGATTAGGTATCAAAATTTACGGAGGTCAAGCTGCTATTGCAGGTAATATCATCGTACGTCAACGTGGTACTAAACATCATCCAGCTAAAAATGTAGGTATTGGTAAAGACCATACTTTATTTGCTTTAGTTGATGGTACAGTAGAATTCAGAAAGAAAAAAGATAACAAATCTTATGTTTCTATTATTCCTTTCGTATTTGAAGAAGAAGCTGCAGTTGTAGCAGAAGCTTAAATAAGAAACTAAATACATTCAGAAGCCTCTAACAACCATTAGGGGCTTTTTTATGCTATAGGAATTCGTAGCAATACCAATCATAAAACTAGCTGTTAAATATTTAAAAAAGAATCGACTATATTTTGGTGATTATTTATTGGTGAACTATCCAAATTTTTAATGATGGATTATATGAAATTACTAATTGATATTTAATTTCCATTTTCAAGTCAACATTATTCTAATATTCTGTTTCATTAACCCAACAAAAAAAAGACCCCATCTTTCGATGAGGTCTTGTATTAGTTAAATTAGAGGTCTTAGTTTGTTCTTACCACTCTTAACACTTTGTGTTCTGCACCTTGTGTTGCTTCTAGAAGATATACTCCAGGAGCAAAGTTTGATCCAGCTTGATAAGTTTCATTAGGTTGAACATTGTTTAATTCAGAAATTAATCTTCCTGCCACATCGTAAACTTTAAAGCTTACTAATTCATCACTCAATGATTCCCATTTGAAATTAAACACATTTGAAGTTGGGTTTGGATAAGCAATAAGATCTGCGAAGCCAGCTTCAAAACTTTCAGGAGATATTCCTTCGTCTTCAATGCCTTTATTCGAGAATGGATTAGAACAGTTGTATCCGTTCCAAATAATGTTTTTGCCTTCACTCTTTACGCGGTCAGCAATATATGTACCAGTCATATATACATTTCCATCACATTCTGTTTCCACTTTAATTTTTCCTCCTGGAATCATTACGTTAGCAATTACAGAAACATTTCCACCTTTTACTGAAAACTTATCATCTTCTCCTTCATCGTTTTCATCGTCGTCATGACCTTCACCACAACTGCTATTAGCTCCGTAATAGAAAGTAACTTGGAATCTATCTTGGTTTACCACAACGTTGTCTTCGATTTTAACTTTTTCTTTTATTCTTACACTAGTGTTTCCATCAAAACGAACACGAGTTAAGGCATTCGATTTTCCTTTACCAACATTCAATTCTTCAATATTAATTGTTGATGCTGTGAATTTAACCGTAGCACCTTCTTCTACTTTAATTGATTTATAAATAGTACCAGTTAAAGTTACGTTTGCACCTTTCTTAATGGTTACTTCTTTATAATTTCCAGTTAAAGTTTTAGTTAAATTTTGATTCACTGTATAGCTTGGTAATCCATTAGTAGTACCTGAGTAATTTTGATTAGTAGGTAATGTTACTGATACTGTACCAATCACTTTATTTGGTACAGAAACATTTCCTTTTATTTCAAATTTAGGAGACTTAATAAATGAACCTGAACCAGAAACAGCAAATACTTTTTCAATTTTTGCTTTTCCTTTAGCTGACATCACTCCTACACTACCTGATGCAATATTATTATTTCCATTAAATGCTACTTCTTTATAAGCTAGAATTGTATATGAACTAACTAAATTTGCCTTTACGAAATTGTAAGATGCTGATGATAAACTTGAGCAACCATTAGCATTTACAACAGATACCGTATAGTTTCCATTTGCATCACTATTATCTAAAGTAATACTTGCTGTAGTTTCACCAGTACTCCATAAATATGTATTGAATCCATTAGTAGATGAAGTAGCTGTTAATGTAATTTCACTACAATAAGCATTTGCTGAACTTGTTGTAATACTTACTACAGGTGCTGCATTTACATTAATACTCGAGCTAAATTCAGTTACATTTTGATGTGTATCTGTGATTGTCCAAGTAATAATATTAAGTCCTGTATTTAAAGCACCACTTGCATCATTTCCATTACCAAATCGCAAGCTTGCACCTGAAATACTATAGCTTATACTTGCAATTGCACAATTATCTGCAGCAATTAAATTTTCTATTAAATAGTTACCATTTGATGATTGACAAAAATCAATGTTTGCAGGAAACACATAAGTTGGAGCGATATGATCGTTAACAGTTACAACTGTATTGCTTGTTGATGAATTACCATTTGCATCTGTAACTGTTAAAACTACTGTGTTATCACCAACGTTTGAACAATCAAATGAAGTTTTATTTAAACTCAAAGTAACCGAACCACAATTATCATTTGACCCATTGTCAATTTGATTTGCATTAATAGTTGCTGAACCACTTGCATCTAAATCAACTACATAATTAGCTAATGAAATTGCATTTGGTACAGTTACATCTGAAACAATTACAATTGCTGTAGCAGTTGAAACTAAACCATTTGCATCAGTTACTGTTAAAGTGACTGTGTTGGCTCCAACATTCGAACAATCAAATGTTGTTTTATCTAAAACAATACTTGCTATTGAACAATTATCAGTTGAACCATTATTAATATCAGCAGTGCTAATACTTGCAGAACCTGTTGCACTTAATTGAACACTTACATTTTGAGTAACAACAATTGGAGCGATTAAATCTAGAACCGTAACAGTTGCAGTTTGAGATGAAGTATTTGCATTTGCATCAGTTACTGTTAAAGTGACTGTGTTGGCTCCAACATTCGAACAATCAAATGTTGTTTTATCTAAAACAATACTTGCTATTGAACAATTATCAGTTGAACCATTATTAATATCAGCAGTGCTAATACTTGCAGAACCTGTTGCACTTAATTGAACACTTACATTTTGAGTAACTACAGTTGGAGCAATTAAATCTAGAACCGTAACAGTTGCAGTTTGAGATGAAGTATTTGCATTAGCATCTGTTACTGTTAAAGTGACAGTGTTGATTCCAACATTTGAACAATCAAATGTTGTTTTATCTAAACTCATTGTTGCAATTAAGCAATTATCAGTAGAGCCATTATTGATATCTGAAGCAGTTATGCTTGCCGAACCATTAGCATCTAAATGAACAATTACATTTTGTGTTAATACAGTTGGTAAAGTATGATCAGAAACAGTAACTGTTGTTTGACAAGATGAACTTAATCCAGCTGGATCAGTAACAGTTAAAGTTACTTGATGAACACCGATTGCATAAGGTCCTGCAGGAGAAACTGAATAAGATAATACATCATTTTCAGCATCTGTTGAATTTATGCCTATTTGCATTGCAGTTACATTTGCTGAACAATTTGCATCTGCATCAACTGTTATTGCTGAGCAAATTGCTACTGGTGCAGTGTTACAAGCATTCGTAATTGTAATAGTTGAAGATCCAATTGAAGAATTTCCTGCTGCATCAGTAACTAATAAATCTACATTGTAAACACCTGAAACAGTATTACAATCAAAAATAGAATTACCTAAAACCGTACTACTTACAATTCCACAATTATCAAAACTTCCATTATCAATATCTGAAGCAGATACTGCATATGCACCTGAAGTTGAAGTAATGGTTCTTGAAATATTTTGGGTAAGAACAGTTGGGTTAATTAAATCTCTTACAAAAACATTTGTAGAAGTTGAAGTTGCACTACATCCATTTTCAGTTGTAGTAACTGTAAATGAACCTGCATTACTAACAACAATACTTTGAGTAGTTTCATTAGTACTCCATAAATAAGTTCCTGTACTATTACTTGCAGTTAAAACAATAGATCCTCCTACACATAAATCAGTTGAACCTGAAGCAGAAATTGTTGGAGTTGTAATTGAATTTACTACAACAGGAGTAATTGAAGAAGTTGCTGAACAACCATTAGCATTTGTTGCAACTACTGTATAATTGCCAGTACTGCTAACAGTAATCTCAGGTGTAGTTGCACCATTGCTCCATAAATAACTCAATGAATTATTAAATACAGCACCTGAACCTCCACCTGCTCCTATTTGTGTTAAAAATTGACTTGAAATATTTTGTACTTCAGAACTATTAAAGCTATAGGCACTCATTCCAGCCCATAAGAAATAATACAATCTGTTTGCAGAAATATTTGAAACTTCATGATAACCATCATCAGTATTATTATTGAATGATTGACTTTCTAATCCACCAGCAGGAACAACAATCAATTGATTGATTGAAGGGTCATAACCATAACCATCACGAACTTGACGATAGAAACAATTAAAGTTATTTCCACCAATAGTTAATGGGAAAGAATATCCAAAAGTATTTCCTCCACCATCGGCACCTAAATTTCCAGAAGTATAAAATTGATTTACATTATCTAAATCAGCAGCTAACATAAATAGTCCACTGTTATAGCTTGTAAAATAATTACCATTTGTACCAAAAGCACCATTGTTGGTTACAATGTTATTGGTATAGCTGATGTTATTGGCAAGATTAGTATTTAACCAATTTCCACCATCATACATATCATAACCACCATCATTAATTGAATAAGCACCATAGCCATCTCCACCATCCATATAGAATTGGTATTGATTATTAATTGGGCTTAAAATATTTCCAATGTTTGTATTGAAATTACTTGCGATACTTGCTAAATCTGTATTTCCAGTAACAGCAGTAGTTAAAGTAACTGAATCTCCATTACAGAAAGAAGTTGGTCCACTAGGAGTAACTGCAACTGTAGGTAAATTATTTACTAATACATTTACTGTTTCTGAAACAGTTGCACAACCATTGAATCCATTCACTTGCACAGAGTAATTACCTGACGTAGAAACTTGAATTGATTGTGTATTTGCACCATTGTTCCAATAATAATATTGTCCTGGACTTGCAGTCAAAGTCAATACATCATTTGCACAAATAGTTGTTGGTCCTGATTTCGTAATTACATTACTTGGTGCAGGCGTAACAAAAATTTCATAACCTGTTGATGAAGCAATACAACCAAAACCATTGATGGTAACTGTATAAACTCCAGCTGCAGATGCATTATATGCGTATGAATTTGAGTTAGGAATTGCTACTCCATTCAAGAACCATTCAAAATTATAGCCATTTTCATTATTTGCATAAAGTGTGGTATAATTTCCATCACAAATAGTGTTTCCACTAGATGGAGTAATAGTAGCAGTTAATGAAGGACTAATATTTATAATTGCAGAAGCTGTATCTGTGTTTCCACCAACGTCTGTAATAGTTAATATAACAGAGTTTGCACCTATATTGCTACAATCAAAATTAGTTTTATCTAAATCGAATTTTACAATTGAACAATTATCTGTTGAGCCATTATTTAAATCTGAACCTGCAACTGTGGCTTGTCCGAATACATTTAAAGTAGCATTAAAATTTAGTGCATGAGCAACAGGTTTTATAGTATCTAAAACATTAACAGAAACATCTTGAAAATCTGTATTTCCTAAAATATCAGTTACAGTTAATCTTACTACGTTCGATCCACCTGAACCACCATAGGTATTTCCATTTGAAATTTTATACCCATAAATAGTATTACTGTTTGGTGAAATCCACATATTTTCTCCATCATAAGCCATATTATAGCAATCTGATTGAGTGTATTCTGAAGTAACATAAGTACCATCCATATTTAAAACATGAATTGCATTGAATGATCCATAAATATTTCCGAAATAAGCTAATCCAGCAAAATAAATATGATTATTGGCTACCACTAAGCCACCATAACTATAAACACTTCCTGGTAAATAAATTGTATTTACATAATTACCTGTTGATTTATCTAATACTATTATACTACTAGAACCCCAAGTCATGGCGTAAACAAAATTACCTTGAACACTTACTGAAGCTGCATAATAATTAGTATTATATGACCAAATTACATTAGAACCATTTCTTTTGGTAATAGAAAAATTACCCCAGTTTGCCGTGTAATAATCAGAGCTCCCTTTTTCCTTCCATAATTGCATCATTTGGTTTTGTCCGGTATAAAAGCTTCCTAAACTATTATGGTTTAAATCATAAGTATAGACATAAGGATCGGCCCATTGGGGGTAAAGAAATTGATTGTTGTTTGGATCGAATCCACCACCATGAGAATGTGTTTCTTGGTATTGTGTACCAACAAATGTAATAGGAGTATAAACTCCTCCACTTCCAACATTCGAACAATCAAAATTGTATTTATTTAAACTTAAAGAAACTGGTCCATCATTATCATAAGAACCACTGTCAACTTGCGCTGCAGTAATACTTGATTGTCCAGCAGCACCTAAATAAGTTGAAATATTTCTTGCTAAAACTGTAGGAATAGAATAGTTGTAAACAATTTTATAAACTTCAATTTCAGTGATGAAACCATTGTACATATTATTATAATTCAAGCCAGGTCCTACCAAAGCTGCAGCAGCACTGTATGAACCATAACTTGAACCATCAATAGTATTATATGAATATCCAGAAGAAACATATCCACCATCCATTGTACTATTTATGTATAAGTCATGACCACCACCAAAAGTTGGTCCATAACTATAATTGTGATACATACCATATGGGCCATTAGCTCCACTTAATCCACCTTTTGCAGAAATAGCATCATTCGTTAAATTAAATAAGAAAGAGCCATTAGCTTGACTATAGTAATAACTTCCATTCCAAGACTCTGAGGCAAATGCTCCAAAAGTAGTACCATATGCAGTTCTACAGATTATTAAAGTCGGGCCTTGATTATCACATAAATTATGAAAGGTATTTGAGCTTCCACCATCTCTTGATCTTTTATATAATAATACTCCACCAGGATTATTTCCTATAGCATTTGATAAAAATGTATTATCAGTACCATCAGTCAACACTGACCCAGGGGCCACTGCTGCATCAACGTACAAAGTCTGTATAAGCATTAATGCCAACAGACTAATTTTTAGTAAAAACTTTTTCATTTTTTTTAGTTTAGTTGGTTAATACGGTAATATTTAAAAATTGCATAGCATCCTTTGCAGATAAATTATTTCCGTTAGGTGAACTTAATTTAAAAGCTGGTGCATCTTCACAAATAACTTCATGCATATTCATACCTGCTAAAGAAAGCTGGTGAACAGTTGCAGAGCTATTGGCTACTAATTCATCATTCCAACTTATTTGTTTATCATTTGAAGTTGTGTTTTCAAACTTCAATAACAAAACTACATCTGGGTTTAAAAGTGCAGATGGATTTGCAGTTGGATTGTTAAATAGTGCAGGATCAATAGTACATTTTCCAAGCTTGTAATAAACATTTACTCCATTAATGTTTGAGTGTAATGTCCAACTTGAAGCTGGTGTTTGTGCTTTTACTCCTATTGCAAAAAGGAGTACCACCATCATTGCCATAAAGGCAACAAGGGTTTTGGATGAGAGCATAAATTTCCTCATAATTTAGTTTAGTTTGGTTTTTGATTAAAAATGGGTAATCAACTATGATTGCATAGTTCTTACAATAATAACCATAATGTAAATGTTGGGGTACTGCATGATTGGGTAGGTACAGCAGAAAAAGTAGCTGTAAATGGCAATAATTAATTGAAAAAGCTTTTTGTGCTTTTAATTTAACTATTATTTAAAGTTTAAGGAATAAACCTTCTTTGTTTTTAATTGGATTGAAAATAGTTTGAGTTTTAATTTTCACGTACCAATAAATCCATCATAAAATCCTTTAAAACTTTTTTGTTTTCGGCAGAAGTCTCGATTTTTTCAAATTGTTCAAAAGCTAACTTTGCATACCTTTCTGACTCTTCATTAATTAATTGAGGAATATTCAATTCGTCAAAAATATTTTTAATAGCTAAAACTTTTTCTTCCGCTTTAAACACTTTAGTATTAATCCAAGTATTTAAAATAGATTTATTATTTCCTTCTGCTAATTCAAGTGCTTTGATTAACATGTAAGTTTTTTTATTTGCAATTACATCGCCGCCAATTTGTTTTCCAAATTTATTCGAGTCTGCATATAAATCTAAATAGTCATCTCTTAATTGAAAAGCAATGCCCATGTTTTTACCAAATTCATAAAGAATATTTGCTTGTTGATTAGAAGCTCCAGCAATTAATGCTCCTACCTGAAGGCTAGCACCCAATACTACTGCTGTTTTCAATGCAATCATATAAATGTATTCATCAACAGTCACTTCATTTCTTGATTCAAACAACATATCAATTTGTTGTCCTTCACAAACTTCAATAGCTGTTTTATTGAAAATATTTAAAATAGGTCTAAGTAAATTATCTGGATAATACATTAACAAACCATAAGCTTCAACAAGCATTACATCACCTGAAAGAATTGCTGTATTGGTATTCCACTTTTCATGAACAGTAGCTTTCCCTCTTCTTATTGGTGCGTTGTCCATAATATCATCATGCATTAAAGTGAAATTATGAAATGTTTCAATTGCTATTGCGGCATGAATTGCTTCATCAATAGGTCCATTAAATAAATCACATCCCATCATCACCACTACTGGACGCATGCGTTTGCCACCCAAACTCATGATGTAATCTAATGGCTCATACAATTCTTGGGGGAATTTTGCGTATGGGTTTTGAGAAATAAAAGAATTTATTTTTTCTTGGTAAGTACTAATTGAATTCATTTTAAATATTAAATATTCTAAAAAATTTATCTCCTTCTACTTGATTTTTTTTGAAAATTCAAAGGCTCATCTTCAGTCATTAATTGGAAGTCAATTTGCTTTCTTGACAAGTCAACTTTTTTAACTTTAATTTTCACTTCATCGCCAAGTTGATATTTTCTTTTTTTACGTTGACCGATGATACAATAATTTTCTTGATCTAATACATAGAAATCGTCTGTAATATCACGCAGGCGTATCATTCCTTCACATTTATTTTCAATTATTTCGACATAAATACCCCATTCTGTTACACCTGAAATAATACCTGCAAACTCAGTCCCAATATTATCAACTAAATATTCAGCTTGCTTGTATTTCACAAACATTCTTTCAGCATCTGCAGCTCTTTTTTCCATTTGTGAAGAATGCAAACACATTTTTTCATAAACTTCAGCATCAACTGATTTTCCTCCATCTAAATAATGTTGTAAAAGTCGGTGCGACATCACATCCGGATACCTACGTATTGGTGAAGTAAAGTGGGTATAATAATCAAATGCCAATCCATAATGGCTGGTTTTTTTTGTAGAGTATACCGCTTTAGCCATTGAGCGAATAGCTAATTGGGTCAAAACATTTTGTTCTTTTTTCCCTTCCACATCACTCATTAATTGATTTAGCGAACGTGAAATTTCTTTATGATTTTTTGTTTGAATTTTATATCCAAATCTTCCTGCAAATTTCGCAAAGCCTTCTAAAACTTCTTCTTTTGGTGCATCATGAACACGGTAAACATAAGTAAGTTTATTTCGCTTATCTCCTTTTGTGGCAATAAATTCAGCTACTTTACGGTTTGCAAGTAACATGAAATCTTCAATTAATTTATGAGCATCATTTCTTTCTTTTACATACACACCAATAGGTTTGCCTGTTTCATCTAATTTGAATTTTACTTCAGTTGATTCAAAATTAATAGCTCCATTTTTAAAACGTGCTTCTCTTAAAATATAAGCAAGGTCGTTCAATTCTAATAACTCTGTTGCATAATCGCCAGATTTAGCTTGAATAATATCCCAAACTTCTTCATAAGTAAACCTTCTATCTGAATGAATGATT
Organism: Sphingobacteriaceae bacterium; assembly: GCA_965279595.1. GTDB lineage: Bacteria > Bacteroidota > Bacteroidia > Sphingobacteriales > Sphingobacteriaceae > CAIKLP01. The sequence goes on from OZ257246.1 coordinate 2,468,244, forward strand.
GTTCTACCAAACCATTCATTAATCACATTTCCTTTATTATCCATTTCAAAAATGGCTGAAAAAGTAAGCTTATCTTCATTCGGTCTTAAGCTGCATAATTCATTTGAAAGTTTTTCAGGTAGCATAGGAATTACTCTACCCACTAAATAAACTGAAGTTCCTCTTTCAAATGCTTCTTTATCTAAAGCGGTATCAGGAATTACATAATGTGAAACATCTGCAATATGTACACCCAACTCCATATTCCCATTGGGTAATTTTTTAAATGATATGGCATCGTCAAAATCTTTTGCATCAAAAGGGTCTATTGTAAAAGTCAAGGTCTTGCGCATATCTCTACGCTTAGCAATTTCTTCAGCAGATATTTTTGTAGAAATTGCTTCTGCTTCTTTCTCTACAGCTTTACGAAAAGCCAATGGAAATCCATATTCCGCAAGTACAGCATTCAATTCTGTTTCATGTTCACCTTGTACACCCAATACTGAAATAATTTTCCCAATTGGATTCTTAGCACCTTGTGGCCATTCCGTTATTTGTGCTACGGCTTTCATTTTATCTTTAGCTCCTCCTAATTGATCGAGAGGAATAAAAATGTCATGATTCATTTTTTTATTATCAGGAACTAAAAATGCAAATTTTGGCATCAATTGAACTATACCAGTAAATTCCATTTTTGCTCTTTCTAAAATTTCGAGCACTTCACCCTCTAAATTTTTTCCATTGCGTTTGGCATACATGAAAACTTTAACTTTATCTCCATGCAAAGCATTTCTTAATTTTCTTGGAGATAAAAAGATGTCTTCATCCATACCTTCTACTACTAAATAAGCAGACCCATTTTGAGCCATATCAACAATACCAGTTACATGATTTTGTAGTTCTTTAACTTGGTATTTTCCTTTTGCAATTTCTTTGATAACTCCTTTATTCGCAAGCTCCACAACTATTTCAGAAATAATCTGACGAGTTTCATTGTCATCAATTTGAAGTTTTGCAGCAATTTGTTTGTAATTAAATGCTTGCTGCATACTTTCATTGAATGCATCAAGCACTAGCTGTTGTAATATATTTTTGAGGGCACTATTTTTTTTCTTTGTCATTTTCTTAATTTTTCAATTTAATGAAATTTACTTACACCTGGAATTGCATTAATTAACTTTTTAGTATATTCCATTTGAGGATTTAAATAAATTTCTTCGGGGAAACCTTGCTCTTCAATTTTTCCTTTATTCATTACTATCATTCTATCTGAAAAATGTTTTACAACTGATAAATCATGAGATATAAATAAATAGCTCAATTTGTATTCAGATTGCAAATCACCCAATAGATTCAACACTTGTGCTTGAACAGAAACATCTAATGCGGAAACTGATTCATCACAAACAATCAATTTTGGTTCAAGAGCTAATGCTCTAGCAATGCAAATTCTTTGTCGTTGTCCACCACTAAATTCATGCGGATAACGATAAAAATATTCTTCCGGTAAACCAACTTGCTTCAGCAATGACATCACTTTATCTTTTCTATTTTTATTATTTTGATGAAGATGATGCACAATCATTGGTTCCATAATAGCTGATCCTATCGTATATCTTGGATTCAATGCAGAGTATGGGTCTTGAAATACAATTTGCAATTCCTTACGCATAGAACGCATTTCCTTGTCATTCAGTTTTAATAAATTGACATTATTGTAAGTTATTTCACCAACAGTTGGCTCTATTAATCTAAGTAAACTTCTGCCTAAAGTAGTTTTTCCACAACCCGACTCTCCTACTAATCCTAAAGTCTCACCTTCATAAATATCGAGAGTTATGCCATCTACAGCTTTTACAAATTCCGTCGATTTTTTAAAAATTCCATTTGAAATTGGATACCACTTTCCTAAATCTTTTATAGACAACAATGGTGCATGATCATAAAGTTTTGATCTCCGAACTTTTATTTCTTCATCGCCAATCTTAAATTTTTCTAAAACTTCAGTCAATGCAACCTTAGTATTTTGATGCACTTTTGCATCTTCTTGCATAAAATCCGCAACCGTTGGAAGTTTTTTCAATTGGTAATCCATATTTGGTCTACAAGCTAGAAGCCCTTGTGTATATGGATTCTCTGGATTCAAAAATAATTCTTTAACTGATTTCTGTTCTAATATTGTTCCTCTAAACATCACTAAAACATCATCAGCTATTTCTGATATTACACCCAAATCATGAGATATAAAAATCATGCTCATGTTTCGTTGATCGCGAATTTTTTTGAGAAGTTCAATGATATTTTTTTGAACAGTCACATCTAAAGCTGTTGTGGGTTCATCTGCAATTAATAATTCAGGGTTACAACTTAATGCCATTGCAATCATTACTCTTTGCTTTTGTCCACCAGATAATTCATGTGGATAAGCATTAAATAACTGTTCGGGTCGAGGCAATTGTACTTCATTAAATAACTCAATGGTTTTTTCTTTTGCTTGGTTTTTATTTAATCCCTGATGCAATTGAATGGCTTCTGAAACTTGATCTCCGCAACGATGGACTGGGTTTAGGGAAGTCATCGGTTCTTGAAAAATCATGGCAATTTTATTGCCTCTAATTTTGGTCATTTCCTTTTCAGGTAAATTCAATAAATCAATATCACTTGATTCTAAATTAAAAATAATTTCCCCAGTTACATTGGAAGACTTAGCAGCCAAAAGGCGCATTATTGCTAATGATGTAACGGATTTTCCAGATCCAGATTCTCCTACAATTCCAAGGATTTTACCCTTTTGAAGTTCAAATGAAATAGTATTTACAGCTTGAAAGGTACCTTCATCTGTTGTAAATTTAATGTTAAGATTTTTTACCTTAAGTATGGGAGACATGTTTATACTAGTATTAGCATAAACATAGGGATAATTTTGGAATTTGAGCTTGAAAAAACTGACAATAATATTAGTAATTAGCTAATCAATATAAGCCTAAAACCCATTGAATCACTATGGAATGACGATATTGCAATCTTCCAACAAATCTAAATTTTTAAATCGCATAAATAATTGAGCAATGGTAATAACATCTTTAAAGCAATACTGAATAATTCTTTGAGGATCATTTTCTTGATAATAAACTTTATTTACTTGACTTCCATCTATGTCATCTTTGGGTGTAGGGATATTTAAAGTATGTGCCAATAGTTCAAGTGAAGTATAATGTTTGTAATCCCCGAATTTCCATAATTCCATAGTATCTAAATGTTTTATCTCCCATGGCTTCTTACCTGCAATGTTTAAACATTCTGGTAATTCAATTTGATTAATGATAAACCTTCTGCATAAATATGGGAAATCGAACTCTTTACCATTGTGAGCACATAATACAATTTGCTTATTTAATTTATTTAAAAACCCAGAAAACTCATTTAACAAAAGATCTTCTTGTTCATTAAAAAATGATCGCATTGACAAAATATTTTTGCCTTCTTTTTGGTGAATCTTTCCAACACAAATACATAGAACTCTTCCAAATTCAGCATAAATACCTGCGCGTTCATACAAAACTTCTTTAGGTAATTCTTCATTTGATAAATAACTAGATTTTTTATCCCAAAGCATTTTGCTTGCACCATCTAACATGGTATAATTTGGGAACAAGGGAACCGTCTCAATATCCAAAAACAAAATGTTTTCAATTTTTAAATTCGTAATCATACACTAATGTAGATTGGAAATAGGGGAAATAAAACTGTATGAATGCAGGTTTATTTATGCGGGGAATATAGTAGAATTTAGATATGGGATTTTGGAATCCGATAGATGCTTTTGAATATTATAAAAATCAATTAAAGAATTAAACTAAGTTGTAATTATTAATCTTTCAATACACTAATATCCAAACTCCAAAACCTACCTAATCATCACCCCAGGTTTATTCACCATAGGTATTCTTATAAAATTTGATTCGGTGATGCTTTCGGTGAGGAAAATAAATTTCTTATCGAAGATTTCATTTTTGATATAATAACTTACCCAAAATTCATTGTTGATTCCGAATAATTTTTCGTCTAATAATTCAATGGCTTTGAATTTTTTAGCATCCACATCCCCAACAAAATGGCGGAACACAGAGGTTTTTACTTTCTCTCCATTAAGTGTACCATATCCTTTAGAACTAACAAATACATTCGATAAAGGAATATCTTTCAAGTTTAATAAATATACTTTCCATAGTCTTGCTTCAACAGTTTCAGTATCTAAAACTACAGCTATGGCAACATCTTCAACTATATTTGGAGGTAAATCCTTTATCATTACATTCAGAATGCAGTAAACAAAAATAAATTTTGTGGTATCTGTAAATTATTTCTTAGCAGCTTTTTTAGGTGCCGCTTTCTTTTTGGTGGTTGATTTTTTTGCTACTGATTTTTTTGCTGGAGCTTTCTTCGGAGCGGCTTTTTTTGCAGCAGGCTCTTTTTTAGCTACTGCCTTTTTTGCTCCTTTTTTCGCGACAACTGCTTTGGCAGAAGGTTCTGCACCACCAGCTAATTTAACACAATCAGCATAAGTTAAACTTGTTGCTTCTGTACCTTTAGGAATTTTCACATTCTCTTTTCCATATTGAATGTAAGGTCCCCAACGACCATTCAAAACTTTTACCAATTCATTTTCTTCAAAAGCTTTGATTAATTTATTTGCATCTTTTTCACGTTTCGCTAAAATCAATTCAATTGATCTTGGCAATTCAATAGTATGCGGATCATCTTCTTTTGAAAGAGAAGTGAAAATGGAATTATGTCTAATATAAGGACCGAATTTACCTATACCAATTACCACATCTTTATCTTCAAACAGGCCGACATTTTTTGGCAATTTAAATAATTCCATAGCCTCTTCTAAGCTAATAGATTCAATCATTTGACCTGATCTTAAGCTAGCATATTTAGGCTTTGTGTTAGTCTCTTCATCTGCTTCTCCTAACTGTACAAATGGGCCAAAGCGACCAATTCTAACTGATACCAATTTACCAGTTACAGGATCAATACCTAAGTCGCGATTGGTATTGGCGCGATCAGCATTTTCCATTGTATTTTCTACATCCTTATGAAAAGGTGTGTAGAAAGTTTGAATCATTTTTGTCCACTCTTTTAATCCTTGGGCAATTTCATCAAATTCTTTTTCAACAGTTGCAGTGAAATTATAATCCACAACATTTTTAAAATGTTGAATTAAAAAATCATTTACAACTGCACCAATATCACTTGGAAAAAGCTTTGATTTCTCAACACCCACATTCTCCACTAATTCTTTTTGCACAACTTTTTTATCAGCAATAACTAGTTGACGATACATGCGTTGCTTACCATCTCTATCTTCTTTTATCACATATCCGCGATTTTGTATAGTCGCAATTGTTGGAGCGTAGGTAGATGGTCTTCCGATTCCTAGTTCTTCTAATTTTTTAACCAAACTTGCTTCCGTATATCTTGCAGGTGGGCGTGAAAAGCGCTCTGTTGCTGATAAATCTTCTAATATTAATTTTTGATTTTCCGAAAGTGGTGGCAACATTTTATTGTCAGTTTCATTCTCATTGCTCTCTACTTCTTCATCCGTAGATTCCATGTATACTTTCAAGAAACCATCAAAACGAAGTACTTCTCCCTGCGCAACTAATTCTTCTTTACGTGTAGAAATAGAAATTTTTGCAGTTGTTTTTTCAAATTGAGCTTCACTCATTTGTGAAGCAATTGAACGCTTCCAAATTAAATCATATAGTCTCACTTCCGCATTATCACCTTCCACTTTATGAACATCAAAATAAGTTGGACGAATGGCCTCGTGGGCTTCTTGGGCACCGGCAGATTTTGTTTTAAACTTTCTTAAAGTATGGTATTCATTTCCGTATGCAGAAGTTATTTCTTTTTTAGCAGCATCCAAAGCCGTGTCCGAAAGATTTACTGAATCGGTACGCATATAAGTAATCTTTCCAGATTCATATAATTTTTGAGCCACTTGCATGGTTCTTGCCACTGAAAATCCTAATTTTCTACTTGCTTCTTGTTGTAATGTTGATGTGGTGAATGGCGCGGCTGGTGAACGTTTGCCAGGTTTAACCTCTAAACTTTTTACTTTAAAATCAGCATTGATACAATCTTGTAAAAATTTCTCTGCGTCACCAATAATTTCAAATCTATCAGCAAGTTCAGCTTTAAAAGGAACTTTTTTTGCGGCATCTGAAGTAAATAATGCAGCAATTTTAAAAGCCGCTTCTGCAGCAAATGCATTTATTTCTCTTTCTCTTTCAACAATTAATCGAACGGCAACTGATTGCACACGACCTGCAGAGAGAGAAGGTTTTACTTTACGCCAAAGTATTGGAGACAATTCAAAACCAACTAAACGATCTAAAACTCTTCTTGCTTGTTGGGCATTTACTAAATTATAATCTATTGCACGTGGGTTTTCAATTGCTTTTAAAATAGCAGGTTTAGTGATTTCATGAAATACAATTCTTTTGGTTTTCTGATTGGTCAAACCTAAAGTTTCAAATAAATGCCAAGAAATTGCTTCTCCTTCACGGTCCTCATCGGAAGCTAGCCACACCATTTCGGCTTCTTTAGCTAGTTTCTTTAATTCAGCAACTAAAGATTTTTTATCTGCTGGTACTTCGTAATGTTGAGCAAAATTATTGGCTACATCAATTGCGTCGTTTCCTTTGGCTAAATCGCGGATATGTCCATAACTCGACTTCACTAAAAAATCTTTCCCTAAATATCCTTCTATCGTTTTGGCTTTCGCCGGTGATTCTACAATTAATAAATTTTTAGCCATTGTTTTTCTTCTTCTTTGCTATCCTTCAGTTTTGCAAATAAACAGATTAATAGAGTTAAGTACCAAATGTTTTGAAATAAATAGCTCAAATAGGCTTTAAATGGCGGTTTTAGAGCTACAAATTAAAAATATTAAAGATTATTGATTAGCAAATTGTTTGAAAAATTGAATTAGAAATATAAAAATCTCTTTGATTCCATAACCAAATAATGAATTTTTTATTCTCTATTAAGTCTGAATAATTCCAACATTAAATGCTTTTTCAATTGGAGCATGGTTAGCAGCTTCAATACCTATAGAAATTACTTTTCTTGTTTCTGATGGATCAATAATGCCATCTACCCATAACCTAGCAGCTGCATAATAAGGTGTAGTTTGACTATTATATCTATCAGTTATTTCTTTTAATAATTCTGCTTCTTTTTCAGGTGTAATTACTTCACCTTTTGATTTTAATGCTGCTTCTTGAATCTGTAATAATACTTTAGCCGCTTGTGAACCACCCATTACTGCAATTTTTGCTGTAGGCCAAGCATAAATTAATCGTGGATCATAAGCCTTTCCACACATAGCATAATTACCTGCACCATATGAATTGCCTATTACGATTGTTATTTTAGGAACCACAGAGTTCGATACAGCATTTACCATTTTTGCACCATCTTTGATAATTCCACCTTGCTCTGATCTTGAGCCCACCATAAATCCTGTTACATCTTGTAAAAAAACCAAAGGAATTTTCTTTTGATTGCAATTCATTATAAAACGCGCTGCTTTATCAGCTGAATCAGAATAAATCACGCCACCAAATTGCATTTCTCCTTTTTTACTTTTTACTACTTTTCGTTGATTCGCAACAATTCCAACTGCCCAGCCATCTACTCTACCTAATCCACAAATAATTGATTGTCCATATTTTTCTTTGTATTGTTCGAAATCTGAATTATCAACTAAACGATGAATGATATCAAGCATATCATAAGGTTTCTCTCTACTATCTGGTAATATGCCAACCAACTCTTTAACATCTTTTAAAGGTAGTTGTGGTTTTTCTCTGTTGAAACCAGCCTTGTTATAATCTCCAACCTTACTCATGATATTTCTGATCGAAGCCAAGCATGCAGCATCATCAGCATGTTTATAATCTGTTACTCCAGATATTTCACAATGCATACTGGCACCACCTAAAGATTCATTATCAATATCTTCACCAATTGCAGATTTCACTAAATAAGATCCTGCTAAGAATACTGAACCAGTTCCTTCTACAATCATTGCTTCATCGCTCATGATAGGCAGATAAGCTCCACCTGCAACGCAACTTCCCATTATAGCAGCAATTTGTAAAATACCCATTGACGACATCACGGCATTGTTGCGGAATATTCTTCCAAAATGCTCTTTATCTGGAAATATTTCATCTTGCATGGGTAAATAAACACCGGCACTATCTACTAAATAAATAATAGGTAATTTATTTTCAATACAAATTTCTTGAGCTCGTAAATTCTTTTTGCCGGTCATCGGAAACCAAGCACCAGCTTTAACAGTAGCATCATTGGCAACAATCATACATTGTTTACCAGAAACATAACCAATACCTGTAATTACACCTGCGGCTGGACAACCACCATGTTCGGCATACATACCCTCAGCTGCAAATGCACCGATTTCTAAAAACTCAGAATCTTTATCAATTAGATTTGCTATTCGCTCACGAGCCAACATTTTTCCTTTGTCTTTTTGCTTAGCTGCGGCTTTAGCTCCCCCACCCTCATATATTTTTTTCAACTTGGTTTTCATTTCTGAAATAAGTTGTTTGTTTACATCTTCATTAATATTAAATTCTAAATTCATGAGTTTGTTCTAAATGTTTTTTTACTAAAATAATAATTCTTCATTAAGAAAGATTTCTTTCTGTGAACCATTTATCATCTGCTACTATTTTTGTCTCCAATAAAAGTTTTAATAATGATTCAGATTCATTAGCAGAAATTAATAATTCCTTATTACTTATTTTAAGAAATCCTTGTTCAATCATTTTATCTAATTGCGCAATTAAGGAATCATAAAATCCTTGGAAATTTAATATTCCAATTGGTTTTGAATGCAGACCTAATTGAAGCCAGGTAAGCATTTCAAACAATTCATCCATAGTTCCAAAACCACCAGGCAAAGTAATTACATAATCCGCTTGATCACACATATGCGCTTTACGTTCATGCATACTTTTTACAATTACCAATTCTGTTACATCTAAATTACCGACTTCTTTATGTCGCAAAAATTCAGGAATTACTCCTAAAACTTGCCCGCCCTGATCCAATACCTCATTGGCTATGATACCCATCAAACCTACATTTCCACCACCATATATCAGGCGTACATTTTGTGAAGCCAATAACCTAGCTAACTTCTTTACTTCTTCAATTAATGATGGATTATTTCCCTTTGAAGAACCACAAAAAACTAAAACACTTTTCATATCAATAAGTTCTTTTATTAATTCACAAAATGTCAATTAAATAAAATTTATTCATTTAAAATTAACGAGTATAATTTGGAGCTTCTTTGGTAATCACAATATCGTGCGGATGACTTTCTCTCATTCCAGCTGCTGTGATTTTTACAAACCTTGCTTTTTGCATAGCTTCAATTGTTGCAGCACCGCAATAGCCCATCCCTGCTTTCAAGCCACCAATGTATTGGTACATTACCTCGGCTAATGTTCCTTTGTATGGCACACGACCTACAATACCTTCTGGCACTAATTTTTTAATATCATCTTCAGCATCTTGAAAATATCTATCCTTTGAACCTGTTTCCATGGCTTCAATTGATCCCATTCCTCTATATGATTTGAATTTTCTTCCTTCATATATAATGGTTTCACCAGGTGATTCTTCTACTCCTGCAAATAATGAACCAGCCATAATACAACTTGCTCCTGCTGCAATGGCTTTAGGAATATCACCAGTATGTTTTATTCCACCATCAGCAATAACTGGAATTCCAGTTCCTTTTAATGCCTGAGAACATTCATATACTGCATATAATTGTGGTACACCAACTCCAGCTATAATACGTGTGGTACAAATTGAACCTGGACCGATTCCTACCTTTACTGCATCTGCTCCAGCTTTGGCTAATGCTTTCGCTGCTTCTGCTGTGGCTATATTTCCAACTATTACTTGTAATTGAGGAAATGTTTTCTTCACCAATTTAAGCATGGTGATTACGCCTTTTGAATGTCCATGAGCCGTATCAATAGTTATTACATCGACACCAGCGTTTACAAGCGCTTTAACGCGTGCAACCGTATCATGAGTCACACCAACTGCTGCACCAACTCTAAGTCTGCCATGCTCATCCTTACAAGCATTAGGGAAGTTTTTAAATTTCTGTATGTCTTTATAAGTAATTAGTCCAGTAAGTTTTCCTTTTTTATCAACAACAGGAAGTTTTTCAATTTTATGTTTTTGTAAAATTTGTTCTGCTTTTTTTAAATCTGTTCCTTGAGGTGCGGTAACTAAGTTTTCGGTAGTCATGACTGTCTTCACTTTTAAGGTTAAATCCTTTTGAAAACGAATGTCACGGTTGGTTAATATCCCTAATAGTTGTTGGTTTTTATCGATAATTGGAATTCCACCAATTTTGAATTCTTTCATTAAAACAAAAGCTTCAGATAAGGTTGCATCTGCATGCAATGTCACTGGATCTTGAATCATTCCGCTTTCTGAACGCTTTACTTTTCTTACTTCTTCTGCTTGTTTTTCAATGCTCATGTTTTTATGAAGCATTCCAATTCCACCATTTTGAGCAATAGCAATTGCCAAATCAGATTCAGTAACGGTATCCATAGCAGCGGATATGATCGGTACATTTAATTTGATTTTTTTGGTAAGAAAAGTTTGGGTGCTTACTTCGCGTGGTAATACTTCAGAATAAGCGGGGATTAGCAGAACGTCATCGTAGGTTAAACCTTCAGCAACAAATTTGTTTGGATCGAGATTCATAGCAACTAATTATGGTTTATTAATTGCGAGACAAAGGTATAAATTAATTAGCTAATTAGCTAATTCAAAAAATTAGCTAATTAGTCTATGAGAGCCACTGCTCCCTTTTTACGAATAATAGTACCACTTGCGTCAGTAGTTTCTATTAAATAAATATAGGCCCCAGTTGGACAAACATCATGAGAATCTTTGTCTTTCCCATCCCATCCACCAATTTCATCATCGGTTTCAAATACTAATTTTCCCCAACGATTAAATATTTTCATATTGAATTTATTGTTGTTGGTAGACAATACTCTTGGACGGAATATGGGTGTTAAACCATTTGGTGTAAACACATCTGGAGCAATAATTTTTACTTCTCGATAGATATAAGCCTGGTTGGATAATGATGTTGATTGTATATTGAAAGGATCATTTATTTGTTCATAAATTTTCATGAAGTAATAAGTAGAATTACCTAATCCTGCAGGTCCTAAATCAATATCAATATAATCTGTTTGAGGTGGAGTTAAAGTTGCAATTAAATCTTGAACATTAATTCCAGCACTGTCTTTCTTTACTCTATATAATTCGTAATAGCCTGTTCCTACTGGCCATCCTTCGTAATCATTCCATGTTAAACGATTGGTGATTGGGTCAATATATTCAGCTTTTAATCTTACAACTCTAACTACATTACTGGTATCTATGGTATCTGGACAAGCAGTGGTAGTGACAATTTTAAAATAATATGCAAAACGTTCAGCTAAAACATTGTCTATTGGTAAAATTCTTATTTTCTTATACGTTGCAGAATCAATTCTTGCTACTTCTTTGTAATTAACACTATCCTCACTCATTAATATCGAATAAGAAAGATTACAACTTGATGTATCAGATAACCAATTCAAAGTAATTGTTCTGTTATTAGCAGCTACAGTAGCATTGAATAAGTAAATAAAAGAAGGTGCAACTGAAAAAGTACCGTTGAAATTTCTCGAATTGGAAGTAGAAGTTTTTTGTAAATCAGCACTTACTGCTCTGATTTTATATTTATAATCAATACCAGTCATTAAACCTCTTCTAGTATAGTTCTTATTGTTACCAATATATTGAATTCTGAAAGGTCCACCATTTTGACTTTCCCAAACTTCATATCTAGAAATACCATCTGCCCAACCATTTAAATTGTTAGCATAATCATTCCAATTGATATTTACTTGTCCATTACAAGGGTCAACTGATTGATCAAAATACATGGTTTGATGAGGCTTCACCGCAGTTGTATCAAAACCTGACTGAACTATTGGGTTCACATCTTTATCAAAAGCAGTTACCCAAAAACGTAATGATTTTTGACTAGGTAAATCAACAGCGCCAAATGCATCTGTATAGGTAAGTGTGTGGTTTAAACGCCCATTGATAGTTATCGGGGCATCAAATATCATTTGATCTAAATTATTGGTGTATAAACGATATACGTAATACCCATCAACAGTACTGTTTGTAGATACTTTCCAATCAATTAATACTTGTTGATCATTTAATACAGTAACCGAATCTATTTGAACAGTTGGTATCTGAGCAAATACTGATTGACTGCATAAAATCCCTAAAAAAAGTAGACGTTTGAGAAATTTCATCTTTCAAATATATTATTTTTTTCCCACAACTACCTCAGATAGTGTTTTTGGGTCTAAATATTCTATAGCTAAATCCATAATTCTTTGAGAATTAACGGCTTTTACCTTTTCAAAATAATGCTCATAATAGCTATAATCCAATCCATAGGTATAAATTCCTTTGAATTTATCGGCATAACTGAACACATTTTCTATACTCCCTAAAAAGCTACCTAGTAAATAATTTTTCACTAAATCTAGTTCCTCTTGGGGGACTAATTCGGTTCTTAAACGATTTATTTCAAAATGTATTTCATTGATAGCTGAATCACATACCTCCACACCAACTTCAGTTGCAATATAAAAAAAACCGAGTTCTTTCATGGAAGCTATCCCTGAGCCAATTCCATAGGTATAGCCTTTATCTTCTCTAATATTTGCCATTAACCTTGAACCAAAATATCCACCCAAAATGGTATTCAAAACTTGTAATTCAATATAATCGGTATGTGTTTTATTCACCATTAATTTACCAATACGAATGGCCGATTGCAATGCATCCGCCTTTTCATAATATTCTTTCGTTGGTTTTACTTGAATTACTTGTTGACTAATTTTGGCTTCAGTTGGATGAAATGATTGCGTTCCAATTACTTGATTAATGGTTGATAAAACATTTTCATCAACCAAACCCGAAGCAATAATGGTACAATTAGAAAACTTGTAATTAGATTTAAAGAACTCAACCAGGTCAGCCTGTTTCAATTTATCGCAATCAGCTAATTGAACCATTCTTCCGTAAGGATGATCAGCTCCAAATAAAACACTATTGAATATTCTTCGAGCTAAAAAATCATTTTTTGTTAAATTGATTTGTAAACGTTGCTTAGTGTTTTCAATATAAGTTTGAATTTCTCTTTCAGGAAAAATAGAATCAGTTAGAATTTCATTGACAACCGTAAGTGTTTCTTTTAAATATTTGTTAAGAGTGTAAAGACTAACTGTTGCTTTATCAAAATTTACTTCATGCTGAAAATATGCTCCGTAAAAATCTATCTTTTCCATTAATTCTAATGAATTCATGGTAGTAGTTCCAGCATTTAACAAATGATTGACAGCATTAGAAACTAAAGCTTTTTTCTCTTTGTTGTTTCCTGCATCAAAAATAAATTCAATTCTAACAACTTCTTCTGTACCTCCATTTATACTGTAAAGCTTGAGACCATTAGATAAAGTATGCTCTTGGGCTTTTAATAATTCAACATTATTAATTGCAAAAGAAGGAGGCGGTAAAGTGCGATTTATTTCTTTTAACATTAGTCTTGAATTAAATAATAAAGCGTAGAACAATTGCTAGGTTGAAAAACCTTTTGAGCATATTTATTGATGCTTGCTGGTTTGATTTTGTAATAATGATCCATCTCATTATTTACTCGGTCTACATCTCCTAATAATTCAAAATAGGCTATGTTCATTGCTTTATTTAACAATCCCATTTCCGCAAAAACGGAAGTGGATTCTAACTTATTGACAATCTTTTGTAATTCTCTTTCTTGAATTGGTTCTTCTTGAATTTTCTTTAATTCATTCCAAATGCCTTCGTCAGCTGCTTGCATTGAAATTCCATCCATCACTTTTCCTTCAACTACCATTAATCCTTCCTCTACATCTCCAGAAATGTATGCATTGATTTCTGAAAATAAACGCTGCTCTTTTACTAAACTTTGGTATAACCTGGAAGATTCTCCTCTTGAAAGTATATCTGAAATAATATCCGCAGTATAATAATCTTCTGATAAACGATTATTGATATGAAATGCTTTATAAATGGCGTTACTGGGCACATTGGCTTTTACTTCCAATTTTCGCTCTTCAACTTGTGTAGGCTCTAAAGGTAGGCTTCTATTGTATTTATTTCCTGAAGGAATTGGCAAGAACCATTTTTCTGCTAATTCTTTTACTTCATTTAAAGTAGTATTTCCAGCCACTACTAATACCGCATTCATTGGATTGTAATGCTTATGAAAAAAGGCTTTAACATCTTCCATAGTAGCATTTTCAATATGTGCTAATTCTTTACCAATTGTAGCCCATTGGTAAGGGTGAACTTGATAAGTAAGTGGTCTTAATTTTAACCAAACATCACCATAAGGTTGATTTAAATATCTTTGCTTAAACTCTTCAATTACAACACTGCGTTGCACTTCCAGGCTTTTTTCAGAAAATGCTAAGCTCAGCATTCGATCAGATTCTAACCAAAAAGCAGTTTCTAAATTAACGCTTGGAACTTGGATATAATAATTAGTAAAATCATTATTGGTAAATGCGTTGTTTTCTCCTCCTACTCTTTGCAATGGTTCGTCATAAGAAGGAATGTTAATAGATCCTCCAAACATTAGATGCTCAAACAAATGTGCAAATCCAGTTTGATTTGGATTTTCATCTTTAGCACCTACATCATACAAAACATTTAATACCGCCATCGGTATGGTATGGTCTTCATGCACTAATACCCTTAATCCGTTGTCGAGGGTAAATCTCTCGAATTTTATCATTTACAATAAGGCGTCTATTTCTTTATTTAACGTTTCAATCACATTTCCTGTTTGTCCAATGGTTACATAGGTTACAATACCTTCTGAATCAACAACTACATGTGTAGGGTATTTAGTAATTTTCATATTGATAATCATATCATCAACATCGGTACATATGATATAATTAAAAGGAGTTTTTTTAAGGAATTCTTTCACATCATCCAAAGGTTCATAAGTTGGAGCTAGAAATACCACATTTTTTGATTTGTATTTTGCAACCAATTTATTTAAATCTGGGATTTCTGCTTTACAAGCAGCTGCATCTTTATACCAAAAATTAATAATTAGAATTTTCCCAGCAAAACTAGCATTGGTATAGGTTTTATTGTTGATATCAGTAACTGTAAATTCAGATAATGGTTTTCCAGTTGTGAAACCGGCTAAAGTAATGGGTGCCCTCTTTTCATTAGCTTCAGCAAATCTTCTTCTTTCTTCTACTGTACTCTTTCTAAAACTAAATTCGGGTTTACCATCTGCTTCAGCAGTTAATGGATCTAAAGTATATTCGCCAGATTGAACTTTGGCAAACCAAACTTCCGGACCTAAAATCGCCCCTGTACTGTCTTTTACAATAGTTGATTTATCTTGTTTATAAGCTTTTATTGATTTATAGGTGGTTTGAGACCAAGCAGTTACTGAAATTATTACAAACAGTAAACTAAATAAAATCTTTTTCATGGTTTTAATGTTTAATTAAAGAACCCAAATATAATTTTTTTATCGAATTAATTCTTTTTACTGAATAGCCTATATTTGCAAAACAATGAATATTACTGAACTATTAAATAAAGCTTCGAAGTTTGAATTCCTTAGTATTGAAGAAGGAGTTTATTTGTATCATCATGCTAGTACACCAGATTTGATGTATGTTGCAAATGAGCTTCGAAAAATTAAAAAGGGAAATCAAAAGGAAGTTACCTGGATTATAGATCGCAATTTGAACACTACTAATGTTTGTATTGCGAATTGCAAATTTTGTAATTTTTTCAGACGACCAGGTCATGAAGACAGTTATATCACAAGCATTGAAGAGTATAAAGTAAAAATTGAAGAAACCTTTAAATATGGTGGTGAGCAATTGTTACTACAAGGCGGACATCACCCTGATTTAGGTTTGAATTATTATGCTGACCTGTTCAGAACCTTAAAAAAACTCTATCCAAATTTAAAACTACATTCATTAGGTCCACCGGAAATTGCGCATGTTGCTAAATTAGAAAAGTTAAGTCATACTGAAGTTTTAGAAAGCTTAAAATCAGCAGGTTTAGATTCATTACCAGGGGCTGGAGCAGAAATACTGAATGATAGAGTACGTAGATTAATTTCTAAAGGCAAATGTACAGGTAGAGAGTGGTTGGATGTAATGAGAGCTGCACATCAATTAGATATTACTACCTCAGCCACTATGATGTTTGGACATGTTGAAACAATTTATGAGCGTTTTGAGCATTTGGTTTGGTTACGTGAAGTTCAATCAGAAAAACCAGTGGATTCAAAAGGCTTTTTAGCATTTATACCATGGCCATTTCAAGATGATGGAACTTTATTGAAAAGAATAAGAGGTGTAAAAAACACGGTGAGTGGGGATGAATATATCAGAATGATAGCATTAAGTAGAATAATGTTGCCAAATGTGGAGAATATCCAAGCCTCTTGGTTAACAGTAGGAAAAGAGATTGCTCAAATATGTTTACACGCTGGTGCCAATGACTTTGGATCTATTATGATTGAAGAAAATGTGGTTTCTGCTGCAGGTGCTCCTCATAGATTCACTTCGAATGGGATTCAAGAAGCCATTAGGCAAGCTGGATTTATTCCTCAATTAAGAACACAACAATATGAATTCAGGGATTTACCTGAAAAAATGGAACAGCAAGTAATTACCTATTAAAAATTTCAAATTGTTAAAATATTTATACATTCGCTTCTACTAATAATACAAAGATTTGGAACCTTTACAACGAAATATTGAAGCCTTATTATTTGCTTCTGAACAAAGCATCACTGTTGCCGATTTAAAAGTAATACTTTCAACTTTTCATGAAGAAGAAATTACAGAGGAAACAGTAATTGCTAATTTGGAATTAGTAAAAGAAAAATATAGTTCAGATGAATTTGTTTTTGAACTAATTGAAATGAGTAATGGATTTCAATTTCTAAGTAAAAAAATTCATTATGATTTGTTGAATATGTTAATTATTCACAAGGAAAAGAAAAAATTGTCGACAGCAGCCATGGAAACATTGGCAATAATTGCATACAAACAACCAATCACGAAAACTGAAGTAGAATTAATACGCGGTGTAAATTGTGATTATAGTGTTCAGAAATTATTAGAAAAAGATTTAATTGCAATTAACGGACGAAGTAGCGGTCCGGGGAAACCTATTTTATATGAAACATCAGAAAGTTTCATGGATCATTTTGGGTTGAAAACACCAAAAGATTTACCTCAATTAAAAGATTTCCATAGCTTAGATAATAGTATAAACCCTGAAAATTCAGCTGTTTTAGAAGCAGAAATGATTAGTGAGGAAGATGCTAAAATAATTGAATCAGAATCAGAAGGTAGTGCTGAAGTAGAAGATTCAACAGAAAATCAAGCTACAGAAGAAAAAAACACAGAAAATTAATTTCATTTTTTTTTCATACATCAATTCCTTTATATTATTTTTGAGAATCAATTTCTATTGATGAAATATTTCAAAGAAATTTGGATTGAATAAAAGTAATTCAATAACTTAGTTAAACGAAAAAATATTTGATTCATACAAATGAAAAGCCCTAAAAAAGCAAGCAACAGCAAAACTACAAAGCCAGCAAAAACTACTGCTGCAAAATCATCTGTAAAAGCTACGCCAGCAAGCGAAAGTAAATCAGTCAAAAACAAAATTGTTGATGAAGATGATGAGTTTGATTTACCTATTGATGAAATAGATGAATTTGAAGAAGACTTTGAAGATTTTGATGATGATGACTTTTAATAAAAAAAATCCAACCTTGAGTTGGATTTTTTTTTAGCTAATTAGGATTTAATATTTGTTTCGTTAATAATATATAAAGGTCTATTTCTTGAATTTGCACTTAATCTAGAAATATATTCTCCAATAATTCCAATGGAGATTAATTGTATCCCTCCTAAAAACAATACAGAGATAATGATAGAAGTCCAACCTTCAATATAATCTTTACTAATAAACCTTGCATACAAAGCATACAGCATAACAACGAAAGCAATACCTGAAACAACAAAGCCGCAAATACTTGCAAACTTTAAGGGGAAGTTCGAAAATCCAGTAATGCCATCTAAAGCAAAACGAATCATCTTTTTATAAGTGTACCCAGTTTCTCCAGCTTGACGAACATCTCTATCATATTCAACAAAAGTTTGGTTAAATCCTATCCACGAAATT
The DNA here is from genome assembly GCA_965279595.1 of Sphingobacteriaceae bacterium. Classification (GTDB taxonomy): domain Bacteria; phylum Bacteroidota; class Bacteroidia; order Sphingobacteriales; family Sphingobacteriaceae; genus CAIKLP01. The sequence continues at coordinate 2,486,682 of OZ257246.1, forward strand.
TGTCCGCGTAAGAACTTATTTTGTTCTGACATTTGTTTTAAAACATCAACCACTTTTCTATCCATAATTCTAAAGTCGCCAGTATCTACAGGAATATTTACAGAAGTAATTGCTTTTAATATTCTATAAAACATTTTAGCTGTAAATAATTTTAGCCAGCTCTCCCCTTTTCTTGCTCTGCGTTTGGCATAAACTACTTCAAAACCTTCATTCATTTTTGCAAACATTTCAATAATCAATTCAGGAGGATCTTGTAAGTCTGCATCAATGATAACTACTCTCTTTCCTATTGATAGATCTAAACCTGCTGATACTGCAATTTGATGTCCAAAATTTCTACTAAAATCAATATACTTAATTGAAGGATCAGCAATTGCTAAATTTTTAATGATGGAGATGGAGTTATCTTTACTTCCGTCGTTGATGAAAATGAATTCACAATTTAGGTTCATTTGTGCAATTACACCTCGCAATCGATTGATTAGAATATCGATATTCCCTTCTTCATTATAGATTGGAATTAAAATTGATAAATCCATATTAAATTAAATAGTCAGCTATTTTTGCAAATTGAAAGGTATCTGTGCCTAAATATGGATATAAAAACCCGTATTTTAAATATAAAAAATAAAAATGGTTTATTAGAATTAATCCAATGGAATATGCAATAAATAGTGAATTCAAACTAATCCAGATCCATTTTTTCTGATTCAATAACATTTTATAATATTGGATATATTCCAACATTCCAAACCCGATAATTAGACCGTAAAAAATTGCCATATGCCTAACTGTGAACATATGAATCATTGCATGTTTTGCCATAATAAAGTTCCAGCTAATTCCAGCTAGAAATAAAATCAAAGCTATATAAAACAAATTCAAGTTTTCTTTTTTTAATTTCTTCATTGCAAAAAATGCCATCATTAAAAACATTGATCCTGGAATTATGTAAAAGTGTCCTAATCGTTGAATCCACAAAACAATTAACCTTGGTATTTCTCCTATGCCTAAACTTCTATTTGTCCAATAGTCACCGCCAGGTATATCAACAGCACCAACTGAACGTATTAAAAATGCATCATGAAAATCTTTGTAAACTAATTGCCAATTTCCAAAAAACAAATAATTTTGATAAAGATGTAAGCCAAAACCAAGTATAGGCATACTTAATAAAATAAAATTAACCCAACTGAATAAAGGCTTTTTATTAAGTAATGAAAAACCAATAATAACAATTGCAATGAATACTATTGGCTCGAAAGATAGAAGAGATAAAATCAAATAAATTATTGCCAATAAAAATACTTGAATTTTATTGGTTGTATTTGAAGAATAATAAATTGTAATTAAATAACAAAACAACCATCTAAAAAATTCCACATAAACATGTTGATGCAAATCATCTGCCCATGCAATAAAATAATTAGATAGCCAAAGTATTGCAGCTGAAATCAAAGCTATCCTATCATTTTTTATCCATAAATTCAATGTTTTTAAAATTAGAAAAAACAAACCAATAGAAAACAAAAGAGGTAACACCCCAAGAGTATTTCTATTGGAAGTATTAAATACCTTTGCGAATACGCCGGCAGTAACATCAGCTAAAGGCGGGTAATGAGTATAAGGAATATCAACACTATAACCATTTGGGTAATTGGTTTTATAATCAAAAACAGGAAGAAGTTTGGTTTTACAAAAGCCACTGTCAACAAAATATTTACTAGCAGAAATTACATTTCTTGAACTAAATGCATCTCCATTAAACCATGATTTTCCAAATCCATGATCATATACTGAAATTGCTTGCCATCGGTGTATAATTAAGCTAAAACAAAAAATGAATAAACCAATAATAATCTTATTTCTTTTTGAAACTGACATTTTATATACTTTTTATTAATTCTGAATAAATGGAAGCTGAGGATATATTTTTCATGCAAATATTATCTCCATTGCAAGGTAATTTATCTGTTAAATGGACACATGGAGAGCAACCTATAGATAAATAAATTGCTTGATTAGATTCATTCACTTTGATTAGAGTTTCAGGTTTTGTTGGGCCCCAAATAGAAAGCGTAGGAACATTTATTTTATTTGCTATGTGTAAGGGAGCACTATCAATAGTTAGTAAAATCTTACATTTAAAATATAAAAAATCGTAATATTCTTTAAAACTAAATTTGTTTATGGTATTTACAATTCTATCATGATAAACCAAATCGATGTATTTATTTATAAAATTTGAAACTTCCATATAATCTGAAGGTGCACCTAAAAATGCAATTTGATAACTTGTTTCGTCTAGAATCTTTTTCACTATTTGAGCTAAAATATCATTTGGTATTTTTCTTTCAATGCTTAATTCTGAACATGTATTATTTATTGCAATAAAAGAGTAATTTTTACCTTTTTCTCTTTTCGGAAAATCATCGAATGAAAAACTAGAAGTGGGTTCTGCACCCATTTGTGACACAATTCTTTTATAATTTTCTTCAACTACAGTAAATTGATTAAAATAAGTGTGATGCGTATTTAATTCATCTCGAAAAGAAACTTCATTCAAATAGAATCCAAATCTATTAACAGCACAAGTAAGCAATGTAAAAACAGTTGTTAATTTAGAATAAACCTCCAAATCTAAAACCCATAATTTTTTAATTCTCCAAGTTTTAAATAATATTAAAAATGATTGCTTAATTAATTGGAAGATGTTTGAATCATCTACCTCCCAAATCTCATCAAATAAATTAAGTGGCTCAATACCTGGTTTTAAGGAGTCTTTACAAACAAGAATCATTTTTGCATTTGGATACTTTTTCTTTAAACACAATAAAGAATCGGAAGCAATGAACATACTACCTAATCCCAAAATCTTTATTACTAAAATAGCATTTGGTTCTTTTTTTATATCATGATTTCTCCTCAATAAAAACCCAAAAACTTTAGCAAAAAAAATAAAGAAATAAGCTATTGGTTTACCAATAATATTATCAATTGTTTGTTTAGATGCTAAATTCATTATACTAATTGCATCTCCATTATTTCACCTTCAATAATCAATTTACCTTCAGTAGCTTTTTGTATTTCCTCTACGGTCACACCTGGTGCACGTTCCAATAATTTAAACCCTCCATCTTTTAATACTTCTAATACCGCAAGCTCCGTTACAATTTTTTTCACACAATGCACTCCGGTGAGAGGTAGCGAACAAGATTTTAATAATTTAGATTCTCCAGCTTTATTGACATGCTGCATGGCAACTATTATATTTTGTGCAGAAGCAACTAAATCCATAGCTCCTCCCATACCTTTCACCATCTTGCCTGGAATTTTCCAATTAGCAATATCACCATGTTCCGAAACTTCCATTGCTCCCAATATAGTAAGATCAACCTTTTGCGCTCTTATCATTCCAAAACTCATTGCTGAATCAAAAATTGATGAGCCTGGTAAAGTAGTGATGGTTTGTTTACCTGCATTAATTAAATCAGCATCTTCTTCACCCTCCATTGGAAATGGACCCATACCCAACAACCCATTTTCTGATTGAAGTACCACACTAATTCCTTCTGGAATATAATTAGCCACTAGTGTTGGAATACCAATGCCTAAGTTTACATACATTCCATCTTTTACTTCTTGTGCAATACGTTTTGCGATTCCGTTTTTATCTAACATTTTTTTTAATGTGTTGATTTGTTAATGTGTTGATGTGTTAATTTGCCTACTATCTTTCTTAATATGTTAATAAGTTGATGTGTTAATGAGATTATGTGTTGATGTGTTAATTAACACATTATCTCATTAACAAATTAACCCCGTTTATTTTTCATAGTCGTAATAATACGATTTGTAATTTTGGCTATCTCTAAAATTAATTTTTTATGTTCATTCAAATCGTATTTATGATAACATTTATCAATCAACTCTAACCAATACTCTGTTTCTTTTATTTCTTTAGCAGCTATTTTAAACTTATGAATAAAGTCAGCTCTACTTTCTGAATTTTGTGCTTCTCTTATATTTGCTCCAATGGAAGTTCCTGATTTTAGTAATTGATTCGCTATTATATATTTTTTGTCATTATTTAATTCATCACATAACTTTACAATGCTTACGGCAAATTCCATTGTTTTATTTAATATCAGATTCCCCATTATTTGAAATTATTTCTAACTCAAATAATAAAATCAAGATTATTTGCACAACTGCATTACTACAACATTCTCCAAATTAACACATTAACAAATCAACACATTAACTAATTAATCCGAACCGTCCTCTGCTCAATCCTCTTCTCATAATCTTTCCCTTCAAAAATTCTATGAACATAAATTCCTGGAGTATGAATTTGATCAGGGTCGAGTTCGCCGGCTGCTACTAAAATTTCTACTTCTGCAATGGTAATTTTTCCAGCCATGGCCATTACTGGATTAAAATTTCGAGCTGTTGATTTATAAATAAGATTTCCAGCAGTATCACCTTTCCAAGCTTTTACAATTGCAAAGTCTGAATCAAAAGCATATTCCATTAAATATTCTTTTCCATTAAACTCACGGGTTTCTTTTCCAATAGCTACTTCCGTTCCAACACCAGCGGGTGTATAGATTACCGGCATCCCATAACCAGATGCCATACATCTAGTGGCTAATGTGCCTTGGGGAATCAATTCAACTTCCAATTCTCCACTTAATAATTGTCTTTCAAACTCCGCATTTTCACCAACATAAGAAGAAATCATTTTTTTTACTTGACGCTGTTGAAGCATCAATCCAATTCCAAAATCATCTACTCCAGCATTATTAGATATACAAGTAAGGTTATTTACTTTTTTTGATACCAAAGCAGCAATGCAATTTTCTGGAATTCCACATAATCCAAATCCTCCCAACATTATCGTCATTCCATCGTTTATATCATGGATTGCTGTTTCCGCATCCTTTACTACTTTATTAATCATAGTTCAAAATTTGTTTTAAATATATTGAAAAGTATAATATCAGCCATATAATGCAAAGAAAAAAAGAAAATCGTAAATTGCATACAAATATTACCAATAGCTGGCTTATAATGACTTTTAAAATTCCCCAAGTATTGCTTTTAATTATCCTTCTAGGAGCATTTCAAACATTGTTTGCTCAAGAGGGCCCTATTACCATCATTGAAAAAAAAGGAGATTATTACAAAGCAATCGAATTCAATGTCAAACCGAATACTTTTTATTCTTCCATAAATATAAATTTCAAAGCCAGTAGTGTTAATTTGGAAGTAGCACAAAGTAATATTTTTGAGAAAGCTTATTTACTTCTAGGTGGTATTCAAAAATTTGAACTTGCTAAAGATGCACATCAATCAGAAGTAATCGAAAATTTACCAAATAGAAATAGTCAACAATCATCTGCATTATACATAGCAAATCAACCTTTTGAATTTATCAGTTTTTATAGTGGCAATTTGCAAGGAAAAATTCGAATGAACCTTTTATATGCTTCCCCATTAAAGCTTGATAAATTGGTCAGCTCGAAAAAAAAAAGTCCAGTCGATTGCAGCGAAGAACCCCAAGCCATTGATCAATCGATATGGAGAACGGGTTTACCGGAGCCTACAGGAATACCTCTGGTCTCTCAAGTAAAGCATGTAATTCTTCATCATGCTGCTGGCTCAAATACTGCTACAAATTATACTGACATTGTAAGAAATTATTATTTACTACATACCCAAACCAATGGTTGGGATGATATTGGATATAATTATTTAGTTGCACAAAATGGTGATATTTACAATGGAAGAGATGGTGATACCTTAGGTGATGACAATATTATTGGTGCTCATATGTGTGCAAGAAATACCAATACTATGGGCATTTGCTTATTAGGCAACTATGAGAAAACCGGATTCTTTCCAACAGACACCTCTCTAAAATCAGTTGAACAAATTATTACTTGGAAATTATTTAAAGAACAACTCAATCCTTTTGATAGTTCTTTACATCCTGTTGCTGCACCAGTTCATTATTTAGGAGTTATTGCAGGACATAAAGATGGTTGTAACCCAGGATATACAGAGTGTCCGGGCATTGACTATTACAACATTATTTACAATACTATTAAACAAGATGTAGCTGCACAATTGGCGAATTGTATCCCACAAGGAATAGAAGATGATAGATTAAATGAAATAAAAATTTATCCAAATCCAATTCAAAATGGATTATTAAAAATAGAATCAGAAGAACCAATTACTAAAATAGAATTGTTAAATATTTTAGGTCAAAAGATATTATTGATTGAAAAAAAATCAGGCTCAAATAATGTCGAAATAAATATGACTAAATTTCAAAATGGAAGTTATATTTTATTAATTCAATTAGAATCAGGTCAAGTTTATCGAAGAATTGAAAAACAGGAATAAAATTATTTTAATTGAACAATTGTAATTCCATCTCCACCAAACTCAACGTGTTCGCTATTTACAGACTCTACGGCATTATATTTTTTCAGAAACTCTCTAATTAATTTTCTAAGAATTCCATCTCCTTTGCCATGCAATATTCTGATGGTATGAAAATTCATCATGATGGCTTTATCCAAAAATTTCTCAACTTCCATCAAAGCTTCTTCACCCCTTGCTCCTCTTAAATCAATTTGTGGTTGAAATTGCGATGCACTTTCATTGAGCATGTTTGAATAAGAAGAAGTGTTTTGTGATTTTTTCACCCGACTATCAGTCAATTGTAATTCACTAATTGCAACCCAAGTACGGATATCTCCCATAGCCAGTTCAGCTTTGCTCTTCTGAATACTCAAAACCTCTGCAACTAGTTGACTTGCTTCATGAATTACCCAATCTCCTATTTTAATTTTCTCTTTAGTTTTTTTGGAATCTTTAGATGAAGGTTTTACTTCCTCTTCCACTTTCAAAATCACTTCTACTTCTTTTTCGAATTGATCACGAATTTTTTTGGTTGCAGCCTTTTCTGCATTTACATTTTTAATATCCGCTATGGTATTCTCCACTAATTTATTGGCTGATTTAATTAATTTTTCAGCTTCTTGTTTCGCCTCTTTTAATAATTTCTTTTTATTCTCAGTTAAATAATCATTAAGTTTTTGATTCTCTTGAATTAATGAATTAGCCTTTCTAGATTGAGTTTCAAGCGATATCCTTGCATCGTCCATTGTTTTTTTATCTCGCTCTAAATCTGCTAAAAGTGTATCTACTCTTTTTTGTTGATGACCTACTTTTTGTTTGGCAATATTGAGCACATTGCTTGGTAATCCAATTTTTTGTGCAATTTCAAAAGCATAGGAACTACCTGGTTGCCCTATTTTTAATTGATAAAATGGAACCATTTCTAAATTATCAAAAAGCATAGATGCGTTTTGTATTCCATCAGTTATGTTCGCAAAAATTTTCAAATTGGAATAATGCGTGGTAATTACCCCCCTTACCTTTTTCTTATTTAATACCTCCAATACCGCTTCAGCAATGGGCCCTCCGAATTTTGGGTCAGTTCCTGTTCCGAATTCATCAATCAAAACGAGTGTATGTGGATTAGCATTTTCAACAAAAAATTTCATGTGAGCTAAATGAGCACTATAGGTACTTAAGTCACTCTCCAAAGATTGGTCATCACCAATGTCTACAAATATTTTCTTCATCAATCCAAATTCGGAATAAGAAGAAGCTGGAATCAATAATCCAAATTGTAACATCAATTGTAATAGTCCAATGGTTTTCAAAGCCACTGATTTACCTCCAGCATTCGGACCGGAGATTAATAAGATATGATTCTCTTCTGTTAGTTCTGCGTTTAGAGGAACTACTTTTTTCTGATGTTCTTTGAAAGATAAGTATAGTAAGGGATGTCGAGCATTGATAACTTTTAAAACTGCCTCTTTTTTTAGAATAGGCATTTCAGCTTCAATACTATTCGCAAATCGAGCCTTGGCTCTTATAAAATCAATGATTGTCAATAATTGATGGTAGTTCAAAAGCAATGGAAGGTACGGTCGGATTTGATCTGTCAACGCAATGAGAATGCGAATAATTTCTCTACGTTTAGCATATTCTAAATCCCTAACTTTATTATTTAATTCAAATACTTCTGCAGGTTCAATAAAAACTGTTTGCCCTGTAGAAGATTCATCCAAAATAATGCCTTTTACTTTTCGCTTGTATTCTGCTAATAAGGGAATCGCTAATCTGCCTTCACGAACTGTTAATTGACCATCAGCTGTAAACCCGTCCTTCTGTAATTCTTTGAATAATTGATTAATTCTTTTCCTTGCTTCTGATTCAGTGTGGGCTATATCAGCATAAATGATAGCCAACTCTTTACTTGCATTTCCTTTCATCTTTCCTTTTGAATCTATTACAGATTCAATGGTTTTAGTCAAACTTTTATCTACTTCAACTTGTGCTAAAAGCAATTCCAAGTTTGGGTAAACACCTTGTCTGATTTTAAAAAATTCAATGCAAGAAAATACGGTGTGAAGTGCCGCATTTACTTTGAAAAATTCTTCTTCAGTTAAATAAGCACCTTCTACCCTTACTCTGCTTAGAATTGATTTTAAATCGATAAAATTATCGGAAGGAAAAAAATCACCTGAGTTGAGCAAAGACTTAAATTCATTGGTTTGTAGCAAGAGTTTGGAAAGCAAATCAAAATTGCTAATGAATTGCATTTTTTCAACCAATTGAATTCCCATAGGACTTAAACATTCCTGTTTAATCTTCTCTCTGATTTCTTCAAAACCCAGTTTTATTAAAAGCTGTTCGGGGTAGAGCATATTATTTATTTTTCAATTGCTCTGCTTCTTTCTTGCTCATTTCTTCCGTCATTTTTGAATAAATATCCTCCAATAACTTAGGATGATTGCTATAAAAAAGCATACTCTCTTTAAATTGAGCATCCGAAACATGATATTTTTCTTCAATAAAACGGTAATAGTTCACTACTGTTTTATTCAAAGTGTCGTTCGTTAGTGTTCTTGCTCCTGCTTCAGCAATGTGTATATCCATTAAAACAAACATCATGGTGTCCTTTGGGATGATATTCGAAGGGATACTTTCTGTTCCGTTGGAACAAGCAGAAAATAATAAAACCAAAACAAAGAAATAATACTTTAACATATAATCTTTTATCACAATTAATCTAAATTTGCATCAAAGGTAAAGATAATGAGCATTGCAGCGAAAATTAATGAATTAAAATTGGAATTGACTGGAACCAGTGTAGAATTGATCGCGGTTTCTAAAACAAAGAGCATTGAAGAAATATTAGAGGCTTACCAAGCTGGTCAAAGAGTATTTGGAGAGAATCAAGTTCAAGAATTGGTTGAAAAACAAGAGCAATTACCCAAAGACATTCAATGGCATTTAATTGGTCATTTACAGAGCAATAAGGTAAAATACATTGCTTCATTTATACATTTAATTCATTCAGTTGATAGTTTTAAATTACTGCAAGAAATAAATAAACAAGCACTTAAAAACAATAGGGTTATTGATTGTTTATTACAAGTATATATTGCTGATGAAGAAACCAAATTTGGATTGGGTTATGATGAGCTAATTGAATTGCTTCGTTCAGAAGAATTAGTAGAGTTGAAAAACATCAGAATTGTAGGATTGATGGGCATTGCAACCAATACAGATAAAGAACGCCAAATAAAAGAAGAGTTTAAAGAATTAGTAGTTTTATTTGATGGTATTAAACAAAGCTTCTTTAGGAAGGATGACTATTTCAAAGAAAAATCAATAGGGATGTCATCAGATTATAAAATAGCAATTGAATGTGGAAGTACAATGGTTAGAATTGGTAGTACCATTTTTGGAAATAGAAAAGCCAACTTACCTGATTATAAATTAAACTAAACAAGTATGAAATTAATTGAATGCCCAAGAGATGCAATGCAGGGGATGCATGAATTCATTCCTACTTCAACTAAAATTAATTACATCAATTCATTATTAAATTTAGGTTTTGATAGTATAGATTTTGGAAGTTTTGTATCAGCCAAAGCAATTCCTCAATTACGTGATACTGCTGAAGTTTTAAGAGGATTAAATTTAAATACCGAATCTTCTAAATTACTTGCCATCATTGCCAATACTAGGGGTGCCCAAGATGCATGTTTGTTTGATGAAATCAGTTATTTAGGTTTTCCATTTTCTATCTCAGAAACTTTCCAACTAAGAAATACCAATGCAACTATACAAGAATCATTGGTTAGGGTTGAAGAAATTAAAAAATTAACAGATCAACATCATAAGGAATTGGTGGTATATATTTCAATGGGATTTGGTAACCCCTATGGAGAAGAATGGAGTGTAGAAGTTGTTGAAAAATGGACAAAAAAACTTTCGGAATTAGGAATTAAAATACTTGCTTTTTCTGATACCACCGGAGTATCTAATGTAGAAAATATTGATTATTTATTTAGAAATATAACTCCTCTTTTTCCGAATGTAGAATTTGGCGCACATTTACATACACGTATTGAAGATAATGAGTTAAAGCTGAAAGCCGCTTGGGATGCAGGTTGTAGAAGATTTGATTCAGCTATCAAAGGTTTTGGTGGTTGCCCAATGGCAAGTGATTCTTTAACTGGAAATATGGCAACTGAAAATGTTTTGAGTTTTTTTAATAGTCAAAATATTAAGCATCCAATCAATGAATTAAAATTCAATGAATCATTGCTTTTGGCTAATGAAATATTTCAAAACTAAAAATTCGATTTATTTATTGAACAACTTCAACCTTAATTCTGTTAATTTTTTCTTTGTATAAAGAGGAAATACTCCATTCATCATCCAGTCGTAATAACTAGGTTCGGCTTTAAATACATCTGCTACTGGTTTGCCTTTGTGTTTACCGAAATTAAACACTTCTACACCTTGATCGTTATAAACCAAAGTTCCTGCAAAATCTACATTCTTTTGTAATTGTGTAAATTGATGTAAAGCTTCTACATCATTCACTACCGGCTTAGTTACATTGCCTTTTTTATCAATATGTTCAGCATCAGCATAACGTTCTATCTGACCTAATAAAACTTCATAAGTTGCGCGTATATCAGCTTCTGCAGAGTGTGCATTTTCTAATTCTTTATTACAATAAAAACGATAAGCAGCTTTTAAGGTACGTTGTTCCATTTGATGAAAAATATTTTGCACATCAACAAATTTTCTTTTACTGATATCAAAATCAACTTCTGCCCTTAAAAATTCTTCCATCAATAAAGGAATGTCAAACTTGTTGGAATTGTATCCTGCCAAATCACAATTATCTAAAAAAGTAGCTAGTCCTTTTGCAATCTGCTTGAAACTTGGCTCATCTTTTATATCTTCATCATAAATACCATGAATCAATGATGATTCAATAGGAATAGGTATTCCAGGATTAATGCGTTTTGTTTTAATTTCTTCTGTATTATCAGGATTGATTTTTAACACCGAAATTTCAACGATTCTATCTGAAGCTACATTTACTCCTGTTGATTCAATATCAAAAAATGCGATTGGTTTTTTTAGGTTGAGTTTGATCATGTTCAAAGTTATAAATATTGATCAAATTTGAAAGTCCATTTAAATAAATGGACCAACCTTTTTCAAGAATAAAAATTTGTTTTACTCTTCTATTAAAACTCCCATTTTACCCATTTGATAATCCCTGAATGCTTCCATCAATTGAGTTTCATTATTCATTACAAATGGACCATGTGAGGCCATTTTCTCTTTGATAGGCAATCCACTCATAAAAAGAATTCGAGTGTCTTCTATGGCCTCTATTGTGATCTGATCTCCATCATTTTCAAAATGTATAGCGTGTTGTGCATCTACTTCGCCATAGCCTTCTAATTTGATTTTACCATCCAATAAATAAATGAAAGCGTTATGCTTGCTTGAAAATGGGATGCTTAATTTACCACCTGCTTTGAAATAACAAGTTGCAGAATTTATTTCCGTGAATGGATGTATCGGTCCTTTCAAACCTAGCAAGTCGCCACTCTGAACAAATACTTTTACTAAATCGTTATCAAAGCTATTATTGGGTGTTTCTTCAGCTGTTAATGGAATATATTCAGGCTGGTCCATTTTATGAGCAGCTGGAGTATTGATCCACATTTGTATGATCTCTTGCTTTCCTCCAATTTCATGAATATTAAATGGAGGTCTTTCACTATGGATAATTCCCATTCCTGCATTCATCCATTGAATGCCACCTTCATAAATGATACTGTTATTACCTCGACTGTCTTGATGGTGCACTCCACCTTTGAATATGTAAGTAACTGGTGAAAACCCACGATGTGGATGTGGACCAACTCCTGTTTTTTTAACATCTGTATGTGTGGGCACTTTTACATCTGCATGATGCAATAAAAGAAATGGATCAATTTGTTCCACTTGATTGGTTGGAAATGCTTGACGAATAGGCATACCCCCCATATCAAAAGGATGACCAAATAATATTGCTTTTACTGTTCTGTTGTTATTCATAGCTTTTTAACAAATAGGAATTATATTTGTTTGAACATCTAAGTGACTATGCTATTGAATTGGCAATTCAATGAAAAAGGTTGTTCCAATACCCACTTTGCTTTCAAAGTTAATAGTACCTTGATGTTCTTCAATAATATCTTTAGAAATTGAAAGTCCTAACCCAAATGGAACTTCCCCATCGGTGCCTTCCCTTTTAGATTTAGTAAATGCTTCAAATATTGATTTTTCTATTTCCACTGGAATCCCAATACCTGAATCTTGAACTTTAATAACAAAACTTTTATCTTTTTTCTCTGCAGTTAAAATGATATTTGAATTACGTGGACTAAATTTAATAGCATTAATTAGAATATTACCTACCGCCCTTCTGAATCGCTCTTCATTAATTAAAATATTAAAATCATTTTCTGGCAATTCCAATTTTAGATTTTGCTTTTTCTCAATGGCTTTGAACTGAATGAGTTCAACCGTTTGCTTCAGAAATAATTTTAATGAAAGTGGCTCCTTTACTAATTTATTAGCATCCGTTATTTTGTTTGAATAATCTAAAATTTCATTAATCAAACCTATGCTTGCTTGACAAGAAAGGCTAATTAAATCAATAAATTCATCTTTATCGAATGTATTATTATTCGATTTCAATTCATCAATTAAATATTTAACGGAATTAATAGGTGTTCTTAAATCATGTGCAACAATGCTTAAAATTCTATCCTTTTCTTTATTTCTTAATTCTAATAATTCAGATTGAATTTGCACTTGCTCAATCAATTTCTTCAAACTTTTATTTTTATTTCTATTTTTTATAAAGCCCCATAGAATAATTAAAACAAAAATACTGAGTAAAATAATGAAGAAAATAAAATAATTGATGTAAGTATTTTTTTGTTTGAATTCGTTCTTCAATAATCCGAATTGGTATTCATTGGTTAATCCAATAATTGCGGTGCTTATATCATTCTGATCTATTTCTCGTTGTACATTTTTTAATGAATCATCAATATTTACAAAATTACGTAAGTGTAAAAGTGATTGAACAGGTTCATTAATTAACGCATAATAATCTGACTTGAGATGCTCAACTTGTGCTATAATATTGGATTTTGTATCTGCATAATATACATATGCTAAAATGCTATCTATCGACTTATTGAAATCTTTAAAATTCCTTTGTTTTAATTGCACTTCAGCTAAAGCTATTTGAGAAGTTAAAGCATCTTTTATTTCGAAACCAAGTCTTAGATTTATTTTAATGTTTTCATTCAATAAAGGTATAGCTTGAACAGTATCATTTATTGCTAAATAGGTTTTGCCAATATTACCTGCAACTACGCCTCTTGCAATATCAATTGAATTAAGCTGTCTGCTAGTAATTTTTCTTCTTGATATTTTATCTATATAATTCTGAGCTTTTTTATAACTTATCAAAGCTTCCTTATACCTTCCTAACTTAAAATAACATAAAGCTATGTTATTTAAAATCTCTTGTCCTCTAAAACTATTGATAAAAGTAGGATCACAGCTGGGTGAATAAGAAAAACTTGATACAAAATAGTTTTTTGCTTTTTCATATTTCCCTTGTCGGTACAAAACCATTCCAAGGCGGTAATCATATTGAGCAAAACTGCATGAATCATTAATTTGCTCACTTAATTTACGAGTACTAAATAGTAAAGAATAGCTCGCTTGATAATTATTTGTTTTATAATAAATATCACCTTTTCTGTATTGAGATCTAATATATTCTTTAATGTATAAGTCGAGGTTGCTCTCTTCAATAGCAATGGCTTCATTGGTAAGCTTTAATTCTTCATCATAATTTTTTTCTTCATGATATAACTCCCCTTTAACATCATACAATTCTAATTTAATATGCATGTTATCGGCAATATCTGATTCCATCAAACTATCAATTCTAGTTCTAGCAATATCATACTTGCGCTCGGTGATTAAATCGTATAATTCAGATTTGATTAATACAAACTCATCTGAATTTGCAGAGATTTCACTGGGCATATTCGACTTATTGCAAGATATGCAACAAATAAAAATATATAGCAAAATTACTTTTAGGTATTTACTTGAATTCGAGCGCATCAGAGTTGTTGTACAACTAATATATAGATAAATAGTCGACAATAAAAAATAAAAAAAAAAGACCTTTTGAAAAGGTCTTTGAATTTCTATGATTATTATGCTTTCACTAGCATGACTTCTTTTAGTTTTTGGACAACCAAATCTATTTCTTCTTTATTATTGTATTTAGAAAAAGAGAATCTCACTGAAGAACGGTTTGGATCTGCATTGATGCCTTTCAATACATGTGAACCAACATTTGAACCAGAAGAGCAAGCACTACCACCTGATGCAGAAATACCTGCAATATCTAAGCTAAACAACAACATCTCTCCCATTTCACCTGAAGGGAATGATACATTTAAAACTGTATATAAACTTTTATTCGGATTGGTTTCACCATTAAATTGCAACTCCGGAATTTGAGTTGTCAATTGTTCCTTCATATAATTCTTCAAGTCTTGAATATGATTTTGGTGTTGCTCCATTTCTGCATAAGCAATCTCTAATGCTTTCGCTAAACCAACAATTCCATATACATTTTCAGTTCCTCCACGCATATTTCTTTCTTGAGCACCACCAAAAATCATTGGATTGATTTTAATTTTACTACTGATATATAAAAACCCTACACCCTTTGGACCATGTAATTTGTGAGCAGCACAAGTAAGGAAATGAACTTTTAATTTTGAACAATCATGTGCGTAATGTCCCATTGTTTGAACAGTATCTGAATGAAAAATAGCATTATACTTTTCGCAGATATCGCCCACTTGTATTAAATCTATTAAATTACCTAATTCATTGTTTGCATGCATTAATGAAACAAAACTGCGTTCATTATTAGCCAACAATTCTTCTAGATGTTGAAGATCAACATTGCCCTTTTCGTCTAAATTAACAAAGCTCAATTTGATTTTTCCTTGTTTTTCAAGTACTTCAAGTGTATGCAAAACAGCATGGTGTTCAATATGAGTAGTAATTGCATGAGTTAAATTTAAATCAGCAATACCACATCTTATGGCCATGTTATCGGCTTCTGTTCCTCCTGAAGTAAAAAATATTTCTGATGGACTAGCATTCAATAATTTTGCAACTGTTTTTCTAGCATTCTCAATTTGTGAGCGAACTTCTCTGCCATGGGCATGAATAGAAGAAGGATTACCATATTGATTCTCCATCATTTGCATCATTACTTGCAATACTTCTTTATCAATTGCAGTTGTTGCAGCATTATCAAGGTAAATTCTTTTCATGGGTTTCAAATTAATTCATAAATTCTTTGATGTCTTCCATTATTTTGTTGGCCAAACTTTGAGCGGTAGTTTCTGAATGACCTTCAGAATAAATTCGGATAATGGGTTCGGTGTTTGATCTTCTTAAATGTACCCATTCTTTATCAAATTCGATTTTAAGTCCATCAACTGTATTGATAGGTTGTTCTTTATATTTTTCTTGAACCATTGCTAACAATGCATCGATATCTAAATCAGGTGTCAAGGTTATTTTGTTTTTTGAAATATAATAAGCTGGATAAGTGCTTCTTAAATTTGAAACTGAATTTCCAAATTTAGCCAATTGAGTTAGGAATAAGGCAATACCCACTAAAGCATCTCGACCATAATGAGATTCTGGATAAATAATACCACCATTACCTTCACCGCCAATCACTGCCTGGTTGGCTTTCATGGCATTTACTACATTCACTTCGCCAACTGCTGATGCAAAATAATTTCCTGAATTCGATTCAGTTACATCTCTTAAAGCTCTTGTGGATGAAAGATTGGAAACTGTATTTTTTAAATAATTGTGTTTTTTCAAATGATCATCGCTAGTGTTTTTCAAAACAAAATCAGCAATGGAAACCAATGTATATTCTTCTCCGAACATATTTCCATCTTCACAAACAAAACATAAACGGTCAACATCTGGATCTACAGCTATCCCTAAATCAGCATTTCTATTCATCACTTCAGAAGACAATGCTGTTAAGTTTTCTGGCAATGGTTCCGGGTTATGTGGAAACTTCCCATCAGGCACACAAAAGATTTCGGTGATTTGATCAACCCCTAAAGCTCTTAAAAGCTGAGGAACAAATATTCCTCCAGTTGAGTTAACAGCGTCAACAACCACTTTAAACTTGCGAGCACGAATTGCTTCAACATCGACTAATTTGAGAGCTAATATTTTATCAATATGCTTTTGTACATAGGTATGATCCACAATATAAGAGCCTAATTTATCAACATCTGCATATTCAATATCATTGCTTTCAGCCAATTCTAATATATCCAATCCATCTTGTTCAGAAATAAATTCTCCTTTTGCATTCAACAATTTCAAAGCATTCCATTGTTTTGGATTATGGCTAGCAGTTAGGATAATTCCCCCACCTGCATTTTCATCTGGAACAGCTAATTCAACCGTAGGTGTAGTTGAAAGCCCAAGATCTATCACATTAATTCCTAATCCTTGGAGGGTACCAACAACTAGATTTTTAACCATATCACCAGAGATCCTAGCATCTCTACCGATAACAATTTTATTTTTTCCTGATTTTTGAATGATCCAATGACCAAATGCAGCTGTAAACTTTACAATATCAATTGGAGTTAGTGCATCACCTGGTTTTCCACCAATTGTACCTCGAATTCCTGAAATAGATTTTATTAATGTCAATTTATTTGTGGTTTAGTATGCAAAAATAAAAAAATATAAGAGATTTGTGGCGATTAAATACTACTTAGTTAGCAAATAACCTTAAATTTCGGAGCATTAAACCAATTTAAATGATTCTATTTCTTCAAATGTTAAAGCGTTAAATTCATGAAAAAATGGTATCGAAGTTGGTTTAATTCACCCTATTATCATATTCTTTATGCTAATCGTGATAATAAAGAGGCCCAAGCATTTATTGATCAACTCTATATTTTACTGAAACCTACTGATAAACAAAGAGCCTTAGATGCTGGTTGCGGAAGAGGTCGACATTCAATTTATTTAAACAAAAAAGGTCTAGATGTAATTGGTATTGACCTTTCTCAACAGAATATTTTATATGCACAAAAATTTGAAAATGAAAATCTTCATTTTTTAGAGCATGATATACGAAAGCTATTTTATACCAATTATTTCGATTTTGTTTTTAACCTATTTACAAGTTTTGGTTATTTTCAGAAAGATTTAGATGATTTAAAGGCAGTGCACATGTTTAGTCATTCATTAAAACTAGGTGGAACCTTAGTTTTAGATTATATCAATGCAAACAGCCTAAGTAATAATGTGATAAAAGAAAAGAAATGTTTAGAAGGAATTGAGTTTGTGATTGAAAAGAAAATAATCAACCGATTCATCAAAAAAACAATTTCATTTATAGATCAAGGGAAAAGTTATGAATTTAGTGAAGAAGTTAAAGCCTTAACTTTAGCCGATTTTCAACAATACTTTTCAAAAAAGAATTTAGAAATTACCCATGTCTTTGGTGATTATCAGCTATCAGCATTTGACCCAAACACCTCGCCCCGACTCATTCTTGTAGCTAAAAGAATTAAATGATTGAACTATTAAAAAATATTGACCAACAACTTTTTTTAATCATCAATAGATTATGGATTAACTCCATTTTTGATTTCATAATGCCTTTATTAAGAAGTAAATTCTTTTGGGCACCATTGTATTTATTTCTTATCATTTTCTTCGTTAAAAATTTTGGTAAGAAAGGTTGGATAACAGTGCTTTTTCTATTGATAACTTTTGCTTTAACAGATTTTATAAGTGCCGGAATATTCAAACCCCTATTTACCAGAATTCGACCTTGCAATGACCCAAATTTAATGGTTTATGTTAGAAATTTGGTAGGCTGTGGTTCAGGTTATAGTTTTGTTTCTTCGCATGCAGCCAATCATTTTGGAATAGCCGTTTTTCTCTCATCCATTTTCAAAAACAAATGGCCATGGACTAAATACGCCTTTCTATTTTGGGCCTTTAGCATTTGTTATGCGCAAGTTTATGTAGGTGTTCATTACCCCTTAGATGTATTGACTGGTGGTATTCTTGGGGCATTTATAGGAAAAATAGTATTTTATTTTCACGAAAGATTTAACAGTTTAAAAAATGTTCAGTACTAATAATTTTGTTTTATTTATTGCGGCTCTTTTTGGTGGGTTAGCCGTTTTTCTTTTTAAAAGAGACAATAAAAAGAATTTAAAATTAGTGTTATCCTTTTCAGGTGCTTATTTATTTGCCATTACGGTTTTGCATTTAATACCTGAAGTGTATGAATCAGGCAATAGAAATATTGGCTTATTTATCTTATTAGGTTTTGCTTTTCAATTATTTCTTGAACATTTTTCGGAAGGCATTGAACATGGGCATATCCATACACATCAACATCAAAATAAAGCATTCCCTTTTGGAATAATGATCAGTTTAAGCTTGCATGCTTTTTTAGAAGGTATGCCTTTAGTAGATTTATCTGCCTTATCCAATCAACATACACCTTTGGTTTATGGAATCGCTATACACCACATTCCTGCTGCATTTGCACTAGCTAGTGTACTATTAGCGAATCAAATTAAAAGACCATTTTTAATTTTATTTATTTTGATTTTTGCCGCTATGACACCACTTGGAAGTGAGTTTAGTAACTTATTACAAAGTAATACTATCGGTGAAATTTCGACTTATTTCGATTTGATTATGGCAACAGTTATAGGAATGTTTTTACACATTTCTACTACCATACTATTTGAATCTAATGTGGATCATCGATTTAATTTCTATAAAATGATTGCGATTGTAATTGGCGCCGGCATAGCGATCATCAATTTTTTGGTAAGCTAACCCCTTAATTTATCTAAAAGATCATTAAGCGTTTTTGCTTCTTCAGTACTAAGGTTACTAAATACTTCATTTGGGTCAACGAGGTTATCAATTTCAGTTAATAAATTCAATCCTTTTTCAGAAATATAGATATCTACAGCTCTTCTATCGGCTTTGTTGGTACATCTCTGTATCAATTCCTTTTGTAGTAAACGCTCAACCATTCTAGAAGCATCACACATTTTATCAAGCATTCGCTCTTTTAATAAATTAACAGTTGAGGGCTTAGGAGATTGTCCACGCAATATTCTGAGAATATTAAATTGCTGCATAGTGATATCAAATTTTTGAAAATCCTCCTTCATTTTATTGGTTGTCCAATGATAAGTAAAAATCAAATTAATAGCAGCCTTCTGCTGTTCACCTTTAAAATGAGTCTGCTTTATTTCATTTTCTATTTTCATATCCATTTCAATTTAATAGCTAATTTAACTATTCCTTTATATTATCAGTATTGTTTTCAGGAGATTCTGGTTGTTTAGAATTGTTTTTAATAAAGCCCCAGGGGCAGTGTCTACAGCCACTCTTACAGCAATATCCTCTTTTCAAATGATACTCTTTTGTAAAAACAAGCATTCCGTTTTCTATATAATAGTCAACTAACTCTTCCATTCAATGCCAAAATTAATTCGCTAATACTTTAACCTTTTTATTTGAAAAATGTTCCATAAAATCTTTACCATTTCCATGTATGGTCCAAATTTCGGTTGGATTAACCTGCTCCACATAGTTTAAAAGATCATCCCAATCCATATGGTCACTCAATAAAAAACTTGTTTCGTTTTTTTCTTGCAAAGCCTCCCAGCCACTTGCAAACACAATTGGAAATTTATGTTGTGCTTTAAAAGTATGATAAGTTAATGGAGGAACTAAATAACAATATGGATTATTCAATTTAAAATCCTTTTTATCAGTAGGTAAATAATTCGCCTTCAGTGATTGATACCTTTCATAAATTTTATGGTACGGAATAATATCACGATGAATAGAAATAACACAATTGGGGTCAATATCATGAATCATTTGCGTGATGCGTTGAGCCTTCCCTAATACATAACAACCTAAAATTAATGGCCTTTTTATGGTCAGTATCTTTTTTATTTCTTCTTCCGCTATTGGGTGTTTGATATTTGGATTTGCGAAAGTAGTTTCCGTTATCAATACATCGGCTTTACAATATTCAATGGGAACAGTGGTTGTATCTGCTTGAGCTTTTACATCTCCTGAATATAAATAATTGATGCCTTTATACTCCATTAAAATTTGAGCACTTCCCAATACATGCCCAGCTGAAATAAATTTCAATATCACCCCATTGATTTGAAATTTTTCATGGTAATCAAAAACCTTACTTTCTTTTGCTGCATTTTTTTTATACCGAAGTAACATGAAATCAAAAGTAGCTTTTGTGCTGTAAACTAGGTATGATCCAGCAATGGCGTGGTCTGCATGAGCATGAGAAATGACCGCACACTTTACTGGTTTCTTTGGATCGATATAAAAATCGCCTACACTGCAGTAAAATCCTGCTTCCGTATGCTTAATAAAGTCGGGTAAAATTTCACTCATTGCTGAACAAATTTTTGATGCAATTCCATCACTTGCTCAATCAATGAATGCTCATCATCATTATAAATAACAAAATCAACCAATTTCAATTTTTCTTCATCAGGCATTTGATTTTTCATTCTATCTAATACTTGAGTTTCAGTGATGCCGTCTCTAGCCATCACTCGTTTAATTCTTTGTTCTAAACTTGAATAAACCATGATAGAATAATCGTTCAACAAATTGCTGCCTGATTCAAATAAAATTGCTGCTTCTTTCAAAACATAGGGAGCCTCCTTTTGTGTCAATGCCCAAACTGGGAAGTAATTGATCACCTTTGGATGTACTATTTTATTAAGAATTTCTAATTGAGATTTATCTTTAAATACAATATTTGAGATATGTGATTTTTGATATTCACCGCGTTCATTATATGACTCAGGTCCAAAAGATTCTATAATTGCTTTTTTGATTTCTGGATCATTTACAATTAATTCTTTTGCCATTGCATCTGCATCATAGATAGGGATTCCAAGGTTTGCGAATATTTTACAAACCACAGATTTACCACTTCCAATACCTCCTGTTATTCCTATTTTTAACATTATTTGATAATTAAATAATCAACAGTTTGCGGAAATATTCTAATGTTTTTGATGAAAGCTGGTGACTCAACTAAAGTAAGTTTTAAACGATCAGTTAATAATGGATCCTTACTGGCTATGATTCTAAAGGATTGTGGCTTAATCAAATTATAGTTGGTTAGTGAAACTTGATATTTCACTTCACAAGTTTTAGGAAAAATTTTCATCACCCCATCACCAATAAAACCTTTCATTTGAATAGGTATTTGCAATATATTTTCAGTGAATTTCTCTACCGGAATTTGAATGGTTGTGCTCGCAAAAGATAACAGCACATTACTATTGTCCACATCTTTCAATCTGATAACCTCTTGGTAATTCAAACATAAATCATTCAATACCAATGGTACTGTTGACCAGGATGTAATATTCTTTATTCTTTCAAATGGACCACTAATTGTGACACTATCTGGGTAAAGTTTAATGCTTGCACTTTGATCAAATTGGTTTCTAAAATTCAATTTAACCTTTGCTATGATAGGCACCTTTTTTACACTTTTTTTTTCAAATGAAAAGGGAAGTTTTGCAGGAAATACTTCAATGATTTTCAATTTACTTTGCAGTTGAATATCCAAATCAACTAAACTTTTAGTTAAATCAATTTCAGTTTTACCTTCATACTTATCTAAATCTAAAACTAAAGTGTCTGAAATTTGACTGAGTTTACTTCTCAGAAAATACCAGCCTGTTCCTTCAACTTTAAAAGATACTGACCTATTATTTGCAATAGTTAATGCTTGATTAACAGGAACATTTTTAAAAACAATGGGTACTTGTACTTCAAAACGATAAGGTTTATTTAAAATATTCAATAACCAAAATACAAATGCTGCAAGCATGCAAAACACAAAAAGCAAAAGCCTTCTCCTAATCCTTCTTCTAGATTTCTCTCTATAATATTGAATTACGGTTAGGATATACTTTTTCATTTATTAAATGTATGGCTATCAAACAAAAATATCAACCTTTTTGGGGTTGATATTGAAGTAATTTTCTTTAGGAGAATTAATTTTGTGCTTGAATTCTTTTAGAAGCTTCTAATGAAATTGATACTTTATCAATTTTCATTCTAACTCCATTTTCAATTTCAAACAAATAAGTATCATCATTAACCTCAGCAATTTTACCGTGAATACCAGCAATGGTAACTACTTTGTCACCTTTTTTGATACTTTCCACAAAGTTCTTTTGATCTTTAATTTTTTTAGTTTGTGGACGAATCATGAAGAAATAAAATACCACTGCTATTAAAATTAATGGTAAAAAGCTCATGATTGGGTTTGAGTTAGCTCCTCCAGCAGGAGCACCCATTAATAAGATGTTAAGTAATTGCATATTCTTTTTTTGTATTTGTATAATTTATAAATGTTTTAATTATTTAGCCTCAAGAATTTCACCTCTTAAATAAAGCACTTTTGTATTTGGCACTGTATTGGCAATCAAAGTAATGGTTTTGGTTTGCAGTCCTAATTTATTTTCACTGTTAAATACTACATCAATTTTAGCTTCTTCTCCTGGAGCAATAGGATCCTCAGGATAAGATGGTACTGTACAACCACAACTTGCTGTTGCTGATGAAATAATTAGTGGCGTAAACCCTGTATTTTTAAATACAAATGAATACGATACTTTCTCACCTTGAGTAATTTTACCAAAATCATAAGTATCATTACTGAAACTGAATTTAGGTAATTTAGTAGTATCTACTTGACCATCTTCAGTCATTGGTATATCTACAGCTGACGCGCTAACTCCTGACTTTGGTGCTGTTTCAGAGCAAGCAGCAAAGCCAATTGCCAATAATAAAATAAAAATGTTTGTTCTTAATTTCATGTTTAAATCTATTTTATTCTAATAATCCCCTACCCATTTTATTGATCAATTTTTCATTTTTCAAATCAACCAAAATCTTATCTAATATTCCATTTATAAAACCCTTGCTTTTAGGTGTGCTAAATTCTTTGGAAATATCAATGTATTCATTCATGGTTACTTTGATTGGAATTGAATTGAAATGAATGAGTTCTGCAATAGCCATTTTCATTAAAATAGTATCAACCATTGCAATACGTTCAACATCCCAATTTTGGGTTTTGTTTGCAATCATTTCGCTGTAATCCTTATCGTTACTAACAGTTTTGTTAAATAAAGTGATTATAAACTCTTTATCATCTTCCCAATTAGCAGTGATAGGTAATAAATCGATCTTCTCTGCTGAACTATCTTTATATGCCTTGATTGTTTTGGTAACCATGCCTTCAATTGATTCTTGATCAACTGGCCAATTGATATTTTTCTCTTCTAAATGTTGTTCTAATAAAGGAAAAGTAAAGAGAACTTTCTTATATAGAAAAAGAATAAACTCTTGATCTTCTTTAATACTGTGCTCTATTGAAGTAGCATAGTTTTGATAAGCCTCTTCCCCTTTTAACTGCTCTAAAATAGCTCTAAACAAAACTTCTTCACCATTCCAATTAACTTTGTATTTATTTACGAGCTCTAGGAAATTTTTATCCTTCCTCAATAATTGTATAAATTTATTATTTACAATAATTGGTTTTGAACTTAAATCAGCTTCCGTTGGTAAAAACTTTGTCCCCTTTTCTGTAACTGCTGATTCTTCAAAATCAGCTAGTTCAATACCTAACAATAACAAGTAAATATAGAAATCATGAACAGTTTGAATAGCTTTCAGTAATTGCTTTTCAGAGGCCCGAACATCTTTTGTTTCTGCTTGTTGATAGGCATATAAGGCTTGAAAACCCTTTATTCTTAAATGACGACGATTTAACATATTTTTTTATAAAGAACGATTGAGTTTAAACTCAGTATTTAATTAGTAACAAGCTTTAATTCTGCGGATATCCTCAATTCTTTTCTCAGCAATTTTATTTGCTGCTTCATATGTTGGGATATTTTCTTCACGAGATTTCTTTAAAATTTCTAAAGTTACTTCGTAAATATGTTCCGTTTTTTCCATTGCTCTTTTAGCACTATGGCCTTGCAATTCAGAATATACATTGATTAAACCTCCAGCATTGATCAAGAAGTCAGGAGCGTAAATAATTCCTTTTTCCATCACCATTCTACCATGTACATTTTCATCAGCCAATTGGTTATTAGCAGCTCCTGCAATAATTGCACATTTCAATTTTGCCAACGTTTCCGTATTTACTGTTGCTCCTAAAGCACAAGGTGCATAAATATCGATGTTCAAATCATAGAATGAATTGCTAGCAATTACTTCCGCACCATATTTTTTAGAAACTTCGATTAATCTTTCTTCATTAATATCAGTGATATACACCTTTGCATTTTCTGCACGTAAGTGTTTCACTAAATTCTCGCCAACATGACCTACGCCTTGCACAGCAATTACTTTTCCTGAAAGACTATCATTTCCCCATAAATGTTGAGCCGATGCTTTCATGCCCATATAAACACCGAAAGCAGTAACTGGTGAAGGATCACCCAATCCACCTAATGATTCAGGAATTCCTGCAACATGACTAGTTTCCATTTTCACATATTCCATGTCTTTTGGACTAGTTCCTACATCCTCAGCAGTTATATATTCTCCGTTTAAATTTTCAATGCATTTACCATAACGACGCATCATCGCTTCTGATTTGTCTTTTTTAGAATCACCAATGATTACTGCTTTTCCACCACCTAAGTTTAATCCAGTAATGGCCGCTTTGTAGGTCATTCCTCGTGATAAACGTAACACATCATTTAATGCCTCAGCTTCTGATTTATAATGCCACATACGGGTTCCACCTAAAGCAGGACCTAAAGTTGTGTCGTGAATGGCAATAATGGCTTTCAATCCAGTAGCTTTATCATAACAATAAACTACTTTCTGATGATCGTTCTCAGCCATTTTATTAAATACTGAGTTTTCTCCTAAAATATCTGACATGTTGTTGAATTTATTTTACCTTATTAAGTGCCGAAACTAGCCCGGAAAGCAGCAAAAGTATATTATTTTTTTCAATTGTAAGAATGTATATTTTCATATCAAGTCTTTGCTAACTATAGCTCATAAATTGTTGAAAGGCTTTAAGTATTTATATTGTAAATTTGAACTTTAAACACACTTATTAGAACCAATTAAAAAGGTCGAAATATCCTTTAAACATCTATGAAAGAACTTTTTTCGCTTAATTCTTACTTATACAAATATAAATATCGATTATTATTGGGCGTCCTTTTTGTTACCCTATCCAATTGGTTTGGAGTGTTTCCAGCTCAAATAATTCGACTAGCTTTTGATTTGGTAAATGATAGCATCAATAATTACCACCTATTTGCTGGGTTTGAACGTCAAACTATACTCTATACTTTATTTGGAAAAATTGTATTTCTATTCGGTTTAATCATTTTTATGGTTGCTGTGATAAAGGGAATATTCATGTTTTTCATGCGACAAACCATCATTGTGGTTTCAAGATTGATTGAATATGATTTGAAGAATAATATTTATGCCCAATATCAAAGACTTTCTTTAGCATTTTACAGAAGAAATAATACAGGCGATTTAATGAATCGTGTAAGTGAAGATGTGAGTAGGGTTAGAATGTACATTGGTCCAGCAATTATGTACACCATTAACTTAATTGTATTATTTGTTTTGGTGATTAGTACCATGATTAGTGTAAACCCACTACTCACACTATATTCCTTATTGCCTTTACCTTTTTTATTCTTTGCAATTTATTACGTTCAGAATATCATTAATATGAAATCTGAAAAAATTCAAGAACAGCTATCAACCCTAACCACTACCGTGCAGGAAACCTTTTCAGGAGTGCGTGTAATAAAAGCTTATGTAAGAGAAAAGCAATTGGCTGAACGCTTTGCTGATGAAAGTGAAACATATAGGAGCAAATCAATGGAATTGTTTAAAGTTCAAGCTGTGTTTTTCCCAACAGTATTGGCTTTGATTGGCATAAGTACTTTATTGACGGTTTACATTGGTGGCAGAGAAGTAATTAGAGGCTCCATTACGGCGGGTAACATAGCTGAATTCATTGTTTATGTAAATATTTTAACCTGGCCAGTAACTTCGGTGGGTTGGGTAACCTCCTTGGTTCAACGTGCTGCTGCTTCCCAAAAAAGAATCAATGAATTTTTGAATTTAAGTTCAGAAATCAAAAATCCTAGTTTGGAACCTTTTCCAATCAAAGGAAAAATTCAATTTAACCAAGTTCATTTCACTTATCCTGATACCGGAATTGAAGCTTTGAAAGGCATTAGTTTCGAAATAAAGGAAGGGGAAACATTGGCAATTGTTGGAAGAACAGGCTCAGGAAAAACCACAATAGCCAATCTAATTAGCCGAATGTTTGATGTAGATAAAGGCACAATAACTATTGATAATCAAGATATTAAGACCGTTAACTTAAATGATTTAAGAGGTCAAATGGGAATGGTACCTCAAGAAGTTTTTCTTTTTTCAGATAGCATTAAAAACAACATTGCCTTTGGCTTGAAAGAAGCTTCAGATGAAAGTATCATGGAAGCAGCAAAATTGGCAGATATCTATGATAACATCATTCATTTCGAAAACGGATTTGAAACCCGAGTAGGTGAAAGAGGAATTACTTTATCGGGTGGACAAAAGCAAAGAGTTTCCATTGCAAGGGCTTTACTTAAGAAACCCAAAATATTAGTTTTTGATGATGCTCTTTCTGCCGTGGATACACAAACAGAAGAAGCTATATTGGCCAACCTTGCAGTGATTATGAAAGGCAGAACCAATATTTTGATCAGCCATAGGGTTTCAACTGTAAAAAATGCGAATCATATATTGTATCTCGATGCTGGAACTATTGTGGAGCAAGGAACTCACGACAATTTATTAAGTTTGAAAGGTGCTTATTATGAACTTTATCAAAAGCAATTATTAGAAGAAGAAAGTATCATAGCTTAATCTAATATATGATTGTGGCTTTTGAATGTTTGGAAGTTTGGATTTAAATACTTTTATTTACCACATATTTAGTAAACAAAATAATGGGAGAATACGAAAACAAAGACAGAGAAGAGGTTTACTCGAAAAAAGTAAGAGCAGGAAAAAGGACTTATTTTTTTGATGTAAAATCAACACGTTCAGGCGACTATTACATTACAGTTACTGAAAGTAAGAAGCGTATGGAAGATGGCGTGTTTGTAAAACACAAAATATTCCTTTACAAAGAAGACTTTGAAAAATTCAGTGAAGGTTTATTGGACACTGTAGAATACATCAAAGCCAATCAAGAAGTAGTTGAGCGTAAATACGAAGAGTTTAACAACTCAGCTCCTACCTCACCAGATATAGATTTCGAAATTTAAAGAAAAGCCCCAACAACAATTGGGGCTTTTTTTATGCTTAAATGCTAGCATATATAATCCATTCAACCCAAATCATTCCTCAATTCCCAAGCTATCAATTAACCCAATTGCTAATTAATTTGATTAAATAATTCTAAAAGCAAAAATGTTATCTTTGCCGAAATTTGAATATTTTGAAAGCATTACCTACCGAATTTAATTTCCTTGGTCTAGAAGACCCCGAATTATACAGCTTTGAAAAAGCTAAATACGTAATTCAATCTGCACCCTATGAACATACTTCTTCTTATTTAGAAGGTTCGAATAAAGGTCCGGCTGCAATTATTCAAGCTTCGCAATTTGTTGAGTTTTATGATGAAGAGTTGGATTGTGAAACTATCAAAACTGCTCCTATTGCTACTTTAGAAGCCATTGATTTTAATGGTAAAGTGGATGCTGACGCAATTGATTTAATTGAACAAGAAACCGAGAAATTATTAAACGCCAATAAGTTTGTTGTTTCATTTGGAGCTGAACATACTGTTACTTATGGTTTCGTTAAAGCATTTGCAAAAAAGTTCGACAACTTAACGGTTCTTCAAATTGATGCTCACTCTGATTTGCGTGAATCTTATCATGGCAATATTTATTCACATGCTTCCGTAATGGCGCGTGTAAAAGACATGGGTATTAATTTATGTCAAGCGGGTATTAGAGCACAATGCATTGAAGAGGCAAATGAAATAAAAAGCAATCCAAAAATTCATACTTATTACGCTCATAAAATTCGTCAAAATCCAAATTGGGTAAATCATATCATTGCTGACATGACTGAGAACGTTTACATCACCATTGATGCAGATGGTTTTGATCCAAGCATTATGCCAGCTGTTGGTACCGCTGAACCTAATGGTTTATTTTGGAATGAGACTTTAGAATTATTAAGAGAGACTTGCAAGAATAAAAATGTAGTAGGTTTTGATATTGTAGAATGTGCGCCTATGGAAGGAAGCATTTTATCAGAATATACTTTAGCAAAATTAGCATACCGTATCATTGGATACATCGAAACATTTAAAAAGAACTAATACAATATGGCATTACAGTGTGGAATCGTTGGTTTACCCAACGTAGGAAAATCAACTTTATTCAATTGTTTATCAAATGCAAAAGCTCAGGCAGCAAATTTTCCTTTTTGTACCATTGAGCCTAATGTTGGTGTAATAACAGTTCCTGATTTGCGCTTAACTAAATTGGCTGAATTGGTGAATCCACAACGCATTGTGCCCAATACTATTGAAATTGTTGATATAGCAGGTTTAGTAAAAGGTGCAAGTAAAGGCGAAGGTTTAGGAAATCAATTCTTAGGAAATATTCGTTCTACCAATGCCATTATTCATGTGTTAAGATGTTTTGATGACCCGAATGTAATTCATGTGGATGGATCAGTAGACCCGATTAGAGATAAAGAAATTATAGATACAGAACTTCAATTGAAAGATTTAGATTCAGTTGAAAAGAAAATGCAAAAGGTAGAAAAATCTGCAAAGACTGGAGATAAAGATGCCAAAAAAGCATTAGAGGTTTTGACATTAGTTAAAGATACCTTGATGGCTGGAAAGTCAGCAAGAACAGCACAAATAGAAGCTAAAGACTTAGAATACATTGACGATTTACAATTGCTTACTTTGAAACCTGTACTATATGTATGTAATGTAGATGAAGCAGCTATCAAAAGTGGTAATGCTTATGTTGATCAAGTAAAAGAAGCAGTTAAGAATGAAAATGCAGAAGTGTTAATTATATCTGCAGCCATTGAAGCGGATATTGCTGGTTTAGAAAGTTATGATGAGCGTCAACTATTTTTAGAAGATTTAGGTTTGACAGAGTCAGGTGTAAATAAATTAATTGTTGCTGCATATCGTTTATTAAATTTAGGAACTTACTTTACTGCAGGTGTGCAAGAAGTTCGCGCTTGGACAATCACTTTAGGCATGACAGCTCCACAAGCTGCAGGGGTTATTCATACTGATTTTGAAAAAGGATTTATCAGAGCTGAAGTTATTAAATATAACGACTTCATTACTTTAGGTTCAGAAAATGCTTGTAAAGAAGTTGGTAAATTAGGTGTTGAAGGTAAAACTTATGTGGTGGAAGATGGAGATATCATGCACTTCCGATTTAATGTTTAATTAACGAATAGTATTAAATTCTTTTACTGCTATTAACTCGTCGTATCTACTTCCGGTACGACGAAAATATACCATGATTCTATAATTGTTTTCTGTTTCGAAGAAGGTTCCTTCAACTGAAGCTATATCAACCAGGCTAGCATTTCTGGCTTTAAAGCCATACATGTAATTATACACACCTTGCTTCAACAAAACATCCGCTTCATAAATTCTATAAGTCGGATTATATTTTAAGCGATACTTTTCAGTTGCCGACCAATTATTGAATTTCCCCAATACATAATAATCACCATAGGGGTTTTGCGAACCATAATCAAATCGAAAATGAACATGTATATAATCTGCTTCATAATTGGGTGATGAAGCATCAATCTTTCGAACCATAAAATTCCCATTCATGTCGAAATCATTGACAAATCTTTCTGAATACCTCGGAATATCTGTTAATAAAATCATTTCATTTGTAGAATCAATACTGATGTTACTAACGTGCTCTCCTAAAAACCGAATACTTCTTAAATCCATTCTTCTATATTCATTCAATCCATCAAATACATTGGCATCTACATGGTTGAATTGCAATTTACCTTCTTGAAAAAAAGTAGGTTTGATATTTGATTTTGTATTATCCCAACGATCATTCTGCATGACCACTACATTGAATTGCCCCAAAGGATTATCTACTCTGAAATCAGCATACAATATATCAAAATCAATTTTCTGTTTCTTATTTCGATCACTAATTGTAGTGCTTCTATTTACTAAATGATCTACTTGCACCTTTGGGTCCATGATCATAAATCGCTTAGTAAATAATGGATGTTCTGGGTCTCCTGTTTTATAAACTTTAATGCAATAATTCCCACTCAATAATAACTTTACATCAATATTTGGAAAATTTAAAGCGTAATGGGTATAGGTTTGACGGGCATTGTAAGAGAAACGATAGTTAACAATATAGTTCTCCGTAAAGCCTTCATAGTATTCCATTAAATTCAAATTAGAAGCTTTCCAATCTGCAGTACAATGTTGAATACTATAACTAAGGTTTTTATACTCTTCTGCTAAATCATCAAATAGAAGTGTTAAGCTTTCATTGTTGTTGAGGGTAATGATTGGAAAAGACTGTTCTGTTTTTGAATTGTATAATTGTACTGTATGAATATTTTCATCATAAATTTTATCTTCAAAAACCTGTGCATGCACTAAGTTGCTAATCAAAATAAAATTTATGACAAAAAGTATTATTCTCATTTTTCGGTTTGCATAATTCGCTCAGCAATAGCTTCCCAATCTTGATTGGTATTTGATAAATCTAACTTAACTTTCTCGTAATTACTATTTACTTCGGATAATTTCTTTGGATCAGAATAGACATCCTCTAGTGAAAGTTGCTTTTCCATTTCCGCTTTTTTTATTTCCAATTCGGCAATTAAATCTTCTAATTTTTGCAATTCCATTTGCATCTTTTTAGCAAGTTTCTTTTGCTCCTCTTTTTCAAAATCGCTTTTCGGTTTTGCAGGTTTTTCTTCTTTTACTTTTGCTACTGGTAATGGTTGCTCTTTCCCTTCTTTCTCTCTTTTATCTAACCATTCTTCATATTCAGCATAGGTTCCAGGATATTGCTTGATTTGCTTATCTTCAATATACCATATTTTATTAGCCACATTGTCTAACATATACCTATCATGAGAAACAACGATGAAAGTACCTTCAAATTGCTGTAATGCTTGAATTAATATATTTACAGATTGTATATCCAAGTGATTGGTAGGCTCATCTAGAATTAAAAAATTGGCATCTGAAGTAATTGATTTAGCCAAGGCTACTCTTGATTTCTCTCCCCCTGATAATACCTTAATTTTTTTGAAAACATCATCACCTGTAAATAAGAAACAACCTAAAAGTGAACGCACTTCTGTTTCCGTATATTCAGGTGCAAAGTTTTTCAACTCGTCAATTATGGTATTGTCTAAATGCAAGGATTCTAATTGATGTTGAGCAAAAAAGGTCTTGGTTACATTATGTCCTAAAATTGCTTTCCCTTCAAAATCTTCAGCTCCAGCAATAATTCTCAATAAAGTTGATTTCCCTTTACCATTCGCTCCAATCAATGCAATCTTATCCCCTTTCTCAATGGTTGCACCTGCATTTTCTAAAATATCAATTGCAGGGTAAGCTTTGTTAATATGCTCCAACATCATTACATGTCGACCAGAAATTTTAGAGAACTTAAATTTGAAATTTACACTGGCATTATCTTGTTGCACATTATCTACGCGCTCTAATTTATCCAATGCTTTAATTCTTGACTGTGCCATTTTCGCTTTAGAAGCTTTCGCTCTGAAACGATCGATCAATTTCTCTTGTTCTTTTATGTACTGTTGTTGATTTTGGAATTGCCCTTTTTGAATTTCCTCTCTAACAGCTTTCTCTTCTAAATAAAAAGAATAATTACCTGCATAACTTATTAAATCTTGATTCTTTGATTCAACAATTTTAGTTACCGTACGGTCTAAGAAATAACGATCATGGGATACAATCACATAAGCGCCTTCAAAATCATGTAAGTAATTTTCTAACCATTTAATGGATGGTAAATCCAAGTGATTGGTTGGCTCAT
This sequence comes from Sphingobacteriaceae bacterium, assembly GCA_965279595.1. GTDB lineage: Bacteria > Bacteroidota > Bacteroidia > Sphingobacteriales > Sphingobacteriaceae > CAIKLP01. The sequence continues at coordinate 2,519,477 of OZ257246.1, forward strand.
CCAATAATAACAGATCAGGAGTTTGCAATAATATTTTAGCAAGCATTACACGCATTCTCCACCCTCCTGAAAAAGTAGATAATGGTCGGTGTGTATCAGCTGCTGAAAAGCCTAAACCTGCAAGTATTTGCTCGGCTTTGTATTGAATATTATAACCATCTAAGGCTTCAAATTCTTCTTGTTTATTACTTAATTTATTGATAACCGCATCCGAATGATCCGTTTCTAACAATACTATTAATTCTTCAATCTCATCATGCAATTGGTTCTGACGCTCAAAAGCCTCCATTGCCACATGCAAAATAGAATGCTCTGATTGGTAAGAAAGTAAATCTTGATTGAGGTATCCAATTTTCAAATCTTTGGTTTTTGAAATATTTCCCGCATTGGGTTTATATTCTCCAACTAAAATTCTTAATAAGGTAGTTTTTCCTGTTCCGTTTGCACCAATTAAACCAATTCTTTCATTGGGTTTAATATGCCAGCTAGCCTCTTCGTATAATGCCCTTGAGCCAAATTCAAATGTTATGTTATTTAATGCGATCACAATTCTCTAATTTTCGATGCAAATATAGCATTTTAAAGCATTAATTGCCTTTGCTGCTATGGCTTTCCAAGCTTCAAATCATATATTTTTTCATATAAATGGAATAATTGTTATCCATTTCAAAAAATGAAATTTTACTATCTTGCCGAAAAAAATCATGGATCCAAGGTTAGCAGCATTTGAAAGATTATTAGACATCATGGATGAACTCCGTGCCAAATGCCCTTGGGATCAAAAGCAAACCATGAAAACACTTCGTCATTTAACTATTGAAGAAGTATATGAACTTTCAGATGCCATAATTGAAGAAGATTGGCAGGAAGTTAAAAAGGAATTAGGTGATATCATGCTTCATTTAGTTTTCTATGCTAAAATAGGATCTGAAAAAAATGAATTTAGCATTACCGATGTGTTGAATAGTATTTCTGAAAAACTAATTTCTCGTCACCCACATATTTACGGAGATGTGATTGTAGAGAATGAAGAAGATGTGAAAAGAAATTGGGAACAATTGAAATTGAAAGAAGGAAATAAATCAGTTTTGTCTGGTGTACCTCAATCATTACCAGCTTTAATTAAAGCATCACGTATACAAGACAAAGCAAAAGGTGTTGGATTTGATTGGGAATACAAAGAACAAGTTTGGGAAAAAGTGCAAGAAGAAATGAATGAATTCAGGGCTGAGTTCAATGCTGAAGACAACCAAATGATTGATAAAGTAAAAGCAGAAAACGAGTTTGGTGATTTGCTTTTCTCTTTAGTGAATTATGCCCGATTTATTGATATCAACCCTGAAGATGCTTTGGAAAATACCAATAAAAAATTTATCAAACGCTTTCAATATTTAGAAGAAAAATCAGCCAGTTTAGGTAAGCCTTTAAAAGACATGACACTTGCTGAAATGGATGTATTTTGGAATGAAGCAAAAAAATTAAAATAATAGAATTAGGAAAATGAATATGATAAAGAATGTATTAGTAGGATTATTGATGGTAGTTTCAATTTCAGCTTGTAATAAACCTGCAGAGTTCAATAAAGAATGGATTGGACATTGGATTAGCAAATCTTATATCGATAGTTTAACTGCTAATAATGATCCACAAAAAGCCAAAAGTACGCCTTTCATTGAATTGATATTTCAATATCCAGATTCTAACTTAAGTATTTTTCATATTGGAAATAGTACCTCAACAAGTAAATACTTACCCATTGAAAAGAATAAAATAGAAATAAAAAATTATTTAAAACTAGGCTTGGTTACTTTAGAACAAAGCGAGGAAGAGTTAATTTTAAAAGATGGAAATGGAAAAACGGTAGACCATTTCATTAAAATTTCTGAACAACAATTTGAACAAGAAGAAACCCAAACTATCATTTCTTATGGCATAGCTTATGTCAATAAATTGTTATTTACAGGCAGCTATTTATTGAATGATACTACAGCAGTAAATTTGCAATCCAACGGACAAATCATAGGTTTAAAAGGCTTTGTGAGCTATGCTCCATGCCTAACAGGTGAATGTCATACCATCAGCAAAAGAAACAATATGTTCCTTACAAATAATCAAGGAATGGGTATGCAATATGATTGGGAAATTAAAAAAGATTCCTTGTTGATTTATGAATTGGATATGTCGAGGTTCCCAATGAAAACCAAATTGTATGATCGTAAAGGGTTAATGTTTGCATTGAAAAAAATCAATTAAAACGAACTGCTTTAATGGCTGAAATTCTGGTCACTAAGAAACTCGGAATAATGACCATTAATACGCAACATAACAGAGCGCCAGCGTTTAGTAGTAATACATCTGTCCATACCAAATGAATGGGTACATAATTCATATAGTAGGATTCTTGATCTAATTTTAAGAAATGGGTTTGTTGTTGTATGTAACTAAAAATTAATGCAAAAGCATTTCCAATCAATAATCCATAACCCACTAAATATGCGGCATTGATTAAAAATATTTTTTGAATGGAAGTATTTACTGCACCTAATGCTTTGAACAATCCAATCATGGAAGTTCGTTCTAATATAATAATGAGCAATGCAGAAATCATATTGATACCAGCAACTAACAACATCAATACAATAATTACTTGACCGTTTACATCTAATAATTCTACCCATTCATATAAAGTTGGATATAAATTTGCAGTTGGTTCAGCTTTTAAATTGATAGGTAATAAATCATTGATATCATCAGATGTAAAATTTACATCTTCTACATTTTTTACAAAAATTTCATAGCCACCAGTTTCTGTGCTATCCCAATTATTTACACTTTTCAATAAACTAATGGGTGCAATGATAAAAAGCTTGTCGAGTTCATCAACACCTGATTCATAAATCCCAACTACTTTTACCTTGCGGATTTTAATTTGTTGATCCGCAAAATAAATATATACAGGATCATTCACTTTTAACAAAAATCGATCAGCATAATATTTGCTGAGCATTATTTCTGTTTTTTCATTTTTGATAACCCTACCCTTTTGCAAAATCGAATTGAAAAACTCATTGTTATAATTGGCTCCTAAGCCTTTAATTACAACAGGTTCTATTTGATCATTGATGCGCATGATGGCCACTTTATTGGCATACTCATGGAAAGAATAAACATTTGGAATAGAATCAATTTGTTTTTCTAAAGAAGCATTGCGTTGAATAACTGAACTCCCTGATGCATTGCCCAATTCGAATTTGGCAATTTGCACATCACCTGAAAAATTACGAAGCTTATCTTTAATAGTAGTTTTGAATCCTCGAATAATGGAAAGTGTAAGTATCATTACAGCAATACCTAAAGCAATACCAGTAATAGCAATACGCACAATCATTTTTGAGAATGACCGTTTGGATTTAAAACTGATGCGTTGGGCTATATAATGTTCGAAATTCAAATTTTCTTATTTCAAGCTAAATTATAAATCTTATTAATTAATAAGGGTTTTTTTGTTAATTAGATTAGGATTTACTGTATAAATATTTAAAAATGAAAAAATACTCCATTCTACTCCTACTATTATTTGTTTGTTGGGAAGCCAATGCTCAGAGCAAAGCAGCTAAACCAATTCCAGCAGCCTATATGCTTTATAATTATTTACCAGCATTGCAAAATAAAAAGGTGGGTTTGGTGGTCAATCAAACTTCTACCTTAGAGCAAACTCATTTGGTTGATACTTTATTGAAACTAGGTATTGCTGTTGACAAGATATTTGCACCTGAACATGGTTTCAGAGGTAATGCAGATGCAGGTGAAGCAGTTTCTTCTTCAACAGATGATGCAACTGGAATTAGCATTGTTTCCTTATATGGTGATCATAAAAAACCAACTTCCGAAGATTTAAAAAACTTGGATATTTTGGTATTTGATATTCAAGATGTGGGTGTGAGATTTTATACTTATATCTCAACTTTACATTATGTGATGGAGGCGTGTGCCGAAAATAAAGTTAAACTACTGGTGCTTGACAGACCTAATCCTAATGGCTCTTATGTAGATGGACCTGTATTAAATATGAAATACAAATCATTTGTGGGTATGCATCCGGTACCCATTGTGTATGGCATGACCATTGGAGAATATGCAATGATGATTAATGGAGAAAAATGGTTGAAAGATGGAATGCAATGTGATTTGCAAGTCATCAAAAATGAAAGTTATACCCATGAAAGTTTTTATTCATTACCTATCAAACCATCTCCTAATTTATTAGATATTGATGCCATTATTTTATACCCTTCACTTTGTTTATTTGAAGGCACAGTGATCAGCGTTGGTAGAGGAACTTACAGTCCATTTAAAGTAATTGGAAACCCTGAACTGTCTCAATCATACGGTTTTTTGTTCAATCCACAATCTATTGAAGGAATGAGTAAAAATCCACCTTTCCTTAATGAAACATGTTATGGAATTGATTTACAAAATTACGATACCGGAGGTTTATTAGCATCCAAGAAAATCAACTTGAAATGGTTGATGGAAATGTATCAAAACTATCCTAAGAAAGATCAGTTTTTCAACAGCTTTTTTGTGAAGTTAACAGGAACAGATGAATTGCAAAAACAAATAGAAGCTGGCAAATCAGAGGCATGCATTCGCAAATCATGGAAAAAAGATTTAAAAACTTTTAAAGAAACTAGGTCTAAATACTTACTATATCTTTAACTTTGGCGCTAAACTAATTATTGAGTATGAAGATTGTATTTATGGGTACGCCAGAGTTTGCAGTGGCATCACTTCAATTATTAGTGGAGAATAATTATGAGATTGCTGCTGTAGTAACCGCCGCTGATAAGCCTGCTGGCAGAGGACAAAAACTACAAGAATCTGCAGTAAAGAAATATGCTCAAAGCCAAGGAATACCTATACTTCAACCCGAAAAATTAAAAGCACCAGAATTTGTTGAAGCATTAAAAAATATAAATGCTGATTTATTTATAGTGGTTGCTTTCCGCATGTTACCTGAAGTTATTTGGACAATGCCGCCTTTAGGCACCTTTAATTTACATGGTTCTTTATTACCTCAATACCGAGGGGCTGCACCTATTAATTGGGCGGTCATCAATGGAGAAAAAGAAACGGGTGTCACTACTTTTTTTCTTCAACAACAAATAGATACAGGGAATATCATTGATCAAGCAAAATTAAAAATTGAAAAAACAGATAATGCAGGAAAGGTGCATGATGATTTAATGGAAATTGGTTCAAAATTAGTTTTGAAAACTGTAAAAGCAATTGAACAAAAAAACATACAGCTCATATCTCAAGAAGAAGTATTAAAAAGAGAAGGATTAACGGAAGCTGACATCAAACACGCACCCAAAATATTTAAAGCTGATTGCAAAATTGATTGGACTAAACCTGCGGAAGAAATACAGAATTTAATAAGAGGCTTAAGTCCCTATCCTACTGCCTATACAGATTTGAAAGGATTGACTTTGAAAATTTTTGCTTCTGATATTCTTGAATCAAATGCAAAGCTAACTCATCATAGTATTGATACTGATGGAAAAACCTATTTCAGAATTGCTGCCAATGATGCTTGGTTAGATTTGAAAGAAGTGCAATTAGAAGGAAAGAAAAAAATGATGATTGATGATTTTTTAAGAGGCTGGCGCGCTTAAGATTTAATTAATTCATCATAAATCATTCTGGAAAATTTGCTATAAAATCTTTTTCCTCGAAAGCCCACAACCCACTGAATTCCTTTACTGCTATTGCTTAAAAATATTTCATCGGCAATATTCAAAGCATTTTCAGGAATGGTAGTTTCATGAATTTTAATCCCCATTTTTTGTGCCAATTGCAGTATATGCTTTCTCATTACTCCATTGATACAACCTTCCGTTAAAGCTGGGGTAAATATTTGTTGGTCTTTCACTAAAAATAAATTAGAACTGGTTGATTCTACTAAATTATTCTGTGAATTCAAGAGCAAACATTCATCTACTTGTAATTCTTTCGCATGCACCCCAGACAATACATAAGGCAGGCTGTTATTGGTTTTAAAGGATGATAGGTTTCCGAAATCTTTTTTCGTTTCAGTATAAACATCAATGATTAATCCTTTTTTATTCCATTGGTAACCTTCTGTTTCTAATGGAGTGATTTCTATCAAATATTTAAAATTGGCTGACAATGGAGTATATAATCCTCCATCTTCTCTAAAAACGGAGAACCTTATTCTAGCATCTTTAACAATTTTATTTTTTCTAGCTAAAGCCAAAATTTCAGATTCAATAAATTCTAAATTGAATGATTTATGAAAATTAAATTTCAAAGCTTGCATGGCCTGAAACAGGCGCTCAGCATGCAATGGCAGCAAAGGTAATTTACCATCAATCATTCTTATTGATTCAAATAAACCATCACCATACCTAAAGGCTCGGTTTTGAATATTAAAAACAAGTTCCTTATTTGGATAAATAGTTCCGTTGAGGTTAATGAGTAATTCAGAGGCGGTCATCATTTTTTCTGGTTGCTGAATTATTCCATAGAACTGTATTTACGCCATTTATCTAAAAGCATTTGCATATCATTGGGCAAAGCTGCTTCAAATGCAATTTCCTTTTTTGTTTTGGGATGAATAAATCCAAGAGATTTGGCATGTAAACATTGACGTGGACAAATTGCGAAACAATTGTCAATAAACTGTTTATATTTTGTAAAGGTTGTACCCTTTAAAATTTTATCGCCTCCATAACTCGCATCATTAAACAATGGATGTCCGATATGTTGCATGTGCGCTCTGATTTGGTGTGTCCTTCCGGTTTCTAATTCACATTCAATCAAAGTAACATAATTCAATCGCTCTAAAACTTTGTAATGAGTGACCGACCATTTCCCTTTTTCTTCTGTTTCATAAATATCCATCACCCTTCTATCCTTCAAACTTCTACCAATATATCCTGAAACGGTTCCACCTTCTTCTAAATCACCCCAAACCAAAGCAATGTATTTACGGTGAATACTATGATCAAAAAATTGTTTAGCCAAAGCAGTCATCGCTAATTCATTTTTACTAATCACTAATAAGCCTGAAGTATCTTTATCAATACGATGAACCAAACCGGGTCTTGAATAATTGCCATTTAAATTAGGCAGATGTTCAAAATGATATGCCAATGCATGCACCAAAGTACCTGTATAATTATTAAATCCAGGGTGAACAACCATTCCAGCAACCTTATTCACAATCACTACATCCTCATCTTCATAAATCAAATTCAATGGAATATTTTCAGGATAAATCTCTGTATCACGCGGAGGATGAGGTAAAACAATGGAAATAACATCCAATGGTTTTACTTTATAACTCGACTTAACAGCTTTCTCGTTGACTAAAATGGTACCTGCTTCTGCCGCATTTTGAATTCTATTTCTTGATGCATTCTCTATTCTATTCATCAAGAATTTATCAATACGCAATAAGGATTGCCCCTTATCCACCACTAACCTAAAGTGTTCGTATAAATCTTGTTCTTCGCCTTCGTTCAACAATTCGTCTTGCATCATGCCACAAATATAAGCTATTCTATATCCGTACCAATGGGTATATAAAATACCCCAAGCTTGGGATAGTATTAAGTAATTATTTATTAGATATTTGAATGTGAAAAAATAATTCTTTGTTTGAATTTAAAATTTCAACATATTTAAATAATAGTAATAAACTTAACTAAACTCTATTAGTATGAAACTATTTAACAAAAAAACGATTACCCTTGCTGCTGTTCTTTCCATTTCGGTATTTGCAGGGAAGTCTTCATTTGCGCAAGAAGATGTAGCCAAAATGATTCAGGCTGGTGCGGCAGATGCAAGCAAATTAGTGGATGCCTATATCAGTCCTTTTGCTAAAGGTTTTGGTGCAGGTTTAAATGGAGGTTGGTATAACACTGCTAAACCGCATGGTTTAGGTCGTTTCGATGTAACTGTTTGCTTAAATGCAGCTTTTATTCCTGATGCAGATAAAGTGTATGATGCAACCAAATTAGGATTCCAAAAATTAACCATCAAAGCTGGAACTGGTCCTAATGGACAAACCATAGCTGGTGATTTAATTCCAACCAATAATGCCATTTTTCAATTAAGAGCAGATGATCCAACTACTCCAACAGTTGATGAAAATGAAACCGTAGTTACTGAATTTGATGCGCCTCCAGGAACTGGTTTGGCTTATTCAGGTGCTCCAACTGCTCAAATATCAATCGGATTAATTAAACATACTGAATTAATGATTCGTTACATGCCAACCATTGCATTAGGTGATGCAGGTGATGTTGGTTTATTTGGTTTTGGTGTGAAACATGATTTCAAACAATGGATTCCGGGTATCAGCAAAATGCCATTTGATTTATCTGCATATTTCGGTTATACTAAATTTGATTTAAGCCTAGGTTTAGCTTTACCTGCTGAATCAGGTGTAAACAATCAAACTGGAAATACTTCAACTTATAAAAACCAAGCATTGGGAATGACTACTACCGCTACTACTTTTGGAGCTATTATCTCTAAAAAACTAGCTATATTAACTGTTTACGGTGGCTTGAATTACCAAATGAGCAAAACCAGTGTTTCCATGTCTGGAGATTACCCATTGACAGTTATTGAAACTCGCCCAACTGATATCAACTTCGGTCAAAAAGTAGTTTCTAAAATTACTGACCCTGTTGCTTTTGATGTAGAAGGTGCAAATGGAGTTAATGCAACTATTGGTGCTCGCTTAAAATTATTAATCTTGACTTTCCAAGGAAGTTATACATTCGCTAAATATCCTTTAGCAACAGTAGGTGTTGGTTTAAACATTGACTGGAAATAAAATTGGTACCTAACCAATCACGTAGAACGCCTGACTCTATTGAGTTGGGCGTTTTGCTTTTAGGAAAATGTGGAATTTAAAGAATAAGCATTTACATTTACGTATCATTTATCTGCTCCATAAATTCTATGTTTATTTATTCTCCTATTGAAAAAATTGAATTTCAAGTACCTAATGGATATGAACTTTTTATCAAAAGAGATGATCGCATACACCCTTTTATTTCAGGCAATAAATGGAGAAAACTGAAATACCTTTTAGCTAAAGCCACCGCTGAAAAAAAAACAAAATTAGTAACTTTTGGAGGCGCTTATTCCAATCACCTTTTGGCTACAGCTTGCGCTGGGGCTAGCTTTGGCTTTCAAACAGTAGGTATAGTGAGAGGAGAAGAAAATGCACAACTCAATCCGGTTTTGTTTTTATGTAAACAATTTGGAATGGAAATTATTTACATCGATCGAACTACTTATTTAGAGAAAGAAAAATATTACAACAGCCATTATCAAAATGATTCCTCAGCATTTTTTATTGATGAAGGAGGTAAATCTAAAGAAGCCATCAAAGGTTGCGCAGAATTAATGGTGGAGTTGGATCAAAACTATGACCACATACTTTTAGCAACTGGTACTGGCAGCACCTTATGTGGAATTATTGAAGGAGTCAAACAACATCCTATATTTATTAGCCATGTACATTCCATCATCATCCATAAAGAATTTGAAGAAATAAAAAATTATTGTGAAGAAGAAACTGATTCCAGCAATTATACAATACATCCTAATTATCATTTAGGAGGCTATGCTAAAACCAATAAAGAATTGATTGCTTTTATGCAAAACTTTCATCAGCATACAGGCATTTTATTAGATCCTGTTTATACTGGAAAAATGATGATGGCAACTTATGATTTAATGCAACAAAATTATTTCGCTCCAAACAGTAAAATATTAGTCATACATACTGGCGGATTAATGGGGATTTTAGGAATGCAAGAAAAGTTCCAATAAATGCATTCCATTTTTTGCTGAAATAGCCAATCATTTCAGAAGCAATTACTTAAATCAAAATAGCAATAAGAAAAAACTTCCAAAGTTGAGGATTTGTGAGCAAAAGGGGGATTTCTGTACTTATTTTGCCTAATTTTGTAAAAAACAATCTACAATTTTATGCAAAAGGCAATGATTTCACCTAACCAAGTTCAAGAGACTTTAAGTAAACACATTTTAGCTGATGGCTATGATATGGTGTTCGACATGGAGAAAAGTGAAGGCGTATGGATATATGATAATAAAAACAAAAAGAAATTATTGGATTTCTTTACTTGTTTTGCGTCTGTACCATTGGGTTACAATCATCCAAAAATGATTCATGATGAAGAATTCAAAAAGAATTTAATGTTAGCAGCATTAACCAATCCTTCGAATTCTGATATCTATACTTCACAGTATGCACAATTTGTAGAGACTTTCTCACAAGTAGGTATTCCAAGTTATTTACCACATGCATTTTTTATTGCAGGTGGTTCATTGGCAATTGAGAATGCATTGAAAACTGCAATGGATTGGAAAGTGCAAAAGAATTTTCAAAAAGGATATACACATGAAAAAGGTTTTAAAATAATTCATTTTGAACAAGCTTTTCATGGTCGCTCGGGTTATACCTTAAGCTTAACCAATACCTTACCTGATAAAACCAAATGGTTTGCAAAGTTTGATTGGCCAAGGGTTTCCAACCCAATGATGAAGTTCCCTTATACAGATGCTAATCATGAAGATTTATTGCGTCGTGAAGAAATTTCTATCAAACAAATTAAAACTGCTTTTGCAGAAAATAAAGACGATATCTGTGCCATCATCATTGAACCTATTCAATCAGAAGGTGGTGACAACCATTTCCGTCAAGAGTTTTTAGAAAAACTAAGAACATTAGCTGATGAAAATGAGTGTTTATTAATTTATGATGAAGTTCAAAGTGGTGTAGGTTTAACTGGTAAGTTTTGGGCACATGAACATTTTGGTGCTAAAGCTAGACCAGATATTTTAGCCTTCGGAAAAAAGATGCAAGTATGCGGAATATTAGCAGGTACTAAAGTTGATGAAATTGAAACCAATGTATTTAAAGTAAGCTCAAGAATTAATTCTACTTGGGGTGGAAATTTAGTAGATATGGTACGTTCATCTAAAATCATGGAAATCATGAGAGAAGATAACTTAATGGATAATGCTGCAAATGTTGGTGAATATTTACAAGATCGCTTATTAGATATATCTCATAAAAACAATAAAATTAGCAATGTTCGTGGTAAAGGATTGATGACTGCTTTTGATTTCCCTAATAAAGATATGCGTGATCGTTTTGTAACGAAAGGAATGGAAGAAAATGTAATGTTTTTAGGTTGCGGAAACCAAACTATCCGTTTCAGACCGGCATTAACTATGGAGAAACAACATGTTGATATGGGATTGGAAATACTTGAAAAAATAATTTCAAAATTCTAAATTTTCTTGAAGTGCAAGGAAACCTATTTGTACTAGGGTTTTCTTGTGCTTTTTGGAATAATTTTAAATTTTAAATTTTGAATGTTAATTGAATAATTTTTGAATTAGGTAAATCATATGTTAATTAACCTATGTAGTCCAATTAACAGATACTTCCTTCAACACACTCAAACCCACGAAGCCCCATTAGCTAATTAAGCGCTTAGCAACCTTCATCGCAGCATCAACACATTAACACATTAACACATCAACACACTCTCCCATCAACACACTCAAACCCACGAAGCCCCTATTAGCTAATTAGCTAATCAGCAAATTAGCTAATTAAGTTCTTAGCAATCTACAACGCAGCATCAACACATTATCACATCATCACATCAACACATCATCACATCATCACATTCGCTTCCCAAAAAGGCAATTTGCTAATCACCTCATTAACGAATTCATGTTTTTTTTTATTATTTTTAATAATAGTTAGCAATTATGAACAAAACTGTTTTAACAACAATCTCTTTTTTTATACTAATTATTACAACTTCTGTTTCTTGCAATAAATCAACTACATGCCCAGACCCAACTCAACAAACATTTATCCTTTCTGCGGGAGATTTATCATATATTCCTTATGAAAACGGAAGCACTATTAAATGCCTCTTTAATGAGAAAGATACTGTAACTGCCTATTTGGATACGATAAGTTATGATTATTACATGCAGACCTGTTGCAACAATGACCCATGCCGGGTAACCAATGAGTACACCTATCAAGTCAAGGAATTATTATTTAAAGAGAATCAATTCAATGATGATTTTCTTAAAATTAAACTAATAAAAACTTCTGGAAATTCTATTAATTTAAACTTTCAATTTTACAACGCACCTATATTAAAGGATTATACAATAAAACAATTAGGATTAGGTATTTTTTTAAAAATAGATGGGATAACTTATAATGATATTTTAATTGGTTCAACTTATGGTGAACCTCCTGAAGATTCAATATTCTATAGCAAACGTTATGGTTTAATTAGAGTTATATATAGAAAAAAGTTAGTTTATAAACGAGTTTTATGAAAAGACTTTTATTTATAATATTAATATTTTCATCAGATTTAGCCAATGGTCAACACGGAAAATTGTCTTTGCCAGAAGCAAATAAAATAACACCATTTAATGATTAAGTTTCCAACTTACATGAACAAATAAAATGAAAAGACTTAGAAACTTTTTCCTAGTTTCAATTTTGACTTTGTTCGAGTTTTCTTGCTATACTGGAGAGTTGGAATGCCCGATAGAATATGAAACTCAAAATTTAATGCCTGAAGATATTGCATTCTTTCCCTATGTTAAAGGAGATACTTTAAAATGCAATATAGATTCAATAGATAATATAATTTGTATTGATGACACTGCATTAACTACAAGAGACTCGATTGCTTTCCCTGGTTATAACCCAGATTGCGGACCAAATAAGATTCTAGATTCCGAAAGAAGAACTGTTACATTCTTTACAAAAGATACACATGAAAAGGTATTTTCGATTGGCATCGGTCTTTATCCAAGCAGCCAATTGAATTCTGGGTTATCACTAAAACTCAATTCTTATGTGCCTACAATAAACAGTTTTGAGCTTAATTTTTCTATCTATTCATTAGGAAAAACTGAAACAATTAATGGTGTTTTATATACTGATTTAATAATTTTTCAGTTTAGCGATTCAATATATTTTTATAGTAAAAGTAAAGGGTTAATTAAAATTATTGTGAATTCAAAAGCTATTTTCCAAATCACTCCTTGAAAAAAGTAGCAATTGTTTTTTGTTTTGTAGTTATTTCAATTACTATATCTTCTTGTAATATTGGAGGCTCACCCTGTGGACCTAAAGAAGTTGTAGATGTAAAATTAACCGATATTGATAAATCATTTTATCCTTATGTTGGGAATGATACCTTAAAATATATAGATAAATTTAATGATTCCATAAAACTATTTGCAAATCTAATTGATTCCATCAATTTTAATGAGGGATTTGGAGGTGGAGGAGATTGTGGAGATGATGGCGTTTATCAACTGGAACAATATAGGCAATCGTTTTATTTGGGTAGTGTTAAATATTTAGAAGTTTCCATTTCTACAGCAAAATATAATTCGTTAATTATCAATGTCAGATTAAATGGTTCTGTCAATTCGGAATTGTATAAAATATATTTTAATCCTAATGAAAGTCTTCAAACAATGACCATTGATGGTGTTTTTTATGATGACCTATTAATTAGTTGTGATTTACCACCATGTGTAAACAATGGCATAGAAATATTTTATTCAAAATCTAAAGGAATAATTAAATTGGTTGATAATTTTAATACTATTTTTCAAGTATTATAAAAAACAAATTATAATCGCCCTTATATTTATAAACAATCTTTATGTCAAAAAGGCAAGTACACTGAAACCTATAATCTTAATTTCACTCACCAACTTACAGATTTGATAGAAGATTATAGTTACCAGAGTAATTTTATAAGTATTACAAATTCAAAATTAATAATAGACCACGAAAAAGATTTTATTCAGTAAATGAAATGTTTAACCAAAGAGTTATATTTATTGTTTAATACACAAATTAGTAATAAAGCACTTCGCAACCCACATAGCACAATCAACACATCAACACATTAACACATTTAAGGAAACCATGAAAAAAACCCTTCTCCTAATCTTGTTTTTAACAACCACTCAGCAATTTGTTCAAGCACAAGGTAGTATGTTAAAAACCAAATACCACCAATTTGATTTTTGGTTGGGGAAATGGGATGTTTATAAATTTGGGACGGATACCATTGTAGGTAAAAGTCATATTGAAAGCATCATAGATAGTGTGGGAGTTTTGGAAAACTATTCAGTAGTGAAGGGCAAATATGTAGGTAAAAGTTTGAACAAATTCAATCCGAATAAAAAACGCTGGGAACAATACTGGATAGACAATTCAGGCTTGACCCTCTTTTTATCAGGCAATTTGATTGATGGTAAAATGGTTATGGATGATGCAGAAATGGGTGATGCAAAAGCTGGATTGAACCAAATAGTTTGGGAGAAAATGAAGAATGGCTCCGTGCGACAAACTTGGAATATGAGTAATGATAATGGAAAAACCTGGACTGTTTTATTTGATGGAGAATACAAAAAAAGCAAATAAACATGGCTGAGAAAAAATCTAAATTGGTTGAAATAAAAACCAAACCCACTGCAGCAAGTGTAACAGATTTCATCAATCAAATTGCGGATGAACAAAAACGCAAAGACTCATTTGTATTATTAGAAATGATGCAAAAAGCAACAGGCGAAGAACCTGTTTTGTGGAGCAGTGCTATTATTGGTTTCGGAATTAAAAGATATAAAAGTCCGAATACAGGAAGAGAAGTGGATTGGTTAATGATTGGCTTCTCCCCTCGCAAAGCTAATCTCTCCCTATATCTTAGCGTTGGTATCAAAGAACACGCAGCTGCATTAGCAAAGCTAGGCAAGCACAAAACAGGCGTAGGATGTTTATATATCAATAAGCTAGAAGAAATAGATTTGAAAGTATTGAAAAGTTTAATCGATGCTGCCGTAAAAAAAAGTAAATCACTTTAATTGCTTCCAATAAAATTGTCTAATTAGTTTTAAATATAAATTTTGATTTAAATAAAATTTATAAAGATGATATATTTGAGCAGCAAAAAACATTGCCTTCAAATAAGATGCAAAATTATACTTTACTCCGTACCGACTCCAACCATCCTGCCTTTCAAAAATTAGTTATTGAACTCGATAAAGAATTAGCTATTAGAGATGGGGAGGAACATGCTTTTTATGATCAATTTAATAAAATCACCAATATCAAAGAAGTTGTTGTTTTGTTTGATAAAGAAGCAGCAATTGGATGTGGAGCTATTAAATTTTATGATGCAACAAGCATGGAAGTTAAACGCATGTATGTGCCTTTGGCTCAACGTGGACAAGGCATTGCATCCATCATCTTAAAAGAATTGGAACAATGGGCAAAAGAATTAGGTGCACAAAAATGTATATTAGAAACAGGTATAATGCAACCCGAAGCCATTCAATTATATCAAAAAAATAATTATCAACGCATAGCCAATTACGGACAATATGCAGGGATAGAAAACAGTGTTTGTTTTGAAAAAGTAATTGGCTAAATATTAAATCAAATAAAGTCATTTATATATCAAAAAAAAAGGTGAACCATATAAATAGTTCACCTTTTTAATGATGATTATTTTAAAAAATAACTAAGCTAAATCAAAGCGATCTAAATTCATTACTTTATTCCAAGCAGCTACAAAATCTTTTACAAAATGAGCTTGAGCATCAGCACTACCGTATACTTCAGCCAAAGCACGCAATTCTGAATTAGAACCAAAAATCAAATCAACACGTGAAGCTGACCATTTAGGTGCATCCGTTTTACGATCAGATCCTGTAAAGAAAGTTTGTGCATCTGAAGTAGCTTTCCAAGTAGTCCCTAAGTCTAATAAATTCACAAAGAAGTCATTGCTTAAAGTATCAGCTTTTTTGCTAAACACCCCTAAATTGCTTTGATCATAATTGGTATTCAACACACGCAAACCACCAATTAAAACAGTCATTTCAGGAGCAGTTAAAGTCATTAATTGTGCTCTATCAACCAACATTTCTTCAGCAGTAGCTGCATGTTTAGGAGCATAATAATTACGGAAACCATCCGCCGCAGGTTCCAATACTGCAAAAGATTCAACATCTGTTTGTGCTTGTGTAGCATCACCTCTACCTGGGGTAAATGGAACTTGTATTGCTTGTCCAGCATTTTTTGCAGCTTGTTCAACCGCAACACAACCAGCCAATACAATTAAATCGGCCATAGAAACTTTTTTGCCATTGCTTTGTGCTGCATTGAATTCTTTTTGAATAGTTTCTAAAGCAGACAATACTTTTTTCAATTGAGTTGGATTGTTTACTTCCCAATCTTTTTGAGGAGCTAAACAAATACGTGCTCCATTAGCACCACCGCGCTTATCAGAGCCACGGAAGGTAGCTGCTGAAGCCCATGCAGTGCTTACCATTTCTGAAATAGATAAACCACTTGCTAATAATTTTGCTTTCAAAGCAGTGATATCATTGGCATCAATTAAAGGATGATTAACTGCAGGAATTGGATCTTGCCAAATCAATTCTTCTTTGGGTACTTCCGGACCTAAATAACGAGAAATTGGGCCCATATCACGGTGGGTTAATTTAAACCAAGCACGTGCAAATGCATCTGCAAATTCATTTGGGTTTTCAAAAAATCTTCTTGATATTTTTTCATAAATAGGATCCATTCTTAAAGACAAATCCGTAGTCAACATAGTTGGTGCATGCTTTTTGGAAGCATCATGTGCATCAGGCACAGAACCTGCACCTCCATTATCTTTGGGTTTCCATTGATGTGCACCTGCCGGGCTTTTACTTAACTCCCATTCAAAACCAAATAGGTTTTCAAAAAAGTTATTGCTCCATTTGGTTGGAGTAGTTGTCCAAGCACCTTCTAAACCACTGGTGATGGTATCAACCCCCTTACCAGTTCCAAAAGAATTTTTCCAACCAGTTCCTTGTTCTTCAATACTTGCAGCTGCAGGTTCTTTACCTACATACTTATCTGCATCAGCAGCGCCATGTGTTTTACCAAAGGTATGTCCGCCAGCAATTAAAGCCACCGTTTCTTCATCATTCATGGCCATGCGACCAAAAGTTTCTCTGATATCAATTGCAGCAGCTATTGGATCAGGGTTACCATTCGGACCTTGAGGATTTACATAAATCAATCCCATTTGCACGGCTGCTAAAGGGTTTTCTAATTCACGATTGCCTGTATAACGTTTATCATCTAACCATTGACTTTCTGATCCCCAATAAATTTCTTCTTCTGGTTCCCAAACATCTTCTCTGCCACCAGCAAAACCAAAGGTTTCAAAGCCCATTGATTCTAAAGCACAGTTACCAGCTAAAATCATTAAATCAGCCCATGATATTTTTTGTCCATATTTTTGTTTCAATGGCCAAAGCAATAAACGAGCTTTATCTAAATTGGCATTATCAGGCCAGCTATTTAAAGGGGCAAAACGCTGTGTTCCTGAACCTGCTCCACCTCTACCATCTGAAATACGGTAAGTACCGGCACTGTGCCATGCCATGCGGATAAAAAACGGACCATAATGTCCGTAATCAGCAGGCCACCAATCTTGCGACTGAGTCATGATGTCAAAAATTTCTTGCTTCAATGTTTTCAAATCCAACGACTGAAAAGCTTCTGCGTAATTGAAGCCCTCTTTCATTGGGTTGGATAAGTTGGAATGTTGACGCAGAATATTCAACTTCAATTGGTTGGGCCACCATTCTTGGTTACGGGTTCCACCACCCGCTGATTTCTTCACTTCACCCCCATGAAATGGGAATGGGCACTTGCTTTCACTGTTCATATTATTGCTTAAATTATATTTGTTAAATTGAATGCTTGAAAATAAACAAATGAAACGTTTTTTTAGGAAAAATGTTCGGATGTGGAGAAAAAAGGGCTGTTTATGAAGTGTTCCATTTTGATACTGCCTAAAAACACCTCATTTATTGGGTCCAATAAAAATTTCTTTTTACTAATTTTTAAACAAGGGCGCATTAAATCGTTGAATTCATTAGAATAAAAAATTGACTGTCCAAACTCAACATTATTCTCTCTTAAAATTTTTGCTCCTACTGTATTTGCCAAAATATTTGTATCATTTTTATCAATTTGTTTTGCGATTGATCCATTTTCCATTTTGCCAAAATTTTGGTCGCCAATTTTGGAATTGAATTTTAAAAGCCCCAGTTGATTTGCCATTTTATTTAATTTTAATTTTAAAAATTTGAATGAATTAAATTATCGGTTCGAACGACAAAACAAATGTAAAATCGAAAAAATACAATTCAAATGCCCAGTGCCGAATTGTACACTTTTGTCCGCTTTTGTACACTTTTGTACAGAATTGTACTGAATTGTACACTTTTATTTCCCAAGAAAACAGCCTTTCTGCATTACAAACATCGTTTTTTTTTGACATAAGCTTTGATGCAAGTTACAAGCTTCTCTTGGGCTCTCTTGGGCGGGTCTTGGGCGAGTCTTGGGCGAGCCTATGGAAAGTCTTGGGCGAGTCTATGGAAAGTCTTGGGTGAGGTATGGGCGAGGTATGGGCAAGGTATGGGTAAGGTATGGGAAAGATATGGGCGAGGTATGGGAAAGGTATGGGCGAGGTATGGGCGAGGTACGGGTAAGGTACGGGCGAAGTATGGGTAAGGTACGGGAAAGGTACGGGCGAAGTACGGGTAAGGTACGGGCGAAGTACGGGTAAGGTACGGGCGAGGTACGGGAAAGGTACGGGCGAAGTATGCAAAAATGGAGGCAAAAGTTTTTCGGATTTTCTTAGAATATTTCTTCGTTTTTGAAAAAACAATTTGAACTTCGAATATTTTATTTCTAATTTTTAATAAGAAAAGATTTACATTGATGTAAAAAAATCCATCGTAATACCGATGAAAATTTAGTCGAAATTTACTGCATAAATAAACCTGCAAGAATGCAGTTGTAGATAGAAAATCCAGTAAAAATTTCTACTCACAAACACTAATAAACCATAGCAATAAATTATTAAAAAAAATAGAATGAACCCCAATAAAAACGAATGATTGAAAGGAAATTATTGCTTATTCAAATTAGAAAAAGAAAAAAATAAATTAAAAAAATTCAGGTTACTCAAAATTGTTACTCAACATTTCCAAAATCTTTTTTAAATCCTCGCCTTCTTTCTCATTCTTATTTTACCATCCACCAAAATAAATTTTGCGCAATCAAATATAGCGTTATATTTGCAGTCAAATAACTGCGCATTATGGAAGCAAGAAGAGATATATTTCAGGCCATAGCCGACCCTACACGTAGATCCATATTGAGTTTGCTGGCATTTGGGGCAATGACACCGGGTGCTATTGCTGACAATTTTGACTCGTCGAGACAAACCATTTCTAAACATATTCAAATATTGACGGAGTGCCAATTGGTTCGCCAGGAACAAAAAGGGAGAGAAATTTATTACCATTTCAACCCTAAAAAATTGGTTGAAGTAGCTGATTGGTTGAGTCAATATACTCAGTTTTGGAATGAGAAATTTAATTCATTGGATCAATATTTAACTAAAGTTCAAAATAAAAAAATAAAAAAATGATGAATCAATCAGACAAAAAAGAAGGACTGAAAATAGTTCGTGAATTTAAAGCACCCATAGCTATGGTGTTTGACGCATTTGCAAAGCCTGAAGCTATTTCACAATGGTGGGGACCGGAAGGAATGAGCATGAGTGTTTTGCAATTTGATTTCAAACAAGGAGGGAAAATGCATTATAAATTAGAAGGAAATGATCAAATAATGTGGGGTCTCTTTCAATACCAAAAAATCAATCATCCTAACTTGGTAGAATTTGTTTCTTCTTTTTCAGATGAAAATGCTAACATCTGCAAATCACCTTTTCCTATGGACTTTCCACTTGAAATTTATAACCAATTAACTTTAGTAGAAAATAATGGGATAACCACCATTACACTTTCAGGGCATCCAATCAATGCAACTGCTGAACAAGAAGCAACTTATTATTCAATTATTGAAAATATGAATCAAGGTTTTGCTGGAACATTTAATCAGTTGGAAATGTATTTGAATAAAATACAACAACAATAAACCATATCATTAGTGTAATAAATATAAGTAATAAAAATTTATTTAAAAAGAAAGCATGTACTACTTTTTTAGTAATTTGTAGAATATAATTAAGTAAAGGATTGAGAAATGAATGAGATAAAATTATTTGAAAATAAAAAAGTAAGAAGTCATTGGGATAATGATAAAGAAGTATGGTATTTCTCAGTAATTGATATAATTGAAATATTAACAGGAAGCAGTTTACCAAAAAGATATTGGAGTGATTTAAAAAAGAAACTTAATTCTGAAGGTAATGAATCGTACGAAAAAATCGTACGGTTGAAATTGTTGGCAGAAGACGGTAAAATGAGAGAAACTGACTCAGCAGATACAGAAACTTTACTACGAATTATCCAATCTATACCCTCACCAAAAGCAGAGCCATTTAAAAAATGGCTTGCAAAAGTCGGCTTTGAACGTATAAATGAATTAGCAGACCCAAGTCAAAGTATTGATAGAACAAGAGAAAATTGGCAAAAACTTGGTAGGAGTGAAAAATGGATTCAACAACGATTGACTGGGCAAGAAACTAGAAATAAACTTACTGATTATTGGAAAGAAAATGGTGTTGAAAAGGACAATGAATTTGCTTTGCTTACTAATATAATACATCAAGAATGGACTGGATTAACGATAAAAAAATAAAGATTTAAAAGGATTAAAATCACAAAATATACGTGAACATATGAGTGAGGCCGAATTGATTTTTACAGCACTAGCTGAATTATCCACTCGACAAATTGCAGAGGCAAATGAAGCAAAAGGCCTACAAGAAAATAAAAAAGCTGGAAAGAAAGGCGGAAAAATAGCAAAAGATGCGAAACAACAATTGGAATTACAAACAGGCAAAAAAGTGCTAACTAGTAATAATTTTTTGCCACCAAAAAAAGAACATAAGAAATTGAAATAAGTTAAATTCAAAACCTTTATATGTTTAGCAATACTTAAAAACACACTAATATCCAATTCCTACCTCCAGTTGTTAAATAACAACCAAAAGTAGTGCAAATACAACCAGAAGTAGCCTAAAATATTGAATGAAAGGAATGAGTCGAAATATCTTTGTAGCATCTTAAACAAATAAAATCATGATGCTCAATTCAAAAACAGTAGGTAATAAAATTACCGAAGCAAGAAAGAAAATGAATCTTTCACAATCAGCACTTGCACAGCAAGTAGCCATTAGTGCCCAAGCGGTTGGAAAATGGGAACGCGGTGAATCCATGCCCGACATTGCCACCTTGAACCGATTAGCAGTTATATTGGGAGTTGACTTAAATTATTTTTCGGAAGATTTTGAATCAGTAGATGTGGAAACCATCCATACGGAATTTAAAGAAAATCAAATCGCAGAAAAATCAAAACCCAACGTAAAGAAAAAACTTAGTTGGGACATGTCTGAAAGTAATTGGGAAAATGTGGATTTCTCAGGTTTGAAAAACTTACAAGAAAAGTTCAGTTCATCCAATGTCAAAAATTGCCAATTCATTGGTTCTGATTTATCGGGATTGATATTGAAAAGCAATAACATGGAGAGTTGTGATTTTTCAGGTTCAACTATCAACCAAAGTCAATTCATCAAATCCCATTTAGCAAAAAACGTATTCAAAAATTGTTCATTTCATGAAACAGAATTTACTGGCAGCTATGTGTCGGATAGTGATTTCAGCCACGCTGACTTTACAGAAATGAGTTTTAAATCTGGAGGCTTTGAGAAAAACAACTTGGAAGGGGCAACATGGAAACACAGTTCTTTCTTAGAAACTCGAATAGCTAATTTAGTTTTTGAAGGCACACTGGAAGATTGCTTTTTTGAAAGATGTTCTTTTTCAAAAGTTAGCTTTCAAAATGCTAAACTATTAAACTGCTTTTTTAAATACAATGAGCTGAAACGCATACAATTTGTGAATTGTGTGGCTGATCGAATTACTTATGAATTATTGAAAAGTGGGAATGCAGATGTATCTGGAATAAGTATTTTAACAGAATAATGTAAAAATATCTATTTGCTTTTCTCTGCGTACCAGTTTATTTTCAAACAAAATTTTTAAAAACGAATTAAAAATCATTTCCTTTTTTAATTCGTTTTTTTCTTTCTAATCTTTCTTATCTTCAAATAAAAAAATGAACTATTAAAAAATGAACCCTCCACCCTATTCTCTTTTCCCTGTTCTCCAATACCCGCAAGTTACCTTGCACCAAATTTTGCCGAAGGATGTAGAAAGCATCATTGATATTTCCTTTTACAGCGGGAAAAAAGCAAGCAATTTGCAAGAAGCAAATGTGATGCAACATCATATTCATCAAGATTATTTAAAAGGAAATTCTATTCATTGGGGAATTGCAGAAAACAAAAGCAATCAGCTCATAGGCACTGTTGGCTATTATAGAGGCTTTGAAAATGGCGCTGGTGAATTGGGTTGTGTATTGTTAGCAAATTATCAAGGCAAAGGTTATATGACCAAAGCCATGCAATTAGCCATTGATTTTGGAATACACAAAATGCAGCTTCAAAAAATTTGGGCAGCTACTCATACACATAATGTGAAAGCCAAAGAATTACTAAGTCGTTTACTTTTTGTTCAAATTGAAGAATTAGAAAATGATTTGATACGATTTGAATACCCAAAAAACATTTTGTAGGAAATATTTTTTCATTTCGTAATTTTAATCAAGCAATAAATAAATTTTATGATCATAGGTGTAGCAGGTCCATACTCAGCTGAAAGTGCAGCTCAGCGACAATCAAATCTAGATGCCATGAATAAAGCGGCAGCGCAATTGTTAGCTATTGGTCATATTCCATTAATTGGAATGAATGCCGCATTACCTGTTTTGGCGCAAGCGAAGCTCGACGATCCTTATCCTGCAACAATGGCAATCTCTTTAGCAGTTATAAGCGCCTGTGATGCCTTATGGCTTTTAGCAGAGAGCCCTGGAGCCAATAAAGAACGAGATTTGATACTAGCACAAGGTAAAACAGTGTTTTATTCATTAGAAGAGATTATTAATAAAGTCAATTAATGATTTGAAAAGCCAACATATTTCAAATTGAACTATCATTATTTTACTTATGGATTCTATTTCTAAAAACAACTCAATTATCAATAAAACATTCTACCACGGCACAAAGGCACAACTACAAATTGGTGATTCCATTAGCATTGATTTTCAATCTAATTATGGTAAAAGAAATAAAGCTAAATATGTGTATTTCACTGGTACTTTAGATGCTGCAATTTGGGGAGCAGAGTTAGCTATTGGAGAAAATACAGGTATTGTTTATATTGTTGAACCTACTGGTTTTTATGAAGATGATCCGAATTTAACAGACAAGAAATTTCCTGGTAACCCAACGCTATCCTATCGTTCCAAGCATCCACTTAAAGTAATTGATATTTTAAAGAATTGGCAAGGACATACGCTAGAGCAAGTGCAAATGATGAAAGCGAATTTGGAAAAACTAAAACAAGATGGCATTGAAGCCATTGAAGATTAATGTAAATCAAACATTTTATGAAACAATTAATTATTAATTTTATTTTCATACTAATTAGCTATTCATCAATAGCACAAATAGCAAAAAAACAAAACCCAATAATGCAAACCAATGACCGAGTAACAATGAAATTGAAGAGTGCTTATGCCCAAGTGAATGGAATTAAAATGTATTATGAAATTGTTGGAGAAGGGGAACCCTTAGTTTTGCTACATGGTGGAGGTTCTACCATTCAAACATCATTCGGAAGAATTATACCCTTACTTGCTAAACACCGACAATTAATTTGTGTGGAATTACAAGCACATGGAAGAACATCTGATAGGAATACAGCAATTTCTTTTCAACAAGATGCAGATGATGTAGCTGCATTGCTTCAACATTTAAAAATTAAACAAAGTGATATTTTAGGATTTAGCAATGGTGGAAATACTGCTTTGCAAATAGCTATTCGTCACCCAGAAATGGTTCGCAAAATAATTGCTTGTTCGGTATTACTGAAACGAGATGGAACATTTCCTCAGTTTTGGGAGTTCATGAAAAATGGAACTTTTGAACAAATGCCTCAAGCATATAAAGATGCTTTCCTTGCAGTGAATCCGGATAGTAACCAATTACACAACATGTATCAGAAATGTGCGGAACGAATGATTCATTTTAAGGATTTTACGGATGAAGAAATTAAATCTATCAAAGCTCAGGTGTTATTGATAAATGGAACAACAGATGTGGCTAATACTGAACATGTAAAAGCCATGTCGAAATTAATTCCTGATTGTGAATTGCAAATTTTAGCAGGCGGACATGGAGAATATTTAGGAGAAATTACAACCATTCAACCGAATAGTGCAAAAGGAGAATTTTGCATGCCTTTGTTATTGCGTTTTTTAAATTCAGATTAATAGGAACCATATTTCAGTGCTACCAGTAAAAATTCGATATATTCGAAACTTAAAAATTAAATCCTTGTAATAAAAAATCATGCTTTTAAATTCCCTTCAACAACCCTACCCTTTCCATGCTTCAAGCAAAAGGATGTTGATTCAGGCATTTTTATTCGGATTGTTTATTTTTTTATTCCTTATTCTATTTCAACCTTTTGGATTACAAAATTACCGTCATGAAAATAAACTTGCCTTATTGTCTGGTTATGGCTTCATCACCTTTGCTGTAATGGTTCTCAACCATTTGTTGTTTAATACTTTTTTCAAGAATTGGTATCAACTCAAAACCTGGACCGTTGCTAAAAATATTATTTATGTGCTGTGGATTTTCTTTTTAATTGGCTTGGTGAATTGTGTTTATACAGGCTATTTTATATTTGAACGCATCTCTTTGCGTTCCATACTCTTGTTTCAAGCCTTAACGGTTTTGATTGGTGTATTTCCATTAAGTATCAGCACCATGTTGATTTATCACAATCGTTTGAAAACCGCTTTAAGGGAATCACAATCGTTGAACCAAAACATCAATGTGCATGAACATCACAACCAAACACAAAAAGTTTTAATTCCTTCACTCAATAAAGGAGAAGAATTAAATTTTTCCATTGATGAATTATTCTATATCAAATCGCTTGAAAATTATGTAGAAGTTTGTTTAAGGAAGGAAAAAATATTGATTCGAAATACATTGAAAGTAGTGGAAATGGCGCTCGCTGATTACCCTCATCTCAAACGTTGTCACCGAAGTTACTTAGTCAACCTTCAACAAGTAAAATCTTTTTCAGGCAATGCACAAGGACTGAGTTTACAATTTCAAGATGCCCAAATCGAAGAAATCCCAGTTTCAAGAGCATTTGTAGCCAGCATTAAATCTGCTTTATAATCATTTTGGCTTTGTTATTCGTCAATTCAGGAGGCTCATTGGCATATACCTTGTTATTCGTCAAATTTTCTTGTTAGCCATCACTACATTTTGCTTGGCGTTAATAGTCTACCTTCTTTTGTATGATAAACCAATCAACAATTTTAAATACAAAGCAAAATGGAAAAATTATTCAGCATACTTTTAATCTTACATATCATTTCAGGTGGCACAGGTTTAATTACAGGCACCATTAATCTAGTACAAAAAAAAGGAGGTAAGCGCCATCGTAAGGTTGGCATTTTATTTGTAATTGCCATGCTAAGCTCTAGCATTTCAGCTTTGATATTATCAGCCATACATCCCAATTACTTTTTATTTATGGTGGGCATTTTTACTTTTTATATGGTGGGTACAGGTTATCGATATATCCATTTAAAAATGTTAGGTAAAAATAATGAGCCAGATTTATTGGATTGGACTCTCTCTGGTTTGATGGCTATTTGTGGTATATTTTTATTTCTTTTAGGTGTATATCAATTATTCCAATCAAATAGTTTTGGATGGGTATTCATCACTTTCGGAACAATCGGTTTATTATTTGTGAAACAAGATTGGGCAAATTACCATGCACAAGCAAAATTCAAAAATTATTGGTTATTGGCTCATATCTCCCGCATGACTGGCGGCTATATTGCTTCACTCACCGCATTTTTAGTGGTGAACATGAAATATTCCCCTTTTGCATTACCTCCTGTTTTGGTATGGTTATTTCCATCTATTATTTTGGTGCCATTGATTATTCGATGGAGTAATAAAAGAGCTGTAAAAATTAAATAAGGAATATTCGAATGAAAAATTTCAAATACTTAGATAGATCGAAAAATCATCTTCAATTTTTATTCCTCTTTTTCTTGTTCACTTATACATTTCAAGCTGCATGGGCTCAAGTTTATATGGAAGGAGGAAAAACACGACATCGTTTTGCTCAATTGAATTTAGGTACTGATATTCGTTTTTCTCCAAATGCAAATACTTCTTCAGCATTCATTAATAATGGCGGACAACTAGAAAATTTTCAATTAAAAAATCAAGTAGAAAATCGTTTTATTATTGGGGGTACTCATTTTTGGGGACATGCAGATTTTTATGTAGCGATACCCTTTCATTCATTTGAGAAAACTGGATTTAAAACAGGGGTAGAAACGGGTGCTAAATTTTATCCTTGGCAAATTAAAAATAAAAAGATTCGTCCCTATGTGGGTTTGGCTTTATTGCAAACCCAATACCAGCAGGGCAATGGAACAGAACTCGTCCGATTTAAATATCCCATTATAACAGGCATCACCTATAATTACAAAAATCATTTACTTGAATTGGGTGCCAGTTACCAAGCCAAAAACAATTATAATTACTACATCAATCAAACTCAAATTGAATCGGTTAAAACAGCATCATTGGGTTTTACATTTTCCTATAAATATATTTTAGAAACCAGTTTAAGTGCTGAACGCAATTGGCAAAATGGCAAAACAAAAAGATTAACCGACACCTTAGCTTCATTGCATAAACTGAATGGTTTTACTTTGGCAGTTGGACCCTCATCTACTTTCTTTTTAAAATCAGCTACATATAACCAAGATTCTTTCCCTTTTTTAGATGATCATAAATCAGCGGTTTTTCCTGAATTTGGGTTAGGTTATTATTGGCATCAACCTGATTTGCAATTGAATTTAGCTTATAGAAATATCAAAAGTGAAATTTCCGCTTATGATTATTTACAAAGAGTAGAACGAAATGCATTGACTTTAGAGGTCTATCATTTTTTTGCAGACTATCATGGTTTTGCTGTTTTTGCAGGTACTGCAGCAAGTTTAGAAAATTTGAAAGTAATAGAAAAGCATCCCAATCAACCAATCATTTCTAAAAGTAATCAAAGTATTAAACCAGGTTTGGTTTTTGGATGGGACATTCGACCCAATCGTTTACAAGCTTGGTATTTGAGAACCAATTTAAGATACTTTCCTAATATTAATGTAAGTATGCCTTCAAGGAAAAAAATATATTTCGATCAATTAGAATTTAACTTCATTCAATTGGTTATTTTTCCTGGTAGACTATTTTAAATACTTGCGAAACAAATGTTTGTTGATTGATGAATTAGAAAGCATTAAATTTATTTCACATTTCATTATTTTCTTGTGCATTATTTATGGCAATGGCATAGCATTTGTTAAATTATCGCCATTAAAAACAAGCAAATGCAATCTACTAGAAAAGTAATATTATACATAGCCTGCAGTATAGATGGCTATATTGCTAAACCCAATGATGATTTAAGTTTTTTATCCATAGTGCAACAAGAAGGAGAAGATTATGGATACAATGATTTTATAAAAACCATTGACACCGTAATACTTGGAAGAAAAACTTATGATTGGGTGATGACTCAAGTAGATGAGTTCCCCCACGCTGATAAAAAATCATTTATCATTAGTAGAAGCGCCAAACCCGATAAAGGAAATGCACAATATTATTCTGGAAATTTGAAAGCGCTTATTTCTAATTTAAAAGCTGAAGCTGGAAAAAATATTTTCATAGATGGAGGTGCAGAAATTGTAAACGAACTTTTAAATGAAAACTTAATTGATGAAATTATCTTATCGATTATTCCAATACTATTGGGCGAAGGCACCAAACTATTCAAAGAAAATAGACCTGAGCTTCTTTTAAAATTAATTTCTAGTAAATCATTTGAGAAAGGATTAGTGCAATTGCATTATCAAAGAAAATAAATACTCTTATTATTAAAATAAAAACTTATAAAATGAAACTAGAACTTAACATTTCCATAGATTATCATTTTGAGAAATTTATAGAACAAAAAATTTTGGAAGGTAGATTTAAAAATGTCAATGAAGTAATTTGTGCTGGCTTAAAACTTTTGGAGGCAGAAGAAAATAAAGTAATTAATTTAAGAAATTCAATACAGGAGGGCATTATGAGCGGAATTGCTAATAATTTTGACGCTAAAAAAAATCTTGAACTTATAAAAGCAAAAAGAGGCTAGCTGCCTCCTTTGCTGAATTATGATAAAAATGAAAATTGTTGTGAATATTCAATATTTTCAAATTCACTTATAAAAACTAAAACTCAATTCTATAATTCAATATAGGAATTAAACCTAACTGATAAGCGGTTTCAATTTTTTGTTTCCCTCTATCGTAATAAGTACTGTAAACATTGGAGCGGTTAATTACGTTTTGTATATCCAATGAAATTTCATGTGATACTTTGGCTCTATTGATTTTATAATTGAACCTTACATCAGGTCTGAAGTAAAGAGGGTTTTGAATACTGTATGTTTTAGATTCAATAGGCTTA
The DNA here is from genome assembly GCA_965279595.1 of Sphingobacteriaceae bacterium. Lineage (GTDB taxonomy): Bacteria > Bacteroidota > Bacteroidia > Sphingobacteriales > Sphingobacteriaceae > CAIKLP01. The sequence goes on from OZ257246.1 coordinate 2,548,342, forward strand.
GGACTATCTGCAATAATTGATGCCGCTAAATCAATTGGAGTATCTCGCAAACCACCAGCTACAATGGTTCTCACATTCCAACCTACAATATTATTCTTTCTCACTTTATACTCTTTTCCTATTAAAACATTGAATAAATAATTACTATTAAAACGAGTATTGAAAGTTTTGCCTTCTTTATTTTCATAAGTTGAATTATACAATGAAGTGGTTATTAAAAAGTAAAAATTATTTTTCAATGGATGCTCAAATGTTAATTCCAATCCATAATTATCACCTGTACCTCCGTTCAATAATTGTTTATTAATTACTCCGCCATCATAATTAATTAATGAATAAGTTGAGCCAGAATCAACAGCTACTGGTACATTGTATAAGTGTTGGTAATATACTTCTACTTTAAATCTTAATGCTTCAGTAATCTCCAATTGATAACCCATTACCGAATGAAATGCCTTTGAAGTACTTAAGTTTTTATTGGGTTGAAAATAAATGGAATTACCAGTATCAACCATAGCAAAATAAGCTCTCATGGCTTCTAACCTACTGTGTATGCCTACTCCAGCGGTAAATGTATTTCGCCCATTGGCATTGTATTGAAATCCGACTCTTGGTTCAACGGATGCGCTGTTGTTCAATCCAAAATAGGTAACATGAACACCAGGAGTTAAAGTTGTTTTTTCATTGAACTTATATTTCTGTTGCACAAATGCTTGCCATAATGTGGTATTTCCCTTTTGTTGATATGCGCGTTTCAATACGTCATTCGTAAAATCATAATAATCATTGAAGATATTGAAGTTGATACTGGTACCAATAAAGCCAACACGCAAAGTATTTCTTGCACTGAATTTATGATTGAGGGTACTTGCCAATCGATAGGTTCTTTCTTTATTTTCTTTTTGAAAAATTAAATAATAATTATTTGGAACGTCAGCGTTTTCTTCATAATCAGACAAAACTGTTTGCGAAAAACTAAACACGGTTTTCAAATACGTTTTGTTATTTTTAAACAAATACAAATGAGATAAACCCGAAGTAATTAAAAGTTGTTCGTTAGTAAAGCGATAAGCTGTATCGGTCTCTCCTACTTGGTTGTAGCCACCCAAACCAAAAAATGTAAAAGTGCCCGCATTCTTTGTTTTAATATTTACCTTCCATGATAAGTCTTGAAAAGCAGGAACAGCATCACCAGAAATCTTAATTCCAATGCCATCTAAAATAGCCAATGAACTGTATCTATAATTGACTAAATAAGAAGATTTATTTTTACCGAATGGACCTTCTAAAGCTAAGTCAGCACCTAACACGCCAAACTGAAAAGCATATTCTCTTTTTTGATCATTGCCATTTCTCAATTTCAAATCAAACACCCCTGATAAGGCATTACCATATTCAGCAGGAAAAGCACCTACATAAAAATCAGAATTACTCAACATGTTTGCACTTAGCATACTTATTGAACCACCTGAAGAACCATCACCACCATAATGATTTGGATTTGGAATTTCAACTCCCTCCATTCTCCATAACAAGCCGCGTGGCGCATTTCCTCTAATTATAATGCCATTATCAAAATCTCCATTGTTTGACACACCTGCGTAAGATAATGCAGCACGAGCAGGATCATTCACACTTGCTGCATAACGCTTAGTTTCTTCTACACTAAATGAACGCGCACTCACTGTTGCCATGTCATTGTTAACCGTATTTTTATCAGCTGTCACAACAACTTCTTGAGTCTTTACATATTTTTCTGTCAATTCAATATTTAGAATAAGTTCCTTTCCTGTACCCAACATCAATTCGGTGAGTATTTGGTCTTCATAACCAATCATCGAAAATTTTAAACTCACCCTTCCTACTGTAACTTTATCTATTTTAAAATCTCCATTTTGATCAGATAAAACACCAATTGTGGAGTTGAGTACCTGAACAGATACTCCCGGTAGGCTTTCCTTAGAATCTTTATCTTTAATGCTTCCCCTAATGGTTTGTTGTAAACCTTGAGCAAACAAAACAGTAGAAAACATTGTTAATAAAAGAGTTAACTTTAATAAATTCAATTTTTTATTCATAATAAATGGTTGTTTAGGCAATCATTCCAATTGTTTGCCAACTAAAGACAAACTAGAATAGATAAAACCCTATTATCATTCGGTAAAGGTAAATAACTGTATATGATTGTATTGTAAAATTTAGATTATACAATCAAAAATTATGAGCTTTTTTCTCCCAAATGTGAATAAAAAAAGTGGATTTAGGGTTCAATAAAAGGGTAATTCTTCTAAATTTGCCGCGTTAACTTGTAAACAAAACTTATAAAAAATCAAATGAAAAATATTGCAGTAATTGGGTCAGGAACAATGGGAAATGGAATTGCTCATACATTCGCTCAAAATGGTTACCAAGTATCGATGATTGATATCAATCCAGAAGCTTTGAAAAGAGCTATGGATACCATCACTAAAAATTTAGATAGAATGGTAACTAAAGGAAGTATATCTGAAGAAGTAAAATCAATGACTTTAGGAAATTTGATGACTTACACGGATATGCAAGAAGGTGTGAAAGATGCGGATTTAGTGATTGAAGCAGCAACAGAAAATCCAGATATTAAAAAGAAAATATTTAAAGACTTAAGTAACTTCACTCATCCCGAAGCTATTTTAGCAACGAACACTTCTTCAATCTCTATTACCGAAATTGCAGCAGTTACTGCTCGTCCAAATAAAGTAATTGGAATGCACTTTATGAATCCAGTGCCAATTATGAAATTGGTAGAAGTAATCAAAGGTTACCAAACGGATGATGTAGTTTGTGATATCATTTTAGAAACATCTAGAAAAATTGGAAAAATTCCAACTTTAGTAAATGACTATCCAGGCTTTGTAGCTAATCGTTTATTAATGCCAATGATCAATGAAGCTATTTATGCGGTATTTGAAGCCATTGCTGGTGTAGAAGAAATTGATACGGTTATGAAATTAGGAATGGGTCACCCTATGGGACCATTGCAATTAGCTGATTTTATTGGCTTAGATGTATGCTTAGCTATTATGGAAGTATTACATGATGGTTTTGCAAATCCTAAATATGCACCTTGCCCATTATTAGTGAAAATGGTAACGGCTGGTGAATTAGGTGTAAAATCTGGACGTGGTTTTTATGACTACACTCATGGTACTAAAGAATTAAAATTATCTTACTATTTCAGTCGTTTGAAAATTAACTGAATGGCTGAAATGGAATAACGTGAAAAAAAATGCTTGTAAGTTTTACAGGCATTTTTTTTGTTTAAGGCTCCCAAACAATACGCTGCCTCACCTCATAACTATTATTGCTTTTATTTTCATCACCTACCAAAGGAAAGATACTGACTTTAAGAGTTTGCGGAACTAAAATACTTTCGGGGTCTTTGCTAAATAAAGAAGAAACTAAGATATACCCATTCTGCAAAGGAGCTACATTTTTAACAACCCATTTCACTCTATTATCTTGAGTTTGTATGGCATTTGGAAATGCGTTTAATAATTTACAATATGGATTCAACTCCAGTTCAACCGTAATATCTTGTGGAATCACACTCTTGTTTTCATAAAATAAAGTAGTACTAAATACTTCACCCAATTTCATGCTATCCGCAATCATTCTAATGGATAAATCTTTAATTGCTGTTTCTTTATGATTGGCTAAAACAGTTGCAGTTATTGAATATACTTGGCTTTGCTGTTCAATCAAATAAATTTGATCAATACTTAAATTCGTTTTGGTTTCTGTTCTTCCATCGGTCCAAGTAATTACTAAACTATCAATTTGACTAGCATCTCCTAAACCAAAATGCAAATCATAATTGTTGATATGCGCTCTTCCTGTTTTGGTTCTAATTTCCTTGCTTTGCCAAACTGCTTGTTGATTGATGATACATTTAATTGCAACTCGCGCACCAATTGCAAAAAAGTTTTTCCCGTCTTGTCGCAATTTAATATTTACCCAATGTTTGTCATTTTTATTTTGCAACATCAATTGATGTTGATTGGTTCCCATGGCGTTACTGTAAATATCTAAACTGCCATCATTGTTAGCATCAACAATGCTTACAGAACCAGGTAATACTTGATGTTGTGTAAATTTAATGGGAGCCATTACGAAATTTTGATGCCCTTCATTCAAATACAATACTGGTGCATATTTCAAATTCGCAATAATTAAATCATCATCGCCATCATTGTCTATATCACCAAAACCAGCATCATTGCTATCATCTTTTAAATATGAAAACACAGAAGATTTGAAACTGAATTGACCTTTACCATCATTGATATATAATTGATTGGGCGATCCAAAATTAACCATCAATAAATCCTGATCAGCATCACCATCAATATCTGCCCATGCCACAGCACGTGTGTCTGATTGTGGATTGTTGAATTGCTTAGGATATTTTTCTTTGAAATTGCCAATGCCATCATTATAAAATAATTTGCATTGCTTACTGATTTGTTTAGGATTCCATAATTCTGTATCGGTAATTAATAAATCAGGATCCCCATCATTATCAACATCACAAAAAGAAGCATGAAAAGCATTGTTCTCTATGCAAATATTTTCATGCTGATAAGATTTTTCAAAAAGTCCAATACCTTGATTGATAAATACTGCATTTTTTTGTCCGAAAATACTGTACTGAAATAAATCTATATCTCCATCTCTGTCAATATCTGCAGCGGCAAAACCATTTGAGTTACCACCAGTTTGATTGATGGCTGTATTGCTTAATTCATAATCAGCTTGATTGAATTTAAAAACTTTATTCTTTTTATTGTAGATGTTTGCTTTAATCAAATCAAACTGCGCATCATCATTTAAATCAAACCATACACTATGGCGATTGATAAGTGTATCCGCAAATAAATAACTTGGAATTACTGAATAAAAATTTTGCGCAGCTAAAGGTTGGCTTAATAAAAAACAAGCCAGTATCATTGAAATAAAAACCTTGAGTTGATTTATTTTGAAATGCATACTACATCCTTTCGGGTACTTGCATTCCCAATATGGCCAATGATTTTTGAATAACTTTAGCAGTATTTTCACATAACATCAATCTGAATAATTGTCGATCTATTTCTTCAATTTTCAAAATTTGATCATCATGGTAAAATTTATTGAATGATTTTGCTAAATCATATACAAAGTTAGCAACCAGCGCCGGACTATAAGCTGCGGCTGCGGCATCAATCACATCAGGAAATTTAGCCAATTGTAAAATTACTTCTTTCTCATTGGCATTGATACTTTCAACAGTGCTTTCCTTAGGTATTTCCTTATTTACTTTCTTCAAAATTGATTTAATCCTTGCATAAGAATATTGAATGAAAGGACCAGTGTTTCCTTGCAAATCAATAGATTCATTTGGATCAAACAACAAACGCTTTTTAGGATCTACTTTCAATAAATAATATTTCAAAGCACCCATTCCAATGGTCTTGTACAATTCTGTTTTTTGCTCTTCTGAAAACGAATCTACTTTTCCTAATTCTTCGGTTTGTTTTTTAGCTGATTCAATCATTTCATTGATTAAATCATCTGCATCAACTACCGTTCCTTCTCTTGATTTCATTTTACCACTTGGCAAATCAACCATGCCGTATGATAGGTGGAATAAGCCTTTCGCCCATTTCAAACCCAATTTATTCAAAATCAAAAACAATACTTTAAAATGGTATTCTTGTTCATTACCCACTACATAAATAGAACGATCCATTTTAAAATCGTTGTACTTCATGTTAGCTGTTCCAATGTCTTGTGTGATATAAACTGAAGTGCCATCTCCCCTCAAAACCAATTTCTGATCCAAGCCATCTTCCGTTAAATCTATCCAAACTGAATTGTCTTCTTTTTTAAAGAATACTTTTTTATTCAATCCTTCATCAATCAAATCTTTACCTAATAAATAGGTATTTGATTCATAATAATATTTATCGAAATCAACACCCATACTTTGGTAAGTCACCTCAAAACCTGCATAAACCCAGGCATTCATTTTCTTCCAAAGTTCAACTACTTCTACATCCTTCTCTTCCCACTTCAATAACATGCTTTGTGCTTCTTGAATCAATGGTGCTTGCTTTTTGGCTTCTTCTTCTGTCAAGCCTTGCTCCATTAATTGGGCAATTTCTTTTTTATAGGCTTTATCAAATTCAACATAATATTTACCTACTAAATGATCGCCTTTTAATCCGCTCGACTCTGGTGTTTCTCCATTGCCAAACTTTTGCCAAGCCAACATGGACTTGCAAATATGAATTCCTCGATCATTAATTAAATTTACTTTTACTACATCAAAGCCTGCAGTTTTCAATAAATCAGCGAGTGAAAATCCCAATAAATTATTTCTTACATGTCCTAAATGCAATGGTTTATTGGTATTGGGTGAAGAATATTCAACCATTACCTTTTCATTTTTAGAAGCTAGTTGTCCGTAAGCTGATTGATGGTTGATTGTATTCAACAAAGAAATCCAATACTGATCTACAATGCCTACATTCAAGAAACCCTTAACCACATTGAAGTTCAACACTTGATCAAAATTTTGCTTCAAATAATCACCAATCATTTGTCCAGTTTCTTCTGGAGATTTTTTAGAAAATTTGATGAATGGAAAAGTAACAATGGTAATTTCCCCTTCAAACTCTTTTCGTGTTTCCTGCAAAGTAATAGTCTCTGCAGTCACTGTGGTTTGAAATAAATCGAGTATTGCTTGTTGGGTGTAGTTTATAATTTGTTCTTGAATATTCATCTATACAGGTCCTTATCTTTTCCTTATTCAGAAATACTTTAGTCGTTAATTAATTGGTTGGTGGCTCTTACTAAAATTTCAAATGCATTTTCAGCCATTAAATTTTCTTTATCCAATGTAGGGTTGATCTCTACCATTTCAAATCCGCATACTTTCGGACTTTGCAATAAACGGGCAAGTAAATTGCCTGCCTCTTTCTCTGTAATACCATTAGAAACTGGTGTTCCAGTACCTTTTGAAATAGACGAATCCATGGAATCAACATCAAAAGAAATATAAATAATATCGCAATGGTCGATATGTGCTAATGCTTCAATGGCAACCTTCTCCACTCCTTTTCTTCGAATTTCTAAGGTGGTGAAATTCTTCATTCCAAATTTCTTCAGTAAAAAATCTTCTTGCTTTTCCGTATCACGCACACCAATATATACTAAATCATTAGGTGTAAATTTCGGAGATACCCCACCTACATTTTTTAGCTGATACCAATAGTTCACCGTTTCTTGATCGGGTTTATTGATTTTTGATTCTATATTATCTTCTCCTAATGAAATTGCAATAGGCATCCCATGTATATTCCCAGATGGGGTAGTATATGGTGTATGAATATCTGCATGTGCATCAATCCAAATTACTCCTAGTTTAGATTTTGGATTCGCCATTTTTATGCCAGCAATTGATCCAGCTGAGGTGGAATGATCGCCTGCTAGAATTACCGGGAACTCATTATTTTTCACTGAACGCGCCACTTCTTCACAAACTCTTTCCAACATGGTTAATACGCCTGAAATTCTTTTGGCATGGGAGCTGCCCGCCGACTCTAATAATAAGTGATTTTCATTAGGTACTTCAACAGATTTATATTGTTTGAAAAACCGACTTCCAAAGTCAAGTGCCGCTATTTTAATGGCATCCACGCCCATACTTGCTCCTCGGGTTCCGGCTCCTAATTCAGACTTTACTTCAATGATTTTTAAGTTTCTCATATAATCCTATTAACTAAAAGCAAAATTCCATTAAAATATTAAAAAATGGATTTAAGTTCTGTGTATTCTACAAATAAATAAAATATCTTTGGCAAAATTTAAGATAATGCAAAGTTACAAGGAATTTCTTGATTTAAGTGTTGGTTTCCCCCAAGAAGGCTTCGAGGTTCATGATGATGAATTATATTTTCATGATTTAAACTTGATGGAAATGATTGAAACTTATGGTACTCCCTTACGTTTCACCTATTTGCCAATAGTTTCTAAAAAAATACAACAAGCTAAGCTTTGGTTTCAAAGAGCCATTGTGAACAATAATTATAGAGGTAGTTATACTTATTGTTATTGCACCAAGAGCTCCCATTTCCGTCATATACTTGATGAGGTTTTGAAAAATGATGTTCATTTAGAAACTTCTTCTGCTTTTGATATGCCAATTATTGACCATTTAGAAAAAAAAGGTATCTTAAATAAAGACATCACGGTAATTTGCAATGGTTATAAAAAAGATCATTACAAACAATACATTGTTGACATGTTGCATGATGGTTTCAAAAACATCATCCCCATTTTAGATAATAAAGAAGAGTTTTACTTTTATGATGATGAATTGGATGTTACCTGTAATTTAGGTATCCGTATTGCTTCTGAAGAACAACCCGATTCGCAATTCTATACTTCTCGTTTAGGAATTAGAATGGAAGATGTAATAGATTTCTATCACCAAAGAATTGAATCTCATCCTAATTTTAAAGTTAAATTATTGCATTTCTTCATTAACTCAGGTATCAGTGATACCCCTTACTATTGGAATGAGTTGGAGAAATATGTAACGCTTTATTGCAAGTTCAAAAAGATAAATCCCGACCTTTCTATTTTAGATATTGGTGGAGGTATGCCTTTTAAAAATTCCTTGACTTTTGAATTCGATTATGAATACATGGTGAATGAAATTGTAAAAAGGATCAAAGATATTTGCGCAGAACACCAAGTAATGGAACCTGATATCATTACTGAATTTGGTAAATATACCGTGTCTGACGCTTCAGGTATTTTATACAAAGTATTGGGTCGTAAACAACAGAACGACAAAGAAAAATGGTTGATGTTGGACGGTAGTTTCATTACCAACTTACCCGATGTTTGGGCCATGAATCAAAGATACATTCTGCTTCCAATCAATAATTGGGATGCTGAATATGAAAAAGTAAACTTAGGGGGCATCACCTGTGATGGTCAAGATTATTACAACCAAGAAGCTCACATGAATAACGTATTCATGCCTAAGACTCGAAAAGTACAATACTTAGGATTTTTCCATACCGGTGCTTACCAAGAAGTATTAGGTGGTTATGGTGGAGTACATCATTGTTTATTACCACATCCTAAACATATCCTTATCCGCAAAAACCGCGACGAGACTTTTAACTATGAAGTTTTTGGTGAAGAGCAGAATAGTAAGCAGGTGATGAAACTTTTGGGGTATAGTAGTTAATTAGCTAATATGATTAATTAGCTAATTTGGTAATTAGCTAATGGGGGCTTCGTGGGTAGAGAATGTGTTGATGTGTTAATGTGTTGATGTGTTGATGCTGCGTTGTAGGTTGCTAAGTGAGAAATTAGCTAATTTGGGGATTAGCTAATTAGCTAATGGGGGCTTCGTGGGTAGAGAATGTGTTGATGTGTTAATGTGTTGATGTGTTGATGCTGCGTTGTAGGTTGCGTTGTAGGTTGCTAAGAGTTTAATTAGCTAATGGAATCTTCGTGGGAGAGAGATGTGTTGATGTGTTAATGTGTTGATGCTGCTTTGTAGGTTGCTAAGTGAGCAATTAGCTAATTTGCATATTAGCTAATTATCTAATTATTTAAAAGTCTTAATGCCAAAGTCCTAATTCATAATTTTTCAATTAACATTCAAAATTCAACACTCAAAATTCATAATTATTAGTGTTGAATTTTGAATTAAGATTCTACGAATCAAATTTCACCAACATCTTCATCATCGTATCAAAGTCTTTTGGATAAGGAGCTTCGATAGTTAATACTTCTCCATTCGGTAAAGTAAACCCTACTTCCCTTGCATGCAAAGCAAAGCGTTTCATAATAGGTTGTTCTTCTTCTTCTTTTGATAATCGGTAATTTCTTTTTACTGAAGATAAAAAGAAAGGCTTCCCTCCATATAATTCATCACCAGTTATACTGGCTCTTTGAGTTGCTAAATGAATTCTAATTTGATGCATGCGGCCAGTAAGAGGACGGCATTCAACTAAAGTATAATGTTTGAAATAGATGATTGATTTGAAAAAAGTTTCGGCGCGTTTACCATCCGTGCGGTCAATTTTTACATTGCTTTTTCCTAAGTTGCTAATGGGTAAATCAATTTTTAAATCTTCAAATCGGTGTTGACCATCTACAAAGGCATGATAAATTTTACGCACTTCTCTGTGTTCAAATTGCATAGAGATGGAACGGTAAGTTTCTGGATCTTTAGCAATAATCAATGCTCCAGAGGTTTCTCTATCTAAGCGATGACAAATTTGAGCTTCTTCCCAATATTGTTTAGCCAATCTAATAATAGTGATAGTATCTCCATTACGATCATCCAAAGTGCTGATAAATGCAGGTTTATTGATGACAATTACTTGTTCATCTTCATATAAAATTAGGTCCTTAAAATTGGGAAACTTCATGCTGCGAAGATAGTTTAAAAAGAATAAAAAGCGATTCGAAATTAATAAGCCAAAGAGCTATTATTATTCAATCTAGATTTCTTCAAATTAAACCTTATGCCTTCTTGAGCGTGAATCCAAAGGTTGTTCCTACGCCAATAGTACTGCGCACATTGATAGTTTGGTTATGAGCTTCTATGATGTGTTTTACAATACTTAAGCCTAAGCCTGTTCCACCACCATCTCTTGATCTACTTTTATCTACTCGATAAAACCTTTCAAACAAACGAGGTAAATGTTCTTCTGGCACACCAATTCCATTGTCAGTCACTTCTATTAGAATATTCTCATCCATGTCATACAAACCCACTAAGGTATGTCCATCCACTTTACCGTATTTAATAGAGTTTACAATCAAATTGATGATCACTTGTCTGATTCTATCTTTATCTGCCTCAACAATAAAAGGCACATCACAACCTTCTTTAAAATCCAAAGTCACATTTTTTTCACTAGCTCTTAATTCCAGTGAATCGAAAATATCACGCACTAAATCATTCACATCAAATATCTCCAATTCCATGGTTAAGAATCCAGATTCTAGTTGAGAAATCGCTTCTAGATCATCCACCAAAGTAGCAATACGGTCAGTACTTTTAGCAGCTTTCTTTAAAAAGTGAACCAATATTTCTGGATCTTCTAAAGCCCCATCTAATAAAGTGTTGATATAACCTTGAATATTGAAAATAGGTGTTTTCAATTCATGAGATACATTGCCAAGGAATTCTTTACGGTAGGTCTCCATCTCTCGCAATTGCTCAATCTCCGTTGATTTGTCTTCAGCCCAATTTCTTACTTCTGTTTCAACATCGGTAATGGGGTCGTTGGAGTGAAGCTCTGCAAAACGAGGTTCTGATTTTTTGATTTTTAAATTGTGGATATTCTTATAAACCAATTTTATTTTTCGGTAGATAAAAACTTCAATAGCATAAAATATTAAGAAATAGGCACTGACAAAAGTGACTAACAATATGCCTGCTAAAAAAAGAATATTATTAATGAAAAAATATGAAGAAGCACCAACAGCGAATACAATCAACAAAGCCGTGTAGAACGCAATACTTCTAGGTGTTGGATTTTTATTCATTGAGTAGGCAGGCTAATTTATGCAAAGGTAGAAAAGCTTTGGGCAATTTACCTATACTTCAAATTTATAACCAACCCCTTTTACAGTGGTCACATAATGATCTCCCAATTTCTCACGCACCTTGCGAATGTGCACATCTATTGTTCTATTGGTTACCACTACTGAATCTTCCCAAATATTATTAAGTATTACTTCTCTAGTAAATACTTTACCAGGTTTAGATGCTAACAAGAAAAGCAATTCAAATTCTTTCTTTGCTAAAACTACTTTTTTTCCAGCTTGAAAAACCAAAAAAGCTTCTCTATCAATTACCAAATCTCCAATCTCTAATTTCTTCTCAGCTTCTACTTCCGTCATCACATTTCTGCGAAGTATGGCATTGATTCTACTGATTAAGGCTCTTGGTTTAATAGGTTTAGCGATATAATCATCAGCTCCTACATTAAATCCTGATATTTCTGAGTACTCTTCACTCCTTGCGGTTAAGAATACCATGTATGTATTTTTAAATTCGGGTAGTGCTCTTAATTGACGGCAGGTTTCTATTCCATCTAATTTAGGCATCATGATGTCAAGCACAATTAAATCTGGTAAATACTTTTTAGCCATTTGTATAGCCTCTAGCCCATTGGTGGCAGTAATTACCGTATAACCTTCTTTTTTCAAGTTATACTCTATCAGTTCCAAAATATCTGGTTCATCATCAACAATTAGAACTTTTTGCTTTACTGTGCTCATAGATTAATTTTAATCGAAAGTACCTTGACAATAATATGTACCAGTTAAATTTATGTTAATAAATTGTTAAAGTGCTTAATAATTTAAAACTAAGTATTTATTAAGGTAATAATTGCTTTAAAACTCTTGCTAATTCTTCTCCTCTTAAATTCTTTGCTATTATTTTTCCTTCCTTATCAATCAATACGGTTGCGGGTATGGCTTCAATTTTATACAACTGTGCAGCTTCTGATTTCCAAAATTTCAAATCCGAAACATGGTTCCAGCTTAACCCATCTTCCATAATGGCATTTACCCAATCTTCTTTTTTCTTGTCTAATGAAACTGCATAAATGGTAAAGCCTTTATCTTTATAAGCATTGTATAATTTTACGTTATTTGGATTTTCTTTTCTACATGGTCCACACCATGAAGCCCAGAAATCCAATAAAACGATTTTGCCTCTGAAGGAAGATAATGCCAATTGCTCTCCATTTGGAGTCGGTAAATTTATATCTGGTGCCATCTCACCTACACCTAATTTTTTCACTTCTGAAAAACGACTGTAGAATTGTTTTGCATATTCAAACGAATCAATTTGTATTTGATGTTGTTTAAAAACTTGATCAATAAAATCATAATTTTCTTCAACATCTAAATAAGAAAGTGCATACAAACCAACCAATATATCAGAATGAGTATTGATATACGCTTTCAGCTGTACCACTTGTTGTTCAAGGGTTGCAGTGTATTTCTTTTCTAATTCAATTTGAATGGCATTGATATTTGGGTCATTTGCTTTCTCTGCATACTCTGCTTGTAAAGCATTCACTTTTTTATATGTTTCAAATAAAATCAGATTCACTTCTTTCAATTGAGTTGATAAAGGAGAACCTTTTACTTCATATTCAGCCAGCGGACCATTGCTATCAAAATTCACTTCTACTTTTGAAGTATTATCTAAAATTAAATCAATGGCTTTTTTATTTTCAAAATTCAAACGGTAAATAGCTTTTTGATCAGTAGAACCTACTAATCTGAATTTGCCATTTTTTGAAATATCAAATGAATCCAACACGGTTACTTGCCCGGTGATTTGCTCTAATACTACTTTATTGATATTGCCTCCAGTAACAGTACCTTCAATTACAAAACCACTCGGTTTAGAACAAGAAGATAAAATACTTATTACAATTAAACTTACAATTACACTTAATTTATTCATCATTATTTGTTTAACGCTTCAATCAATAATTTGTTCGCTTCTTTAGGATCAAGTTTGCCTTTAGCTAATTTCATTACTTCTCCCATAAATAAACCCAATAAGCCATTCTTGCCCGATTTGTACTCCAATACCTTTTCAGGATACTTTGCCAAAACTTCTTCAATAAAACCGACAATTTCATTTGAAGAAGTAGATATGATTAAGTTCAATTCTTGAGCAAGTACTAATGGCGACTGTGTTGGTGCTTTAATCATAGCAGGGAACAAAGTATTATTTGCCAATGAATTATTTATTTTACCATCATCTATCAAGGCAATTAATTCAGCAATGGTTTTAGGTTGAATTGGAAATGAAGTGATGCTAATGGCTTCTTCATTCAGATAAGATTTAATAGCACCCATCATCCAATTCGCTGCAGCTTTGTAATTCTTGCTATGCTCACATAATTGAATGAAATACATGGCCATTTCTTTTTGATCCAATAAGATATGCGCATCATATTCACTTAAGCCCAATTCTTTAGTGAACTTTAAAAATAATTGTTCAGGCAATTCAGGCATTGCAGCATGAATCTCTTTAATAAATTCATCACTCACAAATACGGGAGGTAAATCAGGCTCAGGAAAATAACGATAGTCGTTGGCCATTTCTTTACTACGCAAAACACTGGTAGTACCTGAGGCTGCATCAAAATTTAAGGTGTTTTGATCTATATGTCCACCAGCTTCAATTGCATCAATCTGACGCTTTACTTCATATTCAATTGCACGTTGTACATTACGAATAGAATTTAAATTCTTTACTTCACAACGATTTCCAAAAGCTGTACTTCCTTTTTTTCTAACTGAAATATTCGCATCACAACGCATACTTCCCTCTTCCATATTTCCATCGCAAATTTCTAAGTAACGCAATACTTTACGAACTTCAGTTAAATAAGCTCCTGCTTCTTCTGCACTTCTAATATCTGGTTCAGAAACTATTTCAATTAAAGGAACTCCAGCTCTATTTAAATCAATCAATGAGTCATATAAATCTTGGTCGTGAATACTTTTACCAGCATCCTCTTCCATGTGTATACGAGTTATTCCTATTCGGCTTTTTGAACCATCTTTCAATTTTACTTCTATGAAACCATTGGTACAAATTGGTGTAGTATCTTGAGTTATTTGATAGCCTTTTGGTAAATCAGCATAAAAATAATTTTTTCGTGCATATTGATTTTCATGACGAATGGTACAGTTGGTAGCCAATCCCATCTTAATTGCAAACTCAATTACCTTTTCATTCACTTTAGGTAAAGTACCTGGGTGACCTAAAGTAATCGCACTGATATTGGTATTTGGATCATCTCCAAATCCAGCAGAATCAGATGCATAAGCTTTACTTAAAGTAGAAAGTTGTGCATGAACTTCAAGCCCTACTACTGTTTCGTATTCATTATAATTTATTGTTGACATGCTAATTTATTGCGAATTTAAAATTGTGCTAATTCTTCTTGTAATACTTTATATTGTAGATACCATTCTTTTTTATGACTCAATTTTAATTTCATAAAATAAATACTTGATAAAAATTCTTTGAAACTTCTGCGGTAAAAAAAGGCTACCATTCCACAAAGCAAACCAAAGATTACTACAAAGGTACTCAGAATGATTGAATGACTATAAACCAATAATAAAATAGCATAGGTAATGTAAAAGAGAATAAACAACAGCACACTACCAGCCATATTGATAGAATTATGGTATTCTGGTTCGTTCTTAAAAAACATTTTTGACATTGTTAGTGGCAAGTAAAAAGGAATCCCATTGAATAGTAATCCAATTAAAAAGAACGGGAATAAGGCAATCACATCAATCAATCTGATAAATAAATTCAGATACCTTTTCCAAATAACTTTTGATGCTAATTTTACGAAAGTTGCTCTTCTAATTTTAAAACGTTGTAAGTGTTGATCAAAATCATGCAAAGCTTGCGCCAAAACATTTTTCAATTCTTCATTTTCTAAATTCACATTGTGTGCAATGCTTTGAACCTCTTCAAAATTGAGTTTCTCTTTTCGCCAAGCCAAACAATGCTCAAAAATAGTTTCATCTTTTTTATGTAGGACTTCTGTCATACATGCTTTCAATGAACTTTCTATTTGTTGGGTTACCTTTAACAAAGCTTCATTTTTATCTAATTGATACAACTTTTTATAATGAGCAATACTGAATGGATCTGAAACTTTCATGTATAATCGGCCGCCGAAATATTTCATCCGTTCATAGGTAATGCCCACTGAAATTATCTCTAAATCTAATTTAAATTGATTGGATTCTTCTGCCTGGAAAGCTATACGGGCTGCACCTTTCTGCAATTTTCTCAATTTTCTTTCCATCACACAATTGGCTTCTGGAAAAATAATAATGGCACCATTGTTTTCAAAAATGCGTAAGCAACGTTCAAAAGTTTCGTTGTTTTTTTCTAATTGATTAATCCCATCACGCATTCGGTAAATGGGTATTAAATTGAACTGAGATAAAAACCATTTAGCCCATGGTCGCTGAAATACATCAGCACGAACCAAAACATGATAAGTTCTTTTTGTCAATACCATGATGAGCATGGCGTCTAAAAAAGTACTTGCATGATTGGCACAAACCAGTAAAGGCTTTTTAGTATTTAACTTTTGAAGGTCAACTAAGTATTTTTTACTAAAAAAAAACTCGGCCGACAAGCGCACCAATTTTCTAATTAATGAATAGTGCCAAGTCATTTAAGAAATATAGTTTATCGCGTTTTTCAAAGCGCGTTCCAATCCTGAAATATCTTTACCGCCTGCGGTAGCAAAAAATGGCTGTCCGCCTCCGCCACCTTGAATCTCTTTACCCAATTCTCTAACTATTTGAGAAGCATTCAATCCTTTTTCTTTAACCAAATGATCTGAAATAATAACTGCTAAATGTGGTTTATCTTCAATTACTGCACCTAATACTAAAAATGCAGATTCCAGTTCAGCCCTCATTTCAAACAACATATTTTTGATTAAATCAACGTTGGCTAATTCTACTTTAACTGAAATGAAATGAACTCCATTGATCAATTGAACGCTGGTCATTAATTCTTTTCTCAATAATGTAGCCTTTTCTATCTGAATAGCGTCAATTTGTTTTTTGAATTTACTATGCTCTTCTACTAATTGATCTACAGCTTTTAATAAATCTACTGGGTTTTTTAAGCTCGTTCTAACTTCCTCTAAAAGTGATAACTGTGAATGATAATAAGCCAGGGCCTTTTCACCTGTTATTGCTTCTATACGTCTTACTCCTGCTGCAACAGCGCTTTCAGAAAGAATTTTAAACAAACCAATTTGTGCTGTGTTTTTTACATGCGTTCCTCCGCATAATTCTTTAGAATATTGATCTTCAAATGTAATCACACGCACAAAATCTCCATACTTTTCTCCAAACAATGCCGTAACACCTGAATCTAATGCTTGTTGATAAGGAACATTGCGCTCTTCTTTCAACGGAATTTGTTGCATGATTTTTTGGTTCACCAATTTTTCTATTGAGGCAATTTCTTCATCAGTTAATTTCGCAAAATGAGAAATATCGAAACGCAAATGTTCTTCATTTACTAAGGAACCTTTTTGGTTTACATGAGTTCCTACCAATTGCTTCAAAGCTGCATGTAATAGGTGCGTAGCTGAATGATTGTTCTCAGTAGCTAATCTTTTATGGCTATCAACTTTTGCTTCAAAATGCAAGCTTAAATCGCTTGGTAATTTTTGACAAAAATGAATGATCAAATTATTTTCTTTCTTGGTATCAGTGATAACAATGGTTTCGTTATTAGCAGTATTGGCAATCAATACACCTGTATCACCTACTTGTCCACCACTCTCTGCATAAAAAGGAGTTTGTGTCAGCACCAATTGATATTGTTCTTTTCCTTTAGCCGTAACTTTTCGGTATTGTATAATTTGTGCTTGTGCAGTTAATTCATCATATCCTACAAATTCAGAGGTATGATTTGGCAACAAAACTGTCCAATCATCCGTGTCTACTGCAGTTGCAGCTCTCGAACGATCTTTTTGAATTTGCAATGCTTGGTTGAAACCTACTAAATCAACAATCCAACCTTTTTCTGAAGCCATTAATTGAGTTAAGTCAATTGGGAAACCAAACGTGTCAAACAATTCAAAAGCAAAAGTCCCTTCAATGGTTTTATTCTTTGCTTCATATTTATCAAATCGTTGGATACCGGTTGCTAAAGTTTTTAAGAAAGAATTTTCTTCTTCCATAATTACTTTTTTCACAAATTCTTTTTGATCTACAATTTCTGGAAAAACACCATCAAATTGTTCAGCCAAAATATCAACCAATTGATATAAAAAAGGATCCTTTAAATTCAAATAAGTATAAGCATAACGTACTGCTCTTCTCAGTATCCTACGAATAACATAACCAGCACCATTGTTGGATGGTAGCTGTCCGTCAGTAATACAAAAAGCGATGGCTCTGATGTGGTCAGACATTACACGCATTGCAATATCCGTTTGCTCGGCTTTGCCATAAGCTATGCCACAACTTTTGGCGATGAATTGTATTAATGGTTGAAAAATATCTGTATCATAGTTGGAAGATTTTCCTTGTATTGCACGCACCAATCTTTCAAAGCCCATGCCTGTATCTACATGTCGCATTGGCAATGGCTCAAGTGAACCATCTTTCAATCGACTGTATTGCATGAATACATTGTTCCAAATTTCAATTACTTGTGGGTGATCAGCGTTCACTAATTTTGCGCCTTCAACTAAGGCTCTTTCTGCATCAGGTCTTAAATCTACATGGATTTCAGAGCATGGACCACAAGGACCAGTTTCTCCCATTTCCCAAAAGTTATCTTTTTTATTCCCTAAAATTATTCTGTTTTCAGGTACTAATTTTTTCCATTCTTCAAAAGCAATGATAGAACGTGGAATGCCTTCCTTTTCATCGCCTTCAAAAACCGTAACATATAAACGGTCTTTAGGTAATTTGTAAACTTCAGTTAATAATTCCCAACTCCAAGCAATGGCCTCAGCTTTAAAATAATCTCCAAAGGACCAATTCCCCAACATTTCAAACATGGTATGGTGATAGGTATCGATCCCAACTTCTTCCAAATCATTGTGCTTTCCTGATACTCTTAAACATTTTTGGGTATCCACTACCCGTTTGTATTTAATAGGGCTAATTCCTAAAAAAATATCTTTAAAAGGAGCCATTCCTGAATTGATAAACATTAAGGTAGGGTCGTTTTTAACAACCATTGGGGCTGATGGAACTATATGGTGGTGCTTGGATTTGAAAAAATCTAAAAATGCTTGGCGTATTTCTTTTGAGTTCATATTTTTAACAAGAGCACAAAAATAGGATTTTATGCCAATTTATTACTTAAATCTGCCTTAATATAGGTTTAATCATTGAAAATCGATAATTTTTGAATAAATGCTATTTTTGTATCCCCATTATGGCTAAAAGAATAAAATATTTTTACAATACCAATACCCTCAAATACGAGAAGGTAGAGATTTCGCTGACTCGTAAAATTTTCAGGGTGCTGGGTTATTTGGCATCGGTTGCAGTATTTGCAACCATGGTAATGATCTTTGCCTACACCTATATTGATTCTCCAAAAGAAAAAAGATTGAAAAGGGAGATTGAACAATTGACCTTACAATATGATTTTTTGCAAGAGCGCTTAAAAATTATGGAAGTAGTGATGGAAGATTTAGAAGATCGTGACGACAACATATATAGAGTAATTTTCGAAGCCGAACCAATATCAGATGATATTAGAAAAGCAGGTTATGGTGGTGTCAATAAATACAAAAGTTTAGAGAGTTTTGATTATTCGGATGTAGTGATTGAAACTTCTAAAAAACTAGATCGTGTGGCAAAAGAAATGTATGTACAATCTAAATCATACGATGAGTTATTGAAAGAAGTAAAAAATAAAAATAAACTTTTGTCTTCTATCCCTGCCATACAACCAATTCCCAATAAAAATTTAAGAGCCATGGCTTCTGGTTATGGTTATCGTATTCATCCAATTTACAAAACTTCTAAGATGCATACGGGCATGGACTTTACCGCTGTAATTGGCACACCCATTTATGCAACTGGAGATGGTTATGTGAGTACTGCAGATGGTTCAGGCAGAGGCTATGGCAATCATGTGGTATTGAATCATGGTTATGGTTACCAAACTTTGTATGGGCACATGAGTAGAATTAAAGCTCGACGTGGTCAATCAGTAAAGCGTGGTGAAATAATTGGATATGTTGGAAACACAGGAACTTCAACCGCACCACATTGCCATTATGAAGTTCGCAAAAATGGTAAACCCATTAACCCAATCAATTTTTATTACAACGATTTATCGCCGAAAGAATACCAACAGATGTTGGAGATGTCTTCTAGGGCGAATCAGTCTTTTGATTAATTAGGTAATTTGCAGATTAGCTAATTGCCTTCGGAGGAAAGGAATGTGTTGATGTGTTAATGTGTTGATGTGTTAATTAAGCGTTGTAGGTTGCTTAGTGTTTAATTAGTTAATTTGGTGATTAGCTAATTAGCTAATTTTCCTTCGTAGGTGAAAAATGTGATGATGTGTTAATGTGTTGATATGTTAATTAAGCGTTGTAGGTTGCTAAGTGGTTAATTAGCTAATTTGGTGATTAGCTAATTAGCTAATTGCCTTCGTAGGTTGTTTTGTGTTGAATTGGCAAATTCATAATTCATAATTTTTCAATTGACATTTAAAATTTAAAACTTAAAATTTAAAATTATCTAAGCCAAGAGAAAGCTGACTTTCCTACTAAACAAAATTAGCAAATTGCCTTCGTAGGTTGCATTGTGTTTAATTGCCCAATTCAACATTATTTTCGTACAGAATTAAAAGTCCCAAAGAAAAGAATTCCACAATACTAATCTCAAAGAAAACAACGAACTACGTGCGCATAGGAAATGTTTTTCTTAAAATTCAAGAAGTAGAAAACTTATACCCAATTTCAAAGTTCAGTTACATTAAGCAAAAAATTGTGAGGGAGCTGCAATACTTTATTTCATTGCTAATAAATTCTCAGCGACCGCTAATTTTTGCGCGTTTTTTCTGCTTCGTAGAATTTAGAAAAACAGTTCCAAGCGCGATTTTTTTGTTACTTTTTTATAAAAAAAAGTAATGCAAAAGAAATTTGTTTGTAATAATTTTACTGTAAATATTCTAATGTTTCCTTATCCAATTGCCTTCAAAATAAGGAATGTGTTGATGTGTTAATTTGTTAATTAGCCTTTGTAGGTTGTTAAGTGTTTAATTAGCTAATGTGACAATTAACTAATTAGCAAGTTGAACTTCGTGAGTTGATACTATAAAATAAATTCGAAGAGAATATTCAATTACTAAACTGAATTTAAACCAATTTACTATTTCAGAATAAGTTACTTCAAACGTAAATTTATTGTAGTACCAAATGGAACTGTCTTATCCAAATTTTTTATTGGACTAATTTTTCCATTAAAAACATTTAGGGATCTTGATATTTGCGAGTATAATATCTTTTGAAATTCTAAATTTTCACTTCCCACGTAAATATTTGTAAAATTACCTTCAACATCAACTATACATCCGAATATAATTCTTATTTCTCCATTATTTGATTCAATATTTTTTGCGTATTCAGAAGTGATTTTTAAAAAATTTAAGTCTAATAAATTTAATATTAAATAATCAGGTAGAATTTTAATTGATTCGTTATTAACAATTGAATTTACAGAATCAACATTTAATGTCCTACTATGTATTAAATCATCTATTTTTTTAAATTTAAGACTATCTTTAAAATTACAATTCTTTTCAAATAAATTGATAATATTTAAATCATTATTTCCCTTTGCTTTATTCAAACAGTAACAATAGAGGGCATCGTCGTTTAAATCTTTTGCGATGACAGCTAAATTATAGGCTGCATCATAATCATCTGGATTAAATTGTAAAGCAAGTTTAAAACAGTTTGCAGCAGTTAACAATTCATTTAAATTATAATAAATCAATCCCCGATTGTAATAATAGTCCTTGTTCCATTTTGTGAAATAAAACAATTCAAAACTATCAACATAAGAAACCTTTGAACCATTTTTTATTGCCGAACTCCATAGTGGCATATTGTTAACCATTTCTATTGCATTGTTATCACATTCTTTGCAAAGTCCTGTAGTGATTTTCGGATTTTGGGCCTTCCCAAATGTGTCAATTAAATAACTTACTCTTATTACACCTTCGTAACCTTTGTTTATTATTTCCTTTGATTTTTTATTTCTATTTAAATAATCAACAAGCATAGAATCTCCGCCAGGAAAAACTGGTACAATTATTTCATTTTTTTTATTCTTTTTTGACTTTTGCGCCAATAATTTACTTGATGGAATAAAGATTAGAAAAGAAAAAAGCAGAATTAAGATTTTAAACATGTCATTAAAAATTGATAAAGCTGAAAGATAAACCAAAAAATTAATTTTCCACAATTCAATAAACACAATTTTTATTAAATTTCTAATGACTTAAAGAGCTTCAACTAATTCTTTTTGATTTATCACTTTTTTAGTTGAAGATTTTGCAAGTTCTCTAATATAATTGGTAAAAGTGGATCATTTTGTTCTTTGGCAATAGTGACTGCTTTTTCTTGATAATATAAAGCTAATTCATGTTTGCTGTTACTCTCCAAAGCAGAAGCATAACTATCAAAAGCACCGCTTGATTTTGGGAAAAGTTCCGTGTTTAATTTCAAAACCAATTCAGCATAATCCAATTCATTCTTCATTAAATATTGATAGCCAATATTATTTAAGAGAGATTCCTTCTCCATTTCATCAGTGCTATATAGTGGTACAGCATTTCGCAAATTATCCATCGCCTCACTAGTTTTATTATTCTTCAATAAGAAATCAGCATAAGACGTAAGAATTAAAGATGAATTAGGAAAGAGCTCTTTAGAAAATTCAAATAAAGATGTCGCGTCACTAAGTTTTTTATCTTCCACTAATTTATTGCCTAATGCAGCCATTTCTTCTTCAGATAAATAATAATTTTGTCGAGCTGATTCTTTTAATTTCTTAAAATCTAAAAGCGCATTTTCAAATCCTTTAGCATAAATTCCGCATCCAAATTTTTGAACCAACGACATAAGTATTGGGTTTCTGTAGTTTTGATGATTGAGAATTCTATAACAAGCAATACCTTTTAAATCAACAGCTGTATAATCAAAATTATCTGTAAATATTACTGTTTGCTTTTTTTCTGGATTGCGAATGAAAATTGATCTTGAACCTAAACTTCGTCCTTTATGCCAAATAATTCTCCCCTGACTTTGATCTATTGAAATATTCCATCCTAAACCATAATAGGAAGGAATAGGAGAACGCATATCTTTGACAGTATCTCCATTTGTTAAAATATAAGGTGTGTATGCTAGCTCTTGTGATTTCTTACTAAGAATTGTATTTTTTCTTAAAGCTAAATCAAATTTTGATAGATCATAAGTTGTTGAATAAACATTGCTTGAACCAACAAAATAAAAATTATTTCCTTGAAAAGATTTTATGGAATCTATTTCCGTAACCTCACAAGAACTAATATTTTCAAACATATGCGGAACCATTAAATCTTTTGCAGAAACATTTTTCGGCAAGTGTTTATTTATGTTTTTTGAACTTGGAATAAAAGTACTTTTCATTCCAGCAGGTCTGAAAATATTTTGTTCCACATAATCAGCAAATTTCAATTTGGATACCTTTTCAACTATTATTGCTAGTATATCATAGCCAATGTTTGAATATGCCCATTCAACACCAGGTTTAAATAGAGCTTGCACTTTATACTTCACTAACAAACTGATTATACTGTCATTATTTATATGTTTACTTAAATCAATATTTTCTATTTGGTCAGGGGCAATATTTATACCTGAAGTATGAGATAAAAGGTGCTTGATGCAAATATCATCATAAGGAAAATCTGGAAGGTATTTTTTTACATGGTCTTCAATATTCAATAACTTTTTCTCTTGTAATTGCAAAATAGCAACAGAGGTAAATGGCTTAGAAATAGAACCAATATTAAATATTAAATTTGAAACAAGGGGCTCTTTAGTTTGATAATTTCGATACCCTATTACCTGATCATAATTGTGTTTATTATCAATTGTAATAAGCATGTCTCCGTTAAAACAATTATTTTGTTTAAAAAGTACCATGAGCGAATCAATAGACTTTATTTCTCTGCTTTGAGAAATTGCAATATTCATTTGAAAAAAGGCAATACAAAGCCCTATAAAACATTTGTGTTTCATTTTATAAAATTAAATTCTTAATATTTAAAATTCTTAAAGCCTAGTTCTCAATAAGTGCTTCAATCAGATTATTGATAATGATTTTTTCTCCAGGTTTGGCATTCGGGAATAATAAAAAAACATCAATTTGTTTATTATAATTTACGGTCATTTTTCTAGCTTTAAAATTCGGACCCAAAAACTTATCATCTCCACTTATGCCTATCATTATTGGGTTTTGCGCTTTACCTTTTGCATTTACATGCCTAATATTTTTTAAGCTACTTTCTATTTGAAAAGATGATTTTCCATTCGAATTTATTGTTAACCAAACTGCTACTAAATTATTTTTTTGATTTACAGTTTGACAATCTATGTAATCAAAATCAACTAAGTCGCAATCTAATGAAGTCGCAAATTTAGCTAGTTTGGGAAAGTCACAGAAATTATTTGTATTCCAGATTTTACAACTTTTTACGCTTATTGACTTAGTTATTTTTTGACTATTTGATTGGCTATTTTTTATTTCTTGATTAGCCCCTATGGAATCGATTACCTGTATATCACTTATAGCATCTTTATTCAAACTAATTGGATTGATTGTTTTATTTGAAGTATTAAATTCACTTGAAGTATCATTGGATGTGTTAGAAACTAATGAAGGTTTTTTTATTTCATTTTTTATGTTGATGATACTCTCATTACTCTTATTATCAATAGTGCTATTAGAATCTATAACAATTGGATTCATATTTTTCAAAGTGTCCATTGATGATATGGTTTTGCTTTCATTCGCTGGAAAGATCGCTTTATTATAAACCAAAATCCCAGAACCAATAACAGCAACTCCAATAATACTTTTAATGATTATTGATTTTAAAATTGCTGATTTAACAATAGTTGCATTTGTTTTCACTTTAAGAAAATCCATACCCTGAGAAAGTTGTGCTTTCGTAAGCTGTGGACGATTTTCTAATATCTTATAGTTCTTCATTTCCTTATTCTTATTGATGAAAATTCTCAAAAACCATTTTTAATTTTTCAATGATTCTGTAGGTTTTTACTTTAGCATTGTTTTCTGTAATTCCCAATATTTCTCCAACTTCCTTAAATGGTCTTTCTTCAAAATATCTAAGTTCAATTATCATATATTCATCTTCAGATAAATAATTCAATACAGATTTTAAATGTGACATCATTTCTTTTTTTTCTGTATCCGTTTCAGCCACTAAATTTTGAATCCCCTTTTCATCAATACTTATTGCCCTCATCTTTTTTGTATCTCGATAGAATTGATTGATTTCATTTATAGCAATTCTATACAACCAACTAGAAAATGGAAATCCTTGATCTTTGTATTTATTGATTTTAGTCAATGCTTTTGTAAACACTATTGCGACAATTTCTTGACAGTCATCGAAAGATTCTACTCTTTTATAAACAAATTTTAATATTAGCTCATAATATTTTACATACAGAGGTTCAAAACATTGGGGGTTTGTCTTAGAATCCTCTATCAGTTGTTTCTCATTATCTATGAGCATATAGCTTTTTATTAATTGATTTCTGAATATGCAACGGAGCACAGAGTAGAAAGATACAAAAAAGAGGAATTTTTTTGTGAGGGAGAGATTGGGGGGGGGGGGTAATTAGCTAATTTGGAGATTAGCTAAATAGCTAATTGCCCTGAGTAGGGAGAGAATGTGTTGATGTGTTAATGTGTTGATGTGTTAATATAGCGTTGTAGGTTGCTAAGTGGTTAATTAGCTAATTGCCTTCAGAGGTTGTTATGTGTTGAATTGGCAATTTCATAATTCAAAATTATTCAATTGACATTTAAAATTTAAAACTTAAAATTTAAAATTATTTAAGCCAAAAGAAAGCTGGTTTTCCTAATAAACAAAATTAGCTAATTACCTTCATGGGTTGCATTGTGTAGAATTGCCCAATTCATAATTCATAATTTTTCAATTGACATTTAAAATTTAAAACTTAAAATTTAAAATTATTTTGTCAAAAGAAGGAAAGCCTCGGTTCTAAACAAAAATAGCTAATTAGCAAAACAGCTAATTAGCTAATTAAAAGTACCCAGCGCCGGAGTCGAACCGGCACGGTTTCCCACAGGTGTTTGAGACCAGCGCGTCTACCAATTCCGCCAGCTGGGCATTTGATACAATGAAATACTTGGTAGCGGTTGGGATTAATTGGCTTCAAAAATTCAAAACCCTTCTCTCCTTCCCCTTATTTCAGTTGGCAAACTTATTCAAACTATCTTTAATTCGCAACAAATATTTTTTTCTGAAATAGATGTCTTTGATTTGAAACAAGATGGAGTTTCTATTTGATTCATCAGCTTGGTCAAAAGCCTCACAATGTTTGGTTAAATCTGCATCTAAGCCCAATTGTAGGTTTTGAATTTCATTTTCAATACTGCTCAATAATTCATCATTCTTCTCCCCTTCCAATTCCATCAATTGCTCATTGATATCCATCATCTCCATCAAAAATTCTTGAGGCAATACATGTTTCTCTGTTTCTGCAAGCTGATTATAGATCGATAAAATATACTCCAACCTTTTATCAAAATTGCTTAGAATTTTATAAGCCTCATTGTTTTGGGTTGATAAGCCTAAAATTTCAGTTTGCTTTTCTTCCGTTTCATTGATAAAATAATCGGGGTGAAAAGCTTTACTATTTGCATAGAAAACTTTTTTTAGCTCAGCTTGATTCGCAAAAAAACTTATTGGAATTTGGTAAAATTCAAAATGATTCATTTTACTATTTTACAAATAACTTCCAAAGGTCATTACCAAAAGCAAATACCATTAGCGCAATTAAAATAACAAAACCTACCATCTGTGCTCTTTCCATGAATTTGTCGCTTAGCGGTCTTCCTATTGCCATTTCAATCAATAAAAATACACTATGACCTCCGTCTAAAGCTGGTATCGGTAAAATATTCATGAATGCTAATATCATAGATAGAATTCCAGTTAAAGTCCAGAATTTTAACCAATCAAAAGTACCACCATAAATAGTTGCAATTCCAATTGGACCTTGAACTGCTTTGGTAGCGGCAACTTCGCCCCTCACTACTTTTCCTAAGCCTTTCACATTATCCGTCAACGTTGACCATGCTTTTTTAGTTCCAACTGGTAAGGAAGCAAAAAAACCATACTCAACCGTTTTCAATTTAAAGTCACGTACTGGAAAGAAACCAATTGTACCATCTTCTTTCACTTCCACATTCACTTTAACAGTATCATTATTTCTGAGTACTTCAAAAGGAATAGTTTTTGATTTATTATTTGAAATGATCGTTCTTAATTGATCCATGTATTGTGCTGCAGTATCATTTGCACAAATAATAATATCCCCTTTTTGCAGACCAGCTTTACTAGCATTTCCACCATCAATTAAACTATCAATTTTACTTTCCATTCTTGGAAATTCATCAATAAAATTGCTTCTCCCTTTTTCTGAAAGTTTCTCAATAAAGTTTGATGGAATTTTTACTTTAACCTCTTCTCCATTTCTTATTGCAGTAATTTCTGCATTGCCCAATAATACTTTAGAGCTCCACATATCACTGAATTTTACCAAACTATCATTATTGATTTTGATAATTTGATCACCCGTTTGCAAACCAATCTCATTCGCCAATTGATAGGCTACAATTCCATTTTTAGCTTCGGAATTAGGAATGTATGTTTCTCCATATTTGAAAGTTAACATCCAAAAAATAAATATCCCTAAAATAACATTCACTGTTACTCCGCCTAACATCACTATTAATCGTTGCCAAGCTGGTTTAGATCTGAATTCCCAAGGCTGTGCTGGTTGCTTCATAGCTTCTGTATCCATTGACTCATCAATCATTCCAGCTATTTTAACATAACCACCAAGTGGTAACCATCCAATACCGTATTCTGTATCTCCAATTTGAATTTTAAAAAGTTTAAAACCCCAAGCATCAAAGAATAAATAAAACTTCTCCACCTTTATTCCAAAAGCTCTTGCTGCCAGGAAATGCCCTAATTCATGTAAAATCACTAAAATTGAAAGTCCGCCAATTAATTGTGCGGCCATTATAAGTCCATTCATTGTTTATGCTATTATTTTTCGGTATTTGTGCTTTGTTATTTAATCAAAGATTGCGCGAATATACGGCTTTCTTTGTCTGTACTAACGTAGTCTTCGTAATTTGGTTCAGTAATAAAAGTAATTTTTTGCATACAATCAGCTATTACATCTGACATTTGCAAAAAACCTATCTGATCATTTAAAAATGCTTCCACCACCACTTCATTGGCTGCATTAAGGATACAAGGCATATTTCCAGCTTTATTCATAGCCTCAAATGCTAATTGTAAATTTTGAAAACTATTTATATCTGCTTTTTCAAAGCTCAGGTTAGGATAATTTAAAAAATCAAATCGAGGAAAGTCAGAAACAAAACGATTTGGATAACCCAAGGCATATTGTATGGGTAATTTCATATCTGGTAATCCCATTTGTGCTTTCATAGATCCATCTTGAAATTGCACAATGGAATGAATGATTGATTGCGGATGCACAATCACATCAATTTGATTGGGTTTTAAATTAAACAACCATTTGGCTTCAATCACTTCCAAACCCTTGTTCATTAAAGATGCAGAGTCGATAGTAATTTTAGCACCCATAGTCCAATTGGGATGTTTCAATGCTTGTGCCTTTGTAACATTTGCTAAAGCATTTCTATCCATTCCTCTGAAAGGTCCGCCTGATGCAGTTAAATAAATCTTTTCAATTGGATTATGCCATTCACCTACTAAACATTGAAAAATGGCTGAATGCTCTGAATCTACAGGAAGTATATGAACATTATTTTCTTCTGCTAATCGTGTTATTAAATCACCAGCAACAACTAAAGTTTCTTTGTTTGCAAGTGCAATATCTTTTTTTGCTTTGATGGCATTGATGGTGGGTTTCAATCCAGCGTAACCAACTAATGCAGTTAATACGGTTTGTACTTTTTCAAAAGCGACTACTTCTGATAAAGCTTGTTCACCACAAAACACTTTAATTCCATGTGGTTCTAATTCTGATTTCAACCATTGAAACTTTGATTCATCTAAAATGACAACTGCGTTTACATCAAATGCAATAGCTTGTTTTGCTAATAATTCAGCATTTGAATTCGCAGTTAAAACTTCAACTGCAAAGCGATCTCTATTCGCTGCAATTACTTCTAATGCTTGAGTTCCAATAGATCCTGTTGAACCTAATATAGCTATGGTTTTAATAGGTGCTTTATCTTTCATTATTCAATTTCAATTGATCAGCTATTTTGCGATCATTCGATAAACGGGGTACTTTATTTTGTCCACCTAATTTTCCTTGTGTTCTCATATAATCTATGAAAGCACCTTTAGTCAATGATTGTATAACTAGCGGTCGTAATATTTTGCCTTCAATTAAATCAAAATAATAAGTGTTTTTATTTTGAAGATATTGGTCAACTTTCAAACTGAATTTTTGCAAATCATTTGGTGCTTTTACAAATTCTACAAACCACTCATGATAAGGTAAACCTCCTTCTGGTGGATTAACTTGTGGAGCTACTGTAAATTCAGCAATTTCCAATCCCTCTTCATTTGCAGCAGTCATCATTGCATACTCCACCTCTTCTGCAATTACATGCTCACCGAAGGCAGAAATAAAATGTTTGATTCTTCCAGTTACTAAAATCCTATAGGGATCTTTGCTTACAAACTTAACAGTATCACCAATGCTATAAGCCCAAAGCCCTGCATTGGTTGATAAAATCAAAGCATAGTTTTTATCTAATTCAATTTCTTTTAAAGAAAGTCTAGTTGGGTTTGCGCTGAAATATTCATCAACAGGAATAAACTCAAAGAAAATTCCAGCATCAACATTTAATAATAAACCTATTTCAGTTTGGCTATCTTGGAATGCAATAAATCCTTCAGAAGCTGGGTAAGTTTCAATGGTATCTATTTTCTTGCCAATACTTTTTTCAATTTTCGCTCTATAGGGTTCGAAGTTTACTCCACCATAAACAAACAAGCTGAAGTTTTTGAAAATATCTTTAATTTCTTTGCCTCCAGATTTCTCTGCAAGCTTATCAAAATACATTTGTACCCATGGTGGAATACCAGAAATCAATGTCATGTTTTCATTGATAGTTTCATCAACTATAGCTTCCACTTTCTCTTCCCAATCATCAATACAATTAGTTTCCCAACTGGGCATTCTATTTTTTTGAAGATATGCAGGAACGTGATGTGCAACTATTCCAGATAAACGGCCTGTTGCAACACCAGCTTTATCAGCTAATTCAGGGCTCCCTTGCAAAAAAATTAATTTTCCGTCAACAAATTCAGACTTACCCGTTTCATTGATATAACAAAGTAATGCCATCTTTGCAGCATCAATATGATGCGACATAGATTCCTTTGAAATTGGAATATATTTCATTCCAGAGGTAGTTCCAGAGGTTTTGCAAAAGTATAATGGTTTATTCGGCCATAATACATTTGACTCCCCAGCTAATAGTTCTTTGATGTAAGGTTCTTGAAATTCTTCATAATCCCTAACCGGAACTTTCGATTTAAAATCAGAATAACTTTGGATTTCTGAAAAGTGATGATCCATTCCAAAGTGAGTAGACTTGGCTGTTTCAACCAATTTATTTAAAATACTTTCTTGCAATTGTACTGCATCAACATTCCATCGCTGTAATTTTTTTACAGTATATCGTGCATAAATTTTTGCAAAAAAAGATTTTAGCGCCATGTTAGTAATTAACTTTTTCTACGCTGTTATTGTTTTGACTATCTAAAAACAACAATTGCTTATAACACAATACCAGAACTAAAAAGGTCATAGGTATGGTAAATAACAATCCAACAACAAGTAATAACAAACCAATGATATTTAAAATCAACAAACATAAAATTATTAACAGTAAAGAACCTAAATGTCCTTTAGTCATTCTGAAGCTGTAAATAATGGCGCTGCTGATTTTCAAGTTTTGATCAATAACCAAATAACCTACAAATTGTAATCTTAAGTAAACTATAAATACGGGTAGAAAAACCAATAACATATTCGCCATAAAATAGCCGATTTCAGTATTACTATAATTAGCTATATTTTTTGGATTTAATGAAAGATCTTGCATCATATTGCTAAAGCTAATATCAATCACATTCAATAAAGTCAACAGTCCTATAGTTAAAAATAAAATACCTATTGCTATTACAATAATATAAACTGAAGCTATCATGAATTTACTTAATTCATTGAATTTGGGTTTGATTTCTGCAAATTCCAATTCTCTTCCATTAAGAACTTGGAACCCTAATTTAATGATTGCAACACTCATGTAAAATTGAATGAACCAATTCAGTAATGTGAATAATAAGAAAGCAACTTTTTGCGATTTTAATATAGGTGCGATAGTGCCTGTTATAAATGAAATGATAAACAACAAAAGGAAAAAACCAATTAATACTAAGGCATTCTTTTTGGTAAGTTGAAATGCTTCTAGGAAAATACTTTTTATTTTCATTGTGTTGTTTTAAATTTTAAGAATGAATAATTGCTTTGGCATAATTCTCCCAACTCAAATGCTTCGCTGTTTCTGCTACATTTTTTCTATCAATAGGAGAATCAAATATATGGATCATTTCATTTGCCATTGATTCTATATTTCTGTCTTCAGCTAAATAGCCATTGTAACCATGCTTAATGGTTTCAGGGAAATGCCCAACTTTAGTGGCTAATACAGGTAATTCGAAATTATAAGAAATTGATTCTACGCCAGAAGGTGTTGCGGTTAAATAGTATAACAATATGGCATCACTAATTTGGAAATATTCATGTACTTTTTCATTGGGTACAAATTCATTTATTACTGTAACCCTATCTTCTAAATTATATTTTTGAATCAATTCCAATGGACGATAATTTTGTTCATTATCAGAATTTTTTAAGAAAATAGATTTTGCAGTTTTAAATAAAGAGTTTTTGATTTTTGTACTCCATTTTGATTGGTCAAGTGTTTGCCAAAATGATTCACCAACAATTAACAATGAAATATCTTTTCTTTTTTGAGCTACTAAATGAAAAGCTTCAATCACTTGATGTAAGCCTTTATATTTTCTGATGAATCCAAAAAACAATAATACATTCGGTGCTAAATTTAATTCTCGTTTTTTAGCTTCAATATCGAAATTAGCTTGCGGAGCAAACATATCATAAATAGGGTGATACAATTTAATTACAGTTTGTGAATGGTCTGTAGCCCTTTGCCCTGTTTCATTTACGGTATAACTTGATGCAGGAAATGTTTCTTTTAATTCATCAACTGTTTTATAAGCATGGGCAAGGTAAGTATCACAAACTTTTAATCCATATTTCGTAAATGTACGGTCAATGGAGCTTGCTTCTTTTTGTATGACTAAATGAAGATCAAAAATCACTTCTATTTTACTTTTCTTTTTTATTCGTCGAGCAATGTAACCCATGGGTAAACCTTGAATTGCAATAGCCCATTGAAAAATCACTTTACTTGGATTTAATTGAATGATTAAATCAGCCGTTTCTTTCCAAGAAATTGGATTGTTATAATTAGTTATATAGGTAATTTTGATATTGGTTCCAGCCAATTGATCAGCTTTACTGCTTCTATCAATAAAATCACGTGGAATAATAGCAGGGTATTGCTGAGTCCATGAAACAATATGTACTTCATGACCTAATTTATCTAAGGCTTTAGCTAAAGAAGTATTATAATTAGCAATGCCTCCTTTAAATTGTGGACCAGGTCCAAAAAGTACAATTTTTTCTGACTTCATAAAAAGGAAAAATTATTTTGAAAATATTATTTAGAAATATTTTCTACTGCTTTATCATATACTCTGCGTAATCCTTCTTCCAATGAAATTTTTGGTTTCCATCCATATTTTTCAGAAACGAAAGTCATATCTGAATGACGAGCATGTACGCCAACTGGCTTATCTAATAAGGGTTTGATGGTTGGTTTATAATTTGCAAAACTTGCGAAAACATCAATTATTTCTAAGAAAGAATACAATCTTCCTGCACCAATATTAATTGCAGATCCATCTGTAATATTATCCATTGCTAAAAATATAGCATCAATACAATCGTCGATGTGAACAAAATCTCTTCCTTGTTTTCCTGAACCCCAAACTTCGAATGGGTCTTCTTTTTTAGCTGCACGTAAAGCAATTGCAGGAATTGGATAAGTTAAATCTTGATCTTCTCCATAACCAGAAAATGGGCGCACACAGGCAACTGAAATGCCATAATATTGTGCAGCAATTCTAGCCAAATATTCACCTGTTAATTTAGACCAACCATAGGTCATATCAGGCTTACCTAAATTATGATCAAAATCAATATCAGTTTCTTTCAGAGCTACAAAATCAGTATCGGATTGCAGATCGATTGGATATGCCGCTGATGAACTTGGATACATTACACGTGCTGGCTTATGGTTGCAAACCCAATAAAAGAATTCAGCATCAATCGCTAAATCAATAGCCACCATCATAGGGTCACCATCAATTTTTGCTCTTCCACCAACAATTGCAGCAAAATGAAATACATCAGTAAATTTTTCAAAATCAAAACCATATTCTTTCTGAATATACTTTTGATCTTCAGTCATTTTATTCAATAGTTTTCTGAAATCTCCTTCATAAAAAAACACTCTACCATTTTCAAAAACTGATAAATCTTTATTGTTTTCCGATTGATTTTTCAACCATTTATTTGGATGTATTCCTGTTGATAAATTATCAACTATGATAATTCGATCTTGATTATCTTTTAAAATTCTTTTAACTAAATTTCTTCCCACAAACCCGCAGGCTCCCGATACTAAATGATATTTCATTCTAATTTTTATTAATTATATTATATATTTTTTTCTATTTGATAATTATTTCTATCGTGTGTACTTCTTCCTACCATCTCAGCAATGAACCCAGTTAGAAAAAGTTGAACTCCAATAATGGTCATCACTAATGCGATATAAAACAAAGGTTGAGCAGTTACATCTCTTGTAATACGATGGCCTTCATATATTGCATACAATTTATCGGCAATTATATATACGGTTATTAGAAAACCTGTAAAGAAAGAAAGCACACCGATGGTACCGAAAAAATGCATTGGTTTTTTTTGAAATTTCCCAACAAAAAAGATCGAGAGCAAATCTAAAAATCCATTAACAAAACGATTCAGACCAAATTTAGTTACGCCATATTTCCTAGCTCTGTGTTCAACTGGCTGTTCTTCAATTTTAGTAAACCCAGCCCATTTAGCGATTACAGGAATATATCTGTGCATTTCACCATACACCTCAATGTTTTTCACTACCTCACTTCTATAAGCTTTTAAACCACAATTAAAATCATGCAGGTTATTGATACCCGACATTTTTCTTGTTGCCCAATTAAATAATTTTGTAGGAATGGTTTTTGAAATTGGATCATACCTCTTCTTCTTCCAACCCGAAATGATATCTAATTTTTCAGCTTTGATTCGATTGAATAATAATGGAATTTCATCAGGACTATCTTGCAAATCAGCATCCATGGTGATGATCACATCGCCTCGAGTAGCTTCAAATCCTACATTTAATGCAGCAGATTTTCCATAATTTCTACGAAACTTAATTCCGATAACATTTGGGTTTCTGCTTTTCAATTCTTCAATTACTGCCCATGAATTATCTTTACTTCCATCGTCAATAAACATCAACTCATAAGTATATTGATTGGCGTTCATCACACGAACTATCCAATCATGCAATTCTGGCAATGACTCGTCTTCATTAAATAAAGGGATGACTATTGAAATATCCATTAATAAATTATTGTTCAAATACTGGTCTATTTTTTTTCATGATTGCGGCAATTATAAATGCCAATACAAATCCAAATGCAGAAGATGCAAGGAAATTAATCATTGTTTTTCCAAGGGTAACTGAATAATCTTTTTCGTTTAACTTTTCTAAAGTTTTAGAAATATCATCTTCAGATGCTCCGAATTTTTGCATCATTGCAATGGTATTTTCTTGTACTGTGTCTTTAATAAGAATTGGCAAATTAGCATCAATATAATTCATCAATACATAACCAAATAACACAGAGATTAAAGCACCAATAGCGAATGTAAAGAAACCTGTAAAGAGTGCTTCGGATAAACTAATAAATCCTTCTTGAGATTTTCTGAATTCTTTAACAGCCATTACCATAATTGCTATGATAAAGATTAAGCTAAAACTAGTCCATAAAATGCTAGCCATTAATTTTGCATCAATTACATATAATAAAATGGTATATGCGATTGAAACTAAACCTGAAGTTAAGCCCCATTTCATGGCAATACTTCTAAATTGTGATACTGCTTGTTTTTCCATAATTATTATAAAATAGTGGTTAAAAAAGATTTATTAAAACGATCTAATCCATGATAAAAAGCATACAGAGAAGCTAGTTTAGCTGCATCTTCTGATTTATTATTGCTGAAATGAGTATAATCATTAAACTCTTGTTCGTTGTAAGAAGTATTTGAAAAGAAAGAGACTATGGTATAGAAATCTTCCTTTATTTCTGAATCAGCAGCAATGCTATTTTGTACTCTAGCAATTTCTTCATATTCAGCTTCAATTAAAATTTGATTGGCAATGATGTCTTCATAAATAGCATGTTCATCTTGAAATTCATCATCTTCAACCAATAAAAACTCTTTTAAATAATCATCCAATTCAGGATCAATTTCTTCCTCTTTACATTCCTTTAAGTAAAGTAATAAGTTCAATAATTCTGTACCTCTATCTAATGTTTTATCTTCAATTGCTTCCCACTCAGGTGAGTCAAGGTAATCTTCTTCCAATTGTAAGGCATCTGATGCAAAGAAATTAATCATTAATAAATCGAATAAATATTCTCTGATTGAATCAAAATGAGGATAATTATCAATGCAATTGTCCAACAATTTTACCTTTTCTAGAAATTCAGCTTTAGTTTCAAACACATTTTGCATTTCATGAAAACAGCTTTTTACTTCTGAATTATTCTTTTGTCCTTCCTGATTACCTCTTTCAAAACCTGCAAATGCTGCAGTTAATGCATCCTTTATTGAATTATCCATTTAGTATATGATTACTTGAGCATTATTTACAATTCCTTTTACTTTGCCTTTTAATTTTGTTCCTATTAAAGGCGTATTTTTTGATTTAGAAGCAATGTCATTTGCTTTCAATTCCCATTCTTCTTTTTCATTGAATAAAGTTAATGAGGCAATCTCTCCTACTTCAACTTTAATGGGTTCCATCTTTAATATTTTTCTTGGTAACAAGCTAAATTTACTTACAATATCTTCTATTGTCATTTGCTTTTCCAAAGCCATACAACTCAATGAGAATGCTGTCTGCAGGCCTATCATTCCATACCCTGCAGTTTCAAATTCTACTTGTTTAAATTCAATTTCTTCGGGTGTATGTTGTGAAACAATGGCATCTATGGTTCCATCTTTTAAACCTGATCTCAATGCTTTAACATCTTCTTTAGTTCTTAAAGGAGGTTTAATTTTATAATTACTGTCGAATTCCATTAAAGCAGTATCATCAAAATAAATATTGTTAACACTTACATCCGCGGTAATTTTTAATCCCTTCTTTTTGGCTGCCTTAATTAATTCTACAGATTTGGCTGTGCTGATACATGAAAAATGCAGATTGGCATTTTGGTATTCAGCTAAAAAAATATCTCTT
This sequence comes from Sphingobacteriaceae bacterium, assembly GCA_965279595.1. GTDB lineage: Bacteria > Bacteroidota > Bacteroidia > Sphingobacteriales > Sphingobacteriaceae > CAIKLP01. The sequence continues at coordinate 2,585,065 of OZ257246.1, forward strand.
GAAACATTTAACTCTTCCGCTAAGGATGGAATACCTTTCATTCCTAAAAGTGTACTCATTTCGCTTTCATTTATTTTTGCATTTTGAGATAAGTTTTTATCATCTGCATTGCTGAAAAGTATAGAGTCAATTCCTTTAGCATAAAGAATTGCTCGAGACATTAAACCTGCATCCTGTATGGGTCTGTTGCCGTCACTGAAAGCTACAGCGCCCGCTGATTTCATATCAAACATTTCAGAAATGTCTTTCCCATCACGGTTTGCTGTTATGCTACCTACAGGAAGTAAATTTACAATGTGTTGTGAGCTTTTATTTTTTAGATATTCTATTTCTGATTTGCTTTTGATAGCTGGATTGGTGTTGGGCATTAAAGCTACCGCTACAAAACCGCCTTTGGCTGCGGCATTTAATCCTGAATTGATATCTTCTTTAGTTTCAAAACCAGGATCACAAAAGTTGACGTTTAAATCTACCCAGCCTGGTGAAACAGACCAAGATTTACAATCTATCACCTTTGCTCCAGCAGCTGTGATGCTTTTATTAATTTGAACTATCTGATCATTCTGAATTAAGATGTCCACCACTTTTTGATTAAAAGATGACTGACTATCTATCACTTTAACAGCTTTCAAAATTATTTTCATAGTTCTACTCTTTCTTTTTCCAATTTTAAGAGAATCAGCTTTCCCAATTTTTTAAGTCAACTTAGACCGAATAATATTGCTTTTTTGATTCATATACCTCAAAATTAACACTTCAAAGGCCATAAATATAAGTGCCAAAATAACACATATTTTCCATAATTGAACACCAAAATTCTCTCTCTTTATGCTATTGTTGATATTTTGCTTTCCGGCTTTCCAAATTGTTAGGTTTTTTAGTCCTAATTGGTTTAAATCACTTTCTTCAAAATAATTTAAATCAGATTCATTTCTATTGTAATTGAATGAAAATGCATCAATAATCTTTTGGTTATCAATTAATTGATAGTGTCCAGCAGATTTTAAATCATCAGAAATCATCATTTTTGCTCCATCCTGTGTTTGTTTTAATTCAGGAATCCATTTCTCATTTTTCAATTTTAAATAAATCGACTCTTTCCCTTCTGATATTTGATTATTCAAATTAATTGATTGTTCTTGACCTAAAACATAAGCCAATTTCTTACTTGAAATGGCAATTTGTGGTATTCTCAAAAAAACAGGCACCATTAAAGCATGCTTCACTAAATTATTAGAACTCAAATTCAATGGGAAAGCAAAAAGGTAAACTGAACCTTTTCCATATTTGCTTTTTTGAAAAACCGAATTACCATCAGATAATTTAAAGATGTTCTCTGATATGCTATTTGAGAATGTGAAATAACTTTTCACTTCTGGTAAATCCATTCTATCGTCTTTGCGTAAAAACACTTCATTCAATGTTCCTTCTTTTGTGTTTACTTCAGCAATGCGTTGATTGGTTTGTTGAATGGAAATTAAATTTGAAGTTCGAATAGTTGTAAGAAAATTATTGATAGAATTTAAATTGCTTTCAAAAGAAGGTATATAAATTAAGTACCCACCTTTCGCTAAAAAGTTTTTTATTTCATCTGCAAACCCAGAACTAATTTCTTTTGGTTCATTCAATATAATTGTTTGAAACTGATTAAATATGGAATAATTAACATTCGCTATAGCAACCGTTTCTAATTTCACAAATGGCTCTGTTTCATATACTGATTTAATATAATTGGCAGATTGATTATTGGCATCAATAAGCAAAACTTTGGTATTCGTTTGAATCTCAAAATTAAAATAATAGCTGTCGTCAAAATGAACCGATTGGTCTTTCAATTTAATTTCTACTAATTGAATTCCACTCCCAGAATTTTTAAAAAATACAGTATCAACTATTTTTTGATTGGCCTTGATATCTATTGTCCCTATTGCTTTTTGAGTGCCATTCACAATAAAATCATAGGAAATATTCTCTAAATCACTGTTTGAATAATTACTGAACTGAACAACTAAAGCTTCAGCTGAATTAGCTTTGTGAATTGGACTTAAAAACCAAACAGAATCAATTGATAAATTTTCAACTTCAGCAACTTGTAATTTAATAAAACGAAACTTGATACTGGTGTCAGAGGTTGTGATTCCAGCAATAAGGTTCTTCTGAAAATCAGAAATTACAAATCCATTTCTATTCTCTGAATTCACCTCTTTTAAAATAGACTTTTGGCGTTTTATGATTTCATCAAGCGTTCTGCTTTCAGGTGTAATTTTAAGTTCAGCAACCAATTCAACAGCTTCTTCTTTTGAAACAAAGCGCTGGCTTTCTCCTGAAAACTCATTACTTAAAATTTGAAATTTGTCATTATCACGGTATGCTGAAATAATTTCAAGTGTTTTTGATTTAGCTTGATCTAACAATTGTCCTTCTTCATTTTGCAATTCCATGCTAAATGAGTTATCAATATATATTGAATTGAAATTTATGCCAGAAGTTTGGCTTGATTGGTTGACTTTAATATAAGGTTGAGCAAAGGCTAAGATTAAAAATAAAAGAAATAATAATCTACAGAATAGCACCAGAAGGTGTTTCAATTTATTCGTCTTGCTTGTTTCTTCTTTTACTTCACGTAAAAACAACACATTGCTAAAATAAACTTTTTTGAACTTCCTTAAATTGAAAAGATGGATAAGAATTGGAATGGCCAATGACACTAAACCAAATAAAAGAGCAGGATAAACAAAATTCATTCTCGTCAAAAATAAAAAATATCAGTTGCTTTAACGCTGTTTTTCGAAATTTTATTTTGAAAAACCCTAGTATCTAAAGTATTTTAAAAATAATGCATTATTTAAAATGCTATCCGTAACTTTGATAGTTCAACCCAAAAATAACAACAAAAAGGCAATATGTATATCATACCAGCGATAGATATGCTGAATCGAAAAGTAGTTAGACTACGTGAAGGCAGATACGATTCAGTGACGGAGTACGATGTGAGTTTAGAAGAAATGATTGAGCAATTTTCTTCCCAGGGTACTGATTTTGTTCAAATAATTGATTTGAATGGTGCAAAAGGTGATTTTAGCAATCAAAACTATATCGTTGAAATATTAAAAAAATCTAGTTTGAAGATTCAATACGGTGGAGGAATTCGAAGTATTGAAAAGGTAAAAGAGCTAATTGATGCTGGTTTTCATAGAATCATCATTGGAACCCAAGCCATCACTGAAGAATCTTTTTTAGCTGATTTAAGTAAAGAGATTTGTGGAAAAGACAGTTGCTCAGACCAAGTGGTTATTGCAATTGATGTATTAAATGGCAATTTGATGCATAGTGGTTGGGAAGAGAAATCATCTATTAAACCAATTGATTTTATAGATAAATGTGTAGGACTAGGCTATTTTAGATTCCTTTGTACCGATATCAATAGGGATGGTAAATTAGCAGGAAGTGATATAGCTTTATATGAATCATTCAAAAATCAATTTCCATTTATCAAATTAATTGCATCAGGTGGTATTTCTTCTATGGAAGAAGTGAAAAAAATGCAAGCTGCTAAAGCAGAAGCGGTTGTTATAGGCAAAGCAATTTATGAAGGTAAAATCAAAGTGGAAGATGTTAAAGATTGGAATCTCCAAGCCTTAGTTAGTTTTTAAAAATGATTTTCAAAAAAACTGCTGAGCTTATAGGGCATCAGCATCCTATATATGTTGTAGAAAATTCTTTTAAGGAACATATAGTTTTTACTGCCGGTGGTGAAGGTGCTGTGGTTGAATGGAGTTTAAAGAAAAGAGCATTCATTAAAATCATGTTTAAAATGAATGCAAGTATTTATTGTTTGCATTCAGTAAAAAATCCTAATGTAATAATTGCTGGTGACCGCAGCGGACTTTTAAACGTTTTTGATTTTGAACAACAAAAAGTAGTTTACTCAACATCGGCACATACTTCAGCCATTTTTGATATTCAATCAAATGCTAATTATTTTTATTCAACAGGTGAAGATGGATACCTCAATACTTATGAATTTGAAAATTACCAATTAGTTAATCGATTGAAAATTTCAAATGAATCATTGAGAACAATTTGTATTGTACCATTGCAAAACAAAATTTTATTGGCAGGGAAAGACCAAAGAATTTATTCAGTAGATTTATTAACACAAAATATACAATCTATACAAAGCAGTCATACTTTGGGCATTTTTTCTAGTGCATTAACCAACGCTAATAAAAATATGATCACCGGAAGTAGAGATGCACAAATGAAAATTTGGGATACTCAAAATTTAGTAGAAATTAAAAATATTGCAGCACACATGTATGCCATTAATGATATTCAAGTCATTGAATCATTAGGAATTATTGCAACTGCAAGCATGGATAAAAGCATTAAAATTTGGGATGAAGAAAATTTTAATTTAAAGCAAATTCTAGATTTAAATGGAATGGCTGGACATCATAAATCTATTAATTCCATTGCGTTTACAACATTTGAAAATACTTTGTTGAGTGTTGGTGATGATAGGAAATTGATTATTTGGAATGCCTAATTTACTTTTAAAGTAAGCGTTTAATGATTCTCAATTTATGAGAATATTTTTTTGTTTCTAAATTGAATATTCCTTGATGATCTAATTGATCAATTCGCACACAACCAGAAGCGTGTATAATCATGTTGTTTGTTAATACTATTCCAACATGAATAATTGCTTCTTCTTCATTATCAAAGAATGCTAAATCTCCAGGTTTTGCTTCTTCAACAAAGTTCACAAGAGATCCTTGCTCAGCTTGTTGATTAGCATCACGTAATAAGGCAATACCTAATATTTTATAGACTATTTGAGTGAAACCTGAACAGTCAATTCCGAAAATGGATCTTCCACCCCATTCATAAGGAGTATTTAAAAAAAGCTTTGCCAATACTTCAATATTTTCAAAATAATTAGCTCCAGCTACAATATATTTTCCTTGAAAATTAATTGAACGATCGCCAATTAAAACATTTACCCCATCAATGTTTGGCAGAGATGAGCCTATGGAAAGATACATTGGGTTGTTTAAATAAAATACAGTGTTGATTGCAGCTACACTAACCTGATTATTTAAATGATAGTTATTATCGTTACTAGGAATACATTGCTTAGGATCAATCCAACCTTCGTAATTATCCCATGAACAACGCACTTTTAACCAGCGCTCTTGTTTTTCTAGTATTTCAACTGATTCTCCAAAAAGAATTTGTGTTACTTGCTCAGCTTTATCGCTAGCTTCAGCTCTTACAGGAACTACACTTAAAGGAATAATTGCAAAAGATTGATTCATGGGTTTGTGATTCTAATTGCCTTTATTCCTATTTAATTTTTATGTTTTTAATATTGAAATCAATTATTCAGCATGAAGCCATTTTTTCTTTTCTAGCAGCTCTTCTTTTGTTTCTCTTACATCAACATCATCGATACAACAATCAACCGGACAAACAGCAGCACATTGTGGTTCTTCATGGAAACCTACACATTCTGTACATTTATCAGGAACAATATAATAAACCTCATCTGAAATAGCAGCTTGTGCTTGCTCAGCATCAACAGCATTACCTTCACCAAAATCAATCATTCCTTTTAAATCGGTACCTTCAGAAAATTTCCAAGCCGCACCAGCATCATATATTGCATTATTTGGACATTCAGGCTCGCAAGCCCCACAATTAATACATTCGTCAGTAATTATAATCGCCATTTCTTTCTAAATTCTTAATTTTAGCCTTGCAAATATAACACATCTACTCTTTTTTTGATTTAGCATTTTTAAAATAACTAATGAATACAAAAATTATAACCGCATTTTCTGAATTAGGGAGTTATTTACAACTCAAAGACAAGGACTTACAGAATCAAATTGAACAAGCTTCCAATTATAATCCTTGGTTCAATAAAGATAATGTGGCTTTATCAATTGATGCTTGGGCAAATTTGCTAACAGAAATCAAATTGAATGAATGGTTAATTAGTTATAAAATTCCAGAAAATTTCACTTCAAAAAAAATCGGACTTATACTCGCTGGCAATATACCCTTGGTTGGATTTCATGATATTCTTTGTGTTTTAATAAGTGGTAATGAAGCACATATCAAACTTTCCTCTCAAGACAATAAAATAATCCCCTTTTTATTGAACAAGCTAATTGAAATTGAACCGAGTTTTAAAGCTAAAATATTTTACCCTGAAAAATTGAATAGCATAGATGCAATAATTGCAACTGGAAGTGATAATAGTTCAAGGTATTTTGAATATTATTTCAGCAAATATCCTCATATTATTAGAAAGAACAGAAATAGTGTTGCTATTATAACTGGCAATGAAACAGATAAGGAGTTATTAGATCTTGGTATTGATATTTTTTCTTATTTCGGTTTAGGTTGTAGAAATGTTTCAAAAATTTACATTCCAAAAGATTATTCAATACCACATCTTTTAGATGTGTTACAGGTGTTTGAACCTATTGCTGATTTTCACAAATACAATAATAATTATGATTATCAGAAATCAATATTATTGGTCAATAGAGAACCTCATTTAGACAATGGGTTTTTATTATTAAGAGAGTTAGAAAGTTTACAAGCTTCCATATCGGTATTGCATTATGAATATTATGATGATATTAAAACATTGGAAAGAAACTTGGATAAATTATCAGATAAAATTCAATGTATTGCTACAAATATTTCAATAAAATCTAAAAATCAAGTAGTAAATTTTGGGAATACACAAAAGCCAGAATTGGCTGATTATGCTGATGGGGTTGATACTTTGGATTTTTTAATAAAATTAGCCAACTAGGTTTTACGCTAATTGGCTAATTGAAATAATTACTTAACCGCTACTTTGAAAGCGTCAGTTTCCATGTATTTTTTGAATTCTAAATCTTTTGTAGCACGCGTTCTTAAAGAAGCATCTTCACGAATTGATCTAGTTAAATTGGTAGTCAACATTTCTAAATTATTTGTACGAGCACCAATAATTGCTTTCAAATAATAAGTATTTGCATTTTGTGGAGCACAATCAACATTCTTCTTAGCTAAGTCATAATTACCAGCTAATGTTGCTGATAATGCAGAATTGTAAGTACAAGAATTTGCAGATCCATAATAAGATGAAGCTGCTGTATAATCACCTTGACGAACTTTTAAGTTACCTAAATTGGCATTGTTTTGAGCACCAAATGATTTTGCTAACATGTAATTACGTTCAGCATTTGCATAATCATGTTTTTGTGAATAAGCAACTCCCATGTTATTGTAAACAATAGCATTGTCTTTACTTAATGAAGCAGACTTTTTCAATAAAGTTAAAGCGTCATCAGCTTTACCACCTTGAGTTAAATAAACATAAGCAACGTTATTAGGACCTCTCCAATCATTTGGATTCTGAGCAGAGAATTTATTATAAATTGCTAATTGTTGATTCATGTCTGAAGTTAAAGAGGCAGCATATAATAATTCCTCAGCATTTAAGCTTACTGAATCAGAAGCAGCAGCAGCTTTAATTTGATCATCTGTTTTGCGTTTTTCAGTTGCAATTAAAGTTATCTCAGACCTTCTTAAAGATGGAAGTAATTGTGAAGCTACTTTCTTGTATGAACTTAATTTTTTGATTGCATTTTCTCTTTCCACTGGATCAGCAATTGTAGAAACGATATTTACAATTTGATCACGATCAGAAAAATCAGAAGCAGCAGCAGCTTGTTTCAAACCGTCCCAATCTTCAGCTGTTGCAGATTTTTTATAAAAAGAACTGTCATTAACTTGTGCAACGCCCATTTTCTTTAACCAAGTTAAAAGGAATTTATAAGTTGCATCAGTACGTTGTGTAGACAATTGATCATTTCTTCTTAATTCGCCATCTGGAGAAGCATATGAAGAAATAGAAACACCAGTTAATACATTACCTGCTTTGATAAAACTTTCCAATGCAATAGCATCAGTTGATTTCTTTTGGTTATCACGAACATTTGATTTATCAATATCAAAAAGAATAGTTCCTTTCTGTTCAACAGGAATAACTTTAGCATAATTATCTTTTGCCATCATTGCTACATCTGTCGATGTTGCAGTTAAGGCAGTAGTTAAAGTACCTTCAGCAACTTTAACTTCATCAAAATCCATAGTTTTCGTACCTCTTGTGGCAACCGGATTTAAAACTAAAGTTGCATTTTCCATCGCTGGTATATAAGCAACTCTATCTTTATAAGTAAAACTTCCTCCACTTACTTTACTAATTGTTGTTCCATTTCCATCAACAACTGATTCGCCTTTTAAGAAAACTGATTTTAATTTTACAGAACCTCCATTGTAATTAATTGCAGGATTTAAACTTACTGTAGTTTTCTTGTCAAAATACTTAACAGGTATTTTTCCAGTAATCATCACATCGATACTATCTCCGCGCACTTCAAGTGGATTAGGTTTAGCTTCATAGCTAACCGTGTTCGACTTTGTTTTCATCTTTTTCAATGCATTACAGCTGGAAAACAGGGCCGCAGCAGCAAAAACAGAAGCAATTAATTTAACATTGAAATTTTTCATGTATTTTTTTTTGGTTTGATTAATCAATTGGTTGTTTCAATCTATATTGGTGTTATTAAATACTCACAAACGATTGTGCAAAATTACTGTTTTGTTAATGAGTTTAATACTCTAAATTTGTTAACAAATCAGGAGTCGCAAATATAATAGAAATTTGAGAAAATCCAATTTAAAGCTAAAGGAGGGTTATTTTGTACATTATTAAGGTAAAGGGAATAGCTAAAATTCCTGATTATATTCAACTTAGAGACGAACAATTCACCTTATTAGCCTATTTTAGGGTTGATAGACCAGAAAAATCTTTAGAAAAATGCGGGTTAGGAGCACATGCTAACTATATCAACGATTTGATTAATAAAATACCATTTGGGGTCATTCAGAAATTAGAATTAAATGAACAATAATAATCCAATTATACACCTACAGAAAGTAGATGTCCTTCAACAAAACCATTTGGTATTATCTGAAGTTAGTTTAGAAATAACTAAAGGTGAATTTGTGTTTTTAATAGGTCAAACAGGTAGTGGAAAAAGTAGTTTACTACGAACCATTTATGGCGATTTACACATCAGCACAGGTGAAGGAAATGTTGTAGGATATTCGTTAACCCAATTAAAAAGTAAAGATATTCCCTATTTAAGAAGGAAAATGGGTATTGTTTTTCAAGATTTCCAGTTATTAACTGATCGAACTGTTGAAGAAAATTTAAGATTTGTAATGAAAGCAACTGGTTGGGATGACCAGGCCATGATTAATGCTCGAATCAATGAAGTTATTGCTGATGTAGGGTTAATCAATAAAAACCATAAAATGCCTCACCAATTATCAGGTGGTGAACAACAAAGAGTGGTAATTGCAAGAGCTATGATCAATCACCCTGAAGTTATATTAGCAGATGAACCTACTGGTAATTTAGATCCTGATTCATCAATTGAAATTATGAACCTGCTTTTAAAAATATCAAGAATGGGCACTGCAGTAGTAATGGCTACTCATGATTACCGAATGATAGAAAAATTTCCATCTCGTATCATAAAATGCGAAAATGGACGTATTGTAGAAGATCATTATCAAACAGTATAAATAAAACTTATGAAAAGAATAATTGCACTATTAACATTAAGCATTGGATTTATTGTTTCCTCGTTTGCACAAACAACAGGTAAAGAAATTGGTGACAAAGCCATTGATATAAAATTATTAAATCCTGAAGGAAAAGAAATTGCCATGTCATCCATTAAAGGAAAAGTAGTATTAATTGATTTTTGGGCATCGTGGTGTGGTCCATGCAGAATGGAAAATCCAAACTTGATTAAAACATATGCACGTTTTAAAGATGCTAAATTTAAATCAGCTAAAGGATTTGAAATTTACAGTGTTTCATTAGATAAAGGTAAAGATCCGTGGGTTGCTGCTATTGCAAAAGATAAATTAGTTTGGGAATACCATGTAAGTGATTTAAAAGGTTGGTATTCATCTGCTGCTGCACTTTATGGAGTTTCATTCATTCCTCAGAATTTTTTAGTTGATGAAAAAGGGATTATCCTTGCTAAAAATTTAAGAGGTGAAGCGCTTGATAAGGAATTAGAAAAATTATTGAAAGACAATTAAAAATATTTTTTAATTAGTTTTAAACTACCTGCATTTTTAACGAGGATGAAATCATTAATTTCATCCTCGTTTTTTTTGATAGGATATCTTTTCATCGTATTTGAATCAACAAGAAAAGAAATAGGATCTTTTATTTCTTTTATTTCAAACCCTAAACCTTCATAGCCACTATAAACTGCCCAGTCTAAATCAACATAAGTCATAAGTTCATCAGGTGAATGTTCCCTTTCAAAATACTTTATTAATTTACTAAGGCCACCAACTACAGTGTAATTAAGCTTTGTAGCGAATCGAAACATTTCGAATGAAACAATGGGGTTCATTCTATTTGTCATTTTTCTTGCGGCACTAAAGGTTGCCACGGCATATAATTCTTCTTTATAAAAAAGTCCATACTTATACCTTGAATTACATGAACCTTGTAAATGATTAGACATTAAAAATTCTCTTGCCTCTATTTGGGTGATTCTTTTTATGAAACAAGAACGTGCATGAATTTTTTTATTCAATCCTAAAATTGATGCAATTCTACTTTTCATCAATTCACTTTCTGCAATCCATTGATCTTGCATTACATGAATTAATGATTTTTTATTATTCAAATAAGCAAGGCTTAATTCTTTTTGTCGTTCAAAAAAATCAGGTTCAAAGGATGGTTGGATTTTTACTAAATGGAAATAGATGGGCTGCGATTCAACGCCTATCAATGGAATATTAAAATCATAATCAAAAATTATTTCAACAACTATTTGTTCAGATTCAAAAAATTGAAGAAACGATTTTTGAAATTGTTCCATTAACTTTTTAATAATTTTTGAATAGCATCCAATTTCATTAAGGCTTCAACTGGGGTGAGTGTATTCACATCTAAGCCATTTAAATTATCTCTGATTTTAATTAAAACCGGATCATCTATGGAGAACATATTTAATTGAAATTCGCTATTAGATTTTTTACCTTTTTTCAATGAATTTTTCACTGAGCCTTCATTACCTCTTTGCTCTTCTAATTTTTTTAGAATTGAATTGGCTCTTTGTAAAACAAAGGGTGGCATACCAGCCATTTTAGCTACATGAATACCAAAACTATGTTCACTCCCTCCTGGAATTAATTTACGTAAGAAAATAATTTTCTGATCGCTTTCTTTAATGGAAACATTAAAATTTTTGATGCGAGGAAATTGAGAAGTCATTTCATTTAGTTCATGATAGTGTGTAGCGAATAAAGTTTTCGCTTTCACATTTGCATGATCATGTATGTATTCAGCAATTGCCCACGCTATTGAAATACCATCATAGGTACTTGTTCCTCTACCTATTTCATCTAATAAAACTAAACTTCTATCTGATAAATTATTTAGAATACTTGCGGTTTCATTCATCTCTACCATGAAGGTAGATTCACCCGTTGATAAATTATCAGATGCACCAACCCTTGTAAATATTTTATCTACAATGCCCATTTTCACAGCCTTTGCAGGCACGTAACAACCAATTTGAGCCATTAAAACAATGAGGCCAGTTTGTCTGAGTATGGCTGATTTACCGGACATGTTTGGACCAGTAATCATGATTAACTGTTGTTCTTCTTGATCTAAATAAATATCGTTTGGAATATAAGATTCACCTACCGGTAAAGTTTGTTCAATTACTGGATGACGTCCTTCTGTAATTTCTAAAACAGGAAAATCAACAATTGTTGGTCGAACAAAATCATTTCTAGAAGATACAAAAGCGAAAGAACATAATACATCGAACTGGGCTACAACTATTGCATTTACTTGAATTGGTTTAATATATTCAGCAATAAATAAAATTAAATCTGAATAAATTTTACTTTCAATAACAGCAATTTTTTCCTCCGCACCAATTATTTTTTCTTCATACTCTTTTAACTCTGGTGTGATGTAACGTTCAGCATTTACTAGTGTTTGCTTGCGTATCCAATCAGTAGGAACTTTATCTTTGTGTACATGTGTTACTTCTAAATAATAACCAAACACTCCATTAAATGCAACTTTTAAAGAACTTATTCCTGTTCTTTCAATTTCTCGCTTTTGAATTTCTAACAAATAATCTTTACCACTAAATGCAATTTTTCTTAATGCATCTAATTCTTCTGAAACGTTGGATGCTATTACATTTCCTTTAATCAATAAAGCTGGAGGATCAGGTTGAATACTTTGTTCAATTTTATCTATTAAAGTTTGACAAGGATTTAATCGATCAGCCATTTCACGAATGCTACCCTCCTCCATATTCATGCATCGTTCTTTTATTTTTAAAATTGCTTTTAAAGAACGAGCCAATTGTATGACTTCTCTTGGATTCACTTTTTGCAAAGCAACTTTAGAAATCAATCTTTCTAAATCTCCAATTTGTTTGATTTCATCTTCTAATTCTTGTTGAAATAATTTTTGATCAATTAGAAATTGAACCAATTGATGTCGATCAAAAATACTTCGCTCATCTTTTAATGGTAATAAAATCCATTTACGTAATAAACGAGCACCCATTGCTGAATTGGTATAATCCAATACATTCAATAAACTCAGGGCATTCTCATTATTTGCTTGAACCAATTCCAAATTTCTAATGGTGAATCTATCCAACCATACATAATGGTCTTCCATAATTCTAGAAATAGAATTGATATGCTGCAATTCACGATGTTGTGTATCATGCAAATAATGTAAAGCAGCACCAGCAGCTATGATGGCAGCTTTCATATTATCAATACCAAAACCTTTTAAACTTATAGTTGAAAAATGTTTTGTTAGAGTTTCGTAGGCATAATCGTATCCAAAAATCCATTCTTCCATACCATAGTGGTAAAAAGAATCACCAAAAGCAGCCATCATTTTTTTGGTTTGATTTCTGATACAAAGAATTTCAGTTGGTTTAAAACTTTGAATTAATTTATCAATGTATTCTAAACTACCTTCAGATACTAAAAACTCTCCTGTAGAAATATCAAGGAAAGCAACACCTACTGAACTTTCTGATTCAAAATGAACAGCTGCTAAAAAATTATTTGATTTATGTTGAAGAATGGTATCGTTATAAGATACACCAGGAGTAATCATTTCAGTCACTCCTCGTTTAACAATTGTTTTGGTAGTTTTTGGGTCTTCTAACTGATCACAAATCGCTACCCTCATTCCAGCTCTAACTAACTTGGGCAAATAAGTATCTAATGAATGATGAGGAAACCCTGCCAATTCAATAAAAGATGCAGAGCCATTTGCGCGCTTGGTTAAAACAATTCCCAACACATCAGCCGCTTTAATGGCATCTTCTCCAAAAGTTTCATAAAAATCACCAACTCTGAATAATAGCAAAGCACCGGGATATTTTGCTTTTATCTCGTTGTATTGCTTCATTAATGGGGTCTCTTTTACTTCAGTAGTTTTTGCCAATTTATTCTTTTTAAAGGGCTAAAAATAATAAAAAAAACCTTAGGGATTTTTAAAAATAAGTATTAGGAAAAACCATCAAAAAAACTTAGATTTAAAGGGTAAAGAGCAATCATAATTTAATTTAGAAAATATGAAAAATACTGCTTCTATTGACAAAGACGATAGCCTTGAGAATTCAAGTCTAAGTGATGAATTGCACGGAACTGATGAAATATCAAGTTCTGTAAATGATGCGAAAAAATTAAGTTTCGGATTTTCTTTCAGTGCTGCAGATGGTGAATCGGGTAATGAATCAGAAGACTTAGGAGATTTACCAAAAAGTTTACAAAAACAAGGTCATATGTATGATCCAACAATAAGTGATGGTACTCATTTTTCATTCAAAGAAGAAAATGAAATTACCGAAAGTATGCATATTGTAAATGATAAAGAAGCTGGTGTATCTTTTAATGATGAGGATAGTTATACTAGCTAACTTTTGATTTAAATTGTTTGAAAAATTCCCAAATTACAATACCTGCAGTCACCGAAACATTGAATGAATGTTTGGTGCCAAATTGTGGAATCTCAATGCAATAATCAGATTCATTAACAATTTCCTGCTCCACTCCCATGACCTCGTTTCCAAAAACTAAAGCATATTGATGTTCAATTTGAAATTGAAAATTCTCTAAAGAAATGCTTCCTTCCACTTGTTCAATGGAACACACCTTTATTCCTTTAGACTTTAACTCGACTAATGCATCTTTGGTGCTTTCGAAATAACGCCAATTAACTGACTCAGTTGCTCCAAGAGCAGTTTTTTCAATTTCCCTATGTGGTGGTTGAGCAGTAATTCCACATAAATAAATGGCTTCTATGGCAAAAGCATCTGAACTACGAAATACAGAGCCAATATTATGCATAGAACGGATATTGTCTAGCACAATAATTACAGGCAATTTATTCACTTCTTTAAAAGATGAAATATCCAATCTACCTAATTCTTCTAATTTCAATTTTTTCATTTTTCAAATATATTCTGCTTTTGTCATATTTTAGGTATTGCTTTAATTTCTTGAATGAAAAACAAATTAAACATCATTATCAATTGTTTTCCAATGATTTAAAAACATTTTTTTGTATTCCCAATTTTATGCTGTTCAAATCATTTTTTTTCTATATTTGCGCTGGGTAAGTCTTATACGACCAGCTCCCTTTGAACTCCCCCAGATTCGGAAGGAAGCAAGGGTAAAAGGTTGTAGCGGTGCGATATGAGGTGCTTACCCATTTTTTTGAAATACACATTTAAAATATATTTTTCAGTTTTTGAAATGCAATTTAATCCCTTGTTTTAAATTGCATTTTTTATTTAAATCACTAAAAAGATTATTCATTCTAAAAAACAAATCATATGCAATTTTTCATCGACACAGCCAACCTTGATCAAATTAAAGAAGCACAAGCCTTAGGTATATTAGATGGAGTAACTACCAATCCTTCCTTAATGGCTAAAGAAGGTATTGCAGGTGAAGAAAATGTGATGAAACATTACAAAGCAATTTGTGATATTGTTGATGATAAAGTAAGTGCAGAAGTTATTGCAACTGATTTTGAAGGAATGATTAAAGAAGGAGAAAAATTAGCTGCCATTGATCCAAAAATTGTTGTTAAAATTCCAATGATCAAAGACGGTATCAAAGCTTTAAAATATTTTTCTCAAAAAGGAATTAGAACGAATTGCACATTAATTTTCTCAGCAGGTCAGGCTTTATTGGCTGCAAAGGCAGGTGCTACTTATGTTTCACCATTTGTTGGAAGACTAGATGATATCTCTTCTGATGGAATGATTTTAATTGAAGATATCCGTTTGATTTTTGACAATTATGGATATGAAACTCAAATTTTAGCTGCATCAGTTAGACATCCATTACATATTATTCAATGTGCTAAAATTGGTGCAGATGTAATGACAGGACCACTTTCAGCGATATTACAATTACTAAAACATCCACTAACTGATAATGGCTTGGCACAGTTTTTAGCTGATCACGCTAAAGCGAATTCGTAGGTTGGAAATTGGATTTTGGATTTGGATTGGATTTTGGAAAAATTTCAATCGGAGTCACATTTAAAATTTATTTTGTTAGCTAAGATTTACATCTAAAAGCAAAGTATTACTCGGAACAAGTATACCCTTCACTCCTACAGCATTTCCGGCATCTGCATCACGCTGGCGGTCACCAATAAAATAAGATTGAGAAGGATCGATATTAAATCGTGCTAATGCTTTTTCAACTAATAACGAACCTGGTTTTCTGCATAAACATTGTCCATTAAAATCTGGATGATGTGGGCAAAAATATATTTCACTGATTTTCACCCCTATTTTATCCATTTCTTTTAAAAAGAAATCATGCATTTTTTGTAAATCATTTTGATCATATAGCCCCTTTGCAAGTCCGCCTTGGTTGGTTATTACTATTATCAAATACCCTAATTTTTGGTATCCCAAAAGGGCTTCTCCTAACCTTGGAAGCAATTTAAAATCTTCCAATCGCATAACATAATCTCCAATTTCTTCGTTAATGATGCCGTCTCGATCAAGGAATATTGCTTTGTTCATGTGCTAAAATTACGTAATTCAAAATATTAATTATCTTCGTCTTTCAAAAAAAATAATGTCGGATAGCTTAGTCATCATACCAACTTATAACGAAAAAGAGAACATTGAGAAAATGATTCGCAAAGTTTCTTCGTTAAGCCCTGCTATTCACCTATTAATAGTTGACGATGGCTCACCAGATGGTACCGCTACAATTATCAAAAACCTTCAAAAAGAATTTCCAAATTCATTATTCATTGAAGAAAGAAAAGAGAAATTAGGTCTTGGCACTGCTTATATACACGGTTTTAAATGGGCTCTAGAAAGAAATTATTCATTTGTATTTGAAATGGATGCTGATTTCTCTCATAATCCAGATGATTTAATCAAATTAAGAGAAGCATGTGTGAATGGAAATGATTTAGCTATCGGATCAAGGTATAAATCTGGAATCAATGTAGTTAATTGGCCAATGAGTAGGGTTCTGCTTTCTTTTTATGCATCGAAATATGTGCAATTTATAACAGGTATGCCCATTCATGATGCAACAGCTGGATTTAAATGCTATAAACGAGAAGTATTAAAAGCTATCAATTTTGAGAAAATAAAATTTGTGGGTTATGCCTTCCAAATTGAGATGAAATTTGTTACTTGGAAAAAGGGCTTTCAAATCATAGAAGTGCCCATCATATTCACTGACAGAAGTGAAGGAACAAGTAAAATGTCGAAAGGAATAATTAGAGAAGCTATTTTTGGAGTGATTCAAATGAAAATAAGATCTTGGTTTTATAAAATTTAAAACCTTTCTATTATCGCGTTTAATTAAGTTTCATTAATTAAATTAGCAACAAAATTAAAACAAATAAGAATTTTAATGAATCCAAATTTAGATCCAGCAGCTGACAATTTAGATGATAGTGAGAAAGAAATTGAAAGAGTTCTTCGCCCTTCTGCATTTGACGACTTTACTGGTCAATATAAAATCATTGAAAATTTAAAAATATTTGTTGAAGCAGCTAAAAAAAGAAAAGAAGCATTGGATCATGTTTTACTTCATGGGCCTCCTGGCTTAGGAAAAACAACTCTTTCACATATTATTGCCAACGAGTTAGGTGTTAAAATAAAAATAACGTCTGGTCCAGTATTAGATAAACCTGGGGATCTTGCAGGCTTACTCACGAATTTAGAAGAAGGTGATATTCTTTTCATTGATGAAATACACCGTTTAAGTCCAGTGGTTGAAGAGTATTTGTATTCTGCAATGGAAGATTACAAAATTGACATCATGTTAGATACAGGCCCGAATGCTAGATCTGTTCAAATTGGTTTAAATCCATTTACTTTAATTGGTGCTACTACTCGTTCTGGTTTATTAACTGCTCCTTTAAGAGCACGTTTTGGAATTAATGCAAGGTTAGAATATTATGATTCGAAATTATTAACTACCATAGTTTTACGTTCTTCTGAAATTTTATTAACACCTATCACAGACGAAGGTGCATTTGAAATTGCAAGAAGAAGTAGAGGAACACCACGTATCGCTAATGCTTTATTAAGACGTACTCGAGATTTTGCAGAAATAAAAGGAAATGGAAAAATTGATACTGCCATTTCTCAATTTGCATTAAATGCATTAAACGTTGATGAATATGGTTTAGATGAAATGGATAATAAAATTCTAACAACTATTATTGACAAATTCAAAGGTGGGCCTGTTGGCTTGAAAACCATAGCAACTGCGGTTGGTGAGGATGAAGGAACAATTGAAGAAGTTTATGAACCTTTCTTAATTCAAGAAGGATTTTTGATGAGAACACCAAGAGGAAGAGAAGCTACTGAATTGGCATATAAACATTTAAACCGTTTAGGGAACTACAGAGGAAATACAAATAGCTTATTTTAAAAAATATACTTTATTCTCGCATCTACGAAATTAGCAATATAAGTATGGGCTTTCATATTTAAACCTAATGACCAATGTTTTGAAAGAGCATAAGAAATTTCATGACGATGAAATATTTTTGAATAATAGTTTATAGGATCAAATAAATAAACTCCTAGGCTACTCGAAAATTGAAATTTGTCCATCTGAAAGCCTATACCAGAGCTCAAACCTAGCCTGTATTGGTCATTCGGACTTTCTCCATCTTGAATTAATTTTTGTTTAACAGCTTCATCTTTATAAAATTCAATATTAGCATTCCACAATAAAACACCATTCAATCTTTTGGAGGTTCCAAAATCCAAACCATAAATAGGAAATTTTTTATTACTGGTATCAAGTGTTGTAGTAGCTGTATAAAAAACAGCTGCACTAAATCTCCTAGGGAAATCCGCAGTTCCGTATTTTCTAATTCTACTTTTATTGAATTCTGGTTGGTTGAAAAAATAACTCAAACCTAAATTAGCACCTGGAAAATTCAATCCATTATTAGGATCGTGAATTCCACCATTAGAAATATGATTAACCTGTAATCCTAAAAACAAATCAAGGTTTGGTTTGAAAAAATAATGGTTACTAAAACCTAATACTAGATAATTACTAATTAAACTGCTATAAGTTAAATTTTGAGGATTGTCAATTGGATGGTATTTTTTATTTGCGAAAGCCAAGCCTGCTGCTGCTTTAATAGATATAAAATATTTTTGACTGATTTTAAATTGAGGCTCAATAAATAAAGAAGCCATCAAGCTTTGTCCTAATAAATTTGGTGCGTCCAGATTGAAATAACTTAATGATACACCGGATCGAGGGTAGCAATTGCAAATATCCATTGCCTCTTGTGTGTTTTTCATTTTGATCAAATCTATTTGAAAACCATGAGGATAAGAACCTTCCACAGCATTAATTTCATTTGTTTGAGGAATACTTTTACTCAAGTTCCCAGAAAAAGCAATCCCATCAATCCATTGTCCTTTCAATTCTGAAAAAGCAAATAATAAAAATAGAATTGAAAAAACTCGATTCATAAAATATAGAAATCAATCTGTAAATTTGATACTAAAGTATTAATAAGAAAATGCATAGCAAAGAGTATTCTGATTTGATTAAACAAGAAGCCTTGAAATTAGGGTTTCAATCATGCGGAATTGCAAAAGCTAGGTTTTTAGAAGAAGAAGCCCCACGACTTGAAAATTGGCTTCATCAAAATAAACATGGACAAATGAAGTACATGGAAAATTATTTTGACAAACGTTTAGATCCAACCAAATTAGTGGAAGGAGCAAAATCAATTATTTCATTAACTCTAAATTATTTTACGGAACAAAAACAATCTGATCCATTATCTCCTAAAATTTCTACATATGCTTTTGGTGAAGATTATCATTTTGTAATTAAAGAAAAACTCAAAGAACTTTTAATCATTTTACAGTCCAAAATTGGAGAATTTAATGGGCGAGTTTTTGTGGACTCAGCTCCAGTAATGGATAAAGTTTGGGCCAAAGAGGCTGGCTTAGGTTGGGTTGGAAAACATAGTAATTTAATTAACAAAAACGATGGTTCTTTTTTTTTCATTGCTGAATTAATAGTTGATTTAGATTTAGCTTACGACTCGCCAACAACAGACCATTGCGGCACATGCACACGTTGCATAGATGCTTGTCCGACTGAAGCTATTGTTGCTCCATATCAAGTTGATGGTAGTAAGTGCATTTCTTATTTTACGATAGAGTTGAAAGATGAATTTCCAAAAGAAGTAAAAGGGAAATTCGAAAATTGGATGTTTGGATGTGATATATGTCAGGATGTTTGTCCATGGAATAGATTTGCCCAACAACATAAAGAAAAAGCATTTGAGCCTAATCAAGAACTTTTAAATTTTACAATAAATGATTGGAGAGAATTAACGGAAGAAACCTTTCAAGTAATTTTCAAAAACTCTGCTGTCAAGCGAACAAAGTTTAGTGGGTTGAAAAGAAATATAGAATGGTTGAACAAAAGTAATTAAAACAAAAAAGGCCTTATTTAATTAAGGCCTTTTTTGTTAATATAAAAATATTTTTATTTACTTATAATAACTCTATGATTTACAACTTGATCATTAAAGTGTATTTGAGAATAATAAATTCCAGCTGGTAAATCTGCAACATTTAATTGTATTGCATTCACACCAGTTGTAAGGCCAGTGAATTGTTTAGTTCTTAATACTTGTCCTAATACATCTATTAAATTTATTTCTACATCACCTTCTGTTGGAATGCTGAAACTATAATTTAATAAAGAAGCTGTTGGATTAGGATAAGGCTCTGCAACATTGAATCCCACTGCATTTGCATCGTTAATTCCTTGGAAACATGGTGCGAATGGGAAAATATACATAGTAACAGTATCATTCAATTGATTCAAATCATCTTGTATATCGCTTACATAAGTTCTTAATGTTCTAACTGCTGCTGGATCACAATCTAATTTGTCAAGGAAAGTATGAGCTAAAATTTCTTGAGGAGCTAACTTGTCATCAATCAATTCTGTTCTAGTAACTACACCACCCATTCCACCAACTATTTGGTAGTTAACACTAAAATTACTAATTGTATCTGTACCTGTATTTTTAATTAATACTATTACTGGAGTCAATGAATCAACAGTACTATTTACTGGTTTTACAATGGATTCAATTTTACCATCAGTTATACTTGAAATTGATGAGAAGAAAGTTCCAGAAATCACATTATTCAATGGAGTTTGATCATCTAATAAATACGCTTCAACTCTTAAAGTATAGACACCAGTAGCAGTTGGAGCAATCATGGTATCAAAAGTGTATGTCAATACATCAGAAGGAAGTAGTGGTCTATACGGTTCAACAACAGGTATAACTTCATTTGCTTTTTCAACACCATCAACAAAATATTTCACATTCAATCCTGATATTTTACTTAAACCTGGATTCTTGACTGTAATAACAACTGGTATTAAAGTTGGATAAACTTCAGGTGGAGGAAGTGGATTGTCAATACTTAAAATTTCAACATCACCTCTAACTAAAAACTCATCAGCACCAATATCTGGAAATTTATCATTACGTGCTTCACCTTCGCGATCAAATGGAACTTCAGCAATTGGAATTGCAGCAGCATCTAAGAAAGTATTAGTGATATGTAAATTAGTTGATGTAAAATAATCAGGATCTACTGATACAGAACTTTGATCTGTTAGCGATACATCTCTGTACTCGTCCAATGATAAATAGTCATTTGCAATAACCCTAGCAAACAAACCATTTTTAGTAGCCATATTGTTATTTTCAGAGGTATCTAAAGATGCAGGGTCTTCACATATCATGGCAAAACCATTAGTAGCATTGTAAATTGAATTATTCAACAATCTTACTTTTCTTGTATCAACATCAATTTTCAATGCTGTACTATTTACTGAATTTCCATCATAATTAATTGAATTATAATAGAACTTAACAGGAAACACTTTATCTAAACTTACTCCAATTCCATCAACGCCTGTTTTAAAACCACCGCCAATCATATTGTTTGCAACTAAAATACCATTCAAACCGGTAACATCATTCAATGCCATACCAACAGTGGCAGCATTAATAATCTTATTATTGGTTATACGTGTATCTACTCTATCAATAATAATGTTCATACCTGTAGAAGTAGATTGTCCTTTACGCATGCTTATATCATTGTAATTGATACTTGCTAAATCCACATTACTACTGAAAATACCAAAAGACGCTGGATTGAAAATCACATTACTATCAATTTCAATTCCGAAATCTCTAATGTATTGACTTGTTCCTCTCACATGTATTGCAGAAGAACCACCAATGATTTGATTTTTAATAATTCTAATGTTTGATCCACCTTTTCCTTCAGCAGTAATACTTGCAGAATCGGAAGTTGTGATACCGTATACGTTTGGTGAAGTGGTATTGGTATCCATTTTAATAATACATTCCTTCACTAAAATATTTCTTGCATCTGAAGTAATTTGAATTCCCGCTGAACCTGCAATTGAATTACTTGCATTTTCAAAAGTTAAATTCTTTAATTGAACATAACTTGAACGATTTAAGCGAACCACATTTCTAGTTGTGTTTGCACTAACTCCATTACTTTTAATAATTACATCAGCAGCATTACCTGTTTCAGATCTAAAAATAATCAAATTAGTTGCTGAAGTGTTTTTAGGATTGTTAACTGTAAATCTTTCATTGTATGTTCCTGGTCTAATGTTGAAAGTAACCGGACCTGTAATACCACATGCCAAAGAATTTGTAGCGGTTGCAAAATCAGGGAAACTAGGGTTAGTTCCTCCGATAGTATAGGTACCAGCTTTTAACCCAGTACAAATAACACTTTGTACTGAATCATTACTTGTGATAGGGTCTCCTGCAACTCTATTTGCTGGATCAATACGAGCAGCAAATTGATAAGTTTGATTTAATGTTGCATTAAATGGTGTAGTGAAACTATAAATAACTGTAGCATATGCTGTATCTAATGAAGAAGGAGTCGCAGTAGTTGGAGTGAATGTTTCGCCGGTTAATGGAGTCCAAACACCTGGTGATGATGAATACTGTAATTTTACACTTCCACCATTTAAAGAAGTACTTCCTAAATTAATTATTTTTAATTTAATAGTATTTGGATCAGTACTGAATACATATGGTTGAATTTCTAATAAAGCCATATCCTTAGCATTTAAAATAAATTCATCTGCTCCAATATCTGAATTCAATGGATTACGAGTTTGTCTATCATAGTCAACTGCAACTTCAGGTAAGTAAATTCCTTTATTATCTAATAATGGATTCAAAGTATGTAAGTCAAATGCAGAAACAAAATTCGGATTGACTTCATAACTCTTCAATTCAAAACCAACCATCGCTAATTTTAAACTTGCCAAATTCAAACGATCTCCTCCATAGTAAGCGTAATTTCCTTGTGTGTTATCAGCATCAGCATAATAAACATTGTTATCAGAATTACGAATGGAAGTTTGACTGGTTACATAAAATGCATATCCTCCTGCAGGGTTATAAAAAATATTATTGTATAAACTTACGTTAACTCCAGATGCTAAGAAAAATGCTGCGGAGTTATTCGGAAGACTAAATGGTGCTTTATCATAATAAACAGAATTGTGGTACACATTAATTTTATTTACTTCGTTGAAATAAATACCTGCCCCACTTCCAGCAGTTCTGTAACCACCAGTCAACATATTATTTGATATTAACAATCCAGTTATTCCTTCAACAGAAGTTAAACTTAAACCTCGGAAGGCTGCATATGAAATTTTATTATTACTAATAGTTCCATTTGATTTAGATCCAATAATTCTTATTCCTTCACTATTTATAGAGCCAGCTTCTTTCATGGCTAAAATATTTCTATTAATAGTTTTAACACTACAATTCACTAAATTAATTCCATATAAAAATGTTGAATCGATTTTGTTATTATAGATTTCAATTCCTGAAGAACGATTATTACCTGTTTGCCCAACAAACTGAATTCCGTTGGTTCCATTTCTAATAATCGTATTTCTAATTGATAAATTATTTGCCTTTACAGCACTATCAATTTTCGTTTTAAATGCTGCAACAACTCCAAATTTGTTATCAGTAAGCTGAGTAGAAACTGGTAAATTGATGATACAACTATCAATGGTTATATCATTCGAGTTTGTATTTAAATGAAAACCAGAAGCAAAACTTGAAGTAGAAGTATTGGTTAATGTTAAATTTCTAAATCGAACAAAGTCTCCGCCGTCTATTTGAATAACATGATGATTTGAAACATTTTGAGTAGCAATATTATTCTGAATAATTACATCAGCAACGTTTCCAGAAAAGGATCTAAACGTTACTGACTTATCAATGGAAGCTCCTTTAATTACAGGAACTACAAACGGTGTGGTATAAGTACCAGGGTAAATATCAAAGACCGTTGGTCCTCCTACTCCACAATCAAATGCAGCTATTGCTGCAGCGAATGTTGGATAGTTTTTCGAATTTGCAGGTCCTCCGATAGTATATCTACCATTTAATCCAACGCAAATATTTAATATCAAAGTATCATTATCAAACCATGAATCACCAGGGAATGCTTTATCAATTCTAATTTCTAAAACATATTGACCAGGAGCTGGAATATTCCAAATAGTTCCTAAGTTGAATGTTTGTTTAGAATATGGTAAACTTAATTGAGTTAAAGCAAAGGAATCAATTGGATTAAAAGCACCACTATTGATTCTGTATTTCACTGCCATTTTTACTCCATTCAAAGATAACAATGCATCATTTTTCAAAACCAATGGAATAACGTTGTCACCTTCTTTAGGAACAAAGTTTTTATCTAATCCAAAAACTTCCAAATCATGTGGGCTTCTGATTACCTCATCGGCTCCAATGTCAGGCATCTCTGGATCTCTTGGTTGATTTTCAAAATCAAGTGTTATAAATGGTAATATATAAGCCCTACGAATAAGTGCTTTGTTATTTAATCTCAAATTTGTTGAAGATGGAAAATTTGGATTCAAGTTTAATGATTGCGCATCTTTACCTGTATTAAGTCTAAGAGCAGCCATCGTAGTAATATTTGTACTATTGATATTGGCTAAACTAGTTCCAGTTCCTAAGAAATAATCATTATAATTTGAAGTATCTAAACTTCCGCTTGACCGAACAATTAATGCACTTGCACCACCAGTAGCATAAAAAATATTATTCTTAATAGATATTCGAGTAGTAGGTAAAGTTGCAGAGTTTTCAATTACCATACAAGCTTTCTCAGTACTTAAAGTATTTGTATAATGAATAGTATTATGTAAGAACTGCATAGATTTTGAATACTCAACATGTATACCTCTTGAATAAGTTGTTTTGGAAGTTCCATAAATAATGTTGTTATAAACATAAGCTGCAGAACCACCATTTACGTTATTAAAGAACATTCCGAATGTTCCATAGTTCTTAATTTGGTTATTATAAAAACCAAAATTTCCAGCAGCATTTCTTACTCGTATTCCAAATTGTGCCTCATTGGCATTTGGTCTACAAGTAACTTGATTATTAGAAATAACAGGAATGTTATTATAGTCAACATCAATACCTGAATAACATGCAAAAAATTTATTTCCAACAATTCTATTTCCTTTAGCAGGAGCTGTTAAGCTTTTTCCTAATAATCTAATAGCATAAGCACCACCATAAAAAGTACAATTAGTTATAATATTATAATTAGCACAGTTTGCTAACCCTGAAGTATTATTAATATCAGAAGAAACAATACCTATAGTATTTCCATTAAAAATTGTATAAGTTGAATCGACCTTAATTACACAACGATTGATTGAATTGTATTCTGCAGCTTGATTCACATTATCTCTATTGTGAGTAAGGTGAAATGCGGATGCAAAATTATTTGTTGCAGTAATAATTCTATTATTTTGAACAGTTAAATCCTGAAAATTCACATACTTACAACCTTCTAAACGAATTACTGAATTATTGTATAATGTATTATCACCATCATCAACAATCGTAACGTCTGAAGCTTTACCAGTTTCTGATTTAAAAACAACAAAGTTTTTTGCAGAAGCACCTTTATAGGGTTTAATAACAACGTTTTCGTTATAAATACCTGGTCTAATATTGAAAGTTACTCTACCAATCACTTCAGTTTTTGAATTCAATAATTCAGTAACCGCTTTTTGGATAGAAGAATAATTGGCATTATTACCTCCAATAGTATAAATTCCACTTAGAAATTTAGTTTGTGCTTGCGCACTTAAAGCAAACGAAGAAATAACAAATGCAAATAGATAGGTATAGATTTTCTTATTCATTTAATTAGTGTAAATAATTTTTAATGTATTTATTGGGCAGCAATAATTGCTGCCCACTTTAATTTTTGTTAATTCAAGCGAACAAATCGTCCGTTATATTTCTTCTCGCCAGCATTGATAATGAACAAATATGTTCCTTCCGCTAACTCTTTTAAATCTGATGAGAATTTTACCTCTCCTTTTAATTGAATGCCTAAATTTTCTTGTTTGATTAATCTACCAGCTAAATCAAAAATACTTAACTGTATCGTTTCATCTTTATCAATATTCAGACCAAAATTTAAAGTACCATTAGTTGGGTTAGGATAAGCACTAAAGAAATCACCTCCTTGATTGTTTGTTAAACCTACCAAAGTAGAAACTGCAATACAATTACTATCGTTTTCAGGAATAACGTCATCGCCCAATGTAGTATAAGTACAAATATTAAATGTAACTGCTGAATCAGGATTAATTTGGTAATTAAAACTCACATCATTAACCTGGTTTTTCATTAAAGGTGTATTGATAGTTTTTACCTCTTTAACTAATCCATTTACTTTTAATGTTACTTTATAACTAGTTGCAGTCAAATTCCCGTAATTGGCAACCCTAACTTCTACTGCTGTATTTTGAGTTACAGGCAAATTGTTTGCAGGAGTTAAGAATTGGGAAACTCCAATATCTGAAGTATCTTTTGAGTATAAAACCAATTTCAAGGTATCATTCAAATTATTAAAGTCATTATTAACAATTTTACCATTGATATCTGTTTTAGTGATTTCAGTGTAAGTAGTTAATATATGTTTACCCGCTTCTCTAGTAGCAAATTTCTTTTTGAAAATTACATTTAAAGAAGAATCAGGTTTCAATGGAACAATAACAACTGTAGAATCAACAATAGTCTCATCAAATTTATATTTCACTTTGAAAGTTGAAAGGTTTACAGAACCTGTATTTTTCACTTTCACCCAAACTAATACGCTGTCTCTAAAGCTAGCATTATTTACAGGTGTAATGATGCTATGCATTGCCACATCAAAACCAGGAATAAATTCATCTGCCCCAATATCAGGAGTACCAGGATTTCTTTCTTCATTATCTATATCAGTAGTTACTACTGCACTTGGAACTCCTTTACCATCTAATTCTTTGGTATTGGTATGCAAATCAATATGACTTCTAAATAAAGGATTAACAACTGATGCATTTACTCCAGTAAACGGCGAATTTGTCACCAAACTTAGTCCACTTAATGAATCATATACAATACCTTTCCATCTTGCTAAAGAAGTATCAGTAGTATATAATACGTTGGCATTAGCATCCAAAAATTCTTCTGTACTTGCAGGGTCTGAAGTAAAGTCAACGGCATATCCTCTACCGTAATTTGCAAAGATGTTATTATATAAAACTAAACTGTTTGATTTGTAAATTCTAAATGCTGATGAACTATCAGAAACGCCATCATATAAAATGCTATTGTTAATAACATCAATTGATCCTGATGAATTAATTCCTTTTGATGGAAAAGCACCAGTATTTTTGATCAACATTGATTGATCTCCAAATTTACCATCAGCGGTTTGTCCACCAGCGAACATATTGTTTGCAATTAATCCACGTGATAATGTTCTACAACTATCCATTACAAATGCAGCATTCCCTCCATTCACAACTGAATTCTCGGTGATAATAAAATCTGTTAAAGCACCATAAACATTGATACCTGCACTTAAAGGATTTCCTTTTCGCATTACAATTTTATTCTTACTGATACTATCAATTTGTGCATAGAATACATCAATACCCGCAGTATTATTTTTAGTGAAAGTACAATTGATTACTTGGTTTGGACCAGCAACTGCATTGTCTTTTATACCTATGAATCTGATACCATAAGCACCACCAAAGAATTTACAATTTCTAATGTTATTGTTATTGGCTGTTGAAGGATCAGTAAATGCAATAGTTCCTGATGCAACTACTCCTACTAAAGTATTCACGTCAGACACACTATCAAAATAAAATTCACAATTCTCAATTGTGTTATATGCAGCACTATCTGCTAAATGAATTCCAGAGGCACGGGCAGTTGCAGCACTCTTAAATGTTAAATTTTTAAAAGTGATATATTTTGCTCCTGCTATTTGTGCAACGTGATGTGCTGTTTGAATACCTGTATTTGAATATTGAATGATTACGTCTTTCGGATTATTTGTAGAAGATGTAAAAGTTACTGAAGTATCTCTTCTTGTAGCA
The DNA here is from genome assembly GCA_965279595.1 of Sphingobacteriaceae bacterium. Lineage (GTDB taxonomy): Bacteria > Bacteroidota > Bacteroidia > Sphingobacteriales > Sphingobacteriaceae > CAIKLP01. The sequence goes on from OZ257246.1 coordinate 2,613,319, forward strand.
ATTGGAGGAATGGAGAATCTTTCGGTATAAACACCTGGAGAAACTTTAAATATAATTGTTGAATCAAATCCACAAACTAAAGCTACTACAGCTTGCGTAAATGTGCTGAAATCTTCTGTTCCGTTTTTACCAATTGTATAAATACCTTTTTCTAAACCAACACATAAATCTTTACAGATTGTTTCATATTGAGTAATGGTATCTGAAGGTAATCTACAAGTAGGCACAATCCTCACACACAAAGGAATTACTAAGAAATCATTTTTCAAATGTTTCAAATTGAAGGAAACAATTTGCTCATCATATCTGCCAGTTAATTCAGTTAAATTAACCGTTTGATTACCAATCCAAGTTTTACCAGAATCAATAGAATATTCTAAACAGATTGATTGTCCTGAAAGATTCGCATTTCCTTCATTCAAAACACTTACTTTGAATGTGTTTGAACCATACACTGCTTTTTCATTTACAATTTTGAATAAGCTGACATTGAACATCTCTTTTTCATATTCAATCGATCCTATGTCTGTAACTCTTGGACTTCTTTTTCGATTATTGAAATCTCTCACAATTCCTTTAACTGGAATTCCTTTTTTATCAAATTTTAGCGTATCAACTAAATTCAAATTAAAATTATCAACAAATCCTGGTTCTAAATTAAATGATGATAAATCTTTAGCAGTACTTAATTGCCAAATTGCGAATGTGTTTTGATCAAGAACTGGATAGTATGCAAATTTATTTGCATAACCAGTAAAATAATCATTGTGCTCAAATTCTGATAAAGCATCTTTCGAATTGAAATAAACTGCATAAGGTTTGTTCGCTTGTGGACCAATTGAATCCACTTTCACAATGTTATTAAAAAACTTAATTCCAGTTGGTGTAACATAAGTCCATACTAAATTTCCTGCATCATCTAAACTAGATAAAGAATCTCTAGATACATTTATTGCAGCTCTTAAACCATTATATCGAATTGAGTTATAATACAAGCCAATGTTTGATGAACGTTTAATAAGTATTCCACCAGAAGAATCTGCAGTTGAATTACTAAAATTATTTGTAATCCAGTTATTGGAAACTATTAATTGGTTATCATCAAATGCTTCAACTCCATATACTTTAATTCCAATTTGTTTAGAATCTTTAATTAAATTGGCATTGATAATACCTCCTTCTCCTGCAAAATTATAGGAGATGGAAACGCAAGTTGTAGCTGCAGATGCACGTGGAGTTAATGAATTAAATCCAATCCTTTTGATGGTATTATTTTTGGTATAAATTCCGAATTGATAATAATCTCTAATGATATTACTGTCGATGATATTATTGTAATCAAAATCAACTTGACTTGCTCCCAATAATGCAACTCCAGCATATCCACCGATTAATTCATTTCTAATAATTTTATTGTTCGAGCCATTTTTTGCAAATGAATTGGCATCAATAATATTTAATTTATTAGTTGATGTAAATGCGATTGGATAAAATAAATTACTTGTTAATGCTGAATTCACTTCAATTTTACAACCATCAACAACAACTGATTGACAGTTTCTTGTGATGTGAACTCCAGAACCAAATGCAACACCAGTATTTTTAATGTTTAAGTATTTTATTCTAACAAAGTTTGCAGCCTGTAATCTTAATGTATAATGTACTTTATCAGGATCACCTGCTGGTGAAGTAGGTTGTTGCAATACAACATCTGTATTTACAGTTGTATTATAAGGTAAAATATTTAAGAAAGGTGAATCTAATGCTACTAAAATCTTAGGTACAATTACTCTTTCAATAAATGGACTTGCTCCAGGATTCATGAAAATATTAGTTTCACATGCAATGCCTGGGGTATTTGCAACATAATTAACTGCAGCTTGTAAAGTTGGAAATGCTCTTGAAGTATCGGTTATATAATTTGGAAACGGTGAAGTATATCCAGCATAAAAATCGCCACCAATACCAACACCTAAATCAGCACATCTTGTATTGTTCGTGTAAACAGTATCTTGAATTGACGCTGATGTAAATTTAACTACGCTTACACAAACGTTATAACTTGCATAATCATTAATAGTAAACGGCTTCTTGAAAGTATAGATTTGTTCAGAACCAGTAGTCTTCATCGTTAATTTAACGGTGTCTTTCCCTGATGCACTATAAGTATCGCTTAAAACTGAATAAGCCAAGATCACAGTTACATCTTGTAATGAATATTTACCTCTGTTTCTTAAAATCACAGAAAGTTTATTCGGTTTACATTTACTCAATAATGGATTACGTATTTTATAAATATCTAAATCATACAATGGGATTGTAAATTCATCACATCCAATATCTGGTGTTTTAGATTTTCTTGGTTCTTTGTCAATATCTTCTTTAACTTCTAAGTTAGCTCCTTTACTTTCCACAGCTGGATCATAAGTGTGCAAATCATAAGGAAGTTTTTCAAATTTCAAAGGCAATGCAATCGACTTACGATCTCTTGTACTATTGTCATTATCATTCTTGAAAGTGGTTAATGCACTTTGAGGAGTTTGCGTTTTTTGTGCAAACGTATAATTCTTTTTAGGTGTATTTAAATTTGAAATTCGTTGTATTAAAATTAATGGAGTTGTTTTACTTGGATAGGTTGTATAGTAAGAATTGTTCTCAGAATTTGTTAATCCAGTATTTCCACCTTGCTTTAATTTGGTATAATATTCTAAAGAAATTGCTCCATTGGTTGAGTAGAAAATATTGTTGTATGATTCAATTGCATTGTTAGTATTATTAACAATCATACATCTAGCTACTGCTTCTGATATTGAATTAGAAGAAGTACGAGGTGCATCCATCAATAATGTATTGTTAACAATTGAAATTCCAACACATGTATTCATGTGAATACAAGCTGTTGAAATACTGGAAGTAGTGAAACCACCAGCAACCATGTTATTAGTTACAATGAAGGAAGATTTCTTTGCAGGAGCAACTTTTTTTCCTAAACAAGATTGTAAAAATATACCTTGGTAAGTGATGTCATAAATTTTATTCCCACTTATTTCATTAGTGAAATCACCAAGTCGATCACCCAAGCCTTTTGCATAAATTGCAATAGCATTTAAGTCCATACCAAATTTACCAGTGAGTACATTGTTCTGCACACGAGTGTCTGCATATTCTAGGTAAATTCCCGACTTATGGAAACTTGTAATGATGTTGCCTTTGATGAAGTTACCCAAATCACGTTGTGCAGTATCTTGACCAAACATCGCAATACCATAATGTCCACCTAAAATTTTATTGTTGATGATTTGGTTATTATTTGAATTGATACCATAGGATGCAGGTGTCGTCATTAAGGTTCCTAATTTACTAGACACAATTCCAACTAATGAATTTGGATATGGTGTTAGTGTAGAGTCAATACGAATGATACACTTACTAATAGTATTAAATTTCGAATTACCTGCCAATTGAATACAAGATCCATTTGCAGTATTTCTATTTTCAATTGTTAATTCATTTAAGGTAATGTATTGTGCATTGTTTAATAATACTGTTGCGTGGTTTTCTGAAGTACCTCCTAAGAAAGTCAACTTAGAACCAAAAGCACTGTTTTGAGATTTGAAAGTAATGGTATTAGTAGCAGAAGAGTTTCTGATTTTCCATAAATACATTTGCTCATCATAAGTACCATCAGCTAATTCAATAATTGTTGGACCCGCAACTCCACATTTCAAATATTCATAAGTTTGTTGTAAACTAGTAAATGTTGTGTCATCAGGTGATTTGTTTTTATCAATCAAGAAAGTCCCTTCCAATCCCACACAAACATCAACTGTTAGTGAGTCATTGAATCTTCTTAAATCTCCAGGATAACCAGCATAAATGTAAACTGTAAATTGAAAAGATTGGTAGTTCTGACGCGTGATATAATTTTTAATTGGAACTGTAAAGTTCTCAACAGAGAAATATCCTCCTAAACTATTGAATGTATGTTGAATTGCAGAATCTGGATCTTTTTGATCTACTCCATTTATTTTATACAAGAAATATAAAGTTTTACCAGTACCAGTTGTTGGTCCTTGGTAACGAACAAATATTTTCCAAGGTGTTGCTTTTTTGTATCTAAAAACATCTGGTGTAATTCCAATGATTGCAAAATCTTCTCCACCTGGACCAAACTCATCACAACCTATATCTGGGTTGTTTATTTGATCACGTAATTCACCATCATAATCTGTTGAAACTTCTGTTAATGGAGATGTACTTCCTCTTTGATTTAAATCAGTTGAAAGTGTGTGTAAATCTGTATTCGAGAAGAAACTAGGATCTTTACTAATTGTTGCTTGATCTTTCAAACTAACAGCTATTAAATCTCTCAAATTTATTCTAGGTGCTCCATTCCAATAGGTAAAACCAGATAATGGATTGGTATTTGAATCGAGTAAAGCAACGAAATAATCGTTGTTATTTGTAATGGAAATTGGGTTAGTTGCAGCAGCTGCAGCATTGTAAAAAGCATAACCTTTATTTGCATTATAAAATACGTTATTGAATACTCTAATATTTCCTGATGCATTTGAACCTGCCACATAAAATGCTGAAGTATTATCAGGTGCTCCTACCCTAGTAGGTGCATCCATTCTTACAGAGTTGAAATACACGTTTGCCCATCCACAACTATTCAATGATAAGCCTTGTGGTAAATCTGCTGCCCCCGAATTATTACTGAAGAAACCTCCAGCAATCATATTGTTTGAAATATTTACATATCGATTGGTAGGTGCTCCAGTTCCAATAACTTGTGACATATATATACCATATTGTCCTGCACCAGTGACATAGTTAAATGTTACTTCGTTGTTTCCTGGAGAAACAGTTGAAATGTTAGTCAAATAATATCCAGTAGATTTTAAATCTGCAGATGGTCTTAAATTAACTTTGTTTTTCTTTACTTTAAAGTTGGTTAAATAATTAGCAAAAACTCCATAATAAGAAACTTGGTTTATTGTGTTATTTTCAACTACGTTGCCAGTATCCCTTGGGGCTGTATTACCGTTAAATGCAACTCCATAATAACCTCCCGAAATTTTATTATTGGTAATGGTGGTGTATTTCCCTGATGCTCCTAAACTTAAAGCATAGGTTGGACTACCTCCTATTGTTGCTACTAAAATTCCTGCAAAACCTTTACCGTTTGAAATAGAATCGACAGTAATTTCACAATTGGTGATGGTGTTATTATTAGCTCCATTTAATAAGTGAACACCAATACCTGTGATGATATTTCTATTTACAATTTTTAAATTTCTTAATGTTACTCGATCGGTTCCGTCCAATTTTACGGTTGATTGTGTATTATTATCACTCACCAAAAACACATCTCTTGAACCACTTTGTGATTCAAAAACAATGTCTCTTATGATGTTACTTGTATAAGCTACTGATGAAGGTAAATCAATTGCTTCAGTATAAGTTCCTGCTTTAATTTTGAAAGTTAAATTTCCACTTACACCTGAATATTTAATGGCATTACAAGCTTCTGTTAAGGTTCTATAATCTGATGGACTAATACCTACAACTTTGGTACCTGCAATTGCAGTTGCAGTATAAGCTCTTAAGGTATCGTTAGCCGCAGAAACATCTGTTTGTAAATTTGCTTCTTTGGTATAAAATTCGAAATTCACTCCAGCTACATCTGTAAAAGTGGTACTTAAAGTTACAGTGGCTGTACTAATTTGATTCGTTGACGAAGGTGCTGGTAATGTAATTGCACCTGAATAATCAGTTTGTGCAACTCCATTTATTTTCCATCCAATTTTAATATTATTGATGGCAACATTTCCATAATTTCTTACTCGAATTTGAACATTCTTAACTGTTCCTGTATGTGGCGCCATTGGTGAAACCAAGCTATATGCTCCAACATCAATTGTATTTTGGGCATCTACTTTCGTAACAGCAAATAATACAAAAATGCTTAATAGTATAGCAATCTTTAATCTACTTGTACCTTTAAATAGTTTATTCATCATAGCTTTATATTTCATAGGAACTGGCGAATGGTTTTTACCCATTCGCCAACCTAAATAAATGTTATTTCAATTTTAATATTATCTCACCAAATTTATTGTACCAGTTTGTGTTCTTACTCTCGACTCTAAAGTGTAGAAATAAGTTCCTGCTCCAGCTCCTTCGCCATCCCATCCAAAATCAGGATCTTTGGTTTGGAATACTTTCTTTCCCCAACGATTGTAAATCGTAAACTGGAATTTAGGATCACAATAAACTTTGTACTTGTCTTTGATGGCATAAATATCATTCTTACCATCTGTTCCAGGTGTAAATACATTCGGTAACTCTTCCGTCACATCTGTATTCGGAATCACTTTAAAGTAAATGGTATAAATACTCGTATCAGTTAAACATGGTGGATTAGCTGTTTTAAAATTAGCTGTATAAACATCATCTCTGATTTGATCACATCCTGTTTCCCATACAAATTTTGCTTGCGCTGTGCCTGTCACATTGGTTTGTTCGAAGCTTGCTAAATTTCCTGCAATGCCTCCAAACACATCACCACTGGTGAAGATAGCGATCGAGTCGCCCGGTACGCTACTTGTTGAAGTTAAATTCAATTCGTATTTCTGTCCAGCAACTAATTCAATTACCGTATCATTCACTCCAAAAGGAAACACTGGTAATAAGTTTGGATTTCTATTTACTTGAACATTGAATTGGTAACGTGCACTATCAGTTACTAACCTACATGCATTATCCCATGCACCTACTTTAATGGTATATGGTGCAGTTCTGATTAAGCTACAATCAATGATCCAACGCAAAACTGTTTTCACTGAATCATTTCCAGTTACTCTTACAATTTCAGGTAAAGGTAAATAAGAAGGAATAGAAGTATAAACAGTATCAATCACTAGTATATCTGCATGGTTGGTATCAATGGCAGCCAGTGGAATAATTAATGTATCTCTTGCTTGCACAGTATACAAACTGGTGCTCGTGCTCGAAGTAAATTGAGGTGTAAAATTCGGACGCTCTTTAACGGTGATGTTAAAAGTTAAAGTTGTTTTCTCTGGATTCACACACTCATTATCTCTAGCTACAATTCTTGCTGAATACGAAGTAGTAGAAATATCTGCACAAGTTGATTCCCAACGGAATGCTGTTCTTGAAGAATCTTTACCAGAACTTGGAATTAAGTATGGTAAATTACTTACCGTTCCAACTGTGAATAAATCACTACTGATATCTGGATAAATAAATACCGAATCAAAACGAATATTGGTATCCACTGCATATAAACTGTAGTTGAAAATATCGCCACCAAAAATACTGGTATCAATAGTAGTTACAATAGTATTGGGATGATCAGGGAACCTGAACTCAGGTGCTGAGTTGAAAGGCCCGTCAGCAAATACTTGAATGGTATCACGTGAAGTTAAGTAAGGACAACCATTATCAACTACTGTTAAATATAAGTTATAAGGTTCTACTCTAACGTTTGCACAATTAGGTGACCAAATAAATTTAGTTACAGTACTATCAGTAGTTACTACTGGATTGAAAGTTGGCATTGCTCCACCAACCACTGAAGTAAAATCAGAAAGGTCTGCAGTGATGGTTAAACTATTATATTGATTCACTGTGAAACTCGCACTGTCATTTACTCTTACGTTAAATGTATCAGTAGTACCTTCTGCAATATGGAAAGTTTCAGGGTTCAATATTTTATCAAATTGTGGTCTTAAGTTAGGACGTTGTATGACATAAATATTGATGAAAAAGTCAGCAGAGTCAGGACGTAAACAATCATTGTCAACGGCAAGGAATCTAACTTTATAAGGAGTTGGTCTGGCATCCGCACATTCTGTTTGCCAACTGAAGGAGGCTGTAGAGTGCACCAGTGCTGGGTTTGAGCTGAAAATAAATTCAGAGTTCACCACCCCATTAGCTGGATCAGGTTCAAACAAAATAGAAACTACTTGTGAGGAATCTTGATCATAAGTTTTAATAATTGAATCGGTATTCAATTGAAATTTATCACCTGCAAGCACAAAGTAATTATTGGTCTTGGTAGTTTTAATAGTATCAGGTAAAATAAAATAAGGTTTGTAATTTGGTTTTTTCTTTACGAATAAAGAAACGAAAGTACTATCATAAAAAGGTGAAGGACAAGTTTTGTCTCTAGTTACTACAGTAAATGTATAAGGCTTATTCGGTCTAACAACGGCGCAACTTGGCTTCCATGAGAACTGCCCAGTAATTTGTTGTTGACCGTCAATGATTAAATTTGTTGCAGGAGTTCCACCTAATAAACTTCCAACTTCACCCCATTTAGCACCAAACTTTGCAGGGTCTAATACATTTTCTCCAGCAGTAATATTTGGTAAGATATACATGTATAAAGAGTCTGTTGGACTATCTCTGGAAGTAAATAATTTATCATATTGAGTATTGTAATAAATGGTATCAACAATAACACGTTTTTGATTTTGATCATCAGTGGTTACTGGCGGAGAATCAGCGCAGATAACGGTTTCCAACTGGAATTCTCTACGAATTTCTCCAATTTTCACACCAGCTCTATATTCTTCTACACGAAAAGCAACTAAATAACGACCAACTTTTGTTGGAATAAAATTAATGATACCTGTTTTAGAATTCATAGTTAAATCAGGTACACCATCTAAAATATTATAGTATAAATTATATCCATCTGCATAAGCAATTAATGGAAAAGGTTTAGTAGTTCCTGCATCAAAAGATTGTGCAACAGAGTAAACCATTGAGTCACCATTAGGGTCAACAATATCCCAGTTTAAAGTATAGGGTTTACCTACGCAAAAGAAAGCTAATGGAGCTTTTCTAAATTCAGGTGAAGAATTGAAACGGTATGGAGAAGTTGTATTTAAACGAGGAAAATCCATGGTAAAAGTAATACTAGCTCCAGAAGAGTTGATTACATTAGTTACACCCGGATTTCTGCAACAGGTATTTGCTGATGCATAATATCCTTGTGCAGAGTTGAAGGATGAAAGGTTAATAGAACCTGATTCATACACGTGTCGTTCTAATTTCAAATCTGCCCCTACTGGTGGACAATCTTTTGGATCATAAACAATAGGTCCGAATGAAATTCGTGTTGTATTGAATGATGCAATTGGAGCAGCGGCATTATCAATATTTCTGTACAAATTGAAAGCCTGAGTTGCAGGGAAAGTTGCACCAGTAACATCTCTAAAAGCTACAAATCGAAATTTATACAAGTCATTCCCTAAGGAAATTAATGTCATATCATATCCAACATAATGTGAAGCTTTCACATTAGAAGAGAACAAGATAAAGAGCAATGAGAGGAGGTATATTACTTTTTTCATAATTTAATTAATGTTGCGTTACTGAATTTACAATAACAATGCCAATCTATAAAATCTCTATTTTAAGAATCCCCAAACCAAATTAATTTAGCTTGGGGATTTGAATTAATTCTTAACTGCGATAGTACCTTTTACTAATAAGTTTTTCTTACCAGAACCAGATGCATTTACTATGAATACATAGGCTCCTGGAGGAATAAAGTCACCACCTTTGTCTTTGCCATCCCAGCTAAATTTAGGATCAGTAGACTTAAACACTTCAATACCCCAGCGGTTATAAACTTTAATTTCAAACTTATCCACATTACCAGTAAATACACTTAAAAATGCATTGTCTTGTCCACCTGGTCTGAAGATTTCTGGTACACTAACAATGGTACGGTTATCATCACAAACTCTTACTGTTTTGGTTTTGCTAACCACGCATCCAGCTGTATTGGTTACATTTAAAGTAACTGAATAATACAAAGTTCCATCAGCATAAAAATGAATTGGATTAGCTACAGTATCTGATAAATTATCATCACCTGTCCAACTATAAATATAAGGACCTGTATTACCTACTACTTTAGAAATAAATTGAGAGAATTTACCTTGGCAATTCAATGAATCTACCCAGAAATCAATATCAGGTTGATTAAACAATTTAATAATAGTGTCTTGTTCAGTCCAACAACCAGTATTACTATCATTCATTCTTAAAATGATGCGATAGTAGCCATCACCTGGAGGGAATGAATAAGTAACATTTTTAGTAGTAAAACTTAATGTATTGTTTGGTATCACATCAGGATATTCATTCACGGTCCACTGCCATGCAGTATCAGTTGGTGAAGAATAAATAACTGGGAATAAATCGGTTGGATCACCAGCGCAACGAGCTACTACACCAATATCAAAATCCATTGGTGCACGAACTGTTAAATCTTTTCTAATAATTGTTTCACAACCATTGATTGGATCTTTGATAGTTACAATTATTAATTTTGAACCTGCAGTTTGATATGTGTGAATTGGATAGCGATCAGTTGAAATGGTATTTGCATCTAACTCCCATAAGTATTGGAAACTATTGGTATCACTACCGAATGCAAAGTTTAATTGAAAATCAACCGCATCCCCAATACAAACTGAATCTGGATCAAAAGTTACTGCGGGCGAAAGTTTGAATGTTTTCAATCCTGTTCCACTACAGCCTTTATTATCCTCTACTTCTACTCTCAAGGTTACAAATCTTCTGCCTGCCAATTTCGTTACAGGCATTTCAGTACCACCTTGGTAAATTAATGAACCTGTTACATCGTCATACCATTGAACCGTATTAAATGGTTCAGTTAAAAAGAAAGGTTTTATTTTAATTGTATCTTCTTGTGAATAACACATTGATGTATCACCTAAAATTTCCACATAAGGTTCACCAGTTTCAATAGTGTCTTGTATAATAGTTTCACAACCATTTATATCTACTACTCTTAATTGTACACCAAATTTTCCAACTCCTGGTCCACCTGAACCGTTAGAAAAGAAAATCCATTTAGCCGGATTAATTAAATTTAATGAATCGTAGGTTAAATTCAAGAAACCATTATCACCTGTCCATTCATATAATACTATTGCGGGTGTATTTGGATTGACATTTGCCGTTAAATTAATGATAGCACCTGGACAAGCAGAGTCATGCTCCAATTTCACATCAGGTAATTGCCATACTAATACTGAATCTTCAATATCAATTCTACATCCTTTCGAATCAATTACGGTGAAAGTAAATTTCTTAATGCCAGAAGTTGGATAAGTATAAGTTACTGTATCATCATTACCAGCACTGAAACCTTCATAACCTAACCAACGTACAGTATTATATGGAGGAACACCACCATATAAAGTATCTAAATAAAACGTAGTTGGAGTACCTAAACAAACGGTATCGAAATGGAATGTAGCTGTTAAAGTTGGATGGAATATTGTATCAATCGTTGACATAGAAATGCAACCGATGGTATCTGAACTTTCAACTTTATAATAAGTAGTATCATTACATAAACCGAAATTATCAATTGCTGAGTTATTGGTGGTATCACCATCTCCATCTGTGATGGCTACCCATGAATAAGGGTTAATGGTTTCACTTCTATAAACGGTATAACCTTTTACTGATGATAACTTAGGTGTTCTAATTGGATTCCATTGCAAACGAGCTTGGTTACTTCTATAAAAGTTAGCATCCAATTTCATAGGTTTTACTGGGAAAACTGGATCATTTACACCACAAAGATTGACTGCTCTAACATAGTATTCTGAGGTATCAGAAGCTTGTGGACTAAAATCTGTATATGAATAAACATTCCTGTTATTAATAGTTTGAATAAGTACTTCATTTCTATAAATTTCATACTTCAAGAATGTATTAGTATCACCAGTTGAGATGCCCCAACTTAAAAACACATTTTTACTAAATTGGTCAAAAGTGATACAACGAATTGGTGGAGATAAATAAAAATTAGGTGGTAAAATATTGATGGCAAATGTTCTTATGGTTTTAGCTGGCACTCGACAAAAATTATCTTTAGCGGAAACAACGAAATTGTATAAACTGGATTCTAATCCATTACAATTATCTGCTTTATCTAAGTTTGAACAAGAAGTTGGCCAGTATAACCAAACAGTATCATTATATAAAGCAGGGAAATTATATCCATAACCAAAAACTTCACCTGGAACATTTTGAATTGGCTCTGGCTTTGGGTTAATACCCACAGCATAGGTATAATTCCCTTTATTTTGTGTTAATATAGCACATGGTGGGAATGGACATCCTTGAGTAGTATCCCCATTTTCTAATCCCATAGCAATCCCATTCACTGTTAGTTCAATATCCTGAGGACTTAAACCAGAACCAGCACCTGGTAATGAATCACGAATTACAATAGGGATTAAAATATCATTACCTGCAATAACTTCTGAATAATTACTTGTCGCATTATTGAAAGGTTTATATACAGTAGGAAAGCGATTCGAGTTTTGTTGCTGGTTTGGCACCAAAATTACCACTTGAAAATCCCTGAAAACCTCGCTCACTTTTTGATCACATTTATAAGATGCAACCTTTATAACTGAACAATATGCTCCATTTATTAAAGGCTTGAATGCAAATTCACCTGTTGAATTATCAAAAGAATACTGATTTTGCGCCAAGGCAAAAGGATTATAAGCATTAAATACATCGTAGTTTAACCAAATTTCGGCTGGGTCTTGTTTGATATTTGGATTTAAAGAACCTGTACCAGTTACAATAGGGTTATCTAAACCATAGTATAAATTATCTAAGTCTAAATCAATTGCATTATTATTGAAGATATAATCCTGACCACTTGTGTATAATAATGAAGTTGGTGATTCTGTAAAATCAGGTGCATTGTCGAAACATTCTGAAATAGGTTTAGCAATGGTTGAACCATTTGGATAAAAAGGATACATATTGGAAATAAGTACCATATCACCACCAACGATATTATCTGAAGGGTTACGAGCATTTTGCTCCCAGGTAAATCTAATCGGTGTATTTGCATCAGCGGGTGGAGCGATTCCACTGAAATTAATTAAACCTGAAATATAAACATGTTTTTCAACAGCACCTTTTTCATCAGCTCCACAATCCAATGGGTTGCCTGGAGCAGGAAAAGAGCAATTTGGTGAAATATCCTTAACTGTAATTCTAGTCAATTTAATTTCTTGATGGTCTGTAGCTGGTGCATTTAGCAATCCAACATTAAGAAGCGGATCAAGTATACCAACCATATTCCAAACTTTCAACTCATCAGTTGCTTGTAGGCAAGCATCGCAACCTGTACAATCTCTGTAAACAACTACACTAAATTGATATTTCTGGATGCCATTTTCGGGAACACATTTCCATGTGATTTCACCGCCTAATAAATGCGAGGCATTAACAGACTTTTGAAATGCAAAAATGATGATTATTAGAAAAAACAGTACTTGAAGCGCTCTCTTCATAGGATTTTTATTTGTTCAAATGACAAATGTAAACAATTTTAGTGCCAAAAATACTTGAAATAGGCAATGTGTATAAAATTGGCAAATATAATTTGGGCTAAGCTGGTTAAAGCTTAAAAGATTAGCTCAATTGGATTAGGTTCAAAATGAAATAAATAGGATTTTTTATAATAAATTTCATGTTTTGAGTTGACAAAGCCAACTTTTTTCTCTTTATTTGCAGCCTTGAAAATGGTTCGGTAGCTCAGCTGGATAGAGCAACGGTTTTCTAAACCGTAGGTCATAGGTTCGAATCCTATCCGGACTACTTTTTTTCTAATGTGTTGATGGGGTAATGTGTTGATGTGTTAATTACCATCCTATTTTTCTTAAAACTTTTTTTTAAATTTTTCTTCTATCCTATTATTTCAGAAATTAATTTGTCTGAATTAGCATACAGGTTGTTTAATGTGTTAATTAGATAATGAGTTGATGTGTTAATTTAGCTACGATTCTTAGATGCCTTGAGAAGAAATATTAATTAGGATAATGAGTCTAGTTAAGGATTTTAGCTAAATACCGAATTTTCTAAATGAAAAAAGTTTGCAGGTATTGCAAACTTTTTTTGTGTCGGGGCGGCAAGATTCGAACTTGCGACCTCCTGGTCCCAAACCAGGCGCGATGACCGGACTACGCTACGCCCCGAACTCCTTCATTGAAGGTCTGCAAAGGTATAAAAATAACCGAAGTCAACAATTATTTTTTTGTGTTGTGATGTTAGTTGTTGATTTTCAAGGGAAAATATTGGTGGTTGGATTTGGGAAGTTGGAATATTGGAAGATTGGAAATTGGAATAGGTTTCTGCAAATAGCACCTAAACATTCAAAATTTAAAATTCAACATTTAAAATTTCTTTTGGATTTAGGGTGGTTGGATCTTAGAGAAGACATCTGCTAATCCAAAACTGCGGTGAGGGAGGGATTCGAACCCTCGGTACAGTTACCCGTACGACAGTTTAGCAAACTGTTCCTTTCGGCCTCTCAGGCACCTCACCAATGGGCAGCAAATATAGTATTTACTCTTATTCACACAAAAAAAAATGCTTAATTACCTTACTAAACAAATATTACCTAAGCCTAAATCAATTCTTCTTCTCTATCTATCAATTATTTAAGGCAATTTATTTTATCTAAATAAATATAAAATTACTGCTCTGCATTAGCTAATTATCAAATTAGCTAATTAACACATTATCTCATTATCTAATTAACACATTAAACTCTATCTTTGCGCCGAATGAAAAATATTAGGAATTTTTGCATCATTGCACATATAGATCACGGTAAAAGCACACTTGCTGATAGATTATTAGAATATACCGAAACCATTACTAAAAGAGAAGCACAAGCGCAGCTTTTAGACGACATGGATTTGGAAAGAGAACGTGGAATCACCATTAAAAGTCATGCTATTCAAATGAATTACTATTTGAATGGGGAACACTTTGTTTTCAATTTAATTGACACTCCAGGTCACGTTGATTTTTCTTATGAAGTATCAAGATCTATCGCAGCTTGTGAAGGAGCTTTATTGATTGTAGATGCCTCTCAAGGAATTCAAGCACAAACCATTTCCAATTTATATTTAGCCTTAGAAAATGATTTGGAAATTATTCCAATCCTGAATAAAATGGACCTTCCCGGTGCAATGCCTGAAGAAGTTAAAGACCAAATTGTTGATTTAATTGGTTGTAAAAGAGAAGATATTATTGCTGCTTCAGGTAAAACTGGTTTAGGTGTAAATACCATTCTAGAAGCAATTGTTCATAGAATACCCTGCCCTATCGGTGATCCACAAGCTCCATTACAAGCTTTAATTTTTGATTCTGTTTTTAATTCTTTTAGAGGAATTATTGCCTACTTCAAAGTGGTAAATGGTGAAATTAAAAAAGGTGATAAAGTAAAATTTGTTGCCACTGGAAGTGAGTACAATGCTGATGAAATTGGTGTACTTAAATTAAACCAAGAGCCTCGCTCCTCTTTATCTACAGGGGATGTGGGATATATCATTTCAGGAATCAAAGAAGCAAGAGAAGTAAAGGTAGGTGATACCATTACACGTGTTGCTAATCCAGGTGCAGCCATTCAAGGATTCGAAGATGTGAAACCAATGGTATTTGCTGGAATTTTTCCAGTGGATACTGAAGATTTCGAAGAGCTTCGTGAAGCGATGTATAAATTACAATTGAATGATGCTTCCTTAGTTTTTGAACCTGAATCATCAGCTGCATTAGGCTTCGGATTTAGATGTGGATTCTTAGGAATGCTTCACATGGAAATTATTCAAGAAAGATTGGAGCGTGAATTTAACATGACTGTTATTACAACAGTTCCAAACGTTTCATACATAGCCTATACAAGTAAAGGAGAAGAATTAGCTGTTAATAATCCATCAGATTTACCCGATCCAAGTAAATTAGATTCAGTAGAAGAACCTTATATCAAAGCAACAATTATTACTAAGTCTGATTTTGTTGGACCCGTTATGTCATTATGTATAAATAAAAGAGGCTTCATTGTGAATCAATCTTACTTAACTTCTGATAGAGTTGAATTAATTTTTGAAATGCCAATGGGTGAAATTGTTTTTGATTTTTATGATCGCTTGAAAACAATTTCTAAAGGTTATGCTTCTTTTGATTACCATCAAATTGGATACAGAAAATCCGATTTAGTAAAAATGGACATTCGATTAAACTCTGAACCTGTAGATGCCTTATCATCATTGATTCATAGAAGCAATTCATTTGATTTTGGAAAAAAGATTTGCGAGAAATTAAAAGAATTAATTCCACGTCAACAATTTGAAATTATTATTCAAGCATCAATTGGAGCAAAAATTATTGCAAGAGAAACAGTAAAAGCCTTACGTAAAGATGTAACTGCAAAATGTTATGGTGGTGATATTTCTCGTAAAAGAAAATTATTAGAAAAACAAAAAGAAGGTAAGAAAAGAATGCGCCAAGTTGGTAGTGTGGAAATTCCACAGTCGGCGTTTATGGCGGTGTTGAAACTTGATTAATTCAAAATTTTAAATTAATTGGGAAATTTTGAATTAGGGAAAGAGTAGTTTAGATGAAAGGAAATTTATAATTAATCATGCAAAGATAGTAGTTGCTGAATCAGAGTTAAATAAGTGTTGAATTTTGAGTGTTGAATTTTGAATTGATTGAAAAATTATGAATTAGAACATTTGTAGTTTAGCGTAAAAAAATCTCATAATTATTTAATTGTATTTTGAGAATTGAAATTGAATTAAAAACAATTTGGATTAGAACAAGAAATTTTGAATTAGGAAATGTAAATATTAATCGGAGAATAATTTAACATTCCATAATTACATTCAAAATTTAAAACTTAAAATTTAAAATTATTTTCAAGGAATAAATTAAAAAATTTAGTAGTCAGAAAGATGAAGTTGCTTGACGGAAAAAAAATTGCAGGAGAAATTAAATTAGAGATTGCGAAAGAAGTTGCGGAAATGAAAGCAGCTGGTTTGCGTGCACCGAATTTAGTAGCAATTTTAGTTGGTCATGATGGCGCAAGTGAAACTTATGTAAACAGCAAGGCTAAGAACTGCGCTGAGGTAGGCTTTAACTCTACAGTTTTGCGATATGACAATACAATTTCAGAAGCATTTTTACTTGAAAAAATCATCGAAATAAATAATGATGATAGCATTGATGGTTTAATTGTACAATTACCTTTACCTCCACATATTTCAGTTACAAAAGTTGTAGAAACTATTGATTACCGTAAAGATGTGGATGGCTTCCATCCTATCAATATTGGTAGAATGAATAAAAATTTACCTTGTTTTATTTCTGCTACTCCAAATGGTATCATGTTATTGTTGCAACGTTATCAAATTGAAACTGCCGGCATGCATTGTGTTGTAGTTGGTAGAAGTAATATTGTAGGATCTCCTATGAGTATTTTAATGGCATTGAATTCCGATCCTGGCAATTGTACCGTAACTATTTGTCATAGTAAGACCCCTGATATCAAAAAATATACTTTAGACGCAGATATTTTAATTGTTGCCATAGGACATAAAAATTTTCTAACGGCAGATATGATTAAAGAAGGATGCATAGTAATTGATGTAGGTATGAATAGAGAAATTTCGACCGTCACTAAATCTGGATATAAATTATATGGTGATGTTGATTTTGAAAATGTTTCTAACAAAGCAGCATGGATTACACCAGTACCGGGTGGTGTAGGTTTGATGACAATTGTTTCTTTGTTGAAGAACACTTTATCAGCAGCCAAAAAAGAATTTTATCAATAATATTTCAATTAAAATAAATAATGCAACAAGTACCTGAAGACGGTTCACAGCTTCCTTTGATGGAAGATTTTTATACCATACAAGGTGAAGGATTTCATTCTGGTAAGGCTGCTTATTTCATTCGATTAGGAGGATGTGATGTTGGTTGTCATTGGTGTGATGTGAAAGAATCATGGAATGCAGAATTACATCCACTAACTGATGTTGATAGCATTGTTGCTAAAGCTTTACAACACCCTTCAAAGGCAGTGGTTGTAACAGGTGGAGAACCATTACTCTATAATTTAGATTTACTTACTTCAAAATTACAAGCACAAGGAATTCAAACTTTTATTGAAACCTCAGGTGCTTATCCTTTATCAGGAAATTGGGATTGGATTTGTTTAAGTCCGAAGAAATTCAAAGAACCACGACCTGATATTGCTCCATTAGCTGGTGAGTTGAAAGTAATCGTTTTCAATAAATCAGATTTTGAATGGGCTGAAAAATATGCCGCGGAAGTTTCTGCAAACTGCAAATTATATTTACAACCAGAATGGAGCAAATCAAAAGAAATGACTCCATTGATTGTTGAATATGTAATGGCTAATCCAAGATGGGAAATCTCCCTACAAACTCATAAATACTTGAATATCCCTTAAACCCTAGACCAAGCTTGGTTTCTGAGCGTTACAGAGAAAATAGTATATTTAGCTTTTTGAATTTTATGAGAAATATTTTTTCCAGTTTTCTATTGCTTTTCCTTTTTGTACAAATAGCATTTGGACAAGAAACATATAGCACTAAAAATGCAAAAGCTATAACTGCTTATGAGCGTTCTAATATTTATTTAGGACAAAAACTTTACAATACTGCCTTGAAAGACATTGAGCAAGCAATCAGAATTGAGCCAAGTTTTTTAGAAGCTCATTATAGAAGAGCTGATGTATTGAAAATTTTAGGGAGATATGAAGAAGCGAAAAATGAATATTTTTATATTTACAATCAGCCAAACACTTTTAAAAACCTGCCTTTCAGTTATGCAGAATGTTTCGCATACTTAGCTAAATATGATTCAGCTTTGGCATTGTTTCAAACTTATAGTGCAACACCAGATCTATCAGAAAACAGAAAAAAAGTTTTAGAAAAATATATTCGTGATTGCACTTTTAGTCAAGAGTCAATTCAACATCCTGTAAAATACCAACCAATAAATTTAGGCTCTAATGTAAATACTGCAAACCAAGAATATTTACCTGCAATTACTGCAGATGATAGTACTTTAATTTTTACAAGAAGAGCAGCAACTGAAGACTTTTATATATCTAACAAAAGTGATTTAGGCTGGGCTTTATCAAAACCATTAAGTAATGCAATCAATACCAGTGGGAATGAAGGTGCGCAATGTATTTCACCTGACGGACAGTATTTGTTTTTTGCAGGCTGCGGAAGGAAAGATGGTATAGGAAAATGTGATATTTATTATTCCAAATTAGTTGGCGATCAATGGAGTGTTCCACAAAATTTAGGAACACCAATAAATAGTCCGTATTGGGAGTCACAACCTACCCTATCAGCTGATGGCAAAACGCTTTACTTTGTAAGTGACCGAAGAGGCGGATATGGAAGTTATGATATTTACAAATCAACTTATGCAGGTGCTGGCAAATGGGGAAACCCAGTGAATCTTGGTCCTAATATCAATACTGCTGATGAGGAATTTTCACCATTTATTCATTCTGATAATAAAACGCTTTATTTCTGTTCAGATGGTTGGCCAGGTTTTGGAGAAAAAGATATTTTCTTTTCTAAAAAGAATAACGACGGAACTTGGAATAAACCAACAAATATTGGTTATCCAATCAATACTGCAAAACAAGAAAGCAGTTTATTCATTAGCAATGATGGGAAGCAAGCATACTTTGCTTCCGATAATTTAAAAGGTTATGGTGGATTGGATTTATATTCTTTTGAATTATATGAAGCTGCTAGACCAGCAATAGTTACTTATGTGAAAGGAATTGTTTTCGATAAAAACAGCAAAGAGAAATTGGCCGCCCAGGTTGAAATCATTGATGTTTCGAATGGTGATACTTTAGTGCAAACTGTTTCGAATGAAAGTACAGGACAATTTTTAGCAAGTTTACCAGCAGGTAAAACTTATGCATTAAACGTAAATCAAGAAGGTTATCTTTTTTATTCAGGACAATTTGTTTTGTTAAACAAAAGTAGCCTTACTCCGTTTAAGTTAAGTATTGCTTTAGAACCTATTGAAGTGGGTGGAAAAATTGCCTTGAAAAATATATTTTTCGAAAGCAATAGTTTTAAACTAAAAAATGAATCGAAATATGAATTGTTAAAATTAGTTCAATTCATGAAAGCCAATCAATCGGTAAAGGTTGAAATCAGTGGACATACAGATAATGTTGGAGACGATAAATTAAATACCACACTTTCTGCAAATAGAGCAAAAGC
The DNA here is from genome assembly GCA_965279595.1 of Sphingobacteriaceae bacterium. Taxonomy (GTDB): domain Bacteria; phylum Bacteroidota; class Bacteroidia; order Sphingobacteriales; family Sphingobacteriaceae; genus CAIKLP01. Next base: position 2,633,508 of record OZ257246.1, read on the forward strand.
AGTTTTTGATTATTTAATTAAAATGGGAATTGCAGCTGATAGAATGGTATCAAAAGGATATGGTAAATTACAACCTATAGATAGTAACTCAACTGAAAGTGGAAAAGCAAATAATAGAAGAACAGAAATAAAAGTTACAGATAAATAAAAAAATAATGACACAAAATTTTCAGAATCACACTCGTTTAGTTACTGGCTTCCACAAAGTATTAGGATTGTTAGCCATCATTGGAATTATTGGAGCAACTATTAATGTATTTCAAAGCTGTGGAAGTGCAACTTTTTACAGTGCGACTTTAATTTTACTTTTATTTTTGATTGTAACTATTGTTGGGTTATATGCTAGGTCATTTGCATTGAAAGCTCAAGATAGAGCGATACGCGCAGAAGAAAATTTTAGACATTACATCCTGACAGGAAAAATATTACCATCAGAATTAAAAATGAATCAAATTGTTGCATTACGATTTGCAGCTGATGATGAGTTCATCGGTTTAATTTCGATTGCTATCTCTCAAAATTTAAAAAACAAAGAAATCAAATCTAGAATAAAAAATTGGAAAGCTGATTTCAATAGAGTTTAAAATTATTCAAATAAAAAAACCAGGATCCAATCATCCTGGTTTTTTTTTGAATTATATTTTGAAAAATTGAATTACAAAATGGCTTGTCTGATACGAACCAATTTCATCATTAAATCTTCTAGATTATCTAAGTGTAACATATTAGCACCATCAGATTTAGCATTTGCTGGATCAGGATGTGTTTCAATAAATAAACCATCAGCTCCAACTGCAATAGCAGCTTTAGCAATGGTTTCAATAAGCGTAGGATCACCTCCAGTCACACCACTATCTTGATTTGGCTTTTGTAAGGAATGCGTGCAATCCATAATTACAGGAACATTAAATGCTTTCATAACAGTAATATTTCTATAATCAACAATCATGTCTTGGTATCCGAAAGAATTTCCACGATCAGTTAATAACACATTTTTATTTCCAGAATCAACTATTTTGTGAATGGCATGTTTCATTGCTGCACCTGAAAGGAACTGTCCTTTCTTTACATTTACAAATTTCCCTGTTTTAGCGGCCGCTACTAACAAATCTGTTTGGCGACATAGAAATGCAGGTATTTGTAAAACATCAACATATTGAGCAGCTATTGAAGCCTCTCCACTTTCGTGAATATCTGTAACTGTTGGAACATCAAATGTCCTTCCAATTTTCTCTAATATTTTTAAAGCCTTTTCATCACCAATTCCTGTGAAAGAATCTAAACGAGAACGATTTGCTTTTTTGTAAGAGCCCTTAAAAATATAGGGTATTTGATATTTGTCTGTGATTTTAATAATCTTTTCTGCAATTCGCATGGCAATATCTTCCCCTTCAATAGCACAAGGTCCGGCCATTAAAAAAAAATTATTAGAAGAAAGGTGTTTGATTTTTGGTAAGTTCTCTATCATTATAATTAGCTAAATAGCAAATTAGCTAATTAGCTAATTTCCCAGTTCTGACATAAATTTTATTCTCATTAATTGAATTTCTTCACGGGTATAATCAGTTTCTCCTAACTCAGCCATGGCATCATCGATAGAATCAGTTTCAGCTTGTCTGAAGTAATCGAACACTTCATCTTGTCTTTCTTCATCAATTACTTCATCGATATAATAATTCAGATTCAATTTGGTACCTGAAGAAACAATGGTTTCAATTTCAGTGATAATCTGTTCCATGCTAAAACCTTTGGATTTGGCAATATCTTCTAAAGTAATTTTACGATCAATATTTTGAATAATGGCTACTTTAATTGCTGATTTATTGGCTGCTGATTTAACCACCATATCCATTGGTCGGTCAATGTCATTGTCCTCAACATATTTAGCAATCATGTCAATAAAAGGCTTACCAAATTTCAAAGCTTTACCTGAACCAACACCTGATATCTGCTTCAACTCATCCATGGATAATGGATAATGAGTTGACATTTCTTGTAAAGATGGTTCTTGAAAAACTACAAATGGCGGAACATTATTTTTCTTGCCAATTTGTTTACAAAGTTCTTTCAACATTCCAAAGAGCACGGTATCACTGGCTGCTGGACCTGAGCTTGCATCCTCATCATTCTCTTCATCACTTTCAAAATCACGGTTCAAGGTAAACATAACCTCTTGAGGATTCTCCATATAGGTTAATCCGTTTTTAGTCACCTTTACTAAACCATAATTTTCAATATCTTTTTGAAGGTAACCAGCCAATAATCCTTGACGAATTACAGATTCCCATAATTTTTTCGATTCCTCTTTACCTGCACCATAGCAAGCTAATTTAGTATGACCAAAATCTTGAATTGATTTATTGTCTTCTCCTAAAATTACACTAATGATATATTCAGAATTAAATTTCTCATTCAATTCTTTCACCGCATTCATTGCAGTCAATAAAAAGTCTTTAGCTTCAAATCTTTCCTTAGGATACCTGCAATTATCACACATATTATTGCAAGCTTCTTCATTGAAGGTTTCACCAAAATAATATAAAATTTGTTTTCTTCTACAAGCGGAAGATTCAGCGTAATCAACAACTTCATTCAATATTTGAGTTCCAATTTCTTTTTCAGCAACTGGTTTATCTTTCATGAATTTTGCCAACTTCAAAATATCACTCTCTGCATAAAATGCAATACAAGTACCTTCACCACCATCTCTTCCTGCACGACCTGTTTCTTGGTAATAGCCTTCTAAACTTTTTGGCATATCATGATGAATCACAAAACGCACATTTGGTTTATCGATTCCCATACCAAAAGCAATGGTAGCTACTACCACATCTACATCTTCCATTAAGAATTGATCTTGTGATTGTGCTCTTTCCTTAGCCTCTAATCCAGCATGGTACGGAATAGCTTTGATTCCATTGAGGTTCAAAGCACCTGCAATTTCTTCTACTTTTTTTCTACTTAAGCAATAAATAATTCCAGACTTACCTGGATTGGCTTTAATGTATTTAATGATTTCTTTCGCTACCGATTTTTTCGGGCGGATCTCATAATATAAATTGGGTCTATTGAATGAAGATTTAAATAAAGTGGCATTTTGCATCTGAAGATTCTTCATGATGTCTTGTTGCACTTTAGGAGTTGCAGTAGCAGTTAAAGCTATCATTGGAACATTTTCTCCTAATTGAGAGATAACCGTTCTTATCTTGCGGTATTCAGGTCTGAAGTCATGACCCCATTCTGAAATACAATGGGCTTCATCAATAGCAACAAAAGAAACCGAGGCAGATTTCAAAAAATCTAAGTTTTCTTGTTTGGCTAATGATTCTGGAGCAATGTATAATAATTTAGTATCGCCTTTTAAGACGTCATTTTTAACCTTTAAAATATCAGCTTTACTTAAAGATGAATTTAAAAAATGAGCTATACTGTCATTACTTCCAAATGCACGCATTTGATCAACCTGATTTTTCATTAAAGCAATAAGTGGTGAGATGACTAAGGCAACACCATCACTCATTAATGCAGGTAATTGATAACACATAGATTTCCCTGCACCGGTCGGCATAATTACAAAAGTATCATTGCCAGAAAGGATATTGGTTATTATCGCCTCTTGCTGCCCTTTGAAATTGTCGAATCCGAAAAAGTTTTGTAGGTTATCAAATAGTAATTTCTTCGTCTCAATCATCCTAACTACCCTATTATGAACATATTATGTATATCTGCAATTTGAATTCTAAAATAACATATTTTTGTGAATTAAACTGAATAATTTCACAATAAATTGAAAGAAAAAAACGAACTACTTTTGATCGCCAAAAAAGCGCTCAAGATTGAGGCAGATGCCATTTTGCAGCTTCAAGATTCAATTAATGATGATTTTTATCAATCCATAATTTCTATCTACCAATCAAAAGGAAGAGTGGTCATAACTGGTATTGGAAAAAGTGCTATCATAGCCAATAAAATTGTGGCTACAATGAATTCAACAGGAACTCCTGCCCTTTTTATGCATGCTGCTGATGCTATTCATGGTGATTTAGGAATGATTCAAAATGATGATGTGATCATTTGTATATCTAAAAGTGGAAATACTCCAGAAATCAAAGTCTTGGTTCCATTATTGAAACAATCCAAAAATCCATTAATTGCAATTGTTGGAAATATGGATTCCTATTTAGCCAAACAAGCTGATTTTGTATTAGACACCACCGTTGAAATAGAGGCTTGTCCAAATAATTTAGCCCCTACTACCAGCACAACAGCCCAATTAGCTATGGGAGATGCTTTAGCGGTTTGTTTGTTGGAATGTAGATCATTCAGCAGTGAAGATTTTGCGAAATACCACCCAGGTGGTGCATTAGGCAAAAGGCTTTATTTAAAAGTGGGTGATTTATCAATCAATAATGAAAAACCAACTGTTCAAATAAATGATACTATATCTAAAGTGATCCTAGAAATTAGCAGCAAACGCTTAGGCATGACTGCAGTGTTAAATAAAGAAAAATTAGTAGGTGTCATTACTGATGGAGATTTACGTCGCTTGATGGAGAAAAGTAATTTCAACCAAATGAAAGCAGAAGAAATGATGGGAAAGAATCCAAAGACTATCCAAAAAGATCAATTAGCAATTGATGCATTAGAAATTATGAAAGCCCACAATATTACACAGTTAATTGTGTTAGAAGAACAAAATTATTTCGGTGTAATCCATTTGCATGATTTAATTAGAGAAGGTATCATTTAAAATAAGTTATTTTTGCATACCTAAATGAACTAAACAATTAATTGAATGAAAAACGAAAATAAATTTGCTGTGATTATGGCAGGTGGGATAGGAAGTAGATTCTGGCCAATCAGCAAAACCACTTACCCCAAACAATTCATCGATATTCTTGGAACTGGCAAAACTCTTATCCAACAAACCTTTGAGCGATTTTTAAAAATTTGTCCACAAGAAAATATTTTTATTGTTACCAATGAAGCTTACAGAAGTTTAGTCAACGAACAACTTCCTGGATTATCCAATCATCAAATTTTAGGAGAACCAACCGCAAAAAATACTGCACCATGTATTGCCTATGCCTGTCATAAAATCAATCAAATAAATCCAAACGCTTTAATTGCAGTAGCTCCATCTGATCATATTATTTTAAATGAAACAGAATTTGTTAATCAAATAGAAATTGCCCTTGAAACAGCTGAAGCCAATGACTTTTTAATTACGCTAGGTATAAAACCAACCAGACCAGATACTGGATATGGCTACATTCAATTTGTAGAAAAAACTTTAAAAGATGGACATTTCAAAGTAAAAACTTTTACAGAAAAACCCAATTTAGAATTGGCAAAAACTTTTTTACAAAGTGGTGATTTTTTATGGAATGCTGGAATTTTTGTATGGAGTTCTAAAAGTATTTTGAAATCATTTGCAAGTCATTTACCTGAAATGAATGAGCTATTTAAAGAGGGTAAAAAACACTATAATAATTCAACAGAAATAGAATTCATTAATCAAGTTTATCCTCAGTGTGCAAGTATCTCCATTGATTATGGTATCATGGAAAAAGCATCGAACGTTCATGTATTTGCAGCAGATTTTGGATGGTCAGATTTAGGAACTTGGGGATCATTATATACCATTTTAGAAAAAGATTATGTAGGTAATGCAGTAATCTATCCAAAGAATGTGATGATGTACGATTCCTCTAACTGCATTATCAATTCAAAGCCTTCGAAATTAATAGTAGTAGAAGGTTTGCACGATTTTATTGTAGTCGACTCAGAAGATGTTTTATTGATTTGTCCGAAAAACAAAGAACAACAAATCAAAGAAATTGTAGCAGATGTTAAGAGTAAAAAAGGAGACAGATATATTTAATTCTTTTATCGAAAAAAAATTCGAAACTAATTAGGCTCTTTGCCTGAGTGCTTCATATAAAATCACACCTGCCGCTACCGAAACATTTAGTGATTCAATTTCTCCTTTCAAAGGAATTTTTGCGTATTGATCAGCTATTCTGATGATGTCATTTGAAATACCATCTTCTTCAGAACCTAATACAATGGCTGTAGGACTTGTATAATCAATTGAATAAACAGTTTGGTCGTTTTTCTCTGTGCAGGCAATCACTTGTAATCCTGATTCTTGAAGATATTGCACACTTTGCTTTAAATTATTTACACGGCAAACCGGAATATTAAATAAAGCACCAGCAGATGTTTTAATTGCGTCTGCACTAATAGCAGCACTTTCACGCATAGGAACAACGATGGCATGAACACCAGCACATTCAGCTGTTCTAGCGATTGCACCAAAATTTCGCACATCAGTAATTCTATCTAAAACAAGAATTAAAGGCACCTCCCCTTTTTCATAAACAAATGGAATAATATCTTCTACTTTATAAAAAGTTATTGGTGAAATAAATGCAATTATCCCTTGATGATTTCCATTGGTGATTCTATTCAGTTTTTCAACAGGAACCATCTGCATACGAATATCATTGGCTTCAACTAATGTCTTCAATTCTCTGAATAAATCACCTGCAATGCCTTTCTGCACATATAAGCTTTCAATTTCTTTTCCAGCTTCTACAGCTTCAATAACAGCACGAATGCCAAATACCAATTGGTTAGATTTACGTTCCACGTTCAAAATTTTCACAAACAACGGCATTATTAATTTAAGGACAAAAAAAACTATTCACAATTTGTTTATTCACAACAAAATGAGTCCGCAGGTTATTCAAATAAACTATTTTCAGAATTATCCACTTATTTATGAACAAGTAGTGTGAATAAGCCTAAAAAACATATTTATCAAGAAAAAATAATCGCTAATGTTTAAAAAATGTTAATCAAGTCGGGAAGCAAAGTATTAACTTTGTTTTTCGAATCATGGAGAAAAATACGAGTAATACCCGCACCGATAGAAGAAAATCAACATCCAACTCAATAAATGGTCAATTAGGGAAAATTCCCCCTCAAGCCATTGATTTAGAAGAGGCTGTTTTAGGTGCATTAATGTTAGAAAAAGATGCATTGAGTTCTGTGGTGGATATTTTGAAGCCGGATACTTTTTATGTTGATGCCAATCAAAAAATATTTAAAGCCATACAATTTTTATTTCAAAATAGTTCACCAGTTGATATCTTAACAGTTACCAACCAATTAAGAAAAACGGGAGAATTAGAAGTAGTGGGTGGTGCCTATTATATAACTGAACTAACCAATAGAGTTGCATCTGCTGCAAACATTGAATTTCATGCCCGTATCATTTCTGAAAAATTTATTCAAAGAGAATTGATTCATATTTCTTCTGATATCATCAATAGTGCTTATGAAGACACAACGGATGTATTAGAATTATTAGATAAAGCAGAAAAGAATTTATTCGCAATTGCTGAAGGAAATATTCGTCGTGAGTCATACGACATGAGTACTTTGATTCAAAAATCTATACAACAGTTAGAAGATTTAAAAGACAAGGTTGATGGATTAACTGGAGTGCCTTCAGGTTTTGCGGAATTAGACCGCATGACATCAGGTTGGCAAAATTCAGATTTAGTAATTATTGCAGCAAGGCCAGCAATGGGTAAAACTGCATTTGTATTGAGTTTGGCGAGGAATGCTGCTATAATGGGAGGTAAAAAAATTGCTATATTCTCTTTAGAGATGGCGGCAGTACAATTAACCAATCGTTTGATTTCAGCAGAAGCGGAATTGCCTGCAGAGAAAATTAAAAAAGGAAAATTAGAAGCTCATGAATGGCAACAATTAATGCATAAAGTGGGTAAACTTTCCGATTCAGGAATTTTTATAGATGATACACCTGCATTAAATATTTTTGAGTTACGAGCAAAATGTAGAAGGTTAAAATCACAACATGGAATTGACATGATTGTAATTGATTACTTACAATTGATGGTTGGTTCGGGTGATAATAGAAGTGGCAATAGAGAGCAGGAAATTTCTGCAATATCAAGAGCACTCAAAAGTATTGCGAAAGAATTAAATGTACCAGTTTTAGCTTTATCACAATTGAGTAGAGCCGTTGAAACCCGCGGTGGTAATAAGAAACCACAACTTTCAGATTTACGTGAATCGGGATCAATTGAACAAGATGCCGATATGGTTTTATTTATTTACCGTCCAGAATATTATGGATTTGATGTAGATGAAGAAGGAAATAATACCAAAGGTACAGCAGAAATTATTATTGCTAAACATAGAAATGGACCAGTAGGATCTGTTAAATTAAAATACATTGGAGAGTTTGTAAAGTTTGCAGATTTAGATGCATTTGAATACAATAGTTTCAGCAGTAATCCATTGGCTCCTTCTACTGATTTTGATAATCACAAAAATGTAATTATCAGACCAAGTAAAATGAATGACAACAATGATGACATTCCATTTTAATTCGATTAAATTATAAATCCAATTAATAAGCCTACCAAAATTATTGCAGCAGGTGGAATTTTCGTGAATTTAAGTAGGCAAAAAGTAGCCACTATCACTAAAATGGAAATCCATTCAAATCCAATGGGAATAGCCATTAGAAAGAAAGCAGCAATGGCAAATCCAACAGAAACAGAATTGATTCCAATCAATGCACGTTGAATTGTATTGCGTTGTTTAAGATGCTGCCAAACAGGAAAAATAGTTAAAATAAAAAGCAGACCAGGTAAATTTATACCGATGAGAGCAGCTAAGCTTCCTAATATTTGTCCACCAATACCAGCATTTCTAACAGACATACCTCCTAAAAAAGAAGTGAATGAAAAAACAGGCCCTGGTAGAATTTGCTGCAAAGCAAAACCTGATAAAAATTCTTGTCCTGTAAGATATTGCTTCATCTCCACAAACTCGGTATATAATAAGGGAACCAAAACTTGCCCACCACCAAAAATCATAATACCATTTCTATAAAAGTTTTCAAATAAACGAACAGGTAAACTAAAGAAGGATGTTCGATTGATAATGGCACCTAAAGCAGCGAAGAATAACAGAATTCCGAAAAATGGTATGAGCTTTTTCCAATTGAATTTGGGCAATTCAACACCTTCATTTTTATTTGATTTAATAAATAATATAGCAGATAATATTGCGATGATTAGTACCACTGGAAATACATATGCGTTTTTAAAAAACAAAGTTGCAACAATCGCAAATGCGGCCAATAAAAAAGAAATACGATTACCAATTACTTTATTTGTGAGAATGTAGGCAGAATAAGCTATAAAGCCTATAGCCATTGGTTTTAGTATATAAATAATACCAGAAGCTTTGCTACTTAATTCATAATAATTAAATCCAATTGCAAACAGCGCCATAATTATTGCAGATGGTAATATCCAAATAAAAAATGCTTGCAATGCTAATCTTAATCCACCGAAATTATAAGCAATTGCCACTAAAGTTTGTGTGGATGAAGGGCCTGGAAGCATTTGGCAAAGCGCATTGTATTCAATTAATTCTTCTTCCGTTATATATTTCTTTTTTTCCACAAACTCTTTTAATAACATGGCAATATGCGCTTGTGGTCCACCAAAAGCAATCATGGTAAACTTGAAAATATCTAAAAGAAACTGTCGCTTTTTATTAGCCAAAATTATTAGAAAACGTTAATATAATTATTCATCATCATAATCCAAACCATTAAAGGAGCGAAAGGCAGAATGCAATTCACTATAAGCATGGTTATCGCCTAATTTTCGACTTAAAAGCATTCCTGTTTCGTAGGTTTCAGCAGCCTTATCTCTATCATTCAAAGCTTCATAAAGTTTAGCTAAGTGATAATAAACACCTACATAATTTGGGTCAGATGCCACTAAATCAAGGAAATAGCTAAGCGCTTTTTGAGGTTCTTCCAATTTAATCAATTCAGTTGCTATGGCATACTTCAGGAAGGAATCATTAGGTTCCTCTTTTATCATTTCCAATAATCGGTCTAATCGAGTTTGTTGCATTTTTTATTAATGAGATTTTGCCTACTTTTGCGCAAAAACATTGTTATTATGAAAATATTAGTTTGCATCAGTAACGTACCCGATACGACCACAAAAATAACCTTTAACTCCAATAATACCGAATTTAACACAACAGGAGTTCAATATATTTTAAACCCTTATGATGAATTGGCTTTAGCTAGAGCAATTGAATTAACAGAAGGCGGCAAAGGCACCACTACAGTAATTAATGTTGGCTTAGCAGATGCAGAACCTACTATCAGAAAAGCATTGGCAATTGGTGCAGATGATGGCATTAGAATTAATGCAACTCCTACTGATTCTTATTCAGTTGCCAAACAAATTGCTCAAGTTGCTAAAGAAGGAAATTATGATTTAATTCTAACAGGTAGAGAATCTATTGATTACAATGGAGCTCAAGTTGCTGCTATGTTGGGAGAATTTTTAGATATTCCATCAATTTCCATTATTAAAAAATTAGATTTAGATGGAAATAATGCAACGGTAGAAAGAGAAATTGAAGGTGGTAAAGAAGTGATATCAGTAGCTTGTCCATTTGTTGCAAGTGCAGCAGAAGGTGTTGCTGAACCTAAAATTCCAAACATGAGAGGAATCATGTCTGCAAGAACAAAACCATTGCAAGTATTAGAACCAGTGGCTTTGGAAACAAAAGCAAACTTCAAATCATTTGAATTACCAGCAGCGAGAGGTGCAGTTAAATTAATTGCAGCGGAAGATGCTTCCAAATTAATTGATGCCTTACATACTGAGGCAAAAGTTTTTTAATAAATCAACATAAAAATTTAATCACCGAACTTTAAGAGTTCATTAAAATAATTATCATGAGTGTATTGGTATATGTAGAAAATTTAGATGGTAAGTTTAAGAAATCAACGTTTGAAGTTGTTTCTTATGCTGCTGAGATTGCAAAATTAATGGGAACTTCTTTAACTGCACTTTCCATTGGAAATGTAAGTAATGATACTCTTTCAGAGTTAGGGAAATATGGAGCTACAAAAATTCTAAATGTTTCAAATGACAAATTAAAATCTTTTGTCAACCAAGCTTATGCATCAATCATTGCACAAGCTGCAATTGCGAATGATGCCAAAGTTACGGTGATGGGAAATAGTTTTACTGGAAAAGGTTTAGCACCAAGAGTAGCTGTAAAATTAGAAGCAGGTTTGGTAGATGCAGCTATGGAGTTACCAAGTATACAAGGTAATACCATGACCATTAAACGTGGTGCGTTTTCAGGAAAAGCTTTTGCAATGGTAGAATTAACTTCGGATAGAAAAGTAATTACCTTAAGTCCGAACGCTTATAAAATAACAGACTTAGGCACTACAGCTGTAATTGAAGAATTTTCAGATTCAGCAAAAGACACAGATTTTAAAACCATCATCAAAGAAATAGTAAGAGCAACAGATAAGATTTCATTACCAGATGCAGAGCTAGTAGTATCAGCTGGAAGAGGATTGAAAGGTCCAGAAAACTGGGGAATGATAGAAGAGTTAGCGAATTTATTAGGTGCAGCAACAGCTTGTTCAAAACCTGTTTCAGATTCAGGATGGAGACCCCATTCAGAACACGTAGGGCAAACAGGAATTGCAGTAGCACCCAATTTATATATAGCAATTGGAATTTCTGGTGCAATTCAACATTTAGCAGGAGTAAGTTCTTCTAAAGTAATTGTGGTTATCAATAAAGATCCAGAAGCACCTTTCTTTAAAGTGGCTGATTATGGGATTGTAGGTGATGCGTTTGAAGTAGTACCTAAATTAATTGAAGCAGTAAAAGCATTGAAAGCACAGGCATAAAAATTTCGGGGGGATTGAAAATTGTTTTGCTAAAATTAATACATGAAAAAAATCAAATTAGATATAGTCGGATTATCCTATAGCCAAACTCAATCAGGAGCGTATGCTTTGGTATTGGGAGAAGTAAATGGAAGAAGAAGATTACCTATCATCATTGGTGGATTTGAAGCACAAGCAATTGCCATTGAAATTGAAAAAATGAGTCCGAGCAGACCATTAACTCATGATCTATTTAAAGCCCTTACCTTAAATTTCAATATTAATATTCAAGAAGTAATTATTTACAATTTAGTTGATGGAATATTTTTTGCAAAATTGATTTGTACTGATGGAAAAAAAACAGTGGAGATAGATGCTAGAACCTCTGATGCCATTGCCTTAGCAGTAAGATATCAATGTAGTATTTATACTTATGAATTTATTCTTGCTTCGGCAGGAATCATGATAGAAGGAACTGATTTTGCTTTTTTAGAGAATATTGAACAAATAGAAGACACAGAAAAAATAAATGTGGCCAGTACATCTGGTAGCACCTATGGATCTTATTCAGATGCTGAATTAATGGACTTGATGCAAAAAGCTTTGGACGATGAAAATTATGAGAAGGCTGCAAAAATTCGAGATGAATTAGGAAAAAGGAATAAGAATTAAATCTTATTCCTTTTTTCATTTAGGTTATCTTGCTTTCATAAACTTAACAAGCTGTTGTTTTGATTTGGGCATAAAATCATTTCTATTTTCCCACGATTGAATTAATTCTGATGCACTCAAACTAAACATCTCACACAATCTCAAAAAGCTAGTGATGTTTAAATCTTCACCACTCTCCCATCGTTGGTAAACAGAACGATTAATTCCTTTTTCATTTGAAAATTTTTCTGCGGATGAATACCCCATCTCTACTCGAGTTCTGCGTATGATTACAGCTAAATCATACAGTCGATTGTCTTTACATTTCATACCTAATTTATTATGTTGTTAATTAAATTATTTAACCTAAAATATTAGAAATAAAAATTCAGTACAAATTTCTAATCATTTCTTGACTTAAATCAAGAAATGATTTCCCTTTTATTTTTTTACAATTTGAATAATACCTTTATAAATAATCTATCATTTATGCAGTTGAAAAAAATTATATTTTGCTTGATTTTTGATTTACGATCGTGAGAGAAAATTTAAAAAGATTTGCAAACTTTTTAAAAAAAAATTAACAAGAATGTTTAATCAAAAAAAAATCAAATTATGAAGAAAATAATTTTAATGATGGTAGTAGTTATGGCTGCAAGTGTTAATATGAGTGAAGCAGCTGTGAGTTATTTTGGACCGAAGATAGGTGTGGAATTGGAAATTGGTCGAAGAAAATATGAGTGTACAGGTTTTGGTATTTGTGATTTCACTGTTTATGGAATAAGTTTTCGACCAATTAACGGTAACACTTTAAATGGATATCTTGAATTCGATGAGAATAATGATATATTAATTTTAACTATTAATAAAACTACTGGGATTTCTGAAGAAGCATTTGAAAAATTCTTCAGTTCAGGAAAATTTAAAGTTTCAGACAATTATGAAATTTCAGATGAACTAGTTAACAAATTAGGCGCTAATTCAACAATCACTATTTTAAGTGGCGAATACAAAATAATTGATGATGGAAAAAATTATAAAATAAAATTCAATCTATAAAACTAATGCCGAGTCATATTTTATGACTCGGCATTAAAAAAAATAAATCAATATGAAAAAAATAATTCCTCTTTTTGTTCTACTAAGTCTACTTTTTTCAAGTTGCAAACCAATTCTATTAATATACTTTGGCATTACAAAACCAAAACTAGAGTCGATACAGAGCTTAGAAAAATATGCAAAAAAAATAAACCTAAATTCAAATTCAATTTACTTTATAGATGAAAAAGATAGTGCAAATTTGAAATTATTAAAAAAAATTCCGGATGCTTACTTCTTTGACAGGAATGGAAATAGAATAGATTACAGGGCGAATGATTCTTCATGTAATGCAGATGTTTTTAAATTTATTACTAATCTAAATTGGCAAAATCAAAATCACAAATACATCAAAGATAAAAGTTACACACAATATTTAAACTCAATTCAAGATAAAAACAGAATGTCAATTGAAAATGAAATTGGTAATTACGACTATTACATTTTTATAAACTGGACAAAATATTCAGGCAGATTGAACAAAGATCATGTAAGAGAATGGCAAAATTTAATTACTTCGAATAAGAATGCAAAAATTAAATATTACTTAGTGAATTTTGATGTATTGGATACATGGGATAAGAATTTGAAAAATAAATTTGGCTTATAATTCTCTTTTGGATGTTTCAATAAAACAAATTTTATAAATCAAGCCCTAAATGAAAATTTCGATGTTACTACTTTTTTTGACTTCGGAAATTCTCGCAGAAGGTGGTACCCTTTCTGCTCCATATATAATGCTACCAGTTTCCTTTAAAATTGCACCAGTATTATTAGATACTGTTTATGTTTCAGATAGTATTTCTAAATACAGGAACAAAATTAAAGGAACTGGTTATTTATCTATGACAAAAAGTAAGTATAAAAATTGGCAACAAAGCGGTCAAGATAACTTTATGTTTTTGTTAGAATTCAATCCTTTTCTAAAAATAAAATCTAAAAAAACTACTCAAGAGTATAAACTCAAATTAAAGCAAGGATGGAGTAAGACTAAAAATGCACCCATCGAGAAATGTGAAGATCAAATTGCCTTATCTAGTAATTGGAAATATAGAATCAACAATAACAGTCAATGGAACTTTGCTATTAAAACCAATAGTCAAATAAGCAATACCTATGCCCTCTTTGAAAAAGACAGCACGATAGAAAATATTATCATTAGTAGTTTTCTTTCTCCAGGTTATTTAAATATTAACGGAGGCTTTATTTTTAAACTTCCAGCAAACACAAATTTGGAGCTTGGTTTATCATCCATCAAAATTACTTCTGTTTACAATCAAAAATTATATACAGATAAACAAAAGGAAGAACTTTATAAAGTTATTAAAGGGAAAAATATAACAGTAGAATATGGATTTACTTTACTATTAGATTTTAAAAAGAGTTTAGCAAAAAACATTGAACTGATTTATACTTCAAAAGCATTTATCAATAAAGATGAATTTGATCAAATGGATATTGAATCAAGTACTGAAATCACCATGAAAGTCAATAAACATTTGAAAACCAAAATTACCCATCAATTAATTTATGATCAAGATATCATTAACCATTCTCAAATGAACCAACAAATTTTAGTGGGTTACTACTTTTAATGTTGAAATATTGAAAAAATGGTATATTTAATTTACGAAAACAAAATATGGCTAAACATTACCGTACAGAAACCGATTGTTTGAATTGTGGTTCAACCGTTGAAGGGAAATTTTGCAGTAATTGTGGTCAAGAAAACCTAGTTCCTAAAGAGTCATTCAAACATATTATGACTCATTTCATCACTGATTATTTACATATCGATGAAAAATTATTTGGGAGTTTAAAACCTCTATTATTCAAACCTGGGTTTTTAACCAATGAATACAATGATGGCAGAAGAAATAAATATGTAAATCCATTTCGATTATATATTTTCATTAGTATCGCTTATTTTTTGCTTTATTTCAATATCAGCAATCGAGAGATTAATGAAACGCTCAACACAATGGATACAGAACAAGAAATAGCGAAAGCTGAAGAAGATTCAATTCAAAAAGTAAAACAAAAATTAGCTCAACTTGATAGCAATAAAACTGCAGAAGATTCAAGCAAATTCAACATCAATAAAAACGAATTAAGTTTCAACTTTGATGGTAGTACATTCCAAAAAGAAGATAGTACTGAAGCTTTGTATTTAGCCCATCAAGACTCCCTACCTGAAGATAAAAAAGACAATTTTTTTAGGCGATTCATCAATATTAAATCCTATAGAGCAGATGCATTGAAGGAAGACCTGAATGATAAAATCATGGAAGGTTTTATGCATAATATTCCAAAAATGATGTTTATGATGTTACCGGTTTTTGCTTTGATGTTACATTTGTTTTTCCGTAAAAGTAAGAAGTATTATGTTGAACATTTTTTCCATTCTGTACACATACATGCGTTCCTTTTTTTACTATTAGGAATTTTCATTTTGGTTGATATGTTCATTCCTGTTGCTTATCAGGATTGGACTAATATTCCTATACTATTAGCTATTGCACTTTATCTGTACTTTTCAACGATGAAAGTATATCATGAAAATGGAGCCATAACGATTTTTAAATTAATAGTCATTTCTGCATTCTATTTAGTATTTATTTTGATAGGAGTAATCATCAATGCTGGTATCAGTTTCTTGATGTTATAAAAAAAAAGACCTGAATAATATTATTCAGGTCTTTCAAAATATTTAAATTAAAACTTATCGTTTTGCTATAATCTCATAATCACGAGATACCTTGCCAGTATATATTTGACGAGGTCTTCCAATTGGTTCTTTGTTCTCGTGCATTTCTTTCCATTGTGCAATCCAACCAGGTAAACGACCTAAAGCAAATAACACCGTAAACATTTCTGTAGGGAAACCAATTGCTCTATAAATAATTCCAGAGTAGAAATCTACATTTGGATATAATTTACGTTCAACAAAATATGGATCATTCAAAGCTGCTTGTTCTAATTTCTTAGCAATATCTAAAATAGGGTCATTCACACCTAACTTATTCAATACATTATCACAAGCTTCTTTAATGATGGTTGCTCTTGGATCGAAGTTTTTGTAAACTCTATGACCAAAGCCCATTAAACGGAAAGGATCATTTTTATCTTTTGCTTTTGCTAACCATTTGTCTGCATCTCCCCCATCTTTCTTAATGGCTTCTAACATTTCAATAACTGCTTGATTGGCGCCTCCATGTAATGGACCCCAAAGTGCTGAAATACCTGAAGCTACTGAAGCATATAAGTTAGCATCTGAAGAACCAACAATTCTTACAGTTGAAGTTGAACAATTTTGTTCATGATCAGCATGTAAAATCAATAATTTATTCATGGCATCAACAACCACTGGATCTACTGCTAGTTCCTCTGTACGATTACCAAAAGTCATATTCAAGAAGTTAGAAACATAGTCTAACTTATTTTGAGGGTAAATTAATGGATGACCTAATGATTTCTTGTGAATCCAAGAAACAATGGTGCTCATTTTTGCCAATAATTTAATTATTGTCAAATTCATTTCTTCTGAAACTGGATTTGGATCCAAAGATTCAGGATAGAAAGAAGAAAGAGAACAAACCAAAGAAACCAATTGACCCATTGGATGTGCTTTTGAAGGGTAGCCATCAAAAAACTTCTTCATGTCTTCATGAATAAGTGTATGGCGACTCATTTCATAAGCGAAGTCATCTAATTCTTTTTTTGTTGGCAAGTCGCCATAAATCAATAAATATGCTACTTCAATAAAAGTTGACTTCTCCGCTAACTGCTCAATTGGATAGCCTCTATACTTTAGAATTCCTTTTTCACCATCTAAAAAAGTAATCGCACTTTTAGTAGCACCTGTATTTTTATAACCAGTATCTAAAGTAACATAACCCGTTTCATCTCTTAATTTTGAGATATCGATTGCTTTTTCACCTTCTGAACCTGTAATTACAGGAAAAGTGAATGATTTCCCATCAAGAATAATTTCTGCGTTGTCTGACATATTTTTTTGATTTATTGGTATTTGCGTCGCAAACTTAATTAATTGTAAGCGATTTTAAAACAAAGTTTCATCTATTTTGCTGTATTTTTAACAATTAATTTAGCATTCAGTTTGATGGATTTTACAATTAACACACCAGCCCTATTATTCCCTGCTATGTCATTGCTATTATTGGCATATACCAATAGATTCAATGTCATTGCGAGTAGGATAAGAAGTTTACGCGACTTATGGGAAAAAGAGCATGATGATAAAATTTTGTTTCAGCTCCACAACCTAAGAAGGAGAGTGAAATTAATTAGACTCATGCAAGGCGCTGGGGTGATGTGTATGTTTGGATGTGTGCTATGTATGTATTTACTTCTATCTAATCAACCTGAAATTGCCAAATACACTTTTGGAACAAGTTTATTGCTCATGCTCCTCTCTTTATATTTATCATTACGTGAAATACATTTATCAGTTGTTTCACTTGATATTGTTTTGAGTGATCTAGAAAAAGAATTGAAAGAGAAAAAATAATATCAAAAAAACTTCAAAGAAATTGTTCTCTTAAATTCTTCAGCAGGAGCTAGTCGGTTGATGCCTTCCTTTTCTGAAAAATCTAACTTTTTATTTTTTTCATCCGCAATTCCACACCAAGGTTCTAAACAAACAAAGTCTGCATCTTTTTGTGCCCATATCCCATAATAAGGAAAATCATTTGCTTCAATACTCAAACCATGTGCATGCAATTTTGACTTTATTTTTAGCACATTTGATTTTAGTTGTTTGAAAACCAAAGCATCATTATAAAAAAGGGCTTTAAACAAATCCAATTTGGTTGGATGATAAAAAACAGATTGCGTATTTTTGGTAATTAATCCATCCTCTATTAAATACCTTTCAGCTGATTCTGAATGGTTAAATTCTAGAAAATAATCTTTATACGATTCACCTGGAAATAAAGGTACATTGAATGCAGGATGTGCTCCTATTGAAAAATACATTTCTGTTTTTTGCGTGTTTTTTACTTGGTATTGAATACTCAAGTTTTGTTCTTCTAACAAATAGCTTATTTGCAAATTAAATTTATAAGGATACATTTTTAAAGTTTCCTTACTCTCTTTTAATTCAAATACAACTTTTTGATCCGTCTGACTTTTTACTTTGAATTCTTCATTTCTAGCAAAGCCATGTTGATTCATTTGGTAATTTTCTCCATTTAATTGGTATTGGTTATTCTGAAGTTTTCCAACTATTGGAAATAAAACTGGAGATTTTCTGGCCCAAAATTCTGGATCAGCTTGCCAAATATATTCAATCTGGAGTGTTCGGTTTTTCACCGATTGTAATTCTGCTCCTAGTGAGCTTACTTGAACTTTTAAATATTTATTTTCTAAGGTAATTAATGTACTCATGGGAAGATAAAAACAGGTCCATCAATATTATTTCAAATATAAAAATGGAAAATTTTTTAGAGAAAGCTAAAATTAGCAAAAAACAGTTATTCACAATGTTGGTAAGTCATGTGAATAACTGTTAATTATATCCAAACATAGCCATTTATGCTATGTTAATATCTGATTTTGTGTTAATTACGATTTAGGAGAAATGGAGGCAATTATCAATGCAGCACCTGCTAAACCTAAGTCTTTCAACATTCCAGCCATAGCCATTTGTTGCATCATCATATCAGGATTACTCAAACCTGGTAAATGCATGGTTAGAACGAAAATCAATAATAAAGCAGCAAGCAATAAACAGGCTAACCTAGTTTGTTTACCTGATAAAATACTTATAACTGCTAAGAGTTCAGCAAGACCAGTAATATAAATCCAAATTACACCCCCTGGGAACATAGACGGAACCATGCCTGCCATATCATTGGCTTTAGTTAAATGCATTAAACCAAATGCTAAAAATGGTATGCAAAATAAAATTTTGCCAATCAAACCTAATGAATTCTTCATAATTCTAATTTTTAAATGTTTAAAAAATGGTTTTAGTTAACCTAATTTAAGGAAAGTACAGTCTTTGGAAAAATCTATCTATCAAGCATTTACAAACGATTGTGGAAAAGTGTTTAAACAAGTAAAAAACTGTTGGTGAGAAGTCTCAGCTTGTTTTTTTTAATAGACAAAATTCAAAACACAAGAATTATTGAAAGCTTTTTATTTTTTGAAGCAAGAATTCGAGGCCATTTAACTTGATTTCATATAAGGTTGCTAACTGCATACCTAATTTACCTTGAGGAAAGCCTTTTGTTTTGTACCATATTATAAAATGCTCAGGTAAATCACAAAGCAGTACCCCCTTATATTTTCCATAAGGCATTCTAGAACTTACCAATTGTGTTAAAACTTCTGTATTGAATTGCTCAGGCATCATGATGCAAGGTAATTACATTTCTTAAATCAATGTATTTAAATCAACTACGAATTATTTAAAATATTTGTTCCAATCCAAAATCCAAGCTTCTCGATTCTCCGTTTATATGTCATAAGAAAGTAAAAAAATGAAAAGAACCAAACTCAAAAAAACAATTATCTGGCTAGGAGCCATTACTGTTTCTCTATTTATTGTATTGATCATTCACATTGCAATGGTAACCGATCATAAAAATAATGATTCAAGAGCAAGACAATTAAGCAGAATAGATTTTAAACAAAAAATTGATGCAAAAGAAGCCAATAACATTCGAGCTTTTGTAGCAAAGATGCCAGGTGTTGAAAGCACTTATTTTAATGTTGAAAATGGAATATTGATTTATACCTATCAAGTTGAGAAACAAAATTCACAAAATGTTTATGAACAATTAATGAGTTCAGGTAAATATAAAGCAGAGCGATATGTGGTAAGTAAAGAAGAAGCACAATCAGGATGCCCAGTAAGCCCCAATTCAATAACCTATAAAGTAACAGCCTACTTAGCAAATATTATTAACTAAAAACAAATATAATTTATGAAAAAATCAATCTTACTTTTATCAACAGGCGTATTAGCGCTAAGTATTTTCTTTACTGCTTGTAAAGACGATGACAAAACAACAACACCAACACCTACTGTTACCTTGTATAGCAGAGTGGGTGGAACTGCAATGGTTGCAGATCCTGCAAATCCAGGACAAATGATTGAAGCTGGAAGATTGACATTACGTTCAGTTGTGGATAGCTCCATCTTAGTTATTGCAGGTGATACTGCTTTAGCAAAATACTTCCCAGTATTGTTTGCTGAATTAGGAGCTGGAAATGTAACTGGCTTAACTGCATTAAGTGAAAACTTTACTGACTTCATGTGTTTGGCTACTGGTTCAACCAATGCGAATTATGCATACACAGGTAAAACAATGGTTGCAGCACATAATCCAACAAACAATAATAGAATGGGGTTAAAAGCAAACTCTGCAGACTTCGATAAATTTGTAGGTGATATTGGTGTTGGTTTAGCTCAGAATGGAGTTACCACTTCCAACAACTTACAATTAGTTACTGATTTAGTTGCCTTGTTAAATACAACTAAAGCAGATATTGTTCAACGATAATTTTTTTTATAGCGAGATACTAATGTTATTGTATCTCGCTATTTAATGAATTCATATTTCGAACTTCGTCTGCTTGATTAACAATATCTCGTAAAATACTATCCAATTCATAAGAAGATATTTTGATCATTTCCAAGATTTCTTTATTGCTTATTTCGTCAATTTCGGTATTCCCAAATAATTCAATCAATCCCATAATTCTAGCCAATGGAGCTCTTACCATATGTGATTGTTTCCAAGCAATATCTTGAAGTTTTAAATTTTGTTTAACTAAGGAATCTTCATGTTTTTTTCTTTCTGTAACATCTCTTTCAATAGCAATCCAATGGGTGTACCAACCCTCTTTATTTGCTACTGGTGCAATTGACATATTTACCCAAAACTCTTCCCCGTTTTTTTTGTAATTGATTACTTCTAATTCACTTATTTTCCATTTCTCTAAATCCCTCTTCATAGCAATCAAACTTTTTCTGTCTGAATTTGGACCCTGTAAAATCCTTGGAGTTTTTCCAATTACTTCTTCAAAAGTATATCCAGTCATTTTAGTAAAAGCTTCATTTACATAAATGATTTTCGGACCTTCACCTGTAATAGGTTCAGCTTCAGTGATGACAACAGAATCAGAAGAATTGGTGATAACTGATTCTAATAATTTTAATCGCTCCTCTTCCTTCTTTGCTATTGTTACATCATGACTTGTAATACAATAACCCGTAACTTCCTTCCCTTCTTTTATCGGATTCACAATAAAATTCAACCAAATACTTTCATATTTATTGATATCAAATAACCGTGTGTATTGTATGGTTTCTCCTAATAAAACTTTATTGACAACATCTCTAAAAAATCCTTGTCTGCTATCTTCCACATAATCAAATAAACTATCACCAACTTTAATATCAACTTCTGCATTTTGAAGTACATATAATTTCGATCTTGAATTAAATGATTTGACTATTCCAAATTTATCAACCAAAATAAACCCTTCAGAGGTATTATCAAAAATGGTCTTCAGATTAGATTCTGATTCTTTAATTCTTTCTTCCGCTTCTTTACGGTGGGTGATATCTCTATAATTAGAAACTATCGCATTGATATGTGGATCATGAAGTAAGTTTGTTACTTCTCCTTCTGCCCAAATATAATGTCCATCTTTATGTAGAAAACGATTGATGCGATAAATATGCTGACCAGGCTTCTCAATCAATTCATTCATTACTTCTAAAGAATGGTTTACATAATCTGGGTGCATGATAGATCTTGCAGGTTTACCTAATAATTCAGCAGCATCATAACCCAATATTTTATTAACTGAAGGGCTTATATAAATTAAATTTCCATTTATATCAGTTAAAGAAATTACTTCATAAGAATTTTCAACTAATGATTTAAACAATTTCTCAGTTCTTTGTTTGCCTTCTATCGCTGTTTTAAAACTAGAAATATCAACAATTACTGAACTCACTTTCTTTCCTAAATTACTATCGAAAAAAATGACCGAAGAAATTTCACAAGGAAATTGTTCTGCTTTTTTCTTTAAACCTATTGCTTCAATTTTATAATTATCTAAGCCAGCAGGAAGTAATGAAGTATTCGATTTATCGCATGATTTAATTAAATCTTTTATAGAAAGTTTTTCAAATTCTTCAATTGTATAATTAAACATTTCACATGCAATAGCATTAACTTCTACAATATTCCCATCAGGTGTTGAGATGATAATTGCATTAATGGAATGATTGATTAACGCTCTGTACTTTTCTTTACTTTCAGCTAATTCAGATTTTACTTTTTTGGAATCAGATATATCCCAAATTGTTACAAATGCACCAACAATTCTATTTTCAAAATCTCTTGCTGGTTTGTAATTTATTTTAAAAGCGACTGCTATGTTATTCGGCATATCAACTTTTATTTCAGAGGTATGTGTTTCTCCTTTAAAAACTAAGTTGTAAATTTCTTTAACATATTCAACCCTTTCAGGCTGTGCATATTTCAAAATGGAATCACCCAATTGAACATCCAACCCTAAATATTTTAAATACTCTTCTTTAAATCTTTTGTTAAAGGTTATGATTGCTAAATCTAACCCTATCAATACACAATTATCAGCTGTATTAATCATCAGTAACTCAAAACTCTCTTTCAACAGCTTATCTAATTTCATTCTCGGCTTTTCAATTTAGAAATGAGGTTAGCACTCATTTCAATTCACAAATATACCACTATTGATTCGTTGAATTCTATAATATAAGTCATTTTTATTGATTTATATGTCACAACATCTTGTGATTTTTTTTGAATTATTTGCTATATTTAAGAAAATAAACCCTGAAAATAAAATTGAGATTTTAATGCAGCAAAATAAAGAAAACAAAGAAAAAGATAGGTTAAAGGCATTATTCGGTTACGAAATTTTAGACTCTCTAGAAGAAAAAGATTTTGATCGTTTGACACAAATTGCATCCATTATTTGTGAAGCACCCATATCCTTGGTTTCTCTTGTTGATGATCACCGACAATGGTTTAAATCTAAGATTGGATTAGATGTAAAAGAAACTCCACGCGAATTGGCCTTTTGTCAACATGCCATACAAGACACCACTTTATTTGAAATTAAAGATGCAACTAAAGATGATCGCTTCAAGGACAATAAATTGGTTACTGAAGACCCAGACATTCGCTTTTATGCAGGTTACCCTTTAATTGACCCTAATGGATTTGCTTTAGGAACCTTATGTGTGATTGATCGTGTGCCACGTGAATTAAATGAAAATCAAAAAAAGGCATTAAAGCTTTTATCAGAAGAAGCTATTTCTTTAATAGTGAATAGAAGAAAAAAAGCTGAAATAGAATACTTCGATAAATTATTTCAAATCACTTCTGATCTCGCTTGTATTGCAGGAACAGATGGTTATTTTCGAAAAGTCAATCAAGCATTTACTGAACTTTTAGGATGGACAGAAGATGAATTGTTAAGCATGCCTTTTTTTGAATTAATTCATCCAGAAGATATTGAAGCAACTGAAATCGATATTGCCAAACATGCAACTGATGAAGCAGAAACTAAATTCATCAATAGGTTAAGAGCAAAAAATGGAAAGTATAAAAGTTTGGAATGGACAACCAAACAAGAACCAGGAACCGAAAATCTATTTGCAATTGCTCGTGATATTACAGCTGAATTATTACAATCAAAAGAATTAACTAATTCAGAGAATAAATTGAGAGCCTTTTTTGAAAACTCTCAAGGACTAATGTGTACGCATGATTTGGCTGGAAATTTTTTAACAGTCAACAAAGTAGGTGCAGAAATTTTAGGATATACTGTAGAAGAAATATCGAAACTATCTCTTTTCGATATCATACCAAAAAAGAATCATGATAACTTAAAAAAATATTTATATCAAATAAAACATGAAGGCAGGTCAAATGGATTAATGACCACCAACCATAAAAATGGAAGAGAATTGCATTGGATGTTTCATAATATATTAGAAAAAAATGCCATTGATGAACCTTATGTAATTGGTAATTCTATTGATTTAACAGAGCGTATCTTACTTGAAGAAGAGCTAAAATCCGCTAAAATACTGGCTGAACAAGCAAGCATGGCGAAGTCAGAATTTTTAGCAAACATGAGTCATGAAATTAGGACACCACTCAATGGAGTTATTGGATTTACAGATTTAGTTTTAAAAACAAAATTAGATGAAACGCAATTACAATATATTTCCATTGTCAATCATTCTGCCAATTCTCTTTTAGGAATTATCAACGACATTTTAGATTTCTCCAAAATTGAAGCAGGAAAATTAGAATTAGAAATCGAAAAAAGTGATCTATATGAAATAGGCAGTCAAGCTACTGATATTGTTTCCTTTCAAGCACAATCTAAAGGATTAGAAATGTTATTAAACATACCTGTAAATCTCCCACGATTTATCTGGACAGATCAAATAAGATTAAAACAAATTATTGTTAACTTATTGAGTAATGCAGTGAAGTTTACTTCAGCTGGTGAAATTGAATTGAAAATAAGAATTATCAATGATGCAGATCCAATTAAAAAGACTTTCCGTTTTGAAGTTAGAGACACAGGTATTGGAATTAAAGAAGATAAACAAGCTAAAATATTTGAAGCCTTTGCACAAGAAGATGGCTCTACAACAAAGAAATACGGTGGTACTGGTTTAGGCTTAACAATCTCCAATAAGCTATTGGCATTGATGGATAGTAAACTTGAATTAAAAAGTACCGTAGGTGTTGGAAGTACATTTTATTTTGATGTGGAGTTAAAATCAGAAAATGGATCCCCTATTTTATGGGAGAATTTAGATCAAATAAAAAATGTTTTAATTGTAGATGATAATGTAAACAACAGAACTATTTTACGAGAAATGCTTTTGTTGAAAAACATTCAATCAGTAGAAGCTAAAAATGGTATTGAAGCCATTGAAAAATTAAATGAAAATCAAAATTATGATGCCATCTTAATGGATTATCATATGCCAGTGATGGATGGAATTGAAACCATTGAAAAAATCAGAGCCATCAAATCAAAGAAAGAATTATTGGTTCCTATTATTTTATTATATAGTTCTTCTGATGATGAAAAAGTAATTAAAGCTTGCGAAGAATTTCATGTGAATCAACGATTGGTGAAGCCAATTAAAATGGGCGATTTATATAATGCACTATCTCGTCTTCAACAAAAAGGATTTGCAAACACTCAAGTTGCCAATGAAGTTACTAATGAAGTAAGCAATGAAGAGTTAACTATTATCATTGCAGAAGATAATTTAGTGAATATGCTTTTGGCAAAAACTATTGTTAAAAAAATAACGCCAAATGCAATTATTTTAGAGGCAAAAAATGGACAAGAAGCAGTTGATTTTTGTAAAAACAACAAAGCAAAAATTATTTTAATGGACGTTCAAATGCCTGTAATGAATGGCTATGAAGCCACTCAAATTATTAGGCAGTTGAAAAATGGAAGTGATGTTACAATTTTGGCATTAACAGCAGGAAACGTAAAAGGTGAAAAAGAAAAATGTTTAGCGGTGGGAATGAATGACTTCTTAGCGAAACCTGTTATTGAAGAAACCATCAAAATTGCATTTGAAAAAATACTCAATAAAGAATTTCAAATCGATGAAAGTTATTCAAATGAACCCAATGCAGATGCAGTTCATTTAAATATCAATACCATAAAAAAATATACTGGTGATGATGCTTCATTTATTTCAACATTAATTGGATTAACCAAAGTGGAATTAAATAAAAGTTTAGTTGAATTGGAAGAAGGTAAATCATCAAAAAATTTAGTCGAATTAAATTCTATTGGACACAAATTACATGGAACGGCTTCTGCATCTGGATTAGAATTACTTTTACCTCTAACCAAAGAGTTAGAGCTATTGACTGACATAGATCAAATAGATAATTTGTTTGAAAGGATCAAATCAGAAATCAATCAAATTATCCTAGTAATAAATCAAAATTTAAAATAACAAAACTTAGTTTTCAATTTGTATGGCAGATTCTGATAATGCAAATTGGGAACTAAGTTCATTCAATTCATTTTCTGCTAAATATAAATCCTTTTCAAACGATTGAATCAATTGGATATTTTTCAAAATCAAGACTTGATAGTAATTGATACCATTTCTTAAATTTGAAATAAATGAGTTGAAATACTTTTTGCGTTTTTCAAATAAATCAGATTTACTTTCTTGTAACAATTGTTCTTTTAAATAACTTATGTATAGATTCAATTCTTTGATGAAAAAATGTGGCCTGTCATTATTATCAGTAATATCAGTTCGTCCGTAAATATGATCTACCATGGTTTGCAAAGAAACTATTTGTGAAAAATTTACAATGTTTGGCCCTGGACAAATACTTACTTTTTTTTGATTCTTCACAAATGTGCTGTCATATTTTATAGCCGCAGAATTACTTAAGCCTACACATAAACATTCTTTAGTATGCACCAGTTCAATTTCTCTTTGAAGAACTTCATCAGGCAAATTCATTTTTCTTAAATGAGCTAACTTTAATTTTTGATATTTCTTAGAAGCCGTACATATTGGCTCTTCCGTAAATTCTGTATTGAAAGCTAAATGTTTTTCTGTACAAGGGCTACCTGGTTTGTGATCATTGATGCGTTGCTCCTTTTCAATTTCTGCGCTTGCTCCTTTTAAATAATGAAAACGAACACCCAATGGAGAATTGTGACTCAATTCCACATCCTTTTCTTTGGCTTTACACAATAAATCTAAAGTTTCCGCATCAACAGTGGTTGCTTCCGGAACCAATAAAAATGGTGTTCCCCAACCAGTGCTATTTACTTGATAATATTGATGCAATAATAAATTTTCTTCTGAAGTACCAATACCACCTTGAACAGTAATTGCCATTTCTGGTGGACTAACAGGCACAAAAGTATTCTTCGCTTTTAAAGCATTTGAATAGATTTCGAACAAAGTATTCACTAAATCAATTTTGTTGCTCTTAAACTCTTCTAAAATGGGTCCTAACAAATAACCATCGGTAGCAAATGCATGTCCACCACAATTCAATCCAGATTCAATTCTAAATTCGGAAACCCATAAACCTTTTTTAGCTAAATATTTTCCTTGTATCAATGCTGAACGATAATCACTCACCTTAATAATAATTCTTTTTTTAAACCCTCCAGTTTTAGTAAAATTAAAAGCATTGGTTGTTTCTAAATAATTATAAAGACGAGGATTCATTCCAGCAGAAAATACCACTGCCGAATTATCTAAATCACTATTGGCATAACCACGCAAGGCTGCTATGGCATCTGAGCCATCTTCCAATAATTCTTTATTATCATTATAATTATTTTTGTCCAACTTAGTCATGATGTTGACATCAATGCTACCTGAACGAATTTGTGAGCGCAAATACTTTTCTAATTTTATTCTCTCACTTTCATCAACACTAGAAACCATTTGTTGATACAATTGCTTCAATGTGCTGTCATCTGGTAACATTTCAAAATATTTAATGATTTCTGAACCTTTTTCAAATGCAGAATTTTTTAATAATTCAATTTGATCTTTGACTACTTTATTAACTAAATTCAAATAATCAGTAATTCGGTTTGCGCGATAGTCCAATTCGCTGTTAGGTATTGGAATATATGTTTGCCCCAACTTTTCATAATAATATTTTCGCATCATTTCTATTAATCGATCTTCAACTATAGAAATCACAGAAGAAATACCAAAACGAGCAACTTTAATTGGTGTATCAATGGTAAATGCTATACCCATTACAGGTATATGGAAGCGGTGATGTGAAGGATAATTCATTGTTTTGACTTTAATTTAAATGAAAACTGTTTCAAAATGGAAAGCAGAATCTTTTACAAAGGTAATAATTAAGGATAGATTTGTCTTTAATTATTTAGAATTATAAGAAACACCCATTTATATGCTTAAATTGGATGAAATTTATACTTTTGTAAAAAGAATTGGGTTAAAATTTGACGAAAATCATTGATTGAAACAAATTTTAGAGGAAAGCAAGCCATATGATCGTACTGACAAAAATTTTTCATTTTGAAATGGCCCACGCCATTGAGGGATATATAGGAGCCTGTAAAAACATACATGGGCATTCATATGAATTGCATGTTACTGTTTCGAGTAAAGAAAATCAAAATGAATATATCCAAGGTTTGGGAATGGAAATTGATTTTAAAGAAATCAAACAAAAGGTAAAAACCTTAATAATTGAAAAGTTAGATCATGCTTTGGTATTATCAAAAACTTATATGGATAAACATCCGAATATGATTAAACAAGAAAATTTATTGATTTGGGAAATTGAGCCTACAGCAGAGAATATTTTAATTTATATCATGAAAATATTGACTAATCATTTCTCTAATGAAGTAAAGTTAGTCAAGCTCAAATTATATGAAACCAAAGATTCTTATGCAGAATGGTTTCCAGCTTAAATTAATTGATTAAATTTAGTACAAAAATCTGCCTATGTTTTCTAAAGCAACTGAATATGCACTGCGTGCCACCATTTATATTGCACAGAAAAGCGATGAAAATCAAAAAGTAAGTTTAGCTGAAATAGCTAAAGCCATTGACTCTCCTCCCTCCTTCACGGCAAAAATATTACAAAATTTAACAAAAGAGAATGGAATTATATCATCCGTTTCAGGACCCAATGGTGGTTTTTATTTGAGCAAAAAAGCAAGGAAATATACTATACAAAAAGTGTTGGATTCAATGAATGAAAAAGAGTTGGTTGAAAAATGCATTTTAGGATTATACCAATGTTCAGAAACCAAGCCCTGCCCTATGCATAATGAATATAAAGTTATCAAAAATCAATTAATGAAATTATTCAAAACCAAGACCATTCAACATTTAGCCGACGATACAGAAAGAGATGAATTATGGATTGGTAGAAAGGATTAAACTTTTTTCAATTTTGGTTTGATGGATTTTCTTAAAAACCCAATTGTTAAATGAATTTCGCCACCTGTATAAGATTGGAATTGATTAATATTAGTGTTGAATGCAAATTGCAATCCTACGAATTTAGAAATTAATAAATCCATTTTCGCTCTGAAAGATAAACCTGGTGCATATTGGTATTTGTAATTGGTTTCATAATTGCTTCCAAAAAAACCAGAACCACTTGTTGTTAGTGGAGTAAAAGATGCAGTAGCAAAACGTACTTTACTCGGACCAGCTTCTAATCCAAATTTTATTTTCTTTTCTGGAGATAAGAATATTCTAGAAATTCTTAAAGATTTAATGTAGACATCATCAGTTGAACCACATTCACCTGAAGCACTCAAAGCACATTGCTCATAATCATTTGGTAAGCTTCTAGCCTTTTGAGATTGAGTGACATGATCATAAGCTAATCCCCAACGGTTTGAAAACTCAACATTGGCACCTATTCCACCAAAAGTTCCATTATTTGTTCCATAACCAATTCCTGCATTAATGTAGGCGGCAGTTAGTTTTGGTGTTTGTGAATAAACCTGACTCAGAAAACCAGTCAAGATAAAAACCAATAAGTATTTTTAAATAGATAGCATGAAACAAGTTAAGGAAAAATATTGGATGAGGAAGGAAGGGTGAAGGGTTACTTTCCTATACAAAACTTACTAAAAATATTATCTAACAAATCATCGGTCGAAATACTGCCAGTGATTTCGCCTAAGTAATGCAAAGCTTGTTTGATATCTAAAGCTAAGAAGTCAGAAGTGACGGGGTTATCAATGCCGTTTAATACGCGTGTAAGTGCTTCATGGGTATGTTGCAATGCTTCGGCGTGACGGAGGTTGCTTACAATTGTTTGACCAGTATTTAATTCAGCAAGGTTGACAACTTTTAATAATGCATTCTCTAATTCTGAAATACCCGTTTTATTTAAAGCGGAGATTTTTAAATGAGGATAAGGGAAATTGCTAATACTATTGTTTGTGTTTTGATCACTTTTATTTTCAATAATGAGCAATTGACTTTTATTTTTTTCAAGAATGGGTTCAAACTCTTGTAATATTTTTTTCAATTCAACTTCTGTTGTTTCTTGAGTATCATAAACATAAAGAATTACAGCAGAAGAATTGATTTTTGCGAAAGTTCGTTCCACTCCTTTTGCTTCTACTAAATCATCAGTTTCTCTGATTCCTGCAGTATCAATGAAACGAAAATGAATTCCTTGAATATTGATTTCATCTTCAATGGTATCGCGTGTAGTGCCTGCTATAGCTGAAACTATTGCTCTCTCTTCATTCAACAAAACATTGAGTAAAGTCGATTTCCCTACATTGGGTTTACCAGCAATCACTACGGGCACTCCATTTTTAATGACGTTTCCTAATTCAAAAGATTGTATCAAACGCATAATCACTTGATCAATTTTAAGAATCAATGATTTCATTTGTGAACGATTAGCAAACTCAACATCTTCCTCCGAAAAATCAAGTTCCAATTCCACTAAAGAAGCAAAATGAATTAACTCTGTACGCAACAATTTCAGTTCATCACTAAAGCCACCTCGCATTTGATTCATAGCAATTTTATGAGAAGCTTCAGACTGGGAAGCAATCAAATCTGCTACTGCTTCTGCTTGCGATAAATCCAATTGACCGTTTAAAAAAGCACGCATGGTAAACTCTCCAGGAGTCGCCATCCTTGCTCCTTTTTTTATCAATAGTTTGATGATAGATTCAATGATATAGGATGAACCATGACAAGAAATTTCAACACTATTTTCTTTGGTATATGAATTAGGAGCTATGAAAACACTAGCCAAAACTTCATCTAAAATAATTTCTTGATCCATTATTTTTCCGAAATGCAAAGTATGACTAGCCTGTTTACTTAAATCTTTCCCTACAAAAACCGATTGCGCTATATTGATGGCATCCTTACCAGAAAGTCTGATTATTCCTATCGCCCCCGTCCCTACAGGTGTTGCTAAGGCTACAATGGTATCACTTAAATTCATTCTGCGAAAATAAGGAAAAACTAAGTGAATAAGGGTTTAACCAATAAAATCTGTCGAATAATTGAATGAAAGGCTTTGAATAATTTGAAAAATCCCCTTTTCTATTATCTTTGAAAGGATGCTTAAAAAGTATTTACCCATTTTGTTTTTCATTTGCCTTGATTTGATTTTTGGAATCAATCAATCTTTGGCAAGTAATGCTGAATTACTATATCTAAATACAATTCATGCTCATCCCATCCCCGATTACCATGCAATCGGCAATTTTGAAACCATCACCTTACCAATTAAACGTGCACAAAATTTAATTCTCATTGAAGCTCAAATAGACACTCTAAAAGGTAATTTTATTTTAGATACAGGAGCGCCTTATTTGGTCTTAAACAAAACGTATTTTAGAACAAGCAAACGCAAAAGCAATAATGCCGCGAATGGTATTGTAGATAAAAATCAAAACATTGAAGAAATAATTATTCCTGAATTGAAAATCCAAGACTTAACTTTTCAGAAAATTAGCGCTGATGTAATTAATCTAGGAAATATTGAGAATAAAAAAGGAGTCAAAATACTAGGTCTATTAGGTACTCGACTTTTCAAAGAACTAGCCATTGAAATTGATTTGAGAAATAATGTTTTGTTAATTCATCGTCTTGATAAAAATGGAAATAAAATAAATAATGCTTCCATATTTGAAAAACCTGAATTGAAAATTCCATTCAGCATGATCAATGAAGTGATTTTATTTGATGCAAAAGTAGCCAATAGTAATTTGAGATTTTGTTTAGATACAGGTGCAGAACTTAATGTATTTGATCAATATTTAACCTCAAAAGTAATCAATACAGTACAAATTAGCCGAAGGGTAAATTTAAGTGGTACAGGCAATGAGAAAATTGAAGTGTTAGTTGGTAAACAAAAAGAATTAAAAATTGCCGGACAAAGTTTCTATGATATGGAAACCATTGTAACTAATCTGGAATCGTTGAATGAAGTTTATGGACAAACCATTGATGGCATTATTGGCTATGAATGGATGAGTAAAGGCATATTGGAATTGAATTTTGTTAAAAAAGAAATGAGTATGTATTTTTATAAAGAATAGGATGCAAATGCAATTTAAACATATTAAAATTTTGATTCTGTTGAGTTACTTGGTTTTACTCAACAACCTTGCTATTGCTCAAAATTCAAATAATTACATGCGCATTGAAAAAGGCATTTTGATTTTAAGTTTAGATAACCGATTAGCACATTCCACTTTAGATAGTCAATTGCTTTTTTGTAGTCTGGGCAAATTGAAATACGATAGTTTAATTAAATGGAAACATACTGGAATTTATGCCTCAGAAGGTTGGAAAGTTATTGTAAAAAACAAACACATTATTGAAATTCAAAAACCTATTGAACAAAAAGTAATGAATTACGATTGGTCACATGGCAATGCCAATTTTGATTTAAATAATGTCAATTCTATTCCTAGCAAAGCGGTAATTAATGATCAATCCATTACCATAGGTTTCAACCAATTTAAATCTAGAGTTACTGTTTATGAAGATGCCAATGAATTTACCATCTTTTTTCTTCCAAATAATTTAAAGGCCAACAGTGTTTATTTATCAGGTAGTTTCAATAATTGGAGCACATTAAATACGCCAATGATTAAAACAGACAGCGGCTGGATTGTTAAAACAAATTTATCAGCAGGTCAACATCTTTACAAATTTATAATTGATGGAAGATGGACTTATGATCAAGAAAATAAAAATAAGATTGATGATACTTATTCAAATTATAATTCTATTTATTATAGAGTCAATTGTCTATTTAAATTACAAGGATTTCAAAATGCAAAAAAAATAATTCTTGCAGGAAGTTTTAATAATTGGAACGAAAAGGAATTGCAAATGCAAAAAACTGCAAGCGGTTGGCAATTACCTTTGTATTTAAAAAATGGCACTTACTCTTATAAATATATTGTAGATAAAGAATGGATACTCGATCCAAACAGTACATTGGATAGACCTGATGGTAGAGGAAATGTCAATTCCATGATGAGTATTGGTGAACCATTTTATTTTGAATTAGCTCAATTTCTAGAAGCAAAAAAGGTAGTACTTACTGGATCATTTAATGAATGGAATAATGAAGAATTATTAATGACTAAAACATCAACAGGCTGGAAACTGCCATATGTATTGGCTTCTGGCAATTATGAATATAAATTTATTGTAGATGGAAATTGGATTTCAGATCCAAATAATCCTATCAAAGCAGGAAATGCAAGTGATGCCAATTCTATACTTTCCATCCATCCAAATTATACTTTTCAATTGAAAAAATTTCCAAATGCAAAAACAGTAAGTATTTCAGGTTCATTCAATAATTGGTTTGACCCGGGTTATAGCATGAAAAAAGTAAATGGTATTTGGGAATATCCTATTTACTTAAGTCCAGGGAAATACTATTATAAATTTATAGTTGATGGAGAATGGATCATTGACCCTGATAATAAATTATTTGAAGACAATGAATTTCATACTTACAATTCTTTCATTTGGTTTGAATAATATATAATCATAGATGCAAATAAATAGCAAACTTCCAAATATAGGCACAACCATTTTCACCATAATGAGTGCATTAGCAAATGAACATCAAGCTGTTAATTTAGGGCAAGGTTTTCCTGATTTTCCAATGGATCAACAACTGACTGATCTTGTGAATAAGGCAATGAAAGATGGCTATAACCAATACACACACTCTAATGGATTGCCTGCTTTAAGAGAAGCCATTTCAAAAAAAGTAAAAAATTTATATCAGTCAAAAATAAATCCAGAAACACAAATAACAATTACACCAGGTGCAACCTATGCCATATACACTGCACTTACGAGCATGCTACATGCTGGAGATGAAGTAATTTTATTTGAACCTGCCTATGATAGTTATATACCGAATATTGAAATCAATGGAGCGAAAGCCATTTTGATTCCATTGACTTTTCCTAATTATGAAATCCCTTGGGATTTAGTAAGAAGTAAAATTACTAGCAAAACAAAAATGATTATGATTAATTCTCCTCATAATCCAACAGGATGTATATTAAAAGAAAACGATATACAAGAATTAATTAAAATCACTCAAAACACAAACATTTTAATTTTAAGTGATGAAGTATATGAGCATTTAATTTTTGATCAACAAAAACATTTGAGTTTATTAAATTATCTTGAACTTTTAGAAAGAAGTTTTATTTGTTTTTCTTTTGGAAAAACTTACCACTGTACTGGATGGAAATTAGGTTATTGCATCAGTGGAGAATTATTGATGTCGGAATTTAGAAAAGTACATCAATTCAATGCCTTTACTTGTGATACACCCAAACAAATTGCATTGGCTGAATACCTTGAAAACACTAATGCTTACTTAAATTTAGGAAGCACAATTCAAATCAAAAGAGATTATTTACGTAAGCTCATGTCAGAAACTGAATTCAAATGTATCCCTTCATTTGGGAGTTATTTTGAATGTTATTCTTATGCAAACATTACAGATGAAGATGATTTAAGTTTTGCAAAAAGATTAACCAAAGATTTTAAAATTGCAACTATACCAGTTTCTGCATTTTATAAAGATAAAACGGATCACAAAGTTTTGCGTTTTTGTTTCGCGAAGAAAGAAGAAACCTTGGATAGAGCAATTGAGGGTTTGATGAAATTGAAATAATAAATTATTCTTTCTTTTTTTTCTCCGCCCTTATCATCTCTCCATAATTCATTTTATTAGCCATTGCATTCACAGTCATCGCTACTCTTTTTGTCCTGGTAGCTTCTGTTTTAGCTGCATTGATCCAATTGAAAAAATAATTTTGATGCGACATAGGTTGTGCTTTAAATCTTTCCATTAAGTCCAACTCATCCAACAAACATAATTCTAAATCTTCAGGCATTTCAATTTTGAAATTTTTGTGCTCTTCTAATTGAACATGAATAGTAGCACCCATACCCTTTCCCAATTTTTTCCTTAAATCTGCTTTCAAAGCAATAATAAAATCACCTTCACCCATTGGTGTTAATGACAATCCTTCAACTGTTACATGATCCAAAAAACCTTTCACTCTAAAACTTACTTTTGTATCCTTCTTAATTTCGGAAGCAATCTGAGCAGGTATATCAATATAAAACCAATTGGACTTCTCCCCTTTGTCTTTAAATCTATTAATGATTGCTTTGAATTTAATCATTTGAGTGATGATAGTTTAATAACTACTAAGGTAAAAAAATTAGCTAATTAGCTGATTAGCTAATTAGCTAATTGTAAACACCTAAACCAAACAAAGCAAAATCATACTTCACTGGATCATTAGGATCTAATTTTCGCAATTGAGCAGTAAGTTCAATAGCAGTTTTCCAATCAACTTGCTTACGTGTTATTAATTTTAATTGTCGTGCTATGCGTTCAACATGTAAATCAATTGGGCAAATTAAATCTTTGCTTTGTATACTTTTCCAAATACCAAAATCAACTACATTTTCATCTTTACGGACCATCCATCTTAAAAACATATTTAATCTTTTACAAGTAGATCCTTGCATAGGTGAACTGATATGTTTCTTAGTTCTATCTGGAAATTCGTCTAAAGAAGTGAAATAATTTCTAAAATAATTTAAGTAATTGGCAATAGGCTCTTCTTGCTTATTATAGAATGGATGATTGTTTGCAATTACAAATGCAGTTTCTAAACTATCATTTTTTGTATAATGATGCTTCAGAAAATGTACAAAGTATAATAAATCTGTACTATTGAAAGTCCTATGTTTAAAGTGTTCTAGACGTTTTAAATCATTTTCTTGATGATTTAAAATAAAATCAATTGGAGTATGATCGAATAAATTGATTAGCTCTTGGCATTTGTGGAGAATGGTTTTTCTTTGCCCCCAAGCTAGTACAGCTGCAAAAAATGCCATCACTTCAATATCTTGTTTTTTATTGAACTGATGTGGAATACTGATTGGATCATCAACAATAAAATCACTTCTATTATATTCAAAAACTTTTTGATCAAGAAATGCTTTTAATTGTTGATGATTCAATTTTCAGTTTTTTACTAAATAAGGAAAATTAATTTCCTAATGCTTGTTTAATATCTTCTAAAAGATCATCAATATCTTCTACACCCACACTCAATCTAAGTAAAGAATCAACTACACCTGCTTTTTCTCTTTCTTCTTTGGGTATAGAGGCGTGAGTCATGCTTGCTGGATGATTGATTAATGATTCAACACCACCTAATGATTCAGCTAATGAAAATACTTTAAAGGAAGATGCTAATTTGAATGTAGATTCAATGCTAGCATCTTTAGTAGTGAATGATATCATTCCACCAAAGTCACGCATTTGTTTTTTAGCAATGTCATGATTAGGATGATCTTCAAATCCTGGCCAATATACTTTATCAACTTTTGGATGGTTGCGTAAATAATGCGCAATGGCTTTTCCATTTTCACAATGAGCTTTCATTCGTAAATGCAATGTTTTTACACCACGCAGTACTAAGAAAGAATCCATCGGACCAGGAGTTGCACCACATGAATTATGTATGAATGCAATTTGCTCATACAACTTATCATCATTCATCATTAATGCTCCCATTACCACATCAGAATGTCCTCCTAAATATTTTGTTACTGAGTGCATCACTATATCAGCACCTAAATCAATAGGGTTTTGTAAATAAGGGGATGCAAAGGTGTTGTCAACAGCAAATGTGATTTTATTTTCTTTCGCAATTTTTGAACAAGCTTCAATATCTACAATCTGCATAGTAGGATTGGTAGGTGTTTCAACCCATAGTAATTTGGTATTGCTATTGATGTAATTCTTAATATTATTGGCATCATGTAAATCAATAAAATGAAATTTGATACCATAATTCGCAAATACTTTTGTGAACATTCTATAGGTTCCGCCATACAAATCATTTCCAGTAATTACTTCATCACCTGGTTTCAACAATTTTGCAACAGCATCAGTTGCACCCATACCACTTGAAAAACAAAGAGCGTATTTAGCATTTTCTAAAGCCGCTAAACAATCTTCTAAAGCTTTACGAGTTGGATTTTTCCCTCTTGCATAAGCATAGCCTTGATGTTTTCCTGGTGATTCTTGAACATAAGTAGAAGTTTGAAAAATAGGTGTCATGATTGCACCTGTAGATGGATCTGGAGATTGCCCAGCATGTATTGCTTTGGTACCGAATTTATAAGCCATTTGAATTATTTTATTCCGTAAAAGTAGGATTTTAAAAGGATTTATGAAAAGAGAATTGAGTTATCAGAATTAAGCTTTCAAACCCAATTCTGATAACTCAATACAAATAATTCCTACTATTTTAATTTAATCGGATAACTCTTTCCTCTGATAGTGACAATTGCATCATCATCACAAGCTCCATTACCATAATCGATTTGTATAGACCTAGTTCCATTGCTGAACTCAACCACACCTTGGGTAATATATTTACAAGCTAATTTAATTGATAAAGCAGATAAAATATTTAGACTAAAAGTATCTCCTTTACGATTGATGCCATTTCCATTACCTGTAATACTATATTCATCATCCAACATAATCAATGGCGTTGATGAACCAGCAACCCATTCTCTGTTTCTTGTGGAAGACCATTGAATGGTTCCAGAACTAGTAATTATTCGAGCTGTATCAACTTGTATAGTAAAGTTTATATGATTGTTTGCATTTAAACCGTTATTGGTGATGGTTTTCAGGCCATGTATTTCATTTCCATCAATTGAATAATTTTGAAAATGTGTGCTGATTATTGTTCCAGCATCTCGATACTTTCCAGAAAAAACAGAAATAATATTTCCATTCCTCAATCTACCATCGGAACAAATAACATTACTAAAATACAAGGTCATTGTTTTAGGAAAACCACCATTGCTAGAGGTGATAACTACACTGTCTGCACAACCTGCAGATTGAAATACTTGTCTATCATTATTAGATTGCCTTGAATTCAGATTAGAATTTGAAGATGATTCTTCATCTATTCTTCTAAAAACATCATCATAACTTGCTTCTGCCAAGGCATTATCAACAGCTGAAGTTGTATTTGAATCGATGGAATCTGTTTCGTCCTTTTTACAAGAACTAACCACTAAAACAAACGTTCCAAAAATTAATGCGAGAGAAAAAATTGACTTTTTCATAGTTGAATGATTTTGTAATCAGACTTAAACGAAAAGATATAGTTTAAATTATAGATACAAGGAATATGCAAACATCCATATTAATAAACCTTAAAACTAATTACCTTCAATTCCACCCGTTTGTTTGGCTGTAAACTCAAAGCCCAAACGTTTGCCTGTACTCATTCCTGAAGTGGTTGTATTAAATTGTTTTTCTTCTAAGCTAATAATACTTGATTGTTCGTATGGTGGAGTAAGTAATTCAAAATCGATGCAATATAGAATGGCATTATCAATTATTTTATTGATGGCATCTTGATTAAAAATTTGATTATGATAATTTTCAATTCCATAACCTAATTTTTCTTTTCCTTCAATAAAAAAGTGGTTGTCAGCATTGATAAAAATTCTACCGATTAAATATCCTAAATCATTCAATCGATTATATTTAATGGAATCAGATAAAAAATTGTAAATCTGTATTAATCCACAATAGGCATTTTTTGGATTATCCTTTACAAATGGCAATTGATGTATAGCATGTTCTTTGTCAAAAGTGAAAACATTGGTATGCATTCCAAAAATCAATGAGTCACCCGAAAATTTTATTTCAGCTTCAAATTCTCCACCGTCTGTATAAATAATTTCTACATTCGGGTCAACGGTACTTACATCCTTTTTTAAATTATTTGTAAGCTCTATT
This sequence comes from Sphingobacteriaceae bacterium, assembly GCA_965279595.1. Taxonomy (GTDB): domain Bacteria; phylum Bacteroidota; class Bacteroidia; order Sphingobacteriales; family Sphingobacteriaceae; genus CAIKLP01. The sequence goes on from OZ257246.1 coordinate 2,672,997, forward strand.
AAAGTTTTCTTAATTTCTAAAATTTGATTCATCGTGTTTCGATGAATAAACTGTTTCATTGAAGAATGATTCTTTAATTTTTCAACAATTTCTTGATAACATTTATCTGGCATTGATTTTTTCTTAATAAGCTCTTGCAAATAAAACCCTTTGGGTAGAAGGCTTTCCGCTATAAATACACTTTCCTTCTTCTAAAATATTATTTAATGGAATACAACGAATAGTGGCTTTAGTTTCTTCTTTAATTTTCTCTTCTGTTTCTGGAGTTCCATCCCAATGTGCTGAAACAAAACCTGCTTTTCCATCTAATACAGATTTAAATTCTTCATAAGAATCTACTTTTGTAATATGTGATTCTCTAAATTCAAATGCTTTTTGATAGATAGATGTTTGAATATTTTCTAGCAAATCTTCAATGGTTTTTTCAATGCCATCTAGAGAAGTGGTAAATTTTTCTTTGGTATCTCTTCTTGCAATTTCAACAGTTCCATTTTCAATATCTCTTGGACCAATAGCTAAGCGCACCGGTACTCCTTTCAATTCCCATTCTGCAAATTTAAAACCTGGGCGTTGTGTATCTCTATCATCAAACTTCACAGAAATTCCTTTTGCTTTTAATGCAGGAATAAATTGATTTACTTTTTCTCTAATAGTTGCAAGTGCTTCTTCATTATTAAAAATAGGTACAATCACAACTTGAATAGGTGCTAATTTTGGAGGAAGTACTAATCCTTCATCATCTGAATGTGCCATAATTAAAGCACCAATTAAACGAGTGGAAACACCCCAAGAGGTTGCCCAAACATGTTCAATTTTTCCTTCTTTATTTGTAAATTTTACATCAAATGCTTTGGCAAAATTTTGTCCTAAGAAATGTGAAGTACCTGCCTGTAATGCTTTACCATCTTGCATTAAAGCTTCAATGCAAAAAGTATCTAAAGCACCAGCAAATCTTTCATTAGGAGATTTCACCCCTTGCATTACTGGTAACGCCATCCAATTCTCTACAAAATTTGCATATACTTCTAACATCTGTTTAGTTTCAGCAATTGCTTCATCAGCTGTGGCATGGGCGGTATGGCCTTCTTGCCAAAGGAATTCAGTTGTTCTTAAAAACAAACGGGTTCTCATTTCCCAACGAACCACATTTGCCCATTGATTAACTAGAATTGGTAAATCTCTATATGATTGTATCCAACCTCTATAAGTATTCCAAATAATGGTTTCAGAAGTGGGTCTAACAATTAATTCTTCATCTAATTTTGCATCAGGGTCAACCATAATTCCTCCATTACCGTCATTTTTCAAACGATAATGAGTCACTACTGCACACTCTTTAGCAAAGCCATCAACATGTGATGCTTCTTTTGCAAAAAAAGATTTAGGTATGAATAAGGGGAAATAGGCGTTAGAATGTCCTGTATCTTTAAACATTTGATCTAAGACTTGTTGCATCTTTTCCCATATCGAATATCCATAAGGTTTAATAACCATACAGCCTCTAACATCAGAGTGTTCAGCCAAATCTGCTTTTGTTACCAATTCATTGTACCATGCAGAATAATCTGCGCTCCTGCTCGTAATTCCTTTGCTCATTCTAATTTTTGCCCTTTAATATTTGTAATTTTATTGTCTCAATTGAATATATAGTATATAACCACCGTTATAAACCATAAATTGATAACAAAAATAGAAAATTAAACGTTAATGCTTGAGAAAAGTCCTAAACATAAATAACAAGGAGAATTGCTATGAAAACCATCGGCTTCACATTTATTAGTATTTCCATCTTCCTCATTGGTTGCTCCAGTACACAACAAACTGCAAAGCAAATTGATGATGATACCTATTATTCCTTATCGGATGCAAAAAAAAATGCAAACAAAGTTTATCATGAAGATATTAATTTGCAAGATGTGAGTCCGGCAAATCCTAATTCATCAGCAGAAACTCAAACTCCAAACCGTAATTTCAATAATTACGAAAGTACTATTCCTGAAACTCCAAATAACAATCCTAATTATTCCAATTCACCTGGGACAGAAAATTATGTAGGCGATGATGGAAAAACATATATCACCAATAATTATTATGGAAATAATTATGATGATGACGATTATTATTACCGTACACGAATTCAAAGATTTTATAGCCCTTATGCAGGTTTCGGATATTACTCTCCAGCCTATTGTGGTTTTTATAATGATCCATTTTATTATCCGAGCATGAATTTTGGATATGGTTGGAATTCTTATTCAGGATGGAACTTTGGTTTTGGATGGGGATATGGTAATTATTATGATCCCTTTTTCAATCCATTTTATAGTCCATATTCTTATTACAACCCTTGGGGCAGTGCATGGAATAATGGTTATTATAATGGTTACAATGATGGATGGAATGACCACTATTGGGCAAGTAATAGTCCAAGAAATAAAACATTTTATAATACCCCTCGCCCAAATGGTAGAGGAACCGTGGGTTCAAATGGAAGACCCACTTCTACAGGAACTAATGTAGGTGTTGGAAATGCAAATACCGTAAGACCAACACCTGGAACAAGAAATGAAGGACAATCTTTTTCAAGTCCTTCTAATTCAACAAATACAGTTGCTCCTACACGTCCAACTCCTGCTACAAGTAATCCGAATGTTGCTCCTAATGTGAAAGCACCAATTCGTGAAACTCCAATTAGAGTAAATCCAACAGAAAATGTGAAACCAAATACTTCTCCTTCACCAAGTGAGAATGTAAAACCAGTTAGTCCGGTAATTAAACAACCCATCAGACCAACACCTAATGGATATGTTGCACCAACATTACCGGACCCTAGAGCTACTACTTCTCCTAACATTAACAACAATACAGATAGAACTCCAAATGTTAGTCCGGTTGCAATTCCTAAATCTGAATTCAATAGTCAACCAACGAGAAGAAATGAAAATCCAAGTATTTCAAAACCTTCAAACATTGAAAATAATAGGCCAAGAAATGAAAGTAGACCTTCTTACAATCAACCAAGATCTTCTGTACCATCTTCTGCCCCTAGTCAAAACAGAAGTAGCTCAGATGGAAATAGCAATAGACCAAGTCGCAACCGTCCAAGATAATTGAATATGAAAAAAATAATTTTATTTAGTTGTTTGATTTTATCTTCACTGCTTTCTAATGCACAATATGTAGAAGATGCTTTGAAGTTTAGTAGTTCAACAATTAATGGAACTGCTAGAACTTTAGGAATGGGAGGTGTACAGAATTCAATTGGTGGCGATATCAGTAGCTTGTCTGGAAACCCAGCAGGATTAGGCTTTTACAGAAAAGGAGATTTCAGTATTTCACCAACATTAAGACTTAATTCAACTGGAAATACTGCATTTGGCAGAATCAATACGGAAGGACATAGCAATTTTAACATTGGTAATTTAGGATTTGTGGTAACACAATTGAATCAAGATTATACAGGTAAAGATGTGACCAATGACTGGGTAAGTTATAGTTTTGGAATTGCTGCAAATCGAACTAATAGTTTTAAAGAAAATTCTTATTTCTCAGGTGTAAATCCTAACAGTTCATTCAGTCAATATTTAGCTGCAGCTGCAAATGATTATTATGCTCCTCCAACTTATTTACCTGATAGTAATATTGCAGATTTGTCTGATATGGCATGGTATGGTTATATGATAGATTATGATACATTAACCAATAAATATGTGAGCATCAGTAATGGAAATAATAATCAAAGACAAAGCAATAAAATTGATGGTTACAAAAATGAATGGAATTTTTCATTTGGAGCAAATTACTCCAATCAGTTATATTTAGGTGCTTCTGTAGGTGTTGGTTCTATTGAATATAGTAGAAAAACAAAATTTACCGAAAGTGGAATTGTAGATCCAAATTATAATGTAAGTGAAATATCTTTAAATGAAAAACACATTTTAACTGGTTCAAGTGTTAATTTAAAAGTTGGTTTAATTTACCGCCCTATTGATTTAATTCGAGTAGGTGCTAGTATTCAAACACCAGATTATTATTCGTTAAATGAATCTTTTACAACCGATCTAAGTAGTGTTCAAAATGGAAATTCAATCACCTTCACTCCTCTTGAATATTTATTTGAATATAGATTGATTACTCCATTTAAAACCAATTTAGGCTTATCTATTTTCTTCAATAAATTAGGTTTTCTAAGTTTTGATTTAGAGCGATTGAATTATTCAAAAATGAGTTTAGATGCAGTGAGTGGAAATACAGATTTTGGGCCAATGAATAATGCCATCATTCAAAATACTTTTAACAGTAATACTTATAATTATAGAATAGGTGGAGAAGGTAAAATAGGTGCTATTTCAATTCGTGGAGGATATGCACTTTACGGTGATCCTTTCAGTAATTCTTCAATTGATCAAAGCAAAAAAAGTATGACAGCCGGTTTAGGTTATAAAGTAGAAGATTATTATTTAGATGTAGCTTTTGTAAATACACGTTATGAATCAGGCTATTATCCTTATTATGCAAGTAATGTAACAAGTCCGTTGGTTAATACTAAAAACAATATAAATTCTGTTATTGTTACTGTAGGAACTCGTTTCTAAGGTTTAATGGTTTTAAAACAAAAAAGGTTACCGTAATTCGGGTAACCTTTTTTTATTTTAGGCCAAACAAACAATGCTTAAGTTTGTCAGAGAATTAGAATAAAAAATTATGGCCTACAAGAATCTACAACATTTCATAGATACCTTAGAAAAAGCAGGTGAATTAGTACGCATCAAAGAATATGTCAACCCAGAATTAGAAATAACGGAAATCACAGATCGAATTTCTAAACAATATGGACCGGCCCTTCTATTTGAAAACACTGGTACTGATTTCCCTGTGTTAATTAATTCTATGGGCAATTATAAACGCATGTGCATGGCTTTAGGCGTTGAGAATATGGATTCTATAAGCAAAGAAATTGAAGGCTTATTCAAGATGCTTACTGGACCAAAAGATAATATTTTAGATAAACTAAAGATGTTACCTAAACTTGGGCAAATATCATCATGGATGCCTAAAGTAGTTAGTGGTAAAGGTGAATGCCAAGAAGTAATTATGGCAAATCCTGATATCACTAAATTTCCGGTATTAAAATGTTGGCCCGAAGATGGTGGACCATTTATTACTTTACCAGTTATACATACCAAAGACCCTAATACAGGAATTAGAAATGTTGGAATGTATCGTATGCAAGTTTTTGAACCAACCTTAACAGGAATGCATTGGCACAAGCATAAAGTTTCTGCTCGTCATTTCAATGAATATAAAAAGCTAGGCTTAAAGATGCCGGTTGCAGTGGCTTTGGGAGGAGATCCAGTTTATACATACGCTGCTACTGCTCCACTTCCAGATGGCATTGATGAATACATGTTAGCTGGATTTTTAAGAAAGAAAAAAGTGGAGTTGGTACAATGTTTAACTCAAGACATTCAAGTTCCAGCTGATGCTGATATTATTATTGAAGGATATGTTGATCCATCTGAAGATTATATTTGGGAAGGTCCATTTGGTGATCATACTGGATATTATTCTTTAGCAGATTGGTATCCAAAATTTCACATCACTTGTATTACCCACAGAAAAAATGCTGTTTTCCCTGCAACAATTGTAGGCATTCCACCACAAGAAGATGCATGGATTGGAAAAGCTACTGAAAGAATATTTTTAGCTCCCATTAAAATGACAATGGTACCTGAAATTATTGATATGGTTTTGCCAATGGAAGGAGTTTTTCATAACCTGGTAATTGTTAAAATAAAAAAAGATTATCCAGGTCAAGCATTAAAAGTAATGAACTCCATGTGGGGTGCAGGTCAGATGATGTTTACAAAAATGATGATCGTGGTTGATGGTGATGTAAATATTCATGACTCATTAGAAGTAGCAAAATATATCTCAGCAAATGTAGACCCACAACAAGATATTATTTTTAGCAACGGACCCATGGATGTATTAGATCATTCATGTTCAAAGGCTGCTTTCGGTGGAAAAATGGGAATTGATGCTACAGTTAAATTACCTGAAGAATTAAGATCTGATTTCTTAAATAATAGTTTGAATCAAATTCCAATTACCATTCATCTTCCAAAAGAAACTATAAAAACAATCTATCATGAAATAAAAGATATCAATGATAGACTATTATCTATAGGCATTTCAATGGTTTTCATTTCTATTGAAAAAGATAGAAAAGGACATATTTCTGAAATCAATCAAAAATTATTTGAATTAGATTATTTCAAAGAAGTAAAAGTGATTATTTATTTAGAACATACTATAGATATCTCTGATTTAGCTGATGCTGTTTGGAGATTTTCAAATAATGTTGATCCAAAACGCGATGGTTATTTAGTGAATGCTTCTGATGAAAATTCAATTTCACATATTGGATTTGATGGAACTCGCAAAACAAAAGAGCTAGATGGATTTACACGAGATTGGCCAAATATATTAGCTAACAATATAGAAGTAATTGAAAAAATTGATGCTTTGTGGCCAAAATTAGGATTAGGACCAATGCCTATATCACCTTCAAGAAAATATATTGGACAGATGTATGGATCTGGGGCGATTGTATCAAAATAATTTATAAAAAAATGGAGTGATGAAAGATATGACATCCTTCATTACTCCATTTTTTATTTATTTTTTTCTGATTGCTAAAAATCCTAAATATGAAAATGGCAAATAAATTAAAAAGCTTGTAATGACCATCCATAATGGTTGTCCTGGCATTTGTAAAACATTTGCAATTCCACCAAATGTCAAAACTAATCCTATAATTATTGATGGTTGCTTTTGAATTCTTCCAGCTACCCAGCTTGCAGATAATCCTCCAGCAAAACTTCCTATCGCATAGGCTACTAATACAAATATCATTGCACCTAAAGGCATATTTGCCATCATGTTTTTAACAGATTCGGGGTCTGCAAAATCAACGCCCACTGGTATTGGAAAAAATCTGTTACTTAAAAATTCCAATGACCCAATTGTAATAAAGCTTACTACAAAGCCAGTTAATAATGCTAAGATTCTTTTTCCCATGATTTCTATTTTTCAGAAACTGTTTTAATATTTGCTAATCCTGTTTCATAATCTTTAGCCATCATCACACCCATCATGGCTCCAAAATATTTTTTAATTGGATTATTTCCACAATCACTTTCTGTTGACCAGGTTAATTTTACAGTACTATCCGCTTGTTGTTCAATTACAAATCTTGCATCCATTGGTGTATAATCTTCAAATTGAAATTGGTAAACAATTATTTGATTAGGGATAGTTTCAATAATTGTTAATTTTCCATCACCATCTTCTGAAGTCCATTTTTGTGTAGCACCAATTCCTTCTACTGGACCGAAATAAGTTAATTTCATGCTACTGTCTGCATTTTGCCAAGGATTCCAAGCCACCCATGATTGTAAATTATTAATCTGTGCATACACATGCTCAGCATTTGATTTAATAACAATATTTCTTTCCAATTTAAATTTACTTGGCATGAAAAAAGAAATGACTAATAGAAGTCCAATTAAAACAACTATGCCGATCAGAATTTTTTTTAAAGTTTTCATTAAGGTTTAATTTAGGTTATATATTAATTAAAGTTTTTAAAAATTTGGAGATGTTTCCACATGCTTAACCCATTCAAATTCAACACCAGCAGCACTTGCACAGTCAGCATCAATTTGTGCATCGCCAATAAATAAAACATCCTCTTTTTGTAATTGATGATCATTCAATAATTTCAACATTGCATCAGGCGCAGGTTTAGAGGCAATTTCATTGCAGAAATAACACTTAATATGCTGCTCTAATCCATTCCATTCTATTTGTCTGATTTTATTTAGTTGTTGTTCTGGATTTCCATTTGTTAAAATAAAAATCAATTTTCCATCATCAATAGCAGCTTTTAATCTTGCTAGCATTGATTGAAATAACAATAATTTTAGTGGTAGCCTAGCAGTACGAAGTAATCTTGAAAAATTTTCTAAATATGATTCATTCAATTCAAATTTTTCAATTAATTTATTGAACAAATTCTTTCTACCATTTAAATTAAATTCATCAATTAAAAATTTAGTGATTATTTCATGGTCATAAGTTTCTTGATATTCAATAAACTGACCTATCATATAATATACTTGAAATAAATAATCTTTTTCAGGATATAAGGTATTATCTAAGTCGAAAATGAGGGCTTTATATTTTTTCTCTGAATTCATTGCAACAAAAATACAATTCCTTTATACAATAAAAATATTTTATTTACTCAACAAAATTGGATTAAACTTAATGGTAATAAGCTTCTGTGAAGAATCGAACAAATTTAGTACCCCATTTCACTTTTAATTCATTCGGATTAATTTCTCTATTCATTGCTTGCTTCACAGCTAATAAAGGCAAATTAATACCCGCTCCTAAACCTGCCACTATAGTACCTTGTACCCTAGGATTTATTTCAAGTAACTTAAATTCTCCTTCTTCACTTTCTTTTACTTGAATACCAATATTTCCTGTTAATTGAAGGACTTCAATTATTTTTTCGCAATAATTAATGATTGATTTATTTTCTATAAACTCTCCTTCTACACTAATTCCTTCTTTCATCTTGGTGCGAATTCTAGGAACAATTACGATAGCTTTTCCCTCTTTACATAAACAATCAACTGAATATTCAGGACCAGGTAAATATTCTGAAACTAATAACTCTGGAAAAGGATTATCTTTTAGTATTGATCTTATTTTTGATAAACTGATAAAGGTATTATTTGGCTTTTCATTGAACAATAAATGATATTCATTTACCTGTTCACTAATGATTCTGAAACCTCTAGAACCATTAGAAACACAAGGTTTGAAGCAAATATCTTTTTGAGGATAATTTAAATCAACAACCGCTTTTTCAAACTCAGCAATATTATTTACCACATGAAAATGAGGCACTTTGATACCCTTTTTATTCAATTCTGTATATAATCTACCTTTATTATTTGCAATTTGTAAAGCAAGATAATCACTTACTAGTACTTTAATTCCATATTTTTCAAATTCAATTTTATTTGCAGCAAAATGAAAAAGTTCATTAGTAACAAGTGGCATAATTACTTGTATGTGTTCGGCAACAGCAATTGATTTCAATTGGGAAATAAAATCCGGGGCGTTGGCTTTTGGAATTTGCTTAAAATTTTGATGAATATGCTTACCAGATGCGTTTGGATTAGCATCACAAATTAATAGATTTATATCAGGATCTTGAAGTAAACATTTGATGATGCCTGCTGCACCTGGAGCGCCTGCTCCAGTCATTAAAACATTTATCTTTTTATTTAAGCTATGATCCATCTAACTACTTCAAAAACTTCAGCATAATGACCACTCACTTGCACACCTCTTGTTCTTGCCAAGCCTCTTAAAAATTCTTCATTGGCATAAGGTCGGTGCTTTTGACTTTCATACTGACTCAATGCTTCCACTTTTTTCATTACATTTTCTTCTGATAAACTAATGAAACAAGTAGTATTAAAACTAACATTGTTCCAAGGTAATTCATACGATAAAATAGAAGTTGTTTTGAATGCACGTAAGGCTTCTTGTGATATGGTGGCATGGTCTTGATGCAAATCCGTTAAGCTTGGCATCAATACCAAATTGGGGTTGATTTTATTTTTAATTTCAATTAAATCTTGAAGAATAGCTTGTCTGTTATAACTGAATGTTCTTACTTCATAATTATATAACAATAAATTTTCTGGCGGAATACCTAAAACTTTGGTCGCCTTCTTTACTTCATTAATTAAAATATTGGAAGGAAGATGTTTGGGAACGGAAATTTCACAAGCAGAAAAGGCTGCATAATAGACATCATGGCCCTCATTGATAAATTTATTGATTGATGCACCACAGCCCAATTCTCCATCATCTGTATGAGGTGCCAACACTAAAATTCTTTGTTTACTCGATTTAAACATCATATTTCCGTAAAATTAACATCAATAATACTTCTTTTATAGAAAATAAAGGTAGTAAATTTGGTTTGCTTATTAACTGAACGAAAGTAATAAGCAAATATTCTGAATCATAAATTTATATGCAATTAAGAAAACTACCTTTTATACTCATTTTTTGCGTTTATGCATTGGTAGTCCTCATTAATTTGAATAAGATTCCAGTTGCTTGGGTAGATGAAATTATGATAATTGATCCGGCTTGGAATTGGATGAATGAAGGTAAATTCATTGGAAAGGTTTGGCCACATGAAGGAAGTGAAATAATTTTCTTAGCCTATTTACCTCTTAGCTCCTTTATTCACATCATCGAATTAAGTATTTTCCCTCATGAATTATTTTACACCCGAATACTTTGGTTTATATTCCTCATTATTACCTGTATTTACCTTTTTAAATATATAGATAAACGATACCAAAGTTTACCAGCAGGTATTTTATTCTTGTTAACACTTTTTATTTTTGATGAAGGCATCAGCAATGCCATGAGAAGTGGTAGAGTTGAAATGCCAATTCTTGCTCTTTTAGCTAGTTTGTTTTATTTGGCCTTAACAAGGAAACATCCAATTATTCAATCAATTTTAATAGCCTTATTACTCATCTCCCATCCTGGGATATATCCCATAGCACTGATATTTATAATTGAATTATTGACAAGGAAATCAACTCCAATTAATAGAGCAATTTATCTTTTAGTAATTTTAAGCTTGCCTATATTTTATTTATCACTCAGTAATTTTAATATTGAAAGTTTATACAATCAGTTGATATTACATGGGCAAGAACATGATGGACATGACCAAACAAACAATTGGCTATATCAACATTTTATACAAAGGTTTTTACCAACTTATCAATTTCAATTTTATATTTTAATTTTAAATTTAATTGTTCATGTATCTTGTGTTTATACGCTAATTGTTAAGAAGAATTATCGTTTACACTTGGTTGAAATTTCATTTTTAGCAACCAGCATTTTTTGGTTTTTTAGCCTTGCTCCTTTTTATCGTTATAGTTCTATTTTATTGCTCTTGATGTTTATGCATTTGCCTGAATTATATAAAAGAGTATTATCATTAGCCGGCTTTTTAAGAATTAGCTTTAGAGCAGCAAAAATTTGGCAATTAGTATTTATGTTTTCATTTATAGGATTAGTAAGTACACCATTTATAGTAAGAAATACTGCAGCTATAAAGCAATATGAAGTAAGAGATGAGTATAGGGTTTATGATTGGTTAGATAGCCAAATTAAAATTCAGAATAATCAGAAAATACTAATTATTGATGAGCCAATTGCGTTTTTTTATTCAATGAATAGACCACATGTTCATTATACTTTACCCTATGCCATACACAAATTTAGCTTTAGCGATTTTGATAAAGTCTATTATTTAACACACCGAAAAAACCCAATACCTCAAAAGTTAATTGGAATTTATCTTGAAAATAAGGCAAACACATTTAATCTTTTTAACACTCAAAAAATAATTACTTATCAAGGTATGCATTTATATGAAATCCAATCAGAGGAAGAAATGCAATCTTTAAAAAGAAATTAATTCAAAAAGGTTGAAGGAGAAAATAATTTATTTCTATGTAACTTGCAGCTATGTTATCAGCACAAAATCTTCATAAATCATACGGAACTTTAGAAATAATTAAGGGTGTTGATTTACAAATTTCGAAAGCAGAAATTGTTTCCATTGTAGGTGCATCAGGTGCCGGTAAAAGTACATTGTTACATTTGCTAGGTACATTAGATAAAGCTGATCAAGGAAAAATTTCATTTGATGGTACGGAACTTCAAACAATGAAAGATGTACAATTAAGTGCATTTAGAAATAAAAATATTGGATTCATTTTTCAGTTTCATCATTTATTGCCTGAGTTTACTGCCCTTGAAAACATTTGCATACCAGCATTTATTGGCAACGTAAGTAAATCTGTTGCTGAAAAAAGAGCAATGGATTTATTGAGAAGAATGAATTTATCAGATCGTGCAGATCATAAGCCTTCAGAGCTTTCAGGTGGTGAACAACAAAGAGTAGCCATAGCTAGAGCATTGATAAATCAACCAAAAATAGTTTTTGCTGATGAGCCTACAGGGAATTTAGATTCAAATAATGCAAAAGAAATAAATGAGCTTTTTCTTTCAATCAGAAAAGAATTTGATGTTGCTATTGTTATTGTCACACACAATTTAGAATTAGCAGCCATAGCCGATAGAAAATTGACCATGAAGGATGGAAAACTAATTGTTTAAACTTTCTTCTGCTTCTTCATGAAATACCTGTAATCTAAGTAATAAAGTACTTTCAGGGTAAAGGTATTTGACTGATCTGCATTCAAAGTATTATAGAAACTATCTGTTAGTCGATCACCAGAATATCTCTTAACTGATATATCATTTGCAAAATAGTTGACACTATTTTTCCAAACTAAAATCAAATCACTTCCAGGTGCAAAACGCCATCTATAAATTAAATCAACATTAAAGAAACTTACATTTCGGTCATTGTTTCCATTGAAATTAGTAGTGTCTTTAATCACATGACCATCTTGTTGTAAAATTAAATAATCTTTAATCTCAACTGTGCTCCAATAATACCTTGCTCTGAAAGTAAGCGAATTATTTTTATTAAAAATATAAGATGCACTTAAGGTATTAACATGTGTCCTTACATCTCTGAATGCGAAGTAGATTAAGCTATCTGAGATTTTCTGTGCAAAACCTTGATTCCTATTATCGAAAGTAAAATTAAATGAGTTGATAATTTTTAATTTATCAGAAATTCTCCAAATGGGTGAAATATTAAATTCTGTGAAAGAGCCCCCAGCAGTGAAATCATGGTAATATCCAAAGTTAGCATCGATAGCTAATGTCTTACGGTAATCAGTTGAAATTTCTGTATTACCACCATAATAATTGGGTCCTATAAATGTTCTTCCTGGAGTTCGAGCTTCATAAATATCATGATCACCAACTGGCTTAACAATCATGCTAAAACCTTGGTACATCCAGTTCTTTTTATAAATATGCCATAATCCTAAAAACACTTCCGAGCTTTGGTAATTATGCGTTCTATAAGTTGTAGAATAATTTACATTGACATCCCATCCTCTTCTTAGAAAATATTTATTTGGTTTAAATTGGGTGTATGTTAAATATACATTTGATGAAATTTCATCAGGACTTAATAACAAACCTAAATCATTTGGATTATAAGTATCGCTTTCCACATTTCTACTTAAGCCATATTTTAAATTACCACTTACTTTTTCAATACCAATTAAATACCTAAATCCATCTGCTACTGAATCACTATATATTTTTTGATTCAATGCTGCAAGACCGAAAACTTTAAATCTGTCTTTTTTATCAGTAACAGCAAAATCAATAGCGCTTACATTTGCTTCATCTCTTTTACCTTGCCTACTTACATTGGTATTGACCAAACTCACATAACTATTATTACTCAAGGTTTGATTGAGAGAAATTACATTATAATTAGTGAGCGGTGCTGTTTGAATTCTTTGTTCAATTCCATTGGCATCTTTTATAATAGCATTTGTTTCTGCAGTTACTGCATTTAAAAAACCAATACCCAATCCCCCCGGACTTCTGCCAGTAATTTTGGTGGCATTGATTAATTGAACTTGCTGAGGATTATCAATAATGCTAACTGAATCATTCTTTAAACTTTCTACTGCAAAATAACCCTTAGGGGTACCACCAATTCTTCTTGCATAAAACAATCGACCAACATTGAACAATTCTGTGCCTTCAATAAAAAAAGGTCTATTTTCTTGAAACTCAACTTCAAAAGCTGAGAGGTTTAAAACTTTATTATCAGATTGAACTTGTCCAAAGTCTGGAGCTAATGTCATATCCAATGTAAAACTTTCATTGATTCCATATTTCAAATCCAAGCCTGCATTATAAGAAGATGACCAATTGCTTTTACCTGCTGCATTATAAGGAAAGTGATCTTCTGTTACTCCAACATAGGGTGTGAATGATAAACGTATAGGAGATTTAATATCTTGGATACCTTTTAATTCACCAAAATAGGAAACTTGATTTTGCAAATCTGGAGCAATGAATTGCCAAACATCCAATTCTCTTTTTCTTCTTATGTTTCTATTGATTTGCAAACCCCAGAGTTGAATACTTTTATCTGGGAATCGAATTGCTGAATATGGAATTTTCATTTCAACAATCCATCCATCATTAACAATTTTAGTTGCGCTTTCCCATACTACATCAAAAGTTTCAGCGCCTGTTCTTTGATCAAACTGAACACCAGCTGCAGTTACACCAAATTCAAATCTGTTTTGAAGATCATGGTAAGTATCAAAATAAATACTGAATACATCTGTGTTTGAGTAGTTATCTCTTAATGATAATTCATGCAAAATGCTATCAGGAGAAGGATCAAATAAGTGTGCTGAAATATAAATTGCTTCATTGTCGTAAACAATTTTCACTTCAGAATTAAAGGAAGCTGGAATGTTTTGTTGTGGTTCACGTTGCATGAAATTACTAGCAGCAGGAGCTGCTAACCAAATTGGCTCATTTAGTTGAGCATCAATTTTAATTACGTCGTTTGAACGAATGGCATTAAGGTTTTTACGTTCGATTTGCGCATAAGCATTTAAACATAAAATTAGAAATGCTAATGCTAGGTAGATTTTATGCATTTCCCGAAAATAATAATTTGACTAAATATTTTTTGCAAATAGTTTGTTACGAAGGTTTATTAATTGACAATATTTAGCGTGCATTTGGATTCTAAAAATTGACTTTTGCAAAATTAACTGATTACTAACCATTTACAATTTGAAGTATCCGTTTAATTTTTGCTTACAAATAGCTACTTTTACGGCAAATTCAACTAAAATGAACATTCACGAATATCAAGGCAAATCAATTTTAAAATCATTTGGAGTTCGCATACAAGAAGGTATTGTTGCGGAAAATGCAGAACAAGCGGTAGAAGCTGCTAAGCAATTACAAGCAGAAACTGGCACAGGCTGGTGGGTTGTGAAAGCTCAGATTCATGCAGGTGGTCGTGGAAAAGGTGGTGGAGTTAAATTAGCTAAGAACTTGGCTGAGGTTAAAGAAAAAGCAGAACAGATTATTGGTATGCAATTGATTACTCCTCAAACAGGACCAGAAGGTAAAAAAGTTAATAAAGTTTTAATTGCACAAGATGTTTATTATCCTGGTGCTTCTGAAACTAAAGAATACTATATGAGTGTTTTATTGAATCGCTCAACAGGAAGAAATATTATCATGTATTCAACGGAAGGTGGGATGGATATTGAGGAAGTGGCAGAACATACTCCTCATTTAATTTTCAAAGAAGAAATTGATCCTAAAGTTGGTTTACAAGGATTTCAAACAAGAAAAATTGCATTTAATTTAGGTTTAGAAGGTGATGCATTTAAAGACATGACTAAGTTTATTGCAGCATTGTACAAGGCTTATGATTCAACCGATTCAGCTATGTTTGAAATTAATCCAGTATTAAAAACTTCAGACAACAAAATATTAGCAGTAGATGCAAAAGTTAATTTAGATGAAAACGCATTATATCGTCATCCAGATTATAAAGAAATGCGTGATGTCTTAGAAGAAGATCCAACTGAAGTAGAAGCTGGAAAGTCAAACTTAAATTATGTGAAATTAGAAGGTAATGTTGGTTGCATGGTAAACGGAGCTGGTTTGGCTATGGCTACTATGGATATTATCAAACTTTCAGGTGGTGATCCTGCAAATTTCTTAGATGTTGGTGGAACAGCAAATGCTAAAACTGTTGAAGCAGGATTCCAAATCATATTAAAAGATCCAAATGTGAAAGCTATTTTGATCAATATTTTTGGTGGTATTGTACGTTGTGATAGAGTTGCTCAAGGAGTAATTGATGCATATCAAAGTATTGGCAATATTCCTGTTCCTATTATTGTTCGTTTACAAGGAACAAATGCTGTAGAAGCTAAAAAATTAATTGATGAATCTGGTTTGAAAGTATTTTCGGCAATTGCTTTACAAGATGCTGCTGACTTAGTAAAACAAGTTCTAAACAAATAAAAAAATATTAGCAAGAAAAGCCAATTACAAATTGTGATTGGCTTTTTTTGTTTCAATGATTTGGATAATTAGCTCAATTCAAATTTGTAACTTAGACAAAACAAATAAAATATTTTGTTACTGAAAATCTATCCAGAAAATCCAAATGAAAAAGCTATTCAACAAGTTGTGGATTGCTTGAAAGCGGGTGGAATAATAATTTATCCTACTGATACCGTTTATGGAATTGGTTGTGATATTATGCAACAAAAATCTATTGAAAGGCTTTGTAAGATTAGAAATATCAAACCAGAAAAAGCAAACTTATCTTTCATCTGTTATGATTTAAGCCATTTATCTGATTACGTAAAGCAAATAGATAATTCTACTTTTCGAATTTTAAAGAAAGCTTTACCTGGGCCATTTACATTTATTTTCAATGCCAACAACAATGTTCCAAAACTGTTAAATTCAAATAAAAAAACGGTTGGTATTAGAATACCTGATCATTCAGTAGCTCGCTCAATTGTTCAAATCTTAGGAAATCCAATTGTAAGTTCTTCTATTCATGATGACGATGAAATCATTGAATATTCAACGGACCCTGAATTGATTTATGAAAAATACCAAGACTTGGTTGATATTGTTATAGATTCTGGTTATGGTGAAAATGAACCATCGACAGTAGTTGATTTTAGCAATGGAGATCCAATTATCATGCGTCAAGGTAAGGGAGATTTTGAATCATATTTAATTTAATTCTTAAGTAATGAATTCACGATTACAAAAAATCATCAAACCCTTTAATACTTTTTTTAGTGCGAATAGTAGTGCTGGTATTATTTTAATTGCTTGTGTTGTCATTTCATTAATTATTGCCAACTCAAGCTTAGGTGACGAATTCCATCACATTTTAGAAACATCATTAGGCTTTAGTTTAATAGGTCATTCATTTTTTCGTTCCATTCATTTTTGGATTAATGATGGTCTCATGGCGATCTTCTTTTTATTGGTTGGCCTAGAAATAAAAAGAGAATTATTAGAAGGTGAACTTTCAAATATTAAAAAGTCTAGCTTACCTATGCTTGCTGCATTAGGAGGAATGTTAGTGCCAGCTATTATATATTCAAGCATTAACTGGGGAACTAAGGGTATAAGTGGCTGGGGAATTCCAATGGCAACAGATATTGCATTCGCCGTAGCCATAATTTCTTTATTGGGAAAAAGAGTTCCATTAGGTTTAAAAATATTCCTTACTGCCTTAGCAATTGTAGATGATTTAGGAGCAATAGTGGTAATTGCAATTTTCTACACTGAACAATTGGCATTTCTATATTTATTTTATGCTGCTATCATATTTGGAATTTTATTGTTGATGAATCGCTTTAAAGTGAATAATTATTTATGGTATATGCCATTAGGGATTTTATTGTGGTATTGTACCTATCGTTCTGGAATTCATGCCACTATTTCAGGAGTGCTATTGGCATTAACCATACCTACTAATAAATCAAATATCATTTCTCCATTAGAAAAATTAGAACATCTATTGAGTAAGCCTGTTGCTTTTTTAATTATGCCATTGTTCGCAATTTCAAATACTGATATTTTATTTAATACTGAAGCCATTCAAGGTTTAGCTTCTCCTATAGGGTTGGGAATTATTATTGGATTAGTTTTTGGTAAACCAATTGGTATCACTTTATTTTCAATAATTGCAGTAAAAATGAAAGTTTCTGCTTTACCTAAAAATTGCAATTGGACACATATTATTGGAGCAGGTTTTTTAGGTGGAATTGGATTTACTATGTCTATTTTTATTGCTTTATTATCATTTAAGGAAATAGAAATTCAATCTTTAGGAAAGATCTCAATCCTAGCAGCATCAGTACTTTCAGGAATTATTGGCTATACTATTTTGAAAAGAGGAAAGTCAATGGAAGAAATTGATGAATTGACCACAGTGCTAGAAAAGTAGCCTGAGATAAAAATAACAGGGCCCAAAAAAATGCTGGCAAAAGTGCAATTTTTTGAAGGTTACTAGCATCACCTGCTTTCTTCGAATTTTTAACACTTAACACTAATAATATTGCACTTGATACCCATGCATCTACAAATACAATTGCAGTAATCATTAATGCCGCCCATTTTTGATAAGAAAACAATTGAAAATAAAATAAAGCGCTAAGTCCAGCAATTACAATTACAAGCCAAGTAATTCCATATAAATTTCTTACCCAAAAAATCAAATTGATAGTTGCCAAACTCAGAAAGAAATATAAAATATACTGATAATGTTGATGGGCAATTAAATAAACACAAATTGCACTAACAACGGAAGATCCAATGTATCCAGCCATTGAAATCAGAAATTTGCTTAACCAAGAACTTGATTTTGTAGTTGCAACTCCTTCCCCACTATAAAATAAATCAACTGATACTACTTCACCAGAAAACAAAAGGCTCATTAAAGCATGACTACTTTCATGAACAAGCGTATTGAAGCATTTTACAAACATTCCTACAACAGGAATGTAATTTAATGCAATTGCTATTGCCAATACAATTAGGATTTCAGTATTTTTAGTCATTGCATTTTAAATATGCATTAAAATTTAGATAAAATGAAAAACCCATTGAATTTAAAGAAAGTAAAAAACAATAAAGAGGAATTAAAAGATTTAGGCTTTAGTTCTCAAAGTGTACGTCAGCGTTCAGTTCTAGCCACAGGTGGATTTAATATAGAAAGAACAGGTTTGTCTTTTTTTCAATCAACTGATATCTATACCAATTTAGTTACCATGAGCTGGCCAAAATTTATAAGTTTCGTTTTAGTTAGCTATACCATTGTAAATTTAACTTTTGCGAGTTTATACTTTTGGATTGGAGTAGAACATTTTGCAGGAATCAATAGCACTCTTCCATTTTATCAATTTATGGATGCTTTCTTTTTTAGTGCTCAAACCATTTCCACTGTAGGTTATGGGCATATTAGTCCACAAGGTTTTTTAACAAGCTTACTTGCTGCATGTGAATCTTTATTTGGATTACTTGGATTCGCAGTCATTACTGGACTCCTATATGGGCGATTTTCAGCACCCAAAGCAAAAATAATATTTAGTAAAGAAGCATTAATATCACCCTATAAAGAAGGAAAAGCAATTATGTTTAGAATTGCGAATAGAAGAAAAAACCAATTAATTGAAGTGGAAGTTGATGTGGCTATTGGACTCAATGTAATTGAAAATGAAGTAAGTATTCGTAGGTTTTACACTTTAGATTTAGAAAGAAAGAAAATTAATTTCTTCCCATTAAGTTGGACCATTGTTCATCCTATAGATGATAAAAGTCCTATTCAAAATTTCACACAGGAAGATTTAAATAATAGTGAAGCTGAAATTATTATTTTGATAAAAGGATTTGATGATACTTATTCACAAGTAGTACATTCTCGTCACTCCTATATGTTTGATGAAATTCTATGGGATAAAAAATTCATTGGAATTATTAAACAAAAAGAAGATGGTAAAACTTTGTTAGAATTAGATAAAATCGATAACTATAATGATGCTTAATTAAATCACCAATTGAATCTTAAATCAATAGTCCCCCAGCCATGATGCAAGCCCCCGTTGAACTCAGGGCTTAACCAATTTTTTGCATAAGTTGCAGAAATGTTTTTATATGCAAATGTGAAAGCAATTCCGCTTGCTAAAACAACTGGATTAATATTACTTGGAGCAATAACATAAGGATTTTTCCTTTGGAAAATTCCACCTTGAAGTGCTGCATTATAAAAAACTAAATCAGTTCTTACATAACCTGTAAAAAAGTACTGCACTTTACTTTTTTCATCTATAAAAATAGATTGATGTTTGCCAATATTTGATTTAAGTCCTAAACCCAAAAAATCTTTGTAAGAACCAATACCAGTAAGGAAAGCGCCTGATAAATCAAAATAATTTGAAGCTATAAAATATTTTTCTTGTGTTGAATAGTAATTGATTAACAAATTGTTTTTTATTTGAAATTGCCAACCTAAAGGTTCAATATTATTGATTATTTCATGAATACCTTTTTGTGTTTCATAACCTTTTGCAAAAGGTCCCATCATTCCAAAAATAAATTCTGTTGTTTTAACTTTCTTTTCAGAAACACTGATTGATTGTTTATATTCTCCTAAATAAATTAATCCAGCGAATGGTCTATCATTCGTTAAAATTGTATCTCTGCGTATGCTAGTTGGAGTGAATCCTTCATGCACGATATAAATCCCAGAAAAATCCTTCCCCTCATTGTAAGAAGGAAGAATTTTATCTATTGGAGATTTTTTTATAATTGAATTTTGAAAGTAAAGTCTTATTCCTTGTGTGTAATAAATGTCTGTTTCACTAAAAAAATCATTCTCATATAAAATTCTAAAACCATTTCCAGAAGCATTGACTTCTGAATTGAATTTGGTTTGACTGAATGACACAATAGGAATGAAAATCAATAAGAATAATAGTTTCATGCCTCAATTACGAAATGTAATGATGAATGGTTTTAAATAACTTTTGAACCTTAATTATTACCTTTTTATGGGAGAATCAGGTTCTTTGGCAAAATGATTGAAAACTAATTTATCAGAAAATGCTGGAAACAATTTACTTAACCAAACAGTTAGTTTTCCTTGTTTAGTCATTATTAAATCTCTTTTTTGATGAATGATTGCATTCACAATTTGATCTGCCACTTCATCAGCTTGCATTATTTTCTTTTCATCAATTGGTGATTCACCTTGGGCTGTACCATTTTTTGAAAGTGCTGAATTTCTAATATTAGAAGCTGTAAATCCAGGGCAGGCAACCAATACGTCTAATCCTTTTTTCAGATTTTCAATTCTAATACTTTCTAAAAATCCTTGCATTGCAAACTTTGAAGCAGAGTACCCTGTTCTGCCTGGTAAACCTTTATATCCAGCAATAGAAGATATTCCAACTAAAGTTCCTTTTGATTTTAACAATTCTGGCAATGCATATTTAGTACAATAAACTGTACCATAAAAATTAATATCCATCACTTCCTTTATCACTTTTAAATCCAATTCATCAAATAAAGCACGCATTGAAATACCTGCGTTATTTACTAAAACATCAATACTTCCAAAATAATGAATGCTTTGTTTTATTAATTCTTCACAATAAGATTCTTTAGAAACATCAGTTGCTATTGCAATTGCACGAATAGCAAATTTAGCTTCTATATCTTGTGCAATTTCACACATTAAAGGATAATTACGAGCAGCTAAAACCAATTGGGATCCTTGCTTTGCAAAGCTATAAGCTAATGCCTTTCCTATGCCTGAACTTGCACCAGTAATAATTACAACTTTCCCTTTTAAGCTTTTCATATTTGTCTACCTAAATTTTTATATCCTCTCCAAATCAAAATCAAATCGTTTTCTAATTGATAATGTTTTGCGTATAATAAATTTAATCTCTTAGCAGTGATATCATTGATTTGGTGATTGGATGACAGACCATCCACAGGATTCAATATTCCCTTTTTTATGCTTGGTAGGTGACGATTATCAATTACATGATTTACATAACCAACCCAGGAATTACGTAGGGTAAGCACTGCAAATAAATTTCTAATAAATCCTATTCTATTACTAATTAATATCAAATGAATTGGTAAAGTCAACAAGAAAAAGAATGACAAACCAAGGTCAACCAATTGTTTATTCCTTTTAGAACTTGATTTGTTAATAGAGAAATTAATATCAATTGTATAAAGGTCACCCGGATTATCAACAGAGTTGCTTCCAATTATAAAAAGACTTTCTTCAGGCGCTATTTTAAAATCTACCGAAGGCAAATCTACTTTCGACATTGCATAAATAATGTCTTGCAATTGAATATTTTTTGTAGAAAAAATTACTTCATCAATCTGATAAACTTCTACCACTTCATTTAATTGAATGATATTCCCTAAATAATCTTCATCAGGATTTTGATAAATTTTTTCAGGATGTACAAAGCCAATGAAATTAATGCTTCCAACAGCTTGCTTAATCATTTCTAACACACGTTTACCTTCATCAACATTGGCAACAATTACAATTTTCTTTTCATTAGAAACGGTATCTAATTTAAAATTCTTTAAGCCTAAGGTGTTTAAAATAATCCTTAAACTTAATGATGCAATGGTAGTCCAGAATGCTCCTAAAATAATGATGGCTCTTGAAAAACGCCAAGATTCATTTTGAAAAGCATATAAGATAGTGATTGCAATAGTACCTACAAATAATCCCCTTACTAATTTTGACAACTTATATGGTTTATCATATCCTCCCATCATCCATACAGAAATAATCCATAATAATAAATAGGTAGGTACTGCTACTTCCATTAGTTCAGGTGCATAAACTTTCCTAACAAATCGGTGATTATGCTCCCAATATATTTTGATGAAATATAATCCCGCATACCATGCACTAGCATCAAGAAAAGGCAAAATCAATCTCCTGATTATTCTGTTTACAATGGCAACTCCTGCCCTTAAATAAATTGCAATATTGATGAGGAAGGAAAAAATATTTGCATTGTTTTTGGAGAAATGTTTTTTTGCAAAAATGATCATTGCATTATAAAACACAAACACATAATTTACTGAACTCTTTTTGGTGCTCTCTCCTTTATAATGTATAATCTGCGTTTCAGGGAAATAATAATTTTTGAAACCAGCTTGTTGAATTCGATAAGAAAGATCAATATCTTCGCCATACATAAAGAAAGTTTCGTCTAACAAACCTACTTGATCCAATGCGGTTTTTCGCATCATCATAAAGGCTCCAGCTAAAACATCTACTTCGTTTATTTCATCTTTATTTAAATAACCAAGATGATATCTTCCAAATAATTTTGATTTTGGAAATAATTTCGACAAACCGGCAATCTTACAAAAAGCAACTAAGGGAGTTGGTAATCCTCTTTTAGATTCAGGTAAATAATGTCCTTTGCCATCAATCATTTTCACTCCTAATCCACCAGCGTCTGGATGGCTATCCATAAAAGAAATAATTTTATCAAATGTATCTTCTTGAACAACTGTATCAGGATTCAACAATAAAATATATTCACCCTTTGCAATTTTTATTGCTTGATTATTTGCTACAGAGAAGCCAACATTTTTTTTATTTTCAATCAGGTTTACTTCTGGAAATTTTTCTATGAGCATTTCAATAGAACCATCAACCGAATTATTATCAACAACAAAAAGCTCAATAGCTAAATTGCGCTTTGCTTTTCGAACAGAATACAAACACTGTTCTAAAAAATACTTGACGTTGTAATTAACAATGATGATTGATAGCTTCATTCAATAGGGCTAGTAACGACGAAAATAACAAAATTTTCCTTTATGGTCATTTGAAGGATGGGTTTGATTACCTTGATGAGCTTTCATATACCACACGAGTTACAATTGATCTTCCTAAAGTTAATTCATCAACATACTCTAATTCACCACCAAAAGCAACCCCTCTAGCCAATGTGGTAATTTTTAGATCATATGCTTTTAATTTTTTATCCATGTAAAAAATAGTGGTATCCCCTTCCATAGTCGCACTAAGAGCCATTATTACTTCTTTAATTTCACCTGATTGAACCCTTTTTATCAAACTCTCAATTTGTAATTCATTTGGACCAATTCCTTCCATTGGCGAAATCAATCCACCGAGTACATGGTAAAGTCCATTGTATTGTTGGGTATTTTCAATAGCAATAATATCTCTAATATCTTCTACCACACATAATTCATGTTGGTTTCTTTTGGGCTGACTACAAATACTACAAATTTCAGAATCAGAAATATTATGACACTTTATACAATAATGAATATCATCCTTTAAACTCATAAACACAGAGCCAAATTGCTGAACAAGTTCTTTCTCTTGTTTCAATAAATGTAAAACCAAGCGCAAAGCAGTTTTGCTACCAACTCCAGGCAATTGCGCAAATTGTTTAACAGCTTCTTCTAATTGTCTAGAGGGAATATTCATGCAACAAAAATAAGTAATATTCCTATTTATCAATTTTTTTTCCAATTCTGTGGATTAATTCCTTTCTTCAACTAATTTGTAAGAATTACATTTGAGTTTAGAAAAGAAATATGTCTGCAAATTTTATTTTCGGTTGTGTTGCTGCTTATTCCATTTTACTTTTTGTAATTACTTGGCTTACAAGTAGGAATTCCACCAATCAATCTTATTTTTTAGGAAACAAATCATCGCCATGGTATGTAATTGCTTATGGAATGATTGGGGCTTCTTTATCTGGGGTTACCTTTATTTCAGTTCCTGGATGGGTGAATCAAACACAATTCTCCTATTTAATGGTAGTGTTTGGTTATTTAGCCGGATATATTGTCATAGCAACAGTGCTTTTGCCCTTATATTATCGACTCAATTTAACTTCCATATATGCATATTTAGAACAACGATTTGGATTTTATTCCTACCAAAGTGGAGCCTTCTTTTTCATAATTTCTCGAGTTATTGGAGCTTCATTTAGAATGTTTTTAGTTGTAAGTGTTCTCCAACATTTTGTTTTTGCTCAATGGGGAGTTCCTTTTTATGTCACTGTCTTAATTTTCATTGGTTTGATTTTATTATATACCTATGAAGGTGGAATTAAAACAATCATATGGACAGATACTTTACAAACAACTTTCATGTTGTTAGGTGTAATTATTTCAGTATATATTATTTCTAAGGAATTAGGTTATAGTTTTTCAGAATTAGTAAATACTATCAAGAAAAGTGACTATTCGCAAATCATATTTACTGATGTTAATGATAAAAGATTTTTTCTAAAACAATTTTTTAGTGGAATGTTCATAACCATTACCATGACTGGGCTTGACCAAGAAATGATGCAAAAGAATTTAAGTTGCAGATCATTGAAAGATGCTCAAAAAAACATGATCAGTTTTAGTTTAGTGTTGGTACTTATCAATCTATTATTTCTAAGTTTAGGAGTCGTGTTATATCAATATGCACAACAAAAAGGCATAGCTTTACCAAGCAATTCTGATGAATTATTTCCAACATTAGCTATTAAATATTTAGGAAGTTTTGCGGGGTTAGTATTTATTATCGGATTAATTTCTGCAGCCTATCCAAGTGCTGATGGGGCACTTACTTCTTTAACTACTTCATTTTGTGTTGATATTTTAGGAATAAATAGAAAGAAAGAATTAAATGAAAAACAAAAAATTAGAATGCGCTATGCAGTCCATTTTGGCTTTGCTTTTTTGTTGTTTTTGGTTATAGTGATTTTTAATAATATCAATGATCAAGCCGTGGTTGGTAAGTTATTTACAGTTGCGGGTTATACCTATGGACCCTTGTTAGGTTTATATTCATTTGGTTTATTTACTAAGAATACGGTTAAAGATAAATGGGTGCCATTAGTTTGTATACTCTCACCAATCATTTGTTATGTATTGAATGCCAATAGTCAAGCATGGCTAAATGGGTATAAATTTGGATTTGAATTGTTAATAGTTAATGGAATGATTACATTTATTGGTTTACTAATTTTAAAAAACGTTAAAAAAATTACGATATGACAGGAGATGATAAAATAAGAAGTGCATTTGAAAACAAAAATTGGAATGAAATAAAAACTCAAAATTCATGGCAGATTTTCAAAATCATGGCAGAATTTGTGGAAGGCTTTGAAAAATTAGCGAAGATAGGACCCTGTGTTTCTATATTTGGGTCGGCTAGAACACAACCAGACCACAAGTATTACGCATTAGGAGAAGAGGTTGCGCGTAAATTAACCATGAAAGGTTATGGTATTATAACAGGTGGTGGTCCAGGTATTATGGAAGCTGGAAATAAAGGTGCCAGAGCTACTGGTGGTAAGTCTGTTGGTTTAAACATTGTTTTACCATTTGAACAAACACATAATCCATACATCGATTTAGACAAATTGATGAATTTTGATTATTTCTTTGTGCGAAAAGTTATGTTTTTAAAATATGCCCAAGGATTTGTGGTATTGCCAGGTGGTTTTGGAACTTTAGACGAATTATTTGAAGCATTGACTTTAATTCAGACAGGAAAGGTGGCTCAATTCCCTGTTGTATTGGTAGGTACAGAGTTTTGGGGTGGATTGGTTGATTGGATACAAGAAGTTATGTTGGAAAAAGAAAAAAACATTGGAGCCAATGATATGTTCCTATTCAAATTAGTTGATACAGCTGATGATGCGGTAAAACACATTGTTGAATTCTATGAAAAATTTGTTTTGAAACCGAATTTCTAATTTTTCAAATAGAAAGATTTGGTTTTAAATAATTAATTTTGACACCTAATCAGGCGTTTTATTGCCAATTAAGCCAAACTGTACTGACAGCTTGGCTTTTATTTTTAATTGGCAAAGTATTTGAAAAAGGCAGTAGCAAATAGAAAAGCAATCAAAACAAGGAATAATGGACCATACTAGTGAAAAAGTGACAAATGAACAGTCAGAGCAGCCAATTGATCAAAACATTGCTGAAGAAAGTGCTTTGGATGAAAATGACACAAGTTTAGAAGAAAAAGCATTAACAGAAGAATCACCAAAAGAAGAAAATGCTCAAGAGCAAATTGCTAATCTGAATGATAAATATTTGAGATTATATGCTGAATTCGATAATTACAAAAGAAGAACAGCGAAAGAGCGTATTGATTTATTTAAAACTGCAAATGCTGAAGTAATTAAATCAATGTTAAGTGTATTAGATGATTTTGACAGAGCACAAAAATCTATGAATGATGCGAAAGATATTGAAGCGGTTAAAGAAGGAATTAAATTAATTCATCATAAATTAAAAACCACTTTATTTAACCAAGGACTTTCAGAAATGGAAAATACGGTTGGCAAAGACTTTGATACTGATCATCATGAAGCCATAACCAATGTTCCTGCAGGAAGTGAAGAGCAAAAAGGTAAAGTAATGGATGAAGTTGAAAAAGGATATTTATTAAATGAAAAAGTAATTCGTTACGCTAAAGTAGTAGTAGGTTCATAAGATGGCAAAAAGAGATTTTTACGATATTCTTGGGGTATCACGCAATGCTGATGCAGATGAAATTAAAAAGGCATATAGAAAATTAGCCATTAAATATCATCCTGATAAAAACCCTGGAGATAAAAAAGCAGAAGATAATTTCAAAGAAGCTGCTGAAGCCTATGAAATTTTAAGTAATCCTGAAAAGAAACAACGTTATGACCAATATGGCCACGCCGGAACAGGTGCGGGTGCTGGCGGCTATGGCGGTGGTGGGATGAACATGGAAGATATATTTTCTCAATTTGGAGATGTATTTGGAAGTGGTAGTGGTGGATTTGATGGATTTTTTGGTGGTGGTGGAGGCCGAGGTGGAAGAAGAGTTCATAAAGGAACCAACTTAAGAATTAAAGTAAAATTAACTTTAGAAGAAATTGCAAATGGTGCTGAGAAAACCATTAAAGTTCAGAAATTAAATTCATGTAAAACTTGTGGTGGATCTGGAGCAAAAGATAAAAGTTCATTTTCTAATTGTTCAACTTGTGGTGGTGTAGGAAGTGTAAGGCGAGTACAAAATACTATACTTGGACAAATGCAAACAACTACAACTTGCCCTACTTGTAGCGGTGAAGGTCAGACCATCACAGCCAAATGTCAAGCATGTAATGGTGATGGAGTAGAGCGTGGTGAAGAAACAATTTCTATCAATATTCCAGCTGGAGTTACAGAAGGAATGCAACTTTCCATGAGTGGAAAAGGAAACGCAGCTCCAAGAGGAGGAATTCCAGGAGATCTATTAATTGTTATTGAAGAAATAGAACATGAGCAATTAAAGCGTGATGGAATTAATGTAATTTTTGATCTATATATAAGTTTCATTGATGCTGCAATAGGTACAAGTGTGGAAGTTCCAACAATAGATGGAAAAGCAAGAATCAAAATTGATGCTGGCACACAAGGAGGTAAAATTTTAAGATTAAAAGGAAAAGGGATTAAAGATATTAACTCCTACCATAGAGGTGATGAATTAGTTCACGTAAACATTTGGACTCCAAAAAATCTGACACGTGATGAAAGAATAGTATTGGAAAAATTGCAAGAATCAGATAATTTCAAACCAAATCCAGGAAAAAATGATAAAGGATTTTTCGAAAGAATGAAAGAATATTTTGAATAAATAATAATTCAAGATTAAATAAACATTAAATCTCAACCATATTTTACTTCAGTAAAATCAAAGGTTGAGATTTTTTATTTATGGGCCTCTCCTATTGGGAATCATTTTTGATCCAATTCGTTTCAATTAAAGAAATAACAAAATTTTTACTTGTTTAATTAAGCTACCTAAGTATCTTTACTAAAAGACCAAATTCACCTTTATGTTAAGCATACAATCTATAGTAAAACAGTACGAACAACATCGAGCATTGAACAATGTTAGTATGGAAATACCAGAAGGTTCGGTATTTGGATTATTGGGACCTAATGGTGCTGGAAAGACATCATTGATTCGTATTATAAATCAAATTACTGCACCTGATGAAGGTCAAGTTTTATTTAAAGGGGAATTATTAAAACCCGAACATATTAATAGAATAGGTTACCTACCTGAAGAGCGTGGCTTATATAAGAAAATGGAAATAGGAGAGCAAATTTTATACCTCTCACAATTAAAAGGACTAAGCAGAGCTGAAGCAACAAAGCGTGTAAAATATTGGTTTGAGAAATTAGAAATACAAAGTTGGTGGCATAAAAAAGTGGAAGAACTTTCTAAAGGAATGCAACAAAAAATACAATTTGTAGCTACCATTTTGCATGAGCCAGAATTATTAATTTTAGATGAACCATTTAGTGGCTTTGATCCTATAAATGCAGAAATTATTAAAAATGAATTTTTAGAATTAAATAAAAAAGGAACTACTATTATTTTTTCTTCTCACAGAATGGAATCTGTAGAAGAACTTTGTGATTATATAGCCTTATTAAATAAATCTGAAAAAATTCTGGAAGGTAAAGTTTCAGACATTAGAAAGCAATACAGCAATAATATTTTTGACATTAAACATCAAGGTCAATTTCCAAGTAATGAAAATAGCAGTAATGATTTTGAAATAATTAATTCAATGGTTCAGACGGATGGGAGTTACTTAACTTCCATAAAACTCAAACCCGAATTGAGGTTAAATAATGTGATTAAAAATTTATTAAATCATATTGAATTAGAAGGAGTGCAAGAAAAAATTCCATCTATCAATGATATTTTTATTGAAAATGTAAAAAACGCCTAAGCTTTAACAACAACAACGACCCTATTCAATTCCAATGAAAAAAATTGCCCTAATTATACAAAGAGAGTACTTATCAAGAGTCAAGAAAAGGACTTTCATCATTATGACTTTTTTAGGACCTGTTTTAATTGCAGGTATGTATGGTTTAGCCATTTGGTTAGCCATAAATGGAGATGAAATGAATGAAAAGAAATCCATCATTGTAGTAGATGAAACTCATTCTTTTTCCTCGAATTTAAAAGATTCAAATAAATTGAGTTTTGAATTTACTGATGAAAGTGTTGATCAGGTAAAAAAAGATTTTGTTGAATCAGGAAACGATTATTTTTTATATATACCTGCAACTGATTCGGGTTTAGCTGGAGTACAACTTTATTCAGAAAAGCAACCTAGTATTTCAGTAGTAAGCTATATTGAAAAACAAATTGAAAATAGTTTAGAAAACAAAAAGCTCATTGCCAATGGAATTAGCAGAAAACTGTTAGATGAATTGAATTTCAATATTTCTATTCAAACCATTCGCTTTACGGAAAAGGGTGAAGAAAATGGTAGCACTGGCGCTAGTTATGGCGTAGGAATGTTTGCTTCCATATTAATATATTTATTTATATTCTTATATGGTGTACAGGTTATGCGTGGGGTTATTGAAGAAAAAAACAATCGCATAGTAGAAATAATCATCTCCTCAGTAAGACCATTTCAATTAATGATGGGTAAAATAATTGGTATCGCTTTAGTTGGATTAACACAGTTTGCCTTATGGGTAATACTAACAGCAGCCATTAGTAGTTTCATTGGACAAAAATTTGCAGGCGATAATACAAAATTTGAGCAGATGCAACAGTCGGTTAAATCAACAGCAGGTGATCCTTCAGCAAATGGTAATGAATTCAAACAAGAAGGAATGAATCAGATTTTGGAAGCAGTGAATACCATCAATTTTCCTTTAATGTTAGGTTGTTTTGTTTTTTATTTTTTAGCTGGATATTTATTGTATAGTGCGCTATTCGCAGCAATTGGTTCAGCAGTTGATAATGAATCAGAAACGCAACAATTTATGTTTCCAGTTACAATTCCATTAATATTCTCTTTTGTTTTATCAAGTTCAGTTGTGGTAAATAATCCTGATGGCCCAATCGCATTTTGGTTATCGCTAATTCCTCTTACTTCACCAGTTGTAATGATGGTTCGCATTCCATTTGGTGTACCAACTTGGCAAATAATTACATCTATGATTTTATTAATTCTTGGGTTTTTAGGTACAGTTTGGATGGCGGCTAAAATATACAGAACCGGTATTTTGATGTATGGAAAAAAAGTCAACTTTAAAGAAATTGGGAAATGGCTTTTTTATAAATCATAAAAAACAAATTTTGAATATAGAAAATTTTTTATTTATAAAACTACAAGCACCTATTCAAAATTGGAAATAGTTTTTCTGTTGGCAAACCCATTACATTAGTATAAGAACCATTGATGCTAACTACACCTATTAAACCAATCCATTCTTGAATTCCATAAGCCCCTGCTTTATCAAAGGGTTGATAGGTTTGAATGTAAAAATCAATTTCTGGTTCACTCAATTCTTTAAAAGTAACTTGAGTGGTATCATAAAAAGAAATCAATTGGTTGTTATGATATATACATACAGCAGTATAAACTTCATGAACTTTACCTGATAATTTTTGCAACATCAATTTTGCGTCAATTGCATTTAATGGTTTGCCTAGAATTTCATTATCAATACTTACAATCGTATCAGCAGTTATAATTATTTTATTTGTGGTTTCACCTTTAAAAGCATTTGCTTTTTTATTTGCAATGAATAAAGCAACTTCAAATGCAGCTAAGTTATCCGGGAAAGTTTCTTCAACTTCATGTACTTCTATTTTAAACTCAAAACCCATAAGTTTCAATAACTCTTTTCTTCGTGGTGATTGAGAAGCTAAAATTATTTGTGTAGTAGGCATGAAATAAAATTAATTTCCAGGAAAATAATATAAAACAGGAATAGCGAAAACACCTGTAATCATTACGAATGAAATGATTTTGTAAGACCAATCAACACTAGTATCACTTTTTGAAAACAAAAGAAATAACAATGAGATAATTAAAGGAACTTGAATTCCAAATAAAATATAAATGAGTGGAATAAAAGCATTATTACTTAATTGAAGATTTTGAATATAAAACAATGCAAATAATACGAATGCAACTATTATAGACAAAACTAGTTTCGTTAAACCAACACCAATAACTATTGGCATTGTTTTACATTGAAGTGCGCGATCGCCTGCTACATCTTTAATATCTTTAATAATCGATGCAATTAAACTGATTGAGCAGACTATGATTGCATAATAACCAATTACCTTAAAAATTAATATCGCAATTTCTTTATTTTCAGCTGAAAAAAAAGCCTGGAAAAGAGAGCCTTCAAATATCATAACAAATAAAATTGGAAATACAGTTAATAAACTGATGATTATATTTCCAATAAGAAATTGCCTTTTATAGTCTGTAGAATAAAACCATAATAAACCTACTGTGAGTAAAGGGATAACAGAAATTATCCATATATGCATGCTAATAGCTATATAAAAACAAATAAGAACACCGATGCTACTTAAAAGTATATGTAACATCATTGCCACTCTTCGTTTAATGCTTTTTCCTACAATTACTTGATTCGGTTTATTTACATAATCCATTCTCAAATCAAAATAATCATTAATGATATAACCCGCAGCTGCTATGCAAACTGTAGCAATTACCAATAAATTAAAATGCATATCTGAAATTGAACTTAATATTCCAAATGAACCCAACATTGGCAGCAATAAAAATTTACGAATAAAGTATTGCAACAATACGATTAATAACAAATTTTGAATGCGTACTAATTTTAAAAAAGAAATCATTTTAGGTGGATCTTGTTGTTGTGCTAAAATCATTGTTCCAATCATTTCTAAGTGTCATCACTTTTTCAATGATATCACGAACACATCCTTCTCCTCCTTTTAAAGGAGAAACATAATGTGCTATTGCTTTAATTTGATGAACGGCATCTGCTGGGCATACTGCTATACTGACTAATTGCATCACATCAATATCTGGAATATCATCACCAACGTATAATACATTTTTATACTTAAGTTCATTGTTTTCCATGTATTCATTTAATACAGCTACTTTATCACTTATACCTATAAAAATATCAGTTATACCAAGGCCTTCTAATCTATTTACTACTGTTAAGGTATTACCTCCTGAAAGCACAACGATTTTATATCCTTTTTTAATGGCCAATTGAATAGCATAACCATCTTTAATATTCATTCTTCGTAATTGTTCACCAGATTCTGAGACATACACTGTACCATCAGTTAGCACACCGTCCATATCTAATACAAAAACTTGAATATCAGCTAATCGATTTAAATAACTCATCTTACTATTTGTTAAACAAATGTAATTGAATTAATCTTAAATAATTCTTGAGAAATTAAAATTATTGGTTATCACGCCATTCGTAAACCCATGCAGATTGAATCATTTCAAGATAGGATTCATTACAATCTTCCTTTTTCCCAATGAAATTTGGAAGTGTCAATACCCATTCTAATAAATCTGTAAATCGAATTCTATAAATTTGAGACTCTCCAAAAGCATCTCCAAACTTTTCATATAAGTTGATTGCAATATCTTCAGTGTCTTTCCACCCGTAGGTTAATTGGAATTTTTCGTCTTTCATTTTCTAAATATTAATGCCCCATAAATCCTGATTGATCAGGAATCAGAACTTCTACATCACCGTTAATTGCTACACATTGACAACCTAATCTTGAATTTATTTTAGGATTAACTGCCCTATCGATAAAATCTTCTTCCTTGTCAGATATTTCTTGTAAAAAATCCATTCCTTGGTTTACATATAAATGACAGGTGCTACAACCACATACACCACCACAATTGTGTTGCAATTCTATGCCATTTTCTAAACAAACATCTAATACAGATTCTCCCTCAGCAATTGGCAATACAACTGTTTCGTGATCTTTTTCTTCAAATTTGATGGTAATATTAAATACTTTCATTGGCTCTATTCATTCCTCCTAACAAACAAATGGAGTTGTTGTTTAAGGCAAGGCAAAACTAACAAAAAAACCCAAATTAGAATGAATCTAATTAGGTATTCTTTAAATAAAAGATAAAATGGTTTTACTTAGAATAATTTTGAATGCGTTCAGTAAACAATTGATACAACTGTTTCAATGAGGAATCATCCTTCAATAAATTTAGTTGAGATTGAATTACTTCTTGATCATTGCGAATAGCTGGACCAGTTTGAGCTTCTTCAGCAGAACTTATATCCAATTTAGCTACTGTTTCTTTAATTAAAGGAAGTATAAGATTTAATGAGGAATGCTCATTCTTTAATATTTCATTAGCGATTACATAAAGGTGGTTACTGAAATTACATGCAAAAACCGCAGCTAAATGAATTTTTTTCCTCTTTTCTGAATTTGTTAATAGCACATTTTGACTTAATGTATGTGCCAATTCGGTTAAATTATTTTCTAAATTAAGATTGGAACATTCTAATAAAATTGGAAAATCAAGTTCAGTAATTGGAATTTGCTTGCTAAATGTTTGTAGTGGATAAAAGACAGCAAAATTGCTAGCCTTTTTACTGAATACATTTAACGCTTTAGTTCCTGATGTATGTAACCAACAAAAAGTATGATTTTCATTTACTTGTTCAATACAAGATTCTAAAGCATCATCATTTACAGCAAAAACTAAATAATCAATTGCTGGATTTAAATTTGATAAATTATCAATTGCATTTGCCTCTACATGTTGAGCTAATTGCTCAGCATGTTCTTTATTTTTACTATGAATTTCAACAATTTTAACACCTGCGTGGTACCACGCTTTTGCTAAAAAACTAGCTACATTTCCAGAACCAACTATTGAAATTCTTTTCATCAATCCGAAAGCTATTTTGCTAATTGCTTATACTCCTTTACTCTTCTAAAAATTGCTAACAAGAAACCGATAACCATGATGATAGTTCCACCCCAAAGTAAATTGATATATGGAAAAACAATAGCTTTCATAATGATATAATCTCTTTGTTTTGGCTCTTTCTGCAACATCACAATTTCAACCTCACCATTTTTTGGGTTTATTTTTGTAAATCTAAATTTCAAACCTAAATCATCAGACTTTTGAGGCAAAT
Source organism: Sphingobacteriaceae bacterium (assembly GCA_965279595.1). Taxonomy (GTDB): domain Bacteria; phylum Bacteroidota; class Bacteroidia; order Sphingobacteriales; family Sphingobacteriaceae; genus CAIKLP01. The sequence goes on from OZ257246.1 coordinate 2,707,698, forward strand.
CAAATTGCATATTATTTTTAATGATAAATACAGGCTCTAACTGATGTACTTTTTCAGCACTAATAATTCTCAACTTAGCACCTACTGCTATATCATTATTAGTCATTGGAATATCTTTAACTTTTACATCTTTATTTAAACCTTCTAAAATAATAATGCCTTTATCATAACTAATAGTATCTCCTATTTTGATAGTATGATTTGTAGTAGATTTATATTCTTCATCTTCTTCATGTCCCTCATGAGTAGCATGTGTTTCTTCTTTTTGTGGAACTGAACTTACATGAGTATAAATATCATTCCATAAATAATGTTTCGTATCAGGAGAAGCAATTAAACCCATCTTAGGATTGATTTGTGCATTAGGATACAATATAAATGAATGGACTACTTTTCCTTGCTCATCTAATTCATCATAGTGAACTTTAAAATAAGTATTTGGAGCAACAGTTGAATCACCTAAATAGGTAACTCTATAATTTCCCATTTTAGTTGGTTCATCTTTCCATAATAAAATATTTTCACGAGTATTTTTTTCATTAAACTCTTTACCATAATTAAATCCGGAAGTATTGATACTCATTACTTCACTTTTTGAAGCAGCTATTAGTGCACCTAATAAAAGCATACCAAATCCAATATGAGCGATTGCAGAACCTGCTAATTTTATTTTTCCGGTGAAGGTATCTGCAAGAATGCGAGCATTTGCAACCATTGTAAAAATTGAGGCAAACACTAAGAATGTATAAGGAATTGCATTGTAAAATTCAGCGTAATAACTGATGATAGCTGTAAGTACTAATGATATCAAAAGAGAAATAACAACTCGCTTAATAAATTTATTCGGTTCAGTATTTTTATATTTTAAAAATTGAGCAAAACCAGAAATCATCAAAATTAAAACTGCAATTGGAATTTGCCATTTATTATAATGATCAATTACGTTTGTAGGTGGAGCAACATTAGTTCCAAAAAGTTTATTGATTACCGGAATTGAGGTTGTTAATATTACTTGAAAACAAGATATACTTAACATGATGGCACCAATGAATAACCAAAACTCTCTTGAATAAGTTGCTTCATCTTTTTTGGTAATTGGAAATGCTTTCCAATTTTTAACCATTAACCAAACACCAATAATTAAGAAAACCAAAATATATAATACTAATTGACCAGACATACCTAAGTCTGTGAATGCATGTACAGAAGCATTTCCAAGTATTCCACTACGAGTTAAGAATGATGCATAGAGTACTAAAATATAGCTAATAAAAACAAGAAACACTGCAGTGAAATAAGAATGTCCACTGTGCTTATAGGCAAGAATTACATGTACTGCAGCAATTAAAGTCAACCAAGGAATTAGTGAAGCATTTTCAACTGGATCCCATGCCCAAAATCCTCCAAAATTCAAAGCTTCATAAGCCCAAAAAGAACCCATAATAATTCCAGTGCCTAAAATCATTACAGCAAACAAAGCCCATGGTAATGCAGGTTTCATCCATTCATCAAATTTCTTTTGCCATAATCCAGCAATAGCAAATGCAAATGGTACAACCATAGAGGCAAAGCCCAAAAACAAAGTTGGTGGATGAATAACCATCCAATAATTTTGAAGTAAAGGATTTAAACCATTGCCATCTTTAATTAATGATAAATAATCTGCACGTTGAAATATTGGTGCTTGTAAAGCATCACGCAATAAAATAAATGGAGAACTTCCAACTAACTGACCAAATATTTCAACTCCTAATAACATAGATGTTATAAATACTTGTGATAATAGTACAACAGCCAAAACTGGGCTCTCCCATTGCTTTGCAAAAAATCTTAATACAATTGCTAAAACCATTTGCCAAAACGCCCACAATAAAAAACTACCTTCTTGACCTTCCCAAAAACAAGAAACTATATATTCTGTTGGTAAAGTAGTTGATGAATGTGCCCATGCATAATTATATTCGAAATAATGACTTCCTATAATAAAAGCCAAATTCACAATTATTGAAAGTATAGATGCTATATGGACATATAAAGAAACTCTAGCTAATTTTTGCCAAGAGGCTTCTTTGGTAGTAGTTGCAAAAAAGTAAGCGATAGTTGAAAAAAGTGCTGTTGCAAATGCAAGCACCACTGAAAAATTACCTAATTGACCTGGTAATAAATGCTCTCCAATATATTTGATATCCATTAATTTTTTTTGTGAATTTTTAAGAAAAAATAAAAGAGCTAAGTAAAAAACTTAGCTCCTTTTTTATGATTGAGACTTGAATTCTTTTGTCTCTATTTTATCGTTCGTATATTTTGAAGGGCACTTCATTAATATTTTTGAAGCATGGAATTCTTTACCTTCCATTTTACCAGTCAATACAATTTGTTCAGAGCGTTCAAAATCTTGAGGTTTAGTGCCTGAAAAAACCACTTTACATTCCTCTCCTTCTTGATCAACAACATAAAACGAAAAATAATTTGCATCCACTACTGGATTATAAACCATTTCTTTTGTTTTTTGCAATTTACCTACAATATGAATTTCTTTATCGGTATCCTTTGATTCAGAAAAACTAGCATAAGAACTTGAATCTGCAAAAGTGCTAATAATTGCACCAATTGCTAAGGCAATTACTACAATTCCTATGAGATGACTCTTTTTCATTTTGTTTTATTTCTAACGCAAAATTAAGCATTTTAAGCGGATTTATTCAAAGAAATCAAAGAATTTAGCCAATTAAGATAATGGTTTAAAAATCAACAAAACCAGCAATAGTGGCTTTAAACAGCCATTTGTTCTATTTCATTTTTTCTAAGTACCCGTTCACCAATTTGCTGACGCCACATTGCATAATAAAGTCCTTTATGAGCTAATAATTCACTGTGTTGTCCTTGCTCAATAATATTACCACGTTCTAGTACATAAATTCTATCAGCATGCATAATAGTTGAAAGTCTGTGAGCAATCATAATAGTAATATGATTTTTGCCATCAGATATCTTTTTAATTGTTTCATTGATTTCTTCTTCAGTTAAAGAATCCAATGCAGAAGTTGCTTCATCAAACACCATTAAATTCGGTCTTCTCAATAATGCTCGTGCAATAGAAAGTCTTTGCTTTTCACCACCTGAAACTTTAACACCACCTTCTCCGATAACAGTATCCAATCCTTTATCTGCTCTAGCTAATAAGTTTTGACAAGCAGCTTTTTCAAGTACTTCCATACATTCGGCGTCAGTGGCAGTTGGATTCACAAACAATAAGTTTTCTCTAATAGTTCCAGCAAACAACTGAGTATCTTGAGTTACAAAACCAATTCGTTCACGCATTAAATCCAAATCAATTTCTTTTTCAGCTACATCATTATAACGGACTTCTCCAATTTGAGGGCGATACAATCCAACTAATAATTTCACCAAAGTTGTTTTTCCAGAACCTGAAGGCCCAACAAATGCAATAGTTTCACCAGCCTTCACTTCAAAGTTAATATCATGAATAGCTTTAGTTGTTGCTGATTGATGCTGGAAACTTACTTGATCAAAAGTTAATTTTTTAACTTCTTTTATAACAACCGGATTCGCTGGTCTAGGTTCTCTAGGCGAATTCATAATTTGCTCGAAATTTCCCAAAGAAACTTCAGCTTCGCGATAAATATTAATGATATTTCCTAGCTCTTGTAATGGTCCGAAAATAAAGAAAGAATAAAACATTAAAGAGAACATTTGTCCGACTGAAATTTCTTTCTGAAAAATTAAATATAACATGACGAACATGATGCAAGTTCTCAAGAAGTTTACTGCAGTACCCTGAATGAAACTAAGACTTCTAATGTATTTAACTTTCTTTAATTCTAAACCTAAAATTTTTCCAGTTGTATTATTTAATCGTTTAATTTCTTGATCAACTAAACCTAATGATTTTACTAATTCAATATTTCGAAGTGATTCTGTTGTAGAGCCTGCTAATGCAGTGGTTTCACCAACAATTACTTTCTGAATTTTTTTAATCCTTTTACTAAGAGCTGAACTTAAAATACCTAATAAAGGAACAACTGCTAAAAAAATAGGTGCAATGACCCAATGTACATTGATGGCATAAACCATTACGAAAATAATACCAATGAATGAAGTAAATAATGTGTTTACAAAAGCCCCAATTAACTTTTCAACATCGCTTCTAACTTTTTGCAGAATACCCAAAGTTTCTCCACTTCGTTGATCTTCAAATTGAGAATATGACAAACCCAAAGAATGTTCCAAACCATCTGAATACATTTGAGCCCCTAACCTTTGTGTTATTACATTCACAAAATAATCTTGGAAGTTTTTGGCAATTCTTGAAACAAAAGCAACACCAATTGTACCGCAAAGTAACAAGCCAACTCCTCTCACATATTGATCTTTTGTTAATTGATCAAATTTAGTGGCGTAATTGTCAATAACATGTCGGAAAATTAATGGGTCTAACAAGGAAAACCCTTGGTTAATTGCAGCTAGAAATAAGGCTAATAATCCTAATTTCCAGTACTGTTTTAAATATGGATAGAGTAATTTCATGATTGCTTTTTAAAATTAAAGGCTAAAAGTAATGAATGTAACATTAAACTCATACAATTTGTTTAAACTTATATTTAGGTTGAAGTCAGGATAATACCCATTGAAATATTCAAAAAGTGCATTTTCTTAGTTTCAAAATGCAAATCTTACCATTTCTTTATTACCTTTAAACTAAATCCCAAATATGATCGAGAAAATATTTTCCTTTGGAATTACTGAAACCACTCCTCCTGCTAAGGCCAAAAGAATTAGAACTATTAATACTTTAGCTACTTTCAGTTTTCTCATCATGCTTATCACTGATATAGCAGCCGTTTTGGGGGAAAATTATTTTGTATTGTACACCAACTTCTTTCGATTTTTTGTTTTCCTAGGTTTATTTACCTTCATTTTATTTAAAAAACATAATGGTGCTGCCTATTATTTCATGATAAGCAGTTTCTTATTAAATTCATATAGTGGATATGTAAACCCTCAACAAAATGTAATGTTGCTTACCATTTTTCCAATAGTAGCACTTTCCATTTATTTAATAAATAATTTAAGGTGGAATATAGTTTATGCAGCAGCCAATTGTATTTCATTTATCACTTTACGCTACCGACAAGATCATCAAAATTTAAATTTTAATATCACTATGCAAGTTGGTATAGTTATAATATTTGCTGCATTTGTACTGATTTATTATTTCATTAAAAAAGAAAATGAGAATTATGAAAAACTTATTCAGGTACAAAATGAGAAACTTGCTTTAAATAATAAATTATTAGAAGAACAAAACGAAAACCTAAGTTCTTTAAATAATTTAAAAGATAAGTTTTTTAAAATCATCGCTCATGATTTAAGAAACCCTTTTCAAGGAATCAATGCTATTTCAGATTTAATGATCAAAGAATATGATACTATTCCAGATTCAGATAAAATAAATTTCATTGAAAAAATTAAAAGCACTTCCAATTCAGGCTATTATTTATTAGACAATCTTTTGAAATGGTCAATAAGTCAAACTACAGAATTACATGTAAAAAAAGAAATTTGTTTTCCATATCATATCATTACTGAAACCTTGCTTTTATTTCACGAGCAGATAGCAAGCAAGAATATCAATTTTGTAAATAATATTCCATTTACTTTGCAAATTATGGTAGATAAAAACATGTTCGCAAGTATAATTCGAAACCTAATTTCTAATGCTTTAAAATTCACTCCTAAAGACGGTAAAGTTTCCATAAATAGTAGAGTAAGTACCGAAAAGGTTTTTATTTCTATTCATGATTCAGGAATAGGATTAAGTTCAAATCAGATTGCTGACATTATGAATCATAGTAATATTATTAGCACCCCAGGTACTACTAATGAACAAGGCACAGGCATTGGTCTTTATTTGTGTAATGAATTTATACACAAACATGGGGGCAATTTGGTAATCGAATCCATATTAGGTAAAGGAAGTACTTTTTCTTTTGACATACCAAACTAAATAAGTTATAACATCCAGATAATTCAACTAAATAAATTTTACAATTTTGATGAAGAACCTTTTCATATTTGTTTTTTTGCTCTTTATGTTTTATGTCCTATTTGGATATGTGATTTTACATGAAGTACAATTAAAAGTTGTGAAGAGAGAAATTAAAAGAAGTATTAAGAATAAAGTTCCCCTGCAACATTTAACTAAAATTGTTATCCATAAAAATAACCAAGATCTATTAAATTGGAAAGATGACCATGAATTTAAAATGGGTCAAGAAATGTTTGACATTGTTTATTTCATAAAAAAAGCTGATACTACAATTTACTTTTGTATCAATGACAAACAAGAAAAAAAGCTATTTGAAAATTTAGAAAAGAATTTTAGTTTACTTTTTGCCGGTAATAAAAACAATAAAAATTCTTCTCAAATTTTAATTAAGGCTTTATCCTTTAAATATACCTTACCTTCAAATGGAGTCTCGCATTTTAATAATTATAAAATAAGCCACTACCCTAATTTTAATATCATTTCATTAAATGATATTACACTTCAACAATTAACACCTCCACCACAAATACTCTCTTAATTTTTAGATATTTTATTTAACAAATACTTAATTGTTTTAAGTGTTTAATTTATTTCATTAAAATCAAAATTATGAAGAGATATTTAATGCTTTTTGTTTTGCTTAGTATTGGCATTACGTCAACAGCACAAACATTAAAAGTAAGTGATCAAACCACGCTTATTCCATTGCAAGGAGTAATTGTAGAGGTTAACAACCAAACCTATTCAACTGATAGTAAAGGGAAATTAGACATTAGTCTATTTAAAAATTCAAATTTTAAAATTACATTTATTGGTTATGAATCTATAGAAACAAATTACGCTGAATTAGAAAAGAATCAATTCAAAATTCTACTAAAAGAAAAATCATTTCAAACCAATGAAGTAGTAATTGCTGCTAGTAAATTCGAGGTTGAAAAAAGTAAAGTGGCTCAAAAAGTAGTCATCATTGATGCAAAAGAAATTGGTTTTGCCAATCAACAATCAACTGCCGATTTGTTACAAAATTCAGGACAAGTTTTAGTTCAGAAAAGTCAACAAGGAGGTGGAAGCCCTATTATTAGAGGGTTTGAAGCCAACAAAGTTTTGATGGTAGTAGATGGTGTAAGATTGAATAATGCTATTTACCGTGCCGGCCATTTGCAAAACAGTATAACTTTAGACCAAACCATATTCGAACGTGCTGAAATTGTTTTCGGACCTGGGTCTGTAATTTATGGAAGTGATGCTTTAGGTGGAGTAATGCATTTCTATACGAAAGATCCTACCTTATCAATCAATGATAAATTATTAACGAAAACTACAGCTGCATCACGTTTCTCTAGTTCAAACAATGAATTTACTGAGCATGTTGATTTTTCAATTGCCGGAAAAAAATTAGGTTCTTTAACATCCTTTACTTTTTCAAAATTTGGAGATTTAAGACAAGGTGCCAATAGAAGTTCAGCAATGGGCAATCTAGGTAAAAGGACATTTTATCAAGATAGAATCAATGGCGTTGATACAATGATGAAGAATGATGATGAAATCATTCAAGTAGGTACAGGCTTTCAACAATATGATATCCTACAAAAAATATTATATAAACAATCTGAAAAAGTATCACATTTAATTAATTTTCAATACTCAAATAGTACAGATGTTCCGCGCTATGATAGATTAACAGAAGTGAATGGAAGTGGTATTTTCAAAAGTGCAGAATGGTATTATGGTCCTCAGAAAAGAATGATGCTAGCCTATCAATTGCAATTGAAGAATGCATCATTTTATGATCAAGGAAATATCACTTTGGCTTTTCAAGATATTGAAGAAAGTAGACACAATAGGAATTGGAATAGTGCTAAACTAAATCACAGAATTGAAAATGTAAAAGTTTATTCCGTCAATTTTGATTTCAAAAAAGCAATTAAATCACATGAATTAGATTATGGAATTGAGGCTAACTACAATGATGTATATTCAACAGCATCTTTTGAAAATATTGTAACCGGAGCAACTGGAGTATTAGATACTCGATATCCTGATGGTGGGTCAAGTATGCAAACCATTGCTGCATATATTACACATTCTCAACCATTAGGAAAAAAATTGATTTTACAAGAAGGAATACGATTGTCAAATGTGCAATTGAATTCAAAATTCAATGATAAAACTTTCTTCCCTTTTCCATTCAATGAAATTAATCAAAATGCGACTGCAGTAAATGGAAGTGTTGGTTTGATTTATAATATTGGAAATGGTTGGAGAACTGCATTCAATGTTGCTACTGGTTTCAGGGCACCCAATTTAGATGACTTGTCAAAAGTATTTGAATCGACCAAAGGTGATACAGCTGGGAATGCAAGTAATTTAGGATCATTAATTGTGCCTAACCCAGATTTAAAACCAGAAAAAACAACTAGTTTTGAATTGTCAATATCAAAAAATTTCAACAACAAATTGAATGTTGAGTTGACTGGATTTTACACCTTATTGAATGATGCGATTGTTACACAAAATAGCACATTTAATGGCGCTTCATTCATTCAATATGGTGACACATTAAGTCAAGTTCAGAAAAATGTAAATGCTGCTGAAGCAACAATATATGGCATATCTGGCGATTTAAGTTTTGCAATTAATAATCAAATTAAATTAAGAAGTACATTAACTTATACGTATGGCAGAATTACTTCAGTTAGTCCACAGAAACCATTAGATCATATTGCTCCACTTTATGGAAAAACATCATTAATTTATTCAAGAAATAAATTCAAAGTGGAAGTCAATTCAATTTATAGTGCTGCAAAAAAACTAAGTGATTACAATTTAGCTGGAGAAGATAATATTGCTTATGCAACCGCTAATGGTATGCCTGCATGGACTACTTTTAATATCAAAGGTGGATATCAAATCAATGAAAATTTAGGTATTCAATTAGGAATTGATAATTTGTTAGATACCAACTATAGAGTTTTTGCTTCTGGAATTAGTGCGAGTGGAAGAAATGTGGTAATTGCCTTGAGAGGTAATTTCTAATTTAAATTCTACAAATTTAAAAAGGCAAGTCTATAATAGACTTGCCCTTTTTTTATTCTTTGGGTTCCCAAAGTTCAATACGATTTCCTTCAAGATCCAGTATCCACGCGAATTTGCCAAATTCATCTTCTTGGTTATCTATAATTTTTTGTCCATCTACTTTAAGTTGATTTAATAATCCATCTAAGTCTGCAACTCGGAAGTTGATCATGAAATTTCCTTCATAATATTTTGAGTCTTGTTTGAAAATACTGAATGCAGTATAACCATTTGGTTCATCCTTCCAAGGAAAAGTAGTTCCCCAATCTGCCAATTCAATACCTAAGTGTTTGCTGTACCACTCATTCAATGCAGCTTGATTTTTTGCCTTGAAAAAAACGCCACCTATTCCAATTACTTTTTTCATTCTTATAAATGTGATTATTTTACAAATAAAACTAATTAAAATAAACCGAAAGTGAGAAAATAAAAAAACCCCGCAAATGCTTGCGGGGTTTGGATTTCTTTATTCGGTTTGATCAAGGGAAAATACCAAGACTCAAATAAGATACTGCAATTTTATCGATTGCTCCAACAAATGCTGCTGTACGCAAACTATCAATTTTCTTATTCGCTAATTTGATTTCACGAATTTCATGATAAGAACGAATCATTGTATCTTCCAAACCTGAATTCACTAATTCTAATTCAGTTGGACCTTTAACAATTGCTTTTCTTTGTTCAATTGAAAGTCTAACATTAGTTGCTTTTTCAATTGTATCAACTAAAGTTCTATTTGCATTTTCTTCATAGCGTTTGTCCATACGTCCAAATGCAACATGAGATAAATTCTTCAACCATTCAAAGTATGAAACCGTTACTCCACCTGCATTACAATACATATCAGGAATGATAATTCCACCTTTTTTAGTGAAATATTCTTCTGCTTCAGGAGTAGTAGGACCATTAGCACCTTCTGCAATAATTTTTGCTTTGATGCGGCTAATGTTTTCTTTAGTGATTTGATTTTCTAAAGCTGCTGGAACTAAAATATCGCAATCTTGTTCTAAACCAACTGAAGAATTTTTGAATTCTTTTGCTGCTCCTTTATAACCTAAGATTGAACCAGTTTTTTTACGATGAGCAAATACAGCTTCAATATCTAATCCTTTGGCGTTATAAATTGCACCTTCATATTCACAAAGACCAACTATAATACCACCTGCTTCTTGAATAAATTTAGCTGAGTAGAAACCAACATTTCCTAAACCTTGAACAATTACACGCTTGCCTTCTAAACCAGCGGTTAATCCAAGTTTCTTCATATCTTCAGCAACACTCACGCATTCACGAACTGCGTAGAATACACCACGACCAGTTGCTTCTCTACGACCATTGATACCAGATTGTGAAATAGGTTTCCCAGTTACACATGCACTTGCATCTAAAGAACCTGGGTTCATTGCTGCATAGGTATCTACTATCCATGACATTTCACGTTCTCCAGTTCCGTAATCAGGAGCAGGAACGTCAATACCAGGACCTATAAAGTTTTTCTTAATTAATTCAGAAGTATAACGACGTGTTATATTTTCTAACTGTTCAACTGTGTAGTTTTTAGGATTAATTTTTACACCACCCTTTCCACCACCAAACGGTACATTTACAACAGCGCATTTGTAAGTCATTAAAGCTGCAAGAGCCATAACTTCATCTTCATTTACCATTTCACTGTAACGGATACCACCTTTTGTAGGTAGTTTGTGATGTGAGTGTTCAACTCGCCATGCATCAATAACCTCGAATTGGCCATTGCCTTTTCTGATTGGAAATTGAAAACGATAAACACTGTTACAAGTTTTAATTTGATTCAACAACCCTTCTGGGTGTGGAGTAAAGCGCGCAGCTTTATCAAAGAATGAACAAACATCTCCGAAGAAATGCATTTCCTGTTCAACCTTTTTTGCTTTTACGGTTTTAGCCATAAATAATAAATCTAGTTAGTAATATGTTGTAAGTAATAGATTAAATTCTGAAACAAATGTTTGATTAATAATTAGCAATTACAAATTATTTAGACTCTTTTTCAATTTTAGTTAATCTTCTGTCTATTAAAAAAAGATAAAGTGCTATGCCAATGAATACTACAGCAATTGTTGCAATTACTACGTATATTTTCCCAGAGCTTCGCATGGCATCTGCCATTTCTACATTTTCTGTACTTTGTGCAAATGATAAAATGCTATAAAAAAAGAAGGCCAAAACGGTTATTATTTTTTTCATTGTAATAGTTTAATTTTCAAGTAATTGATTTGTTATTTTTCTTAAACGAACTCTAATTTGTGCAATCCATAAACCGATCAAAATCCAGCCAATTACAGCAGGATAGAAAACCATTCTCATGTTATTATCCATATCGTATTGATTAAAACCAGGATTGCCTCCATTGCCAGGATGTAAAGAATCTGTTAAACGAGGTAGGATAAATAATAAAACAATCATCACAGGAAAGGCGAAAACACTATAAACGGCAGATATTTTTGCGCGTTTTTGTTCATCATCCAAAGAACCTCTCAATACAAAATAAGCTAAGTAAACAAGCATCGCAATAGCAGCACTGTTTTGTTTAGGGTCATTACTCCATGCTTCACCCCAAGTGTATTTGGCCCAAATCATCCCTGTAATCAAGCCCAATAATCCTAAGAAAATTCCAACATTTGCTGATTCCACTGCTTTATCATCATATTCTTCTTTGCCAGAACTTAAATACTTAATGCTATTGGTTGCGTTTACTATAAATAAAACAATCATTGCAAACCACATTGGAACATGGAAATATACGTTTCGAATGGTTTCGTGTAAAATAGGCAGCACTGGAACAGCCCCTAATAATCCTTGAATAAGTGTAAAAAGCACCAAAAGTACTCCTAAATATTTCCACCAATTAGCCTTCATGCTCAATCTTTTATTTCGAATATTATTTTAAAAAAACAACGATTAATCACGCCAAATGTAAGGAAATAAGAGTAAAGAAACAGCCAATACGATAATATTTATCAACAGCAAAACACTCAATTCATTTAAACTTACCGAACGCTCTAATCCATCCATTGCATTCTTTGAAAATTTAATTAATAACATCAATAATGGTACAATTACTGGAAAACTTAAAATTGCCATCAAAGTAGCGTTGTTATTGGCTTTTGAAGCAATTGCTGAAACCATTGTAAAGACTGTCGAAAAACTAATTCCACCTAGAATTACTGCAACTAAATATAAACCCATATCTTGTATAGGATTATTAAAAACGATGGTATAAAATAGCAAGCAAATTCCCGCTATCAGAATCATTAAAAATAGATTGTAAATAATTTTCGAAAGTATAACGGCCGTTGGGTTTACAATACTATAATAATATAAGTAGCGCCCCCTATTTTCTTGCATAAAACTTTTTGCCATGGCATTGATGGAGGCAAATAATAATATAATCCAAAAAAGAGCATTCCAAACAATAGGATCAATTTGTTTAAAGCTTAAATAACAGATAAAAACGGTCGCAAACACATACAACAAAATACCATTAATTGCATATTTAGAACGCCATTCTAATAAGAATTCCTTTTTAATTAATGTAATGGTTTGTTGAATTAATAACATGTTCAAATATATAAATTTCTTATTTATGGAATTTGATTGCTTTTCTCTCTAATTGTTAAATCATTAATCTTATGAAGAAAGTTCTACTCTTTTTTTTTATTAGTATTTCAATTAGTCAATTATTGGCTCAAAGCATTGTAAAGACTGACTTTCTTGTAAGTCAAGCTTTAAATCAAGAGATCTATTTTCCTTCTATTGCGGTAGCTGCTGATGGTCGCTTTGGAATTTCATGGGGAGATAACCGCAATGGCATTAATGGTACGGGAGATGGAGATGGTAGAATTTATTCTCAATTATACCAAGCAGATGCAAGTAAAACAACCAATACCAATTCATACACTGACAATATAGTTTATGGTACTTTTTATGATAATTTTAGTTTATACAGAAGTACTTGTGAATTTTTACCTTCTGGTAGTTTTATTGTGGCTTGGCATGTTGGGGGCTATACACAGATTGGTTCTCCCAATCAAGATATTTATTATTCAGCTTTCAATAATGTTGGACAAAAAATAGTGAATGGTACACAAATTAATGTCTCTGGCTCAGGTGGAAATTACCCATATGGTAAACGTCCACAAGTCGTAGTCATTCCTCCTAATCAATTTGCTGTTGTTTATGAATTTGATAATTTAAATGGATATGAAATTGGTGCAACTGCAGTAGATGCAAATACAGGATCAGTAATTGGTGGATCTTTCTTAGTAAGTGATACTAAAACAGGAGTTCGTGTTTATCCAAGTGCTGCGAGTAATGGTTCTCAAACTGTGATAGTGTGGACTGATGGAAGAGTTGATAATTCAGGAGATATTTATATGCAGCGATTTGTTAACGGTCCAGCAGTTGGTTCAAACGTAAAAGTAAATGATAACATAAATACAGGCACTTATAATCAATGGGCAAAAGTAGCCATGGGCGCAGACGGAAAATTTGTTGTGATTTGGTTGGATACAAGGACAACAAATGATGGTGATGTTTATGCACAACATTTTGATGCCAATGGAAATAAAATTGGAAGTAATGTAAAACTGACAAATAGTAATGCGAGTTTATATGCATTAATGCCAAGTATTGCCATGTATGATAACGATAATTATGTTATTACGTGGACTGATTCACTACCAGGAAAACAATACACTTGTAAAACAAGATTTTTTAATTTCGGTGGAAACCCAATCAGCAATGTTCTCGAAATTTCCAATGTAGGCAATACTTCTGAGTCATACAACAGTGATGTTAAAGTAGGAAAAAATGGATTAACCTATTATACTTGGGATGATAGAAGAACAACTGGAAAAGGTCAGGTTTATGCAAAAATTTTAACAGGATTCGGCACACAAACAGGTATCGAAAATTCAAACAAAAAAGAAGCAAATATTAATTGTTATCCAAATCCATTCGACCATCAAATTGCTATTGTTTTTGAAGAAGACCTATCTGAAAGAATCACGCTGAGTATTTATGATTTATTAGGAAAAAAAGTAGCAGAATTCAATGAATATCCTATTGATCAAATTATACAATTGAATTTAGATAAACTCTCCAAAGGCTTATATACATTGAACTTAAAAGGAATTGGATTTACAAATTCAATTAAAATTTCAAAAAACTAAATCAACCTAAAAATGAAAAAATTATACATTCTATTAACTTTAGTTTTCCTAGGTGGAAACTTAATATCCAAAAACTTATATGTAAACAGCACAACAGGTAATGATATAAATAATGGAAGCATAAATAATCCATATAAAACAATTACCAAAGCATTGAGCCAAGCAATAGCAAATGATAGCATATTAGTTGCACCTGGTTCTTATAGTAAAATCTCAGGTGAAGTATTTCCTTTGAAAATGAAATCAGGTGTAAAATTAATTGGAACTGGGTATGCTGTCAACACGATTATTGATGCAATTAATGCAGATACTTCTGTTATTATTTGTTCAGCAAATAATTCTAAAACAGAGATAAGAGGTTTCATTATTCAACATGGAATTGTAAATGGAAATACTGATTTCCCTTTTGATGAAGCTACTGGTGCTGGTGTTCGTTTTATAGACACAGATAGTACTTTATTTGAAGCCAATTGGGTTAGAAACAATAAAGTGAAGGGTTACCAAGGTACACTAACTGGATTTTCAACAGAAGGTGGAGGTGCACAAGGTGGAGGAATATTTGTTGAATCACAATGTTGGCCAACGATTCGCAATTGTATTATCTCTAATAACTTGGCTTATGGTGGTCCTGGGCGAGGATATGGAGGTGGATTTTCAGGAGATCCAACACATGGAGGAAGAGCGAAAGGAGGAGGAATTTCTGCAGCCTCAGGATTTATCATTAACAACACGTTTTATGGAAACATTGCTGAAGGTGGACCAGGCGGAGTTACGAATTCAGGTTCAAGTAATAATTTAGGAAATGGTGGTGAAGGAAGAGGAGGCGCATTCTATGGAAACGGTTCAAATGCAAAAGTGCAAAATTGTATATTTTATAAGAACAGTGCATTGGGTGGTAAACCTGGAAGTCGTTCACAATTTGGTAGTGGAGATTATGGTGCAGCTTATACTTTTGGTGGTTTTAAAACTAATTTATTCTTTGAAAATAATGCTAGTACTGCAGAGCAAACTGGATTCGTTGGTAATGATTCTATCATAGGAATTGATCCTCTTTTGCATAGCAGTTCTAATTATCATTTACAAGCTACTTCCATTGCAATAAATAGAGGCTCTAATACATATGCACCTTTAAATGATTTTGATGGCGCAGTTCGAGCATCTAATCCAACTATAGGCGCTTTTGAAATGGGTAATCAAACACCAAGTACATTTTTCAAAAATATTAATATACAATTAGGCAATAATGTCTTTACCAATACATCAGTAAACATGAATATTAGTCAGGTTGGTTCTACAGTTGGTAAATATATTTTAGTTCATTATTTTTCATCAGGAAGAACTGGAGTTTTACCATCAGTAAAAGCTAGTCCATACTACTGGAGTATAAGTACCAATGCAGATAGTTTGTATGGAATAATAACTTTTGATTGGACTAATTTACTTAATGCTAATTTGGATACCGCTAGCTTAAAATTATTTCATCGTAGTGGACCAAATGCAAACTGGATTTTAGTTAACAATAGTATAAGAAATGGTAAAACTATTTCAGCAGAAATATTTAGCTTTTCAGAATTTGCTTTTGGAAGTGATAATGGTCAACCAATTGGTATAAATCAATCTAATCATTCTAACGAAAATGTATTAGTTTATCCTAATCCAGCAATTAATGAAATTAATTTAAAAGTAAATGGCAAACTCAATAATGCAAGCTATTACATTCTTGACTTGCAAGGTCGAATAGTTTTAACTGAAACTCAAATGAAAAATGAGGAGGAACAAATCAAATTTAATTTGCCTAAAGGCCTGTATTTGTTGCATTTCATGAATAATAATACGATTAATTATCAAAGACTTACTATTCAATAATCTAACTATTTCTTTTAAAAAAACTAGTAATATAGGGAAGCATTATCTAAATGCTTCCCTATTTAATTAAATCTCCTTAAAAATCTTATTTTTGAACATCCAGAAATCAATACAATTGGATATTCATTATGATCAAAAAAATATTAATTGCTAATAGAGGTGAGATTGCATTACGCATCATGCGATCTGCAAAAGAAATGGGTATACAAACAGTTGCTGTTTTTTCGGAAGCGGATCGTTTATCTCCTCATGTAAAATATGCTGATGAGGCTGTATTTATTGGCCCTGCCCCTTCTAACCAAAGCTACTTAGTATTTGATAAAATAATTGATGCCTGTAAACAAACTGGTGCTGATGCTATTCATCCTGGATATGGATTTCTATCAGAAAACGCTGCATTCGCTAGAAGGGTGAAAGAAGAAGGTTTAATTTTAATTGGGCCATCACCGGAAGCGATGGAAATTATGGGAAATAAACTTTCTGCAAAGGCAGCAGCTTTAAAATATAAAATTCCTATGGTACCTGGTACTGATCAAGCCATCAATGATATACCAGTTGCAAAATTACGTGCACAGGAAGTTGGATTTCCAATATTGATTAAAGCTGCCGCAGGTGGTGGTGGTAAAGGAATGCGAATTGTGGAAAAAGTGGAAGATTTTGAAGAACAAATGAATTTGGCTGTAAGTGAAGCTATATCAGCATTTGGTGATGGAGCAGTTTTTATAGAAAGGTATGTAAGTTCACCTCGTCATATTGAAATTCAAGTTCTGGGAGATAACCATGGAAATATTATTCATTTATTCGAAAGAGAATGTTCAATTCAGCGTCGTCACCAAAAAGTAATTGAAGAAGCTCCTTCTTCCGTACTTACGCCTGAATTAAGAAAAGAAATGGGTGAATGTGCAGTGAATGTTGCTCGATCATGTAATTATTCAGGTGCAGGCACTGTTGAATTTATTTTAGAAAATAATGTGAATTTTTATTTCTTAGAAATGAACACACGCCTACAAGTGGAGCATCCGGTAACTGAAATGATTACTGGTATTGACTTGGTGAAAGAACAAATAAAAATTGCCAACAACGAAAAATTAAGTATCAAACAAGATAACTTAAAAATTATTGGACACTCTATTGAATTGCGAGTATATGCAGAGGATCCTTCAAATAATTTCTTACCTGATATTGGAACTTTAAGTACTTATAAAATCCCCCAAGGTTCAGGTATTAGAGTAGATGATGGTTTTGAAGAAGGTATGGAAATTCCAATCTATTATGATCCAATGATTGCTAAACTGGTAGCAACAGGAAAAGACCGAGAAGAAGCCATTCAAAGAATGATTCGTGCCATTGATGAATACCAAATCACAGGCATTGAAACTACACTTGGATTTGGAAAGTTTGTATTAAACCATGAAGCATTTCGCTCAGGAAATTTTGACACACATTTTGTTGGAAAGTATTTTGATGCCAGTAAATTGGTTGCAAACAACAAAGAAGAAGCTATGATTGCTGCTTTTGTTGCTGCTACGCTCTTAGAAGAGGGTTCGAAATCAAATTTACAAAACAATGGAATTGTAAGAAAAGCGTCAAATTGGAAGAAAAATAGAGTTAATTAATAATAGCATACTAAAATGGTACATTAGTTGTTGTTAAGCTATTGAATATGCTGAAAAAAATACTCCACTTGTTACTTTTTATTGCGCTTAGCAAATTTTCTTTTGCTACACATAATCGTGCAGGTGAATTAACTTATACCCAAATATCAGCCCTTCAATACGAATTCATCCTTACCACTTTCACCGATATTAGTAATCCAAAAAATGCAGACCGAGAAACTGCTACATTAAATTTTGGAGATGGAAGTTCAGCAACAGCTAATAGATATGAAAAATTAACTATTGCTCCATTTATTCAACGCAATCGTTATAAATTCAATCATAGCTTTCCAGGATATTCTACTTATACTATTAGCTTTCAAGATCCAAATAGAAATAACAATGTTCAAAATATGATTAACTCATTGAACACACCGTTTTATGTGGAATCTCAATTAGTTATTAATCCTTTCATTGGTTTCAATAATTCACCAACACTTCTATTAGAACCGATTGATTTTGGTGCAGAAAATAAATTATTCGTTCATAATCCAAATGCATTTGATATTGATGGTGATAGTTTAAGTTTCAAGCTTATTGCATGTAAACAAGACGTCGGTGTTGAAGTGTATGGCTTTCAACTACCTTCGTTACAAAATGGTTTTACGGATACATCATTTAGTATTGATGCAAGTAGTGGACAAATTATTTGGAACACTCCACAAATTACTAATGGATTAGAATCTGCACTTTATAATATTGCTATCATGGTTGAGGAATGGCGCTATGTTAGCAATGCGAAAAAATTTATTCGTATCGGATTTATTGTTCGGGATATGCAAATTGAAATTGTAAAATCTGACAATAAACCACCAGTGATTAAGCCACTTAAAGATACTTGTATTATTGCAGGTAGTTTATTCACTCAACTTATAACTGCAAATGATAAAGATAACCATGCCGTTACTTTAACAGCAACTGGAGGACCCTTCAAGTTAGGTCCACCAGATACCGTTTCTTTTCCACAACCTGTTACTGGAAACACCAATGTGAGTCAAACTTTCAGATGGCAAACCAGTTGCAATGGTGTGCGCAAACAACCTTATCAAATTGTAATTAAAGCAATTGATAATGGAAGTCCGAAATTAGTAGATTTAGAAGATTGGCAAATAAAAATCATTTCACCTGCGCCACAAAATTTAACTTGCAATGCAATTGGTTCAACTATCATTTTGAACTGGGATAAATTAAATTGTGGACAAGCTGTTGGTTATAAAATTTATCGAAGAAGTGGTGCCTATCCCTTCACGCCTACTGCATGTCAAACAGGCGTGCCTATTGGTGTTGGGTATGAATTAATTAAGAAAGTAGAAAACATCAACACAATTACTTTTATTGATGACAATGATGGACAAGGATTGAGTACTGGAAATAATTATTGTTACCGTATTGTTGCTTATTTTCCTGATGATGCGGAGAGTATTGCATCAAACGAAAGTTGTGAAATATTAACACGTGATTTACCAGCACTCACTCATGTTGATATTTTAACAAGCAATGCAAGTACTGGGACAGATTCTGTGAAATGGGTAAAACCATCACAATTAGATACAATACAATATCCTGGACCATATGAATATCAATTACTCAAGTCAATTGATGATATCACCTATACTACTGTAAAAACAGTAACTACAACTTTTTTAGGGAATTTAAATGATAGTGTTTATTTAGATATCAATAGTAACACTTTAGAAAATCAATTATTTTATAAACTAGCTTTCTATGCGAATAATAATTTAGTTGGAACCAGCAAAAAAGCAAGTTCCATTTTTTTAAATGCTGTAGGTAGAGACAATAGAGTAGAATTAAATTGGAATGTAACCGTTCCTTGGACGAATGCCAAGTTTACTGTTTATCGATTTAATAATTCTAGTGCTCAATATGATTCAATTGGATTTAGTACAAGTAACAACTACATTGATCGTGGCTTAGTCAATTCGCAGAACTACTGTTACTTTGTTAAAGCTATTGGTAGTTATACTGCAGGTGGATTTCCGGAACCCTTAATCAATAATTCACAAATTCGTTGTGCAACACCAATTGATATTGAAAAACCTTGTCCTCCAGTATTAACAGTTAGTCCAAGTTGTGGCTTATACCGAAACATTTTAACATGGACCAATCCAAATGATTCTTGTTCAGATGATGTAGTAAAATACAGAATTTACAAATCGATGTTTGAAGGTTCGGAGTTTAGTGTGTTAACAAGCGATATTGCTCCTGCTACTACTTTGACTTATACTGATGCTAATTTGTTTGAATCTATTGCGGGATGTTATTTCATTACCGCTATTGATTCATTTGATAATGAAAGTGATCGCAGTAATTTAATTTGTATAGATAATTGTCCGGCAATTGTATTACCCAATGTGTTCACACCAAATGAAGATGGTTTCAATGATTTATTTACACCAATTAAAGATAGCACTGACTTTGTAAGCAAATTCACAGTTCATATTTATGATAGATGGGGCACTGAAGTTTATGAAACCAATGATCCTAAAATTAATTGGAATGGAAAAACACAAGACAATAATAAAGATTTACCAGCTGGAGTTTATTTTTATTCTGTAGAGTTTAGTGAAATTAGAGTGAAAGGTTACAAACAAAAAAACCTTTCAGGGTTTGTACATTTAGTACGATAAAAAAGAAAATATGTTCACAGGAATTATAGAAAGTCTAGGTACCATTACTGCCATTGAAAAAGAAAAAAACAATATTCATTTTAGCATTTCATCTGAAATTTCTTCTGAATTAAAAATAGATCAAAGTATAGCACACAATGGGGTTTGCTTAACAGTAACAAAATTGCTTCCTAATCAACATGTGGTAACTGCCATTCATGAAACTTTACAAAAAACCAATTTAGGGAATTTAAGTATTGGCAATCAATTGAATTTAGAAAGATGTATGATTATGAATGGTCGAATAGATGGCCATATTGTACAAGGTCATGTTGATCAAACAGGAATTGTTAAATCAATTAAAGATGAACAAGGGAGTTGGAGATTTACTATTGAATATGATGCTCAACAAAAAAATTTAACAGTTGAAAAAGGTTCTATTTGTGTAAATGGAATTAGTTTAACTGTGATAGATTCAGGTATCAATCAATTCTCTGTAGCCATTATCCCCTATACATTTGAACACACTACAATGGGACAATTAAAAGAAGGTGATGTAGTAAATCTGGAGTTCGATATTATTGGTAAATATGTTGCTAAAATGTTTTCTCAAAACAATTAACAAACCTCATCTATATTACAATTCTCCCCATCTTGACTAATTGGCGAAGCTTGTTTGATTGCTTCGACTAATTGTTCAGCAGGCACTGCACCACTTAAACCAAATTGATCATTGATGATAAAAAATGGAACACCAGTGATGCCTAAAGCCAATACATTGTCTTGCAAAGATCTTGTTTCTAAATATCCTTCTTTTGTTTTCAATAAAGTAGCAACATGCTCTGCATCCAAACCTGCTGAAGCTGCAATTCTAATCACTTCGCTTTCATTAGTTAAATCAACTAAATCAACAAAATAAGATTTAAAAAATGCATCAACTACTTCAACTTGTAAACCCAATTGATGAGCAAATTGTATTACTCTATGAATTTGAAAAGTGTTTGGAGTATTTCCTAATTGTTCAAATTTAAAATCAATACCTAATGGTTGACCTTTTGCTTTAACCATTTCTGATCGCTTCAAAAATTGATTCCAATCACCAAATTTTTGTGATATATGAGTTTTGAAATCTGCTCCAGATTCAGGAACATCTGGTGCTAACTCGAATGGTAAATATTGAACTTCAACAAAATAATCTTCCTTCAATAGTTCAATGGCCTTTTCTAAATGTTTTTTACCAATATAACACCATGGACATACAACATCCGAAGCAACTTTAATATTAACAGTAGTTTTCATTTTATTCAATTAAAATTAATTAAATGGCTTTACCTTTTAATGCTTTCGCAATGGCTTGATCCATTACTCTTTCAGCAAAAGGTTTGGTATATTCATTGATGTCATCAATAGCTTTTAGAATCGCATCTTTATCAGTTAAAATCAAGCTGCTTTTTAAATTTTCTAAATGCATTAAAGTATTTTCTGTTTCTTCTTGATTCAAAAACTGTCCATGCTTTTTGATGAAATTTTCAATAGTGTATTTCATCTGTTCCCCTTCTGTTCTTGCTTCAATAATCATGCGTTTACTGATGTCTTCCTTGGCATTGATAACAGAATCCATCAACATTTGTTCTACTTGTTCATCTGTTAAGCCATTAGTAGGTGTAATAATAATTTCTTGTTTAACATTAGATCTCAATTCAATGGCTTGTACTTTTAAAATACCATCTGCATTTATTAAAAAATTGATGTCGACTTTTGGAAAACCTGCTGGCATAGATGGAATACCTCGTAAATCAAACTCTCCTAATTTTCTGTTTTCTGCAACCAAATCTCTTTCTCCTTGATAAACAGAAATTTTCATGTTTACTTGTCCATCTACAGATGTGGTGTATTGCCTGCCTGCTTTGGTTGGCACTTTAGAGTTCCTAGGAATGATTACATCCATTAACCCACCCATTGTTTCAATTCCCAATGACAAAGGGCTTACATCTAATAATAAAATATCTTTTCTATTACCTGCTAAAATATCTGCTTGAATGGCAGCTCCTAAAGCAACTACCTCATCTGGATTTAATTCATCACTAACTTCTTTTTCAAAAAAAGCAGAAACTTTTTGTTTCAACAATGGTGTACGAGTTGTACCTCCAACCATAACAATTGCATCTAGTTCTGATTTTTTTATTCCTGCATCATTTATTGCTTGAGCACAACAATTCAAACTACGTTCAATGTATGGAGTAATTAATGCTTCATAAGTACTACGCATGATTCCACAAGGTATGCCTTGAACAGTAGTGTTATAGAGTGATTGCGAACTTAAAGCAATTTTTGCTTCTTCAGCTGCTAATCTTAATTCTTGCGCTAACTCTTGATTCTCTTTTAAAATATTTAAATCTAATTTATTCTGTTCAATCCAATAATTTAAAATGCAAGCATCAAAATCATCACCACCTAAAAAAGTATCACCATTGGTTGACAATACTTCAAAAATTCCATTTTGAATTTTTAAAATAGAAACATCAAAAGTTCCACCACCGAAATCATAAACAGCAATTGTTTTTTCTTCATCTGGACTGACACCAATACCATAAGCCAAACTAGCTGCTGTAGGTTCGTTAATGATTCTCAACACATCTAATCCAGCTAATTTTCCAGCATCACGGGTAGCTTGACGTTGAGCATCATTAAAATAGGCAGGGACAGTAATTACTGCTCTATTTACTGGCGTTTTCAAAGCGTGTTCCGCTCTGTTTTTTAATTCTTTTAAAATAAAAGCAGATAACTCAACTGGTGTGTAAAATCGATCAGCAACTTTAACTTTCACCATGCTTTCTGTATCATCGTCAATTACTTTATAACTGAAGAAATCTTTGAACGCATCTATGTCTTTGTAGGATTGCCCTAAAAGACGTTTCACTGAAAAAATAGTATTACTTGGATCAGAAAGTAAATAAGCTCGAGCATCTTTACCTACAATTACATCACCTGATGGATGGAAATGAACAATAGATGGAACTAATACACCTTTCCCCATGTCATTTATTACCTCCGCATCTTGATTTTCATTGATATAAGCTATTAAACTATTGGTTGTACCTAAATCAATACCAATGATCAACTCTTCCTTCTGTAATGAACCCGTTGCTATATTTATTGAAACCTGCGCCATATTCCTAAAATTCCATGCAAATGTAATATAGAATACAGAGATTGGAGGTATATGGTTTGGTTTTTTGTAAATTTTGTTAAATGGGTGTTACTATTGGGCTAGTTGGAAGGAGTTAATTAGCTAATTTGGTAATTAGCTAATTAGCTAATTGTCTTCGAAGCAAGGAAGGTGTTGATGTGTTAATGTGTTGATGTGTTAATGGTGCGATGTTGGTTGCCAAGTAGGTAATTAGCTAATGTGAGAATTAGCTAATTAGCTAATTGTCTTCGAAGCAAGGAATGTGTTGATGTGTTGATGTGTTAATGTGTTAATGGTGCGATGTAGGTTGCCTAGTAGGCAATTAGCTAATGTGAGAATTAGCTAATTAGCTAATTGTCTTCGAAGCAAGGAATGTGTTGATGTGTTGATGTGTTAATTGAACTCTTTGCTTGCCATAAATGTAATTAGCTAATTGGTAGAATTGCTAATTATCTAATAGTAAAAATCTGCTATAACACAGCATCAACACATTAACACATCAACACATTATCTCATCAACAATTTAACCAATTGAAACCTTTTCCAAAAACCTTCGTAAAAAGAAGAAACAAATTAAACCCTGACCCCGATATGCTACACTTTATCAAATCATTGGTTCGCGTAACCATTCAGTTATTTTCCATTTAATCCCTACTATTAAATTTAATTAGCTAATTAATGTAATATCACGCTAGATGGTTGAATCAACACATCAACAACCCACGACCATAATTAGCTAATTAGCTAATTAGCTAATTTTCCCATTATCTATTAAAGCTAAGCCTCTCCCCTTTCACATCCTCATCAAACTTTCCATCATGATAAGCTAAATGTCCACTTACAAAAGTGCTTTGAATTTTTGATTGAAATTGCACTCCTTCAAATGGGGACCATCCACATTTGTAAAATAGACTTTCTTTGGTTACTTCAGTAGATGCATTCGGATTGATTAAAACCAAATCAGCAAAATAGCCTTCCCTAATAAATCCACGATCTTTTATTTCAAACAAAATAGCTGGGTTATGTGCCATTTTTTCAACTACTTGCTCCATAGTTATTTTTCCTTCCTTGTGTTTTTCTACCATGGCTATAACCGCATGCTGTACTAAGGGTCCGCCAGATGGCGCTTGCAAATAAGTTTGATTTTTTTCTTCTAAAGTATGTGGAGCATGATCGGTTGCAATCACATCAATTCTACCATCCAATAAAGCCTTCCAAATTCCATCTCGGTCTGCTTCCGTTTTTATTGCTGGATTCCATTTAATTAAATTGCCTTTGCTTGCATAATCATTATCAGTAAACCAAAGATGATGGATACAGGCTTCCGCAGTTATTTTTTTCTTTGCTAGTGGAATGTCATTCTGAAACAACTCAGTTTCTTTAGCTGTAGAAATATGTAAAATATGAAGTCGAGTATGATGTTTTTTAGCTAGAGCCACCGCCATAGAAGAAGACAAATAACAAGCTTCTTCAGATCGAATTATGGGATGCATGTTAGGTTGAATATGGTCTCCATATTCTTCTTTATACATTGCAAGATTATGTTTAATAGTTGCTTCATCTTCGCAATGAGTAGCAATTAACATTGCAGAGTTTTTAAAAATTTCTTCTAATACAAATGGATCATCAACTAACATGTTTCCTGTTGAAGAGCCCATAAAGATTTTGATACCACAAACATTTTTAGGATCAGTTTTCAAAACTTCTTCTAAATTGGTATTGGAACTTCCCATAAAAAAGGAATAGTTAGCTAATGAAACTTCAGAGGCTCTCTCATATTTCTGTGCTAATAATTCTTGGGTAAAAACATTGGGTATGGTATTAGGCATTTCCATATAAGAGGTAATACCACCTGCAACTGCAGCACGGGCTTCCGTATAAATTTCTCCCTTATGCGTTAATCCAGGTTCTCTAAAATGCACTTGATCATCAATGGCACCCGGGATAATCCAAAACCCACCGGCGTCAATTATAGTTGCTTTTGCATCATCAATATTGGATTCGATTCTTGCAATGCGCTTATTTTCAATTAAAATATCTTTAACAACTTGTTTTCCTTCATTGATAATTAAACCGTTTTTTATCAAGTATTTCTTCATATTAAGCCCCATTTGTTGATTCAAAAGTAACTAAAAATGCCCAAATGGAAATTCAAATCTTATCTTTGCACCATGCAAAATAAATTTGAGCAGTTTGGTTTCAATAAACAAGTGTTGAACGCAATTGAAGAGGTTGGTTATGTGGATCCTACAATGATTCAAGAGAAAGCCATACCTCCAATTATCAACGGTCAGGATGTTTTGGGAATTGCACAAACAGGAACAGGAAAAACAGCTGCTTATTTATTACCCATCATTAAAAAACTAAATTTTGCGCAAGAAGATTCACCAAGGGCTGTAATACTTGCTCCTACACGTGAATTGGCTATGCAAATTGAAGACAATGCCAAATCATTTGCACTTTATACTGATTTAAGAATTGCAGTTATATATGGTGGCTTAGGTCCGAAAACACAAAAAGAAACTTTAAGCAAGGGCATTGATATTTTAATTGCAACACCTGGACGATTGTTGGAATTATATTTAGAAGGTGATTTAGTATTGAAAAAACTTCAAGTTTTGGTATTGGATGAAGCAGATAAAATGTTAGATATGGGTTTCATTGGAAAGATCAATCGCATTTTAGAAGTCATTCCGAAGAAACGTCAAAACCTTTTGTTTTCAGCTACAATGTCTGATAGAGTAAAAGCTTTAGCAGATGATTTTCTGTTGTATCCAACATTAGTTGAAGTAAGTACACAAGCAACACCTGCAATCAATGTTGAACAAAGGGTTTATTATGTTCCAAATTTAAGATCTAAAGTCAATTTATTATATCACTTTTTATTAGATGAAGAATTATTCCAAAAAGTGATTGTATTCTGTAAAACCAAAACAATTGCAGATAATGTTTTTCATTTTTTAGGTAGAAAATTAGGGGATGATCAAGTTAAAGTAATTCATGCAAACAAAGGTCAGAATACCCGAATAAACAGTATGGAATCTTTTAAAGAAGGTTCAGTAAGAATATTGGTGGGTACAGATGTTGCCTCAAGAGGAATAGATGTAAGCGATGTAAGTCATGTAATCAATTTTGATGTGCCCTTGATTTATGAAGATTATGTACATAGAATAGGTCGTACTGGAAGAGCTCAAAAGCTTGGAGTTTCCATTACCTTTTGTAATGAAGCGGAGCAAATGCATTTATTGAAAATTCAAAAGTTAATCAGGCAAACAATTCCTGTTTTTCAAATTCCAGAAGGAGTTGTGATGTTAGATACACCTTTCAATGAGAAACAATCAATAGCTCGAGATATTGATGAACAAAAACGCAGAGACGACCCAACATTCAAAGGATCATTTCATGAAAAGAAATTCAAGCGACCTTCAGCTGACGCGAAAAAAAAGTTAGCTAAAAAGAAATTAGCAGAAGATAAAGCAGCTGGAAAGGAACCTGAAAGAGGTTTTAGGAAGAAAAAAGGTAAGAACTGGGATAAAAAAAATAACAAATAATACAATAGAATATATTTTAAATGAAAACAGCAGAGATTAAAATCACCGTAAACTTAGACGATAAAAATTTACCAGAATCCATTTTATGGTATTCTTCGGATTCTGAAAACACACAAGAATTGGCTTGTAAATCAATGATTTTGGCACTTTGGGACCAACAATACCAGAATTCCTTACGTTTAGATTTATGGACTAAAGACATGCCTGTTGATGAAATGAAACGATTTTTCTATGAAACATTAATGACCATGGGAGATAGTTTCTTGAAAGCTACAGGAGAAAAAAATATAGTAGAAGATCTTCGTGATTATTGCGCTCATTTCGCCGAAAAAATGGAATTAAACGCAAAAAGTTGATATAACACGAACTTTGCTTATATTGGAAATCTTTTTGGACTAAAAATATTTGTTTTGAATAAGATTTCCCATATACGTCGCAGATTCACGCTTATTGTTTTATTAATTGCTTTACATATTACTGCATTTGCTCAGTTGAAAATCAGATCTGAGAAAAACATGGGTAAATTGGTGAGGGAAGTTTTAGTCGGACAAGGGATTACAGTTAGAAATGTAATATTTAGAGGAGATACAAGCGCCGTTGCCGTATTTGATGGCACTGGTACCAATTTAGGATTGGACAGTGGAATATTAATTTCAACAGGAAAGGCAGTAGATGCAATTGGTCCAAATAATACTCAAGTCAGTAGTTCCAATAATAAAGCTGGAGACGCAGATTTAAATATTATCGCTGATGGCTTCACTGTAGATGCAGCTTCCATTCAATTTGATTTTACTCCAGTTACTTCTTCAATTAAATTGCGTTTTGTTTTTGCATCTGAAGAATACCCAGAGTTTGTAGGTCAAATTTATAATGATGTATTTGGTTTTTTTGTTAGTGGGCCTGGGATTGTTGGAAAGAAAAACATCGCTATCATACCAGGCAGTTTAAACATGCCAATTGCCATTAGCACAATCAATGCAGTCACAAATTCAAATTTATATGTTGATAATACCAATGGAACCGGCGTTCAATATGATGCATTTACAAGTGTCATTGAACTTGTATTAGCTGATCTTATACCTTGTGAAACATATACCATCAAATTAGCAATCGCTGATGTTATTGATAGAGCATATGATTCAGGGATTTTCCTTGAAGCCCAAAGTTTTGAAAGTGAAAAAGTAGATAATATCAATGTGGAAATCATGCACCCAACAGGTGCTACTGTTAATGAAAAATGTGATAGTGTAGTTGTTCGTTTTACAAGGACAAGCTCTGATTTAACAGCAGCTTTGTTTGGCTCATATGTGACCACAGGTGCTGCAACCAGAGGAGTAGATTATCCAATTTTAAATAATGCGATCAACATCCCTGCAGGTGCTGCATTTTCTGAATTTTTCTTCTACCCTATGGATGATAATATTGTTGAGATTCCAGAGAAATTTAAAATTGAAGTAACAAGTAATGGTTCTTGTTATATCTCCGCAGACTCTATTAATATTAAAGATTTTGATACCCTAAAAATAACTGGATTTCAAAAATTAAAATGTAAAGGTGACACACTATATTATACAGTTAAAACTAGTGGAGGCTCAGCTCATGTTGCTTATTCATGGACTGACAGTTTAGCAATTGATACCATAAGTTTTATTAAAATATTGATGGTCTCCCCAGATAGCTTAACGATGTATGTAGTTACCGCATTTGATTCATGTACTAATACATTAGTAAAAGATACACTTTATCTTGCTCCTATTATTCCAACTGTATTACATACTACAGCTGATACTGTAGTTTGTGCCGGTACTATTTTTAATTTATATGCTAGCATTACACCTTCCATTCCAAACCCAAGGTATGCATGGACTGCAACAGACTTATCTTTACAAACTGCTGGTATTATTGATAGTCTAAGCAGTAAGCCATTAGTAAAATATACTGTCCCGAATGGTGTTTATGAAATTAATGTTACAGTTTCGCTTTTAAATGAAGAAGCTTGTGCAGAACCTGTTACATTTAAAGTAAGAATAATTCCTAAAGGAATTTATGGAAAAAAACCAGCATATATTTGTTTAAATGATACTGCACAATTATTAGCATATGGCGGAATTCATTATAAATGGACACCTTCAACTGGTTTGAGTAATGATACCATTTACAATCCAAAAGCTTGGTTAACTAATACTTATTCAGTTGAAATTGAAGATAGCATTCACTGCAAAGTTACCTACAGTATCAATGTGAAAGTAGATACTTTACCAATTGCTTATGCGGGTACTGATAAAATTATTTGCAAAAGAAGTGAAGTTACTTTAAATGCATCCGGATCTGATTATGATACCTATGAATGGTCGCCTAGACAAAGTTTAGATAATTATAAAAGTAAAACGCCAAAGGCTACACCTATTGCAACAACGACATATTATTTGAAGGCTTTCAACAATGCTTGCTTTACATATGATACTGTATTAGTTTCCGTAGTTGATTCACCCACTGTTGATTTCACAATGGGTATTGATAGTTGTTTGAGAATTGTTGCCTTTAAAAACAATTCAATTGGAACAGATTCTATGTTTTGGGATTTTGGTGATGGAACTACTTCTTTAGAAAGAAGTCCTATTCATGAATATCAAACTACAGGAAATTATACCATCAAATTAATTGCCAATAGAAATACAGAATGTTTAGATTCTATGAGTTCATCAATTGTGTTAAATGATGTAGACATTAATCAAAGAGTTGTACCAAATGTTATTACTCCAAATGGTGACGGCTACAATGATAAGTTTGTAGTTACAGGTGGAAATGTGGAATGCGCCATTGAAAAAATTTATATTTATAATCGTTGGGGAAGATTACTTTTCAAAACTGAAAACAAAAATGAACTTCAGTGGGATGGAAAAGTAAATGGAGTAGTATTACCAGAAGGAACTTATTTTTATTTAATTGAAGGAAAAGGATTCAAAGACACTGGAACAATTTCATTGGTATTATAATACGCTTGGAATAGTTTTTGCTCTATTATCTTAAATTGAATAGTGGTATTTAAAAAGTTTCTATATATAATCATATGGATTGTTTTTTGTTTTGGTTTTTCAACCAAAGCACAAATCATTATTAAAAAGGACACATTCACTACTGCCCTTGTAAAAAATACTTTAATTGGAAATGGAATTGCAATTAGTAGTTTAAGTATTACTGGTAATTTAAACAGCATTGGATATTTTGATGCCAGCAATACAAATCTTGGTATTGATAAAGGTATCATCATTTCAACAGGTGATATTTTGAATGCTTTAGGACCCAACGACAATACCCGAGCTGGTAATTCAAATAATTTAGGTGGATTTCCAATACTGAAAAGCCTATCCAATGATACACTATATGATGCGTCTGCAATCACGATAAGATTTTTTCCTGCTTCAGATACTACCACTTTTCGGTTTGTGTTTGCCTCTGAAGAATATCCAGAATCTGTGGGTAGTAAATTCAATGATGTGTTCGGTTTTTTTGTAAGTGGACAAGGATATATTGGTTATGAAAACATTGCAGTTATTCCTGGAACCGTTACTCCTATTAGTATCAATTCAGTTAATCAAATTGTAAATTCAAATTATTATAGAACTAATACGGGTAATGATTTTCAATTTGATGGATATACTGTTCCCATTGAAATTAAAATCAAAACAATTCCATGTAATGCCTATACTTTAATTATGGCAATTAGTGATGTGAAAGATTTTCTTTTTGATTCAGGAATATTTTTAGAAGAAAATAGTTTAAAAAGTCAGATGGATGGATCGGCTTATTTAAAATTAAGTAATTATGATCCAAACAAAACCATTGCCATAGAAGGTTGTGATTCTGCAGTATTAACTATTGATCGTTCTGGAAATATTGACCAACCAGCTGACTTCGAAATTACTTACGAAGGTAACGCAGAAAATGGGATTGATTTTATTGCTCCAACCACCATTCATTTCAATGCTTTCGAAAAATTAAAAAAAGTGACCATCCAAATATTAGAAGATGGAGTAAAAGATAGCATTGAATATTTTTACGCCAAAACAATTTTTTCCAATATATGCAATAAAGCTCTTTTAGTTGATTCTATTTATATTAGTGATTACAAACCAGTTGTAATGAAGAAAATTAGTTACTTCGAATGTGATGGCGATAGCAGTAAAAGAATTATACAGATGGAAGGAGGCTCAGGTAATACAGTATTTACATGGGTTTTAGAAACAGGTGATACGGTTGGCTCTAGATCAATTTCTGAATGGCTTCGATTAGATACACCTACTCGAGTTTTTATTAGTTGCTTAGATTTGTGCAATAACAATTTAGTGATTGATACTTTCTTATTAAATCCATCTAAACCAGGTGTATTGATTGGCAATATCATTAAAGACACCGTTGATTTATGTTTTATGGATAAAGTTCAATTTCAAATTACGAGTAATATTCCAAATGCCAAATACAAATGGTCACCTAAAGCTTATTTTGACAACGACTCTATTGAAAATCCAATTTTCACTGCTTATAGCAAATTTGATATTGCAATAAACTGTCGACTATTAAATGAAGATTATTGTGTAAACAATTATACTGTATTGATGCGGGTTAATAACATGTTTGTAACAGAAGATGAAAATACCATTTGTATAGGAGACTCAGTATCATTTAAAGCTACAGGAGGTTCAACATATGAATGGTTTCCTAAAACTAATATTACTAACCCATTTAGTGCAACTCCAACTTTTTATCCAGACACAACTAAAAAATATTTTGTTGAAATAACTGATGAAAATGGCTGTTCAAGCATTGATTCAATTAAAATAATTGTTAATCATCCACCTGAATTTATTCATGATACAACTACATATTATACTTGTGCAGAAGATAGAACTACTATTCAAATAGAAAGCAACTGTAATAATTGTACTGGTTATATATGGAGTCCTGCCAATAGTATAAATAACCCTTTTGATGCTAAACCTTTAGCCACTCCTTATGAAACCACAACATATTATGTCAAGATGTTTAATGGTACTTGCTTTGATTTCGATTCAGTACAAGTAAAAGTTATTCCAAATGGTAATGCTAACATAAATATTTTAGTTGATAGTTGTAGTAAAACTATTTTTCTTGAAAATAATTCAACTGGAATATATAAAGACAGTATTAATTTTGGTGATGATTTTATATTTAAAGAATTTCAATCGACTCATCAATATCAAGGTAACGGTCCATTTCAACTAACTTATAAAGTAAACCCCAACACTCCTTGTGAATCTATTAAAACAGCTACCATACAATTTAATGATATTGATATCAATGAAAGATTTATACCAAATGTAATTTCACCTGATGGTGATGGAAAAAATGATTTATTCAAAATTGTTGGTGGTAATACTTTTTGTAATGTAAATGCTATTTATATTTATAATAGATGGGGAACTCTATTATTTACTTCTGAAAATACTGATTTACATGAGTGGGATGCTAAAGTAAATGGAGAAACAGTTCCTGCTGGCACATATTTCTATGTAGTAAAAGGCAATGGATTCAATGAGAATGGCAGTTTAACAGTAATCTATTGATTTCATAATTAAATTTCAACTCCCTTTATTTTTTTATACATTTATTGCAATAAATTTATTCAACATGAGTAATACTCAACTTCATTTATTAGTCAATCATTTTCCATTAATTGGAACCTGTATTGCAATTATCATTTTAATAATTGGAATGATTAGTCACCAAAAGCAAATTAAAATGATTGCATTAGGCCTATTTATTTTCAATGCTTTGATGTGTGTACCAAGTATGATTACTGGTGAAAAATCAGAACATGCTGTTGAAGAACAACCCGGTGTTGCTCGATTCATGATTGAAGAACATGAAGAAATTGCTGAACAATCAACTTGGGTAATGGATGGATTAGCTGTTTTAGCATTAATCACCATTTTTCTATATTATAAAAACCACCCTGCCAGTAAATGGTTATTGCGTTTGTGTTTAATTCTATCTTTAATAAGTATTTACTTTGCAGTGCAGGTAGGTCATTCAGGCGGACAAATTCGCAGACCAGATTTACGCATTGATGAAACAAAAAGCGAATAATTTTCCTAAAAAAAACAATCATGTTTCCAATAAAAAAATACACAGTTAGTGAACGATTTTTAAACTATGTTCAGATTGACACTCAATCAGATCCAAGTTCTCCAACTTGTCCATCAACTGAAAAACAAAAAAACTTAGGAAAAATATTAGTGCAAGAATTGCTTGCAATGGGAATTGCTGATGCTGAAATGGATGAGAATGGTTATGTTTATGGTACCCTTCCATCAAACTCAGAAAAAAAAGTTCCAACCATTTGTTTTTGCTCTCACATGGATACCTCTCCAGATTGTTCAGGTGAAAATGTAAAACCAATAATTCATCAAAACTATCAAGGTCAAAAAATACAATTACCCGCAGACTCCAATCAAATCATAGATCCCAACCAACACCCTGCATTATTAGATCAAATAGGAAGTGATATTATTACTGCCGATGGAACTACACTATTAGGTGCAGATAATAAAGCTGGCGTTGCAGAAATAATGGATGCTATTTATCAATTAATCAATCAACCAGAAATTAAACATGGAGATATCAGTATTTTATTCACACCTGATGAAGAAATTGGAAGAGGCGTTGATAAAGTAAATTTAAAAAGGGTGAATGCAAAAGTTGCTTATACCATAGATGGTGAAACAGTTGCCCATATTGAAGATGAGACCTTTTCTGCTGATGCTGTAATCATTACGATACATGGAGTTGCATCTCATCCAGGATTTGCTAAAGGGAAAATGGAAAATGCAGCAAAAATTGCTGGATTAATTTTAAGTAGAATTCCACAAGGTTCATTATCACCAGAAACTACTGAAGGAAGAGAAGGATTTATTCATCCAACATCTATCAATGGTGGTATGGAAAAATGTGTTTTGCAATTTATCATTCGTGATTTTGAAACTTCAAAATTAGCCGAGTATGAAAATGATTTGAAAAAAATCACTCAAGAAGTAATCAAAGATTTTCCTGGATCAACTTTTACTTTTGAGATAGTTGAGCAATACAGAAACATGAAAATGATTTTAGACCAACATCCTGAAATTGTTGCACATGCTGTGGAAGCCATTAAACGTGCAGGAATGAAGCCTGTAGCAGGCGGAATTAGAGGCGGCACTGATGGTTCTAGATTATCTTTTATGGGTTTGCCTTGCCCAAATATTTTTGCAGGTGAACATGCTTTTCATTCGAAACTAGAATGGGTTTCAATTCAAGATATGGAAAAAGCAGTACAAACAATTATGCATCTATCTGCATTATGGGAAGAAAAAGCTTAATTAATTATTAAAACTTTTTGTCGAGTCAATTGATTATTAATTTTTAACTGATAGGTGTAATTTCCAGGTTTCAATCCTAGTTTTTTTGGTTCAATTTTCTCAATGTATTTACCCAAAGTGTATTCCTTTTGGTCAAATAGTTTCGCAATACTTTTACCAGCCATATCAAAAATTTCTACACTCACTTTAGAAGGTTCATGTATTTTAAATGAAATATAATTTTCTTCTGAGCTTGGGTTTGGGTAAAATGAATTTGCTTCAATTAAGTTTTGATTAATTCCAACTGTTTGACTAATAGAATCAACATTAATTAATGCAGTGTAAATTTTTAAGTCACTTCCAAAAAGTGCGGTCCAAATAGGTCTTACAATATTATTGTTTGCAGTTACATTGGTATAATCTCCGAAAAACACACCAGAATTTGGAATGAAAGAAAGTTCTGAAATTTTAAAATTAATGAATGATTGACCACCATCCTTTGATTGTGCCATGTAAACATCTGTCCTATTATTCGCATAATTTCTTCTGTCGTAAAAAACAAAATATAAATTACCATTTGTTTGATCAATAGTCATCCAAGTAAAAAACTGTTGCTTACCTGGCGCATCATTGTTTACTCTCATTGGTGCAGACCATGTATTTCCACCATCTTGTGATTTTGATAACCATATATCTGTATCTGTTGAACCATTGCGTTGATCAGACCAATTCACATAAATAGTTCCATGATTGGGTCCATTACTTAAATCGCAAACAGTAATTGGCAAGCCATTGGCCCTATTGATTCCTGGAATACTATAATCCCAACCTGTTGGCATTGGATCAATTAAAATATCATTTGTTAACCAAGTATTTCCATCATCTAATGAACGATCAAATCTTAATCCTGCAGGTCCTGCCCATGAAACATATAACTCTCCGTTTGGACCAATTGCAGGTGTAGCTCCTTCAACTGTATTGTCTTCATCAATACAATCTCCTGCTATTTGATTGATTCTTTTTGCTGCTGTCCAAGTCATTCCTAAATCCGAAGATTTAGAAAATAAAATAACAGAACTGTCTGCGGGAAGAGTACTTCCATAGTCATCAAATTGAGTCCATGTAACATAAATTACATTCGTTTTTCTATTGATAGCTACCCAATGTTTATCTTGAGCCTTACTCCCATTCAATCCAGTAAATGTTCCATCTGTCCAATTTATTCCATTATCAAATGATTTTTGACAAACAATTCGATCAATCCATGAACCTAAATTTCCTGGATTAGATAAATGGAAAAAATAAAAATCACCAAGAGTATCCACAAACAATGCTGGGTCACCCCAAACACCATAGGTACTTGAAAGTGTTTGTTCCGTCCATGTTCTACCTGTATCACTTGAGTAATAAAGATTGTTGATATTACTTGCTGCAATAACTTTTGACGGATCTTTTGGATTTAATACAATTGAAGGTTCGTTAGGAGAATTACTTGTACTGATTAAAATATTTTTGTGTTGAGCAAAAGT
Source organism: Sphingobacteriaceae bacterium (assembly GCA_965279595.1). Taxonomy (GTDB): domain Bacteria; phylum Bacteroidota; class Bacteroidia; order Sphingobacteriales; family Sphingobacteriaceae; genus CAIKLP01. The sequence continues at coordinate 2,743,844 of OZ257246.1, forward strand.
TGATACAAAACAAAAAGAGAATATGATACTTAAAATAATGGAATACTTTTTCATAATTAAATTACTCTTTTTGTTTTTAAAATTATAATGTAAATACCCTTGAAACATTGAATCCTAAACGAAATCCTTTGTTAAACCAATCATCAGAAGTATGCGCGATATATTGATTTTCAGTCATACCAAATGAATTGGTAAAGAACATTTGAAATACGTGTCCACCAGTTTCTACATCAATCCCAATTCCCATTGAATCATAATATTTTGCTACAGTATATTTATTAAAGCGTGCCATGTATTCATAAGTTACCGCCATGCGCCTGGTTAATTTATAACGCCCATTGATACCACATGCATACACATCATTTTTATCAGTTAACTTATCTACTTGATTAAAATGCACAAAGCTTGGAGTTAATTGCAAAGAAAGTTTTTCATTGAATTTTCTAGCAATCATAATTTGGTATGCAAATGAATATCTTGAAGATGAATTTTTATATTTATCAATTCCATAAATCAAAGTTTGTGGACCTTGCAAATTGGTATAATAAGACCCGGCCAAAAGAGTCATACTTAAAGGCATTGAGCCACTTTTTGTTTGACGCAACAATCTATATTTTAAAAATCCATCTATTTGTTTTTCATAAGAAGTTCTTCCTATACCAACTTGCAAACGACCATCGTAGCTATACTCCAATCCTAATCGAATACTTGCTCCACCATCTAAACCCCAAAAATCATAAGAGCCAGAATTGAATGGACCAAAATGATGTTGAATTCTAAAATCTAAAGTTCTTTTTCCTCCAACTTCAATGGTATGTTGATTGATTACTCGAGTTGCTTTATAAGTTGCAGTTACCAATTCTTCTTTGGGAGTATTACTCATCCCTTCCAATAATAATAATTGATCTGGATCTTGTGCTTTCAAATTATTTGCAAACACCAATAACATGTAGATGATTATATATTTTTTCATTTCTATTTTCTCTTGAATTAATTATTAAGCATTCCTTGTGATACCCATAGTTGAATGGTTACACTTGAACAATCATCTATTTTTGTTGGACTATTCTTCGGCATTTGACTAGCATTGCCATCCCAAATAATTGAGCTCACTAAAGTATTATTAGCTGAATTTACTACTCCTGCATAATCTGATAAGTCCCAACCAGAAATAGCTCCTGCAGCATGGCATGAAGCACTTCCAGAATTACATGAGTTAGCTAGAATTGGTTGAACTTGAGTTGCAAAACTGATGGTACCTGTTGTATCACAAACTTGATTTAATTCAGCTCCAGGATTAAGTTCAGCAAAATTATCATAATAGCAAGAAGCTAAAAATGTGGCTGAACATAATAATAAAATGTAAAATGTTTTTTTCATTTTTTAAATTGTAAAATCTATAATTCTTAGTTAGTTATTTTGTGCTCCCTGTTCAATCCAAATTAAAACCTTGTTCACTTGTTGGTCAGACAATCTTGAATCAGGTAATGGAGGCATTCTCTTATCCCCACCTAAAGTTACAATGGCTTCATACAAATCACTTTTGGAAGGATTACCGCTTTCAATTTTATCCATTACATCATTGTACGTAACTAATGGAAATTCGGATTGGCTACCACTTCCGTGGCAAGCGGGCATATTGCATTTTGCAGCTAAAATTGGTTGAATATCTGAAGCAAATGAAATGGTTGGAAGATTACTTAAATCCGGTTCATGTTGACATGCACTGATGAATGCTGTAATCACAAGCCCTAATAAAACTAGGGCGATTTTATGGCTCATATTTATTGGTATTTTTAATAAAGTTCAAATTTAATATTATTCTTGAATGTTAGATTAGGATTAGTGGAATTGGGCTTAATTTAGACCCAATCCTTTTAAAGTAGTCAACACTTTATCTAGCATTTCATCCGTGAAATCTAAATGAGTTACCAATCTGATAGTTTGTTTACCCATGGTATTGGCAATTATTCCATGTTCCTTTAATTTTCCTAAGAATTTTTCAGAAGGCATTTCATCAACTAATTTGAAAATGATAATGTTGGTTTCAATTGGAATTAACTCCTTTACATAATTCATTTCATTCAAAATTTTTCCAATTGCTTTGGCTCTAACATGATCTTCTGTTAATCGCTCCACATTGTTTTCTAAAGCGTATAAAGCAGCTGCAGCAATTACTCCAGCCTGTCTCATTCCACCACCAAACAATCTTCTAATTCTTCTTGCATTGGCAATAAAAGACTTATCTCCTACTAAAACAGAACCAACAGGTGCGCCTAATCCTTTGGAAAAACAAATAGAAATACTATTAAAATATTTAGAATAATCAATGGCTTTATCTTTACTTTCAATTAAGGCATTAAAAATTCTTGCTCCATCCAGATGTAAGGGCAGGTTTAATTGTTTACAAAGTTGAGCAATAGGTTTAATTTGTTCCAATGTATAGAAGGTTCCACCTGCTTTATTCAAAGTATTTTCTAAAGACACCAATGCTGTTCGAGGCAAATTTATAATTGCTGGATGAACTTGTTCGGCAATTTGCTCAGCGGTAATTCTTCCATTTAGTCCCCAAATTGGTCGAACCTGGGCTCCAGAATTGAAAGCAATGCCTCCTCCTTCATAATTATAAACATGCGAACTTACGTCACAAATGATTTCATCTCCAGGAATGGTATGCGTTTTGATAGCTATTTGGTTAGTCATTGTGCCAGAAGAGCAATATAGAGCAGATTCATAACCAAAATAAGTTGCCACTTTGGCTTCCAAAAGGTTCACTGTAGGGTCATCTCCGTATACATCATCACCTAAAGGAGCCGATAGCATAAATGCTTTCATTGCCTCTGATGGTTGTGTTACTGTATCACTTCTTAAATCAATGATCATATTTTTACTTATTTTTATATTGTAAATATAAGCATCCAACATAGAATTGAAAATTATACAAATCAGAATACTAATCACAATTTTACTTATTTGCTTTACTTCCACTATTGGCTTAGGTCAATTGGTTGTTAAAACAGATCGTACGGTTGATCAATTAGTAAAAAATGTATTGGCAGGTGATGGTGTAGAAATTACCAATATTACTTATTCTAATGCACCAGGTGTTTTGGGTTTTTTCAATGGTAAGAATTCTAATATTGGCTTAGATAGTGGAATAATACTAAGCACCGGTAAAGCTGTTGATGCAGTTGGTCCAAATAATGTTGGAAATAAAAGTTCTTCGAATAACTTAGGAGGCGATGCCGATTTGCAAACTCTTAGTCCTAACCATAGTACATTTGACGCAACATGGATTCAATTTACATTTAAACCCCAGTCGTCAAAAATAAAATTCCGATTTGTTTTTGGTTCTGAAGAATACCCCGAAGTAGTTAATCAAGATTACAATGATGTGTTTGGATTTTTTATAACTGGACCAGGTTATTCAGGAACTGAAAATATTGCTTTCATTCCTGGAACAACAGATCCTATATCTATTAATACAATCAATTCAATAATTAATTCAAATTATTATGTTGATAATTCAAATGGACTCTCTGTACAGTTTGATGCTTTTACTAAAGTAATTGAAATTGAAGCAACCGTTGTGCCATGTGAAAATTATGACTTAAAATTTGCGATTGCAGACGTAAAAGATTTTATCTATGACTCTGGAATTTTTATTGAAGCAAAAAGTTTAGAAAGTTTAAATGATCTTTCTGTTTTAGCTACCGAACAGAAATTGACTATTTCAGAATGCGATAGCTCAGGATTTAATATTTCCCGAACATCACCCAATAAATCATCACCCATAATTGTTAATTATACTTTCGAAGGTACTGCAATTAATGGCGTTGATTATGTTGCAACTCCTCTCAATACAGTTACCATAGCTGCTGGCTCCAATTCTGCTTTTATCAAAGTAAAACCAAAAATTGATTTTATTAGCGAAACACCAGAATCAGTAGTTTTGAAAATAAGTAGCCCAATTGTATGTGATTCTATTACTTCTTTTTTCACTATTACGGATTATAAACCTATAGATACTTTACAATTTGAACTATCATGCGATGATACTACAACTAATATATTAATTGTTCAATATACCAAATTAGATTCCATGCGCTGGTTTGATAGTGCACACAATTTCATACAAATGAGTAATTCATTGCGAATTAACAATACCGATTCGAGTATGTATTATATCACTTCAGTAGAAAAATGTACAGGCTTGACAATTGTTGATTCCATTCAATTAAAATATTTTCCAATCACCACTAACAATGACACTACTATCTGCTTAGGAGATACACTTCAACTTTTTGCATTTAGTAATTATCCCAATGCAAAATATTCATGGATATCAAATAATGGTCAATTTTTTCCAAATACCAAAGTTCCTAATCCAAGAATTTTTATTGGCGATACGGCTACAGTTACTGTAGAAATTGAAAGTCAGACCATTTGTTCAAGAAAAACATTTACCATTTTTGCTCCTGAACTTTCAGTCAAAGACACTTTACTTTCCATTTGTAATTCAGGAAGTGTTGAACTAAAAGCAAGTGGAGGCACCTCATATACTTGGTCACCTAGTATTGGACTTTCAGATTCGAGTATAGCTAATCCATTAGCCTCACCAACCACAAATACAGAATATAATTTATTAATAAAAAATGGACCTTGTGAAAAATCTTATAAAGTAAAAGTGAATGTTGATACAATACCACATGCAAGAGCTGGGGCAGATCAATTTATATGTTCTAGGCAAACATTAAGATTATCTGGAAGTGGTTCTGATTACAATTCTTATGAGTGGACTCCTTCTGCAAGTGTTGACTATCCAAACTCTCCAGATCCATTGGCAAACCCTACAGAAACCACTCAATATATTTTGAAAGCATACAATGGAAGTTGTTTTAGCTATGACACAATGATGGTTTATGTATTTGATTCTGTGGGTTCAAATTTTAGTTATAATTATGATTCATGTGCAAGAACCATCAGCTTATTTCCAGAAGCAAATTTAACAAACAAACTTTTTGAATGGGATTTTGGTGATGGAACATTAAGCACACAAACAAATCCTGTTTATCAATATAATGCTGAAGGAAATTATAATATCAAATTAACAACCAATGCCATTGCACCTTGCAAAACTGAAACAATTGTTCAACTTAAATTTCCTTTTGTAGATAAGGAAAGAAGAAGAGTTCCAACTGTATTTAGTCCAAATGGCGATGGCCTTAATGATATTTTTAAAATTTATAATGAAGATTCTCCTTGTGCAATTTTCAATATGAAAATATATAATCGCTGGGGTGAATTGGTCTATGATAGTGATAAAGTATTTGAATGGGATGGCAGCAGTAATGGAATCAAAGCGCCACCTGGTGCCTATATTTATTTTATTACAGGTGATGGTTTCGTGGATAAAGGAACCCTTTCACTCGTCAAATAAAAAAAGGGAGCGAACTCCCTTTTCCATTAATTAACCATTAGGTTTTTCTTATTTTCTCTGATTGTTAAATCAATTGGCTCTTTTACTTTTTGTTTCATCAAGGCAAAATCTACTACTTCTTGCATTTCAGTTACATAATGAAATTTCAATTCTTTCAAATATCTTGGATTTATATCTAAAATATCTTTTTTATTTTTTTCACAAAGAATAATGTCTTTTATGCCAGCACGTTTTGCTGCAAGAATTTTTTCTTTGATGCCACCAACAGGTAATACTTTTCCTCTCAAAGTAATTTCGCCAGTCATTGCTAAAAATGGCTTAACTTTTCTTTGTGTAAATGCCGATGTCAATGCAGTTAACATTGTTACACCTGCTGAAGGACCATCTTTAGGTACTGCTCCAGCTGGTACATGCACATGTACATCCCATTGTTCTAAAATTCTAAAATCAATTCCAAATTTTGAGGCATTTGCACGGATATATGCCATAGCAATTACAGCAGATTCCTTCATTACTTCACCTAAGCTACCAGTTAAGGTAAGTTTACCTTTCCCTGGACTTAAACTTGCTTCAATAAATAAAATATCACCTCCTACTGAAGTCCATGCTAAGCCTGTAACTACACCAGCAACTTCATTTCCTTGATACATGTCTTTATCATAATCAGGTGCACCAAGTATTCTAACTACATCTTCATTGTTAACTGTTTTATTATATTTTTCTTTAACAGCAACACTTTTAGCAGTTCCTCTAATTAATGTAGCAATCTTTTTTTCTAAACCACGAACACCTGATTCTCTAGTATAATCTTCAATTACTTTTTCAACAATTTCAGGCTTAATAGTGATGTCTTTCACTTTCAAACCATGTGCTTCTCTTTGTTTAGGAATTAAATATTGCTTTGCTATTTCTACTTTTTCTTCAATAGTATATCCATTCACTTCAATAATTTCTAAACGATCAATTAAAGCAGGGTGAATATTACTTAATGAATTTGCCGTAGCAATGAACATCACATTTGATAAATCAAAATCTAATTCAACATAGTGATCATAAAATGCACTGTTTTGTTCTGGGTCTAATACTTCTAATAATGCAGAAGATGGATCTCCACGATAATCATTTCCAACCTTATCAATTTCATCCAATACAAAAACAGGATTTGCTGATTGTGCTTTCTTCAACGATTGAATTATTCTACCAGGCATTGCACCTATATAAGTTTTTCGGTGACCACGAATATCTGCTTCATCACGAATGCCACCTAAGGCCATTCGAACATACTTTCTACCAATAGCTTTTGCAATTGATTTCCCCAATGATGTTTTACCAACTCCCGGAGGGCCTACCAAACAAAGGATTGGGGCCTTCATGTTATGTTTCAATTTTAATACAGCCAAATATTCAAGAATTCTTGATTTTACTTTTTCTAAACCAAAATGATCTTGATCCAAAACTTTTTGGGCTTTCTTCAAATCAAAATGATCTTCCGTAAATTCATTCCATGGTAACTCCAATAATAATTCAGCATAATTCATCAATACTGAATATTCTGCAGCTGCTGGATTCATGCGTTGCAATTTATCTAACTCTTTATTGAAAGCAGCTGCAACTTCTTTACTCCAAACTTTTTGTTCCCCTCGCTCACGTAAATTTTGAATTTCTAAATCAGGGCCATCACCTCCTAGCTCCTCTTGTATTTGCTTCATTTGCTGATGCAAGAAATACTCTCTTTGCTGGCGATCAATGTCAACTCTTACTTTAGATTGAATTTGGTTTTTCAATTCCAACATTTGCAATTCCTTGGTCAAATGTTCCAAAACCATTTCTGCACGCTTCTTTAAATTCGCTTCTTCTAACATCTTTTGCTTTTCTATTAGATCAGCATTCATATTAGAACTAATAAAGTTGATTAAGAAAGAAGGGCTCTCAATATTCTTGATTGCAAAGGCTGCTTCTGAAGGAATATTTGCTGAGAGTTGAATGATTTGTATAGACATCTCTTTTAAAGATGAGACCAATGCATTAAACTCTTTGTCCTTTACTAATTTGCTTTCAACAAATTTTGAAACGTTCGCTTTGAAATAAGGTTCAGTTTGAGTTAAGTCTTGAAGATGAAATCTTTTCTTCCCTTGGATAATTACTGTTGTATTTCCATCAGGCATTTGCAACATTTTTACAATGTATGCAACAGTTCCTACTTTATATAAATCATCAAATGTAGGATCTTCTATGGAAACATCTTTTTGCGCTACAACTCCAATGATTTTATTCCCCTTGTAAGCATCTTTTATCAACTTAATAGATTTGTCTCTTCCAACGGTAATTGGTATAACTACACCAGGAAAAAGCACGGTATTACGCAAAGGTAAGATTGACAACAGGTCAGGCATTTCTTCCGAATTCATGACTTCTTCATCTTCAGATGTCAGTAATGGGAAAAACTCTGTATCATCATTTATAAAGCTAGAATCCAGCTTATTAATTTTAAATGGATCGAAAATACTCATATTGGTATAAAATTATTAGTCATTTTGACAGTTTACACTTCTCAAAATAGCTATTATTGGTTTATCCTTCTATAGGTTCAAGGGGTATGCCAAAGTGAATAATTTAGTGGTTGAATATCGAATTAAAAAAAATAAACCTAGGCTAATTAACCATAATTATTCACCTAGGTTTAATTAATAAAAAATTTATATTTTATTCAACAATCAATTTCCTAAATTCAGTTTGATCCCCTTTTGAAATTTTTACAAGGTAAATTCCCTTTGAAAAATTTTCAATTAAAATAGATTCTTTCGATTCGGAAATATTCTTTTTCAAGATCTCATCTCCTAAAATATTCACAATACTTACTTCATATTTTTCAATATTTTCATTATTGAAATACAAAATATTTTTTGCTGGATTAGGATACATGGTTAGTGAATTAAAAGTTGTTTGATGAATGCCAGAGAAGGGACTTATAAAAACGCTATAATCTTCAATTTGTCCAAACTTAATATCGCTACAAGGATCATCTGGAGTATTACCAGAAGTTCTTCCTGTTCTAATTCTCATACGCAATGGTACATTTATAGTAGCATTGTTGGGGATGATAATATTTCCAGTATGAGTTTTAATTGTCGCATCAGTTTTGAAAACTTCTTCGCCAATTTCAAAATTACCATTATTATTATAATCAATATAAACTCGAGTAAATACAGAACCTGATGTATTGGTGGTAATAGTAATTGGATAACTTCTTGACAATTCAACCATAGCTCGTTTACAAGTAAAATCGACTAAACCACCTTCTCCAACTGCATGAGTTGAAGGATTGTTGATTGTTGAGAATGAAACATTATAAATTGATGAGGTACTTAAAGGTGTAAGTACGTTTGCAATACAGGAATTAGATTTAGGTTGTGAATTAAAAACACTAATAAGATTTTCCTTTTCAACAGTATCAGAACCATTGGCATTGGTTGCAATTAATCGAACTGTATAATTTCCAACTGCTGAATAACTATGAGTTGGTTCTTCTAAAGTAGAAGTTTGTCCATCTCCAAATGACCACAAATAACTTTGCGCTGTTCCACTTGAATTTATAAATTGTATATTGGAATTCGGGGAACAAACTAAACTTTCCATACTAAAATCTGCAATTGGTAAAGCCGTAAACATTTTACCAACACCTACAGCATACCATGCATTAGTTGTAGCAATATATTCAACAGAACCAAAACCGTATAAATCTAATGCAGATTGTATTGCACCTCTTCTAGCATCATCATAATCAGAGGATGGAGTTAAATAAACTGATAAATTTCTATAGGCTATTTTTGCTGCTTTTTCTGGACCAATACCAGTTACTTGATAAGCTTTACCTATATCATTTGTACCTGTTCCACCTTCACTTAATAAATAAAACCAAAAATTTTGCACACCACTATTATTATGTACACCGCAACCATCATTTACATCATTTGGAATACAATTTTTTGTATCAGTCCAATATAATCCACCATAAGTATCTGGGTTTTGAAAACGATTCGGGTTTGCCATATCTCTTAAAGTGAAATTCCCTCTACCTATATTCCAAGAAGCATTTGCACCTAATGCAAAAATTTCAATAGCAGATCCAAATATATCACTAAATGATTCATTCAATGCACCTGATTCACTTGCATAAATTAAATCAGCAGTATATTGAGTTACACCGTGTGTAAACTCATGTCCAACTACATCAATAGAAGTAAGAGGTTGACCAGATCCATCTCCATAAACTGTATAACTACCATTCCAAAATGCATTGAAATAACCAACATCATAATGCAAATACATCAACATCTCTGAACCGAAATCATTCACACTATTTCTATTGTGAATATCCTTATAATATTCAAAAGTTTGTTCTGCAGCGAAATAAGCATCGGTTGCAGCTTCATCCATACTTGCATTTACATTATTCCAAATATTGTCGGAATCAGTAAAATCAATTGCAGAAGATTCATCTCCTGTCTGACAGTTCAAAGCCGTAATATTTACACCCGTATTTTTTCTATTTGTTTGTCTAAGTTTGAAAAGATTGACAGCCGTACTATCTGTAGTAATACTATGTGTTCCATGGTATTTGGTTACTGCTGTTCCATTTACATTGCTAGTACACAATTTATTTATTTTTGTCAACACAGAACCGTTGTTCGCATCAATATAAACATCATAAATAGCCAAAGGCTTTGCAGCATAAATATTTATTTTATATGCATAATAAAACTTTCTGTTTGCTTTATCTCCAATTGGGAGTATGACTAATTCAGGCTTAGGCTGAAATGAATTAGATTGAAATTTTATTGACTTCAATTTGGAAGTTTGCTCCCATTGATACAACTCAGCAGGCACTGCTATTTTTGCCTTAACTAGCGCTTGTTCTTTGTTTATAGTAATTGAATTTTCAATTTGAACATTTACATTAAAATCTCCATTCATCAAATATACATTACTTTCATTTTGATGAAATTTAAGAATAGCATTTTCGATTGGAATTTCATTGTAGGTTTGTTGATAAACAAAATGTTTTATTTCTTTCCCATTTAAATTTTCTTGATTTTGAGCTTTTAAAATCAAACTCTCCTTTTCATTTAATTGGATTAATCCTTTTGTCCAATTTAAATTTTGGGTATTTATTTTCACTTTATTATTGGAATCAAACTGCAAAAAACTCGGAAAATTAGTTCTGTCATTATAGTTGATCTGATTCGCATGAGCAATTATAGCTTTCGCAGAAGCACCTTTGTATTCTTGAGCTGCTACAATTACGGTCCAGAAACACAATGCTAGGGTTATTTTAATTTTCATAAATTCTGATTTAAAATGCAATATAAATAATTCAAACTGAATGTCTTCTCTTGCTACAAAAATCAAACCAACAACTAACATAAAATAGGGGAATCCGAATTGAATTCCCCTATTTCTTTATTCAAAAAAAATAATAATTATTATTCCACTGCAATATTTTCAAATAAAAACTCTTTCTTATCGGTCAATTTGAGCAGTATTTCAGAATCTTTGGAAACAATTGCACCCAAAATTTGCTTAGATAATTCGTTTAAAATTTTCTTTTGCATGACTCTTTTTAATGGTCTTGCACCAAACTGAGGATCGTATCCTAATTGACCTAACCAATCTAAAGCTTCCTCAGTAGCACTAATTTTTATACCCATTTCAGCCAATGAATTTTGAATTGCTTTGAATTGGATAAAGACAATTTGTTTTACCTCATCCCTTGATAAAGGAGTGAACATAATCACTTCATCAATTCTATTTAAAAATTCAGGACGAATTGTTTTCTTTAAAACATCAAATACTTCTGTTTTTGTTTTAGCAATAATGCCTTCTCTATTCTCATCAGTAATTTCAGCAAAATTTTCTTGAATTAAAGGAGCACCAATATTAGAAGTCATTACAATGATTGTATTTTTGAAATTAACCATTCGACCTTTATTATCTGTCAATCTTCCATCATCTAAAACTTGTAATAAAATATTGAATACATCAGGATGTGCTTTTTCAATTTCATCTAACAAAATAACTGAATAAGGTCTGCGTCTAACAGCTTCAGTTAATTGTCCACCTTCATCATATCCAACATATCCTGGAGGCGCCCCAATCAATCGAGAAACCGCATGTCTTTCTTGATATTCCGACATATCTATTCGAGTCATGGCATTTTCATCATTGAATAAAAAATCTGCCAATGCTTTTGCCAATTCTGTTTTCCCTACTCCTGTTGTTCCTAAAAATATGAATGAACCAATTGGCTTTTTCTTGTCTTGCAAACCTGCTCTACTCCTACGAACCGCATCTGCTATAGCTTCAATAGCTTCCTCTTGTCCAATAACACGTTTATGCAATTCAGTTTCCAATTGCAATAATTTGTCGCGCTCACTTTCAATCATTTTATTTAATGGGATGCCTGTCCAACGAGAAACAACCCCAGCAATATCTTCAGCTGTTACTTCTTCTTTCATAATTCTAGAAGTATTTTTTTCTAACTGAATTTTTAATTCTTCAACAAGTTTTTCTGCTTCTTTAATTTTACCATAACGCAATTCAGCAACCTTACCATAATCACCTGAACGTTCAGCCTGCTCAGCTTCTAATTTATATTGTTCTACTAAATCTAATTGTGTTTGAATTTGATTTACAATTTGTTTTTCAGAATCCCATTTTGCTCTAAAATCATTTCTTTCTTCTGAAAGGTTTGCAATTTCTTCATTCAACTCTTTCAAACGCTTGGTATCATCTTCTCTTTTTATTGCCTCTCGTTCAATTTCTAATTGCATTATTTTTCTTTCAATTTCATCTAATGCTTCTGGCACCGAATCCATTTCTAATCTAAGTTTAGAGGCAGCTTCATCCATTAAATCAATAGCTTTGTCAGGTAAGTAACGATCAGAAATATACCTTTGAGAAAGTTCAACGGATGCAATGATTGCTTCATCTTTAATTCTCACTTTATGGTGAATTTCATACTTCTCTTTTAATCCTCTTAAAATAGAAACAGCATCTTCCATAGATGGTTCATCAACCAAAACTTTTTGAAATCTTCTTTCTAAAGCTTTATCTTTTTCTAAATATTTTTGATATTCATTTAAAGTGGTTGCTCCAATAGCTCGCAATTCTCCACGAGCCAAGGCTGGTTTTAAAATATTGGCTGCATCCATAGCACCTTCAGAGGCTCCAGCCCCAACAAGTGTATGTATTTCATCAATGAATAGAATAATTTCACCATCACTTTGTGTTACTTCTTTAATAACAGATTTCAATCTTTCTTCAAATTCACCTTTATATTTTGCACCTGCAATGAGTGCACCCATATCCAATGAATAAACAATTTTAGATTTTAAATTCTCTGGAACATCACCATTCACAATTCGATGAGCGATGCCTTCAGCAATAGCTGTTTTACCTACTCCTGGTTCACCAATTAAAATTGGATTGTTTTTTGTTCTTCTCGATAAAATTTGAATAACTCTTCTAATTTCTTCATCTCTTCCAATTACAGGGTCCAATTTACCTGAGCTTGCCGCATCATTTAAATTTCTTGCATATTTTGACAATGCTTGATAGGTAACTTCTGCATTTTGATCTGTTACTTTTGAATTTCCTCTTAAAGAAACAATGGCTGCTTTCAAATCTTTTTCAATTAAGCCAGCATCTTTAAGCATGGTAGAAGTCTTTTCATTTACTGAAAGCAAAGCCAACAATAAATGTTCTATGGAAACAAATTCATCCCCAAAATCTTTTAAATAATTTAATGCTTTTGCAAAAACTTGATTACTAGATTTTGAAAAATAAGGTTCTCCCCCTTCCACTTTCGGATAGGATTGCACAATTGATTGATTAACCTCTTGTACTCTACTTAAGTTAACATTAACTTTTTTGAATAAATAAGGAAGTACATTTTCATCAACACTAATAATTCCTTTTAATAAATGACCAGGTTCAATGGCTTGTTGCTGAAAGCCTGTAGCTATTTCAATGGCCTTATTAATGGCCTCTTGAGATTTGATTGTATATTGATTAAAATTCATAACACTTTATACCATCATTTTAAAATTGATAATGGTATCAATGGTTTGTCAAATAAACAGCCAAGTGAAAATAAAGCTAAAATACAAGCAAATTTGTCGCTTTGAAGCAATACAGAATGACGAATTAACCGAAAGGGAAAAAATAACTGACGATTTTGCTGATTATTTTTTTTCTAAAATAGATTTCAGTTGCTCGGCTTGATGGTTTACCAATTTAGTAAGGGGGCCTACCGCCATCATTTTGATAAAAGGATTAAGATCAGCATTGATAGTCATTTGAACTGAAGCCGATGAATCGCCTTTTTCAGCAATTCTCCAATTAAGATCTAATGCAAAAGGAACATCACCTTTAGGAATGATATTGATACTTGCATTGGGAGTTAATTCTCCTTTTTGCAATTGCAATTTAGCCATGTTTTGAATGGTAAATTGACAATCATCTTCAGTGGAGGTCCAATTATAAATTGATTCGGGCATTAATTGCTGATGGTTATTTAAGTTAACCAAAAATTGATAAATTTCTGATGCACTTTTTTCAATAATTAATTCAGCACTTTGTATACTAGTCATGATTATGCAGGTTCTTTTTCGCCCCAATGTTCAGGGTCTTCTCTCCATGATTTTAATAAATTTACATCCGCTTCAGAAATAAAACTTGACGCCAATGCTTGTTCTACTAAATCACTATAATTACTCAATGAAATTAATTTACAGTTTGCTTGTTCGAAATTTGATTTTGCGATTTCAAAACCATAAGTAAAAATGGAAACCATTCCAATAACTTCACAACCTGCAGCGCGCAAAGCTTCAACAGCTTTCAAACTACTTTTGCCAGTTGAAATTAAATCTTCAACTATTACCACTCTTTGTCCTTCCTTCACTTCCCCTTCAATCATATTATTCATTCCATGATCTTTTGGTGCAGAACGTACGTAAGCAAAAGGTAAACCTAATTCTTGCGCAACTAAAACTCCTTGTGGAATTCCTGCAGTTGCAACGCCTGCAATTAAATTAACTGAAGTAAATTCTTCATTAATAACTTCTGATAAGCGTTGGCGAATAAAAGTTCTTACTGGTGGGTATGATAAAGTAATTCTATTGTCACAATAAATTGGAGATTTCCAACCTGAAGCCCAAGTAAATGGCTTTTGCGGTTGCAATTTGATAGCTTTGATTTGTAGTAAAAATTCTGCTACTTTTAACGACGTTTCCTTCTTATTTACCATAGCGCAAATGTATAAAATTTATATAAACGAAAAACCACTGATTATTACTCAAACCGAATTAAAAAACGAAGATTTAGACGAGTTTAGTACAAGGTCTTATGAATCAGATACTTTTGTTTTAAACAAACAGTTAATTGTGCAACTAAATGAAGGAAAAGTAATTCACACTTCAAATGAAAATGAACTTTTCGAAAAATTTAAGCAACAATTTAAAGTTATTTATGCTGCTGGCGGATTGGTAAAAAATGAAAATGGGGAATACTTATTCATATTTAGAAGAAGAAAATGGGATTTACCAAAAGGTAAATTAGATCCAGGAGAAACTGATGAAATTGCAGCAGTTAGGGAAGTAAAAGAAGAATGTGGTTTGAATGAAGTTTTTCTTGGAGATTTATTAACAATTACTTGGCATATTTATTTTGAAAAGAAAGAATGGGTTCTAAAAAAAACTGTTTGGTTTGAAATGACAACAAAGGAGATAACGTTAATCCCACAAATAGAAGAAGACATCACTGAAATTAAATGGATAGGAAAAAATAATTTCAACGAAGTAAAGAAAAACACTTACCAATCTATTTTAGAAATTATTAAATTTGCCAAATGAAAAATAGTTTAATTTTGTTAACATTGATAACCTTTCTATCATGTAATAAAACAGGAAAAGTAGAGACATTAGAGAAGCAAACATCCATAGTAGGCAATGCATTCCCAGACAGTATACAACTAGGTGACATTGCCAATTTAAAAATTTATCATGAATTTATTAATGGCTGTGCTCAATTCTCAAGGTTAGAGAAAATGACACATGATGATACGCAACATATCAAAAGTTATGCTAATTATAGAGATGGCAATTGCACACAAGTAATTATTCGCGATAGTATATATTTTCCTTTTGAAGCTGTAAATAGAGGAACTTATTATTTTTCTTTTGGAAGAATTAATTCATTGCCAGATTTAAGAGATTCGATAATTGTTTATTAATTAACAATTCACAATTATTTCTGCTATTTCAGCAGGCACAAATTGTCTAATATCTCCCCCATTTCTTAAAATATCTCTCACAATTGTAGAGCTAATTGCAGAAAATCCAGGTCGGCTAAGCATAAAGATGCTTTCTATTTCAGGATGCATGGATTGGTTCATTTGTGAGATTGCCTTTTCATATTCAAAATCAGAAGTAGATCTTATTCCACGAAGCATGTATTGAGCACCAATTTTTTTGCAATACTCAACTGTTAATCCTTCATAGGTAGCAACCTTTACTTTAGGTACTTCCTTAAAAACAATTTTCAGCATTTCTTCTCTTTGTTCAGAAGTTAAGAAAGACTGCTTCGTACTATTTAATCCAATACCAACAACTACTTCATCAAATAATGGTAAAGCCCTTTTAAGGATATCGATATGGGCTAATGTTATTGGATCAAAGGATCCTGGGAATAATGCAATTTTTTTCATCGAATTAAAAATCAAGAAAAACTGTTAATACACAAAGGTAAGCAATTAATTAAGAGCTGAAAAAAATGAGAAACTAGAAGAGCCATAACTCCTTGTAGATTGAAACCCTTTGCCTATTGAAATATTTTGTAATGTGGCATGCTCAATGATGAGTATTCCATCTTTTTTTAACAAATTCCTTTCCATCACTTTGTCTGCAATCCTAGTTATTTGAGGCATATCATAAGGTGGGTCTGCAAAAATAATATCAAATTGGTCAGTCTCCATTTCTAAAAATTTAAATACCTCGCTTACTTTTAAATGGGCGTGCTCATATTTAAATTTCAGAAAGGTTTCTTTGATAAATTGAACACATTTTAAATGCTTATCAACACAGGTTAAATCTTCACATCCTCGGGATGCAAATTCATAGCTCATGTTTCCAGTACCACTAAATAAATCGAGCACTTTTACTGAATCAAAATCAAATTGATTTGCTAATACATTGAATAGAGCTTCTTTTGCCTGATCAGTGGTTGGTCTAACAGGTAAATTGTTAGGAGCATTTATTCGCAGACCGCGCCATTTCCCTGAAATTATTCGCATAATCGCGCTGCAAATAAAGTTAAAAATTGATGAGTGTTCATTTCTCCATCTAATCTATAAGAATATTCTGACCTGCTGTCTTTACCACAAAAATCTACAAACTGAAAATATTTCCAAAGCATTTGAAATTCATTCATTTCCTTATTAATTAATCCACTTACTTTCACTAATAAATTCTCAGTATTTAGTTGAAATTGTTCAGTAATAAAAAGTGGATAATAAATAAAATCTTCTGGTGATTGGAAACTATAACTATTAAAAAGCAATAATTTATTTTCTTTAATTAAACATACATCCAAAGTATTTGAATGTGCATTGATTAATAAAGTTGGTTGCGTGGTACTTCTAAAATGGTTAATCGAATAAGATACTAAGGTACTAGCAGTATGAATGAATTTAACTTCTGGAAACTTCCTTCTTACCATTGCAACGATGGTTGATCGAATACCATAAACTACATACGAATCTATTGCAGGAATAAAATTATGGTAAATAATATGGTCGGGGGCTAAATTAGCATTGAAAGATAACCATAATTCGGAGTCGTTTTTACTAAATAATGGCTTTGGAATTAAAGTGTGTTGGGCTGAATTAATAATACATCTAACATCAACATAATCTCTGTGAAGAAAATCAGTTTTCTCTATAATTTCTTGTAGGGTCGATTCTTCATTATCAAATTTAAAATCGGCTTGCATCACAAATTTCTCGCGTTCATTGCTATAAGCAACAGCTTTAAAATAACCATCCTCTATTTGTATGGTTAATTGGTATGATGATTTGGTGTCGAAATAAAAACTTTCGTCAACTCTTTCAGATTTGGTTACAGTATGTAGTAATTGATTCATTTCTACAAATGTATAATTTTAGCCAATATTAAAGAGCCAAAAATCTATGAATTTGAGCTTATTCTGACTAAGTTAGCCATGTGAACAACAGTTTTAGAAAGTATTTTGCACATGAGCCTACTCAAGATCAAGTAACTTTATTTGAAAAAGTGAATGGGTTTTTATTAGCTAAAGATCAATTTTCATGCTTTGTTTTAAGGGGTTACGCCGGTACAGGAAAAACAACTGCCATGAGCGCATTGGTTAAAATGTTACCTTCCTATCAATTCAAATCTGTATTGTTAGCCCCAACAGGAAGAGCAGCTAAGGTTTTAGGCAATTACGCTAATAAACAAGCATTTACTATTCATAAAAAAATATATAGAAAAAAAAGTGCTATTGAGTTTGGATCCGGATTTACATTGGCCCCTAATCCACATAAAGATACCTTGTTCATAGTTGATGAGGCCTCTATGATTTCAGGGGCAATTGCTGATGGATTGATGGGTATGAAAAGTTTATTGGCTGATTTAATTAAATACGTTTATGAAAGTGATAGTAATTGTAGATTAATTTTTGTTGGAGATACAGCTCAATTACCCCCAGTTGGATCAGCTGAAAGCCCAGCATTAAGTGACACATTTCTAAAACAAAATTTCGGTTTACATATAACTAGTTGTGAACTTAAAGAAGTGGTCCGTCAAGAAAAAAAATCAGGAATTCTTGAAAATGCAACTCAATTAAGATTACAAATTGCACAAGAAAATGATTTCATTCCGAAAATGAAAACAAAATCATTCAAAGATTTTTTTTATATCACTGGTGAAAAATTAGTTGACGGAATAAATTACGCTTATGATAAATATGGAATGGATGATACCCTCATCATTTGTAGATCCAACAAAAATGCCAATTTATATAATCAACAAATAAGATCAAGAATATTATTTCGAGAAGAATTTATTTCTACAGGCGATTATTTAATGATTGTTAAAAATAATTATTTCTGGTTACCAGAAGATTTAGAAGGTGGATTTATTGCCAATGGAGAAATTGTGAAAGTCATTAGAATTCGAAATGAACAAGAATTACATGGTTTAAAATTTGCAGAAGCTACACTCCAGTTAATTGATTTTCCTGAGCAGCCAATCATTACAGCAAAAATTATTTTAGACACTTTGAATGCGGATAGCCCTGCATTAACAAGCGCTCAACAACAGCAATTATATGAACAAGTACAGTTAGATTATGTTGATATAAAAAACAATAGTGAAAGGTTAGAGAAAGTAAAAAATGATCCCTATTTCAACGCTTTACAGGTTAAATTTTCTTATGCTGTAACTTGCCATAAATCACAAGGTGGACAATGGAAAGCTGTATTTATAGATCAAGGTTATTTGACTGATGAAATGATGAACAAAGAATTTTTACGTTGGTTATATACTGCAGTTACCAGGGCCAGTGAAGAATTATTTTTAATTAATTTCAACAAAGACTTTTTTATAGATTTACCTTCCGATTAGCTTTTTTCTCTGCTATCAATTTCTTTTTTTGCAATCTATTTTCAATTGATTTTTTTGAAGGTTTACTTGCTTTTCTAATTTTAGGAACAAATAGTGCTTCATCTAATAAATGAATAAGTTTAGCAATAGCAATTTCTTTATTCAAATGTTGAGAACGCTCTTCATCACAAGTAACAATAATATTCCCTTCTAATGATATTCTGTTTTTAAGTTTACTGCTTATCCTTTGCTTTTCCTCATCATCGAATAATTTAGTTTCAATAAGGTTAAAAGTCAATTCAACTTTTGAAGAAACCTTATTTACATGCTGACCTCCACTCCCACTACTTCTAATGGCTTTAATCTTTAATTCTGAGCGTATGTCCTTTAAAGAAATATTCATTTACCTATTCTAATAAAATAATTACCTTCGTTTATCGTTATGCTGCAAATTTACAACATGCTTGGGTCAAAAATACTAAAACTCATTTTGGTTTTCATTGGATTGATGAATTGTTCATTTGCACAAATTGGTGGATATAACACTCACAAATTCTTGAACCTTCCAAATTCAGCAAGAATAACTGCATTAGGAGGTTACCTTCCAGCTGTCAAAGATGCAGACCTAAATAATGCTTATCAAAACCCTTCCTTATTAAATGAAAAAATGGATAATCGCTATGCCTTAAACATCAGCAATTATTTATCAGATATACAATATGGATATATCGGTACAGCCCAAACTTTTAAAAATTTTGGAACATTTGGTATTGGCATTCAGTATATTAATTATGGTGAATTTGAAAGCACCAATGATGTAGGTGAAGTTACAGGAACATTTACAGCAAATGAAAATGCATTACATTTCTCCTATGCCAATCAATACCACAACTTTTCATATGGTGCAAGTTTGAAAACTGTGTTTACTCAATTAGAAAGCTATCACGCAACTGCAATTGCATTAGATTTAGGAGGCACTTATGCCGATTCAAGTAATGGTTTCACAGCAGCATTTGTATTGAGAAATATGGGTAGCCAGGTTAGGTCTTATTATGGTGAAAAAGAAGCATTGCCATTTGAAGCACTTTTTGCAGTTTCTAAAAAATTGAAACATGCACCATTTAGGTTTTCAGTTACTTTGCACAATTTGCAACAGTTTGATTTAACATATACCGACCCTAATGAACAATCAACGCAAATAGACCTTTCCACTGGTTTACCGGTTGTTAAAAAGTTCAGTATGCTTGATAAATTAGCTAGGCATGTTGCTTTGGGTACTGAAGTTCTATTAACTGATAATTTCAATTTAAGAATTGGATACAACCATCAAAAAAGAAAAGAATTAGCAGTAGATACTAGAAACTCAACGGTAGGATTTTCATGGGGATTTGGTTTAAAAATTAAAAAAATAAATTTTAGTTATGGTAGCGCTAGGGTTCATTTAGCTGGAAGTAGCAATATGTTTAGTCTATCCGTTAATCCTTCTGATTTTTTCCACAAAAAATAGCTATCCAAATATTTTGGTTATTTTCGTATCCAAAATGCAAGCTCCCATAATTAATATTGCTATTGATGGTTATTCATCTTGTGGTAAAAGCACTTTAGCCAAGGCTTTAGCTCATGATATTAATTTCAACTACATCGATTCAGGTGCAATGTATCGTTGTGTTACCTTATTTTTTATTCAAAATAATATTGATGTACTTAACCCTAACCAAATTGAGGATGCATTAAGTAAAATTGATATTGACTTATCATCTCAACAATTTTTTTTAAATCAAATTGATGTTTCTGAAGAAATTAGAAAAATGTCAATCTCCCAGTCGGTAAGTAAAATAAGTGCAATAAAGGCGGTAAGAACTAAATTAGTTGCCATACAACAAGAAATCGGTCAAAAGAAAAATGTAGTGATGGATGGTCGTGATATTGGAACCACCGTTTTTCCAAATGCTCAATTAAAAATATTCATGACTGCACATCCAATGATTCGTGCGCAAAGAAGATATAAAGAACTCATTGAAAAAGGTGATGTTATTTCATTAGATGATGTAATGGCCAATCTAAACATGAGGGATTATGAAGATACCCATAGAGTTGAAAGTCCGCTTACCAAAGCAGAAGATGCCATCATTCTAGACAATAGTTTTCTCACTCCTGAGGAACAATTGAAATTTGTAAAAGATTTAATATCAGAAAGAAAGCTGAGTAAATAACTGAAATTTAAATAAATTTAGGGTGAATCAACTACAATTAGTATTTTAGAGTACCCAAAATACCCAAACTATTGAAGTTATTTAGATTCTATGCTTTATTTGCAGTGACTTGTTGTGCTCATATATTAGCATTGGCAAGTACTAAGGATCTCAAAATCGAAAACCTTAATTATAAACATTACGGAATCGAGGATGGGCTATCCCATCGAGAAGTTAATACACTTATCCAAGATAAAAATGGCTTTTTGTGGATCGGTACAGAAAACGGACTCAATCGCTATGATGGTTATAATTTCAAAAGATATTACCTCAATAACAACAATCAATCTTTAAATAATTCTGAAAAAATAATTGGACTTTGTGATGATATACATGGCAATATATTAATTGCCAATATAAATGGACTTTATGTATTATCCGTAAAAGATGAAAATATCCAAAGCTATTATCTCAATAATAATAGCACAAATACCTATCAGAAAAGGATTGAAATGCTATATAAAAACAAACAGGCAGTTGTTTATGTAGGATTATCTGATGGTAGTATTTCAATTATAGATTCAAATTATAAATTCAAGGAAATATTAAAAATCAATTCGAAAAAAAATATTGATAATAGAATTGCAGATATTAAAGAAGACCAATACCATGCACTTTGGATTAGCACTGTTGAAACTGGCATAGTATATCAATATGATTTAAAAACAAAGAAATTAAAATCTTATAACATTCATGAAAACATTTTAGGAACAGATATCAATAAAAATGTAGTTTCAATTATTAATGATGAAGTTTACGTATCAATCAGACAAAAAGGAATTGTAAAATATAATAGAAAAACAGATCAGTTTGATGATTATTATTTACCGGTAAAATCAAATATTGATATTAATATACATGCACAATTTATTGATAGCCAAAATCAATTATGGTATTCATTAGATGAAAATAGATTACAAAAAATCAACTTAAAAAATAAAGTTCAAACAAATTACGATGATTATTTAACGAAAGATTATAATTTAGGAAGAGTAAATTCAATCATCGAAGATCAAACTGGTTGCATTTGGGTTGGAAATCAATTTGGATTAATTCAAATAATTCCTAATGAAAACTATTTTAAAAACAATTTAAATTCTTTTGATCCAATAAAGTCTAATCAACTTTCATTTAGGCAAATTTCTAGTAACAAGCCTGATCACCTTATTGCTGCTAGTTATCAGGGCTTGGTGTTGTTAAATACTAAGACTCAAGAAACCAAAATTGTCAATTTAAATAAAAGCAAAAGAGAATTTAAAGATCGAAATATATTCCCATATTCTTATTATGTAGATAGCAATCAAAATAATTTTTGGATTGCCACTGAAGGTGAAGGATTATTACAATTCAACTATTCAAAAAATGAAATTAAATGGTTAACAAATCCAAATCCAGAAATTGAGCACACCATAAAATATTGCACCGTAACTCATAAAGAAGGAGACAATTTATATGTTGGCACTTACCATGGATTTTATACTTATAATTTAAAAAGCAAATCAGCTAATCCACATGTTATTCCTAAAACCTCAACTTTATATCGAAGTAAAATTTGGTTGATTCAAAAATACGATACAGAAAACTTAGTCATTGGAAGTTCTTTTGGAATCTATTTATTTAATATCAACACTAAAAAATTAGGTTATTTACATGAGCTTTTGAAAGAAGTGGATGCTCGTTGTTTCCTTAAAATAAATAAATCGAAATTTTGGGTAGGTACTAATGGAAAAGGAGCTTGGTTAATTGAAGGGAATAAAAAAACAATTTTCAATGAAATTAATGGTCTAGCAAATAATGTTGTGAATAGCATTATTGCTGATAAATTTAAAACTGTTTGGGTTGCAACGAATAATGGATTAACTAGAATTAATGAACAGAATTTTCAGAAAAACAATTATTATATCAATGATGGTTTAGCAAGTAATGAATTCAATCAAAACTCAAACTATTTAGCTGATGATGGTACAATTTATTTAGGCACAATCAATGGTTTAGTAAGCTTTAACCCAAATAAAATACCCATTTTTCCTACTCATCATCCCAAAATTATTTTAATAAGTTACCAAAAATATGATGGAGAAAAAGAATACTCCATTATGCATTCATCTTCATTGGATCAATTGAAAAATATTTTAGTTTTAAAAGATGATAAATATTTTACACTACAAGTTGCATTAAATGATTTTAGAAACTTAAAATATCATCGATTTGCTTATCAATTAGAAGGCTTTGAAAAAAGCTGGAATTATACAGATCAAAATAGAATAATTAGATACAACAATTTACCTGCAGGCAAATACACTTTAGTTGTGAAGTCTTCAGGCACCGACAGTTCGTGGAATACAGATGTAGTTAAAATTCCAGTATATGTTGAACAAGCCTACTTCAAATCATATTGGTTTGCATTTCATTTGTTGATATTAATTAGTTTATTGTTTTATGCATTTAATCGATATCGTTTCAATCAATATAAAAAAATGGATTTGTTAAGAAATAACATTGCTTCTGATTTACATGATGAAGTAGGTAGTTGGTTAACACGAATTGCCATACATAGTAATTTATTGCAATCAGATATTTTAAACGAAACAGAAACCAAAGATGAATTAAACGAAATAAATAATGCAAGTAGAATGGCTATTTCAACCATGAGCAATGTGCTCTGGTCAATTGATACTCGAAATGACCGTTTAATAGATTTGTGCGATAAAATGAAAGAACATGCTTACCACTTGTTCGACAATTCAGAAATTAATATCACTTTTCATACTGATGGCATTGACGAAAGTACTATTAACATCAAGCCCCGCCAACAAATTTTTCTACTATATAAAGAAGCTTTACACAATATTCAAAAGCATGCATCTGCTAAAAACTTATTTATAGAATTTAGTAAAACAAATAAATTATTAAAATTAATTATTAAAGATGATGGTGTTGGTTTTGAAGAAAAAAATAATCGTAAAGGAATGGGACTAAGAAATATGAAAATGAGGGCTGAACAAATTGGTGCTGTCTTTCAAATAGAAGATAATAAAGGAATAACCATACAATTAACTTTAAAATTATAATGGAAGATATTAGTATCGCAATTATTGAAGATGATCAAATTATTTCTCAAAGGTTAAAAGAATATTTATCCAACCAACCTGAGTTTAAAAAAGTTGATTTGTTTTTATCGGTGGAAGAATTCATGGAACAGTTCAATCAAGATAATCTATATAATATCATCCTTACAGATATTGGATTACCAGGAATGTCAGGCATTGAAGGAATTTCTAAAATAAAAGTTTTAGCACCGAGCACAGATATCATCATGATTACAGTTTATAATGATGCAGAGAAAATTTTCAATTCGTTATGTGCTGGTGCAATAGGATATTTATTAAAAACTACCCCTTTTGAAGAAATCAAACAAACTATTTTAAGCACCAAAGAAGGAGGTTCAGTGATGTCGCCAAGTATTGCAAGAAAAGTGATGGAATTTTTCCAACCTAAAGCCAAAGAATTTGTATTAACTCAAAGAGAAAATGAAATTGTAACTGGATTGGTAGATGGCCTAAGCTATAAAATGATTGCAGCTAAATTAGCTATCTCTATTGATACCGTTAGATTTCATTTAAGAAATATCTACAAAAAATTGCATGTTAATTCTAAGTCAGAAGTAATTTCAAAAGCGTTGAAGGGGGAGATTTAATGTGTTGATGAGATAATGTGTTAATGTGTTGATGTGTTAATTGGTTGCTACTATCTGGTTTGGTAGTGCAAATAGAAATATGTTGTTGTGTAATTTTCCTACCTCTGATTTTAATTTTGTTATTTCCTATTCTAATTTTAATTATTGCACAAAAGCCCATTAACTAATTATCTCATCAACAAATTAACACATTTAAAAACACCTACCCAAAAATGTAGTTACAACAAACCTTCAAATTACTTAATTTCGGGCATTCGAATTAAAACAATCCATATTGAAAAATATGTGCCCAGTTTGTTTTAAATGAAAAATGATCCTGAGTATTTGTGTAGAAATATTCAATCAGCAGCCTGATTCTTAATTGAGTCAGGCTTTTTTTTCAATTTAATTAATTAGATCCTAAAAAAAATAGAATTTCCTAGCGTCATTAAAAACTAAACTATTATTATTCTCGTAATTCCAAAACATAAACAAGAACATGCTGTTGAGTTAAACTTTAGCCTATAGATTGAAAATGACCATACTGTTTTTTCCAAAAATTAAAAACCAACCATTCATATTGAAGAATTTTACACATTGTATCATCAGTATGTTTTTGATATTGGGTTCAGAAAGAATATTGGCGTCCTCTCATATCATTGATACCCAAGCACCCATTATCAAAACAAAAAATTTTACGGTTTTATTAGATAGGCAGGGACAAGCAAGCATCACTGTAGATGCCATCAATGCAGGAACAATGGATGTTTCAGCTTTCCAAATGAGTATCAATCAAACTATTTTTAATGCTAGCCATGTAGGTGAAAATTGGGTGCAATTAACTGCAGTTGATATTTTTGGAAACAGCAGCACTAATTATGCAAAGGTTACAGTTAAAGATGATATAGCCCCATTAGTACTTACAAAAAATCAAACTGTTTATTTAAATGAAGAAGGATTTGCGATAATCAAAACTGAAAATATCAATAATGGTTCAAGTGATGCTGCAGGTATTTGTCAAATGAGTGTTTATCCTGATACGTTATTTGCAAACAATATTGGGTTCAATGCAATTGAATTAAAGGTTACTGATGTGAATGGCAATACAAGTAAGTCTTATGCATATGTACAATTGATTGATCCATTTAAGCCAAAATTAAAAACAAAAGATTTCAAAATTGAAGCTAATTCAATAAAAGAAATTAACCTTCAAGCTCTTAATTTTGTTGATTCACTATCTGACCATTCGGGAATAAAGTCAATTCAAATTTATCCTAATTATTTTTCAAAACAGCAAATTGGGAAACACGAAATTAGTGTCATTGTTGAAGATAGTAGCGGTAATTATACAGTAGAAAAGGCAAATTTTTACATTGAAGATCAAATAGCACCAATACTAATTACAAAAGATTTAATGGTTCAACTCAATGACAGGGATAGTATCACTATTCAAGGAGCTGACTTTAATTTAGCTAGTATAGATATTGGTAAATTAACCTATCATTTAAATAAATCTGTATTTGATAAAAATGATGTAGGTATCAATAATCTATGTCTTGAAGTGATTGATGAAACTGGAAATATTAGTTCAACTTCTGCTAAAATTACCATTTTGCCTCAATTTGATAAAAATCAAAACTCACAATTAATACATTAGGAGACTGGAAAAATGTTACCAATTAGGACTGTCCATTTTACATCAAAACCACTATTTGAGGAATTGGATATTACAAAATCCATGCGATTTTCCATTTAGGCCTGTTAAAATCGAAAATAAATTCAGAATAATTTTCCTTGAAAGTATTGGAAACATAGAAATTCGAATGATTACAACTATCTAAAAATCAAATATTTATACTAATTTCATTCGATTATATTTTCATTTTCAGAAAGTTTAAAATCAAAAGTACAAATCGCAGAAAATCAATTTCATACAAAATTTTTAGTTTACTCATTAATTTCTATCTTTGGCGTCCTGCAAATCACAGGAAAAGGAGAAACAAACTTAATGGCAAAAAAACAAATTACAGACCAAGAATTACTAGCATCTCAAGCGAATGCTGAATTCGTTAACAGAAACACTGAAGACACAGTGATTGAATCAGAAGCTGATTCTCTATCGCTTGAAGAAATCAAATCAAAATCCATCATCCACAACAGCAATGATTTCGATTGGGATATGGACGCAAAAGGTTTTGGAGGCTACTCTAACGAAGAAAGAACTAAGTTAGAAAGTATGTACACCACTACTTTAAGCTCAATTAACAAAGGAGAAATCATCTCCGGCACAGTAGTATCAATGAACACAAAAGATGTTGTTCTAAACATTGGATTTAAATCTGATGGAATGGTACCACTTTCAGAATTTCGTGACATGCCTGAAATTAAATTAGGTGATGTTGTTGAAGTATTTGTTGAAGATCAAGAAGACAAAAATGGACAATTGATTTTATCTCGTAAAAGAGCTAAAACTCAACGTTCATGGGATAATATCAACCTTGCTCTTGAGAACGATTCAATTATCAATGGTTTTGTGAAGAGCAGAACTAAAGGTGGTTTAATTGTAGATATTGAAGGAGTTGAGGCATTTTTACCAGGATCACAAATTGACATCAAGCCAATTCGTGATTATGATATTTATGTAGGAAAAACAATGGAATTCAAAGTGGTTAAAATCAACCATGAGTTCCGTAATGTGGTAGTTTCACATAAAGTATTAATTGAAGATGATTTAGAAAGTCAAAAATTTGATATCATTTCTAAATTAGAAAAAGGACAAGTATTAGAAGGAACAGTTAAAAACATTACTGCATTCGGTGTATTCATTGATTTAGGTGGTGTCGACGGTTTACTTCACATTACTGATATTTCATGGGGTCGTATAGATCATCCAGAAGAAGTATTGAAACTTGATCAAAAGATCAATGTGGTAGTATTAGACTTTGATGATGAGAAAAAACGTATCGCATTAGGATTAAAACAATTAACTCCACACCCTTGGGAATCATTAGATACAGCAATTGAAGTTGGATCTAAAGTAAAAGGTAAGATTGTAACTGTAGCAGACTACGGTGCATTCTTAGAAATTATCCCAGGTGTTGAAGGATTAATTCACGTATCTGAAATGTCATGGTCACAACATTTACGTTCACCTCAAGAATTCATGAAAGTGAGTGATGAGATGGAAGCTGTTATCTTAACATTAGATCGCGACGAACGTAAAATGTCATTAGGTATTAAACAATTAACTCCTGACCCTTGGGTTGGTGTAGCTGATCGTTACCCAGTAGGAAGTAAACATACTGCTATCGTTAAGAACATGACTAACTTTGGTGTGTTTGTTGAAATCGAAGAAGGTATCGATGGTTTAATCCATATCTCTGATCTTTCATGGTCTAAAAAAGTAAATCATCCTCATGAATTCACTAAAGTTGGTGATAAGTTAGATGTTGTTGTTTTAGAAGTTAACGCTGAAGAACGCAAATTGAGCTTAGGTCACAAACAATTAGAAGAAAATCCTTGGGAAACTTTTGAAACCATTTTCACTATTGACTCTATTCACCAAGGAACTATTGTAAAAGTATCTGATAAAGGTGCGGTAATTACTTTACCTTATGGTGTTGAAGGCTTTGCTCCTACTAAACATTTAGTTAAAGAGGACGGTAAAATGGCAGTGAATGAAGAAACGTTAGATTTCAAAATCATTGAATTCAATAAGGATTCAAAACGTATCGTTGTTTCACATGCGAAATTACATGAAGAAGCTAAAGCGGAAGCAAGAGCTGAAGAAAGTGATAAAAAGAAAAAAGAAGCAAAATCAGCTTCTAATGCAGTGAAAAAAGTAAAAGATTCGGTTGAAAAAACAACTTTAGGTGACTTAGAAGTATTAGCTTCTTTAAAATCATCTTTAGAAACTTCTGAAAAAGGCAAAAAAGCTAAAAAAGCAGAAGCAGAAACAGCTGAAGAAAGTACTGAAGAATAATATTTTCACGCTTTAATATTGAACCTCCTCGATTATTTCGAGGAGGTTTTTTTTTGAAATCAGCAGAAAATACAAAAAGCAGTAAAAAAATTTTATATTTGAAAAATCAAATTCATATGAAAGAGGGCATCATCTTAGGAAATCCCAAGTTTGAAATTACCATCCAACGCCTTTGTCATCAATTAATCGAAAATCACAACGATTTTTCTAATTCGGTTTTATTGGCTTACAACCAAGAGGAATTTATTTGGCAAAAAGAATTCAAGAACAATTACAAAAACTATTACCCAAGAAAACTATACGATTAGGAAATCTCGACGTAACTTTTTTTAGAGATGACTTCAGACATCGTGAATCACCTTTAGTTCCAAATGCAACAAGCATTGATTTCATCATTGAGAATAAAAAAGTAATTATTATTGATGATGTATTGTTTACAGGCAGAACCATCAGAGCTGGAATGGATGCCATGCTTGCTTTTGGAAGACCTTCCAAAGTAGAATTATTAGTACTCATTGATAGAAGATATACCAGACATCTACCCATTGAACCAGACTATGTAGGAATGGCAGTTGATTCCATTTCTTCTGAAAAAGTAAAAGTAAAATGGAAAGAAACCGAAGGTAAAGACGAGGTAATTTTATTAGGCGAATAAATTAA
This sequence comes from Sphingobacteriaceae bacterium, assembly GCA_965279595.1. Classification (GTDB taxonomy): domain Bacteria; phylum Bacteroidota; class Bacteroidia; order Sphingobacteriales; family Sphingobacteriaceae; genus CAIKLP01. The sequence goes on from OZ257246.1 coordinate 2,773,533, forward strand.
AAAGTACAAAAGAAATTAAAATGCAAAAACTGAGTGTTCGTCATTTATTAGGAATAAAAGGATTAACTAAAAACGATGTCAAATTAATTTTTGAAACGGCTGATAATTTTAAAACCATCATTAACCGCCCCATTAAAAAAGTACCTTCCCTACGTGACACTACTATTGCAAATATTTTTTTCGAAAACTCTACCCGTACTAAACTCTCTTTTGAATTAGCTGAAAAAAGATTATCAGCAGACGTAGTAAATTTTGCTGCCTCCTCCTCTTCTGTTAGCAAAGGAGAAACACTGATCGACACAGTCAACAATATTTTGGCGATGAAAGTAGATATGGTAGTTATGCGCCACCCCTACCCAGGTGCAGCTTTGTTCCTTTCAAAACATATCAATGCCCAAATAATTAATGCAGGAGATGGAGCACATGAACATCCCACACAAGCATTATTAGATGCTTACTCAATCAGAGAAAAATTAGGTGATGTGGCTGGGAAAAAAATTGTGATTGTTGGAGATATCATGCACTCTAGAGTTGCTCTTTCTAATATATTATGTTTAAAATTATTAGGTGCTGAAGTTAAAGTATGCGGACCAAGTACTTTAATTCCTAAGCACATTGAATCATTAGGAATAAAAGTTGAACCTGATTTAAGAAAAGCCTTAGCTTGGTGTGACGTAGCAAATATGCTTCGCATACAATTAGAACGACAAGACATTAAATATTTCCCTAGTCTGCGTGAGTACAGCATGATGTATGGTTTAAATAAAAATATTTTAGATTCGCTTCCTAAAGAAATTGTCATTATGCATCCTGGCCCTATCAATAGAGGTGTTGAAATTTCAAGTGATGTAGCAGATGCCAAACAATCAATCATCCTAGACCAAGTTGAAAATGGAGTTGCCATCCGCATGGCGATTTTATATTTGCTGGCTGGTCAACAAAACTAACTGTTTTTTTACTTCAATCTGACTCAAAATCTACCTCCACCCTGTAGCAAATACGGTGATATTCTATTATATTGCAAACTTTTACCTTTACTATGAAAATTAAAATTTATACCCTATTAAGCTTTTTGATTTTATTAACAAGTACGATTAACCTTTTTGCTCAAAGTAATACTGCAGAAGTAAGAGGTTTTGTTTACGATAAAAAAACTGGTGAGCCATTAATTTTTACCAAAGTATATTTAGAAGGAACAACCATTGGTATGTCAACAGATGTAAATGGTTTTTTTAATATTACTAAAATTAAACCAGGCGCTTATACCATCATCAGTTCAGGGGTAGGTTTTGATACGGTGAAATTTAATATCAACTTAAAAGCGGGTTCTAAAATCTCTCAAAATTTTTATTTAAGTCAATTAGCAATTGATATAAAAACAGTTGATATCACTGCAGATAAAACAGAGAATTTAACTGAAACAAAAGTATCAGTTGTAAAAGTAACTCCTAAGCAAATCACAAAAATTCCATCAGTAGGTGGTGAACCCGATTTAGCACAATACTTACAAGTTTTACCCGGTGTAATTTTTACTGGTGACCAAGGTGGACAGTTATATATCCGTGGCGGTTCCCCTATTCAAAATAAAGTTTTATTGGATGGTATGATTATTTATAATCCTTTCCATTCTATCGGATTGTTCTCTGTTTTTGAAACTGATATCATTCGTAATGCGGATGTTTATACTGGTGGATTTGGTGCAGAATATGGTGGAAGAATTTCAGCAGTGATGGATATCACCACAAGAGATGGTAATAAGAGAAGACTAGCAGGTAAAGTAGCATCCAATCCTTTCACGAGTAAAATATTATTAGAAGGACCTTTGAAAAAATATGAAGAAGGAAAAGCAACTTCTTCTTTTATTGTTTCAGCAAGAACATCTTATTTAGAGCAAACTTCCAAAAGTATTTACAGTTATGTAGATACAGCTGGATTACCTTATAACTTTACCGATTTATATGCTAAAGCATCATTCAATGGTGTGAATGGTAGTAAATTAAATTTATTCGGATTCAATTTTACCGATCAAGTAAATTATAAAGCACCTGCATCTTTGGCTTGGAATAGCTCAGGATTTGGAGGAAATTTTGTGATCATTCCAGGTGCAGCATCCGTTTTAGTTGATGGAGCATTCGCTTATTCTGGATATGATATTCAAATGAAAGAATTGACATCTAAACCACGTTTTTCTGAAATTAATGGTTTCAATGCCGCATTAAACTTCACCTACTTTTATGGTAAAGATGAAATGAAATATGGAATTGAAATGTTAGGTTTTAAAACCAATTTCGAATTTACCAATGCTGCAAATACTTCAGTAAAACAAGAACAGTTTACATCTGAAATTGCCGCTTATACCAAATATAAATACACCAAAAACAGATTGATTCTTGAGCCGAGTATTCGCGCTCATTATTATGCCTCATTGGCTGAAATGTCAATAGAACCAAGGTTGAGCGGAAAGTTCATCATCACAGAAAACATTCGCTTGAAAGCAGCGGGTGGTTATTATAGCCAGAATTTAATCAGTGCAAGTTCAGATAGAGATGTAGTAAATTTATTTTATGGATTTTTATCAGGACCAGAAGATGCGCCCGACAATTTTGATGGTAAAGCTGTTGACAGCAGATTACAAAAAGCTAGACATTTAATTGGTGGTATTGAAATTGATTTTGCGAAACATTGGCAAATAAATATTGAAAGTTATTTGAAGAAATTTGATCAATTAACAAATATCAATAGAGACAAAATTTATCCAAACACGGATGAATTCAAAAACAAACCAGCTTACCAAAGAGAGAATTATATTATTGAAACTGGTTCTGCTTATGGCTTTGATGTTGCGTTGAAATATGAATTCAAAAAAGTTTATTTATGGGCAACTTATTCATTGGGTTATGTTAATCGTTATGATGGAATCAGAGAATATCATCCGCATTTTGATAGAAGACACAATGTGAATTTAGTAGGTACTTATAATTTTGGTAAAAAAGGAAGTTGGGAAATTGATGGAAGATGGAACTTAGGTTCAGGTTTCCCTTTCACGCAAACTCAAGGATTCTATGAAAAAATTGCTTTCGAAGAAATCAATGGAAGCATCACCAATCAGAACGGAGAATTAGGTGTGATTTATGGTGAAGTAAATCAAGGCAGATTACCTTGGTACCATCGCTTTGATTTAAGTGTTAAAAAGAAATGGGAAATCACAAAGAACAATACTTTAGAAGCTAACTTAGGTGCAACTAATATTTACAATAGAGATAATCTTTTCTATTTTGATAGAATCACTTATACTAAAAAATACCAATTACCATTTTTACCTAGTTTTGGGGTGAGTTTGACTTTCTAAGGAAACGGTTTCAGCTTATAAGTGATTGATTTTCAAAAGTTATTTGATTTTTGAAATAGGTTTATGTAGCTTTGCATATACCTCATTCCCAAATGCTAAAACTAATTAGCTATTCTTTTTTACTTTTTCTGATAAGCAGCTGTTGCTCGCCTACTAAGACTTATGAAAGTTTTTCAGAAGATCAAAAACGATTGTTGTATTATTTAGATGGTCAATTAATCAATTACAAGATTAATAGCGCTGATTCTATCAACCTTTTTGTTTCAGATAAATTTATTGGAAATCTGCCCCCAGACGAGCCCGAAGCTGAAGAATGTGATAACTATTACCCAGCTTATGGAAGAGCTACCTTACAGGCTCTAACAGACACCTCCGTACATTTTATTGTAACCATTAAGAAAAGTAATGACGATGATGGTATTGCGGAAAATCTGAAATGGATGGGCTATAATATCAACTTGGACGATTCTGATCGTGTTGATTTTTACGATTCCCTCCTACTCAAAGGTGCTGATACTTTTAAAGATGTTTATGTTGTAACCGTTGATACCACTAACACTCGCAACGATTTAATCAATCGCATTTATTTTAGTACCCATTACGGCATTATTCGCTTTGATAGAAAAGATGGGCGCGTGTATCGAATTAAGATCTAAATTGGAAGTTATAATTTACACATTCGGTTATTTGTAAATTATAATTTTAAATTTTGAATTTTAAATTTTGAATGTGTCCCTGTAAGATTACTTAATATCCTACACAACACTCTATTCCTTTTATAAGCTACCCAAAATTCAATTAATTCAATAATTCCTTCTATTATATTCAAAATTTTAAATTTTGAATTTTAAATTTTGAATGTGTCACAGCAAGATTACTTAATAACCTACACAACACTTAATTCCTTTTATTAGCTACCAAAAATTCAATTAATTCAATAATTCCTTCTATTATATTCAAAATTTTAAATTTTGAATTTTAAATTTTGAATGTGTCGCTACAAGATTACTTAATATCCTACACAACACTCTATTTCTTTTATTAGCTACCCAAAATTCATTGAATTCAATAATTCCTCCAATTGCATTCAAAATTTAAAATTTATAATTTATAATTATTGTAAATCCTGCTTCCATCATTCCAAATCCAATATCCGATATGCAAATTCAAAAAAAGAAGACCCATTTTACTACTCAATTCGTTATACCATCTACCCAAATTCATTGAATTCAATAATTCCTCTAATTGCATTCAAAATTTAAAATTTAAAATTCATAATTATTCCTTTTACGTTTTCAAAAAAAAAATATTTGCAAATTTCAAAGTTCATCGTATATTTGCGATATACATTTTAAGAGTCACTATGGCCATCAACAAAAAATCAGAATTCGAAGAGTCAGAACTCATACTAGCAGATTATGCTAAAGCTATGGCGCATCCTGCCCGTATTCGTATTCTACAAATACTTGCTGAAAGAAATGAATGCATTTGCGGAGAAATTGTAGAAGTTCTACCCTTAGCTCAAGCAACCGTTTCACAACACTTAATTGAGTTAAAAAAAGCTGGATTAATTAAAGGAACCGTAAGTGGTGCCAAATCTTGCTACTGCATCAATTGGGAAGCATTCGAACAATTAGAACGGGTGTTTGGCGTGTTTACTTTGGAGGTGGGGAAAGGGAAAGATGCAATTAAATGTTGCTGAGAGAAATTAAATAATTATGAATTTTGAATGCAATTGAAGGAATTATTGAATGTGGGAAAAGAAAAAATTATGAATTATGAGTGTTGAATTTTGAATGTAATTGAAGGAATTTTAAATATTGAATGTGATGGCAATCAATTACCAATTAATTCAATGTACTCACTATCTAGATTCCAATTAGCAAAATTCTAATTACCAAAATCCAACTTCCAACATTTCAATTTCTAAAATGAACAAATAAAAAATGAAAAAAATGAAAACATCAGAAGAATTAAAAGCAATGGTTCGCGAGAAATACAGCGAAATTGCATTACAAGACAAAGACAGCAATGAAAGTTCATGCTGCGGAGCAAGTTGTTGTTCAACCGAAGTTTATAACATCATGACAGATGATTATACAGAATTAGATGGCTACCAACCCAGTGCAGACTTAGGTTTGGGCTGTGGACTTCCTACAGAATTTGCCAAACTAAAAGAAGGTGATGTGGTAGTTGATTTAGGTTCAGGTGCAGGAAATGATGCCTTTATTGCAAGAAGTATAGTAGGTGAAACTGGTAAAGTAATTGGTGTGGATTTTACAGAAGCCATGATCAATAAAGCGAGAGAAAATGCTGAAAAATTAAATTTTCATAATGTAGAATTTAGATTTGGTGATATTGAAAATATGCCTATCACAAGCAATATGGCTGATGTAATTGTAAGCAATTGTGTATTAAATTTAGTACCCGAAAAAGAAAATGTAATCAAAGATATTTACCGTGTATTAAAGCCCGGTGGACACTTTAGTATTTCAGATATTGTTTTAATTGGTGAGCTTCCTGAAAAGATTCGTAATGCCGCTGAAATGTATGCTGGTTGCGTATCTGGAGCTATTCAAAAATCTGAATATTTAAGTTTAATTGAAAAAGCAGGCTTCAAAAACATCAGCATCCAAAAAGAAAAAACAATTGCTATACCTGATGATATTTTGAAAAATTATTTATCTGCAGAAGAAATAAATACTTTCAAAAATACAGATGCAGGAATTTTTAGCATCACAGTTTATGCGGAAAAGAAGGAAAGTTGTTGTGAACCGGGATGCTGCAATTAAAAAAATTATGAATTTTAAACAAAAAATAGTGATGAATTATGAGTGTTGAATTTTGAATGTGTTCCTGCAAATATCAAAAGTTGTACTTCACAGTATTGGATAAAATAATTTAGCCTAAAATTTTGATTTTGGCAAATTGCTTTCCCGAATTCATAATTCATTTAATTAACATTCAAAATTCATCACTCAAAATTCATCACTTTAATTTATCATTTTTAATAAAAAAACTACGCATGAAAAAACTCTCCTTCCTCGATCGCTATTTAACTCTGTGGATTTTCATTGCTATGGCTGTTGGTGTTATCATTGGTAACTTCATTCCATCTGATTCAAGTTTTTTTGAAAGCATGAATTCAGGAACAACAAATATTCCATTAGCCATTGGTTTAATTTTGATGATGTACCCACCTTTGGCAAAGGTAAATTTCGACAACTTATCGGTTGTATTTAAAAACACTAAAATATTAAGTGCTTCCCTTATTCTGAATTGGGTTATAGGCCCTGTGCTCATGTTTATTTTAGCAAGTGTTTTTTTACATGATCAACCTGATTATAGAGTTGGACTTATCTTGATTGGATTGGCAAGATGCATAGCCATGGTCATTGTTTGGAATGAATTGGCTGAAGGAAATAGAGAATATGCCGCAGGTCTGGTTGCTATCAACAGTATCTTTCAAGTTCTACTTTATAGTTTCTATGCTTACTTATTTATCACTGTTTTACCTCCATATTTTGGCATGAAAGGAATGACCGTCGACATCAAAATAGCAGACATAGCAAAAAGTGTAGGTATTTATTTAGGTATTCCTTTTGTTGCTGGATTCTTGAGTAGGAAAATTTTAATTCAAACAAATGGTAAAGAATGGTATGAAAAGAAATTCATTCCACTTATTTCTCCAATAACTTTAATTGCATTATTGGCAACCATTATATTAATGTTCAGCTTAAAAGGAAAAATGATTGTTCAAATTCCATTTGATGTCATTAAAATTGCCATTCCATTAATCATTTATTTCGCATTGATGTTTTTCGTTTCTTTTTTCATTTCGAAAAAACTAGGTGCCACCTATTCACAAAATGCAGCTATCTCATTTACAGCTTCAGGAAATAACTTTGAATTAGCCATCGCAGTATCTATTGCCATCTTCGGAATCAATAGCGCACAAGCCTTCACAGGGGTTATTGGTCCGTTGGTAGAAGTACCCGCATTAATTCTTTTGGTACAAGTTTCGTTTTGGTTGAAAAGGAAAATGTATGTCGGAAAAGCATAGATATTGGAGTTGGAAGTTGGATAATGAATATTGGATAAGAAACACAGAATAATTTTAAATTTTGAATTTTAAATTTTAAATGTTAATTAAAGGAATTTTTGAATTAGGGGAAGTTGGTTATTTGATTTTAGTATTTAGCTTGGAAATAAGTCATCTTGCAGGAACACATTCAAAATTTAAAATTCAAAATTTTTATAAAATCGGAATCAATAACGCACAAGCCTTCACAGGGGTTATTGGTCCGTTGGTAGAAGTACCAGCATTAATTCTTTTGGTACAAGTTTCGTTTTGTCTGAAAAGGAAAATGTATGGCTGAAAAGCGTAGATATTGGAGTTGGAAGTTGGATAATGAATATTGGATAAGAAAAACAGAATAATTTTAAATTTTGAATTATGAATTTTAAATGTTAATTAAAAGAATTTTTGAATTTGGGGAGGTTGACTATTTGATTTTAGTATTTAGCTTGGAAATAAGTCATCTTGCAGAGACACATTCAAAATTTAAAATTTAAAATTTAAAATTTTTTTAAAAAATAAATCAGCATGAATATAATTGTCGTTTGTACCGGAAACTCCTGTCGCAGTCAGATTGCGCAAGGTTATTTACAACATTTTGCTGGCATCCGTGCCAAGGTTTATAGTGCAGGTATTGAAACCCATGGAGTGAACCCCAGGGCGATTGCTATTATGAAAGAAGATGGAATTGATATATCACATCATACTTCTAATTTGGTAGATGAATATTTTGATATTCCCTTTGATTATATTCTCACCGTTTGTGATCATGCCAATGAAAATTGTCCCTATTTTCCAGGCAAAGGAAAACGAGCCCACCATAATTTCCCAGACCCCGCCAAAGCCACCGGAACGGAAGAAGAAATTATGAATGAATTTAGGAAGGTGAGGGAAGAGATTAAGTTTTATTGCAGAGAGGTGGTTGAGGAATTGGGGATTGATCAATGATTTTAAAATAATTATGAATTTTAAATTTTGAATTTTGAATGCAATTGAAAGAATGATAAATTTTGAATTTGGCTATACAAGATAACCTATTTTCATGTGCCAATTTTAACACTCTTTACTAACATTCAAATTCCCAATTCCAAATTCTACTATCCAATTTCCAATGTCTCCAATTCAAAAATTCCATTAATTAAATTCAAAATTTAAAATTCATAATTATCTCCCCTAAGAAATATTTTTTTCATTTTCCTTGTAACATTTCCAAAGAACCCACGTCCAATGGTTATAAAAAAAGAAATAACCATGAAAAAACTCCTAATCATTACCCTTTTGATAATTCATACCATAAGTGTGAATGCATCATCTAACAAAGCATTTCAAGTAAAAGTAATAGGAAAAGGTGCCCCTATCCTACTCATTCCGGGCTATAGCTGTTCGGGCGAAGTTTGGAATGAAACTGTTGAACAATTGCAAAACAATTATGAATGCCACATCATCACTTTGGCTGGATTTGCTGGCGTTCCTGCAATTGATACACCCATACTACTAACTGTTAGAAATGAAATTATTCAATATGTAAAAAGTAAAAAACTAAAGAAGCCAACACTGATTGGACATAGCTTAGGTGCATTCATGAGTTTATGGTTGAGTAGTGCGGAGCCCCATTTATTTGGCAAAGTTATTTGTGTAGATGGTGTTCCATTTATCTCTGCCTTAACAGATAAAAATATGACAGCTGACTCAATGAAAAGAAACCCATACATGAATAGAGAGCAAGTGGTAAAAAACTTTGAAAGCTTGCCCAATGAAGGCTTTATTGACAGAACTGCTGTAGCTATGAAATGGCAAGTGGAAGATAGTCTCAGAGCTCGTCAAATAGCATTATGGCAATTTCAAAGTGATCGTAAAACATTGGGCATAGTATTGGTTGAAATGTCTACAACAGATATTAGAAAAAATATTGCTAATATTAAACAACCTGTATTAGTATTGGGTAGCATTTACATGACCAAAGAAAACTCAATGAAAGTTTTGAATGAACAATATATGGAAGTAAAAAACAAAACTATTCATGTTGCCGAGAGCAAACATTTTATCATGTATGATCAACCTCAATGGTTTTATTCTGAAATTGCTGAATTCCTTAAATAATCATGACAGCTCAAGAAACATTTACTAAACTCTACCAAGAATATTCTCCGGGCATACGCAAGCTCTGTTTAGGATACACTGGAGATACTGATTTGGCTGATGATTTATTGCAAGAAAGTTTTATTGCCATTTGGAATAACTTAGACAAATTTCGAGGAGATTCTAAATGGAGTACTTGGATCTATAGAATTGCTGTTAATACCTGTTTAACACATTTACGAAAAAATAAAAATAAAACTGTTTCCATTGATGAATTGCACTTAGAAAACATCAAAGAAGAAATTAGTCATAAGGAGCAAGAAGTACAACTTTTGTATAAATGCATAAGTCAATTAGCTGAAACCGACAGATTAATCATTTCATTGGTATTAGATGATAAAAGCTATGAAGAAATTTCTTTATTCACAGAAATTTCAGAAAATACTTTAAGAGTGAGAATTCATCGCATTAAAAAACAATTAACAGAAATTTACAACCGTTATGAAAGATTTTGATTCAATAAAAAATATTTGGCAACAAGCAGAAACGAATGAAGTAACGCAGAAAATTACTTTAGCAAAATCTACTAAAACCAATAAACTAAAACTACAACGCAACCAAATAGTTGGAGCTGTTTTACTTTTCTTTACTGCTATTCTAATAGCATCCATGGCTATTTGGGGCGATTTTGGATTTAAACATTGGTACACCTATTTAGGTATGAGTTTAATTTGTATGATCTGTTTAGTACAAGCTGCCATTCTATACTTCACCTATCAAAAAATAAAGGCTATTGATGATACCGCTGCCCCGGCTAAACATTTACAACAATGGGAAAACTATTATCAGTTTCGTCAAAATCAAACCAAATGGAATATGCCCGTTTATTATTTATTCCTAAATCTAGCAATGGGAATTTATATGATTGAAATATTTAATGGTAGACCAATCCTCAATGTATCTATATTCATTGCCATTTATCTAGCTTGGATGATTTTTGCCTACTTCTATTTAGGAAAAAAAGAAATGAAAAAAGAACAAAGAAGGCTAAACGAAATTCTTGAGTCTTTAAGAAGTGTAGGTGGGCAGTTGGAAGAGGAGAAGTAAACAATAATTTTGAATTTTAAATTTTGAATTTTAAATGTGTCCCTGCAATTAGTACATCTAATCGTTTTAGGAAAAGGTTAAATAATTAGTGAATAAAATTTTGAAATTGCCAATATCTTCCTCCAAATTCAAAAATTATTTAATTACAATTTAAAACTCAAAATTTAAAATTTAAAATTTTTTTATGCTTTTACCCAAACTTCAAATTCACAACTAGCTCGTCTTCTTATAATTCAAAACCGCCCATGAATTAAAAAATATGGCCATACCTGTAATTACTATAAAATGTTTTTGAATGTCGGCGAAGCCACTACCTTTTAATACTACCATGCGCATCACATCTATGAAATAAGTAACTGGGTTGCAACGAGCAATCCATTTGGCCCATTCAGGCATACTATCAACTGAAGTGAATAATCCGCTCATTAAAATAAAAATCATCATACAAAAAAAGGCTAGCGACATGGCTTGCTGTTGGGTATTTGAATAGGTTGAAATAATTAAACCAATTCCTAATAAGGCAATTAAATAAATAGCCAAAAATCCATATAAAAGAAAAATAGATCCCATGGGAACAATTCCATAAACCATTCTTGCTACCCCAAAAAGTCCTAAACTAAAAACAAACATTCCAATGATCCAAAAAGGAATTAACTTTCCTAAAATAAAATGAACTTTTGAAATGGGAGTTACATTAATTTGTTCAATAGTTCCTACTTCTTTTTCTTTCACAATATTTAACGCACACATATAAGCTGCAACCATAGTAACCAAAACAACCAATATTCCTGGAACCATAAAAAATGGATAGTTTAAAAATGGATTATACCAATTCATACTATTAATTTCAATAGTTGGAATTTTATTTGTTTTTGATGGTTGAATATATTCCAATCGAATATCAGAATTGAATTGATTAATAATTCTTGCTAAATATGAACTACCTACGGAAGCCTTTGTTCCATTGATTGCATTCACAGCAATGAACAAATTACTTTGATCTTCTTTCAATAATTCTTTTTCAAAATTTTTGGGTATTTCCATAATTAGGTCAGAATTATCCTTCTGAAATTGCCCAAAAGATTCATCAAATGAATTGCTATAATCATTCATTTTAAAATAACCAGAGGCAATTACTTTATTAACTAATTGTCTGGAAAACGTAGAATGGTCATGATCTACAATTGAAATATTAATATTTTTTATTTCGAAATCAGCAGCTAATGGTAATACAATTAGTTGGACAATTGGCAATGCAATAATCATTCTCAGAATGGTTGTATTTCTGAATATCTGCTTAAATTCTTTTTGTAATAAAAATCGTAGTGTTCTCATGATAATTAAATTGAAAATTATTAGACTATGCCAATCTTATTTTAAATTTCCTGATGCTAATTGTTAATAAAAAAACAGTCATTCCAAATAATATTAACGTTTCTTTCCAAATTGCAGAGAAGCCCAAACCCTTAATCATAATGGATTTCACAATTATATAATACCATTTGGAAGGAATTATATTGGAAATAATTTGTAAAGGCAATGGCATATTTTCTAATGGAAACATAAAACCCGTAAACATCATGGTTGGCAACAACATTCCCATCAATGAAATCAACATGGCTGATTGTTGAGAATCGGTTATGTTAGAAATTAATAAACCTAATGAAAGTGCGGTTAGAATTAATAAGGAACTTTCCATGTACAATAAAAGTAAACTTCCATTGATAGGCATATCCAATATACTGATGCTTAAAAGCAAAATGATGGTTAAATTAATTAATGATAAAAAAAAGTAAGGAACCGCTTTACTGATAATTACCATGATAGGGTTAAAAGGAGATACCAATAATACTTCCATAGTTCCTAATTCTTTTTCTTTCACAATTGATACAGAAGTCATCAACACACAAACCAACAATAAAACCAATGCCATTACACCAGGAACAAAGTTAGTAGCACCCTTCAATTCTGGATTGTAAATCATACGCATCTGCGTGTTGATACGCATTGGTGCCATTTGACTACCATTTAATTCTTTCTGATAATCTAATATGATATTGCTTGTATAACTCGTCAAAGTATTGGCAGTATTGGGGTCAGAGGCATCAGCAATGATTTGAACTTGTGCAGAATTTAGATGAATTAAATCATTATTGAAATTATTCGGGAATACTATGGCCAATTTGATATTTCCTTTTCTGAATGATTTTTCAATTTCTTGATGACTAAGAATTGCTTTTTCAATTTCAAAACTTTTGTTGACCTCCAATTTCTCAATGATTCTATGTGAAGCTCTGTCATTAGCATAATCACAAACAATAATCTTTGAATTTTTCACTTCATTGGTCAATGCAAAACCAAATAATATGATTTGCGCAATGGGCATACCGAATAATAATAGCAATGTTTTCTTATCCCTGAAAACATGGTAAAATTCTTTTCTAACAAAAACTATAAATTGTTTCATACTAAATTGTTAATCTGCTTTACGTTTGGCTCCTCTAGCTAATTCAAAAAACACTTCATCCATTGATTGTGAAGAAAATTGTTTTTTCAACTCTGTGGGTGTATCTAATGCTTTAATTACTCCATCAACCATCATTGAAACACGATTGCAATACTCTGCTTCATCCATATAATGGGTTGTCACAAAAATGGTAATACCCGCATCTGAAGCAGCATAAATTAAATCCCAAAACTGTCTGCGTGTAACTGGGTCTACTCCGCCTGTTGGTTCATCTAAAAAAACTATTTTAGGTTCATGAATTACCGCAACAGAGAAAGCCAATTTTTGCTTCCATCCTAAAGGCAATGATCCAACTAATTTATTTGCTTCATTTTTTAATCCTAAAGTTTCAATCAAATTCTCTCTTTTCTCATTTAATTTGATTTTATCTAATCCATAAATACCTGCAAAAAAATTAATATTCTCGGTCACTGTTAAATCTTCATACAATGAAAATTTTTGACTCATATAACCAATGTTTTTCTTGATACTTTCTGTTTCATGATAAATATCGAAACCTGCAATAGTGGCTTGCCCAGATGAAGGTGTAGAAAGCCCACAAAGCATTTTCATGGCTGTTGTTTTACCAGCACCATTGGCTCCGAGAAATCCAAATATCTCTCCTGCATACACTTCAAAAGTAATTTCATTGCTGGCAATAAAATCACCAAATTTCTTTGTGAGTTTATTGGTACTAATTACTACTTCTTGCATTATTATTATTCATTAAATGGATGAAACAATCTTCTATTGTTGGTTGAATAGGTTTTAATTGAAAATCAGCATGCCCTTTTTCAATTAAATACTCATTCAACTGTATTTGAATTTTTTCTAACTCTTGATGGAAATTGATATGATGAAATTCTCCAAAAGCATTACAGCTTTTTATCAATTCTGAATTTCTCAAATCTTTTAACAATAGGCTCATATGCCCTGATTTAATGGCATACAGCTTACCTGGAAACTGCTCTATAATTTTTGCAGGAGTATCAATCGACATGATTTTGCCATCTTGTATCAATGCTATACGTTCACACAAAGTAGCCTCATCCATATAAGGTGTGGAAACCAAAATGGTAATACCTTGTTGCTTTAACTTCTTTAACATTTCCCAAAATTCTTTTCTAGATACGGTATCTACACCTGTGGTAGGTTCATCTAAAAACAAAACTTTAGGGCGATGTATGAGGGCACAACACAATGCCAATTTCTGTTTCATTCCACCTGACAATTGACCAGCTCTACGCTTTTTAAATGGTTCAATTTGAATGTATATGTCTTTGATCAAATCATAATTTTCTTCAATACTGGTATTGAAAACAGTTGCAAAAAAATGCAGGTTTTCTTCAACCGTTAAATCTTGATATAATGAAAATTTACCTGGCATGTACCCTACCTGTTTGCGAATTTCTTTGTAATCATTCAGCACATCAAATCCAGCAACAGAAGCTGTTCCAGCATCAGGCAATAACAAGGTGGTTAGCATTCTAAATATGCTTGTCTTGCCTGCACCATCCGGACCAATTAATCCAAACAACTCACCTTTTTCTACAGTAAATGAAACATCATCTACTGCCAGCAATTTATTTTTATTGTATGTTTTTCGAATATTATTTAATTGAACATCCACCATTATTATTGGAATTTAATTTCTGCATACATTCCTATTTTGTAGGTGCCGTCATTTTTCACTTTTACTTTTACTGCGTAAACTAAATTGACGCGCTCTTCTTTTGTTTGTATTGTTTTTGGAGTGAATTCTGCTTTATCACTAATCCAAATTATCTGTCCTTGTGTTTCTTTAAACCCACCATTACCGTCATCTGTATTCACTTTAACCATTTGGTTTAATTTGATTAATGGTAATTGATTTCCTGAAATGAAAACTCGTAAATTAATATTGCTTAAGTCTGCCATTTTATAAAGAGCCTTACCCGCTAATGTCATTTCATTTAAATCAGCATACTTCATCAATACTGTGCCGTTCATTGGACTTATCAACTGACATTTATTCAACTGATCATTGAGCTGTTCAATTTGAACATACAATGCTGATGCTTCTTTCTCTATTCCGTTGTTCGAAATATTTAAACTTGATTTTTGAGCTTCTATTTGTTTTTGAATAACTGCAATGGAAGCATTCACATCATCTAATTGTTTAGTAGTTGCTGCATCCGCTTTTACCAAATTATTCACTCTGCTTTTTTCTTTTTCAGCGGTTCTTAGTTGTTCATACAAAGCCGCTAATTGTACTGATACATTTGGTTTCTTGCTCAACATGGCATTGACTTGTGCTAACAATTGCTTTTTCTTCAAATACAATTGTGTGCTGTCAATACTTCCTATCAGTTGCCCCAATGTTAATATTTGACCTTCTTCAATATCAAACTTTTTGATTACCCCATTACTTTCTGAAGAGATAATAATCTCATCTGCTTCAAAAGATCCTGATGCATCGAAATTCTTCCCATTATTTTTACAAGCGGAGAAAATCAAAATGATTGCTCCGATGAATAAGACTATTTTAAAATTTTTCATTTTATTTATTTTTGATAATTATTTAATTCCCTGAAATTGTTTGATAATTATATTGTGCCATTAATAATTGAATTTGATGAATCAATCTATTTTGCTCAGCTTGATCAGCAGCATTCAAATAATTGAGATAATCATTGGTGCTTGAAGTGCCATACTCGAGTTGACTTTTAGCAGCTGATAAAATACTTGTTCTTAAATTCAATATTTCTTTATCGCTTTCAATTAATTCCCTTAATTTATTAAGTTCTGCCTCTTGTTGCTTTAAATTCAATTGGGTATTAAACAAAAATATTTCCTGTTGCACACTGGTCGATTTTTGATTCAACTCATTCAATCTTTTTTCTTTATTAAAAGTGTAAAATCCAGAGATATTCCAATTCAACCTTAAGCCAGTGAAATAATAGGTATTGAATTCATTGCTCAACATATTTAGTGCAGGCTTTCCAACACCACCTTGAAAAAAGAAATTAACTTTTGGTAAATTTTTATCTTTGATCAATTCTCTTTGTAGTGAATAGGTTTGATGTTGCAATTCAAACAAACTCAATTCAGGTCTGTTGATGCTGCCTTCTAAATTCAAAACTATTGGAGTTGTTAATTGAGTTTGTTCGTTGACAGGTTGATTGATAAAGATTGACAACATATCCGCATAGCCTTTGCGATTAGCCTTTAACTCAATACTGCGTTGATTGAGTTTCAACAATTCTACTTTTAAAAGATCTATACTACTCTTTAAGGCAATTCCATTTGCAATTGCAGCATTGGTTTTATCAATGGCATTTTGTATATCTTTCTTCAATAAAACATTTTGCGCTATTTGGGCATCTAACAAAAGCAAACTAAAATACAACTGATTGATACGTTCTTTCAATTTATAAAAATCAACTTCTAATTTCTGAGCTTCAAGCAAGGCATTGGTTTTAACTATTTCCTTTTGATCAGCTACAGTTAATAAATCAGTGAGCGGCTGGTTTAATTCCGCATACAATTTGTATTGATCTTTATCCAATCCCGGTAAACTCATACCAGGTATAGCAATTGGAATTTTTGTAACCTCTGATTGATAAGTTGCTTGTCCTGCAATTACTACCTGCGGTAAAAACCCTTTGCTTGCATTTTGAATGGCATACTCTTTCGATTTTTCAATTAAAGATACCTGCTTTATTAATGGATAATTACGTTTGGCAAGTACATAACAACTATCAATACTTAATGATTGACTAGTCTGTGCTTGCAGCATTTCAATACCCACTATATAAATAAAAATTAACCATGTGATAATTTTGAATGGCTTAATCATACTATTTATTTTATTGTTTTAATCATTTGTTTAATTACTATTTAAAAAATTTTATTTTGCTTTTAATATGGCTTTAACCCATTTCGGAATTAATAATTTTCTTTCCTGTATAACCATTTCGAATTCTTTATCTGATAGGTTGCCAATGTTCATTAAAACCGGCTTAGCAACAAATGGAAATACGATCATGCCTATTAAATTCATAATAAATTGTAAGGGATGCATAGGTGTAATTTTTCCATCCTTAATGCCTTGTTGAAACTGTTTCAATAAGCTTGATTTTAACAGAACTTCTTTCAAACCTATTTTAGATACTAATACATTAGGCTGGGTTCTTAACTCTGTTAATAGGAATAATGGAATTTCAGGATTGTCTAAGAGTAAGTCAATATATCGATGAGCTAAAGTTTCTACCTTCTTTTCTAAGGTGGTTTTTTCATCATTAAAAACTTCTGCAACAGACTTCAAAAAGAGTTGCATGGTTTCTAACATGATGATATCAAATAATTTTTCTTTGCTGCGGAAATAATAATTCAAAAGGGCCAAATTTATTCCAGCTTCTTCTGCAATATCCCTAGTTCGGGTGGCTGAGAATCCCTTTTTATGAAAAACCAAACGAGCAGCATTCTTAATTTTCTCCTCTGTATTGATGTCTAATTCAGGCTTTTGCTTCAATTTTGCCATTTCTTCAATTAATTAATGGCACAAAATAAATACTTTTTTTTCAATTAAACAAGTTATTTAATCAAATGATTAAAATTTATACAAATATCAAATTCTGCAGGCTGAATAATTTTAAATTTTGAGTTTTAAATTTTAAATGTCAATTAAACCAATTTTAAATTAGCATTTTGACTAAGTATTTCGACTTTCGGAGAACAATTCAAAATTTAAAATTCAAAATTATTAGAAAGTGCGTAGTTAGTTGCAAATACTAGCCAATCAGTATTACTGTAGGTTTATAAACCGGGGTACGTATTCTAAAAGTTTTATTCTCGAACATTCTATTTATTTAAATGCATATAAAACTTGCATTATCACAGACATTGATAAATTATGAATATTAAATTTTGAATTTTAATTGTCAATTAATCCAAATTTAAATTAGCATTTTGACTAAGTATTTCGACTTTCGGAGAACAATTCAAAATTTAAAATTCATAATTATTAATAATTGCGTTTTAGTTGCAACTAGTACCCAATCACATTCCCCTCCAAAGTAACCGATCCATTACGTGCAAGCGCTCTTCCATCAAGTGTTGCACCAGTTTTAAAAGTGATAGATTCTAATGCAATTATATTTCCTTTCATAGCTGAAGTTGTTCCGATAGATGCTGAACTACTTATTTGCCAGAATATATTTTTTGCTTGTGCTCCACCTGCTAAAAATACTTGTCTACCAGATGTTGTGGTGAATGAACTAGCTACTTGAATAATAAAAATTGCATCTGCATTTCCTTTAGCATCAAAAGTAACATCACCTGTAGAGATAGCTAAAGAAGAAGTAGATTTATATAAACCTGGAGTTAATGTTAATCCACCAATATTACCTGAAATGGTAACCATATCTGTAGCCAATCTATCTTTTAGATTATCATAAATTGCAACCAAATCTAATTTAGATTGAACTGCGATGTTATCATTTATTCTCAAAGTTCCATTGATAATTCCTGGAGGAAAACCACCAACTGATGTGCCTGGACTTAAAGCAATATCACCATTGATAACTGTTTGGCCGGTACTTGTAATAGCTGCACCTGCAATAATGGCAATAGTTGATGTTGATTGCAGTTCAACTGGTGCTTGAATGGTTGTTTGTAATGGAATTACTTGTGTGGTTCCTGGATTTCCTGTACTTTCTTTCTTACATCCCGCAGCAATAATAACCACTGCAATCACTAACCCTAAACCTGTTTTTAAATTCGTCTTCATTTTGTTTTTTTAAATTCAATTTATTAAAAACAAAAGTGAAGGAATTACAAGGAACTCGCTTATAGTTAGGGGGTGGATTGTTATATAAGTTTTGGATTTTTAATGTGTTGATGAGATAATGTGTTGATGTGTTAATGAGGCGTTGATGAGGTAATGTGTTGATATGTTAATGTGTTGATGTGTTAATGATGCGTTGATGAGATGATAATGTGTTGATAAGAAAATGTGTTAATGAGGTAATGTGTTGATGAAGCTTTGAAGAGATGATAATGTGTTGATGAGTTAATTAGATATGATCTTAAATGAAGGAGCAAAATTGATTAAAATTAAAATACCCAATCGCTTGAAATCCTTCATTGATATAAATACTAAATAACCAGCTAAAATACCCACGAAGTACAATTAACACATCAACACATTATCTCATCAACACATTAACCACCGTTCACCAACCCTCTCACCTTCCCAATCAACTCAATCGATCTCATTAATTTTTCATGTGATAAAGAAGCAGTGTCCATTTGAAAGGTAAAGCGGCTAATTCCACCTAAAGCTTCACTGTGTCTTCTAATTTTTTCAGCAACTGCTTCCGGACCACCAACCACTAATGCACCTCTTGTTCCTGCTTGTGAATCAAAATGAGCACGAGTTACAGGAGGCCAGCCTCTTTCTTTTCCAATATTGGTAAATGCATCAGCGTAACCTGGATAAAAATCTTCAATTGCTTCTTCCGTTGTTTCACCAACATAACCTAAAGAATGCAAGCCCACTTTCAATTCACTTAATGCATATCCTGCTTTTACACCTGCTTCTCTGTATAAATCAACAAGCGGACGGAAACGATGGGTTTCTCCACCAATCACAGCCACCATTAAAGGAAGTCCTAATTGCCCTGCACGTATAAAAGATGCAGGGGTTCCACCGACTCCTAACCAAATTGGAATGCGCTCTTGCACCGGACGAGGATAAACAGGTATATCAACCAAACTAGCTCTGAACCTACCTTTCCAATTCACTATTTCCTCATCCCTAATTTGAAGAAGCAAATCTAATTTCTCTGCAAACAATGCATCATAATCGTGTAAGTCATAACCAAATAATGGGAAGGCTTCTGTAAAAGAACCTCTACCCACTACCATTTCAGCGCGACCGTTTGAAATTAAATCTAAAGTGGCAAAATTCTGAAATACACGAACAGGGTCGGCAGCACTCAAAACGGTAACTGCACTTGTTAAAATAATATTCTTAGTTCTTGATGCAGCTGCTGCTAGAATTAAAGTGGGTGCTGAATCCAAAAAATCTTTTCTGTGATGCTCTCCTATTCCAAATACATCCAAACCTGAACGGTCGGCATGCTCCATTCTTTCTAACAATTGCGCCATGGCAACTTCACTCTTTGCGGTATTTCCCGCACTTCCCATTGCCGCAGCAAAACTATCTATTCCAATTTCCATAATTTTCTTTTTGTAATAATAGGAAAAAGGGGGGAAATGTTTGGAATGTAGAAGTTTGATTGAAGTATACGGGTGTTTATAATTATGAATTTTAAATTTTGAATTTTAAATGTTAATTAAAATAATTGTTGAATTAGGTTCAGCATTGCAAATGAAATTTGATAATTGAAATACAGTTAGCTAAGTAATTAATTTAAAATTCAAAATTTAAAATTCATAATTAACTGCTTACTAATAGTCATATAAAAACAAAAACTTAGTTTGTTCGTTCTCCGTACATCCAATAAAAACAAATGAAAAAACCAATTCCCTTATTACTTTTGTTATGTGTGGCGGTATTAACTGCTTGTGGACAAAGTAAACCTTTGGATAAAAAATTAATGAATCAAACAATCAATAAAGAAATGGAAAAAACTGTGGATACAATCACCTTTGGTGCTGGATGTTTTTGGTGTGTAGAAGCTATCTTTCAACAAATAGATGGGGTAATTGCTGTTAACTCTGGATATATGGGTGGGCAAGTAAAAAATCCTAGTTATAAAGATGTTTGTTCAGGAACTACTGGACATGCGGAAGTGTGTCAGATAATTTATAATCCACAAAAAGTAAGTGTGGAAACTTTATTAGAAGCTTTTTGGGGCAGTCATGACCCAACCACATTAAATCGTCAGGGTGCTGATGTGGGCACTCAATACCGTTCGGTGATTTTTTATCATAATGAAAATCAACATGAATTAGCATTGGCTTATTTAAAGAAATTAAACGATGCTAAAGCCTTTGAAAAACCTGTAGTTACTGAAATAACAGCAAGTGAAGTTTTTTACAAAGCAGAAGATTATCATCAAAATTATTTCAATGCCAATGGTGATCAACCTTACTGCCAGTTTGTGATTCAACCTAAAGTTGATAAGTTTAAAAAAGTATTTGCTGATAAATTGAAGTAAAGAAATACGCTCAACATCTATTCAAAAAAATAGATGTTGAGTATTCTCATTTAACTTCCTGAAATATAATTCTGTAAATGATCAATGGTTTGCTTTTGCTCTTCCATGATGAATTTTACTAAGTCACCAATAGATAATAAACCAACCAAAGCATTTCCATCCATCACCAATAAATACCTAACCAGTTTATCTGTCATTAAAGTCATGCAATGATCTATACCATCTTGTGGATTCACGCTGATGGGATGGTCATTCATAATTTCCCCTACTTGTGTTTCTTTGGAAGCCTTTCCTTTTAAAACCACCTTTCTTGCATAATCTCTTTCCGTAAATATTCCCAAAATTTTATCACCTTCTTGTACTACCAAAGCACCAATATTTTTCTCAACAAGCTGCTGCAAAGCACTGAATACAGTAATTTCATGGGTAACAGTAAATACTTGAGCAGATTTCTGCTGCAATAAATCTTTTACTTTTTTCATAATATATGGGCTTAAAGGGTGGCTTTTAAAAACACTTAAATATATGAATTTGAAGGAATTAATCAAATAGACCAAGAGTTAATTTGGAATAAAAACCAAGTATGATTTGATTATTCGGA
This sequence comes from Sphingobacteriaceae bacterium, assembly GCA_965279595.1. GTDB lineage: Bacteria > Bacteroidota > Bacteroidia > Sphingobacteriales > Sphingobacteriaceae > CAIKLP01. The sequence continues at coordinate 2,795,421 of OZ257246.1, forward strand.
TTAAGGGAGTATTTTTGCCCTCCTTAGAAATCTAACATTAACTTAATAATCAAAAAAATACCTTATGGATTTTTTACAAAACAATTTAATTTATTTTATACCTGCCTTAGGCCTAATAGGTCTGTTGGTTATGGCTTCAAAAAGAGCCTGGGTGGTGAAACAAGATGCTGGTGATGCAAAAATGACCGAATTAGCTGGTTATATTGCTGATGGTGCAATGGCTTTTTTAAAAGCAGAATGGAAAGTGTTAAGCATTTTTGTGGTTTTTGCTGCAGCTTTATTAGCTTATTCAGGTACCATTCATGAAGTAAATGGATTGCCAATTCATTCAAGTTGGATTATTTCCATTTCATTTATCATCGGTGCTGTTTTTTCAGCAACTGCAGGATACATTGGAATGAAAGTCGCAACAAAAGCGAATGTTCGTACTACACAAGCTGCTAGAACTAGTTTGAAACAAGCTTTAAAAGTTTCTTTCACTGGTGGAACAGTAATGGGCTTAGGTGTTGCTGGTTTAGCAATCTTAGGTTTAGGTGGTTTATTTATCGTTTTCTTATCCATATTCGCTGATTTAGGCGCTGATACTGTTAAAACTGCTATTGAAGTATTAACTGGTTTCTCTTTAGGAGCTGAGTCTATTGCTTTATTTGCACGTGTGGGTGGTGGTATTTATACCAAAGCTGCTGACGTTGGAGCAGATTTAGTAGGTAAAGTTGAAGCAGGTATTCCTGAAGATGATGTTCGTAACCCAGCAACTATTGCTGACAACGTAGGTGATAACGTAGGTGATGTTGCCGGTATGGGTGCCGATTTATTCGGTTCTTATGTGGCTACAATATTAGCTACTATGGTATTAGGACAAGAAATTGTTGTTACTGATAACTTCGGTGGAATGTCTCCCATTTTATTACCAATGATCATTTGTGGTTTAGGTATTTTATTCTCTATAGTAGGAACTTGGTTTGTTACTATTAAGGATGATACTTCTAATGTGCAAAATGCATTGAACTTAGGTAACTGGTCTTCTATGTTATTAACTGTTGCAGCCTCTTTCTTTATTGTGAATTGGATGTTGCCAGAAACATTAAGCTTAAGAGGTTATGAGTTTTCTAAAATGAATGTATTCTATGCAATCGTGGTAGGAACTTTAGTAGGTGCAATCATGAGTATTGTTACTGAATATTATACAGCAATGGGTAAAAAGCCTGTGCTTTCCATCATTCAACAATCAGCTACCGGGCATGCTACCAATATTATTGGAGGTTTATCGGTAGGTATGAAATCAACAGTAATTCCAATTTTAACATTGGCTGCTGGAATCATGGCTTCTTATTATTTCGCTGGATTATATGGAGTAGCAATTGCTGCTGCTGGTATGATGGCAACAACGGCTATGCAATTAGCTATTGATGCATTCGGACCAATTGCTGATAACGCAGGTGGTATTGCTGAAATGAGTCAATTACCTCCTGAAGTTCGTGAGCGTACTGATAATTTAGATGCGGTAGGTAATACAACAGCAGCAACTGGTAAAGGATTTGCTATTGCTTCTGCTGCTTTAACTTCATTGGCTTTATTTGCAGCCTTTGTAGGAATTGCAGGTATTGATGCCATTGATATTTATAAAGCTCCTGTTTTAGCTGGTTTATTTGTTGGTGGAATGATTCCATTTATTTTCTCTGCTTTGTGTATTCAAGCAGTTGGTAGAGCAGCTATGGACATGGTTCAAGAAGTTCGTCGTCAGTTCCGTGAAATTCCAGGAATTATGGAATACAAAGCGAAACCTGAATATGAAAAATGTGTAGCCATTTCTACTAAAGCATCTATCCGTGAAATGATGATGCCAGGTGCAATTGCTTTAATCACTCCTATCCTAGTTGGATTTATTTTCGGCCCTGAAGTATTAGGTGGTTTATTAGCAGGTGTAACAGTTTCAGGTGTATTGATGGGAATTTTCCAATCAAATGCTGGTGGAGCTTGGGATAATGCAAAAAAATCATTTGAAAAAGGCGTAATGATTAATGGAGAAATGTTCTACAAAAAATCAGAACCACATAAAGCATCTGTTACTGGTGATACAGTAGGAGATCCATTCAAAGATACTTCTGGTCCATCAATGAATATTTTAATTAAATTGATGTCTATCGTTTCTTTAGTTATTGCTCCTTACATTTCTGTAGGAAATGGTGGTAACAACGATCACATGGAAATGAAAACAGAAATCAGAATTGAAAAACATGTTGATTCATTAGGTAATGTAACTATGGATACCATCATGCTAATGAATGGTAAAGAAGTTAGCATGGATGAGCATTGCGCAGCAATGAGTCATGGTGTTTCATGCGGAACAGATATGGAAGCTTGTAAAGGAAAAAGTGAAGCTTGTAAAAAAGCTTGTGCTGATGGAAAAATGAGCAAAGAAGAATGTGAAAAGATGAGTAAAGAAGAATGCGAAAAGCATTGTGAGGAGGAGAAGAAATAAATGAAAAAAGGAAGCTGAGAAGCTTCCTTTTTTTTTGTGTTGGAAATTGGATTTGGAAATAATTATGAATTTTAAATTTTGAATGCAATTGAATGAATTATTGAATTCAATGAATTTTGGGTAGCAGGTATAACGAATTATTTAGTAAAATTAGGTCTTCTTTTTTTGGGGTGGGTATTGGATAAGTGATGATGGGGTTTTGACAAATAATTATTTCTTGGGGCTAAGGTTTGTAAGGCTTTTAAAAACCAAATCGTTTAAGAAAGCAATGATTTCACTTTCTTCTTTAGTTTTACTAAAATCAGTTAGTGAAGGTAAATTATTCATAAAGAAATTCTGAAAATGTGCCATTTCTATGATGGTTGAAGCCAAGGACTTTGGATATTTATATTTTGGATTACACTCAGCAATCATATTCCCAATCACCGCACATAGATCTTTATAAGGTTTAAAAAAATGTTGCTTATTATCCTCTTCTACCTGCTTGGTTAAATAAGCCTTCGAACCATCTGAAATTACAATTTGATGCAATAAACTTTCATTGATATAACTGGTTTGTAAATCATCTTCCACTTTTGATGCAAGTAATTTAATAACCTTTTTCAATCTTACTTTTGGATCAATTATATTATTGGTTTGAAAACTGATTTGAAATTCAAGCCAACCCCAATACCAAGCAGTTAGGTAAACCAATAGCTTATGCTTGTTCTCAAAATATCGGTAGATCCCCGCCTCCGTTGTACCAATTTCTTCCGCCAATTTTTTAAAAGTAAATGCTTCGAATCCTGCTTTGTGAATTAATTGTACACTATGCATGAGAATGTTTTTCCCTAATTCTGAACCCTCAGGATTACGAAGAAACAAGGCTTCATTCATCTTTATCTGTAATTGTAGCTTCATTTTACTGCTTTTTGGCACACCTAATCAAGGGCACAAAGCTAAGTAAAATATTTTTTACAATTATTTATGATAGTATTACTATCATTTAAAAAACTATTCCTATCTTTGCATGAAATCAAAGTACTCTTATGCTATTGAACAAACCCATACCTGCATCCTACATCATCAACAAGGTGAAAGTTAATTTGGTTTATGTGTTGATTGTTTCTTTGCTGGTATTGTACATTACGGATAAGTTTAAAGAATTGCTGCCAGAAATGCCTTTGACCATACCTGCATTTATAGGTACCGCCATCTCCATCTTATTATCCTTTAAATTAAGTCAATCGTATGATAGATGGTGGGAAGCCAGAAAAATATGGGGAGCCATTGTCAATGATTCTCGAAGTTTGGTTTTACAATTACAAACATTGATTGCCAAAGGAAATAATGAAATAGTTAAGAAAATAGCTTTTCGTCAAATTGCTTGGTGTTATGCATTAGGACAAGGTTTGCGCGGATTGAATCCCACAGAAAATTTAGAAAATTTAATTTCAAAGGAAGATTTAGAAGAAATAAAAAACCATCAGAACAAACCATTAGCCCTATTGCAATTACATACAAAAGATATGAAAGAACTTAGGGAAAATAATCAAATAGAACTTTTATCTGCCTTGCAAATAGATAATACTTTGGTGAGATTATGTGATGCACAAGGTAAATGTGAACGCATCAAATCAACCGTTTTCCCGGTAACTTATCGCTTGTTTTTACATTGTATCATTTATTTATTTGTGGTTACCCTTTCCATTTCTTTAAAAGATGTAGGAGGAATATTTGAAATCCCCTTATTGCTTTTAATTTCAGCTGCTTTCTTTTTATTAGAAAGATCGGCTACACACATGCAAGACCCATTTGAAAACAAACCAACGGATACAGCGGTTACAGCAATTGCTAGAACCATTGAAATTAACATTAAACAACTTTTAAAAGAAAAGGAAATTCCAAATCCACATCAAGCAGAAAAATACTTTTTATCATAAACATCAAAAAAAATAAAAAATGAAAACATTAACCAAAGAAATGCAGAATGCCATCACACCAAGCATGGCATTAGAATTATTGAAAGATGGGAACAAAAGATTTGTGAACAATCTGAAAGTAAACCGCAATCTTTTACAACAAGCCAATGAAACATCAGATGGTCAACACCCTTTTGCTTTAATTCTAAGTTGTATTGATAGCAGAACTTCTGCTGAACTTATTTTCGATCAAGGATTGGGAGATGTATTTAGTGTTCGTATTGCTGGTAATATCATCAATGAAGATATTTTAGGTAGTATGGAATTTGGATGTAAAGTGGCAGGTTCAAAAATTATTGTAGTGTTAGGACATACCAAATGCGGTGCAGTAAAAGGAGCTTGTGACCATGTTGAGATGGGCAATTTAACTGCTTTACTTTCTAAAATCAGACCAGCAGTTGATGATGAAACCACTACTATAGAAAATCGCAATTCAAGCAATTCAGTATTCGTAGAAAACGTTGCTGCCATCAACGTAAAAAGAACCGTAGCATCCATCATGCAACGCAGTCCGATTTTAAAAGAAATGATTGAAAAAGGTGAAATTGGAATTGTGGGTGGGACGCATGATATTAGTACGGGGGAAGTTACTTTTTACGCTGATACGATGAACATTTAAACATTTATACATTTAAAAATTTAAACATTTAAAAATTATGAATTTTAAATTTTAAATTTTGAATGTCAATTAGAATAATTGTGAATTTTTAAATTAGAACTAAGCAATTAGCGATTGTGCTAGTTTAATAAATGTATGCCATAAGCATAATTCAAAATTTAAAATTTAAAATTTTTATCAATAGTAAATTTTTAAACTAGCACTAAGTTAATAGCAATTGTGCTAGTTTAATATTTGCCAGCCAAAAGCATAATTTAAAATTTAAAATTTAAAATTTTTATCAATAGTACATTTTCAAACTACCACTAAACTAATAGCATTTGTTCTAGTTTAATATTTACGTGCCAAAAGCTTAATTCAAAATTTAAAATTTAAAATTATTTTCCCCAATCAACATAAATTTCCCACAACAACAACAATCCCCACCCAAAAAACACTTTTTCCAATGTCACGCCCCCCTCTTTCATTTTACAATATATTTAATTAGGTTTGAATCTAGAACCCAATAGAAAGATTATATGAAGTATACCAAATCAATTGATCAGTTATTAAAAGAGGCGAGCCATACTGGTGAAGGATCTTTGAAACGAACTTTAACTCGATTAAACTTAGTGACCTTAGGGATTGGTGCCATAATTGGTGCTGGTATTTTTGTGTTAACTGGCAACGCTGCAGCTAATTATGCTGGACCAGCAGTAGTTTTATCATTCGTTTTAGCAGGAATTGCCTGTGCCTTTGCAGGTTTATGTTATGCTGAATTTGCTTCCATGATTCCAATTTCAGGAAGTGCCTATACTTATGCTTATGCAACCTTAGGTGAATTCATCGCTTGGATTATTGGTTGGGATTTAATTTTAGAATATTTGTTTGGAGCTGCAACAGTAGCAGTGGGATGGTCAGGATATGTAACGAGTTTATTAAAAGACTTTGGACTCCATTTGCCCGCCGCACTCTCTAACTCGCCATATGTTTACGACCCCACAACCCATGATTTACATGCATCAGGTGCATTTTTAAATATGCCTGCAATGTTTATCATTGCAGTGATGACGGTTTTATTAGTGGTGGGTATTAAAGAATCTGCCAACTTCAATAACGTTATTGTGATTTTGAAAGTGGCAGTTATCTTATTATTTATCGGTTTCGGTATTTCCTACATCATTCCAAGTAACTATGATAACTTCATTCCAGAAAACACAGGTACATTTGGTCAGTTTGGTTGGAGTGGAATATCTAGAGCTGCTGGTGTTATTTTCTTTGCCTATATAGGTTTTGATGCGGTATCTACTGCAGCGCAAGAAGCTATTAATCCACAGAAAGACATGCCTTGGGGTATCTTAGGTTCCTTAGTAATTTGTACCGTAATTTATATCTTGATGGGCTTTGTGATGACAGGTATAGTTCATTACAGTAAATTAAATGATCCAGCTCCAGTAGCAGTTGCTATCAATGCAGCAGGCGATGGCTTAGCTTGGTTACGTTATCCTATCAAATTTGGTGCAATTGCAGGCTTAAGTTCAGTGATCTTAGTCATGTTAATGGGTCAGCCTAGAATTTTCTTTGCGATGTCTAAAGACGGCTTATTACCTAAATCATTTGGCAAGACTCATAAAAAATTCCAAACTCCATATATCACTACCATCATCACTGGTGCAGTTGCTATGTTAGTGGCTGGAATTTTCCCAATTGGCTTATTAGGTGAATTAGTATCTATCGGAACCTTATTGGCATTCGTAATTGTTTGTGCTGGTATTTTAATTTTACGTTATACCAATCCAGAAATTCCTAGACCATTTAAAACTCCATTATTCCCAGTAGTTCCAATTTTAGGTATCCTTACTTCATTAGGTGTAATGTTAACCTTACCAGGCGATACTTGGATTCGTTTAATTGTATGGATGGGTATTGGTATTTTGATTTACTTCTTATATAGCAGAAATCACAGTAAAATCCGCAACCCAGATAAACAATAAATATTTGTAGCAAATTAGCCAGTATTTCCTTTACAAATGGAGATACTGGCTTTTTTATACTCCAATATTTTACATTTAATTACCCATCAATTAAAGATTAATTGATGGGTAAAAATGAATATTGTTAAATTGTGAATGGTATCTTTGCCATGAATTTAATGTAAATGCCATGATGCACTTTTTCAACTATAAAGAAATCCTCTCCGTAACAATGATTCTTTTTGCCATCATTGATATCATTGGTGCCATTCCAGTTGTGATACAATTGCGTACCAAAGCAGGGCATATACAATCCGAAAAAGCTTCTATAGTTGCTTCCATTTTAATGATACTTTTTCTGTTCTTAGGTGAACAATTACTAGCCATCATTGGAGTAGATGTTAAATCATTTGCCATAGCAGGATCACTAGTTATTTTCTTCATCGCCTTAGAAATGGTTCTAGGAGTAAATTTCTTTAAAGAAGAAATTCCTGATTCAGTTTCCATCGTACCCCTAGCCTTCCCTATCATTGCTGGCGCAGGCACCATGACCACCCTCCTTTCCCTAAAAAGTGAATACGAAACACAAAATATCATCATAGGCATTATCCTCAATATGATATTCGTTTATTTCGTTCTCAAAAACACCAACCGCCTCGAAAAACTACTCGGCAAAACTGGGCTAAACATTTTGCGTAAAGCGTTTGGAATTATTCTACTTGCTATTGCTATTAAGTTGTTTAGACATAACACAGGACTTTAATTAGCTAATTTGAGAATTTGAATAATTAGCTAATGGTATCGTTGGTCACTGAATTTGTTAAGTAAATACTTTTTTAAAAAAATGCAATTAATTTTAATTGGCTAGAAGTTCCTTCGCAATAACATATTAACACATTCCTAACTTAATTCTCCATTTCCCTCATTCTAGGGTATATAGTATTCAAAATAGTAAAAGAGGATTTGATTTATAAATTTCCAATATTATTTAGGTAAATATTGATGCCTCTTTTATTGAAAGTATAATGCGAGGGCTTGCCGCATTTTCTAACTTGTCCTATGTATAATTGAAATTTTTTAAACCATATTCTGCAAATTGCAGAATCAAATTTTGAAAAATTTGCAATAAAAACCAAGGCTTGCAAAACCTGCGGTCACCCCTCCCAGCCTACTAATGGGAACTTCTGTCTCTAAACCATTTGCAATCCTAAAAATTATTTGCGATTTTGAGTGTTCAAGCTTCACAGTGTCAATCACTATTGCATACATTAATACCAAACAAAAACAGCAAGCATGAAAATTATAAATATCATAATTGTATTTACAATGACATTTTTGACTGCCTGCAGTTTCAATAAAATGTATTTACATCCTACAAAAGTTCCTGCAAAAGTGAAAGTAATGACCATGGCCACAGTCACTGATACTACCCTGGTTCATATAGGTTCAAATAACTTCCAACCTGTTTTTTTGAAAAATGCTAATGACACTATTCATTTTGACTATAGCATAGAAAGTGTGGTATTCCAAAGCTCCAATGGAAACAAATTGAATGGCTGGTTGCTTAAACCCAAAAATCAAATTCCAAACATCACCTTGCTTCATTTTCATGGCAATGCAGGTTTTATCATGAGTCAATATCAAACCATAAAACCTTTGCTAAAATATGGTTTTCAAATTTTCGTATTTGACTATAGCGGTTTTGGTTTCTCAGAAGGAAAAGCAACTAGGAAAAATATATTAATTGATGCAAACTCCGCTTTGGATTATGTTAAAAGCAGAGCTGATTTAAAAAATAGCAAACTGTTGATATACGGACATTCATTGGGTGGTCACCTTTCAGCCGTTGTTGCCGAACAAAGGCAAGCTGATATTGATGGATTGGTCATTGAAGGTGCATTCTCTTCTCACAGGGATATAGCTGCACAAAAGGCTGGCATATTCGGACGAATATTGGTAAGTGAAAAATACAGTGCAACCCAATCCATCAGAAAATATAAAAAACCATTATTGGTGATTCACAGTTCCGAAGATGAAGTGATCCCCTTTAAAATGGGACAAAAAATATTTAAAAATGCTAACACAACAAAAGTATTTTATGAAATTAAAAAAGGTCATCTCAGTGGCCCCGAATTCTATGCAGATAGTATTGCTCAAAAAATTAGAAATATGATACCTGCCAACTAATAATATGTTTAGTAAAAGCAAAAATCATTTGATCAATTAAATTGTTTGGCAAAACAAAAATTACAAATACATAACAGAATAATTAAAAAATAAGAAAAATGGCAAAACAAATTTTTATCAACTTAGCGGTTAAAGACCTACAAAAATCTATGGACTTTTATACTGCATTAGGCTTTAGCAATAACCCTCAATTTTCAGACGAATCAGGAAAGTGTATGGTTTGGAGCGAAAATATTTTTGTAATGATTTTGACGCATGAGAAGTTCGCAAACTTTGCAACTAAACCCATTGCAGACACAAAGTCTGCTATAGCAGGAATTTTCTCTCTATCAACTGATAGCGTTGAAGAAGTAAATAAAATTGTAGCCAATGGGCTCAAAGCAGGTGGTACTGAACCTAATGAAATGCAAGATTATGGCTTTATGCAACAAAGAAGCATTGAAGATTTTGACGGACACACTTGGGAAATTTTTTATATGGACATTTCTAAAATGCCGAAGGAATAAACATATATTAAAAGCGGAGAATCAAAAGGAAAATGTTACTTATAAACTATTGCATTATAAATTAAAAATCATTTACCAAACTGATAAACAAATCACATGATCAAAATGCTCATCTCTTTCCTTTTGTTAGCCATTACTACTTATGGGCAAACTAGCAATAACTGGAAAACCTTAGACCAACCAAATTATATTATTCAATACCCATCTACTTGGGAGTTGAATCAAAATGGGCAAATGGGAACAAGCTTTTTTCTTTTTTCAGCATTAGAATCTGATAAAGATAAATTTAAAGAAAATATCAATCTAATCATACAAGATTTAAGTGGTCTTCAAATTGACCTTAATAAATATATCGAGATAACAGAAGGGCAAATTAAAACAATAGTGACAAATTCTAATTTGATTGAAAGTAAAAGAATGAGCAATGGCAATGCTGAATTTCATAAAATAATTTATTCAGGGGATCAAGGAGTATTTCAATTAAAATTTGAACAATATTATTGGGTAGTAAATAACAAAGCATTTGTACTTACCTTCACTAGCGAAAAAGATAAATATGCTAACTTTGTAGAAACAGCTGAAAAAATATTAAACTCTTTTGTTTTGAAAAAATAATCAGCACCCAAAAACCCAATGACTGAATTAAAAATACAAGATAGAAACCTGTTTTTAGAAGAGCTTCAGAAAAGAGTGGCTATACCAGAAGGTCAATTTGAAGATTTTTTGGAGCTGTGGGAATTCAAAAAATTTAAACGAAATGCATTTATTTTGAATGCAGATGAAATTCCAAAATTCTCCATCTTTGTTTTAAAAGGTTGTTTGCGACAATACTTAATCAATGAAAAAGGTGAAGAATCCATCACCTATTTTGCTGAAGAAAGACACTTCATAGGCGATTTAACAGCCATCAGAAACAAAAGCATTTCCAATTATTATTTTCAAGCAATTGAAGCATGTGAATTACTTACCATTAGTGCTACGAATTGGGAAAAAGCATTGATCCAATTTCCCTGGTGGACAGCCGCACATTTAGCAGGTTATCAAAAATGGGCGAATTTGTTACAACAACAAATTGCTGATATGCAAACCAAAACGGGCGAAGAAAGGTATTTAGATTTATTGAAAACAAAACCCAAATTATTTCAAAGGGTGCCTCAACATTATATCGCATCGTATTTAGGTTTAAGTGCAGAAACGCTAAGTCGTATTCGAAAAAAAATATTCAACAGCTAAATTTCTTGACATTAGTCAACGTTTTGTGATTGCTTCTAGCATTAGGTTTGTGCCATAGTTTATTTTACTAATCAATAAAAAACAAACAATGGCCACAACAATTATCAATTCACAAAAAGTAGCAAACTTTGCTAAATGGAAGCAAGGTTTTGAAGCAGGTCAGGTTATGCGCGAGCAAGCTGGGATCAAAATTATTGGCATTTACCAATCGGTAGATGACGAAAATTCCATCACCGTTATTTCTGAAGTTCCAAACCCCGATATGGCAAGGGCCATATGGTCGGCACCTGCTATGAAAGAAGCAATGGAAAAAAGCGGAGTAATCTCCCTACCTGAAATCAAAATTTTAAATCAAACCTTTTAATTTTAAAAAAATGAAAAACACATGGATAATCGCAACTTTACTATTAGTTGCTTTAACAAGCTCTGCATTTAGTGCCTCTAAAAATGGTAAAGTAATTATTGTCGTTTCTATTGAAGTAAATGATTACCCTACTTGGAAAAAAAGTTTTGATGCAGGATCACCTGTTCGTGACAAAGCTGGTATAAAAGTGTTAAGTGTTTGCTCTTCTATAGAAAACCAAAATCAAGTAATGGTAATTGAAGAAGCAGAAAACGCCCAAGTAGCTCACGATTTTTTAGCATTGTTAAAATCAAAACAAAAAGAGGGTGAAATAAACAAGCTAATAATTAAACTTTATGACAAAGCGGAATAATAAGTAGCAATAAGTTTTGCAAAAGCAACACGCTCAAACAATTCACTCACTTGGGGACTAACGCATTAATTAGCGTTAGTCTTTTTTTATTTGCACTTGCTAGCTATGTTCATTATTAGTAGGATAAAATCAGCTAAAAACTTCAAAATCAATTATTTCTAACAGCTTTAACAATTCGCTTCGCAAAAAAAGACACACCAATTTCCCCATTTCCTTATTAAAAATTTCTTGTAAATTGCGACCCAATCAACACATTAACACATTATCCGATTAACACATTAACCAATGGGAAGAGCATTCGAATTTCGTAAAGAGCGTAAAATGAAACGTTGGGGTAAAATGGCTAAAACATTTACCCGTATAGGAAAAGATATTGTAATGGCAGTGAAAGCTGGCGGACCAAACCCGGAAACCAATGCGCGCTTACGTGTGGTGATTCAAAATGGTAAAGGCGCCAACATGCCTAAAGATAGAATTGAAAGTGCCATTAAACGTGCCTCTTCTAAAGACGAAAAAGATTACGAAGAAATTGTTTACGAAGGTTATGCTCCTTATGGTGTTGCTATTTTAGTAGAAACCTCAACTGATAATATTAACCGTACCGTTGCCAATGTGCGCAGTTATTTTGCCAAATACAATGGTAGTTTAGGAACAACTGGATCACTTAATTTTGTATTTGAAAGAAAAGCAGTTTTCAGAATCAGTGCCGAAGGTATTGATCCCGATGAAATTGAATTAGAATTAATTGATTTTGGTGCGGAAGAAATTGAAGTAGATGAAAATGAAATTGTGATTTATACCGCCTTCGAAGAATTCGGTCACATGCAAAAAATATTAGAGGAAAAAGGAATCAACATCATTAGTTCTGAATTACAAAGATTCCCGCTAAGCACTGTAGAAGTTACCGATGAACAACGCGCCGAAATTGATAAACTGATTGATAGAATGGATGAGGATGATGATGTGAATGAGGTGTACCACAACATGGGATAAAAAAAAGTGATGAGTTTTGAGTGATGAATTTTGAATTATTCTTCGAACTTCAAAATACTTAGCTAGCTTCAAAGCATAGCATCAGAATAATTCAAAATTCAACATTATTTTAATTAACATTCAAAACTCATCACTCAAAACTCATCACTTTTCTCATCACTATTTTTTTCATCACCTTACTAAATATCAATTCAAAATTCAACATTATTTTAATTAACATTCAAAATTCATCACTCAAAATTCATCACTTTTCTCATCACTTTTTTTATCTATTGTTTACCAGTCTCGCCACAAACATCGTATCCGCCTTACTCGCATACCCTTTAATAAGTTCTGAACCTTCCAATTTCAGTGGGTATTTCTCTAGCATCATTTTCACTTGCTCTTCATTTTCTTCTTTAAAAACGGAGCAGGTAATATAGATCAGTGGAGCGCCTGGTTTTAGAAATTGAATGACGTTATCGATGATGTTTTTTTGCAGTTCGGCAAAGTATTCAATTTTATCTTCTTTGAATTGGCTAATCATTTCAGGGGTTCTAGACCAAGTGCCTGAACCAGTACAAGGTGCATCTAAAATAATTCCATCAACACTTCCTTTTTCTATGGAGCCTACTTCTGCTAATAAATCAATGATGCGTCGGTTGTATTTAGTGATGCCTGCTCTTTTAAAACGCTCATCTAAATTCATTAAAATAGAATCACGTATATCAGAAGCGAAAATGCGAACACTGGGTTCTAATTGATGCAACAATAAACTTTTCCCTCCACTGGCTGCACAGCAATCCCACCAAAAATCATTGGGCTTGGGTTGAAAATAAGTAGCTGTATGTTGTGATGATTGATCTTGAATTTCAAATAAATATTCTTCTGATTCCAATTTGGTATTATTCTTTAATCGGAAACAGTTGCCTTCCTGAACGTAGGCTATAGCTTGTGTTTCAAGCAAGGCAATTAATTTTGCTTCTTTCCCTTTGATGGCTCTGATATACAAATCAGGTTGATTCATTTGCGCATTTAAAAATTCCATTTCATCAATACCTTCCGAGAGATGTTGCGTAAAAGGGAATATTTGTTTCCAATCAAAGTCTTGATATTTTTCTTTCAGCAATTGAATTTTATCTTCTATACTCAAAGAGAATTGATTGGCAAATTCAGGCTTGAAATAAATAACAAAGGGATCATCTTCATGACTTGTGAGAAATAAAGCAAGCATCAATCGCTCTTCAATTGCCAAATCATTCAAACAATTTCCTAAACGATAATAACTATAAATGGCTTGCGATAAATTCTTGCGATCGCGGGAACCCATTTGTTTATTCCTTTTGAAAAACTCTGGTAAAAATTTAGTGATCGGACGATCATTGGGAAATAATTCCATGAACTCCTTAAAAATACGTAATCGGTTATCGAATATCATCGAATGGGTTTGAGATGGAAATCTTGATACTTCAAGATAAATAAAGCAGCGTTTTTATTGGAATTCTGACGATTTTCTTTATAATTATAAATACTACCTAAGCCGCTAGCAGGCTTGATTTTGTTCATCATTTTTTGATTGTCTTTCAAATAAGCTTGAATAAAATACATGGCTTGATCAAACCCTCTGAAAGCTAAATCTTGTGGTTCGGTATGGTAAATATCTCTGTATTGATTGACAAAATTTTGAGTAGATGCATTACTATAATCCACATAAAAAGAAGAACTCACATGCACTTTATAACGTACTAATAATTCAGGGTCGATGGTTTGAAAATCAATCCATTTTGGATGAACTAATAAAGTAATGGGATATTGATCTTTAAAAGTATTTAAATGCTTAAATAATGTAATGGCAAATGCTTGATCAGAAGAAGGAACTAAAATATAATTCTCTTGATTTTTGTTAAGCAATGCTTGTAATGGAGCCAACTTTTGTTTGCTGACTAATATTTCTGTTTTGGTATTCTTTTTATCTAAACTATCCATCACTTTGATAAATGTTTTAGTATATCTAGCTTCTGAAAGCAGTCCATTGCGAACGATGATATAATTTTTCATCTTCAATTCTTCTTTAGCCGCAACAGCCATTTGACGAGCATGCTCCTCTAAAGTATTATTCGCCATAATAAATTGAGGATTTTTAAAATGATCTAAACTTAATGGAGAGATAGGTGAAACAACAGGGATTTGATGTTTTTTAATAAATGGATTGATGACTGAAAATTCATTTGGATAAAATGGACCAAACACTAAATTGGAATTTAAAAATTCAGGCACTTGTAGAACTTGTGTAATGGCTACCGAATCATTTTCTGAATCATACACTTGCAATTGAATATGAACTCCTAATTTCTTTAAAGAATCTAAAGCCAAATAAAATCCACGATAATAATCAATGGCTAAATTAGAGCGATCAAAATCCTTTTGATTGAGGATGGTATTGGGATCTAAATTTTGAAATTGAAAGGGTAATAATAAGCTGATATTGATTTCTTCTCCAGCTTGTCCAATACTTCCATTACTTTCTAATTGTGCAAAAAGAAAATGACATTGAAAAAGAAAAAAAACGCTTAAAATAATTTTTTTATTCCCACTCAATTGTTGCAGGAGGTTTTGAACTGATATCATACACCACTCTATTTACGCCTTTAACTTGGTTAATAATTTCATTCGATATTTTAGCCAATAAATCATAAGGTATGTGAGACCAATCGGCAGTCATACCATCAACAGATTCAACCGCTCGCAAAGCAACCACATGCTCGTAGGTTCTTTCATCACCCATCACCCCTACTGATTGCACCGGTAAAAAAATCACCCCTGCTTGCCAAATTTTATCATACCATCCTGATTCTTTCAAATTGTTGATATAGATTGCATCGGCTTCTTGTAAGATAGCAATTTTTTCTTTGGTCACTTCTCCTAAAATACGAATACCTAAACCTGGTCCGGGGAAAGGATGGCGATTCAATATTTTGGGATCAATACCTAAGGAGTGCCCAACTCTTCTTACTTCATCTTTAAATAAAGTGTTCAAAGGTTCAACCACTTTTAACTTCATAAAATCTGGCAAACCGCCCACATTATGATGTGATTTAATAGTAGCCGAAGGACCTTTCACTGAAACAGATTCAATTACATCGGGGTATATAGTTCCTTGCCCTAACCATTTTACATTTTGAATTAAATGTGACTCCGCATCGAACACATCAATGAAAACTTTGCCAATGGCTTTACGTTTCAATTCTGGATCAGACAAGCCATTTAATTCTGCATAAAATAATTCTTTGGCATCAACCCCTTTCACATTCAATCCCATGTGTTTATAGGATTCTAATACTTCTGCAAATTCGTTTTTTCTTAATAAACCATTATCTACAAATATGCAATGCAAATTTTTCCCAATGGCTTTATGTAATAAAATGGCAGCAACTGATGAATCCACTCCGCCTGAAAGTCCTAATACCACTTGATCATCGCCCAATTGCGCTTTTAAATTGGCAATGGTGGTGCTTACAAATGCATCAGGTGTCCAGTTCTGTTTACATTGACAAATATCAACTAAGAAATTTTGCAATAACTGTTTTCCTTCGGTTGAATGGGTTACTTCAGGATGAAATTGTATGCCATAAGTTTGAGTATTTTCAATTTGAAAAGCGGCCACTTTTACATTGCTTGTACTTGCAATAATTTGAAAATTAGCAGGTATTTCAGCAATGGTATCCGCATGCGACATCCATACTTGGGTATCTAAGGAAATGGATTTCATTAATTTATTATCCGATTTGATAAAATTCAAATTGGCTCTACCATATTCTCTGATTTTAGATGGAGATACATTTCCACCCGACATTTGTGCCATTAATTGTGCTCCATAACAAACCCCTAATAATGGGTATTTTGCTGCGATGATTTGAAAGTCAACTTGAGGTGCATTTTCTTCTCTAACAGAATGTGGACTACCTGATAAGATTACTCCTTTTACCGAATCGTCCATTTCTGGCACATGGTGATAGGGATGAATTTCGCAATAAACATTCAATTCTCTTACTCTACGAGCAATTAATTGGGTGTATTGTGACCCAAAATCGAGGATAATAATTTTTTCTGGCATGGAGGCAAAGATACCATTTCGATTGGAAAATGGAAGGTTAAAGAGGCAAAAGAAAGCATTCCTTTAGCATTAAATAGAAGGAATTAATTGCTGTTATTCATTTGCAAGCACTCCACTCCAAAACGGTTTAAAAAATCAACTCCTTCATCAGTAGGTAAGCCTTTATAGGCTGCATAAGAAGCATGGAAATAAACTTTTTTAATACCTGAGGAGAAAATAAGTCGAGCACAACTGATGCAAGGAGACAGCGTACAATACAAAGTAGCTCCTTCTAATTGCGAGCCATTTTTAACAGCATATAAAATGGCATTTTCTTCGGCATGCAAGGCAAGGGAGCAACTGTTTTTTGAATCGCGCGGACAACCCGTTTCTGGAAACTCTTCATCACAATTATGAGTGCCTGCTGGTGGACCATTATATCCTATAGAAATGATCCTAGTATCTTTTGTAAGCACTGCGCCCACTTGTGCTTTTACACAATGTGAACGTTGCGCTAAATCAATAGCCAAGTTCATAAATATTTCTTCAAAAGCAGGTCGTTTCTTTAATTCAAACATAGCTTGCAAGTTTAAAAATTAAAATTCAATAATTGATTGTTGATGTGAAATCAAAAGATAATAAAATAGAAAATTTCATTTCTCCATCTAATATCGCTTGAATGACCTTTCCCAAAAAATAATATTCGGCAATGCAATCCGTGAAAAGATGTGAAAATCACGTTTTTTTTTTACATTTTTACATAACAGACAACAATCATTTATGATTCAAGTATTATTTGCTGCAATTGGTGCTGGTTTACTGATGACCATTATGACAGGGCCTGCTTTTTTCTCTTTATTGAGAACTAGCATTCAAAAAGGATTTATTGCAGGGGCAGGATTTGCATTAGGTGTATTTACTGCCGATTTAATTTTTGTAACTATTACTGTTTTAGGTGCAAGCTTACTTACAGATTTAACGGAATACCAAGATTACATTGCATTTATAGGCAGTTTATTTT
Organism: Sphingobacteriaceae bacterium; assembly: GCA_965279595.1. Lineage (GTDB taxonomy): Bacteria > Bacteroidota > Bacteroidia > Sphingobacteriales > Sphingobacteriaceae > CAIKLP01. Next base: position 2,813,163 of record OZ257246.1, read on the forward strand.
TAGCCACCATTGGCTATCGCTATTTCAGTAAAAAAGAAGAAAAAATAGAGGATAGCAATATCAAAGAAATTACCATCAGCAAACTGAAAATATTTGGTTATTACTTTAAAGGGTTCTTCATGAATTTACTAAACCCTGGTATGTTATTTTATTGGATTGGTTTAGTAAGTTATTTAGGCACGAGTGGAAGTTATTCTCCAGAAGAAATAAAAATATTTTTAATCACCTCCATGATTACGGTTTTATCAACCGATTTAATTAAAGCTTATGCGGCTTCTAAAATGCGACACATGTTTAGTCACAAAGTAATTCATTGGATGAATAGAATTGTGGGACTTGCCTTGATAGTGTTTGCCATGGTGATTATTGCAAAAGTACTTTTGTTTTAATTCAAAATAATCAACCATAAAAAAAAGCGTTGCTGAAAAATATTCAACAACGCTTCTTTTTTTATTTTGATTAATAAGCTCTTTTGTTTTTGCCTTCCATATAATTGATGAATGCATTGTTAACTACTTTCATTCCACCTGCTGTTGGGAAATCGCCTGAGAAATACCAATCGCCTGTATTATCAGGACATGCGATATGCAAATCTTCAATGCTTTGATAGATAACTTCTACCTCTGCTTGTATATCATCAGGTCTAACAATCTGAGCAATTTTTGCGGAGATTTGTGCAGCTGTAAATGGCTTATAAATATCTTTTACAAAATTTCTAATTTCATTGGATGGTAATGATTCTTGCAATTTGCAACGCTCATAAACTTCTTGTATCAATTGCTCTTTTCCATTTTCTTTTAACAATTCAATGGCGGCTGCAAAGGCAACAAACTCGCCCATTCTCGACATGTCAATTCCATAACAATCGGGGTAACGAATTTGAGGTGCGGAAGAAACAATAATTATTTTCTTCGGACCTAAACGATCTAATATTCTTAAAATACTTTGCTTTAAAGTAGTTCCTCTTACAATGGAATCATCTAATACTACCAAGGTATCTACATCTCTTTTCACCACTCCATAAGTAGTATCATAAATATGTGCTACCATGTCTTTACGATCTTCATCTTGTGTAATGAAGGTTCGGAGTTTGGCATCTTTTAAAGTAATCTTTTCAACCCTTGGCGACATACTTAATAACTTCTCTAATTTTTCATTAGACAAATCTTTTTGATGATTAAGTATTTTTTCTTTTTGATATTTTCGAATATGTTTATGTAAGCCTTCTACCATTCCGTAAAATGCTACTTCAGCAGTATTTGGAATATAAGAGAATACGGTATTTTCTAAATCGTGATTAATGGATGTTAAAATTTTATCAACTAAAACTCTACCTAATTGTTTACGTTCTTTGTATATGCTGGCATCATTCCCTCTTGAAAAATAAATACGTTCAAATGAACAAGCTTTTTTCTCAGTAGGTTCTTTAAATTGAATTTCGCTTACTTGCCCGTTACGCTTAATGATTAAAGCATGCCCAGGTTTTACTTCATAAATTTCTTCAATAGGAACATTGAAAGCAGTTTGAATAGCTGGTCTTTCAGAAGTAACCACAACCACTTCATCATTTTGATAATAAAAAGCTGGACGAATACCAGATGGATCGCGCATGACAAAGGCATCACCATGACCAATCATACCGCAAATGGTATAACCACCATCCCAATTTCTTGCCGAGCGATTTAATATATTCGATACATCTATATGTTCAGCAATTAAATGAGAAATCTCCACATTGCTATGACCCAATGATTTATAGTAATCAAACAATCGTTGATTTTCATCATCTAAGAAATGGCCTATTTTTTCTAATACCGTAATGGTATCCGCCTTTTCTTTAGGATGTTGACCTAATTCATACAACTGCTCCAAAAGCTCATCCACATTGGTCATATTGAAATTACCTGCAATAATTAAATTTCGGGTAATCCAATTGTTTTGTCTTAAAAAAGGATGACAATTTTCGATGTTATTTCCACCAAAAGTTCCATAACGTAAATGCCCTAAAAGCAATTCACCTATATAAGGTGCATTGGCTTTCAGCCATTCTGGATTTTGATAATCTACCGGATGTAAAGCTTCTACTTCAATTAATCGATCTTGCACATGATCAAATATTTCGGCAACTGCATTTTTAGAGGTAGAACGGTGACGGCTGATATACCTATCACCTGGAGGAGTATCTAATTTAATGGTCGCAATACCTGCTCCGTCTTGTCCACGGTTCTGTTGTTTCGACATCAAAAGAAATAATTTATTCAGCCCATAAGTGGACGAACCGTATTTTTCTTGATAAAATGCTAATGGTTTTTTTAATCGGATAAGTGCAATTCCACACTCGTGTTTGATACTATCGCTCATCGTTGGTTTCTAAGATGCAAAGATATAAAACTAACCCCAAATTGAAACGGATTGTTTGCTAGAAAAAATAAAAAATGAAAAGCGCTTGACAATTAGCCCCAAATAAAGGCTTTGGAGCTGATTAAGTTTTGAAATTGCTCAATTAATACAGAAGGCAATACGCCGAAGTAAACAATTAAAAGAACAATAGGAATTAAAACGAGGTATAAAACTAACTGAGGGTCTTTCTTAAATTTAACAGAATTAGGTTCATAGAAAAACATCATTCGTATTATTTTGAAATAATAGAACAATGACAATATAGAGCCCACTGCTGCCATAATGATGGTTGCTAATACAAATGGATTCTGTGTGATGATATATGTCTGCCAACAAGCCGAAAACAATAAAAACTTACCTGTAAAACCTGCTAGTGGCGGCAAGCCAATTAAAGAGGCAAATAAAACAACTAATAAAATAGAAGCTAAAGGAGATTTACGAATCAAGCCTTTATAATCATCAATCTCATAGGCTTCTTCATTTTGCTCAAAATAACTGATGATCATGAATGCTCCTGTATTCATTAAAACATAAATGAATAAATAGTAAAGTAATGCAATGGCACCAATAGAACTAAAACTTATCAAACCCATCAATAAAAACCCAGATTGGGCAATGCCTGAATAAGCCATGATGCGTTTCACATTTACTTGTGATAAGGCTACAAAACTACCTACCACTAAACTTAAAAATGCAAGAATAGATAAGGCGGTTTCCCAATGAAAATTTGGCCATATTAAATAGTAGGTTCCAAAATCAACAGTAAATACTTGTAAGAAGTTAAGCAACATAGCAAAGCCTGCTATTTTAGGAGCTACACTTAACAATACCAAGGTAGTTGCGGATGTTCCTTGATAAACATCAGGTGCATAGAAATGAAAAGGAGCTGCAGTAATTTTATAAATAAAGCCAACCAATACTAAAGTCAAACTTACGGTCACTAATGGAATTGGTGCTTTTGACAAGGTGGATAGAAAGCTTGAATCTGCTAAAGTTAATGTTCCTGCTAAGCCAAATAAAATGGAAATACCATAAAGCATAATGGCTGATGACATGGCGCCAAATAAAATAAATTTCACAGATGACTCTGCATTGAATTTATCTTTAATGGCATAGGCTACATAACCATAAGAAAAGAAAGAAACCATTTCTAAGGAAATATACATCATCATCATATGTGACGACATACACATCATATCTAAAGCAATTAGAAACAATGGAATTAAATAATAAAACTCTGCATGTTTATTTTTATCCTTATTAATTCTTTCATCAGAAAAAGAATAAACCAATACAATGCCAATTGCAAAATGATTAATTAATTTAAAAAGTATGATTGCATTACTTAATTGAATGGAATGATTAAACAGCGAAACAATTTGTTGATTGGGTATTAACTGTTGATAGGTAAACAAGGCGGAAAGCCCTACTCCTATTAAGCTGATAAAAGCAATCGTCTTTTTTCTTTGTGTAAATAAATCAATTAAAAAACCTATTAAGAAAAATCCAAATAAAATAAACTCTGGGAGCAGTGCATATACACTTGCCCAATTTTGATTGACTTGTTTGGAAATTTCAGCGATCATTTCCATTAATTAAAATATAAGATATTCATGCATGGTTCTTAAATAATTGGCGCCGTGCATCCAGGTTTCTTGCACCCAAGTATTGATGGTATGGTTACTTGCATCAAATAAAAGCGATGGAAATACTCCAATTAAAATGGTGATGATGGTTAGCGGAATCATCACTACCAATTCTGTAGTTGACAAATCGGTTAATTTTAATTTCCATTCTTCAGCACCTTTGAAACGTGGAGCACCAAAGAACATGCGTTGCAAAGTCCATAAGAAATAAGCGGCACCAATTAAAATACCAACAGATGAAATAATAGCAAAACCTCTTGGTAATAATGCATTCACAGATGCTGATTTAAATGCACCTATTAAAGTGAATGCTTCTCCAATAAAACCTGATAATCCGGGCAAACCTAAAGAAGCAAAAAATGCAATGACAATAAAAATAGTATAGCGCGGCATCAATTGAGCTAAGCCTCTGAAAGCTGCAATCTCTCTATCATTCACACGTTGGTAAATAATTCCAACAGCAAAAAATAACATGGTTGATAAAATACCATGACTGATCATTTGGAAGATAGCGCCGTTTACTCCTTCAGAAGTTAAAGATGCAATTCCTAAAATCACAAAACCCATATGAGAAATAGAACTATAGGCAATCATTCGTTTTAAATCTGTTGAACTCAAGGCCACCAATGCACCATAAATAATAGATACCACACCAATTAATCCAACCCAATAGGAATAATGAATTGCTGCTTCAGGAAAAATTCCATAACAAATTCTGATAATTCCATAACCACCAATTTTTAACAATACCCCAGCAAGTATGATGGATACTGGTGTTGGGGCTTCCACATGCGCATCAGGCAACCAAGTATGTAATGGGATGGTTGGAATTTTGATAGCAAATGCAATAAACAAAACAATGAATCCAATGAAACGCACTGGATAATTAAAGAGTAAGGCATCAGATGAAAAAATGCTGAAATAGCTGTCTTTACTGAAGTTGGCAGCATCCATCATATACAACATATTGAAAGTATGTTCACCAGTTATTGGATCAATTACTGAAAAGTAAAGTCCAATCATTACCAATAACATAAACACCGACCCAAATAATGTGTATAAGAAAAATTTGATAGATGCATATTCTCTGTTCGGTCCGCCCCACATACCAATGAGAAAATACATGGGTAATAACATTAATTCATAAAATACATAAAAGAGAAAGAAGTCGAGTGCGCAGAACACCCCCATAATAGCAGAGCTCAATAATAAGAACAATGCAAAATAGGCTTTTAAATCTTTTTTGATTTCGCTAGATGAAATAGCAGCAATTAACATTACAAATGCGGAGAGTAAAAGTAGACCTATACTTAATCCATCAACTGCTAAAAAATAATCAATGTTTAAGCGACCGAAACTTCCTAAGTTTAAATTGATCCAATCATATCGCTCTACAAACCTATACCCTACTGGGTTTTGCATGTATTTATAATACAAATAAGCAGCAACAACAGTTTGAATGGCACTGATTCCAATACTTATACTTCTAAATAATGAAGCACTTGATCTGGGCAGAAATAAAATAATTACTGCGGCAATCAGTGGAAGAAAAATTAAGATAGATAACCAATTCATTCAATCAAATTTTAAATTTTTCTAATTTTTATTATAAATAAACTACGTAAGCAAACATTGCCAATAACATCATGGCTAATAAAAAATAAGTTTGCACTCTACCTGTTTGTGTTAAACGAATTAAGTCGCCTACTCTTTTTGATATCAAAGCAAACAAGCGGACCAACCCATCAATTACTTTATCATCAAACCAAGCTGAAGCATTTGCTAACCATAAAGTAAAGCTGGCTATAAAATCAACTAGGGTATCCACCACATAATAATCAATCCATTTAATAAGATTGGATAAGCCCAGCAAAGGTAATACAAATACCTTCCAATAAAATTGATCGATATAAGCTCCATTTAATGCCATTTTTTGAATCCATGTTCCTTCTTTAATTACAAACATTGATTGTTTAACAACACTTAAATAACTTATTGTAAATCCTGAAAAGGTAAGCACCAAAATTGCTAAACTCAATGCTATGGGTGGTTCAGTTAAATGGAAACCAATCCAGTAGGATTGTTGATGCAATGGATTACTAGAGAATAAAAAGAAAAATGAGGCTGCTGCTAAAAGTATTACTGGCCATAACATTGCTTTTGATTCTTGTACTTTAAATATGACTTCATCAGAATTCTTATTTAAGAAAAACCATAAACGTGAAACATAAACAGCACTTAAAAATACAGAAAGCAAAGCGCCTAAAGACAGAACTGTATTGCCTTTGAACCATACTGCTGCAATGATGGCATCCTTTGATAAACAGCCGGAAAAGAAAGGTAAACCAACTAAGGAGGCTGCACAAATACTAAATGCCCAAAAGGTATTTGGCAATTCTTTTTTCAATCCATTCATATTTCGAATGTCTTGAACATCTAAACTATTTGCTGCATTTTTATGATGAACATGATGGATGATAATACCAGCAGCTAAAAATAAACCAGCTTTAAAAAATGCATGCGTTAATAAATGAAACAATGCAGCGGTGTCACTTTGAACAGCAATTGCCAACAGCATATACCCTACTTGAGAGATGGTTGAATAAGCTAATATTTTTTTGATATCATATTGAGCAATCGCAAAAAATGCTGAAAGCAAAATAGAAAATATGGAGATATAACTTAATACTTCTAATACTTCCGATGGAATAAAAAATGAAATTCTTAACAATAGGTATATACCTGCAATCACCATAGTGGCCGCATGAATCAAGGCAGAGATGGGTGTTGGACCTTCCATCGCATCAGGCAACCAAACATGCAAAGGGAACTGTGCTGATTTTGCAATAACGGCAATCAATAAAGAAATACTTGCTGCAAATAATGCTGCTGAATGGGAGGCTAATAATTCAGGGGAAGCTATTAATACTTCAATGCGTTGTAAACTTAATGTTTGAAATTCTGCATATAAGAAAAAGATACCAGCAAGAAATCCAAGGTCACCAATTCTGTTGATCAAGAATGCTTTTTTATTGGCGAGGATGGCTAATTCTTTGGTTCGCCAAAAACCAATTAAGGCATAGGAACAAAATCCCACCATTTCCCAACAAGCATAACTAAATATTAAATTATTAGAAAGCACTAAGCCTTGCATGGATGTAAAAAACAAAAGTATGTAGGCTACATATTTCCCATAGCGATCTTCGCCTTTCATATAAGCGGTTGAAAAAACAAGCACCGCTAAAGTGATGAGCTGAATCATACCTAACATGAGAATGGCAGTTTCATCAACTAGAAATAATAATTGAAATTGTTGAATACCTACACTAAACCAATTAGCAAATAAGTATTCATGTGGACCAGCTAAATTTGCAAAATAAAAAAACAAGGAAAGTGCTGATAACAATAAAGTACTTATTGCAATTGCATTGATTACTCTCTCTTTAATTTTAAAAATACTTAACAACACAAAACCTAATAAAGGTGCCAATGCTCCTATTGCCCAAACCAATTGAGTTTGGTTGAATGCGATAAGGTTATATGTATAGGCGCTATTCATTAATTCTTAAATTCTTCTATTTTATCTGGATTGATATTTTTGAAATATTGATAAACTTTTACCACAATGGCTAATGCTAAACCGATGGATGCTGCTGATAAAACTATGGCAAACAAGGCCATCATTTTTCCATCCGCATTGTTTGGATATAAATTTGAGAAGGCTACTAAATTGATGACTGCTGCATTCACCATCAATTCAATTCCTATTAAAACTAAAATCAAATTGCGTCTGCGAATGGCAGCATAAAATCCGATGGAAAATAAAGCAGCTGACAAAAACAAGAAATGAAAAATTTCAATTTTCATGGACTGCCTCCTTTTCTTTTCTAGTAATGGTTGCAGCAAATATTAAAACAGCTAAAAGTAAAACAGAAATCAATTCAAAAGCCAATAAGTATTTTGTAATTAATTGTATGCCGATGAGTTGTACATCACTACCTACAGGAGGAAGCGCTAAATCTTTTTGATATTTAAAAAACAAGGTGGTTAATAACACAAAAATAAAAACACAAACAATCAGTGCCATTACTTGGTGTAAGGATAAAGTCTTTTTATCCTTTCTTTGAATACTCATGGGATCTAATCCGTTTTTTTGAGATAGCATGATACCAAAAACCATGACTACTAAAATTCCTCCAACATAAATCATAAGTTGAGAGATGGCAATAAAATCGGATTGCGCAAAAACTAAAATTCCGGTGATAGAAAAGAAACAAGCAAATAAAGCAAATACAGAACGAATAATATTTTCTGTACTTACCGCATACAATGCCGAAGCAATTAAAATAATTCCGAACAAGAAGAATACACTAACCAACATGATCATCTCCTTTCTTTTCTTGCATGGCTTTAACTGCTGCTTCCTTCGCAGCTTTCTTTTCGGCTTCTGCTTTTTCTGCTAAAATTCTTTTTTCTTTTACTTCTTCTTCCGTCATCACTCCAAAAACATAATTCAATTCTTTTGGGTCTGTAAAACTACGATCGTATTCATTGGTCATGATGATGCATTCGGTTGGACAAACAATAGTGCATAAACCGCAGAACATACACTTGCCCATATCAATATCAAACTTAGCAGCGTGTAAACGTTTGGTAGTTCCGTCTGATGTTTTGCCTATATCTTCAGTGGCTTTGATGGCTTCAATATCTATACAATCAACAGGACAAATTTTTGCACATAAATCACAAACAATACAATCATCAATGGCAACATCTAATTGGTAGCGACCAACTTCAGGCACTGGTAATTTATCTTGGGGATATCGAAGAGTGGTAGTTCCTGTACGTTCAGCAAAATAGCCATCGTTCTCAATGCCTTTGGTAATCCTTTGTTTAGGATTTACAAAGTGAGCAAGAGTAATGGAAAGTCCTTTGAACAATCCTTTCCAACGACTGAATACCGTTCTATTCTTTTTCAATTCATTATCATTAATTTCCAAACTCCTGAAATAAAAACAGTGAGAAAAGAAAATGGGATTAATACTTTCCAACAAAAATTCATTAATTGATCCATTCGGAAACGAGGGAAAGTCCAGCGAATCCATATTTGCAAAAATACCAAGGAAAGGGTTTTCAAAAGAATCCAAATGATACCCCAAACGGTTCCAGTAGTTAGGTTGGCTAATTCAAGGCTACCGATGTTGGGCAATGGGGTATTCCATCCGCCTAAAAATAAAACAGCGGCAATCATAGATACCAAAAACATCATGGCATATTCTGCCAAAAATAAAGCACCGAATTTAAAGCCTGTATATTCCACATGAAAACCAGCAACGAGTTCTGATTCTGCTTCTGGAATATCAAATGGTGTGCGGTTACATTCAGCTAATGAAGCAATGAAATAAATAATAAATGCGATGATTAAATGTGGTGCTTGAAAAATGGACCATGCAAAAAAACCTCCGATATGATTGACATTCCAAAAGCCTAAGAACTTGATGGGCTCAGTAGCATATATACCTTGCTGCGTTGAAATTTCTTGCAAGTTAAGTGTTTGAAAAATCATGACAACAGCGAGTATAGCCAATGCTGCAGGAATTTCATAAGAAATAATTTGTGCGATGGAACGGATAGAACCCAATAATGCATACTTATTATTGGATGCCCAGCCTGCCATTAAAATACCAACTACTTCAATGGAAACAATAGCTAATAAATAAAACACTCCCACATTCACATTGGCACTGATGTAATTGGGTGCAAATGGTAAAGTAGCAAAGCCCATGAAAACCGAGGTGAAAATCAGTATGGGTGCAAGGATGAATAATTTCTTATCGGCAGCAGTGGGAATGATATCTTCTTTCTGCAACATTTTGAAAATATCAGCAAAGGTTTGTAATAAACCGTATTTACCTGTATTTACGGGACCTACCCTGTCTTGAATCCAAGCGGATATTTTACGTTCAGCCCAAACAGCCATTAACGCATATACCGCCATAAAACTCAATAAAACAATTGAAATAAAGTAGAATACCATCATTTTTTCAAACAATCAAATGTATGAAATTTGAGGATTGTTTATGGTATGTATGGGGGCAATAATTTGGATAATAAATATAGAATGACAATTAATCTATTCCTTAATCAATTTCCCAAAAGCTTGCGTACCATTATTTAAAATAACTTGTATGATATAAGCTCCGGCACTCAACTGACTCACCTCAATTCCTGTTTCTAAATATTTACTTTCTTTCCAAAGTTTACCTGCATAATCAGCAATGCGAAAACTTTCCACTCCTTTTGCATGGCTAAGTTTGATTAACTCTTTTGCAGGGTTGGGTGAAATATTTATTTCTTCTCTACTAATTGCCAATTGATCAATTCCTACTATTTGACAACCTGGTGTTAAGCATCCAAAACTATCTACTTTCAATATCCAAGCATTTTGATTAAATAAGGTACTATCTGGATGTTGTCCAAAACCAACCATCACACAACCACCATCATCTGTTAGTTTCATATTGTAAAGCACATCTGTAGCATAATTTTTACCAGTATTAGGTTTAAAAGTGTCATAAACCCTTTGCCAAATTTTATTTCCTGATGAATCCATCTTCATTAACCACCCGTCTGTATCTTCTCTTAGATTGAAACTATTAGAACCTCCTTGGGCAAGTATTTCTCCATTGGGTAATTCTGCAATAGAATAAAAATAATCACCTTGAACTCCACCATATTCTTTCTCCCAAATTACACTTCCACTTGGATTTATCTTTTGAATCCAAGCCTGACCCCTTATATCGCCAGGTGTAAATTCATATGCCAATTCTCCTGTTATTAAATAGTTCCCATCTTTTGTTTTTGCAATTCCTAAACCTATTTGATCATCAACTTTACCATATGTTTTTTGCCATTGCTTATTACCTACACTATCTGTTTTTACTAAATATTCTTTTCTATTACTTTGACCAATTTGGTGTGTATAACCGAACAACATAAATCCAGCGTCATCACTCTCTAAAAAAGACCAAGGATTTTCCCAATAATTACTTGCATAAGTATAAGTCTTCTTCCATAGGAAATTTGTATTACTATCTAATTTGATTAATAGATAATCACAACTAGGTGTTGGCCTTCCTTGTTTGCAGGTTTGTCCAAAAATAGCATACCCACCATCTTTAGTTTTAATTATAGAAGTAGGTTCATCATTTCCATATCCTGCACTTATTGTTTTTGTCCATAAGGTATCTCCATTAAAATTGATTTTTGCTAAATAAATATCAAATCCAATAGTATCATTTTTGTATTTGACTAAATCAGCTAAAGTGCCTGCTAACAAAAAATGGGAATTATCCATTTGTATAGCATATGGCAAGTCAATATTAAAATGTGGCTTTCTATACCCCTTTGTCCAAATTGTATCTCCAAGCTGATTTAGGTAAGCATAATAAACATAGGATACTGCATAACCTAAAGTATCTACTAAATATAAATCTGCGGAAGAAATTGGAAGAAAATAATTTTGTCCAATTGGAATGATATTAACTCCATACTCCCCGGCTTTAATTGATGCATCATTATGAATGTATCTGCTAAATCTAGTTTGAGAAATAGATAAATAAAAGTTGAAAATAAAAAACAGAGTAATAAAAATTGTTTTCATCCTTGTTAATTATTAAAAATAATAATCCTTTTTGTTTGCATCGGAACATTATTACTCATAAACCTCACAAAATACACACCACTTTGAAAATCTAAAGAATTAAGTTCCACTTCAACATTTTTGGTTGACAAATCATACTTAATAACCACCCTTCCTAATAAATCTATCAACTGAATTTGAATATAATTATTTTTAATCGGGTTATATTATTTAATTATTTTAATTACAATAAGTTAACAATTGAATACACAAATCATTCCACAAAAAAAGCCTTTGCATCAGCAAAGGCTTTTCATTCTTATAAAAGAGAATATTTATTTTTTAGGAGTTGTTGCTGCAGGTACTGCAGATGTTGCCGTTACACCTAATTTCTTTTTCACTTGATCCATCAAATCATCTGATGGTTGTGAGTAAATTAAAGCACCAGCACTGGTATCGAATACATAAGCGTATCCTTTTTCTTTAGCCAATTCAACAATTGCATCTTCTGCTTTCTTTAAAATTGGAGAATACAATTCTTCTTTCTTTTTAGTTACTGATTCTTGAGCAGTTTGTTGAAACTCTTGAATACGTGCTTCTAAGTCTGAAATTTCTTTCACTTTAGCATCTTTAATAGGATCAGCCATTTGAGCTTGTTGTCCTTGGTATGCTTGAACTTTAGTTTGGTACTCATTGGTCATTGTTTTCAATTGTGCTTCCAATGTTGCACCAAATTCTTGTAATTTTTTATCGGCATCTTTGATTTCTGGCAATGCAGCTAATAATTCTGCAGAATTGATATGTCCAAATTTTAAGGTTTGCGCCTTTAATCCCGTTGTAGAAACGAAAATAATTAATGTAATAAAGGTTAGTTTTAATAGCTTATTCATATGTTTTTTTGATAATTGGCGCAATATACTATTTATTTTTTCTTAGGTTCTGTTGTTTTTGGTTTTTCATTGGGTTTAGAGCCCGAATAGTCGCCTGGCTTGTATCCTAGGGCAATAATTACATCATTACTTTTATCCAATTTAGCACTCGAATACAACATAGTTGCATCTCCTGCTTTATCAAAAATAACCCCATAACTGTATTGCTCTGCGTATTTGTTTACCGCTTCAAATACTTTGTCTTGAATGGGTTTAATCAACTCTTCTCTGCGTTTGTACAAATCACCTTGAAAGCCAAACTTTAATTTCTGAAAATCTTTAACAGCTTTTTCTTTGTCCACAATTTCTTGTTCTCTTTTCTTGCGCATATCATCAGCCAACAATACTTGTTCGGCTTGGTATGATTTATACAGCTTTTCAATTTCTGCGTACTTAGCATCCACTTCTTTTTGCCATTGCGATGAAAGATCATCCAGTTGCTCTTGCGCTGCCTTGTATTCAGGAATATGCTTTAAAATAAACTCCGTATCTACAAAGCAAAATTTTGTTTGAGCTGAAGCGGCTAAACTACCAATGAGTAGGGTTGCAATTAATAATATCTTCTTCATATTGTTTTTCATTTTCATTTAAACGATTGAATTGCTTAGCTATTGTTTTTCTTAGAATTGTTGTCCGATAGAAAAATGGAATTGACCACCATTTGCACCTGGATCACCTGGAATCTCATCAAAACCATAACCATAATCTAAACCAAGTAAACCGAAGATGGGTAAGAATATTCTAACCCCTGCTCCTGCTGAACGTTTGAAACTAAATGGACTGAAATTTTTAAACTGAGAATAGGTATTACCACCTTCAGCGAAAACTAAACCATAAATAGTTGCCGATTGATTCATGGTAATTGGATGACGCAATTCTAAAGTGAATTTATTAAAGATAGGAGAACCAATGGTTCCATAATTTGCACTAGGTACAATGGAATTGTTTTGGTATCCACGTAATCCAATTACCTCAGATCCTGCTAAATAATCATAACCCGTTAAACCATCACCACCTAATTTAAATCTTTCAAATGGTGAAATACCAATTTGACTATTATAAAAACCTAAGAAACCAAATTGAGCTTTTGAATTCAACACTAAATCACCCACTAAACGAGTAAATAAAGAGGCATCAAATTTCCATTTATGATATTCAATAAATTTATATTTTTCTGCATTGGTTGCTTTGCTATAATCTTTCCCTGTTAACAAAGAGAATGGTGGCGTAAATTGAATAGATAAAGAAATGTTTGAACCTGAACGTGGATAGATAGGTTGATCTACTGAATTTCTTGAAATCACATTGGTGAAACTGATACTTCTAGAAATACCGTTACTGAAAACAAACCCATTGTAATTATTTAAATCATATTGTTGATAAGCCGCAGAGTTATTGATTAAGAAATAATCATCTGGCCATTTCAATCTTCTTCCTAAACTTACTGAAACCCCATTAATTAAAATGGCTTGACGGTTCAATTCGCCTTTCTTCAATCCATTTGATTGAGTGGTTCTGAATAAACTTGCAGTAAAATAATTTGGTTTCTTTCCACCTAACCAAGGTTCTGAAAAAGATAAACTATAGGATTGGTAATACAATCCATTGGTTTGCGCACGAACAGATAATTTTTGTCCATCACCGGTTGGAATTGGATCCCATTTACCAGCAAACATATTTCTCAATGAAATATTATTTAAGGTAAGTCCTAAAGTTCCTACTGCACGGCCGCCACCAAAACCACCTGATAATTCAATTTGATCGGAAGGGCGTTCAACTAAAGTATATACAATATCAACCGTTCCTTTTGTAGGATCTGGTTTCGGTTCAATACCAATTTTCTCTGGATCGAAATAACCCAACTGAGATAATTCTCTTTGTGTACGAATAATTTCTGAACGTGAAAATTTTTGTCCCGGCTTAGTTCTGATCTCTCTATAAACTACTTTATCATTCGTCTTCTCATTACCCTTTACAATAATTTTATCGATGGTAGCTTGCGGACCTTCACGCATAATTAAATCCATATCAATAGTATCATTGTAAACCAACTTTTCTACTTGATCAACATTGAAAAATAAATAACCATCATCTAAATAAAGGGAAGCCACATCACGTCCATTTGGATTCATTTCTAAACGTGTTTGCAAAACTTTCTTATTATATATATCACCCTTTTTAATCCCTAAAATGGCATTTAAAACTTCGGTGCTGTATTTGGTATTTCCAATAAAATTAATGTTGCCGAAATAATACTTCGGACCTTCATAAATTTTTAAATCGATGTTGATGGTTTTTTCATTTTTGCGATAAACTGAATCATGCACAATGGCAGCATCACGATAGCCTAATTCATTGTATTTATCAATCAATTTTACTTTATCATCTTCATATGTTTTTTCTTGATATTTTGATGAACTAAATATTTTCCAAAATGCTTTCTCTTTGGTATCCTTTAATGTTCTTTTTATTTTTTTGGAAGAAAGACTGGTATTACCGCTAATTAAAATTTGATTGATTTTTACTCTTTTCTTTTTATCAATTTTAATTCTCAGCATTACTGAATTTGATAAAATAGTATCAGGCACTTCTCTTATTTCTACAGTAGCATTTAAAAATCCTTTATCATCAAAATATCTTAAAATAGAATTCTTGGTATTGGTAATTAAA
>CBDIIF010000001.1:0-7481 GCA_965279595.1 Sphingobacteriaceae bacterium
CTTGGTGAGATGATGAGATAATATCAGAGCATTTGGCATAATTGACGCATGATCCTGTAGATGTTGTTGATTTGTAATACCATAAGCAAGGGTAACCATCACTATCAAACAAACACAGCGAGGCTTTTATTATTTGTGAACATGTGATATTTGACAAGCATCCTATTCCAATATTCCGACATCCCGCTAAGAACTTATCACAATCAGCATCTGTAGTAGCAATTGTATTGTCTGTACATTCTATGGGTCTACAAGCCGAATTTTACCATATACAAGCTTTTTGAATGTCAGTTGATGATGCTACACCACAAGCCAATTTCGGATATGTTGAGCAAGCACCTTTCGTAATACATCCAATACCACCAGCAGTGCAAGTGGGGATAGCAGCACTACATTAGATATCTGTTACCAATGTCAATGGTAGAAGAGAGCAGTTGATTGGAACACATTTCTTTTTAAAAGCATCCCATCCACATTTTAAGTCATATAATCCCTATTGTGTATTATTGCATTCTACAGCATTATTGAAGTCATCACATGTCGAAGATGTTGATTTACAGGATAAGGCTAAATCACATCCATATTTTGCCTTATTAAGGGAGCAAACTTAAAGTGTCTGTAAGCTAGAGCAATTAAATCCAAAACTTAAAATACATCCTATGCCATCAAATATACATGATGATCCCCATTTTTGACATAATTCGTTTGAATTGTAGGTTTTTGGCGCAGCTGTGCATTGTGAGCTTGTCGGTGCACAAGGAGCAGGTTTAGCTACTGATCCAGTACCAAAACAAGGCCCATAAAGAGACAAAAATGTGGGGCATGAGTCAACTGTTCCTATGAATTTATCACAAGTATCATAGGAGCTTTAACACCCTAACCCTCCTCCCCATACACATTCCCTTCTCCATGGGAAATATCGTGGATACCAAATGTCACATTCAGAATCGGATTTAGCAGTCAAATTGGAAGCACAAATTTTTTCGATACATTAATCAGTTACAGAGGCATTTGCAGTATTTGAGCAAGGGTAGCTGCCATAGTATCCTATAAATCGATTACACTAAGTTTGATTTCCTTTGTAAGCACTGCACATAGCCCAACGATCAACACAGCCAGCTCCATTAGTAAGACAATATATATTATATGATTTACAAGCGGAATCTGTTGTTAAAGTTTTTGGAGCTGCATAGCATGATATATAATCACCATAATCATAATCACAAGATGTATTAGAATCAATTTCACACCCTTTCTAATAATTATTACAATCTGAATCACTTTTAGAAATTAATGCTTGACTACATCGCTTGCGATCGCATTAGTAATATCCCTCATTAAATCCACATTAGAAACCAGATGAATTTTACACCAAAGAGCAAATGGCTAATCCTTATTCGTTTGACAGACCATAAGGAATTCTATTATAGCATTCACCCCACGCAAACTCACACGTTGGTTATCCAGCAACGTATGTGCAAATTTAAGTGTAAGAATTCTCAGAATTTTTAGAGTTCATAGCGTTACAGATTGATGCCTTTATCGCATCTGTCTCTCCTTATGGAATATATAATTTGCAATCCTCTTTCTAATCAACACAACTCTATCCATCATATTGACAGTCCTATGCATAGGCTGCACAAGAGACAGCACTGGCACCAGCTCCTTTGAGTTGGGAGCATATTCTCGAATTACAGTTCAAGCCACTAGTCCATCCACATTTTTTACCATCAATTTAAATTAATTATGCGCAATTTACCTATTGTCCTTATCCTATATCCTGAGAATTATATCCAGTACAATCTGCAATTATAGTAACACAAACCTTCCCATCAAAAGTACATAAATTATTATATAAGTTACATGTTGGGAAGCTTTACCCTTAAGTAATATCTCCACAAGTTGGGTCCTTACATTTAGAGATGCCAGATTTGTTAGAGGCACATTTTTTATTATTAGTTGTCTCAGTCAATTATGAACAGAATGCCTGGTTATCAGCAATACTTATGCCATATGTGTCATAATCTGAACAATTAGCTTAGGCCTAAAGACATTAATTTATTCCTGTTGTGAAACCGCATACTCTTTTATAATAGTCGATCATTTTAGAACAAAATGTTTGATTGACTAAATCACTTTGAGGTTTTTAATATGGTATATATTTATGACAAAGTGCAATATCCGAACAAGTTGTAGGTCGGTCAGTTGAATATGCGCATCTATCATTATTTACGCTAATAGAGTTTAAGCAAAAGTTTATTTTATCTACATCTGATTTAATTGCAGAGGGCATTGAAATATCAGTGCAATGATACGGTGTTTAATTACAAGTTGTAGTCGATGTATACGGTGTTTAATTACAAGTTGTAGTCGATGTATCAAATAAATAAGCACATTTCTTAAAATTTACTGCATTTGATATTAAAGAGGAACAAAATCTTGCCTTAGATAAATCAGTTGTTGTAAAGGAAGCTGGTATTAAATAATTGGTACAATCAGCTTTAGTATAACAATAACTCGCCAATTCATTCCATACACAATTTGTTGAATAAGTATTAAATTATGATTGAGTTATTCCATAATCAGTGCATTTTCTAACAGAACATTAAGTTGCAGTAAATGAAGCTAAACCACATTAAACGTATGTTCCATCAACTTTTAATCCTTGACAATAATTAACCTTTTAATCAACTGTCTGTCCTTATGAGGTAAATTGATCACAATCAGCATAATTACAATAGTCTCCTGCAGAATATCCACAGCCAACTTGACTTGGATAGTTTAATGCTTAGCAATAGTATGCTTTTTAAGCCTTATCCTTACCAATTGCTACAAACAAAGCACATGATTTTGGATCTGGAGAAACACAAGTTTAAACGCCTCCACTTCCCATCTGACAATTATAATTAAAAGAGTTTTCAATGAATTATTAGCAGTAAGTTCCTTGAAGAATGTTAGTTGATGCTGATGTTGGAGGTATTTTATCAACACAAACCACAGGTTTACAGAATTTATAAGTTTTTGTACATTTAGCTCCTGATTTAGTCGTTATGGCTGAACATCTAGAGAATGTTCCTTTATATTCATTGCAACTGTATAGCTTTTCCATACATCCCCCTTAATCAAGCCCATTCCAAATACATCCATCTAAAAATTTATCACATTAATCGTTTGTTAAATATGATGGGGCATGAGAACACAATCTTTTTTCACAAGGAGTTGCTGGATCAGATAAATTTACTGTTTTCCAGCACTTTTAAGTATTATAATTTATATCACTTACTATTGCTGATGGGATAAACGAGCAGTCATACTAAGTTCCAAAATAAGTAGTGCAATCTAATGAAGTACAATTATCTTTTCCATCAAAAAAACATCCTGGTGAAATTTATTAACAAGTAGCTGATGTTTATGGAAATAAACTTAAATCCTTTATTTATGAGCATTTTGTTATAGCAACACATGGCATAGTCGAATCTGTGATTGTATTCAATTATGAACACTATATGATTCCATTTACTCCTTTAAATCTTTGACACTCCTTTGTCAGACCTTGGTAACTGCTACAGGGATCACTCATATCTACACATCCTGCACCATTAGTAATACAACCTGAAAGAGCTGAATTGCAAGCTTAATCAGTAATTAGAGTGATTGATAAGCTAGAACAAAGTACATTTGTGCAGGTTTGTGTTTTTTCTATCCATTAACAAGGTCTTAAATAAATTATTTTCTAATTTGAATATTGCTATTAATTTAATAAACATTATGACTATGTTTGGTAATAACCACAAGATGATCTATTTAAACAAATCTAATTAAGTGAACAGGATGATTATTCTTTGCAGGTAATTGCTGAGGATGTGGCTTCGCAACTTCTTTATCGAGTACATCCTGCTCCATTTGTAACACATAAATATGAATAAGCCTAACATTCTGAATTTTTTGTTATATACACCGGAGCATCAGAACATATCTTGGGATAACAAGCACCAGGAGTAGTTTGAGTTAAGGGCGCAGTACAATTTCCATCATTTCCTAAATATTATGAGCATGTAATATTAGTTCCTATATAAGAAGTGCAGGAACCTAAAGTAGAAGTGCATCCAGCTCCAGTTGTGACGCATCCTAATTAAAAGGCAGCACATGAAGAGTTGGTATTTGTAGTAGACGGAGCATCCTAGCAAGTTCTTGCTAAGCAACTGTCCGATTAAGAGGAAACTCCATTACATTTTCCATCTGTTCCAATGTATGAAGAGCAGCTTATTTTAGTTCCTTGATAGGATGAACACGTTGATAATTAGTTAGTACAACTTTGACCTGTTGTGACACAACCAGATAAAAATTTTGAGCAATCTGCATTTGTATTAGTACTAGATGGAGCATCTTTGCATGCTAATGATTTACAAGTATTAGATCCTATTGTTCTATCAATAACGCATGGTCCATCAGATCCAATTAGATCTGTACAGCCTTAAGATTAGAGATTTGTATTGCATGGTGATAAAAATAAAACACATCCCCTTCCAAATGTCAAACATCCTTTCAAAAAATTGTCACAAGCTGTATCTGTAGAATAAGTTGATGGTGCATCAGTGCATACAAGTGCTCTACATGACTTTGATGCAGTGCTAGCTATACATGGCCCCTCTGAACCAATCATTCCAATACATCCGTTAGAATATTAGTATTAACTGCAAGAACTTAAAGTTGAAACACACTCTATTCCATTAGTTTGGCATCCAGCTATCCAATTATTACATGATGATTATGTCTTAAATGAGCGAGGAGCGTCATTACATTTCTTATCTTCACATGATCCTCCATTATCATTATTCATCCAATTGCAGGATTTTGCTCCAGATAGTGCTAAGTTCTCTATAATATGTTTGTATAATCATATACTTGTGCAAAGTTCTTCTGTTTTGTAATTCTAGCAGGCAGTTGGTAAAATGCATCCAAATCCATCAGTCGTGCACTATATAGAAATAGCTTAACATGCTGAGTTTGTGGTTTTAGCATAAGCTGAGCATCCTGCGAATATTGTGCATGTGTCATTATAGAAAGCACAACCAATACTTGATGAGCATTATGTAGAATCCATTATAGTAGAGCAAAATGTTTAAACTATTGCAGTATTTGTGTCATTTGAGCAAGATCCTTAAAAATATATATTGATCAAGTACCCAATGTTGTTGATGGGGTGGGAGACTATGTTGTAGAAATGGTAATCGTTATGTATTTCCATTTACATCCCGTTTTACTGATACAATCTGATTGACTTAACAAGCTAGAGCATTCACATGCATCAGTTTTTGGCCTAACAATATAAGATGAAGCAATCAATAGGAGACCTATTAATATAATCTATCTCATTTATATTAAATTAAAATAATCTATCAGTAATATATTTATTTATCAAATCAGAGATTTGTATCAAAATGGTCATTATCTATTAAGGACTATTGTTGAGGTTAATTCAGAAGTGATAATACTATTTTTTCAAGTGGCTTAGAATGATCAGATCAAGAAGTGTTAGTTAATGCAAGTTGATGATAGATAAAACCAAGAATGATAATAATTTCTTAGTAACTGCTATAAACAAGACTGCTGTGATATAAAATAATACCTGATTTGTAATAATTTGATTGAATTATATAAAAGTTTTTACTTTTTAGGGGATGCTGATGAATAGATTAACACAACAAAACTACATCAAAAGACAAATTAAGAAAAATTAATAATTGATTCTTAAAATCTATCACATAAATCAAAGGAATATATGATTAATTTGCTCAATTTTCTTATAATTTAAAAAAGAAAAAAAAATAATAATTTTTGTAAATTAAAGTTCATTGATTTAGGATTTTTTTTTTTACTTATAACGTCATGATCAGAAATATTTTAGTGCATTAATCAAATAGTAATTTATCGAGAGTTTATTCACTTGAGATACTAGGTAATTATAATGAAAAAGAAGTTTAAATTATTTATACAGGAACTAAGGCAAATTATTCAAATAGAAAAATTCTTTTTCTACCCTGGCATAGATAATAATGATTTATTTAGGTAGAATGTTCTAAAGGTGGAATGCTCCATAGATAAAAGTACTATTATAATTGATTAAATTTTGCAATTAAATATTTAGGATACTTTCATGATTTATCCAGGCAATGCTGCATGCTGAATTAGTAGTTAAAGTGGTAGGTAAACTACTGCATAACGTATTTAACATGTCCCTGAAAACCACAGGCATGGTTTCCTCCTTGTTGACATAGTTATTTATTTAATAAACATGTCTTATATAATTATCAAAATTAAATATTAAATTATTTATAATTTAAAATCACTCTTAGTCTTCTTATTTTTTCTCTATTTTCATTTCTTAGAAATCCTTAGAATTTTCATTATTCTAGTTATTTTGTAAATAATTACCTCTAATTTCCCTTATTATTCATACTAAATAATGTTTTTTTTATATTTTCTTCTCAATTGATTTGAACAATTTATCAAGATTATTTTCTCCCTCCTAATTGTTAATATTTTATTCTCCTTCATTTTCCCTCTTCTACAATTATTCCAATTTATGTTATGCGACCTCAGTGTAATTGATCTCTTGCATTTTTACATCATAGTGGATATATTAATCTAATTTAGTTTTATCTTCTAATGTGGATGGAACAATCTAATCGTAAAGTTTAAAGTTTGTTGTGTATAATTGAATAATGTTAAAGTTAGGGAAATCCTCACTAGACACCTCCTTGCCATTTGCTATCAGTATTGGCTCTTTTGTAGGTATCTAATCTTCATGCACCATCACATTCATTCCACTAATGACACTTAACAAATAGATCAGGTGAATATCTACAATTTATGGTTTCCATGAATATTCCAACAAAGTGAAGAATTTCTATTTAGAAATGTCATCTTGAAGATTAATGTACTCATTAATGGCTTGTGAGTAATATTCCCTCAATGAAATAAAGTTCTTAAATGGATCGGAATTAAATAACTCCAATCTACACTACACAGTGAATATTTAGCTGTTATCAATATAATTCTACCAAAATGAGTCAATAATCACTGGAATTCCAAATTATTAATGGAATATTTTTATCTGTTCCTCAAACCATCTTATCAATTTTTGTTTTCTCTACAAAAACTTAATGAAATCTTAATAATAGCATTCAAAATTCCTCTAAATATCTCTCAAATATTAAATATCATGTTTAATTCCATAAATTCTTGTGTAATTTGGATCATAATGTAGCTTGTGATGGAGAATTCATTTAAGAATCAATGAAATATAGTCTTAATTTTGCTAGTTTTATCTTAATCTATAGTTTTATTGGCTCACTTATTCTGATTATTAAATTTAACCCAATAGCTGTTATTATTATTATTAATTTCTTTGTATTTAAGCCTAATTTAAATGTTCTTTGGATAAAACTGCATCAGTGATGCCTAATTTTGAACTGGGA
>CBDIIF010000002.1:0-8073 GCA_965279595.1 Sphingobacteriaceae bacterium
ATTATTAATCTTGAGGCTAGTCCTCAATAACAGTTTCGTTGAAAATAAAATCCATTATATTAATCTACTTCTAAACACAATAAGCATCTTCCTCTAAATATTTAGCAGGTAGCTAATTTTATGACTCATCATGTCGTGATATAAGTAAAATCATGAGAACAACAGGAATCAATATTCTTGTTATCATTTAGTAGCCAACTACAACCATTCCCCTTAATAAAGCCCTAACTTTATTGACCATTAGTTCATAATACTCTGGTTATGCTGCTGCTGCAGAAAGCCAATCATATGCTTTAAACATATGCATATCTAATTCAGGAACATACGTTTACCAAGCAAGAATAGTCTATATGGTTATTGCAAGAAATTTAAGACTTAAAGTATGAGGAAATCCTTCAACAAATGGTGTTAAATGTAATCCAATATAAATGAATGGAACAATCAATTATAAGGCTAAGAAAATAAAAATGTTTCTTCCTGCCTTTTTTACTTCCTTATCCATAGTCTTATCATTTTACCTATCTTTCAATTCTGTGAAACTGTTACCAAATCTAATCACTACAGGCAAAGTAGCATATGTAAGTCCCCCAATCAATAAACTGAGTAAAACAATGAAAAAATCACTGTACTATGAAAGTGTTATCCATATTCCAGGATATAAAAAGCCTCTTAAAACAATCTCCAAATGGCTGGCCTACCTTTGCATTTCATGTCTAATATTTATCGTTATAAAGTCTTTGAATCCTAAAAAGATAATTAATGAGACAACTGTCGATACAATAGATACAATAATGGCTAACTTTTTTTGTTGAGCATCTAATAAACCTATTGTTGCTGCCTTAAGAAGGTTTCCTAATATATAATTATAATGATTACTTAGTATTTGAAATAAGAGTACAATTCCAAAGTAAAAAAGCATGCTACTATCAACAAATTCAATATCGAAAGCTTAGCCAAGTAATTTAATTGCCTCAATCAAGAAGAAGTGTGATATCATCAAATATAGGAATATAATGGTTAATTCCATTTCATTAGAAAATGGCATTTGTGTAAATTGTTTTGATTCACATTTAAGTGTTCTGGCTTGCATAATTTAAACAGTTGGTGGTGCCTTTTACTTTTTATTGGATTAATCTTTTATTTCTTTAACATCCGCTTAATCTGGTGGCAGGAATACAGTAGTCCCATATGGTGGAAATAGTATGTTATCGTATTTTTCTTTTAGTTTAAATACAACTATCCCCATAATGACAAATACAGAAATTTCAATAGGTAACATTATAGTCATTATTTAAAATCAAAATAAAATTATCAATTATCTTCTTTCTTCAATTTTTATAAATTAATCCTAACACAAGCTCTTTGAATATTAAAATATAAATACTTATTCACGTCTTCTAATCTCATAAGTTATTTAAGTCTTTTTGCAAATCCCTTAGTATTTCTTTCATTGAGTTTTTATGCTAATTCATTTGATTGATTATAGAGTGAATCCAAATTAACTTCATATACGCTCTATAGAGATTAATCATCAGAAACTGATTCATAATGATTTGGATCGCTTTTTACCCTTTCAAATTATGATGATTGTTTAATATTTTATCTCTTTCCTTTTTCAGCAGTCATTCTTCTCTTTAGTAACATATAGTCGAGTTTCTTCTAATTACTAACCTCTTAATCATCTTCTATCATCTTATGAAATCTCTTCGAAGCCTCATCAACACTAAATAATAAAACTAAAAATTTATACTTAGGATTTGAAGTATAGATTCTTTTATTATGAATGTAATCGTATAACCGTAAATCCCAATGAGTTATGAGTCCTCTCGTATTCTTTGGATTTTTATCCTATTTGGCTTTTTTCTGAAATAAATAAAAAGGTTTCTTTGGAACTTCTTATTTTAATTATTGATCAACATCAAGTGACAGCTACTTCTTGGTGGCAGTTTCAAATTTTGATTTGGAAATACTTTTTTCTCTCTTCATTTTAATACTATGCTGAGAACCATCAGTTCTATTCCTTTTCTAAAATTATGATTTAATCAAATCTCTTATAGTACTTGCTTGTGGTGGTAACTTAGGGCTTCTATCTGTTATTTCATCATCTCCAGGTAGATCTAACCTGTTTTAAGTTCTCTACTGCTTATAAGATTCCAATTTTTCTAATGTTTTTCTACTCTCCGAAAAGATTCTAATATTCTGCATTTCAAGAAATTTCTTAATCTATTGAAGGGCATTTTTATATTCTTCCTTTTTTGCATACTCTAACTCATATAAATAATCTTTGGAGTTTTAAAGCATGGTTTATTTCAGAGCCTATTTCGATAGTAAATCACTAGTAGATTAAATTTCAGTATGATGCTTTATTATAGGTTGCACATTTTCGAAGTTAATAAGCATTTATTTTAATTTTCTTTAACCTGGAATTTATTTTTTATAATGCTAGAAATCATCTAATTTTAATTATTCCTGCTAGTTTTAGATTTGTTGTTTATAATCCTGAGTAATATCAAAGAAAGTTTTGATAAAATGAATGTTTCTGATATCCTCCTCTCTTTATAAATGATTTTCCTGTTTTCTTATATCAATCTTATTTAATTAAAAAATGCAAAAAAATACCCTTGTTTATATAAACTCTCTTAGCAATTTAGTCTTACGTTAGACACTTTACTTGAGTGTATGAATTTTGGCTGCTTCTGCTATCCTCCTCTACTTAATTAGTAGAATTTGTTATTATTTAACATTCCTTACTGGCGTCTCATCGGTTGGATTGAGTTTTATTGGGGTTGGTGAGGTTTAGTCCTTCTTCATGATGCTCTCGCGGAATTTTTGAATGCGAGATATTATGCCTTTGACTTTTTTCTTATCTTCGGATATTTATTTATATTCCTGAGATGCTAAAACTTATACCTAAGATCTATGGGGAAAATTTAATTGCTCCATCATTTACATAATATCTAGATCTCCATCTAGATACTTGTAGAATTTGATCTTAAAATCTTTGGATCTTAATGGCATATATATTGGCACGTCAGTAACAAGAGGATCTTTTAGGTACTTTTAATGATAGAATCTGTACTTATGAATTCATGATGTTGGCTTCAGATTTCTTTTTCTTCAATGAAATGTCATGCAGGAAGTTACCAAACATTTTTTACCAATTATCTTTGGTGTTCAACTCAAAATGGGCAGTTTTCTTAGGAATTTGTATTTGTCTTGAAGTAGTCATTTTTGAAGGAACCTTCATATTTCTATTTGACTTATCTTATGAATTATTATCATCCTCAGTTTTTAATTGATGTATAGGAATAGGCAATTATTTCATTTATTTTTTAGGATAATTATATTTTAATAAAATGAAATTGGCCTCCTAAAACAACGATGTAATAAATAATTATTAACTTAGAGTATAGCTTTATCGAAACTGCTATAAATATAAGATCCAAGTTTAGAAATTTAATAAAGTATCCTATCAAGACTTTAAAAACTGGCTTTCTTTAACTAGTTTATAGAAAGGTTTTTAAAGGGAACATAGAAAGAAACTTTACTTAATGTAAAAAAATTATTTTTAACAATAGTTATGCAGTTGTTTTAAAATGGAGCACTTTAAAGGTGGATAATTATTATTTAGAGAAGGAGATAAGTCAAATGATAAATTATACATAATCTATAATGGACAAGTTGCATTGATGAGATAGAAAAGTTTTCAAACCTTTCAGCAAGAACCATAATCAGATAGAAAACCATCACTCTAAGAAGAAATTGCACACAGACCTGGTTTAGTTAAATAATCTTCATAATTTCATTTAAATAAGATCGGCGTTAAGACTTTGATAATCAATAAAGGAATATAATCTAAAATATTGGCAATGCACGAGAATAAAGAGTCATAACAAATTTCATAACCAGAATAATAAGCCTTAAATTAAAAATATGGTGAAACTGTAAGAGTTCTTTAAAGTGGAGATGGTTTTGGAGAACTTGCATTAATTGAAAATAAACCACGAGCATTAACAGCTGTGGCATTTGCATACGATACATTCATGCTGATACTTAAGAAAGATGATTTTGAGGTGGTCAAATAACAGTTTGTTTAGTCAATGAAGGAGAAACGCTAATTAATATTTAGCAAATTTCAAGTGCAGAATGCTTATTCGACTGCGCTCTTAGAGGCCCTTGCCTATAGTTTTGATGTAGATTAATTTGCATGCAACACAGTATTAACGTAGGATGGAGAATAATCAAAACAATTTTATCTGATATAAAATGGGGAAGTGCTATTGGAGCGGTATGTTCAAAACCATGTTATTAAAATTTGCATATTAAGTATTTATATAAATAAATGAGCAAAGGGATAATTTGTTGGAGAAGAAATAGTATTCAATTAAGATAGTTAATGCAACTTCAATGCTAAAGTGATAAGTCAGACTGCTACTCTAATGGTTATTAATTTAGCTGAGTTCAATATAAAATTTCCCACTGAATGCAAGAATCAACTCAAGATAGAATATTAGCAAAAATAAAGATTTAGAACCGATTTTTAGAAATAAACATTCGAAAATGTTAGTGATCCTCAAATATAGTTGGATAAACCTAAGAAAATGTTTCAAATCAAAATAAATAGGAAGGCAGTGAGAAGCGATGATATGAAACATACAGAAAATTAAGATATTGATAAATTTATTGAGGATATCAAAGATATTTATCATACTAAATATCACGAATACTAGAAATCTGGAAACTATTAACTGATTAGTCCAGATATTAAAATTAGAATGCCGTCAACTCCTAGATATGTTAAATAGGATAAGATTTTTATGAAAGCCTTTAAACAACGATTTGTTAGAAAATTTAAGAAAACGAGATCTTCTTGGGATTTGTAGTCTATGTGTATGACGGTCAGAACCTAGAAGACAATTTAAACATTTAATCACTCTAAATCTACATCTATGCCACATGATATATATTCATTATAAATATGACCTTGAGGTATCTCTTGGTGATTTTGTAGTAGTAGTATTTCGAGACATTGAAAAACTCTAAAGTCTTTATTTTATTGTAATATATGTTTTCTCATATGTTTTTTGATGTAACTCTGGCAATAACACCAATTATTAGTTTTACTACTGTGATTCTCTTTTTGTTGATTTAGACCTAAATGATACTAGTTTATCGTTATTCAAATAAAGCAATCCAGATTTTTATAGATTCTCCTATATCTAATCAATATGAGTTTTATGCTTAAACTTGAAGTCACCACAGAGTTCTTGCTATTTATTTCTATCACGAAATGTATATCTATATATTCTAGAAATTCATTAAATAAATACCTTTCATTAAAATCCCCAATCTTCTAAATTATTCTGGGACATATAGGATTATCATCCACATATTATGTCATTCGTTGGAAATGAGCATCTGCTAATTTATGCTAAAAATCTATTGATAATTACATAATACGAGTGCTTCTTTATTTGATTTGTTTAACATACTTTCTGTTTTAGTCATAGATATATGAGTTATACATTTTTATATTTTTATCAAATTTATTTTTATTAATAAAAAGTAAAAAAATTATATCAACCTAAGTCAATTTTTGGGGAGAAATCATATTTCTATTATCTTGATTATTCAAACTTATTTTCATCATTCAAATATGGAGTAGATCTTGGAAATTTGACTATAAAATTTTTATATATAATATACTTGAATCTGGATTAAATTATGAATTCTTAAAGTTTTAGTCTTTCAATTAAATCACCTAACCCTAGCTTGAACTTTGTGCAAAAGAATGATTCAAGGGAAGTGATTTCAAAGGATCTTAAAATCCAAATGCTTATTAAGGTACTTTAAAGATAGGAGTTTGAGCGTCTATAAATGGTGGTTAAATTGTCTATTAAAGGTTAGGAAATGGAAGCTAAGTTTGAATTTGGCCACTCTATATTAACTTCTATAATTCTTCACTTGTAATCTTCCCCTTAATAATTGGTGAAGATGTTGGGATTTACTAATTGGGAACAAATGGAAATTATTAGTTTCCACTCTAAAATTATTAGGGAAATGGTATTTATTGCGGCACGAATTATTAGGGTAAGCCTTTTAGTTAATTTATAGGGCTGCTTTAATATATCGGGAACCCTTACAATACCCTAGGAGGGGAAGATTAATGAGGTAATGGTTATGGTTAAGGTTAAGGTTTTTACTGTAATATCTAGATAGGTTAGTGAGTTAGAGTTTACTATTTAGCAACGTCTGGTGATTATCCTATATAAGCATATTTTGGGAGTATAGCATTAAATATATCCAATTATGTATTGTCTAATTATAATCCAGTGAATCTTGTTTTAATATCTTGTTTGAAGTGTTATAATCCATCAAATTGCTATTGTAAAACTTAGTCATAATCAGTTCTGTAACACTTAATCAATGTTTTTAAACATTAATCTGTTTCTAGTTTTTGCAACGATTTGTTATACGAATCCCATTTTTCATACAACTCTCTATGTTTATTATTGGTTTCATTTGCTAAATCATCGATGTGTTAATTCGATATTTTATTAACAGATTGCTCTAAGTTTTGGAAATAATTTTCCACTAATTATAAGATTTGAGCCTTAGCCTCAATGAGTTTGCTTTTTTATAGCTAAGATAATCAAATGAATTATTACTTCTTTAGCATTTTTTATTTCAGTCTTCAATTAATCAATATCTGTTATTACTTCTTAATATTTAGCACATTGTTATGCTAATTTTTATTGTTATTCTTGTATGCATGAATCCAGCACTTCAAATTACCCTTAACCTAAAGCAGATTATTCTTGATGATCTTAAAGATGAATACTAACACATGCCGGACATAAAGGTAATAGACAATTTCTAAAATTTATTATAAATGATACTAGTTCTTGCAAAAGTTATGAATAAATTAGTCTGGATGATAATGACATCTTAATGGTAACTATCTATTTTATGGTGAAATTTTCTGTTGTAATGATTCGATTGGTCTATATGGTTAAATAATGCTTTATGCTTATGGTGTATTGACTTCACCAAATATGGGACTTCTTGTTTTAGCCATTGATCTATTTGAAGACTAAGACATTTTAATATATATTTTATGAATAAAAAAAAATATTGGCTGTTAAATTAATATTTTCAATAAATCAACAATTCAATAAATCACTGTGTCTTCTGCCCACTAAATGTATTGATGAGTATTCTAATGAAATTTAACAAAACATGATGATGCACATAGCACTACATATTTATATGATAAGTTTGTACAAGACTAACATTACACTAAATCTGTTGAAAATTTTCTGCACACAATACACACTTATTTAATATATTTTTCTATCTTATTAGGAATATGGAACTTAGATTATTGGCCTTTTTTATCATAGTCACCATAATCCATTGTTGTGCTTGTTTAAGTTTCCTATGTTGATTATTTTACTCTTGGAAATGGAATCTCCTTATACTAACTCTAACATTCTGTCAGTTGATCTCTCAACAATAGTTCTATCAATTAAATTCTAATATCTTCAAATGATGTGGACTTATTTATAATAAATGCATTCCAAATACAGATTTCATTAATTTCATTCATTATCCCAGTTGATTTTGATTAATAAGAAAACTCATTTCTCAAACTATGATGAAAAAATGGAAACTTTTAATTAATCTTCTTATATTAATTCTAAGAATTATTATTACCAAAAAATAGTAACTTATCATCTAATGGGAGAGTTTCTTCAATTTCCATAGCCCCAGAATTTTTCATAAATCCTGCAAATTAGATGTGATACATTTGCACAAAACCTTAAAGTTCATCCTAATGAAATTAAATTAGACTCTCATTAATAAATATTAAAATTGATCGATTCTTAAGCAATTCAAATAATTGTAATAGACTTTCCTAGATTATTTATTCTTAACAAAATATTGATGAAACCACACACTATGAGTTTAAATCTATTAATATTATATTAATTAAATCATCGATTTTGAATATTGGACTTTAAATCAGGTATAATTATGCTCCATCCTTAATTGTATGTGCTAATATTAATT
>CBDIIF010000003.1:0-11697 GCA_965279595.1 Sphingobacteriaceae bacterium
CTGCAGCAGACAAACCACCAGCTTGCGAACTAGTACTGCTCTCCTGATCAAGCTGTTGTGATTTATTAATTTGATTAAAATAACTAAAATCCTGACGTTAGAAATTTTTTTAAATAAAATAGCCTAATTAAAAAAGTAAGTAACAATAATATTTAAAAATGGATTCACTTTTCCATTAATGTTTAGATTAGATAATTTGAGTAATAAATCAAATTGCAGATTTCAGAAAATGAGACAGGCTGTAATCTAAGACTTTTAAGGCCGACCTGAGTTTTTTTAATTCGGGTAAACGCAAATCATTAGGTTGCAACATAATTGAATAATTATTTTTGAATTATTTAAAATACATAAAGTAAATATGAATTAACTTGTAAAAGAAATAATGAAAAATGGAGAGAGTATTTTTTGTTATCAATCAAATGGTACTATCAATAAAATATAATTATAGATCACAGTTAAGAACAGGTGAGATCATTATAATTGATATATAGGATGATTATGGTAGGATTATGAACTAATTTAAAGTTCATTAAAATAAAATTTGTAAAATAATATCAATAAGTTAAGATTAATAAATAGTTACTTTGTCAATTTACAATGCTATAAAGATATTTTAATTGAATCAAATTTAGAATTAACTGACAATAAATACTTCAATCAATAATTTTGCAGGATTTGATTTTTCTGAATAACTTTCATTTATAATTGGGCCAAATGATAAAAATTTATTTCTTTAGTATGAATTCTCAGGTGATTTTATTATAAAATTAGAAAACATTATTTAATAAAAGAGTTTCATTAAAATTATCCTTTCGTCTAATTAGGATCAGGCAATAATAAATTTATATGATGAAAAAAAAAATACTAATTATTGGTATAAATTATTGAATGAGTAAATTGATTCTTAAATATTAGATAGAGACAGAATTATAAAATCTAAATGTGTCTTGGTGCCTTGATGATAAGGCCTTTCTTTAGTTAAATAAAATATTTTGATGTTAGATATATAGAAGATCCAAAAATTCCTCTCATATCTAAGTCAAGAATGCTTTTGCGATAAGTATATATCATATTAACTAAAGGCCTTTTTTACATAAATAAAATTCAAAGGCTATAAATTTACAGACAATTACAAATAAAGCAGCCTCTATATATTTTATAGATCAAAGTCTAAGTGATCAATAGAACCTTCAATTTAAGAAATGACTAATAAATAATTACTTAAACATATTATTTTTAAATTGTTTTTTCAGCATAAAGGATAATATCCAAATGATAAGAAATATTAAATATTTTTGTATTTAAAAATCTATTTCGAATATATTAATCTAATAAGATTAAATATGATATATTTTATATTATTCTTGTTAATAAAAAATTTTCAATAATCAGATTGCATTTTAAATTATATTCTTTAAAAATAAAACAATATTTTCAATCTTAATGATATATGATGGAAAATAATCTGTTTTCAGTCACTAGGATTAATATGCATTAATACGATTAGTTAATACGGAGGATGAATCATCTGCAAAGAAACATGAAGAAGGAAAAACATCATTTGCTTTAAGATTGGCCAAGTAAATTATATAATTAAATTATAGATATTTATCAACATCAGGAATTGGAGATTGGCTGGATTTCGTGAATGTCACTTTATGTTTTGCGATTGCAATAATTCATCTGGTCGATGTTTCATTTTGGTAACCTAATACATATGATGTGGTACCATAAGCAGATTATTTATTGGTATCATATTTAATTAAAGTTAAGATTCCAGAACTCATTTGTTATGTTTATTTCTTGTTGGATTTTGCAGTTAACTTCTATTTAGCAGAAAATAAGTTATTCTTCACTTTTTAAACTTCCTCCATAATTGAATACGTTTCTGTTTTTCCCACTTTATTCGCCTTAATTGGAATATATTCACCAAGCAAACCCATTTATTTGACAAGAATACTCAGATTTTTGCTGTGTTATAGATTAGATAGGTTCTTATAAAGAAGATCAATGGAAGGTATTTAATATTTATAATTTAAGTGTTCAGGTTATTATATAAATTGATTATTACAATTACATCCATAATATTGATTAACTCAACAGTTTTGCTTGTAGTAGAATAGAAATATTAAATACTAGAGTACATTTATTTTATGGTTGTTACCATAGCCACTGTAGGATTTGGAGATGTCTATCCTACAACTATTTACGGAAGATTCTCAATTATTGTTGCAATTTTGGTGATAGCAATAGTTATACCTACTCAGGTATAAGAATTGACAAGAGTCTTGACTTTAAGAAGCAAATTTGCCAGAATAGTTTATGAAAATAATAATGAAAACCAACATATATTGTTATTGGGTACTCCATAGGTAGAAGGATTTAAAACATTTTTAACTGAATTATATCATAGTGATCATGGTTTGAATGAAATTAACTCAGTCATATTGTAACCATATCCTCCAAATGAAGAAATGTCTATTCTATTAAGAAATCCATAAATTTAAAATAAAGTTGTATATTTGGAGGGTCATCCTTTGTAGAAGAAGGATTTGAAAAGATCAAATGCATAAGATTGCAAATGCATCATTGTGCTTGCTAATAAAAAAAGTAGTTCCCCTAAAAGAGATGATTACAGGAATATAATCCATGCTATAGCTGTTAAATAATATGTTAAGAAATAAAGATAAAAGAATGTTAGAGTGTGTTTGTAAGTTTTATAACCATCAAGTAAGGAACTATACTATAATTCCCTTGGTGGAGGTGATACAGATTAAGTTATTTGCGTGGATGAATTGAAATTATACCTATTGGCTAAAACTTGTTTATGTCCTGGAATTAATACTTTGATCTCCTTTCTAATTTAATCATCGAAGCCCTATTATGATATTTCTACATATTAACCTAAAAAGAGTTGGATTGACGATTATTTGTGTGGGATGTAAAATGAAATATATCGAGTACCCTTAGATTCAAGCAACTTTGTTGGATTAACATTTGGTTAAATATCTTAAGCAATTTATTCCCATTTATAAATAATATTATTTGCTTTAGAAGTAACATTAGAGGGAGAGACAAGAGTGTTTGTGAATCCTGCAGAATATTTATTTGAAGACTATTTACACTATGGATATGTAATTGCAACTGAAATGCCTGATATAGAGAAGATACAACAAACTATATTTCCTGATTATGTTGTTAGAAATTTTTCATTTCCTAATATATCAAGACATTAGAATGCTAAAAATGCATTATAGTTAGAGACTGAATAATTAAAAGATTTATTGAGTGAACAGAATTAAGAAAATAAAAACAAACATCCTTCATTTTATTATGTCAAACCATCTACACTCAGTTTAGGTTTAGCGAAAGTAGGTGATGAAAAGTTTGAGAAACATTTTATTGTATGTGGAGTTGTTCCTGATATGAAATATTTAATGATGCCTCTTAGAGCGAGATCACTAAAGACGATCTAGCCTATTATAATATTAAATTAAGATCCTATTCCAACTGAAATTCAAATATAAATAAACGTGTTTCCTAAAATATATTATTTACAGGGATCTCCGCTTAAATGGATTGATTTAGAGAGAGCGTGTGTTGGTAAAGCTGCCGCATTGGTAATCTTATAAAAGCCAACTGATTAGGA
Organism: Sphingobacteriaceae bacterium; assembly: GCA_965279595.1. Classification (GTDB taxonomy): domain Bacteria; phylum Bacteroidota; class Bacteroidia; order Sphingobacteriales; family Sphingobacteriaceae; genus CAIKLP01. The sequence goes on from CBDIIF010000003.1 coordinate 3,650, forward strand.
AGATTCAATTAGTTCAATTGTAGATGCTGATACAATATTTATCTACAAAACTGCCAAACATTTGAATCCGAACATTAATATAATCACAGAATTGGCATCTATATCAACTATCTCATTCCTATAATTATCTAGAAATAATAATGTTCAAAAGTATGATTGGTCAGTTAGTGAACCATTTGCATCAGGAGAAATTTATATATCTACTATGTTGGATACTCTGATATGTTAGGCATATTACAATCCTTTTATAACTAGTATCTTTGATTAAATGATCCTGGGAAATGCATCAACTAATAAGAAAAATAAAATCTTATATCAATAGTGTAAATTATAATAGAGTAATTTATTTTTAATGGATTTACATCCCAAACACTATGATGTTACATTTGGATAACTGTTTGAATCTTTATGTTTAGAATATAAAATGATACCTATTGGTTTGTATAGAGCTGAACAAAAGGATTCAATTAAGCCTTATGTTTTTCTAAATCCCCCAAAAGATGTTAAATTGAATAATCGAGATAGAGTCTATGTGTTAAGTGGAAAACAACCTAAAGAGCATGAACCGCAAGCAGAGTAAGGTAAACCACAGAAGAATCAGTCTATATTTGGATTAAAATCTAAATTGTAAGGAGATGAAGGCAGAGTGGATTTTGAGTATGCTAAAGAATTATGGAGATTTTCAAATGGTTTAGCGGACTTGAAAAAATAGTTAAGTGAAATAAATACAACTATGTTCAATCAAGGTTTAATTAATAAAGGTAGTTATTACATATTATTTTTAAGAATTTATATAAAAGATTAGATAAAATTTGAAATCAGAGTTATCTAATATGAATACAACTAACATATAATGAATTATTTTTATAAATGATAAATAAATCTTTAACTTACTTAGTTAACAATTTAAAAAGTGATGGGATGATCAAATCTTAGGAAGTTGCTAACATCATGTTATAAGTTGATAGAGCAGATTTTGTTTTGGATAAAAAATAAGCATACTAGGATTGTGCATTATAGATTAATTATGGTGCAACAATTTCAGCTCCTCACATGCATGCATATGCATTAGTATTATGATTATAATTAGGAATGTTTATTAGATCATTTATAGAAATCAAACAGAGTGCTTGATGTTGGATCAGGTAGTGGATATCTTTGTGCAGGTATGAGACTATTAATGAAGACCAAGGATCCATTAGTAATAGGCGTAGACCATGTAAAAGAACTCATTGATTTTTCAATCAATAATCTAAGCAAGTAATTTTTAAATATTTTAATTCAGAAATTTTTATAATTATCTTAAAGATGGAACTATTTAACTAATTTAATCTGATGGAAGAATGGGATATAAATAATAAGCTCCGTACTAAGTTATCCATGTTGGAGCTGCTGTTGATAAAATTCCTGAAGAATTGATTGAATAATTGGATTTCGGAGGAAGAATGGTTATTCCAGTTGGAAAGGGCAGTTAGTATTTTCAAATAGTTGATAAAGATCATGAGGGCAATATTAAAATTACCAATACATTAGGAGTTAGGTATATTCCATTAACTGATCTAAAAAAATAACTAAACTCATGATATAATTTATAATTAATGAAATAATTATTAAAAATTCCTAAAGGAACTCAAGACTTCTTGCCAGAATACACCTATGCTAGAAGATAGTTATTAGATAAATTTGTGAAAATATTCTAGTTGTATGGGGCAGTGGAAATTGATACACCAGTATTTGAATTGAAGTCTGTATTGACAAATAAATATGGCGATGATGAAAAATTGATATATGATCTCAAAGATTAAGGAGGCGAAGAATTAGCATTAAGATATGATTTGACTGTTCCATTTGCTAGATTTTTGAACTCTCATGGAATAAAGAAAATGAAAAGATATTAAATTGGCAAAGTTTACAGAAGAGATAATCCAAGCTATTAATCAGGAAGATTCAGAGAGTTTATGCAATGCGATTACGATATTTGTGGATAGTAAATTTTAATATAATTAGATATACTAAGAACATTAGTGATGCTGAAATTATTTCTGTATTAAGCAAGTGTATGTAGGAAACAAATTTAAAATACAAAATTAGAGTTAATCATAGATAAATAATATCAGAAATTTTAAATTAAATCGGAATAACACAAAATCACAATTAAATTACAAGTGCAATTGATAAAGTAGATAAAATCGGATGGGATTAAGTTAAATAGGAACTTCTTAATAAAGGATTATCAGATGGATAAGCAAACTTATTACATTAATACTTATTTGAAAATAAATAATGTGCAAGTGTTCATGAGGATGATCTGAATCAAATAATTGAGTATTCGAAAATTTGGAATGCTGGTGATATTGTAATTGATAAATCTTTGATGAGAGGTTTAGATTATTATAATGGAATGATATTAGAGTGTGATATTGGATAAGGAGTTTCAGTTGCTGGAGGGTATATCATCAAATTCTATACATAGTGGACGATATGACAATTTGATCAATAATCTGAATTGTGTCGGAATGTCTATAGGAGTAGATCGATTAATCAATTTCATTAAGAAATAAAATGACATAAATTAGGATATTTCGATAATCACCATAGGAAATACACAAGAAATTATTAAATATGCCATAAAAGTGCATTCAAAATTGGTTGATTTAGGAATCAAAGCTCAGATCTGTCTCAATATGAAATGGAATTTTGATAAACAAATTTAATGGTCTCTTAATGAAGAAAGGACAAAGGCAATCATAATTGGAGAAAGCGAAGTTTAAACTAACTCATTTAATTTCAAAAATCTTAAAACCAGGGAAGAAGTAAAATATAAATTAGAGGAAATAAACTAAATAAAATGAGAATATAATATAATTTTATCCAATCGATAAATCAACAATCAACACTAAAAGACCATCCGAGATATTCTAAATGATCGTTATAGACAGGGTTCTTAACACTTGCTGAACAATTTGGATCTTCACCTTTTACTTCTTAGCATATTGTTGGGAGACCATTGTTATACCAAATTTCGCTAAGGACATGTTGATAGCCTACAGCTTTAAATGGAAGCTAACAATATTTATTGATGAATACATGTGGAGCATAATCCCTCTCGTGAACTATTCTGTAATGGGTAACTCTTAAAGTTAATAACCAATCATAAAATGCAGAATCTCCCAATCTTGGTGATCCTAATGTGACTAAAAAGACTTTGAATCCTAATGCTGATATCTCACTTGCAAACATAGTAGCCATAGCTCCTCCCAATGAATGACCTGCAACTTATAATGATGCACCTGGATATCTTAATTTGTATTCTGGAAGTAGTGGGTCAACTAATAACTTTAAACTAGTGTATGCTGTAAAGAATCCTTGATGAACCTGACAATCGCAGAAATCATTAAATTTAATTTTAGTTAAAGTGATATCTTCTATCCAATTTCTGGGATTGTCTGTTCCTCTAAATACTACAGTTATTGCATTTCTTTTTGAATTGTATGCCAAATATGCTCTTGTTCCCTAATAATAGATATCTTATATACAAAGTCTGCATTATCAACTACTTGAATTCTTTCGAGATCTGGATAATTTCTGCTAACATACCCTGTTTCCCAATTTTGTATTGCTTCAGCAGGGCAATATGCTCCAAATGCCAAGGCCGCTAATTCTTTTGCTATATCCTCGTCGTAAGTAATTGCAGAACTTAGGCCCAAAAATAAAACTATGATAAGTGATGTCATATAAAATTAATTATCAGATAGAAACAACAAATGTTCTCAATTATTAAGGCTCAAGATTATTGACGTCACCGTAATCCAATTTTATTTACTAGTCTGTATACCAATCTACATTTAAAATATTTTTATTACTTATTCTATTTCTAATCCAATCATTCCAATTAATTTTTCCATTCCAAGTTGTTTCTCGCTTCTTTAATTAATTTGGCCACTATATTGTTAAATTGCCTGTTTCCTACATATTATGTAGCCTAACCAGATACTCCTCATCATCCATCCGTTAAATTATGATTTTACCCAAAGGGTTTTGCTAGCCCAACAATTTTATCTTTAATAAATCTTCTTTAATGCCAGTCAGTGTGTCGAATTTCTTAAATGCTTTATCTGCTGATTATCCAAAAAATAATAAGGGTTTTGTATCTCTAAAATATTATTATTAGCGAACAGCATTAATGTCTGTATAAAATACTAATTAGTGGAATATATTTTAAGTCAAAGGTGTATTCAAATTTTCCATTTCATTTAGAACATCACCAACACCTCTTCCGTCATCATGAACACATCTTCGATGTAACATAATCTCTAATTAGCCACTTTTTAGACTTGTTCCTCCTTAAGCTCTATCATTTATCAACGCTACACCATCTCCATTTTTTCTATCTGATAATCCTATAAAGGCATTAACTGGATAGTAATTTTCTGTTATTCTCTCTGTACTTTAAAATTGCCAAGTTTCTCTAAAATTTAATTTTCTCTTTTGTAAATGCATTCCATTGCTATCCGTATAAAATTCATCTCCACTATTTATTCCTGTGTCAACAATCATAACTACATCTCTCCCTTATTGAATTGACTCAACAAAAGTTTCAATATCAAATATGTTTTATTAATGCTTCCAATATCTAATCCATGTCTTAACGGTATCCCTTATTATATAGATCTCATTAACAACCTTACCTTCATATAATCGACCTTCCATAAAATTACCATAAGATTACTTGTCTCCAGCGGGTCTAAATATATATGGACCATCATTTTATCCATTTGTTTATGATGTATAAAAGTAATATTATAGAATAAAAGATTTTCTGCCTTCAAATTTTATATTTGATGATTCGTTAATAGTTTTAAATTTATCTACTACTTTAACACTAGCTTAATCGCTGTTATCTGTATAAATCTTAAGGTACTAACTATTTGGATCAACTTTCAAGAAAATGTTGCAATTCATATCAGAATGAGAACAGATAATATTTCCTTCAATTTTGGTATTTTATTAATCAATTATTGTTAATTACTTCTTTGGAACTTTAAAAGTTAATTTATCTTATTTGAGTAAGCTAGGGGAGTTAACGAGAGATAATAACACAACCTATCCACTTTCTAATGCAGCATTCAACTAACAGGGACTAGTTGTATTAAAGTTACACCTATAAAACTCATTAACATCTTCATCAATCTACTGTTTAACATCCTATGACAATAAAGTAAAGAATTGTGAATCGACTTCTAATTATGCCTTATATAAAATGTTCTTATAATCATCCGTTACATATTGTTTGGCTGTGCCTGTCACAGCATCATGATGTTACATAACTCCCATCATATCTGATAGCTACTCAAGTGCTTTAGATATACCTTCCTATTATTTTTTATCCTAACCATCATATCTTAATGCAAAATAACTCTTAGCAATTTAGTAATATTATCCAGTTGCTCTAATTTGATACTTAAATGAAACTCTAGATGTAAAATATCCTGTCCAAAAAGCTTCACCTTTATCAGCATATGGGAAAAAATCTCCATGCTAAGTATTATAAGTAAGTTCCTCTCTGGCTACTTTTTATATGTACTAGTTGGGAGTTGAAAACCTCAATATCATATTGAACACTTCAGTCCTTTGATTAATATAAGTTATAAGTTTTTCAAGATTTTCAAATTAATACTCAGCATGGCTCCATTAATTGTCATCACCTAATGTATGGAATATGACGTTTCCCCTATAATGCTTAAATTATGTATTAAAATAGTCCACTAAACTTTGTGCCCTTCCTTCTAAATTTTATTCAGTTACTTGAGGACTTCTTGTATATGATTAAACATCAAAATCATAACCAGGAGGGTTTGAATAATGAAAATAAGTAATATGTGTAAAAATGGGGTATTTATTTTCGGGTACATGAATAAGTTCAAGATCCTTATCTCTCATCCTCCTTTCCTTATCTTTATAATCAACTCTAGCAAAAAATTGGGAATCGAATCCCATCGAGAAGTGAATTATTGAATTAGCATTTGAGTGCCCGAATGGATCTATTTGCCAACCTACTTTTGGTAATGTATTGAATTGAGAAAATAAGAAATGATGGCCAGCCGTCAACTAATCCAGAATATCTTCATAATATGCAGCTGCTTCATCATTCATGACTAAGCCTCCACAAGCAAATTCTAATTGTCCATTTGCTATCAACTTTCTGACAACACTTTTTTTGAAATCATTTTACTCATTCCACCATCTTTAAGATATTAAAAATATTGCATACTTTTTGAAATAGTAGGTTTCCACTTAGATAAATTTTCTATCGGGATTCTTTTCTAGTGCATCAACATATGATGAAATAATATTTTTAACTCCAGGTCCTCTTTAATAAATTTCTTCCACAGTATTCAACCAACCTACATCATCATGGGAATGAGGTATAAGATGCACTTCTCTTATGTCACTTTTGACGATACTCACTTATCCTAAAAACTTAGAAGCAGTTAAGGAAAGTAACACTAATAATAAAATTTTCATATATTTAATATAAAATATTTGAGAAAAATACAAGAAAATTATTCATATAATAAAAGAAAAGTTTAAATATTGTATCAAAATTACTCGTCCAACATATCTATTGTGATCTTCCTATTCCTTATGCTCTAACATTTCTTTTTTCCATCATAATCTTTGAAATGAACTTAGACATATTGCTGACTTCTATGGCCTTTCTAATTTTTATTTTTCTTATATATAATTCCCACACTTTATATTTCATCTTATACCACCATATCTCCTTTTGGCTATTCTGACTTAGTTGAAAATTTAGGTAGCTGGTCTAATTCAGAGTTATTTGATTAGGTTACACATTTCTCTTGATAGCGTAATAAAGATTTTAAAGGTAAGCTTTCATGAATTATCAGATTATCTTTATCATCAGTACATATGTATTCTTATTGTTCTGTTTAAAACTGCAGGTTTTATGATGATACGCTATGCCCCATTGTTTATTTAATTTATTAATGAATTATTAAACTATGCATGTTTAAATCCCACTGAATCAAATTAATTCAAATTTGTTAAGTTTCCTATTACCAATTTTTGGATTCATATAATACATGAATATTAATGGGGGAGTAATGATCTCTTGATGAACCATGTTATAGATAATAACACATTATAATATATTTAATATATAATTCATATAATTTTTGTTTACATTTTAATTTCTTTAGAATGATAATTTTTTTTTTATAAATTCTAATCTTAAGTTCAACCAACAGTTTATTCAGAACATGTTATTTGATGTATTGTATCTAAATCATTGAGGTTAATGATGCAACAAAATTATTAATCATTTTAACAACAAGCTCATTTTAAATAAAAAACAAAATTAAAATTTTCTAAATAAGTTTTAACTCCTCTATCATATGGGATGTGTTAGTTAGAAGGGTAAATAATAAAAATCCTAAAAACTATAAAAGACAGAATAAATTATCATTAAAGAAGAAAATGAAGATTCATTCATATTAGGCAAGCATAATAATATTCAGGAAACCTATTAAATCTAAACTCCACAAATCTCTATTAGCAGAAAGATGCTAGATTGTAAAGAATTATAACAAAATCATGATGAGGATTCACAAACAACTTTGAAAAATATAATCTTGCAAATTCAAAAGCCATAAAGATAGATATCTAGATTTAAAGCCTAGGGTCAAACTAAAAAACGATCAAAAAGAAGAATATCAATGAATGATTTAGAAAATATTTTTTGAGAAACATATTCTCATTTATAATTTAATTCATTCTCAGAATTTCTTATTAAAAAATATATTTGATGACACAATATTTTTTTAGTTATAATTAAATGAAAAATCATTGATTAAAATTATTTTAAAATGACCCTAAATTATAATACATAATATGAAATGATATTTTTAAAATATTCATAGAATGTTGTTTTATTTGATGTTATTATTTTTAATATATTTTAAAATTATATTTTAATTTATTATTACATATTACTGTATTATAAATATCTTTAAAAATTGATTGAG
>CBDIIF010000004.1:0-10896 GCA_965279595.1 Sphingobacteriaceae bacterium
ACAAAAACAAATAAAGAAATATTTGATCGAAATGAATCATAAAAACTTAAAGAAGATGATATTTTTTAATTAAAATAATAAGAAGAAGGAGAAGACATAATTAAGAAATTGATAGAAAATAGTGAAACATTTGAGAAGAAAACAGAATATTCATAGGCTAAATATTTGAAGAGAAAGAAGGAAAAATATTTATTCTGTTTTATTGTCAAACCAACTACTATCGAAAATGTTTAGAAAACATGGTACAAAGATAATCCAGCTAGAATAAAGTACAATATATTTAAATTCTAAAAGCTATCTGAGAGAGGATACCCTAGCCATCTTTATGTAATTTGCAGGAATTAATTAAAAAGCCAATATTTTGATGTTTGATAATTCTTATGTATATTATATTTTATTATTAGGGAATGGGATTGGCAGCTGTAGCAGAGAGATTAGATGGAGAAGGAATTCTATCTTTAATCAGCCATGGAAAACATACACTAAGAGATTTAGTTCCATTTTAGAGTATGAATTTTAATGAAGAAATAATTAAATCTATTCAAATAGTCGATTCTTATGATTAATTCTTAGAATCGTATTCGCAGTAAATCATAATTTTAAAGATAGCTTATTGATATGTGGAGAATTTAATTTAAAAGAAATATTTGAGAAAGTTAATGATAAACTTACAAATGGGGGAGTTGTCGTAGTGTTTAGCTCATTTCTTGAAAAATTAGGAGAATTAGCTGAATTGATGAACAAATCATAAAAATACACATAAGTAGTCTTAGTGGATACATTCTTAAGATATCATTAAGTTTTATTAAATAGAACTCATCCTAGAGTCGATATGGATGCTTATGGAGGTTACGTATTGCAAGCTTATAAAATTGAATGAGTATATTACAGTTTATAAAATAAAAAAATGACATATTTAATTAAATTATCTAATTTCATTTTTACTAATAGAACCTTACATTTAATGAAAACTATTTGCTTCTTTTGGATGTTATCTATCACATTTTAAATAAATTAATCATTAATTCTAAAAGTTTAATATTAAGACATTGAACTAAAAAGATAATTTTATATATCATAAATATTTTAAATTATTTATTTATTTTTAATTTCATTCTACTTTTACCAATTATTGTTATTCTTTATTATACCTATGGTATTTCGTATGATATATAAACAGCATGTATGCATAGAAAGGAGAGATTAGAACAATCATTACTAACAATTGCGAACTGCCAAATTGAGGCAATATTAAAATGTAACTGATCCCAAATCCTGCTAACTATTGGTCTATGATATATTTTATACATTTGACATTTACATCATTGCTGTAACTATTGCTAGCTCGAATGATGGGAATTATTTTTCAATAAATGATTAAATACATATTGGCACAAATGCATTAAGCCCTAAACCGATAACTCCTGACAATATTATGATTACTTAATCAGACACATTTTTAATGATCAACAATTTTACAATCATACCAATAAAACCTAATGTGATAAATCCTTTAATAAATCTATCATAATTAGGCTTTATATTCAATTTTATTTGATGATCAACATAAAGAGAGGCTATAATTCCTCCAACTGTCCCAGTACAGCTATAACAAATACTGACTAAAGCAATTTATTTTTATGTATAATGATATGGTTCAAGTAATAAGCTTATCACAACATTATAAGCCCAGGAACAACCAATAATGGCAGCAATTGAGAAGATATCAATTATAGGTCTCCATGATTTTATCAAACCACGATATGATTTAGTGATTGAAAATTTTTCTGTTTACTTTTTTATAATTTTTTAAATAATACAATACTGCAGATAATGATGGGGGAGTTGGTGGCTCATTTCTCACAAAGAGTAAGCACAACACAAATGCACAGGTGTTTATTAATGCGAAAATTATGTTCATAAAATTTATTCTTTCTACTATTTGATCACTTTCTATATCGTTGAAGTAAACTGCTGCAAACATTATCGCAAAATTTAAACCAAAATAGTTCATAAATGTGCCTATACTTGTAGCAATTGTTCTTTCATGTTGTGGAAACCATTTGTCAGAAATATCTATTTTTTTTTAATTTTATAAATTTTACAAGCAGGTGCTGCTAATATAAATATTTATCCAACTCCCAATATTATATACGATATCAATGCATAATAATAGTTTTAGAATGCAAAATATTTCATCCATTCTCCAATTACAGTTATTAATGAACCTCCCATAATTGCAAAATCTAATCTTTTCTCTAAAGGCAATATTCCAAGTGGAGCCAAGAAGAAATATGTCATATAATAGCAATTGCTAAACCATATAATATCCTCTTCAGATCGATTATAATATTTAGCTGAATATGATAGAATTGGGGAATATTACACAAATGCGAATGCATTTGAACAACTAATTATATATATAGATGCTTACGAAAACGAACAAAAGGCCAACAGTACCAGCCATCTTCTCTTATAAATTATGAATTCCGTTTCTACAGATTTTAGGACAGTGATATTTCTACTTTAATTGATATCCATACTTCTTTTTTAATTAAATTTCCTCCTCATAATAATTAAACATAATTTATATCAAAAAATCCCATAAATTTATCGAAAAATATATAAGAAGTTATTAAAATGTAAGAATTATGAGGTAATTTGGAGAATGCATAATTGAATTTATTTTAATAAAAGTGAAAATAGAGTGAACTCAAAATAATAATGAAAGTTAATAGATGTCCCTTATAAATAGAAAACAAAACTCAACAACCTAATTCATTCAGTCAGCTCAAAAATAAGTCTTAAAATATTTACTAATGAATTCTTTTTGAGCTTCTAGTTTTGTCCATCTTTATTAAGAAAAATTACAAATTTCTCAAAATAATTAAAACAATTTACAATGATTTATTTAGATGCAAATATAATATAATAATTATCAACAAATTATTTTTATTTGTTTCAAATTTTTGAATAAAAAATTTACACCAGCAAATTATCAAATATGTGTTATGGTTCGTTTTCTTTTTATTGGATATAGATTTATTTTAGAAAAATATTCACAAATATAAATTTAGAAATATATATTTGTGAAAATTTGGATAAAAATTATGATTAATCAATTATAATTATCTTATGTAAATTGATCCTTTAAATATTACAAAAACTTTCTACCTATTAACCGCCTAGGAAGAAAAACCTATACCTTTGAAGAATCTTAACTTTGAGGTTAATATTTTTCAGTGTTAAGCAAACATTACAATTTAATAGGAATACTTTAATGATAGTAACCATGCTATAAACACAATCTTTGTGTTCCCAGTTGAAACTGGAAATGCTTTCTCTAAACTAACAATGAGAATAAATGATGAGGAATTCGAGACAATAATTGAGGAAAGACAAAAAGCAGAATAAAAGTTTGTTGACGCTGTTTAAAAAAAAGAAACAGCAGTGATTGGAACTTATAAGACTATCTCTAAATCTGATGATCTTTTTAAGATAAAGCTTGGAAACATTCCTCCTAAGAATAAAATTCTCATCACCATCCTGGTTTATTAAACTTTAAGTTTGGAGGATATGAGTTATTGCTTTAGACTGCCTCTTAAGTATATACCTAGATATTAACCTTAGAGATTTATCACAAAAGACAATTTCTAAAATGTAATCAATTAGAATTAAGAGACTCTAGAGGATAATTAATAGCTGGGATAATATGCATGGAACTTAACAATTAATCTTGAGACTGTTGGTATATTGAAGAGATGCTAAAGTAATTATGAAATAGAAATCATTTAGAAAAATTCAAACTAAGCAATTATTAATTCTAAAAACTTCTAAGAAAAACCTGAATATGATTTCAAATTATTATTCACTGATTCAAGTATAGGTAATCCAATAGCTCTCTCTGGATCTAATTATGGTGATGTTGGAATAATATTGAATTTAATTCCTGATTTTAGATCTGATGAATTTAAATAATAATAAGAATAATTAATTTAAAAAAATGGCTATAAATTTCCTTAAGGGTATGTAATGGCTCCAACCAATTAAGAAATGATACTACCTTTAAAGAACTTTGATAAAGAAGTTTGCGATTATTATTTTCTCATAGATAGGAGTGGATCTATGAATGGTGAATCAATATAATTTTCAGTCGAGGCTCTCAAACTTTTTATATATAGTCTTCCACTAGGATCAATGTTTAATATTTATTCCTTTGGAACTGAGTATTAAAAGCTTTTTCCTTAAGTTGTTAAATATGATGATTAAGCGCAAGAATAAGCAATAAAAGTGATCGAATAATTTTAAGCAGATCTTGGTGGCACTGAATTGTTCAAACCCCTCTCAGATATATATTAGGAAATTAAAAAGAATAATAAGCCATGTTAAATATTTTTACTCACTGATGGATGTGTTGATGATGAAAGCGCAATTGTTCAACTTATCGAAGATAATAAAGGTGATAATATAAGATTACACACCTTTGGGATTGGATCAGGCGTATCTACTAGTTTGGTTAAAAATTGTGCTTAAACAGGAGGTGGAATGTTTTATTACATCAATAGTTTGGAAGATATAGAAGAATTTGTTATAGAAGCCCTTTAACTTAATCTTCTACCATACTTAAGAATTGAGGAAATTAATTTAGTTAACTCTCAAGATTAAGCAATTAAGTTAAAAGAAAAGTTTACAGTATCAAATGGAGGATTTTTTCAACATAAAATATTCCTAGAAGATTATTAGGAAGAGATAAAATTGCTCCATTTAAAATTTTTTGATCCAAACACAAATAAATTTCATGATACGTTTATAGATGTGATAAAGCATCCTTTGCTTAATGAAAACATTATGGCAACTGTTGTGAAGGCAGAAATTGATAGAATACCACTAGATGGAAATAAAATTCATTATTTATCTCTGAAACACTAAGTAATTTCAAAATTTACATCATTTTTTGTTGCTCATAAAATAATTGATAAATATGAAAAGCTAGATTTAGAAGGTGACGATCACTAAACAATTGAAGTCTAAGTAAAGACACTAACAGGTAAGAGTTACTTTATTACGCTAAATAATGATGATAAGGTAGAGGATTTAAAATTCTACATTTAAGATGTGATAGGAATTCCATATGAGTAATAAAGATTGGTGTTTAATGTCAAAGTTCTTGAAGATGATATGAGAATCTTTGATTTTAATATTCATGATGGCTCAGTTATTCATTTAGTACTTAGACTTAGGGATGGAGGTGGTTCAGCCACTAGAGCAAAAAAAAATGCATTAGAGATTATTTCACCTAGCAAGGAGCAAAAATAGGTGAAAGATGTTAACTACAAATAAATAGTGTTCCTTTAGAAAGCTTAAGGATTTTGGGATGAGAGAATTATAACAACTTACTTGAAGCAATAAATTATTGAATAATTTATGAAAAATCAAGTTTTATCTAATTTAGACAATATTATTATTTTTACCCTGCTAGCATTGAAACTTTTGAGGAAAGATTTTACGGAAACACAAAAACTATGGAGTATGATTTAATAGAAAGCTGTTAAGTATTTAATATTACGAGGGCTAACAAATGAATAAATTGAGTCATCCATAGAATAAATAATATTATGAGGGCGTTGAATTGAATTTATTAATCAATTATATAATAATATAAATCATTTGCATATCTCACTAAATAGCTGACTCATAGCAAATTATTTCAACATCATAAGAAGTCTGTAGCTTTAAAATTCATAAAAATTTATTTGTAAAATTTCTAAATATTCTCTATAAATATTTATTAAATTAAAAGAAATTTGATAATAATGGAGTAGGATGATATTTGGTAAACTTTGTCAAATACAATTGAAAATCTAAAACCTCTGGATCATCCTATGATTATATCCTATCCAAAAGGAATCCCTGATGTGCAAATTGATACAACAACCTATGATTAATAATATCCAGAATTATTAATAGCTTCAAAGAGTTCATAAAATATGTAGAATTCATTATAAAAAATAGAATTCCATTATCAAGGAAATTAGAGGATGTCCAATTCAAAGAGAATAGGTACAAACTAATTGATGCTATCGATTAATTTTAAGAAACTCAAAGAATAGATGATTTTAAAGATATCTACTTGTAGGCTTATATGGAAGATAAGGAATACCAATTCAACAAATTAGCAGATTTTGTTGTTGATCGCAAGCAAATATTGCCACCAATCGAAACTGTCTTATATACTAATCATGATTTATTTGATGGATCTTATGAATCTATAGGCACTGCATACTTGAATGCAGACTTAAAATAATTTACAACAAATAATGTAATTGGAAAAGGTCAATTAATAAAGGAGAAACATAACTCTTAATCGATAAAATTAGGAGATAAATTATTATCTTTAGAGACAATAAATTAATAAGCCAGAATTAAAGGTTAGCAATTTTTAAAGTAGAGTGAGGACATTAGACAAGAGAGATAACTATTAAAGCTAAGGCTTCATTAACAGTTCAAGGACACTATTGACATGGTTAATGAGAAGTATATACGGGCATAAATAGAATCTATTGTATATGATTATTTTGCAAATGTTGATTCTAATTTTAATGCTATATGCACATTTGAATCGCAAGAGAAAGTTGAAATAAGATAAACTGAATTAAAATAAGATAAGGATGAACAAGTATTTTAAGAATCAGATTAATCAGTCATATCAGAAAATGATATTAATGTTATCTCCTAACTAAACGAAATTCAAAGATAAGTTATAGAAACAGCTCGTAATAACAATGTTAAACATGACGAAATTAATTAGTAAGAAATAGAAGATTAAGAACAGGATCTAATAGAAAATGATCTAGATGACCCAGTATTTTTGGATTAGATGTAATTTGCAGCTAAAACAGATTTAGCTATATAGGAATAAGATCCTGAAATTAAAAAATAAATCGAATCTGCATTAGCAGTAAAAACTAAATTCAGAATAGTGAGAACATCTGATATTTCTAAAAACAATAAATTTAAGAATGATACAGGTTTAAAATATGCAGTAGAGGATTAAAATGACATGAGCACATTCTATGATTATTTACCAAAAGCTAAAATGGCAAAATAGTATGAATTTGAACTTGATGAGTTCCAAAAAAGAGCTGTTCTTCACCTTGAGAAGAAAGAATCAGTATTTGTTTGTGCTCATACATCAGCAGGTAAAACCGTTGTAGCAGAGTATGCAATCGCATTGGCATTCAAGCATAATAGAAGAGCTATCTATACTTCACCAATAAAGGCACTTAGTAATTAAAAGTTCAGAGATTTTGATACAAAATTTGGAAACACAGGTGTAGTGACAGGAGATGTCTCTATAAATCCTGGAGCTTCTTGTTTAATTCTTACAACAGAGATTCTGAGAAATATGTTGTATAGAAGAGCTGAACTTATTAGAGATATTGAATGGGTCATTTTTGATGAAGTGCATTATGTAAATGATTAAGAAAGAGGTATGGTATGGGAGGAGACTATTATCATGCTACCTCCACATATTGGCATAATCATGCTTTCTGCCACAGTACCAAATTATATGGATTTTGCAGATTGGGTTGGCAGAACAAGAAAATAAACCATTTATGTCATAAAAACTTTACATAGACCAGTACCATTGATACATAACTTATTCATATTTGATAAATTTCATATGATTAAGGAGAAAGATGGCAGTTTTCTATATGATGAATATGCTAAATTAAAAAAAGATATTAAGAGCTTAGATGATGAGAAAAGGGATCTTAAGGAGAGAATTAAGAAAAATATGTAGGATAAAAAAGATGATGAACTTTATAAAAATACAAATAAATCAATGAGAGATAAAGCAACAGAGAAAAGAATTAAATCCAGATTCATCACTAAAGTTAATTAAGGAAATATGTAGAGAAAAGATGAAAAAAGAGCACTTACACAACTTATCAAATTGTGTGAGAAAAAAGAACTCCTACCTTGTGTTATGTTTGTCTTTTCGAGAAGAAAAATAAATGAATTAGCTGAAGGATTTATGAAATAAAAAGGATTCAAGTTAATAGATAATAAGACTGAATCTAAAATAATAAGTTTCTTTGACCAATCATTATAAAAACTTAAGCCATAAGATAGAAAAAGTCAATAACTTACAAAGTTGAGGGATCTCTTAAGATTTGGAATAGCCATTCATCATGGCCATTTATTACCTATAGCTAAAGAAATAGTAGAAATACTTTTTTCAGAAGGTCTTATTAAATTATTGTTGGCTACTGAAACATTCGCTATGGGCATTAATATGCCTACTAAAACTGTTATATTTCATTCTATTTAAAAATTTGATGGTAAAACTTAATTAAGAATGTTACATTCAAGTGAATACACATAGATGAGTGGTAGAGCTGGTAGAAGAGGACTTGATGAGAGAGGTACAGTAATAATTTATGTAAACGATGCTAAATCTTTACCGACAGAATTTGCTATGAAAGAGATGGTTGATAATCCAGGTTAGCTATTAGAGAGTAAGTTTAAGATAACATATACAATAATATTGAATTTGATAACGATGAAAGAAATGGAGGTAACTGATATGATAAAATAATCATTTCATGAAAATTATAGATTTGTTTAATTACCTAAACATATTTAAAGTTTAGAAAGATTAAAAAATGAATATATTGCTGCCTCAATCATCTAGTGTCCCTATCAGAAGGGCATAAGATCAGGTGTATCAAAATAATTGATTGAAGAATATACAGAGATTTAGAGAACATTTAAATATTCATAGATAGAGTTTTTCAGAAAAATATTTGATAAAACAAAGAATCCGATATCTCTTCCAAGATATATTTTATTCTATGATCATTATGGACACATATCACTTGGATTGGCAATAGCGATAGAGAAACCGTAATAGGGATATTTTACAAAAAAGCATATATTAGGAACTGATGAATTAAGTAATAAATTATTATTATTGATAGCATTTTAAAGAATAAGCGTATTAACACTACATAGTCAAATTGAAGATCCTGACACTTAAGTAAGATACAGAAAGTTGAAATTAGAATATGAAAATACAATCAAGATATAATAGAAGCAATTGAAGAATAATTTTGAATTCTACTCAGTTATCAATTATATAACAGAAGACTTAGTATTAGATTTTTTGGAAGAATAACCAAAAGCTAAATCAAAATTGAACTTTGATCAAACATCTGATCAGGTAAATGATGAATATGCAGCCTAATTACTAGAAAAACAGTAAGCATTCAAGGATGTAAAAGATATTCTTGAGAAAGTTTACAATATTGGTAAAAACAATATCTTGAACAAATTTAAATACAAATTACCAAAGAAAGATCAATTCTAGGATGAGAATGATTAGAACGAATTCAAATACAGAGAATAGTAGATTAAAGAAATAATTTAGCACTAATGTAATTTTTGTGATCTCAAAGAACTACATCTAAATTAGATGTCTTAAAAATTAAAATTATAATAAGATATGGAAAAACTTAGAAAACAAATTTAGGGTGGCGATTAAGAATATTAATTTGAGTTTTAGAACAAATTAAGAGTATTATAAAAATTAGGATATATTGATATGGGTGGACTTCCTTTAATCAAAACAAGAATTGCCAGAGAATTATAGGATTAAAATTCTATATATATTTGTGAAGTATTGGTAGATAATATTATGGATACACTAAAACCTTCAGAGATAGCATCTTTATTAACTGCTTTTGTTTGTTAAGATAGAAATAATAGAAATGAAGAGCAGATTAACAAGCTAAATTTGGAATCATGGATATCTGATAAATTTGTATTAATATCATTTGAGCTCTAAGGTGCCATAATTGCCACATATGAACTAATATCCAAAATTACAGATGAAGAAGGTATTCATTTATTTATATCTAAGTAAAATTGTAGGTAATATAAGAAGGTGCATCTGATGATTAGGTAAAAGGAATACTTAACTTTAATCTAACAGAAGTGTAAATATATTATCATATTTTTAAAGGATACTTTTGTGGGCTGAAGGATAATCATTTGTTGATGTTTGTTTGAAAACTGATATTGAAGAGGGTTCCATTGTTAGAACGATATAAAGATTGGAAAATATGATGAGAGGAGTTATAAATGCATTTAAAGTTATGGGAAATTAGAAAATGGTTAGTAAAGTAGAGTAGGCTTGCTTATTAATCAAGAAGGATATTGTTTTCGCTGAAAGTTTGTATTTTGATTAAAATGCAAAGTTATCTTGAAATATAATTATCACATAATCAGAGAATAATTTATCGTTTCAAAAATCTCTTTTTATCAATATAAAAAAATTTCATTCTAGGTATAAAGGAGAGCAGCTAAGGAAAATCATCCTTAAATCATTTTTTTACTAATTTTTATTTGTGTGGAGTGTAAATAAACAAGTAATTCTGAAGATAGTTTAATTTTTAGGAAACTATATGTAAATTATTATCTAAAATTAATGAGCTCAAGAGTATCATACCTCTAGTCTTTTATGATTTCAGATTTATTATAAATATTAATATGAAATTTATACAAAAAATATAGATTAAAATTCTCTATATTATTTTAATAATAATCATAAAAATTTATTAAATGAATGTGACAAAATAAATGCATGATAAAAGATAAGAAATGATTAGGCAATATCAAAGAATGATTAAACAAAGGGTTGTTCAATCAGAATATATTTAGGATGTAGGTTATGTTAATTAAGTAAGTTTAAGTGTTAACAATATTAAGGCTAAATATCCAGTAATTTAATTCATTTAATTTTTAGGTTAGGCATATAAAGTGTGATTAAACTAAGGATTGGAGACATATCTGTGGATGTTTAGAATAAATTGTATACTCAACAGAAGAAGT
>CBDIIF010000005.1:0-24148 GCA_965279595.1 Sphingobacteriaceae bacterium
TATAATTATGAATGTTAAGCAGAAGTAGGAATAGATCATTAGGTAAACTATATTATTCATTATGTCAGTTATGAAATCCTTGACATTCTATTAATTTTCCAAATTATAAGCCAGATACATTTCATAATTATGGATGGCAACAAAAAATATGTTATATTATTTCACAAACTTAGCACATATCAGGTAGCTTTTTTGATACTTTTTATTATATCTACAAAAATGCCCAAGATATTGATAATTAGGGCAATTTGATACATAATCTACCAAATGAAATTAAGCCCAATCATCCTAATCAAAGCCTGTTTATTCAGTATCAAAAAAATAGATATCTAAATCTTGTTAGTCAGTAAAGTTATGCATTAACAACTTTCCATCATCCCCTATAAGTAGCACCATTTCTACAGATCTATCATCCAGATATACAAACTCCTTCATATCATCCCTATCCATTTTGGTGACAGAAAACTTGCTTTAATTACTCTTATAAAGAGCCAGTGAAACTTTTTGATTAAATGCTAAAATATAATCAAAATGTTAAAATACATTTGAATGGCATTGATAGATAATAACTTTGATAAGGATCTTGAAAGTTATTATAATCCTTATTTGTGAGTTTCTGTTGATAATAATTTAAGTCCTCTAAATTGTCTTGAGGGTAGGCATATTGCAAATCTGTTTATAATACTATTTAACTTTATTTAGTAAATTTTCCTTAGTAAATTATTTGAAATATTTAAAAAATAAATTCCTAATTAGTACTAAGAGCTTCCAAATTATTATTCATGAATAATCGATTCAATACTGTTAACTATTAACCATCTTTATTAATTTCATATTCATACTTATATTAAAGTTAGTCTGAACTAATTGTCTGTATTGGATTAGAGTTGATTGCATGCAATGATAGCCAACTTTTTAGTAAAGTAGATTGGAAGCAAAATTTAAGATCTCAGATACAAGTTCTCTATTAATTAAAAGGCTAGTTAGGACTATGGCTAATACTAATAAATCGATAAGTATAATAATGCATAGTATTTGGGTCTTCATGGAATAGTTTTATGGAGATAAACATTTACGAATACTCATTTATATATTTTTTCTTAATTAAAAATATTAATATTTCAAAATATGCAAGGCTAAGGGGGTAATCGCAAATTTCTAGAATATTTCGATGAACTTTTCGAGCTATAATACCAAGTGAATTCTTTACCATCAGAAATGAATTCAATTGAATTTATTATTTCTAATGGTAAATGCTCCTACATAAACAAGGGATATTGTTATTCGTCTTCCAATTCCTTACAGTAGAGTGATTTATTCTTATTTATGCTACTGAGCTTACTATATAATCCATTATATTGGAATATCAATTTTCTAATTGTATCATTTGTCATTAAATTTTGGAAAGTAGTTAATTTTACTAATGATCTATGCTAATATTTCTTCTTAGCTTGATGTAATAGCAGATAGATAGGCCTTAAAATAAGAATAAATTTTAGTAATTATAATAATAGTATTATTATTAGTATGAATCCACCCCATATGAATACATAAAAAAGTAATCTCTTTAAAGCATTATCAATATTGTTTTATAATTATTATTGAAATTCAATAAATGATGTAGTATCATCAATTATAATTAGATACAAATTGAAGTATTTTAATTTTGTGACTCCAACATGCATATCCTATTGATAAAGAGTATTGTATCTGCATAATATTCTTGAGTTCCTCATGTTTTTACAATTAGATCTGCCATCAGTCGATATAATTTATTGCCAATCATCATCATTAAAACCTGTTAATTTAGTATTATTTATTGATATCATTAACTCATCGGTTTAGAAGTTATGAACTAGTAACTTGCCTTCACAGTCAGCGACTAAGACCATAGTTAGAGATTCATATGGAGGTATTATACTTTCCACTAATCCTTAAGATTAAATGTTAGTTGCTAAAGCTCCTATAAAGCTTTTATTCTTATCGACTAAAGGCATAAATAGACTGATTCCTTGTTATTAACTTGTGAACACTCTAAATAAGATTATATTATTACATGTAAAGGGATCTGTCAATGTGTATCTATAACTAGTGTAATTGCCATAATTAAATAGTTTAAGAGCTTACTAATACCACTCTCTCTCTTCTGGAAAGTAAGAATAACTCTTATAGCCTCTACTTAAACAAGGGTAAATGAAATTAATTTTATCTAATTTTGTATATCCGTAGATAAATTATTATTTTGTTAAAGTGTTCTAATATATCATTTATCCTATGTATTGCATATGCTATTATATTTTTACCCCCTTCAAGTCCTGTTCTGTCATAGTACTCCAATCAGTCAAATTAGTATAGCATAAAAATGAGTCAGAGGTTGTGCAATCTCCATATACAAAATTAGATTAAATTGATTTTGGAATATCTTGTATTCCTGAAAAATTCATATTTATGTCTTAATTTATTGATATGTTGTCAACCATATTACTTAATCTTAGATAGAGTTGATTCATTATAATTAACTAATCTCCATCTATGATTATATCATTTTTTTTTTACTTCTATTCAAAGTATTCTCAACTTTAAGGGAATTATAGTATAAATAGTTGGAAATTATCTAATAGTTCATTCTCTGATAGATAATATCTGATGAGCTCTAAAACCTACTCTTAGCTAACATGTAGTTTATGTAAAATAAAAGGAATAAGATTCCAAGTACGAAAATACTTATTAGGGCTGTCAAAATGATAGCTTAAGTCTTCATAGTTGCTTCACGGAAAAATCTTGGTGTGCACATCTGGTAAAAGAAAAAAAATATTTCAATATATAATTCAAAATTAATTTTAGAATAGATCATTTCTTCAATCTAAATTGTTTTAGAAGTTCTTCTAAATCTTATTAATCATTTGAAGTATTGGAATTTTCATCTTCCTCTTCTTCTTTTTGCTTCTTTAAATATTTCTAGATTGGTTCATTCTTATTAGTGGCCATCAATCTCTCAGCTATATTGCCAAGGCCCTCTTTCTTTTATTTTTAAGGTATCCCAAAAACATATTACTTTTCCAATTCCTCAATAATCTATTTTTTGTTCAATAAAGGCTTTTCCCTATCAATCTTCCTTTTCCTTAATTGTCTGTCGGGTTCTGTTTTAATAAATCCTAGTGCAGCCAATAACTCCCCTAGTTTTTTATTATTATAATAAAATAATTTACTTTGCTTATCATAATGCATCCAAGATAGATATTCTTTAGATAGTTTTGTAAAGTCTGTGGAAGATTTAATAAGAGATGAGTAGCCAGATTAACCATTTTACTCCAGTTTCTTTAAATAATTCTAGAATCCCTTTAATGGGTTAATTTTGACTGTTCTTCTATACTATGCAAAATTTTCAAATGGAATTACTAATTTCTTATTATTGGGGTGATTATTCAATTACCTTTAAGATTGCTGGTTTGATTGCCTTAACCCATGTTGACATTTCTTAGAAGTTCGAATGTAAGGAATAAGGAACCATGAAATTAATGCCATCAGGATCTTGATGTTAGAGCATTAAAAAATCAGTTGTAATACAAATAAAGTCTTAATTTCCATCTTCTTTTTCCTTCTCTAATCTATCTTATCTGTGCCTTTTTTTTATTATTTCTATAAATGTTGCTTTAGGATCTGTAGTAAAATGCTTCATATCACAAACAAGTTATAGTTATTTGTATTTTTACTCACTCACTAGTATTGGAACCTTGAAATATTAACTTACCCTAATACATATATTTTCCTTTCTATTAATTTTAAATTATATTAATAATAAATTACCCTAATGCACCCATTGCTACCAATATTCTCTTCCCCTTGTTTTTATGAATAATATCTATAATTTATTTTGTTACTATTGGTTCTGTTGGAAAATCAAATTCAGGATTGCAATAAGTATTATCAAAGATCATCTCATCAATACTCTTTGATAGCAAAAGTTTATAATCCAGCATTGATGGATTGAATCTAAAATCTCCTGTGTGTAAAATAGTTCCCATATATCCTTCAAATAAGAATTAGGCTGATCCTGGTATATGATGAGCATTAAAGGCGGTAACATTTATCACATATTCCCCATCTTGCTCTGTTAAACATTTATTTATCAAATCTAATTTGTATGTTACCTCATACTCTATAGTAAATATATTTGTCATTTTAGGAAACATGTGTAATATGAATAATTTAGAGATTGGAGTACATATTATTATGCCATAATTCCATAATGGAGTCATTCCCTACCAATGATCTTAGTGAAAGTGACTTAAAAAATGAATGAATTAGTTAACTGGATAATCCTTGCATAGTTCAAAGTCATCTACTATTATATTAGTATTAGTAATCAATCTCATTATAATAAATTTTTTAAATAATCATTTTTCATAATAAAATTCCTTTATTTAGAAGAAAATTAAACAAAGAATGATTGTAGATCTGTTACATGATTAATTTATATATAAACATTTATATTATAAAGTCATATTTTTTTGATCTAAACAGGATCTTTATTAGAGAATTGTTTATATAGCTTTTGGTATATTTTCCATTACTATTTTATATCCATTATCATTTGATATATTATTATGAAAGAGATATTGAAAATGCATATCCAACCAATTAAGGATCTTTAAGAGTATGCTAAAAAGGTCATCTAATCATCTAGTACGAATAGAGATATCAATAAAATTGTAACTTATACACATAATTCACTTAATAACTATTTCTTGTATTCCTATATTTCATTTATTGGTGTAAATTTGATCAAGAAAATTAAATTGATATTGCAAATCATAAAAATAAACAGTGATTAGTATACAGGTTAGTAATAAAATATTATCAGACTAATCATAAATAAGAGCTTCTTAAACATTTACCCTACTAAGTAATATTTAGAATATCCTTATAATTTCAATCCTTCATAAATTGATCCGAATTTCATTTATTTTTACAGTAATTAAGTTGAACAAAATTGAAGCTGAGATATTGATTTGAGTATTATGCCAAAATGAATTAAAATGAAGAAACAGGACAATAATAGTGATACTTAAAACTAAATTCCATTGTATTCGAAATTTTAAATGTTTAACAAAACTATAAAGCATAAATCATTAACAATAGAAATATATACTCTCAACAATCCACTCCAAAATAATTAATTATAAATTTTATAGGATACTTCCAACAGATATTAGAGACTCACCATTTTAATTTTTTAAAAATATGATTGTTGTATTAGCTTATTTGTATATGGTTAACAAATCTTAATAAATAGGTATGATAAAATAAAAGTAAATAATGTCGAGATAATTATAGAGCCATATGTTTAAAAATTAACTATGAATAAAGGAGTCTACCAATCAGCTGCAATCTTAGGTGGATAGTTGGAATACTATTCATCGTTATTGAAAAACTAATCTAAATTTATTGAATTCAAATAATTGAACTAAGCAAATTGAAAAAAGTTGATAAATGCTTCAAGATTGTATGGAAATTATGTATTTATGTACTTTAAATATGAAATAAGTTACATAAGATCTAATAAGTTATAAAATATATCTAATCCTCCACATAAAAATCCAACTATTACTAAGGCTAATAAAATGTACAAAAAGTATTAATTCATATTTATGGCTTATTGAGTTTATTAAATGGTTCCTGCATATATAAATTAGTAATCATAAATTTATGTACTTAAAGTTTATTAAGTTTGTTGTATTTTATCTAATGATTAAAACAATGCTAAGTTATTATAAGTGATGTAAAAATTCTCTCCAATCATTGTGTTACGTAATTTTATCTGAATTTCAATCGAAAAATTCATAGTTTGATTTTAAAATATTGTATTTTCGCTTACTTTTAATTCATATGAATGTACAGATTAGTTTTCTATGATGAAAGAAATATCCTTATTGACATCTAAGGTTTGTTAAAGGAGTAATTCTTTATAATATAGTTTAAAATATCTAATTGGATTATAAAGTGTAGCATCCTATTAATCAATAATTGGGATAGGATATGTGGCTTTTATTTACACTCCATTTATTAATAGAAATCCATATTCTAAAATACAATTTTAATCACAACCATCATTACTTAATATATTGCCATCGTCACATTACTCCATGTCTGATTTTATTCCATCCCCACATATGCTAATACATTTCGTTTTTGTACTATCCTCATACTAACCTACCAAACTAGAGCAATCTGTACACTTATCATTTATTTTGATATATTAACACTCTTGACAGGTTGAATAATTGCATTTCTTACATCCCTTATTGCATTATCTACAAAATCCATTAAATAAAAAATATCCATCTTAGCATTGTAAGCACAAGTCGTAATTTGAACATTACAAGCAATTTGGTGGGCACAATTAACATTCACTTACATTGCACCATTAATTGGATAAACAATTAGTGCATGTCTATTATGATTAATCTTATGAGCTAGCACCTTCATCTTAATTAGTTGACTGTTAATTCTAATCAGCAATCTCATCAGGAGTACTTGGAGTTGATGGATTGGAACCATTAGATTTACAACTGGTGTATTTAGACCAGCATATACATTTACCATTTTTAGCGTACATCATATAAGTGTTGCATGTTCTACAATAATCAGTTTTGCTTTGACAAGTGAAGCATGGGCTAGTACATTGAACGCATTTATTTGATATCGAAACATAACCTGTTTAACATGATGCACTGCATTTTCCATTTTAAGGGAATAATTTTGAATCAGTGCAGCTGAAACAATAACTAGAATCTGAACTCTTACAAGTTAGACAAGAACTGCTACATGATGATTTGTAACATTTATTAGAAGAAAGTGTATACCCACTTTCACAAAGCTTACAGTTTCCAGATTACCCAGAGCACTCTTCACAGTTATCTGGGCAATCTGAGTCTTGAAGAGTTAAAATAGCTAGTCCCAATATAATAATATATTACATATTTTATTTTTAATTATCATATTTTAATAAAAATTAAACAGATTGTATTAAAGTCAAGGAATTTACACTAAAATGGTATGATTTAGAATCTAATATAGATTTTCATTTCTAATACAAATTTTAACTTTCTTAGCATAAAATATAGATATATGAAAATCAAAATTATTGAAAGATTATTAGTTATGTTCTGAAAATAAACATATATATAATGGAGAGAGACACCTTGTTTTGTAATAGGTCCTTCAAATAGTGATATTTTCAGATATGATTTATTACTTATATTGTTCAAAATGTAATTTTATTTTATTATTTTATAAAAAATATTTTAAAAAATTATTAACTTATGGATCCTAATCAGTTTTAAATATTAGTATTTGTAATTTTGCTACTTATACACATTGTCAAGATGATTATTTACCAATATTTAAAGAATTTGAATTAAAATCTATATGCTTTTAGTATAATCATTTATGTTATTTATCTCATTAATATTACTTATACTAAAAACGAGATTCAATAAGAAAGGGAAGAAAAATAGGATTTTAAAATATTCACTAAATGTATTTTTAATCATAAGCTCTATTTTGATGATATTCATTTTTTTTTAATACATTTACTTAGCTAAAAATCTTTATATTTATTTTAATAATATAAGTTTACCAAATAAGGTGTTTTATGTAATTGAGCCTGTTCTCACCGATATTTGGATCTGCTTTATCTTTAACCTGATAATATTAAATAATGGTAGATTCAATAATATAATATAGAAATTTTTTTTTGGCCATTTAGGACTAATTAAATAAATAATATTTATTGTTTTAGATGTAGAAACCATAATTCTGTAATTCTACATCATTGTTTATTATTTAATTTAAGAAACAATCATAAATTTTCTAACAATAAGATTAAATTTATTGCTTAATATCCTATTTACTCTATATCTAACATATTACTAAATTAAATAGGTATTCAAATTATTTGGGATGAAGAATATGAAATTTTATTTATATGATTATTTGCTAGGATTCAATATAATGATGTTGGTTTATGCTTTTATAAATCGTTTTGTATAATATTTTAAAGAAGACTTAGACAAATTGTTAATCTTCTATTTATATACATCACTTAGATTATTTAATCTAGCTTAAAATGGAGATTAAAAATTTAAAAAACTATTAGATTAATAAATTCAGGAAGAATCACTTAATAGTATTTTCTTAGGCTCAGGAAATATTTAAATGAATTGTTAAACTTGTTAAGTACAATTTAATTTAAGAGATAAAATAATATTTCATTCCAATACTGAATTTCTTTATCATAAGTATTGCTTTCAATCAAAGAAAGATTAAATTGATAATTAAAGTAATTATTAACTTCATTTTCAATGTTAAGTTTAAGTAGAAAAATAACAACTTAGTAAAATGGTTATGTTTATATTTATCTTTATAAATGCAATTTGGATGTCCATTATGTACACCTTTGATTGGATTGTTTGTTAATTATAATTCTGTAACTTTGAAATATATTTACAGTTTTCACTAATTTCCATAAATTACATTTCGATTATATTAATTATGAGAAGAATAAAAAAATTAAAGAAATTTTTTGTATCTCTAATGTTTTTAATATATATTTCATAATTTAATACATTTTTTAATTTATTTACTGTTGATTATGATAGGTTAGGTATACATAATTTTATTATAATTTTGTACTTTTAGGTCGTTTTAACTTAAGGAACTATGTTAACTAATTATATGTTTATCCAGAAATCTTTAATGCAAATTTCAACTTTAATATATAAACACATTTTAAACTTTTTTAGGACTTAAACGATAGAATTTTTAATATTTTAGATATATTTCCTTATAACGATATTTTATGAATATAACACTGTTTTAATATAAATAATACCTTTCATCTATTTTACTATTTATCTATTGTATTGGGATTTACATGAGATTGTTTATTTGAAGTAGATAAAAAAATAACTTCCTTATTAATATTAATTTCACTCATCAAGTTCATAAATGTTGCTAATTATTTCTGGCCTAAAATACATTTTTTATGATTCATTAATTTATAAGGATATATTTCAAAAGTACTCATTTATTTTGAAATATTTTTTAATATTCTTAGTAAATACTGTTATTACATGTAGAATTCTTTTGATACCAAAATAAAAAAAAGATAAATCAGAAATGAATGAAGTAGTTAAGTCAACAGATATTCATGGTTAGTTAAATTTAGGCTATAATTTAAAAAAATTGCTTAAATGTTCAATTTGTAGAAGTATTTAAGAGGTGAGTTAGAAATTTTATTTTATTGAATTGTAATCATGCATTTGATGAAAAATCTTTTAAGAGACTGTATATAATTTTAGTGGAAAAATGTATTGTTTGTATAGACCATTAGGTAGGAAGAAAATATATTTAGGTGATTTTATAATGATTTCATATTCTTTAGCAATGATTTTGACAAATTTATTCATATTCAAAATTTTATCTTTCAAAACATATATAATTATTCTTATAAATAATGGTTTAGTTATATTTATTACATTTCAAGAAAGATGTATTTACAGTAATTTTCATTATATTAAATTTATAAAATTAAATATAATATCTTATTCTTTTATAATCATCATATATCTTAAAAAAAAATATACCTTTTTATAATATTACCATATAAGGGTTCAATTCATATGTGTTCACTTAAAATGTTGATTGATTTTTGTATTAATTAGCCAAATTTAATTAAAGCATAAAAATATTAATTAAAATGTACTAAATATGGAACAATCAATGCTCTAATTCATTCTTAGCTAATTTAAAATCAGATCTGCTAAATTAATAAAAACTGGAGATCGAAAGGCTAATTGATGAGCTAAGGCAATAATAGAGCAAAATGACCATTTCAAGTTATTAAGTTCCCTTAGTTACATGCAAAGAGTAGGCCACCGATAATGAGTAATATCATATATTATGTAAAGGACCTAAAAATTGAAGCCCTAGATAGCGAAGTCGCAGCTGGTAGACAAAAATATGGAGAAAAAAAATTGTTCTAAACGAAGGAGAAAGAATAAGCAAAGGTGTTACTTAGAAGGTGTATTTTATCTCAATATATTAAATTAGGTAGGTGGACCCAGCGAGAGCATAAGCTATACTTGAGCTTTTTGGATCAAAACATTGATTTTATGACGAGTTCTGGCAATTCAAAGAGACAAGAGAAGGTCTTCAAACAAATGTCTGAGATGATAAGAAGCAGGACAGCAGCCCAATGTCGATCTCATCACAAAAAATTTGATTTCTCGAGTTATTTGAGCTAGAAGAAATGAAAACTCCGACAGATCATAATGATGAAATATAGATTACATCAATTTGTTAAAATCATACTGTTCTAAGATCAGACTAACCATCACATAGTCTTATCATCAATTTCATGAACAATAGTTTATGTCTGATGATATTTAACTTTGATCAATACTTACGTTCAGTAATTTTTAACAGCTTAAAATGAAAATTATTTGAGAAATACTTCCTTTATGCCCAACTTGTCCTGTACCTAAAAAGAACTTGAACAATCAAATCATGAAATATATTAGATATTTTATAATAAATATGAATCAATAATATTGATGAGGGTTTTTATAAATCTATAGTATAAAATTAATATTAATGTATATGTTTATCATAAATTTCTTCATTTCAACTTATCCTTCTCTTATGTCATTGATAATGATCAAGCTTCGTTAGATTTCTATCTTTCTATCTGAGTCATTAATCCAAAACTAAAATTTAGCCATTCTTGTATTATTTAACCTATATTATTAACTTTTTATTATTTTTCTTTTGTTTCCAATTCCTTCTTTATGGACCTTTACTAAATCTTTGTCTGTGTATAAATCATTGGTATAGACTTATTTTCTATATCTGTGATTCTATCGATTTCATATCTAGCATATTAATTTTATATAAAAAAAATCATTTATTTAAATTCATAGCATCCTAATATATTCTGAAGAAGAGGGAGTTTTTATTCTGTAAAAGCTTTTCAGTCTCATCATATTCTGCTATTTCCCCTTTATCAACCACTATCACCCTAAATTATAATTATTAAACTACTTATTGCAATGCATGATGGTATTTATCCTATGAGCTATAGTAATGACTGTACAATCCTTGAATACACTTTAGATGGTTTATTGTATTTATTTTTCTGTCTCTATATCAATATTTGCTGTTGCTTCATCGATTAGAACAATCTTAGATTTTTTTAATACTGCTCTGGCTATTGACACTAATTATTTTTCTCCTTAACTTAGGTTATTTCCATTTTCTTATAACTAAAAATTAATATCATAATTTAAACAGCACTATTAACATACTTGTTTAATATCCTATTCAGTGTTTAAATTTAATGGATCTAAGTTTTCTTTCAGTGAACCCTCAAATATTGTTGCCTCTTGCATGATCATAGTTATTTACTGTCTTATTGATTTCAGACCTAATTCTTTAATATCTGCACCATCTATGATGATTTAACCTTGATAATCATCTAGTATTCTTAGTAAAGCCATAGTAATTGTCGATTTGCCAGCTCCTGTTCTCCCTACAACACCTATCTTATCATTTTATTCGATGGTGAAATTTAAGTTTTTTAATGCAAATGGTAATTCTGATCTATACCTTACTGAGTAATCTTTGAATTCAATTTTTCCTTTATCAGGCCAATTCATGATAAATTTGCTGCCATTTAGCTACTCAATATCAGCCCTTTGAATAAAATAAATAATACTAATTCTAAAATGCAAAGCATCTTTCGAATGAAATTAATCCATTTTCTGTCACACTTAATTATTAAATTGCTTCAGCTATATCTTTATCTAGAAATGCTCCATAAACCAGAAGTAATCCTGCCTTAGCTGGATGTTCTTATCCGTAAAATACACAAAATATAAGACCTGTTACACTTACCAAATAACTCTACAAACCTAAAATTAACTAAAACCATCCTTAGGAAGTTAATTTTGAGTAAAATATTTTTCTATTTATATCCTATCTCTTTGCTTATTCATAGATAAAGTAATTTTATTTATTAAAGGATCTAATTACAGTGACACCATTAATTACTTCAGAAAAGTAACTTACTATTGGACTGAGTGATATTGCCTCTAATCTAAATAATTCCCTACTGGCTCTCATGAAATAGCTTCTGGTAACAAATGATGTATAAAAAAATATCAAGACAGGAATTATGATAATCCAGCTACTTGAATATACTGATATTACAACATCATATATTACCAAAAATGATATGATATATAAGTAGCTAAAATCATTATAGACATTAGAGTCGATAGAATCCAGATCTTTGGTAAACCTGTTTAATATTCTTCCCAAAGGAACTCTTTCAAAATACTTAGATAGTGAGGAATATAGAATTCTGAGCATCTTATAATGAACAGTTCCAGATGCATAGACATTCATTCTTCCTAATACAAAATTTCTGAAGAATCCGAATAATCCTTATCCAACACCTAAATATATATAGATATTTAGATAATGCTTATTATCTACTGAATCATCTTTTTCTGACCAATTTGCAATCCA
Organism: Sphingobacteriaceae bacterium; assembly: GCA_965279595.1. Classification (GTDB taxonomy): domain Bacteria; phylum Bacteroidota; class Bacteroidia; order Sphingobacteriales; family Sphingobacteriaceae; genus CAIKLP01. Next base: position 12,595 of record CBDIIF010000005.1, read on the forward strand.
AATACTGCTTATAAACAATGTAGTAATTTAGCAAGAAGTAATGCAAGCAACCAATATTAAATACTTATATCCTCTGTTAGCATCTTTAAAGCCTTCCAATACAGTAGTATCAATTTCTCCCTCCTCTCTATCCTCCTCAATCATTTATGATTATTTTTCTGGTTAGTTAATGATTAATGAGGATTTTCTTTTTTATAGGCTTGGTTGCTTTTCTAGCTCTATTTCATCAAGGGCCTCATCAGAATAATTTTGTAAAAGTTTTGAGAATAAGGGTTTTTAACTCATCTCTTAATAACTGCCTTCTTCAACTATTTATCCGTTCTCAATTAGTATGATGTGATCAGCATATTGAGAATTAATTATTGAGTGGGTTACCAAAAGTCTTGTTTTATTTTTTAAGTATCCTAGTAGGCAATCTTTAATAATAGACTCTCCAACATGAGTATCCACTGCACTAATTGGATCATCAAGCAAATAGATATCACTATTGCTATAAATAGCCCTAGCCAATCCTATTCTGGCCTTTTATCCTCCTGAAACATTGACTCCTTTTTCTCCTATAATTGTTGAATCTCCATTATTCAAGATTTTCAAATCCTCCCTTAGACAAGCATATTTTATTGCATCATTATATCTTTATTCGCTATAATCCAATCCAAATAATATATTATCTTTAACAGATGCATTTTGTATCCAAGGTTTCTGACCTAAATAAGCTATGGATCCATTTATTGTAATTTTAAAATCACCCTATGCTATCATTTCTTATAATAAGCACAGTAGAAGGGAACTTTTACCTGATCCAACATCCCCTATTATGGCCACAAATTATCCAGGTTTAAAATTGATGCTAATATCTTTTAATTGATATTCTACCTGCTATTCTGATTCTTACCCTTATAGAAAACTGTCTTCAATTTAACTATCTTGAACTTAATATTGTTAGGCAGGAGAATTTTATTTGTTAATCATATTATAGTTGTACCAAGAAAAATTTGCATGATTCATTTAGATACTATAAATATCAGAATCTGAAATAAATTCTTTTATAGCGAAGTTATTTGGATTTACTTCTTGAGTGTATATATATGCAGCACATCTCTAAACACTTATGTAAGTTTAGATTAGGTTTGTTATACAATTAGGTAGATACAAAATCGGTTCTTCAAGGACAGAAAATAAACCAATCACAGCAAAAGTTGTTGATGGTGTTAAATTATTGCCCATAAATATATATGCAGCAAAAGTTGTGATTTATATCAACATAGGGCAAAACCATCCACAATATACTTGGCATGCCTTTACTATTGTCTTTTTATTTAACCATCTAAGTTCCTCTTCCCTCAATTTTTGTAATTTTTCTATAAATATCTCTTCAAAAGAGTTTATTTTGATAAATTTTATTTAAGTAAAGATCTCATTTGTAGCCTTTGTTCTTTTATCTTTGCATTTCATTATCTAATCCTGATATTCTGATAAAAGTTTAGCAAGAATATAATTTAAAAAAGCAACAATGGCCAAGCCAGCTAATCCACCTAAGAATGCTAATCCAATGAATCTGTACAAAAGATAAAATCCTATAAAAGCAGATAATGGGAATGAGGCTGAATAAGCTATATCGTTAGTGGAATCTTGTATTTTTGAAGCATCGACTTACATAATATTTATGACTTCTCCTTAAGAGAATTTAGTATTACTTTGAAAAGAAACTCTCATAGATTTTTAGAATAGTTCCATTTTCAATACACTTGTTGCATCAAATCCAATTTTATCCTTGATAATATAAATGAATTACAAGTAAATATCTGGAATGCACTTAGCAAAAGAGTGATAGTATTCGAAGAACTACAATCTATACTATAATATAGATAGCTCTTTCAATATTATACTCTCCTATCTGAATGTACTCCACTATCTCTTTAATTGCCAATGGTACTGCTAACTAACAAATTGATAGCATAATCGTTATGATCCAACATATTATGATCTTAGATTAAAAAGTTTTTAATAAGGCCATCTTCAAATTTTAATTCTTGTGATGCTTACAAAACTAGCTATATAGCGTTAAGGTCTCCTCTTCAAAAGTGACATCATCTATATTATCCTAGCCTATTATTATTTTTTAGGATTATTTCAATAATGGAAGGATTTGCCAAAATAAAAGTATACCCAGCCAACCAGTTTATTATTTACTCTACTAATATATCAACTACTCGTTCATTAGCAAAAATTATCCAATATATATTAATCCACAATTCTTTAATAAATTTAAGGAATTTATTACATTATTAAACAATTTGTCTCATGAATACTGAAAGTTATTCTTTCTTTAACAATGATAGCTTTAAATTAATGAATACTCTATTAAACAAGATTGATTAACGCATATACTACATACTTATTAGAAAATAAATTTAAATTATATATTTATATTTCTACCTACTCTTTTAGACTTAACAAATATAAATTGATATTTAAACAGATTCATTTCTTATAGATAGGTTTATTGCTAGTACTCTCCTTTATCCGGGTTATTTAGACATTTTGGATAAATTATAATTATTGAATTTCATTTATTTATAATGAAAAAATCTTGAATAATTTAAAAATAAATTTTAATACTCATGTTGCCTAGGAACTTTAATTAATTTTCAAAAGATAGCCTTGAAAATCAAATCTCTTATGATGTGATCTACATTAAGTAGGAGTTCTGCTTCTAATTTACATCGACATTTTCTTAAAGATCTACTGTTCACTTTTTAGATCGGCTTAATTTAAGATCATGTAAAACTTATCCAAAAATGATAAATATTATCTATGTTCCCTTAAGCTCCATCTTCCTATTAAATATATTTTTTTCTCATACCCTGAATGTATACTCTTTATTATTTGCTCTTCCTCTTTTTAAAAGATTTTTTCTCCTTAATTGACTCACTGTTCTCGTCGAATTGTTATTAAACGATAACTTTAGGAGCTAGTTTGACACTAAAATAAAAAATTCAAAAGTACTTTATATTGGTTTCTGTTAATTATGGCTTGGAACATAAAGCATTTATTTAGGAAATTTATCTGAGAATCTAGCACTTCACAGTGCTTATCTGTTCTTACTATTCTTAAATATACTACGGATCTGCTTGAAAGATATAGGGACTTTAAGCTTCAGGCCAATTATTGAACATATATGATTTATAATAAAATATCAAATCGAGAAAATGATAACATCGATATAAATAGCGATATGATTACATCATCAAGATTTCATATAAATGCAAGGCTGTGTATTTTTAAGTTTAACATACATATAACGATTAATTTAAAAAAGAATCAATTATAAGAAATCAAAGTTTATTGCAATTTGAAAATTCATATGACCAAATTAAGAACTTCATGAAAGAAGTATATTTATTGATATTTAGGACACAAATCTGGCATTTTATGTTTTTTTCCTTTTTAAAGGGTGAATAAAATTCTTTAATATATTAATGTAAAAATATTAAAAAGATAAAATCTGAAGAATATTTAATTGTAATAATATAAATAAATGGAATTCTGACTTTTAAGAATAAAGAAATCAAATAACCTTGATCAATAAATGGGGCAAATTAGTTTGGAAGATGATAATATTAGATTCATGTGAGAGTATTTGTAAAAATAACTTAATTGCTCTAATTATGGTATTTTTTTGTAATATGAGATTGATTTTGATAAAAAAAAACTATATGTACAGACATGAGAATATTTTTAATCAAAAATCTTGATATTTCTTGTCCATTCATATGCTATACATCGAAAGACATCAATATCATTGACTTTTTGGGAAAAACAATAGATTTATATTGAAATATTCAGACGTTGATTAAAAATCGGGCATAATATACTGTGCTTTAAAAGTAAAAATTCTCATAATGAAATCATATTAGCTCATATCACTTATCATTGTCTTTAAATTACAAATCTCGTTTTTTCATAGTATAATGTAACGATCAAAGACCCATCATTTTAAAAAATAAAGTTGTTACCTGATATTACTTGAAATTTATCTATATTTTTAATGAATATTATAATATAATTATTTTCATATTTTCCTCTAAGAAATGAAGGGATTAGTGAGCTAAACATCTTTTATTGCATAAGTGTAGATTCCCTAAGGAGATATATGATGAGACTAAAAATTTTTTATAATGAGAATATATTAGAACAGAATTCATCCATTGAATTGCACCCTAAACAATCTCAAGCATAGTTGTATAAAAATTCAAGCCCTTATACAGCTGTATATTATTTTCATTTACTTAATAATTTAGGGGGTATTTAATTGTAGTATATATTTTTTAATTAAAATTCATGAATCACACAATTTAAATATTAAAATATCCAAATAAGTTCATGAATCACTCCACTAGAATTAAAAAATTGCCTGTTACCGTTCTTTGTGGTTTTTTAGGGGCTGGGAAGACCACTCTATTGAATTACATACTTAGATAGCGACACAATTATCGAATTGCCGTCATTGTGAATGACATGGGAGAGATCAATGTCGACTCTAATCTGATAAAGGAGGGTAAGTTTAGTGTCAAGAAAACTAAAGAAAAGTTAGTCGAAATGTCAAATGGTTGTATTTGTTGCACTTTAAGGTAACTATTTATTAGATAACATCATAAGGGAGGATCTGATCAAACACATATCAAAGATTGCTAAAAGCGGAAAGTTTGACTATATGATCATTGAAAGCACAGGAATCGCTGAGCCCTTGCCAATTGCCCAAGCCTTCTATTTTGAAAATGACGAAATGAGAAAAAAAGGATAAATGCTCAAGAAATTTGCCAAACTTGACACTATGGTCACTCTTGTAAAACAATATATATATTTTAGATTGATGCATTAAATTTCTTGGATCAGCTTCAATCTGATAAGTAGGGCGAGGAAATGAACGTCGATAAAAAATAAATGGATCAGATTCCTTTTTTTTTTTGTCACAACTATTGTTGGATTAAGTGGAATTTGCTTATATCATTATTCTAAACAAGATTGACTTAGTCGATGAAGAAAAGAAACAATTCATTCTTTCCCTGTTACAAAAGTTAAACCCTAATGCCAAAATCATCCAATCAGTCAAGGGTGAGATTGATCTTAAGGAGATCATTAATACTAAGTTATTTAATTTTGAGGAGGCCTCAACTACAGGTAAATGGATAGCTGAGCTACAGAAACCTATTCACAAAAGTGAAGTCGATGAATATGGAATAGAATCATGTGTCTTCAAGGCAAGAAAGCCATTTCATCCAATTAAATTATTTAATTTAATAGAGAGAAATCACAAAGACAAAGAGTCCATCTGGAATTTTGTAATAAGATGCAAGGGGTATATGTGGATTGCTAGCTGGGAAAGGCTTAACATACATATACATAAGGCTGGGTCATAATTAACTTATCATCCTGGATCGTTCTGGTGGATTTCAATACCTAAGAAGATATGGGCTGACACAAAAGAAGAACAAGATGTATTTTTTTATAATCATAAAAGGCCATATGGGAGGATGTGAAACATAATTGGCTACCAGAACCTATTGGAGATAGAAGATAAGAAATAGTTTTTATTGGATAAGAATTGCCAAAACAATAAATTTTATAAGCATTTGAAGATTGCCTTCTAAGTGAAGAGGAAATGGATTTCTTCTTAAAAAATAGTTGGAGTAATTAAAATGATCCATTCCCTAATGATTGGAGAAATCTTTTAAAATAGTTTGAGGATTTAGGAGAGCTAAGAGGAAATGAAGGTGAGTGGGAAGATGTTTGGGATGAAGAAGGAGAATTATAAGAAGATGAATTATAAGAAGATGAATTATAAGAAGGAGATTTATAGAATGAGGAATAACTTTAAAGCAAAGAATTATCTGAAGGAGAAAAAGAGAATCAATAAAAGGAGATGATTGGTTAATGATAAGTATTAAATGAGTATTATTTTCAAATATGATTATTTTTTTCTCATAAATTATTAATGAGGGGGTATTTAATTGTAGTATATATTTTTTAATTAAAATTCATGAATCACACAATTTAAATATTAAATATCCAAATAAGTTCATGAATCACTCCACTAGAATTAAAAAATTGCCTGTTACCGTTCTTTGTGGATTTTTGGGGGCTGGAAAGACCACTCTATTGAATTACATCCTTAGATAGCGACACAATTATCGAATTGCCGTCATTGTGAATGACATGGGAGAGATCAATGTCGACTCTAATCCGATAAAGGAAGGTAAGTTTAGTGTCAAGAAAACTAAAGAAAAGCTGGTCGAAATGTCTAATGGCTGTATTTGTTGCACTTTAAGGTAACTATTCTTAAACACAATATTAGAGAGGACCTGATCAAACACATATCAAAGATTGCTAAAAGCGGAAAGTTTGACTATATGATCATTGAAAGCACAGGAATCGCTGAGCCCCTGCCAATTGCGTAAGCCTTCTATTTCGAAAATGACGAAATGAGAAAAAAAGGATAAATGCTCAAGAAATTTGCCAAACTTGACACTATGGTGACTTTGGTAAACTCCATAATAACAACTAGGTTGATGCATTAAATTTCTAATCCTAATTAGAATCTAAGTAATTAAGTGAAGAAAAGAGTGCTGATAATTAGATTCCCTTATCCTAATTATTACTAGATTAGGTGGAATTTGCAAATGTTATTGTTCTTAATAAAATTGATTTAATAAATTAGTAATAAAGAGATTATCTTTATGCCTTACTTAAGAAATTAAATCCAACAGCCAGAATAATCCAGTCTGTTTAGGGAGTTATCGAGCTGAAAGAGATTATAAATAAAAGGTTGTTTAATTTTGAGGAATCTTCAAAATCAGGTAAATGGATAGCAGAACTTTAAAAACCCATACATAAGAGTGAAGTAGACGAATATGGAATACAATCATGTGTATTTAAAGCGAGGAAACCATTCCATCCAATAAAATTATTCAATTTGCTTGAAAAAAATAAAATGGAAGAAAATTCAATTTGGAAAAGCATCATCAGATGTAAAGGGTATATGTGGATAGCAAGCTATGACAGTCTTAATATCCATATTCATAAGGCAGGCTCGTAAATGATGTATGACCCAGGATTATTTTGGTGGATTACGGTTCCCAAATAAAAGTGGGCTGACACTAAAGAAGAAATTGATGTAAATTTTTTTACTATCAATTAGATAATATGGGAAGGTATTAAGAACATTTGGCTTCCTGAACCAATCGGGGATAAAAGATAAGAGATAGTTTTTATTGGACTAAATCTACCTAAAAAAGAGATTATTGCATAATTTTAAGAATGTTTGTTGAGCGAAGAGGAGATGGTTTACTTTTAAGATAAAGGATGGCCTAAGGAAAACGATCCTTTCCCCTCTGAATGGAGTGGCCTTATTAAAATGTATGAGGATAATGGAGATGTGAGAAAAAAAGATGGTGAATGGTAAGATGTTTGGGATGAGAATGAGGATTGTGAGATACAAGAAGAGGAAAATCTATGTATTGAGGAAGAGAAATAAATTTAATAGGCATTAGTTAAATGAATAAATAATATATTAAAAAGTTATGAAATTAAAAGTCTTGTCAATCATTAACAATTTGTTTAACGATCATTTCTCTAGCATTTGGGCATTTTATTTTGATTTCTAAGATAAAATTTCTTTCTTGCTTATTCAATTTATATTATTACAAGTTATATAATACAAAAGTATTTTATAAATTATTAAATTACATTCAGATGATTTACTTAAAATTATTTATATGGATTCTTAAATTAATAAAAAAGGATAATAGTATCCTCCCAAAGATCAAGGACCAACCTTTAATAAATAGTAAAAGAATCCGAATGGAGTTTGGTAGGATGTTGATTTCATATATTAAGATTCAAAAGCTCAATAATACATTGAAAAAGATCAATAATAGAGATATCAGCAATAAGTCTAGCCTTAATAACAATTTTAATAGCAGAATTATAAAAATCCATTATAGAAGTAAAATTTCTAAAATCCCCTCAAATTTTAGTAATACCAAAATAGCTATCAGCAACCTTAATCGTAATAATAAGGAGGAAGCCATAAGAGTTAATAAGTTTAAAATAGTTATATTTAGTAAAATAGAAATACAAACCGATCAAATAATCAAAACCAATAAATATAAAGAAATCCTTAAAAGAATAGAAATGAAAGCTCATCTGGAGAAAGAGATGATGAATTAATAAAGTAAAGTTAACCAAATCTCAATCCTGAGTAAAGGCCATCAGATATTGAATAAGAAGGATTGAATTATTTGAGAAAATAGAAACGAAGAAAGCAACAAAAGGAGAAGGAGGAATAAGAAATCAAAGAATAAAGAAGATTAGAGGCAGCAGTTCACAAAAAGTACCTAAACAAAAAATCAATTGAAGATTGTTTAAGAAAATAAAATCCTAGTGAAGCTCTAATATAACACTTTAAATAATACTATCCAAAATCAGGATAGATAACATTTGCTATTGATAACATTAAAATAGAGAAATTTAGTAACTTCATAGATTTTATGCATCAGATGGTTGATGCCCTTTTAGTTTCGGCTAATAATATTCCCTATATTGAGGAAATATTCAACTCCTCCCTATACTAAACTTAATTATTAGCAGAATATAATTATTTGATTGAGAGAATACATTACAAAAATTCTTATGAAACTAATCAAATAATAAAGGCATTAGTACCATTCATTAAGATGTGCATCAATTTTTTAACTTACTCATCAAATAGCCTTTGCTGCCCATTATGTACAGATGATGTTCAATAAATTTTCAACTACATCGAGAAAGCAAAACATCCAAGACTTCTTATAATTGAGGAGGAGTATGAAAAGTTTAAATAACTCTTTTAGAATAAATTAAAAATATAGGAGGAAAAGATTTAGTTGAGACAATATGATGAAACATTAATTAATTATGATGTTTGTCCTGCATAACCTGTAAGTTAAGAGCTTATGTAAACAAAAAACATACCCTATTTTGGAACCATAATGAAGGTCTTACAAAGTGAGCCTTATTCTAGTGTTGAGAGTTATCTAAATAACAATTTTTACATTTTGAGAGAAGATTATATGAGGGACTTTAGAACAGCCATATTTAGATTGAGAGAGAGTGGATTCTAAAATTTAGATCGAGATGTTCTATAGTTTGTTTTTATTTACTCAGATTTGAATTTGGAGGATGTGAAGGCATCTAATAATGGTGTAATATATACTGTATCATTCATACCATATGATATTAGAAGGCGAAGAATTGATTGGACCAAAAATAATAGATTGATGACTGGAAGTTTATTAGCATTTACCAGAGCAGACTTTTCAATGTTTGTTTTTGCATCTGTTCATTATAAAAATCCTTAAAAAATATAAGATTATTATGATAAAACTGGAGTTGTTAAAATATAAATAAAGTTATTCGGAGATAAGCTTATTGATTGTATCCAAGAACTTAATAAGCTGATGATGTCACAGAAAGAGATATTTGTGATAGAAAATAAAATCTATTTTGAAACTTACATTCATTACTTAAGATGCATTTAATAAATAGATCCTCTCGAATTTCCATTAAAAGAGCAGTTGGTCTATTCAAAGAAAGGATCGCCTATTCCTAAGTATTTTGGTAATGCAAAGTCTGTTAGGTATGGAATAAATTTAAAATATGATCTAAAATAGCCAACAGCATATGCTTTTAAAGACTAAATTGATATTCTTTAACCTTGGAATTCCTCTATTAAGGAATCACTTGATGATTCTCAATTCAAGGCTATTTAATTAATGGTTAGGTCTGGATTAGCAATAGTTTAGGGTCCACCAGGTACTGGTAAAACCTATTGTGGAGCACTTGCAATCAGAATCTTACTAAATAATTAAAAATAATGGAATCCTGATCAATAGAATGAATTATTTTTCCCAGGCAGATAAAGAAGTTATAGAGATTAAGGCTAGTTGAGAACAAAAAATAAGCCGATATTGGTTGTATGTAATACTAATCATGCTCTGGATTAATTTTTGAGTCACATTCTTATTTTCACTTAACCCGAAGATGTTGTTAGAATTGGAGGTAGGTGTAAAATCGATAAAATTAAGCAATTAGGTTTAAAGCAAGTTGAAAGGGCTAGATTTGATGACGAGGACAGATATAAATATAAAATATTCAAACAAGTTTAGAAAGATGTTTAAAGAGATGTTAGTCATATGTTAAATTCTGCTGATAATGTTGCATTTGCTGATTTTGTAGAGTTTTAAGGAGATTTAGTTGATATGATAGTTAATGATTTTTGTTTGAGAGAGGACTTATCTTACTATTACCCCTTAAATGTTGAAACAAAAAGATTGATATTTTATCTATGGATGGACAATAAAAAACCTAGGGATGAGCATGTTGATAAGATTATGGCATTAGAGTAAAAAAATGGAAATAAATTTATCCGAGAGGTAGATATAAACAAAAAGTAATAATGGAGAGGGTAAATGGTTTATCGTGAACCACTCAATTTACAAATAGGCTTAAGTTAGGAACAAATTATTAGAATGCTATAAGTCGAGTATGATGGGTATGATGAAAATGAAAATGTGAATTCTGATGATGAAAATGATAGAAAAATGTATGATAATCATGAAATTGATCCTGAATCAAAGGAAACTTAAATTAATTAGGCAAGATAATGTCTAAAGAGACTAGGATTAGATTAATAAAAATTGATTCAAATTCAGGAAAAATTAAATATGGGAGTGTCTCCCTGGGATCTAAAAAGTAATGAAAGATTTGTTCTAATTACTAGTGTGTTTGTGAAAAGGTATGATACTGTTTACGAATAAGCAATTCAGAGTATTGAATTATATGATGAACTTAATAAGGAGCTACAAGATAAATTTATTGAAGAGGATTTAAAATTAATCTAATCAAAGAAAATTGTGGGAGCAACAGTCACAGGATGTGCTAAATATGCATAAAAATTTGATTAATTGAATTTTAGTATTATGATAATTGAAGAAGCAGCTGAAGTGCTCGAGTCTCATACAGTTGCTATATTGAAAAAATCAGTAGAGCATCTAATATTAATTGGAGATCATTTACAATTAAAGCCAAAACTTCAATCCTATTATCTAGAAATAAAATATCAACCTAATATATCTTTATTTGAAAGATTAGTCAATAATTAAGTGGAATATGTAACTCTAACTAATTAGAGAAGGATGAAAAGTAAATTTGCTGATTTCATCAGATTGATATACGAAAATTATTAAGATCATCCTGATATATTGAATTATTAGAATAAAGAGGTAATATAAGGATTAGAAAATGACCTTATGTTTTTTGATCATAGAGTATTAGAAAATAATGATTCTTCAACAAATTCTAAATCAAATATGTTTGAAGCCTCTATGATCATAAAGATGGTGGGCTATTTAATAAAAAATGGAACTAACCCGAAAGATATTACAATTTTGGCCACATATATGAAACAAGCTCTAATTATTAAAAGACTTGTGGAAAGTGAGAAATTATATGG
>CBDIIF010000006.1:0-38774 GCA_965279595.1 Sphingobacteriaceae bacterium
CTTATGAACCGTGAGGAATTTAATTTGTAAATGTTTATCTATTACATTATTAATTTGAAACTTTTAAGATATTAAATATTAGTACCTAATTAAAGATTATTATATACTTGGAGACAATTATGCTTAAGATTATTGGGTTCCTTGCTAGGTTAATAAGTTTAATAATTATTATTGGGCTCCAGAAGATTCCTTATTGGATTCCTTGTTTAGGTCCTTATTGGGTTCCTTGTTGAGATCCTTAGAAGTTTCGATATTAAACACCATTTAGTGTTCCATTTTCATTCCCTTGTGGTGTTCCTTAATGAGTTCCCTATTGAAACATGTTTGGAAGAACTTCATTCTTCATACTTTAAAAGTCTTGTAAGTTGGTCTATTCTTTTTTAATAGAATAATAGACTCATAAGTAAAAATTAATATCTTTTCCTAGATGAGAATATTTTTAAATGATTTTAATGAAGACATCTTTATCTAGCCTTGTATAATATTACCAAATATATTGTTTACTTTATATTTTATGCTTTTTTTTCATATAGATTTATCAAATAAAGGCAGGGATCTAAAATCTGTAAAATTACTATATGTTAAGGTCTAGAAATCAGATATTTTGAGAATAAAGAAATAAATAAAAATTACAATATTTATATTAATTAAATATTTATTAAAGTATATTTGGAGCGTGTAGTTCCTAAAAGTAGGACTATACTTACTCTAAGGTATTATTCTTATAATTATTGATAGAAAACAACAGGAAAAGGATGCACCTTAAAAGTAGTGAAAAAAATCACTAGAATACCTAAAGTTGATAAAGCCCCTCATTTATTGAATATTATATATATTCTTAAACAAAATCAAAAATCTATAAAGTCTGTTGACCTCTTCTCTAAATAGCTGAAGTTCAAATAGAAAAGTTTCAAAATTTGAGATATATTAGATTCATAATTTAAATTTTTATTTTTAAAATCCTAGAGACTTTTTAATAATGTCTGGCTATTCAAAAAAAAGCTAAGGAACCAGTTTCAGATCAATACTTTTATGCCCTAAGGAACTGATCAAGTTTTTTGGTATTTAACATGTAATTACATTTGAAATGATGCTTTCACTGTCATATCCAGATTATACTTCTCAGCTAATTAATTTTTACTCCTGTCAAGTCTCATCGTATTCTCTTTTCGATAATTTATATTATTTACCTGATTTATTGCAAAATTTCATGATACTATAAATATCTCTTAACTCCTTAAATATAAAATAATGCCTTTAATAAAAGAAATATACACTCTGGGTGAGCTAATCAAATGAAGTTTATAATTCCTTCTTTCGAATGATCAAAATTGAAATGGTTCTTGATATAATAATTGCAGATTACTTGTTATTCTGAAAGTGTAGAGCTATAAATAATAGTCATAATTAAAAATATAGCCTTAATATTCTATGGGCAAGATGTCGAAATAATTGATATCTATTTTTAGAATACAAAAATTATTGTAATTTATTCAAGAGTATAATATTAAGGTCTCAGATTTGAATAATTTAACTAACTCAAAGAAATTTTATAACCATCTTTGAAGTTTGGTTCACTTAGTTTCTTTTCCGTATTAATATTAAAAACTCTAAAGTTAAGGGTTTTATAGCCTTCAAGACAAAATATACTTTATTGTTAAATAGACCTTGCAATCCTGAAAATAAAAATGAATCAACTGAAAAAATTAAAAAATCACTTGATCCCAATACTCTGATGGGATATTTTGTTTAATTAGAATTTTAAAACATCTTAATCTTTAAAAAAATTATAAAAGTTCTAAAAAAATTTATATAATTCAATCTATCTCAATGTCCATAACACTTAAAATTTCTCTTGCTAGTTATTTTTTATTCTCAAAGTTAACCATGTACATTCCTTATCCATCTACACCCATATCAGTATCATCATAATTGCCTTTTTAAATAAATTATATATTTACCTGATTGAGTGCAAATCGCTGGATCTGTAAAATAAATGCCTACTCCTTGAACATCACATATCATGTATTGGAATCCACTGATTTAATAAGTATAAAAGGTAAATGCTTATGCAGTTTAATTCATTATTGTTTCTTCTCCTAGAATAAATCCCCAATTATTGTTATATTTTACAAAATCTCCATCAAAGAATCTCTCAGCAATCCAAAATTTATCTTCATTTATGAATAAATAGTACCATTAGATTCCTTTAATATGAGAAAATCAGAATACTAAATCTGTGGGATATGTTTATGGGATTTCCCTTTTTAATCGTACTTTTCCCTTAAATCCCTCATGAATTTGGTCATTAGATTTTTGCAAATCAAATGTGATCTACACTCTTTCTTAGCCATATCTAATGAAGTATAAAATCCTTCTAAAGGCATTTTGATAACATACAGATGTTATTATGGATCATTAATTTTCTTCAATGGATCATTCTTTTTCTTCATTAGATAAACACTCTTCATCATACCAAATGCAAATGGAGCTTTTGTTCTAATACAAATCCAATAACCTTCTTCCACTGTATAGAAATCCTCTGGAGGTATATTCGATATACTCTTTAAATTTTCTTAAAAAAATTAATATAATTATATACTTTCGAAAGATTGAGCCTTCAGCTCTACTCTATAGACTTAAAATCTATTTACTACTATGATATTAGGATCCTAATCAAATTGCTTGAAATTTTTGTTTCTGCATAATGCTTCCATTGCTCCATCCTTTGTTTTAGGTTTCTCAGTTTACTTTTCCTTAGTCTTTGAACTATTATTATTTGTTCCTGTACTAGTCGCAGATGCTACTTTTATTAAATCGATTAAAGCCTTCCAAATATCTTCTGTTTTAGTTTTTTGTAAATCGAAAGGCAAGAACAATTCTTCTTTACCCTTTCTTTTATAAATTGCTTAGAATTCTTAAATCATTTTTGAAGTCAATCCAACAAATTAGATACCAATCAACATAATTTCCTATTATATCATCAAGTCAATAACTTCTTCGATATCATCTTCTGGATAATCATCACCGCAATTGGCATCATGATACTTTTTCCCATGACATGGAGCATCACAAATTAAGACTGCAATTCTAAATTTGGTATTCCATTTTAATTTGGTAACCATTTGTTTAAATCCACCTTTTATATCTTCACAAGCATCACCTCCTCCTGAGCATCCTAATTTTTGTAAGTAATCAACTATTTTTTTGGAATCTTCAGTGAATTCGTGCTGATGGTATTGATTTCCTAATTTCTTGAATTCAGCAATATCTTAGTATGCTACAGTTGACCAGCTAGCGTTTCTACCTGTTTCTTTCTTTATTGCTTCTACACTTCCTTAGATACAATCAGAAGTTTATTTTTTATAGGATTCCATAGATCCTGTTATGTCTACTACAAAACAAACCTCCATCTTGCCGAAAGCCTCTTTGGCTCTTTTTTTTAACTCAAGCATTAACTTTTTTTTCTCCTCAGCATTTTATTATAGAATTTATTTTTCTTGAAGTTACTTTTATTATTATTCCTCTAGATTTTTTTTCATTTGCTATTCTTAAAGTAATTTGTTTTTATTCTCCTTTTCTAGTTTTTGCTAGTTTCTTTCTTCTTCCTCTTTTTTTTATTTCTAAATCATCTTTTATATGTCTGGGTTACCTTGATTATTAGACTTTTATAATTCTTTGAATGTTTTATCCAATAATTCTTCTTAATTTTTAATCCTTTATTACGAGAACTCTAAGTCACTCTGTAATTCTTAATTTTTTTCTTTCAACTCTGTTATTTATTGATTGGCATTTTTTAATAATTTTTTAGATCCTTCAATACTTTAGTCTTTCTCTATAATAGTCTTTTCTAATTATCTAATTTCCTTTCTCAGTAATGCAGTTTATGCGAGCTCATCCCTAAATGAAGCTCCTTCTTTCTCAACTTATTGTTACAGTTTTTGAATATTACTTTGATATTCTTAATTTTATTCTCTTAATTATTATATTTCTTAAATATCTTCAGCATTAGAGCCATTTGAAGACTCGCTTTTCATTTTAAATATTTAATTTTAAAGCTATTTGATCTTTTCTTGATACTAAGTATTTTCAGCTTACAACTATGATACTATTTATTCCGATTTGCCCTATACAGATCCTTTAATCAGGTTGTCTCTTTAAATCAAATCGTTTTATTTATTTTCAATTTCATCCTTTAGATTCTAAACCTAAATTTTGAGATTATTAATTTCACTCTACTTAGTAGTTGATAATAATTTTAATTTCTTCTCCAATTGTTCTATTTATTCTGTTTTATCATTTATCTCCAATTATAAGGATTCTGCTAACTATTCATTAGTCAGACTATTCCTTTTCTTCTCAGCTTTCAATTATTCTTTAAACATAATAATTTTTTATATCTTTCTTTATCTCTTTTCTTCTTTTGCCTCTAACTACTCTTTTAATTTTTTAATTTCCTCTCTTAAATTTTTTACCTCATCTGTTTATAGCTTGAAAGGATTGGGCTGTAAGGTATTATTCTAAGGTACCATGAACTGATTCATGTTGGGATTAATTGACATCTAAGGAATATTATTTTATGTTCCAAAGGACATATTTTGTTCTAAAAATGTAATATATAATTACTTTATTATGTGTTAAGCTATTGCTGAATCGGATTAATAGGCTAGAAATTTCTTTATTGGAATGATTTGGGGCCAACCAATTGACTGCCTAATTGTCCAACTTATTAGATTCCCTATTGGTATTGACCTACTTATTGACTAACTTATGGACCTCCTTACTAGAATCCTTATTGAGTCTCTTATTAGAATCCATATTGGCTTTCTTATTGTTGTCCTCCATTTTGATAATTTGTTTAGAAACCTTGTTATGGATTTTATTAAGGAGCTAATATTAATTATACAATAAAACCTGCTAACCCTGATTAAGCAGAGCTCTATTATGAATTCCCTAGAAATTATATTTGATGAAGTGGTGGATTAAATTGTTAGTTTTACAGAAGGTTTTACTATTAGAAATTCATCTACTGCTATGGGTTTTAAGACTAGCCTTAGGGAGGTTAATTATTCATATAAATTAATTCATCATGTCAGGAAACTTACTTGTCTTTATACCCTTTTTAATTCTATTAATATTAATAGAATTTGTTTATAATCTTAATTCTTATTTATTTTTTTTATTCATGAAATGGTCAATAGTAACAATGTAAATTGCTGACAGTGTATAGAATGCATCACGAATTAGAAAGTGAAGAGTTATAGAGAATCACTTTAGAGTATTAATATTAATAACTTAAGAATATCATCCTTTTTTACTTAAAAATTTAAGAAATGAAGTTTTTATGTCATATATTGTTTATTACTTAGATATCTTGACCCACAAAATCGGATGATTATTGATATTTTTTGAATCAAGTATAGATACATTTATCACAAAAATTTATTGATTTGTAATCTAAAATCTATTTTAAATAAACCAGATTAATTAAAATACAGAAAAAATTTCAATATATGTGAGATTTTCACAGAAATTTAATTCAGTCAATTAATATTATTTAATTATTAATAGATTAGGTGCACACAGTCCATGTATACTGAAAGGTGATATCAATATATTTAATAGATAACAACTAATAAAGTGTGCCCCTAGGTGTAGAAATAATAAGTTTTAGAATATTTAAAGTTAATTGAGCCCTCATATATTGTTAAATATTTTGTAATTATAATTATTCAGCTATTTAAAGTATACAAAAAGAATTAATTTATCAATATTAATATTAATTAAATATTTATTAAAGTAGATTGGGAGCATGTAGTTCCTAAAAGTAGGACTATACTTACTTTCAGGTATTATTGTCAATTATCATTTATAGGAAACTACAGGAAAAGGTTGCACCTTTTAAGTAGTGAAAAATATCACTAGAATATTTAAAGTTAATGGATCCCCTCATTTATTGATTATTATACACATTCTTAAAATAAATACAAAACTCTATGTAGCCTCTTCTCTAAATAGCTGAATTCCAAATAGAAATAATTTCAAAATTTGAGAATAATTTATAAATGTTTTATGATTCTGCAGAGACCATTAGAAGAGTAGAATACTATATCTCCTTTGCTATTCGCTAAGATTATCTTGTGAGAAAAAAAATATCTCTTAAGATTAAAAATTTAATTTGTAGCATAAAAGTATGTAAATAAATTTTATTTTCAAACCTCAATGAATACTTGTATTTATGCTTAACGATTTAATCTTTAAATACAGTGATTTTAAAAAAGAATGTGATTCTGATTTCATTGATATTATAAAAATTATCTTAGAGGAAATAATAATTTTTAAATAAAAGATAAAAGGAAATTCATTTCTGTAAGAAGACAACATTTTCTTAATTGTCATAAATAGATTATTCTGCTTACCCAATATCTTTATCATTAAACCTTAAATCCTCTATTGATTTAATTTTCCTAATTTAATCATATCAATTTTTAACTTATCTATTATTAAAATTTAGCTTGTACTCAATTCAAAGAGCAAGAGTATCATTTCTGTGACTTTTTGATATTTATCAGTTAATTTAATAAAATTTGATCCATATAAACAAGTTATCAGATTCTTATTTAATTGATTTTTGACAGGTTTCTCCTCGAATATTTGTCAGGTTTTTAAAGTTTCTTATTCTTTCTCTAGGTGATTGATAGTTTATCCATAATTCTGATTAACATTATCTTTTTTTAGATTTAGTGAATCATTCTTAATTCCATCTAACCTTTTATTCAAGTCACTCAACTAACCATATAAAATATCTAGTAAAAATATAGTAGCAAGTCGTATTTAAATTAGTGTAAGGTAAATAAAAGCAATAGATTAATGAAAATCAATAAATGGGAGTCATTAGTTTCAAATTACAAGTATGTTAAAAATATTATCTACTCCATTTTGATCAAGTTATTCGGATTCTTGTATCATAAACTTATGTGCTTTGTTAATTTTAAATTTTCTTATCTTATCATATGAAATATCTTGCTTAGATAGGAAATTCATATAATATTTGATGAAATTTGATATCATAAAATTGATAAATTAAATAATAAAAAAGAAGCAGATTATGTGCTTGCAGCTCATAAGACGCTTTCTTCTGATACTTTGAAGTATAAATAAATTAATAAATTAAGTATGCACTGATGCGACTGTGCATCGATGAAAAATGAAAAATAAGATTAGAAGATTTAAAGTTAATGGAGCCCCTCATTGATATATATTTTAAATATATATAACAGATATGAAATACCATTCTCATGAATTCAAAATGAACAAAATAAAATACGCTCAGAGATATTATATAGTCATCATTTTAAAAATAACTATGATCTTGATTTTACATAAATTTCTCGATTTATTACATCTTCGGTTTTTCAATGGAGCGGGCATCACTTAAAAAAAAATATGGAGCTCCTATTCTCTTATTTTAACTCGTATATTTATTATATTTTCAGAAATTTTCATAAGGTATTTAAGAAAAGTCAGGACTCTTTCAATCCTTTCCAGTAATCGTTCTTAAAGTATTGTTATCCAACTTGTTTATAAATACTTGATAATTACAAGTCCATATTATGCTTTTAAAGAAATTGAATATTGGTCTCCTTTAAAACAATGTTCAAGTTTCTATTTAGAACAGTACCATAATCTCCATTTCATTAGGATATTTGTTAAATAAGCCTTCTTACAAGGTGTATAAATAAAATAACTTATACTTTTTAGAATATTATAATTTTTGTTGAATTTATTAATATTTCATTCTATATCAATATCTAATAAATCCAATATTTCTTGAATTAGATGCTTTTTATCATCGAGATTGATCATATATCTCGATATCCCATCGAATCCCATATCTTAATTGTGCGATGGTCCTAATTTTTATATACTATCATCATTGTTTATTGCAAAATCAACAATTTAATTACCACAAACAGAAATATTATTGATCATTAAGATATAATTACTTGTAACGTATGTGTAAATCGTAAAAGCTTGCACTAAGTAATTTTAAATACTAGGAATAGAGCTTATATAACCCCAATTACTGTTATATTTGATAACTTTTCCAATAGGCTTTCTTATACAAATCTTAAATTCCTTAGCTTTTAAATCTTATAAAATATATATTTATTCAAAATCCTCTAATAATAGATATCTTTCTAGTGGTATCTTTTTAATTTAACACTTTTCTTTAAGCAAATGCAGAAATTTTTTTAAATAATGGGAAAAGATACCATAATTTCTGCATTACTCAATTGCATCGGATAAAAAGCTTAATTTAGGAGTATCCATAAACTGATATTAATTATCATCAATTTCAAAAGACCCCTCTGATATCTCAACATTACAAATTTATTTCACAAAGGCTTGAATTGAATTTTCATCCCTCAATAATTCCTAAATTGTTTTTAAATAATAAATAATGTAATTGCCATAGTTATTATATAAGAAAGACATAATCTTATCATTTTAGTCATTAATTTACTTAATTTCCTTATTATACTACTATTACTATTTTGACAATTGAATAGTTAATTTTAATAATTTCTCTTCTAGCACATATTTAGTAGATAATGACATTGATTGAACTTTTGTTTGTATATCAGAATTATATTTTTCTATTTCCAATTCCGAATCCGAATTAAATACTGTCTAATTGAATCAATATGGATTAAAAGTTCTAATAGAATTACACAAAAAATAAAATAATTGGCATTTAATTTATAGTAATAATGCGAAATATTTAGAGAACTATATAAGACAAATGATAAGTGTATATAAAAAAGTATAAATTATATTAATATTTGACTAATGAAAAATATTAAACTATATAATACTTATTTTTAAAATTTGCAAAATATATATTCTTTCTTACCCTTCATGAATTACTAGTTTGCAAAAACCATTTCTAAACCTAACTAAATATTGTAAAAGAGCTTTATGACTAACAATAAATAAATATTGGATGCTACTTAGATAAGAATAAGAATCAGAAGATAAAGTGATCATCAAATTGAAAGCTCAAAAATAAAACGCTTAAATAATATAGCTCCCATAACAAGGGTATAATAGTTGTTGAAAGCAAAACGAAAGAGATTTGTTAAATTAAGGCTTCATTGCAGTAAATATTAATGATTTTTTTTTTTAGAATTTATGGGAAAGCAATTCAAAAGCTACAATAGGAAAAGCATAAGCAAATCAGCAATTATTTAAGTCAACAAGATAAGAAAACCTTTAAGATCAAAATCATGTGGATAAAGGATTTTGGAAGAGCGAATATAAATTCAACCACTAGCTAATTCCATAACTAAAAAGGTCTCAATTATATGTTCTAAAAACTAATTGATAAAAAAGTAGATGACCATATATCCAGAAAAACATAATAGCTTTGTTTGTTCAAAAGAAGTTTTACTCAGTTTAAGGGATGTTCTAAATTCATAAATGGTAAAAAAAAGTTATAACTTTTTTTTTTTTATATAGAATCGAATTGAGAACCTTATACAATTTAGTGAAGAGTCAGAATAGTAATAGCTACCTTAGAAGTCTAAGTTTAGTATAGAAAAACCTAAAGTAAAGATAAATTAAGTGAAATACTTAATTAGAAAATCCTCTTATACAATATAAAATTATGTCTCGAACAGAACTGGGCTTCCAAAACTGGAAATGAAACCATCTCTTATGGATTATTTTTAATAATTAAACTCTGCAAGGCAGGCTTATTAGACACCTACAAATGAGAGAATAAAAACTTAAGAATCATAACATAGTTTTAGATAGAAAAATATGTTTAGGAGGCTTAAACCTTATCTTTAAAAATGATTTTTTCTTTTTTAAGTTTTTTTAATTATATCTTGATTACAGACATTTTTTTTAATAATATATCATATCACACTTTATTTAAGTAATTTTTTAATCTCCAAACTAATTCTCCTTGTTATGCTCTAACCATATTTACAGCACTTTTAGGTAATGATCCTTTAGCATCAGCCCAAGTAATGTAAATGCAATTAGTTCCATTTCCTTGTTTTTAGAGAATCCATGCTCCAACTTTAAGATCAGCCCTCACTAACCCTTGTTAAGGAGGTAACTCAGGTACTTCAATAGATTTTCCAACAGCATACCAAATGTTTCCTTCGATAAAGGTTTTTTATAAAACTACTAAATCTCTCCCCTGAACTAAAAATGCCCCCTTAAACTGTTAATAAAATATTCTGGATTTCTCATTTAATACTTTAACTGTATATCCCTTTAAATTGATAAAAATTTGATAAATACTGATGCACACTTATTATCATATTCAGGTCTCAATTCAACTTTTTCCAATAGACTATGAATTTATTCTTGTGAATGAGGTATAAATCCCTCACCTCTTGTTAAATAAACTCCTGTTATCGGATCAGGCATAACTTAAATTTTTACCTCATTCTACACATAACTATCTACCCATCCTTCATTGTTATATAATTTTTTAACTAAAGCAAGAGTATCTAATTATCTATATTAATACCTTCCATGACATCCTCTACTTGTTAATTTAGTTCAAATTTAACCATTAGGAGACAATTATAAATTATAAATTAATATCATTTCTTCTTTTTTTTAGCCTCTTCATCCATCAGTTTCTTTAGTTTTTAAACAGTTTCACCTTATTCAGTGCTTACGAGATTCACTCCGAATGCAGGCAAATTACCACCTGGATTTGCCCAAGTGATGAAGATGCAGTAAGTTCCACCCTGCTATTTTTAGAGAACCCATCCTCCCAACTTTAATTTGGCCCTCACCACTCCATGTATTGGTGGATATTCAGGTAAATCAATTGATGTTCCACTAGCATACCATGTGTCACCATCAATAAAAGTTTTTTAATATACCACAAAGTCCCTACCCTGAACCATCATTATTTATTTAAATTTTTGATAGAAAATTTATTCTTTCGGACCAGTCTTCAAAATAGTTTTGCCCTAATTAGATAGAATAATGTACTGACTCACAAAGTTTATCATATTTTGGTCTTAAATCTACCCTTTCTAGATATTCATGAATTAATTCTTAGGTGTAAGGTAAAAGCCCTTCTCCCCTAGTTAGATTAAAGCCAGTTTCATTATCAGGTTTAGTATATATTTTGAATCCATCCTTATTTGATTTAAGATTCCAGCCATTCTTTTCTATTGGAACTAACTCCTTTAGTCTTATATAACTTTCTTAAATTTGATGAAGATATACATTCTACTAATTGATCATAATTTTCCTATAATGGTATTTAAATCATTATGTTATATTAAATATTAATTTTTTAAGAAAATAACTTCATTTTTTATTTTTCTGCTTATCTAGTAACTTTTTAATCTTTTCTACAACTTCACCTTAAACTGTAGCCACCAGATTTATTGCTTTAATTGGCAAACTCCCTTTAGGATCAACGAAGGTAATAAATGTGCATTATGCGCCCCCTTCTTTCTTCTCCAATATCCATCCAGCCAATTTGATATCCCCTCTAACAATACCTTTAATAGGAGGATAATTTGGTAATTCAATAGATGTGCCAATAGCATACCAAAAATCTTCCTCTTCAAATGTTTTTGAGCAAATGATGAAATCTCGTCCAGATATAATGTAAAACATAGATTTAAATTGTTGATGGAATATCTGAAACTTATCTGCTTTAAATATAGTTTTTCCCTAGAATAGATTGTATAAATAACTGATTCACAAAGTTCATCATAATCCATTCTTGATTCTACTTTCTCAAGAATTGTAATTATTTCTTCCCTCTCATAGGGAATTAATCCTTATCCTCTCGTCAATAAGAGGCCACTTTGTTAATCTGCCATAGTGTGTATTTAATATCCATTCTTATTTGATTGCAATTTCCAATTATTACCTTCAAGAGGGGCTATTTATTTAAATCTTTGAAGTGTTTCTATAATTGTATTTTATTGGTACCTTCTAGCTTTTATTGATATGTAACTTGGGGAGACTCTTATTACAACATTAAATTTTAATAATTTTTAATGGTATACATATGATAATCTATAAAATGTTAATCTATACTTATATCATATTAATGCGTATAGTGTCTAGTTTGTCTAGATTGTCTAGAGTGTCTAGATTTTCTTAAACTTGAATGAATATATTATGAAAGAGAATACTAAAAATTTCTAAATTAATTCCGTCTCTAATAAGATGAAAACAATTACATTAAATGCTTCTTTATCTTATTAGTTTTGATTATTTTAGGATTATCTTAAAATTGTGAAGTATTTTGAGACCGAAATGTGATAATTTATATATTCTAATCATCTTGAATGAAATGCTCATGAATCACCAAATATTTTCATAATTTACATTTATCGAAGCTTATCATTATATTTCTTACATAAATAGAAGCTGATTGCAATATTGAATAGGATCTTGAAGCTGTATCATTTAAAATTTCATAAGATAGGTTTTGTGATACCTGCCTGATAGATTCTTATTAATTCTGATCCGTATATGATTTAATTGTGATCCAAAACTCAATATACAAAAAAATAACTATGAATCAAGAGAAGAGAGTGCCTATAACAATAATTACAGGCTTTTTAGGTGCTGGAAAGACTACTTTGATAAATAATTTCCTATAAAAGTGGGAATAGAAAAAGGTTGGAGTAATAGTTAATGATTTAGGATAAGTGAATATCGACTCATAAATAATTGAAAGTAGAAACCCAAAGACACAGACAGATGAAAGATTGGTATAGTTGGAGAATGGTTGCATTTGCTGCACTTAGCGAAAAAAAATGATTAGAAAAATTAGACAACTAATAAGAAGTCAACATGTTGATCATATTCTAATAGAATCATCTGGAATATCTGATCCTCTACCTATTAGTGTTGCATTCGAATACAAAAATAAGAGCGGAAAATGTGTGTCTGATATTTGTTATTTAGATACCATAATCACAGTCATTGATTGCTTTAATATTCTAGATTATGTAATCTATCTCCAATTACAGGACTAATAATATGAGAATAAATCAATTAGAGATTTGATAGTGAGATAGATTCAATTTAGTAACATCATAATACTCAATAAATAAGACCTAGTTACACCAATTTAGATACAGGCTGTATATGATTTGATTCTTAGATTGAATCCCAATGTTTAATTGCTTAACTCTTAATACTGCTAAATCTCATATTATTTTATAGGTTTAAAGTTGTTCCAGAAGAGTTCAATCAAACAATAGATGGCATATAAGAATGAGCTAAAAATGATGCAGTAGGATTAGTTTATGAACCCTCAACAATAATATGGAGTGACAGCATTTACTTTTGAAGCAAGAAAGCCTTTTCATCCATAAAAGTTGTGGAATTATTTGGAATATAACAAATGGTATGGTACCTTAAGGTGCAAAGGATATATTTGGCTGGCATCCAGGAATGACATTATGGGCATGATTAATGTTTAGGGAAAAGTGAGATAAATTGAATTTCAAAGTGTGTGGATGGCTGCTATAAAACCTGAATGGTGGATCTCTACAGTCTAATATCTTCAACTATAAACTAATCTAATAACTAATGGTAAATGGCAGCAATAATGGGGAGATAGAAGACAAGAAATTATATTTATTGGATTCATCCTAGATAAATCAGAGGTTTTGGAAGGATTAGAGTAATGTCTGTTAAGTGACGAAGAAATGAAACTAACTACTAGATGGTCCCTGTTTGAAGATCCATTTCCATCTGATACGTTTAAGGAAATTTTATATTGATATATATATTTGTGTTATTTAAGGCATTAGAAATTTTATAGAATTAGGAATTTGAGCAAATCTTTGTACTTTAATATTTAAGTCCATTCATCTTGAGTATAATTTTAATTTCATTTATATGTTGATTGCTTAAAGGGTAAAATTTTATTTAATTTATATTTTAACTTTGTTATCAATTAAAAATTTATATATTTTTGATGTTAACTTTTTTTTATAATAAGTGGAGACGTTTAAGAATTAGAAATTAAATACTAATATTTTAGACTTTCATAGTGACAATCATCTTTACTTTATCATGTATATTATCATTAGCTTTGTTTGATAAATTCTAATTATTCATCAAAGAGGAAGTGTTAGAAAAGATGATAATAAGAGGTATCATAAGTATGGCTAATATTGTTATATATGAAATTAATTAACTTGGAAATATAGAAATTAATCAAACCACATCAGTATCAAAAAGCTTAGCAAATTTATATGAATTTCAGGTTAATAATAATATAAGGGTATTTTCAGAAATTGAGAATTGCTTATAAACTCCATATTAGAAGTAATTCTACTCCTATTAATTTTGCTCAGGTTTGTATGGAAACATTACAAATACAGATTTATAATAATTAAAGACTTTTATATCACTTTAGAATTAGATTATTCCAGTTTCCTATTTAAATCTTTATGAATCATATTATAATGCATATTTAGATGACTCTCTATATTTTTCATAGTATAAGGGGGATTATTTGGTTGAGCTTAAAGAAGAGATAAAAGAAGCTTTATCTTCTATGATAAACTAATAATTAAATAATTATAGAAAACAATTTATAAGTGAAGGGTAAATGGTTATTTTTTTCAATAGAATTCCAGGAACTAAAATAGCTTATGGATCTTAACAAAACCTAAGTAAATTTGCATTTATTAAGGCCAGAGAGTAAATCATTTATGAATAAAGAACTATAGGAATGCTATTAAATGGATTTATAATATCTGATAGTTAAAATAATGCAACTGGGGAATATTTTTCGAATACAAGCATAACAGGTTTCAACGGTACTCAATTTGAAAAGATTATCAATTTTACTTTTAAATCATCTGCTGTAAGTGAATGTGAGCAAACTATATAAGATATATTTTTATGTTTAATTGACATCAATAATTAGAAAAAACTTATTTTTCCCATTTTAGTTGATAACTCAACTATAATAGTAGTGATTGTGGATACTCTTTAAATTATTTAAGTGAGAAATCAGTCTTATGAGTTATTGTAATGTTTCATGGAGCGATAAATTTATTTTTTGGTTTCATTTATAATAGCTTCCTTTTTATTATGTCTGTCATTTTAAATAATTTTAATCTTAATGTTAAATAAACCTTTGAAATAATTGGAAAATTCGGCAAAATATCATATTTATTAAAACAAATATTAAACAATTTTAAGCCTTTCTTTTAATTAGAG
The DNA here is from genome assembly GCA_965279595.1 of Sphingobacteriaceae bacterium. GTDB lineage: Bacteria > Bacteroidota > Bacteroidia > Sphingobacteriales > Sphingobacteriaceae > CAIKLP01. Next base: position 15,250 of record CBDIIF010000006.1, read on the forward strand.
TGAAATATAGAAATTAAATGATTCATTTTTCAATATAATTCATAGTAATGAGAAGATTTATACTAAGAGATCAGTAATTAAGTAACCAAAATAAGAAAAATAATTCGGAATGATCCAAAAAAGACATATTAATATTATTAATTTTTAGATAAGAGAGCAAATAGAATCACTAATTGAATGATATAAATATTTTTATTAAAACTCAGATAAATTCTTGTAAATTACATGTTCTAAAAACTAAAAGATCTATGAAAATAACATTCCCTTTAAGATTAAACAAAGTAAATTCCAAACTAAAAAACAAAGTTGTTGGATTTCTTATAGATCTTAAAATAATGCTAATTGTAACAAACACATAAGCAAGACAGCGAGAAAAATGTAAATAAAGATAATAAGTGGCTTAATATATATTATAAATTTCCACAAAACATTTCTAGTGCATTTTTTTTTACCAATATATCTTTGGAATTTAATATTTTAAAATTATTAATAAAATAATATGATATTGCATTAGTGGAGAAATATGAGGATTAGAAATTAAATATTAATCTTTCAGAGCATCTTAATTGTTATCATCTTTATTATATCATGCTCGCTCTCTATAGTATTATTTGATAAGTTTCAATTATTTATCAAGCAAGAGTTATTAGAGAAGACAATAATAAAAAGAATTATTAGCACAACTAACACTGTTATTATAGAAGGGAATTTTCTTGGAAAGTTAGAGCTATACTAAACTATAGCAAGTGTTAGAAGCATAGCAAATTTATATGAGTTTTAGCTTAAGAATAACATAAGGACGAATTAGGAAATCGAAAATTGTCTTCAAAGCCCTCATTAAAGCCAATTCTATACTTATTAATTTTGCTCAGGTATTTATGGAAAGCTTACTAACACAGATTTATAATAAATAAAGACATTCATATCACTCTAGAATTAATTTATACCATTTAACTAGTTAAAAGTTCTAAAAACATTTTATAATATATAATTAGATCAAACTTAATATTTTTCATAATATAAAGGAGAATATATGATAGAACTTAAGGAAGAGATAAAGGAAGCAATTTCAATTATCACTAGCTTGTAACTAGAAAGCTATAGAAAATAATTAACGAGTGATTCAGGATAAATACTTATTTTATTATTGTATAAAATACCAGGAACAAAGATAGCTTATGGAAATTTATAAGATTTTAGCTAGCTTTAATAGAGAGAAACTTTAAAATAAACTAAATTCAAATAGCGAAATATAGGATTGCTGTTAAATGGATTTATAGTATCAGATACATAAAATTAAGATTCTTTTGGCAAATATTTTCAGAACACTAGCATAACAGGTTTTGATAATGATCAATTCGATAAGATAATCAATTTTACTTTTAAGAAATAAAGTGTAGTTAATGAATGCGAGCAAAATGTTTAAGATAAATATCTCTGTTTGATTGATATTAATAATTAGCAAAAAATTATTTTTCCTTTTATTATCAATACTGATGGAATGACTTATATCATTGTGGTAATAGTAGATACAGATTAAACTATGTAAATAAGAAATCAGTCCTATGAGTAGCTATAAAGGTTTATGGATAAACAACTAAGTTTGCTTATATTATTTTTAATAACTTCCTTTGTTGTTTGTCTCGCATTTTAACTGGTCCTACTATTAAAGTTAAGTTAACCTTTGAAATAATTAGAAAACTCTGCAAAATACCATATCAATAACTAATATAAATTCTTAAGAATTTTGAGTTTTTCATATAGTTAGAATGAAATACAAAAATTAACTGATTCATTTTTCAATCTGATTTATGTTACTGATAAGAATCATAATCACACTTTATTTGATAATTAGCAATATGGAATGGGGACTCTTTAATAAAGATAGATTAGAAAGGCCAGTTTGAAAATAAAAAAGGAAATCTATAGGCGATTCATATGAAATTATTTTGATATTTTTTAATATATTCTAAAATTATAATAAAAGACCTAGTTTTTTTGTTAAATTATTCTCATATTTTAGTGTTAAGAATATTGTTTATAAAAAATAATGTAATTTTATATTACCAGAATTAACAAATGAAAATTATATATATCATTTAATTGATTATTAAATATCGAATTTAAGTCTTCTTATATCTCTCTATTGTTCCAGTAGCTATATTTTTCCGAGCTAATGAACATATTCTTTATTCGTGAATAAACTCTTATTGTGGTGATGCTATTAGTGTTTCAAATTAATCAAATCATAATAAGAATCTTTTAATTTCTAAATTTAGTCGATATTATTGGTTCTTATGATTCTTTAGTATTAGAATTAATTAGTATTCATATTGTATTTTGCCAATTTTTCCAATTTCTATAAAGGTCTGCTCAATCTAACAACTAATAAACATTATATTGCTAAACATAATACTAGAATTCCTGATAGGGTAATCAGAATATAATATATTTATGTTTTGAAGAAATATTCGAACTGTTGGTTAACATCAGCTCTGATTTGACGAATTTTTGAAGAGTCTTGCATAAAAATTACTATTTAAAGAGAACCCGTTAATATCTAATACGAATATATGAGTTTTTCTTCCGTATTATTATTCCTTAGACAAAGTATTTTATTTTGTAATTTCTATTCGCATTCATTCGAGATTTTTTATCCATAAGAATAATTCACAATTGCTTCAAACTGCGAATTAGTGAAGCCTGTTTAATTTTGAAAGTACATCCCTGTGAAAAGTGATTCTGAATCTTCCAAGATATATCCATTCTCAAGTAGGATAAAAGTTCTAAATTATAGGGAATCAGATCGAGACAACTTAATAAAAGGTTGTTAATTCTGATCATAACTAGACCCTATTGCTATCTTAGTGTAGGGTATTTGAGTAAAATAATAGGCAACCGATTGCTCTCCATTTTGGACATAGTTTAGAGTATAAGGTAAATCATAATTTTTCATTTATAAGTATGCATTATAGATGTTAACATCAAATTTAGGCTTTTATTTGCCAACCTAGTTTGCAAATGAGAATTGATCATCAACCAACATACCATAAAACCCTAAATTTTAGATGTCCTGTTTGAAAGGAATGATTTAATTTTAGAATGCAAGATATTATTTAATTTAATTTGTGTCCGTCTTATTAGTTCCATTATAACAATATTAGTAGCTATTTAATTACACAGAGTTCTAGCAGTCTTCTAATTCTAAATCCATCTTTATATTATTTAAAAGTTGAAAATAATAGAGATCGATGAAAAAGTAAACTTGATACGTATAATAGTAATAACTCAACAAGAAAAGCTACATACTTTCACCAACTATTAAATGGATGCTGCTTATAATACTCTTCTAAATTACAGATTCTAACAATTCGTCCTTAATATATGATTCAAACTGAATCATTAAAAGATAGCATAATGTGGATAACATTATGATTATAATCAATATGGTTATTACTTGAATAATTAGGATCTAATTAGTAAATTTTAAGTCTCTAAAGAACCTATGAATAATACGAAGTATCATGTATTAAATAATTTTTTAATATATAAAAAAAATTTTCAAGACATTTCCTCAATTATAAAGTTAATCCTGGCTATAATTGACAGAAGAGTGCACATTTTTATATAACTGTCAATAAAAATCAATAAACTTTCAATTTGATGCTTATCTTTTGAGATAACTATGGAGTTGAAAGTCAAAATATTTGACAGAATAAAAGAGTTTTACCTTTTTATTTATATCAGAGCATAAAATATCTAAAATATGAATAATAATATGATTATTTTCATTTATTTAAAATATCACTTATCAATTAAGGGGATTATATTAGCTTTTGCAAAGGCCCTATCTGGGTATATAATAGAAATATATAGAGCTCATCGTATATATCCTCATTGTATTAAGCAAGCTTCTAGAAAATCTCTAAACTTTTTAGGATTAAATTATAGATAAACTCCAGAATATCCTTGATTTTTGTAAACTTAAAAGAAAATTAATTAAAAAGAAAAAAAATTATTTTCCAAAATGAATCGTTTAACTCTGACTGTCTACGAAATATTTCATCCTAACTTATCAAAAGGCTCATGGATGAAAATACTTACGATCTTTGAGTATATAAAATTATTTCAGATGATTGAGCTTATCATGATCCATCAGTAGAGCATTAATTTCAAACAAAAGTAAATATATATCAATAATCATAGCGGATTAGCGTATATTATTAGGATACTAACGGTCTTCAACGATCTAGGAGAGGATGAAAAGTAGGTGCTTATTTTCTTTTTATTTTGCATGCATGTTTATCTATTAGCACTGTTAATATACTTTTGTTTAATGCCACTCAAATTGATTAAGAAAATAACATAATACTCATTTTTACTATATTGTTCCCTGTTTTATGTTCCGATTATTTAAATTAATTTAGAAATCTTTAACATAAACTGTGAAAACAATATATGCAAATTGTATGGCTAAGTCATATTAAAAATACTCTCAGCTATTAATATTGTGCTATGTTTGATGATTAATCTGATATAAGGATATTTTGGAAGATCAGATAAAATTAATTAAAATAATGGTTATACTAAATTTTAATACACAATACTCCACTAATATTTTATTATGTTTTTACAAATCACAATTGTTATTTTAGCAACCTTGATGAACAACCAGAATATTATATTTATCCTAGTTTCAGTATATTTACTACTGAATTTAATAAGGACTCACCACTTTATTGATCTTAATCATCAGCCAATCTAATGCTTTACTCTTTGCATTTGTTTATGCTCATATTTAGAAATACCAATTATATAAATGATAATAGTTTTATAACTGGCTGTTGCATTAGACTATGCATTTGCATCCTACTAAACATGTAATTTGATTTCGAGAAAAAATTAGGAAAATCTGAATTTGGTTTTTGTAATATATATTAATATTTTAGGTTTCCCACTAATTAAAAAATGTGAACAGTCACCAATTCTATAAATACTTAATTATAGCCAACCATGGGGACAAATGCCAAAGTATTCATCAAATATCTTAATGTTTGTTAAAAAGAATAAGATTATAGAAGAAGGATAATCTTTGGTTTAATTTGCTATATAGTAGACATCAAGCCAAACAAAAGCCAATTAAAGCTCTCATCTTAATTCAACAAGACTGTTAAGACTATTATTTCAAGCTAGCATACAAGTCATCAATTAACAAGATCATCAATATCATAAAACTTAAATAATAAAAAATCGATAAACAAGATGTGAACTACTTAGATGTAAATTAGGTAAGGAAATCATATGAGTTTGTAAGTTAAGCTAGGGATAGTTTCATATATCTCTTATAGTCATAAATTAATTTGTGGTAAGGATTCATATCAGGCCTATCTTGTTATGATGAATACATTAAGTAAATTCAGTATCAATCCTTAAAAATGATAGCCATTAAAAAATTTATACAAAAGTACACTCAATATAAATAATTAAATGTTATGTAATTAAGAATATTGTCTATTTATAACACTATCATATATCTAAAACCTAAATTGGTAGTCCAATATGAATAATAGATAGAGGATAAGATAAAGATAGATATGTTCAGAGTAGATTCAAATATCAATAATCAGGTATTAAATGAAGGTAAGTTCTTATTATTGTCGTCATCACTAATCTAAAATATTGGAAGTTTAATCTAATTCAATAAGCAATAATATATAAGATATTTCAATTTATCAGCTGATTATATACTATTTATTAAATCGATAGATTGCTTGATGCCAAAATTCATAAGAGAGGTTCATGAAAAATTTATTGATAGTTATAAAACTAAAGGTTATTCATAATATGATGAGAATGGAATAAACACTTATATGCTAAAACCAAATGGGTTCATTTAAAACATAAACATCCAAATAAACTTCAATTATTCAGTAACGAATGATATTATAGTGACAGCAGTGATATCTTAAATATAATAAATCAATAAGATCATAATTATCTCAGATATTGGGTAGATATTGGGTATGGATGAATTCACATATAAAATTATTCAAGATTTAGGTTAACTTTAGAATAATATCTAATATTTCATAAGTTAAGGTGTATGGATATAAACACTAATTAGAAACATTTCAAGCAACATTAAACTACTGATTCATTCAAAAATTCATAATTAAACGACATGTCTTTATAATTTTAATGATAAGTGGAATAGCACACATAGATTTAACTTATCTCAAAAAACTTGTAACACGATAAACCAACAAACGGACGATAAATCATAAGTTCTTGATTAGATTGATTAATAACTTGAAGATGATAACATAAATCAGGATGGGTAGACTCTTATCTATAATCTTGAATACGTAAGCCACGCTTATAAAGGCGGTGAATTAACATACATCAAGGTTATAATTTTAGATGATGAAAATGTACAATTAGCTGCTTTTCAAACTTAGTAAACTAACTACTAATAATAAGACTATTTAGATGATATCGACAATACCATGAAAATATAGAATCTAAATAAGATGCCCAGTTGTAAATTTATCATTCCAGCCTCACCATCACATAGCACTGATAAATTAATTTAAATTGATTTTACAGACAGAAAATTGGAATATCAAATTGACACTAATCCTGTATTGTAGACTGATTAAGTTCAAAAGAAGGATGTTAAATTGCTTTAAGTTAAAAAGAATAATAATGATAGAAGGATAGAACAAGCTCCAGAAAGCTCACTACATTCAACCGACTCTTCCTAATTTAAGCAGCATGAAATCATCACTGAAAGAATACAAGATTAGAAATGGTTAGTCAAACCAATCCAAAAAATATTGATTCTAAGCTTTCTCATTTAACTTTTAACCCTTATAATAATAATAGTCAATGTTACATTAGTAAAGACTAACATAAACAATCAATTGGAATAAATTGATTTAATAAGATAGCCATAGGATATAACTTATGTTTATAGCTCTCTAATTCTCCAATATTATTTCAAATTATTAAACTTTTAAAAAGTGTTACCTTAAAGCCCATATATATTAGATGATAATCAGAAAAAAATAGAATATATGAACAATTAGATATACACTAAATTGTATCCTCTATCAATATCAGCTCCATTAATTGCCTAGAGATTCAATGTCACTACCTTCTCAAAAAAGTAGATTATTAGAAACAAATTAACATAAGCCCCTATATTACTGTCATAGATGTACCAGGAACATATACAAAACTTACTATTCTTGTATGAGTAGAATAGGGCTGGAACTTTTAAAATGGCAAGTCTATATGCTGATGGGGCTATAAGATAAAATATTGTAAGATTAACATAACTTCACACATCATTAATAGATTAATTAAGATAATACATAACAGATGTCTAAGTATCTATCTTAAATAACTATATACTAATTATGATAATCTAATAGTGCTTGATAATAATATTTTTCTGTAGTTAATTAATTTGGTGGAATGAATATGATAAGATATTTGTAGAAATCGTTTAAATTATAAACAGAATATCAGTAACTTAAGCAGAGATATAAGTTAGAAAACTATAGAAAGTGTTATCTCTACTTTAAGATAAGTCTTAGTAATGGAATTCTACTCATATTAAAGATATCGTATTTGAAGTAGAAAGAACTAATTTACAAAGTTCAAGTAAATAATTATTATCATAATTACCTACTAATGACTACAAATCTAAATGGAATATTATAATACTCATTATTTTCATAATATTTAATATAGTTTTCAATATAACTGGATACCTATTATATAAGGGATAGAATGATGGTTTTCAACCTTCCTTATTATCCATGACTAATTACGTATCCTTTTTACATAATTTTGATTGCACACTATTATATGGTGGTTTTGCTAAACTAGATGTTGCTATTTTGGCAAATAATGTATCAAATTTAAATTAAACTAATGCAGTTTATTCTTTCACCGTAACTCTGAGTAAGCTTCAACCATAACTAAATTAATTTATCTAAAACATTTACTCATCAGAACTTTCGACTAACCCTCTCTTCGGATAGCTATTATTTTAGAATTTATGTGATGTCAAATAGATTTGGCTATCCTTCTGTAATACTTCATAAATTAACCTCACTTATAATGCTAAGGATATTTATACAGATATTATAAGTTAGGGGATAGTTGGGTATACTGGGTAATTGATTAAGTACATCTCATCAGAATTCAATGTTGAAATGACAAGTTTAGTCTATGATACTAATAAAACTAGGTCAAATGCTACTTTAAACTCTAAGCTATTTTAGAATTTCTTCCTCTAGTATGTTTTAGATATGTAAGAGATTTTAAGATTATTTTTATAAATATTTTTAGATCAAAATACTAAATTAGGGCATGATATGATGAATATCTTATAAGGATACTTCATAGGATTTGGGTTCTTATATCTCTTAATTATGGCAATCTCGTATTTTAAGTGGATTCAATACAATTAAAGATAAATGATGCTCATGCGACAAATTATAGGAGTGATTCCCGCCTTTTAAAATAACCTTCCAACTTATAGAACACAAATCATGAACCTTTATAAGAGATTATTTTGAATTATTTAATATATCATAGTTTCAATGCTTCGTTGATAGTATTTTTTATGATTATTTATAATATTTTATAAATCATAAAATACTATAATCGAAAAGTATCTTTTTTAAAAGAGAAGATTTATTAAAAATATGGTCAATATGATCATATGTTAGTAAGATAGGCTTATAAAATAATCAATTTAAGAGATCTAGATGGTACATATTTAAAAAAATCTCAGAAATATGATTATTTATAATAATTATGAATACTTATTTCCTTTTTAAGAAACAAGAATATAAAAGAGTCAAATTGTGAAGGTGGGTTAAGAGTAATTATAGTAAATAAAATGGTTTCACGGCTCTTTCTTATATTTTCTTAAATATATTTAATTATTTTCTCTCACATTATAATGGCATTATGTTAAACAGAAAAGAAAGAAACCATTGATTTACCTTTAAGCCAAAATGATAATGATTAATAGATTGACCTACAGATATAATTGGAATAATTATAGGAAAATCCTCAAATTCCAGATCTTCTAAATCCCATTGGAGAAAATTACTTAGATTAACCTTTGTTGATGGACAGCCAATTTAATGGTGATTATCATTTTTATATAGATCTCTATGATTTATAGGAGCCTGAGCCTGAAAAAGTACCAGATTAAACCTATAAATAAAATAATAAACCACCACATAATAGTCAATAATAGTGGAATGATCAAGATATCCTCTTCAGATCCATTTAATAAAACCTTTAAAAAAATTAAATTCCACAGGAAATAGTAAAAAGATACTATTAAAACGGTATCAAAGCCTCTGCACTGAAAAAAAAAAAAAAAAAAGAAAAAAAAGAAAAAAAAGAGAAACTTAAAAGTAATAATATGCAATAATAGGCATAATTGTTGTTTACAAATTTGATGATTAATAACTATCTGAGATTGTAATAAATAAATGCATCATATTTAATCCGTATAAGAAGCATTTCTAAATTAGAAATGGTACGAAAGGATTAAGTAAGATGCTTTCAAAGTAAAATAATTTTAGGAAGAGCCAAAATTAATCAGAATGAAAGCATGATAAATAAAATAAATCAAAATATAAAATGGATAAATTTTCTAGCTTTATCCATATCGTTTCTATTTCTTAAAGAAAGGATAAATTATATCTCTCATCAATAAGAAATATAAATAATAAAAGAAATAAGAATTATCTGCTTACAGTAAAGTAATAATTTAATATCTGTATAGTTGAAGTTGAATTAATCATTTGAAACAATTAAATATTATTCAATAAATTTTTTGATTTGTCTCTCTACTTCGAAGTATCTATTTCTTAATTATATCGATTAATTAGATTATTTTATAGGTAAAAATACTTCAGTAATAGGGAGATTGAAATAAATGAAAATTTTTTTTTTTTTTTTTTAATATTTTTCAAGAACTTTATAATAATATAGATACCTATAATATAAGATAAGAACGAAAACTTGGTAATTTAACTTAAGTTAAAGGTTACAAATATTATAGCTCATTTAACAAATTTCTTAATATATGCTCTTACAATTTATACCTCTCTCTTTAAGTGGGCTTACTCTATCAATCCAATCTTTTCTATTGATGGATTATAAGTAATATATTGCTTAACATGATCAACATTGTGTTTTTTACTCAAATTAATCAAATCAAAATAAGCATCTTATAACTATTAGATTTGATTTCTATTATTCTTTCTTATTAGTGTTTAAAACTTGTATTGGTTGTGATTAAAATTATATTAAGCAATCTCAACCAATTAATATAAAGGTCTGCTTAATTTTATAATCAATAATGCTTGAATTGCTAAGCACAATACCAATATTCCTGCTAGGCCTATGGAAATAATCTTTATCTATAGATTTACAAAATTGTTAAACTGCTTATTAAAATCTTCTCTAATCTCCCCTACAAAGTTAGCATCCAATATGTTAATTATATATTGAACATACTCAGTTTTATAATAGTAAGAAAATAGTAATTTTTAGTTGTTTTTAGCATCTACCAAACACAGAGTCCTGCCTTGAATTTATTACTCACATTAATTGGGCACGCTTAAACCCATGGAAAAGTTCTTAATCAATTCAAATTACAAAGGTGTGAACCCTGAAATATCTTAAAATTACTATCCTTTATATTCTAATTTGGAATCTGTTAAAATCAAGCCTGATTCTACAACAATAAAGGTCCTGACTTACAGACCTTCGTATTCTAAATTTTTAAAGGGTTGTAAATATTCCTAACTCAATATACCAAAAGCAATCTTCGTTTATGGGATAGCATAAAAAATATAAACTTGCTAATCACCTCCATTCTATACCTAATTGATAGCCAACGTAAGGTTGTAACCAGCTAATTGAAGATAAATCTTTTCTAAGTTTTAATCATATATTGGTTTTTTATCTTAAACTTATATGGAGTAGAAGAATTCATCACCTATATACATATTTAAATATCCCAAAAACAGAGCCGAAACCACTGTAAGATCGGTAAAACCATTGGTGTCAAATTGGGGTTTTACCGCCTTATATATTACAGCATGAGCCTCATTCCGAGAACATTTTTGTCTGGTGAGACTTCAAAATATATATTAGAAACCACTAGTGAAGCCTTCACTGAACCTACCGTAGAGTTCACCAGCTTGAATAAGAAAATTTTTACCTCTGCTCAAGTTGCCTTTCAGAGTTGTTGATGAAAAATAAAACTAGTGATGGTGGCCATAGACGGCCACATGTGGGGTGTGTACATTTTTTGGAAAGCATGCGGATCAGGTGGTGGAGGCTAGAGCTTGCACAAAACATTTCATGCATAGACACACAGCAGAATAGCCCCTCTAACAGCTGCTCTAGAACAAGCCTGCTTCTACAATTTTGAGGAAACCTATATCCGGCAAAACAACACATATGCTTGCTTTCCTACAATGATATTGAAAGTTTTCACAGGCGGAGAAGAGGAATACGCACCAAAACGGAAAAACTTGGGAGGATCCCTCTCCGTAGGATGGCGCACTTAGGTCCGAAAAAAGCTAATTCTTCCACGACACCTCGTCAACTACGCATATATATATGCTTCCTTATGTATTCTAGAAAGGTATTAGTTGCAAATGAACGCAAAAATGTGTACAAAACGGATACAAACGGAATCACTAGGGTTGATGCTCAAAAGAGATGCCATTTTGCCAACTTCCGAAGCAACTGCATGGTTAGCTTCGTTTTTTTTAGCAGCTAAGAAAAAAAAAGGAGTTTTTATAAACCCTAAACCATATCAACCCCTGCAGATACGCTAGGCAAACGAAATTGCTAGCAAACCGTCCGAGAATAGAGGAATCGGGGAATTTAGGGCAAAGCTGGTATCCGGAAATTGGAATCACGTGGTATACATTTTTTTGTAAAAAAAATGTACACAATAAAATATAGACGCCCTGATGAAGTCTGGGGGGCGTGATTAAGGAGACAGAGGGCAATCATGCCAAGAGCATGATATTCCTCGCCCCGCGGTGACCGTGGGGCATGGGTAAACCCATGCCTCCTAACCCATGCCTGAGTTGTTGATGCAGGAAGCACTGCTCATCGGCATGATGGTGCTGATTACTACCATAATCATTATGTCATGATGTCACATTGTGTCACTACCATAATGTCACGGTAACACACCTGGGCAGATGCAAGTGGTGTTTGTAGAAATGGGCGTTGGTGTTGATGTCAAGGTTGCCGGTGGTGATGTTGACAAAGGCGATGGTGTGGGCGTTTGGTTTAAATTTGCCTCTGTGTTGCACACATCAAACATTTCATAGCGGCTTGAGGCTCCGAGTCGGGGTGATTAGATTAATCATATAAAGTATATATATATAAAGAAACGCACCTAGCCTCCTTGGCTGGAAAAGCGTGTAATAATAATAATACATAAAGTAACATAATTACAAGAGAGTTAAAAGGTGCATGATGTCCAAAACTTGCCATCATACTACATCATTTATGATGCCACTACCACTGGCATGGCATGTATGATGTACGGTACTAGAAGTGACAAAAGTTAATACTTTGACTCAAGCTTCAAGCTGACTCAAGCTCGAAGCGAAGACATATGATTACTAGATGTGTTATGGGCAATAGCATCGGTTTTGCGCACTGTTTTTGAGGAAAACATCAATGGCAGTCGCTGTCTCCGCAGCCTTCACTTCAAGTGCGCCAGCTACAAGATCCTGCATCATGATATATATATACTGTATAGTATATTGCCGCACTACTAGTAGTACGCACATGATGTCAAACACCCGGTGGGCCTTGGCCCAAGGCCGCGGGGCCCAAAGATTTCCGGCACTTCAATTGGCCAAGAAGTGTTCTTCAAGAATTTTTATACAAAGGGACCCATTGAATTCCTACCATGACGTTTATTCCACCAGCAGCTGCACGCACATATAATTATTCTTAGCAGCATATGGCACTCAGATAAGTACTTGCTATTTTACGTTGTATACAGTCTACAAGGTGAGAAGATTATGTGCAAATGGTCGGCATTCAAAAACAGCTAAATATCATTATCTCTTCAATTGTACAGTGCAACTGCTTTCTTGATAATGTGGTCAAATTACCGCTTTCATTCTAGCCTTCAAGGATTTCTTTGCAACACTCACCGTTTGCTGAGGCGCCAACCATGGTCATGTCGTGCAAGCAGGCAAGAGCCAACAGTATCATGACAAGGGACGTAGATCCTGCAAGAAAAGAAGACTGCAAGAATCAGTGCTTTACACCTTATCAAGCAACTTCAAGTTCATTTCTATTATATGCCCACTACCGAGCTTGTATGCCAATGTTCACCCAGTCCCTTTGGACTGACCACGTAACACTGTTCTTTCTACGGCTGGTACCCCGACACAGATGAATGGCACATTTGTTATGTGAGAGCGTGAGTCTCTTTGCAGCCCTACTCAAGTCACGCCACTTTGTGCACAAAACAAAATATTCAACATGTCTGATATACAAGGTTGGTGTTTGAGCGGGCTGGAAGGTCATGCGTTGTCTCACTCTGTGTCTTCAAAAACTTCATCGCGTGAATGACCTCAATATGAGACAGCCTCCAGGCTCGTATGCTGGTTCACCTCCCAGACCGTGACTCACCCATTCAATCTGCTCCTCAGTTCTGCATCGTACCAAGTATTAGCTCAAATCAGCGCATCACGACAGTGCAGGTGAGCAATATGTGCGTTCTAACGAATGGAGAAACGCAAGTTTAGATGAGGCGATGTTCGACATTACAGTGCATCCGACGGAGTCCTGGCAGATAAGAACCTCAAGCAGAGTGCGCCTCCAGTCGTGTGTCACTTTCCTCGTGCCGGCGGTGGTTTCGGCAAACAAACGACGCAACTGCATAAATAATTAAGCGGTAGCTGCAGATTGACACTGTGTCAATGACACATCAACAGTTCAACCTGTCGGTATCGTCCTTTAAGAGGACCACTTCGCCTAATTAGTCAACCCTAAACCCGAGAAGGCAGAAGGGCAGTAATATACAAACCAATGTTTTGGAGGATTGCAGTAAATGGGGATTTATGGGTAACCCTCCATTTACTGTGCCCAATACTTTGGTTTGCCGAGCAAATTTTGCCAGTTGTGAACACTGCTGGCAAATGCTGCAGCTGGCCGGCCCGCGGGCCCGGGCATGCCATGAATTATAGTTTTTTGCTCTACATGCTTAGCTGATGCTGTGATATAACTGCAAGATATCCTCGTCACACAATGTGTATCTGATACACAGTATCATCTTCACTCACACAACAAGACCACATACAATATCAACAGTATTGAAAAGTTTAAACTCCAAAAGTAGACTGAAGTCGAGCTTGATCCGCAGACTTATAATCTATAATCAGTTGATACACTTGAGCTCACATCCCGGGACCCACAATGTATACAGAAGCATTCACTACGTAGGGTTCCATACAAATAATGATATAGTGTAGCTATCACATAGATTGCATCAGCATAGTTGACTGTCAACCTCCTTGTGTGTCCCCTCCACTTACCACACATAAGAAGACCACCCACATGATCGACGAGTCTAAGAGAGTAGACCTGATACACCGTGTATCTGGGTGACCTAATCCCATGATGGCCCCTCAGGGAACTTGCACAAGCAGCTGCAAACTGTCAGGTGCAGGAGCCGAGGTCAGAGCGGAACCTCATTAGAAAAGAATAAAGGAGTAATTTGACACTCAGCAGCTCCCAGCTGAAGACCACAAGACCAACTGATTCCGTGTAATCTTAAGAGCATATTCTTCCCCCAAGACACTGCAAAGCAGCAGCGATAAACGACTTGAGGCATACTGCCCGTGGTCTCTTCTCCTTCCATTCTCCACAACGCCATGCCACTAAGGTCATCAAACTACAACCACATTCTCGAGACGTGTCATGGCCACAGTGATTCCACCTCACACATGCCCCTGGTATGTGAGCGCATTGCCTGCTAGTTGCAGGGAAGCCACTAGAAGCTCCAAAGTCTGAGCAAGTTTCCCAAAGGCATGGTGCTGAGGGAACAAATTCCTTGATTTTGTCTGAACAGATTGAGCACAAGCAAGACACAGCTGTAAAGGAAAAGTCCCGCATGCAACTGGAGACGACACAAAACCCGACGTTGCACCGCACAAAGGTCAACATTACAATCGGAGATCTTGACACAAGGCAGCCCAATCACATCACCGTTGGCCAATACAGCTGAAGGCACAATGCCTTGTCAGTTTGAAAGCTTCATTCTTGGCCTCGTCCAGTTGATGAGGAGAGCTTGTACTCAGTGCAATAGCATGAGGTTGGCTGCATGCTGCTCCTGTGCCTCCAAGCAAGACAATCAAGCCTCTGCAGCAGTCCGCAAAAGTTCCAGCCAGCATTGGATAGCGATCTCCTGGCCTGGTTTCAGCAACCGGCTGGCAGTCTGTCTGGTGTGCTGTGCCTTCGCCAAGGTGCGACCAAGCCCCACAATTTGTGCTGCCTCTGGACGGCGAGGAGCTCCAGGCTCCTCAAGGCTGCTCCTTCCACTGAAAGGAAATCTCCATTGGCCTGGTACCAGTCCATCAAGCTGCTCATAGCCCTTGGCATCAGCAGGCATCACATTGGCGCTGATCAAGAAGCGCCGTCAATGTTCAGCAGACTGCCTCATCACCAAGAGATGGCCCTCTTAGCCCAATCCAGTCAATGGCGGACATAATGTCTGCACTGCAAGTTGCAGGCAGGTCAGGCTACACAGCCGCCAATGCCACCAGCCAAGAAGTGAGCATCCACGGCACTTCCCAGGAGCTGTGGCCCCTTCTGAAAGCAAGCTTCTTGGGCTGGTTCAGTCGGCTGCAGAAAGCTTGCTTGGCACTGTGGCTGGGTTCTGGTGTATACACGCCACAACTCCGCCCCAAAGCTACCAAACGGGGCTGATTTGGCCCTTCCAGAGCTGCCTCATCACTGGAATTCAAACCCTTTTGCCCCGCCCCAGTCAGTCGCAGACAGCACAAATGCAACTGCGCACCCAAAACTACCGGAAGGGGCTAGACCCATAATGGGCCAAGTTGGCCACAACATAGAGCGCCTGCATCACTGGAAGGCCACCCTTCTGCCTGGATTCAGCCAATTCCAGGCAACTCCAGCTTGGCGCTGTAGCAGACTTCTGCTGCATGCGTGTAACAACTCCGTCCCAGAAAAGTGGCCTCAACAGAATTGCCTAGTCACTGGAAGGCGACCTTCTTTGCCTCGATCCAGTCGATTGCAAACAACCCTGGCTTGTCGCTGTCGCAGGCTTCTGCTGCATGCGCGCAACAACTCCATCCCACAGTTACAAGGAAGGCGAAACTGGCCTCAACAGAGTTGCCTGATCACTGGAAGGCGACCTTCTTTGCCTGGTTCCAGTCGACTGCAGACAGCTTGTGGGCTGCGGAGCCGTCTGCAGGGGGCATTTGCACAGCGCGCAGCAGCGTGTGCGTGGACGGCTCGCCCGCCTCCTTGGCCGCGCATGTCATGAGCGACAGCATGTCCATGCCGTGCGGGTACGAGTAGTGCATGAATCGCGCACACCTGCAACGGCGTGAAGATCTGCGCGCAGCCACAGAGAACGTGGTTAGACTCTTGTTCATCTCCTTGAGTAGAAGATGAAGTGATCGTGACATCCTGATTTTACCTGGGAGGGCGAAGACTCCATGCACTAGAAACAAGGGGGCTAGACTGAACCGCATGAAGGGGCAGGACTGCTGAGCAGAAGCTGAACGACTACAAATGAGTATCATCTGGTTCTGCTACAGCGCATCAAACCCCTACCATCCTCGTTCAAGCATGGCGGTCTCTCTGAAACAGCTCTTGACAACGCGCATATAGCAAGATTGTGAGGACATTGCACATGCAGGCAATGAGTACAGAAATGACATTGGCACGCCACCGCACTGAGGTACGACTGTTACGAGCAGTCAACGCGTCTTCCAAGACTTGGCACAAGCATGAGAGGCATCCATTGGGGGTTTCACCTCGCGATAGGCATGGGACATGTAGTAGCACTTGCAGACGTGGATGGCATCCACATTCGCTCGGACCTTCTCGCATAAATCTGACAACTCCTGGAAGTGCATGGCCACGCCATCCTTTGTGTCCTCGACATCCTCAATCCCCTGGACACCAGTTCAGGCACACCTTAGGAGCCATACCGCCAGAACAGAAGTGGCAAATTTAAAGAAGAATACATGGTCGCAGTACACTCTGCTGCTAAGAGCACTTGGAAGCCATGGAGCCAGAACACAACTGACACTCTCAGGCTGCAGATCATGTACACAAGGGCAGCAGATCAATACCGCTCAATACAAACTGCTTACGTTCTTACACTTGTGAGAACTTTATGACACGCAGCACTAAGGACAGTTTTGGGGCTGGTGCAGCACTCTCGCACCCTTCACTGCCTGGGAAAAGTCAAATGACAGCTGCCAAGACAGTGGCACACGTGCTGCACATGCACCCATGTGGCCCAAGCACTCCATTTGGGAAGGGAGTGGTGCGCACCCTGATTTTGGCTCCGAGCTGTTCGCGCTCGGCCAGCAGGGCGCCAATATTGGCGAGCATTGCCCGTCGCGCCGCCACCAACGCCCCCTTCTGGTTCGGCGACAACTGTATCCGTGCCTGCATGCAATGCACCGCAGGAATTATATCTCAAAAACTTTCCTGTGCCCTGTAAACCAGAACAAAATTTCGACCCTAAGTCTACCATTGCATTCAAGATGGTAAAACATCTAATTTTACTATGATGACCCTTTACATCTACCCT
This sequence comes from Sphingobacteriaceae bacterium, assembly GCA_965279595.1. Classification (GTDB taxonomy): domain Bacteria; phylum Bacteroidota; class Bacteroidia; order Sphingobacteriales; family Sphingobacteriaceae; genus CAIKLP01. The sequence continues at coordinate 33,134 of CBDIIF010000006.1, forward strand.
TGAGCCGAACCCCTAAACTGTGTTACCCCAAGCGGATTGTTTGAGATTTATTTTCTGGGCGATGCACCAGATCGGTCCTACTATAGCTCTTGACGCTAGGGCTTAGGGAGTAGAGTTTAAAAGGTGATGAAGGGTTGAAAAAAAAGAAAGTGACGTAAGAATGTTTTTGGCGAGGAAGGGGCACCGACCAGCATGTCCACCCAGTACTGCTGGTCGGCGACGCGCGGCGAGCTGAGGTCCTCCATGTTGCACTTGATGAAGTCACTCAGCGTGCGCATGTTGTGCTCCACCATTGCCCACAGCAGCAGCCGCGCCTCAAACGCCAGGTCCTGTCATGGGGAACACACTGTCATGCTTGTGGGGACCTGCTTGTTGGAGGTGGACTCCAGGCACCTCTTTCATGGAGGCCAATGCTCATTGCCATGAGTCAGCATTGGCTTCCACGAGTGTGGCAATGCAGGAGAGACGCAGTCGTCTGAGCATGGGATGCACTAGTTGGCATGGCCAGACGTGCTGGCAGCCCTGGATGTTGCACTGCTCTGGCAAAATGCAAATGCCAGCAACCAACCCCTATCCACGCAGCTTTTAAGGATGCAGGCCACTGGGGCCCATTAGGCAACAAGTAGCTGAACCTGCTACTCCCTCCTTAGATCATGAGGGAGCACCTTATGTGTGTGTATCATGTGTAACATACATCATCTGAGTGATGTACTGTACTCAAAGGCTGTTCAGACTGATGACAACCAAAACCAATGTGCGTTCGGGGATAGGGAGAGGAGGTAAAGGACTCACCTCAAGCCGGTAAAATCTCACGCTCCCCGGCGAGCGCTCGGCTTCCGGCAGGTACTGTCCCACTTTGTGGACCATCGTCTGCAAAAGCGCACACCACGCATGACTCAGCGACGTGGCAACTTGAATCAGGACAACTGCTGATCTTTGACACTTTACTTTACACCCCATTCAGACCGGATGCACTACTGCCAAGCATTGCCAGTGTGATGATCTTCCTTCTGGCCGCTTTGCTGACTTTCTTGTTACACTAAGCAGCATCACTCTCGGAGCAAGTGTGCCTCCCTCGCTTCCCCCCGGCATAAGAGCACGAAAGTGACCTCATTCGGGGAGTTCACCTTCCAGATCTGCACCATGCCCTCCAGCGTCATGGCCTTGATCTGGCCCACTGTCAGCTGCAGCTGCACAGTCGCCTCCCCAAGCTTCAGTGCCACTGCAAGTGCGTCATCCGGCGACTTGTGCTCTGCCTCTGCTGACGACTGCACACGACACCCAAACCCATGTCTCGGAGGCCAGCACTGGGGGGGTAGGCTATCACAGCGAGGGGCTACTAGAAGGATGTTGAGTGTCTCTGGTGACTTCCTTCCATAAGGTCAAAACGATAAAGCTTCCCCATTACTCATCTGTTTGGAGCTATGTTAATACTGTTCATGGCACAAGGAGCCCTGCATATTCTCGGCCAGGACAGTGCATCACAAGGTGCTCAACTGAACCATGAGCACAAGACAAGAGATACCCAATAGGCATGTGTGGTTGAGAACAGACATACCAAAAAGTGCCAGTGAGACTTGGGGGGACAATACCTTCAAGTCAAGAAAGAAGGGGCAGAGCAACACCTCATTTCACTGAAACCATAAAATAAACCTCGGCCTAAAACAGGCAGCCTATTTCTGTGTCAGCGCAGCGCGCACCTTTGCAGCAGCAGCAGCCCTGTCCAGGGCCGCCTGCAGCTGCCTCTTCTCCAGCTCCAGCGATTGCACCCTCTCCGCCAGCTCCTCAATATGCCTCTCAGACGCCTTTTGTTTTTCCTGCAAGTGGTTTGTGACAGCATGTCTGTGCACTGCACCAGTGACCTACCCCAGGTGACATTTGGAACCTAGAGGTGGCATGTATTAAGGGAGTCATCACCCCGAGGCAAAAGGGTCTTTCTGTCAATGAAAGTAGCATCTAACTCAGAATCTAACAAGGTATAATAAACCAGAGGGAGGGCCTTCTCCAGAAGGAGAAAAGTTGCTTGTGCCAAAGGGGATACTTTGAGGTAAGAAGGAGCTGTCAGCCGACATGGAAAGAGTCTAGCTACCCTCCTTCAGCACAATCAAGCACACCCGAGCAGTGATATGACAAGCTGTCCAACTGCCCTTCCACAGTGGCGCAAGACTGCACCCTTTGCAACTTTCGTACTACACCGTGTAGCATCACTCTTGGAAGCAAGTGTGCCTCTCTCGCCTTCCCCGGCCTCAGGGAAGAGCACAGAAAGTGACCTTCTGGCGCTGGCGGAAGGCGCGCTGCGCGAGCCGGTTCTTCTCCTTCCAGGCGTCCGCCTTGGGCACGCTGGTCGAGCTCCGGTGCTCGCGCTCATCCGCCTTTGCCTCGCGGCCGCCCTCGCTGCTCCCCCCACTCTCTGCTCGACTTGTCACTGGCTGTGCAGCTGCTGAGACGCCACCTGCACATCTCTCTAGTCACTTTCTGCATGCTTCACTTAACCATGAGTAACGCTTTGCCTCGCATGATCCCTCGCTGCTCAAACACCCCCTAAAGATCTGCTGTGCAGCTGCTACAACCGTGTCAATTGTTCTTATCTATGACTCACGCTTTGTCCCAAAATATAAGCCTACCACGTCTAAAAGACATCTTTTACAGGTGCAAACGGAAGCTGGATCGTTGCCTCACCCATTGGAGAATCTTGGTAGCCAATGGAAGCCCCGTTCGCAGGAGGCCACCCTGCATTAGGTACCTGTGGGAATTGCTGGCTCCATGGGGCTGGAGGTCCGCCTGCCCCCATCGCCCGAGGAAGGTCAGGGATCAGGTATGGCGCTTCGTGTGTGGGGGTCTGGGGCGCTGGCACAGGAGCGTCCTGGAGTGGTATGGGCCCAACATCTAATTCCAGAGGAAACTGCGGCTCTGGCACGAAAAGTGCTTGGCTTGCGTCACTGGATCCGCTGCGTATTGTGCTGGCATTGCTGCTGTCCTTGAAGAGGGGCGCAGCTTCAGGGTCACCCAAAGTGACTGGTATCAACCAAGATGGGCCACTTCGCAGTTGGGGCCCCGTTGGACCACCCTCGGTTGCTGCGTCCTTTCCATTCGTCACCACTGGAGCTGTGCTAGTTGTTAAGCCCTCGATCCAGCTATACAAGTCTGCATCCTCGTTCTGGAAAGGCAGGTCTGACAACATGTGGTTGGGATCCTCGTTGAAGTCCAGGACGGGAGGCAATGGATCCAGCATTGTGCTTTCTGATGTTCTCATGCGAAGATTGTCAATTGCACCTGTGTGCACGCGATAGCAAACTTTTTGCAGTGGTGCAATTCCTTGCTGACAACGTAGGACACAAGACGTTAGTGCCTTTGCGTTGCCCAAAAGCGCCGAGCTTTATATTTGCAAAAGTACAGGGAGTCCTTTCTGACGATTCAACAACATAAACTTTCGCCTCACCGGGAGGAAGCGAACAGCAGCTCGACTGGTTACGTCAGGGATGAGGCAGTACTATAGGGGCAGGGTATCGGATTTGCTAAATTTGGCTCTCCAGCTGTCTACGTCGCAGTGCACCTCTACATGTCCCGCTTTCAACCGACCGGTGCAGCCCCACTCCTCCCCTCAGGGCCCATGTAGTCCAGTGAAACGATTTCGTGCAAGGAACCACGTGGAACAAGATTTTTGCAGTCCAGGAGGCGGCCTTTTGTGGGCTATCCCGCGCTCAGCCTGTAGCTTTCGCAGATACTTCCGCCCGTACAGCCCAGAGAATCTCATACACACGATATACTCAGAACAACAGCATTGTGCAATGACTGGTTGACCGTGCTTCCAACACGAGGCTATCGTTGACCGTGGGGCTGGGTGGCGTTTGCGAGCTGCCGGGGCTTGGAGATTCCGCCAAGGGCGGGAGTACGGCAAAAGAGTGCTGGTGAATTTAGCACACGGCCACTGATCAGTAAGAGGCTCAATGAACAGGTGCATATTCAGCAGTATTCGAATGACGTTTCTTGAAGGCTGGATCAAAGACATGACCAAAGCTATGTATCTAGATTGCGCACTAAGATTGAGCCCATGGTGATCAATATCCTGGCCAGTCATTACTTCTTACACTCTGAGACAACATACGCATTGCATGACATCGCACAGGCGTCACGGGGCTACTTCCTTATTTGCTGATCCTGTTGTCTGAGAGCATCTCCAGTGTTTCCTAGAGGTTGTTGCGGCTGGTGCTGCGCCCCTTGTGGATTGAAATATACATTTTTAAGGAAACACCGCCGCTTTTGTCGCAAGTCTAGTGGTATCTCTGCGAGGGAACCTTGCACCTTGCTGCATCTACATACGCCCCCTCAGGACTTCGTTGACAAAGTCCTGAACAAGAAGGCCTGACCGCCTTCAGAGAACTCCGCTGCGTTCGAGACTGTTGTGAGCTGACTTTGCGGTCCCTGCTATACAGGATGTTTGACAACTTGTCTGGCCCCAGCACGTGTGAAATCACCTTTCACACCCAGGCGCAGCATAGAGCTTCATGTAATGGGTTCTAGGATTCCTGAATGCAGGTACAAGGTCGTGAGGCAGCTTGGCGATGGCACCTACGGGAGTGTCTGGAAAGCTATCAACAGGGAGACCAACGCCGTGGTGAGTCGCCTGAAACCTATGTACATTCAATGTATACCCAATGTGGATGTCAACCTTCATACCCTGTGTCTGCGTGAGACACTTTCATCCCAACACCTGCATTCCAGACTGTCACTTTCAGCTCGGTATTTCCTGGCGTCCATTTAAGGTGTCCTACGATAACATGCAGCATGTGCCGGGTTGCTAGCTTCATACATGAAGTGTATCTTAGATCATGCGTCTGGTTTTCCGTCACGCGAGTGTGAGCATAGAGCTAATACCAAGACAAGGAAACAGACTTGGAGCAAGCCTCGCAGAGTGTGGTGTGGTGTGCATGCAGGTGGCCATTAAAAAGATGAAGCGCAAGTTCTACTCATGGGAGGAGTGCATGGCGCTGCGTGAGGTCAAGAGCCTGCGCAAGCTGTCTCACCCCTCCATTGTCAAGCTCAAGGAGGTCATCCGCGAGCGCGATGAGCTGTTCTTCGTCTTTGAGTACATGGTACGACGTCGATCTCCTCTACTTCCTCTGGATGGCTGAGACAGGTCATTGCCGTATGATATGCATCCTGGTATGATATGGATCCTGACCACGAGGTTCGTCCTGTTGTGGTGAGATGAGCAGTCAGGCTGTGTGAAAGGCTTGCATCGGGTTGCTGCTTGGAGCTCAGACTTGTTTTGGTCGTGTCAAATTGCAATGTGTACCAGCTGATGGTGAGCAGGGCGCAGGTCTATAAACAAAAATCGCATGCACCACGAAGGGAAGATTATGTGAAATGAATCTTGACGGGCTGTTGGCTGTGGCAGGACTGCAACCTGTATCAACTGATGAAGGAGCAGGCGGAGCTGATGCCGGAGAGCAAGGTGCGCGAATGGACCTTCCAGATCCTGCGCGGCCTCGCCCACATCCACAAGCACGGCTACTTTCACCGTGACCTCAAGCCAGGTCCCCCCCCTCCCTGGCCCCACACACATGCAAAGTTGAATAGATTATGAAGCCCCAGGACTGCACTGACGGACGCAGTGTGGCCAGTTTCAGCTGCCATTTGA
>CBDIIF010000007.1:0-13798 GCA_965279595.1 Sphingobacteriaceae bacterium
TTAGGGAAGGCCATCACATATTTTTAGTCGGCGATAGAGGTGGTTTAATAATAATGGGTAGAAATGATCAATCTTCGGATGAGATAATTTATTCTTGGGACGAAGGACTCACTTGGGAAATACTTAAATTGGAGGTCAATATTACTGTCTAAAGTATAATTAATAAGGGATTATATTAGTATTATAATATAATAGGATATGATTAAGACAATAAAGGAATCATAGTCTATGTTAATTTTAATAAATTGTTCCCAAGAGTCTGCACAGGTATTTGGGATCCTACAGACCCAGATGGTGATTATGAGATGTGGATGCCTCATAGTTTTGAAAATGGAAAATGCTTGATGGGATAAAAATATAGATTTGTAAGAAGAAAAAGAGAGGCTAAATGTTTTAATTAACAATCTTAAGATAAATTGTACTATATAGATAGATGCAATTGCACTGAGGAAGATTGGGAATGTGATTTTGGATTTTATAGGAAAATAAATGGAGGCAAATGTGTACCTATTGCATCTATGTTTGAAGAGGATGACTATCCTGATATTTTGAAACCACCATAAAATTGCTCTGGAAATTATACAATAAGTTAAGGTTATAGAAAAATATCAGGAGATTATTGTGATGGAGGGTATTTGATATTTATAATTTAGAATTGATTTAGGACCATTAGAATTACCATGTCCAGAATAAAAAGATATCGATAAATTTTATGAAACTAGTAACCATTCTAAATAAAGTGAATAATAATCTAACAATTAAACTAATATTTAATAAAATAAGATTAATATAAATAAGATTGATCAGAATACAAAAATAGAAAATGATACTCCGAAAGGATTACCTCAAGCGAATAAATTGTTTATTGTAGTCTTATTAATACTTTTAATAATTATTATTTACATTATTTTAAGAAAGAAATAAGCCAATAATAACAAACAACCTAAAACGTTTTTAGATTTCGAAAGTCAAGGGTTAATGAAATAGACTGATTGGTAGTTTAATTGATGTATTTATTATTTTTTAGTTAATAAGATTATACTTATCTATATCAAAAAAACAGAGATAAATTATAAAAATTATCTCATAAATTATTTAAGATTTGTAATTCTTTCAAGTAAAATAAATGTAAAGGACAAATTATATAAAAATATGTTAATAAAGTTTAATATCAAACCTATGATTATGAAGGAGATACACAATTTTAGTAACTCAAAAAACATAATATATTTGGTTATTCTTTTTTTTTTTTTTTCTTGAATAAACATATTATTAATATATCATTTATAAATAATGAATGATCCTGAGGGTGATAAACTGATAGCTATCAATGATAACTTTGAAGCATTCATGCCGAATTAAATTGTCAAAAACTTTAATAATCTAGTTAATGAACCCTAACCTGTAAAAATAATAAATCTATGAAATATTTTAGGTTCGTTATCCATCTGAACGCTCTTTGAAACCTCCAACTGAGACTAACATATAAAACTAACCACCACTAGTATTATATAGCATAAATAAAAAAAGTTTACAGAAAAAGCAAATAGTTTGCGTCCAATAAATAAATAAAACAGTTCCGATCATGATGAACAAAGCAAAAAGAAACACTCTGAAGATAACTCTGATGTACATTCATAAAGAAGTCATGATAATAAAAAACTTAGAAGACTGAGAAGTAATATACGATAAAGAAAATCTGTTACATCAACCAATTTACCAAAACAACCCAACATAATATCTAATATTATAGAGAGTTTACCATTCTCTATATTGATGGCTATAGTTACTCTTTATGCTCTATTTGGTGATGATATCAGAGTTTTATCTGTCACTAAAAGTCAGGATGAAGTATTTTATGTACTTACCATTATTGCCATGTCTCTATTTATTATAGAGATACTATTGAATTGTATTACTAACCCAGAATATATAGGAAATGTAATAGTTAAATTTTATAATTTTAGTTCTATTTTTGGCTTGATTCCTTATCAACAATATCCCTAATCTTAGATATCGGATGGATAACCGATCAATGGTACGGTGGTGACGTTACTAATGCTTATTCTATCAAGTAGATAAGTTTAGCATCATAGGCAGCAAGAAAGGCTGGAAGAGTAATTAGAGTTATCAGACTTGTTCGACTCGTTAAATTGTACAAACATGCCAGATAGTAATTAGAAAGAGCTCAATAGAGAAAATAGTTATAGATATTAATAAGATAAGCACAATAAAAGGAATTTGAAAAAGTCAAAGAGCAACATAATTAAAATTAACTATTACAAGAACCAAATTAACCAATATAAGCACCTCCTTAATTACAATCTGATATTTAACTATCATAGCCAAGAGAAGATCATGATAGAAGCAGATAATAGAGTTAATCAGAAATTCCAATCGGATCAGTGCATCAAATCTCCTCTGAACATTCTCCAAGCAAGGGTAATAGTTAGACAAGTGGTAGTAGAATGAATCATTCATCTAGTATGACTAAGGATCAATAAATGTAAATGGTTAAAGAGTCACAAGTCGGACAAAAATTATCAGATTTGGTCATGAGAAGAGTCATTACAATTATTTTGGCAATTTTGCTAAGTATACCACTTTTAGATATTGATACATATGTTCAAAAAGTAAGTAGCTATGATTCAGGCTTAAATAGAATCATAGAATATAATTGGACTGATCCTGATAATAAGGCTAATATAGATAATTCCACTAATAAAACCATAGTGTAAAACATAAAAAAATAGTTGATTGAAAAATATGTTAGATTTCATGCAGTAATAAATAAAATATATAATAGGGTGAAATTTATCCAATATATGGAATTAACATTTATTAGAATGAATCAAATGGAAATTTTACTTAAATAAATTCAGATGAAATTGGATACGAAGATATATTTAGCAAACCTTAATATAATAGATCAGAATATAGGTTCACTGATCTTTAATATTATTTAATGATGAACAATTCATAACTATTGGCGTATTCTCAAGCTGACTTGTTAGATGACAACAGAGTGAATTCTGGATTATCAATTGTCTAGACTATTTTTGTCTGTTTAGTTTTAGCTTTTTCAGCATTAGTTTTCAATAAAGATGTCTCTGATTTAGTTATTGATCCCATAGAAGGTATGATGGCTAAAATAGAATTAATTGCTATGAATCCATTAGAGGCTGCAAATATTGAAGAATAAGAGACATTGCTTTAAGAAGAATAAGAGAAAAATCAAGATATTAAGGCAATAGAATAAAGAGAATTAGAAAAAGCTATGGAAACGAATGTTCTTCAAAAGATTATCATGAAGATAGGAGCTTTATTGGCTGTGGGTTTTGGAGAGGCTGGAGCAGAAATTATTGCAGAAAATATCAAACAAGGAGGAGGTGTGGATCCTATGATACCAGGAAAGAAGATGATGGCTGTGTTTGGATTCTGTGATATTAGAAACTTTACAGATGCTACAGAAGTTCTATAAAAGGATGTAATGCTGTTTGTTAATGAAATCGCCGAAATTGTTCATTCAACTGTTGATTCCTTTGGTGGCTCAGCTAATAAAAATATAGGTGATGCCTTCCTTTTGGTATGGAAATTCTAACCTAATGAATATCATGAGATAGATAAAAAGTTATAACTTAAGACTGATCCTCATATTCAATAAAAATGTGATATGGCAGTTTTATCATTCTTGAAAACTATTACATCAGTTGCAACAGCAAAAAAACTTGAAAAATATAAATAACACCCTGGATTATAAGCTAGAATGAAAGACTATTCAGTTAAAATGGGATTTGGATTACATTTAGGTTGGGCCATAGAGGGAGCTATTGGATCAACATTCAAGATCGATGCATCATATTTATCTCCTAATGTCAATATGGCCTCTAGACTTGAAGCAGCCACCAAACAATTTGGTTCAGTTATTCTAATATCTGGAGTGTTGAGAAAATAATTGAGTGATTAATGTAAAAAGCATTTAAGAATGATTGATATTGTAACAGTTAAAGGATCAATCGAACCTGTAGGTATAAATATTATTTTGAAATAAAAGAAATTCATACTGTTGATATATCGATGAAAAATCTTTTAGCCAAAATAGCTGTAAATGATAAATTTGACCTAAGTCATATGAGTCCTAAAGATTAGAAAAAATTTAGAGTCCTTAATAGATATAAAAGAAATTAACTTACAAGACATGTCACAGAGGGAAAGATAATTGTATCAGATTAATTCAAAACGGATCCAGAATTGATTGCAGCCCGAGAACCTTACACTGAGGAATTTTACACAACTTGGGCTAAAGGATTTACTTTCTATATTGAAGGCAAATGGTCTGATGCTTAAAGTATATTTTAGAAAACACTTGTAATTATTTATATCTAATATTAAAATAGACTATGATACCGGAACATAAAGATGGACCATCTAATACACTATTGGAAGTTATTCATAGCTATGGAGGTAAAGCACCACATGATTGGAAGGGATACAGAGAATTAACAGAAAAATGATAAAAATAAATTTTTTGAAATATTAATAAAAAAAAAAAAAAACATTAAAAACATATTTCATATGCTTTACGATCCAACAACTTATTAAGGGATTAAAGGTGGAACTAAATTCACAGAATAAGACTATAAGATAAAGAAAATTAAAAGCGCAACACATATCAATAATAAATCATCAGTTCCAAGAGGAGATGAGCGGTTAAAAAAAAATTCTAGTTAAAGAATAACAAATATCCCTTAATAATAAATTGAGGGTAAAGAAAATAAAGGAATGAAAGAAAATTCATAGAAAAAAAGCACTTCTAGATTATTTTCAACTTCAAGAAAAAAAATTGATATAACGTAGTAGAATACATAAATTTCGTTAAAGGATATAATTAAATCGATGCCTAGTTATTAAAATCAGAGTTAATCAAGATTCATGGTATCACCTCAAAAGAAAGGAATATTAGAATAATGCATGCAAAATTTTATGAAAAAGAAACAATAATTTAATATATGAGTCTTGCTAATATTTACAAATTTTTCTTCAAACCAACCATCCCGATCATCAATATTACAGGATACATAAGCCCTAAATTGTATTACATTCATTCATAATTTTTTTTTTTTTAAAGAGTGAATGAGATTGAATCATAATTGATTAAGATTGGGAAAAAAAGAGGCACAGAAGGAGTAGCAGTAGTTATCAACTCAAGTGGAGGATGTCCATACTCTGTAGATTAACTTTAATACAAAATAAGAAATTACTCATAAGGAAAGCCAATATTTACATTTATTACAGAATAAGCATTAGCAGGAGCATATAAATTATCAACAATTGGAATCTCCTATGCTTAACCTACTTCATAAATTGGATTAACATCGTAATAATTGAATCACATACAATATGATTAATATCTGAAAAATCATGGAATAAGAATAAATCATTTATATACATCAGAGTATTATTTTGTTAAATAAATTAGTCAGTTAACCCATATATAGAAATAGGATTTAAATTCTAGCGAGATCATTAAATAATAATAATTATATTATTCCAATCAACTAACCAAAGATAGCATTCTAAATAGGAAAGAATAAGTTAAAATAAGTGAAACGGACTTGTTGAGCTAAATATATTTTGGTTAAGAGGCTAAAGTGAATGGCTTAGTAGATAATATAGGAACATATTAAGATGTACAAGATTTTATCAACATAAGGTGTTATTAAAACAATTTCCTGATGCTAAGTTGGTACATGTGAAGAAAATACATGACTTTAGTACATAGATAGAAGACAAGGTTTTCTATTTGAAATTGTTAAAATCTCGTACACTTATTTATTTATTCTAGCAATTTAGGTTATACTTGTTTTCGCATTTTTACTTAAAACATTCATAAAATACTCTCTAATAATATATTTCATATTAAAGGCTAAGGGTAGTAAAAATAAGGAAAAAAAATGAATATTAAATAAAAAATTTCATATTATTTCCACATTATCACTTAATAATGTATACTAACAAATATCACACTAGATTTGACACTTACCACGCTTTGGTTTAGTCTTTTTTCTAAACTTATCTATTAACTAATATTCTAATTTGACATTTTCCATTTTTCTTTCACTTTATAATGTTTTAACTTTATAAATCAAAAAATCAGAGAATACAACAAATCCAACAACCCTTCTAATATAAATTAAGAATATACATATTAATGAAGAGGAGTATAAAATCAAATATTTCTAAATTCATTTATTACTATTATTTTTTTTTTAAAGAGAGATTAATTAAAACGGAGAATCTCCATTTGGCAGAGAAATCGCCATAAAAATTAATATTAGTAATAAACTTAATCAATTGTTTACTTTAAAATTTATTAATAACAATAATTAAAATATGATAAGAAAGTCAAAATAAAGATAGTAAAAGATAATAATCAAAGGAAAAGTAGATGTAAGCATATAAAAACAAATCATGAGACTTATTGAGGAAACTTTTTCAATTAAAGTAGTTTGGAAGGCATCTAAAGACTTAGAGAAAGATAAATAGTCTGAAGTAAGAAACGTGATCCCTTGTTTAATGAAGAAATTTGAAGAATATCTAGATAAAAAAAACATATAGCTCAAAGAATAAATATAAGATTTAAGAAAACCTTATAATTTAGGGCATCTAAAAACAATTTTTGATAATAATAATAAATATATCTAAAAATAATGGATTACTTATCTAGTTAAAGAGTCAGAAAATACCATTTATAATGATAAGAGAATAACTTAAAAGGATAATTATATATTTGGGAAAAATTAATTATTATAACAATCAAAATTATCTTATAAATAGAATAACGCGGAACCATTGAAAAATTTCTTAGCCACTACAAAATAATTAACCTAATTACAACCTCCAGAACATGACAATCTTTAAGAATAATATGATTCAACAGATTTCTTATTCATTTGATTATTATATAAAAATTTAATATATCTTTTAACTCAATACTCATTATATCCAAAATAATAGTGTATCTTTAGGAGAAGATGTTCTTCAGTATGTCCAGGAAGGTATTCAAGCATATTTAATTTCTGAATTTTATCTTAGGAGTGAATAAATATTTGTGCACATTTATAACAAATATCCTAATGTTTGCCATCAAATTTTCCTGGTCTGCAATTTAGACATATAAAACGAGGATTAGGAGGAAAATTAACAGTATCAATCTCATCCCCAACTGCTCTCTAACAAGGTTCACAATCAAATACGTGCTACTTAGTTCCAAATCTTTTAGAACTAGGGAAAAGATTTCTACCAAACTTGCAAGCATCAATTCTTTTCATTTCTTTATCTCCTGATTTAGCTGGAATGAATACCAAATTGGATTAATACCTAGATTTAGAAATTAAATACTTGTATTTCTAAAATTAAACATCATCATCAAGTTATCCACAAGTTGTACACAAATGTATATTTAGCCAAGGACTGTAAAATTATGCTCCATTTAATTCAATCATACATCCTATACAACGATCACCTCTTTGAACTTCATAATCTAGTTTATTATAAATATGTAGATACATTAGTAAAGATCACTGAATTATATTTCTTTGGGCATTAAATATCCTGCTTCATAAGATTAGACTAGCATAACTTCTTAAGGATTAGTATTCATATTAGAAACTAATTTTAAGGTATGCTCTTGTGGATATTATATTGATGGATATAGGATATATTGGTTTTTTTCAAGAATACGTAATAAAAATTAGACATCCTATTGGTATAAAGCAAATCCAGATAGAATTAAATCAAATTTACCTAAACTCTACATTTCCATTTTATCATAGAAATTCTAAAGATATTAATTATTGTTTACCATATTATAAAATTTAATCCTCTTTTCTTAAATAACTTCAGGATAACCAATATTTATCTATTCATTTGCTTCTTCAACTAGTATTTGAATATGATCTATACCAACAATTTCACTAAATATTATTATTTTATTACTAATCTATATTTTATTCCATGAATAATTTCATCATTAATTATGTAGTAAACCCTTTTCCTGATCCTAATTCTAAAACTCTAAATTTTTTGTCCTTTTGCAATCCCTTTGTAATATCGATTAATGTATCTAATATTTTAGATTATATTTAGATGCTTTCTATAAAACTTCCCTCCTTAAAATGATGATTGGTATACTCATCATTTAAATTAATTCCAGGAATAAAATCTTATATTTCCTATTCTAGTAATATTTAGCAGGTTAAAGGTTTTGTTATCAATTTCTAACTCCACAATTTCTGAATTTATTTAGCCTAAAGACTATTAATTAAAAGTAAATAAGTCTCAAACATTTCATCTATTTCTCTTTGATCAACATTTTATTATTTTTATATAAGTGGTTGTTCTTCTTATGCAGTAATCCCTTTTATTACATAGGATTGTTTTTGTTATTATTTTACATTTCTCAATTAATCTGAACTTTACTATCTCTAATAATCTTATATAGTGTCATTCAATCCATATTAATATGTCTAAATTGCAGTAGATCCATCAAATTTATCATAATAATCATGCAAAAACTATATTAATTTCTCATTTAATTCTGGATCCTTTATATCTCTCTGTAGATTTAATTTAGTTTTGACTTCATTCATCATTATTTTATCATTTATTCTGTTAGCTTTGGTTATTGTAATAGATTTAGTTATAGATATAAGTATTGAAATTGTGGAGGATACTAATGATAATAGCAACATGACTATAGCTTAATTTTTTGTTAACAATAAATATGTAACTTGAAGTACAAATTGTGGAATGTGCTCTATAAAAGTTCTAAATGTTGCAGTATACACTCTATTTGGCAATCCTTTTATACACAAGAAATTGGTGGTATTTTAAATAGTCCACTTTTCTAATAGAGAACTCACCATATTAATTTCAAGAAGTGAGCAATAATTGCACAAATAATCAATATAATTTTCCTTACCTCCTTATCTCGAACATAATAATCTTCATAATTTTTAATAAATACTATAGAGTGTAAAAGGCTTCTACTGATAGACAAAAGGTAACCACCCCTGTAGAAACCCAGGCTATTTCATGGTAGTTTTCACAGCTTAAGACTGTTGTGATAAAGCACATATCAGAATAAATGTCAAATTTTGATGCCTAACTGAGCATTATATCTTTCATCTAAATATATATTATTATTTTACAAAATACAATGACCTCTTCCATTTTGGACCAGTAGAGTACTCTTTGTGAGTTATCTCGAATTTCATACATATTTATGCTAAATATATTTCAAAACTTGCAATAAATACTGAATATCCAACATAAATATAATGTCCATACCATGAGTGACCATTACATTTGTTGACAAATATTATAGGTACTGCAATAACAATTACATAAAATACAATAAAATTAATCCAAAATAATATGTTATATTTATGCTTTCTCCTTTCTAAATAGGACTTAAGCTCATCTTTTTTATCATTATACTCATAATCTGCAGTTTTGATACCTAATAATTCTGTAATCCATAATCCATATTCACTTTATAAAAATACACAATAGCCACATAATAAGTATTTCTCTAAAATATATCTAGTACAAAACATTTGATATAAACACGGCAGAAAATTTGCTTTTATATTCTCCCAAAATGCTACTATCGCAACCCACACTGCTGTACAGAATGATGTGAAAAAGGCACTTATTTCATCATTCTGGTCTTCAAATTGTTATTCATATAAACTTAATAGTGACTAATCCCAATAAAATGTTTAAGTGCTCTTCACAACATAGAAATATATAAATTAATTCTAAGGTTTTGCACTTGTTCTTCTAGCTTAACCTTCTCTAAGCACTTTATTCTATTCAATTATGATATTGGCTATTTTTTTCATTCCTTTTTCACTTAATGATGCTGTAAATTCAATAATTACAACTTATTAGGATTCCTTGTATATATTTTTCTATGCTTCTGCGCTTTCTAAAAATGACTCAACAGCTTTTAAAGTCAACTCTCCAAAATCTGTATTCCCAGATATATCCAACAACTGAGTCTTTTGGTTAATAAGTTCAATAAGTTCTGAACCTTCCGAGTCACTAAAATTGTTGTTTTTCAAATTAATTATAGGTATCTAATTAAACAAGAACTGATAAAATTATCTATCACTTTCGAATTAGCTCTATTCAAAATTTACAGATAGACCTCGTTTAGTCTTATAATTTTTAATCAATGGTCTTTTCTTACTACTTCCCAAATGATTTGAGGATAAATCTATATACTTTAATCCACTTAGACATGTAATATTTTATATATCTTCTCGAAAAAGCCCATTATTACTCAAATCTAAATAAGTTAATTTGGTCATTTAGTTGATTCCTTAATAAATAATATGATCTTTGAATGGAAGATTGCGATCAAATAGTATCTAACAATTTCCAAGTAATAGCATAGTGATGTTGGAAAAATTCATATTTTAAAGAAGCTTATACATTAAAAGGAATTTTTCATCCTCTACTTTCATTTCTAATTATTCCTTTTTCAGAATCTCCAAGTTAATTCTCAATTGTGATATTGTTTCATCAGCAAATTCTTATTCTATTTTTTTTTATTTAGCATCCTCAGAAAAATGCTTTAATAAATTCAATTCTGGTGGCTATTCCATTTCAGATGCAAATTATTATATTCTCTGCATAGGATTATAATTTTTAGCCTTTGGATTCTTCTTTTTCATTTATTTAGATGGATTAAACTCGGGAAAACTATTTAGTTCCTATTATAGCCTTCTCTCTTATATTTTATCATAATATTTCTAGATTGCCCAGTGTGCTATTTAAGTTATTTTCTTAACATAAAGCTCTCTATATTTAACCTTCTCTTGGTATTATGTCTGAAAATATTTCTTGTATTCAACCTGCTTGAGAACTGTCTCAAACAATGGTTCAAAATAAGTTTCCCCATTTAATACTGTTTACTAGGCAGAAATTGTTTTCTTTTCTACACCAGTGAATCCAGTGTAAAAGGTTTGACCAAACTTTTCTGGCATTTAGGGTTTATAAGTATCAAATAGATCATATAATTTCAATTCCACATAAAAACAGAAGGGTATATTAAGTAAATGATTAATCTTAGGTGCTTCAAATTATATTATATTTAAAGATGAATATTCTGAAATACTCAGAAAACCAGGATAATAAACTTATCTGCTTAAGGGGAATAAAAATTTAGTTTATAATGCTCCACCCAAATTATATGTCTTAGACCTATCATCTATTTGTAGTATGAATTATGATCCATTAGCAGGAATGACAAATAACAAATTTTATATAGGAAATAGCTTTATTTCTCTTATCCCATTTGTGCCACTATCAGAAATTTATGAGATTACCTTTCCTCTTCGATTTAGATCCAAGATATCTATACGATAAGAATCTCCTGAAAAAAACTTTTAATGTGCAATTGCCAATAACCTACCGTCTTCGCTAACATCAATTTTATAAATCATATCGAATGGTTCTGCAAAATATATAATTTTATTAGAAAGTAAAGTTTCCATTTAATTTCCAAGAGTGTATATTATAATTTAGTAATCACCGAGAGCAACAATTAATTATTAAGTTTCATAACAATAGCAAGAACTGTATATTCCAATCTTATGATCTATGAAATTTGGAAATATTGTTCCTGATTCAAACTCTGTTATTGTTTATAATGGCTTAATTCCTTCAGATACCATCGAGTATTCATTTTTTTACATTTTTTGTCTTTTTCTTGTTGGCCTTTTGGAGGCCTCTTCTTATATTTACTCATGCTAAATCCACTTGATTTGATTAAGACATACGACTATTATTACATTACCGCTTGTTGTATGAATTTGTCTAATCTAATTATGTGTCAATTTTATTAGATGGTACATTTAGGTCATCTGATAACCTAATGGTGAATTAACGATATTATTGATGATTAAGTGCCCATCTTAAGTTCCTATAGCAATAAAATTATTGTAATAAGCAATTTAAATTGCAGTGCAGATTTATGGAGCTGGATAATCTATTTCTATTTATTAATATTATTTTGTAATCATGTCTATGACTCTAAAATGTTGCTATTATAGTTTCTATAATTACATGATTTCCTATTGCCAATAATTCATAATTTTAGGATAATGATGATGAAAAGGAATCATGTCTAAAAAGTTCTGTTACAAAGTATTAATCCACTTGAAATGGAATAGATAAAGTTTAGTTCTAAGCAGACTCCACAAAAATGCTCTAATATAATTTTGTTTCGTTATCAAGTTACATTTAATTTTATAATATTTTTTGTGTAATATGTTCATTAAATGTGAATTTCTAAGAATAGTAATTATAAGACCATATTAATTCAAGTTCATTTATTTGATGGTTCAGATCTTAAATAAATGCATAAGCTGATCTTGTTTTCTCCAAATAGTACAATTTTAAAAATGATGTTAAAAAATATTTTTACAAATAATTTAAAATTAATAACAAAAATACTCAAAAATGATGAAATGGTTATAAAAAGCAAAGGATAATATCTAGGATGAAAATAAGAAAAAGTTATCTAAATAAGATAGATATATTAAAAAGTACTTGAAATCAGATAAATGCTTTAATTTGTATAATAAACTTAAGAATGCCAAACTAATCAAACAGGAATCAACTCAGGCATTTAATTATCGAGTAAGATAAACATTTCCTGATGTTGAAAGTACTCTAAAAACTGAGCTATAAGAGCAATATCTGAAGTTATTTGAACCTCCAAATATAGATATAAAAAGTCCAATTATTGCAATATTTGCTGTTGGATTTCATCATAAAAGAGGATCAGAAGTAGAATTTTGCTTTCCTAAAATAACTGATGAAAACATATTAAATAAAGTAACTGTATACTCATTACCTGATGCTGTCCATAATACTGATGAAGATTATTTATACTTTAATTTCAAGAGTGATTGGAATGGTAAATCTAGAATGTTGTTCGGAGTTACATGTTTCAAATAAATTAAAGTCACTGATTAAATAAAATAACAAGATCCCGAATTGACAAGGAGCCATTTATAAAAAGCCATTTGTTTACTTTCACTTGAACCGCTATTTGGATACATAAAAAATAGATTGGAACCTACTATTAAAGCGTATTTTTAGCTGTAAAACTTTAAGGATACTTCACTAATATAATTTGCATATGAAAATATTAGTCTAAGTATGGATTATAAGATTTGTATACACAATCTAGAAATGTCTGAGATGATGATTGATACTAATATAATCTCAATATTTATAATATTCAAGGATAAGATATTCAAGATACTAAAAGCTATGATGCTTGAATTAAAGTAAATATTATTTTATATGTTTATTAAGAATAATAGTCTTTTCACTATCATCAAGTATTTGCTCCAAATTTCTAATTACTTTGATATCCTTGATACCAGGATTACTTCAATATGACATTTAAAATAAGAGTGCTGTGATGCAAAGAGCATATTTGAGTAATTATGGATTGCCACTAAATCTATTTGGTGATTATTATTAGCTGTTCATGCATTTCTCTGTTAATGATCTCAATGATATATAAAAAAGAGGGTATTTAATAGGAACAACAAATAAATTTCTCAAATCTATGGGTAAACTAGATCCTGATATATTAATCGATATAGATGCAGAATAAATATAAATTTTAAAAGAAGAACATAAAAAACTATTAGAGTAATTATTTTTTTAACTTTTAGAAATAAAATAGGAGACAAATTGGTGTATTCTT
>CBDIIF010000008.1:0-17016 GCA_965279595.1 Sphingobacteriaceae bacterium
AGAGATGGTGTCTATTATAACCATTTTAAGAAAGCATAACAGCAATCTAGGGCTATACAATTCAGAGGTGTATTTTGGGCATGATCAAATAAAAATAAAATAAAAATAATATATATATGAAAAATATTTTCATCTTTATTAACAAACATAGTATATTTTTTTAAGATCATAATTTTAGGATTCATTGGACCATCTTTATATATCATGCTACAAGCAGGTGTCCATTTTTGGATATTTGATACTTTAATGGCGAACTATTGGATATGGTATAAATGATTTCAAAGTATTAGGGCTATTACTGCAATTACTATTTTAGCATATATGCTTGTTAGAATAAAAGATCCAGGTTAAATACCTGTAGTTCATGTTTAGTTGCAATCAAATAATTAAAGAGATTAGATATATATGATTGAAGATGATAATGAGAGATAAAGAGCATAATAGAGAGAAGTTCTCGAAGCTTAATAAGATGACGAATCTAAACTAAGAATATCCCTTGATTAAATGAAGGATTAAAATGAAATTGATAATCAAGTTTAAAAATCTCACACAGAAATGAATTAGAAAGTTGAAAATGAATAACATGATAACCCATAATAAGATACGAGATTAGTGATGTCAGGAAGAGATGCTTAAATTGAGATATTATCTTCTCCTTCTGAATAAATTTAAATTGCTAAATAAGCACCCTAAACGATTGTTAATTAATCATTTGATAAAAGATATTGCATGAAGTGCCTTAATGATTAACCTGTCAGGGCTAAACATTGCTAATACTGCAATAAATGTATTCCCCTGTTTGATCATCATTGTCCATGGATAGGAACATGTATAGGTGAGAAAAATAAACTGTTATTTATTTGCTACTTATTTATATAATAAGCATAAATAATATGTACTATATGCATACAATAATCAAACATTTATGTTTTAGTGATTACTAGTATATTTGAATTCTTAGTACTTCTATTAACAGCATACCAATTATTCTATATAACAAAAAATGTAACTACATGTAATAATTTTAGCTAATTAAGGGGAATATCTGAGTAAAACCAAAATTACTTATATGAAATCATAATATCCTTTTGATCACGGATTGGTTAAGAATATTTAAGAGTTTCTTAGCTATAGTTTTAAGTCAGAGATAATAGATTGGTAGTTGAATTGAATTTTATATCATATAATATTTTGTATTGCTTTTTATGTTTTTAAAAAAGATCAGGCATTTCGATTATTCTCATCATCACTCTCCTCTGCTATCTCTTCTGGGTATTCACCTCCTTCACCATCCTCTAATTCTCCTTCTTCATTTAATTAGTTAGGATCGATACCAAAGAGATGTAAGTTTTACTAATTTCTATAAAAATTATTACACTAAAGATATCTCTGAATTAATTATTCTCATTAGCTAATTTCTCAACTTCCTCTTACAAGGCTTACTTTTCATCATTCATATGTTGATACAATTATTTGAAATTTTCAATTAAATCTTAAATATAAATTAAATGATTACCTTCTAATTTCTTTAATTCTTCATCCTTGTTCTCTAATTGAGCATTTAACTCATTGATTACTTCATCTTTTTCATCAGTAGCCTCACCTCCATTATATTAGTATTGATTTGTGGCTTCCTATAAATCTTTGATTTAATTTTAAAGTTGCTCTATGATTTAATCTTTCATTTCAGATTCCTATTAGAGTTCTTGCATGGATTCTTATATTTCTTCCTGTTTTTAATGTTAAAATATAAAATTACCATATTGAAACCCTAAGCTATTTATTCGAGCTCTTATTGCTTTTCATCAAGTTCAGCATCTTTTCTCTTGAGTTCATTTTCATAACTAACCTTAACTTTCTTGATTTCATCTTAATGCTATTTATTTATTTTCTTTAATTCATCACTTAATTTATTGATTTCATTTTATTATTAATCAATTTTCCTTTATTGATCATGAACCTTTTAATTCAATTCCTTTTATTACTATTCGAATTCCTACTGTTACTTTTAACTATGAATGTTAAAAATTATGTATACAATTTTTTGGAAAACTCTTTCTCAGTTTTATCTCTAACTGATGCCAATTCTTGTCTCAATTTTTCAGTCTCTTAATGATCAACTTTAACGTTGGATACAATTTAGCTCTATCGATCAGGTTCTTGTTTCTAATTGCTAGAATATGGTCTTTTATCATAACCCTGGGAGATATCTGATCTCTTGTCTTTTGATTTATCAGTATACTCTTGGGGTTTCTCTAAATAACCCATTTTACCATACAAATCCACTGTCTTGTTATAATCTTGTCTTTTGTCGTTGCTGAGAAAATCTTTAGTGGGTACTTGCTATGGTTTGAAATCATTTTTTTTGAATGAATTTCGTGATTCATTTTTTTATGGCACTTATACTATAGGTTAATTCTTCTAATACATTTCTAAAATGCTTAGAATAATTACCTTAATATGGTATAATCTCTGTCTTATGTTGTTGATCGATTGGACCTGTACGATTGTGTATTTGTGAATCGCATGAATAACACAGTCTATAGGCTTATCCATATCTGCATTAGGAACATTTAATTGTTGCAGGTCTTTATTGACATTTGTGGCACTTTACAAAGAGTGATTACATTTTTGAATTTTCTTGTTGTGATTTTTTATTTTTTTGTATTTATTTTGTATTTTTAATATTCAGTTATTCAAGTAAATGATACACTTCTTATATTTCTCCTGTTATTTAATTTCAATGCTATTTTCTCTATATTATAACTTGGATAATAGTATTCATATGAGCATACTTAATCTATATCTATTGGTTGTTCCTTTTCAGGGTGCTAATTTGTATTGCTTGAAGATTTGTTCATCTACATTATACTTGTGCTCATAATTCTTTTATTAGCAGAACTTGATGAATTAGTAGCCTTCTTAATAGGGGCTCTCATCTTTTAATCATTTGAGACTGAACTTTTCACAAGATTTACTTTTATTGAATTTATCGATTATGTATGGTCATAAAACTTACCTCCATGAATTTTTCTGCTATTTTAACTAGATTCCCTATCATCCAACTTAATAGGAGGCATTTATTATAAGTTCTAACTTGACAGTGAGTTTTATGGAGAACTTAATCCCTTTCCATTAGATTACTCAATTGCTCTTTAATATAAAGAATATCTTGAGGATCTTTCTTCTTAGAAATCTTATAAGATTGAATCTTCTATATTGTTTGTAGACCCTTATAACCATCCCATTACTTCATTTGTTAATTCGTTTTCAGATCTTAGTTTGTTTGTGATGGCATAACTGATAGCAGTTATGCATATTAAGTTCTTATTCATTAAAGCATTTATTTTATTATCTTTGACATTCCTTAGGAATATCCTTCTATTTTCTGGTAAACAATAATTATGTCTTTTGATTAATCTTCTATAATTAGGAGTAAAATATACAAATCTACATTTTTCTACCGAATGACCCCTATATCCACAACATTCACAATATTATTTTTTATCATCACGAAGCATACAAAATTTTTAGAAGTCTATATGGAATTTGCGAATTTCTTCTAAAAAGTCTTCCATTTCAATAATCCCAATTAAGCATTATGTTTCACATTTAATACTTAAGAAATGCTAGCCTTATTTGTAAAATAAATTTAATGGAAAATTATTTCTACACACCAGAGTTTTACCTTTAAAACTTTAAAATTAACCTTATAAAAACATTATGTATTATTATGCAACTTATTTCTCCTTAACTATAATTTCTCCAGCATCTAAAACTTTTGTCTAAACCTTTTACGTCAATCTAAGCTTAAATTCCTCAGAAAAAGGTAAATTCTTTAAATGTTTAATAAACTATTCTTATTTGAATTATTATTTAAGTTCCACCCTTAGATCAGGAATTAAGCAAGCTTATAAAGGTTTTTTATTCAGGTATCTTTAAATTTTCTAATTTAATCCATTTGATAAATCATTATTGGCCTAGATACTTCCAGTATGTAAATGAGTCTTAATTATAAAAATAATTAAAAACAGCCCAATTATATTAACAAATATAGTGAATAATTTTTAAACATTAGTTATAGCAAGTATTTCTGTATATCCTGAATGTAGGAGCTAGCTCAAGGTCCATTGTAAACAATCTACATATTGATCAAATACATCTTAATAACTATTTATATAATTATTTACTATAATTAATCTGCTAACTTTATTTGAATACAAGTTATCCAATGAATTAGTGATATTATATTTAACAAATCTCTTAGTTGCTCTGGTAAATAATTTCTTTATTTAAAAATTTTCACAATAATCATAAGCACTAAATTAATTTTATATTACTGAACCAAGGTTCTAGAATCATAGATATTAATGTTGATATTAATACTATCAAATCAATAACCATATTTTTCTTGACTATCTTTATTCTATTTGTTTCTAATATTTCATTCTCATAATAGCCTATATTGTAATTTACGCAAGTATCAATTATATTAAAGGAAACTAATATAAGTATTTTCAATTACAAAATATTTCTAAAACATATGGAATCTCGTAACACATGGACAATAGTACAAAAAATATAAGTATTATATTTATAATTGCTATAATTTATCTGTAGATAATTATTTTGTTGTTGTCTGGGTCCCATACATTCAAAGTAGGATTATTATAAATGTTACTAGATATATCATTAACTAATAAGATATGTCTTTGTTTCATCTTTTTTGGAAATATTTATAACAATTTTGAGACGAATCTCATTGTTATCAGAAGTTTTCTTGGCCATTAATTATACTCATAAGGAAAATCTTATTTTACAACTAATAGTGGGCTATTTTACTAGGCTTTAAATTTAGGAGAATATGATATGCTATCAATTACCTTTTACTAATCTGATTATTTTCTTCCAGCCTGATTTGTAAACAAATCGCTTCCATCTGAAAATTTTCTACTACCTTTGGATATCAATCGCTTTCCTTAAACATTTTACATTTCAATCTAGAATAGTTTTAGGGATTTATATTGTTCTTCTACTTCATTAATTTAATCCTTTCTATCGAATGATTATCTAGATTAGGCCCCAAGATCACCTTCCTCTAAACTTTCTTTGTGCTCAGATTTTTTCAGTTGGCTAAGATCTTCAAAATTAACTTGCTTCTGAACTAGCTTTTAGTAAGCAACATAACCTTATTAAAACTCGATTGGTTATTATATCACCCGAGGAACTGTTAAAAAGGTTTAGGATTATTATGAAGACAAATTCGACCCTGAATTATCTATACTAAATTATTAAGAAAACATTTATTTTAAAAATTAAAAAAAATAATACAGAATAAAAGTAATGAAAAAATCTAAATCATTTCCTTGACAAATAATGGTCTTCAGATTAATTTACAATTATTTTATATGGTGAAACATAGTTAGGATTTGTTTTTGGGGTATTCATGGGATTTAAGGTGATTCTTGATTGTTAAAACCCTTACTATTGTACAATTATTTCTTCCTCATCATCATTAACAAATGAAAAGTTTAATGAATTCATAATAGGAAATATTCCTAGCATGGTTATGGGAGCTGTGTAACAATAAGTCCTTGTTATAAAATCGATAGACAAGCATTTTCTGTTCTCTATTATATCACCCTATATAATAAGTATTAATTACTGCTTCAACATAATATACAATGACTAAATAATTTAATATTATAAAGCAAATGACAAGAATGCAAACAAATTTGAAAGCATTTGATAGTTGCTCTCTTTATTTTGGCAAGAATACAATCGAAATATTGATACCTGTAAAAAATAACAAAGCTATTTATTATAAATTATAAATATACCTATCGAATTTGCACTTATTAGCATTATTTCAATTGATATTATATTTATTGCACAACCCTCTGCTATTTTTGATGTAAATATAAGTAGTACAATAGACATATTTGAACATATATTTACTTATCTATTTGCTATTTCATGTTTGAACATCATGATTATTATTACATCTAATTAGTTAAAAAAGCTCAAATAAATAAAATATTTAACAGCTAAGTCAGCTAATTAGCATGGAGAGTTTAATAGTTATTATACGGAGAAAAGCATCATACAAATCACCCAAAATAAGTTTAATCCATAAGTAATAAAAAATTCAATTCTTGCAAAATTCTTCTAATATAATATATAGGCAGCACCAATTATGTTGAATAAAAGCAATATTAATCCTCCATGATATAAGGTACTAATATATGTTTCCTGTTAAAATCCACATTATTTATCATCATCTAACAATTTAATACTTTAGTATCCTATAAATATTAGAAATAAGGAGTATCTTATAAATTAGAAGAAAACATTTGCTACTTTATACTTAAATTGCTCTTCTTCTTATTTCAAAATTTCCATTTGATTTTTTTATAGAATTTTTTAATTATAAAAACACATAGAAATCAATCTTTATAAAACTTTAATGGTACTATCTTATCAAATGTTGCTTGCCAATCTCTGAGTTCAAGCCAATTTGGTATAAATAAGGCAGCTGTACTTACATTTAAACATTTTTTGAAATTCGCTTTAATCATCCCTCCGATTGGTAATTTAGCCTTTCTTATATTTAGCATTTAAGCTCGGTTTAGGGTAGCATTTTTAATAATAGGTCTTGATTATTTAATAATATGTAATACTTATCTACTAATCCTCCAATAATATAGACTTCATCTTCTTTAATTTCTTGAATTTCTTCTTCAGCATCCGGAGTTAAATATACAAAGTTTGATCCTTTTAATTCTTCGATTTCATAAAAAGGTTCTATGCTTGCTGTTATTGGCCATTTTTCATAATTGAATACTTGAAGCCATTTTTCTAATGTAGGATAAATGTTTGTGATAAATATTTTAATTGGAAACTTTAGCTTTCTATTCTCTGAATATAAGTGGGACATTTATTTTGCCAAAGATTTTTATTCTCTTTCAGCCATTGAATCTTCAAATCCACAATCAATCACTACTCTAAATTTACTTTAAGTTTAAAGCAAACCATTCTCTCTTTTAAATTATTTGGCTAATTTTCTTTCTTTTAAATAAGCATCTATTTCTTCTTATGTCTTAAATTATTGTAGTTTTTCATATCTCAATTACTTCTCTCTTTAGTGTTTAATTTTTCTATATTCTTATTTCTACTATTAGTAGTTATTGTCTTTTTCATCTTTCTTATCCTAGCGAGATTTCTTTTATAGTTTGTCTTCCCTTGCTTCTGTAATTAAATCCTCTGGTATTTGAAAATCCATAAAATAATTATGTTTATTTAAAAATTTTCTTTTCTTTATTTTTATTTAGAAAATTACTAATTAATACCTCATACAATTCTAACAAAATTTTATGAGAATTATTTTAAATTTAATTTAATTTAATTCAATTAATTCATAAGAATTATATCAGAAAAATGTAGCATCTTGACTTTGAAAATGATCTATTAACTCCTGAAGATAATCTAAAATATAATAACATATAAAAGTCTATTTTAAAAGAACATATTAAGAAAGATTTGATTGGAGTTTTTATTAAATAGTTGGATTCTGAAGACATTTATATTAAATATCATGGATTAGTTGGAATAAGAAAATTAGTAAGTCATGAGGTAAAAGATTATTTTATTTAGAATGACCCATAAATCGCAAAAGCTATAGAGTTTGGAGCTGTACCTCTAATTTTTTAAATCATAAAAATGAACATCACTCCATATCATACTTATGAATCTTGTTACATTTTGACTAATATTGCAAGTGGAAACTAGGAAGAAACTGCAGTAGTCGCAAATTTGGGAGGAATAGAACTATTTATTGAACTCACAAAAAGCAAAATTTTTGATATTGCTGAATAATCCGTATGGGCTTTAGGAAATTTAGCTGGAGACAATGATGATTATAAAAATAAAATTTTAGAAGGAGGAGGGCATTAAGCTATAATTGAGTTTGCTTAGGTTTGTGAAGGATTGTTAAATGATGGATTGAATGGTAGCCTAAATTCCCTAAATTAGTGTGTGTGGGCTTTAACAAACTTATGCTAAAATTAGTCTAGTTTATACATAATTTCAAACATATGCAAATTGCTTAAATATGCTTAATAATCCAACAATTTATTAGAAGTCTTAAATGCACTAGGAGAACATACAAAACAATAAGAAGTTATTTAATTATTATTCGAAAATTAGTGTATAAAAATAATTTTGTAATCTTTAACACACAAATCTTTTGAAGTTATCAGATCTGCATCGGCAATTTTGGTGGATATTTCGATGGGGAGTAAAGAATAGGCAAAGTATTTAATTGAATAATAATTATTGAAATATATTCAGAAATTAATAACACACAATAAAGTTTAGATTAGAAAATTAGTATTTATTAAAAAATAAAAATAGGTTTGCTAATTATTATAAATGATAGCCATTAATTCCTATGAGCTTACAGTTGAGATTCTTAAAGATTAATAAATAATGAATCAACTCTCAAATATTGCTATTTAAGATCAGAAGTTGATGATTGATGTATTAGAAGATTATAAATTAGGCGTTTCGAGTATACCTTAATATGACCTAGTTTATTTAGATCTAAGACCTATAAAGTCTAATTAACTTTAAATATTTCTAGATAATCTAACAATTTACATAAAAATAGGAAAAAAGTTAAATAAAATTAATTATAGATTCTATTCAAAATTTAGTCTAAAATGTATTTTTTTTTTTTATGTAAGATTGATCCTCATTTATTGGAGACTTGGTAATAAGAGTTTTGTGGAATTCTTTAGAACCTGATCAAGTTGGCAGCTAATTTAGATTGGTAGACAGAATTAGAGTAATTATAAGTTATAATACAAAAGCTAAATGCAAATGAATTTTAAATAAATTTATGAATTAAAATAATTTTATTAAAGTTATGAACTAATACGAATTTGGTCAGAATTAGTTGAAAAAACTGGATTATGAAAGTGATTTGTTGACAGATGAGATGAACTAAAGACTAAAGTAAGTTCTATAGTAAAGTTAAAATAAATAAACCTATGAGTATCCAGAAATCTTATAGGACATATTATCTGATGATCCATTAATAACATATAATGGACTAATATGTTTAAATAAATATTTTGATACAGATGTATGATTTTTTATAAACATTTAGAGAGATCCAGCATTACCATAAGTTGTGGATAATTAATTAATAACTTGTTTATTTAAAATTATTAAAACTAGATAGACACCTTATCATTAATATTAAGCACTAAAGTCCTTAATATATATTGGTTAGCAGTTAAAATAAAGTTATGAAAAGATAATAGACAAAGGCATAATACAAATTCATATTGACATAATTAAACACGACATTTATGAATTAACATAATTGTCTCTTCAAAGTCTTGGAGTGTTTGCGAAGAATAGAAAATTATGTCATAGGATTATTTAAGGAAGTGGCTAGGATATTATTTTATAGTTATTAATGAGGGAAAATGATATCTAGATTTAAAGATCTGGTATAGTGACTTTATCTATTTTATGTCAAGAGGATAGGACAAAATAATTCAAATTTGATAAAAAATTTCTGCCTTTTTTGTGCGAAAAGTTTATTTTCATCAAAGAACCTGATGTTTTAAAGGAAGTGTTATCAGCAATTGCTTAATTAACAGATGATAGTGATATGGCACTAGAAATTTTAACAAAATCCTAGATAGTTTGTCATATAGCTAATTATATAAATGATGAAAATTTAGAATTAGCTGAGCCTGCACTAAGAATAATTGGAAATCTTTCAACTGGAAATGAACCCATAACATAAGCTGCAATCGAATCAGGTGTATTTAATTATATTCCTTAATGGCTAAAATAACCAAGAAATAAAAAAATCACTCGAGAGGTAAAAAGAATATTAATTCATACAAATCTTATGTTATTTTATTTGAAAAAATTTTAATTTAAAATAAATTTCAATACTAATGTCCATGAAAATAGTACCCATATTATTATCATCTAAGTTTTCTTCTTCAATTATAATATAATTTATTTTCATCTTTTCTATTTTCAATAAATTAATTCACTTCTTTTTTGTTAATATTTTATATTTATTCTTAAAAATTGGAATTATATGGTTTTAATTCAAATTACATAAATTTATTGGTCAATGAATAATTATTTCCTACTATGTTTAATTTTATTTGCAGCCTCACTTATTGTATATCCCAATAAACAATCATGTTAATGTGATAATATTTTGACTGAGACTGAATGCAATTTAAAAACCTTTTGTGAATGGGAATCAAATAAGAACTTAGGTATTGTCTGATTCTTGAATCAAGGTAAATGTATTCCCGAAAAAAATAATTAAGAGACATAGCTAATTATTTCTTATTGCTCTATCTAATAGAATAATTGGAGATGTGCTTAAACTTTTGGATGTGCACAAATTTCAAAAAATTGTGAAGCATTTGCTGGTTGTTCAGCCTATAGATACTCGTCAAACTCAGCATGCTAATCAATATCAACACAATGTACAACAGATGGAAGGCAATGTGTGGAGATAAAATCTTGCTCAGATTATAAAATTTAAAAGCATTGTATAAGTATGAATTGAATCTATATTAGAGAATAATTCAAGTTCAGGAGCTAAGTCATGTTTATGGAATTCAGAAAATAGTACTTGTATTGATAAAAACTGTACTAATGCCCCCAAAAGTTATAAAACAAACAGATAGTGTGATTAATGGATAAAGGGATGCTTAACAAAAGGAAGGGGGTGTGTTGAAAAATTGAGTGAATGCAGAACATATAAAAGAAATGTTGGTTGTAATAATTATTTTGGATCAGATGGTGCATGCACAATAGATGTTCATTCTGATAATTGCAGAAAACTTGAATGTGAGGATGCTTTTAAAAGATAAAATACTGATTAAAAATGTTCTGCGTTCTTAAAAAACTGTGTGACTAATGGGAAAGGTTGTGTAAAAACTCTTATACCTTGCTATTAGTATACTAAAAACTAAGGATGCATAGGTCTTATTGGTAGTGATGGTCCATGCACTTTTGATAAATAATCAAATCATTGTAGGGTTTTGGAATGTAGAGAAGCTCCAATTACACTAAATACAAATGAAAATTGCAAAATATTTAAATCTGGATGTGTCACCACAGGACGAGGATGCACTAATATGCTAGGACCTTGCTCATCTTATAAAGGAACTGAAACTACTTGTTCAAATTTTATTGGATCTGATGGATATTGCATAGGATTAGAGTTATCACCATCATATTGTAGGGCAAAAAGTTGCTATGATGCTCCATTAACATATAATTCCGATGCAGAGTGTTAGGAATTTTAAATAGGATGTATAACAACTGGAATGGGGTGTGGCAAATATTTAAAATTATGTAATCAATATTATGGGACCTATTTAACCTGTTTAAAATACATAGGCTTAGATGGTAAATGTACTGCTCCTTAAACGTAAATCAGTGAGACTAGCTGTGTCAAGAAATAATGCAAAGATGCACCAACCAATATTTCGACAAATAGCGAATGTGAATCTTTCTAATCTAATTGTGTAACAACTGGATCAGGATGCACTGAAAAACCATCTACTTGTGAAAGTAATAACATGTTAACTAATTGTCAATCCAATTCTTAATGTAGTAATTTTTAAATTTGCATCAATACATCAAGTTGTGAAAATTTCAAAACTGCATCCTAGTGTTATTTAAATTAATAATAATATTATAGTGAAGGATAAACCTATTTACGTAGATGTATATGGTCTGCTGTTGAATAATTATGTTTCAATAGTTAATGCAAGGATTAAAGTAATTCTCTTATTTTTTTTTGTGATTAAATGTTAAATGGTTGCATAACAAATGGGTAAGGCTGTGTTGAAAAATTCGAGCCTTGCTCAAGTTATTTTGGAATTAGATCATAGTGTCTTCTTTTTAAAGGATAAAACGGAACTATTAGATGCTCTTAGCTATAGTCAGTTTCGGATAGTACCACTTAATGCATTAACAGAGAAAAATGTTCCTAAGTAAAAGAAGAAGGTATATTTGTTGATTCCAACTTAAGATGCTAATAATATTTATAAGGATGCCATTTTGATGGTAGAGACAGTTGCACTAATGGTGATTGCACATCATATTTTGGAACATAAGTTTTTTGTGGTTAAATAACTACAGCAGTAAAAGAGGGTGTGGCTTAGTAATGTTGGAAAATGTAAGATATAGCAGATTAAACAACACCTTGCATACCAAAAGATTGTTCCTAAACTCAACTGGATAATGCATACAAGACGAATGAATAGTGTAGTACATTTTCAAACTAATGCACTTGGAATTAAGAATAATATGGAGGATGTGTTTACAAATCAACATCTTATACTCTGTTTTCAGGAAATTTTTAAAAGTGTTAATAGACTTAAAATTAATCTAAATAATTATGCAGATCTATTATTTGTTCTAATAAAATACCACCTTACTCAGCAAAAACATTTACACTTAAGGCTACGTATTGTTAATAGTATAATAATTAATTTAATGGTTACACTTGCTAGATGGGATTGGATGACATAGATGTTTGTGTAGAGCCAAAAGAATCTTCCTGCAATTTGTTCGTAGCAATTGGCTCTGATGATTAATAAAAGGCAATATATTGCTAAAGTTTAAAAAATCCAGGCAATAGCGCATGTGGATACTCTAATGGAGATTTTTGTACTTAAGCAGCTTGTAATCAGTTTTTAGCTATCGGAGATACTGCTGAATTAAAAGCATAATATTGTCATGGAATAATAATTGATGGAGTTATTTAATGTGGTTTAAACTCATCCACAGCTTAATATTGTACTGTTAAAGCATGCACAGATTATGGAGTGACTACTTTAACTAAATGTAATTAATATACGGAATCAATATGTGCATGGAATATAGTCACAAGTATTTGTTATTAGAAAACATCTTAATGCAATCAACATAGTATACCTTAAACATCTTCCTCAAATGAATTGTAAAAAGCCACGTATTGCAGAGTCATTCAGTTGCTTGATACACTTAATGCTTGCGTCTATTTGAGTACAATAAGCTTAACACTTTGTAGTAATTCTCCAGCCTCTTGTAATGATATAACTATCCCTCCTACAATTACAACTAATTTTGAAAAAGCCTAATTCTGTGCTATTACAAGAATTTAAGATGGAAATAATTATTGTGGATACTCATCTGCTAATTTGACATCTTGTATAACAGCAGGAAGTTGCACTAGTTATCAAATAAACTTGATCAATTAGGTTGGGACCGATCTAGATAATTAAAGATTTTGTTAAACCTTAAGAGATATTAATGGAAAATATTGTTCTTACGTGAAAAATACAACTACTTGTACACTAAATTTGATTTGTTAAGATTTAGTCACATATGGATCTACATATGCAGAAAATATAACATTTTGTAGATAATAATAAGAAGAATGGCGTTTCAGATATTGCGATTATGTATCATCTACAACATGCACTGCTGCTGATTGTACTTTAATCACAACAGGCTAAACTTCTTGTTTATCTTATTTTTTAGGTTGTGTCTTTGATGGACTAAATTGCTTAGCAAAATAAATAGATTGCTCTTTTTATACTGCATAAACGACTGGATTAGGCCAATATCTCAATTGTGCAGCATTGACA
Source organism: Sphingobacteriaceae bacterium (assembly GCA_965279595.1). Lineage (GTDB taxonomy): Bacteria > Bacteroidota > Bacteroidia > Sphingobacteriales > Sphingobacteriaceae > CAIKLP01. The sequence goes on from CBDIIF010000008.1 coordinate 13,692, forward strand.
TAAATTGATGGAACAAAATGTGAATGGAGTAGTGGAAGTAATTGTAGTGTTAGAAAGTGTTCTTCATTGACTTCAGGTTAAAGTTTTTCCACTTGTGCAGATTTTGCGGACTGTTAATATAATGGATAAATATGTGTTAGTAAAGATAAATGCGAATCATATGTCCCATTTGGAAACTCCAATTAAGTGAAGATAGCAATCTGTAATCAGATGATTAATAAATTTGGGCTAATGTGTACATTTTCAATTGATCAATAAACTTGTATTGAAGCAGTTGGCTGCTAAAATATTTAAATTTAATCAATAGAATTTTCATAAGCTTAAGAACTTTGTTCTTTGGCCTAAAATTAATTTGGGCTGCATTGCGTGTATATTCAAGGAGATACAACTTGCTCTGAAAAATCTTGTGAATAGGTATAAACGGCAACCTCAGATGCTGATTGTAACGCATATTTGTAAGGATGTGAATTGGCACCACTTGAAGCAGATTGCACTGAATTTTAATGCACCGATGCTCCCTCATCTTTGACAACAAATTAAGACTGTTGGACATTTAAAATAGGATGTATTACAAATGGTTCTGGATGCATAAACTAGTTGGCTCCTTGTTAATCATATAAAGGCAATTAATAAACTTGTCAAAAATTTATTGGAAATGGAATACTCTGCAATAATTCTGATGATGCTAATTCTATGAGTAATTGTATTAATAGAACATGTTCTCAGAATAAAATTGCTAATTCTAATGAGGAATGTGCTTTATGGAAAGGAATATCTTCATAATAATGTGTCTGGAACGGAACAAAAGGATGCATTTCGATTTAATAGTGCAATAAATTCATAGGAAATATTGGAAGTTGTCCTATATATATTGCCTCTGATGGTCCATGTGCTGGAATTGGATCTAATCCTTAAGCCTGCATAAATATCTGTAGAACTGCTCCAATAACATATTATGGAGATGAATAATGTAAAAAATTGGATAAGAACTGCATCGCAACGGGATTTGGATGCATCCATATATTGGAAGCTTAATGCGAAATTATAAAAACTTCAGATGCTTGTGTCTCATATAAGACTACTCCAGGATTATATTGTGATATGATTAATTAATGTAAAACTAGGCCATAAAATTGCGAGGACATCAAGTTTGCATCAGAATGTGATATTACTAAATTTTATGGGGATAATCCCTTTTAATGTATTTGGAATCCTGAAATTAGTAGCTGTTTGAATAAAAAATGTGAACAGTTACCAAGTTCTTTAAAATCTGATGATGAGTGTAGTGGTTAAATAGCTAAATGCATTAAGAATGGGAGTCAATTAGGTTGTATAACAAAAGGTCCTTGTAACTCATATTAATTTGAGGTATGTGGTATTGTTTAAACAACAGATAATCAAAAAAAGTGCATTTGGTCTAATTCTAAATGTCGTCCCATCGAATGTTCAGATAATGTCACTGCGACTTCTGATTATGCTTGTAGCTCATTCTTAGCTGGCTGCAAAACTTCAGGTTTAGGTTGTTAATCAAATATAGTCTGTTCCCATTATACTAATCCTAATTTGTGCATATATGATGGTTTAGGCTATCCATGTTCATGGTATAAATCCTCACCATTGAGTTCTGGTTCTTGTATTAGTTATGCTAAATGTACAGATTTGATATAATAAACACACTCTGCTTGCTAACTTGCATCTAAATATTGTACCACAAATGGATAAAATTGTGTTCCATTAACATTTTGTGAAAACTTTTTAACTCAGGCTGGTTGTATAATCGGAATAGATGGATAATGTGGTTGGCTGCCAGAATCAAGAGATAATAAAGCATCTTGTAAATTGTTTACAGTTTGCGGTGATGGTTATGGTAAAACAGCAAAAGAATGCTTAGCTTGGGGGGAAAATTGTTATACAGATGGTACATAATGTATGACAAAGTAAAAATGTTCTGATTATATCACAAAAATTGCCTGTGGTAATATTGGCAAAGATGGCGTTTGTTTTTGGGAATAACCTGATAATTAAACAGGATATTGCAGAGTTTAACTATGCTAAGATGCTTCTAATATTGATGTTACTAGCTATTATGGTTGTTCTTAATTTCCTGCTTAGAAAAATTGCACTACTTCCGGATCATCTTGTATAGAGTTAACTAATTGCTCTTTATATAAATTTGCTGTAAGTTGTGTTATGGGTACTGATGGAGTATGCTAATGGGTATAAGCTAAAGATTAAACTTAATCTTATTGCAGATTAAAATAATGTTCAGATATCCTACTTAGCTCATCTAATTCTTGTGATTCCGATTTGACTTAATTCAAATGCATTTCTGATGGGGCTACATGTATCTAATAATCTTAATGTTCATTATACACTGCTAAAAATTCTTGCGATTAAGGGGGACTAGATGGCATTTGTGCATTTACTCCTAAAGAGTCTTCAAATGCTGGTACATGTTAACTATTTACCTCATGTTAAATAGCTGATTTTGATGAAAGAGCTTGCAAAACAAGATAAGATGCTTGCTTTTTTGAAAAGACACCAGATTAAGAGAATAGTTAATGTTTACCGCATACTTGTCTCACAAAGGCGTAGGGTTCAAAATGTTAACCAATTCCATCTTGGGATTTATAAAATTATAGAATATGCATTTTAGAAGGTTCAATTTGTGTTGATGGGGATCCAAAATCTTTAAGTTCAGCTGATTGCTTTAATTAATCATTAGGCACTTATTCATGGAACCCCTCTACCTCAACTTGTGAAGCATGTAAAAAATAAGATCCTAAATCAATCGATTTAATCTAATTATTTGTTATTTTTATTTTGATAATTTGAAAAGTATAAAATATTTCTTAATTTGAATTAATATAATTTTTATTAATTTATAAATAACATGTCTAATATTCTAAATGAAGACAATACTTAAATTAACATAATAAAATTTCTACATTTCAATATTAAATATAAAAATAATTTATATAATATCACTTATAATTCTAAATCCACACAGTTCTAATATTAGCAAAGTTCTATATACCATATCTACCACATTCTCTTCCATAGCCAGATTACTTAATTCCCCCAGAAGGTAGGCCAAAATCAGATTTTACAATATCATTTACGAATACCATTCCAGCCTATATTCCCTTGATAAATGGTATAGCTTCATTTTCATGTTAAGTTGTCACTACTGCCCCCAGACCATATTTAGTGTTATTAGCAATTCTAAGAATCTCATCATTAGATGTAGCATGAATGAGAGGAAAAATAGGTCCAAATGTTTCTTCCTAAGCTAAGATATTTTTTTCTTTGATTTCAATTATGG
>CBDIIF010000009.1:0-68702 GCA_965279595.1 Sphingobacteriaceae bacterium
AAGTTCTTCTTAGATCCCAATTCTTGTTAACAGAGGACAGATTTAAGAGAGTACTTATTGGCTATCGTCTCGAGCCAGATGCTTAATGAATCAAAATACTATGCATAAGCAAGCGAAAGTAGGGATAACTTGACTAATGTTCTACAATAGGTTTCTGAGCTTGATCCTGAGTTTATACTTCAAGTGGCTTACTATGTGAGACATAAAATGTACCTTCGATCAGTCTCAAATTTTATTCTTGCATTCGCTACATTAAATAAGAAAACAAAAAAGTTTTGTGAGAAATACTTCTGTCCTACTTTATTAATCCCAGGAGATTTGATTGAAGTTTGTTAGTACGTTTAGGTCATCAGAGTTCATGATAAGGAACTAAATCTCCATGACATAGAAGATATTAGAGAGAGATTGAATTTTCCAAAGATCCTTCAAAAGCAAATAAAAAAGAAATTGAAACAATACTCTGTCTACTAACTAGGTAAGTAATGTTCGGACGCAAGCAGAAAAAAAAACTTGCAAATCTACAATATGAAATTAAAGTAATAGCCAAAGGATAAAAGAAAAGGAAAAATTATGAAACTTTTGAACTTATAGAACATATAGATTGGACCTGATAAATAGAAGGTTATCAATAAAAAATTACTTAAGGCAACTGGCAAAGCATTAAGCATGAAAAAAGATCATAAGAAATAAGTAAATATTCACGGAGATGAAAAAGAAAACATCTTTGACACAAACTTTATCTTTTTGAAAGACATCATTTAGCTGAGCCATGCATCATAACCATAATATCTTGTCGCATCAGTGCTAGGTCATAAATACCCTAAAACTCTTGAGGAATTTTAATAGAGATTTCCTGATGAAAAGGCCGATGAGTTTAAACCTGAGTTAGCTGGGAAAAGAATGAAAATACCCATACCTATAACATGGGATCGTGAACTAAGCAAAGGAGATCTGAGTAAGAGAGAGATTTGGTAGTAATTACTTCTTTAAAATAATGTTCCGTATCTAGCACTCATTAGAAATCTTAGAAATATACTTTAAGCAGGAGTCTCTGATGAAGCTCATTTGAAAGCTATTGATAAAATTCGAAATCCAAATTAAGTTAAGAACTCTAAAATATTTCCTCTATAATATTTTTCTGCACTAAATCAAATTGTTAGAATTAATGCTCCAGTTAAAGACAAATAGATTTAAAGGAAATAGAAAAACAAGTAAATGGAAATAGAAAATCAAAATGTGATAACCCAAGATGAGGAAGCTGTAAAAGTTAAATAAGAGTTAATAAATGCATACTCAGAAGCGATAGAAGATGCTATGAAGGTAGCTGTGGATAAGAATCTTGAGACAATTCCAGGAGTAACATATATCTTTGTAGATGTTAGTGGATCCATGGGAAGTAAAATTAGTGGAGGAAAAAAATATGGATCAGTAAATAGCTGTATGGATTGCGGATTCGTTTTAGGTCATCTTATAAGAATGAAATGTGAAAATAGCTAATTTTATTTGTTCGCTGCACCTCTAAAGGATAAAGCTTATCTTAAGGTTGAATTCAATAACATGTCTCTACTCTAGGGAATTTTACATTGTTAATCTGAAGCGACCAAGCTAAATGGTTCATCAGAATGGATTGGGCAAACCATTTAAGAAGTTCTGCTTGAGCCTAAAGTCAGAGCCGATAACATTGTTATCTTTTCAGATATGATGATTACACATGGATTTGCAGAAAGTGGAACTAGATTTGATTAGGTCATTAAAAAATATGTTAATGACATCAACAAGGATGCTAGATTTTTCTTTATGGATATTTCCGGATATGGGTAATAAACAACATTTGGTGAGGACTTGAAGTCAAAAAACTGCTTTCTAATTAACGGAATGAGCGATAACGTGCTTAAATATATTGCAGAAGCTGGAAAAATAAGCTAAGTAGAAGATGTCGTACTGTTTAGCATGCAATTAAATAATGGGCTAATGTAAATTGAATGAATATAATTTAATATTTTTTATTATATAGAGAATTTTTATTATTTAAGGTATATATCTAAAATGTTCTCTATATTAGTCTATATAATTGGCAGATTTCTTGATTGATGACGGGTACTAAAGCTACATTGGATTGGAACTTAGAATTCATTGATAGATATATTTCAGAGATTTTTTACAGATCAATCAATATAAGTATTAAGACTAATTAAAATTCTTAATATTCCTATATAGTTGAAGAAGATGAAGAAAACGAATTATGATATGATATATTCATTTAAAATACTCTTTTCATGATGCAATCTATTTATGATTAGGTTTGAATTTTTTATTAAAATGTTTGTTTACATCATAAAACAACAGAGTTATCTTCTAAGTGATCTAAAGATAATATCCTAGATTGTTAAATGATTAATTTATACCTTATTTTCTTGTTTTATATTTGATTTTATTAATCTTTTGTCAATTATCATATTATTTTTTTCAATGGTCTTATATTAATTTATGAATCTAATTCAAATGGATTAAAGTATCAAACTTTCTCATTATTTTTACATATACATAGTACCTTTAATATAATTTCAATCCTTATAGACAACATCTATAAGCTTAAATAACATTTTAACATATATATCAATAGTTAAAAAAATGAAATTATTAATCATTATTAAAATGGTAAATTCAATTATTCTTGATCATCCTTATCATTATATTAATACTTTTGGAGATTAAACACCTAAATATCCTCTACTTCTATCAGTGTGGTTATTTGTTCTGGTTAGAGATTATAACAATTGAGAAATTTCACATTCTATATAAAAGTGGTTGTTTTTATATTGGATGTTGGATATATTTATATTATTCCTAAAGAGCTAAATTGTATATTTAAATTATTGAGTCATAAATGTATAAATCAGAGGCTGAATAAAAATATAACACGCTACTTAGTTAAATATCACTAATTATTGAATCACTAATATATAATGATCCTTATTCGATATAAAAAATAGCAGAGTTTTAGTGGAATTTCTCAACTTAATTCTCATTCAAATCCTGAATCTAACTCAAATAATAATTTGAAGTTGAAATATTATTCTTGATAGATACATTTGTAATGTAAATGGAAGAGTATTTATTGAAGTACACTGAAATGAATGTGCCTTTAATGAGTAGCAATTTTAAACAATAATTTAGGATAAAGTAATAATTGAGGTGGTTAATCTCGATTCGATATAAATTGCTCCTCCATCAAATCATGAAAAGAGTTTTCAAATTTTGATTTTTCTATTAATAAACGTAGGATTTAAATATATTTGAGACGTACAAACATTTTAGACATTAATCAATAGGGCAATCCTCAATTGCATAATCAGGATTTGAAAATGAAATTAAATAAACTATATCTGTCCTTAAGACTTCCTTCTCCGCCATTATACTGATTAGATTACCAGCATCATCGTATTTATAATCTATACGACCATAACAGAATCCCTCACATTAATTTTTGCTTAGTACTTACTCATTTGGTTGGAGTTTATCATCATATAAAATTCATATAATTGGAGTTGCACAAGGCAATAAATGTGTCCTAATCTTATTTTATAAATTTATTTGATTCGCCATGGCAAACTGACAAATAAATAAATATGAAATAAAAGTAATTAATATAGTAATAATCTATCTTTCAATATGCAGCCTTAAAGAAATTAAAAAAAAATATTAATGTGATTCTCCTATAAAACAGAATTGAATATACTACAATTAGAGGTCTTTTATTGGATTGAAATGAATTTTTGAAAATAAATATAAATTATCCAAAACGAAAACATCCTCTAGAATTTGATATATTTACAAACAATAATAATGATTTTTTGAAAAATTAGATAATTATCTGTTAGTTGGGATATCTAATAGCTTGCATTCTTATATTTATCAATTGCTATACCATAAAAGCATTCAAATGATAATATATCTTCATAATTCCCTTAATATAGAAACAATCTAAAGAATGAGTTTTATTTGGTTCAATCTATGGTTGCCTGTTTCTAGTAGATTAGAATTTATTCCCATTATAGGTATTATATTCTCAATCCTTGAATCTGATATTATAATTTCTACTCCATCATTCGCCTCAATAATTTAATTATTGATCAACTAATTACTCTATTTATGCATTAGGTATAAGAATCATCCATAGCTACTAATATAAACCACTTTATTCCGCATGACATTACTATATGAAGAATCGAGGTGGATTTTAACAACAATTTATTTACGCTTTTTTATTTTAGACTCGATATTCTCCATAATCTCCATAATCTCCATAATCTCCATAATCTTCATATTCTCCATACTCTCCATACTCTCCATACTCTCCATAATCTTTAAATTCTCTATATTCTGTTCTTCAGAAGTTTCTATACTCTAAGAGAATCATATATTAAAGATAAAATATTTGTTTATAATATAATTTTTTTCATTTCGTGAACTTTATATTTTTCTGTTAGAATCAATAAATGATGATCTATTGCAGAGTGTCTCTTTAATAGTAAAAATTTATATCGAGACTTTTATAAACCGATTTATGCAATTCGTCTACTTCCCTAAATGTGTTAAAGCATCTCTTATCTATATTAGCAAGCTACAACAAAGAGTGGGTTAATCTCTCAATAACATTTGGATAATCAATTTTGGAATCTGCTTTCTCTCGAGGTCATTCAACATATTGTCTAACATTGATTGTCAATACTTTCAATAATCTCTAAACAATATATTATAAAAAGTATAGTATCTTTTTGATTCATCTCAATAGTTAAAACTATTGGATATAGTTGTGTTTTCAATAAATCCTATCGAATAGCAATCTCTACCATCATCAACATAAATTGAAGATCAGGTATCAAAGTTTAGATTTTATCACGGAGTATTAGGCCTATATAGAGTTGAGTATTAGATGTTCCTAATTGATCTGGAATTTTCCATTAATGCAAACTCTATGAGTTTATATTATAAAAATTTATATAACAACATTTTAAGAACAATTTAATGCTCATCATTTCATACTTCATTAGAGAATTGAAAGTAGGTTAAATGATTTCCTTCACTTGAGAACCTATTAGCAACAAGTTTTATTTATTATAAGAGATTGGATTAACAGCCATGATGGTGAGAATGACAAGAAATATGATGTGGGTGACTTACAAAATACTATCACATTTGATTATATTAAATAAAATTCTTTACATTATCAAAAAAAAAAATATATAGATAAAAAATATTATGAAACAAAAGCATACTGTTTCGCTAGGTGTAATACTTTCTTCTTAATAAAAAATATAGGTTTTTAAAAATATTGAAAAGCCATAATATTTAATATTACATACCATTTGCATTTAAACATAGATGAGAAATAATGGCAGGCTATGAAAATATAATTTAAGGTCGGGTTTTGAGAGTTGTTTTCCGATTTCGATCTGCAATAAATAAAGCTGCTTAAATTCAATGTTTAATCACATCTCTGATAATAAATTAAAGGATAATGTAAATTATTTATATTCATTTAGGCATTCTCATAAAACTTAATGATTTAAGAATGGAATGTAATCTTTATCAAAATCCTTGTGATTCAAACATCACACCATATTCAGAGTGTGCTAAAATAATTTTGTTAGATTTATAAGATGACACCACAACTGAGTAATCTAGGTGTAATTGGTAATTAAGAGATTGAAGTCAGATGATAATAGATTAGTTTGATACTTACAGCCTATAAGAAACTAATATTGAAATAATGAATGAGATTTAGAGAAAGTTTGGTAGAATCAGAGGTTAATTACTCTCCCCACCTTCGAGGACATCAGCTGTTTCTTGTGGCCAAGTCTGCACAGATGCAGCCAATCAATTTAATACAAATTGTAGAATCTATATGAGTTACAAATGCCACAGTTTATATTTCTCAGAAGCTGTGATGCTATTTTCTAGTCAAGAGTCATTGCTTGTGATTCAGGATCAAATTGTCTAAATAGAACCTCATGATTAAGTTATACTACTTAAGAATATTGTTTATTGAATTAATAAAAATATGTTTCTTCAGGGACCACTGTAAAATAACTTTGATCATTCACTGAGCAAGCACATTGAGAGCAAGCATAAAAACAGAAATAGGATTGAATATGAATATTAAGAATTTATATTTACATTATATTAAAAGGATTACTAAGCATTTCGATAATTTAGTGCTAGTTGAATGAACTTGAGATCATAATGCGTAAGCATAAACCTAGCTTCATAAGTAAAAGAGAAAAAATCAGAGGAGCTCATTATCATAATAATTATATAATAAATTACCCATTCAAAGACTGATTTAAGATTAATGAATCTGTGTTTATTTACAAATCAGCTTATTAGGTTAAGAGTGTACTAATTGATATAGCAGACAAATTAATGAATATAAAAAAGAATCATTGAAATCTTGCAAGACTATTGGTGATTGCAACCAAGTATTTTATATAAAATAGCAGAACTAACACATCAAAAAAAAATGAGACCTTGCACAGAAGGAAATAGCAAACAAGAAATTACAATTGACCTAATGGTTGCCCTAATTCTATATAAAGGCTAATAGTTTATTGATTATTAGAAATAACAATAATTAAATATATTATATACTCTCTTTTTAATTATCTTTAATATGTGTGGTATAATTTGTACTTTAAGAATAACTTTCATATCAGAATGATTCCTAGCTCTGATTGGCGTGATTTATCATATATATTCCATAAACTACATATTTTATGAGATTCTATTCCACGATATTCTGAATTATTCTACATTCTGATAAAAAACTTGTTTTTTCTCTCTCAGACACTTGTGGGGTTTGTTAAGGACCCTCGAAACTATCTTCTTTCTTCTTTTAAAGCTGCTAATTGTATGCCTGTGGAAGTGCTAAATGAAATTTATTAAATTAATTTATGAGTCGTTATCTATCTCTCATAGATGGGTGACCTACCAAGGAATGATACCATCAGCCCCCAGAAAAATTCTTTGAGAAGGACTAGGAATTTGTACATCGTTTCTTTACAGAGAACCCATGTATAGAATTTGATGGGTGGAGTTTCAAGTGTTAACTCTTAAATACCGAATTAAGAATATGAAGACTTATGTGTTAAAAAAGTGTAGCCATCTTCTATTAAAAAAGTATTCTTGCTTATGTGATATATTTAGGTAGCATAAACTACATTATTCCTGTTACTAACAAACTCTTAGTGGCCAATTAAGTAATACTAAAGAATTTTTATCTAAAATTTCCTGATTCGGCTTGAGACAAAGTACCATTTTTTTAACTGCCTTCATTCGAACAATATGTCTATTGTGATGTAAACAAGGTAGCATAAATTACACTCTTCTTGTTATTAAAAAATTCGCAGTGGCAATTGAAGGAATACTATTTTTAAATATCAAAAGACTATTATCAGAAAGGCAATTCTAAGCATAGAGACAAGCAGATAAACAAGATTATAATATATAGGCTTCTAGAGTAATTTTTTTATTTTTTTAAGGTGTGACTGTATTAAGAATTATTTTTATTTTAATTATTGTAGTGTATTTTGGCAAAAATGTTTCTTAGAACGGGGTGCAGAACCCTCATTTATAAATCAAATCCAAATTTGAATATTTCTAATAATTAAAATAATGAAGACATTCTTAGTGATAGCAATGCTCATCATCATGGCAACTACACAGACAACCATAACTCCAAAGACTCAAGCCTGTGTATGCTCAAATCTATTGAATCAATTTGACTGTCAGGCATTAACTGGATGCCAATGGACTTCATCTAATAGCACTAATAGTACAAATAGCACAAATAGCACTAATAGCACAAATACGGCCACCACATTAGCAGGTATTGTATGATTTAATCTATAGGAACTTGTGCTAATGCTGCAACCAATACCACAACCCCAGTCGTAGCAATCCCTACCTTTTGTGGATCTATAACTAATGGAACAACATGTGCAGGACAAATTGGATGTGCATACCTAAATAGCACATGCTAAATTTTCACCGGATGCACTGCCTACCTCAAGACAACCCACTCCGATTGCCAGCTAATAAGCACCCAATGTACAACAGATGGTACACAATGTGCTCTACCGTTAGCATGCAACATTTATACGGCATAAACAATTTGTGGTATTATTTATTATATATTTTTAGTCGGAAGCTAAGGAAGTACAACTAGGAACTGCAAATGGACGCCAGCAACTGGTACTGCAACAACTGGCACATGCTCTGACACTACTTGCGCTGATGCTCCAACATCATTAGCTACCTTGGCATAGTGTTAGGCATACATTCCCACCTGTTTCTCCACAGGCAAGGGTTGTGTTGCTACACTCGCTTCATGCACAACATATTTGACAATCGATGGATGCTCTACTAGAATAGGATTAGAAGGCAAATGTATAGACACAACCCCATAATCAGCAAATTGCAGAGCATAGGTGTGCACGGATGCTAGTTAAGCTACTGCCTCCAGTTGTGTGACATTTTTGTCATCGAGCACCTGCTTATTTAATGGAAAAGGCTGCGTTGCGGGTCCTTTACCTGCTTGCAACACATACCTAGTCAGTTAGTCATGTGATAGCATGATCGGCAGTGATGGAAAATGCACAACTGATAAAAACTCAACCACTAATTGCAAATTATATACTTGTGCCGATGCACCAACTTCAACAGTAGCAGATTCAGATTGTTAGAAAATAGCTTCAACTTGTGTCACTAATGGATAAGGATGTCTCACTTCTCCCCTACCTTAATGCTCAACATATAGTGGTACAACTGCCACACCTTGCACATCATTCAAAGGAATTAATGGAATTTGCAAAGCATCAACTACTGCATAGTGCACAGAGAGAACTTGCATGGACGATGCAGCAAAAGCCTTTACAACCGATGCTTAATGTGATGGTTATTTCAAGGGATGCGTTACAAAAGGACTGGGCTGTGTTGCAACTAGATCACCTTGTGAGAATTACACAGGGACAGCGAATGAATGTGGTAAATTCATAGGTACCGGTGGTAATTGCACTTTGGGTACTGATGGAAGATATTAGACTAAACAGTGTTCGGCTGCTGATACATCATTTACTACAAATGCCTAATGCCAAAATTATTCATTTTCGTGCTACACAAATGGATAAGGATGTACCACTCTAGCTACTTGTGAGGCCGCATAATAATTAACCACATGTTCAGGAAATAATTCATGTTCTTCAGTTAATAATTTATGCTTGGGAGTTTCAGATTGTGCAAATTTTAGTACTTAAACTTAGTGTAATCTTAATAATTAATCCTACAAGCCAACGGGTTCAACAATCACATATTCTAGAAATTGTTAATGAGCTAGTGCTGTTTGTGGAAATATTGCTTGTTCAGAAATTGCTACAAAACTATCTGTTACTTTATCAGATTTAAAGGATGATGCTATATGTAAAGCTAAATTAGACGGATGTTTATTCAGCGGAGCTGCAGCTGGAGGATGTGTGGATGTTAATGATGATTGTACAAAATATACAGGAACATTAACAACTTGTTAGAATTATAAAGGTTCTTAAGGAAAGGATTAATGCATAAATACTAGTGTTAATGCTTCAACTGCTGCACCCTGCATGAAGAAGACTTGTTCATCAGCTAAGACCTAATCAACGACAGCTATCTCTCAGTAGAGTCACTGTTAAGCGTTTCAAAGTACAGGTTGCTATTATAATGGAGTTGATAATTGTACGGATGGAGGTTGTGCTAGCTATTTTTTTGGTGATAATTGCAACACTATTTCAACAGCAAAAGACAATAGCGAAAAAACTTTATCATGTGTTAAAGATACGACTTAATCAAATAATTAGTGTAAGAATAAAGCCTGTGCTGATGCAGCTCCAAGTGTAGCTAATTTATTCAACACTGATACCTTATGTAATGCCTGGTTGACTGGATGTGTAACTGACGGAACAAAATGCGTTGACCCAACTTCGACTTAATGTAGTGCTTATAAGGGCACCTAGGATTAATGCACTAAATTCAGCTATAAACCCACACCTACTACATCGCAAAAATGCACTAAGGTTGCAAAATTTTGCTAGGCATTTACTACTTGTGCAGCTCATTTTATTCCATCAACACTTACATCTACAAATGATAAATCTATAGATTGTCAATTAGTTGTAGAATCAACAGACTCCCAAAATTGTATGTTTGATTCCTCTACTCTCAAATGTGCAAATCCAACTACTTGTGATAAATACGTAACAACATTTACTGGAGCCTAGGCTTAATCTTACTGTAATAAGTTGAAAATTAAGTCTAAGTCATGTTGGTGGTCAACGGGCAATTCATGCGCTATAGTAGAAGATTGCACTTCTTTCACAATACTTAATGGCTCTTTAGATAAAGAGGCTGCTGCTTAGTGCTAAAAACTAAGTCCAAACGGGAGTACTTTTTGCGGATTTATAGCTACTGCAACAAAATGTTCTGCAAGATCTTGCTCTGATTTTGGAATTGGAGCAACTTCAGTCTAAGATTGTATAAATTATCTCGCAACATGTGAGGACTATTCCACTTTAGGATTCTGCTATACAAAAAAAACAAATTGTGCTGATTATACAATTAACTCCACTATATATGATACTTCAATTAAAAAGGCAAAATATTGCTCATCTATAGAATCGAATAATTCAAAATGCTCTTATGATTAAAAAACAGACAAATGTGTAGTAGCAGGGGGTTGCTAATATGTAACTTTTTCTGAATCATCTGAGCCAGACGAATCTGAAAAATAGGCTATCTGTCTTAATTCTAGAAATTATGGTGGATAAATTTGTGTGTATATAAGGAGCCTAATTACCAAATGTTCAGAGCCCGCCGATAATTGTAATATTTATAATATGAGCGGAGACTTAAGTCATGCTGAAAGGCAGGCATATTGTCAAAATATGGTCAATTCGAATGGAGATACATGTAATTATGCTCTTGGTATTCCATCTTGCATGGATTATTAATATATACCTAGAATAGTATAGTGTAATTAATACTACACATATTAGTCCACAGATGCTGATAATTTAAAATTTTGTTCGAATTTAACTCCAACAAAGAATGGTCCTAAATGTAGTTATTCTCTACGTAGACCTGAAAGTTGTAGTGATTTTGGTTGCTCAGATTAATCATCGACTACTTGTGCTAATTATCCTTCGTTATGCATATATAGTGGTATTTCCTGTATTAGCCTACAGGCAACATGCGCTGGCTATACAATTGAAACTTCTGCCACAGACAAGACTGTTTATTGTAAATAATTAACTGGCACAACAGGATCCAAAAAATGTGCATACAATGGAGCTACAAGCACAACAAACTGCTCAGATAGAGCTTGTGCTGACTTAGCATCAAGCGATAGCTAAAAAACATGCACTGATTATTTATCGACATGCACATATGATGGAACTAAATGTGTTAGTAGTTTGGATTGCACCACAATAACTCTAACTGGAACAACGGATTCAGATAAGGTAACCTTCTGTAATAAATTGGGTAATGGTAAAAATTGCACTTTTGTGAGTGGAGGAGATAAATGCGTAACCACAAAAACTGATTGCAAATATCCCATAGGAGCTCTAACTATCACATAAGCCTTAGCAGCATGCAGTGTAACATAGGATTCTAATGGTAAATATTGTGGTTATTCAACTGGTAATACTTGTGAAGCCAGATCATGTGTAAATACAATTAAAGCATCTTCTACTTAAGACTGTGTAGATTGGTTGGCTGGATGCGAGTTAGATTCTACAAGCAGTTGCGAAGCTAGAAATTGTAATGATGCTCCAATTACCCTAAACACAGACACTCTTTGCGGGGAATATAAAAGTGGATGTTTAACAACATTAAAAGGTTGTATAGACTCAAATTAACCTTGCTCACAATATAAAGGAGATGCCACTTAGTGTTAGTCGTTTACAGGAAATTATATTAAGTGCAATAATAAAAATCCTATCCCAACAGTGAACGATTCATGCGTGGATAAAACTTGTGCTGATAACACTGTGGCTTTAAATAATGCTGATTGTGACAAATGGTACCCCTCAAAATGCATTTGGAATGGAACTAAAGGATGTTGGGATAATACTAAAAATTGTGCTGACTTCTAAGGAACCGTTGATTCATGTAAAATATACAAGGCAGCAGATGGTCCTTGTTCAGGAACAGGATTAGGAACAACTTTAGCAGCTTGCTATTCAAATAATATCTGTACCAATGCTCCAAAGTCAATCACAACAGATTCAGATTGCAAGACTTGGCACTCAAATTGCGTTACAAATGGTTTTGGATGTATCCCAAAGACATCTAAGTGTACAGATATAATTGATACCTCTGTTTGTTCATCATCAGCTTTGAATTGCTCACCAACTGGAAAATAATGCTTAACAAAACCAACAATATGCTCATAGTTTGCTACTGCCTCTGATTGCAATAATTTACTACTTTTTGGAGCTACTAGTGCTTCATGTGGATGGGATACCACCAGAGCCTCTTTAAATTGTGTGGATTTAACTTGTGAATTGTTACCTGGAACTTTAACTACAGATGGTCAATGCGCATCCAGATTGACTCAAGGAACATGCACAACATCAGGAGCTGGTTGTGTTACCAAAGATTTTTGCTCAAATTACAAAAGCTAAGCAATTTGCCAAAATGCCAAATCCAAAGATGCCTAAGGATCCTGCGCTTGGGAGAACATCTCCTGCAGACCAATCAAATGTGAGGATAAAACAGGAACAAGCGATGATGTTTGCAATACCTATTTGACAGGATGCCGAACGAATGGAGTTAGTTGTGTTTCATCAGCAATTTTAATTTGTTAAAATTTATCTAGAAATGTATGCTTAAAAGATGGATCTGGAAATCCTTGCTATTGGTTCTAAGGGATGTGCTAATAATATGTTGCTTGCACCAGCTTAAGTTTAACATCCCATGCCACTTGTTAACTAGCTTCACCATTTTGTACAACTGATGGGACTAAATGTGTTGCAATTGATAAATGTGCAAAACTAGCAAAACCAAGCTGTTTTATAGGAACTGATGGCACTTGTGGATGGGGATAGACATCTACTTAGACAGCTTAATAATGTTAGATATTTACGAGTTGTTCTGCTTTTAATGGGACAAGTGCTGAAGACTGTGCATCATGGGGAACAAAATGTATTAGTGATGGAACTAAGTGCATAGATTAATCTTCATGTGCAAGTTACTTAACTTAGGCTTCATGTGGAAATTTGGGAACTGATGGCAAATGTTAATGGGTTGCTGGCACAGGTGCAACAGGAACTTGTAGATTAAGGTAGTGTTCAGATGCAACAGCCGCTGATGTTCAATCTCTAACAACATATGTTGGATGTAATTCCTTCGTCATTAATTCAAGCACCAAATGTAATACTAATGGAACAAGTTGTGTAGCCTTAGGAACATGTTCAACTTATTAGGTTTAGGCAGCTTGCCAAGTTGGCACAGACGGAGATTGCTTCTGGGCAACTGCTAATTCCAGCACAAACACCACTCAATCTTGTGGATTAAAGACTTGCACAGATTTGTCATTAACAACCTCATCATAATGTGCTGTAGCTATAAGTAAAGTAGATTGTGTTTCAGATGGAACAAAATGCATTCCAAAAGCAGCATGTTCATCTTATACAACTAAAGAAGCTTGTTCAGGAAAAGGAACTGATGGTTAATGTGTATTTACTCCAACCAATTCAACATCGCCAAATCTAGGTACTTGCAAAGTATTTACATTATGTTCTGATGCTGATAGCGATTCAATTGCTTGTAACACAAATCCCTCATGCCATTTTTTAATTAACGGAACATCAACTACTTGCTCTTAGCATACCTGTGCATCTAAAGCATAAGGCTCCTTATGCAATCCAATACCAAATTTTGATTTATCAACATATTCAATATGTGTGTTGAGTGGAACACAATGTGTTGCTGGAAACCCTAATTCATTATCATAAGGTCTATGTTACGAGAAAAGTGTTTACTCTTATACATGGAATCCATCATCATAAACTTGTTAAGCATGTAAATAGATCAGTATTAACAATACTGTTAATAACACCAATAATTAGACGAATACATTTGAAAAACTCTTATGCTGCTTGGCCCTATCCCTAATTTTGATGTGAGAAAAGTTGAAAAGTTCATGATATATTATCAAAAAAGAATTGAAATATTAAATTTAAAACATAAAACATAAAACATAAAACATAAAACATAAAACATAAAATATATTTTATTCTAATATTAGTAATTATGTTGTTTTAAAATTCATATAATTTATGTTGCACAAGGCACAATAATTAAATATTATATTCCTGGATCAGGATGATCTTTTCCCATTCTTATGGTGTTCCCAAAGTAGTGATAAGTGTAAAAAATCACAATCTTCATAAATTTCACGGGATACAAGAATAATTATATTAATAATAATCTAAATTAAAAATAATTCTATACTTTAGTGGCAAATTGCAGAAATTATACTTTAATTTTACTTTATAAGATTTAAAATTCCCCATAGTCAAATTACACTCTTAGCAAATGAATAACATTGAAAGTAACGAATATAGTTATAATCTATCTTTATTATGGCCTGATAATTTTTAAAAAAGTATATTATTCATTATTTTATCCTAATAATAATTGTATGAACAAATCATAATACATATTTTCTAAACAATCTGCACACACCATTCCTATTGAGGATTACTGTGGACTATTTTTTAATAATTTTATTTACCAATCATAACATTACCTATTACAGCGTTAAAATCTTCGTTTGCTCATGTGCTAATTATTTGAATGTTGATGATTTGGTAATTTACTACAATTCAATAAATAAGATGCAATCACAAGAATTTGTAGCTGAATCCAAAATTCTATTGGTTTGAGTTTAATCCACAAAGGACACATGATGATCCATAGGAACATTGCATGTCAAGCATATGTAATGGGACAGGCTTTAAATAATTAAAATCAATACTCTTTTTTGATTATGGATTTCAATAATATTTATATTTGCTATCTGCCCAAGAAAACCTATTGGTTATATCTGCAATTATCCCAAATAAATACTAAATTTTCCTAACTTGAATAAGTTTAATTAACACCTATGTTTACATTTACATCATTCGAATTTGAGATACTCAAATAAAATTCACCATTAGAAACAATCATGAGAAATTAGATAATGCTCTGTTAATTAGGATATCTAATAGCTTGCATTCTTATATTAATCAGCTATACCATAAAAGCAGTAAAATGATAATATTATCTTTCTAATTCCCTTGCTTGGAAATAATCTGAAAAACAAGTTTTCTTGGTATAATCTATGATTGCTTATTCCCGTTATAGGTACTATATTCTCCATCCTTGAATCTGATATTATATATTCTCTAATAAACTCCTCAATCATTAACTAAATAATTTAATTATTGTATAAGAATCATCAATAACAACTAATTTAAACAACTTTATTCCGTATCACATTAGGTTACCATATATGGAAATGAATTTTTTAAAAACAATTTATTTATTTATTTTTAGACTCGATATTCTCTATAATCACGAAATTCTGTTCTTAAGAGAATCATATATTAATGATAAAACATTTGTTTATAATAAAAAAAAATTTACATAATATTTTTCTGGTATAATCAATAATATGATAAACAGAGTACCTCCTAAATAATAAACAGTTTACAAACCGAGTAATTAATTTTGCTACTTCTCTTAATTTGTTGATGCATCACTTAGAAATATTTGAAATAATTTGATATCAGAGTGAAGTAAATCTATTCTTGATTATTCTAATGTTATTTGAATCAGTACTCCTTCTGTCGTTGACTATTATTCAATATATTGCTCATCGATTCCTGACAATTTGCTATGAATAATTTTCCAGAATTTATGAAATGCAATATATCAATTATTTATGCAATTTTCTATTATCATAACTATCGATTTATTGACCTCAATAGCTACAACTATTGCATCTAATTATAATTCCCATAAAACCTCTCTAAAACAATATCTAAGCATCAACCTTTGATCTTAAAATATAAAGTTGAGTTTTAGCTGCTATTTAGAAGAACTAAGGACCATCTTTTCTTTTGAATAAAGGCTGTTTAATGCTTTTATGAGCAGGAACTGAAAATGCTTAAAACTATACATCAATCTGTATTATAAATTTAGGTTATCAGCAATCCAGAGTCTCATCCTGGATCCATAATATAATTGGTTACAAGGTCAGTGTTGTTTGCTGCATTGCTATTTTAAGATCATCTACTATACAAAAACTTAAGGATAATATCTACATAAAATAGAAGAAGATAAAGTTTAAATCAAATAACTATAGATTAGAAACATTTAACTTAAGAATATTAAGTATCGTGGCAATAGTATAATCTATGATAGACAAATTAACTTAAAGAAATAAAGTAGTGCTGATTTAGAAGGGAATAGGAAAAAATTATAGATGTAAAGTTAGGAAAATTATAAATATAATTCTTGAAAAGCTTAAGCTAACTCTCATTCTCATACACAAAGTGCATAACCACAAGAATAGGAATGAATATTATCAATTTATATCATATATATATGTAAATAATTGATAAATCCATAACTCAGTTTTTGTAGAATAGGGTGTAATAATGTGTAGATATTAAAGCTAGTTATATCTTTTAGATATTACCCATTTATACAGTCAGGTGAAAATGTGAAAAAGCGAGAAAGTGAAATATGAAGATGTCTTGAATTGAAGTGAGTAAAACCCATAATAGAATTAATACTTTGACAACTCTACTGACTGCCGGTCCATCAAAAAAGTATTCTCCATATTTTATTGTGAGCAAGGAATCATAAAATACGCTCTTCTGGTTAATTATCTTTCTCTTAGGGGAAATACTGTACTTCAGAACCTCAAAAAATATCTTAGAATCAAATAAAATTTATCAGGAATGCAATATCAGACATCAAGACTAACCATGAAGGTCTTGGACTTCGAGACAAACCATTTAATATACAGTAGACTTCCACTCAAGGGAAATACTGTACTTAAAAACCAAAAAAAAAAATTCTTAAAATCCAATTAAATTTAATAGGAAGGCAATCAAGACAAACTCCTTGGTTCTGGACATCAGGACAAACCAATTTTTATATAGTAGATAGCCACTTTAAATTTGTGTTTTTTAATTAGGTGTGACTTTATTTAGAATTATTTTTATTTTAATTAATGTAGTATATTTTGGCAATAATTATTCTTTGAACGAACCCTACTTTATAAATTAAATCCAGATTTGAATATTTCTAATAATTAAAATAATGAAGACATTCTTAGTGATAGCAATGCTCATCATCATGGCATCAACACAGACAACAATAAACCCAAAGACTCAAGCATGTGTATGCTCAAATCTATAGAATTAACTCGACTGTAAGGCATTAACTGGATGCCAATGGACTCCCTCAAATAGCACAAATAGCACAAATAGCTCAAATAGCGTAAACAGCACAAATAGCACTAATAACACAAATACGGCCACCACATTAACAGGTATTGTATGATTTAATATATAGGAACTTGTGCTAATACCACAACCCCAATAGTAGCAATCCCTACCTTTTGCGGATCTATAACTAATGGAACAACATGCTCAAGACAAGTCGGATGTGCTTACCTTAATAACACATGCTAAATTTTCACCGGATGCTCTGCCTACGTCAAGTCAACCCACTCAAATTGCTAGCTAATAAGCACCCAATGTACAACAGATGGTCCACAATGTGCTTCACCGGTAGCATGCAACACTTATACGACTTAAGCAATTTGCAGTATTATTTATTCTATATATCTAGTCGAAAGCTAAGGAAGTACAACAAAAAACTGCAAATGGATACCAGCAGCTGGTACTGCAACAGGTGACACATGCTCTGACACTACTTGTGCTGATGCTCCAACATCATTAGCTACTTTGGAATAATGTTAGGCATACATTTCCACCTGTTTCTCCACAGGCAAGGGTTGTGTTGCGACTCTACTTTCATGCACAACTTATTTGACAATAGATGGCTGTTCAACTAGAATAGGATCAGAAGGAAAATGCACGGACACAACCCCAGCATCATCAAATTGCAGAGCTTAAGTTTGTTCTGAAGCTACTACAGCAACTGCAACCAGTTGTGCGACATTTTTGTCATCGAGCACCTGTCTCTTTAATGGAAAAGACTGTGTTGCAAGTCCTTTACCTGCTTACAACACATACCTTGTCAGTTAGTCATGTGATAGCATGATCGGCAGTGATGGAAAATGCACAAAGGACAAAATATCATCAACGAACTGCAAATTATACACTTGTAATGATGCACCAACTTCAATAATAACAGATTCAGATTGTTAAAACATAGCTTCAACTTGTGTCACTAATGGGTGAGGATGTGTCACTTCTCCTCTACCGTAATGCTCAACATATAGTGGTACAACATAAACTCCCTGCACCTCGTTCAAAGGAAGTAATGGAATTTGCAAAGCCTCAACTACGGCATATTGCACAGAGAGAACTTGCATGGACGATGAAGCAAAGACCTTTACAACTGATGCTTAATGTAATAGTTATTTTAAAGGATGCATCACAAAAGGACTGGGCTGTGTTGCAACAAGATTGCCTTGTGAGAATTACACAGGGACAGCGGATGAATTTGGTAAATTAATAGGTTCCACTGGGAATTGCACTTTTGATACAGTTGGTTAAGTTGGAACTAGTTGTAGAACTAAAGTATGTACTGATGCAGCTGCATCAACATTCAAAACAAATTCAGAATGCTCAGCCTATTCATTCTAATGTGCCTCAAATAATGGCAATGGATGCATTGAGCCAGGCAATTGCACCACCATAAACAAAAAAGAGTTATGCTAAGCAAATAGTACTTGTAGCTACAATTAAATATGCTTGGATAGATCAACATGTGCGAATTACGGTACATAAAATCTTTGTTTATTAAACATTTAATAATACTTACCCTTTTAAGGAACAACCTATTATGAAAGACCATGCACTTGGGGGGGATCTGCTTGTACTGACTAAATATGTCCCACAACATGCTCCTTAAAAACTGATGATGCTTGCCAAGCTGCTTTGCCCGGATGTCTGACCAATGGTTCTGGCTGCATTGATATTTCATCTGATTGCTCACAATATAAAGGAGCTCTTGCAGATTGTGAAAAATTTAAAGGAGTTAATTAAACTACACAATGCACTTAAGATAGGACAGCTAGCTCTTCAAATACTGCATGTATAGTTAAGAATTGTGTTAATGCAAAGAAGTTCAATTGAGACTAAACTTCAGCTACTAATGTTTGTTCAACTTTCACTGGATGCTATTTTGATGGTAAAGATAATTGTACTAATGCAGGATGCACAACATATTTTGGGACTTAAGATACCTGTAAAAATGTAGCAAATGCAGTAGATGACTCAAATAAAAAATAGTGGTGTTGGAATACTTCAGATTCTTAATCTACTGCAAAATGTGCTGTTCGATTATGCACTGATGCTCCTGAGACATCAATTGACGACTCAACGTGTAATTCCTTTAAACCTGGGTGCGTGACAAATGGCAAGGGATGTGTTGATCCATCAACAGAATGTACAAGTTATGCAGGGACATTTGATATTTGTTCTAAATTTTATTCAAATGGTAAACAATGTACTGGTAGGACTCCTTGTATTCCTAGAACTTGTTCAGATACTATAGCAACTCCCAGCACATCGAATTGCACAGCATATTTAAGCACTTGTTAATATGATGGATAAATTTGTGTAACTACTGGTTAATGCAGCAGTTATAATGCAAATGGGGCCACTGAAACAGCCAAAGCTCTTATTTGTAATTAATTACAGAATGCTGAAGGCGTTAATTGTGGATTAAAAACAGGAGAAACCAAATGCTCTGCAAAATCTTGTGATGACTTTTTCACTAAGGCCGATGATGCTACTTGCAAAGCATATTTACCAACTTGCTATCTGTCAGCAACAGGCATATGCTCGGCAACAAAAATAGGAGCTTGTGACACTTATACACCTACAGGAGCAGATGATAATGCTAAAGCAATGTCTTGCAATTAACAATTGGACAAGTTAGGGTCTGCTTGTGGATTTAGAACAGGAGTAGCTAAATGTTCTGCAAAATATTGTTATGATGTTTTCACTAAAACCAATGATGCTGATTGCAAAGCATATTTAAAAACTTGTTATTTGTCAGCTTCAGGCACCTGCGCTGAAATCTTAGGATGTGACAATTATTATCCAATCGGATCAATAGATGCTGATAAAAAGGCAATTTGCAACAAATTTCTCGACAAGGATGGAAAAGCTTGTGGATTCAAAACAGGAGCATCTAAATGCTCTTCAAAATCATGTGATGACATTTTCACTAAAACTGATGATGCAGCTTGCAAAGCATATCTACCAAGTTGCTTTCTATCAGCACCAAATAGATGTTAGAAGACGGGATCTTGTGATACTTATATACCTTCAGGATAAAATGATTAGCTGAAAGCAACCTCTTGCAGTGAATTATTTGACTAATTAGGGGCTGCTTGTGGATTCAAATCAGGAGCAACTAAATGTTCTGCAAAATCATGTACTGATATAATAACAGCATCAAACGATGCGGATTGTAAAGCATATTTGCCTAGTTGTTTTTTCATATCAAATAATACATGTGTAATTATATGTGATTCTTACACTGCTAAAGGGTCAGATAATACGGCTAAAGCCACTTTTTGTAACTCATTAATAGATAAAACTGGAGCAGCTTGCGGATTTTAAGCAGGGGCATCAAAATGTTCTCCAAAAGCATGTAATGATGTTTTCACTGCAACAGATGATGCATCTTGTAATATTTATTTGTCAAGCTGTAAATTAAACCCTGATTTGAGCTGTCTGTCTAAGGATTGTAAAGATTCTCAACTCACATTAACGACTGATGCAGAATGCAATGCTTATAGAAAAGGATGCGTTACAAATGGTGGTGGATGTCTTGATAGCGCTGTTCACAATTGTGCAGATTATAAAGGGACCAGAACAATTTGTTAAAATTTTACAGGTTTGGACGGTCCATGCACCAACACAGCTGTCGCTGGAGCATATAGTAATTATGCGACAAGACAGTGCGGAGATAATAATAATGAAATTAGTTAAGCAGCTTGTGATTTGTGGTATCCCCCTTTAGCCGATGGTACTAAAAAATGTATATGGAATGGATTCAAAGGATGCATAGCCTTGACCACCTGTGATTAGATTAATGGAACTGTGGATACTTGTGCACAAGTCCAAGCATCCGATTCTCCTTGCTCTGGAACTGCAATATCATTACCATCAACAACTAAGTGTATTTCTAATAAAAAAATTTGTAATAAAGCACCTACATCATTTACGACAGATGCTTAATGTAAAAGATGGCATAAATTATGCCTTTCTACAGGTTTTGGATGTGTTAGCGACTCAGCTGATTTCTGCAAAAGCATTCTATCGCCAACACTTTGCTCATCATACAAAAATGATTAATCATGCGAATTAGCAAACTAATGTCTAACAAAACCGTCATCATGCTCAGACCTTAAATCTTCTTTTGATTGCAACAATACTATTTTAAAAGGAACAACAGTTACTTGTGGTTGGAACTCTGCTGCAAGTACTCCAGCATGCTTTTATTTGACCTGTGAATCATTGCCTGTCACACTGACCACTGATAGTGCCTGTTAAACTGCCTTGACACTATCAAAAATGAGTTGCACAACAGATGGTGCTGGCTGCATAACAAAAACTATATGTTCAGGATATACTTATGCTTCCGCTTGCGGTAAATCCTCTACAACAGACGGATAGAAGTGCATCTGGTCAAGTTCAGTTTGCAGAAATATCGTCTGCACAGACAACACAACAGCAACATCAGATTCTGATTGTGATACATACCTAAAAGGATGTAAAACTTCCGGTGCCGGTTGTTTGGGATCATTTGATTGCACAACCATAAGTACTGCTCATTTATGTTTGAAAGATTCGGCAGGAAATCCTTGTCTTTGGTATAGACCGTCCACTAACGCAACTGGCTCCTGCCATAGATATACTCAATGCACAGACATTTAATAGACCACTCATGCTGCATGTTAATTGCTTTCCCCACTTTGCACAACAGATGGAACCAAATGTATAGCAATAACAGGTTGCGCTAAAACAAGTCTTTAAGTCAGTTGCGTAGTTGGTACAGATGGAATTTGTGGATATATAGCCGCTAGTGGAACAACACCTGCCGGATGCGCTCCATTTACTAATTGTGCAGTTGCAACTGGAGGAACTTTAGCAGAATGCTAAGCGTGGGGGCCAAACTGCGTATCAAATGGAACTTAATGCATATCATAAACTGCTTGTGTAGAATACTTGACAGAAGCAGCTTGTAGAAATTTAGGATCAAGTGGTACTGGTATTCAAAAATGCATTTTTTCTTAAAACTTATGCAGACCCTAAATTTGCTCTGATGCCACAGCAACAACAGCGACAGCAATAGTCACCCATGCTGGATGCGCTGCTTTCCCAGCTATTACTCCATGCACAACCAACGGTACAAATGGATGTATTGCATTAAGCACTTGTAGTTCTTACTCATAAACCCTTTCGGCAGCTTGTGTTCAAGGAACAGATGGTCCTTGCTTCTTCTAAACAACTACAATCGAAGCAACTGCAACAACCCCAGCTAGCACAACAACAGCTTGTCGATTAAAGTTATGCTCAGACATTTTGGTTACCACAAGTGTATCTTGCACAACAGCAGTAATTGGAATTGGATCAAGATGTGTTTTGAATGGAATCAATTGCGTTGCTTGGAGCATCTGCTCAACATACACCACTCGATAGTCATGTTTAAGTGGGGGCTCTGATGGAGTGTGCGCATTTACTCCAGGAACTGATACAAATACACCGAACTTAGGAACATGCTAATTATTTACAGCCTGTAATTAAGCAAACTGGGATTAAATAGCCTGCAATTTGAAGAGTGCCTCATGCTATTTCACCCCAGCCCCCACAGGTGGAACAACTTCCTGCTCTGCTCACAATTGTACCACTAAAGCAAGTGGATCTGCCTGTTAGACTGTTCCAAACTTTGATCTAACCCAATATCAGATATGTGTTTTAGCAGTAGGAACGTCAACCTGCCAACCTGGCATTCCAGCTGCATTCTCACAATCTTCTTGCTTTGTTTCAACATTATCAACATATACATGAAATCCAACAACAAATTAATGCTAGTCCTGTTAAACAGCAACAACACAAAATACAACAAATACAATCGACAATACGAACAATACCTATGGTTATTTAGTCAGTTTATTGATCACCATCGGCTTCATGATCTCAATGTGATTAATTATACATTTTTATGCAAAATAAATTTAAAATAATGAAGAATATAGAATCTAAAAATATAAAAAAAAAAATATAAAAAAAATAACTAATTTGCTTTATTCTCAATTTCTCCTAACCTAATGTGGTGCGGAATAAAGGACTTTGGATTATTAAAGACATTAAAATAAGGCAATTATGAAAATAATATTATAATTTTTTATGATTTTATAGTATAGGCATTGGTTTTAACAGAGCATTATCTAATTTCTCAAAAATCCTGATGATTGTTTCTAAATATATCAAAGGATGGATATCTTCACAAACTCAAATTTTTAATATTATGATAAAGCCTACACTGCTTTATTTTATTTATATTGTACAAGGATTTCATGGAAAAAAAAAACATGCAAACAGTTAGATTTTCAGAAATTAATATTTATTCTAAAATGATTTTGATACTTCTGATCGATTAACTATTGGCATGTGAATTTAAATTCATCTATGATTAAGACAAGGAAGGACTTTCCTATGATATTCTTCAATCAGAATTTACAGCGCTTGGAATATGGACGAGATATTATGCATTTTATTTAGATATTAGCATAACCAAGGATTTATCAATATATCAGTGGGGCTAGATCTATGAATATCGGATTATAACAGGGTTTGAAAAAGAAAGAAAAACACTTGAATATAGCTTGATCAAGTATCCATCTACTAAAGATTTACATCACATGTTGATATTTGAAGGAGGTTAGGATAAATAATTAATATCGGATGATTTTGTTGAATCATATGAAGGAGTATGGATATTTACTTATATTGGATTTGATCAACATCAATAAAAAATATAAATTTTTCTTATGTGTACAAAAACAGATCAAATTTGGGAGGAGACTTATCGTGGATTGTAGGTTGATTAAATTAGTTTATCAAGAAATTTTTCGGGACAAATTTCATTTACTTAAACCTCAAGCGACTCAGTTAAATTTCATGATGGAGAGGAACTTAAGAATTATTTAAAATCCTGTGATCTCGACGATTCATGTACTTAGAACAAAATAAATAATTTAGTTTCAGGCATATTAACACCTTTGAAAAACCATATTAATTTACAATGTTTAATAATTATTGGATTGATGGATGGTTTTTATTTACTCCCCTTAAATCGACGATGATATATAATAATTTAATTTTGTAGATAATTCAATGGAATAAGGAATCATTAAATTATAATAATACAATTCCATTAAAAATATCATTGAGTTTTTATTAATATAACTTAAATAATAATGGAGTAACAGTTGAAACTTAAAGTTATACAAATCCCATATGGGACGAATAGTAAACTTAATTAAATTACAGAAAAAATCTTTAGTGAATCATATTTTTAATATATTTAGGGATGGATATATTTCAGATTTTTATAATTTGATTAAATAAGTCACAATGCTGAGTTTTATTTGAGTTTCTTAAATTCGAATGATGTAAATGTAAACATGGGTTGATTAAACTTATTCAAATACGGAAAATTTTATATTTATTTGGGATAGTCTTAGCTATATCCAATGAGTTTCCTTGGTCAAATAGCAAATATTAATATTAGGTCTTGTCTATTGAACTATCCATAAGCAAAAAAGAGTATTTATTGTAATGATTAAAGCCTGTCACATTACATGCTTGACATGCAATGGCCCCATGGATTATCATTGTTTGTCCTGTTCGGATGAAACTCAAACTAATAGAATATTAAACTCAGCCACAAATTCTTGTAATTGCAAATTGGGTTTCATTGCAGTAGAAGGACAGGTCGTAGGTATTCAGTTATTGTAAATCATGAAACCATCAACATTTCAATAATTATCAAATGAACAAGCAGAGATTTAGCCCTGTAAAGAAGGCTAATTTTAATATTGGACAGGAGATTCAATAAAATGTTATGATTGGTAAATAAAATTTTAAAAAATAGTCCTCAGCAATCATAAATAGGAATAGTGTGTGCAGATTGTTTAGAAAATATGTATCTGTGGTAATATAATATGACTTGTTCATACGATTATTATTAGGATAATGATAATGAAAATTATACTTTTTAAAAAATTTTCAGGCCATAATAAAAGATAGATTATTACTATATTCATTACTTATAATAATAGTTATTTATTTGTAATGGATGTAAGGACTATGGTGAATCTTAAAAAGCTATCAAGTAGAATTCAATCACAGTTTATGGATCTTGCATTAATAGTATAGAATTATTTATGATTTAGATCATTATTATAATAATTATTCTTGTATCCCATGTCAATTAAACTGTATAGCTTGTTAAGATATAACTGGTTTGTGTACTTAATGTGAAAATGGTTTTGTTTTAAATGGTCCAATTTGTTATAGCTGTCCAGATTATTGTCTAACCTGTTAATATAAAGATAAGATTATTTGTACTTCATGTTAAATAGGATTCACCACAGGAAATGGGTTATGTATAGAATGTAGTACTAATTGTCTTGTCTGTAATTTCGATACAAATTTAAATAGACCTAAGTGTTTAGTATGTAAATAAAGGGGTTACTTTCTACCATTTGATGCTATAGATTGTGTCTAAAACAGCATTCAACATTGCTTAATTTAATATTAATTAAAACTAATAAATTACTGGGAGACAAATTATGAAGATTGTGATTTTTTTACACTTATTACTACTTTGGGAACACAATAAGGGTGTCAAAAAGATCATCCAGATCCAGTAATAACAATATTTAATTATTGTGCCTTGTGCAACTCCAATTATATGAATTTTGAAACTTATTGTTAATATGATGATAAACTCCAACCAAATGAGTAAGTACTAAGCAAAAATTAATGTGAGGGATTCTGTTATGGTCGTATAGACTAAAAATACGATGATGCTGGTAATCTAATCAGTATAATGGGGGAGAAGGAAGTCTTAAGGACAGATATAGTTTATTTAATATCATTTTCAAATCCTGATTATGCAATTGAGGATTGCCCTATTGATTAATGTCTAAAATGTTTGTACGTCTCAAATATATTAAAATGCATCGTATGCGATTTAGAATATTATGAAAATACATACAATGGTTAATGCATACCTTGCCCTCCATAATTAAATTGTTAAACATGTTAATAAGAGAATAAGTATGGCAAGGATGGATGGAAATGGAGTATAAAAGCTTATTCAGTTTATCAACATCAATCGGATATCATCAACAAGCTAAAATGATTATGAAGTTATTTGTCTAACGTGCCTTAATGGCTATATGTTATTTGAAAATAAATGTATCATAAATTGTCCTACAAATTGCTAAAGATGCTCAATAATTGATGGTAAAAATATTTGTATATATTGTGGATCAAATAGTTAAGATAAATTTCTTACAATTTAAAATAACATTTGTTAAAATTGTCCTAATAATTGTGAATTTTGTTAACCAAGATCAGTTACGGATTTTAGAAATATAAATAGTCTATTTAATCCCGATGATAAATCAAAATATTACTTTTCATATATTTGCTTGAAATAAAAGAAAGATTATGGAATATTTTATAACTAACTATTATAATAACATGTTAAGTGCGAGAATGGAAAATTTTGCATGAATTAATTAAATATAAAGGTATGATGATAATATAAAATAATAGTTGAAGGCTCACTGTGATTTACAGTCCTATTAGAAGGAGCTATTAAGTTATTCCAAGATTCAAGATTTCTATTCTGAGAATGTTTTAATATATCAAATTTAAACTAATGCTAGTACTCATTTTTCAAAAGTAAATTATTATTTAAAATAAGATTGAAACACCTGAATTTATAGAATACCTAAATGTGAATTAAATTCAGTCCTTAATTTATGAACTCACATTAATAAGTTCATCTGATTATTGTAGATCAATTGATGCTATATATACAGATGTACCAAAAAATGTATTTTCAATACTAGAAAACAAATTACTAATAAATGGCAATAATTAAACTTTTAAATATTTATCATTTACAATAGACCTTTTTTCAGAGGTTGAAATTAAATAATCTAAATTAAATTCCCTTTTAATATACATATTCCATCCAAATGAGGTAAAGGTGATTTTTAAGGATATTAGCTTTATATCATCATATGATAATTTATTTTATATCTCCCTTGATAATCCTTCGATTATAGATATTTATAATCTTTCTATATCACAAATTATTTAAAACTATTTGATATCGTCAGATAGAATAATAAATTATGAACACACTAATTCTAGTGCAAAAAGTTTAATAATAAAAATAGATAACTTACACATCCATGGAGGTGCATTTGATTATGAAAAGGATTTCCTCGTTTTAACAGCAGGCCCTGAAATTTTTAATTTTGTAGTAAATGTGACTAATAGTATAATAGAAACAATATTTTATGAATCATCTTTCATTAAAGAATCATAAATAACTAATTTTGGATCTGTGAATTTAATTAATGTGACATTTATTGTGTAAGTATATAAAGCTTCCTTAATTGATTTGAATGGATAGTCGAATTCGCTGAGTTCAATTAACCTAACAGGGATCTTCATATCTAGTAATTTTATAAGAACTCACTAGCTTAATATTATGAACTCATATATCTATTCTTTATATCTCTTAACATCTACTTTAATTGATAATAAGGTATCAGGTTAAGATAATTAAATTGATATCCACAGGATAAATAACTTATAGTTTAAAAGGATATAATTTGATAACTCATCTAATTTTATTACCCTAATAGATAAAAATCTTAAGGATTCATTAGAAATTAAAAATATTTAAATTATAGATTGCTCATTTATACCTGGTTACTCAAGAAAAACTTCATTATAATTCATAATCTTCTAAGGTGCATCTTTTAAAATTTTAAATTCTTACTTTCAAAAAAGCATACTTGGAATTACAGATATCTAAATCAAATACTGTGCATCTGTTATTATTGATAATATTACAGTTTTAGGCAATAATATACAAGGACTCTAAAAGAAATTAGATTGCTATAAAGAGTTAGTTAATATTTCCTTTTTGAATGGTTTCATAGAGATGGAAAATATCGTATCATTTAAATTACTTAACTCCTAATTTAGTTATATCATGATTTAAAATTAACCCATCATTAGAATCTATTGTTTTGATTAAATGATAAAATTATCCATTTTAATAAGAAACACAAATTTTATTAATAATTTGCTACTAAAAACAGATAGTAGAAGCTAGATATCAATGTTTTAATTGTTTTCGACAGGAGATGGTAATTTCGAAGCCGTAAATGTATCATTTACATAGAATATAATAAATTAGTATTAATAAACTAAGTTTTCAAATTCAGCAACAACTCTTCTCATTGAGGCAGACCAATTTATTATAACTTTAAATAACACAATATTTAATAAAAACTAAATTTTCAACTCCTCAGATAGTATTTTGTACATAAAGGCGAAAGAAATAGTAATATAGAATTCAGAATTTACGAAATCTAATTTATATGATGATTTCATTTTGGAATTTGTAATTTGGGGTTCCACCTCAACCAATGATTTCTATTAAGAAAATCTTTAAGATATTTTTCCTATTTTATCAGTAGGAGCTAATGCAAAATTTGTGGTAGATACACTCTTGATGTCTTCTTGCTAATTTTCGAATTCAATTGCTTAATAAGGATCAGGCTTTCATTTAACATTATAAAATTTATTATAAATTTAGTAGACAACCTTTTCAAATTTGAGAAGTAAGTTGGATAATGATGAAAGTTATGGGGGTTCAATATTCATAAGTTTGGTTGCATAAAATGCCACATTATTGAAGAATCAAAATTTGAAAACTCTTTTTCATTATTTGATGGAGGAGCAATTTATATCGAATCGAGATTTACCACCTCAACTATTACTTTATCCTAAAATTGCTACTCATTTAAAGGCACATTCATTTCAGTGTACTTCAATAAATACTCTTCCATTTACATTACAAATGTATCTATCAAGAATAATATTTCAACTTCAAATTATTATTTGAGTTAGATTCAGGATTTGAATGAGAATTAAGTTGAGAAATTCCACTAAAACTCTGCTATTTTTTATATCGAATAAGGATCATTATATATTAGTGATTCAATAATTAGTGATATTTAACTAAGTAGCGTGTTATATTTTTATTCAGCCTCTGATTTATACATTTATGACTCAATAATTTAAATATACAATTTAGCTCTTTAGGAATAATATAAATATATCCAACATCCAATATAAAAACAACCACTTTTATATAGAATGTGAAATTTCTCAATTGTCATAATCTCTAACCAGAACAAATAACCTGTTAAATTGATATAATAAGTCATTTAAATGATTTCTTATGTTAAAATAATGATAATAAACCTATACGATTAAGCTAATACCCATCAGATTTAACTTAAAAGGTGAATTGCTTATAGAAGAAATTATTAAATTTTGCTCCATCACCAACTATGATATATGTTGATATGATTTAACCTTCAGATTATATGTATTTTTCTAATTTAATTATGATGAATAATAATTGTTCATAGTGTAAAGATGGAATGATTAACATCAGGAATGTTGTTGTTAAAACTCCTGAATATAATAACATAATATTAAAATATCTGCAATTTGAAAACAATAGTTGCGGTTCAGGATGCTTAGTCATAAGCTAGTAATCATACATTAATATTCCTAATCGCAGACTATTACAAAATATACTTTATTAGACACGATTCAATATTCCATATACAGTTAGTTTAGAATAATCAGAATTTGTTAATAATCGTGCTTAAAATGGAATAATTATAGTTTGTAATCTCAGTTTATCTGTAGTAGATGATAAGTTTATAAAAAACACTGGATTTGATTTATCAGGTGGAATTTTATTTTTAGGTAACCAAGATAACACATTCTAAATTATCACTTCAGAAATTAGTGATAGCATTGGATAAAAAGGCGGAGCATTGTATTTGGGTAACAAATCAATAGCTAGTACTGAACTACTTTAAGTTTTATTAAGTTCAAACCAAGCAACATCGTTTGGATAGGATCCTGTGGGCACTCCTTAAGCATTAAGTATTTCATTAAACAGAGATAAAAAATTATTATAAACGAGCTATTTGACAAAAACCCCTAAAATTGTTTAAGAAATTTTTATAAAACCTTATAAAATTTTAGGTAATGATTTAATGTAATAATTTATAATGCTACCATCTGGTTAAACTATTAGCACATACTAGTATTATGATGAAAAATAAAGATCTTTCATACCTTACAACCTAAGCTAAAGATTAATAGCATTGAATAATTTGAATCAATAAATATTCAATCTAGAAAACTCTTATTGTAAAATTTAGAAAAGAAGAATTAATATTAATAGCAATGAATCCGCTCCTTTTGATCAATTGGGTCTTTCAATTTCAAAAATATAATTCAATAATACATCTCAAGACTATAATTTAGATGAGTTGATAATTAATTTTGATCCGTATTTATCGAACGACTTCGCACTTTAACTACGATTTGAATGTTCTTCAATTTTGATTCCGATAATCAATAATAGCTCCCCTTATAACATCATAGACTATTCAAATGATTAAGAATGAATATACGAACATTTAAATGTTAAAGAGGGGAATCCTATAATGAATAAAATGGCACCTGCAATCTATGTAGCTCATCTTAATCTTTATATTCTGTAGTAATAAAGGCATCAAAATGCAGTGTGTAAGATGATATTACCATGAAAAGTGTTAATTCCACACACATAGAATTAAGATAGGTAATTTTAATTAAAAATATTTATAGTATTTTTGGAGACCTTATGACGACAATAATATTGTAGAATATTGTTACAGCATTGGAGGACGGAGCACAGGTGATGAGTCTTGTGTACTCGGCCACATAGGAGCATTATGCGAATAGTGTGATATATACAACATCAGAGGATTGGGATAATACGCAGGAAGTGCGTTATTTTAATGTGGCTCTTGTTCCAATCTATAATTAAACACAATTTAAATTTTCTTAATCATCATATGGTACATTTATCTATGTATATATTTAAAAGGACGTTAATATCTATATTCTTATCAGTTAAAGGGACAGTCGAAAATGTAGATGAACTTATAATGCGAATGAAAGGGATAAAAGCTGGATTTGTTTGTGTATATTTCGAAAGAGGTAAAAATATATATATAGTATAGTATAAATTTAGGTACTTATGAAAATTTTAACAAACTATTTATAAATTATTTCTACCATAGGAACATTTTAATTAAAATTACCACCTTAGCTGAGGAGTATGTTTACATATTCGGGAAATCCTATAAAATCTATGATGTTTTCACTTGATTGTTTCCTTGTAGACCTATCAAATATATCAATAATATATTTTAGAAATGTATGGTTTATATTGATGCCTTTTTATTATTCGACTGTTATATTCCTAATTTACTTATTGTTAATTAAATTAAAATATCTGTAATTTAAAATTACTGTCATATCAACAACTTTAATTTTCATATTTATTTATGTTTAACCAGATATTAT
Source organism: Sphingobacteriaceae bacterium (assembly GCA_965279595.1). Classification (GTDB taxonomy): domain Bacteria; phylum Bacteroidota; class Bacteroidia; order Sphingobacteriales; family Sphingobacteriaceae; genus CAIKLP01. The sequence goes on from CBDIIF010000009.1 coordinate 32,070, forward strand.
TGGATCGTTTATTTCACTATTATCTTATAGAAAGATATCCTAGGTTTATTGGGTTTAAGGCAATGTATCGTATTTATATTTTACACCAATACATATAAAATGGCTTTTATCATTTGTTTTACCAGTTTTTATTATATTTGGATCTTTAATTCCGATAATTTTATATATATTGATGGCTAGATAGAAGCATAAACTAAATGATACTTATGTTTACAGACTGTATGGATACTTATATAATGAGTATAGTAAAACTGCATATTATTGGGAAATAGTAAAAATTTGTTAAAAGGAATTTATAATTATTTTCCTGACTTTTTATGAAGATATTATAATAATTAAAGGAACATTAGTTTTTATAATTATATTTTGTTATGACATATCTTCAAAGAGATATAAACCTTATAAAAGAATAGATCTAAATCATTTAGATTCTTAAAGCTCATTTGTTTGTGGCTTTTCAATTGTGTTAGGAATGGGAATTTATTTTGCAGATTAGAATGGCAATACAGAAATTCTTTGGCCATTTTATCTTATTATGGGAATATTTAATTTATATTTTATCATAAGATTAATTTCACTACTAATAATAGGGTATGTCGATAAAATGGCAGATCAACTTGATAAGATTAGAGATTATATTAATTAGAAGTATCCAAACATTGTAGTGAAATATCCTTAGCTTTAAAGATACTTAGAAAACTCTAAAATTAAATCTAAGAGGGTTAATTAAAGGTTTATGAAGCTAAAAGAATTTTTAATGATAAAAGTTCGTTAAAATTGTAATTTGAGGTAAAATTAAAAGTTACCAACCGATTGTGATTAAGAAATTCAATAGAAGGAATTAAAATATGACTCCAAGAATCAAGAGCAAATAAATTAACAAAAATCCATCTAATCGGATTCAAAGAATAAGGAAAAATCGAAGAGTTAAAGCATGCCTTTATCAAATTAAAATTTTTAGGAACAAGTTAATGTTTCATTAGATATCTAAAACGATAATCAACAAGTACTTGAATCATATATCAAGCCTGTAAAATCCGAATAAAAGAATAAATAAAATGAAATCATAAAATCCAAAAAATATTCATATGAATCTATACCATTAGAATTGGATGATATTCAATTGTTTAATCTCCAGAAGGAATAATAGAATGAAAAGGATGATGAAGAATAATCGAATTTATCATTCTAATAATGATTATTAATTTCTATTTAAAAATTATTTATAAATTATATGGTTATTAATGATTTCTATCAGGATTGCAATTATATAAAAGGTACTATGAATATGAAGGAAGAATGAATAGGTTTGATACTATGATCTTCGATAAAAAATACAATTCTTACCAAGTATAAAGTAAAGATAAAGTTTGATTAATATTGCCAACAGTTACAAACTCTATGAGATAAAAGTATTCATAATTTTATGATTCATTTAGAAAATTTATCGTGGGCGTAAGGGTATGAAAATTCAACAATAAGATTTCTAAAAGAACATTACTAAATCAAAAAGTTTTCTTTAATAGAAGAGATTGGATTTAAGTCTGAAAATAAATTAATAAAAGCTTAAAAATAATATAATTACCCTAAGAGTCAAAGGAGAGGATATGAATATCACTCAAAAGCTATATATATTTCAGAAATATAATTGTAAGTCAAGTTGTGAGGGTTGTTTTCTTATGTCAAACAACAAAAAATCAAATGCTTCTCAATTTTGATGTTCATTACGTCATACCTGATTAATTTGAAGGAGGATGTAAGCCATATATACTAATTTAGGCATAGTCAGAAAAATCAAACATGTACGAATGGAATCGGACTCCTTGTCATTAAAACATCAAACAAGATCAATACTTCAGCAGATTCAGCATGTGTAACAGGACGAATTAGGTTGCTTGTTAATCACCAGGATGCTGCGATACTTTAAGATCAGTATTATGTCAAGGTATTTATACATAGTATTTTGATGATGTGTTTCACTAAAAGACCGCTACAACTTATTTTAGAGCATGAATAAGGAATCAAGAAGAATAAAAACAAGAATAGGAATTTATATTAAGAATTTATATTTAAAATCATATATAAGTAAATAATTTTAGAGCCTTTGAGAATGACTTGATAATGTGTAAGTATTGAGGTTGATTATATATACCCTTTCATATATATACCCATTTAAGCAAGAAAGTGAGTAAAGAAAATGTCCTGAATCAAATTAAATCCGCAAAACCTATTACCTTAAATGTTGTGAGTTGTAAGTTGATAAGTAGATAAGTAGATAAGTAGATAAGTAGATAAGTAGATAAGTAGATAAGTAGATAAGTTTTAAATGTAACCATGTGAAGATTTAGAATGAGAAAGAGAAACATAAAATTCATGAATATAAATTGTTGAATAGATTTTACAAAGAATCATAAAAAATTTGGACAAACTTAGGTGATCAACAATCAAATCATTATATTTCTTTATCAAGAATATGTTTAATATTGGAAACACCATCTAATTTTTTATAAATAGAATTTGAAATTGATTAAAAGGACTTAAAGTAAGAGAATGGGCATAAAAAAAAAACATCTAAAAAACATGAAATCATGCACAGAATGGAATCGCAAACAATTACTATAGACAATATGATTGGTTATTTAGTATATTTTATCATATAATTTTTTAATTTTAATATGCTTATGTCATTTATTTAAATTTCTCTGATTTTCAACTTATTTGGAGAATATAGTCTTCAAATCAAATCCTAAATGACTCCTGATGGTTGAATTTTCAAATTTTAAGTCTTTTATTAATGTTTAGAAAGATGATTTTTAGGGCATGCTATATTTAATAAATGAATATATTTGATTGTCCTTTTCTTCTATTTCTACAATATATAAAATAGGATCCCCTGTGATTGCTGTTAAATACTTTTAATTTGGTGAGATAATTATTTCTCTAATATTCCTATTGAAGGATGCAATTTTCTTTACTATAAATTCTCTTTTTGGGTCAATTGTAAATATATCACCATCCTCAGTCCCTGCAAATATGAAATTACAACTAGGACTTATTTTGATTTCTTTGATATAACTTTCTAAATTAATTTTCACTTTTTTAGGTTAAGGTTATTTTTCACTTAAATCCCATATTTTCATGAAATTGAATGGCTTTCCTTCATCTCTGGATTCAATTGCTGCAAGTATTTTATTATTTTTTCCTAAATCGAAACTTTATAAGTACACATCATTTTATATTTTGTAATGCACATTTGTATCGAAATCTATTACACAAAGAGCATTACCATCAAAATACATTATGAATTCTAAGTTCTATGTAAGATAGGGCTCTCCATAAGGATAGTCATATTTATGTAACTCATTCCAATTTGTAGGATCGTAGATAATAATTTTATTTTTTCCAAAACCTAAAAATACTCGACTTCCATTAGATGAATATCCAACCTTTTATACATTAGTATCAGTTTTTTTAGTGTTCCCAACTTATTTCATTAATCTTAAATCCAGTATTTTTGTAAGTTTTCCGGTTGAATATAGAATATATTTACCATTTGGGTGTAAACATATACTTGTTATCATATCTTCTTTTATTTTTTAATTAATTTATTATCCTGTTTCTATTTCGTTAAATATTATTTATCCTATGCTATTCTAATAAACTAGCTGGCTGCTATCTTAAGAAAATTACAATCTTTCAATATATGTGGAATCTTCTTATTGTTTATTGACTATCGCATCCCAAAACTTTATTTAGCCTTTTTCAGAGCATGATAAGATTAATTGCATATCAGTTGAAAATTAAACACTAGTCACTAAGCCTTTACTTGCGATAAGCGTTGATATTTTATTACAAGAATTCACATCATACATGATAATCAAGGAATCTCTACCTCCTGAAACTAAATATTTTCCATTTTATGAAACATCCATGCAAGTAATTTCTGCTGTATGACCAGAGAAGGGAGTTCCTTTCTACTTAAATTAATTAATATCCCATTTTCCAATGGTAAAATCGTTATATGCTATGAACAATAGATCTAAATAATAGCATCCTATTATTGGATATAACATTTAATTTAGAATTGTCTTTTATTCTTTAATACTTTTTCCAGAATTGAAATTCCATTATTATTAATAGATAGTAAAAATGGCTGACTCATAATCGCACTGCATAGCTGAAGTCAATAAAGATTATTTATAAAATTTAATTGCATAACAATCGTATGCTCCAATTGTTACCACTTCATTTAATTTTTCTAAACTATTGATTATGTAGATTGTATCGCTATCGTAACATGCAATTTTGTCGTCTTCTTCAGAAAATATAATTGTTTTCATCTTTTGTTTTAATTTGCTTTCCTTAATTTTAGTAAAAGATTAGACATTCCATAATATTAATGTGCCATTTTCATCATATGAAAGTAGCAGCAAGCCATTATGAGAGATAATAGCTAATTAAACTTTGGTATCACCTATTAATTATATTAACTGGTGTTAATTTTTGCTATCTAAAATTAATAGTCCCTATTTCTATTTTGAATATGTTAAAATTAACTCTCCGTTTGGTGATAGTTAAGAATAACGATCAGGTCCTTCTATTTATATTGAGGGTAAATCATTTGAGTATAGATTGGTCCATTCGCAATGAGAAATATCAGAAAAGTTTAAGTTTAATCCCTTTATACTAACTTTATCAAATTTAGAGTGTCTTAAATCACAATTCTAAAAAATGGCACCATCAATAGAAATTTCAGATATCATCAACTTTGAAAAATCTTGCCTACTTTAAAATTCTTGGCATTATAATAGAATTATCAAGCAATTAGAGCTAAATCTTATATATTTTTAATTAACACTTGATAGTAGTGTAAGAGGATGTAAGATTTTTTACATCTCAGATTCTTCATTAAACTTAGTTTTAATAAATCTTAGTGCACCTAAATTAAATGTTTCTTATAAATTAATCTAATTTAGAAATGAAGTTTGTATTGTCTTAAGGACTTGAACAAATAAGTCTTGTTTTCTTTATTCCTCTTGGCTTTTATCTTACTTCTTTAGATTATAGTCTTACTACTACTATTAAATATCTAATTATTTATTATCTTTTCTTAAATTGCTTAAAAGCTCATTTAATAGATCGATAACCTGATATATACTTTCAAATAAATTTAGAGATTCCTTTGCAAAAAGAAACTCCTAAATAGATTTGTGTCTGAATTGATAAAAGTTTCCTTTCTAACCTAGTGGAATGCATTTTCTTATTTATTTCCTATAAATTGCATACTAATCGGAATCCTCAAAAAACTCTAAATAGGGATCATTATTTTATTCTCTAAATAAAATACCTTATGGTTTTCTTTCTATTATTGTTTCTTATCTCTAAACCATCAATATTGATAATCTTATGGCGTACTTATAAATGTCCTATTCGAATTAATTCTAATCTAAAATATCATTCGAATAGATCAATTTTTATCTCTGATTCTCCACAAACTATTCAAAAAATAAATTGAAAAAGTCAAAAAGGGTGAGTTTATGAGATTTTAAGGACTTATATACTATTATCATTTATTCCTCATCATTATTTTAAATAGGGAATAGATCACGGAGCCGACTTTAAAATTTTTCTAATTAAACTACAGTATCCTCATAACTTGATTGAACATTCCAATTATTGAAAAATTACTATTCTATTAGTGTTTCCCACAAATTATATGAGTCTTAATTTATTTTTTGTCCATTGATGTATTCTTTGAATTTTTAAATATCTTCTAGCTTATAGCTCACCCAACTTGGATTAAGTTCAAAAGATTTTATTATGCCAGCTAAACATCCTTTAGTTAGATTGATATAATTTTAAATAAAGTATTTTTTAATACCATTGGGTTAAGAAACTTAATTATTCATTTGGGGAAGAACCTCAGCAACTATGTTTAGCATATAGGGAGTCTCTAGCAATGAATATAAATTCATCTATATTATTGAATTATTATATAAATTCTAATGCCATAAGCCTAATATTAACTTACTAAAAGAGGTCTCTTATTCTTAATTAAACAAAGTTACGTTTTTATTATCTCTAATGATCAGTACTAATTTTTATAGCTAATTTTTATCTACCAGAAAGGATTTATTTTCTTACTTTATGCTAATTTACAGATATTGTTCAAATTAGTTAAATATATCTTATGTATCCTACAATATCTAGTTTTTATCTTAATTTCTCGCTATCACTTATAATAAATCAAAAATTGATATTTTTAGTTTTAATATACTGAATTGTTTAAGGAAATCTTATCTTTATTAATCATCAAAAGGCAATAATCTTATTTCTTTAAGTGATTAAATTCCTAATGTTTCGTTTTCCCAAAACCATAACCTATAATCATTAGTAGTAAAAGCCTCAGTCCTTGAAGTTGTAATCACCTTAGATATTTACAATTAGTTTTATGGTTTCCATAAATGAATTTTATTGGTTTGCAATAAATTTATTCCTTAATATTGTGAAGGCAACTCATCATAACTATCCATAATGAAAATTAATCGAATTTGACCTTTTTAAGCAGAGTCTTTCAATAAATCAATTTATTTTTAATCAAATCTATATAATTAAGATAAAAGAGTTTCCTCAACCGCATTAAATTTTGGTTCCTTTAATGTTGGTAATTGAATAAATATAGGAATTAATGGAGGAGTACCTTTTATATCACACCACAATTTGTTTTAACATTATCTTTGATAAGATTACCATAAATATTCTTCGATTTTTCTTGCCGTCAAACTTTTTCCCGACCCCGCATTTCCATGAATTAATAAACTTGATTTTTAATTTTGTGTGAGAAATTCATCAACTTCCCCATTCTTCTGATTATCTGAATTAAATAATGGTGTTTATTCTTATTTCTCTTAATTTGCTTTGAAATCAAATTCTTATATTTTCATTTATACATAAACGCTTTAAGCATCTTAATAAATTTTATTTTGCAGAATACTCTGCATTCTGATTTCTAATATTTATTATGGTGTTTTTCCTCTTAAAAACTTGATATCCTATCCAATTTAATCAATAGAATTAATAATGTTATCTAATTTATTTTGAATCAAAGCTAAATCTCTTTTTATGTCTTTTAAAAAATATATTGTCACACCCAGTACATCCCCAATTTCACTAACATTCTTCATTTGCTACTCTAACTGCTATTCTAAATCTTTATGTTTGGACAATAATTGCTCTCTGATGTCTTTTCTTTCCTCACTCTATAATGATAGCTAAAGTGCTTATAATTCATTTAATGTAAATTATAATTCGTTATTAACTTAATCTTATGTATCCTCCCATAAATTATTGATCAAAATATCCATCTATTATATTTAATCTTTTCCTTTTAGTGTATTAATTATTCGATAGTCTGTCTCCTTAAATCTAGCAATTAATAAGAATTATCCTATCACCTTTTAGTTGTTCTCATTTAAATAATTGTAAAAGGCTAAACAGGTGTAGTATAAATAGTCTTTAATTCTCCATTCCTCTCTTGTAAACTAATCTTTTACAAACTAAATTGCCTTTTATTTGATATTTAACTTTATATTATTTTCTAAAACTCTATTTGATAATAGTTAATAAGATGGTATTAGGGCTTTAACGTCATCTAATTGTAATTTTTTCTATTATTCTTATAAAATTGATAACTATTAATCCAAGATAACGTGAATCTTTTCTAGATCGACAGCAATTATTTCTTAGAATTCCTACTTGAATTGAATTAATTTCTATTAATCTATTTATTTATTTTAGTATTTCTATAATTTCATATGGTTGATAATAACAGGTATATCCTATATTAGGTTATTTTATTTTTCTTAATTCTTATAAAAACTAAGATCCTAAATAATCTTATTAATATTAATAAGATAATTTTAATAGCTTACAAACACTGTATTATCATAGATTTCTTTTTGCTAAATTTAACTTTTCCTATTTAATCTTTCAGTTTACTCTTAAATTATTTTGATAGCCTCATCCTTTTAAATATTTGCATAGTTTTACTAAAAATCTTCGATTATTAATTCTAATAATTATATATCTTCGATCGCTTTAAGATCTTACTCATATTGAGGATTTTTTTTTAATTCAATATAAAGTTCCAGCCTCTTGGTAACTAATTCTATAAATTTGTTATTATCAATATCCTTTATTTTGCATAATTAATCAGAATTGTCTTTTAATAAGCCTTCCAATTAATTATTTTGATTTCCTTATTTCTAAGATTTAATTAATTCTTCTATTTTTTCAAGTTATTTTTTTATTTCTTGTGTAAATTCATTATATTTTCTAAAGATATATAAGTATGCGTATTCTAACAAATATAAATACTAAATGTCTTGGTCAACTGTGTTAGATGAATTAGATTGTTGTTGTAACTGAATTTGGATAATTTTTTGGTTTTCAAGCAACTCTTGAATTCTTTGATTCATCTAGAAAGTCTTCAGATTAATTCCTAATGAAAGTTGAAATTCTTTTTAGTCAAGTATTTTTTTTATCATTAGATCCTGATTATTATTAATTTGTTCATATATTAAACCTAGAGTTTTTATAGAAGAATAGTTATAGAACATATCCCGAAGAAAATCTTTTTATGGAATCAACTCTGTAATGATTTAATAATCTAGTTCATTGTTAAAACTTAATAGTGATCGAATACTAAAAAAATTTTAATGTTATTGGAATTAGTTATTTCTGCTTTTTTATATCTATTTAGGGATTAAGAGTATCAGCTTTATATTATTGATCAATTCAGTTATTGTTAATATAGTTTTATCCTTATTACTTATGTCATATAGTTGTGAAATTAGTTTACCAACCTTATCGTATTATTATTATTAATTATCCTATATTAAGATAACATTTTCTAGAATTTGCGCATCTAAATTATATTCGTTTATCTATCTATTTGTTACTAATTTGTATTCAGATAATAGGTCATCAAAATTATAATCTAAAATTTCTGCTATTTTGAAATATTAAATTGATTAATTAATAAATAAATTACGTAATACATTACTTTATGCTTCTTCAACAAATTAACCAAAAACATTACCTAAAATATCATACATAATGTCAATATGCAACAACAATTAATGCCAATTTTTACTCATTTCATCATATTCAGTTTATATTTATTCAATTTGTTATAACAAATATGGTTTATTCCGATTTTTGTTTTCTATTTCTTCTCTGAAATCTTGAACTAATTCTAGATAGCTGATTATCTTTTCAGAATATTCATTTAATTACTATACGAATTAACTTATTGGAATATTTTGTAATTATTCAATAATTAAATTGCTTGATTGATTACTGTCTTCTTCTATTTGATCAGAAAATCCCTTCAACTATTCTAATTTTGGTAAATTCCTCTCGCCATTGATGATATAATTTTAAATTGTTAAAAATTTAATTACTTACTACTGCAATATTCTATTTGCAATCGAATTTTCATCATTCTATTAGATGATCGATATGTTCATTTTATAATCTACTACTTTTAATATTCTTTTAGTAATTAAATTCTGCCATTCTGTTTCAAGTTGATGATTATTTTTGATTATTTAAAACTATTTTTTTGTAATGATGGGTTTATATGTAATAAGTTCACTGATAATTTTTATCCAACTGCACTTAATTAACCACTCACTAGAGTCTTTAACTAAAATCTTATAATTATTAGCCAGTTATTTGACTATCTTATTTACACCCTATCCTAATTGAATTTTTTCTATTATTCTGTATTTAAATTCTTCTAAATAAAATATTATAGTGAACAAATTTCTTTATTTTCTTTTCTTTATTTCTTTATATAAATATAAACCTCCTTATGCCAAAGAAGTCAATAAATCAGTACTCAGTTCTTCTAATGATGCTGATATACCGCTTATGATGCTTAGTAATACTTCTTTACCCTCTTCTGAGTTAGTTGGACATATTTCTATACAAGTTTTTATTAAAAATAATTCATAATAAATGCTATTGTAATATAATTGTTCTCCCTCTTAATTTAACAATTCTTCAATTTACTTAATAGTGGCCAATATTTATTATTATCTTTCCTGATCTAGTGGTATAATCTAATCTTGAGCATAATATTAAAATATTAATCGTGATATTTAATTACAAATAATTAAGATTTGTAATGAGATAAATCTTTGTGACAAAATAGTGTTTGTAACACAATCCAATAAGCTTTCCAAGTTCTGTAATATCTATTTAATGTATTCCTTGGTCCTTTGATTATTTCTAGATGCCTAATTAATGAATAATGAATAATATTTTATTTGCTTTATTGTCTTTAGAATATTATCCTAGGATTCTTGTGACTATATTGATTTGGATAAGTCATTTATGGTATCACATCGAGCTTAAAAATCCAGGAAAAATTATCGTATTATGTCATAATCTATGATGGAGTCATCTTGATTGCTAGATTCCAATTATACTTATGAAGAGCAGATCTATCCTCCTCCCCTGAAAAAGCTGTAGACATGAGGTTAATTCATGATGTTTATTTTTATTTAATCAAAATTTTGCTTAAATGTGAGATATGAAGAATATGACCATTGTAAATTAAATTCACAAGATAATGAAATTGTGTATACCAAACTAAAAATTTCATCAAACCATTATATGGGACTGGGGGAATTATTAAGAAGGAAAAAAGTAGATGATTAAATAGAAGTTCTAACAAATTTTTCATCTTTATATAGAGATTACTTAAAAATGAAATGCTGAAGATTTAAAGTTATTGAACAGATAATTTTTATGACTTTATTAGTCATTATCATTTTAAATTTAATTAAATGTGAATTATTAATTATCTTTAATATATTGGAAAGAATCTTATATTAAAAATGACTGTAATAACTTACCCTCATTTAAATTTTCAAAAAATTTAAACAAATTAAGAGGTTATATTTTGGTAAGTTATATAAAAACGTTTACTACAAATCCAATAAGCTGTTAGTCTTTTTCAATTTTATGTCCAAAAACTTAACACCTTAATATCAAAAAATTATAAACATTCCACAAAATGATTGGGATTGAATGTTATCAAATGAAACAATTTGAAAAATCAGTTCCTTATTTATGATTAGACATCGATTTTTTGACGCTAGTCTTTATTTATACGAAAAAACTTAGAGGATTACACACTAAATATTGATTTAGATAAATTTCACCCAGCTAACAAAATAAAAAAACAAAGAATTTCATTTATATTATTTTAACCTATAGAGAAGATATATCATTTCCTCTCAGTTCTAAGAAGACACTACTCTTGATTAAACAATATATTTTTGATAAACAAAAGAAAATTATATAAATAAATATATTCACCACCAGACCATGATAAATAACATAGAGTCAAATTCAGAATATGATGCATTCCTAAAAATGTAAATATGTTTCACAGATATAATAATAGATTAAATCATTTAGATTAAAAAAAGTTTAAGAGATCTAGTATTCATAGAAAGATAAAATAAAATGATACCAAAGGTATGTACTTATTAAACTTACTTAGATTAAGACACTTTAGCATATTCGTCATATGATAAACAGTAGCTTAATAAAATTTAGAAGACTATATCACATCTAAGAGTAATTGGCTATTACGAGATTGAAATTCAGATGATAGATATAATACTGACAATTTAAAGGATATTGAAGACTAAATTTGATAAAATGATGAATAGGACTTAAAAAGAAAGAATTGAAATGTATATTACTTGTGTTATTACAGAAAACTGATATATATTGAATCATCTATTCGGATGAGACCTATACTTATATGATTTTACTTTCATTTTATCTTTAAAGAAGAATCACTATTATTATAACACAAATAATATATTACGAAGTAAATAAATTTTATAAGAAAATGAAATTTATAATAAAATTATTTTTTATCTTTCTTGAAAAAATTATATATCAAATCCTTTTAGATTCTCTTAGATTTAGGGGATGTCAAAATGAGAGTTCTTAGTCACAGCAGAAAACAGAAGTCTTCAAGAGGAGAATTCCAAAATTGTATGACTATTAATTATTACTATTTAAATATAATATTAATATAAATTAAAAATCTTCTATGGGTTTTGAGAACAAAAATTCAAAAGCTTAGAAGAACTTCAAAGGGTAAATAAGGCAAGGATATAATTATGTTATAGAAAAGGCAATTTCACTAATTTGCCCATTGTATCTTTTTTTTTTTTGTTAAAAACTATTTAAATATAGTAAATTTATAACAAGAAATGCTTATTTTTTGTTCTATTTTCTTTAAGCTCTTTGAGTGAGATGAGTAAAAATAAAAGAATTTTTTTTTAACCAATTTGATCTAACTGAAAGAATTTTTGCTAAAAGAAATTCTTTTACCTTCAGCAAAACCTGAATTCACAGAGAATCATCTGATAATTTATTAGGGTAACAGATTTTGTATGCATGGATCTATTGAGCTATAGAATAAAAAAAAATTTAAGGAGAAAAATGCCCTAAAGAAATCAGTTAGATTGAATTTAGTACGCATTAAGGCCTTATTACTAAAATGGAATCTTGTTTTGAAATATATTAATTTAAAAAAATCATCGTTATGAAGGCACTTATTCTAATAGTGATTCTAATAGCATTAACAGCCACACAAACAACAGTAACACCCAAGTCTCAATGTGTGCAGTAATTTATTGAACCTAGCTGATTGTCTTGCATTATCTGGATGCACATGGACTTCAAACTCAACAAACACTAGAACAGCTTCAACAACAGGCAAGATTTTTTTTAATTTTTAAGGAACTTGTTCTAACTCAACAACAACGACTCCAGTTACTGTTATACCATCATTTTGTGGGTCTTTTGTTAATTCAACGGCCTGTGCAGGAACACTTGGCTGCGCATTTTTCAACAGCAGTTGTTAAATATTTACCGGGTGCTCAGCTTATGTCCAAACAACTAACATAGCCTGCCAAGCAATAAGCACGTAATGTACCACAGATAGCACTAGGTGTGTACAGCCAAGCCCTTGCTAAACTTACACCACCCAAGCAATATGTATAGGTACAAATAATTTCAAATATATTTAGGAAACATCGCTACTTCAGGTGCTAAATAATGTAAATGGACAGCTGGAACAGGAACAGCAGGAACTTGTGGTGATATGAGTTGCACAGATGCTCCCACAACATTCAATACATTAGTTCTATGTTAAGGATGGATTATTAATTGCTTCAGCACAGGCAATGGATGCGTCGCCTCATTGGGATTATGCAGCTCCTATACTGCATGTACAGGAATGATAGGAAGTGATGGCCCTTGCACCTCAAACACAGGATCCACTGCATGCAGACCTCTTGCATGCACAGACGCCCCAACTTCGACAACACTTACAAATTACAGCATGTAGCACATTTCTAGCTGGATGTGTTACCACAGGCAAAGGTTGTGTTAGTACTTTACAGGCATGTAATTCTTACGCATAGACACTTGGTTGCTCAGGATTAATCGGAAGTGATGGTAGCTGTACGAATGATACAATGGGAGCTACATGTAGAGCTCTCGCTTGCACAGACGCACCAGCAAGTACTTCAACTGATGCTGCATGTAATACTTTTAAGTCAGGATGCTAAACTACGGGTGCAGGATGTGTGGCAGCTAAGGGGCAATGCTCATCATATCAAGGAACAACTACCACTTGCACAAGCTTCATTGGAACAGATGGAAATTGCAAAGGGACAGGATCAACTGTAGGACCATGCACTGTAAAAACATGCGCAGATGCACCAACTTCCTTGAATACTAACACTGCTTGTTCTGCCTTCCAGACTGGCTGCATTACAACGGGAGCTGGTTGCGTTTTAACTTTAGGATCATGCTCGACTTATCAAGGGACAGCATCAACATGCACTCTATACAGAGGATTAGATGGTAATTGCACTGCCCCAGCCTCACAGACATCATCTGCTTCTTGTATCGCAAAGGTCTGCTCAGATGCGACTAGTTCATTATCTACTAATGCAGCATGCTAAGCATTTTCATATTAATGTGTTACGAATGGTGCAGGGTGTATATTACCAGGAAGCTGTGATACTATTGGGTCAGCACTATCTTGTCAAGGAGTCAGTACTTGTAATTCAGGATCGATTTGTCTCAATAGAACCTCATGTTCCAACTATCTAACATAATCATAATGTTTATTGAATTAATAATAATATGTTTCACCAGGGACCACTACAACCTATCTTAGATTTTGTACATGGAGAACAACTTGCATAAACAAAACTTGCTCAGCCCAGGCAGCAATCCTCACAACAGACGCAGCATGTGGAGCAGCATTAGCAGGATGCGTTACCAACGGAGCTGGTTGTGTCGAAATCTCTGAAGCCTGCTCAGTCTATTAAGGAACAAATCTAACCTGCCTGAATTTCAAAGGAGTGAATGGAACCAAGGTTTGCACATAATTATAAACACAAACATCGATAGCAACATGCATTGATAGGACATGCGATAATGCAACCACAGCTAATGGCGCCACTTCAACTTATGCTAATACATCTGATTGCCAAGCTTATTTATCCACATGCTATTGGAATGGAAATACAGGGTGCACGAGTGGAGGATGCTCATCATATTTCGGTCTACAGGCAGCTTGTTCAGCAATTACAACAGCAGGGCAAATCTGTTCTACAGTTACTGTGGCAACTACGCCTTGTATTTTGAAATTATGCTAACACGCTGCATCAAATTTAAACACAGATGCTTCATGTTCAACATTTTTGACAGGATGCGTCACTAATGGAGCTGGCTGCGTTCCTAACACCACATAATGTACATCATTTTCTGGGTCCCTTACTAAATGCTTGACATTAAACTAAAATACGAATTAATAATGTTCAAAAACAGCAAACTTTTGTAAGGCTAGGGCTTGTACAGATCCGGTCGTAAATCCCAGTGCTGCTACTTGCACAGCATATATTAATAATTGTGCCTTTAACGGAACTAGTTGCGCAGTGGCTGCTGCTTGCACTTCTTATAACTTGACATCCTTTGCAGCTTGCAACGCGACAACTGATGGAGCGGGAAAAGCATGTGGATGGGCAGCAGGAGGAACAACATGCAAAGCAAAGGCTTGCACAGATGAAATACCAAACCCAAGTGCTACGACTTGCAGAAATTATATTAATAATTGTGCATTTAATGGAACTAGATGTGCTGCTGCTGCTGCTTGCACAAGTTATAATTTAACATCCTTCGCGGCTTGCAATGCGACGAGTGATGGAAGTTTTAATCTATGTGGATGGGTAACAGGAGGAACAACATGCAAAGCAAAAGCCTGCACGGATTCAATACCAAACCTAAATGCTGCTACATGCACAGCTTATAAATATACTTGTAGATTTGTAGGATCCGCATGTGTAACTGCTGGGGCTTGTACTTCGTATAATTAAAATAATTAGACTGATTGTAATGCATTGACAGATGATTCAAGCGTAAGTTGTGGATACTAATCTGGTACAACTTGTTCAGCCAAGGCTTGCACTAACACAATTCCGAATCCAAATTTTGAGACATGTTACGCATATAATGCTTGTGCCTTTAATGGAACGAATTGCCTAGTACCAATTCCAAGTGGATTTGGATCTGCTATTGTTTGCACATAACACTTGTTTACAAATTTTGCTGATTGTAATAAGACAAGTGATGCTACAGGTACATAATGTGGATGGGCTACTGGAGGAACTACTTGTAAAGCTAAATAATGTACCGATGCAATTCCGAATCCAAGTGCAATTGTATGCTAAGCTTACGTTACTAATTGTGCTTTCAACGGAACTAATTGCACAGCCCCAGCTCATTGCAATACTTATGCTTAATCATCATTTGAAGCATGCAATGCTCTAAGCGATGGAGCAGGAAACCGATGCAGTTGGGTTACTGGAGGTACAATGTGTAAAGCTAAAGCGTGCACAGATACAGTACCTAATCCTAGTGCCGATATATGCAGCAATTATTTTAGCTGTTTATTTGTATTAGGTGTATGTGCTGATAGAGCAAGTAATTGCACAAGCTATGCAGTTAATACATTTGCTGGCTGCAGCGTATTATATAGTGATGCAGGATCGTGTGGATGGATTTCTGGAGGAACAAATTGCAAATAAAGAGATTGCACCGACATAATACCTAATCCTTCATAGTAGAGTTGTCAAAGCTATAAAAATACATGCCTTTTTAACGGAGTGGGTTGTTTCGCTAAAGCAGCATGCAACACTTATGCAGCTACAGGAAATACGGACTCAGATAAAGCAAATTTATGCAATTCCTTCACTAACACTTCCTATTAATAATGCACTTACATTTCAGGAGCCAATTGTTCTAACGCAGCTGCTTGCTCTACCTATACTTTAACAACTTTTGCTTAATGCATTTTAATGATGAATACCTCCGGAACATTTTGTGGATTCACTGATGGGGCCTCAGCTTGTTCAGATAGGACTTGCATTTAATAATTAGATGAATCCTTATGTAACAATACTTGGGCAACTGGATGTGTTGTTGATTAAGTGTCTCAATGTAGCACAAAAGCTTGTAATCTAGCAGCAACCTCACTATCAACTAATGCTGCCTGTGCTTTATATAGATAAGGATGCGTTACAAATGGAGCTGGATGTGTGGAATCAAGTGCTTTGTGCTCAGCATATCAAGGAACTCTAGTAACATGCTAAACATTCACAGGGGGAGCTGATGGTCTTTGTAACAATGTACCTGGAGCCACTTCTACTACTGCTTGTATTGCAAGAACCTGTGCTGCTAATACCACTGCCACTACTAGTGCTGCTTGTACAACATGGAAAAATGGATGTGTTTGGACGGGAACTACAGGATGTAAAGATGCTTCTACTTGTGCCGGATTTAATGGAACAATTGATTCATGCCCAACATTTACAGCTACCGATGGCCCATGTTCAGGAACAGGATCGACATCAGCAGCATGCATTTCCAATTCTACAATATGTAATTAAGCTCCGGCTACATTCGCCACTCATGCTCAATGCTAATCATGGCACACTAATTGTATGACCAATGGATTTGGATGTATATCTTCAACCGGAGTGACTTGCAACATGATAGTCTCACCCATAGTCTGCCCTCTTTATAAGCCTTCTCTAAGTATAGGAGGATCAAATGTTGCTCTAGGTTGTGACCTTGCTAATGAATGCCTCACTAAGCCATCTACCTGTGGAGGATTTTCAACAGCATTTCAATGTAACAATGTTCCAATATCTGGATAAACAACAGTCACTTGTGCTTGGAGTACAGTCTCAAATTCATGCATAAATCTAACTTGTACCCTATTACCAGTAACTCTTACGACTGATTCTGGTTGCTCTGCCGCCCTTTCAACTTGTACAACAAATGGATCTGGTTGTGTCGCTAAAGGAGCTTGTTCAACATATAATAAAATAGCTTGTGGACCAGCCACAACCACCGATACATAAAAGTAATGTATTTGGGCCAGTCCAATTTGCAGACCTATCGTCTGCTCAGATAACACAACTGCTACCTCTGATGCTGCTTGTAATACCTATTTAACTGGTTGTAGAACAACTGGATTAGGATGTTCAAACTCTTTGACATGCTCATCTTTCACTTCAGCTGCATTCTGCCTTAAAGATTAAAACAACAATCCCTGCCTTTGGTATAGAGGAACTTGTATTAATTATACAAAATGTACAGATGTTGCAGCTGCTACACATGCTCTATGCTAATAAGTATCACCACTCTGCACAACCAACGGAATAACTTGTATTGCAATTACAGGGTGCTCGATTTTCACATTATAAGCCAGCTGCATTATAGGAACTGATGGAAATTGCGGATGGTTGCCAGCTGCTGGAAGTGTTGCTTAATGTGCTTTATATACCACATGCACTGCTGCTTAAGGAACGACTACAGCATAATGCTCACTTTGGGGATCCACTTGCGTATCTAATGGAACTTCCTGCCTCTCTAAGACAACCTGTTCTGCTTATACCACTTAAGTCGGTTGTGGAAATGCAGGAACTGATGGAACATGCTTCTATGTTATCCCAACTGGTACTACAACTACAGGAACTTGCAGATTATAAATATGCTCAGATGCTACCTCTGCAACAGCTAAAAGTATCTTAACTCACTCTGGGTGTATTGGATTTACAGCTACCACTCCTTGCACAACCTCAGGTACTGCTTGTATCCCATAATCAACTTGTGGATCATATGCTGTCTAGGTTGGTTGCGTTTAAGGAACTGACGGAATGTGTTTTTGGGCAACTTCCACTACAATTGCAACAACAACAACACCTGCTACAACATCAAGTGTTTGCAGATTAAAATAATGCACAGATTCAATATTGACATCAAGCCTATCATGTGCCACTGCATTGTCCGGAATAAAATGTGTTTCTAATGGAGTTAATTGCATACCTTAATCATCATGCTCCTAATATACAGCTAGAGAAGCCTGTCTCGGAGGTGGATCAGACGGTCAATGTGCCTTCACACCAGGAACTAATACAACAACCCCAAATGTAGGAACTTGCGCTCAATTTACATCATGTGCTTCAGCAAATGCAGATAGTGTCACTTGTGGATCAAGAACTGATGCTTGTTTCTTTAATTCAACAACAACAAATGGTACAACAATCTCATCATGCTCCTCTCATACATGTGCAACAAAAGCATTAGGATCGACTTGTTAAGCAGTCCCAAGTTTCGATTTATCCACATATTCGATATGTGTAATTTCTGGAACTACCTGTGCCCCAGGTAATCCAGCATAATTCACATAATCTCAATGTTATTCCAATTCAATAAGAACTTATACCTGGAATCCAACAACAAGCTCATGTTAACTATGTTAAATTCAAACAGCAACTCCCAATAATACAAACAACACAAACAACTCCACCAACACCTATGGATTTTTAATCAGTCTATAGATCGTGGCATTCATGTTCTGATTATCATAAATACAAATCATCTGGAAAAATATATTAATAAAATTAAATCATCAGCCAGAGGAGTGTATTATTTTCCATTTATCATTCTCCTTCTGTCTTGATGCTCTAATCGATGAATACTTCTTTATTTGCTTATTCTAATGGAGAGACATGAATTCATTAAAACTCATTCAAAATCAAGAGATATTCTGAGAGGCCTTTAGTTTATGATTTGACATACCTTAAGTATTTCATAAGTTCTAAAATAATTTCTTCCTCAAAATCAGCTTTATTATTCTACACAGTTTGTAGAAACCTACTGCTAGTGGAGCTAAGGTAAAGTCAAAGTCATTGCCTATTTCCACACAGACTAATATAAGTTTTACTCACAAGCTAATACAACAAAATTTATTACATTTATTGAAACACGGAATTAATGGATTAACTATCTTTCAATACTAGTGAATCATCCAAAGATACTCTTCAAAATAGTTTTGAATAATTATTTCATTTATTAAATCCATCCACTAAAATATAATAATAATTTGTTACATAAGCTCATAGCAATAATGTATCACACTTATTGAATGAGTTATTAAAGTTAGCATGATATATTATTTAGTGCTAAAGGACCCAAAAATCTCATCCTAATTGCATTTTTTATATTAAATAATATTTTTTAAGAAATATACTCCAATAAGTAATAAATCATTTTCCTTAAATTATGTAATTGAACAAAATATTATAACATAAAACATGGTACTATACGAAGTAATATTAATGGTTAAGCACCAATTCTCTTTTTCAAAGACCAACTAAAACAGAGAAAACAGCAAAATAATTAAATTATGCAGGGAGAACATAAAATTAAATGCAGATAAATGGTTTTGTATATGGAAGACAAATAAATGTAACACATATTTTTATTTAGATGGATTTAATACATAAATAATTATTCTAAAATAGTTGAAGAACAAATTAAGGGGATTCCTTCCACATATGTTAATCAAGTTCTTGAAATAAAAGGGATTCATAAACACTTATAGTTCTGATGTCCAATTAATGTAATAAAAAATTTTGTATTAGCATGTGTATCATCCGAAAGATGCTTTGACTAAGCACCACCTTCAAAAGCTGTAAAGTGTCAACAAACTTTAAAATAACTAATTCATCAATTCTAGCTCAGGATGGCATATATAATATTGAAGAAAGAAATAATCTTAGATTCCTCTACATAATTTAGCTATTTTGGTTTAATATAAATATATATAACATCTAACATAAAAAAATCCACGTTTATATCAAAAAATGTAAAATTCTAAATTGGTTTTATTTTATATAGATAAAACCTAAATCTTTTTTTTATAAAAAAAATTCATGTTTAGACTTCTCCTCATTTTAGTGAAGTAAGACATTAATCCTAAATTTAGATATAAAATATCATTAAGTTAATCCTGCTGCTAAAATTATAATCAGTCAAATCACATTTTAGTTTTAGATCATGATTATGCATAAAACTTTGAATCGACTATTAATTAGTTCCCATAAGAAACCTAAACTAATTTAATAACCATAATAGATCCATCCTTATAAATCACGATTATGATATTAAAATCAGAAACTGGATTCCTATACACTTTGAAAGATGAGAAAAAATAATTTAAATATTTGGAACATGTTTAATTAGGAGTCTTTTAACAAATATTCATTCGATGTAATTTGTAGGAAATTGAGATTGAATGGTATTCTGATTTCAAAATTAAAAATCAGTATACTTTATCTTTCTCAGATTCTAATTCCTTATAAATAATATTTAATTAAGATATTTTATGTTATCAATAAATTAGAAATATTGATAAAAATTCATTCATAAAAGAGTGTGAAGGAAATTTTCATGTTCAAATTTAATTACACCCTCAGCTATAATAACTTATATCATAATAATTCAATAATAACTATTATTCATTATAATTTTGGGTAAAATAAATCCATAAACACTTGAATTAAATGAATGTATAAATTTTACAAGAAGATATAGAAAATGAATATTTAATGATGGCCATTCATAACCATAAAGTTGAAATAATCCAAAATGATAATTTGATGTATGTAGATTAAAATGATTAGATTGGTTGGGTGTATTATTAGTTAACTTATCATCTTGAATAATGAATTTTAGAATATCAAAGATAGGAATATTAATAAAATGTTAGTTATGTCTAATCTTTCTCAAAATAAGTTAGATTATTTATTAGTCCAGATAGAAATATTGTTTTTACAGCTGTCTAGTTGCATTTGACAATTCAAAATAATAAAATTTTATGTGTGCCTGGTTGTTTAAGATGTGATTAATATGGATACTGTTTACAATGTGAAGAGGATTATTTTTAGAATGGAAATTTTTGTGAATGTAAATAAATTTTATCATTTATATTTTTACCATCTGAGTGTTATATAAAATTAAACTATTAAATATTATAAAAGGACGAAAACACTATCAATTGGTACACTATCATTAATATATAGCCCATAATTTGGTGGATAATAATGCCCTTAGTGTTTAGATAATACAAACAAAGACTTTTAATTTTGCTTGTATATAACAAACATTTAACTATATTAGAACTAATTAGAGCTTCAAGATAATTACTATCATTTATTTATTCCATATTATATGGAAGAAAATACTTATTATCCCGAAAATTTAAATTGTTAAAATTATAAAGAATTTTAATTAAATAATCTAATTTATTTATTAGAATGGAATTATGATTTATATTAAATTGGATTCAATAATCATAATCAGAAAAAATGTTATAATGGTCATTACCATAAACTCAGATGTAGAAAATTAGTAAAATAATGTAGAATTTAACTACAAATAAATAAATGTAATATATGTTAGAAAAATTATATTTTACTAAATGGAAGATGTTCTAAATGTCCTTATGATTGTTTATATTGCTCAATTAATTAAAAAACTTTAATCTGTTTAAAATGCAAATAAGGATATTTTTTAAACTTCTAAAGAAAGTGTATAAAATGTAATCTTGATAATTGTGAGCAATGCTATCACTATAACGGATAATTGAATACTCTGGAAAGGAATTTCAAAACTTAAAAATCAGGGTTCAATTATTTTATAGGATGCTCATATTGTAAGGATAATTATTCTCTAATTTTAGATAAAAGGGAATGCTCATTCATCGAGAATAAGTTAAATAAAATATAAGTCACAGAAAAATTTTATTTGTATGACTTAATATTTAAATAATTTCTATAAATTATTATTAGGAAATGTGGAATATAGATTGATTAATGTAATTTATGTTAAAATGATTAATGTTTATTATGCAAGCACAACTACTTATTAGATGTTAAAAATAATCAATGCATCTTGAAGTAATATAATTTTTCCATTTATAATCAAAATTAAATGATCTCAGATTATGATAGTTAGTTTAATCTAGTCACATTTTTATACTTTAATTACAATTACACTGATATAATATAATACTAATAATAATACTATTTAAAGGATTGCCAATTCAATAATTATGGAACACTAAATAGAATTGATTCAATTTAATGTTTTAAAGAGTTAAACTACATAAATAATAATAATAATTGTGCATTTTACTGTAATACTTGTCTTGATAATATGACTTGCTTGGATTATAAGTACATAATTTAATTTTTTATTACTTTTACGATTGTATCAAAGGATAATAATATATATTTAAATAATTCAAATAGCCTTATTTAAAATTTAAAAAGCGTACATTAATTAGAAAACAATTTAAATTAATATATAATACTAATAAATTAGATTAATTCTTCATTATTTTTAATTTTCACTCAAATTTTATAATTATAACAATCCTCAATAATTATTTTACTTCAATTCAACTGCACAAATTTATTATTTGATGATCATTTAATAATTAATTAGTTTGTTATAATCGAAAATTCAACCTTAAATATATATCAGAGTTTAAAGGTCAAACAAAATAGCTCCAATGAAGAAGCCACCTTTAAGATTACTAATTCATGGATTAATGGATAAACAAGTTTATCCATTTTGGAATTTAATATTTAGAATAATTTTAGAATTCAAGTTCATCACACAATAATCTCAAATTTTTCATCCTTGATTTTTAATGGCTAAGCATAATTTATAGAAATTAAAAACTTGACTTTAAAGAACTTGAATCTAATGAATCCAAAAAAAAGCTACTTTCTCCTAAAATCAAAATATTTAGTTATTGAAAACCTTACAATTAGTAATTGCTTTTTTTCTCATATTAATCTATTTGATATATAAAGTAGACATATCAATATGAAGTTTATTTTAATTACCCAATCCACCTTTTTCTATTCATCAATAATTATATTAAACGGGAATTTAAGAGCAAATGTAATAATGATAATAATTTAAATTTAAAAAGTAACCTTTGATTAATCAAATATTTTAATAGCAGAAGGATAAAATCTGTTCAACATTTAATGGACTGGTCTATTGATCAGATCATCTGATTTTTTAGACTCTTAACTAATTAAATTAAAAGAATTTTTATACTTACTCTAAGATTAATTTATTTTTACGATAATTATGTAACAAAAACAAGTGTTCTTTGGATAAATTCCTATAAAATATTATTACAAAACATAAACATGAATCATAGTATATTTAGAAATGTTGATGTTTCAATTATATTTTATGAAGGCTAATAAATTGATATTGAAGACTTTTAGTATAAAGATAATTCTCTTGAATTTGGAGGTTAGTATTCTTACATTTTATAACTTAGGTCTAACAGTACAAATATTAATGATATGTTAATATCTAATAACAAATTTTAGAGAGACTTTTTATTTAAATCTGCTATATTTTTATTATCTAAATAAATAATAATTAAAAACTTCAAACTGTTCGATACCTAGATTGTTAATAATATTATTCAGTTAGATTCAGAAAACATACATATAAATAATTTTTTTTCTCAATAATATTTCCATAATGGCTGCCGAAACCAAGGTGAAGGTTATAGAAGTTTTAAATTCCTTCTAGATTAAATTTCAAGATATACATGTAAATAAATTACAATCTAATGATGAAAATTTTAATCATTACTTATTTTTTATAAAATCAAGAGAAGTAGAATTTTAGAATACCTAAATTTAAAATACCTATTGTGATAATGTTGTCTTATTCTCAATATCAGATTGTTTAATCATTAATATGACAAATATAATAGGTAAAAACTTATTAGCCTGTTAATTATTAGATATCTAAGCGCATTTGGTTTTTTTAACTCATATTTATTTATAATAGGTGTAGTTTATTCTATTTGTATGTTATTATGAGCCTTAAATAAACTAGTATATTTTTTCTCTAGAAAATTTAATTGCTGTAAATTCATAATTAGAGAAAGGCCTAATTAAAATTTTTCAATAAGAAAATTTTATTACAGGATAAATAATTCTAAAATAAATCAAGGTAAAAGAATTAAAAGGTTAAATTTTTATCCTCTTTTCAATAGAGCGTGCTCTAATAATATTAGAATATTTTATAGTTTTTTAATCATAATTTAATCAAATACTAACCAACTATAGATACTTCTTTAATCGTTTAATTATAAATAACATCAGAATCAAAGACGTAAATTTTATCGATTCATATGTAAACGTATTTTCATCTAGCATTTCTTTTAGTAGTATTTCTATAAAAATATCAAATTTTTAGGTTGAATATTGTGAAAATTTTTCTGTTTATATCCAATTTACATTTTGTAAAATAATAGATATAATAATTAATAATTCTATAATAAGATACATTTTTTTTACTTAGGATGTAGAGTCAGGTATTTTACAATAAATTTTAGCTTAATATATTATTAAATAATAAATTATTTTTTGCAGAAATTTTTATTTGGCTAATAATATTTAAATTTAACCTTATGAGATAATTTTATATTTTTAATTAAATCCAAACTACCACCACATCGAGGGATTATTTGTATTTAATAATACTTTCTAACATGATGGGGTTTTATTAGAATTAGGAGGAAAATTTATCTTATAAATTTTTTTAATAGATAACAAATGCGAATCTTAATGTGTAGTTTTAGATGAATACAGTACTATTTATTTACGATAATATGTTTATTAATTTCAAGATCTAAACATTAGATATAAAAATAAAAATAATAGTCAAATTACATAATTAGGGGTCTAAAAAAGAGAAATAGATTAGATAACATTACTAATTAATTCTAAAATACATTTTAAAGATCAGTAATATCACAACATATTATATCTACCTTCAGGCTAAAAATTAATAAATTATAGGCTATATGACTTTGCGTAACTAAGATTAGTTGATTATATAAGATCAATCACAGTGATCAAATACAAGAATGATGAAATTCAGTTAATCTAGGGGAGTTTTAAAATAAATATATATGAATTTAATAAGATATAATATAAAGTCATTAGGAATTTAAGCTAATATAAGAATTTTATTTAATTTAAATAGACAGAACATGAATAAGAACTTAATAATTTTGAGATTATTTACAATCCTTATGAATAAAATATACTTATGATTGAAATACAAAAAGATGATGATCCTTCAATAAAAATTCAAATATATGCTAAAACCCAAATATGTTAGATGGGGGAGATATTAATACAAAATAGGTGTTTAGTGTGCAATCCTGAGCTTTAAATTTACTCAACAAAGTAAAAATCTAATTTTTGCTCAATTGTTGATTAGGAAATAATATCTGACCATACATAAGGATCAATTAAACTAAGGTAAGGCTATTGGAGGCCTTTTGTGTACAGTTCAATAATTTAATAATGTGAATCAAACTCTAATTGTTAAGGAGGTTGGAGGACAGGAGATGAATCATGTAGTATTGGCTACATCGGGGGAAATTGCAATGCTTGTGATGCCTTTAACACTAGAGGAGATGGACATTTTTAATTTGAGCAACAAAAATGCAAATTGTGTCAATAATTTAATTATTACTAATTTGTGTTTAAGCTGCTACTAATTTTAATGATGTAATTATTGTATATATGAAATTAGCTACTTCAGTAGATTGATCATTCAAATGAATTCCAATATTTTAAATTACAGAAAGATTCTGTTGCATAGACTGGTTAATTTTAGACACTACTTTATTTTGGCTAAATTCATTTCAGGTATAATTAAAACTAATCCAAGATCGCTCATCAATGGTTTTAAACATTTTAATTAGAAACTTCGCACTTCTTAATTTAATTGTAAAAGATGTAATTGATTTACCTGAAATCTTAACAATTTTACCAATCCTGTCATATTAGAAAATAATACTTCTACATGTTTAAAAACAAATAGTAACCATTAGAATTGGGTGATTGCCTCAAAGATTATTGTTGCTATTTTGACTTTCAACCTTTACATATCTTTTGTGTTTGTTCGGAATCAAAAGTAAATGAAAAACTTCTTTTTATTCCCTTTAATTTCGTTATTTTTAGTTCAAGGACCAACCATAACAGTTTTGTATTAATATATTTTAACAATAGATCCATTCAATAGACAATTTATGTCACTTACTCAAATGTAAGGTATACTTATTTTGATTATGCTCTAAGATATTTCAGCCAAGGCCATCAAAGAAATTTAAAGCAATTCATATTACCCTTACTTGTAGTATTTCTCATTATATTGCCATTTATGATATGTTTTATGATTAAAAGGCAAGCTAGACAGATATTTAGAGGGAAAATATCAATATTAGTTGGTAACTTCATTTTACCTTACAGATATTATTACTAAGAAATAATTAATTATTTCAGAAATATTGCTTTGCTTTTATTGCTAGTATTCAACAAAAAATTGGTAACAGAATCAAATAAAGCACATATATTTATCATAATTATTTATCTTATTAATTAAATTTAGACATATAAAATTAGGCTAATGACTAAATATGAAAGAAAATAGAGCATTATGTTAACAGTTGTTTTTTATTTTGCATATCTTCTATCACTTTTAGATCAAGCTGGGAATTTACCTATTTTATTTATCATATCATTTTATATTATGATTTCAATAAAATCATATGTTTATTTTATATTCAAAGATAATAAGCTATAGATTTATGAATTTCTATAAAATAAGAATAAGCTTATATATTATTTAAAAATGAAAAATTATGATTAATGTTTGAAGAACTGGAAAAATATTAAATTAAATCATAAATATTTAGTTTAATAGAAATTTAGGGCTTATTAGGATTAAAGTAATTATAATTCACAAGTAATCCTAAAAACTTAACATACCTGCGAGATAAATAATTCAATAAGATAAAGCATTTAGGAAATTGAAATGAATGAATTATGATTATAAAAATATTATTGTTCTTAAAATTGATATTATCCAAAAAGCATTCTCTATTTATTCCAATTGTTTGAATTATTCGTGGAATTAAAATATTAATATTCATTATATCAAAATATTCCATTTTATTTTTCTATAAATAGATAAATCTACAACAGGGATCAGATAATATATAACAAATCTTAACCTATATAAAAATTGACAACAAAAAGAAGTGGATTATCTAATAAAAAGTAAAATTATAATTTCTCTTTTTTTGAGAATTCTACTTCAACATAAATAATTAGGGCATTCAATAAAATCAGCAAATACCTGATAATCAGAAAATAGTATTTAATAGAAAGCTCTATTAAGTATCAAAAATTATACTTTTATAACTAAATGTTCAAGCTCTTAACTCATCAGAATCATAAAGGAATTTAAAAAAAATAATAATAATTTTTTAATGGTTTAATTTTACTTAATGTACCTTAAATTATTAGCCCTGATTTGGAAGTATATATATATTTACTACCAAAAAGTGCTCGCTTAACAGCTGGAATGTCCTGTTGTTTGTAAACCAATAGTTTAAGTTCAGAATAAGAATTAAATGAAGGAGAAATTTTTTATTTTGATTTTGTAATCAACGAACTTCCAAATGCTACTAATACAAATTTGATAGTTATTGAGAGGGAATCATAATTAAGGCTGATGATAATAAAATAAAATTAACAATTCATGTTCTCGATGAAGATTGATAATCGATCTATGATAGAAATTCATCAGGTCTAATTAGGTGTCTTTTAACAGCTATTTATAAAATATGATAAGGAATATATGATAATAGAATGGTATTCAGATTTCTAGATCATTTATAAATAAAATTTAGGATCCTCTATATAAAACACAAAAATAATTAAGAAGTAAAATTTTTTATGTTAGCAATAAATATAAAAGGAGTATTAGGAATAATTTATTACAAGTTGTAAAGATGCTTCTAATATTAAAGTGTAAATGCATCCACAATTAAAATATTTACATTCAGAAACCTTCAATAATAATTTCTATAAAATTTCATTTTGGATTAAATAATTAGTATAAGATGATTAATTTATGAATATTCAAATAATTGATGAAATAAATGGAAAATGTATAATGATAGTTATTGAATGGTTGTACTGCGCTTTTTTATATGATAATATTATAATAATGAAAGATACTTGGAAGATAAGTGGATGGAGTTTTTTTTAATTTTCATACTAACAAAAGCATGGAGTCTTTAAATACTAGAGGGATGATTATGAAAAAGAAATATTGTTACCTTAAAACTTTTAATATTAAGTGAGATTATATGTTAGACCACATAAAAACATTATATTTACAGAGGCATTAATATAGATATCATCATAATCAAATTGGATTCTATGTGTTCCTGGTTGCCTCAAATGTGATACTGCTGGATAATGTTAAGAATGTGATATTAGTTATTAACACGAAGGAAATTTTTGTGAATGTTAAGAGGATTTCAGATTTCTTTTTTCACCCTCAGAATGTTATATAAAACTAGACTATAAAATTCTTGAAAATAATAAATCTAGAAATAATTGGTAAAATTGATCAATAAATTTAGTCCTACCTTTGGTGGTTAGAAATGTCCTTAGTGTGAAGGTGACAGTGTAGACACTTTTTCATATTGTTTGTTTGCTACTGATATTAATTTATATTAGGAATCTTTACAGCTTGATTATAATTACTATCATTTACTAATTTAATATTAATTTATAGATCATAAGTATTAAATTGACAATCTTGATGATAGTTTTTAATTGGAATATCCAAATATTATTTATTATAAATAAGATAAAAAAGATTTTTACTTAATAGGATATACGAATAATAAAAATAGAATATGTTATAAGAACTATTATTACAATTATGTTTGTAAAAAAATGATTCAATTTTGTTAGAATTAATTTTAGAATTAAGTGTGTAAATAATGTCGATAAAAACATTTTTTAATAAATGGCAAATGCAAGAAATGCCCAGACAAATGTGAATTTTGTAAAATTTTAAACAACTAGATGTTGTGCATTAAATGTGAAAAGAACTATTTCCTAAACTTTTAAAGAAAATGTATTTTATGTGAATTAGAGTATTGTGAAATGTGCTATTACTCTAATGGATAGCAAAATACTTTAGAAAGAAACTTTGCTGTTTAATAAAAAAGCTTCAAATTTGATATAGGATGCTCATATTGCCAGCAGAATAGTTTTTTACACATGGAATAGAGGAAGTGTATATAAAAAGAAGATTAAAATTTTATTATCATTAATTCCAAGAGCTTCAACCATAATATCTTCAATACATTAAAATGTAAAGAAGAGATTTTTCAATGTTAGTTTTGTTAGAACGGCTAATGCTTGTAATGTAATGAGAATTATATCTTAGAAGCAATGAGTGGTTTTTGTTATTTAAATTAAAATAATTTAAAACTGTCAAATTTCAATTTAAATCTCTAAGATTATGAAATGGTGTTTAATCTTGTTACATTTTTATATTTTAATTATTCCTATATCGATATAATCTAATTATAATAGTAATACTATTTGATTGATTGTTAGTTTAATAACTTTACAGACATATAAAACATATTAAATATTTAATGTGATAGATAAATTTTATATTTAACCAATAAAAAGTAAGAATGTCCTGTATATTGCTTATTATGCTTGAATAACAATACATGTTTAAATTATAAATACATGATTGAATTCAATATCAATCTTAAGGGCCAATACATAAAGAATAATTTTGAGTTAGAAATAATGAACAGTTTTATTAATAATGTTTAACTAATCTATTAATTAGAATTAAATCTTAACACATTAAATATTGAAATTAATTAAGTGACTCCAGATTATTTTATATAACCTGCTAATATTCCATTTCATCCAGCAGGCTAGAATATTATTTTACATTTTCCAAATGCTTTTATATTAGATAATGAAAATCTATACTTTGAAGAACCAATTTCAATCATAGATTCTGTATTCAATGTTTTTAAAAATCTTACCATAGAATTTATTACTTAATAAAGTGGTAAATTCATTCTAAAAAATCTAATTTTTCAAGGATAAAACAACTAATCAAGTTTACACATTAAGGTTGTAAATGGTTTATTTATTATTTAAAACGTTACCATTTAGAATTTTTCACTTTTATTCATAGTTATCTAATCTGACGAATTACAAATAGAAAACTTAAATTTAAAAAATTTAACTATTACCGAATAAAATTTAGATTTAATCGTGTTTTTAATATATTCAAAATACATAAGCATTTCAGGTTTAAAAATTTATAAATGTAGCTTTGAAAATATCTGTCTGTTTAATATAAAATACCACATTAATAAAATAGAAAATGTTTATATTTATAAAGTATAACTAAATGGATCTAATTTAATATATTTATTATTTAATTAAAAAGAAATTTTTATCATAGAGCGTATATGCTTTAGATAAATAGTTAGCTATAACTCCAAAATAATTTTACTTGAGAACTTTAATAGTCACCAATCATTTTCAACGTTTACATCACTGTTCATCATATAATAATCAAAATTTATAGATTCGACTATTATTGTTACTTATTTGTAATCCTAAGATATTTTAAACATGAATTTGAGTAGGGTTATCATAAAGAACAATTAATTCAAAAACTCAGTATTTGTTTATTACATTTCAGAGTAAATATATTTATTTGATATCCATATCACAGATAATTATTTTATATAAAAAGAATGCTTCATAAACTTGAGGGCATTTTTCGCTATTCATTTCAGTTTATTTTCATTCAAATAGAATCAAAATTAATAAGGTCAAATAATTTCACTTCAATCATTATAATTAATTTTTATGAATGGAATTATTTTCAAGAACTTATCATTTCTTGAAAGCTAGAATTAATTAGAGGCATATCATATACTAAACGTAGTTTCATTTGGATAAGCTTAATTAATTAATCTTTACTTTTAGGATATAAGTACATCATTTAGTGTGATCGATATACTGATTCATTCGGGATTATTGGATAATATATTAATAATTAATGTAGAAATTCTCGAAAATTCATTATGTATTATTTCTATAATTAATTCATAAATGGACAACGATTAAATCATATTAAAAAATTTGATTTTAGAAAATGCCTCATTAAAATTTCCTAAAGAAAAAGGTTTGAATTCCAAGATTTCATTTATTTAAATAAGTTTCATATTCATTAAAATAAGTGAGTTATATTTTTCAAATATTCATATTGAATAATTTAATGTGATTAGAATAATGAATTCTTAGAAATTGTAAGTTAAAAATTTAAAAGGTGACAATTCAACTATAGCATGTTTAATCTATAGTTATGCCTTCACTAATGTATTAAATCAAATTGATTTGCATTCGATTACTGCCTCGTAAACTTTACTTTATTTTGACTCATAACATTATTTACTGAAATTAGAAATATCTAACTTTTAATTATTTCAATTCGAATCAATAAATGACATTTTTTATATTAAGTTCTCATACAATATAGGATTTAAATCTATCTCATTTAATAATATTGCTATCAATAGAGTTATTTCAAAAACTTTCCTAGAAATTGATACTCGATATAGCATCATATAAATTGCAAACATAGACATTACACAATCAAAGTTAAAATAAATTCTTACTAGCATAGGATATTCAAATTAATTTTTAATTCAATTTTTTAAAGTTGATAATGTGTAATGTGAATTTGAAGATTAATTCAGTTTTATGCTATCTAGCAATATAATCATAATAAATTAACTACTATTTGCAAGAGCAATCAATTTAAGTTTTTTCATTGCATCTGACTGATTTTACATCAATAATGTTATGTTTTAAGAATCTACAATTTTATTTATAAAAATCTAAAGTTAACCATCAAATAATATTTATAAATAAGCATTAATTAATAATATGTGCATTTTAAATAATAATTATATCAAAACTAATCTAAGAGGAATGATATTTTTTCACTTCAAAAGTCATTTTACATTAATTTATAATCTTAAAATTTATAATAATATCATGACAGAGGATAGCATCATATTATCCGTTCAAGGAGAGATTAAGTTGGAACTGTCTTTAAATAACAACAAATGTGGATAATACTGTATTCAAGTAGACCAAGGTAGTAGAATACTATTCAAAGACATCAAGATTTTTTAAAATGAGGTGATATCTCTTTTAAAAGTTGATTAATCTAGTAGTGTTATTAATTTTACTAATTAGTCATCCCAAAAAAATCAGTTAGCTTTATAAATAAATTAAAAATAATTATTGTATGAAATTGAATAGAAATAATTATTATATTTACCATCAGGATAAAAACTAATTAAATATCAAATATTTGACTACATAAATATTAATCTAAAGTAATAAATATACTAAATCTCGATTGTAAATCATAATGATTCCAATAGTGGCTTAATTTTTGGGCTATTCACAATTAAGGTCTATGAGTATGATTAGATTAATAGCAAAATTATAAGAAATCTAAGTCAATTTTAAAATTTTGAAATATTTGAACAATCAATTAACCATAATGGCCTGAATGATTTTTAGATAATTTTTAATCCTTATCAAGTAAACATCTTAATGATAGAAATACAATAAATAAGTAAAATTACAGAAAAACTAATAGTATTTGGTAAAACCCAATTATGTCAAATGGGTGAAATTTTTAGATAAAACTAATGTTTAATTTGTAAACCAGATCTTTTTATTTATTCATTGAAACAAAAGTCAAATTTCTGTACTGTAGTTGATGAATTAATAATTTCTGAAAATTTATCAGGTGCAATTAAGTTACGATAAGGATACTGGAGGCCTTTTATTTATAGCTCATCAATTGAATAGTGTGATTCTAATATAGACAAATGTAATGGTGGTTGGCATACTGGGGATATTTCATGTAAAATAGGATATATTGGGGCTATTTGTAATGCATGCGATATCTATAATACAAGAGGAGATGGTTATTATTAACTAGAGTAAAATGAGTGTAAATAATGTGGAGAATTCAAATATTTTTATTCGTTATTAAAATTTGTTTTAATTATATCTATGTAAATTTTATTGTTTATTAGATTATGTCTACGATTAATAATATCCTTGAATTCAAATATATAAAATTATAAGAAATTAATTTTATAAAGACTGGTCAATTATAGGCATTTCTATATTTTGGCAAAATACATAACAGGTTTTCTATTTATTTATAATTTTAGACATTCCATCAATAATTTTTACAATATTAATTGGAAACTTGGCTATATTAAAATTTATTATCTAAGACTCGATAGAATTACCAGATATTTTAACAATATTCACTAATCCAATT
Source organism: Sphingobacteriaceae bacterium (assembly GCA_965279595.1). GTDB lineage: Bacteria > Bacteroidota > Bacteroidia > Sphingobacteriales > Sphingobacteriaceae > CAIKLP01. The sequence goes on from CBDIIF010000009.1 coordinate 65,883, forward strand.
ATTATAGAGTAAAATTCCTTTATGTGCATCTAATCGTTTCTAAATCTAGATTATAGCTATTGGTTATACTATTTCAAATTGATAGTACCTATTCTTACTTATAACATTTTTGTCATATTAATGGCTATATTACTAAGAAGTTAAAACAAAATAAAAACTTATTTCCTTTTTCCAATGATTTCACTGTTTTTATCTTAAGGACCAACTTTACTTGTTTTGTAATCATTTTTCATAATTTATTAGATTCCTGTAATAAACACTATATACAACTTATTCTAACGTCAAATATGCATATTTTGATTATAGTCTCAGATATTATAGTCCTGTTCATTAGCACAACCTTAAATATATAATACTACCAATAATTATCTTTTTAAATATTATCTTACCTTTGATGTTCATGATCCTAATCAAAAGGCAAGTTAGAAATATTTATAAAGATAGATTCATTTAATTAGGTAACTTTATAATGCCATTCAATTCGAATTACTAAGAATTGTTAAATTATTATAAAAATTCCTTAATTTTATTATTGCTTTCATTAAATGATAAATAGCTGACTTATTCTAATAAAACTATTATAATTACGTTAATAATGAACATTAGTTTTAGAAACAACATTTATAGGATCAAGCTTCTATCATATATAGCATATTAATAAGGAATCAATTTAGTTTGCATTTTATATTTCACTTATTTTTTTAAATAAATTATCTTTATACCTCAAATCAATATACTAATCATATTTACATCCTTATTTATTATATAGTAGATAAAGTATTACATTTAAATACTTTATAATTAGAATAAGTTGCTCATCTATGAATAATTAAAAAACAATCATTTTATAATTAAATTTTTAGGGCTTAAGAATTATAAATAATCTTTGTAATTTTGGAAGCTTATCAAATCCAATTATAAAGTAATAATTCAATAAAGAATTAAAATTCTACATCAAGAAATAAGCTTGAATGAAATAATTTTACAAACTGTAAAAACATAAATGACAAATAATACATTAAGGACCGATGCGATTGAAATAGAAATGGCTTAATTATGATATATATAAACATAAAATTAATATTTAAATAGAATTATTTTCGTAATTATTTTAATTCTCTTATTAATTATTGCACTATTACACCATTTCATTTTTTATTTTCATTTTATATGCTATTCAAATTCCAAGGAAAGGTAAAATTCTATCTAATATTTGATATCTTCAGCAATCCCAGCAAAAGTAACAATAAATTCCCATATAAATTTTTTTCATATTCAAGTTGATTGTCAATAAGAAATATTTTACTTTCAGTAATAGCCAATAATTTATTGGGAAAATCTAGTGTGGCATTGGATATAAATGATTTAGAATATATTTCATTTAATTTTAAAAAGGTTTTTAAGGAACGTCATTAAGGTAATCATGAGGCTCATCAAAATTGAAAATATATAATTCCAATACAATTTAGAATAATTGTTGAGTTGAAAAATATTGTATTGCACAATTATATAATAAAAAAATGAATTATTCACAAAATAAATAGATGATACCTATACTATGAGGTCAGATTGGATGATCCTTAGTCTCTTTATTCATCTATCTATTCCAAAGTGACATTTTTAACTAAATAAAATTATTTTTATATAATAATATGTTCAATATAACTAATCACTCTAATACTATAACTAGAATCCTCATTAAATTTCCGTATATGTTGTTTGAGCTAGTTGTAACTGTGCTATTTGGTGTGGCCAAACATTATTAACAAACATTTGTTGATGGATTCCATGTATAAGTTTATTATGATTAGCTGAAGCATGTACTCTGGGTTAGACTTGATGGGCTTCCTATTATACATGTATTTTCTGATAGAAAACAAATTGTAAAGGTTAATAGATGGAAGCTTGGAATGGATAAACATTATGAGCCAAGGGATTTGGTTAGACATGTGTGAGGATCACAACTTGTATTTGTACCAGAACTCCAATAGCAAGCATCACTTCTGCTTTAACAAGCCACCTAATCTTAGTTAGCTGAACTGCAAGATGAAAATAAAGCACAAGTACCAATAGACGAACTTGTTCCAGGTGTAAATGCACATTGGCCATCAATTCCTCCTCCACAACATGATGTTAAATTTTAATATAATGAACACGTTGTTTTAACAATGCAATTTACTCCATTTGACACACATTGAAATCCTGCAATTGGCTGTTGAGCACTAAGAATTAGTAGTAAAAATTAAATCCTTACACGCTTCCAGTCTACAAGAACTATCCCAAATACAGACTCCATCAATTCCTTAAATACAACTTTCTTTCATTGAATAAAAGTTGCAAGTGCTCAATGGAATGCAGGCAGTTCCTGAAATTGTGCATTATGTAGCTGCAGAAAATGCTGAACATTCATCATATGTCATCAAATTGGCATTTGCATCTGAGCATTATCTTAATCGACAATTTGAAGCTGTTCCAGTAGTATATTAACAAGGACCATCAGTTCCGGCATTACTACATGCTGTTTGTGTAACATATGATGAGCATGTTGATTTTGCAATACAGCGTGTTCCGTTTGTAACACATTACGATCCCCAGGATTGGCATTAATCTGTTGTTCTACCAGTTGCTGCTACACAATTAGTGTATAATTAGCATTATGCCATTGTGTTTCCTGAGGCTGGTAACCATCCACAATTTCCATCTGTTCCTAAAATGCAGCTGGCTTATAAGATTGTATAAGCACATCTTAGAATTGCTAAACAATTAGTTCCATTAGTTGTGCAAAGTGGTGATACGGCTTAACAATCAGAATGAGTCATC
>CBDIIF010000010.1:0-80860 GCA_965279595.1 Sphingobacteriaceae bacterium
GAAAAATAAAAAAATAACATTTTCCATGAAAGTGTTACAAACAGCCAAAGAAAACTTTCTTAAAAAAAATCGCAAAAATCCAATTTTTTGAGGAAAATAAATGTCGTACAATGTTAAATTGTCATTATTCAAGGATTTTTCATTAAATTTCATTTTTAAAATTTCGACAAGGAAAAAAATAATATTTTTCATGAAAAGTGTGAAAAACTGTCATAGGAAACTTTCTTTAAAAAAATCGCAAAAATCCAATTTTATTAGGAACATCCGTGTCGTACAATATTGTATTTTTGTGTACCAAGGATTTTTCATTTATATTCATTTTTGAAACTTTGGACAATAAAAAAAAATAATCAAAAAATGGGCCAAAAAATTAAAAGACGCTCATAATTGTCTCAATTTTTATCCAAAAATTCTAATAAATTGATTGTTGGAACGATTATAAAATTCTGATCAAAAATATATAATATGGGGTATATGAAAAAGTCGATTTTTGAAAATTTGGGGTGTATTTTTGATGAAAAATGTGAAAAACAGTCAATACAAACTTTCTAAAATAAAATCGCAAAACTCCAATTTTATGAGGAAAATCAATGTCGTACAATGTTGTATTGTTATGTATCAAGGATTTTTCATTAAATTTAATATTTGAAACTTTGGACAATTAAAAAATAATATTTTCCATGAAAAGTGTGAAAAACAGCCAAAGGAAACTTTCTTAAAAAAAATCCTAAAAATCCAATTTTTTGAGGAAAATCAATATCTTGCAATGAAGTATTTGTGTATATCAAGGATTTTTTTTTAATTTTTTTTTTTGAAACTTTGGACTATATAAAAAAAATCAAAAATTTGACATAAAAATTATAGGATGATCAAAATCCCTCATTTTTGATCCTAAAATTCTAATATATTGATAGTTTGAACGACCATACGATTCTGTATAAAAAAATATATAACTGGTCAACAAACTTTTTTCAGAAAAAAGATTTTTTGATAATTTTTTGATAATAATTAATTTTAATTTATTTAAAAATTTTTTGCTCAAGCAGATTTTTTTTAAATTATTTTCGCAAATTTTACTTTATAAATTTAGTGAAAATTTCTACCTTAAAAACAATAGATTCACAAAATCTTTAAAAAATTATCCCAAAATTTTCATAGTTTGATTGTTTGAAGGCTCTTATTATGCCTAACAATTGTAAATATTTATTATCGGTATAGTGAAAAGTCGATTTTTTGAAAATTTGATGAAAAAAGGGGTATTTTCAATAAAATTTTTAAAACCGGTCAAACAAACTTTTTTTTGAAAATCTATCAAAATGTTTATTGCTCTAAGGGATTTTTTTTAAAAAAATTCTTTAAGAATATTTTACTTTAAAAATTTTAGTGACAATTTGTACCTATTTTTTTATAGCAAAGATCTTTAAATAAATGATATATTTTTGATACTTAATTTGAAATTAATAATGAATATTGAGACCCAAAAATTTTGTCGCGTTAACAATCCTCCAAATTTGATCCTAAAATTCTGATATATTGTAGTTTGAAAGACCTAATGATTTTATAACTTTATATACATTTTATTGATTTTGATTATGATTATTTTTAAAAAATTGTGGTTATTATTAATTAAAAAAGTGATAAAAATTTTTAAGAAAATTTGGCAAAAAAAATGATAAAAATATATTTTTTTAATAAAAATTAATATAAATTTATGTAGTATTTTTCTGCATCAAAGATGTTATAGTAAATGGTACATCTGAGATACTTTACTTTGATAAAAAAGGTATTATCAATAAAATAATTTTAAAAATTGAGAAAAAAAGGGTGTTTTCAATAAAAAATTTAAAAAATCTGTCGAACAAAGAAAAAGTAAACTTGATAATTTTTGCATCCAAATAAATTTTAATTTATTTTAAATTTTTGTGTAGAAAGCATATTTTTTAATAATTTTTTGCAAACTTTTCTTCAAAAAAATAAAATAGTATTTTTGTGGAAAAGATTATTTAATAAAATTTATTCCAAATTTATCTTCAAAAAAAAAAAACTAGTGAAAATTTTGCCTTTAAAAATGCAGGTCGCACATAACCCCCCATAGTTTGATTATTTGAAAGCTCTTCTTATCCCAAAAGTTTGTGAATAAATCATATTGGTATAGTCCAAAAGTGTTCGGAAGGAAAAGAAGGAAAAAAAAGGAATATGAAATTAATTCTATTAAAAAAAATAGTCGAAAATCCTTTCAAAAACTGTATTTTATGGTTTTTTAAGGTAAAATCAATGAATATTCTATAAAAATCAAAAAAATCAAATAAATCAACATAAAAATTCAACAATACGATTAAACAAAAGAATTTAAATAAAACATAAGGTAATATTGTAAGTTTCAAGTGATTCGCTAATACTAATTATATTTTGTTAACTCTGCTTTTAAAATTTATATTTCAAATCCATTAAGATCTTAGTTTGATGGAAATAATTACTTAAATATTTAATATCTGAAACTATAGATTTAATGCTAGTTTTCTCAAATCTATATAAATTATTATGGTATCAATCAAAGACATTAAAATTTCATGTTATTTTAACTTAAATATTGAAGTGTGCGAGACTTAAAACTAATATATAGTTATAAAAGAATAACCTTATCTAGAATACCAGAACTATCATTATTTTAAAAAAATTTATAGAGATGTGAAAATATTGAGCACTGAAAAAAAAAGAAAAATAATTCAATATTAATAATTTGAATTCAAATTAAAATAAAAATGTTTTAAATATCTGAAGCTGCATGGAAAGAAATAATAAAGAATAAACCTTCTAAGATAACTGCATTTGACATATACAAAGACTTTTGTAAAAACTTGCATGGGAGGGAAATTACATTCAATTAGATCAAAATGGATTGGGATAATACAATTACGGTAAGATAAATGAGGGTAATTATTTATGAAAATTCAACAAAAAGGAATTGCAAAAGAAGGCTGATTTAAAAAATCAAGAGCATGAAAAAAATATAGAAAATTGGCTCAAGTATTATGGTGTAACACAATAGAATGTTGATGATTATCTTAAGGAAATGAAAAAGAAGAAGGCGCATGAGAAACAAGAAAATAAAAGGAATTTAAGCCAAAAGAGCTAATAAGAATTCTAAAATGATGAGAATCAATAATGTAATGAAAGCAAGCCTAAAGTGCAAGTCATTTTAAGAAAAGTGAAAAAAGAAAATAAATAACCTATTCAAAAGAGTATTTCTCCAGAAGACACTAGCACAAATCAAATTATTCATTAGGAGCCAATTCTTGTAAGAATGAAAAATGTTTAGCTGGAGAAAGAAACACCCATTCATTAGTAGAGATCTTAGAAATAAGTCAGATTTGAATAAGTTAAGGAGGACTCTCCATTTTAATACATAAAATCTGATTAAAAGCCAATCAGAATCACAGATTGATTATTATAAAATTCATTATATTGAATTTATCTTTCGTATTGGAGATATAGATTATGATTACACTTCTTTAAGTATTCGCGTTGTTGAATTGATATTACCTTCTATTAAATTATTAGATAAATAATATGGTTATGGGGTTTGATATTAATAAAGTAATATTTATGAATATTTGATGATTCCTATCATTCTTATTCGTAAAATGATTGGTTTCATTATCAATTATAGAATCTAAGAACTATCACTCTCTTAGTATATTACAAAAATTTTAAATTAGTGATTTAAAAATTTACTCTATATTTTAATATTAAAGAAAAAATTATTCAAAAAAAAGGTATTTTATGAATTTTGTAAAATAAACATCATTAAGAAAGCTATCTGTTAATATAGATAAGCTAGTAATAATAGTAGATATAAGAAAAGATGTTTGTACATTATCAGATATCATGAAATAATTAGAATAACAATTAGGATCTTTTATAGCACCTTAAATATTGCAAAGGTGTAAACTCCATAATTATAAGAATGAATAGATAAAAAATGATATAGATGTTACAAATTTTATGCAGCAGAGCATTTCAATAATCAATTTATAAATTACATAATGTAAGGCACTTACAATTTTAGTTAAGTAACCTGATGCTACTCTTATACTGAATTTCGATTAAATGGCTCTAATTTCTAGAGAATTATTAGAAAAAATAGAGAATTAAGTGAAGTTGAGAATATGCGGATAGTTTTTATTGATAGACTATAATGTTACGCTGTTGGGTAAAGAATTTACCTATTAGTCGTTTCATGAATGCATATAAAGATAAACTAATATTACTCTTGAGTTTAGGAAGAAATCTAATATCAGAATAGTATATGAAGGGGAGTTAATCCAACAGATTAATTCAAAATAAGATGATATCATAAATGAAATTCATAATATAAGCGTTGATTAGAAAGGATTACTATAACATAAATAGAGTGTTGAAAGATAATTAGATAACATAGTTAAGAGAATCGATGGCATAGAGTAAAAATAATAGTTGTAGCATTAAGACTTTAAATTATTATTATAGAGATAAAAATAAGAAACATAATTGCTTAATATATAAATTATGGAGGGTTTATATCAAAAACTAGATTAACAGAAATAGCATTAAGAATAGATAGCCGAATAAATTTTATAAAAATTAAATGGTCAAATCGAGGATAGTTTTGATCAAATAGTATAGAATGCTATGTATAGTCCTACCTAATAGTTATTTAGAAAGAAGATAGATCAAAAACCACCGAAAATATAAAAAAATTTAGAAAAGGAATTTCTAAATTTCAACAGTCCTAAGAGATTACTTCCTAGGCAAGTTAGTTTATAAAATCTAAAAGAAGTTAGAAGATAATTATCTGCTAACAAAAAAAGCAAAGACGACGATAAATCAGTACCTAAAAGAATAAGTGCATTAAATGAAAAAATATAATTTTTGTGACATATATTTTATTTTTCACACTATATTAAGTAATAATTTAACTTATTGTTATGATAGTGTTTCTCTATCTAATAATTCATTTGCTAATTAATCTAATTTGTTTTTTTACTTCAGTAGCAACTATTTCACCCTTTAATAAGATTCCTATTTATTTATTTAAAATTTAATTACCATAAGTAGCTTATTTACTTCTTTATCTATTATAAAATCGTATTTTTTGCTCGTTTTACCATCACTGATTAACTAGGTACCCATTCCTAACATATTTACATATTAGTAGGCTAATCTAGTAGCCTTAGCTAAATCATCAGAACAACCAGTTGTAATGTTTTCATTTCCAAACTAGATCTCTTCTGCAGCTCTTCCTCCCATACAGACATCTATCTACGCCTATATTTATTGTTTTGATAATGCCAGTTGGTCTTCTTTAGGGACAAGGGAGGTAAATCCTAGTGCACCACCTCTAGGTAGGATTGTTACCTTATAAAGTGGTGTTGCTTCTTCGGTGAGTATACTTACAAGAGCATGACCACCTTCATGATAGGCTGTCAGTTATTTATCATGATTAGTTATTTTATGCTAAATACCCATCCTCATCCTATCGATTGCATGTTAAAAATCAATATCTTCGGCACTTTTTCTCCCATCCTTTATTGCATTCAATATAGCTAAGTTAACAATATTTTTTATATCTGCTCCTGTAAGCCCAGTTGTCTATCTGGCTATTGCATTAGTGTCTATTGTTTAGTATTTGATTTCCTTTAAATAGTACTCAAATAGCTTCTATCTTCCATTCTTATCTGGTGGAGGGACACTTATTGTTTTATCAAACCTACCTGCTCTTGTCAATGCTGGATCTAGCGAAGATTGATAATTTGTTGCCCCTATGATTATGATTGCATCGTCCTATTTAAATCCATCCATTTCCATAAGCATTTAGTTGATTGTTTAATTTTGATAACCTCCTTCCTTTCTTTTTCCTCCAATGGAATCGATCTCATCGATAAATATGATTGCAGGGGCCCTTTATCGTGCCTCCTAAAATAGAGCTCTTACCCTTTAAGCACCAACTCCAGCATACATCTCATCAAATTGTGAGCCAGCTCTATATATAAAGGTACATTCAGCCTCATTGGCTAGTGCTCTTGCCAACAATGTCTTACCAGTTCCAGGAGCACCAACTAATAGTATTCCTTTTGGCAGCTTTGCACCCGAAATGGTGTATTTCTTAGGGTTTTTCAAATAATCAACTATCTCTTCTAATTCCTCTTTATACTCATCAATACCAATAACATCATCAAAATTGGGATGCTATTTCGGATCACCAATTTATTTTTTAATTGTTTCTATTAGGGGTATCTAATTAAATTCTATATTTATCGATATATCTAAGCTTTGAAATGCCATATATGTCAAAAATCCTACCGCTAGCAAGCGTGAATAATTTATCCTATTTGACTTTGTTTTATTTTGTTTAGCTAACCTGATATAATATTTTGCGTCTTGAAACTCTTAAGACTAATATTACCTGCCAAATCTAATCCATAATGGGCCCATTCGATTGAGAGAATTTATTCTTGAATATTCCTCCTATTAAGCTAATGCCTTAAAAAATATTTTTAAATTTATTTTACTTTAAGATAAGCAGAATAATCTTTTAAGTTTCTGGTTGCCTAAAACTATTTGTATCTCTCTAAAATTTTGTTATCTTTTAAATGACTCTAAATCAATTCAAGATTTCTGAAATGTTTCATTTTTTATTTTTTATTTTTTATTCTTGTTAAATTTTATAATTCAATATGCAAGAGAACCAAGAAAATAAACCTTAACTGGAAGAGCCCGATATTTGTGAAATAAAGTCTGAAAGCGAAAGAAATGCTGTTTGGAATATGATTTTTTGCTAAAGATGGGGATTCTTTCCAACAAATAAATTGCAATAATTGTATGAAGGATTCTCATAAGACCCTGCCTTTGAGGATAGTTTGTCAAAAATGTTAATAAAATTAAAAACTATAGATGATTAGTTAATTCAAGCAATTACATTAGAATAACTATTAAAGGTGAATAAGGGAATTCATCTTAAATCAAAATTGAATATTTTATTAGTAGGCATCATAAAAAATATAAACTACCTTATTGCGAGAGAGGTGGTCAAAACTCTGATTGGAGGTATTGGTAAAGCTGGGAAGTCGAAAGCAATAATTGCTATAGAAACAATTACATTAAAATTAGCTGCCAAGTCTGGACCAATTGCATTTAAGGTTTTTGGCTCACCAGGTGTAGGATTGGCCTCTAAAATAGTAGAATATTCTGTGAATACTATTGCCTAATAATTCGGAATATAAGATAAAAGATTACTAAATCCATAAGGATTGATTTTTGCTGTTCCTTAGCTCTTTGAATAATTTTTGAACAATCCTATCGGCCTAAAACCAGAGTCTGGGAAGAATACAATTTTCGAAGTTGTAAGACAGCACTTTACAATCAAAGAGAATTGGGTTTTTTATGAAACAGTAGGAATATAAAATATTTGCTTTGGAAGTTATCCTGAACATGATTAGATATATTGGCATACTTATGATAGGAAATACCCTAAATCTGAATCCAAAGGAGATTATTTTTCAGCAGGATAACCTTAAAATGAAAGCTTTTAAGTATCAATATGGTGTAATTACCATAAGTTATGTCACATAAAAGAGGTTTATTACAGAGATCTTCTCAGGGTCACGTAGATTGAGGATGAAATTTTAGTTTTGCACTGCAAGGGCGGATTAAATTCAGGAGCAGGATCAACTGAAATAATATATAGAAATAAATTTTTAGTTGATTGATTCTCTCATTATCATACAAAATTAATTATCATGAAACAATAATTTTTTCATTTTTAAAATCTATCTAATTGTTATGCACTTATTTTGGATGGTCATATTATGCTAAAGATTGAATTTAGTATTTCATATTATCAATTTACAATTCTTTTTATTTATCTTATCCTTCATATAAGTTAATTTTCTTCTATTAATCTTTTATTAGTTATTCTAAATCATTTATTCTTTTGGTGAAATATTCAAATGTTCCTTCATTTTAATATGTGCTTTAAGTATTTTTGAGAGTGTATATATTTTATTCAAGTTTATCGATTCTCTTTTGGGATGTAAGTAATTTTAGCTCTAAATCTTCAACCAAATGTTTTGCTGACACCAATTAATCAACACTATCTCTTTACTTATATTCATTTAGTACATCATTGAGTTCCTCTATCCTTTATCGTAGAGCAACAATAAGTTATGTAACATTTACTCCATCTTAAAGTATGTATTCATCTTTCTTGATGATTTTTAATTCAGTAATCAATTCTTGGATATGTTTATGAAGATCTTCATTTTCAGCTGCAAATATCCTCCTTTCTTCCTATATGACTGTCATTTGTTGAACCAAAAATAAAGCAGCGTCTTTTTAATCTTAATTATCAATTATCTAAAATTTTTAATTTAAAAAAATAAAATACGTTAAGAATTCTTTTATTTAATTCATGATTTTTAACATCATATTCTTAATAGAGACTTTAAAGATTTGTTATCTATCTGTCTATTTAGAATTTCAATCCCCTTATTTATTCATCTTTTTGAGCATTGTCTTTGAGGAGAGCAGTCCATTTTCTATTACATTCAATATCCCTTTGCTCCCATTCTTAAATGATTTTCTTCATCTATGTCATCTCTCTTATATTCTATTCTATCATCTATACATGATGTTAAGGGCTATTTTTATTGTTTTATTTAATTACTTTCCTGATACATTCGTCAATAATTATGATATTTATTTCTTTAACTGGGTATTTTCTTCATCTCTGATAAGCAAGATTTTCCTTAATTAGTTTATTTCATTCTAATTTGTTATTATATATGATACCGTCATTAATGATATTTTCTTTCCAACATCGGTCACTTTCAATTCTTCTATGTCTGATTTCAGAATTTCATTCTCCTTCCTTAATTATTCTAACTTATTTTGAAGGTCTTTAAATATTGGTTCAATTGAATCATATTTTGTCTATAATAAAAATATAATTATACTTAAAGCATATTGTGATCTTACTATTATTTTTCATATTTGAATTATTATTCCAAATACTACTATTTTTATATGTCTATATCTTTTTGAAATATCTATACTTATGTTCTTAAATCACCATTTTCTCTTTCTAGTTATTTTATTATATTTTAAGCAGTTTCCATATTTTTCATCATTATTTCATCCTAAATTTATGGGGATATTATTTATTGTTAACTTTGCAAGGAGGTTTGAGGTAACATTTGAATTAGATTTTATTATTGTGGTGATTAAGATGGTAATTAAGTTGGTAATTATCTCTATTTTACATAATCTAAAACCGATATTTTCATATCTTTTACAGCAGGTGACTATTTTTTTTGATATGCCCTTCGTGTGTCTGAATAAAATGTGTAGAGTATTGGATATTTTCCAAATTAAATTATATCACCATCATTAATTTCCATCTATTACTGCTTTCCTAATCTAACACTATTGACATATGTTCCATTCACAGAATTCATGTCTTGAATATAATTTTTATCTTGAATTAGAAATTGTGAATGTTCCTTTGAAATTGATGGATGATCAATCACTAAATGACATTTCTATGCCCTCCCTATTGTGTATACTTTGCTCTATATTTAAAGTGGTTATCCATCTTCAGGAAGGAGACACGGTATTTTCATATAATAATTATTTTCTTCTTTTTTTTATGTAAATTACTAGATCAAGAAATACATCGACATATAATCAATCTATGCTCATGTAATATATGTAAGGAGAGAATGAAGCTATAAAAAATTAATTCATTCCATTCTTATAGGAGCGGGATAGTATGAATAGGCTATTTACTAACTAATAATCTCCGTAGAAATAGATCAAGATATTGAAAAAGGAAGATGCTTAAGCAAAATGGAAATAAAACATTCAAAACAGATTTACTAGTCCTATCAAGAGACATATACCAGAGTTATTAACTTAAAGATAAAAGAAAAGAAGTTATTCAAATGCAAGAAATCTACCATTAAAAGAAAGATTACATGATGAAACTGATCGTGTCGAAGAGTCTATAGAGATTGCTCACGATGAACCCAAATAAATTAAAATCGTTTTGAAGAAAGTTTACTCATAAAAACTTGATAACTAAAATAATAAATTTATAAATTAAGAAAAGGTCTAAAATGAAACTAAATAATATCATATAAAGCTACCACTATTGAGATAACGCTAATATGTTGATTTATTTTTGTAAGATAATTAGAAGATTGCTGATATTATAAAATAAAAAGATGAAGAATTTTATAAATTTCCTTCAGATTTCGAATTAAGAATTATATAAATGAAGAGAAGTATTAGGAAAATGAAGCAGAAAGTAAAAAATTGGGATGGTGAAAATAAAGAAGAACATATTGATTTTTTAAGGGAAGCAGCTCATATGATTTTGAATAAGGTGAACTGAATTTTTTTTTTATTTTTTATTTCTATTTATTTGTTTAATTTTAGATATTATAATTCCCTCAAATTTTCTTTTTCTCACTTTCTTAATGCAATTTTTTTATCATTTACGAATTTTAATATTTATAGAGTAAAAATTTAAAGGAATTTTTTTTTAATACTCTCATTAATATTAATATATTTTCATATTGAAATATGTCTGATTCTGAGTAGATCGACTTCTCAGATCCAATCGAAGAGGATGATTTAGAGGACATGATGGATTAGAAGGACATATGGAAAGTATTGCGAATGTTCTTCAACCAGCATGGTTTGGTGTCTCAATCAATCTAAAGTTATCAGAGCTTCATTTATAATGTCATTAATTTAGTTTAGGGCACAGATGGTAAATTCAGAGTAAACGTCAAACGATAGTATAAGGAATCGGAAATATAGGATGGTAATTTTTTATTTTTCAAAGTTAATTATTAGCACACTTATCTATTGAGTATTAGTTTCAGATAAAAAGATGCTATCTGGTGAAGAAGAATATCCATCAAGACAAGTTTGAGGAGGAGATGTATCCTATGACTGCTAGGTTAAGAGATTTGACTTACTCGAGGCAAATGAAGATAGATCTTGAAGTTACCATGATTTAAAAAAATAGAAGAGATGATACTAAATAAGAGATAAGTAAATAAATTTTTAGGGGCATACCGTTCGCTAAGATACCAGTAATGGTGCGATCATAGTTTTGCTCATCACCTCAAGATGCCAAGGATCCTGACTAAATAAATCAAAGGATTTAGATGGGTGAGTGTGCCTTCGATTAAGGGGGGTATTTTATTCTAAGAGGATCAGAAAAAGTCATTGTGGCTTAAGAGAGAATGGCTTGTAATGTTGTATTGGTCTTTAGGACTAAGGAGCCCAATAGGTCGTGGGTGGCAGAAATCCGATCTTAAGTTGATAGTTGGAATAATCCTAATAAATTTTCTCTTGAATTGAGGGATTTATAGGGCAGAATAGTAATAAGATGCAAGGTCAAGCAGTTCAACTCAGATAAAGGGATCCCCCTATTTTGTTTATTTAGAGCTCTAGGCGTCAATTCAGATAAAGACATTTTGGAAAAGATAGTATACAATTTAGAGGATGAATAAATGGCACCAATGTTGGAGATGCTCTATGGAAGTCTTTAAGAAGGTGGTGAATATGAAGATGAAGAGGAGTGTTTAAGATGGATAGGAAGCAAGATGAAGAAGACTGAAAATTATGATACTGAAGAATTACTCTATTAGTCCAGATACTTGTTGAATCAAAATATTTTGCCTCACATTGGTTAAGATCCATCAGCAAAGGAGAGGAAGTCTTACTTTTTAGGTTACATGGCACATAGGTTATTGAACGCAGCTCTAGGAAAGACGGATTAAGATGATAGAGACCATTATGGTAAAAAAAGATTAGATATGGCTGGTAGTATGATGATGTAGGTATTCAAGCAGTCATTCGATGCCTACAAAAAAAATGCCTAAAGAAACTTAGATAAATACATAAATGGAGGATTTAAGAGGAGAAATCAACAAGCTAGGGTTGAAGATATGAAGGGGACAGAAGATATTAAGAGTTTCTTCGATTCCGAAAGGATTACGAAGGATATTGAAAATGCTTTAGCAACAGGTAATTGGGGTAAGAATAAAGATGGGTAAGTTGTTAAGACTGGAGTTGCGTAAACTTTGAAAAGGGAAACATCTTTATTTGCCACTTTAAGCCATCTTAGGAGAATGAATGCTCCAATGAATGCTCAAATGAAAATATCCAAACCTAGATAGCTTCATAATACTCATTTTGGATTTATTTGTCCCGCTGAAACTCCTGAAGGTGCCAAGATTGGTATTGTTAAGAATTTAGCACTGATGACGTCTGTATCAAAAGATTTGCAAAAAATTGAGAAGTAGGCATTATATCATCTGATTGTGAAATTAGATTTCATAATTTTCAACAAGGAGATTAAGAGTTCTAACATACCAAAAAATGATAAAAGTCCTTGTAGACGGAGATTGGATAGGGTTTACATTAAATCCAGAAGGCTTCTTGTAGTAATTGAGAAAAATGAGATCAACTGAAGAAGGTCACATACCAATCGAGGTTTCAATCAATTTAGATTATGTCAATAAAGAAATTAGAATTAGTACTGATGCTGGAAGATGTATGAGACCATTATTTGTTGTTAGTGAAAATAATCGATTAAAATTATCACATTAAAAATTAGGGGATTTGAATGAACTCTAGTGGGATGAACTTGTAAAAAATAATTACATTCAACTACTCGATGTTGAGGAGGAGGGCTCTCTTATAGCTATGGATTTGGAAACACTCAAATAGGGTGATAGTAAATTGAAGAGATATACTCATTGCGAAATTCACCCTTGTATGATATTTGGAGTTTGTGCATCTGTTATCCCATTTGCTAACCACAATCAAGGACCTAGAAATACTTTACAGAGCGCTATGGGTAAATAGGCTATGGGATTGAATTCCAGCAATTACAATATAAGATTTGATACTTTGGTGCATATCCTACACTATCCTCAAAAACCCTTAGCATCAAGTGGCGCTATTGATTTTATTACAGTAAATGATGTTCCTATTGGAATCAATTGCGTGGTAGCAATTGCATGTTTCACCGGATATAATTAGGAAGATAGCATTATTATAAATTAATATGCTATTGATAGATGATTATTCAGATCAGTTTTTTATAGAACTTATAAAGAGTAGGAGGATAAGGATCAAGACAATTTCACTGAGACATTTATTATGAAGCCATAAAATGAAACTGTTAAGGGGAAAATGTTTTTAAAACTAGATAGTGATGGCATAGTACCACCAGGAACTAAAGTTGAAGGCGAGGAACCCATCATAGGAAAGGTTCTAATGTTAGACAATATTATGTTAGGTAATAGCACAGGGTAAAGAAATCAAAGAGAGTGTTCACTATTATCGAGAAGAGCTGAAAGAGGAGTGGTAGATAGTGTGTTGATTAGTGAGAATCAAAAAGGTTATAAAATTGTTAAGGTAAAGGTGAGATCATTGAGAATACCATAAATAGGGGATAAATTCTGTAGTAGACATGGATAGAAGGGTACTTGTGGAATGACATATAGATAGGAGGATTTACCCTTTTCACTATCAGGTATATCAGCTGATCTTACAATCAATCCACATTGTATTCCCTCTCGAATGACTATTGGACATTGGCCATAAAAGGATGTTTCAATGATGCTACTCCATTTGGATAGATCCAGGTTAATGATATTGCAAATGAAATCCATTCTGTTGGTTGGTAGAAGTGGGGTGATGAATTTATGTCCAATCCATATACCGGGTATATGTTGTATATGCCTATTTTTGGGTCCTACATAAGGGTACCTTTTCCATCAAATGATTACAAATAAAATTCTACGTAACACCTTTCTTCTGATCAATGTATTAAATAATCTAATGAAATTATTTTAAAAAGAATTAGTTTCAAGTGGATAAAGGTATAATCAATTCAGCATTGACAATTTTGATTTTTTATAAACTTGATATTATTGAAAGTGCTTTTTATCTCTAAGATAATTATCTCAATTATTGTTTTACTAAATTATACTCAATAATCAATAATCAAAGATGCAATAGAATAATCTCCCAAAAAAAAGTGGATATTTAGCAGTCTCATTTTTTTTAATCTTTTTATTCACTACACTAAAATTAATTTTAATGACTTTTTTTAAAACTCTTTATTGTGTTGCCAGATTACAAGGAGATAAGAAAGTGAAATTACATTATTTAAGCATAACAAAGCAATTGAACAAAAATATTTCCTTTTAATAATTGATTGGTAGCCTTTTTAATAGGATAATCGAAAGAAATAACAAATTCATATTTATTTTTCAAGATAAAATAAAACTTAAGGAACATAAATTGCATCCAAAAGTTTAAAACATTTATTAGAAATAGTAACAAGACTGTCATCAAATAAAAGTCTATTTTATAGTCGATTAAACATAATATTTCAAAATTAATAGATAGAACTTTCTCTCTAATTGATTTAATTACTCGATTGACCCATCAGGATGAAGTTTATCGTTCAGCCTGATTATCTGTCGTGCTTATTCTTCGATATTCCTACTATTCTTATTCTTCTAGTTTCATACATTGAGATATTCTAAGTTATGTTTAACATCAATTGTCTTTTAATTTTATCTTTTTAGAAAGATAGAGCATTTTTCTGATATTTAATCATCCCATTTCTCATTTTCAGTTGATAAAATTGCATCATTAAATCAGATATCAATTAAATATTGGCTTAACTTAATACCTAGACAAGTAAACCCTTTTAGAATCTGTGTATAATGTCGCAATTTTGTATGGGTGTAAAGTGTATGTATTTTTACATTTACATCATAGGTCCTCTTTTAAACCTTTTCGGGGCAATAACGGGAAGCATACCTACATTCTTTAGATGATCCTCCTCAAACATATTCTAACATTCAGTAGCATTTAGAATAAAAAACTTCATTATATCACAAAAAGCCCTATTATCGTGTCTCAAACATAAGTTTTTGTCTGGCTGGATGCAAAACCGATAACTCTGCTCTTGTACCCGAACGTAACACTGATAACTCTATTCTAGGCATAAAATTAGTATGTTGTGTAATACTGTATGTTCTTCATTTTAGTTTCAATTTTTCTTTAGATAATATGGTTAACAAGGGGTAAGTCTTGAAAATTATAAAATGCCATTTTAGCCGATTATATATATTCTCCACCGTCTCAATGTACTGGATGGTATTCCACATCTTCATTCATCATATTTCACAACAAAGATTAAAAGTTCAAATCATTCCTACTGCCACAATTATGTTCGTCAGCCATCCATCATCCAGCATGTGTTGTGATTATGCCTATTATCATCCACCAGACAGGTGGTCGATTTCCCACCTTTTAAATGTATTTAGCACCTGCAAGCCCTAAAATTTAGCAAGAGCATTAAGCATTTCTCTTTTTGCTTCACGTTTCTAACAAGTTGTCAATTATCAAACCAATAATTTTGTTGCTATTTAAGATTAACAATCTCTTTTTCTTAATCATTCAAGTTGAGACATCATATGATCGCTGTAATTAATGCTAAACAGAAAACAGATGAAACTTTTTAAGACGTAAATGATGTTTATATAAAAGGCCGTTTTTAATGCTCTTATAGGAGCTCAATCAAAGTCAATAAGTTGATCATAGTTAGATAACGATGGTGTTAATATATGTTACATTATTTTAACATGCTTAAGAAGCAATAACAAGTGTTTTAAAATTGGTCAACCATGTGCAAAAATAATTCCAATAAATCCAATCCTTTATGATGATACTTAAAAACAAGTAGATACTTTTGCTGCCGAAGCATCAGTAAATTTGGTCAATCCCGTAATATTAGGAACATGAGCTGATACTACCATTCTCAATAATGCTTCGGTGCACGGTATACATATAATTACATGTGTTTAACTTTCCGACGGCACTAGTAATGTATCGCTATAAGGTTTGATATTGCATAAGTGGATTCAGTACGATTAAATTATCCGTGTCGATGAGAAAGAATGTTTAATTTATCTAGCGATGATTGTAACATAATAAATCAATATGACACAACAAATATTTTACATCAACTGAAAGTATTAAATCGGCAAAGAACTTTTGTTATCTATAATTTGGTTTAATGTTTACAAAAGAAGCAATCAGCGCTAAATGGGCTTATAAGCATTTAGGCGGGCTTTTAATCTTAAAGTTTAAGCGGTTTTAAAAAGAGCAGATAACAAAAATGTAATATCAGCTAATAACGATGATTATTATGATTCTTTGGCGTTGATTGAAATTATGCTGGAATGTATTACCGCAAAAGGTGAAGATTTAAATATATATCGTTAGACTGGTTATCAAGTGATATGAAGACCATATAGCAAATACCTTAATCTCTTCCGATAAAATTCCTAACACCAATCAAAGTCATAATTGAAAGTATGGCTTATAATAAGCCTGAATGATGCAGCTCAGAGGGATAGATAGATAGAACCTCTATAAACGTTACTGTCCCAGATGTTTTAAACGTATCTACGGAAAGTATGTTTAATAGAATATTACCAAGGCTTGTAGGAGCTATTCAGGAGCTATTCAGGAGCTATTCATAAGATAAATCAGTTAAGTTTAATATGAGGAGTAATACAATTATATTTTTGCTGAAGACCTGAAGTAATTATAAGACTACAGAAGCTCACAGTAATCCTACCAGTGCTAAGGTAAATAAGAATTAAAAATAAATAACAGCTACCCTCAAAAGCATCTCCTTTAAATGTTAGTAGATTTATCAAAAGCTGATAGAAAAATATATGTTGCATATGATTCCATAATTTTAAAAGATCAAAACAGCACGATATTATTCTCCTGTATCTGGGCATATGAAGTATATGATGACTTTGATAGTAAGTTGAGTACATTGAATAAAAGTTCCAAGTTTCCATAATTCCTGAAGTAAATACCTTCATTCAGCATTAAAGGAGCGTTGTTGATAAAGTGCTTTAAAAAGAATAGCGAGCCAAAGCCCCGGCCACGAAAAGGTTAGAAAAGCAGGCGATAAAAGAAGGTATTCAAGCAGAACGCGAGAAGTATAAAGAGTTAAAAGCTCTTAAAAGTGATCCAAAATGCTAGAAACTTCAAAATCAACAATAATTAGTCATCATATTTAGAGCGGGTCAATGTTCGGCAATAGCATTTTTTTTTTTTTTTAATTGGTTTATGCTGAGTTTAATAGTTAGCTCAGAGATGTTGAGAATTATAAAAGCCATTCAGGCGATGGTGAGAGGAAAGATTTATAGTATTTTTTGCTGCAACCAAAAGTTGTTGATGAATTCAATAACTCTTTTGAGATTACAAAAGGAGAAGATATCAGAGCTTTGAAATAGTTTTGTTATTGAGATGCTGCCAAGATTTAAACCTAATACTGATGAGTTCAAGAGCTTGGGTAAATATCAAAAACGAATTCATAAAGCATAAGTTCAAAAGAGAAATATTAAGCATAGGGTCTGTTATATCCAAAGCTGCTAAGGTAGTTAGCTATGTAACGGAAGCTTCTGAAAGCCGGGGACGAATATTAAATGTAGTCAAAGGAAGTTTAATCGGGCAGGCATCTTAGAACTAAGTAATTTGAATCCTCGTTGGAGAACAAATAACTTAAAAAAAAAATTAATAACGTTAAATCATTTCACATTTCACTAAAGGAACTAAGCCAAGCCAGAAATCTTACCTGTTACTTAAATATATCATCACCAAATTTGATTCTTTTTTAGTTATATGGAACTAAAATCTTTTAAGCCCAATAATAATATATATGGGTGGCAAACTGGAGTTTACTGCTGACTTGCTAAAAGTAGTCTATGCCTCGGCTAAAACTACCGTCAATTTAAAAGATGAATAAAGTTTAAACAAAACTTATCGAGCCTACTAAGAAAATAGGTGATCAACAGAATCCCGACCCGAAGTGCCTCTAAACTCTATGTTAAAAGGAGGAAGCAGTTATATCTGCAGTCTTTTTCCTAAAGATAGTATTTTCCTAATGTAGAAAAAGTACTAAATAGAATCGCTGAAGGGCTAAAAAGCTTTGGGCAACATTTCCGCTCAAACAAGTTTTGCAGTAAATATAAAAGCACCTATCGAAGGTTGGATATCGGTAAATAATCTTGCTGCACTGTCGGGCTTAATATAGAAGCCAAAATAGAGCTAGGAGAAAGGTCGTAGAGTATTTCTTCGTCTAGCAGGTAGACTATTAAATCAGGTAACTTACTTTGGTGAATATAATTAAAAGTAACGCTACCAGAGAATGATAGTGGCGGAAGACCGCTGAATAGCTTTGAGGCGTTATTCTTAGGTGGTGATGACCCAATCAGAGCGAGTAATATTTGCAAAGCAAAACCTGCCTGAATACAAAATTACTGCAATACGAAAGCACAAACATTAGATAGTAATATTAAGCAGCCAATTTTCAGGTTTCGCGCTATACCAAACTATTTTCTTGAGTTATATAACGATAAATAAATCTAACAATTTTGTAGATATATTGAGATATATGATTAAGAATAGTTTAACCATATCGATGATATATGCTGTTGAGGGGAATACAAGTGCAGATATCAAAATAGGAAGCACTCCAGATGAGAGTGTTTTACTTTAATATATTTAGAGAGAATACAATTGTAGGTACGGCTCGCAATAGCTGACATAAGTAATATTACTGTGATTGCCACATGACAATAGAGTACAAAGATAATCCTAATCGCATAGCAAAAAAATTTAAAGTACAGAAAGATGTAATGGTAATTAGTTGAAGCATCAAAATTTCCGATTAAAATTTCGAAGATCAAGCCAATAATATTTATTAAACAGATGGATAAATGCTGAAGTAATTCAGTTAGTTAAGCTTGGCCAAATAATACGAGGGAGCATAAATTATAAAGTTGATGATGAATACAGAAAATTAATAACGGCGGTACTCCTGAAGACATGGTAACAGCTATTCCTTTATGTACCGACATGATTTTTTCGATTACTCAATAATTTATCTTGCTTTTTTTAATCATTTTATAGAAACTTAATTAATATAAACAAATTTTTAAACTCTATAAAACAAGCAGGAGTAAATTTTGTAGTAACAATTTTTGAGAATAATAACTATGTGATTCTCAACAAATCTGTGTTGATGTTTTCTTTATTTAATGATTGATATAAATATACTAATGTTGATTCTCAAGATAGACTTTACGTTCATAGTGGTAGTACTCTCAGTTATAGAGCCGAAATTATTTTTCTGAGTTAGTTTAAAATAGAGATTTTAGACACATAAATAATAAAGATGATTAATATTTAATCAACGCAAATACAGATTTAGAAATATTTGACCTAAACCAAGATTTTACAATTATATATGGAAAGGATTTTATGAAGATAGTAGAGGTTGAGTAAAATAAAATTCCCAAAGTGGTAACAATCATAAAAGAAACCATAGCCTTGAGAGATATGATAGTAACCGCATATTAATAGAGATACTGGTAAAATTTTTTAAAAGGTTAGCTTGCTGCAACTTTTAGGACACACCCACTGAAGTGCTAAAAGCAAAGTAAAAAAGAGTGATATAAATTTGATGTTCCAAAAATAGGAAAAATAACCAGATTAGAATTTTCTAAAAATAATAATTTGTTTTTAGAACAAATTAATGAATTTAACCATTCTATAGTTGATAGGATTTAATGATACATTCTAAGAGTAGTTAAAAAAAAGAAAAAGCTTGAACTCTTGAGCTAAGATGGACGTGAGCTGCTAGTCATAAGCGAATGAAAAGAACAAATCAGGGCTGCGATTATTAGAGTGATATAAATCGAGAAACGAGCATTACCTAGGTGTTTATTTCCCTAGAATCGTTGGTATTGATGAAAAAGGGCTACAATAGTATATGGTCAAGTAGTCAGAAATATCAAAAGAGTGATATGACAATATCTCTTTCATTGATAAGTAGGAAAGTCAAGATAATCATAGATTCAACCCAACAGATTTATATGATTTTTTAACTCATTTAAATATTTATAGAATCAGATAAAATACTTCAAAATTTATAATATTATGAAGAATTCAACTTCAAAAAATGATTGCAAAAGGGGATTTGGAGATTAAGAAAGTAAAATAAAATTTTCAATGCAAGATATGTATTGAGGCAATAACCAGAGATGAGGTAGAAACGAGAAGTTAAAGGTTAGAATGAGGATACTTTTCTAGAAAAAAACAAAATAAAGAAAGAATATATGTTTAGAAAATTATAGTGATAATTCCAGATACGAATTTATTTATTTGGAAAAATGGTGATGAATAAACTATTCAACAACTGTTAAGATTAAAAAGCTTAATAGAGCAGAATTTGTCGACTACATATCTAAGCAATAAAAATGTACTATGGAGCCGAGAAAATAATAAAAGCTTTTACTAAAGCTTTTATGAGTCGAAGAAAAAAGCATTACATTAGAGCTAATGAGCTTCAGTATTTTTCACACCTCTAAGGTAGTAGGAAGCAATGGTCGTAACACAAGAACTGTAGATCATATCGAAATGGCTTTTTACGAGTGAAATTTATTGCCATTAATAAGCTCAAAGGCCTTTGTAACTCAAAATTATAAATTATGACTGATAAATGAGTTAGATTACACTGCCATAAGCTAGCTTACCAGTATTGTGCAAAAATGATTAACGGCACCTAGTTAAATGATAAATTACTAGAGAATATATTTGTTGAGGAATTTATAAATTTTTTTAAAAGATTTGCATTTTTTTAGGTAAAATTAAATAGCTTTAGTCTTGTCATTTTTAATAATTATATCTGAATCTTTTTCGCTTTAATCAAATCCTATATAAAGATTGTATAGTGATCCAATAGTCGTGTTCTAAAGAATTAATTAAAAAGCCAGAGAATATTTCAATGTGATCATTAATATATAGTTCAATTAAAATCCTTTTGAATATGATGTAAGACAGAATAAATTTAAAGGTTACTAAAAAGACATAGGGGGTTTATTTAAATAAGACTATGTTGAAAAATAGTTTAAGACTACAATATCAAATCATTAATTACTTGATTCAATTTAGAATTATTCTTAAAAGCACTTTCCTACTTATACTTATGGCTAAAGATTATTTAGTTATTGTTACTCATCCTCAAACCTTTTATATCTTCCCTTTATCTATAAGATTGGTTAATTATTGTATTATTATCTACCTCTTGAAGAAAAATATATAAGTTTTATTTAAATGAAAGATGACTGATACATGCCAGGTCATTAACTTTATAAAGATAAATTACTTTTGTTTAATGTATTCTATGAGTCTTGATATGCTTAAAGGTGTGGAGTTATTTTACACTATCCAAGAGATTTTTGCATCTTCTTTCTCATTAATGATCAATAAAGTCTCTCATTAATTTCTACCTCTTCTTTGATTACTGGGATTTGAATCAGTTAACATTTCAATTCCTTCTATAGATTCGGATTCTGTTTATTATATATTATTCCTTAATTTCATTTTTCTCGGTATTTTGAGATATATTAAATGGTTGAGTTTACCTTCTATATATCGACCGAGATCCACAGTCTTATATTTCAACTTTCATTAGTGTTTGTTCTAAATCTTTAAAATCCAATTATTATTCTTTAAATTATTTTATGTGTTTAGTTTTCCTAAATTTATTTGTCTCCTCTCCCTCTTGTTATGAGTTCTTGAAATCTTAGGAGGTGGTAACTTTTATTCCCTTTTAAAGGACTACCATCTTCATCATTAGTTTATACTCATATAAATAATTCGAACATGATCACAAAGATATTCATCAGTATTATCTGGTTTAAATCAATTTTCTCCTTTTTTAAGTTATTCTATTGTTATTTTTATTTTGAAAAATTGAACATGAGGTTTAGATTTTTCCATCGAATGTTGCCCCCAGATCTTAAACCTGCTCTGATAACTCTAATTCAGGCTTATTCTTGTAGATCAATCTTATTCTAAATAAATTTTATAACTCGATAAGAGTTAACCAGCTACAACTGTTTGAAGACTTTTATGTGATATTCGAAGCCCCACTAGATAGGTGAAATATCGGTCTTTGATTTACTTACTCATTATAATGTTAATATTTTATTTCTTTTGATGATCATAAAAAAAGTTTATTGTACAATTAAAAAAATAAAAAATAAAGATTTAATTACTTTAAATGTTCAAATGTCATATAATATGATAGGCTAATTTATTTTTTTTAATTTTCCTTCTATTTTTACTTCACTTAAGCATCAATAATAAATGAGATATGAAAAAATTTAATCAACAAAATTCTTAAATGGAAGTAAGATGTTTAAAATTTAACTTATAAATTTAATGTCTCATCAAGATTCATCATATTTACGTATAACAAATTAATAAAGTCTAAATTCTTTTAGAAAATTCATCTGGAAGTTTATGCAGTTCTTTGTTTTATGTGATGTTCCGACTGTCAAAAGGTTAATATAATAACATTTCTATTAACATGGAAATACCTCATTAACACCATGTTTACGTTACGATGGTAATATGTTAATTCCATGTTTTTAATAAATTTGGCATCAAAATAATTTCATAGTAACAATAAGTTTATACTATGTTAGTTGCATTGTATAACCTTAGACCACAAGTATAACCTTAGTTTCACCAGGTATACCATGTCAATACCATTGAGATAACACGGTAACAACCCTGTGAGGTTCATAAAGCTAAATTATGTGGCTCAACAGAATACTTCTTATATTATAAAGGTCAGTTTTTCTATCACTACTAAATGTTATGGCAAATTTCATTAATTAATGATACAATTAAAGGGATAAGTAGTAGGTATTGATTAAGGCACTATGTTAGAAATTTTACTTTCTATTCCTAAGGGATAAATTTAGTATATATTGAAAAACTTTAAAATTATTTAATGAATAATGTAGATGGCTAATTATATTATGGGCTAAGCTAAGTATTTATGATATAAATAATAAGCTCATTATCACCGTCTTAAAAAACCAATATGTACATAATTATTATACTATTTATAATGTACATTTCAAATCTTATAAAAAAAACTTATTAAGAGCATCAATATCTTGATTATTAATGTTTGTGCTGATTTGGGCTTGTTTGTAGAGCCTATAGAGATCACTTAATATTTATTTTTAAACTACCTTAATGTTTTAATTTGTTGTGTTCCGCGATGCTATCAAATTACCTTATAAGAATAGTATTATGGGAATTTGGTTACTTGGGCATAAAGTTTATTACACTGATTTAGATTTTTTTTTAAAAATGGCTCAATCAAAAGATCTAATTTATATATGATAGAATCATATAAGGAGAATATAACTTCACTTTATAACTTATTTTAATTAATATTCTTATAAAGACTTGTCTGTTATGGAGTTCATATCTATGAATGAGTACAAAAATTTCTACTTTTAATTTCTGAGCCCAAGAGATGGGCTCAGAAATTTTTATTAATATATTATTAATACTTAAATTATAGTCTCCCCTCAATATTTATTTTCTTATAAATAATAATATTAGATCTCAAATATAAATAGTGTATATTGTGCCATTTTAAGCTCACAGTTTATGTGAACATTTTAAAATTATTTAGTTTATTAGGTCTTAATTTAAAACCCTTTTTTGGGGGGTTAGTTAATAAAGATGTGGTTCTTATAAAGCTAATATCTATTTAATGATTACAAAATATTATATGATATTTTATTTATTGTGTTACCCTTTTTTTAGTTACCACTTTTTTATATTGCTAGTGAGAATATGCTAGGACAGAGTTCGATCCATATGCATTTATTAGTACCTTAGCATCAATACTTATTTATATGACTAATATTAATTTTAATTGTGATATCTTAGCCTTACAATTTAATTGTTTATTATTTGAGTATATTGATGAGTCTATGTAGTTATATGTGCATCTAATATACGACTTTTAGAAATGGATAAAGGAGTATATAGACTTATTATTTTGGTTCTTAGCATAAAGAAGTGAAAATATTAATTAAACTCATCAAGTGCAACCTTGAGTCGAAGAAATATTCATAGCTCTTGTTATATGCAAATGAAAATCATGTTGTTTTGAAGGCTCATCTTAATGAAAGTTCAATTAGATACCTAATATAAGTAATACATAAGATATCAATTGAAATTGGATACCTCATATATTTTATAAGTCAAACAATCAATTTTGGACACCTCATATAAGTTATCCAATAAGGGATAAATTGAATTCCTATTATAGTCAAATATCCATTCAATACACTTTATGTAGATTGTCCAACAAGGGATTGATTAGATAGTTTATTTAAGTTATCCAATAAAGTATCAATTTAATTGGATAAGTTATTTAAATTTATGCAATAAGGTATCCACCAATTTGGATACCTTATGAAATTTATCCAGTTATGATATCCATTCAATAGTAAACCGTAACTAATTGTTTTTAGGTATCATATTAAAAATTACGGTACTTAAATTGATAAACTAATTAATAACAGTTCTTACACAATTTAGTAAGATAAGGCCAAAAAAAAAATCAATTTCTAATTTTATTTATGTTGCAATGCCAAAAGCGCTTTAAAATGATTTTTCCCTTTTAATGATTCCACAACAAAAATCTTCATTTATTTTGTTTGTTATACTAACACATAATATAAGACTGCATTATTATAAACCCAATACTAGAATCTGTGTGTTAATTTTCCTGCACTATTATAGTCATTCTAGATGATATAGATTTTATGTTCTTCTTAAGATCGTATACATGAAATAAGATTTTTCAAACTAATCTTACTTATCTTATCAAGGATATTCTTAATCTATTGATTAAAACTCTTAAAATTATTAAACCTAACTACCTCAAATGGTTTGTGAATAGTCTTGTTTATTGTTATTACAACCAAAAACTACAGGCTTCTTTTTTTATCTCAAGCAGGCGAATTAATAATATTAATTATATCATATGATAATATTAAGAAGCCTAACCGAAAATAACTACTATTTTTCGACTCGTTTCTCGGTATTATTGAATGATCGATTATTTGGATAAGAAACCTTCTTCATAGTTTATGAACATTTTATCTGAAATATTATGTATATCTTATTAAATAATAGATTATCATGCAAGTCAGGAATATCTCATAAAAACTACTTACTATGTTTAAATCCTAATGAAGTTAGATATTATAAATTACTAAGAGTTATATTGAAAAATCTATATTAACAAATGTATGAAGTTACTTTCTTCTATAAATGCCATACACATTTTGAAAAGTTAATTTAATAAAAATAAAGGCAGAGGAGGATTTAAAATAGGCAGATGAAAGTGATAAAGAATAATTAGAAATTTTTGAATTCTACTCATTTTTGTGCTTGAAAAGTTATAGTGTATGGATGAGAAATATAAATGTTTTGACCTATCTCCTGAAACTATAGGAAATGGGAATAAATTTAATTGTTGTAATCTAATTGCTTCAAAAATATTGACCTCAAAAAGAAGTTTGAAGCAAAAAGCATAAATAAGATTCTAAAAAATGTAAAAAATTAGTAATTTCTGAAAGGGGATTGACAGGGCTGTATTAAAGAATTGAATTATTTAATAAAAAAAATTTGAAAACAAACACAGTTATTTGTTGGTTGTTTTTTTCATTTTTAATCTAAAACTTACCCTCAAAATATTTAGTATCCTTTCTGTCTCAAAACATTCTTTAATGCAGAATGTTTTGATACATGGATGAGGACACACAAATATATGTGAAAGAATCTCCAGTATACTTAAACCAGGTTCATAATTAATTGTGTTATGCTCATTTAAGCAGGCACATTATAATCTTATCATGATTTGGTCAGGCAAAAGTATTAGGATCAGTAGATCTAATACTAATTGAATAATTGTATATTTCAGTTTGAAAAAATACACCTGTAGAATTACAAATTAGTTGTTCAAAAAAAAATGTATTTTTGTTAGTCAGTAACTTGGAATTTTCTATAGTCAAAATTAATCTAATAATCAAAATGACTTTTTAGATAAGAATGTGATTTTTAAAGTGGAACTATTATCAAAAAAGTTTATGATTGATTTATCTTTAATAAAAATTGAAAAGAAAGGTTAGATTAAGATAATTTTACTTTAGAAGTATCTTTGATATTTGTGATATAAATTTAATACTCTACACCAAAAGAATATACGCCTACATTCAGACTTCAATTGTTAGTGTCCTGCAACTAGTGCCTGTTACATAAATGTTATCAAAGTTAAAAAATAATTTTCTTTTATCCTAAAAAAAAGAATTATATGGATAAGATATTATGCCAAATGTAATCAGAGAAAGTGACAGAATATATGGATAATTGTTTAAAAAGAAACATGAAGTTATTAAAAATGAACTTTAAAGATACAAATAGATCATTAAAGACATGTGTAAATACTCTTCATGTTAGCAAACATACTTTTAAGGTACAATTTAAAGTTCTTTAGATAACTTTTTAGACTCTTTGTTGACAAGATTTTTCAATAAGGAATAAATAAGGAGATCATCTTTGAATTAGTTTATGGAATTACTGATAGAATATGCAAATCTGTTTCAGTAAAAATTAGCCAAGATTAAGAAAAAGCAACAGAATTAATTGAATAGACTAATTCAAATTCTCGGTCGAAATGAACAATGAGCATATATAATATAAATAGACGATCTAAAAATTGTTTGATACTAACCCGGAGTATTCCAGTAAATTCATATTTAATCATAATTATCCGATTGATAAAATGCACTCTAATTATTCCAATCAAGTGAGTCTAATTATCCATTTGATCAGATGTGGATAAACATCGAAAACGATTATTTATTTAATATTTAGACGAATTCAAGGTATTACAATATCTAGACTTAAACAAGTATATCCATAATGTCAAAATATATGATTTTTGGAAATGACAGGTTTTTTTAATCCCTAAAATTATGGAATTAAAGTAATAAAAATTTGATAGATAAATGAAACTTTAATCTTAGACACAATGAATCCACTATTTTTGGTAAAATTTATCAAATATAAAGTATATTTAATTAGAATCTTACCTTTTCAATCTACAATAGTAATGTATATGGTAGAGAATGGTACTATTAATATTTTAAAATAGACTATAGTAAATTAAATACCATATATGTGGCTCAAATCTAGAGCATATTGACACTTTTTTGTAGGGTTCAATTAATTTTGAGGAAGTTATCTATAAACTTTTTTCCATTCATTAAATATAATATTTAGTATTATAATTTAAAATTGAGATTAATGAAGAAAAATAAAATTTCGAGTTGAAATAATAAATTTTTCTATGTTTTCCAATTTATTTAAATATTTATTTTTTTAATTTTTAAATCTTCAGAAGAGATAGATTGTCTCACATTCCGAAATCTTCACTTTCTATTTTAGGCTTGTCAATTATAATATTAGAGGAGGATGTATTTTTGCAAAGGATAGATAATATTTTTCTAGTGTTCCTTTTGTATTATCTTAAGCAAAAATTCTCTCAGTCTTAATTTTTTGAATTTTATTTTATTTTCATGTACTTAAAGTCTAGGTAAGTTCGAGATACTACATTTCCAATTTTTTAAAATATCCGTTACGATTAATGATAATGGTGTATAATAAGACTTGTCTTCCAACAGCCTGGGAATTTCTCCTATTGAATTAGTCAAGAAGTTTGCTAATAAAAATATGCTTTGTTAGATTTTACTTTTTTAAAGACAGTTTATGCCAATCTAAATAAAAAAGAAAATGTTGGTTTCCTTTGCAGTTCTAAAATATTGTATAAGTTTAATATTATAGATATAATCAAGCAATCTTGGAGAAGGAAGTAATCTTTTTGGTCATAAGGAATAGAGCATTTTCTTCTAAATCTCCATTATATCCTTTTTCTTTGAATTATCTTTCTACGATAACAGCCCACTCTAAAAGGATCTAAACATTAAAATTTAAAAAGTAAAAAAGAAGATTCAATAAAATTCTACAATATTTATATATGATTAGAATATATACTCTTTATCGAAATTGCTGCAAATATCTTTTTCCAAAAGTGGAGTATTTATTTTTGCTTCATTTCGTACACCCTGCTTCTACTTTCAAGAAATTCCTATCATTCTATTTGTTGTACAGAATGAGATAAGCCTCATCCTTTGAAGCACTCTACAAACCGATTTAATAAGAAAGTTTAACCAAATAATGAATTTTTGTTTATGTTTTATGTCTCGAAGTAAATAAATAATAAGATAATCAACATAAGGATATAAGAGTATCTCCTTTTAGAGTGTCTTAAATATAAATATAAACATCATTTCTTAATCTACAATATTAAGCGATTCAACGCACATCAACTATAAAGAGTATCATTATAGAGAAAACAACTCCTTTTTAAATTTCCCTCATACTATACAATTGTTTAACAGATGATTTGTTTGATGGTAATTCCTATAAATTTATACAGGTAAACAAAAACAGATACCTATCTAAATTGAGACATGACAGAATGACTTTGACTGAATACCTTTTAAAAGTATTCAGGAATGCATACCTTTCTCAATCAAACAATATTCATGTTCTATATATTCGTTTCCATGATTTAGACATTAATTTTTAAATTGTATAGTAAAACACTCTGGTTATATAATATCACTTATTCAAGGTGTTCAATCTATTTCTGGTATCAAGCCGATCCAAGTATCAGAGTTATTCAAGGTATATAAGTTTAAATCTGATTAGTGTATTAATCATAATTTTATATTTGCTAAAAACTCTAATTTTAATTTGTTAAAAGGCTCTATTTAAATTTAACTTTATGATTCTGATAATTTTTTATGCTTTTAGGATAACTAAATGCATTATAGATATATATGAGTGTTACAAATTTAATTAATTCATTATTAGATATTTTGAATTTTCTTAATTTTGTATAGCAACTGATGAATCTAGATGCACTATAATGCTATATCATAATAAAGTTCGGATGAGTTATACCATAGAATCAGGTGACTTACAAATCACAAATGGACATATTTAGGTACTCAAATGATTATGTTGGAAATGGGATGTTACAATATTATGGAAGCAATTAGCCTACTGACAGACCTTTAAAATTTAACTGAGTTTAATGATAGCTTATATCTTCTAGTAGCACAATAAATGCATTCAGAATAATAAACCAATTTAATTTATTTTTAAGGATCTAAATATAGTTGTAAATAAGCGTGAATGAATTTGTTAGGGAATATAAAATTTGAATGAATCATCATAAAGAATATAGAGTTTACAGCTATGGATGCATTTAGTTTATAAATTGTTAAGATTTATAAACAATGATTTAGCAAAAATGTGAAAAACAACCAAAAACTTGTCACCAAATCTCCTACTGTTAATATCAATCTCAGACAAGTCATGTTGCTCAATGAAAAGCATATTAATTAAAAAAAACAATTATTAGATATATATTATTCCGTATATTAAACATGATTAGGGAATGTGATTCTCAGAAAGGTTGTAAAATTAAGGGAAAGGATGCGTCACACTCAAGTTTTACAAATTTAGGAGTTCTCCACTTATCATCAAATTAACCCTACATTTGGTATTCTTATGATCATGCATACCTTTTTCAAATGTTGTTTTTTGAAAGTCCAACTCATCAAAATTTACAAAAATATATTTAATACATTAATGGTGTGGTATTTCCCTAAATTAATTCAAGAATATCTCTACCGACGGTAGTTTGTTAATTGAATGGATAATTTGAATAGTGATATATGTATGGCCATCTTAGAATAATGAAATTTGTTGTTTGGTTGGAATCGATGAAAATTATTCCTTATCTAAATTTAGACTGCAGAGATATTCATTGGAGATACTTAATATCACTACTAGCAATTCCGTTTTTGATGAGTAACAATATCAAAACAATCTGCACTAATTAATTAAGCAAGGTGTTAAATTTCGGAGCATCTAATCGGAATAATCAATACATATAAATACATAATTTACGAAGGTTTTATCTGTTCCTCATATGATTTCTGCAGTACAAAAATTGATTTCTAATGGCAGTTGTTTTTAAAATTAATGTCTTATGTATAAAACCTAAGAAGTCATGAAGCACTAATATTGCAATCGGATAATGATAGAATTTGACTTAAAGATTTGATGATTTTATTTTCTACCTAGATTTTAAACTTTGATTTATCAACCTGCTAATATGTGATAGAATAATATTTGTGCTAAATAATATATTGAGATCCGTAAATTAAGAATCAAATATAACTAATCATCAAATAATATAAGTTCTTAATATGATAATATATTTATTGCTCAAAACAATAATTGGTATAAAATTTCAACATTCTTTTTAAATTTGCTTCCAGGTAGATTTCATATGATAATTAAACGGAAGAATTGTTATCTGACATATTACATACCATCTTAGTAATTTTAGAGATTAAATTTTGTACAAAATAATCATTTTTAAGATTTTTCAATTTAAATTAGACGACATATATTGATCCAAAAGATAGAATATACTTAGACTATATATACACTCATCATTCAAACTAAGTATTAATGGAAATTAAATATATATATTGCATCTCAATGACATTAGCATTAGAAGAACATATCATTTAAACTAAATAAGCACCTTAAGATAAAATATATTTTATTGCCATATATGATTCCTGAATTATTTGGTTTATAGTTAGATCTGGTGGCTGGTAAGGTTATTGAAAGAAATAAATAAGGGTAAGTTTTAGTAACATTTACCCTATAATATTTATTGTTCTGAGTCAAACAGTTTATTTAACTTCTGACCATGTTCCTTATCAATGTATTTTGTTATTTAAACCACCTAACCAATGTCATCCTTTATTATCCTTCTCTCTTATTTAAATATTTTCCTTGCTCTATTAAATTAGATTGTAATAATAGTATGATTGTTTTTATATTAAGTAGCTACTTTCCAGAGCTATATCCATTTACTACTGGATAATGTATCATAATAAATAAGCATAAATTATATTTGCATAAGCCTTTTGAACGAAGAAATTTAGCTCTAATATAGATCATATATGTATGCATACTGTGATAGAAAATTATTACATGCTTCTCCCGTTTCTATTATTTTTTATATTAAATACATCATATAATCTTTATTATTACTTTCAAAGGGAATGGTATAAACTATGCTCTTCCTCCGAGACTATTATTGCTATAAAATTTTAATATTTGTAATCCATTTATAATAATTGGAAAGAGAATGAGTTAATTAATAACAAGAAAACTTATCATTAAAAGAACCTATAAATAGAAGACAAGCAAACAAATTCCGGAGATTAATTTTAAAGAGATGCAAGAGCATAAAATAAATAATCGTGTTGTTAGTATCATTTATGGTCCTAACATTTAAAACATACTCACTTTTTGATTTATAATATTTCATTCAGAGAAATGATAAAACTCTTTGATTTAAAAATATATTATCAATGTACCATTAGGAGATAACCTTTTGATGAGGCAAGTAAATTGCATACTACAAAGTGAAAGTATAATTATGTTTGTAGAAATTTTTAATATATATGAATATTGTGTTATTTTTTAAAGCTGAATAAATCTATACCATTTGAACAGTCAATAATCATACACATATTTGAATGTGTAAAAACTATTAAATTACTTGATCTGCTTTTAATTGTTGATAATAATTAGTTAGCTATTAATATGATTCAATAAAATTGATAAAAAAATTATGAAACTCTACTAATGAATACTCGCTGAAGGATTGGATAAATAGTATTAGCCTGCAATTCATCTTATTATGTCTATAATCATCATAATATTTGAATTCACAGTCAGCATTTGCTAATCATCCATAAGATAGAAGGAAATTAATCTCATTTGTTCATGTTATTTATCAAATTCTTACCACTCGTTATAAAATTATTTTGAGGATCTCTTTTTTTCTTGATTGAATAGTTTCACTTTTGATATAATATGATTGATCTAGGGTATCATGAATAGTTTTTATATCGGCATTATTTGTACTAAAATACTCTACCAACTCTTCATTCTATGCTGATATAGATGAGCTCACTTACTTAGGAGTGTTAAATTTTTATGTTACCCACCTGATATAAATTATTATATTTCAATCCTCAAATCATATATAAAATACTTATTCTCTCTTATCTCAAAAAATTCTATGCATATCTAAACATTTTGTTTGTTCTTTATGATCCATATTTTTTTTTTTACATTTTTTTATCGAATAGATAGTTATTCTTTAGTTGTATGTCAATATTCCCAATACATATCCCACAAAAAATATTGCTCAGATAACATGAACTAGCAAACATCAAATAGTGGCTTTCTAAATTAGGATGACACACAGCCATCAGAAAATATTTGTTAACCTGTAAACTTTGCAGCACTAAAGATAAGCCAGTAATATGTTTAAAAATAAGTGATCACCATAGTTAGATCGGATTTGAGGTAAAATTTCCTATAATAAATCCTTAATAAGGATTTGTGTTATATCTAAGGCCAAAGTTAGACTAGCCTATATATATATTTTTCTAGGATGCTTCTATGTATTACCTCAATCTGGCAACACTATCAAATATAATATATCCTTCAGATAATGTATGCCTATCAATTTTTATGATTATTTTTAATATAATTCCGTAAACAATGTTTACATAGTTAATTAAGAGTTGCAAGTCTAACTATCCAATGTAAATGTATGTTACACGAGATTAAATTTTCTGAGGCAAGTTTTAAGGTGGCGATTCTTTGGATACTTAAATACAGAGATATATATATATTTGAATGATACTTGATAAAGAGTACAATTTAACATTATTTATAGATCAATATCTGCTTTCAAATCCTTATGCGAAAAGACTTTGATAATATGCATGTATATGGAGTAATAAAACAAAGTTTATTAATGCCAACCCTTAAAAAAATGATGGACATGCTAGTTCTCTCACATTTATCATCTCTATTTTCAATAGAAAATAATTATATGTTTTGAATACTAAATTTTCCTTAAATATGAATAATATGGTGACACATTTTATCTTACATTTTGTCGATCGGTCGTCATCTTGATAATAATAAAGCTTAATGCTGTTGTTTTTAGTGCTATTCACAAAAAACATTATCACTTAAAAAATCAACCGTTGCTAGTTTAATCCGCTACTCTATCAAATTAACTTATCCAAGATTTTTATGCCTTTATAATTTAAATTAATAAGATAATTATTATATTATACCTATTGTAAGCTAACTTTTATAAGATATATATATTATCAGATAAATTAAAATATTTTACTATTATTGGGGTAAATTTTAAAATCAACTCTCAACATCGGTTTATGAAAACTTTTTTGCAACAAAACATATCTAGTGTATATAAATCTCCTAGCAAGTGCAGTATTATTAATGGAGTTAAGGTACCAAGTTTTAATGCATTGATAATTAAAGTACATTTTTCTCTCAAATATATTAAAGTTATACACCGTATATTGTTATATTAGTGATACCAGTGCATATGGCTATATCCAATTCATATGCATTACCATAGCAAGTAAAATCAGAGCATAGAAACCACATTAATACTAGGACATAAAAAAATCTAGTTCATTCATATTACCAAGCATTTTATACATCGTCATCCAAATAATCCATATTTAATTTATTAAGATTAATATATTAGTAACACAATAAATTCTAGATAATATTGGATGAAATTTAGAAAATGTCAATAGAGATCTAATGTATATTTATAAATTATCCCTCTTTCATTTAACTCTTGATTTTATCCATTGAATTTGAAATTTTCTTATCGACATTGCTTTATCATATTTGCGATTTGTTTATATTGGTGGTACCTGTACATCGTATAGAGAACTACTCACAATTCAGAGATTTGAAGTCAAACCTTTAGTTTGATCAAATCTGATAGTTTAACAATATGCGAAACGCTACTACCTAAGATAATTGAGATGAAAATATGTAAAAGCACCATCAATTTTAGATTAAATAAGACCTTCATTACGTTAAAGCCTTTCAAGCTAGAATATTTTTATGAGATAAAAAAAACTAACAATAATGAATGGGTATCTTTTTGCATCGCCTTAACGTAATTTAGATTTTCCACCCCTACCCCGTACTTGAAATTTGTTAAAAAAAATTCTTAAGGACTCCCTGACCAACCCTGGTTGAAATAATCAACTACTACTAACCACCTCAATCTTTGTAGTTCATCATACTGGCAACCTAACTCTGTATAAAGTACTCTGAGAAGCATGTGATCTTTTTAGAGTATAGTTATGAGTATATTAGTGTTACCCTCTGTTTGAATAACAATTCATTTTCATTTGACAATTCCAATTTTATAATTGGTGCATATTGTTGTAATAATATTACCTCAAGGAAATCCAATATAAATACAAACGACTGTGAAGATAAGTTCCAAATGCAATTGGATATCCTTACATTAAATATATCTTCCCCATCTTACTAATATACACTTCTAGATAATTTGATTCTAGCTTTTTAATTTTGAGTCTCTCAACATTCCATCTAGGATAGATTGCAGCTCATTGTAAAATTCCTCCAGCAACCATCTTAATTGGTAATCATATTAAGCATATGGGAATTTGCAAAGGTCTCTTATTTTCTCCCATGCACCTAATTAGGTTTCAAGAGGCATTAAAATCTCTAAATTGATTTCCGACAAAATATACTCTATGTGAGTATTCTTTTATGCCAATTTAATGTTTTAGAAAAGAATAAATACATTTTGGAAAACATAATTAAGTATATCTTGGAGAATAATTTAAAAATAACCCTGACATGAGATAATACAATCTTTTAGAAACAGCCAGAATATAAGAATTTGTACTAACGTGCTATGTGCGAGTATTAAATTTATTAATTAAAAAGCTTGTAATATAAATGAATGTCAGGTAAGTGCTAGTAGTCTTTATGGATTTGTGTATAACATTAAATTTTTACTTAATATGTTATTATACTAATGCTCATTTAAGGCTGCTATCATCCTATTAAGTTTGTTGGTTGGCCATGTGCTGTTCTATTCAAGTATTCATAAGCATCTAATGCTAACTCGTAATAAATCTCTAATAATACTAGTTTAAGGATAGTATTGGGTGCTTGATAATTCATTATATCTCTGGTTAAATGCTAATGCTATTATAGTATAATTCCTATAAGTCGTGCTACAAAGGGGAAAATCTTTTGGAAAACTTAACAGTGAATAAGCAAAATCCAAACTTTAGTTGATCCGAATGTCAATTTCAACGTTATTATTTTAAAATAAAAAGAAATTAATTATTTGATCAAGTTAATTTGCTAATCTATTATTATTATTAGTCTTACTAAATGCCTAACTTAAATAAAGCGATGTAAATAAATAGGAAATAATTATACATTAATACTAGTTTCTATTTGCAAGATGATGGATGTACAAGGTATTAAGTAAGCTAGTCAAACTAGTAGAACGCTAAAACTAGAGTTGCTATAGTGGCTTCAAATTGTAGTAGTGCTCTTTGTGTAATGCAAATAACCTAGTTAAAGAAATTATATAAATATCTAATACTTTTTTAATTAAAGCCCTCTTTGTTAATCACGGTAACTCTTAAGGTTAAATAATTATCACGACATTCTATTTTTAAGTATAAAAAGTTATACAATGGCATAAAGTAACACTTAGGTATATCTAGGTATACCAAAATATACCATACTTATGTATTAAATACCAACCATACTAAGATATCACAGAACATTTAGGTATACCTAATAATAGGTATATTTATGTATAAATAAAACAAAGTTATACATAGGTATCACATAATACTATAGATATGTATTAAATAATAAGAAGGGATACGATGTTACATGGTTACATGGTATATAGTATTAAAAAAAACTTATCCTAATAATTGATTCTTTGTGCAAAGTCAAATTTAGATTATTCTTAGAGATTTGTCTTGGTAACTCCAATCTTATAAGCATCTCTGATGTCGCAAACAAGGCATAATCAGAAACTATTAAACAATGTTGAGTACACAACCCATGGATTTAAACCCTACTATTGACTTTAAAAAATTCCTTAAGTCTATTTTATTTTTTAGTATTGCAACCAAGCTTCAAAATTTTCGTCCCTAAATAAGTGAAATTATTGTTGAGTTTACTGTCATTGCAACAACATTTTAATACTTCTAGTTTTCATTATTTAGATCAATAATAAGTTATAAAATAAACCGAAATTTACACTACACGAGACAAGGATAGATGCGGAGTAAGTTTTAGAAGGAAATTGGTTATCACTCCAAGCTTGGTATTAGGTAATACAATTATCATATTAAAATTGAATAGATTATCTTAAGCCTAGAGCAAAACAGCTGCATGATTCCATATACTTTTAAATTATTCAACAGTATATACATTCATATATATTTTGTCATGCCTTACACAAATACCGTTTAATAGAAACTCTTATCATCATCTATTTTTATAAAATGATTCTGTTATAGCGTTTTCTATCTAATTATAAATTAAAAAATATTAACACCTTACTTTAATTTCATAGTATATCGTCAAGCATAGATAAATATCTATTTTATAAATTCATATTAAAGTTATGTAAAATTATTCCAACCTGAAGATAGATCCCAACTTATCATCAGTATCATCTACGCAACTCTACACTATTGATGTCCTTAAACAATTAATCTTTTCTACTTTTATAAATTCAAAAATTACTATTTAGGGTAAGAAACTTCAACGTTTTGTAAAAGTTAATGATAAATGTACAAATAATTGAGGAGTGTACGGGTTATAGGACTCAAGATGTAAAATAAGAGAGAAGGGGAAATAAAATTTTCGCTATACCATATGTAAGTTTTCATAGGTATGTATAACGAAAACTTTTGTTAGGTAGATATATATATTAATACCCCAGAGATGTATTAAGGAATATGAAAGCCTTAAGAGTTTGTACCTAATTCTCACATAGTTATAATCGATTACATGCTCATTCTATTTACTTGTTAACTAAATTTTCCACAAGCACACTATTACCCTAGACTTATACTTTTTAATTTTGAAAATGATTGTGCTTTACTTGCTTAACATATTACCTAGTATCTTCAAATATGTAGCATTACGAGCATTATTATATATATCCTCATTTTACCTGCATTAATATTCAGCTAGCTCTATGTCTTCATACTTACCATTCTATCAGTTATATCTTGAATTAATATTATTTTAGATTTACATATGAAGATTAACGCTAGCCCGAGAAATTCATGATTAAGATATATTGCTCTCAAAAAAATGATGTGAAGAAGTGTTTATAAATTTTTTAATTTGTGCTAAGGGCTATTATTGAGATATCTTATAATGAATCCCTTTGCTAATTATATGAATTATATGCCTAAATATAAAGATATTTTGATAGAATTATGATGCAAGATCACTTCAAAGTCTCATCGTATTAAAGATCTAATAAAGCTCTTTTGTTCAACCTTACAACATTTCATAGAAGTTAGAGGAGGCTGTTCGTTTACATAATTATGACTGCTGAACTATTTACTAGATTCTTTGATGGTTAAAAATAAAATTAAACTATTTTTAGCACTTGATAAAGAAAATTCAAGGTAGATAGACTACTATAAAATATATAAATAGAAGTATAGAATCCTAAAATAACTAGGTATCATTTGATAAACTAAATTTAATTAACTTTTTTGTTTATAAGGTGGCAATATTATGAGAATTTTTTTTTCTATATAGATCAAAAATCTAGAAAAAGAAAAAGAAAAAGAAAAAGATGATTAAAAATAGTTCCATAATATTTTTTTTTCACTATAGCTTAATTTAGTAATTCTCAAAGCTAACAAATCCATAAAACAAAAGTAGTACTTAAATTAGGTCCTATATGAACTATATGAAGTCTAGAAGTTTTTTCTTGAGATATATATTGAGCATATATGCATTAGAGAGTGTAATATGGAAAGTTTAATTTATGTATTTCATAAAAAGAGTTACAAAGAACCTAGAAAATTAAATTATTTGAATGATCCATAGAACCTTGATGGAATGATATTTTTTCTACTCAATTTCTCGAGCATTTATGAAATAAAATAATTATTTCTTGTTAAACAAACATAATGTAGAATATAATTAAAGATAACTGGTCAATATATGTGAGCCTCTATGTAATGATGAGTAAAATAGTATTAAATATCAAAAAAAACTTTTAACATTTGATATTATACTAGATAGTATCTTGAAAAAAATATGTTATAAGGTACACAATAATTATATAACAGCATAAGTATATAATATTATGTAATATTACTTTTCAGTATAAATTTCGGTGAGCAAACATTATAATTTAATAGAGTGACATCTTTTTAAATAGAGAGTCTTTGGTAGTAATAAACTTGAGTAAGATTCATTAAAGGTCTTAATTCAATCCTAGATTCAGATTTATACTAACAACTTAAACACCAAGCTGACAGACAAGTACATAAATAATTGAATGTGCAAATTCCCATAATAATAAAAACGAGAATAAGAATTTTGTTGTTTTCATCTGACTCACATAAAACTGAAGAATAGAAATGAGTTAATAAGTAGGCTAGCCCCTTTCATTGTATAAAATAAGAAAAAAAAGGACAGAGAAGTTATAAAAATATTATTATGTATCAAAATGTCATTGATTAATTTGATGGCATAAATATAATTTCTTTGGCCTTACATATGTAGCTCAATTATTACTTGTTACATATGAAATTTTTATGCACCATAGAAGTATATAGTTGATTGATT
Organism: Sphingobacteriaceae bacterium; assembly: GCA_965279595.1. Lineage (GTDB taxonomy): Bacteria > Bacteroidota > Bacteroidia > Sphingobacteriales > Sphingobacteriaceae > CAIKLP01. Next base: position 38,968 of record CBDIIF010000010.1, read on the forward strand.
ATTGGCTTAGAGATGCAATGTCCTTTTATTTTAAAAGAATTTATCTTAATCTTCTATTTTTAGGTTAATTTATAAAATTATTGAAAAATAAGATTATTATGATGAACATTTATGTGTCTAATATGATTATTTATATAGCCAACTATCATGACGCAATCATTTATGATTCATACTCAAAATTTTTTTAGCATAGTTAAGCATTTAATATATTTGCTCATAAAGTTGTTCATCTTGAGGTGATTCAAAAGGTAACACCTTCTAAACTATAGGCTCCTCTCCATATTCAAAGTCTCTCTATTCTTCTATTTCTTATCACTAACCCAGCATATGAATTACTGTTCCTAACAACAGCTTTTTAAATATCAAACTCAGTATATCTTGTCAGACCCAGTGAGCCAAGATGATGATAAATAAAAATTTGCTTTTTTGCCATTATCAAAGTAAACACTTTTAATATTGTTTTAAATAGGATTAACAAGATTTCTCATATAGATCTCATATGAAAACTGAATTTCTATAACTTAAGTGTATATTTTATTTTAGGGTATATTCCAAAGATTTCTCTACTCTTACAGGGCCTTCGGTGGTAAAATACAAAGGTGGTTAAAGTAAATATATTCCTCCTTTCTTTATTAAACCTTGCATATGACTATGAGGCTTACTTTCTGGAAAATGTTATCCTTCCTAAACAAAAAAAAACTATATTTAAGATGAAGACTTTACGTTGATTTTGATGAAATGCTAGATTCCATTCCAAACAAATTACCCGATAGGTCTAGGCTAGAGCAGTAAAAAGTAGCACAATCCTCTTGTTAACAAATGAACTGTGCAATGCATAATCCTCTCGTTAACAAAGAAACTGTGCAATTCCCAATGGTCTTGTTTACAAAGGAATTGTGCAATGCACAATCCTCTTGTTAACAAAGGAACTGTGAAATGCACAATCCTCTTGTTAGCAAACGAACTGAATAAAGCACAATCCTATTGTTAACAAAGGAACTCCCTTAAGAATGGAATTATATTCATGAATAATGCTTTTTAATAGTTTTATGCTGCAGTATTTAAATTAATGGGCATCATGATGTATTAGTAAACTAATGTCTATATATTCTAACTCTGTTACACTATAACGAAAATCACATCAGTTAATTAGTTGTGATATTTTAAATATTATTTTTAGAAAATTAGGTTAATGAGACTAGAATAATAATGACAATAATTAGATAGTATACATCGACTAATTTCAAAAAGGACTGATTGCAGCTTACTCTATTTATTTATTAATTTAAATCATTTGTAATCAGATAAATAATTGTGCATAAAAAGGATGATAATTGCAAACATAAAATCTGTTTTTATGGTAGGTCCATATAATTAGGTGTAGTTTTATATGTGCATTTAGGTGTCACTTATAGCTACAGAGCAAAAATATAACATATTGGGGAAAGACATTAAAATATATTCATTCTCTAAAATCTTAAGAATTAGCTTTTGGGACATCTTAAAGATAAACTAGTTAAAGTAATATTTCTCTTAATTATGAAGTTGAGAAAAATGATCTTTTGCGTTGAATGCAACTTTGACTCGCACCACTTTGAAGTAGGAGATTTTGTAATTCTTGGAGAAAGGGTGAAGAATTTTAATAGGCGACTTATCAGCATGGATAATCTGATGCCTTATATTGCGTTGCTACTTAGCAATAGAGATCACTTAAAATATCTAAATTGAATATTAAATAGGCTAGTTTATCAAGAAAATATTTAACTATAATTCTGAATATGAATTTGATCCTAAATAATTTAAAAAAATGGTCCAATTATTGAATAGTTAATATCTTTATTTTTAATTTTTAAGATGTTGGAAATCCTTGGAATACTAGCAGAATAAAGTAATTTCTTATTAAGATTCAATATGTACATCTTGTGGTGAACAGAATATTTAATTTTTGCTTTTGATATTAGAAATATCAAAGCAGTCTTAGCAGACAGTTAAGATTAGAGCCATTCAAATATAGTATATTATTGAGATAGTTTTTGGAAATGTTGTAATTGTTGTCTTACTATCTCTTGTTTTAAATTCTTAAATATTCCATGCTTGTAAATCACTTGAATATCCACTAAATAGTATAGCGACGTTCTTTAGATTCATATACCATTCGGAATCTTAATTAATGCTAAAAGATTGAAACCTTTTACTCAATGAATATGCAAAATATCAAGAGTGTCTGTAGGACTCCAAGAGTTTGTAGGTATTGGAACAAGTTTGTATTGATAAAGGCTGACAATAGGCTTAAGAACAGGTGGGGTTATTTTGAAGTAGAGAATAATTAAAGAATTGTCAAGTTACTTGAAACGTTTAAACTCTCAAAAACAACCTTTTTTACATAGATGTTCACAGTATTAATCCTGAGTTAGGCTATAATATTCTGTTTTAAAAAATGACATTCAGTTCAGCAAATTGGCAATCTAACAACGCTCATATATACTTCCAAAAGATCATATCTGAGTTAATTCTCTGAATATCTTTGCTTAAGATCATTAGTGTTCGCCTACATCTCTCTCCATCCTAAGGATTTTAAATTAATCAGGTAATTATGTGATGTAATAGGGTAGTATAAAGGATGTTATATGGATGTTATAAGTTCGTAGTACTTATGTAAGTTCATAATGGATATGTTAGTATTTAAATAGTAAACATGTTAGCATTAAATAGAAGATCGATAGTAAATAATAGGTTACACAATTTATAAGATCTTAAATATAATTAATGATTACTAAATGGCGACAAAAACTTACTTTTTACACAGAATACTCTCTGAAATGTATATTATATGCATAATTTTACTTATTACTGAATTTTTTTTATAATCTTACTAATCATAAGCATGTATGTTCATTGATTATATGACTCACATAAAATTGGATTACATGCTTGATAAGAGGCTTTTAGGATTTGGGACTATCATTCTCACTACATCCGAAGAATAACAGTGTACAGGACCATAATTATAAATACGTGAATCAGCTAGTACATTTTTTGATGAAGAGTGTGTACATAGTAGATATAGTAGATGGAGTTTTTTAGTATTATCGATTAGACTTTGTTATTTGAATTATATTATAAAGAGTATCTTGATACATTTTATTAGTAAATTAAGCTTGAATTATATTATATCTATAATGGTATAGAAAGGGTGGTTTGTTTAAATTGTAATTACAATCACACATTACTGTGAGATTCATACTTTCATATAAACTGAGTAGGTAACTATTCACATGCTCATATGTATATCACCTCCTGTGTATACCACTACTGTGTGTATCACTTCTATGTACGCCAATCTAATAAGCACACCTCCTATATTTGTCTATTCTTGATAATCTTATAAATTTACTTTTTTGTAAAAAATTTGAATAATGACTTTTACAAGGTATGTTTTTCTGTGTAAAGTGCATTAAAACAAAGAGCTCGTAATAATCATAAAAGAAGGCTGTGTTAAATTGATTTTGTATTTTGTTAGTATTTTATACAACATATAATCTAAAATGTACAAGTTTTTTTCTTACAAATATTTTTTACAGATTACAGTGTTGTTTTATGCGTATTGCTTGTGAACATATTTAAATATGATAGGCACAATAAATTAGATGTTAATGATACCACATGGTTAACATTGGTAATTCCTTGGTAAACAAAGATTATACCTAGTTAAACCTCTATGAGTTATAATAATAGGACACAAACATGATAGAAAATAATGTTCAATCTACATGGTTAGAAAGAATATATGTAGAACACTTGTTTTCGCGAATTGATAATCTTAAATTAGTACCTAAAATTCCTATCATTTTTTAGTAATGTATAGAGCACACACAAATTAAAGATAAAATTAGGTATAGAATACACACACATTAAGGATAATTCTATTATAGTACTGGACATATTGAAAATTAAAGACATGTTACTTAGAAAAGCATTGTATTATAAAAAGACATATTTATATATGTCTCATCATTAATACTTAAATGTCTCTCTTGTGTATATTCTTGAACCATAAAAGCGTATTCTGCTGTTTACCAGAGGGCATGTTTGAAGCAAAAACCATCAGGCCTGTTGGAGCTAATTCTGATAATATTAAAAGAAAGGCTCAATATATAGAACATAACTATCTGACCTAAAATATGACTTAGTATCTGACATAGTATTTGGCTTAATATCTGTTGTTGTTAACTTCTACAAGGGTAGTAAAAAGCTTTGAATTTAAAATGCAAAAATAAATAAATTTGTGTAAGGTTATCAACTTTTGCAATACCGGTATAAGATATAGTAGAAAAGACTGAATTAACTGTTTATGCTAAGATAGAAACTCTAAAGAATTCAAATACTATCATGTGGATGGCAATTTATAGTTAATATAGCGTAATTTCGAGAGGCTTAGTAATGTAATATTTTAGATCATTGCTTTATTACTTTTTTTTTATCATATCTATTATTAAAATAAATATAGAGAAAAAAAATTAAAATTCACAAAGATCGAGATCAGATGATTATTGAATTGCCACACTGATCATTACAAACCATGAGCTACTCCGAAATAAATTATTACAACTCTGACGTATATATTGTGCAATAATTGCTGGTTGTAGATGGAAATTAATGGTAGCAATAGGCATACAAAGCTTTCTTATGTTAGATTTAATTTATGGAACTTTTTTGATGAATCGAATAACTTTAAACATTCTAAAAAAGGGGACTGGAATATACTAGTGTCGACCAGCTCTAATTATCTGATGCTTCATTTAGGTAGAACCTACCAAGGATAAAAACAAAACATAAATGTCTACTTTGGTTGAATTTTGTGCCTTTCTTTTAACTGGAGAAATTAGGAAGCCAAAGAAGACCAAAGTCACAAATAATTCTGGATACGCTGGACAGATATTAAAGAAATAAGATCTTTTGAAAGGAAGTATGATCGAAATGTAAAGATAAGGAGAACGGTCAGTTTATAAAAAATAGTATTATGTTATTCAAGCACTATTAAAGCCAATAACATTAATAAAAACACTTAATATTTAAAAGGCCTGGATCGAAAATAGTTCAGTGTTTCTGGGTTTTCATAAGATCTACAGTCTTATGAATAGAAAAATTCAGATATATCATGCAAAGACAATACGAATACTAAAATCGATTCTAATCTATTTAGGATTATTGAAAGGATATATAAAAGCAATGAAGAACTGAATATCTTAGATTTTATAAGCAGTTATAGATCTCAATGTAAATTTGCAACGATAAACCAAGATAGGTATTCTGTGTGTGCAATGTAGATATTTGAAGTAATAGATCATTTTTTATACCATAAATGAACTGTACAATCACAAAGATATATCTTAACTTTTCCATTTCCGCATATGACCTTTTGAATATTGGCAATTACTTATAATTTATGGAAGATCCAAGATATAACTAAATGATTCTCTTAGAATATTATTAACCCCAATAAGTCTTACTAATAAAGAAAGAGTTGTTTATATAAATTACAATCAGTCCACCAATGATCAATCTCGCAACTGTATAAATGCTTAATGTCCTTAAAAACTGGTGTCTTAGATATCTCTCTTTTGAACCGTGCTATTTGTATAATTATAGTCAATAAAGAAACTCTGCTAATCATCCTGGTGAACCGAATGGTTCTGTACTGGAATTTGCCTACAAACTTTGAAGTGTAGATTGAATGGTGTGAGCTTATGCTTATACTTTCATGGAAATTTCCATATCTCGAGTGTAGTCAATTGCAAACAAAGGGATACAAATATAAATCGCAGAGAATATGAGTTTAGGAGACCCAATAAATTTTAAAATAGTGTATTTTCAAGTATTTTTATCGTTCCATCGCAAGATCAGAGTATTTTTTTAAGTTTTAGGATATGAGTATTAGAAAAAACACAAATCCCATCACTCTAGTATGTTAAAAAATATAATTTATAGTATTGAAGTTATTTAAATTCTAGAATTAACCCCTTCTGCAATCAAAAATCTAAATCATTTTCTGAATTTGATATTGTAATAAATTATCAGTATTTATTCAAATAGATATACTTTAGATATATAATAATTTTATTATGGATTTGTAATATGTTTAAAATATTTATTTACATGGATATAATCATTAAAGAATAACTTAAATGGCCTATAATTGATCAGTATTATAATATATATTTATATAAAGTACTATAGAAAATTAGTAATCTCATTTTAAGTGGGACTTTGGGTGAAAAAATAAATATATATATTATAGCTGATCAGCCATCCCTCCCACTATTTCTTGTTGCTACTATTATAATTGTCACAAATTTCTTCATTATTAATTATCTTAACACTGTCTGACTTTGTAAGGTGATAAGATATCAATATTTCAATCCATTCTATTTTTTTAATTTAATAATACTACCAGAATAGTATTTTTTATCAAATAGCTCGATTTTTTAAGAGCGATAACATAAAATTAGTGAGCATTCTAATTTTACAATCCTAAATTTAGATTATCAAAAAAGTATGATGATATAATTAAAATGATTATTGTCTTCTTTGTACCCTTGATCTATAGAAACTAACAGCTTAGAAAAAAGGGCGAAGAAACTTCTGGTCAAACATTTTTTTTGCCTTAAAAAGTAACTAAAATTCATTCAGAATAATGCTGTTGACAATTTTAAATGATATTTATTTAACTGCCAGCCACTTATAAAAATCATTCAAGTTTGTTTATTTTAATAAACTCCCACATAAGTAATATGATTCTAAAATTCCGTGCACTTCAAAAAAAATTACTTAATAAACCTTGGCAGAGAGAAATTATGAATCCAATGCTATTTCAGGATTTATATAATTGAAAGAATATCAGGCTTAATCTTAAATAGAAAGGCTTTTTAAGTATAATGATGCAGGGGCCAACAACAATACAAGTTAAAGTGTCGATTTCTCTTTAAAATTTAACCAAAATATGATTGTATTTTTGTGCAAAAAAAGTCACAGAAAAATAAAGGAAAGGAAGTTTGGTGGAGTAAAGAACAAGACTCAGATTTATTCAAAAGTAATAAATGGCTTCTTATCAATTACCATAAGAAAGGGCTTAAACATTTGGAAGCAGATTTCAAAGGTAGAGCAGGACTTTTTACCTTCAAAGTGTGAGAGTAATAATATTCTCCTTTTGAGAAAATAAAAAAAATTAACATAGGCCCAGCCAAGAGTCTGATATAATATAAAAAGTCCGCCTAAACTATCTAAAGTGCTTGGGTATATATGCCAAATTTACTTTCTTGAGGGGACTGAAAAGAGTTAAAAAAAATTAAAAAAAGCTGAGAAAATGTGTTAAGTTACTGACAAAGGATGGTCTGAGGACTATAATGATATGCAAGTTAATTGGGAATTCTCTTAATCTGTGATGGGCCATGAAGGTAAATACAGAGATTCATTCATTTTAGAAAATAACCAATCAAAACTATGGTGCTATTCTAAAAATCGAAGCATACCTGATACTTGATCCGGCCAAAATGGAAAAATATTATACTTGCAAAGTTGAACTAGTTAGCTGGCATATTCACTAACTTCTGTAAATTGCTATTTCGTCTTCAGTGCTTAAAATCTCACAGCATGCTCGCTATTAATAAAAAGTACTTATTGCAAAACCTTAGAGTAGGACGAAGCATGTGAAAGTCAATTAAGCTTGAACATATAATGTCTTAATAAATAAAAATAGCAGAAAATAGACAAGCCGATCTTTGCAATACTCTCTAATAATTCCAGATTAACATGTTCTTCATGACCAAACTGAACTAAGTTCTGCTTTCTGTCCCTGAGGCAAATTGCTAAGTACTCAGATTCATTCTTAACTAAGAACTTCAATAGCATTTTAAATCTCATCCATATTTATTAACCATGAATTTAACAACTGCATCCATTGCTACTCAACTTAATCTATAGCGCTAAGGATGATTGTTCAAACCTGTAATCATTATTGGAGGTAGCATCCTATTTGCTCGCTCTTCTTCTCATCTATCACGCTGATCCTGACCATATATTGTGCTCATGCGTATTTAAATCTTTAATTTCTATAAATATTTAATAGGTCTGGTATTTATTTCGCAAGATAAAGAAAGTATCTGGTTGAGACGCCCAGCCAATTTAGTTTATTTTCAGCCACAACATGCACTTATTTAGCTTAATATAAAATATCTTGCTGTGAAAGTTTTAGACTTGCTATGCAGTAACTAGGATATGAGTTGTAGTGTCTCTTATAATTGCATCCGTCTTCATTAAAGCGCATAATCCTAAGTTTCAAGTTGTCTACTCGACAAGCGGCAGGTCGAGCATTCAAAGATGCCTAGTGATTCAATAAATGACATTTAATAAATTAATTAGATCTAACCTCTTAAAATACCAGAAATTTTAAAATTCCATTTTTATCTCATCTCCTCACCAAATTAAAAATTAATTTCATAAGTTTTCATGGATATGAATTTTTCTGTAAGTTCTACAGCTATCGTTTCTTCATATTTATGTATACAGATTCAAAAGTTGGCTTGCTTGGAGAACATTCCTCGACACAGCAGAGATATTCCGACTCCTCCTACCGATTTATATATTTCAGCAGGATTTCTATGATTGATGAATTCATTTTATATTCAAAAAAATCTTCGTTTTTGGGAAGGTAATGCATATGCCTCAGAAGATCTAATCAATTTAAATCTCTATACTGTGATTAGAGTTGATTAACTTGAGTGTATTTACTCTACCAAGCATTGATACATGAGAAATATTGGTATAATCGCTCTAATCAAAGTGTATGTATATGTGGGATGAATCTTTTTTTCTCAAAATCTAGTTCCCTTTCAATAATAATTCTTCTATTGTAGAATACTAAATTAATCTTTGATCTTCTTAATATTAGTTTTATCTACATAAGAATGCTGTATCTAATGTACATTATATTATACGGGTAGTATTATCTTAATTTAGTGACTACAAAAAATCATTAATGATCTACTTATTGGATTACAATACGTAAATTAATCTATTATTTTTACCTTCTAAAATCAGAAAAGAGAATTGTACAGACCAGAGAAATCAACCACATTAATATAGTAGTTAGAAGTATAAATATTTTTAAATTTTGATTTAGTGATGCTAAAAATTATATATCATAAATTGGAAGCGTTTGATATGTTCTTTATATTTTTAATCGGATATCCTAATTCTTACCGAGCGTAAATCACTATGATTTTTCAAATTATATTTAAAATCAATAAATTTTATGATCTTCAAGTTATAGAGAAATGGAACATATTTGATGCCACATTTACATAAAATAAAACTAGATCATAAATATCAGAGGTAATCTTTTCATCCTATATATTAGAACAAGATGATAAACATAGATATTTTACATTGCCAAGTAGGATACATCTTTATTGGAGTAAATATCTATACTAAGATCACACACAATTACCTAGGGATAATTTATTTTTCAAGCATCTAAACATCTTTAAAGCACTCAGTAACACAAATAAGAGATTATGAATTTAAGACATAAAGAAAAACTTAATATATCATAAACAGTTATAAAATTTCTAAATTTTGATTATGAATATTCCTGAGAAAAGATATATCGTTGAGACAAATAAACCCATTCATAATAAAAGTATACACTTTTCCAAGAATGACTCATCTTTAATTTGTAAACAATAACTTACATCCATAGACACATTTTGATATATAGATCAGAAATTAATAGTAACGCTAATCTTCTAGGCTTTAAATTTTTAACAATGCCGAGATGTGATATAAAACTAAATTTATACATTAGCTTATATTTAATATATTCACATCAGGCTCTGATATATAGGTGCCACCAAAAAATTCCTCTGATATTCAAATTATGCTTACTGCATAATTAGCAGGTCCTTAACACGTATTCATTACACAAAGTTGATTATATTAATATTTTCAAAAGAGATATTTAAAGAATCCTGGTGAATCATGTGCTTTTCTCAATGGATAAACATAGGTAATAATATTATTACCTAAAATTTTAATCGTATAAAACGTTCGAAAGATGGATTAATCAATAAAAATTAAACGAGTTGAAAAAATTGTTTAGAGAAGCTAGAATCAAATTATGTATGTATTAAATATTTAATTTACAAGTATCATATGCGTACGGAAACACAATTTAAGATTTCGCCAGGTTAAGCGCCCGATATGATTTTGCCACTATCTGATGTTCTCTTTCAATAGATGTGAACTTATTTTATTTAATTTAACATGATCACATGAAAAATTGTGAGCAAATGAGGTGTGGTATTTATTCACATACCCAAGTTCTTTTAATCTATCAAGATGATTAATTAAATTAAAAATAATATCAAAAAACGTATATTGATTTGGGTAATTTGATAATCATTTGAATTGATCAGATATCAATCATTGTTTCAATTGTGAACCTATTTTAAATTAAATCCCTGAACCTAATACTATATGACACCGGTCTTGTAAGCCTGACAATATAGTGTGTGATTAAAATTGTTAAGATGGCTAGTAGAGTCGCAAATATACCCATATTATTATTTCTGAATTCATTTTTTTTACAAATAAAAATAAAATAAAAATAAAAATAAAAATAGTATAATATTTTATTTTTAATCAAATTTGCAAATATATTGTTTGTTCTGAAATATATTTTACATCTTTATTTGAAACACTCATGCATTTAATAATTAAATGAAATTCCATGATCAAATTGTTTTACTAAACTGATATATTTGCACAACGATACTCATCTAATTTATGCACTTTAAAAAATATTAAACATCATCTACATAACTTCAACTTATGTCTAGCTTGTACACATTTTGAAAAATAGAAAAATCTCATCATTATCTTATTCATGATTTCTAATTTAAGTACATTAACAAGTTTTTGTTTTTAATACCTTATATTTTTTTTGTCAAGATTTTATGTTATGTAGTGAATGTCACTAATAATTAAGTATATGAATTATCAAGCATCGAAACATAGTAAATTTTTGCATTTATCTGCATTTATCTAAATATTGATACATCATTAACAATATAAAAGCTATTCATATCTAATATATCTAGATTATCAAGTGCGGACACATGATATAAATTTATATGCGGCGATTGTGCATTGATTGTCCTTCTATCATATAATTCTAATTTTAATTTTTTCCACATAAATTGATTTATCTTATCATAATCTTTAGTCTCTAACTCTACAAGATCTATTAACCACATGAATTGCTGCTTACTAACTAACAATCTCGTGTGGATAGAAAGCTGATGATATGCAACAAGAGATGATTCATCGTTATTTATTTTGCGTTAGAGCCTCGAAAATAATAATATTAATGATGTTTTAATATAATGATGCGTGAATTTAATTCTGAATATCAATATATGAAAGATGAATTCTATTCATTTTTTTTATTTAAAAAAGAGACAAAAATGAATTGTAATAAAAAATCGTCAAAATTAGATATAACTAATAAAGTATCGGATTATCAGAGGCTCATACAATGTTTTTATTGGATACATTAACAAACAAATCATGTCTAATTCAAATACATAATTATCATCGAAATGAGTAATAAAACTGTAAGAAATATCCCATTTAATGAGAGCAAAATACTGATACATCAGTAACCCCTGTCCTCTCATATGAGTGTCCATTACCGAGAATGGAAGCCTCAGTGATGCTAGCCCAATATTTGTTACTAACTTAATGATACTGTGTCGAACATGGATAAATCAGCGTAGTTTATAATTCATGAACTTCGAAATTAGATTTAGACACCAACCTCATCTAATTTTTACTGAATATAATATGCTACAATTAACCAATAAATAATTAGGAAAAAGATAAATACATTTAAAAGAACTAAACAAAATTCAAATCTAAGCATTAAAAAAATCCAGACTATTAACCCTGTTGCGATCGGTTGAAATTAATTTTTCAATTACTTTCTGCTATCGTGTAGGAAATAATATATCTTGCTTAAAATAGGTTTATACCGGTGATATATCTAGGTCTATTTTTGTTTATTTTAATGAATCTTGATCTAATTAAACATGATTCGCTTCAATTAACATGGAATAACTAGCTTAAGTAACTGAGTTACTCTACCTACGAAGGGTTAGTAAGGTTACTATGTAGGAAGACTTATTGGCTACATCCTTATTTATGCAGAATCTAATCCGATATGTTAATAGCCTAATAAATTTTGGTGTAATTACTGATTCTAATAATATTAGCAGTTTATCATTAAATGTTCTGAAATCTGCTGAATTAGCAGCACTGTTGCTTAGACTAATAAAGTTTAATCAGTTAGCTTTTACAATAAATACTTTTTTAAGGTTTAAATTTATAGATACAGAAACCTATTGTTGGATTAACTAGTGATATACACAACGTCAATATTATGTAGGTAAGCCTTTCTATGCTAGGATTTCAAGAGAAAAGCAAAACAAATCGCTGAAACATCTACAGACATGATTAAGATTATAAAATAGCTGAATAACTGAACCTTGAAAAGACATAGTGAAAAACTTATTGACATCTTCATACAGTAGATAATTTAAAGTTAGTAATGGCTTTATTGCAGCATCTTAAGTGAAATAGTGATATGAGAGGTATTTACAGTAATCTTAATAATTTAAACGATAAAGCCTATAACCTCTTATTTGGTTACACTTAAGTAGGCGATAAATAATTCCATTCAGCAATATTTATTAATTATAGTGAAGTTACTTTGGCCTAGATAAGTATTGCAGTCAGTTACATAGACAAAATAGTTGTAAAGCAAAGAATTCTATAAATTTTTGTGAAGATGGATTGCAAAACTACTCATGAATATTAAGACAATTTTAATATAGAATCAGTTTAAGTTAGCCCAATGTACTAACACTTTAGAAACAAAAATGAATTTTTTATACATAAGCTGTGTTGTACCAATTAACAGATAAAAACACTCAAAGCTTCAGAGTTTTTACTTGACAACCTAATCCTGATTTAGCTTGGAGACTATATGCTATTCCTCCAACGTATGCAGAAATTCAGTAGAGCAAGATGATTGATGTAGTTAAATGATCATTTATAAATTACTATAAACACAAGTGTTTAGATCAGAAAGCTTAAAGATCACTTAAGCCTAACTAATCAAATCTAAACTTAAATAATTAAAGTACTAAAATTTCATAGGTTATATAAATCTAGCTTCAATGAATAGGTTGGTCAAATCTTTAGGAAGTTTTAGGTATTTATACAAAGATAGATGCTATTAGACAAACTAAGCTATTTATTAGCGAATACTGACCCTTTATCAATAAATTGTATTCACAAAAAAAGAAACGCACAAATTTTGGTTTATTTAAAAATTTGGTCAACCAGTTGCATTAACAACTTCTAATCAAAACATAATGATTAAAACGCACAAATATAAGTATAATTAAAAATTATTACCTATACGATGATACTATTTCTATAAGTTAAATTCTAATTATTAGAAATAATAAAAGAAGATTCACTTACCTTCCTATCTCAACAGTTTTAAGACTGAATTATTCTAACATCCAAGACCTTTAGGCAACCAAACTTAAGTAATTTCAAGTAATATTAGTCCAAATTTTCTGCTTATACCCCACACCATACATAAATCTAATAGTTAGAGACTTATTAAAAACTAATAGATGGATCGTCTTCAATATCTAATTGTAATTATTCAGAAGTAATACTATTGGATAGTTAATTATTTAATTTTACTATGTACAGGCAAAACCTATTTCAAATTTAAGAGATATAAATACTATTATTGATATCTTTTAGTACACAAAATACTGACATATTAATAAAGGGAAACTGAAATTTTCGTATTACCTAATATTCTTAAATGATTATATTTAAAAATAAAATTATACTGTAAGCTCAGCATATTAGAATTTAGCATTGGCAAGATTAGATGATGAATTTTCAGAGTAAAAGGTTGACTGACTTATAATTGGTCAAGATCAAGTATAATTTAAGTAGCAATAGAGTTCCTATTTATTTTTTTTCGAAATCAAAACTTGATACTTTAATCATCCTTTTGTTGGTACTTTCACTTGCTCTGTAGAAAGCGTAGAAACTATTATAAAAAGGTATTCTAACACCGATATACAAAATCATCAGAGGCTTAGTTATTACTGGGTTGATTAGATATATTAATTACTTATAATAAATTTAGGTATTTTATTACAAATAAAACACAAATTACAGTATGCCAGAAATTCGTTCCTATAGGATCCAATTTATGTGAAGTGAACTTAACAAGAGCGCCATATCCAAGTAGGCAGCCTTGCATTTGGTTCATTTAACATAAATTAGATACTATTATATGTGAAATTTTGTCTACATCCCAACCAAGAACCAGAAGTCTTAGCAAACTAACATGAAAAAAATATTAAAAATTTATAAATTTGAGGTGTTCCCATAATTGTAATATCATATATCGCTAAAACTTTAACGGAAGATGTTATATTGATGGATCGCCTTGATAATTTCTAATGGGGGAAGTGATTAGAGATCACGTTGATATCAAATCAAGATTATGAGTGTGAAAACAGAAATACCATCTGTTAAGTTAGAATATTGCTTGCAAGATGAGAATTATTCTTAATGTGTTGCATAAGTCATGTGAAATATATGTAGGAAACTTTGGACAATTGTATTAGACTAAATTACTGATTTACCGTAGGCTAGGGATTTTGTCTATGAAAGTACCAAACTAAACTTAGTAGTCTAAATTTGTAATTAGTGTTCTAATAATTGGCTTTTAAAATGGAACAAACTGAATTTTATGATTTCTAACATTATGGACTTGTCTATTCCGCAGTCCAATAAACTGCTCTATCCACCAGTTTCTTAACTAGGTATTTTACCATTTATCTGAGCTCTCAAGATTGTTTAACTCTCATTTTTACATTTTTTAAGTATTCGTGCTCTAGTTTTTCTGGAGATTTGCTCTTTATGTGATCAAACAGTATTTATAGCTTTATTGAATAAGTTCATGTGCTCTCAAACTCTAGACTCCATAATTAGATTTTATAAGCTAGCCTCCATAGTCTCTATAGTGAGATCTGATAGCTAGTGTTACTATCTTTTATAACATATTACCAGCCTTAAAGCTAGCCCTTTTCTGTTAGCGAAATATGTTTAAAATACAATGGACATCCCATCTGAGCAAAAAGTAGGATCATCCAAAGGACAGAACAGCAATGCTGGTTAGAGATCAACAATAAACTGCCATATCAATAACTATGCGTCGGTTTTTTTTTGATCATAAAGACGAGAAGAATAGAGCGATGAGCCAGAAGCAATAAATAATTTTCTCTTAACTATGAACTCACCTAGGATTGAACAGTTTAATAAATTACACCCTACAACTTTAAATATTATAAGATATTTGTCTAAGGCTTATCATTAGTTTGTGTTTCTTCAATACTTGGTTTTACTAATTAAAACCATTATAAACTAATTAATGCATTTGCTATTCTGTATAGGTCAGCTCGGATTTTAAAACATCAAACTAATATGCTGTTAGTACAATTGGAGGTAATGGGTGCCATTACGGTGCCAGAGATTATTTAATTGCTGACTATAATTCTACTTTAATTTACATTTATTAAGCTACTGGCTCAGTCGAAGGCTGGACAAGTTTGGGAATATGCCTAAACAAACAACATTCTTTATTTAAGTGTAAGGAGTATTAACAAGTAACAAAAGGAGATGGTGGAAAAAATTTTCATTACTATCCGTAACAGTTGCTATTGTAATGGATTCATTATTGTATATGGGCTGGAGCTAACGTTGGCCATTAATGCTAAGTGTTGATAGACCCTCTACAAATATAATTCAGAATTTAATTATAAACGGTACAGTTCTAAATATCAGTAACTTTGTACCTTCCTCTACCTACCAACAATAATATAAATTACATAATTGTCTATATGATAAGTGGATATGGTCATAATAAAGTTTACATTTAGAATTCAAAACACCACAACAAAATTTCTTATTTTATAGAAGTAAATTCATTTTCAAATGTGGGTAAATGAATAATAATTATGCACATTAATTATTTTACAAGAATTAATAGCATAATCTATGCTCTAACATGCTATCATAGCCTTTAGAAGTGGTACATTGTTTTTTACTATGGTACAAAGATGGGTCCAACTTTAACCTTTGCGCCGATGGTATTTATTATGGGTCAGGTTCTTAATATATAAAGTAAAATAACATTGGGAATTGGGTTGTGCAAAGACATATTATCTACGTGTAACAGCTAGTTAAGTTATACAACTAACTTCACTCCATCAACAAGTGTATATGAATAATAAGCTTATATACAATAAAAAGTATAACGTATGGGTTGGAGATAGAACCCTTCATCTTAGATGCAAAATTTCAAGTTAAATAACAGTTACGTAATCTATTAAAGATAATTGGCCTGAAGCCAATTACTTCAATCATAAATATTAGCAAATCTCCCATATGTTAATATCTTTGGACTATTAGATAATTATTTATTATCAGGTATGTATTTACGGCGCAACCAAATATAACATAAGTTGGTACACTCTTAGAGGTTAACAAGTAATGGTACATTCTATTTCTCCAATAATCGCTATAATAAGTCATTGTATATAGCTGTTCAGGCAAATGTTCTTGTATTAACTTGGGCTAATAAAACATCTGGTTCTGCGAGGTATATAATTAATTTCAATTAGTAATGCAAGTATTTAAAAAAAAAAATGTGCCGATAGTAATGTTAGTATCAACAGTCTATGCCAACATATTATTGTTATAGTAAAGTGGTGTAAACATTACCATTAATTGCCTTGGACAGGCAATGCTATTACAATTAGGTGCACAACTGATGGTTAATATATTAAAGGAGCTAGATTAATAACCAAATTAATAAGTGCTATATTAACTTGGCATAATACACCTGTAAAAAATCAAGTGATCAATATCTACAAATAGACTGATCTGGAACATGTCTTTGGCACCTTAGTTTCCGAGTAGACGTAATGGTAATGTATATATACCAAGTTCAAATATCAATGTTAATATCAATTCAGTTGGAAATGTGAATGTATTAGTTATACTAATGCAAACATCTCAAGTATTAATCAGCAGGTAATGTAATTACTGGTTCTGGCGATAATATCATGTAAATGTTATTAGTGTTAACACACATACTACATGAACTATTAAAAGTGTATATTTAAGTCTTTGTGGGAATGGCAAGTTTGTGTGCTATCTTAAGTACATCAATAGTAGTGATCAGATCTTCAATTTACAAACAGGTGCATATACAAAAACATATGTCGCAAGTTCAAAAAGTGTTTGTGATAAGTACTGTTTACATGCAAGTAGCTCAAAATATACAGGCCTTTGTGTTTATAGCAGAGACAAGAAGACTGAGAGACAACAAACTAAGCATACAAACGGTTATTAGTGTTAAAACCAGCAATTGCAGAGCTAGAGTAAGTATCTATTAATCTCATATGAAAGGGAAAGCATATAACATTCATATGTCTATAACTTTACTGTTTGTACTCTGGTCATTGTACATTAGTATATTGTACAACCTTGAAACATATGGTCAGTGAACTTGAATGGTGCACAAGACTGCAACTGCAACACCTTGCAAAAATTACTGCCCATATTTACTCCACAATCAGTATCATCCGCTAGACATAATTACTAAACTTTTGCAGATGACTGAGTATTACACTCTCTGCTCTTCTTATATATCTATAGGGGTTTTTACTCACGCTAAAATTATTTTTGTGTTGCAACCAACTCAAAGCAATTTGACATTTTCTGTGTTTCCTTTTAGCATATGCTCCTACCTAAATTAAACTATTCTGCCTCTTGTATAATTTGATCTAACCACACAAAGCAAAGTTTGCATAAACGAATAAGCAAAGAATAGACATAGAAGTACTGTTTACGATATTTGAAGGGACATTTTTGCTTAAAACTGACTCTGTGTTGACTTTACGATAGGATAATCCACATATCATTTGCAACCTTACAAGAGCTTTTTTTTTAGGAACAGTGTCTTATTTTCATACCCCAGATCACAATCAATTCTCCACACTCTGTACTCATTATCTAGGCTTCACACAGCTTGCAGTTAGAGATTCTAGCTTATAAAACCCCCCTATTGCGAAGGAGACGACGTTGAGGTACGGCATCCAATGTCATACACATATACTTAAAAGAGATGAACAAGCAGAATATCAAGATATATGCAATAGATCTAGGCATACTGATAAACCTAGTTTTATACTATCCCTTTAATTTTAATTATTTTAAGAAAATCGAATCAGCTTGTGTAATAGACGGAGTTTAGAGCTGGTGGAAAGATCAAAGAATGTGTCCATTGAATAATATATTGTACAAGCATTTCTTTCAGTATTTCTATTAATTTTACCTTTTTTCTTCTAAAACTTCGTAGGAAGAAAGTTTGCTTAATTTAATGTACACTGTGACTTCTGTAAAGGCTCTATCAAAAACTGTCTCTATGTGGTATTGGAATATAAGTTATCAAAACATCTTTCTGATCTGATCTTACATGATGCTTTACTTTACTCCACGCACTAAACCTTGTCATTTATTGACTACATATGTATTTGCCCTCTTTTTTTTTAGTATATCATACATTATAAAGTAGTTATTTTAAGTGCTTTTTTATGACTTTATTACCAATATAATAAGAACTTAGCTACACATTATAACTCTGAAAAGAAAAATTTTTTAACAACTTTATTACTCTTTAGCCATTAAAAATGGACTTCCTTCTTGACTTGCTTTTTCAGTTTTGAGAACGATTGAAATTTCTCTTTTTTTATAAGCTAGAAAAGTTGTCTTCTACCTAAGTAAGTCTAAAAATATTTTTATATGAAATACAAGCATAACATAGCATTTTATTTTATATAAATCCTATGTAGCAAACAGATTTAATAGTTAGAATTCGAAAGATTTTAAAAAGCAATTTATAATATATGCCGATGATACTTATATGATCCTTTATAATTTCTTTTTTAGAGGACATATTTGTTTTTAATTATTTTGTGAATATTGAGCTAATGTCAATCACAAGCTTGCCTGAATAAAAATTTGAATCATGACATCTTTAATTAGCCTTTTGGAATTTTCAATTATTACCTAATGAATTAATTCTAAATTATAAAAGCACACATATAATTTATTCAAATTTAGAAAGATAGTCTTGTGCTATTTACTGGAAAATAATTTGACTTATTAATATGATTAGAGCAGACACTCATTTTGTTACTTTTGGGTTCGATCTGATTAATTAAATTATATAACACTAAGATTAGAAGCATATTAGGAAAATAAAGATTCCATTTAGAGCACTTATTTGCTGAATTGATTAGCTGTAAAATAATTAACAGGCACACAAGTGATTTAATCTCATTATAAAAAAAATAATTTAGGCTAAAAATATTGCTATCTCACTATTAACTATGGCATCACAAATCATTGCATATATTATGTCCTTCATCAGAAAACTTTTTACAATTAAAATGACAAGCTAATATAGGTTTATTCTACAAATTTTGAAGCTGTGATAAAATAATAAGCAAATCGTATTCTAATTTGTTTATTAAACGAGAAGCTTTAACAATCATAAAAAAAAATTAGTTTTTAATATTTTTCACCTGTTCATATCTATATTATCACATATTAAATATATTTATTTTCAAAATATACATCTTAACAAGTAATTAATCAATAAAATCATCTTACTTATAATAACTCATAAAGACTGATATCAAGGATGATCACAGACAATATTTTTTATATTTAATTAATATTAAATAATCCAAACTTTTAGCCATCAATCAAAATTTAAATTTTGTATGTTTTGAATTGAGTCCATATATAAAAAATTAAAAACAAAAAATTTTTAATATATATAGATATATATATTTGATAACTGTGATCTGGTTGATTGATCTGCTTTAATCTTAGGTTTATGGCTCTAGTTTTTAATTTATTTTATTTTTCTTTTATGACCAGCATGAATACTTTCAAGCAAATTTATTTGATAGTTTAATTTTTTGTTAGAAAAAAATTGCAAACTGAAAATATTAAATATAATTAATCTAACACCATGAATATTGATATTACTGCTCAAAATTTATATTAAATATTATGTATATATGGTGCTCTTCATTTTCCTATAAATAAAATTAATAAAATTAAATAACTTCCCCATCGAATAACATTCTAATCATTTATTAGCCAATATCTTTTGAGGAAATTATTTCTACAGCAATGCATAAAAACTTCAGTTAAAAAATTCTATGACTTTATAGCTAAAGATAATGTTTATTAAGCATAATAAGGTAAGATGTTCAAATATTGAAGAAGAGAAATATAATAATTAGAGTTATACCAGAAACTTAGGGAAAATTTGACGCCTTAGAATGATTAGTTCTTATTCAAAAATATTTATATTTAAATTTTTTTTTAAGGCTGGTTATCTTTTTATTCCTATGTATGCAATAAGAATAAGTTTAACCTAGCTAATACTCAATTTTTCATGAATTCCTAAAGCACTTTCTCAGATATATAATTAGACCCAATTTTTTTTTTAAATAAGATGTACTTTGATCATAGCTGTTTTGAATATGAGCGACGAGAGAGTGGATCATTTTAATTGTTAGCACAAAGAGACAATCCGTGTAATAGATTAGAATTAGGCATTTACAAGATCAAATATATGGATGGTAAATAACAATGAGAAAACATATGTGTATCATAATCTCACTAAAGTTTTTAGCTAGGGCCATGTAATTGATTATTTTCTAGATATAGGCTTATGCTCTTATGTTTACATTCAATGATCATGAAGAGAGCGAAGCAATAAAAACATATTTTAAGGTATACATAAGTTGACACGGTAACCCATTTATCTCTCAATTACGTATAGAGATGTCACTGTATAAAATTCAGTGCAGATTTCTTTTACTACAAATATGAGGAATAAAAGAGAATATGATTAGAAGAACTATACCATATACACTTGATACCACTCAGATGTTATGAATCTTTTAATAATTAGATGGTCCTTGAGTAAGAGTCCTTAATCAAGTCATTCTATTAACAAGATTATTCAAATAATAATATTATAAGAAGCCTATAATTATTTTGAGCCATTTTTCTTTAGTAATAAACTTGCTTTGTATATTGGCAAACTTAAGAGTTATTGAGATAAGGCATTCTCATTAAGCATTATGAATATTATTAAAAATCAATTTTGAGACTCAGGGCAGAATAATTAACATGCAAAATAAATGAACTTCTAAAATAAATTTAAATGGAATCTCTATGGCATATCTATAATTAATACTTAATACATTAATAAAACTTTTATAAGGTGTGATGAATATATTTTAGATTTAACATCTTTAGTAATGGTATCACTATAATTTTAAGCTATTCTATTAAAGTTTATACCTTATATAGTAATTCAAATAAACAGAAAAATTTAGGATTATTTTAAATCCATCAATATCTGTATAAACACGAACACAAAAATAAAGACTGAAAATTAATTTAAATAACATGAAGACAACTATCATATTGGGCAAATATAATAATATAGATTAAATATAGTAAGGATGATAAAATATTTATATATATGGCTAGACATTTATTGCATATGTCAATTTAGAGTGTCTATCATTATATACAGAAGGCATTAAAGTATATTATTTTTTTAGGCTATGTACTAAAATAAATTAAAGATATATTGTATTGATAATACCCTACTTATAATGTTAACCCCCCTTTATAATATTGCTCATTTTGGACAATCAGTCTAGCAATCTAAATTCTTTTACTTTAACTTTATACGAACTGATGTAATTTTGATTGTTAAATATTATTTTATCAAAATATATATATTAGTTTAATTCTAATGGTTGCTAGTTTTTATTCATATATGGAGAAGAAAGTGTTCATTTAAACTCTTACAGTATATCTTTCAATAATAAAGTAGTATATTTGTCCCTCCTATTTTACATGTATTAAGTATAATCTACTATTCAGTTCTTTTCCGTTCTAGCTATTCTAAAAATGGGAGACAGAAATTATATATGATTATAATTATTACTATCAGAATGAGTAGTCTTTATGAAGAGATATCCACTCCTATATTGTTTTTCATTAATAAAATAACAATTTGCATTTATTATAAATATAATCACTTATGTCTTTTGATTACTCTTTTAATTAATAGAGTACATATTTATTTATAACAATAAATTTAATCTTTTTAAACTGTAAGTAAATTTACAAGTATTTATTTTATATAAATTATTAATTGAAGAGTATGGCTTTGTTTTAAAGGGCTACTTACCTTAATAATACTTATTTATACATCTACATCTACATCTCCGTCTCTTTTTAGCACACTCGATATATATAATTTATTTTTTTGACATTAATTAAATCCATTGACATTCTATTTTCTTTATTTACTTCCTCCATACTACTCGCTTCGTATTCAGTAAATCGAGGTGTCATTTTCAATAGTCTATCTTTCTTTTTCTTTTACTAGTTTAATCATTATTGGGGAGAGATATACTGTTTATTAAGTTTTAGAATATTGTTTTAATTTTAATGTAAGGCAAAATGTAAATAAAAATTTCTTGCACAGGTTGAAATTCACAAGTAATTATGGTTCTATTATTATCTATTTTATATATAGTTAATTATGGAGGATAGGAGACTTTTACTCCCTTTTATGGCTATAATTTACTCATTTATATTCTTCTTCACAAATATGGCAGGGGAATTTATAATAGAAGAAATCACAAATCTTTTTCCAGCAGCCTAGGAGCATCCCTCCAAACCATTTTGTCTAGCTTAGAAGACTTAGTTGGGGTTATTTTTGAAAATAATTATTTTTGGCGTATTGCGCTATATGGAGGCTGTCTGGCAGATTGACTCATTTGTTATAGTTTCTTTATTCCTACTGCCAGCCATTGAAATTCTGCAGCCCTCGCTTCTGCAATTCTTTCTACCCCTTCTGCTACTCTATCTTCTGCGTCCATGCTGTTTTTGGTGCTTGAAAGTACTTGATTAAAATGGTCAAAATCTCTTATCATAATGAAACAAGATCAGGTATATGCTCATTACTAAATCCCTTATTTCATGTATTATCCTGAATTCTGGCTGTTTTATTTTCCACAACATCTTAAATTAAGTAATACAGTATATTGATTTTTTTGTTTAAAAGTATTCATTCAAAATCAAAGGTGAATTACTAAAGTAACTTACTGATTAGCAACTTTAAATCCCTCATCAACTATCGATCTTGCTTCATAAAGCGCTTTAAATCTTAAATATTGATAACCTTGCTGATCAATAAACAGCGATTCCCATGAACGATACATCACAATCTTATTAGTACAATAACTAAATATTTATATGAACCAATAAATAACTCCTCAGCACCTTTGAATGCTGCCCCACAAATGCGGACCGTTATAATTGTAAGCGAGCTAACCATCTGCTAGCTGGATGATATATATCTATCCAATCTTCCTATCTTCAAGAGACTATAAACTCCATCTATGATCTTCCCTATTTCTGTACAATTAATACAACAATAGGCAAATTCAATTAATTTTATAGGAAATTCAACTAGGATTCGAGGTATTAATAGTCATTTCTACTGGTTACTTTAACCGTTGTAAGTTAAGTTGAAATACCCACGAACTGTAAGATTTTCCTTAAAGTTAGACTTTATATACATTTTAATAAATCATCTTATGGTTCTAATTGATCCACTCATGATGGCAAGATGTTAAATCTAAGCTGTATAGCCCTTTGCGCCAGAAACAATCATATTATGAATTGAATTCAATCTTAGAAGGAATGTCAATCTCCTCCATCTTTTTTGAGACAGGAAGTTCAAACTTCAACAATCTAATTAAATTTCTCTACAGTAAGTTATTAAACCTTACATATATTGGTACTCAAAATCATTTTCTATCTAGGTTTGTTTTCACAAAAAAATTTCGATATTGCATCAGGTACTACCATTTCTTACATACAAAAAGAAATACCGAACATAATCATATGCCAAACCTAGTTCAATTAATTTGAACGCAAAAATTATCTTAGCTCTTTGGCAATGATTATTTTACACTGAAGATTAATTGGGCCAGATAGGTTCATTTAATAATTTCTTTAATGATCTTGTTGCAATTAGAACAAGCTAGGTTTAAAATGTTATTAGGCTTCGAGCTGAGCTTTAATAAAAAGAGATATATGCCATTTGTCGCCATGAACAGTCAGCAGCTAAAAATGTTACTGTAGTTCAAATGCCTGAAATCACAATCAGTGAAGTATTTAGCAGATCTCAAAATTCATTTTTTTCAGCTTTAACAGTTTTATTTTGCTGCCTTATTAGTAGTCCATATTTGGAATATATGACTATTTAAAACAGCTTAAGTCAACTTATTTAGGTAATCCACTTCGATGCAACTTTTCTAAAGAAAATGACCTTATGTCCTTTAAAGCATAACAATATATTTGAATGATCTTTTTATTGGTCTTTTTATCAGTCTTTTTTTTCTATATTTTTACGACTGCCATTCTCAAACAACTTGTGTTTACTTGCTCAGAAAACGATTTAACTTTGTAATTTCTGCAATAGTCAGATAGTGGTAAAAACGATAACAAAATTAGAGTTCTTCGCCACATGTTATTATGCATGCAATCAACATTCTAAAAAGTAGGAATCTTTTCACGATAAGCCACTTCAGGATCACCAAGATCAGTAATAACATCAAACTTCCTTTCTAATTCTATCTACAAAAATTTTTGATCGAAGATCCCCTATTTCTTCGATGTTTGTTAAAATGATATTCAGTAGATACTCTAAATGGAAAATTTAAGAAGCAGCATTTGAATTTTGCTCAACTGACTTTGGCTCAACAGCAAGCTTAAGAATCAGTTCTGGGAATTAAATTATCTTTAGAGTAAGTCACCCACACAAGAGTAGAATTGTTGTAGAGTTTTGTAAATTCGCTGTAACAACGATATCACATGCAACTATTTACTTTATATTTTAACGGCTATTAGCATAAGCAACATTTGATCCTCTTTTCTTTCTTGTTTTATTACCAGATATACTTATGAACGGAAATAACCTTACCGCAGTAAACTTTTGCAAAGTAAAAAGACCCCGCAAATGAATTAGTTATTATTTTAAAGGCAAGAGATCCTTATAAATCTGAGAAGAGTAAAAAATCAGAGTCTTTGATTGAGGAATTGACTTTTTTTTTTGTTCCATACAAAGCCTTTTTAAAAGACTTGATTTATTTTTAAAAATATGGTGGAAATTTTTGTATCATTGTTTTAATTGTAACTGTGAAGCAAATGAAGAAAATTCAGCCAGAAATGGATGGTTTGAATTAATTATATTTGATGATAATGAAAAGTCTAAATCAAAAATTAATGTCGGTTACGTCCGTTTTTTAGTTGATTTATTATCTCTAATTATTTGGCCTGATTTGCCATTTACATCTTTATTATTTTAAATGCTTTTGTATCTAGTCGCTATATATTGCAATGATAATGTTTTTGCCACTATGTACTGCAATTATTATCTTTTAGCAGCACAATATGAGCGTCAAGGCAAGGCACAGAATATATTATGCATGTACAGTTGTATATAAATAAATATATTTTAATAGCATTAGGCAAGAAGCTTAGTTTGGAGCTGAAATTGAAAAACCTGAGCAATGTTTGTAAGTCAGGTTTCATCAATACATATGTAACAAAAAAATTTCAGCTGAAGTATCTTATGCCCCAGGAAAAAAGCATTTAATCAATTTTTTCTCTATAGTTGATAAATAAATTTTGGTATATTTTCCTGGAAATGGGTTTTCTTAGGATTATCTAATATCGCTCTTATTAATTAGTAGATTAATATCTACAAAAAAGCGATTTTTTTAGGATTTAAATAGTTAAAGGAAATTCAAATCATACTCACCGGCGTTAGATTATAATGGACTGGTGTAAATAGCTTTAAAGTACAAGTATGGGACGCAGTATTTAATATTTGTAATCATTCTTTTTCCTTTTTTCACCAACTATAGTAACATTTTGTCGGTACTCCGATATTTAATGATAAGTTAATAGCTCATTATTGATCTTATTTAAGTCAAGAATTTTACCATTTCTGTGCATTCTACATTAAAACCTGTATAAGTTTATCTGTTGAGACACAAAGTTCCCTTCAGGTTCTTGATCGAGCGGGTTATTGATGGTGCCACTCGAGTTTATTGCTATCTGAAACTGATTGGCTCTAAACTTTAAAGTAGCATATTCCTTGAATACGAGTACTGTTAGCAAAAATTGGGGCAGAATTTTTCCGATGACTGAATTATAATAGATTTGGAGCAATCCACATCTATGTCGCATCTGTGCCGCATCTGTGCCGCATCTGTGCCGCATCTGTGCCGCATCTGTGCCGCATCTGTGCCGCATCTGATCCGCATCTGTTGAAGTTCTCATTTAAGGTTGAGAATTTCAAGAGATTATTGTCCTATTAAAATACAGTCCATATTTGGAAAATACGGTTTATGGAGCATTATATGAATATGGGGAAACTTCAAAGTATTCATAAGATAAGGTGAATTATTATCGGTTAAGGTTGTTATAAATTGTTTCCTACCTCTAATGTTATTTACATTAAAATCGATGAAGAAACATCGAATTGGAATTCATCTTTTTGAACAAATCCACTTTCTTAGGTTGAGCAATCCACTGATGAGTTAATTAACTTGAACCTACTAAATCGTGTTAATTGTAGACTTTTGGTAAAAATAAAAGTAGCTAAGTAATGTTTAAGTTTTCATTGTTCATAACTTTCAGAAAATTTAAAATAATGGAATTGGAGATCGATTGTCTTTCACATATTCTATGGGGTTTTAAAGTAATGTATTTCAATTTGGTTGTAATCTGAATTAAACTTTGGATAGGCAGTGCAGTGTAGGCAGAGTGATGGAAGTAAATCTTGCTGAGTTTTCATAGAATGTGAGATTTGCGAGAGTGTGAGCTAAAATGTCTAAAACCAAGCCCTATTTTGCATATTTATATTCGTTAAACTTTTTTATAATTATACAATTTCTACAAAGATTGTAATAATCGATTAGACACCCTAAAATAGCTTAATTATACTTTTTTGTTCTCTGAAAGGTGTAGAAATATTTTCTATTTAATTGGCCCAAAAAAAACAACTTCTTGAGGTTGTTTATGAAATAAATAGATATCTCTTTTCTCTTGTCTAGCCATAGTATCATTTAATTTTTATCTCTTATCGGAATTATCTAAGGTATAAGCCAAGATATTAAGGGTTTGAATATTTCAAATTCTGGTTTTCTTATTGTATCAGTCTTGGTAGTGTGACACCTTTCTATCCCTTTGATTGAGATATAATATGGGAACTCATTAATTTATATTCAGTTAACCAAATACTTTTATAAATCATGCTGTAATCATACTATACTCCATTTAAAACTAAATTATTCATTTACTGACACTAAAAATCAAACATATCAATGTTGTACAAATATTATAAAGCAAGAATTCTTACTAATTCTAATGTCTATGATGCATTGAAATAGATTTCCATAAAATTAGCACTAGGCTGGGCCTAAGGAATCTTTTAAAATTAAAGACTAGCATTGCCTGACTATCCGAATATGGAATAAATAAAGTATTTTCTTGTAATTTTTTTAATTCAATATTAGGTACCACTAAAAAAACAGTTCAAATAACTTTTAGGTATTTGTTCCTCTATGCATCTTCCTTTTTAATAGATTTGGCTTAACAAATGGTTCGTTTAAAGTATTTTATTATATATTTTTTACAATGCCTCCCAAACGTAAAGTATCATTTTATAATATTATTAATATTAAACATTCAGAAAAATAATCTAACCAAATATTAATTCAAGTATAAACTTTAATTTAAAAGTGTAAATGGATCATAAAAACTAAAATGGTTTATATATAAGTTTAAAAATATAAAGAGTATTCTGAAAACAAATTTACATTAAAGTTTTAAGAGTAATATATATGATTGATAGAAATAAATATATATTAATTAATGAAACATAAAATTTAACTTTAGACTATTTGCATTAACTATACTAATATTGCAAGAGTTCTATTAAATAGATCATAAGGCTATAAAATCGTTGTAATTATGATATCCGTGTTTATGCTTTTGGCTTATGACAAATTTAATGAGAATATGGTTAATTAAATTGAGGATAGAAAAATGGCCTATAAGAGATTATTTTAAGCGCTAACAGTAAAAACATCTTCTTCGAGTTTTTAAGTCTATTTATTCTTAAACTTAAATTTATAAAATCTTATATATCTTAATTTTTCATGCAATATAAGATTTATTGACTTGTTCTCTTTGTAGAGAAACTTTTAGGCCTAAAGATATTGGAATTGCTCCGAAATCCTAGTTTTAGAATGATATTCGATGTTATGCTTATTTTAAAGATTAACTTTACTTCTGGAGTGCATAATAATAATTTTCTTTCTAAATATATGCTTTCAACATTAATGCCGATTATCCACTAGCCTTAAAATTACTAGACTCATTAAGAGAATTAAGAGAAATCCGACTCTTTTTTATAAATTTGAGGAAAAATATAAGTTTACTATGGTACAAAACTTTAATAAGATAAAAATAACTATGTTGAATTTGCATTCCTTTCAAGCATTATTGGGCCCAAGTATTCATCGTTTTTAATTTGGGTTTTTTTAATTATTTTTTTTAATTTGTAATGTCTTAATAAATTGCAGAATCCTTTAGTGAATAAATAATATTAAATAAAGATATCTTAAGATTTTGTTTTTAAAAAAACCCATATTAATAGCGCAATCATAAATAGGGATGTCTTCGATTTTCAAATTATTTGATATAATGTGATTTAATTTATATGATAGCCAATTTTTAGAAATCCTATATCTTAAGAATTAAATTGAATTTATCAACTTAACATGTAAATTGAAATATTGATGGAAATATGGGTTGAGAACATATATTATTGTTTTATCATTGATATTATAACTACTGATCAAATATATGTAATCTGTAATCGATTAATATATGACAACAAGGTTTATAGATTTTAAAAATGATCTTATATCTAACAGCAATTGATTGATGATAAAACAATCGCTGCTTAATAAATTTATAAAGATATTTTTGTAAAAAGAGTTTGATTTCTATTATAAATATACAACTTTTTAGTATGGTTCAAGAATAAGCAAGTTTATAATTATGAGAAAATATTCACCTAATTGAAAATATTAATTTAGTATTGTGCAGCAATCTATAAATAGAAATAATTTACTCTATGTGTTAAAGATTAGATTTTTATTAAAGTTTTCAAGAGGAAGCACAAAATACCTAACTTACATCTTTAAACTCAGTTTATCAACTTTTTCATCTCGATAACAAGGCTAAATATGTTGTCCTCACATTGTAATAGCAGGATGATGAGAAAACTTTTTTTTTGGTCTGATATAATATAAAGATTCCACATTTGTTATTTATATCAGTAATTAATTGATTGTATAACCTGCTTTCCTTTTAGAACATTGGTAGCCCTGAGCTCCAAGGTTTCCAGACTTAATCCAATATATTAGCTATGGTATATGTTGTTAACAATCAAGCCCACTAAGCAGAAAAAGAATATAAAAATTTAAAATAAGTAAATTACTAAATAATTTTATTAAATCATCAATTGACATCTTTTTGTAGCATTAAGTAATTAATTCTTTTTTTTTTAACGAAAATTTATATATATAAAGTGGTCTGATAATTTACAAACTTTTTGTCATAGTACATTTTAATGTGTGAATGCCTAAATCTCTGTGACTTTGAATAATAAATATAGAAATTTTACTGTGGATTAATTGAAATTTTTTAATTATTATAGTCCGAGGTATGGTAAAATCCTGAATTGGATTGCATAAAAAATTTATTATCAATCTCATTATTAGTCAACAGCTAATTTATTAAAAACAAATAGATTTTATTATAAAATATATAATAATCTAATTTAAATTAGAATGTCATATCTACCAGTATAATTATATCCTTTATATTCAAAAAGTTATATATTTACTGTTTTTTTAAAAAAAATTAAGATATTTAATATTTTTTAAATAGAACAAGACATGATTTTAATTTTATTTTTTAAAATGATACCTTAATCATACATAGAAATACTTAATAGGGGATGATTTCCTTAATTGAGGAACTTTTTACAATGGTGTTAATGAATAATTATATAATAATATATGAAAAAAAAAAAAAAAAAAAAAAATAGAGAGACAATAATTATCGAAGTAGATTATTATTTTATTTTTAGAAAATCCCAATTATAGGCAGAAATAATAGTAATGGATTTGATGCACTCAACTAATTCAAAATAATTTTAAATTAATTTCAAGGACACTGGCAAGTTAATTACTCGCTTAAAGCTAATAAAAAAAAATATGTTGAATATTTTAAATTTGGTTCAAAAGATTTTTTAATAAATTATTTTTTTTAGAAATTTCATAAACTTTAGTTGAATTTTCCTATATATTTCTAAAGTTTTATGTGAAATAAACTGGGACAGTATTTCATTTAATCATCAGCAATATAGCTTTGTCCTCTAAAGAACAAATAATAGCTACAGATTTAGAATTTTTATTCACTAAAATAACTACCTTTGAATTGAAATCCCTTATTTCTGAAGAAGAATTATATAGAAAAATTTAATGCATTAATTTGAACTGCCTCAAGCGTCCTTCTCAAATTGAGAAAGTACTTCTTAGGAATTCGTGAAATCGAACATGATTCGCAAATGATTCAAGTTTACATTATTTGAAAATTGCTAGGCTCTAATTCTCAATTTTATTAAAATTTCAACCTTGATTTAACAAATTAATAATAATGCACAGCTACATTTTATTATGAATAGAATTATCTCCACTTAATAGATAGTTCAATTTTGAAGGGATTTAAATAACATAGATTAATTTGTGACAAGTATGATTCTAATTATAGATCGGCCTTCCAATTCATAATATAGATTATTTTGATTTTTAGTCTGTAGAGCCATTTAATAATAAAAGTACAATAAGGGTGAATAAGGGTAAAATAAGGGTACGATAAAGGTACAATAAGGGTACAATAAGGGTAAAAAAAGGCTATATTTATTTTTTGCTTCTCCTTAGTGCCAATATTTATAAAATTTGTAAGTCTTATCAAAATTATTTATATTTCTATAAATACTTAAGTAAATTTTAACATATTGTAATTTTTTCCTCATTAATAATGGGCTCCCCTTAAATATTTTAAGAGTAAAGCACTCTCGCTTTTAATAGTACCTTATTCCAAAACTTAATAATAACACTTAGTTTAAACTATTAAACCCCCACCTTAGCAAATTATAATCCAATCTTCTTTCTCTTCATCTATGCATTTAATCTTAGCCTCATATTAATCACTAGAACAATATCATCCAAAATGCCAAGCTATTAGGACTTTGAAAAGTGTCGCATCAAACTATAATGAATCTTCTCTTTTCTTCGATCTATCAAATAGTTTTCTCAACACAAAAATTAATGACTACTCTCAATGCACTCAAATTCCTCTCTGGCTAACACTAAAAATCACTTTTAAAAGTACCTAACAATCCCTATACTAACCAGAAGCATCTACCATACTCTACCATATCAGCAAAACCTTAACTTAACCTTTTAGTTAACTTAGGGATCTCAAACCTAGTGCAAACCAATATTTTAAATAAAATAAAATAAAATATCACAGACAAATTCTCCAATTAATTATATCAATAGTATATATTCCCAATCAACTTGATAGCCTCCATTCTTCCTTAAATAAATTCATTAATTTCCCCATTCTTCTCATTTACTACCATCTGTTTATTCTATATATTCCTAAATTCTCTCATGACAAAAAAAAAAAAAAACCAAATTCACCTCATCAATACTTGTTAAAGTATGGAATTTTGCTCATGATTTTTTTTTACTGATATTATATGTACGAGGGTTGTCTTGTGGTTAAAGAGGACTCTTAGATGTTTCTAAAGTTTTGGAATCAAAAAGAATGATGAAAGCACTTTTTCTGCAAGATTTACTCTGCACAGATTTCCTTGTCAAAAGGAGAGAAGCTATTCTGAATCTGTGAATACCATTGTCCTTGAAACTAAGAAACTAGTCTCAAAAACAAGTTGAAAAATACTTACTCAATGGCTTTACATTCCTGTAATTTAGGGTAAAATATCAAGCTCACCGAAATGGATCTTAAAAAATTAGTGTATGTCTTGAGGTAATAAAACTCTATTCTTGAGAGAAAGAAAAAAAGCACAATATAACTTTTCTTGATTGAGAATTGATAATTTTGCTATTTTGCTATTTTCCTTAAAGCTTTTAAGAAATACAATCAGTATCATATTGCTTGTGAAATTACTTTACTTTGGAACAATACCTAATTTAAGCTTGAGGAGCTATTATACTTAAGTATATCATAATTATAAATTGATATAACCTGGGCTTATCTTGGCACACTAATTATAGCTTGGTAATAACCGGTATTTCATTGTTATTATATGGTTATACAATTGTATATCATTGTTATAAATTTGTAAACCTTAGGAAACTATAGTTATAACTAGGTAATAACTTCGTATACCAAAGTTATAACTAGGTAATACCTTAGCATATCATATTTATAACTATTTAATCCCTTGCTATACCACTTAATTATCAATAAAAGAGACATTAGATCACTAACAATGTAGCCCTCAATTTATTGATCTAAAGTAACATTGATTTCACTCTCTTGTTTACTGAAATAAAAGAAAGTATAAGCAAATATATAATCAATTATTTAAAAAATATGGAGCTTCAATATAATTTTCATATTGTTATTTTGTATGGTTAATCAGTTTTTGGAGTTGACATGATACAGCCTAGCTATTTATAAAATTACCAATTCAATTAAATAATTTATTCTTTATCATTAAAAGATTGTTCTTATTACTTGTAACCTCACAACCCCTATGTTTTGATTATAACTTAGTATTCCTTCCAATTAAGATTTATCGTATTATCATATTGCATAGAGAGATAATATTAACTTAATTTTTTATCCACCAAGTAGTTAATGTATCCAAAAAAATATCTTTCCATATCTCTCCACATATATAATTTAGGGACCATTGGATTATTCCTAAGATGTATTTGATTAACTCATATAATATATATAAGCTAGGTATCGTCACAATAATTCATGATGATAATATAAACTCCCAACATTGGTTAATTTCACTTCTTCCTTCTCGATGGTATGCAATAAAGTATAATAGTTGTGAATGTGAAATTATAGCATTCAGTCCAAAAGTTATTTTTCAAAGAAATAGTTTTCGAGTGTGAGAGACCTGTAATACCCTTCTTCGGTCTATTTTTAATTAAAGAAAGGCTTTCAATGTTTATTCCTAAGTTGAGACAGAACTTATTAAACTTTTATTTTCTGATATTACCTATGGTTATAAACTTCTAGTAAACCCCAATTCATAGTAATATCAAGCTCTGACTTTACATTAGTATGGATTAAAAGTATTTTATTTGGATAAGTAAATGTATAATGATACTAAATAATATGTGCAGTGATTTTAAATTCAAGATAAATTTATAGAAGAGAATATAAAGAGTCACAAAACAGAATAGTGTTTGGTCACTAGCAAAGTAGAAACTGAAAAGAAAATATTTCGGTAGTTAATAATTTAAATAATATAAATGTTACCACAAAATATCGATTCTTTTTGTTAATTGTTGGGTATTATTCTCAATTAAACCTTTACTATTTCACCCAAGAATTAGTGGTATGCTTGATGCAATACTACAAATGATTGTAATATAGCGGGATTTTTTAGTTTTTGCAAGACTTTATGACTTTTTGGCTAGTGTCTAGGAGAATAAAACTCAATGTGTCTACCATTATTTGGTTAGTTATACTCGGTGATGAAGAATAGTTAGCATTACCTCATTGCTGCCTTGTGTTTGTAAATTTGCTGTTGTGGAGATGTTTGCTTGATAAGAATTAATTTCACAGCCCAATAGATTGTGCTCAAATTTTTTAATTATTATCAGTCAACTGTCCTTAAACTGATATTTATATTGCTCTCATAACTCTCATGTTTGATAGGTTTTTAATTAAAAACTATCTAAAGTTGCTCAAAGAATGGAGTATTCCTCATTGATTTTTTATATATTTTGCAATATGAAGACATTCAATCACTTTACTGTGAAACGCAAAAGTTTAATTTGCAAATTCAATGGCTCCTATCCTATTTTTCAAGTATTTTCTAAAATTATGTACATGTGATATATATTTTACATTAATTTTGAATTACCAGAGATTCCATGATTACTCCAAGCTAATTTAAAATAACAGCTAAGCATCATAAATCATAACTATTTTCACAACCTTAAAGCTATGGACCATTTCAATGAAGTGTAAAATATTATAAAAATCAATTATTGCATTTACAATAATAAATTATAGCAATCTTTATTGCTAATCTTGACTGGTATACTGTTGTGGTATAATTAATTGTATTAATTTATGTCCCTAATAAATTAGATTCATTACTCAGTAAAGTGCTTAATTTTAAACCGAGGCTATGAGCAATCAAATATAATAAATTAATGCCTGTAAAGCTGAGAATATAGCAAATGACGCAATTGCAACAGTTAAAATAACGCTCACGATTTAAAACTTAAACTCACAAGCAGTTACAGATGCTCATCAAAACCTAATAAATTAAAGAATAGAAACCTAGTAATTTAAGAAAAATAAACTTAAAGTTCAACTAAACAGAAATACAGACTAAAAGTTTGTTTCTTTAACTATTAGAAATAATAAAAATGAGAGTATATGTCTATAAAAACTCAACAGTTTCATTTTGCATAGTTGTTATAGTGTAAAGTGTAAATTTAAATTACAAATGTAGGATGTAGTACAAAATTAGCCTCTAATCAAAGTAATATGAATATATGATTTTATTAGGAGTGTTTGTTTTCGTGCTAATAAAGCATTCCTTAAAACAATAATATAATGGTTACTTTATAGAGACTAATAATAAGCTTCGCCTCACCCTTATATGATAAATATTCCTTAAATAACACAAATGATTATTTAATCTATTTTGTGTAGATCAGTGGCCCTATTATTTTTGAAAGAAACTTTTACCTGTACTAATAATTTGACTTTAATATACTTGTACTTTATCTGATATAGCTTTTAGAATTATCTTCTACAGAATGCTGTGTTAAACATACTAAAGTATTATGAATATCGTATTACAATTCTAAAGATATCATAATCCACAATAAATTATGTCTTTAGTATGTTAAATAATTCTATGATAGATACCGAATAGTTTCGATGCTTAATACCTGAGCAAATCCTCAGGAGACTATCTGTATATTCTTGCAGGGAAATTCAATCTTATGAAGGCGTACAGCTTCTAAAAAATAATGTTATAATAACGTTAGCCACCTCTGCATATTAATACATTTAATAGTAATTATGATACCATTAGTTTATTAGGTTTCTGTAAGACTAAATCATATTAGGAACAATAAAGACGTGTATTAATTTTTAATTAGGATCACTAACGATATTTATATGTAATCGATTTAAGAATTAAAATATTGTTTCCAAGTTGTTTAAGGTGAAGACCCGGGAATAAATAATATTATGGAATGTACACTACAGGTATTTTGCCTTAATATTAAAAAATTGAAATTAACACAGATGATCCTTACAAGACGCCTTTCCTTTAATGAGATAATATACTCTTTCAATAAAACAATCCTTTATATCATATGTTCTTTCAATCCTGCAATTTAGGTATAATTGTAGGATAAGGGTTAAGAATATAGTAATTGGATACTTATTATTTAATCATTTATAAATTAAGTACGTATGATTAATATGATTCGAGTAGTGCACCAATTTACTGCCATCCCTAGTAATTGCTACTACAGATAATTTTATTTTCAAATGTATTTTAGAATAAAATTAACTTGGTTATATACTGCTGTATCAGATTGACTTTGCCTAGCTAGTAAATTCCTTTCCTATGGCAGTTGTATACATATCTAAAACAAATCCTTAGGTGTAGTTACTTCAAAGGGAGATGAAACTTTAATGGTGGGAATAATAATTAAATATATGGGCTATATACTTATTCAATCACTGAATAGATATTGATAGTCATGCAAGTCTGTATATTTATACAGTGGCATCACAATAACCATAATTCGTATTTTAAGAACAGAAATATTATAAATAAGTATTTTACTACTTTACCTTTAGAAACAAGTTCTCCATTATTGTTCATCAAAGAAACCCGCTGCCACTGTTGATTTACATACTACTGCCGACCTACTCAGCATATGAGCAGAAAGGTAGCAATTATTCACCTTATATATAACCTGGATACAGCACTTAAAATAGTATTTTTAATTTTTAATTTTCAATTTCTCTATGTAAGATATATATTGATACTACTTTATAAATATCAGGTCTATTTTACCTTTTATCAAGCTCGATTCATATCATTTTTAGGATCCTGTAAATGACACATGCTAAAGCCTAGCAAATATTTAGACTATTTTTAGAGCATCTAATGAGTAGGGTAGGTTCAATAATTCAATTTAGCAATAACTATATTATTAAGTTATTATTTACTTTAAATATATATATAAACATTAATATTTTAGTTCAAAACATTTTTAAAACTAATGTACTTGCTATGTTAGGATTAAAACATAGGCTATCCTAAGCTGCTAAAGGTTAAAAATTTGACAAACTAGGAAATCGGCTCAAAGTATCACTACTTTCTTAAATAATACATCACCAACCCAATTTTTGGGAGTAAATGTCTTTGAACTATAAATTAAAGAACTTAGTAAATCATCTATCAACACAAGAATCCTATCTTTATATTAATTTTATAAATATTATTTTAAACTTAGAGAACTAGAATCTAATATTTATAGAAGAGGCTTTATTTTATATATTTATCTAATAAGCCTATTGAAATTCCCAGTGAAATTATTGATGCAATCAATGCAGATCATCTAACTTAAAAATCTTTAGATATTGGAACCAATTCTACAAGTATTAAGCATTAGGTATGTGGAGTAATAGTAAAACATACATATATGGCTATAATGTTAACTGCTCCACCATAAATTATAATTAAAGCCCTATTATTAGGTACCTCTGGTAAAGCTAAAAATTAATTAATGTCAATATTACTGATAATACATATAATAATATGAAATATCTTGAAAGGGCGCTACTTATTTAAGGGTGGTAGTTCTTCTACTAACTACATGTTGCAAGTATAAGAGTTTCTTACATATAGTAGCACAAAGATAAACCTAAGTCACGGCTCTGATTATTTTGTAGTAACAGTTGGTTATAGTGATGCAACTACTATTTTCGCTATAAACTTTGCTACCTTTGCTTATTGTGTCAATATCCATTGATGCCTTTAATAACAATAATTTATTATACAGTGCTTAAAAAATTACTAGCTTTGTGGACGAATTATATATCATTTAGGGTGGTGAAAGTAATGATGTCCTTTATAACTTAACATATAATTGTTCAAAAAAGTTTGTCTTCTAATAACTTTGTAAAATAGATATTACTGAATAGATGATAAATGTAATACCCACAAAAATACTTATTTGAAGCATGCTGATTACATAAATTTGATATAATGTATGTGGTAATTGGACTCCTTAAATAACAAAAGTTACCATACTTTACAACTTATTGAAAATGCATTATATTTAGGGAAAATCACAGACACAACCCAACAAGCAAGCCTCATACCACACAAAATACTTATGATTAATCATGGTAATAAAGTCATTGAAAGACTTTGCTTTACATTTAAAATTTACGCTTCTTGATATAGTTTTCATGTAAGAGGTTAGTGGAGGTCTAATAATGTTACAAAATTATGCTGATGATATTTCAGCAGTAACCCAAGTAAGAACTCAATATACAGATAATTTTCCTATTATAACAACTAGATAAAAACGTTTTCCCTGACATATTTTTCTTTATTCTCTGATGATAATAAAAAAAAAAAATATTTAGAGAAGAATAGTAGATACAGCCTTTAATAAATACATATAGTGTTAAAATAATAAATGGGTATATGTTTAGTTAAGTTAAGAAAATACTATCGAAAGTAGAGCAAGAAGAGAATTTATGTTATTTAAGCCGCAAAACTAATATAATTCTAAGTGGAACAATTAAATTAATTATAATTCATCTATAATTTATTAATACAACCAAAATTTAATGAATTAAAAAATTGTATATATCAATTTTTTTACTAATAAATATTTAGATGTGTATAAATAGGTCCTTGAAAGATGTAAGTAGAGAAAAAGTCTCAACTTTATTCTCTTAGAATTTCTTCCTTTTTCTTCATAATAAAGTTTAAGAAGATGTCTACAGCTTCTTTTTTGACCCAGCGGAGTTGATCCACTTTGTGATAATCCTTTAAAAAGTGACTGTTTTTCCATTTTATATTTAAATTATTTCAAAATCCAAAAAGAATTATCTAATAAAAAAAATAATTTAACTATTGCCAACTCTGCTTAATTCATAATAATTGACAATATTATTGTATAATCATCCAGTTCCATAAGAAATTTAGATCGAAGTTGATTATTAATTTTAATTACTGAGGAAAGTTTATTTCTTCATTTCCCAAATGATGTACCTCAATAGTCAAAAAACAAAAGATAAATAAATCACAAATGCAAAATCATAAATTTTTATTATGATGATTGTGATAACTTATATCTTAAAAGCCAATTGAAAAAATCCTAAGACAGAATAAAATATATGCTATTGCAAATTTTCAACATATTATATTAAAAAATGCTCATTATATTTAACAATAACCTATATTATATTAAATACTTGAAACAATAAAAAGCTCTGTTGTAACACAAGCTGCAGCCTTGCTTTAGTGGTTCTAGAAATAATGTGCAACCACAGAAAGAGTAAACCATTTTAATTAGCTGAACAAATGGCACAATCTTTGAATTATTATCATGAATAAAATATATGATCCATGAATATGTCAATTAAAACTAAACTGCAAGTGGTTCGGCAAATATGCTTTTGCTATATTATATTTTATGATCTACATCAATATTTTTTATGAAATATATACATTTTTTAAATTACATAGTAAAAGATACTTTTATGTAGGATAGGCTTAAGACAGTACTGGCGCACAACGAACTACTAGATGCAATGAACAAGTTTTTATTATATGAGAGAATATTAAATAAGTGGCAAATAGCAAGTGGATTTATATTTTATACTATATGTGATATTATTTTGAGAAAATAATATCACATATTTGACTTTTATTTTTTTAAAGAGATAATTTTATTTTAATTATAATAATATAATATAACTCATACAATACTAGTAGTTTCTCAAATGTGAAACTACAGACAAATAAAATAATAAATGTAATGCTTTAAAGGAGATTGCAATTATAAAATAAGATCCTTACAGGAGTTGAGGTTCGCTAGTATGTCCTTTTAATTAAGAGGTACTAAAGTCATGAAATAGGATTATTAGAATCAGCCACTCTAAAATCAGGTTAAACAAATTTTTTTCTTAATTATTTTTGTTTTGGTGGTTTAAGATACTAATATAGTTTTCACTTTTATATTTCATTTTGAGGTTTAGGAGACAATTTTCCTAATTTTAAAATTAAAAACGATCAATAAAAAATTAAATCCAATTTAATTATATATGCAAAATAGATATCCCTTTTATGCTGAAAGCTAATTTTTAATATTATTATCCTAAAAACCTCATGTTTAGTATGACCATCTCGATCGTTCTCAACATTTATTCTCAAAACTATTTCTGTTTAAAATTATAAGGATGATAAAAATATAAATGCAAGTGTTTAACTGATCGTTTATTGTAATAAGATAAAAAAAAATCAAAACTTCACTTAATCCAAAATTCCAAATAAAAACATTTTCTAATACCTTTAAAGGCGTAGACAATTGAGGTTATCAAATGGAGACTAACTAGTGATTATTTTCCTATAAACCATTTTACTAATTTAGATAGAGTTCGGACTATCTTTAACTTTGCTCTGAAGTCTTAAAATAATCAATAATTATTTTAAATCGTGAATAATATACACTTATTTATTAATTTACCTTAATCAAATCTTTTCATCTTTCAAGCTAATCGATTGCAAAAGTAATCTTTTACTTATGAAGAAAATATAAATTACCTGTTAAATCTGTGCTTATTATTTAAGATTTTTCTTAAATTTGTATTTGAATTTAAACCATACCAATTGAACAAAAATCATGCTATTATTCTAAAAATTTTACATTTATAAATTTTTGTGGTCTTCTTTAAAAAATGTAAAAAAAAGGGAAATTTACTAGATACTAAATTAATGACTTATTAATTGCAGGAATTTACTAGATAAGAAGAATTTACTTGAATAATATTTAAAACAAGTCTTTTATGGC
The DNA here is from genome assembly GCA_965279595.1 of Sphingobacteriaceae bacterium. Taxonomy (GTDB): domain Bacteria; phylum Bacteroidota; class Bacteroidia; order Sphingobacteriales; family Sphingobacteriaceae; genus CAIKLP01. The sequence goes on from CBDIIF010000010.1 coordinate 79,809, forward strand.
ATTATATTTAAACATGTAAAATTGAGTGAGTTAGTGACGGTGTTTCAAAGTATTAAAGAATTCCCAGAAGTTGGTAATAGCTTAAGTTAAGTGTTATATTTTATTCATGATATTGCATCATTTTTAATTTTTAGCCCTGTATATATAAGAGAGTATCAGATTAAAAATAAATAAAAATTCTATATACGAAAATACCTTAAATGCAAAAAACAAACAAAGTTTTTGTAGTTAAAAATATTAAAATATAATGATATAAATACTATCAGGTTTTAATTTCTAATTCCTTCCGGATAGGTTTATTCTTTAATTCCATCATACATATTAAGAACCCTAGATAAGTAGGTATTTAATAAATCAAGGAGCAAATATATCATAATTAAATTATGAATAGATTTATAGAATTTGTCACAAAACTATTAATTTAGATGATAGAATAAAGGTGCAGTTTATTTTTATTAGTTTAGATAAATCATTAATCGATTTATTGATTTATATTTTCCATAATCTCAGCAGTACTACAAAATAAAGTAAATTTCAATAGTTAAAATTTTAAAGAACAAATTTGTTCCTTAACAATTTAATTGTTTTTATTCAAAAAGGATTAAAACAATATAAATAATTTAACATTAGCTGGATGTTCTGAACCTTGGAATTTATTCCCAATTTCTTAATTATATTAATATTTTTATCGATATGAATAAGTGTTTTAATAAGAAAGTTCATTGAATCTCTTTAGTAAAAATATAAGATTTATTTTCAAAATATTCTATAAAACTCCTGATAAATAGCGAATAATCTATGCAAATAGATTAAGAGATTTTAATAATTCTATATTTGTAACAGAATTTATAAACTGTATGAAATTTGATATACTGTTATTTGATTTTTTATTATTAAACAATTATGAGCTCGATAAATTTTTATTGCCTGGTTTAATTAATGGTCGTATTAAAATATCGAGATATTAAATAGAAATAAAGATATCTCTAAGTAAAAAAGAAGTTGATAGAGAAGCATAATCTTTATCGGGTGTCGGAGGTATGTATATTTCT